>CAWJGQ010000007.1:0-777713 GCA_963842425.1 uncultured Acidobacteriota bacterium | reverse complement strand
CGAACCCGGATTTGAGCCTTGAGAGGGCTCCGTCCTAACCCTTAGACGATATCGCCGCCGCGCGACGCCTTCTCTCCACCGCGAAGAAAAGCGCGAAACACTGAGAGATAATTCCAACGCGTGCTTGCAATTTTCGCATGCTTAAATCTTCGGTGCAAGCGCGCCCATCCGCGCCACTGGTTTGTGTTAGAATCGCGCTTCCCATGGACAAAGCTGGAGATTTTCTAGGAAAAGTGGTGCGCCGGTTCGAGCGGCCGGAAGCAACGCTTGCCTGGCTTGTGGGCGCGTGGCCGGCCATCGCCGGCAAAACTCTGGCGGCACACACGCGGCCCGTGCGATGCGACAGAGCATTTCTCGAGGTAGCGGCCGACGCGAAGGCCTGGCAGCGGCAGATCGAAGGCATGAAGCGCGAGTTGCGCGACCGCATCAATCAAGCATGGGGCGGCAACCTGGTTCGCGAAGTGACGTTTGTCGCCGCGAGACCCGGCCCGAGGTACGTTTCGCATGAGGCCGACAACGCCCATACCCCCTTTATTCGCCGTCGTCGCGCGTAGCGTTCGCTTACCCTTTTTCCACCGTCATACCTAGTGGCGTCCTAAATGCGGAAGCAGGCACGAAAAAGTGTGTCACTTCTTTGGTGCTGCTTTTCTTTGTTTTCAAGGAGTTACGTCGGAAATTACTTTGCATGGTGTGACACTTCTTTTGGGGATTTGTGAGCGGTGGCACAACTCAAAATCCCATGGCTGAAGCCATGATTATTCGGGGTGTGTTTCGTGGGCCTGAAGGCCCACGCTTTCACCGGAGCGGAGAGATCCCTCGGCTCGTCGTTATTGCGACTCGCTCGGGACTGCGATTGTTCTTCCGGGCGCGCGGCAATACCTAGCGAGGAGACGCTCGTAGGAGCACAGACAGGAGTGTCTGTGCCACCAAAGGCCACTCAATTGTCAAAGAGCGATGCGGCGCTCGTCGAGAGAGCCGGGGCGCACGAGCGCCCGATCGATCTCCCT
The DNA here is from genome assembly GCA_963842425.1 of uncultured Acidobacteriota bacterium. Lineage (GTDB taxonomy): Bacteria > Acidobacteriota > Terriglobia > Acidiferrales > UBA7541 > Palsa-295. The sequence continues at coordinate 776,706 of CAWJGQ010000007.1, read as the reverse complement.
GACTCGTCCGCTAAGACGACCGGCGGACGACACCGGGAGCCCTATCATCTCTCCCAGACTCGACCGTTCTCCCAAGCGCGATCGATATCCCAGGCTCCACTTGCCGTGGACACTGGGAGCCCTGTTCGCGTGGCCTCGGGAGCCCTATCCAGGTCGACGCTGGGAGCCCTATCATCTCTCCCAGCCTCGACTCGCCGTCGACACTGGGAGCCCTGTCACGGGGGCCAAAAACTGCCCCGACCCACGCTAAAGTATTTTGGGATCGCTGTCTATTGTGGAAAATACGCATGCCGGTAGGGAGCAGAGCGCGCGGGAGTTACGGCGGCCCAGGGGTCGTACCTGCTTGCATTGCGTCTCGTTTCTACTAAGATTAAACGTGCAACCATGAAAATCAGCCGCGAAGATGTGTTGAGGGTAGCCGAATTGGCGCACCTCGGTCTCTCACCCGAAGAGATTGAGACATACCGCGGCCAGCTCGATGGCATTCTCTCTTATATCGACAAGTTGAAAGAACTCGACATCACCAATGTCGAGCCGATGGCGCAGGTCATTTACGCTCCTGCAAGCTCGGCCGCCGAATCGGATCACCCTGAGCTTCGCGAGGACGTCGTCAAACCCTGCGACGTATCCGGCGCGATTCTTTCCGGCGCGCCCGACGCGGCCAAGCCCTTCTTCCGAGTTCCCAAGGTGATCGAGCGTTGAGCGCCACGACGACGTGGACGATTGCCGGTGTTCGCGAGGCGCTTCAATCGAAAAAGATGTCAGCGCGTGAACTTGCCGGTGAATTCTACGCCAGGATTGACCGCCGCAACGCCGAGCTCAACGCCTATCTGACGCTTTCGCCCGAGCGTGCTTACGCGCAAGCCGATCGAGTGGATGCAGCCATCGCACGCGGCGAAGAACTGCCGCCACTCGCGGGCGTTCCGATGGCCATCAAGGACGTCATCAGCACGCGCGGAATCCGCACCACCTGCGCGTCCAAGATTCTTGAGACCTACGTGCCGCCCTATGATGCAACGGCCGTCGAGCGCCTGGAGAAAGCCGGCGCGGTTTTCCTGGGCAAGACAAACTGCGACGAATTTGCCATGGGCGGCTCGAACGAAAATTCCGCCTACGGGCCGGTACGCAACCCGGTCGCTCCCGATCGCGTCCCCGGAGGCTCGAGCGGCGGATCGGCAGCGGCCGTGGCCGCGGGCCTCGCAGTGGCAGCTCTTGGAACCGACACGGGCGGTTCGATTCGCCAGCCCGGCTCGTTCTGCGGAATTCCGGGGCTGATGCCCACGTACGGCCGTGTCTCGCGTTACGGCCTGATTGCCTTCGCGTCCTCGCTCGATAAAATTGGCCCGTTCGCCGGTAATGTCGCCGATGCCGCCGCCGTACTGTCGGTGATCGCAGGGCATGATGAAAACGACTCGACTTCAGCCGCGGTTCCGGTTCCCAACTACGCGGCGGAAATAGAGAAGCCCGTGCAAGGCCTGCGCATCGGCGTCCCCGAAGACTATTTCGGCCCGGGGCTCGATCCGGAAGTAAGAGAAAAAGTCCTATCGGGGATCGCACTCCTAGAGCGGCTGGGCTGCAAGCGAGTCCCGCTGCGAATGCCGCACACGGACTATGCGATCGCCACCTATTACATCCTGGCAACCGCAGAGGCCAGCTCCAACCTTGCCCGATACGATGGCGTGCGCTATGGCTTGCGCGTACCCGGAGCGACGCTCACCGAGATGTATCGCCAGACGCGGGAGCGCGGTTTTGGCCCCGAGGTCAAATGCCGGATCATGCTTGGAACCTACGCGCTTTCCGCGGGTTACTACGATGCCTACTACCTGCGGGCGCAGAGCGTCCGCACGCTGATCGCCCGGGACTTCGCCGATGCGTTCCAGAAAGTGGACGCGATCATTACTCCCACGGCGCCTACCCCGGCGTTCCGGCTGGGCGAAAAAACCTCCGACCCTCTCCAAATGTACCTGGCAGATATCTATACCGTTACGGGATCGCTCGCCGGCGTGCCCGGCATCTCCGTGCCCTGCGGCAAGACCGCAGCGGGACTTCCAGTTGGAATGCAGATCCTTACCCCCCACTTCAACGAGGGATCTGTATTGCAAATCGCCCATGCATTCGAGCAGGCTGGCGGTCCTGCGATTTGAGCGAGATCCTGTTTTCTAATCTTCCGCAGTAGCGCTGCGCGAGAGTAATACGAATATTCGTAGAAACTTCCCAAAGTTGGACTCGGATTTTCTTTTCAAGTGCATGAAATCGGCACAATTCTTAGAAACGCAATCCCTCCCGCTGCATCTAAATCCCCGTACGTGAGAGCTTTGCCGAGATTCATGACCGGCGAGTTCTAGTCCGCTAGTACGGAACGACTATTGCTGGGTATTGCGGCGGCAATTAAGCTGCTGGAAGCATCGAAGGAATCGGAGGCCATTGCGATGGTCCGAGTCAGATCGAGCCAGAGAGTCTTTACCGAGGACGAAGTCACGAGCCTCACGGGCATCTGCCGCGAACATCTGCGAGGCCTGGCCCGCAACAAGCACCTCGGAACTCTGACCGGCGTTGCCGAAGCTGCCGCAGGGGCCGAGAAATGGCTGTTCAGCCACTCCGAATTGATGATCGTGAACGTGCTCCATCCTCGTTGCCAGCACTAGAATCCTTCCGCCACTCCTCCGGAAGCCAGTTGTGAGTTGCCGCCCTCTCGGCGTATTCTCGCCTTTAGTTGGCTGACATCAACTCAACCCAATCGCGTCGTCAGGCATCCTACAATTGCAAGGGGGGCGCTGGGATCATGGCCGGGAACCGACGCTCGATTCGCTCGATTTGGCCGGCGTCCGCGGGAGTACTCGTGATGGCCGGGCTGCTTGTGGCCGCCGCCTCACCCGTCTCCATCCTCAAAGGACAAGACTCAGGGAGTTCCCCCGCTGCCACTAATTCAGGCGGTCAAGCGCCGCCCGCTGCTGCCAGCCCCGTGCTGCCCCGCGGCAAGAAACTCATGCTGACCGACGGCAGTTTTCAACTGGTGCGCGAGTACAAGATTGAGGGGGACCGGGTCCGCTATTACAGTCTCGACAGCTCGCAGTGGGAGCAAATTCCAGTTTCCATGGTGGACTGGGACGCCACAAAAAAGATCGAAGCGGAAGAGGCAAAGTCAGACGCCGCGCTGGTCGCCAAAGTGCACAAGCAGGAGTCAGCGCGTCTAGCGGTTCCGCTCGATATTGACGCCAGCCTGGAAGTCGCCCCGGGGATTTTTCTACCGCCGGGTGACAACCTCTTCGTTTATGACGGCAAAACGGTACTGCCGCTGCCCCAAGCGGAAACTGACTCCAAGCTTTCCATAGGGCACAGGATCGCGCAGGTGATGGTTCCGATACCCGTCGTTCCGACTCGGCATTCCATCTCGATCGCAGGAGCGCACGCCAAGTTCCGCGTCAATGAAGGGCGCCTGGAATTCTACGTCCGCGTGCCGAGCGGCGGGCGCCCGGACCTGGCGCTGATCCGCGCAAAGGCCCATGGAAATGACCGCCACCTTGAGAACCTGGATCAAATGTTCGGACTACAGGAAGAGAAGCGCGACGCAGTGCCGATGCAAGGATGGGACATCGCAGGGGGCGTTTACCGCTTTACGCTCGGCCAGGAGCTGACATCGGGAGAATACGCGATCGCCGAAATGATTCAGGACCAAGGCGACAGCATGTACGTCTGGGACTTCGGCGTTGACAGGAAATAAAGCGCGGCCCGTACCTCGCGATGGCAAAGAGCTGCCGCAATCGACTCTACTTGACCGACGATGGCTGAGGCAGAAGAAGTTCCACAAGTAGCGCCACCAGGGCCGAAATTTGGAATGGCTTCTGCAAAATCCGGGCCCCTTTCTCACGATACCGGGCTATGTCGCCCGGTGACACGAGTTCTCCGGTCATGAACACAAAGCGCGGCAGCGAGCTACCCAGCCGGGCGCGCAACTCCTCGAACAATTTTTCCCCACTCATTCCCGGAAGATTGAAATCGCAGACGATGATTTCGTAAGTGCTCTTCGCGACGCAATCCAGCGCCGCCTCGGAACTCCCCGCAGCCTGAACCTTCATCCCGCGAGCCGAAAGACCTTCCTGCACGACTTCGCGGATACCTTCCTCATCATCCACGATTAGAACGGAATGATCACGCAACGCTGCGGTGCCCGACAAAACCGAAGCAGGCTTTGCAGCGGGCCTCGCCGGCGTTTGCGGCGGCTGAATTTCGGCGGCCGCCGGCAGGACGACATGAATGGTGGCGCCAGCGCCGGGATTGGATTCGATTTCGATCGTTCCACCGTGTTCCTTAATTACCGCCAGGGAAATTGTTAGTCCCAGTCCGCTGCCGCCTCCCGGCCGTTTCGTGGTGAAGAATGGATCGAAGACTTTCCCGATTATGTCGGCTGGAATACCCGGGCCGTCGTCGGCAAATGTCACGCGGATTTGATCGCCAGAGCGAGTGGCGGAAATACCCAGTTGTCCTTGTTCGCGGGCCGGCGAGATGGATTGTTCCGCGTTGGCGAGAATATTCAGGAAGACCTGCAGAAGAAGTTTCCGATCGCCGTCAACGGGCGGAAGATCGTCCACCGTCGTGAATTCTACGCGGATGTTCTTCTTTTCAAGATTGGCGCGCTCGAGCTCCAGCGCCTCGTTGAGGATTTCGGCCAGCCGCAGCGCTGTGCGACCCTGGGCCAACGGCCGCGAAAAAGCGAGAAGGTTTTGGACGATTGCCGCCGCGCGGCGCGCCTGTTGCAGGACCAGATCCACCTGCCGGCGCGTGGCATCTTCCACAGCGCGTTCCCGGAGAAGGTCGCTGACTCCCAGGATGGCGGTGAGCGGGTTATTCAATTCGTGCGCCGCTCCTGCCATCATCTGCCCCATGGCGGCGAATTTTTCCTTGTCGGCGAGCTGCTGTTCGAGCTGCTTCGATTCGGTGACGTCCCGGCCCGATGAAACCATCCCCACGATCGCGCCCTTTTCATCGAATAGGGGATTTGCCATTAGCCGCAGGGTTTTCCAGGTGCCATCGATGTGCTGTGCGCGAATTTCCGTTTGTTCCTGGCCTTTGTGGCCGGAAATCGCCTTTTGGAACATCTCGTTCAGCTTCGCCCGGTCCTGCGGGCTTACTCGCTGACCGACTGGCTTGCCGACGTACTCCTCAGGCGTCACGCCGAGAATGTCCTTGATGCGTTCGCTCACAAACTTGAAACGGCCCTCGCGATCCAGCACTACGATGAGGTCCGGAAAGCATTCGATCAGGCTACGGACGAATTCCTGTTCCTGGTGGAGTTTTCCTTCCATCTCGTGACGCTGGGTTGCGTCGCGCGTAATTTTCGAGAATCCTCGCAGCTTCTCTTCCTTGTCGCGCAAGGCTGTGATCACGCCGTTAGCCAGAAATCGGGAGCCGTCTTTGCGCACTCGCCATCCTTCGTCCTCACACTGGCCCTTTTCCGCCGCGACCTTCAGTTTTCGCTCGATCTTCCCGTCTGCAACGTCTTCTGGCGGATAAAATATCGAAAAGTGTTTCCCGATGATTTCGCTCGCCTGATATCCCTTGATGCGCTCCGCTCCGCGGTTCCAGCTCGCAACGCGCCCATCGGGATCGAGCAGAAAAATCGCGTAATCCGTCACTCCCTCCACCATCAGGCGGACTTTTTCCTCGCTCTCGCGCAGGGCCTCCTCAATCTTCTTGCGTTCGGTGATATCGCGGGCGGAGGTTACCAGGCCGCCTATCTTCCCGTCCTCGTCGAAAAATGGCCGTGCTGTAAGCAGAAGGTCCCGCGAGGAACCGTCGGCGTGCGGGGACCGGAACTCAACCTGTCCTTGACTTTCCTCGCCTCGCACCACGCGCTGGAACATGGCATGGAGGTTCGCTTTGTCCTCCGGATTCGCCCGGGTACCAAACACACGCCCCACGTATGTGTCGGGTTGCCAACCCAAAACCTTCTCCACATGATCGCTGATGTAGATGAAACGCCCATCGCGATCGAGAACTGCGATTAAGTCCGGGAAACTTGCCACCATCCGGCGGATAAAACTCTGCTCCTGCTGCAGTCGCTTTTCCATCTCCCGGCGCTCGGTGATATCAATCAGCGTTCCCTGCAGCCGGACGGCGCGGCCGGATGCATCTCGAATTGCGAATCCGGACGTGAGGCAATGAATCTGCCTTCCGTCCTTGCGGCGCACCACGATCTCGCGGTCTTGTACGGCGCCCTTCACCTCGAGTTCGCGAATGATCGCGTCTCGAACGCTGGGATCCACGTAAATGTCCCGGAAATTGACGGCCTGGAGATCTTCCTTGCTGCTGTACCCGAGAATTCTTACAAGTGCGGGATTCGCGTCGAGCAACTGCCCGCCGGGGGTCACGAAAAGAATTCCCTCGCTGAACGTTTCAAACAGTTCCTTGAAGCGAATCTCGGATTCCTGCTGCTTGGTAACGTCGCGGGCCCAGCCGATTACGGACCTGACGTCTCCATCCACTGCCGTCTGCAGCCAGCAATCGAAGTAGCGAAGTGTTTTGTCCTTCTTGAGCCACACCGGGATGATGCCGGACCACGCGCCTTCCTTTATCAACGCAGGGAGCCCGCGATGGGCTTCGGTCAAAGTGGGCGATTCGACGAAGTCGCCGAGCCGCCGCCCGATCAGCTCCTGGAAGGAAACGCCCAGAATTTCGGCGAGGCGGAGATTGGCGACTCGAACTTCGCCCTCGTGGGAAAGCGTAAAAAGCGCCTGGTCGAGGTGGTCAATCAGCTCGCGGTAGTTGTGCTGCGAGCGGACAATCGCCTCCGTCAGCTTTTCAACCTGCGAGTCCGAAACAGTCGTGGAGGCGGACTGGTCCCGCTCGCGGTTCGATAGGTCCGTGGACATGAACTCGCCCGTCCTGCCCTCTGATCAAATAGGCTCCCGCCGGAGCCAGTGGATGTTGTCGTTTAAAATTCTACAGACGAGGGACTGCGGAAGGTAAAAGAAAGCGGCCGGCGATGCCAAGATGCTTAACAGGCCGGCCCGGCGCAATCTAGGGGATGCGCTGCCCCGTAGCAGGATCAAATACCGCGTTTCGGAGGAATTGCTCGGAGGTCCATGGAGGCGCATCTCCCCCCAGATAACCATGAAACCATTCGAGATGCGCGGTGTAGTAGAGGGCCATCTCGTACCAGCTTGGCCAATGGCCGGCGCGCGAATAAATGAACAGTTTCGACGGCACATTCATTTTCTGCAGGGACGTGAAAAACTCGAGCGATTGCGTGTATGGCACTCGGTAATCGCGTTCGCCGGAAATCACCATGCACGGCATCTTGAAGTTTTTCACGTAAGACGACGGCGACCATTTGTCGTAGTCCGCCGAATTCCAGGGCTGCCCCTTGAACTCCCACTCCGGAAACCAGAGCTCCTCGGTCGAGCCGTACATCGAGCGCAGATCAAAAACGCCCATCATCGAAGCAATCGCCTTGAAGCGGTTCGTATGGCCTTCGAACCAATCCATCATGTAGCCGCCATAGGACCAGCCCATCGCTCCCATCCGGTCGGGATCCACGTAAGGCAATTTCGCAAGTTCGTCGGTGACTTTCATCAAGTCCTCGAAAACCTGGCCGCCCCAATCGCCGGAAATTTCCGAGGTGAAGTCCTGTCCGTAGCCCGTGGACCCGTGGGGATTCGCGAACGCCACGACGTAACCGGCGCCAGGATAAACCTGCCAATCGCCGCGAAACGCATCTTGCCACTGGGATTGCGGCCCGCCATGGACGTTGAGAATCAGAGGATATTTCTTCGAAGGATCGAAATCGTGAGGCTTAACGATGAAGACCTCGATCTTCGCGCCGCCCGCTCCAGCCACCCACATCCTCTCGGCCGGGCGGACATCAACCTCGTTCATGAAGTCGTCGTTGAAATGCGAAAGCCGCTGAGGCGCGGATGGGTTTCCGCCAGCCAGATCCACGGCAAAAACCTCCGGCACCGAGCCCACGGAGCGCTGCACGTAGACCATGCGGCGCCCATCCGAAGAAATGTTGAACGAATCAATCGTTCTGTCCACGAGGATCTTCTGAATCGCTCCGCTGTCCAACGACACCTGAAAAATAGGATTGTCCCCTTCGACCGCTGCGTCGAAATACAGCGACTTCGAATCAGAAGCCCATTCGAAATCCTGCACCCAGTTGCGGAACGATTCCGTCAGCACGCGTGACGTGCCGGAGGCGCGATCGTACAGCGCGAGCCGGAAAAGATCAGACTCGTATCCGGGCTGCTTCTGCAGAAGATAGGCGATATATTTCCCATCCGGCGAATACTTCGGATTGCCGTCGAACGAAGGGTTGGAGGCGGTGATATTGCGCGGCGGCTGCGCACTGCTGACTGATACGATCCACAAGTCACTGTTCGTGGAAGACTCCGGATGGCTGCCGTGATCGGAATCCACCGCGAGTTCCTTGCTGTCCGGCGAAAAATCGTATTGCAGCGGCCCGCTGAGCTGGAAACGTGGAGAATCGAAATCTCCCGGCGTCAGGTCGCGCACCGTCCCGCTGGAGACATCGGCCAGCAGGACATGTGTTCTCTGGCCGTCCTTCCATTCGGTCCAGTGCCGATAAAAGAGCGCGTTCGCCGTATGTGCGTGGAGCGGTCCCTTGCTCCAGCGCTCGCTGATTTTCTTGTTGCAAGCGTCATCCGCACCGCATTCCGGGTAGACGTCGCTTGAAAACGCGATGGATTTCCCGTCGGGCGACCACAAGGGATCGGAAACTCCCGTGGAAATATTTGTCAGCTTGCGCGAACCGCCGCCGTTTACCGGGATCGTATAAAGTTGCTCGTCGTCACCGGCCGCGCGGACAAACGCGATCCATTTGCCGTCGGGCGAGAAAATCGGCGCGGTATCGTTGGCTTCGCCGAATGTGAACTGCCGCGGATTCGCGCCGTCGGCGTCCATCAGCCAGATGTGACTCGTGCGCTTTGCCTTCCCAAGATCGTACGCCGCTAGGGTCAGGACGATCGTCCGGCCGTCCGGCGAGACGTGCATATCTTCGACGTGCCGGTACCGGTACAAATCCTCGATCGTGAACGCGCGCTTCGCAGCCCGGACGGGCGCGGCAATCAGAAAGAGTGCGATCGCAGCATAGAACAATTTTCGGCGCATGGATTCTCTCAATCTTCGTGGAAGGTATGAATCAACTCGCGAATATAAGCACAATTGGCATTTTGCGGGCAACTTGCGCGCGCAAGAAAAGGGCCGCCCCGCCTTGCGGCGAAGCGGCCCCGGTTTGTCGGTCAAGCGCTGAAAAAACCAACGCTCTAGCTTTCCGCGATCGCGTCCGTATCCTTGCGAAGGAAATCGAGCGCCGCCGCCTCTTCGGGCGTAAGCTCGGGCTCCATCGCTTGCGGCTCCTCCTTCGGAATTTCGGTGAGGAGTTGGATATTGCGGTAGCGTTCGAGACCCGTGCCCGCCGGAATCAGGCGGCCCATGATGACGTTTTCCTTCAGGCCGCGCAGGTAATCCACCTTTCCGGAGATAGCCGCCTCGGTGAGAACGCGGGTGGTCTCCTGAAAGCTTGCCGCGGAGATGAACGAATCGGTCGAGAGCGAAGCTTTCGTGATGCCGAGGAGCAGCGGACGCCCGGTTGCGGGACGGCCACCGTCGCTGATGATCCGGTCGTTTTCCTCGCGGAAGCGGAATTTGTCCACCTGCTCCTCGAGAAGGAACGTGGTGTCACCCACGTCCTCGACCTTTACCCAGCGCATCATCTGGCGAACAATCGTCTCGATGTGCTTGTCGTTGATGTTGACACCCTGCAGACGGTAGACCTCCTGGACCGAATTGACCAGGTAGGCCTGCGTGTACTTTTCGCCGAGGACGGCCAGCAAGTCGTGCGGGTTGAGCGGGCCGTCAATGAGCGGCTCGCCCGCGCGCACGTGCTCGCCTTCCTGTACGTTGATGTGCACGCCGCGCGGGATGGAGTATTCCTTTACGGTCTTGCCATCCTCGCTCTCGACGTACGTCTTGCGCTGGCCCTTGGCGATTTCGCCGTATTTCACCACGCCGTCAATTTCGCTGATGACCGCGGGGTCGCGGGGCTTGCGCGTTTCGAAGAGTTCCACAACACGCGGCAAACCTCCGGTGATGTCCTTGGTCTTCGTGGTCTCGCGTGGGATCTTCGCGAGCACGTCGCCGGGCTGGACTTCGTCGCCATCCACGACCATCAGGTGGGCGCGTGACGGCATCAGGTATTTCTTCTTGGCGCGGCCGGCGGAATCGCGGACCAAAATCGTCGGCTGGTGTTTCTCGTCACCCGGAGGAAGCGTGACAACCAGCTGCGAAAGGCCGGTGACTTCGTCCACCTGCTCTTCGATGGTGATTCCGGGCTGCAAATCCTTGAACTCAACCGTGCCGCCTGTTTCCGTGAGGATCGAAAACGTATACGGGTCCCATTCGACCATGGTCTGGCCGAGCGTGACCGGCTGGCCGTCTTCGACCTTGAAACGCGCGCCGTAAACGACATGGTGGCGTTCCTTTTCACGGCCCTTTTCGTCCACGACTGCGATCAAGCCGGAGCGGTTCATGGCGATCAGGGTCTTGCCGCGGCCCTCGACCACCTTCAGGTCAATGTATTTTACGAACCCGTTGTTACGGGCCTCGACCTTGGATTGTTCGGTGACGCGAGTGGCCGTGCCGCCGATGTGGAACGTCCGCATGGTGAGCTGCGTGCCCGGCTCGCCGATGGACTGCGCGGCGATGACGCCGACCGCTTCGCCCATTTCCACGAAGCGCCCGGTGGCCAGGTTGCGGCCGTAGCACCGCGCGCAAACACCGCGGCGGGATTCGCACGTGAGCACGGAGCGAATGTTGACCCGCTCGATGCCCGCGGCCTGGATTGCGCTCGCGAGTTCTTCGGTGATTTCCTGGTTGATCTCGACGATCACGTTGCCTTCGTAGTCCTTGATCTTCTCAAGAGACACGCGGCCGATCACGCGATCGCGCAACGGTTCGACTTCGACGCCGGCTTCGAGAATCGGCTCAACGTAAATTCCGTCAGCCGTGCCGCAATCGAATTCGTTGATGATCACGTCCTGCGCCACGTCCACCAGACGCCGAGTGAGGTAGCCGGAATCGGCGGTCTTGAGCGCCGTATCGGCCAAACCCTTGCGGGCGCCGTGCGTGGAGATGAAGTATTGCAGCACGGTAAGACCTTCGCGGAAGTTTGATGTGATCGGCGTTTCGATGACTTCGCCCGAAGGCTTTGCCATCAATCCGCGCATTCCGGAAAGCTGCCGGATCTGCTGCTTCGATCCACGCGCGCCGGAATCGGCCATCACATAAACCGGGTTGATGATTCCCTGCTTGTCCTGCTCCTCGAGCGCCTTGAACATTTCGTCGGCGACTTTCTCGGTGATGTCGCTCCAGATGGCGATGACCTTGTTGTAACGCTCGCCGTTGGTGATCGCGCCGTCCAGATATTGCTGCTGGACCTTCACGACCTCGTGTTCGGCTGCGTCCACCAGCTTGAATTTCACGCTGGGGATGACCATGTCGCTGATACCGATCGAAATGCCGGACTTCGTCGCATACAGGAAGCCCAGCTCTTTCAGCCGGTCGAGCATCACCACGGTCTTTTCCAGGCCGAAGCGGAGATACGCGTAGAGAACCAGGGCCTGCACGCCCTTTTTCTTCAGCAAGCCGTTGATAAAGGGCATATCCGACGGCAGGTGATCGTTGAAAATCACGCGGCCGACGGTGGTCTGCAGGAACTGCTTTGAAAGATTTACAGGCTCGGTGTGCGACACGTCCTGATCGTCGTACGCATTCGTCAGATCAATGACCTCGCCGGTGTAGCGCATGCGGATCGGCGTGAGCAATTCGACCTCGCCGGCTTCCAGCGCCATTACCACTTCGTCGCTCGATCCGAATGCGCGGCCTTCGCCCTTGGCCTTCGGCTTCGCCTTGGTCATGTAATAGATGCCGAGCACCATATCCTGCGTCGGAACGGCGAGAGGATAGCCATTGGCCGGCGAAAGGATGTTGTGCGAGCTGAGCATCAGTACCGAGGCTTCCACCTGCGCCTCGGGCGATAGCGGAATGTGCACGGCCATCTGGTCGCCGTCGAAGTCCGCGTTGAACGCGGTGCAAACGAGCGGATGGATGCGGATCGCCTTACCCTCGACGAGTACCGGCTCGAATGCCTGAATGCCGAGGCGGTGAAGCGTGGGAGCGCGGTTCAACAGCACCGGGTGTTCGCGGATCACGTCCTCGAGAATGTCCCAAACCGTTGCTTCCTGCGCCTCGACGAGCTCCTTCGCCTGCTTGATCGTGGTGCAGTGCCCGGCAGCTTCCAGCCGGTGATAGATGAACGGCTTGAACAGTTCGAGTGCCATCTTCTTCGGCAGACCACACTGGTGGAGCTTCAGTTCCGGTCCCACCACGATTACGGAGCGGCCCGAATAATCCACGCGCTTGCCGAGCAGGTTCTGGCGGAAGCGGCCCTGCTTGCCCTTGAGCGTGTCAGACAGCGACTTGAGCGGGCGGTTGTTCGTGCCGCGAAGCACGCGGCCGCGGCGGCCATTGTCAAAGAGCGCATCAACGGCTTCCTGCAGCATGCGCTTTTCGTTGCGGACGATTACGTCCGGAGCGTGCAGCTCCATCAGTTTCTTCAGACGGTTGTTGCGGTTGATCACGCGCCGGTACAGGTCGTTCAGATCCGACGTGGCAAACCGGCCGCCGTCGAGAGGCACCAAAGGGCGCAACTCGGGTGGAAGCACCGGAATCACATCCAGAATCATCCACTCCGGCTTGTTGCCGCTCTTGCGGAACGCCTCGAGGACCTTGAGCCGCTTCGCGAATTTGATCCGCTTCTGCAGGCTCGGATCAATTTTCATCTTCTCGCGCAGCTCGGTTGAAAGTTTGTCCACATCCACGCGGCGAAGAAGTTCCTTGATCGCTTCGGCGCCCATGCGCACGTCGCACTTGCCCGGAAATTCCCGCTGGAGTTCGCGGAACTTTTCCTCGGGCAGGATTTCCTTTTCCTTGAGTCCCGGCACTTCGCCCGGATCCACGCAGACGAAGGTCTCGAAGTAAAGAATGTGCTCGAGATCGCGCATGGTGATATCAAGCAGGTAGCCGATGCGGCTCGGCAGCCCCTTGAAGAACCACACGTGCGAGCAGGGCGATGCCAGCTCGATGTGCCCGAGGCGCTCGCGGCGGACCTTGCTGAGCGTCACTTCGACACCGCACTTGTCGCAGATCACTCCGCGGTGCTTCATGCGCTTGTACTTCCCGCAGAGGCACTCCCAGTCGGTGACGGGGCCGAAAATCTTGGCGCAGAACAGGCCGTCGCGTTCCGGCTTGAAGGTCCGGTAGTTAATGGTCTCCGGCTTGGTTACTTCGCCGTGCGACCACGAACGGATTTTCTCGGGGCTCGCAAGGCTGATGCGAATCGAATCAAAATCCGCGATCTGGCTGGCACGGTCATAAGGGCTCGATCGATACAAGGGATGATCCTCCCGTCCCGGTTTACCCGGAACAAAAACCATTCATAAACAAATTAATCAGACGCGCCCCGGGTTTCCCCGGGACGCGCAATTAGTCCGCTGCTTCGGCCTTCTCGAGTTGCGGTTTCTGGCGCTTCATCAGCTCCACATCCAGGCACAGCGACTGCAACTCGCGCACCAGGACGTTGAACGATTCGGGCACGCCCGGCTCGATGCCCGGCTCGCCCTTCACGATGGCCTCGTAAATCTTCGCGCGGCCATACACGTCGTCTGATTTCGCAGTCAGCAGCTCCTGCAGGATGTGCGCTGCACCGTAGGCTTCCAGCGCCCATACCTCCATTTCTCCGAAGCGCTGGCCTCCGAATTGCGCCTTTCCGCCGAGCGGCTGCTGCGTGATCAGCGAATACGGCCCGATGGAACGCGCGTGAATCTTGTCGTCAACCAAGTGCGAAAGCTTGAGCATGTAGATATACCCGACGGTGACCTGTTGCGCGAATTCGTCGCCGGTCATGCCGTCGAAGAGCGTGATCTTGCCGCTCTGCGGCAGCTTCGTGAATTCGAGCAGGTGACGAATGTCGCCTTCTCGGGCGCCGTCGAATACCGGAGTGGCAAACGGAACGCCCTCGCGGAAGCTTTGCGCCAGGTCGAGAATCGCTTCGTCGTCCAGGTCCACGATCGTCTTCCAGACCGACGTAGGCCCAAACGCGTCCTTGAAATACTTTCGTACCGATTCGACCCGTGCTTCGTCATCCAGCAGCTTGCCGATGTGCTCGCCCAGTTCCTTTGACGCCCACCCGAGGTGCGTTTCCAGTATCTGCCCCACGTTCATACGCGAGGGAACGCCCAGCGGGTTGAGGACGATTTCAACCGGCGTGCCATCGGGCATGTAGGGCATGTCCTCCTGCGGAACGATTCGCGCGATGACGCCCTTGTTGCCGTGCCTTCCGGCCATTTTGTCGCCGACCGAAAGCTTGCGCTTCATCGCGATGTAGGCCTTCACCAGCTTGATGACGCCCGGCGGCAGCTCATCGCCCTTCTTCAGCTTGGCGATGCGCTCGTCGGTGATTTTCCGCAGCACATCAATCTGCCGCGAGGTCATTTCCTCAACCTCGTCGATCTTCTCGATTAGCAGCGGGTCCTTGTCGTTGAGCCGAAGGCGCTTCAGGTTGCGCGTTGAGATTTTTTCCAGGATGTCGCGCGTCAGCTCGGCGCCCTTGGTGAGCAGGCGCTTGTTGGTGCGCTCATCGTGGAGGTCGGCGACCAGCTTCTGCCCGCCGAGCAAATCGTTCAACCGCTTCAGGCGCTCGTCGGTGAGAATGCGAATCTCATCGCCGAGGTTCTTTTCCAGCTTTGCCACGTGCGTAGCTTCGATGGCCTTGTGGCGCTCGTCCTTCTCCGCTCCCTTGCGGCAGAAGATCTTCACGTCCACGATGGTTCCCTCGATGCCCGGAGGGCAGTAGAGAGAAGCGTCGCGGACGTCGCCGGCCTTCTCGCCGAAAATTGCGCGGAGAAGTTTCTCTTCCGGCGTTAGCGTGGTTTCACCTTTTGGCGTTACTTTGCCGACCAGGATGTCGCCCGGCTTGACGGTTGCGCCGATGCGGATCACGCCGCTTTCGTCCAGGTTGCGGAGAAAGCTCTCGTTGATGTTGGGAATATCGCGCGTGATTTCCTCAGGGCCGAGCTTCGTATCGCGCGCCTCGATTTCATACTCTTCAATGTGAATCGAGGTGTAGTAATCCTCTTTGACCAGCTTTTCGCTAACCAGAATCGCGTCCTCAAAGTTGTATCCGCGCCACGGCACGAAGGCGACCAGAACGTTCCGTCCCAGCGCCAGCTCGCCGCGGTCGGTGCAGGGACCGTCCGCCAGCACCTGGCCCTGCTTCACGCGGTCTCCCGCGCGAACCAGCGGCTTCTGGCTAATGCACGTGTTCTGGTTCGACCGCTTGAACTTCGTGAGCAGGTAAATGTCTGATCCCACTTCGCGGCTCAACACGCCGGACTGATCCGATTCCACGCGCACGATCACGCGCTCGGAATCCACCTGGTCCACGATACCGTCGCGACGGCAGACGATCACGGCGCCGGAATCGCGCGCGGTGACTCGCTCCATACCTGTCCCGACCAGCGGAGCTTCGCCCTTAATCAGCGGCACAGCCTGGCGCTGCATGTTCGAGCCCATCAACGCGCGGTTCGCGTCGTCGTTTTCAAGGAACGGAATCAAGCTCGCGGCCACCGACACCAGCTGCTTCGGCGACACGTCAATGTAGTCCACCTCTTCGCGGCTCTTCAGAACGAAGTTGCCCGCCTGGCGGCAGTTGACCAGGTCGGTCGTGATTCGCAGCTTGTCGTCCAATGACGCGTTGGCCTGCGCGACCACGTAGCGATCCTCTTCCCACGCCGAGAGGTAGAAGCAGTGCGGCTCGACGACAATCCGCTTGCGCTTTAGCTCTTCGTTCGTCTCTTCGACTTTGTCCTTCTCGACTATTTCGCCGGCCTTGAATTCGCTGTCGCCTGAATTGACCACCTGCGCGAAGTCAATCACGCGGCCACCCTTCACCTTGCGGTAGGGCGATTCGATGAAGCCGAATTCGTTGATCCGCGCGTAGCACGAAAGCGAACTGATCAATCCGATGTTCGGTCCTTCCGGCGTCTCGATGGGGCAAATGCGCCCATAGTGCGTCGGGTGAACGTCGCGGACTTCGAATCCCGCGCGCTCGCGCGAAAGACCGCCCGGTCCAAGAGCCGAAAGGCGGCGCTTGTGGGTGATTTCGCTCAGCGGATTGGTCTGGTCCATGAACTGCGACAGCTGCGAACTCCCGAAAAACTCGCGGATCGCGGCCATCACGGGCTTTGCGTTCACCAGGTCGTGCGGCATGGCCGTGGACATTTCCTGGTACACGGACATCTTTTCCTTGATCGCGCGCTCCATGCGAACCAGTCCGATGCGGAACTGGTTTTCGAGCAGCTCGCCCACCGCGCGAACGCGGCGGTTGCCGAGATGGTCGATGTCGTCCACCGAGCCGACGTTCTTGCGCAGCTTGAGCAAATACCTGATCGCCGCGACGAAATCGGACGGGTCGAGCGTGCGCTTTTCGAGCGGCGTCTCGAGTCCCAGCTTGATGTTGAATTTCAGCCGGCCCACTTTGCTGAAATCGTACTTGCGGGCGTCGAAAAACATCCCGTTGAAGAGCGCCGTTGCCGTTTCCAGCGTCGGCGGGTCGCCCGGACGCAACTTGCGGTAGATTTCGATCAGCGCTTCCTTCGGCGTGTGGATCGTGTCCTTCTCCAGCGTGCGCGACACGATGATGCCGACATCGTCGCGGTCCGGGAAGCAGACATCCACTTCGGTAATTCCCGCTTCGCCGATCGCCGTCCACATTTCGGGCGTCAGCGGCTTGTTCGCTTCGAGCAGCACTTCGCCGGTCTGCCGGTTCACCAGCTCGCCGACCGTGACCGCGCCCTCGAGATCGGCTACGCCGATTTCAGCCTGCGTCACGCGCGCCTTCACCAGTTCCTTGTATAACGCTTCGGTGATGCGCTTGTGCGCGCCGACCAGCGACTCGCCCGACTTCGGATGCTTGATTTCCCGCGTGAGCTTGCGGTCAATCAGCCCTTCCGACGCGTTCCAGAAGAGGTCGCCGTCGCGCAGAGAAATCCGCTCGACCTGGAAGAACGTGCGCAGCACGTCTTCATTCGACTTGATTCCCAGCGCCCGCAGGAAAATCGAGCCGAGGAATTTGCGTTTGCGGTCAATTCGGACGTAGAGGATATTCTTCGTGTCGTACTCGAATTCCACCCACGATCCGCGGTACGGAATAATTTTCCCCAGGAAATAGCTGCGGTTATTCGCGGTCTCAAAGAAAACGCCGGGCGAGCGATGCAACTGGCTGACGATCACTCGCTCGGTTCCGTTGATGACAAACGTACCGTTCTCCGTCATCAGCGGAATATCGCCGAAAAACACTTCCTGTTCCTTGATGTCGCGGATGGACTTCGCGCCGGTATCAGGATCCTTATCGTAAATGGTGAGGCGGATGGTGACTTTCAGCGGCGCGGAATACGTCATGCCGCGCTCCTGGCATTCGTTCACGTCGTACTTCAGCTGCAGCGTGACCGGGTCGCCGCACTTGTTACAGAACGTCGGCGTGTTCTTGTTGAACGTGCCGCATTTCGTGCACAGCACGTCGCCCGTCTTGTAAGGGTTGGTGACCACGGACGCACCGCAACTCCGGCACGTGGCGCGCAGGTGATGCAGTCCGCGCAAGTGGCCGCACTTGCACTCCCAGTTGCCGATCGCGTAATCCACGAAATCCAGTTGCGACAATCCGCGAAAATCCTGGATCGGGAAAACGGACGAGAACACGGACTGCAAGCCCGTGTCTTCCCGCTCGCTGGGCAACAGATCCATCTGCAGGAAGCGCTGATACGACTTCTTCTGGACATCAATCAGGTTCGGAATCTGGACCGTCGTCTTGATTTTGGCGAAGTCCAGGCGTTCCCGTTCCCGCATCACACGATTACCGTTACGATGACTCATGGACCATCCCCTTCAGGGCTACGCCGAATGCGGCAGCGTGGATAGACACCCACCCCGCCGGTCCGGGAAGGACAACATTAGAGGTTCTGTGTTCCAAAAGATCGCGCGCCCGCCGTGGCGGGCGAGTTCCTTTGCAGCCCGGCACATGGCCGTTTGCAGGCTGCCACTACTTGATATCGACTTTGGCCCCGGCGTCTTCGAACTTCTTCTTGATCGTCGCCGCTTCGTCCTTGTTGATGCCCTCTTTCACCGTCTTGGGGGCACCGTCCACCAGATCCTTGGCTTCCTTCAAGCCCAGGCTGGTGACTTCGCGGACGGCCTTGATCACGTTGATTTTGTTCGCGCCGACTTCGGTGAGGACGACGGTGAATTCCGTCTTCTCCTCTGGCGCTCCGCCTGCCGCGCCCGCGCCTGCCGCACCGCCCGCCACCATAACTGGCGCCGCAGCGGCCGCCGAGACTCCGAAGGCCTCTTCCATTTTCTTGACCAGGTCGGAAGCCTCGAGCAGCGTCAGACCCTTGATTTCTTCCAGAATTGTTTCCACTTTGCTAGCCATTGCCGTGTCTATCCTCCTCAAGATGAAAAGCTAAAAAGACGAAAACCTTTTCTACTGAGCCGCTTCAGGCGCCGGCGCGTTTTCCGGTGCTGCGCCGCCCCCTGCGAATTTGTTTGCCTTCACCGCTTCGCTCGTTACAACCGCCAGATTTCGTGATACTGCCGCCAGCACCGTGGCGACTCGTTGCGCCGGTGCATTCAGCATGAACATGATCTTGCTGATCAGCTCTTCCTTGCTCGGAAGCAGAGCAAGCTGGCTGATTTCCTGAATCGAAATGACGCGCCCTTCTACCCATCCGGCGCGAAACTGGAACGCAGGAACATCTTTCGCGACCTTGGTCAGAATCTTCGCAAGCGCGACCGGGTCGGTTTTCGTGTACGCGATCGAATTCGTGCCCTTCAGACCCTTCAGCAGCCCTTCGGCCGGAGTGCCTTCACCGGCGCGTTCCGCCACCGTGTTCTTGACGACCTGATAATGACCGCCTGCGGCTTCCACCGAACGCCGCAGCTTGGTGTCCTGCTCGACCGTGATTCCCTGAAACGTGGACAAAATGACGGTCGAAACCGTCGCGAGCTGCTTCCGCAATTCGTCGGCCTGCGTTACTTTTTCGGCCTTCTTCTTCATGCCGAACTCCCCTCGTGAACTTGTTACGTTAGGCGGCTACGCCGCGACTGCCGTGCCGGTTTCCACCTCGGCGTGGTCAATCAGAATTCCCGGACCCATCGTCGAGGTCAGCGTGATCTTCTTGATGTACTTGCCTTTCGCGGCGGATGGCTTGGCCTTCACGACCGCTTCCAGCAACGCATGCGCGTTGTCCGCCAGGCTCTTTGCCGGGAAACTGATCTTCCCGATGGGCGAATGAATCAGCCCGGTTTTATCCAGACGAAACTCCACTTTACCGGCCTTGATTTCCTTGATTGCCTTGGCAACTTCAAACGTAACCGTGCCCGTCTTTGGATTCGGCATCAGGCCGCGCGGCCCGAGCACTTTTCCAAGTCGCCCGGCGGACTTCATCATGTCGGGCGTCGCAATCACCGCGTCATAGTCCGTCCAGCCTTCGGTGATTTTCTGAACCATGTCGTCGCCGCCCACAAAATCCGCGCCGGCGTCCTGCGCTTCTTTTACTTTTTCGCCGCTGGCGATCACCAGCACGCGCTTCGATTTCCCGAGACCGTGCGGCAGCACCACCGTACCGCGCACCATCTGGTCGGACTGCTTCGAATCAACGCCCAGGTTCAGGACGAGCTCGACCGTCTCATCGAACTTCACGAAGTGGGCCTTGCGAAGCAGCTCCGCGGCCTCTTCCAGCTTGTACGGACGCGCCTCGACCATCTTCCGTGCCTTGTCAATATTCTTCCCGCCGACCTTTGCGCTACGACCCATGCGTGTGTCCCCTTACTCCGTCACTTCGATGCCCATGTTGCGGGCCGTTCCCATGATTGACCGGACTGCCGAATCCAGATTCGTCGTGTTCAGGTCGGGCAGTTTTTGCTTGGCGATTTCCACAACCTGCTTGTGCGAAAGCTTCGCCACCTTGTTGCGATTCGGTTCCGGCGATCCCTTCACGATTCCCGCGGCGCGCTTCAAGAGTTCCGAGGCCGGCGGCGTCTTCAGAATGAATGTGAACGTCCGGTCGCTGTAGATCGTCACGAGGACGGGAATGATCATCCCGTCCGGCTCTTTCGACGTCTTGGAGTTGAACTGCTTGCAGAAATCCATGATATTCACGCCGTGCGGACCCAGAGCGGTGCCCACGGGCGGCGCCGGCGTTGCCTTGGTTGCCGGCAGCTGCAACTTCACCATCGCTTGAACTTTCTTTGCCATCTCGGATCCTTAGGCTACCTTTTCGACTTGCGCAAAATCCAGTTCCACCGGCGTCGCGCGCCCGAAAATCGTCACGGAAACTTTCAGCGTGCTGCGGTCGGCGTTCACTTCCTCAACCTCGCCCGTGAAGTTCGCGAACGGGCCTTCGCCAATTCGCACTTTCTCGCCGCGTTCAAATGACAGCTTCGGCTTCGGCTTTTCCGCCGTGGTCGTCGCCCGGTTCAAAATGTTCTGCACTTCTTCGTCGGTCAGCGGCGAAGGCATCTGGCCGGATCCAACGAAGCCGGTGACTTTCGGTGTGGACCGCACCACGTGCCACGTATAGTCGTCCATATCCATTTCAACCAGCACGTAGCCCGGATAACACATCCGCGGCGAAACCACTTTCTTGCCGCCCCGGACCTCGACCACCGATTCGGTGGGGATCACCACCTGGCCGATTTTGTCCGTGAGCCCGAACGCCTGCACGCGGCCCTCAAGGCTCTCCTTCACCTTCTTCTCAAATCCAGAGTAGGTGTGGACGATGTACCACTGCTTTGCGATGACGTCGTTCATCTTAGTTGTGCCTAAAAAATCCGTTCACGACGATGTATAGCCTGCTGAAAACCAGATCCGTAAGCCAGAAATACACACCAAAAAAAGCTACGGTCACGGTCACCACGATCGTCGTGGACCACACATCAAAGCGCGACGGCCAATTGACCTGTCGCATCTCCACGCGCACGTCGTGCAGGAAGCTTCGTATATGCTTCCAATACAGACTGACCTTGCCAACCGGCTCCATCAGCGAAAATCCGCTTACCCGGTGCTCCTGCTCTTCCCGATTTGTCTTTGCCGCGTCCGCCATTTTGCTGCCTGATCTCGCCTGCCGTCTCCGCCGCCAAAACTGGCAGGGGAGGAGGGATTCGAACCCCCACTCTCGGTTTTGGAGACCGATGGTCTACCGTTGAACCTACTCCCCTAATCTTTGTCCGTGCCTATTTAACTTCTTTATGCCCAGTGTGTTTCCGGCACGTGTTGCAGAATTTCTGCGTTTCCAACCGGTCCGTATGCTTCTTACGGTTCTTGGTGGTCGTGTAGTTGCGGTTCTTGCAATCGTTGCACTGCAATGTGATTATTTCTCGCATGGTCGTTTACTCGATGATCTCGGCGACGGCGCCTGCGCCAACCGTGTGGCCGCCTTCGCGGATCGCGAATCGCAATCCCTTTTCCAACGCTACCGGAGTAATCAACGTAATCTCCGCGCTCACGTTGTCTCCCGGCATCACCATTTCCACTCCAGCCGGCAACTTCACATCTCCGGTCACGTCCGTCGTCCGAAAGTAAAACTGCGGCCTGTATCCCGTGAAGAATGGCGTGTGCCGTCCGCCCTCTTCCTTCGTCAGTACGTACGCTTCCGCCTTGAACTTCGTGTGCGGCGTGATCGAGCCCGGCTTCGCCAGCACCTGTCCGCGCTCCACTTCGTCTTTTTCCGTGCCGCGCAGCAAGAGTCCTACGTTGTCGCCAGCCATGCCCTCGTCCAGCAGCTTCCGGAACATCTCCACGCCCGTCACCGTCTTCTTCATCGTCGGTCGGAAGCCCACGATCTCGATTTCTTCGCCAACCTTTACCTTGCCGCGTTCGATTCTTCCCGTGACCACTGTTCCGCGGCCTGAGATCGAGAAAATATCCTCAATCGGCATCGCGAACGGTCGGTCCACTTCCCGCGGCGGCAGCGGGATGTGCTTGTCCACCGCTTCCATCAACTCCAGGATTGACTTCTCCCACTTCTCATCACCTTCCAGTGCCTTCAGCGCCGAACCCTTGATCACTGGAATCGTGTCGCCCGGAAACTGATACGTCTTGAGAAGCTCGCGCACTTCAAGCTCGACTAGCTCCAGCAGCTCGGGATCCTCGACTACGTCGCACTTGTTCAGAAACACCACAATCGAAGGCACGCCGACTTGCCGCGCCAGCAGAATGTGCTCCCGCGTCTGCGGCATCGGTCCATCCGTCGCTGCTACCACCAGGATTGCGCCGTCCATCTGCGCCGCGCCCGTGATCATGTTCTTCACGTAATCCGCGTGGCCCGGGCAGTCAATATGCGCGTAGTGCCGGTTCGCCGTCTCGTACTCCACGTGCGACACCGCGATCGTGATTCCGCGCTCCCGCTCTTCCGGCGCGTTGTCAATCGAATCGAACGCCCGAAACGATACCTTCGGGTTGTTCTTCGACAGCACCTTCGTGATTGCCGCCGTCAACGTCGTCTTGCCGTGGTCAATGTGCCCGATCGTTCCCACGTTCAAGTGCGGCTTACTCCGCTCGAATTTCTCCTTCGACATCGCGCGTTATCCTCTCGGATGAAGGCTGCGCGGTCGCTGCCGCGCTGGTGCTATTCACTGCGCCTGCGAACTGCTTGCCGCCGCCGAACAGTTGCTGGAGCGGGGGACCGGGCTCGAACCGGCGACCATCTGCTTGGAAGGCAGAGACTCTACCACTGAGTTACCCCCGCTCATGCCTTGCTCGCTGCAACATGGAGCCTGGGACCGGGATTGAACCGGTGACCTCGTCCTTACCAAGGACGCGCTCTACCAACTGAGCTACCCAGGCCCGAACCGGTTCCACTTCTCTCTCCGCGTTCGCGCCGAAAACTCAGCAGAATCTTTCCTGCTTCCGAATTCTCTCGCGAGTCCCTCGCCGAGAACTTCTTCACCACTTCGGGACCAGCCGCTCGGAGTCGCATGAGACGCTGGTGGACGGGGGAGGATTCGAACCTCCGTAGCCCGCAAGGAGCGGCAGATTTACAGTCTGCTGGTTTTAGCCACTCACCCACCCGTCCGGCGAAACGTGCTCGGGACACAATCGTCGTCTCCCGTAAACCGAATCAGAACTGTACCGGACTGCTGTACGGGGTACTCCGAAATGCAGAAAGGGCTCGTGTGTGGACACACCAGCCCTGTTCGCTTTTTTCGCGAGGAATCCGTCCTTATACCCGACCGCCGAATCCTGATCCCCTTCAAACTCAGCTGGCGGAGGGAGTTGAACCCCCGACCCTCTGATTACAAATCAGATGCTCTACCAACTGAGCTACGCCAGCCCTGCGCAAACCGAGCAAATATATCGTAGCGGCAATCAAATTGCAAGCAAGTTTCCCCGGCCCTGCAAAACCATTGCCAGCACACCACTTATATAGCCTGATTCCGTTTCTGGTATGTCCTATTGTACAGCAGGCTTCGCAAATTCGGAATCGCTCAAATCCACATTATGATGCACTTCGCTAAACGTCAGCGTGTACGTCGTATCTCCATTGGTCTGCCGCCATACGAACGGAAGTTTCACACCATCAACGTCGCGATAATCGTCGAATTCGTCGCGCGTTTGCGAAACTCCGTCCGCGTCATGATTTTGGCCTATCACACGCACAAGGAAACCGGTCTTCGCGTCGAAATACAACTTTGTCGGAGCGCCGCCTTCGGGCACGCCAGCCTCGATCACGTATGCGTCGCGGTCACCGACCCGTTCGATGCCGGTTACCACCATGCTCGTGTAAACCCGGCGCATCTTGAAAGCATGTAAGAAATCCGCTCCACGCTTTGTTTCCGCGAGCTCAGGCCCTGTTTGTTCGCGCAATCCGTTTTTCGGATCGTCCGTCCAGCCTTGGATGCCGTCAAATCCCTGCTGGAAAGCCGCCCCATTGATAATCACGGCGGTCATGAATTTGTTCGGCGCCTTTTCGTGAACCAGCACCGTGCCGGTCAGACTCGCCGACGGAACTTCGATCGTGCCCATCATCGCCCGCGACGTGAGTTTCTCCCATGCTTCGCGCCCGCCAATCGCCTTCTCGTAGCGATCAAGAATTTCACCGATCTTTGGATACGTCGCTGAAGAAGCCGGCTTCGCCGCAGCCGGCGAAGCTGGTGCATCGGCTTGCGCCGCCGACTGAGCGCGAACCGCAGCTGGCGCGACCAGCAGCAGCGCAGTTATCGCAGCCGCGGGGAAAACTCGTCGCATCGCGGGGTACATGTTGTTGTGAATGACTGAAACTCCCCCAAGTGAAGAACCGCGATCAGCGCCCTTACAAGATTAGACGCCTGTAACGCATCGTTGGTTGCCGTGGCATCTTTCCAATACTCAATCCGGCGCCGAAACATTACACTAAATCCGAGAAGAGAGATTCATCGCCTGATGTCCATCTCCAGCACAAAGCGCGCGTGGATTGTGGTGGCTGTACTTGTCGCTATATTTGCAGCGGGTTCCGGGGTCTATCTGTACCGCCTGCGCCGCCCTCTTCCGGCTGCTAGCGCTGGAACCGAACCGGACCTCATGAGCCAGCTTCCGCCGGGCGCGCCCGTCGTTGGCTATATAGATGTCACAGCTCTCCGAAAGTTGCAAGGTTCGGCGCTCGCGGCCATGCTCGGCCTTGCCGGCGCTGATCCTAAAGAAGATCGGGACTATCAAGACTTCGTTCGCGATACAGGCTTCGACTACACGCGCGACCTTGACAAGATCGTCATCGCCATCTGGCCGATCAGAATGCCGACGCCGAGGGGTGGAATCGGCGAAAACCAAGCAATTACGATCGCCGAGGGCCGCTTCGATCACGACAAAATCAAAGCCTACGCGCTGCGCACCGGAAAAGCTGGAATGTGGATGACTCGATCGTTCTACACGGTTCCCGGCGACCCGCCCGTCTCGTTCAGCTTTCTTTCCCCGACGCGAATCGAACTGACCGATACGCCGACCATGCCATTCGTCGCGCCGGCAGCAGACGCGAAGGAAATCGACGCGATGAAGGCGCGCATCAATCGAGTGGCGGGCGCGCCGATTTTCGCCGTGGCGCAAACGGACACGCTGCCCAGCAGTTTCTACGACAATTTCAAGAATTCACCGCAGCTTGAGGCTCTGGCGCGGAGCATCAAGGGGCTGACTTTCGCCGGTCAGCCTCAAGGCGACCGCATTGACCTGGAACTCGATGCCGAGTGCGACTCGCTGACACACGCCGCCGAGATCGCCACGCTACTCGACGGCTTCCGGATGTTCGGGGCAGTCGCGCTCTCCGATACGAAAACTCGCCGCCAGATGACTGCGGAACAGGCGGCATTTCTAGTCGCGCTTGCGAGCCAGGTGAAGGTGACCCATCAGGATCGCTGGGTGCGCCTAACCCTCGGCGTTACGCCCGAAATGCTGGGGCCCCCGAACTCGACTCATGCCGAACTGCGAAGCAGGACAGGTGGCTAGCGCGGGACGAATGCACGGATAGATCAACCGCTCGAGACGGCGCGAGGATCGCCGGGCGCGCCGAGTTTGCCGATCGCGCTTAGTGTTTGGTGGAATCGCGCTTGGGAAGATTCGGCGTCAACTTCCGGACGAGGAATTCCTGAAATAAATTGCCGGCGGCGGCTGCGCCGGTATCTATTAGCGCGGTTTCGAACGTCAATCCGACTCCCGTGTCTTTCGCGGGATAGTAAAGATTCGAGATGCCGGCCGAGGCGAGGTTTCCGAGGATGCTCGAGTAATTCGCCTGCCAACGTTTGTTGTCTCCCTTGCAGATCACCGCATTGGCGATGGCGTATAGAACTCGCGCTCGCGTGGTTCCGGTTCCCCGGTAGAAATAGCGTGGATCCTGTTTCAGGAGCGAGGGAAGGATCGCGCCTCCAATAAAATTGCTGGTGACCAGGTCAGCGTACGCAGCACCGTAGCGTTTGCCGTAGCCCTCCGCGCCTTGACCATATCCGCCGTACTGATCTGCCGCCTGTTCGAGCCCTGCAACGGCCGCAGTCACTCCGAAGGTAACCGGATCCACCGTATCTCTCAACGCAAGGTTGAATTTTTGCTTCGACGTCAGCGGAGCCGCATCCGGAATGTAGCTGACATAGAAATTCGGAATCACTCCGAGCACACGCTGCTTCTCTTCGTCCTTGAGTTGTGCCTCCGCAATCTCTGCCTGCGAAGGTTCGACTCGCACCTCCGTAACATTTGCAGCGACCCTGAGCGTCACCTGCGGGACGATCGAATCCTCTCCCGAGTGCAGAATTCCGGAAATTGACTGTGTGGCCAAGCCCTGCGACGCAATCGTCAGATGGTACGGCCCCGGAGCAACACCCACAAAAGAGAATTGGCCGGCGTCGCCTGAAAGCACGTCCTGGTTTGGAGAATTATCTTCGCGCGCGAGTGTCACCCGGGCCCCGGCGACCGGTGCGCCGGTCTGATCGAGGACTGTGCCGATAATCCTTCCAGTTGATTGCTGATCGGCGGGCCGCTGAGATTGAGCTACGGACGGAGAGGTCCATAGCAAAACGCTTAGGCCGAGAAATACCAGATTTCCAGAGCGAGGGACCGCGCGCCGGGAATTCCGATACAGCGATTTCCAGCGAGCGGTTTCTTTTGGCGGATTCACAGTCGTCGCCCTGGAGCTGTTCCTCATAGTTGCAACAAAAGTTCCCGATATTCAATCCGCTGGTGCCCGACGGAAAGCCCACTATATGCCGGGCTCATACCTTGATGTCGAGCGGAAAGACACAGTTGCCCGCTCGGATGCAACTGGATCGCTTGACCCAACTCTTGCCAACACTAAGGAAGCGCGAACGCGATGACGGAATCGCCAGGGGCGTCGTTAAAGTATCCGCTGACGGCAACGATGCCCGGCCCGCCAAAAGCTTCGACCACGACGTACTGCTTTCCGTTCTTGCCCATATAAGTGATGGGGATTGTGTGCGCGCTCGCGTCAATTTTTTCGGTCCACAGTTCCTTGCCGGTGCGTGCATCAAAGGCGCGGAAGCGGCCGTCATTTGTAGCGCCGATAAATATCAGACCGCTCGCGGTTACGATCATCGAGCCGGTGTTGGGCGCGCCAGTATGCGGAAAGCCTTTTTCGGCCAGCGCGTCCACTGTGCCGAAGGGAACGCGCCAGACGATGTCACCGCTCCTGGCGTTGACGGCAAATAGTTCCGCCCAGGGCGGGTTGATGCACGGCCAGCCGGACTTCGGATCCCAATAGCGCGTGTTGTAGCGAATGCCGGTGCCGGGATAGATTTTCTCGTACGGACCGCCTGTGGGATTTTCCTTCTCTCCCTTAACTAACCGGCCGACCTGCGCGGTATTGAAATCGGTAGTGCCGAAAATGTAATCGAGCTTTGGGTCAAACGCGACCCCGCTCCAATTGGCCGAGCCTTCCCTGCCCGGAGAAACGATGGCCATCCTGTTCGGATCGTCGCCGAAGGGAGTGAAGGGCCCGTTGTTGTAGAGATTATTTTTCTCCCAGAGATCCTTGCAAAACGCGGCGTGCTCCGGCGTGAGGTTGTAAATGTCGTCCTTCGTGACGCTCATGGGAGAGAGCGGCGGAGGTTTTAGCGGGAAGGGCTGCGTGGCCGAAGTTACTTCGCCGGGAACGGCCGACTGCGCGACGGGGCGTTCTTCGAGACCGAAGAGCGGCGTGCCATTGGTGCGGTCAAACAGAAAGAGCGTGCCCTGTTTGCTGAACTCGGCGACGCCGGCAACGATTTTGCCGCCCATTTTCACGTCGAAGAGCGTGGGCGGCGCGGGCACGTCGTAGTCCCACAGATCGTGATGCACGAGCTGCCGATACCAGACAAGTTTTCCGGTTCCGGCATCGAGCGCAACAAGGCTGTCGTTGTAGAGCGCGTTGCCTAGGCGCTGGCCGCCGTAGTATTCCGTGCCTCCACTGGGCGCGATAGGGACGAAGACGAGCCCGCGCTCCGCATCGAGCGTCATAAAGCTCCAGACGTCCGTGCCACCTTTTGCGTCAAAGCTATTGCCGAGCCAGGTGTCGTGGCCGGGCTCGCCGGGCTGCGCTTTGGTATAGAACGTCCACACAATTTTGCCGGTGTGAGTATCCAAGGCGCGCACCGATTGCACTCTGTTCTCACCGCAGATAATTAGATCGTGATAGACGACGGGCGCCGCCGCGGGGCTGACGCCGGTCACGAAACCGCCTTCGCCAAATCCCTCGGAGGGCTTGCCGGTTTTGGCGTCGAGCGCGAGCATCTGACTGCCGGACACGCCGAGAAAAATGCGCGGCGCAGTGTTTGCATCGCCGGGCCAATAGGAAAGCCCTCGCGGGCGCGTGCCTTTCGTCTCGAATTTCCAGATTTGCAGGCCGGTGATCGGATCGAGCGCGTACACGTTTTTGCCCGCGTCGAAATATAGGACGCCATCAATTACAAGCGGGGCACCTTCGGAGTTCGTGTCGTCCTTGGCGTCTCCGGTGTGAAAGGTCCAGGCGCGCTGGAGCTTCGTGACGTTTTTCGCGTTGATCTGCTTGAGAGGAGAGAAACGTTGCGCGCCGGGATCGTGGCCGGCGGTGGGCCAATCGGTTTGGGCGCTGGCAAGCGCGGATGAAAACAACGCGGCGAGGAGACTGAAAAAAAACGCAGCGCCGATCTGAGAGCCGCGTTTGAGATTTCGCGAAGATCTTGGAAATGACATTCGCTCGAAGTTATTTCGCAGCGAGGAGCGGAGCAACGTCCTTGTCGAATTGATCGTAGGTGCGAGCTTCCTTATAGAAAGCGACGTTCTTGCCGCTGCGATCGAAGATCATAGTCATGGGAAGCGCCGTATCCCAGCGCGAGTCCATGTCTTTATAGAACTGATCTTCGGTATTCGCTGCGATGTACACCGTAAACGGTGGCTTGGTCTCGCTCAGGTATTTCTGCAATTCGTCCTTGTCGGTGACGTCGTTCATCGAAACTTCGATGACCTGCAAGCCTTTGCCCTTATATGCGTTCTGAAGCTTGATGATGTCGGGAAATTCCGTGTGGCACGGGACGCACCAGGTGGCGAAGAAGTTCAGGACGACAACCTTGCCTTTGTTCTGCGCGACAATGTCCTTGATGTCCTTGGGCTCGACGGATTTTATATCGGACGATTGAGCGCGGACAGCCGGTCCGACGACGCCGAGCGCAAAGACTGCCGCCAAAACAAATAGATAAAAGCGCTTGTGCCAGCTCTTCACTGGCCGCTCCCGGACGTGGGCGGCGGCGAGGCGAGCATTTTCACGGCCGCGTCCTGAACCTGCGTAAACGTCGAGCCGCTGATGTTCACGAAATTCGCAACGACCTGACGATTGTCGTTGACGAGGATCGTGTTGTCCGCCGCGGGAGCCAGCTTATATAGGCGCATGCCGAGATCCTGATTGCCTTTGGCGAAGTACACGAGCGGAATCTGAATGCCCTTATCGGCGGCGAGCTTCTCGAGCCATTCCTTCGTGTCAGCACCCTCGGTCATGACGACGAAGCCCTTCAGATTCTTTTGCGATTTGACGAGCTCGTCGAGCTTGACGATCAAGTCCGCCGCCTGGTCGCTCGGCTTGTTGAAAAACCCGATGAGGGTGGGCGCGGCGCCGTATTCGCAGACGTAGCAGGTATCCTGGCCCTTGTACTTGCCGGTGACGTCAATTACGCGAAGTGAAGGAGTCATCGCGCCAACCTGGCGGCCGGATACGAGCGGACCGGAAGCAACCGCGGGCTGCGCAGATGCGGTTGCGGCTGGAGCGGCCCCACCTTCATTTGAAGTAGTGCCGTTGGCTGCGGCGGCATCGGCCATCTTGACGGCATTGGCTGCGTCCGTGCCATCCACGGGCAATTTCAGCGCGACCCATTTGTACCAGCCGCCTTCAAGAATTTTCGTGTTGAGGTAACCGAACTCCGCGAGCTTTTTGTACATGTCGAGTGAGTCTTCGTCGTGGTTGCAGGGGCAATAGAGCACGAGCATTTTATTCCGCGGCAGCGGAATCGGCGGCTTCACCTGTTGGACCCAGGGATAGTTGATCGCGCCGGGGATGTGGCCTTCGGCGTAGGCTTCTTCGGGCTGCGTATCAACGAGCTGGAAGCTGGTGTCCTTGTTGTCCATCATCTTCTTAATGTCGGCCGGAGTGATGAACTGAGCCGGGGGAGCAGCCATCGCAGTGGGATCGTCAAATCCGGGCTGGGCATCGTCCTGAGCCACGGCGCATTTCGGCGTCAGCGAAAAAAGAGCTGTCGCCAAGGTTCCGATCGCGAGCCATTTAGCTAGAGTCTTCATGTCATTCCCCCCTGCTTCTATTCGACCGAATACCGGGCGCCTGTCTACTTAGATTCGCGGCGCAAGCGTAAGGATTTCCGGCCCCAAATTCGGATGTTACTCACGGCCCCTAAGTGTGTCAAGGATGAGCGTTTGCGGGCCATGAACCACTCCGCGACAGCCGAGGCATTCCTGCCCCTCATAGTATTAGACGTGACGTCGCGCGGCTGGTTTCAGAAATCTGGCTGGGGTCTGCTCTCAGGGATGAATCTTTATTTCAACACGAAGCAGGGGAGGTCCTCCGGAGGAAGGTGGTGTACTTACAGTCTCTATAGCGTGCATTGGCTCCGGCTTCATCCACTCGATGCTCCACTTCCCAGGATGAATCGGTTCATCCACGCTCGGCTCGTCCTTGATGCTTCCGTCCGGCCGATGATAGCGCACGTGCGGCGAAGGCCCTCCCGTATCCCAGCTGAGGAAGAAGCTTGGCCAACGGTGGTAATGCATGGGTTCCGTTGTGCCGGGCGGGGGCACGGTGACTTCGAGCACCCGCACAAGCGCGTTTTCGAAAATCACTTTGTGACTTCTGGGTGCGGACTGCGGTGCATCGTATCCGTCGGGAAAGTCTGACTTATTCTGCCCGTACGCATAGAAATGCCAGGCGAACAGCGCCAGGGAGCTGACGGCCAGAACAGCACCGAATCTCCGCCACCGAATCTGGAGTAAGGGAATCAAGGTGAGGGTAAGGAGAACCCGTAGACCACGCCATCCACGGGATAGGCGACGTATTGGCGGCCATCCAATTCGTAGGTCATCGCGGCGGTACCCAGCGAGCCGCCGGGATACATGTGCCATAGGACCTTTCCAGTGGTCGCATCGAGCGCGACGAGGCTCGATGAACTATCCGCGGTGAAAACCAGACCGCCGGCTGTGGACAGGATCCCTGCCGACCCGCCACGGCCTTCGGTATCGGCCGTCCACCGAATCTTGCCGGTCTGAACGTCTATCGCATTGAGCATGGATTTAGACGAGAGGAAGAAATCGCGGCCCGCCCAGCCCTCTGCCATTTTCCCCGTCATCGTCAAATAGAAGACGCCCATCGCTTCGCGCGAATTCACATAGAAAAGGCCTGTCTGGGGATCGTAGCTCGGCGCCTGCCAGTTTGTGCCAACGCCTCCGGTGACGAGCACGCCATCGGGCTTGGGTTCTTTGTCCGGGTCCGGGATCGGCTGTCCGCGGTCGTCGTAGCCTTCGACCCAATTCGCGGGAACAAACGCCTCGGAGATGAGCGCCTTGCCGTTCGTGCGATCGAGCACGAAGAACAGACCGTTCTTCCCGGCCTGCGCGAGCATTTTTCGCGGTTTGCCGTTGAACGTGCCATCAAACAAAACCGGCGTCATGACCATGTCCCAATCGTGCGTATCGTGCGGCGAGGTCTGAAAATACCAGACGAGCTTGCCGGTGTCGGGATTGAGCGCCACGATCGTGCAGGTATAGAGGTTAGCGCCGATGCGCGTGTCACCAGCCTCAACGGGATGGGGATTGCCCGTGCCCCAGTAGAGCAGATTCAATTGCGGGTCGTATGTGCCGGTGAGCCAGGTCATACCACCACCGCGCGTCACGACATCGGTATCGTGCGGCCATGTGTTCCACGCGGGATCTTCCGGCTTGGGCATGGAGTCCCAACGCCATTCCACTTTTCCGGTCATCGGGTCAATAGATTGGAGAAACCCGGGAAGATCGGCGGTGTCGCCGGACGTGCCGACGATGATGTGGTCGCGAATTACCAGCGGCGCCATGCTGCCGAATGCCTTCAGCGCGGGATCGTCAATCTGAATCTGCCAGATCAATTTCCCGTCGTGGGCGTCGAGGCAGAGAAGTTGCGCGTCGAATGTGGTGAGGAAGAGGCGATCCTTCCACATCGCGAGGCCTTTATTGCCACCGCTGAGTGCCTGCCCGGGACGCGCGAAGTGCCAGACTTGCCGGCCGGTGCGAGCGTCCACGGCCCACGCTTGATTGCCGCCCGCAATATAGAGGATGCCGTCAACTTCGAGGGGCATTGATTGCAAGCCGGTCGTGTGGGCTTGAAACGCCCAGGCAAGAGTCATCGATCCGACGTTCGTCTTATTGATCTGCGCGAGAGGGCTGAAGCGGCGGCCCGTGTAGTCGCCATTAAACGTGGGCCAGGAGTCCGCGGCAGGCTTCAGAATCTTCGCCGGATCGAGTTCCTGTGCTACGAGGCTCGACGACATCAACAGCAACGCGAGCGAAGCAAGGGTCAACCACTTCTTCACTTCAAAGTCTCCAGATAGGTGAAGAGATTGTGCATGTCGGCATTGGTGTATTTCTGCAGAAGCTCGGCATGCACCGCCAGAGGATCGTGTACTTCGATTTTGACGGCGCTCGCCGGCCAGGAGCGATACCAGCCGTCCTTGCCCATGATGGCGACGTTAAAGCCGTCGTTGAGCAGGAGCGTTCCTTCAAATTTCTGACCGGAAGGCAGCGTCACGACAGCAGTGGACGGCGTGCCCGAGGGGTACAGAAAACGCACCTCAAGATCGGGAGGATTGTATTTTTTCGCGACGCCCGCAAGATCGCCCGTCGGCGAATGGCACGTATTGCACTTGCCGGGGCCGTTGAAATAGGCCTTGCCCGCTTCGACGGTTCCGGTCGCAAGACGCTCGGCTGGAATGTCGTTAGGATACGGGCCGTAGCGCGTGTGCAAATCGAAGAGTGCGATCTGCGCGTTCAGAAAAGCTACGATGTCGGAAATTTGCGCCGCGGTCATTGGAAACGGCGGCATGCCTTTCTCGACGCGACCGCCCGTTACTACAACTCCAATGAGATCTCCGCCTCTATCGTGACGAACGAGCGACGACCGAATCAGATCAGGGCCCCGGCCACCCGTCGCATCTTCTGCGTGGCAGGCAGAGCAATTCTCCTTGAAGATCACGCGGCCGCGCTCAGCCGCCGCGGCTTGTGCTGCAACCTCCGCAGGCGTCGGCGCCGCCGCGCGAGGCGCTTGTGCCGCGAGCGACGCGACCACCGCGAGAATTGCGCACGCGATCACAGCAGGCTTCTTCAAATGAATCCCCCTGGGTTCGGACAGCTAAATGGACGGCCATCACGATACACCAGCTGCAGAAAAATTCTAGTGCCCGGCCTTCGTCAAAGTCGCGCCGCTGATTTTCTTGGTCTCATTCGCCCAATTCGGGCCCGGATAGCTGAAGAGCAAGCTGTAGCCCGGCGATCCGCCAGCGACGAAAACGTGAAAATCGTCCGGGCTTTGCACGATGGGCACTTTGCCGCCGGGCTTCAGGGCGTCCCTGAAAATTTGTGCGCGATCGGGACGGATGCGGCCATCATCAATTGATGCTTGAATTTCCTTGATGGCGCTGTCGTGGCCGAATCCCGTGGTCGCTGAAGTAATTTTCTCATACGGAATTTTCGTATGCTCGTACAGCCACTCCTGCAGGCTCTTGCGGGTGTAACCCATCTTGCCCAGCTCGTACGCGCAGTCCGGGTGCAGGACCAGGACGAATGTCTGCGAGTGAACCCAAAGGAACGGGCTGGCACTTCGGGCAACGACCGTGTCGAGAATTCCCTGCGCGGTCCAGGGCGCGACGGCGCCGCCGCCGAGAACGATCGGAGTTCCGGAAGTGGCGACGGTAACGGTGCTGTCTTCCGGTTTGAAACCGAGGCTCACGTCATACGGTTCCCACGGACTCTTGGCTTCGTCCTCCGAGAACGTGAAGAAGGTATATGACGAGAGGCGGCCGGTCAGTGCCATATCGTTTACAGCCGGCCACGTCTGACCGATGTTCAATAGCGAGAGCCGCAGCGCGCGGCCAACGGTGCTGTTCGCTCGCCACCCGTGCCCCAACATGCCGATTCCGGAATTGAAGTTCAATTCCTTCGCGAGCGGGCCATTCACGATCACGACCGGCGTGAACGAACCCGTGGACGCCTGCAGGTGTGTGAGGTCGAAGTGCTTGTCCACAAGTCCGTCCATGGCCGCGAGAATTACCGGAAAATATTCCGGCTTCGCGCCCGCCATCACGGAATTCACGGCGATTTTTTCCACCGTCGCCGTGCCGTTCTTCGGCGCTACCTGGCCGACAACCTCGTCCGGCGAGCGCGTTGTTCCCGCGAGCATCGCCTTCACCAATTCGGGCGTCGGAGGAACGATCGGCAAACCATCGGCCCAGCGACTATCGAGAAACAGATCGTTCACGTTCTGATAGGCGTCTTGATAATCCTTGCCGGTGATCGTGATGTTGGTGTTTTCGCGCTGCTTCACAATTTGCGAAGGCTTTGCTTCTTCCGCAGTCAGCGGCCGGACCAGATCGTCAACCATTTGATCGAATACTTTGGCGGCAATGGGCTGCAACTCTGCCTGGGTCGAGCGCGAGCGATAGTAGGTGTCCGCGGGAAGCGCGATCATGCGAATTCCCGGCATGCCGCGATCTTTCGCAGCGGATTTCGCATCGTCTAGAAATTCAGTGGTCGTGAAGTAAACGCCTGGCAAGCCGGACTTTTCGATTTCAATCGTGTCGTGGGAACCCCACCACGTGCAGCTGCCTCAATCACCCACACCGAAGATGAAGAGGTCGCCCTGTTGCTTTACCGTAGGATACCACTTGGGCAAATCAGTTATGGTCTGCGCCGAAGGCTTGGGATCCATCACGATCGTCGCGTCGGGGTATTTCTGCTTCAGGATTTGCGCGACCACATTGAGGAAATTGTCGGCGCCGAATTTGCCGTTATCCACCAGGACGATTTTCTTGCCGGCCAGGCTCGACACGCGCGGAGTGATTCCTCTCGTAGGCGGAGGAGGAATCTCGCCACGTGGATTCATCACCTCCAGCGTCACCTGCGCGGCGGCCGCGCCCGCAATAAACACGCACGCGCAAACGAGAGCGCCAGCCCGGAGCCAATTCGATTGCCTTTTCATCAACGTACCTCCACCGAAACCTGCCTGAAGATAGACACCGGGTGATGGAATGTCAATTTGATTGAACACCTGGCAACCGATCAGTATCGGCAAAAACGTTGTGCCCAAAACCTCGGGGGCGTACCATGCGCAAACGATAGGTCAGGGTCGCGCGGCTCTCGCGGGAGGTCTTCCATGGATTCAGCGGCGACGGCATTTTCTTCTGGCGCACCGTCAGATGAGCTCGATTTCGCATCGGCATCGCAGGCAGCTGAAGCCATTCGCAAGAGGCAAGTTTCCTCGGTTGAACTGACGCGACACGTTTTCGAACGGATCGAACGCTACAATCCCGCGATAAACGCATTCGCATACCTGCAGAAAGAAGATGCGCTCGCGCAGGCTAAGAACGCCGATGAAGCGCTCGCGCGCCAGGAATCGCTCGGCGCGTTCCACGGCGTACCCGTCAACGTGAAGGAAAGCTTTGCCGTGGCTGGCCGTCCCAACACGTGGGGAATGCCAGCCTTCAAGGATTCAAAGGCACCGCGAAACTCAGCCGCCGTGGACCGATTGCTCGGCGCAGGAGCGGTTTTGATTGGCGCTACCAACGTTCCCGTCAATCTTGCCGATTGGCAATCCTACAATCCAATGTATGGAACGACCAACAACCCGTGGGATTTGAAGAGA
The DNA here is from genome assembly GCA_963842425.1 of uncultured Acidobacteriota bacterium. GTDB lineage: Bacteria > Acidobacteriota > Terriglobia > Acidiferrales > UBA7541 > Palsa-295. Next base: position 740,707 of record CAWJGQ010000007.1, on the reverse strand, counting down.
ACGCCGGGCGGGTCGTCGGGTGGATCGGCGGCGGCCCTCGCGGCGGGACTTGGATATCTCAGCGTCGGAAGCGATATCGGCGGCTCGATACGCGTGCCCTCGCACTTTTGCGGAATCTACGGGCACAAGCCGACGCTCGATCTGGTAAGCCAGCGTGGCCATCAACCGGGCGGCGGCCCCTCCGTGCCCGGTTTCTCGACTTTTCTCGCCGTTGCTGGACCGATGGCACGAAGCGCGAACGATCTGCTGGCAGCGCTGAAGGTGCTGGGAGGACCGGAAGGATATGAAGCCAAGGCTTGGAAATGGGAGCTTCCGCCCTCGCGCGCCAAGAGCTTGAAAGAGTTTCGCGTCGGTTATGTGCTCGACGACCCCTTGGCTCCGACCACACCCGAGGTTCGGAAAGTACTCGAAAAAGCCATTGAGGGCCTGAGCCGGACCGGCGCGAAAATGAAGCCGGGTTGGCCGCTAGGATTTCAGCCGTCCGCGCTGCTGGATACATACCTCTATATGCTGTTCGCCTTCGAAATAAGCATGGCTCCTCCAGACTTTCAAGCAGCGCAGAGGCAGAAATTCGAGAAGATCTCAGGCCCAGCGGCCGCCCAGGCTCGTGCGTCGTTTTCGCACTGGCAAGCGGAGAACCTGAAACGATTGAGATTCCGCGCGCAGTGGCAATCCTACTTCGACGAAATGGACGTTTTCCTCTCGCCTGTAACGTTTACAGCCGCGTTTCTGCAGGATCAAAGCGAGCCTCAGGATGAGCGAGTGGTTGCCACCGTTGACGGGCCGCGAAAATATATGGAGGGGCTCAATTGGATCAGCCCCGCCACTCTGACCGGTTGCCCAGCCACTGCCGCGCCAGTCGGTCGAACCGAAGCAGGGTTGCCCGTTGGAATTCAAATCATGGGGCCTTACTGGGAAGACGCGACACCAATCACGTTTGCGGAATTGCTGGCGCAAGAGATTGGAGGTTTCGCACCACCGCCGAGATACGGGAATTGATTGGTAGCCAAAATGATCGCACGTTTCGAGGTGGTCAGCTTTCCGAGGCACAGTAGGCGATAACACGGCGTATGCAGACAACCTGTCAGAATTGCCATTCTCCGATGACCTGCGATCCGGACGGAAAGTGCTGGTGCGCCGACTTTCCTCGCGGTCCGATGCCCGCCGGCCCGGCCGGATGTCTGTGCCCTGATTGTCTCGCCAAGCTGCTCAAATCCAGCGACGATCGAATTGACCGGTCCAGCTGCGACCTGTCTGACCCGCGTGACGTCGCTACCCGCTGAGTGCCGCTGGGCGATCGTCGGACTGCGTTCGACCCAGGACGCTTCGGGCCCCGACTCATTCACCTTTCTTATCGCTGCAATCTGTGATTTGGCAGCTTCTTGATACAGCTTAGTTTGTATTGACTGGGGAGGGCAGCAATTGTGGGCTTTACCTCGGCGGCGGCTTTCGCGTCCGGCCTGTGCAAGACGTGATCGAGGAAATCAAACACACCGGCTCCAAATATGTCTTCTTCGGGGACAGCGATTTCGGGGGCAAGCGGGCGCACGCCATGGAGCTGATGGAGGCGATGATTCCGGTCAAGCTGCGCTGGTCGGCCCTGTGGACTTCCTTTTTGTGCTATGACGACGAGTACATGGACCTGGCCGAGCGCAGCGGGCTGCTCCACGTGAACATGGGAATCGAGAGCATCAACCGCGACACGCTGAAGGGGATGAACAAGAAATTCAACAAGGTGGATCGCTACAGCGAAATGCTGACGAATTTGCGCGACCGCGGTATCAGCTATTCGCTGAACTTTATTTTCGGATGGGACACCGAAACTCATGGCGTGTTCGAGTCCACATTGGATTTCCTCCACAAGGAAAAGGTGCCGGTGGCTTACTTCAACATCCTGTGCCCCGAGAAGGGGACCATGTTTTACGAGAGAATGAAGACGGAGGACCGCATCCTGAGGATCGAGGATATCGGCCGCTTTCCAGGTGAGTTTTGCCACATCAAGCCCAAAAACTTCACGGCAGAAGAAATCGAAAAAAATGTGCAGGATATATACGTGAAGTTTTACAGCCTGAAATCAATGATAAAACGGCTTCCTCTGCCGGTCACGCAAGCCAACATCGCCTCCTGGGTCGTCAACGTTTCCCAAAGGCAACTTGCGCGACGCTCCCACGGAGACAACAACAACAATTTTGACTCGTTCTAGGCCCAAAAAGCGTCGAGAACTGGCAGTGTGTTTGCTTTGTTGCCGCAGAGAAGCAAATGCGGTGCCTGTCCATCGGCCACCTATCGCTTGCTGATTAACACCACCGTCACGCCCACGCATACCACCGCGACGCCTATCCAGCGCCGCTTGCTCACGTGTTCCCCAAGGAAAAGTGATGCTCCGGCGGCTCCGACGGCGTAGTTAAGCGCCGTCACCGGGACAACGAAGCTGACGTTTTCCATGGACAGCATCGCCAGCAGCGCGAAAAAAGCCACGGTCATCATCCCAAGACCAACCCACATCCATATCACCAGCATCGCTCGCCCCATAAACCGCACCAACGCAGCCGGGCGGAACTCGCTGACTTCGCCGATCGCTCGCATCGCGCGCGTCATGCAAAGCTCGCCGCCCGTGCCCAGGACTACCACCGCCATCAAGAGGAGAAATTCGCGCACGCCTATATATTCCCTGTCGTCTCGCGATCCGTTTCGCGATTTGTCCGATGAGGAGTCCCCACAATGATGACCACTCCCACACAGATGATTCCGATGCCGAGCCAGCGCAGACGTACGACCGTTTCTCCCAGCCAGAAGTATCCTAGAAGACTCACTACGGCGTACGAAAGCGCCGAGGCGGGCTGGACGTAACTGTAGTCCGACCAACTTACCAGCAGCATGTAAACGAAATAGAACGTCAGCAGCGACGCGATCCCCAGCCAAACGTACCCAGAAGAAAAAATTCGAATCAAGATTGACAGAATGTCGCTGGGTATCCACCGCGTCCTGGCCCCAACGTCCTTCATGCCCCTGCTCAACAGGACATTCCCCAACGGTCCCAAGACGACCATCACGGGTAGCAGAAGATAAGTCCTAAGATGATGCCCGGGGAGACCGCTCATGACTCTGGTAACCTGTCCCTCCTGCGCGCGATGCACCGCTGCCACCGGAAACCACTGATTCTACCGGACGCACGACGGTAACAGAAATTCCGATTCACTGATGGAACCGGGGCGTAGTAAGCAGAAGTCGGAACGTGTCCTGACGCGGGGTCCCCGTCGTCGCCTGGTCTCGCTATTGAAGTGAATCGGACCAGCCGGATGTATCGCCATATGGCAGGCCGGTCATCACGGCGATGATCGAATCAATTTTGCCGTCCTTGATCTTGAAGATCTCGTCCACTTCTTCGCTGAAGGGGCGCAATGCGGCCGGCGATTCGTCCACCTTGCCCACGCCCGGCACGTCCACGGTCTTCACTTTTCCCGACGTATTGAACATGAACGAGCCCATGACGATCCCGCGCTGCCGGTCCACGACGTTGTACACCCGAGGATGGATCGGATAGATGTATTCAAATAGATGCGAATCAAGGCCGGCGGCGCAGCCCATGGGTTGACCATTGTGCGAGAGCGCTCCGAAAGTTGACGGGCATGTTTGTGTCCCGTTTTCGACGCGAATCACATCCGGCGCGAACGGAACGATGCTGCCACTGCTCTTCTCGATCCCGTCGAAATAAAGATCCGTCTGCGCGATCAAGTCCTTCTGCGATTCGCGCTCGGATTCAGGAACGTCCTCGAAAAATCCCGCGAGCCGTGGCGCCACCTTCGGATCGGTGAATCCATCGGGACGCGTGAAACTGACTGCGGTTTCCTTGCGCGTGATGAGCGTTTCAATTTCGGTGATCTTGCGATTCACCACGCGCAGGCGAGTCACCAACAAGCCGGGCATTCCCGCCTCGTCCGTAACACCGACGTACGCGACGGAACCATCCTCGGGATCGTCAATGTAGAGCTTGTAGCTTCCCCAACCGGTGAGCGTACCCCATAGGCCGTCGCCGATTTTCAAGTCCTGCGCATTTTCCGTGTAGCGCGCATTTGGCGCGAGCGGCAGGCGCGACGCATCGTGCTCGATGAGCGCCGCTCGGTATGCGTCCGCCAGGCCGTTCAGGCATTTGCGGTCGCAACTGGCCGCGGCGGATTCACTCGGCTTCGCGAAAGGACTGGAGGGGTGCGGCGTCGCTGGTCCCCATCCAGACGTGATTCCGTACGGTTCCTGCGTGAGCACGGCCTGGATCGCGTGGATTTTTCCGCCCTCGATCTTGAAAAGTTCGCCGATTTCCCATGTGAATGGGTGGCGCAACGTCGCTGGAAACGTGCTGCCATCAGTGAGCGTGATTGTCTTTACCGTGCCGGCGTGATCGAAAAACGCGAACGCAAAGGCGAGACCGCGCTCGCGATCCACAATCATCCACCGCCGGTCGCGGATGTGCGTGACGATCTTGAAATAACCGGTCTTGAATTGTGCCTCGCAGCCGAGGCTCATGATCGCAAAGCCGGGGTTGCCCGCCTGCGTTTTAGCGACATCCGCGTTGTTCGTTGTCTGGGTGCCGTTCTCGACGCGATTGCAATCGGCGGCAAAGGGATACACGCCCTTGCCATCGTTATTCTGCAAGCCCGTGAAATACATATTCGCGGTCTTGATCAGATCATCGCGCGTGGCGCGCTCGGCCTCAGGAACTGCTTTCAGAAACTGCGGGTTCGGCGACATCGCCTCCAGTTTCTTTGCCGCGTCGGCGTCGCGCACGACGAAATCTTCGACTTCTGCGATCTTTCCGCCGGCCACTTTCAGGCGCAGGCAGAAAATAACGGGGTTATCCCATTCCTTCATCACCCCGATGAAGCCGACTTGCCCTGCCTCGGGCTCCGCGAAGTAGAGTTTGAATGCGCCCGCGCCATTCGCGGTGACCCAAAATCCTTCGCCGATTTTCAGCTTCGCTGTGTTCTCGGTGAATTTCACATCGCTCGCGAAAGACAGTCTCGAAGGGTCGCGAGCCGCCAGCGCCGCGAGATATTGGTTGACGACGCCTTCGAGGCACTCGCGATCGCATTGTGTCGCGGCGGCGCCTGTCGGCAGAGGCTTGGCTACCGCGGCGCTACTCGGAAGCGCAGCGACCATTCCGGCGATCAGCATCGCCATCGCAGCCAGAATCACGATTCGTAGGGAATTCGTTCGCATCTGTGGTCTCCGATTCAAACGTCGATGAATGTTTGGCGAAGCAATTTCGCTTCCTGTCGTATTTCGACGCCCGGCGCGCGAATCCGGGTACGTCCTCTCAATTCCCGATCTATGGCAAGCCGAAGACGAAGTACGTGGTCCCGGCCGTGACGAATACATACTGCTTGCCGCCCGCAGAGAACGTCACCGGATTCGACCGCAGCGACCCGCCCAGATTAATGTCCCAAAGAGGTTTCCCGGTAACGGCGTCGAGCGCGAAAAAGTTCCCTTCGTCGGTGCCGGAAAAAACCAGACCGCCCGCTGTGGCAAGGGTGCCCACCCATGACGGCGAGTGCAATTTGAACTCCCACTTCATTTTGCCGGTCGTAGAATCGAGCGCGCGGATCGCGCCGTAGGCATCATCCCCGCTGAGCGCGCGTTCTCCGCCTGCGCCCATGGGAAATTTCCCCATCTCCCACTTCGTCGTCGTTCCCTTGACGAAGTAGGAGCCCATCTCGCGCGCGTCCACGTAAAAGAGTTTTGTAATGGGGCTGTACGAATTGCTGGTCCAGTTGATTGCGCCGGTGATGCTGGGATAGACCAGCGTGCCCTCGGGGCTCGGATCGGAATTTGGAAGCGGAATGGGCTTTCCCTTCCCGTCCAGCCCTTTCGCCCAGGTTTCCTTCACGTAAGGAGTGCCTGCGATGAATTCGCCCGTCGCGCGATCGAGCACGTAGTAAAAACCGTTTCGATTCGCGAATCCCAGAAGCTTTCGCTGCTTCCCATTGATTACGTCGTCAAAGAGAACCGGCGGTTCCGAAGAATCCCAGTCGTGCGTTTCGTGCGGCGAGAATTGGAAAAACCATTTTATTTTTCCGGCGTCCGGATCAATCGCGAGCAGCGCGCAGGTGTAAAGATTGTCGCCCGGCCTCCCGTCACCGTTCCAGTCCGGCGCGGGATTGCCCGTGCCCCAATAAATCAAATTCAGCTTGGGATCGTAGGCTCCGGCATTCCATGTTGTGCCGCCGGCGGGAACGGAATCGCCCCACGTTTCCGAGCCCGGCTCGCCGGGCGCGGGAACGGTCCAGATCCGCCAAAGCCGCTTGCCGGTTGCGGCGTCGTAGCAATCCAGAAATCCGCGAACGGCGGCTTCGCTGCCGCCGGTGCCGATCAGAATTTTCCCGTCAATCGCGAGAGGCGCGGCCGTGATCGCGTAGCCCATTTTGTTGTCGGCGACCACGATGTTCCATATCACCGCGCCGGTCGTCGCGTCGAGCGCGACCAGGTGTGCATCAATGGTGGCGACGAACACGCGATGATCGAGCACCGCGACTCCTCGATTCGTCTGAAACAGGCCGATGGAGACGACATTCTTCAAAATCGGCGCCCAGGTCCAAAGCTTGTCTCCGGTGTGCGCGTCGAGCGCCGTCACCGTGCTCGGCGGATCGGTGACGTACATCACTCCGTCCACTACGATTGGCGAAGTTTCCACGTTTCCTGCCGGACGCGTCGGCTGGTACGCCCACGCCAATTTCAGCCCGGCGACGTTTTGCGGAGTCAGCTGTTTTAGACCGGAGAAGCGCTGATCGTAATAGTTCCCGCCATAGGTAAGCCAGTTTGCCGGCTCGCTGTCGGATTTCACGATGCGCTGGTAGGGCACCTGCGCGAACGCGGGAATCGCGGACGCCAAAGAGAGAAGGACGATCGCGCACTTGATGATTCTCATTGGGCGCCCTTCAGACTGGCCAGATACGCGACCAGATCGTCGAGCTGCGAGGCGGAAAGGGTGTCCTTGAAGCTGGGCATCACGCTTTTCCCGGGAATTTTCTCGATCTTCTCGACGTCGAGTTTCTTGAAGGCGTGGAAGTGGCCAGTCGAGTCCTTGATCACGATCGTGAACGAATCCTCGCTCACGCGCGTGCCATCCACGGAGCGGCCGTCTTTGGTTACCACGTGCACGAACAAATACTGCGTGAAGCGCCCGCGCTCCATCGCGCCGGCTTCCTGCGGCAAATTCGTGCCGGGAGTCAGGAGCGTAGTGCGCAGGTAACTCGGGCCGCGCATTGCACCGACGCGCGTCAGCTCGGGGCCGACGCCTCCGCCTTCGCCGCTGATAATGTGGCAGCCCGCGCACCCGCTCGACTCATAGACCGATTTCCCTCTTGCCACATCGCCCTTCGCGATTTCCGCGTCCGCTGTGTGGCCGAGAGTCCGCAGGTAGCCGATGATCTGGCCGGTTTCATCGGCGCTGAGCGATCCGAAACCGTTCATGCCCGTACCGGGAATTCCTCCGCGAATGATGCCGCCCATGGCATCGTCGCCGAGTCTCTCAGGCGCGCCCTGGAGGCTCGGGCCGTCGCTGCCGCCGGCATCCAGACCGTGGCATCGCGAGCAGGTTGCCTCGTAGAGTTTCTTTCCGTTCGCCACGTCCTCGGGCGAGTTCTTAGAAGCGACGGGCGTTGGATCGCGCGGAATTTGCGAGAGAGCAGCCGGCACGCATGCGAAGAATCCCAGCGCGGCAATACACAGCGGCCGGATCGGGCTCATTTGCGTTCCCCCTAGGAGGAGCTACTCCTATCCGGTGCGGATTATTACACCGAAATGAAGAGTGTCAAGAACTGCAAGTTTCGTTGGGACGACTTACGGCAGACCAAGACTGCCAAATGCGCGCGGGTAGGTGACAATTCCCCAGGGCAAATGGAATCCCTCGAGCACGCTGATCGGTTGATACGTCTTCGCGTCAATCACGTAGACATTATTCGATCGTCCGCAGGCGAGAAGAAGCTTCGAATCGTCCGGAGCGAACGTGAAATGCCAGCACCGCTGACCGATGGGAGTTTCACCGAGCAGCTGCAAGGAGTCCGCTGAGTAGACTTGCATCTTTCGCGCGGCAGCCGCGTTGACAAAGATGCGGCTTCCCTGCCGGTCAAATGTTACTCCGTATGGTTTCGCGGCTGTGGCCACCGAGCGAATCACATTCAGATTCTGGTCGAGCGACAGTAGCGTGCCTGATCCCTCCATCGTCACCGCGTAGGAGTTCCCCTGCGGCGATATTTTCACCCCGCGGGGCCGCTTGCCATACGATGCGAGGTTGATTGTTCGAGTAAGTTTGCCGGTAGCGACATCGTACACGCCCAGCGAGTCCGCCGCTTCGTTGGCGACGATCAATGACTTCCCGTCCGGCGTGAACTCGAGGCCTTCGGTCTCTTTCCCCGCGACGAAGCTCTGCACACGTGACCAATCGCTGACCTTGAACTCCATAATTTGCGCGGGCGGCTCGTCCGCATCGTCGCCTTCTTCTTCGCCTGCCTGTCCCTCTTGCGGCGGCCCGGCCGTGGATCCGGGTTCATACGAGATGAACGCCGACGTACCGCTGGGACTCAGTTTGACGAACTCGGGATTGTCACCGACGGGAATTCGCCGGGCGAGGCGAAGGCCGCGCGTATCAAACACGCTCGCGTCGGCGGTGTCTTTGTTGGCGGTGATGAGATATTTCCCGTCGAACGTGATGCCGATACCGCGCGGCGCGGTGTCCTTGGGATGAACTCGCTTCACAATCTTGAGAGTGTTCAAGTCAATGACGACGATGCCGCCGTCCTCTTCGCTTACGTAGGCGACGTTCTGCGGAATCCTGACGAAGCGCACATATACCAACAGGGACGCGATCACGACCACGAACACCCCAAACGTCCACAAGAATTTTCCGCGCAAGCTCATCCCCCGGCTCCACTCCCTGCAGTGATTTAAAACGTGCGGATCACATCATCGCGCTGAGTTTTACCGCAACCCATCCGCTCGGCTTCTTTACCTCCAGCTTGTCCACCAGAATCGAGCCGTTCCTCAGTTTTCCGGTGACCCGAATCGGCTGACCGACGTATTCGGCGATATCGGGCGATGGCGCGACCAGCACGAAAAACTTTTTGTCGGGTGTCACGATTCCGGCCGGGCGGCCCATTTTCAGACAGGCCATGCCGCATTCCTTCATTCCCATGTGCTCGTTGCCGGATTGCGAGCTATCGGTCAGATAGCACGAAGCGTCTACGAGCGATCCCGTCCAGATCTGGTTTTCTTCAGCGCGCGCGATTCCCAGCATTCCCACCAGCAATGCCAGTGCAGTTACAATTCGAATCATTTTCATGCGTCCCTCCTCAAACCCGTGAATCCAGGACTATCGAGAATTCTACACTGCCCTCTCCGGCCCGACGGACGCAATCTCGCGAAGGGTCGGCGCACCGTCACACTACCTCACATGTGGGTGTGCTCGTCAGCCTCGAATCGTTCACGGTTTTCTTGATTGAGTGCTCCCGTCATCGACACGAGTAATTGCCGCCGCGACGTCCACTCAGGAGGTGCGACCGTTGAGATGTGCGGGAAGGTCCGCGAGATTGTCGAGCATCAGGTCCGGCGGATGCGCGCGCATGCTTTCCAGGCCCAGTCCGTAACTGACTCCGCACGCCCACGTGCCGGAATTCCTCGCCGTTCGCACGTCCACATCGGAATCTCCGACAAACATTGCCTCGCTCGGGGTGATTCCGAAGGCGCGCAGCAGAATGTTCATGCCCTCTGGGTCCGGCTTCTTCGTTTCAAAACTATTACCGCCGTACACGTACCGGAAGTAGCGCGAGATACCGAGGCCTTCGAGGATCCGTTCGCTGAAGCGCACTGGCTTGTTCGTCAGCACAGCCATGGGATGTTTTTCCAGCAGATCGAGCGCCTCGCGCACGCCCGGATACGTCACGGTGTTATCGAGCATGTGTTCGCGGTAGTAGGAAAGAAAGTAGCGGTGCCCCTCGTCGGCCTCGGCGTCCGTCACGCTATCGCCCAGCGCCCGGCGCACCAGCACCGCCGCGCCGTTGCCAACGTATCCGTAGATCGTTTCGTGCGGCAAAGTCGCGCGCCCCATGTGCTTGAGCGTCGCGTCAATCGAAAGCGCAAGGTCGAGCTTCGAATCAATGAGCGTTCCATCGAGATCGAAGACCAGCGCTCGCACGCCGGCAAATCTGCCGTTCTGTTTTTCCAGGTTGTCGCTCATTCCGTTCGCTGCTTGTGCGCGATTTCTCAATTGTAAGCGGCGCTGTCGCTGATGTCACGATGCACGGCAATCCTTCCGCAAGCATGCCCGTAACCGAAAGGAAACTCGCGCGCCGCAATTTCACCCTCGCCGCGCTCCCAACGCTATTGTTGGCCATCGGATGCCGACAGTGAATGCCCGGCAGTTACTTGGGAGACTGCGTTGAGCCGCATCTGGGATGCGTTGAAACAAGCCGAACGGCAGCGGTCGCGCTCGGAGGATCGTGCGCCGGCCGCGGATCGCGCGAGCGACTCCGCGCAAGCGGACGCCGACCGCCGCGAAGGCCTGCGCCACGCGCACAACGTGTCCCTGCTGATCTACGGCTCGGACGCGGACAAGCAGCCATTCCACGAAGAAGCCGAAACCGTTGACGCTCACGAGAACGGCTGCTCGCTCACCCTCGAAACTGTAGTCGTGCGTGGCCAGCGCTTGTTCCTAACAAATATGCGCAATCAGGCCGAACAGGAATGCCGCGTCATCCACGTGGGCAGGCGCGTCCACGGCAAAGCTCGCGTTGGCATCGAATTTGTCGCACCCACTCCGCAATTCTGGCGCCCGGCGTAATCTCGGCATCACACTTCACGCATAAGCTGCGCAACGCTCCTATCGAATCCCGCCGACCTTTGGCACGGGCGCGCGCCGCTGCTACAATGTCCAGCTTCATACAACACACAATTTCATCCCGAGGCCCTCATGGCTGAAATCCAACCGTTCCGCGCATACCGCTACGATACGAACCGCGTCGCCCTGAAGGACGTCCTCACGCAGCCGTACGACAAAATCACCCCGGCAATGCAGGAAGCCTACTACGCCGCAAGCCCATACAACCTGATCGCGATCGAAAAGGGCCGCTCGCTGCCCGACGACACGCCCGAGAACAACGTCTACACCCGCGCCGCAAGCAAAGTTGATGAATGGATCGCCGCGAAAATTCTGCTCCAGGACGTCGCGCCCGCCATCTACGTTTATTCGCAGGACTACTTGGTACCTGGCACGCAATCGCGCCGCGTGCGCATCGGCTTCATCGCTCTCGCGCGAATCGAGGACTATGACGGGCAGGTCGTCTTTCGCCACGAGCACACGCTATCAGGTCCGAAAGCGGACCGGATCGAGCTGCTTCGCCGCACCCGCGCGCAAACCGGCCAGCTGTTTTTTCTGTACGACGACCGTGTTCGCCAGATTGACACTTGGCTCGAGCAGATCGCCCGCACGCCCGCTCCGAACGAGCTGAGCGACGAATTCGGCGTCATCCATCGCCTGTGGCCCATCACCGATCCGGCTTTCGCCGAGCGAATTCAAAAAGCCATGGCCGACAAAAAGCTCGTGATTGCCGACGGCCACCATCGCTACGAGACGGCCCTCAACTATCGCAACGAATGCCGCGCGCGCGCGGGAAAGCCCGATCCCATGGCCGCATCCGAATTCTCGATGGCGACGTTCATCAACACCCATTCGAGGGGCCTGACGATTCTGCCGACTCACCGGCTCGTCTCGCACATCGCGAATTTTGATTTCGACCGCTTCCGCGACAACCTCGTGCGCCAATTCGACTGGTATTCCTATCCCTTCGCAAATCCTGAGGAACGCGCCACGGCTCTCGCCGAATTCCGTAAGGACCTCGAGCGCCCGAATCACGGCCGCCGCGCGATTGGCGTGTGTCCCGGCGTCACGAATTCCGGTGCCGGCGCGTTTTATCTGTTCGCGCTACGCCGCGATGCAGATCTCGAAACGTTGCTGCCGGATGTTTCCGAAGCGCAGCGCGGACTCGACGTAGTCCTGCTGCATCGCTTGATTCTCGAGAAGGGGCTGGGAATTACGGTCGAGGCCGTAGCGGGCGAAAAAAATCTCAGCTACGAGCGGGAGATGGATGCGGCGCTCGCAGCGGTGGACCGCGGTGAAGCGCAGCTTGCGTTTCTGCTGAATCCGGTTCGCGTAGAGCAGGTAACCAGGATCGCGCTCGGCGGCGATGTGATGCCCCAAAAATCCACGGACTTCTACCCAAAGCTGCTGAGCGGAGTCGCAATCTTTCGAGTGGAAGGGCGAATCGAAAGTCAGTGAAAGAAAACGGCGCGCGGCTCAGAAATACGCACGAGCCGCCCGTCCGGGGAATTCATCGCTCCAGCCGCGGGCGCATCTCCCGCAGCTGGACGAAATTTACTCCGTAATAGTTACTTCGGGAAGCTTGCGATTGCCGCGGCTTCGGTGTCGTAGGTATCGAAGACGGTCATCAGCTTCGTCACCTGAAGAACTTCCTTGAATTTCGAGCCGAGGTTGGTGAGCTTGAGCGTGGCGCCCTGCGAGCGCGCGCTGTGAAAAGTGGCCACCAGTGTGCCGAGACCGGCGCTGTCAATGTAGCCGACCTGCGCAAGGTTCAGGATGATCTTCTTCTTGCCCGCCGCCAGCAAGCCTTTCACCTTCTCGCGGAACGCGTTGCTCTCTTCGCCCAGCACGATGCGCCCTTCAATATCCAGTACGTCTACTCCGCCTACTTCTCGATCCGTCATTCGCAGTGCCACGTTCGTGCCTCCTGAAAGGCTTCCAGTTCAATGTGGTATTTTTGCCTTGAAAAAATCGCTTCCCGCGCTCTGGCCGGGCGTGCTCTCTTCTCAATACCGCGTCTCTCAGTAAAAATCCGAGCAGGACATGTAATATCCGCAACCCGGGCAGATCAACTTGCAACTTCGTGACGCCAGACGCGTCGAGCAGCTCGGGCAGTAGCTCATCGCCAGCTCCGGCTGTTCGCGTGAACCGCTGGCCGCCTGTTGCGTCTGCACAGGCGAGCGTACGGCTTTTTCCGATGATCCGACTACCAACTCTGGCTGGGACATCTCCGGTTTCTCGGCCCGATGTTTATAGCACATCCGGTCCGCATGGCAAAGCAAAGGCCCTGCGCTCTCGGCATCACCACGAGGCGACTCGCGGCAGGCCCCGCACACTGAGACCACCGCCCTGGATGCAACCGCCCACACGGGCGTAGCGTCTCATTCTATAGAAGCGAGGCGATCATGAGAGGCCAAAGCCACCCAGCCCCAGCCGCAGCGGTCCTGTTCGTCGTTTCGATTGTTGGCGCGAGCGTTGCCGCGCATCCAACGGCAGCCCAGCGAGCGACGCCAGCAGCCGCTCCGCGAACTCTGGCTAGCGCACGGCCTGTCGCCGCGCATGTGGTATTAACGCGCGCTTCCGTCGGCAGCCGAGCCTCCCTGCCTGCTCGAAACAGATTTCACTTTAACTCCGCCACTCGCTCGTTTGTATCGAGTGACGGTTCTTCCGTATCGCTGCAGGACCTGCTCAACCCGGTTCCGCCTCCGGGATTCGATTATCAGTTTCTCTCGGTAATGAATCAGGATCTCGCCATCAAGGCCTTAATAGATCCTGCCACCGAATGGAAATTGGCCCTCGCTGAACGCCTGTTGCGTGACCGGCCGAACGTCGGCGGCTCGGGATACTATCTGGTGGATGGTGGCGGTGCGTACGCGGTCCCGGACGACTCCGCTTCGAATGATTCGACTCCGGTTGAGCAACCTGATCAGTCTGCGCAACAGCCGCAGGTCATCGTGGTGCAAGCAGCGCCGCCTTCACAGCAGGCCGCGGACCAGCCCCCCGCGGAGGATTCGGTGCCTTTGCCGGACGTAGGTCAATTCACGTTGGTCCTGCTGAATGGGACGCAGCTCCAGGCCGTGGCCTTTACGCGCGTGAACGACCGGATCGTCTATATCACCGCAGATGGCAGCCGCCGCACTTTCGCCGTCACCGATCTGAATTCCGACGCAACGATGCGCGTAAATGAGGAGCGCGGCACGCCGCTTCAGCTACCTCTGTAGAGCGTCTTGGCGCTCGCTCCCGCGAGACGAATAAATCAGCACAGCCCCCAGAGCGACAAATATACCCGCATAGATGAATCCTGCCGTGGGACTCACCAGCGACCACAGCGCCCCAACCACGATGCTGGACACAAAATCTCCGATCCCGTTCGCAGTGGCGAGAACGCCGAAGCCCGTGCCACGCACCGCGCCAGGCAACAGTTCCGCAGCCAGCGACTTTTCGAGCGATTGCTGAAAAGCGTCGTGGATGCCGGCAAGTCCAAAGAGAATCACCAGTACGGGAATTGTGGGCTGCTCGAAAATAAACCCGGCATAGCTCGCGACTCCGACCATGTATCCGACCGCGAGCAGCCCTCGCTTCCCGATGCGGTCGCCCAGCGCACCGGCGGGATACGACGCCGCCGCGTCCACGAAATTGTGAAACGTATATAGCCCAACCGAAATTGCCGCGGCTCGGCCCGCGCCTAATCGCGGCGTCAGAATCTCGGCCGCGCGCAGGATCAATAAAGTGGGCGCGAAATCCCCGATACCGTGCGCGAAAACTCCCGCGAGATAGCGCCAGTAGCTCTTGGGAAGCTGTGCGAACCTCGACGCGATCGTTGCCGAAAGTTCCGGTGCGTTTTGTTCCGCGATTTTCCTGCTCGCCGGCGCCAGCAGCGCGAAGGCCAGCGCCGCGGTCAAGCCGGGCAGAAGTGTCCAGCGAAGAACGCCGCGCAGGCCCACCAAGCCCAGCAACGCTGTGGCGCACAGCGGTCCAAGCACGGCGCCAAGGGTGTCCATCGCGCGCTCGAATCCGAACGCGCGACCCGTCTGTCCCGGCGCGACGCATTCCGCCAGCAGCGTATCGCGCGATGGCCCGCGGCTGCCGCGCCCCATCCATCCAAACGCGCGCAGCACCAACACGGCTGGCCAGCTCTGCGCAAACGCGTAACCGAACGTTGTGATCGCCGTCGCGAAGTAGCCGACGATGGCAGTGGGACGCCTCCATCGCGGGCGGTCCGCCACAAAGCCGCCCGCCAGTTTCGCAAAGCTCGACAGCCCGTCGGAAACGCCTTCAATCACACCCAGCGCCACAGCGGGCGCGCCAAGACTCGCAAGAAATGCGGGAAGAATTGCCGTCGCGGCCTCGTGTCCCCAATCCGAGAAAAGGCTTGCCAGTCCGATCCCGAGCACGCCGCGCGTGAGCCAGCGTTTCGACGATGGAGATGGGCCAACAACCTTGGTCATGGCGCGGTAGAGGAACCGGATTCGAGGACGCGAAGCCTTTTGTCGAGCAATTGCAGATCGTCCGCGAGCAGCGAGTCACCTTCCAGATCAATTTCTAGAAAATTGCGCAGAAGTTCGGCGGGAGGCCGGTCGAATCCATTTTCCAGCAGTGCAAGATAGTGCGACGCGAACCAATCGGGCCGTTGGCTGTAGAGCTGGAAATACTTCAGTGCCAACAGGCCCGCATACATGTAGTTCACGTCGTAGAGCGGATCCTCATAGGCCAGCGAGACGGCGGCCCACCGCGCTCGCATCGCGGGTTCCTTTTCCGGCCAGATCGAGAACTGGCTGTCCACGTTCAGCGTCAGATGGTCGAGGTCATCTGGTCCATGCAGGTTTCCGGCTTTCACGCCGTCGTAAACGGTTTGCGCGAGAAGCGCATCCTGTGCGCCATAGAAAGCATCCAGCCCTTTTATTCCGATCCACTGTTCGAGGTAATACCGCCGCAACGCCGGATCGGATGCGTGCCTCGCCAGATAGTCCGCCAAAAGCAGTTCGTTGAATTCGGCAAACGACTCGAACAGGAATGACGGACCCTCCGCGTACGCAGGTGCGACCCCATGCGAAGACATCAGCGAGCGATGAACGGCGTGACCGCCTTCATGGGCGATCACCGAAAGATCCTTAAATGTGCCGTCAAAGTTTCCGATAAACAGCATGCTCGTGCTGCCTGAGTAGCCCACCGAGAAACCACCGCGATATCTGTTCGGTGCGCCGCCGGGCAGGATGTCCGCGCGGCCGTATACCGGATCAATCAGCGCGTCGAATTCGCGCTGGTATTCGGGGCCTAACCCGGCGAGGGCTTCATGGAGGATCGCGCGAGCGTCCGACACCGAAACCCTGGGCAGCAGAACCCCGGCGGCCGGCGCGGACATATCCCACGGGCCGCCGGCCACATGATAATCACGCTCGATGTCGTTCGCCCGGACACGTTCAAAGCGCTTGACGACGTCGCCGTGCTTCGCCATCTGATCGAGCAGGCTGCGCGTATCCTCCGGCTTAAAGAAGAGCTCGAAATACTTCCGGGCCGGCGCGTCGGGAAACGATTGCGCGCGCGCGAGTTCGTTGCCAGCTTCCGCCGTATGAAGCAACGCGAAGGCCAGCAAGTCCCGGTTGCTCGCGAATCCTGCGTAGCGGAGCCTGAATCCTTGTTCGCGTACCTGCGGGTCCGGATTCGAGGCGATCAAATTCCGCTGGCGTGAGACGTCGAGCGGTCCTGCTGGCGTTTGCACCGAGCCAAAGTTCGTTTGTGAAAGTATCTCGTCGTAAAGCGAGTATTGCCATCCGGCTATCTCGGGCGTGAGCCGATCCAACAGTTCTTGTTGAGGGAGGGGCAGCGCGTGCCCCTCATTGCGCCGGATTCCATCTATTGTGAAACGATACGCAACTAGCGCTCGTTCCGAATCGTAGAAGGACGCGAGACGGCCAGCGGGGATCGCGAGGATTTCGGCGCTCACGAACGCGATCGCGGTGGCAACGTCGGCATCCAGCTTGTCCTCGTCGCCGCAAGTCGTGTCGGTTCGATCCAGTGCGCAGCGTACGTGCAGGTAGCCGTCGTGCTTGCCGATGAGCTTTCGGATTTCGTCCAGCATCCGCAGCGCTGCCAGGAGCTGCTGCGGCCCTTGCCCCAGTTTTCCTCGGAGCTTTGCCAAACTCGCCAAGGATGATTGCAGCTCCTGGCGCGACGCCAGTTCGGCAGAAGGAGACGGAAAGTAATACCGCTCCAGATTGGCGGACAACCGAACGTCCGTGCTCTGCGCACCGGCGGCGCCGATAATGCAAAACGCCAGAATCAACGAACAGATTCGCACTCGCATCATCGAACGTATATGCCAGAATTGGCCGAATCGTTCAACAATACCGAGCGAGCCGGAACGGGGACAACCGATGCGAGCGGTAATTCAACGAGTGACGCACGCGCGAGTCGTAGTCGAAGGCCGCGTAACCGGCGAAATCAACGCGGGCCTCGCCGTGCTGATTGCCGTAGGGCGGGAAGATTCGGCAGAGACGGCAGCTGCAATGGCTAAGAAAATCGTGCAGCTGCGAATCTTCGACGACGCCCAGGGGAAAATGAATCTTTCGCTTTTCGACATCGGCGGCTCGGTATTGGCCGTGTCGCAATTCACGCTCTATGGCGACGCGCGCGGCCAGCGGCGCCCAAGTTTTCTCCAAGCGGCTCCGCCCGAGCAGGGCAAGGCGGGCTACGAGGAATTTGTCCGCGCGCTGCAGGCGCTCAACGTGCGCGTCGAAACAGGAGTATTTCAGGCGCATATGTCCCTCGAGATCGTGAACGACGGCCCGGTCACCATCCTGCTTGATTCCGACAAAGTGTTTTGATCAGCCCGCCCCTTGCCTTGTCCTGACGGTTGGCCTACGCTTTTCCTCGGAGTGCAACGTTGAGTGAAATCCACAGAATTCTTGATCAAATGGACCGCGCATTCTCCGGAGACGCGTGGCATGGCCCGAGCCTGATCAGTGTGCTCGACGGCATTTCAGCGGAGGACGCGTCGAAGCATCCAATCCGCGGGGCGCACTCGATCTGGGAACTCGTAAATCATATCTCGGCGTGGAGCACCATCACGCAACACCGGCTCGCGGGCGAGAACGTGGAAATTACGCCGGAGCGCGATTGGCCGCCCGTCTGGGAAGTCAGCGAGACCGCCTGGAAACGCGCGCTTGAAAGTCTCGTCGAAGGCCGCGCTCGCTTGCGCGATTCGATCCAGGGATTCAGCGACGAGCGGCTGGAAGAGAAAGCCACCGGGCCCGACTATACGTGCTACGTAGTCCTGCACGGAGTTCTGCAGCACGACCTCTATCACGCCGGTCAAATCGTCATGCTGAAGAAGGCTCTCTCGTGAGGGCGCTCGCTTCATGCAATTGAGCTTGCGTGCGGGCCAGCCCGCCGAAATCGCCGCGTTCGTGCTTGCTGCAGGCTGGGTCGGCTACGCCGTGATTCTCGCGCTCGGCAAACGCGGCGCCGCGAGAGGCGATGCTAAGCGCGATGTGAAATCGAGCGTTGGCTTTCTGCTGCAGTGCGCGGCCTACGGAATTTGCTTTGCGTTTCCCCGCACGTATTTCTCACCGTTGTTCCCGATGTCGCGGCTGAACGAGGGAATCCTCGCAGGACTTGCCGTCGCGTTCACCATCGCGTCGGTTTGGTTTTGTTTCGCGGCGGCGCGAGCGCTCGGCAGGCAATGGGCATTGATGGCGCGAGTAATCGAAGGCCACGAATTGATCAGCCAGGGCCCGTATGCCGTGGTGCGCAATCCGATTTATCTCGCGATGCTCGGAATGCTGATCGCCACGGGTCTCGTGGTCAGCCGCTGGCAGGCAATTTTTTGCGCGGCCGCGGTGTTTGCGGCGGGCACGGCGATCCGCGTCCGCGCGGAGGAAAATCTGCTGCGTGAAGCGTTCGGCGCCAAATTTGACGACTACGCTCGCCGCGTCCCCGCATTCATGCCGCGTCCATGGGCATAGGTCCACTTAACCAACGCAAGAATTCGAGCGTCCCACAGTGATTGCTGATAATATTCACCGCGACTTTCAAGGAGGGTATTCGCTTCATGCGCTCTAATTTTGTTTTGAAAACGGTGGGGTTCGCGATACTGACAGCGTCTTTCGTGCCGGCGGCCCAGGCACAAAAAGGCGCCGGTGATTGGCCGATGTACCGGCACGATCCCGCGAGCACCGGATATTCCGACCTGAAGCAGATCAATACCAAGAATGTGACGACGCTCGCACAGGCCTGGACCATGCGTCTGAATGACCGCGGCGGACTGGAAGTCACTCCGATCGCCGTCAATGGAGTCATGTATCTTCCCGCCGCCAACAAAGTGCTGGCTGTTGACCCGGTAACCGGCAAGGAAATCTGGCACTACGATTTGGCGGCGAGCCAGGCGTCTTCGCGAGGTGTTGCGTACTGGCCGGGAGATGGCACCAACGCGCCGCGCATCATTTTCACCACCCTCGATCGCAAGCTGATAGCGCTTGACGCCGCCACCGGCAAACTCGTTCCCACTTTCGGCACTAATGGGATCACCGAGCTGACCGTCGGCTACAACGGCGTTCCCACGATCTTCAAAAACATCGCCCTTCTGGGCGCGAGCGTTGGAGAGTTGCCCAAAGGACCCCCGGGCGATACGCGCGCCTACGACACAATCACCGGCAAACTGGTCTGGACGTTTCATACCGTGGCGCAGCCGGGTGAAACCGGCCATGATACCTGGCTCGACAATGGCTGGGAGGGCCGCTCCGGCACGAACGTCTGGGGCTGGTACATGACTGCAGACGAGAAGACCAACACGGTGTACATGCCGATCGGCGGGCCATCGCCGAACTATTACGGAGGCGATCGGCCGGGCGCGAACCTGTTCGCAAATTCCGTAGTCGCCGTGGACGCCGACACCGGCAAACTCAAATGGTATTTTCAGACCATTCATCATGACCTGTGGGATTCGGATCTGCCGCCGGGACCAAGCCTGATTGACCTGAAGGTCAACGGCAAGAAAGTGCCCGCGCTCGAAATCATCGGCAAGGCAGGATGGATGTTCATTCTCAACCGCGACACGGGCAAACCCGTGTTCGGCGTCGAGGAGCGCCCCGTTCCAAAGGGCGACGTACCCGGCGAATGGTATTCGCCCACGCAACCCTTTCCGGTGAAACCGCCCGCGCTCGCGCGAACCACGTACTCAGCGGACGACATCGTCACGGCGGACGACACCAACGCGGACCACGCCAAGGCCTGCCACGATCTCGCCGAAAAGAGTGGTGGCTTCACCAACCAGGGACCTTTCACTCCATGGCTCTACCATGAAGACGGCGCGCCTCCCAAGAGCACCATTCAATTCCCGGGAGGAACCGGCGGCTCCAATTGGGGCGGCACTTCCATTGACCCGAAATCCGGATACATTTTCGTGCAAACGCACGACATGTCGCTAATGGGCTGGATCGAAAAGAAAAAGTCCGGCCAGAATTACGGCCGTGGGACGGAAGGCTCGACTCAGGAATATGACCGCGCCAGCATCATCGGCCCCGGCCCCTATTCAGGCTTCAGCGCTCCGGGCAAGGACGCCAGCGGCAAAGTGGTTGGCAACTGGCCCTGCCAGAAACCGCCATGGGGGCGCCTGACCGCCGTCAACGGCAACACCGGCGAAATCGCGTGGCAAACCACGCTGGGGATCACCGAAGGTCTGCCCGAAGGCAAGCAGAATACCGGAAACGGCGGCAGCGCTGGCCCGATTACGACCGGCGGAGGGCTGGTCTTCATCGGCGCCACTTCAGATCATCGCTTCCGCGCCTTCGATTCGAAGACGGGCAAAGAGCTATGGGTTACCAAGCTCGAAAGAGACGGCAACTCGAATCCCATGACGTTCGAGGGCAAGAATGGCAAGCAGTACGTCGCCATCGTCGGCGCGGACATGCTCTACGTATACTCGCTCCCGTAAACATTCCAGCGCGGCGGCCGGTAATCACTCCGGCCGCCGCGTCATTCCATTTGAAATCCGCTCGCGCATGACCCTGTAAGGACTCCCACTTCCTGGCTCACATATTTTTCGCTTCACCTGACCAGTTATATCGTATTACGATATACTTGGGGGATGGGACGGCGCGCGCCACGACAAATCAATTACACGGCCCTCGCGGACTTCCGGTATGAAATTCGCCGGTTTCTGAGCTTTAGCGAGAGCGTCGCGCGCGCCGCCGGGATTGAACCACAGCAGCACCAGGCGCTCCTGGTGATCAAAGGGCGGCCGCTCGGATCCGAAACCACGGTGGGTGATTTGGCTGAGCGGCTGCAACTCCGTCACCACAGCGCCGTGGAGTTAAGCCGCCGCCTCGAAGCCAAGGGCTGGATTCGGCGCACGCGCCGCGGCTCCGATCGGCGTGAGGTGCAGCTCGTCGTCACCCCTCGCGGCGACAAATTGCTCACGAAACTTTCGTTGTTGCACCGCAATGAACTTCGTACCGCCGGCCCAAGATTGATTCGAGCACTCCAATCTGCGGCAGCGCGCCGACTGAAGTCCGGGCGACAGACTTAGTGTTTCCGGTTGCTAACCTTCGAAACAAATAACTCGAGAGGAGTTTTTTCTTGGCGCCGGCCGCAGATACGAAGAGAAACGCTCGACCTATCCCAGCCGGGAGTTATCGGATCGGCTGGATTTCTCTGCTCGCCGCGCTGGTGGGCGTACTTGCCGGGCTAATCGCCTACGTTTTATATGATCTGATCGCGCTGTTCACTAACCTTACTTTCTATCACGTCGTCTCCGTGCACTTCCGCAGCCCGGAACACACAACCATTGGGCCATGGATCATTGTGATGCCGGTGATCGGCGGCGTCATCATCGGGTTCATGGCCAAATACGGCACCTCAAAAATCAAAGGCCACGGAATTCCCGAAGCGATGGAAGCCGTGCTTACTTCTCGCAGCCGCATCGAGGCCAATGTCGCGATCCTGAAACCGCTTTCGGCCGCTATCGCGATCGGCACCGGAGGCCCATTCGGCGCTGAAGGCCCGATCATTCAAACGGGCGGCGCATTCGGCTCTCTTGTCGGCCAGTTGATTTCAACCACCGCAACCGAACGCAAAGTGCTGCTCGCATGCGGTGCAGGTGCCGGCATGGCCGCCACTTTCAACACTCCCATCGCCGGCGTGATTCTGGCGATCGAACTCCTGCTCTTCGAATTTCGCGCGCGATCCTTTATCCCTCTCGTCATTGCCTGCACGCTCGCGACGAGTGTCCGCGCATTGCTTTTTGGTCAGCACTCAATGTTCACAATGGGCAATGTGGATTTCAATGTCCCGCGCGGCTTGCCATTCTATTTACTGCTCGGCGTGATCTGTGGCGGAGCGGCAATCGGATTCACGAAATTGCTCTACTGGGTGGAGGATCAATTCGAGCGTTTGTCGATTGACGACCTCTGGCATCCGGCAATCGGCGCGCTCGGGTTGGGCATTATCGGGTTCTTCGTCCCCCGCGTTCTCGGCGTGGGCTACGACACGATCTCCGACATCCTGAACAACAATCTCACCTTGCAGCTCCTGATTCTGATTATGGTTTTCAAGGCGCTGGCGCTCGTGGTATCGCTCGGCTCGGGAACTTCCGGCGGTCTGCTGGCGCCGATGTTTATGTCGAGCGCCGCGATGGGCGGTGTGTTCGCCATCGGCGTGAACGCCATATTCCCCGGCGCGCACCTCTCGCCCGGGGCGTACGCCTTGGTGGCGATGGCGGCGGTTTTCGGAGCGGCGTCTCGCGCCACGTTTGCGTTCATCGTTTTCGCATTCGAGATTACGCACGACTACAATGCGATTCTGCCGCTGATGCTCTGCTGCGTCATCGCCGATCTGATCGCCTTGCGCTATTTGCCCACTTCTATCATGACCGAAAAGCTCGCTCGCCGCGGCCTGCACGTTCCAGGCGAATACGAAGTCAGCGCGGCGCACATGGTCCGTGTCAGCGAAGTGATGAATACGGACGTGCAACCGATTTCAGCGGAAATGACGGTGGCCGATCTCGCGGCACGCATCAGCAAGGGGGAGCCGGGATTTAATTTATCGCAGGGGTTGCCGATTACGACGGATGGTGCCCGCCTAGCCGGCGTGGTCACTCAGGGCGACCTGCTGCGCGCGCTGGAAAGTGACCCACAAGGTCGCGCGACCGTCATCGAGGCGGGCTCGGATTCGCCCATCGTGGCGTATCCAGATGAGCTGGTGCTCGACGCGCTTCACCGCATGGTCAGGAACAACATCGGGCGGCTCCCGGTCGTCAGCCGCGAGGATCCCCAGCGAATGGTGGGCTATTTCGACCGCTCCCACATCCTAAGTGCGTGGACGCGCCAGGTTGAGGACGAAAACCTACAGGAACACGGCTGGTACGCCCGCTGGCGCCACACAACCTGAAGCCGCGGGTTCCTCAAAACGAAGCAGCAAATCAAATTAAGTGTGTCACTTCTTGGGTACCGCCTTCGTTTGTTTTCAGGGACTTACGTCGAAAATTACTTTGCATGGTGTGTCACTTAATTTGGCTCAGTCTCAAGCCTTTCGACGGATCCTCGTCTCCTCCGCCACGGCAGACTCGCGACGCCGGCTGATCTCCCAGGCTCGACTCACCGTCGACCTGGGATCCCTTTTGATCGGATCGTCGCGGCGGCTCCACGCAAAGTCCCACGGCTGAAGCCGCAATTAGTGAGTGTGTGTTTCGCGGGCCTTAAGGCCCACGCTGTCACCGGCTTCGCAGGCCTTAACTCCGCACTTCGACCATTTTCGCAGACCTTGACTCGACGCTTCCACCGGAACCTCGCATTCAATTTTCAAAGAGCGATACGGCACTCGTCAAGAGCGCCGGGGTGCATACGCGCCCGACAGCGGGGCGAAAAGGAGCCCCGACTCACGCTAATACAATGTGGTTTGGCTGTCTATTGTGGAAACTACGTACACGGCAAGCCACCGGCAGATGCCAGCCGTGATGCGTCTGCTGCGGAGGTGATCAAACAAATGGACGGCGATCGCTCCGAACTGGTCGTTGTCGAACATGTGAAAGCGATCACCCAACTTTGATCTACGATGCGCGCAGAGGCGCCATCCGTTGTGATTAGCCCGGTTCGCCGAATGGCCGCTTTGCTTAAGCGGAACGAAGTGTCAGAGGTGCAAGCGGAAACTATTTTTTTCGGGACCAGTGGTAGACGATGCCGGCGCCGATCAGCAGATTGTTTTGATGGTCGTTGGTTGCGTTGGCAAAAGTGGTGAGGTAGTAATCGAGCTGAATGACTCGCACCGCGAAATGGGAACTTACCGGTACATCAATGCCGCCGCCCATACGAGTGGCAAACTCATGGGACCCGTCGGCGACGCCGGCCACTCCTCCTCCGGCGTGCGCCGCTCCCAGCAGAATTTGGGCAAATGGTTGCGGTTTATGATTTCCCTCCAGCCAGGGCTGCGGAATTTTATAGCGCGCTCCCGCCAAAAACGAAGTGAGGGTTAGAGAATCGCCAGCCACCGGCGCGCTTCCCGAGAACTCGGAGCTGATATCGGCAACGATAGACCAGGGACCATGAAAATTCCACGAGCCCGAAATTCCGCCGCCGTTCAGACCGAAACAGCCGCATTCCCCGGGACCGGCATTGGAGTGAACCCAATGGTAAGCGGCGGCGGCGTCCCCGGAATATGACCCCTGTGCCGCGACGCCGGAGGCCCCTGCGAATAGTGCAATTATCAAAAGCAAGAAAGATCGCATATCCAATTCTCCTCGTCGCGCAAATCGCATCAATTGGAAGGAACCGAAACAATGGCTGACACGTTGCTGACGACGGTATCTTCGAACGAGCCTCCCGTGGAAGCGGTGATATAGAGATAAGCCACCGGCGGAAGCGTAACGTTTCCCGAGAAAACCTGGACGCCATCCATGGTCACAGTCATCTGTCCCTGAACGACGGTAACCACGTAGGCATGCGTGATGGCCATGCTGCTGGATACAACAGCCGGTATCGTGGAGTTGACGAAGAACCAAGGTTTCTCAAATAGCGCGGTTTCGCCACGACCTACGCCGATATACGGAATCGGCGGATCGCCAACATTCTCGTAAGTGTCCACGGCGAATAGAACTCCGGGAATGCCTTCCGCACCCAGGCCCATACCGAGCGCGCCCAAGCTCGTGGGTGTGGCGCCCAAGGACGGATCGCCCAGAACGACGGCGAATCCGTCGGCAGGAAGCGCACTGGGGTTGCTGAGCGTAACGGTGAAGCTCAGCTGGATGTTGCCGGTCGAAATGAGCGTGGGCCAAATAATCTCCCCATGCTGATTATTCGCGGCTGCGGTCAGTTGGTAGCTGCACGAAGGCCCGGCCACGGCGTTTCCGAGGGCGGACCAACTCGCGTCGCAAAGATCGGGAACGCCCGCGACTGGGCCCACGAAAAGCCCCGCGGAGGCGCTGGTGACAGAAGAGGTCACGCCGTTGCTCACCACAACATAGAAAACGGATCCATTGTCCGCATCGGAGGCCGAATCGAGTGTGTAGGTCGAGCTCGTAGCTCCGACGATCGCGGTGAACGTGGAACTGCCGGGGGCGGCCACGTACCACTGATAGGTCAACGGAAGAGAGGAAACCGCAGTGACCTGATACGTTGCGGATGCACCGACGTCAACATACTGAGTGACGGGCTGCCCCGCAATCTGAAGCAGAATCCCATTGCCCACAGCGAGCGGAGCAGGTTGAGAGACGGCCTGTCCGTATGGATTGGACACGATGACGTAGTAAGCGTCCTGATCGTTCGCCGTTGTCGTGGCCGTAGCAGGAACGTTATAGGTTGCGTATGTGGCGCCGCCGATCGGGGTCCCGGTCGTTTGTCCCGCGGGAATCAGATACCACTGGTAGGTGAGCGTGGGCGAGCCGGTGGACACGACACTGAAGGAGGTCGTACCGCCAGCCGCGACTGTCTGCCCCACGGGCTGAGTGATGATGGTAGGCGGAACGTTCCCCGCCGTGACAGTGAGTGTAGCGTCGGTGCTGGTAAGCGGGCCGCAAGCGTCGGTGACCGTCGCGTAATACTGCGCACCGTTGTAGGTGGTGTCCACGGCGGGCGTGACGTAACTGCTGGACGTAGCGCCGGGGACCGCACCCCCTGTTCCGCCACCCGACGGGATTTGAAACCACTGATAGGAAAGGTCACCTACACCCTGGGCCGAGACGGAGAAAAGAGCGGTCTGGTCCGGGTGGAGGGAAAGGCTCGCGGGATTCGATGTGATCGAGGATCCCACGGCGACGGCAGCAACGCTCGAAGTCACGCTTCCGACGCCGTTGGTGACAGTGACCGAATAATTGCCGGCATTCGCCGATGCCGCCGACGATACTGTGTAACTTGAATTCGTGGCGCCGGGAATCGCGGTTCCGTTCAGATTCCACTGATAGCTTGAGGCGTAGGAAGCGGTCACCGAAAGCAAAATGTTGCTGCCGGTGCAAACATGCTGGCTGATGGGTTGAGTCATGATCACCGGTCCGCTGATCGTGACCGTAGTAGTAACGAAAACGGAAGGCTCGTCCACGCTGGTTGCGGTAATCGTGTAGGTTCCGGCAACGGTGGGAGATGTCCACACGTTTCCGCTGAAGCTGCCTGCATTCGCGCTCCAGTTGAGGTTGTCCGTTGCGCCGCCGGTAGCTGTGGCGCTAAAGACGGGCTGGCCGGGGGCGATGGTCTCATTCGCCGGGGTAATCGGCGTGATGACCACGGGCGTCGGTGTGACCAGACACGTGGTGGAAGCGACGTTGCCGTGGGAATCGGTGACCGTCAGCGTGTAGGTTTTGGCGGAGGTCAAGAGTGGAGTGGGATACGACCCGCCACTTACGGCCGATGCGGTTATGTCCGAGCTTCCCACGCCGGTCGAACCGATCACCGCCGTCCCGTCCGTGAAAGTAGGAACGAGCATCACGGACGAGTTGTAGGGCGGCGTTGACGAGCTGGGGACGATGCTCCTGGCCATCGGAGACTGAACAGTTAGTGTTGCGGGAGAGCTTGTAACCGAGCCGGAGGAGTTGGAAACCACCACCGTAAACACGGCACCGCTATCGCCGGCAGAGGTGGGAGGCGTGGTGTAGCTGCTCGAAGTAGCGCCGCTAATCAAGATTCCATTTTCATACCACTGGTAGGTGATCGCGCCAGGCCCGGGGCTAGTTGCGGTTACGCTGAATGTTGCGGTCTGGCCCAGCGTCACCGTAATGCTCAAGGGCTGCGTAATCGTTGGAAGCTCAGGCTTGTACCCTTGAAAACCGCCATTGCAGCCCGAAATATTTATCAGGCAAAGAGTCAGAACGAGAACGCCCAGCAAGTTACGAAAGATTTGATTTTCCGATGCCAAAGCATGCGAATGCGCGAATTTCTGTTCCCTGCGACGATGTTCACCGCCAGACACCAACCCACGCGACTGCGGACCACCGGGTAGAAAGCCGGCGAAGCGGCGACGGACAGACATATTGTCCCAACCAAACGCAGGCAAACGTTGCATAGCGAGAAGCTCCCCATCTGACTATACCCAGATCAGCCGGGGGCCCGGCACAACAACGGCAGTTGAAGTTGCGCAAGTGGTTGATAGCGAGTTCGCAGATGTCGAAACGCGCTCCTTCTAGGCGCGTTTCTGTTGGAACAGGTGTGCGCCGAACGTCACCTGCCAACGATTGCACTTCCGGGCACGGTGGGCACCTGATTAACGCGGTGGTCTCAATGGGTCGACGCAACACTTTCTTGAAGTTTACTCGCAGGAGTCTGAAAACCTAAAGTCTCTCGTGGGCGTTGATTTAAGCGCAGCGCCACTTTGTCCAGATCCGACTGGGTATAGTCGGACAGGTCGGTTTTCTTCGGGAAATATTGTCGTAAGAGCCCGTTGGTGTTTTCGTTCGAGCCACGTTGCCAGGGACTCTGCGGATCACAGAAGTAGACTTTCACATCCGTGGCCACCGTAAAGTCCTTGTGTTTGGCCATCTCCAGTCCGCGGTCCCAGGTCAGCGAGCGCCGCAGGGTTACGGGAAGTTTACGAACGTGTTGACTCAAGGCAGCAACCACAGCTTCCGTTTCTTTGCTCGGCACCTTGATCAGCATGACAAAGCGCGAATGGCGTTCCACCAAGGTGGCGATGTGACTGTTCCCTGAGCCGCGCAGGAGATCGCCCTCCCAGTGACCTGGAATGGCGCGGTCCTCCACTTCCGCGGGCCTTTCCCTGATGGAGATGGCCTCGGGGATTTGACCGCGCCCGTCTTTAAAAATACGAGAGTGCCGCGACCGGCGTATGTGGCGCTTGGTCCGCAGGTGCGCCATAAGCTCTTTTTTCAGCACTCCACGCGCTTGGATGAACAGGCTTCGGTAAATGGTTTCGTGGGACACACGCAGGCTCTCATCATCGGGATACTGGGTTTTCAGCCAGCCGGAAATCTGCCTCGGCGACCAGTCCAGAATCAGTTTACTCGCAACGATGTTCCGCAACTTCACGTGGATGGAAAGAAGGCAGCGCTTGGGCCGCAAGGCCGACTGCCAAGCTTCGCCGTCGGCTTGACTGGCTCGATACGCAGGACGGCCGCCGTGCCGTGCGACCTCCCGGCTCACGGTCGATACCGCTCGCTCTAAACATTTGGCAATCTCACGGATTGAGGAACCGGAGGCCAGCCCGCGGGAGATTTCCTCGCGCTCACGCTGCGTGAGCGCCAGGAGCGCACGCCGCCGCACCCCCGGAGCAATCCCACCGTGACGCGACACCAAACAACGAATAGAGGAATGTTCTTTCCCAAAAGCACGCCCGATCTCATGCAACGTCTGCCCTGCCTTCCAACGACTCCACACGTCGCTCTTCTGCTCCGCTGAAAGCCCAAACCGCCTTCCTTGTTTCATAAACACCACCTTTGAAAACAGCTTTATACCAGATGGTGTTGCATCGACCGTCTGAACCGGCAGCGGCAACCGGACAGAAGCCCCGGCATCGAACTGAGCACTTACGAGGCGCGGCAGCGAGGTAGTCCGGCGAGAGGCTAGTGGATACCGAGTTTTTCGATCGCGCGGAGCACGTCCGCAGCGGAAACGTCGTAGAGGGCGTGTTCGTCTTCCTGCTCGAGCCGTCCGCGAAGATATTCGGCGCCGATATAGCTGGCTTCGCGGTCCGATAGATTGCGGCCGGCGCGCTCCCGGAACTTGACGAAACCCGGATGCGCCAGGCCGAGCACAACTCCCTTGCCATCCACGAGGAATTTGCAATCCATCGTGTCGCTGTGGCGCGTGGCAATTCCGTTCCAGCAATGCGAGAAACGGCATTTGTAGACGTAGTCCGTCACTTTTGACGGCACGTCGAACGCTCCGATGAATTCGCTCATCGCGCCGACGTTGGGGATCCTCGAGGGGATTGCTGTTTTCGCCATGAACTTCCCTACTTCCTTGCGCCCACTGCAACGGGCTGCGAGCTATGTTGATAACTCTGAAGAGCAGCGGCCACGCCCGCGCCCGCGGGAAGCCGGAACCCCTGGTCGCTTAGAGTCTTTTCGAACGCCGCAAGGAAAAGAAGGACGTTCGTTTCCTGGCACGAGTATCCCATCAGGCCGATGCGCCAGATTTTGCCTTTGATCGGGCCAAAGCCTCCCGCAATTTCGATATTGAACTCGTCAAGCAATTGGCCGCGAACCTTCGCGTCTTCAATTCCTTCGGGGATGTCGATCGCCGTCACGGTTACCAGCCGATCGGCCGCCTTCTTGACAAACAGCTTCAGGCCCATCGCTTCCACTCCCGCGATCAGGGCCTGCTGGTTGCGCGCGTGACGTTTCCAGCGCGCTTCGAGGCCTTCTTCGAGAACTGCCCGAAGTGCTTCGCGCATTGCATAAATTAACGTGATCGGCGGTGTGTGGTGATACAAGCGCTCCTTGCCCCAGTAGTTCATCGCGGAGGTCAGATCGAAATACCAGCTGCGGACCGGCTCTCTGCGCGCATGCATCGCCTCTTCCACGCGCGTGTTCACGGTAATCGGGGCCATGCCCGGCGGCGCGCTGAGCGCTTTTTGCGACCCGCTGAAGCAAATATCAATTCCCTCCTTGGCCACGTTCAGCGGAACTCCCGCCAGGGTCGCGACCGTATCCACCACCAATAGCGCACCCAATTCATCGGCGACTTTGCGGTAGTCTTCGATTCGCTGAATGACGCCGGAAGAAGTCTCTCCATGCGCCAGACCAACGAATTTGATTTTCTTGCCCTTGCCGAGGCGCAGGATATCTTGCGGATCAACCGTGTGGCCGTAGGGAACTTCGGCGCGAATCACTTTCGCGGGGATGCGATCGGCGATGATCGCCATGCGCTCCGAAAATGCGCCGTTGATGCAGACGATGCACTCATCGCCCGCGTCGAGCGCGTTCATCACTGCCGCTTCAATTCCGCCGGAACCCGATGCGGAAATCGGAAACGTGATCCGATTCTGCGTTTGAAAAACGCGGCGCAGCATTTCCTGCACATCTTCCATCATCTGCGTGAACCAAGGATCCATGTGGCCCACGATCGGCGCGGCCATCGCGCGATATACCCGCGGCTCCACGCAGGAGGGACCCGGCGTCATCATCAATCGTTGAGGCGGCAGAAGCTCGCCAAATAATTCCTTCCCACGGTCTGTCATTGCTTTTCCTCGCAGCCCGAAACTTTAATTTTGCCCGGCGAACCGGATGAAGTTTACCCGCGGCGGGCCCCCGTTGAACCGGCTAATCCGTTCGCCCTGCCTTCTAGTCTCCCTAAATCCGGCCGCCGCGGTCAACCTCCAAAATGGCTTTGCAG
Source organism: uncultured Acidobacteriota bacterium (assembly GCA_963842425.1). GTDB lineage: Bacteria > Acidobacteriota > Terriglobia > Acidiferrales > UBA7541 > Palsa-295. The sequence goes on along the minus strand of CAWJGQ010000007.1, from coordinate 710,080 downwards.
GGCGCGCCGGCCTAAAGCATCCATCGAATCAGCGGGTTGCCCGACGGGGATTCGCAAATTCCCAGGAAGCTGCTGTTGCGGCCTTCGCAACTGTTTTTTCGCCGCGTTGAAAGGCCCATACCTCTATGCTAGATTTTTGAATTGACCCCTTACAACGACGATGGAAGCGAAAACTAGCGCCGCTGCCAAACCGAAAGTCACGCGTGTCGAGGTGTATTGGCACACCGTGAAATATCGCACGGTCGTGCTGTACGCCGTCGTCGTCATGGCCATCGTGCTGGCAAGCGTTTACCTGGTGTTTCCGGACTTCTCGAATGGCGTGTTGCGGAGGATATCGAACACATCGGCCGGACCGGACAGCGGAGTTGCCAACCCGTCGTCGCGGCAGGCGCGTTTCGTGAACCTCGACGGCAAGGTGCAGGTGAAAAAGGTCAATTCGGTGCAGTGGGTGAACGCCGATTATCAAGTGACGCTGGACAAGGGAGACTTGATCCAAACCACATCCGAAGGGGTCGCGCGCATCGCGTTCGCCGACGGTACGACGTACACGGTGAAAGGCGATACGCTCGTGACCGTCGAAGAAAACATCGTGGATCAGGACCGCGCTTCGCAGGTCGCCGTGCACATCACATCAGGACAAGTAGACCTGCAAACCGCAACGTGGCAGGTTCCGGGATCGAAGGCTCAAGTTTCTTTCGAGAATGCGACCGCTTCGCTGCGCGAAAACAGCCGTGCGGCAGTTCGCAGCGATCCGGACTCCAAGGAGCAGCAGATCACCGTGGATGCCGGAAGCGCGGAACTGAAGCGCGGCGACGAGCACGTGGACATCGCTCAATACGAGAGGGCGACGTTCCCCACTGCCGCCGGCGGCACCATCACGAAATCCCAGGTGCTGGCTCCTCCGCAGTTGGTCGAGCCGCTCAATCTGCAGCCGATCATCGTTGCCGATCCGAAGCGTGACGCGATTCATTATTCGTGGAAAGCGGCGGCAACGGCGAAGATGTACGATTTCCAGGTCAGCACGACCACAGCTTTCAGCCATATTGTACTGGAGCGCAAGACGGCTGCGACGAGTGTTGATGTTTCAGGCCTCGATCCTGGCGATTATTTTTGGCGAGTGCGGGCAATTGACGACAAGAGCAACGTAAGCGACGCGAGCGAGTCCTATAAGTTCACCCTGGTGACACAGGGCAAGGAGCAGGACATGCTCCTCGAAGTGGACGGCACCGAACTGCAGGGCAGCGTCGTCGAAGTCATCGGACGGACCGAACCTGGCGCAGCTTTGATCATTAATGGAGCGGCGGTGGCCGACATCAAGCCGGACGGTCATTTCCGGTATTTTACCGACCCCATGACGCGGGGCAGCCACACGATCGTCATCACCGGTCAGAACCGCCGGGGCGGAACGGCGATCAAGCGCGTTGATGTTGTGATTCCGTGAGATCGTAGATGTCCGGCTGGCGCGCGGCTCTGGCGGCGCTCGCGAATACCCTGAGAGGAAAGCACTTTGTGAATAAAAGCGGCTATAGCATGCGGTCGGTCTTCAGCCTGTTCTCCTCCGACCTGGCCATTGACTTGGGAACCGCCAACACGCTGGTCTTTGCGCGCGGCAAAGGCATCGTCGTCAACGAACCCTCGATCGTCGCCATCAACAAGAACAACGGAGAAGTCGTCGCCGTGGGCCGCGAGGCCAAGGAAATGCTCGGCCGGACGCCGGGCAACGTGGTGGCCATCAAACCGATGAAGGACGGCGTGATCGCCGATTTCAAGGTGACTGAAAAAATGCTCACCTACTTCATTCAGAAGGCGCACAACCGCCGCGTCCTCGTTCATCCCAGAATCGTCATCGGAGTTCCCAGCGAAATCACGCCCGTTGAAAAGCGCGCCGTGCAGGACTCCGCCTATCGCGCGCGAGCCAGCGAAGTCTATCTTGTCGAGCAAGCCATGGCTGCGGCCATTGGCGCCGGCCTGCCCATCGAAGAGCCTTCCGGAAACATGGTCGTGGATATCGGCGGAGGGACCACGGACATCGCTGTGATTTCCATGAGCGGAATCGTTTACTCGCGCTCCGTGCGCGTGGCCGGAAACGAAATGGACGAATCCGTGATGCACTACCTGAAGCGCAAGTACAACCTGCTCGTCGGCGAGCGCACCGCGGAACAGATCAAAATCGAAATCGGCTCGGCATATCCGCTGGAAAAACCGATGACGCTCGAAGTCAAAGGGCGCAACCTGATCGAGGGCGTGCCGCGAACCGTCACGATTGACGACAGCGAAATCCGCGAAGCGCTTTCCGAAAATATTTCGACGATCGTCAACGCCATCCGCGTGGCTCTGGAACGCACGCCTCCCGAGCTGTCGGCGGACATCAGTGACCGCGGCATCGTGCTCACCGGCGGCGGCGCGCTGATCAAGAATCTCGATAAGCGCATCCGCGAGGAAACCGGCTTGCCTGTTTCGATCGCGGACGATCCGCTGGCGTCCGTCGTGCTCGGCACCGGAAAAATGCTCAGCGATTTCCGTCTGCTGCGCCTGGTTTCGATTGATTAAGGCAGGCCTGGTGCGCCTTCTGGTTTCCCGCTCCGGGCCGTTAGTATCGAGTCTTTAGAATGCTCGACACCACTTTTCGTCAACGTCCTCTCGCGTTGCTGGCTGCCCTTGTGCTGGCGCAAGTCCTGCTGCTCGCATTCCAGATCAAGCGTGACCACGACGTGCGCTTGATCCGCTACTGGGCTGCGGCCGTTGTCATGCCCTTCGAACGCGGCGGCACCGACGCCATTTCGCACACCGGCGGCATCTGGTCCGACTACATCGGCCTGCGCGGCACTCGCGCCGAAAACGCGCGTTTGCGCGCCGAGCTGGATCAAATGCGCCTGCGCAACCGGGATCTCGAAGGCCAGGCAGGTGAGGCGCAGCGCCTCAGCGTCCTGCTGAATTTCCACGACGCCCATCCGGATACGCCCATGCTCGCGGCACAGGTGATCGGCGCGAGCGCTGACCCGTCCTCGCACACGCTCTTCCTGAATCGCGGCGACCGCGATCACGTTCGCCGCAATCAAGCGGTCATCACACCCGATGGCATCGTGGGAAAAATCGTCGAAGTCTTCCCGGCCACTTCACAAGTGCTTCTCATCAATGACAAGGACAGCGGCGCTGGCGCCTTGCTGGCCGACACGCGAACGCACGGCGTCGTCAAGGGCAGCGGCGATCCCGATCCGCGGCTGGATTACGTGGTCAACGACGAGCCGGTCCACGCGGGCGAAATGATCCTTACCTCCGGCGAGGACCGCATCTTCCCCAAAGATCTGCTGATCGGCACGGTATCAATGGCGAACCCGGGAAACCCGTTTCAGGTCATTCACATTCGGCCCGCCGCGCGTCTCGACCGGCTGGAAGACGTATTGATTCTGCTGACGCCGCAAGAGCTGAAGAAGCCGAACGAATCAGCCGACGCGAGCGGCTCGGATGGGAGCGCCCCAGGAATCGTGCAACGGGAAACCGCGCCGGCCCCGGCATCGCCCAAGCCTGCCGCCACAACGACCGCAGCGAAATCCACGGCTTCCACGCCGCCTGCTCCCAAGAACTGAACAATGTCCTACACGCTCAATTCGGCAATGCATTCCGAATCGAATATCGAAGTCCATAAATATTATGGCGGCACAGTACTCGTTACGGCGTTCTTGGCGCTGGTCCTGCAGGCGTTTCTGCACAAGTACGGACGCTGGTCGGAGCTGGTTGATCTTCCTTTGCTGGTGACAGTTTATTTCGGTGTGAGCCGGCGAAATCCGGTCACGGGCATGTTTCTCGGAGGCGCGATTGGTATCCTGCAGGACGCGCTCAGCCACGACAATCCCATCGGTCTCTACGGTATCGCGAAGACGATCGTGGGCTATCTCGCGTCAACCGTCGGTGCGCGCATTGACACGCAGCATCCCGTCAGCCGCTTGCTTCTAATATTTCTTTTCTTCCATCTGCATCAGGCTATTTTCGCGGTCACAGAGCGCGTTCTGCTGAACCATCCCGAGCCGTTCTTCACGCTGCGCTTGCTGCTGAATTCCGTTGTCACCGCCGCCTTCGGCGTCGTCCTCTTTGCCGCTCTCGATCGCCTTCGCAAGTCCTGACGTGAGCGCCGAATTCCGGCGAGAATCTCAGCGGGTCCGAATGACCGCGGAATCGATCTAGCTGGACACTGTTGCGGTTCGCGCCGCCGCGGAAGCAGCCGGCTTTTCAACTGCCTCCGCGCGGAGAAGCAATACCGGAGAGGCGGCCATACGTACGATTTTTTCCGCCACCGAGCCGAACGCCAGCCTGTGCCAGCCGGTCATTCCATGCGTCGCAATTACGATCAGGTCCACGCTGTTTGACTCTGCGAGCCGAATGATCTCCATGCCGACGTCGTTCGCCGTGCCCACCCGTGACCGCGCCTTAACGCCCTTCGCGCTCAACTTGCCCGTGAGTTCGTTCAGTCGCGCCACCGCGTCCTTGTGCAACTCCTGTTCGTATTCGGCTTCGTTAAAGATCGCCGCAGGCGAAGGCAATCTCGGCAGCATCGGCACCACGTGGACTAACAGCAGCTCGGACCCGAATTTAGAGGCCAGGTCCGCAGCAGTATTCAGCGCCTCGTGCGAGGGATCGCTAAAATCAATCGGGGAAAGAATCAGTTTTGGTGGCAGCATATTTTCTCCCTAGCTTCTTCGGCAATTACTTTCGATTGTCGCGGCGCGCTTTCGGACCGAACCGCGTGTCGTGGCACGGCCGAATTACTTCGCCATCGTTCGAAAAGCCCAGAACAAACAACCCGAAAGGCACATGGACACGGGAAGCGTGAGCACCCAGGCCATCAAGAGGCTTCGCACCGTGCCCCACTGCAAGCCGGACTTGTTTGCCATCATCGTGCCGGCCACACCGGAAGACAGCACGTGCGTGGTACTCACCGGCAGCCCGAACCAGTCGGCCGCTCCGATGGTGGCCATCGCCGTGATTTCCGCCGCCGCCCCCTGCCCGTAAGTGAGGTGGTCCTTTCCGATTTTCTCGCCGACGGTGATCACGATCCGCTTCCAGCCGATCATCGTGCCCATGCCCAGCGCCAGCGCCACGGCCACTTTCACCCAGCTCGGGATGAACTTGGTCGCGTTGTCAACGTGGCTCTTGTAGTTTTTCAGTATGGCCGCGTCGGCCGTCGAGAACTGCGGGGTGTGAGTTTTCTGCATCAACCGCAGCGCCTCGCTTACCACATACAAGTCGTTACGGAAGTTGCGAACCTTATCCTGCGGCACTGCTTTCAATTCCTTGTAGATGGACATTTCCGTCCCGATTCCGTTGACTTCCTCCCGCAGCGCCAGCATCGTGTTCGGTGTGAACTGTTTCGTGCGAATGTAGTCTGTCACTTCGTCGCGCGAGTCCCCTACCACGGCCGTGGGCGAAACATATTTCCCGAGCATGTCCGCAGTTTGGGTTGAGACGGCGACGAAGTCCGCCGTCTGGGCCGGGCTCACGGCATGATTGACTGCGTAAGCGGTGGGCACCGTGCCGATCAGGATCAGCATGATCAGGCCCATGCCCTTCTGGCCATCGTTCGAACCGTGAAAAAAGCTCACTCCCGTGCAGGTCAGGACCAGCAGACCGCGAATCCAAAACGGAGGCGGCTCGTTTCCCTTCGGAGCTTCGTAAAGCGCCTTGTTGGGAATCAGCGCCTTGCACAGCAGCAAGAGCAGCGCAGCGCCCACAAATCCAACCAGCGGCGACAGCAAAAGCGATTTGCCGATGTTCGTCGCCTGGCCCCAATCCACTCCGCTGGTCCCCGATTTTACAGACATCAGCTGATTCGCGATCCCCACGCCGATAATCGAACCGACCAGCGTGTGCGAGCTTGAGGCGGGCAATCCGAAGTACCACGTTCCCATGTTCCAGATGATGGCCGCGATCAGCAGCGCGAATACCATGGCGAATCCTGCGTTGCTTCCCACCTGAAGGATTAGCTCAACCGGCAGCAGCGATACGATTGAAAACGCCACCGCGCCGCTCGAAACCAGAACCCCAATGAAATTCCAGGCGCCCGACCAAACGACCGCGATGTGCGGTTCGAGCGAGTGAGTGTAAATCACCGTCGCCACCGCGTTCGCCGTATCGTGAAATCCGTTCACAAATTCGAATCCCAGCGCGGTCAGCAGCGCGATTCCCAGCAAGATGAACGGCAGCGCGCTCTGAGGATGTAATCCTTGCAGGTCGCCGAAGAGATGGCTTCCGGCATAGATGAACCCGACGATGAGCGCAATTCCGAAAACCAGTACGCCGACCCGGCCCGCCTTCGATGTCTTTGCATCAAGTACGCCAGCTCCCGTTGCCGTTGCCATTGTCCGTCTCTCCCTGACGCAGAATTATTTCAGCGATTGCCCCACCGCCTGTCCGACACCGGGCAGGCTCCGCTCTGTGCCCTGTAATGCGTTTCCCCCTGACCTGCTTTTCGACTGAGGGGCGCGACGGTAACGGGTCTATGTAAACGGCGTGTGACAGCCCGGTTAAGACTTCCATCGCCTATGGGGAGCCGTTTGGACGCCTTGGACTTGACGCCCAAGGCGTCCAGAAATCGAAACCCACTCATTCGGCCTGGAACATTCCATTGACCGAAAGGGCATGGGTGGCTTGCGGCCCGCAATGCGCAGTGTTAGGTTGAACAGTCCGGGTCCCAAATCGAGTTTGGGTGGGATTCGCCTCAGATTCGATCCATCGGGGAACTGGGAGCAGGACAGCCGGGCCGAATACGGCCCGCTGCGTGGGAGTTTAGTTGCCATCGTGGAACGTTAACGACCAGAGAATTCCGCAGGGGCGCCTGGCCCTGTTTTCCTACCTTTCCGCGACCATGATCGTATTTCTTCTGGTCGGGTTCTGGAAATTGCAGGTCATGCAGTCCGAGCATTTTGCCGATCTCGCCGAAAAAAACGGTATCCGCTCCATCGCCATCATTGCTCCGCGCGGAGCCATGCTCGATCGCGACGGCCGCGTGCTGGTGGATAGCTATCCTTCCTTCAGCATTTTGCTGTTGCGCGACAATCCGAAGCTGCTCGAAAAAAATCTCCCGCAAATCGAAGAGGGCCTTGGAATCGCCAAGGAAGATCTGGACCAGCAGCTTGACGCTGCGAAAACTGAGCCGAAATTTCTGCCCCTGATCATCAAGCCTGAAGCGAGTCAGGCGGACATCGCTTTCGTGGATTCGCACCGCGCCGATCTTCCCGTTCTCGATCTGATGATGGTTCAGAGGCGCCGCTACCCGCACGCGGAGATGCTCGCGAATACCATCGGTTACGTCGGTGAAGTTTCCGTGCAGGACATGGAAAAGAATCCCGACCGCTACCGCCCTGGAGACATCGTCGGAAAAGCCGGCCTCGAAAAGGAATACAACGATCAGATCGTGGGTACGGACGGCATGCGGCGCGTGGTCGTCAACAGCGTCGGCAAAGTGATGCGCACGCTCGACAACGTCGAGGCGATTCCCGGAAAACCCATCCAGCTCACGATTGATGAAGACCTGCAGGAGATCGCCGAAGCCGACTTCGCGAACAAAGAGGGCGCCCTCATCGCCATGGATGCGCACACCGGCGAAGTCCTGGCCATGGTCAGCCGGCCCACATTTAATCCCAACGATTTCGCCGTGCGTATTCCCAATCAGGAATGGGCTCAGCTCAATACCGACCCGAAAACGCCGCTGTTAAATCGCGCGATTCAGGCGCAACTCGCTCCCGGCTCCGTTTTCAAAGTCGTCATGGCCGTGGCTATGTTGGAATCCAAAGCCATTCCCGCGACCTACACCGTCAACTGCCCGGGTTACGCGGAATTTTACGGCCGCGTATTTCATTGTGATCACGCGCACGGCTCCGTGGATCTCCACAAAGGCATCGTCGCTTCCTGCGACGTCTATTTCTACAACGTCGGCAAACTTCTCGGAATCGACCGCATAGATCAGTACGCCACCGGCCTCGGCCTCGGCCGCCGCACAGGAATTGATTTGCCGAGCGAAGAGCCCGGACTGATGCCGTCGGAAGATTGGGTCGAGCGCGTGGACCATCACAAATGGTATCCGGGCTCGACGATTTCCGTTTCTATCGGTCAGGGCGCTGTGATGGTTACTCCGATCCAACTCGCTCGCATGATCGCCGCCGTCGCCAATGGCGGCAATTTGATTCCCCCGCACCTGATGAAAAATTCCACGGACCTGAAATCCCAATCGTTTCCTCTTTCCGACGACACAGTCCAACAGGTAACCGACGGTATGTGGGGCGTGGTCAATGAGCCTGATGGCACCACGTCCGGGCAGGTCAAGCTGCAGAACGTGGACTTCTCGGGCAAGACCGGCACAGCTCAAGTGGAGGGTTTCGAACTTCAGAACAAACTGGGCAAGAAATTGAAGGAAAACGGCTGGTTTGTTGGTTACGCGCCGCGGCGCAATCCGGATATTGTCGTGGCAGCCCTCGTTCAGGCTGGAGGCTGGGGCAGCACCTCGGCTGCGCCCATCGTGCGCGACGTAGTAAAGGCCTACTACGACAAGAAAGCTGGTCATCTGCCGCAGCCTTCGACCGCCGACAATTTGCCGCCGTCGTCTGCAGTTCATCCCGTCGGAGTAAACGCCGGAGCGGAGCAGCAATGAAAGATCGCCCGCGCGTTCAGGATTTCGATTGGCCGCTTCTCGCCCTCGCCGGAACCATCAGCGCGCTCGGCGTGCTCGAAATTTACTCTTCCACGCATGCCAGCGCCATGGCAGGAATGCAATGGAAGCAGCTCATGTGGATCGGGATCGGCCTCGCGGGCATGTTCGTTATCTCGCGAATTGACTATCACACGCTGATGGACCAGGCGCCCGCGCTGTATCTGGTCGGCGTCGCAGGCCTCCTCGTCGTGTTGCTGCTGGGATTTTCGCGGCTCGGCGCCAAGCGCTGGATCTCGCTCGGCGGTCTGATGAATTTGCAAGTGTCGGAACTGATGAAGTTGATTATAATCATCGTGCTTGCGCGTTACTTTGCGGAAGTGCGCACCGATCGCTTGACGCTGACCGACCTGCTCAAGATTGGCGTTTTGACGCTAATTCCCGTAGGCTTGATCTTGAAGCAGCCCGATCTGGGGACCGCGATGGTTCTGGTTCCCGTTGCAGTGGTCGGAGCGTTCTTCGCCGGCATTCAATGGAAGCACGCGGCGATCGGCCTGGTCATCATCGCGCTGCTTGTGCCCCTTGGCTGGAATATGCGGCGTCATCTGAAGCCGTACCAGCAGCAGCGCATTCAGACATTCCTGCATCCGGAGGAAGACCAGCGCGGCGCGGGCTACCAGATTTTGCAGTCCGAGATCGCCGTCGGTTCCGGCGGTTTCTGGGGAAAAGGATTCGGCAAGGGCAGCCAGAACCAATTGGGCTTTGTGCCCGTCCGCTATTCGGACTTCATTTTGGCGGCTCTGGCTGAGGAACAAGGTTTCATTGGCGTTTGTGTCGTTTTGCTGTTGTACTTAGGCCTGATTCTGCGGCTGGTGGACAACGCGCAGAAAGCGAAAGATCGTGCCGGGATGTACGTCGTGATGGGAGTGACCGCGATCCTGGGCTTCCACGTTCTGGTCAACGCTTCGATGGTGATCGGATACATGCCGGTCACCGGCATTCCACTGCCGCTGATGAGCTATGGAGGGTCGGCAACGGCCTTCGTATTTTTGGCTTTGGGACTCGTGATGAACGTCCGCATGCGGCGCTTCGTTAACTAAGCCCCGGCTGTTAAAGCCAACAAAAAATTTAGCACTGCCCGCGCCCTCCACTTGGGGACGCGAATTTTAGATTTCAATTTTGATCCAAGGAACACGCATCGGGTGAGGAAAGCCAGTCCAAACAACTTGAGTTCTTTCCCCAGCAGCCAGTCGTGGCAAATTCTTGCCGCCCCTCGCCGCTCCGCTAACCGAAGTGCGCGCGACGTTCTCGCGCCCCCCGCCGGCCCCGTGCGCCATGAGGAGTTTTCAAATGTCGAAGGAAATGGTTATATCGGCGAACCCCCACGAGACTCGGGTCGCCATTATGGAAGAAGGTCTGCTCTGTGAGTATTACGTTGAGAGGGAAAAAGAGTTTGCGTTAGTCGGAAGCATCTACAAGGGGCGTGTCACACGCGTGCTGCCAGGCATGCAGTCGTCCTTTGTCGAGATCGGCCTCGATAGCGACGCCTTCCTGTACGTCACCGACTTCCTCGAAGGTATCGAAGAACTCGACGAGCACATCGCCACCGAGGTCAAGCCTTCCGCGGCGCCGGATCAAGCCGCGCAGAGTTTTGTCGCGCCCAGCGCGGCATTGCCCCTCGTCGAATTCGCCGAAGCCGCGCCCACTGCAGATGATGCACGCGCGGAATACGAATCATCGCCCATCGAACCCGGGAACGCCGCTGTGAATCCTTCCGCGCCGGGCCCAACGAACACGTCGAATGCGTCGCCCGCAAATCCCTCGGCTCCGCACGATCGGCCCCGCTTCGAAAATCGCAACAGCAGGCCGGGCCGTGACTTCGGTCGCCGCGGTGGTAGTGGCGGCGGAAGGCCCGGACGCGGCGGACGTTTCGGCCGTCGCGGTGGTAGCGGTGGAGGTGGTGGACGCGGAGGCGACCGGCGCTTTGGCCGCGAGCTTCCCTCATCGAAGTATGCGTCGCCCGGCACGTTTGAAAGTGCGCCGAGCGACGCGGGAGCGCCTGAAGGACACGTCTCGATCATTCTCCCCGGAGAATCTCTCGCGAAATATCGCGACAAGCCCGCCGGCGAATCTGTTCCCACTTCATCTGACGAAGCGACGCGAATCTCCGCTCCCAGCGAGCCCACGAATTTCGCCGCGAGCGCGCCATCTGTAGCTCCCGTCGTCGAACATCCGGAGCCGGTGCACGAATCGCCAGCGCCGCGCGCATTTGAACCACGTCACGAATTTCACCCTGAACCTCGGACGGAATCGCCTCGATCGTTTTCAACTGGCCTCGAACCGTTGCCCGGCGAGACGCTCGCGAAATGGAAGCATCCCCAGCCTCCCGTCGAGCACCATGTCGAAGCAGCGGCTCCCTCTGCGCCGCATCACGACCCTGAGCCTCCGATCGAGCACGACGAACCCGAAATTCGCGCGGCGGAAATCGCGCAGGAATTGCAAGCCGCGCCGGAGCTGACTCCGGAAGAAGCCGCTGTGCTGGCCGAGCACGTCGCCGAAGCTCGCGAAGAGGAAGCCGAACGCGCAGCGGAAGAAAGAGGATTTGCCGCTGCCGATGAGCACGCGGGAGCAGTGCACGACGCCGTTGAAGGCGAGGAACATCGCGAATCAATGACCGCCGCTGCCGAATCGGAAGAGCACGAGTTGGAGGAAGAAGAAGCCGACGCAGAAACGGAAGGCATGATTGCCCCTCCCTCCGAACTCGATCACGAGCATGATCACGAGCACGAACACGAGTCGGAAACAGTTTCCGCCGAAGGCGACTCCGCGATTCCGTCAGAGAATCAGCCTCCGCAGGAACAGCAACCCTGGAAGGCCCAGGTCCGCGACGATTTCCGCGCTCGAATGCAGAATCCCGCCCGCCGCGGGGGACGTGACCGCGATCGTGGCCGTCGTGACGACCGAGGACGCCGTCCGCAACACGGGCGCACCGGTGGCCACAGCCACGGTCATCATTCTTCAGCGCCGCGCCGTCCGCAGCTCATCGCGGACATGCTGAAGCAGGGCCAGGAAATCATCGTCCAGATCGCAAAAGAACCGCTCGGCAAGAAGGGCGCGCGCATCACCAGCCACGTCGCTCTCCCGGGTCGCTTCCTCGTCTATATGCCCACGCTCGACCATACCGGCGTCTCCCGCAAGATCGCTTCAGCCGAGGAGCGCGCCCGCCTGCGTCATCTGGTCAACGACGCGAAGGGCAGCGCAGGCGGAGGCTTCATCGTCCGCACCGCAGCCAGCGCTGCGGCACCGGAAGAAGTCCGCGCCGATGTCGAATTCCTCACGCGCACGTGGTCCGAAATCAAGGCGCGCTCGGAGCAGAAAAAAGCTCCCTCGCTTCTGCACCGCGATCTGAATCTCGTTCAGCGTTTGTTGCGCGACCACATGAGCTCGGACTACACCGCGATCTGGGTTGACTCCGAGGAAGAGTACACAAAAGTTGTGGACTTCATGAGCCGCTTTCAGCCCGCTCTCGTCAGCCGCGTGAAGCTCTACACCAAGGAAAATCCGGTCTTCGAGGAATTCGGCATCCAGCAGGAAATTGACAAGGGGCTGCGGCCAAAGGTCTGGCTGAAATCCGGCGGCTACATCGTCATCAACCACACCGAAGCGCTCGTCGCCATTGACGTCAACACCGGAAAATTCGTTGGCAAAGGCTCGAACCGCCTGGAAGACACCATCGTTCGCACCAACGCCGAAGCCGCCAAGGAAATCGTCCGCCAGATGCGACTGCGCGATTTGGGCGGCATCATCGTGATTGACTTCATTGATATGGAAGAGCGCCGCAACCGCGACAAAGTAATGGCCGCGCTCGAAGACGCTCTTCGCGGCGACCGCGCCCCCTCAAAAGTTCTCCGCTTCAACGAATTCGGTCTCGTCGCCATCACCCGCAAGCGCACCAAGCAGGCGCTCGAGCGCATGCTTTCGCAGCCCTGCCCGTATTGCACCGGCTCGGGCATGGTGAAATCCATCCCCACGCTCTGCTACGAAATTCAAACCGAGGCGCACAAAATGGCCCCGGAGTTGAGTTCCGGCAGCATCACTCTGCGCGTCCATCCCGAAATCGGCAAAGCGCTCAAGACCCGCGAGTCTTCGCTCATTGACGAACTCGAACAATGGACGAAGAAGACCGTGATCATCCAGGCCGATCCCACCCTGCACTGGGAGCAGTACGACATCTACTAGTTCTTCGTTCTAAGTGATTAGCTGTAAGGTACGCAAAACGCCCGGGACGCAAGTCCCGGGCGTTTTTGTGTCGGCTGTCCGATCATGTGCCAAACGGAACAGATGACAGAGCGTATTTGATAGACACTCCCCCCGTGCAGGCTTATCCACAATTTCGAGGAGATCCGAATGACTCAATCCAAAGCAACTAGAACCATCATAGACACTCACCGGCACATCTTCGGTCCGAAACTGCGCCAGAAACTCGTTGAGAATATAGGCTTTGACGATTCAAAGCCGTTGCCGCAGGTCTTTGGGGACGAGATGTTTTTCTATCGCGAGTCGGTCGACGTTGATTATTCCATGGAGATTCAGCGGCAAAGCGGGGTTACGCTCTGCGTGAACAGCTATGGCGGCGAAGTGGAGACGTTCGCCCAGCACTTCATCAAAGCAAGCACGCTCGATACGCTCAAATTCCTGAACGACGAGTCTTTCGAACTTCGAGATAGATTCCCCGATGAGGTTGCCTGTATGGCCAACGCTCATGCTCTTGAAGAGAGTTCGCGTGATGTCATCGATCCACTGATTTCGAATAAAGAGGCCTGCTGCATCAGCATTACGACCAGCTACGGAGCCGGTTCAGATCAAGTCTTTCTGGACTCACCCAAGGCCGAATGGCTATGGGAGTTCGCGCAGGCCAAAGATGTTCTCGTTCACATTCATCCTCCTCTCATAGCTATTGGCGCTGCTTCAATGCAGCAGTATAGGCTTAACGAAGCCGTAGGTCGGCCATTCGATACGGCGCTGTCGGCCGCTCGCATGATCTATAGCGGCGTCTTCGATAAATACCCAAAGCTTAAAGTTCTTTTCGTTCACATGGGCGGAGCCATCGCCCCCGTCGTCTGCAGACTCGATTGGAACTGGGACTTGAACTACAAAGGCATTCAAAATCCGCCGATCCACAAGGTTGATAAAAACCTTCGTAAGCCTTCGGAGTATTTCAAGTCGAATATCTACGTGGATACCATGGGCCCAAGCGCGATCTGCCTCAAGGCTATGATCGAAATGTGCGGCGTTGACCGCGTGCTGTTTGGAACGGATTTCGGGCCTGTTCCGATGAGCCCAAAGCTGCACATCGACCTTGTAGACGAAACGATCACTGACGCCGCAGATCGCAAGAAGATTTTCTCAACCAACGCACTTTCCTTGCTCCGTTTGGCTGAAAGTGCGCCTCGCCTCGCCCACCGGGTCGCTTAGTATCGATGCGCGAGCTCCTGAGATTTATGTGAAGCCGCGTGGCGGACCGTTCGAAGCGCCTCTGATGAACTCGCACCCGTCTTCATTCGAGCTCCGGATTAAATTGCGGGGGCGCCGCACACTTCACAGATTTCGTGAAGGGTGCGCGAGACTTCGCCCACTGGATGCCCCGCTTCCTTCACCAAATCCCCCCTCCGTATTCGGTAGCCTTTGCAAAGAGAAGCTGTTTGACCATAAGGGCAGTCTCGTCGGGGTTCTCCTCTGGGAAAAAGTGGCCGCCGTTCGTCGCCTGACCGTGCGCGTGCGGAGCCCATCGCCGCCAAATTCCCAGGGGGCCCCGTCCTCTCCGTAAAAAGTGTCAAGCCTGCCGCCCTGGACCCAAAGATGCCCACCGCCGCTCAGGAATTTATCCAACAGCGCCGCGAGCTTTCTCAGACACCTGCATCGTCGCTGATACACGCGTCCACACGCCTGCCAATAGCGCAGGCACCCACTTTTCTGCCGGACAGCGGCTCCAACTCTGACTGAGGAAGACGAGGTCACGATTCGCTGCGCCTTTGCTCGCGCTTCCCAGCTCAAGGATGAAGAGCGAGCCTTTTCTGAAGGGACAACCGCCCACCTCGCCGGAAGTGTTCGTCTGGCGTACAACGGCGGCTGGTGAAAAGAGGCATTGGTCCGCGGCAGCATCCGCCGTTAGTGAAGATCGAAGCGCCGCGTCGGCAGCAAGTTGCCGCATTTTATGCAGGCCATCAACAATGAGCTGCCGACCATTAATCATCGCGACAACGCCAACCAGATCGCCATTCACCATGGAAGCAAGAAGCGTTTTGGCCCGCTCCAGCCTGCCGCTGATGCGCCACCACAGCATTTTCAGGACATTGGACGAGCTTGCGGCCTCAAGCACCATATGCGCCGCTGCCAAACTCTCCTTAGTCGCCGTGAACGTTTCCACGAACAATCTTCCTATGCTCTGCTGCACAAGCAGATCGAGCTTCTCCGCGGTTCCGGTCCCTCTGACCCATTCGGCCAGGGGCTCCAATTCAACGGGTCCGTGTTTCACCTCGTCGGCCTTGATGTCCAGTCTCAACCACAGTGCGTCTTGCGCGGCGGCTCGGCTGGGGTCGGTGCGCGGCAGCAAAGGTTCGAATCGTCTGCCGTTGAGCGAGAAAATGCGCAGCAACTTACTGACGCGTTGCCTGTTGCGAATGGGGATATGCCCTGAGAAGTCCCGGTCGAACCTTGCATCGTTTGAAATTGTCCGGATATCTGCGGGATCCGTGACGACTACGACGTCGGTAATGCCCGGGAAATAGGTGCGTTTCATGCCGGGATCACTCATCCCATGCGCCGAGCTCGTTTCAGAACCCGCTTGCCGTGTTCCGCTCTTGTGATTCATTTCGTTCAGCATTTTCGTTCTCTCCTTGAAGCGTTCGCCGTAGCCGTCGGTGCCGGGTTCGGAAATCCGGGGCGACGATCAGTCGGGCTGCTTTTCCGCGACGTCGTCCGCCGGCCCGAACGCAGGGAGGTACCGGCCGAAGTTCAATTCGAAGTCACTTGGCACGCCGTAACCGGCATCGCGGATCTTGGCACGGCGCGCCTGTGCACCGGGCAACGCCAGCAATGGGAAGAATAAGTCGATGCTCGACTGAATCTCGGCAGCTGTCGGCGTCCCGAACCGATTGATCTGGGCCTTCGCCGCGGCCAGCGTTTCACGGTCGAACGAGGCCAGCCGCCGCGCGAGCTTATCGACAAATGAGTCGAGCTCGCCATCGTCCAGCGTGCGGTTCACCCAGCCATAGCGCTCGGCGATATCAGCATCGAAATCGTCGCCGCTGAGCACGATCTCAAGTGCCCGCGAGCGGCCGACCACACGCGGGAGCCATTCCAGCGCCCCGCCGCCCGGGACCAGTCCGACGCCGACCTCGGGGTTGCCGAATACGGCGCTTTTCCGGCTGGCAAAGCGCATGTCGCAGGCCAGCACGAACTCGTTACCGATGCCGCGCGTGCGGCCGCGAATCTTGGCGATGCTCACGACTGGCGTGGACGAGAGGCGCAGCACAAAGTCGCGCCAAAGGCCCAGCACCTCGGGACGTTCAGCGGCCTTGCCTACGTCGAGATGGGCGACGAAAAAATCGGGATTCGCCGACTGGAACACTACGACCTTCACGGACGGGTCCGCCTCGATGTCGGTCATCAGCGCTCCCAATTCGACGATCGTTGTGGGAAGAAACATGTTGATCGGCGGGTTGCTGAAGGTGATCGTCCACCGGCCTGGATGGGTACGGTCTATGCTGAAATGCGCATCCACCTGCTCGCTGCCTCGTTGTGTAGCACTCGTTTCTGTCATCAGGCCCTCCTTTTGAGTGGTTTTAGACTCGTCGCTTGTAGTCCTCCCGCGTGGGTTGGTGCGATTGTCAACTCCGGCCAAAAGGTCCTTCGGCGGCGCAGATACTAGCACCGCTGGACGGCCTTGCTCAATCAGAGTCCCTTGCTCGTGGCGGACCGTTCGAAGCGCCTCTGATGAACTCGCACCCGACTTCATTCGGGCCCGGGATTAGATTGCGGGGGTGCCGCACACTTCACAGATTTCGTGAAGGGTGCGCGAGACCTCGCCCACTACGGCCCTCGGCGCTGATCACCGTACGTGACGCGAGCAATTGCTTTCCTAATTCGCTCGCCGTCGGCATGCTTTTCCCGCCCCGCCAGCGCTTCCACGAGGCCCCCCGCGGGATCGCTCATCGGTCCGAAGTGCCCCGCAGTCTAGATCCGTTCAATAGTCGCGAACCAGGCCGGTGCACCGTCGTCGTGGAAGCCCGTCTGAATCCGGTCCGGTTCGATAGCGGCGACATTCCATCCATTGCCGGGGTTGAACGCCGCTCTCAGCTGTTCCTGAGTGACGGGATGCGGGCCAGTGTCGGGACCATCGTCACTGAAGCACAACACATACAGGGTTCCACCGTGCTCGGTCACCGACGCGAGACTCGCCGCGTACCGTGTTCTCTCCTCGCCGTCGAAGGAGTGGAACAGTCCGCAGTCCAGCACCGTCTCAAATTTGCGCCCCAATCGCTCCAGCTGGAGCCCATCAGCCGCTACGAACTCAACCTCGATCCCACGGTCGTCGGCCTTCTTTCGGGCGATCGCCAGCGCCGTCTCAGCAACGTCAAATCCCAGAATTCGCAATCCCAGCGATGCGACGTGAAGAGCGTTCTCGCCGGTCCCGCATCCCGCATCGAGCACCGCCCCGGCGAATCCGCCTTTGGAAGCCACGCGCACGATTGGTGGCTGCGGCCGACCAATATCCCAGGGCGCAGGGCCGTCGTGGTATGACGCATCCCAGGGCCGTCCCGCCATCCGTTCGTGACTGGTTGGCTGCCGGCCACGCAACGAATCGTCGGCGCGCGTTCCGGATCCCTCTGACATCTTGGCCTCCTTCCCCGCAACTGATCTTGGCGGGTGGCACATCGTCTACCACACCCCCGATCAACTCGCACCCGATTTCACTCGAGCCCCGAATTAAATTGCGGAGGTTTTGCACCCTTCACCGATTTTGTGAAGGGTGCGTGAGGCCCCGTGTGCTGCGTCTTCGGCATTGTTAACCGAGGGTTATCCGGGCGAGTTATTTCTTCATCCGCTGGCGCTCGACATTCTTTTCGCATTCCGTCAACGGGTGTACGATGATCGCAAGGAGACTATCTAATGCCAGCGCTCGACTGGTCGCAGTGCCCTGCGGTGGAAAGCGTGCAAGGAAAAGTGAGCGGTGCCTGGGTTTTCCGTGGCACGCGCATGCCGGTTGCCACCGTCTTCGAAAACCTCGAAGCAGGAGCCAGTGTGGAGGACCTCCTGGAATGGTTTGACCTGACGCGGGAACAGGTCACAACCGTTTTGGATTTCGCCGCCCGCAGCCTCGCAGCTCCCGCTCAACGCTAGATGTGCAGCCGGAGACCCTCCTCGGTTCCTCTGTGATCTCTGTGCCTTCTCCGTGCTCTCTGTGGTGAATCCGGATTTCGTCTTTCGGCCTTTTCACATGCCTCAAGCCCCCCGCCTCCAGAAAAAGTACAGGGTACTAGTCGTTGTACGTTCGTTGAACGAATGGACAGGTCTCTCGACGGCTGCCACCATGCTAGCGTGATTGTGCAGTCGCGAGCCTGAAAGCGGCCGCATCACGCGACGCCGTTCGTCGCCGCTCTCTCGACGAGAGCCGATCGCTCTTTGACAACTGAATACTGAACAGAGCTCCCGAAGGTAGAGTCAGTGCTGCTCGGCAGATCAATAGCGCTAGGGAGATCGGTCCGGGTGAAAGCGTGGGCCTTCAGGCCCACGAAAAACACCCCACATAATCATGGCTTCAGCCATGGGACTCCACATCGTGCCCCCGCTCGCCAATCCGCAAAAGAAGTGTCACACCGTGCAAAGTAATTTCCGACGTAACTCCTTGAAAACAAAGGAAAGCGGCACCCACAAAGTGACACACTTTTTCGGACTCCGCGGGTGCCTAATTCGGCGTGCGCCGGTCATCAATCCGGAAGTCGGCAGGTATATCGAACAGCGTTAAGCCTGGCTCGCCGAGAGTGATGGGATTGACCGTGAACGTCTGGGTGCCGTAGCGCGGGTCCTGCCGCTTTTCGATCACGTTGATCCTCAGCTGCGCCGAGTACCAAAATTCCTTCACAACGGAGATGGGCCGGTCATTGCCGATGGAGCCCGTGTCGAGCGTGGTGGTTTCACGCGTGCCGAACGTTTCGACGCCGCTGACGAAATCGCTGCCGAGATCAAGGCGCCTCAGAGACCCTTTGCCTCCTTCTGGAGTTCCGGCAGAAGCGGGAGGAACGGCGATGAGGCGCGAGAAATAGTCGTGAATTTCGCAGACCCGGGCCGCCGTCACGCACGTGGTCATGGTGCGAGCGCTCGGATCAATGTACTCGAGCCGATTGACTTCGTTTTCGTGAGGAGCACCCGCGGGAAGGACATTACGGCGCTCCTGAAATACGCGGCCGGCATCGTCGCGAGCGATCGTACGTCGGTTCCCGATGGTGACGGTGCTGCCATCTTCGAGAGTTCGCTTCCACTCGGTGGTGACCGTCGCGGTGAAGGGCGCTCCGGCAACAGGCGGTACGAAGATACTGGCGAAGCTCCACTGCACGCCGCCGCTCGGCGCATGGACGGGTTGGTCGGACGACTGTGCGAGGATGGTTCGAACGGAAAATCCCGCAACGAGGGCGAAAAGGAGAACAAACGCGGCGCGCTTCATGGCTACGCCTCCTGTGGACGGCGCTCTAAACGCGTCAATAATATGCCCGTCCTTGTTGGTCGGTCAATAAGAGGGCAACGCCCGCGGCGCGATGCGAATGGACAGAAGAGTCTGGCAGCTACTTGAAGCCCTTCACGACGTAAGCTTCGCTCAGAGTCGTGCTGTAGACGAAGGCGTACGCGCTCATATCGGCGGAAAATCGTGGGGGACCGACGCTTTCTACTCCCGCCAGCTGCGTGCCAAAGACCTTCCAAAGTTCCCTCTTACCGGTAGCGATGTCCACGCGGTCAACCTCTGCTTGGGTCCTGGCGATCGCCCGCGAAAACACGTACAGCGACTTTCCATCCAGCGTCCAGGCAATCGGCTGCTGGGGAGAGGCCAGATCCGGGACGGCACGCACCACGCTTCCTCCAATCGTCCAGATTCCAATTTTGCCGTCAGCGCTGTCAACGGCGATGCTGCGGCTGTCTGGAGACAACACAAGGCCGGTTACCCCTTCCGGCGTGAGAGGCGTGGAGTTGCCGCTATCGACGTCAATCAAGTAATCGCGGGCACCGTGGCCCTGCTCGATCCCCATCGCGAGCAAATGCTTTCCGTCCGGCATGTAGCGCTCGCCCACGTAGGTGATGTTATCGTGGGTCAGCTGTCGGCTTTCGCCCGCGCCGGCGGGAACCAGGGCGATCACACCGTTTTTCTGCGGATGCGTGGTTACCCATTTCCCATCGGGAGAGATCGCTCCCGCCAGGCCTTCTCCGATGCGGACGGGAGGCGAGCCATCCGTATCGCGCAGGAAGACGGAGTAATTCGGGCCGCCGCCTTCGGCTTCTTCTTCGAACAGAATTTTCTTGCCGTCTCGGCTGATGTCCCGCAGCTCGGACCAGCCCAGCCAGCTGAGATCGATCTCCTGTTTTCCACCCGGAGGCATCCCTCGAATGTCCACGCGTTGCTGATGCGTGATCATCAGAGCCAGGCCATCACGAAGATCTTCGAACCACATGCCGCCGGGCACATTTGCGATGGTGCGAACTTTGCCACCGAGAGTGACGGCGCGGAGCTGGTTCGAAGCGCCGCTATCGGACCCACCAAACCAGAGTTCGTCACCCGAGGGCGACCACTGAATGCCTTCGACAGATTCCCATCCGGACGAAAGCTTCTTCTCGCGCCCATCGGGACCGATGACGGCGACGGATCCACGGTCGTCGCCGCCGGGAACTTCGTGGTCGGAGAACGCCACAGATTTGCCGTCAGGCGAAATACGTGGATCGCTGATCCAATTGATCGTGTCGAGCAGGACCTTGCCGACCGGATATTCCAGCCGCCAATGTGAATTCTCGGCGACATAACGGACAATCGCCATGTTTTCGCCGTCGGCGGCCCATTCGGCGTCCTGCACGTTATCGAGGACTTCGCGCGGTGAACCGCCGCTCAATGGCAAGCGTGCCAGCGTGCCGTAGCGGGCGTAGCCGCTGTGGAAAACAGAATTCAGGCGTACTGCAAGCTCTCCATTTTTGGAGATGGAGAGAAGCTCCGCATTTTTCAGTCCGAGTTCGGTCGAGCCATTATCGCCAACGCGGGAGATGTACAACTGCTGGGGCACACCTTGCCACGCAGCGCTGTAAACAATGCTGCCGTCAGGAGCGAAACGTGCGTTCCCGACCGAGCCGGTGCGGAACGTAATCTGCCGGTATTCAGGGGGAGGCGCGGCGCCGCCGGCGCGGCCGGCCCACCATCCCACGCCGAATGATGCCGCTGCCACCACGATCCCCGCTGCGGCGTAAATCAGTTTCAGGCGACTGCCGGATTTCGAGGCCTGAACGGCTGCTTGCGCGCCTGTGCCGCTCGAAGTGGAGATTTGCGAGAGCGATTCCAGGGCGAATGCCAAATCCTTCGCGGACTGGAAACGGTGGTCCGGGCTTTTTTCGAGGCAGCGGCGGACGATGCGATCGAGAGCCGGAGCAATCGGAGGCTGTATGTTGGTAACCTCCGGCACATCGTCCCGCAAAATCGCCGTCATTGTTTCCGGAGGCGTATCGCGTTGAAAAGCCCGCTTGCCCGAAAGCATCTCGAACAGAACGGCGCCAAACGCGAACATGTCAGTCCGCGCATCCACGGCTTCTCCGCGCACCTGCTCGGGCGACATATAGCTTGCCGTCCCCATGACGACACCGGCGGCCGTATGCGAGCTCGTCACCGTGGCGCCGTCCGGTTCGGCGCCAGACCTTCCGGCAAGCTTCGCCAATCCGAAATCCAGAATCTTCACGCGGCCGTCGCGGCAGACGAAAAGATTTTCGGGCTTGAGATCGCGATGCACGATGCCCTTGTCGTGTGCGGCTGCCAGGCCATTGGCCACTTGCACGGCGTACTCGATTACTTTTCGCTGCGGAATCGGTCCGCGATTGATCACCGCGCGAAGACTTTCGCCCTCCAGAAGCTCCGAAACAAGGAACGGCGCGGTTTCGAAGTGGCCGACGTCGTAAATCGCAACAATATTGGGATGGTTGAGGGCCGCCACGGCCTGCGTTTCCTGCTCGAAGCGGCGCAGCCGGTCGCTATCGCGCGAAAAAGATTCCGGGAGTATCTTCAGCGCGACATCGCGCCCAAGGCGCGTGTCGCGCGCACGGTAGACTTCACCCATGCCGCCCGCGCCGACCTGCGATTTGATTTCGTAAGGACCGAGTTTTGTGCCTGGGGTCAGTGCCATGAAATATCAGAGGGTATCATCGGAAATACTTTTTCATCCTCGACAACTACCGGCGTGAATTGTACACCGCGCGGAAGAATTGCGATGGCGAGATTACCGGAATCGCTAGCTGCTGAAGCGCTGCTCCTTGAATGGGTCACCGTACATGTTGTAGCCGTTTTCCTCCCAGAAGCCGGGCGCGTCCTGCGCCATGAATTCGAGCCCGCGAACCCATTTCACGCTTTTCCAGGCATAAAGGTGCGGCACTACCAGGCGCACCGGATAGCCGTGATCGGCGGGAAGCGGCTCGCCATTGTGCTTCAGCGCAAAAAGAGTTGCGGGACGCATCAAATCTTCGAGCGGCACATTCGAGGTGTAGCCCTGCTCGGCGACCACCATGACATATTTTGCTTCCGGCTTCGCCCCGGCCAGCTTCATCACTTCCGTGAACGGCACGCCCTCCCACCGCACGTCGAACCGGCTCCATCGCGTCACGCAGTGCATGTCCGCGGTTACCGCTTTCATGGGCAGCTGCGTGAATTCATTCCACGTCAGGCGAACTGGCTTCTCGACCAGGCCCGCGATCCGGAAATCCCACGTTCGCGGATCGAACCGCGGCACCGTTCCTTCGTGCAGCACCGGCCATTTCAGCGTTGCGGATTGGCCGGGCGGCAAACGCCCGGCGTCCCGCATCGTGCGCTCCAGTTGTTTGCGCTCCGTGAGCTCGCCAAACATTTTCGAACTCCCCGCGGAATTACCGGCCGACGCACCATTCTACACTGTCTCTTTTCCCGATTCGCGTACGTCGTCCTGACCCGCGCCTGAATTGCGTGTGCTATCATGGCGCGTTCGAAATCACTACAACACCACTTAAGGAGCACTCTTTGGCCGCGCGCATTCTGAATGGCAACGCGATTCGAGATCAGATTTACGCTGAGCTGCAGGCGGAGATCGCCGCGCTCGCGAGCGAGGGAATTCGCCCCGGCCTGGCGGCCGTGCGCGTGGGAGACGATCCCGCATCGAAGCTCTATGTGAACAGCAAAATCGCGTCGTGCGAGAAACTGGGCCTCGGCAGCTTCCACATCACGCCGCCCGCCACGACGACTACCGACGAATTGCTCGCCATCGTCAACGATTTGAACAATCGCGATGACGTGGACGGAATTCTGGTGCAGATGCCGCTGCCCAAGCAGATTGACTCCAAGAAAATTCTCGACGCCGTGATTCCCGCGAAGGATGTGGACGGCTTTCATCCGATCAACGTGGGCCATCTCGTCGCGGGACGCCCCGCGTTGGTCGCCTGCACGCCCGCCGGCGTGATGGAAATTCTGCACCGCAGCAATATTCAGGTCGAAGGCGCGAATGCCGTGGTAATTGGCCGCAGCGACATCGTCGGCAAGCCGCAGGCGCTGCTTCTGCTACATGCAAACGCAACCGTCACGATCTGCCATTCCAAGAGCAAGGACCTGGCGGGAATCGCGCGTCGAGCGGACATCATCGTCGCGGCCATCGGCAAAGCGGCGCTGGTCACACCTGACTTCGTCCGGCCCGGCGCCACGGTGATTGACGTGGGCCAGATCGTCGTCAAGGACCCTGCCGAGGCGGAGCGCATCTTTGCGAATTTTCCCGCGAAGCTTGAATCGTTCCGCACCAAAGGCTCGATTCTTGCCGGAGACGTTCACCCCGATGTCGTCGAGATCGCCGGCGCATACACACCGGTTCCCGGCGGCGTGGGGCCGCTCACCATCGCCATGCTGATGTGCAACACGGTCAAAGCCGCGCGCATGCGTCGCGGCGCGCGCGCCCCGGTGGCCGCATCCTGCCGCCCCTGATGCTGCGCGTGGGCCTCACTGGCGGAATTGCTTCCGGAAAATCCACGGTAGCCTCGCTTCTGCGCGATTACGAATATCCGGTGCTCGACGCCGATTCGCTGGCCCGCGAGCTGCTCGAGCCCGGACAGGATGCGTGCAATGAAGTGGTCCGCGAATTCGGAGACGCAATTCTCAACCGTGGCGGAGCGGTGGATCGCCCGAAGCTCGGCGCCGTTGTTTTTTCCGACGCGCAGAAGCGCGCGCGCCTCAACCAAATCCTTCATCCCCGCATCCAGGAGGTTGTGGCGAAATGGTTCGACGCGCTTGCGCGCCCGGGCGGTCCGGACATGGCCTTCGAAGACGCGGCCCTGATTCTTGAAGCCGGCGCGAAAAAGAATTTCGACCGCGTGGTGGTTTGCTGGTGTTCCCCGCAGCAGCAGCTCGAGCGGCTGCAGGAACGCGGCCTTTCGGTCGAGGATGCCAGGCTGCGCATCGCGGCGCAGATGCCGATTGACGAGAAGCGGAGACTCGCCGATGAAGTGATTGACTGCTCCGGCACCATGGAGGAGACCCAGCGGCAAGTGAAGTTGGTTCTCGAAAAACTGAAGCAAGCAGCCGCATCAAAGAGAAACTAATTCTGGCGCGGCCACGTATTGATAGGTAGAAGGAAAAAAAAGATGGCGAAATCACAAGATCACAGACGCGCGATCCGGTTGCTGGCCCTCGGGCTGATCGTCGGACTCGGCGCATATTGGGCCGGCTCTCGCTATGGGCAGCACAGTCCGGCGTCCGTTCACGCGCTGCCCGCGGACCTGCCAGCGGATGAAAACCCCATCACGCTCGACGCCACCGAGGCTGAGAATGTCCGCATTTACAAGCAGGCTTCGCCGGCCATCGCGAATATTGTGACGCGGGCGGTTCAGTACGATTTCTTTTACGACGCTGTGCCGGTGGAAGGCGCGGGCTCCGGCTTCGTGATTGATGCCGCCGGCCACATTTTGACGAACTATCATGTCGTGCAGGGCGCGGAGACGATCGAGGTCACGCTCGGCGACCAGTCGCGCTACAAAGCCACATACATCGGCGCGGACACGCGCAACGATATCGCGCTCCTCAAAATAGACCCCAATGGCAAAAAAATCGCCACGCTGCCGCTGGGCGATTCCCGGAATCTGCTGGTGGGCCAGCGCGTGCTCGCCATCGGCAACCCCTTCGGTTTTCAGAGCACGCTCACCACGGGTGTAGTCAGCTCCCTCGGCCGCACCGTGCAAACGAGCGAAAACACGTTCATTGACGAAGCGATCCAGACCGATGCGGCGATCAACCGCGGAAATTCCGGCGGTCCATTGCTGAATACCCGCGGCGAAGTGATCGGAATTAACAGCGCCATCTACGCCCCCACCGGGACGACCGCCGGTATCGGATTCGCGATTCCCATTAACACGGCGCGGCGTGCGGCAGAGGATCTGATCTCAACCGGTCGCGTGCGCCGCGCGACGCTCGGCGCCGAGGGCCGCGCGATCTGGCCCGCACTCGCCGATGCGCTGCACCTGGGCGTGCAGCAGGGAATTTTAATTGAACGCGTGGTTCCCGGCGGCCCCGCCGCGCAGGCGGGCATTCGTGGTGGAACGCGTTCGGTGCTCGCGGGTTTGCAGGAATTGCGAGTCGGCGGCGATGTTCTGATTGCGGTCAATGGGAAAGAGCTTGCCAGCCAGATGGATTTGAACCTTCTTCTCAATCGCGCATGGCCCGGCGACACCGTTACACTGACGATCGTTCGCGACGGCAAGAAGATGGACATTCCAGTGAAGCTCGGCGACGGCTAGGGCGTCGGCTCGACACGCTCCTGCTCGTCGCTGAAGTTGAAGAGAGATTCCTCGTCGCTCTGCTCCTCGGAATGACACGTCAATCAGACTGGTTTTTCGCGCCACTCGTCCCGCACGCGGTCGCGTTCCTCGTCGGTCAGACCAAACCACGATTCAGCTACGTCGCGAACGCGTTCGAGCGCGGCCTGCATTTCATCCTGCTTCGATTTCATCATGTCGCTATCGGCGTTCGTGGGAACGCGAATCGGCGGCGCCACAAACATCACCGCGCGCGAGAAAAGATGCGGAACTTGAAACAGGTCCCACGATTTCTGGAACGTGTGCGCGCGCTCGACGCCGACGTGAAAGACCGAAATTGGCCGTCCCGTGCGCCGCGCGAGGATCACGGGGCCCGGCTTCGCGACGTAGCGCGGGCCGCGCGGGCCGTCAATGGTGAACGCAACGTGATGGCCCGCTTCGAGACTTTGCGCCATCGCCGCGAGCCCCTCCACTGCGCCGCGCGAAGAGCTGCCTTGCGCCGTGCCAAATCCGAGGCGTTCGATTACGCGCCGCGTCCACTGCCCGTCGAAATTCACGGTGTTCAGGACCACGATCCCGCGCTCGCGCCAGATCCATACGGCCGGGAGAATGCAGCGATGCCAGAACGCGCCGATTCCCGGCTCGCCGTCGGCGCGAACCTGAATGGCGTTGTGTACGCCAACCACTTCCACGCGCAGCGTCGGACCAAGCAGGCGAATCATCCAGTACGCCGCCCACGCGATCACGGGAATTTGCATCCGCCGCCAGCGCGAAAGGTGCGGCATCGGGATGCCTCCAACGGTCACGGCAGAGGAGGAGGCTGCGGATTTCGAGGCGTCGTTCACTGCGGTATAGTATAAGGCGGTCTCGATGTGCCCCCGGTTCCAATTCGTGCCGAAAGTCCGACGTGTCTCTTGGTCCGCGCGCCTGGCGCTACTTGGTCTGCTCGGCGGAATGATTTTGATCTGCCCGCGGGCGGTGCGCGGGCAAGATTCGCCATTCGGCGCGATCGGGCGAGTGGAGGGCAAGGACATTTCTTGCGAAAACGGCACGCCGGCGACCGGCGTGACATCCACCGTCGGCCAAAGCATTTTTGTGTCGAACGGCACCGTCGTCACCGTGCATTCCGGACAGGCGCTCCTTACTCTGTTCGCTGGCGGCCAGGTGGACGTTTGCGGCCCCGCGAAGTTCACGGTTTTATTGTCGGGTGACGCCATCACGCTTGCGCTGAATTTTGGCCGGGTGCGCCTGGAATTGCCCGCGAACACGGTCCTGCGGATTTTCACGCCCACCATCATCGGCACGCCCATAGACATTTCCGGCGGACCACGCGATGTGACCGTGGGGCTGAGCCTCGACGATTCGCTGTGCGTGCGCGCCACCAGCGGCGCGATTCAGCTGGAACATCAATTCACAGGCGAAAAACTGATCGTTCCGCAAGCGGGAGAATTTTTCCTGAACGCCGGCAGGCTACTCCCCGTCGCCGGAACGCCTGGAAGTTGCCAGTGCACGCCAACTACGATAATCCCGACACCACAGCCAGCCGCGCCGCCACCGGAGTACGCCATCGCGGTGATTCCGCGGCCGGCTCCGCAACCTGCTCCCGACCCGGCGCCGGTCACAGTGGATCCGGCGCCCGAACCCGTCGCCAAACCGACCATCAATTACAGCATGCTGGCGAAGGCGAATGAAGCGCACCCGGTCGTTCCGGCGGCGAAAGATGCCGCGCCGCCGACATCCGTGCCGGTCTACACAGCGGTTCTACCGCCGCTCAGTTTCATAGCAGGTTCGCCTACGCGGCCACCCGATCCGTCCGAGGACATGGTGTTGCTGATCCGCGAAGCGCAAGTGTCGCCGGAGTGGGAATTCTCAGGCCAGGTGGTCGCGCCGGAATTCGCGAAGGCCATGCAGCACGCCCTGGGAGAAAAGCCCGCGGCGCCGCAAGCGCAAGCACCGGCGGATAATCCGCCGGCCAGCGCACCCGCGAAAAAGAAGGGTGGATTCTGGGCCTCGCTGAAGAGGGCCTTCGGAGGCGGCGGCGACTGAGCGAGAGATCCCTCGGCTCCCGCTGGTCGCTCGGGATGCCGACCGATCTCCCAGGCTCGACTAACCGTCGACCTGGGAGCCCTGTGAGGCGGATCGTCACATTCCTTCGTAGTTCGGACCGCCGCCGCCCTCCGGTGGTACCCACTGAATAATCTGGTAGGGATCGGCAATGTCGCAGGTCTTGCAGTGAACGCAGTTCGCGGCGTTGATCTTTAATTTCGGCGTTCCCTTGTCGTTAACCATTTCATAAACTGCCGCGGGGCAAAAATACTGGCAGGGATTGCCGAATTCCCTCACGCACCTGTCACCGCAAATGCTCGGCTCGAGGACGATCAGATGGCTCGGTTGATCTTCGTCGTGGCGCGTCCCTGAATGATACACATCCGTCAGCCGGTCGAACGTGAGCTTGCCGTCGCCCTTAAATCGCGTGGATTGATCCACGAGCGTCCGGTCGCGATGGAGATTTTCATATTCCTTGTAGCCCGCTTCGCAGCGCATCGGATCCACCAGCCCGCGACCGCCGCTGACAAATTGCAAACCCGCGTTCACCAGGCCCTTCCACAAGCCGCCGTGAAACCCCTGATGGAAATTCCGCACGCCCCACAGTTCTTTCTTCAGCCAGCTCGCCTCAATCTTCTGCTGATACGCTGAAAGCTTGGCTGCGGACGTATCGCCGGCGCAGAGCGCCTCGTAGATCGCTTCCGCGGCGAGCGCGCCGCTTTTGATTGCCGTGTGGATCCCTTTCAGCCGCTGCGAATTCAGCAAGCTCGCGGAATCGCCGACGATGAGTCCGCCGTCCACGTGATTGCGCGGCATCGAATACCATCCGCCGTAAGGAACCGTCTTGGCGCCGTAGCGGACGAGTTTGCCGCCATCGAGAATTTTGCAGATGAAGGGATGCGTCTTGAACTTCTGAAACGCCTCGTGAGGATCGAAGAGCGGATTCTTGTATTCCAGGCTGACGATCATGCCCAGCGACACGCGATTGTCGCGCAGCCCGTAAATCCATCCGCCGCCGTAAAGATCTGAAGTCAGCGGCCAGCCAAGCATGTGCGCCACGTATCCCGTCTCAATGCGTCCCGGCTGCACGTCCCACAATTCCTTGATGCCGATGCCGTAGACCTGCGGATTCAGCCCATCGAGCTTCAGACGGTTAACCATCTCCTTGGTCAGCGAACCGCGCGGGCCCTCGGCCAGCACGGTGACTTTCGCGCGCAGCTCGTAACCCGGCGTGAAGTTGTCCTTTGGTTTGCCGTTCTTGTCCACGCCTTTGTCTTCGGTCAGGACGCCGGCGATTCCATTTTTTTCGTAGAGGAGTTCCCTGCCCGCGAACTGCGTGAACAGGTTGACGCCTTTCTTCTCGACCAGCCCGCCGAGCCACTTCACCAGCTTGTTGAGCGAAATGACGTAATTTCCGTGGTTTTGCAGCGACGGAGGTGTGATCGGCAGCTTGAACGAACTTTTTTCCGTGAAGTAATAGGCCGCATCGCCCGTCACCGGAGTATCCAGCGGCGCGGTCTTCTCGAAATCGGGAACAAGTTCGCGTAGCGCGCGCGGGTCCATGATCGCGCCGGAGAGTTGATGCGCGCCTATTTCGCGCGCCTTCTCGAGCACGTAAATATTTTCGGCCGAAAGCGGAGGGGATTTCTTTGCAGCGGTATGCTGCTCAATCAGGTTGGCAAGATGCAATGCGCAGGAAAGGCCGGCAGGTCCTGCGCCAACGATCAAGACATCTGCTTCGAGTTTTTCGCGCTCGATGGCCACGCCGGAATCTTAGCAGAACCGGCGACTACTTGGACGCAAGCGAGACACAGGAATCTTCGTACTTGCCCGAGCCCATGGTCCCTTCGGGAAATATCCCGTGCTCGGCGATCCACTCGAAGGATTTGTCGAAGACGTCTTTCGTGTACGGCTCGAAGACCAGACGCTCGCCCGGGCCCCAACGACGCGTGTCCATCACGTCGTGGAAGCGCACCGGAAATTCTTTTTTGTAGTAATGCGTATAGAGGTCGGGACGCAGATCAATATCGCGCTGGGCGTTGCGAAGCGCGCGGAAATACTTCTTCACGTCCTCCATTTCCGGCTCGCGCGTGATCAGCGTAGCGATCATGAAGGTTGTGTCAATAATCTTGCGGAAGCCCAGCTGCTCCAGAAAATAGTTCGGGCCGCTGAAAAGCAATGCGGCCGGCACCTTCCGGTCAATCAGCAACTCCATGCGGCTGAAAAGCAGGCCGTCCGCGAAGGAGAGCTTGATGTCCGCAGGCTTCAGAAATTGTTCCAGCGACTGGATCGCCGCGTAGTGGCTGCCAGATTGATACCCCACGGAGATCGGCACGCCCGCGAGCTCGGCGGGACCGTGAATCGAAGATTCCGGCGCTACGAATATCCCGGCAGGCGCAACTGAATACGCGTCGGCGTAAAGTTTGCCGTGGCCTACCGACGCCGAGACATTTACGGTCCAGTGGCAGGCGCAGCCGATGTCCGAGCCGCGGCCTTTCTCGAACGTCTGGAACGCGCCGACCTTATTCCCTAATTGGTGGCCTTTGCCTTCGGTCGAGTCTAACGCCTCGTGGAACTCGTATTCGAGTCCTTCGGCCGCGAAGTAACCCTTCTCTTCAGCGACCCATTCCTGCAGCCGCATGTGCGGCGCTATCACGAACTTGGCCATGGCTTCCCCCCGAAACACACCGCGTCGCGCTGCGCGATTGTACCACTCGCAAAGGGCGAGTTGAACACCACCGATCTCCTAGCTCACCCGCGTCACGTCGGCCAACCCTGCAGCGATGGAAGCCATCTCTGATTGCGAAAGGGAGGGCCGCCGTTGGCGGGATAGTGCACGTAGGATATACTGACCAACCTCAGCTCTGTGGGCGGGACGTTGCGGTCCCGGCACCGGACGCGCGGGCGAATTCCATCTTCATAATTTCAGGTACAGGATCCATTGTCCAAGCAGACATCGGTGCATTCGAATGTTTCAACGGCAGCTGACCCCAGCGTAACCGCTCGCACCCGCACTCGCAGTGTCGCTGTGATCGGAGGGTCGGCCGCGGGATTGTTCACGGCGTCGCTGCTCGCGCGGCGGGGCGTGGACGTGCGAGTGCTCGAACGCATTGAGACGCTCGAACCAGAAGCGCGGACGCTGATCGTGACCGATCGCATGCGCGCCCTGCTGGGCCGTGCCGCTGAAGGCAGTGTCGTCAACGAAATTCGCCGTTTCGAGCTTTTCACCGACGGCCGCGCCGCCACCATTCCCCTGAAGCACCCCGACCTGATCGTCGAGCGCCGCGCCCTGATACGAAATCTCGCTGAAGAGGCGCAGCGTGCCGGCGCAAAGCTCGAAATGGGGACGCGGTTCCACGCGCTGCAGGCGAACGGCAACGGCTTGCGCGTCGAAATCGAGCGCTGCGCCGACGGCGGTCACGAGGAAATTCACGCCGATGCCGTAGTCGGTGGCGACGGCGCGGCAAGCCGCGTGGCTCGCTCCGCCGGATGGGCGCCGCTGGAAACCGTGCCGCTCTTGCAAGCCATCGTGCCGCTCCCAAAGGACATGGCGCCGGATACCGTCCGCGTATGGTTCGTCCCTCAGGATACGCCCTACTTTTATTGGCTGATTCCCGAATCCCCCACGCGCGGCGCGCTCGGCGTAATCGGCGAATCCGGCCCCGAGACGAAGCGCTGCCTCGAACAGTTCCTCGAAAAGCGCAGGTTTGACCCGATCGAATTTCAGGGCGCGCGTATCCCTGTATACAAACGATGGATTCCTGTGCAGCGAAAAGTCGGCACCGGGTCCGTGTATCTGGTGGGAGACGCAGCAGCGCAGGTGAAGGTGTCCACGGTGGGCGGAATCGTCACGGGATTTCGCGGCGCGCTGGGCGTCGCCGAAGCGATTCTGAATGGCGGAGCGAGCCGCGAGCTGCGCACATTGCGCCGCGAGCTCGATTTTCACCTGCTGCTGCGCCGCTCGCTGCACCACTTCCAGCAGTCGGATTATAGCCACCTGGTGGATTTGTTGAACGACCCCGCCAAGGAATCTCTGGGCGAGTATTCCCGCGACGAGGCGTGGAAGATGCTCTGGCGCGTCTGCCTGCGCCAGCCGCGGCTGCTTCTGCTGGGTCTGCGAGGCTTGCTGATGCGCAACCGCTCGTTCGATGAGCCGCGCTTCGCGCCGGACGCGGCCGATTAGCCGCCCACCCGGCTGGCTTCCTTACAAAGTCTGATGGCGCGAAAGCATTCCCTCCGAAGCGCTCTGCTGATCCTGGCGCTGGTGGTGTGCGCGGCGGGTGCCTTCGCGTTTCGCGGCGTTGGCCGGTGGCTGGTTCGCGAAGATTCGCTAGGGCCTGCCGACGCGATCGTCGTGCTGAGTGGAAGCATGCCCGCGCGCGCGGAGGAAGCCGGCAGAATTTTTCGCCTGGGATACGCGCATGAAGTATGGGTCAGCCGTCCTGTGTCTGCCCGCGAAGAATTGGAGTCCATGGGCATCCACTATCTCGGCGAAGAAGATTTCAATCGCGCGGTCCTGGTTCACGAGGGCGTGCCCGAAGCCGACATCAGCATTTTTCCGCAACCAATCGTGAATACCGAGCAGGAGATCGAAGAAATTACGGGCCAAATGCGGCGCGAGCAAATCGCGAGCGTGATGATCGTCACATCGCCGCAACACACGCGTCGCGTGAGGGCGCTCTGGCGGAAATTGGCGCGGAATGATTTGCGGTTGATCGTGCGCGCCGCGCCCGAGGATCCGTTTGACGCCGACCACTGGTGGCGCAACACGCACGATACCTTTTCCGTGGTGCGAGAAATCCTGGGACTGTTAAATGCCTGGCTGGGGCTTCCTGTGCGGCCCGAAACCTAAACGCCGGGGTCGCCGCTATTCTCTCGTCGCCACCGGCAGGCCGGCGCTTTCCAGGATTTTCCAACGCTCCCACTCCGATTTTCGCGTCAGATCGCGCAAACGAAGGTGCCACTCGAAGTCTGCATCCTCGTTCTGCTGGGAGTAGAAGGCTTGCCAGGAATCTCCGTTGAGGCCTGGATCGCCACCGGCGGCGCTGCCGTTGCCGTTGTTTGCAGCGTGCGCGGGATCGTGGCTGCGAAACTCCGCCAGCCTCGCCGTATCGAGCGGCACGCGAAAGAAAACCGTGTTGCAGTCGCCGCCCGCCGCCTCATTTCCGATGCCGGAATCGGTTTTCGCGGCGGACAAAAGACGCCCGCGCAGTTCGAGCGAATTCGCGCGCAAAACCAGCTCAAGCGATCGCGGCCGCTCGGCGGAAAGTCCCGTAGGCGCGAGCGCGAGTTCCCACAGAGAAACCGCATCGCCACTCTTGAATGGATCTGAATAACAATCGAGAGTGCGCGTCTGCCACCCGGTAGCTTTGCGGTCCGCAAGAACCTCAGTGACGGTCGCGACGGTGTGGCTGCGCCAGCGTTCGAGCTTGATCGCTCCGACGAAGCTGCCGTATTCGCGAACAAACTTCTGGTCGTCTTCGCTCAAGCGGACGGCGTCGCGCCAGAAACGATCGCCGAGCCGGAAAGTAAAAGTGAATACCTGTTCCAACGGCACCGGCGCCGCTTCGCTGATTTTGCGCCGCCATTCCGGGTCGGAAAGTTCTTCGAGGGACTGCACACGCTCGAACAAGTGACGAATCGTCCAGTTTTGTTGCCGCAGAAGCCGCTGCCAGTATTGAGCGAGAACGTAGAAGACAAAGACGACGATTACGGCGATGCCCAGTGCCGGCCAGAGAATTTCCATTCCGACTGCCCCCGGGGAAGTAACTCAAGTCAATTGCGATAGACTTGCGATGCGCCGGATTCTACTACCAATCACTTCTTCACGAGGGGCAGAATTGCTCTCAGCGCGGTTCCGCGGCGGCTGGAATCGAATTCGAGAGTACCTCCGAGTTCCCTGGCGCGCTCACGCATGCTGGCGATTCCCACTCCGGAGGTCTTTACAATCCCGTCCTCGCGTTTCCAGATATCGGCTGGAAGGCCCTTACCTTTGTCGGCGATCAGGAGGATCACCTGGCTGGAGGTGATTGTGATCTGAATGACGGCGGACTTGCTGCCGGAATGATGGTGCACGTTGGTAAGGCCCTCTTGTGCGATACGAAACAGCGCCAGTTCCGAAGCGTCAGCAAGACGCGGCATCCGCGCGGGCAAGACCAGCTTCACCCGGATTTCGCTGCGATTGGAGAAGCCGTCAATGAACCAGCGCATCGCCGAAGCCAGCCCCGAATCTTCCAGGAGCGGCGGGTGAAGCAAATAAGAAATCGTGCGAATTTCGCGAATGCTCTCGTCCGCCAACTTTCTGCTTTCCGCCAGCGTCGCCAGAATCTTGGGGTCGGATTTCTGGAGCATCCGGCTCATCTGGTTCATATTCATCATCAGGCCAGCGAGGGACTGCGCGGTGCTGTCGTGAAGCTCGCGAGCCACGCGCCTGCGCTCGTCATCCTGCACGCGCATGAGCCGCGCCGACATGACGCCGGAACGTGACGCGGCGAGTTCAGCCTCTCTCCGCTCGGTCTCATCCTGCATCGAAAGGAGAATCAAGGGCATGCCGCCTTTGGGACTGTGGAACTGATGAGCGTTGAGGAGCATTGTTTTGCGGCCGATCAATGGGAAATCGTGCTCCACTTCGACATTGGAAAGCGGAGCGTCGAGGGAAAGGACTTTGTCGAGCATCGAACGCAGGCGCGGGATATTCCACTGCCCATTCCCGAGATCGTAGATGAGGCTCCCAAGCGTGCTCTTGGGCGTCGCGTGGAAGGTTTTGTAAAATGAGCGATTCGCTGACATCACGTGCAGACCTACGTCGAGCACAACCAGGGACTCCTGGACGGCCTCGATGACAGCTTCGGCGTACTGGCGCGCGTCCTCGATTGCGTCGCTCGCTCGCTGGAGCTCGCTGATATCCACCAACGCCACGACCGCGCCATCAATCTTGCCCTCGGCAACACGATATGGATGAATTCTCAGCGAATACGATCTGCCAGCGAGATCGTGAACCTGGTGCTCGCTTCTCTTTCCCGAATCCATGACTGCCGCGCTGGCATTCTTCAGTTCCGGAATCGTGGCGCTGAAACGCATGTCACTCACCGGCCGCCCGATGTCGCTGGGCATTAAGCTGAGCAAGCTTTCCGCGGCCGGCGAAAATCGCCGAATCCGCAGGTCTCGCCCTAAAATAAGGACCGGGATCTCGAGGCTGACGAAGAGGTTGGTGAGATCGCTATTCAACTGGCTGAGTTCCGAATGGCGGTGCTCAAGCTCGTCGTTCAGGGTTGTCAATTCTTCGTTGGACGACTGCAGCTCCTCTTTCGCCGTTTCCATCTCTTCATTAATGCTTTGCAATTCCTCGTTTCTCGAAAGGATTTCCTCGTTGGCGGATTGAAGCTCCTCGTTGGTGGTTTCCTGGCCGCGGATGATCTCGTCCATCCGCGAGCGTGTTTGCTCGAGTTCGCGTTGCGCCCGCGCGAGGGCCTGGCGCTGGGCCGCCAATGACCCCGATCTCGCGCCCTTCTCTGCTGCTGGGGGACTCACATTGGTTTGTTTCTCTCCAGAGTCTTCGAACACCACCCAGAACTTGCGCTCTTCCCCGGAGCGCGCGGCCAACGGGATCACTTCCACGGCGGCGTCTCTCGTTTTTCCGTTTGTCGCGATGGGAATGCGCTCTCTTCGAACCGATCCGCCCGTCTTCCTGCTCTTCTGGATCGCCGAGCGGATCTCCCATACCAGACTTTCACGGGCCATCTTCGCAAGACTTAGACTTGCCGGGCCGGCAGCGGGATCGAGAAACGCGGAAGTTCGCCCGCTAAACTGCAATATCTCCAGATCTGAATTGATGAGAACGG
This sequence comes from uncultured Acidobacteriota bacterium, assembly GCA_963842425.1. Classification (GTDB taxonomy): domain Bacteria; phylum Acidobacteriota; class Terriglobia; order Acidiferrales; family UBA7541; genus Palsa-295. The sequence goes on along the minus strand of CAWJGQ010000007.1, from coordinate 674,497 downwards.
CGGCGGGACCGTGCTTGGCGAGCAGGACGCTCTCGGCGCCCGTTGGTTTGGACGGCCCATCTTCCGTTTTCGCCCGCGGCGATTGGCTGCGGGAAACCTGGGCATCGTGTTCCGCCGATCGGCGTTCAAATGCCAATCGGCTCGCGCCGGGTTTTCGCGAGTAAATACGGTAGCCGCGGTCCACCGGAGCGAATAGTCCGGAATGCGACGTGATCGTCTCGGCTCTTCCCAGAAGCAGAAGGCCATTCGGTTTGAGGGCATAGTGGAAGATCGGGATCACGCGGTTCTGCAACTCCGGGCCCAGATAGATCAGGACGTTGCGGCAGCTAATGAGGTCCAACCGCGAGAAGGGAGGATCTTGAAAAACATTTTGTTTCGCGAACACGCATCTTTCGCGGACGTCTTTTCTAATCTGGTATCCGCGATCGAGTTTCACAAAGAATCGCTTCAAGCGCGCGGGAGAAACATCCTTGACCTGATTCGACGTGTACACACCTGAGCGGGCCCTTTCAAGCGAAGGTTCGTTGACATCCGTGCCGAAGACTTGAATCGTCACGCCGTCCGATTCGTCCTTGATGCACTCCAGCAGACAGATCGCGAGAGAGTAGACTTCCTCGCCCGTGGCACAGCCCGGCACCCAGATGCGAATCGGAGCGGCCGGCTGACGCGACTTTAGAATCCGGGGAAACACTTTTTTCTTCAGGATGTCGAACGCGGGGGCGTCACGGAAAAAACCGGTGACGTGAATCAACATGTCTTCGTGGAGCGCGCTGGCTTCGTCGGGATGGTGCGCCAGAAATTTCGCGTAGTCCATGAGGTTCCGGCTCTTGTGCAGCACCATCCGGCGGCGAATGCGCCGAACGATTGTGCCGGTCTTGTACTGAGTGAAATCGGAGCCAGTACTCGAACGGAGGAGATTCAGGATTCCGCGAAGCACGTCGCGGTCAATTGTCTCCTCCACCGGCCGGGCAGCCGCGCGAACCACATAGGGATGTCGCGCAATCTGGATCAGTTTTTCACCGATCTCCGCTGGAGGCAAAACGAAGTCCGTGCATCCGGTAGCGATCGCGGCGTGCGGCATGCCATCGTACTTGGCCGAATCTTCGCTTTGCGCAAGAGCAATCCCGCCCCGGGCTTTGATGGCCTGCAATCCGAGTGCGCCATCGGAGCCTGTGCCCGACAGAACCACGCCGATCGCCCGGTGCGCTTCGTCCTTGGCCAGCGATTCCATGAACCGGTCAACCGGCATATGCAGCCCGTGATTTTCGTCTCGAGGCTTCAGGAACAGTTTCCGGCCGCCGTAGATGAGATCTTTGCCGGGCGGAATCACATACACGTGGTTGGCTTCCACGGCCGTGGTTCTGGCGACTTCGGACACCGGCATCTTGCTGACGCGGGAAAGCAGAGTGACCAGCGAGCTGTCGTGTTTCGGGGCGAGGTGTTGAATGAGGACAATAGCGATTCCGCTCTTTGCAGGGATGCGCGAGAGAAGTTGAGTTACCGCCTCCAGACCTCCAGCTGAGGCGCCAACCGCAACAACTGGAAACATAGCTCGCGCCGAGCGGACGCGATTCTTTCTCCCAGAACGAACATGCCGGGATATGCGCCTAGGTTTCATCCGGAATGAATGAAACTCCTTTACCCTTCGCTCTTAGGTCGGATTTTACTGGTTGTACAATGGCCGAAGTAATCCGTACGTCAAGTTCGTAATTCTCTGTAAGGAAACACCTGACAAACGAGCCGCGACGGCTGCTCAAACGCGGGCTCAGTTGAGACGAGAAACGATCGGGTCAACCAGTTTCTGTAAGGACATTCCCGACAGCTAGGCCTGAAGGTCAACGAGATTATGACGGATAGCATAGTGAACAAGATGGATGAGGGAAGGCGCACGAAGCTTCAGCATGAGTCTCGACCGGTAGGTTTCAACAGTTTTTACGCTGATGGCAAGAATTGGTGAGATTTCCTTATTGGATTTGCCTTCCGCCAGAAGCCTAAGGACCTGTTGCTCGCGGGAGGAAAGAATGCCGGCAGGCTGAAGTGGGTTGGCGAACTCAGAAAGATTTCTCGCATCGGAAATGAACTTTCGACCGCTCTTGTGCGCGGCCAACCGACTTGCAGAGCTCAAGACGGGAGCAAGGGAACCTTGCAACGCCGAACTTGACCCCAACTCCATCACCATTACACCGACCTCGACTACCCGCCGACGTTTATCAAGCAATGGAAAATAGTACGAAAGCCAATGCAAGTCTGTTCCGGGCCGTGTCAGCAACCGTCCAGATCGCCGAACACTCGGTAACGGCTGCCCCGTAGAAAAGACACGCTCGACTAACGGCTGGGATTTCTTGATAACAGTACTGCCGAGCACCTCGTGCATCGGCTTCCCAGGATGAGCTTCCACTGGTAGATTGTTGAATTCTGCTAAGGCCCGACTCACGGCCCTGAAACGCATGCGTCTGTCACATGTGGCGACGCCGATACTGAAGCTATCCAAGGCAGAGAGGAGGCTCGTTTCAGGCAAGCCACTCAAACCGAACCTGCTCGAATCCAAGGGTAAAGCCGCGGCCGTAGCCTTCCGAAGTCGCATATCGTCTCCAAATCCGAACCGCACGCATGGATCGCACGTTGAGGTTGGATGCGTGATTGTTACGGCACGATTTTCCACGCAGAGCGCCTTATTGCCGCGCGGATCATCCAAGCCGGGCTGTGAGCCCGTCCAGTTGCCGGAAGATATACCAATAAGTGATTATCTTGGCAAGTGAATCCGTGCTGCTCGGTTTAGCTCGCAGCCAGTGCGGGGCCTGCCTGGGCGCGCTTCCAAGGCTTTGTAATATAGTTGGCGGTTAGTGGAGCAGGACGCACCTGCTGGCAATTGCGCGATCCATGGAGGGAGCAGTAATGGAACCCTGGAAATCCGTAGGGCTCACGCTAGCCATCGTCGCGGCCTCATGCGCGATGCCTGCGGCGAGAGCGCAGGCTTCGCATGCAACAAAAGCCTCGGCGACGACTTCAGTTGCAACCCCTGCAAAATCCCACGAGTTCGATCTGGACGCGAGCAAACAATGGGTGGACACGGGCATTGATCTTCGCGCCGAGGAAAAACTCCGCATTTCGGCCACCGGGACGATCACCTATCCCGCGGCCGACGCCACCAAGGCGTCGGGCAAATCACCGGCCAAGTCCTTCGGGCCAGACGGCCTTGCGCGAGGCTGGGCGGATTTAGTTCACCAGTACGCCGTTTCCGATGCCGGGCACGGCGCATTGATCGGGCGGCTCGGATCGGGCGACGGCGCCCAGCCATTTCTAGTTGGCGCAGCGAGCGATTATCAGGCGCCTGTTGCGGGGCGACTTTTCCTCGGGCTCAACCAGAGCCAGAAGGACGCCGGAACCGCCGCGGGAAGTTTTCACGTCAAAATTGACATAACCGATCCCGGGTTGGGCACGGCGGAAGCCGCAATGGCCGGCGGCCCTGCTGAGACTCACATCATTGGGATCACTCCCACTCAACTCGACGAAATTCCGCGGCGCGTCTCCGATCCCGACCACAATCCGGGCGACATGGTGAACATTTTGATCGTGGGTACCGAGGACGATGTGGTGCGCGCGTTCAAGGCCGCCGGATGGGTGCGCGTGGACAGCTCAGTGCAGACGACGGTGATCTCAGGCGTGGTTGATTCGCTGGAGAAGAAGGATTATCTGACGATGCCGATGAGCACGCTCTATCTCTTCGGTCGCGCGCAGGATTACGGATTCGCGCACGCCGAGCCGGTTCGCGTGGCGATGTCACGCAACCATCTGAGAGCGTGGAAATCGCCATACGAAGTCGGCGGGCGGCCGGTCTGGTGCATCGCCGCCACACACGATATCGGATTCGAGCGTGATGAACGAAACAACGGTGTGACGCACAAGATCGATCCGGCGATTGACGGCGAGCGGGAGTACGTCAACGACACGCTCTCGAGCACTGGACTGGTGGTGGCGCGCGATCACGTGACGCCGGAAAGTCCTCTGATGGAGGCGAAAACCGCGACGGGCGGAAGCTTCCATTCCGACGGGCGAATCCTGGTGCTGGTTCTGAAGTCCAGCGCGGCGAGCGGTGTCAACTAGAATTGGCTATTTCGTCGCCGTAGCGCCCGTGATTTTCAAAGTGTAGAGCGCGGTGCCGCTCGGAAGCGCTTCGCGGAATTGGGCGCTCTGCGACTCACCGGGGTCCAGCGCCAGCGAAGGTATCACGCCGCTGTTTTTCGCGAGCAAGGTGCTGTCGGCGCCCACGTACGTCGTTTCGTACTGGATGTTGCTGTAGCTGTACACCTGCGAAAGATTCCGCAGCTCAACCGTCCATCCCGCCGCGCCACTCGCGTCTTTGTCCATTTTCCGGCTTACCACGCGCAGATCCTTCACAGCGTCAGCGTTCGCCTGCGCCGGCGCGGCCGTGGCCGCGGCAGCAGGCGCAGCGGTCTGCGCTCCGTCCTTTCTGCCCATGAAGAAAACGATTCCGCCGATTACGATGGCAACTGCAACCGCGATGCCAATCCATTTACCGGTGCTGCTCTCTTCGCCCTTTGTCTCAGGTGTCTCAAACATATGACGTCCCCCCTTTTCGCGGAACTTAGCACGATGGGCTTGCAGGTTCAACAGATTCCCATTTGCACAGGCCGCACTTGCGTCAGCCCGTCGTTTCCGCGCTCGTTTTTCCCTCAAGGCATTCGTTTCTGCAATCCGAAGATACTAAGGACGTTACCGAAGTACTAAAGTCGTAGGGTTCAACACCGAGGCTTTTACATGCTTTAGCGTATCGCCAGAATTGAAAGGAAATACGACCATCAGCGTGCTGGTAAGCAGACCGTTGGCTTCCGGATTCGACCGGTGGCGCGTCGAAGCAACGCTTACCAATCTTAAGGTTTCGATGTTCAAAGGAGACCGTAATGACGAAATATTTCTTGACGGCTTTGGCATTGGTTTCATTCCTGGTTATGCCGGCAATTTCGGCAGCTTCAGATAAAGAGGACGACATCAGCCGCGCGCAGAGGGCCGGGCAGGTGTTTCAGGAGATCATGAACGCCCCGGACAGCATTCCTCACGACGTGCTGAATAAAGCGCGTTGCATCGCTGTGATCCCCGGCGACAAGAAATTCGCCTTCGTTTTCGGCGGCAATTATGGGCGGGGTCTCGCTGTTTGCCGCACCGCGACTGGCTGGAGCTCGCCGTTGTTCCTCGCGGTTGAAGGCGGCAGCTTCGGCTATCAGATCGGTGGTTCGTCAACGGATCTGATACTTCTCTTCATGAATGACCATGCGCTGCATAGCCTGTTGAGCGATAAGTTCAAGATGGGAGGCGACGCTACTGTCGCGGCCGGGCCGGTTGGACGCGACGCTACCGCTAGCACCGACTTGAAACTAACCGCCGAAATCCTCTCGTATTCCCGCAGCAAGGGCATTTTTGCGGGAGTCAGCCTGGACGGCACAGTTGTTCAGGCGGACAAGAGCGGCGACAGTGCGATGTACGGACCAGATGTCACGCGTCACGACATTCTGAGTGGAGGCGTACATGCGCCCTCTGACGCACGCACTCTCGCTCGGGAACTTCAACGCTATTCCGCCAGCACAGGCGAATAACGACGTAAGCGAGCCGGGGAGGCGAAAGCCTCCTCGGTTTCCTTTTTTCTCCCCTCGCTGCTTTCTTCAGCTGGCTTGAAGTTCACCGGTAATATCCTCGGCATACGCCACATTGCCCGACCCCGCCGGAAGCCATGTATCACAGCACTCCGTGTTTCTCGCCCACAACGAAGCTCGATATGGAGTGTGATCCGCAGAAGCGGTGAAGTAATAATTTTGGGAATTCTCGCAGGCTGAGTATTATCGAGGCCCCAAATCACTATGCTGCGGCGAACGCCGGTTCAGCAAATCGAGGAGACGCCCATGGCGACGATGAAGGCTGTGCGAGTGCACGAATACGGCGGCCCGGAAGTGCTCAAGTACGAAGATGCGCCACGGCCGCAGGCGGGTTCCGGCGAGGTCTTGATACGCGTGCACGCATCGAGTGTGAATCCCGTGGATTGGAAAGTGCGCGCGGGATATATGCAGCAGATGATGAAATACAAACTGCCGATGATTCCGGGATGGGATGTTTCCGGCGTCGTCGAAGCGGTAGGCACAGGTGCGACGCGGCTGAACGCCGGCGATGTGGTGTACTGTCTCGCGGACCTGTCTCGGGACGGGGCCTACGCCGAATACGTTGTGGTGAAGGAATCGGTGGTCGCGCCGAAGCCGAAATCCATTGACCACACGACCGCGGCGGCGATTCCTCTGGCGGCGCTCACGGCGTGGCAGGCTCTGAACGATGGAGCGAAACTATCCGCGGGCCAGACGCTGTTGATTCACGGCGCGGCGGGCGGCGTGGGAACATTCGCTGTGCAGTTCGCGAAGATGAAGGGCGCGCGCGTGATCGCGACGGCGTCGAAGAAGAACCACGACTTTTTGCGCTCGCTCGGCGCGGACGAAACGATTGACTACAACACGACGAAATTTGAAGACGTCGTGCACGGCGTGGATGCCGTGCTGGACACGATTACCGGCGAGACGATGGCACGCTCCTGGCAGGTGATGAAGAAGGGTGGAATTCTTGTGTCTATCCTCGAGCCGCCATCGCCGGAAAAAGCAGCCGCCTGCGGCGTGCGCTGCCACCATACGTTCGTGCAGGGAAATCTCGAGCAGCTGAACGAGATCACCAGGCTCGTGGATGGCGGGAAATTGAAGATCATCATCGAGAAGATTTATCCTTTGGCTGAAGCGCGCGCCGCGCAGGAATCCAACGCGACAGGCCACACGCGCGGCAAAATCGCTCTCCGCGTAATTTGAACACCGTCCAATGGAACTGCTCAGTTATATCGGAGGCGTCGCGGCGGTATGCACGACCGGCGCGTTCGTACCCCAAATCCTGAAAATCCGGAGGCAAGGCGGCGGAGATCTTTCCTACCCCATGCTGTTCCTTTATCTGACCGGTATATTGCTCTGGCTCGCTTACGGACTGATACTGCACGCCGCCGCGATCATCTGGGCCAATGCTGCCACCGCGCTGTTGGTCGGAATCGCCATCGTGCTGAAGGCGAGCCATCCCCGGCGGTAGCGGCGCCGATTTTGCGTGAGAATTCTCATTTGGGATAAGATGGGCGCTGGGGCGAGACTTGGGAGGTATCGAGCGATGAGCAAGGTTCGCGTACTGGTTGGCACGCACAAGGGCGCGTTTGTCTTGACGTCCGACGGAAAACGCGAGAAATGGGATGTCAGCGGCCCTCACTTTGCGGGTTGGGAAATTTATCACGTGAAGGGATCGCCCGCCGACCCCAATCGTTTGTATGCGTCACAAACGAGCGGCTGGTTCGGCCAAATCATTCAGCGCTCCAGCGACGGCGGCAAAACCTGGGAGACACCCGGCGGCGGCCTGACGCCAAATCCCGGCGGCAAGCCTTCCGGCGAGAGCAACAAATTCGCCTACGACACCTCCGCAACGACCGGCAAGCCCCTCACGACGCATCAATGGTATGACGGCACGCAGCACCCCTGGGAGTTCAAGCGCGTCTGGCATCTCGAACCTTCGCTCACCGATCCGGACACGGTGTACGCGGGAGTGGAAGACGCGGCGCTGTTCCGCACGACCGACGGCGCCACGTCGTGGCAGGAAGTTTCCGGATTGCGCGGCCACGGCACCGGCCCTAAGTGGCAACCGGGCGCCGGCGGCCTGGGCCTGCACACAATCATTCTCGATCCATCGAACCCCCAACGGATCTTCATTGCGATTTCGGCAGCGGGCGCATTCCGCACCGACGACGGCGGCAAAACCTGGAAGCCAATCAACCAGGGATTACGTTCCCAGTACATTCCAGACCCGAACGCCGAGATCGGCCACTGCGTTCACCATATGGCCATGCACCCCAAGCGTCCAGGGATACTCTTTATGCAGAAGCACTGGGACGTGATGCGCAGCGACGACGCCGGCGATCGGTGGCACGAGGTCAGTGGAAACTTGCCCACCGACTTCGGCTTCGTGATTGACGTCCACGCGCACGAGCCGGAGACAATCTATGTGGTCCCCATCAAGAGCGACTCGGAGCATTTCCCGATCGAAGGCAAGCTGCGAGTTTACCGCAGCCGCAGCGGCGGAAACGAATGGGAGCCGCTCACCAAAGGTCTTCCGCAGAGCGATTGTTACGTGAATGTGCTGCGCGACGCGATGTCCGTGGACACGCTCGATTCCTGCGGCGTCTATTTTGGTACTACGGGCGGCCAGGTCTATGCCTCGTCCGATGCGGGAGACAACTGGGCTCCGATTGTCAGCAATCTTCCCGCCGTCTTTTCCGTCGAGGTTCAGACTCTGCAATGATTCAGGTCGTGCTTCCAGCGCATCTTCGAACTCTGGCGGGCGTCGGCAGCGAAATCTCGATCGAGATCGTGGGCCCAGTCACGCAGCGCTCGGTGCTCGACGCGATCGAGTCAAATTATCCGATGCTGCGCGGGACCATCCGCGATCACGTTACGCATCAGCGCCGGCCGTTCTTGAGATTTTTCGCCTGCCAGGAAGATTTATCGCATGAACCGCCCGATGCCCCGCTGCCTGCGGCGGTGTCATCCGGCAAAGAGCCGTTCATGATCATCGGGGCCATTGCCGGCGGGTAGTGCCGCCGCGGCCTCCGGGACGAGTTCCTGCCGTCTTTCCGGGCCCGGCATGTCACCTGTACTTTTTCTATCCTTTAGCACAGTCGCGGCGTCTCTCCCGTCGTGCTACTTTCCGGCGAGGTCCGTCAACATGGACAATGAGCGCGCTTTGCGGTCACGAAGAATGAAGAGCGGTTCTCCCGCCCTCGTCAGTAGCTCGGGAGGGAAAATTGACGTATCACCGCACGCGAGTTCTTTGCCCCTCTCGCTCTCGCCTCGCTCCTGCCCGTCACCCGCCATCTATGACTTTCTTAATCGCCAATATGGGGAATTAGATTCCCGCCAAGCCGATGGAAACAAACAGCGAAAATTTTTCTAATCGCCAATTCTTGCGGGCCGCTCCGTTTCTCGCTGGCCGCAAGGGCAAACCTTGCGCCAAATTTGCTCGACACACCATGTCGAGCAAATTTCAGCCTAAATCACACAAAACAAACGGCGGAGCCCCGCACAAGGTGACACACAAAACGAGCGGAGCTTGCATACGTCTGCGCGATTGGGATATAACCGCGCGCGGCTGCAGAATCACGAAACGCCAATCGCCTGCTGGGCGTCACACAACAGCAGAAGTGAACCGAGAATGCCTTGGGGGCTGCCCGATGAAGACTTATTGTTTGGCACTACTGGTCTTGCTCGCAGGAGCGGTTGCGCCGGCATTGCGCGCGCAGGATGAGGCGCCGGCGCCTCCGCCCGCTCAAGCTCCGGCGGGCGCTGCTCCAGCCGCAGGTGGAGCACCTGCCGCGCGGCCACCGGCGCCGCCTCCTGGAATGTTCATGGCCGGTCCACTGCCGCATGGCACGGTCAAGGACTACAAGCCTGTGACCGCGGACATGCTCCTGAATCCAAGTCCGGACGACTGGCTGCAATTCAGCCGGACTTACGACGCCTGGCGCTACAGCCCGCTGAAGCAGATCAACAAGAAGAACGTCGGCCAGCTTCATATCGCGTGGGTGAAGGGCCTGCCCGCCGGCACCACCGAAACAATTCCGCTGGTCCACGACGGCATTATTTATACGATCGCGCCGGGATCAGACGTGATGGCGATTGACGGAACCAACGGCGACATCATCTGGGAATACAAGCGCACCTACAAGAATCCTCAGCTGGGCTCGACCGAGCGCACCAAGGCGCTCGCGATCTATAAGGACATGATTTATTACACAGCGCCCGATGGTTACGTGGTTGCGCTCGACGCGACCACCGGCAAAGTCCGCTGGGAAACATTTAAGACTGATACGCAGAACACTTCCGGCGCGATTATCGTCGAAGGCAAAGTGATTTCCGGTGGCACGTGCGGAAAGGGCCGCGCCAGCTGCTTTATCGAAGCGGACGACGCGGACACCGGAAAAGAAATCTGGCGATTTTACAACGTGGCCGGACCGGACGATCCCGGTTATGCATCGTGGAACGGCGCGGACAACACGAACTTCACGGCATCCACTTGGGGGATGCCCGGAAATTACGACCCGATTCGCAAGGTGATCTACTGGGGCATCGCGAATCCCTCGCCCTACGAACGCCTCGCGCGACATGGCGGCAACCCGGACGGAGTTTCGCGGACGGCTCCAGCCGATCTCTACAGCAATTGCACCGTGGCTCTCGATCCCGCGACCGGAAAACTCATCTGGTATTATCAGCACCTGCCGGCCGACGATTGGGATACCGATCACACGCACGAACGTACGCTCCTGACCACGACGTTCAACCCCGATCCCAAGTCCGTGAAGTGGTACAACACCGAAGTTCCGCGCGGGTCGAAGCATGACATGGCGGCAATGGTCGGCGAGAGCGGCATCATGTTCGTGCTCGACCGCAATAACGGTCAATTTCTGTGGGCCGAACCCGTGCCCGTGGACGCGCCGAATCTGGCCATCTCGAATATTGACGGGAAAACCGGCGCGACCACGATCAACTACGACGTGGTCATGAAAGCGCCGGGCGATCACCATGTGATTTGCTATTGGAACGGGCGCAGCTACTGGCCGACGGCCTACGATCCGGAAACGAACTCGCTATACACCGGATACGTTGACAACTGCCTGGATATGACCGGCACGTCCACCAGCGGCAATAGGCACGGCGTCTTGCGTGCGGGCTCCGACATCAATGCGATCGCGGGAATCGCGAAAATTAACATCTCCACGGGCGAGATGCTGAAGTTCGACGTCCAGAACGCCCCCGGCACCGGCGCGCTGCTGGCCACCGCCGGAGGTTTGATCTTCCACGGTGACATCAATCGCAGGTTCCGCGCATTCGATGCGGCAACGGGCAAGAAACTCTGGGAATCAATCCTTGGCGGGCCAATTTCCGTTAGCACCGTTACGTACGCGGTCGGCGGAAAGCAGTACATCATGGTGATTACCGGAGACAACCTCGCGGAGGGCGTGCTGAGCAGGCAGAGCGGCGTCAGCCTGACGACGGGGCACAACGCGATTTACACCTTTGCGTTGAACTAAGCGGCGCGCATTATTCAAATGCAAAACCGCGGCGATTCGCTCCCCGAACTGGATGGGCGAATCGCCGCGGCTGTTTTTGCGGTCGGTCCTGGCGCTACTTGCTAGCCGCGGCCGAGCTTAGGCCGAAAAGCTTGACGGCATTTTCCTTCAGGATTAGCGGGCGCACTTCGTCCTTGAAGGCGACCTTCGCGAAATCCGCCATCCAGCGGTCCGGCGTAATCAGCGGATAGTCCGAACCAAAGAGCACCTTCGTCTTCAGCAGCGAATTCGAATACTGCACCAGGTTCGGCGAGAAATATTTCGGCGACCAGCCCGATAAATCAATGTAAACCTCGGGCTTGTGCAGGCAGATCGAGATGGCTTCGTCCTGCCACGGGAACGACGGGTGCGCCATGATGATCGGCATCGTCGGGAAATCGACGGCCACGTCGTCAATGTACATGGGATTGCCGTACTTCAGTCGAATCCCGCCGCCGCCCGGCATGCCCGTCCCGATTCCGCTGTGGCCGGTATGGAACAGCACCGGCAACTGCGCTTCGGCAAAAAGTTCGTAGAGCGGATAGGCGATGCGGTCGCTGGGAAAAAATCCCTGGATGGGCGGATGGAGTTTCAATCCGCGCACCTGGCCCGTGGCCAGCAGGCGCTTCGCTTCGGCCACTCCTTCGGCGCCGCGCGTGGGGTCTATGCTGATGAAGGGCATCATGATGTCGGAATTCGCCGCGGCGAATTCGAGCACGGAGTCGTTCGAGACTTGCGGACGGCCCGAAAGCTTTTCCTGCACGGTGAATACGACGCAGCCGATATTCCGCGAGCGGTAGTAGTCCGCCATTCCCTGGCGGCCCCGCGCGGCGCCCTCGCCGAAGTATTTCTTCGCGGCTTCGTCCGCCGCGGTTCCCTCGCCTTCGTGCTCGATATGCACGTGCACGTCAATCGCGGTCAGGCGATCCGCATCCATGCGCTTTTCATTTCCCATTCACGGCCCCCATTTGGTTCGATTGGTCAGCAGAAGCGGTTCAACTCGGCGTGTGATTATCCGTTTTTTCGGCCCTTTCCTCAACTGGTTCGGGGAAGCGGAGGCGGGGCTACGCGGACTTTACGGAGGGCGGGTGGTTTTCCCACGCATTGCTGAGGCGGCGGATAGTTTCGCGGAGTCGGACGGCGAGGTCCACGACGGTTTGGAGGCGCTGGGTGTCCGAGGCCGTGAAACGCTCGCCGTGAGCGAGAAGCATCTCGGCATTGCCGAGGATTCCGGTGAGCGGATTATTAATCTCGTGACGGAAGATGGCGCGGATTTCGGCCGGCAAATCGGCCCATGTCGTTTCCGGCATGGATTTCAACTTCTCCTCGCGGCGTATTCTGCGCTCGATCAGGCTGGCGGCCGTGGCGACGAAATCTCCGGCGCGCGCGACGAATTCGACTTCTCCCGCGGCCACGAAGGGCGCGATTTCCGCCTGGCGCTCGAGCAGCGCGAGCACGATGACGGGAGCCAGCGCAGTCAACTGAGCGATTGATTCAGCAAGCGGCGCACCCTGCAGCAGATCGCAATCGAAGAGGATCACTTGCGGAGAAGCGTGGCTAGCGAGCACCTGCAACTGGAGGAGATTCGAAGCGGTGGCCACGCGGACGGCTTGAGCGGAGCGTTCGACTTCATCGGCGAGGCGCTGCGCGACGGATTCGTCGGCGATGCCCAGCAGAGGACTGTTGTGCGGCACGATCATCGCTTTTTTCACGCCGCTTTCCATCTCGGTCAGGTCCTCGGGCTCGCAATGCTACCTTTGGCCTCGCCGGCAACCTGATCTTTTGCCGCGCGCTTGCGGCCATCCGCAAGCAAACGGTTCACGGCCAGCTTCAATTCCTCCACCAGAAATGGCTTGGCGAGATAGGGCAGGCCGTTGGGTTCGAGAAACTGGATCGTGCGCGGCGCGAGCATGTCGCCGGTGGTGAAGAGAATTTTGTCGCGGACCGGGCTGCCGGCGCGGACGAGCGCGTCATAGAAGGCTGGCCCATCGAGGCGCGGCATGCGCACGTCGCAGATTACCAGGTCGTACTGGTTGCGGGAGAGAAGCGTGAGGCCTTCCTGGCTGTCGAGAACGGCTTCGGCGCGATGGCCCTCTTCCTTCAGCACGTCCACGATGAGCTGCGCGACGGTGGGCTCGTCCTCCACCACGAGAATGCGGCCCGCCGAAACCGCCTGGGAACGGTCGGCGCGCGGAGACGATGCCGCGCTGCGATCGGGGGCCGGCACCGCAAGGACGGGCAACTCCACCAGAAATTTCACGCCCGCTCGAGGCTGGTTCTCAAAGGTTACTTCTCCGCCGTGCTGCTGCACGATTCCGTAAACGATAGAAAGACCGAGACCGGTGCCCACGCCCGGAGGCTTCGTGGTGAAGAACGGCTCGAAAATACGCGAGGCGATCACTGGAGGAATGCCAGGACCGTCGTCTGAAACCTCAAGAAGAATTCGGCCAGGGTTGTGTGACCCGGCCCTGTGTGCCGAATGGCTGGTGCGGATGCGAACGTGACCCTGGCCGCGCTCCTCGAGCAATGCTTGTTCAGCGTTCACGAGGAGATTCAGGACCACTTGCTGAAGCTGATATGGATCGGCCATCGTATGCGGAAGGTTGGAATCGAGCTCGGAATCCACGTGAATATTTTCGACCCTCAGCTCGTAGCTGCGCAAGGCTAGGGTGCGTTCGACGATCTCGTTCAGATCCACGCGGGTGCGCTCCGGCTTATTTTCGCGCGCGAAATACAGGAGATTTTTCACGATGCGGCGAGCGCGCTCCGCCTGCTGGTAGACTTTCTTGGCTTCGGAAAGTTGAGACTGGCCGAGCCCGTGGCCGAGAAGAAGCTGCGCGTAGCCCATGATGGCGGTGAGCGGATTATTCAGCTCGTGGGCGATTCCGGAGACGAGCTGGCCCAGGGCTGCCATTTTTTCGGCTTGCAACAACTTGGATTGAATCTGGCGCTCTCCAGTGACGTCGGAATACAGCTCGGACCATCCCACGGAGCGGCCTTCGGAATCGAGAACCGGTCGCGAGTAGCGCTCGATCACGCGCCTCACCGGCCGAGTAATTTCCAATTCATCGTGCCGCGGCTCCCCCGCACCGCGGGCGTAGGATTTCCACGGCGCGAGAAACGCTCCAGGATCGTGAAAGCGCTTGCCGATCGATTCCTCAAGTTCTTCAAAATTTGTGAATTCGCGGAGTTGGCGGGCGACGAGACCAAAGAGTTGCCCAAAACGCGCGTTCGAGAAGCGGATCTGGCCGGAAGGATCCACCAGGACGACTCCCACCTGAACGGAATCGAGCACGCTGCGGAGCTCCGCATCCAACTGGCGCCATTTGGCGTCCGCGCGCTGGACGATGGAGCCCTCTTCCATGCAGAGAAGCAGATTATGAGTGCCCGGCAGGATCGAACGCAGAACCAGGCGGACGGGAAAACCGCTCGAGAGTGATGCGTCCAGGCTTTTCGCGCGCGCGGAAGAAACCGGATCGGCCCAGAAGGACGCGAGCTTTTCCCCGGGCGTCCCCGCCAGGAAATCGGCCAGGGCCGCGCCGTGGCTGGTTGCGTGCTTCAGTCTAAGCAGCTCGCGAGCGCGGAGATTAGCCCTCTGAATCATCCCCGAGGGATCAATGATAACGAGCGCCTCGCCGCTGGAATCGAACACGGAATTGAATGCGCCCTCCGCGGCAAGCGGAGGCGATGGATACAAGGAAGGATGAACCTCCGGATGCCGAAGCTGGGCGCCTGTGGCCGCCAGATCGAGAAGAGAGGTCCTTTGTGTTTGTTTCATCGCGTCATCTACCAGCGGCCCCGCATGATCCAGTAACCGGCCAACATCGCGAGGCCGATCGCGGCTGCGTATTCCAGTCCGCGGCGCAATGCGGTGGCATAGCGGTCTTGTTGGCTGAGGTACGCTGCCCGGCGCATGAATTACACATTGCATGAGCTTGACCAAGTGGCCGGGGTAGACCAAGTCGCGGGTTTTCAGCACGTTGACGGAAAACGCAGAAAGAAAAGATGAGGAGACCTTCCCACTTCGACCCGTACGACGGCGCGGACTTCCCTCTCTAGGAATGACTTAACAGCCATTAATTTGCAGACGAGGAAGATGGATTTTTCGAGACGCACCACGACGCGAATGTTCGCTCGTCGTGACTGCGGACGTCAGTTTGGTTGAGAGTTCGACGCGGCTTCGTACTGCTTCAGTTTGCGATACAGCGTCGTCTTGCCGATGCCGAGAAGGCGCGCCGCAGCAAGCTTGTCGCCGCCAGATTCGCGCAGAGCGCGTAAGATCGCGCGGCGCTCGAGTTCCTCCAGTGGCAGGAGTTCATCACTCTTGCGGCATGCGATCGTCCGAGACATACTGGAGATTGGAAGGCAAATCGCCGACGTGCAGCATGGAACCGGAGCCGAGCGCGACCGCGCGCTCGACGGCGTTCTCGAGCTCGCGGACGTTACCGGGCCAATCATGGGCGATCAGCCGGGCCATGGCGTCCTCGGAGATCGTCTGGACTTTGCCATTGGTATCGCCGAATTTCTCGAGGAAGGAATTCACGAGGATGGGGATATCGCTTTTGCGCTCGCGCAGCGGCGGCAGCTTGATCTGCACGACATTCAGGCGGAAAAAGAGATCCTGGCGAAATTGGCCCTGGCGCACGGCTTCGTCGAGATCACGGTTGGTTGCGGCGATTATACGCGTGGCGATGGAGATGCGATCGTTCGAGCCCACGGGCTTCACTTCCCTTTCCTGCAGGGCGCGCAAGAGCTTGGCCTGCAAGTCCACGGGAAGGTCGCCGATTTCGTCGAGGAAGAGCGTGCCGTTGCCGGCGGACTGCATCAGCCCCGTCTTCGAATGCATCGCTCCGGTGAAGGCTCCCTTCACGTAGCCGAATAGTTCGGATTCGATCAGTGTGGGAACCAACGAGGAGCAGTCAACGGGCACAAAGGGATCCTTGCGGCGCGTGCCCGAAAAATGAATCGAACGCGCAACAAGTTCCTTGCCAGTTCCGCTTTCGCCGAGAATCAGGACTGGATAATTGTGCTGGCTGACCTTCTCAATCAAGCCGGTACACCCGCTGCATCTTTGGCGAAACACCGATCAGACCGCCGAAGCCGGGTCGCGTGCGCAGCTGCTCGCGCAATATCCGATTCTCCTGATCCACTTCGAGCAATCGGACCACGCGGTCGAGCTTGGCGCGAAGCTCCGAAATGTGAAACGGCTTGGTAACGTAATCGGCGGCTCCATTCCGCGTGGCTTCGACCGCGCTCTCGATCGTGCCGTACTGGGTCAGCACGATCACGGCAGTTTGCGGATAAGTCTCCCGAATGCGTTTCAGCAGTTCCAAACCGCCCAGCTGAGGAACGCGCAAGTCCGTGATGACTACGTCTATGCCGGACTGCTCGAGGATCTCCGTGGCCTGCTCGGTGGTCGAGGCGGTGCGAGCGCGCCAGCCGGAATCGGCGACAACGTCACGGCACAGGTTTCGTGAAGCATCTTCATCGTCCACGATCAGGACGGAAACTGCGGTAGGCCTGCCAACGGACGATGCAACCTCTGCTCCACTCTCAGCCATGCTTCTGCGCCCCCTTTCGAATTTCTTCCGGGGAGAATGCAAAGCGAAGTCCAATGTCACGATTGCGCGATGTTGCTGACATTACAGGACTTACTTTTCTATGCGCCGCTTCGCGGATCGGAATCTAGTGCCAAAATGGAACTAATTACAAGATCGCAAAAGTACTTAGGCCGGTAAGCCTTTACTACTCAATCGGATGCGACGTGGGCAGCGGTATTAATCCCGATTCGGAACCGTGTCAAGGATTGCGCCTGCAATCGGGATGGTTCTAGTGATTTCCGCTCCGCCAAACAATCGGACCACCTTGCGAATGATGGCCACATCTGAGTAAGCTAGTGCAGTTCGAACGCTTTCTCTCCAGCAGAAGGCGCCAAGCTAAATTTCAAAAGGAGAAGCAAATGAAACGAATGACCATGCTTCCGGCTATGGCAGCTCTGCTGACCCTCACGCTCGCCGCAATATTACCGGCCTACGCACAAAACCAATCGGCGGGAGCGGGAAGCTCTGCTGCACCGAATGAAGTTGCGCCTGGAACCCGCTTTCTGGTCGGGCTGCAGGATGTTCTCAGCACAAAGGACTCGAAGAAGGGCGATCTATTTACCGCCCGGACGCTCGTGCCGTTGATAAGTGGCGACGGAACGGGTCTCGCGGCGGGCACCGAAATTCGAGGGCACGTTGATAAGGTGGAATCTGCCGGAAAAACGGGCCGCGCACGGATGTGGCTGGCATTCGACGATATCAAAACCCCGGACGGGTGGATGCCACTCGTCGCCATGGTGGACGACGTGCCGGGAATCCATTCCGTGCGCGTGGACTTCAACCGCGAGGGTGAAATCGAAGCCAGCACGACCAAGCGTCAGGAAGCGGTGCAGGCCGCAGCCGAAGGCGCCCTCGTCGGAGCCGCACCAGGAGTGATCGCAAAGAACGAAAAGGACGCAGCCATGGGTGCGGCGGCCGCAGCGGCGGCGGCATACATGGTCGCGGCGGGCCTTGGCCAAGAGGTGACACTCGAGAAAAGCACCAAGCTCGAGCTGATTCTCGAGCGGTCACTTCTGTTTCCGCGAACATGATTTGAGCAGCGGATTTGCGGCGCCGTCCGTGCGGGCGGCGCCGCACACCATTCGTTCGTACGTTTCATTTCCCCCTCGCCAGCTACCCTCGCTTGGAAATCCCGCAGACTGCTGGTAGATTCAAATTCCAGATGCCAACCGACCCTTCATCCCTGCAGCGCATTCTGATCGTCGAAGACGAGGACAATGCCCGCAAGGGCTACGAAGCCCTGCTTCGCAAGTGGAATTGCGAGGTGCTGGGCGTGCCGAGCGGCGAGGATGCGCTGGCGAAGATCTCGGAGTTCAACCCGCAGGTGATTCTTGCCGATGTCGAGCTGCCGGGCATGAATGGCCTCGAACTATTGCGTCATCTGGGCGAAGAAATTCAGCGAATTCCGGTAATCATCATCACCGGGCGCGGCAGCGACGAACGCGTGGTGCAGGCGATTGATGCGGGCGCATTCTGGTACATCGAAAAGCCACTCAAGCCGCCCGTCCTGAGAGCGCTGCTGGATCGCGCGCTCGGGCGCGTGCGCGACCAGCAAGCAGTCGCGGCGCTGACGCGGCAACTTCGCGAGGCAGGAAAGCTGGGAACTCTGGTCGGAGCGTCCGCGGCGATGCAGGAGGTGATGCGGCAGGTGGAGATGGTCGCACCCTCGACTGCCAGCGTGCTGATCACGGGCGAAACAGGATCGGGAAAAGAAATGGTGGCGCGCTCGATCCATATGCTTTCGCCACGCGCCGACCGGCCGTTCGTGGCCATCAACTGCTCGGCGATTCCCGAATCGCTGATGGAGAGCGAAATCTTCGGACATGAGAAGGGCGCGTTTACGGGCGCGGCCGAGCGACGCCTCGGATGCTTCGAACTCGCGCATGGCGGCACGCTGCTGCTGGACGAAATTGGTGAAATGCCCGCACCCACACAAGCGAAGCTGCTTCGGGTTCTTGAGGACCATCACATCCGGCGGCTGGGGAGCAAAGTGGAGACTGCCGTGGATGTGCGCGTCCTGGCTGCTACGAACAAGAATCCCGAGCAGGCCGTCGCTAGCGGGCATCTGCGTCAGGATCTTTATTTCCGGCTCAACGTGTTTCATATTCACCTTCCGCCGCTGCGCGAGCACAAGGATGATCTGCCGTTGCTGATCGAGCATCTGCTCGCGGAACTATCGGAAAAACACGGCAAGAAAGTTTCCGGGGCGAGCGCGGACTCGATGGACCTATTCAAGTCCTATCCCTGGCCGGGAAACGTGCGCGAGCTCCGCAACGTGCTCGAGCGCGCGGCCATCGCCTCGGACCGCGGAACCATCGGAAGGCAGCACCTCCCTCCGGATTTCGGGCACGCCCCGGCGGTGGCAGGCGACGGATTGGGCGGGATTCGTTTCCCGATCGGAACCACGGTGGACGACGCTGAACGCGAACTCATCATTCAAACACTCGCGTCCACCAGCCAGAACAAGACGCGCGCCGCCGAACTTCTGGGCATCAGCCTGAAGACACTTCACAACAAGTTGAAAGAGTACGAAGCGGGGCGGAGCAATGCGTCTCAGCCTGAAAACTAAATTCACGCTGGCCACGTCGCTGCTGGTCCTCGCCGTCGTCACTGTTGTCTCCGGCCTCTACCTGGGGCGGTTGATGCGGCAGACCTTGCGCCAGGCCAACGACACGGCCAGCTTCGTCGCACAGCAGGTGTACGGCGCGTGCGGTGACGCTCTGAAGGATGCCGCCGAGCGCGGCGAGTCCCCCGCTTCGCTCGACCCCGGCGACCTGCGGCAGTACGTCCGGCACGCGTTCGACAGCAGCAGTACGTTGAATTCGCTGATCGAATCGGACGTTGGAATTTCGCCGACCATCTACGAAATTACGATTACGGACGCGAACGGCAGCGCGCTGGTGTCGAGCGATGCGTCGCTACGAGATCTGAAGGTGGCGAGCCGCCCGCCGTTGAGTTCGCTGGTTCGCGCGGGCTTTTTTCAGCAGATGCGTCTGCTGTACGGTCCGCCGCAAACCTACGAATTTTCGCTCGCCTTTCAAGTCGGGCCGCAGCCCTTCGGCGATATTCGCGTAGGGTTATCGTCGGCTTTGCTTCGCGATCAAATCTCCCCGGGGCTGTTATCGGCCGGATACTGGGCGCTGGGGTCGGTGCTGCTGTCCACTTTGCTGGCTTTGCTGGTGAGCACGATCGTGCTCGCGCCGATCGGCCGCATTTCCGCGCAGCTTGACCGCATCTCCGCGGGCCAATTCGATGCCGAACCTGTGGTCGGACAGGGCGACGAACTGGGCGCGGTCAGCACGAAAATCGTCGGCATCGGAAAGCAGTTGCGCGACGTGCGCGAAATCTTCAGCACTCTGCGTGAAAACCTAGACCAAGTGATGGGCGGGCTCGAGGATGGGTTGCTGCTGTTCAACGGACAGGGGCGCGCCGTGTTAGTTAGCCCGTCCACCGAAAGATTCCTGGGAGGACCATCGGTCGAACTGCGAGGCCGCCGCGTGTCGGAGATTTTTCCGGCATCGCATCCCCTCCGCGGCGTTCTGAAAATTGAGGGCGACCAGATCGAACCGGCTGAAGGTAAGGAAGTGACGCTCGACGGCGACGAGGGGCCGCGACGCATCGGCGTGAGCGTACAGGTAATTCGCGAACACGGAACGCGCATGGGCACTCTGGTGACGCTGCGCGACGTCGAATCGCTGGAGCGCATCGGGAGCCAGTTGCAGGTCTCCGAGCGACTGGCGGCGCTGGGGCGCGTGACCGCCGGTGTAGCACACGAAGTGAAAAATCCGCTGAATTCGATGCGGCTGTGGCTGGAAGTTCTGAAGGCCAACATGCCCGTTGAGCCCGAGCCGCAACAAGCGGTGAAGATGCTGGATAACGAGATTGACCGGCTGGACCGGGCCGTGAAAACGTTCCTGAATTTCACCAGGCCCGTGGAACTCAACCTGGAGGAGACCGACCTGCGCGTGTTGCTGGAGGAGATCATGGATGCGGCGCGACCCTCCATTACGCGGGCCGGGGTGGAACTGCGTGCGGAGTTGCCGTCCGACTGTCCGCCGGTGCTGGTGGACCACCAGCTCATCCACCAGGCGGTCCTGAACCTGCTAATCAATGCGAGCGAGTTCACTGACCCCGGCGGCAGGATTACTTTGAGCCTGCGCCGCAACGGCGAGTTTGCGGTAATCGCCGTGGAGGACTCCGGCAGGGGAATCTCGACGGGCGACCAGAAAAAGATCTTTCAACTCTTCTTCACGACGCGCCCGGGGGGAAGCGGCATCGGGCTGGCGAACACGTTTCGATTTGTACAGCTGCATAACGGCCAGATAGAATTTGAATCCGAAACGGGTCGCGGCACAACGTTCCGCGTGAAATTGCCTTTGGCTCGATTCGTGGACGCGCCCGCCGGAAGATATGGCGCCTCGGACCGGCCGATCGCGGCGGAAAAACGATAGATGCCCAGTCGCCCCCTGAACGCTCGAATGGCCATGGGCCTCCTGACTTGCGCGATTTCGTTTGGCGCGGTTGGATGCGCGCACAAGACCGTGCATGCCGCGGCTCCCGCCCCCGCTCCCGCACCCGCCGAAGCAGCGCGACCCATGAACACGGCGCCGGATACGGATGCCACTCCGCCGTCCGAGGTCGTCGCTGCTCCTCCGGCATTGCCGACGAGCGTCGCTCCCCCTCCGGCTGAGGTGACGATACCGCCTCAGAAGCCCACGGCGCCGCGACGGCCGGCCGACCAGCCGGCGGACACCGATTCGGAGCAGCCCGCGCACCCGCCGGCACCGCAGATTTCGCCACAGCTCTCGCCGAGCGATCAAGCGACCTATCAGCGGAAGACCGTGGACGACACGGCCGTCGCGGAAAAGAACCTGCAGGAGACGAGCGGCAAGCAATTGAATGCCGCCCAGCAGGACCTGGTTGGAAAAATTCGCAGTTTCCTTTCGCAATCGCACGATGCCAGCAAGGACGGCGACTGGGTGCGAGCCCAAAACCTGGCTCAAAAAGCGCGGTTGCTGTCCAATGAGCTCATTAATTCCTTTTAGCCGGGAAAGATTACCGTAGGATGAGCGGCGTCTGCGAAGACCTCGATCGTTGTTCCTAGAATTTTTTCGATTCACCCTATTGGCTCCGCGCCCGGTTTGTGGTAATTGTTACTCCCATGTGAACGTTTCACCAACCAGGAGGGCGCGAATGCCGAGTTCGGGCCAGGATATACGGCAGTCCCTGTTGGCAAGAGATCCAGAATTTCGAAACCTCGCTGAAGAACATTCCCGATGTGAATCCCAGCTGGAGCAGCTTCTGAAGTCTTCCTATTTCAATTCCGAGGATCTGATTCAGGAAATTGAACTGAAGAAGCTCAAGCTTCGATTGCGCGACCGCATGGAATTGATTCTCGCCCGCCATCAGCAGATGGTCAGTCACTAGGGCTGAATGGCGCTTGCACTTCTGTCGTACAATACACCTGTATCCGAGCATGGCGTCCGATCGAGGCTTGAGCGAAGTGCGCTTTGCCGCTGCCAGTTGCATGACTGAGTTCGGCCGAATGAACCAGCACCTCTCCCGTCCCCATGGTTAAGGAAGCGTACAAATTTGCGATCCCGCCGCTCGTCGCGGGCGTATTGTGTCTGATTCCCGGCTGGAAATGGGCCGCCGGAGTCCTGATTTTTCTGGGGCTTTTTATATTTTATTTCTTCCGCGATCCCGAGCGCGGGATTCCTACCGAACCAGGAGTGGTTGTCTCGCCGGCGGATGGCCACGTGGTGGTGATCGTGGATGAACCGCTCGATTCCACGATGGGCCATCGCATCAGTATTTTTCTTTCGATCTGGGATGTGCACATTCAGCGCGCGCCGGTAGCCGGACGCATCGCTGACGTTGTCTATCGTCCCGGCAAGTTTTACGCGGCGTTTCGCTCGGCCGCGTCGCGCGAAAACGAGCAAAACATAATCTATATTCATACGCCACAAGGCCAGTTGGTCTTCAAACAAATCGCCGGAGCCATCGCGCGACGCGTGCTATGCTGGAAACGCGAGGGCGAAACCGTGGCCCTGGGCGAGCGCGTCGGAATGATTCGGTTCGGTTCCCGCGTTGACATCTGGCTGCCTATGGAAGCGGAAGTGGTGGTCAAGCAAGGGCAGATGGTCAAGGGCGGCGAAAGCATCCTGGCGAAATGGAATTCAACCACCTAGATCCGATCGGCACCGAAGAAGAACCTCGGCGACTTTTCCGCAATCACCGCCTCCGCCGCGGCATTTATATTCTTCCCAGTGTGTTCACCGTGGCCAACCTGCTTTGCGGCTACTATGCCATTCTCGCGACTCTCGACGGGCGGATCGCGGATTTTGACAATGCCGCACTCGCCATTGGCATTGCCATCGTTTTCGATTCGCTGGATGGGCGCGTCGCGCGCGCGATGGGCACCAACAGCGAGTTCGGGAAGCAATTTGACTCCCTGGCCGACATCGTCAGCTTTGGCATGGCGCCTGCGTTCCTCGCCTACGCGTGGGGCGTCCGCACGCTGGCTGCGGCGGTCGCTCCTGAGCAGCTGCATCTCACCCAGCTTGGCTGGCTGATCGGTTTTGTCTATCTGGGTTGCTGCGCATGGCGTCTGGCGCGATTCAATATCCAGGGCATGGCGCCCGGCAGCAACCGCTACTTCGTGGGGATGCCGACTCCCGCGGCGGCCGGCATGATTGCGGCCACCGTTCACGCCTTCAAGAATCCTATCCAGGACGGGCGTGTCTCGATACTCTGGCTCGGGCTGATTCTCGTGCTGGGACTTTTGATGTCGAGCACCGTGCGTTATTCGAGCTTCAAGGACATTGAATGGGCTCGCCGCCGGCCTTCGCTGGTGGTGGTCGCGCTCGTGCTTCTGCTCGGCGCGATCGTATTATTTTCACAAGCCACGCTCATGCTGATCGCCAGCGTTTATCTAGTTAGCGGCATCACGATGTACATAGTGCGTTCCGTACGACATCGTCTCGCTTCGCATCACGCCTAAGCCATGCCCTCCGGGCGATCCAATCACCATCGTGTGGCGATCGTGGGCGCCTCCTCGCTCCGCGGCAAGGAACTGAGACAGGTTCTCGAAGACCGTCATTTTCCCGCGAGTGATTTCGTCCTGCTGGACGAGAGCGTGGTTGCCGGCACGCTTACCGAAGTGGCTGGCGAACCGACATTCATCCGCGCGCTGGATCAGGAGAGCTTCGAGGGCGCGCGTTTCGCATTCCTCGCGGGCACGGCCCGCGACGCCGAGCAGAACTGGGGTGTGGCGCAGCGCTCGGGCGCAACGGTAATTGATCTCACGGGCGCACTCGCCGCTCCGGGGCACGCGTCCGCAGCGAGCGCGTGGATACCATCTCTCGGTTCCGTGCTGCCAGTCCGAGTGAACGCGAAAGAAGACGGAAAGTCGTCGGCTGGTTCGTTGCCCTCGGCGTACGAGTCTCCTTCCTCACCGGTGATTGTCACGTGCACGCTGGCAGCTGCGTTGGGAACATTTCAGACGCTGCGAATTTCCGTGCTGCTTTTCCCGCCCGTTTCCGAACGGGAAGAGGCTGGCGTCGAAGAACTCGAGAAGCAAACGACCGGGCTGCTTTCGTTCCAGGAGGTTGGCAAGCCGGTCTTCGACGCGCAAGTCGCGTTCAATCTTCTGGCGAGCTACGGGCCGGAGGTGAAACCGCGCCTTGCGGACATGCGCGCCTCGATCGCGCGCGATGTGGCGGCGTATCTCCACGGACGCGCCCCCGTCCCCGCAATTCAATTGGTGCAAGCCCCGGTCTTTTACGGGTATGCTTTCGCGGCGTACGCGGAGTTTCCTTCACCGGTGGCGACGGAGCAACTTCACGGGGCGCTTGCGAATCTTGGAGTAAAGGTCGCAGCGCCGGACGACGTGCCGCCGAGCAATATTAGCGTCGCGGGCGAAGCGGAGATTCATCTCGCGCGGATCGAGTCCGATCCTAATATCGGGGGCGGTGTGTGGATCTGGGGCGTGGCCGACAATCTGCGCCTGGCGGCAACGAACGCCGTGCGAATCGCGGAGAAATTGTTTGCGAAATCGAGCGAATAACATGGCTCGCGTCGGTGGCACGGTGGCGCTGTGGGTCGCCGTGCTTGTCGCGCCGCTCGCGGCCGCGGGCTGCGGCTACCACGTGGCGGGACACGCCTCGACACTGCCGTCCGAATGGACGGACATCGCGATTCCCGCATTCAAGAACGATACGACGACCTACCGCATCGAGCAGCGAATGACTGAGGCGGTGATCCGCGAGTTCATCACGCGCACGAAATACCGCGTGGTGCAGGATCCGAAATCCGCTGATGGTGTACTGCACGGCGAAATCCTCTCGATTGAAACGGACCCGGTGCTCTTTCAAGCGACCACCGGTGAAGTAACGACCATGCTCGTCATCGTGCACACCAAAGTCGAGCTGATTGACAATAAAACCGAGAAGGTCGTCTACAAGAACGACGACATGGTTTTCCGTGACGAATACCAGATTGCTACAGACGTGCAGTCGTTCTTCCAGGAAGAAGATCCCGCTCTCGACCGCATGTCCCGCGATCTGGCGTCGCATCTTGTTGCAAACGTGCTGGAGAATTTCTGATGGCGGGCGTTTCCCCCGAGAAACTGATCGAGCGACTCGCGAGCGGTAAACCGGTCGCCGCAGTAGTCCTGCTGGGCACCGATCACTACCTCCGCGAGATGTGCCGCAACAAGATCATTGAGGCCTGCGTTCCGGAATCCGCGCGGGATTGGGCGGTGGCGCGGTTATCCGCGCGCGACGCCGGATGGGACGAAATCATCGGGCGCGCACAGACGCTGCCGATGCTCGCGCCGCGCCAGGTGCTGATCGTCGAAGAGGCCGAGTCCGTTGAAAAGCTGGGCGAAAAGGCACGCGACGAAGTACTCGCCATACTTGGGAACTATTTTGAATCGCCGGCGCCGTTTACGGTCCTGCTGCTCGAAGCAACGGCGCTCGACGGACGGCAACGATTCTTCAAGCTGCTCAGCGAGAAAGCGCTGATCGCGGAACTTACCATCGGTCCCGAATCCGCCGCTGCGTTGGCCGCGCAGATGGCCAAAGACCTGGGTACGGAAATTGACCGCGAAGGCGCGGCGATGCTCGCGGACATCTTGAATGGCGCGCCGTCGCGGATGCGCATCGAGCTCGAAAAACTGGCCGCTTACACGCAGGGCCGCGACAGAATCACGGTGGCCGATGTCGAAGCCCTGGTCGTCGCCGCGCGAAAGAATACCGTTTGGCAGCTTACGGAAATGCTGGCAAGCCGCAAACGCGCCGCGGCATTCGCGTTTCTGGATAATCTCTTGCGAGAAGGCGAGCAGCCGGCCGGGATTGTCGGGGCGCTGGCATGGATGTATCGCAAGTTGATCGAAGCGCGCGACCTGCCCGCGCAAACGAACGGATTTCAGGCTGCGCGTCATTTGGGCATGCGGCCCGAGGCCGCCGAAACAGCCGTCCGACAGGCGCATCGCATTCCGAAGAAGGATTTGCTTGCGGGCCTCGCGGCGCTGGCCGAAGCCGATAGCCAGCTGAAATCCGCGAACCCGAATCCTCGGGCGATGATGGAATTCCTGATCGCGCGGCTGACGTCTTCCGCTGCTTAGTTCCCTAAATCGCTTCCCTACCAATAAAAAAGGCGCTCCGAATTTCGAAGCGCCTCTTCAAACCGACGTGAGCTAAAAAGCTACTTCTTTGCCTTGAGAGCGTTCAGCGCCAGCGCGAGCCGCGATTTATAGCGATTGGCGGTGTTCTCGGAAAGCGTGCGCTTGCGAATCGCCTTGTCCAGCTCGGAGTAGGTTTCCGAAGCAAGCTTGGCCGCGCCGGCGGCATCAGCCGAGCCGAGCGCCGCGCGCATCCGGCGCATCGCCGTGCGGACCCGCGTGCGGTTCATGCGATTCACCGCGGCGCGCCGCTCCGTTTGGCGGATATTCTTCAGTACTGATTTAGTCTTCTTCTTGTGCTTGACCGGATTACCCTGAGCCATTCATTGCTCCTTCGTATTTGATTTCAGATGATCCAGAGTATCCGAGCCGCGCAGCGCTGTCAATTTTGGCGCACTGAAATAAGGCCCCTGCGCCTTGCAATTATGGGGCTGCAGAGCATAGGCTGAATGTCCCGCTATCGGTCGGCGGTTGATGCGATGTCTAAGAAGAAACTCAAGACGGCGCCAAGTGACGACGGGGCAGGCTGCCTCTACGTGGTCTCGACGCCCATCGGCAATCTCGAGGACATCTCGCTCCGCGCGTTGCGGATTCTGAAGGAAGCGGATGTGATCGCCTGCGAAGACACGCGGCAAACGCTGAAACTTCTGGCGCACTTTGACATTCCCAAGCGCCTCGTCAGCTACCATGAACACAACGAACTCACGCGCGCTCCGGAGATTGTGATCGAGCTCGAACAGGGCGCCAAAGTCGCCCTCGTCAGTGACGCGGGAACTCCGGCCATCTCCGATCCCGGCCACCGCCTCGTGAGCCTGTGCCTGCGGCACGGAATTCAGGTGGTTCCGGTGCCGGGAGCGTCGGCGCTGGTGGCGGCGCTGGCAGCTTCCGGAATGCCGATCGAAGAATTTGTGTTCGTGGGCTTTCTGCCCTCGCGTCCAACCGAACGACGTAAGAAGCTGCGAGAGCTGGCAGCCGAGCAGCGCACGCTTGCGTTATATGAAGCGCCGCACCGTCTGCTCGACACGCTCGAGGACGCACTCGAAATTTTAGGGAACCGTCCCGCGGTGATCGCGCGCGAAGTGACGAAGATGTATGAGGAATTCTTGCGCGGCCACATCGAGGATCTGGTCGCAGCCGCGCGAAAAAAAGCTCCGCGCGGAGAAATCACGCTGCTCATCGGGCCGCCCGACGGCCAGGCGCAGCACGCGGCAGACGCAGCCAATCCTCGAAACGCGGTGCCGCTTGCTCGTCACGTCGAGGAAATCATGAAAGAGCGCGGCGTGGATCGCAAAGCGGCGTTGAAGCAGGCGGCGCGAGAGCGCGGCCTGACCCGGCGCGAGGCCTACAAGCAGCTCCTGATCACACGAGACGAATAGCCCCTCAGAATTTTTCAGGCCGCGATAAATTCCGCTTGACAAGCTTTGGCCCATGCGTTACATGTTGTAACGCTACAATGAATAACACATACAAGAAACGCCCAAAAGGACTCGGCGAAGTCGAACAGATGGTGATGGATTACGTGTGGGCCCACGGCCCGTGTACGGCGGAATCGTGCCGGGAGGCGCTGGCGGCCACGCGCCCGATGAAGGACTCGACGGTGCGGACGATTCTCCGCAGACTCGAGCAGAAGGGCTTCGTCGCGCACGCAATCGAGGGCCGCACGTTCATCTATCGCGCGGCCGAGGCGCGCCAAAACGTCGCCGTGCGCGCCGTGAAAAGCATCATTGACCGCTTTTGCGGCGGGTCGGCGGAAGAGCTGGTCGTGGGCATGGTCAACAGCGCCGTCATTGACCGCAATCTGCTCGACCGCCTCGCTCGCAAGGTGGCTGAAGGAAAGATTGGAGAGAAGTCGGAATCGAAGCCCCGGAATCGCTCCGGGAAGAAGGGGAGTTGACGATGCCGCCGATCATAAATCATATCAGTGCGAGTTTCTTGATGGCCTTGGCGAATGCGGCGGCGCGTTCGCTCGTGCTCGGATGCGTGGCCGCAGCCGGAATCGGAACATTTCACGTCAAGAACGCGCGGATCAAGCTCCTTCTTTGGAAGGGAATATTGCTCACCGCCCTCGCGATGCCGTTGTTGACTCTCTTTGCTCCCGCGATCCAGGTTGCCGTGCCGGTGCCGAATCTCGAGGAGCGAAGAGCAAAAGCCGAGGGCGCGGTTACGCAACCTGCCCTTCCGCCCGAGAATGCTCCCCAATTGCCTGCGAAGAGAGCGCCTCGCCCGAGCAAGCACATGCAGCTCGAAACGGCGGGTAGTCCAACGGCGCCGTGGCAACCGGCAGCCTCCAGGTCCTCCGCTGCGCACCGCGAAATTCCGTGGCCGCTTCTGGCCGTTTCCGCGTATCTGGCTATCGCGCTGGCGCTGTTTGGGCGTGTGGTGATCGGCATGCGATTTGGAAAGTATCTCCTGCGCATGGCGACGCCGATCGAGGACTCCAACGTCTCCCGGGCGCTTTCAACGATTTCGAGCGCGGCAGGTTTGCGTGCCCCGCCGCGGCTCGCGGAATCAGAATTGATCTCCGTGCCGGTGATGCTGGGCGTGCGTGCCCCTGCGATTCTGCTACCCGCCGACTGGCACAAATGGGACGAGGGCGAGCTCGCCGCGGTACTCGCGCATGAAGTTTCGCACGTGGAAAGGCACGACGCGCTGGCGCAGCGACTGGCGCTGATTCATCGCGCGATTTTCTGGTTTAGCCCGCTTTCCTGGTGGCTGGAGCGGCATCTCGCGGACCTTTCCGAACAGGCGAGCGATGACGCCGCACTGGCCGGCGGCGCGGATCGCACCCGCTACGCCGAAACGCTGCTCGGATTTTTCGCGGAGCTCGAAGCTGGTCCGGAGCGAGTCTGGTGGCAGGGAGTCTCGATGGCGAAAGCGGGGCAGGCCGAAAAAAGGGTGGATCGAATTCTCGCTTGGAGGAGTGCCATGTCGAACAAACTAACGAGGTCTCTGGCGGTTGCTCTGGTGATCGTTGCTGCGCCGGTCGTCGCGTTGACGGCGGCGATACACCCATCTGCGTATCACGTTCAAGTTCCGCCCGCGCCAGCTGACTCACCGTCCCCTGGCGCGCAGGCGGGTTCGGTCGCTGCGCCGAGTCCGGTACCGGACCCGGCGCAAGCGCCCGCTGCTGCACCCGCGCCGGCGCAGGCCCCGGAAGCGCCGTCGAACGAAACTCCCTCGGAGATGATGGTCCCGCCTATTCACATCGTCGTGCCCGCTATCCCGGCGATCAGCATATCCGCAATTCACATTCCGGCCATTCCGGCGATCAACATACCTCCCATTCCGCCGATAGCGTTTGCGATGTCCGGCAATTGGAATTCCTTCCGAGGCTTTCAGGGCGGTTACTTTGTGGGCCGGTATAGCGATTGGGGACCGCGCTTTGTGATCGTCACAAAGGATTCAGACTCGATCACGATGTCCGGCGACCGTGAAGATGCCGAGCACGCCAAGTCGCTGCGAAGCAAGATTCCGGGCGAGTTCATCTGGTTCCAGAACGACGACAAGTCCTACGTCATTCGAGATCAAGCCACTGTAGATCGCGCGAAAGCGCTTTGGGCCCCTCAGGAAAAGCTGTCCAAGCAGCAGGAGGAACTCGGGAAACAACAGGAAGCGCTGGGACAGCAGCAGGAAGAAGCCGCGCGGAAAATGGAAGAGATGAAAATGAAGATTCCCGATATGACCGCCGAGATGCAGAAGCTGGAATCCGAAATGAAGCAGCTCAGCGCGAATGGCGGGACGATGGAAGAGCTCGGCAATTTGCAGGGCGAGCTCGGCGAACTGCAATCCCGGATTGGAGAAGTCCAGTCAGGGGCGGGACGCGAGCAAGGATCGTTCGGACGCCAGCAGGGCGAATTCGGACGAAAAATGGGCGAGCTCGGACGGCAACAGGGCGAACTCGGCCGCCAGCAGGCGACGGTGGCGCGCGAGGCTTCGCGCCAAATGCAACAGCTGCTTGATGACGCCCTCGCGCACGGATTGGCGAAGCCGGAGTAGCTGAGACAAATTGCTACGAGCTGACGGGACGAGCGAAAAACGCGTCCACACGATCGAGGATCTCGGCGGTGGAATGCGCGTGATGTACCTGCTGACGCAGCTCGCCGCCATTCCGCACGCCGTGCGTGAAAAGAGTGGCGAACTGTTTCATCTTGCCGATGGCGTCTGGCATTTCCGCGGTGATTAGGCTCTGAAAATATCCAGAGAGCAGCTGGTAACGATCCGCTTCCGTGGGCTCGTCATAGCGGCCCGTGGCGATGAAGTCCGCGATCTGGCGGAAAATCCAGGGATTGGAAGACGCGGTGCGGCCTATCATCACGGCGTCGCATCCCGTTTCCGCAATCATGCGCACCGCGTCCTGCGGCGAGCGAATATCGCCATTGCCGATCACGGGAATGCGCACAGCCTGCTTGACCGCGCGAATAATATTCCAGTCCGCGGAGCCGGCGTAGCCCTGCATACGCGTGCGCGGATGAACCGCGACAGCCTCGATGCCGATGTCCTCCGCCATGCGAGCCACATCCATTGCCACGATATTGTTTTCGTCCCAGCCTGAGCGAATTTTAATGGTCAGCGGGATGCGAACCGCCGCGCGCACTTCGCGAAGCAATTTTTCGAG
The DNA here is from genome assembly GCA_963842425.1 of uncultured Acidobacteriota bacterium. Classification (GTDB taxonomy): domain Bacteria; phylum Acidobacteriota; class Terriglobia; order Acidiferrales; family UBA7541; genus Palsa-295. The sequence continues at coordinate 643,418 of CAWJGQ010000007.1, read as the reverse complement.
ATGCGGCAGGTCGCGCAGCAGACCTGAGCCGCCACACTTCACCACTTTCTTGACCGGGCAGCCGAGGTTGATATCCGCCTGATCGAATCCGAGATCTTCAATCAAAGCGGCGGCCGAAGCCATTACCTTCGGATCGGACCCGAAAATCTGCCCGGCGATGGGATGCTCGTCTTCGTCAAAGTAAAGGTACCGCAGGGTGCGCGCCGAATTGCGCGACATCCCTTCGGCGCTGGTGAATTCGGTCATGATCAGACCGCACGCGCCGAGCGAGCGAATCACGCGCCGGAAGACCGTATCCGTCACTCCGGCCATGGGTGCGAGGATGGTCGCCGGGCGAATCGCCAGATCCCGAATTTTCATTTCGACGGGAAACATCAGTCAGAACCTGTAACCGGCTGCGGCACGTTCTCCAGCCGCCTTTCGCCATCAGCTGCGGACGCCCCCGCAACGCCTGCCGCCGCTCGGCGAACTGCCGTTCCGTTCCCGAGCTGCGCGATCAACGCTTCCTTCGAGCCTCCGAAGAAATTCTCGAGAACCTGCCCCAGCGCCTGCGAGCGAGCTTCTTCGGCGGTCAGACGCGGCCGATAGATATACGCGCGGCCGGACTTGGCGCGCTCGACAATTCCCTTCCGAGCAAGGCGGTCCATGATCGTCATGATCGTGGTATAGGCGCGCGGGCGGCGCGCGGCGAGCAGGTCGCGAATCTCGCGGACTGTGCCCTGGCCGATAGGCCAGAGCGTGTTCATACAATCGAGCTCGAGCGGCGCGAGATCGAGTAGCGAACGGCGCGGAGATGGAGTTTTTTCAGCCATGTGCTGGCGCTATCCCTTTTGAGAGGACGCTTTAGCAGCGCCCTCCGCCAAGAACTTGTCCCTGCGAATAAGCGAGCGGCGCAGAGATGGATTGCGCTCCGTCCACATATCAGCGGCTGCGCTTCCAGAGGTCTGCTCGAGCGTCTTGCGCATGCCCGCGATTTTCGAATCTATGTCGTCAATGAAATTCAGCGCCACGGCCTCGGGAATCTGGGGCAGTGAGGGCGAGCCGAACTCGTACGAGCCGTGATGGCTCAGGATCATATGCTGGACCAGGACGGCGAGGGGAGCGGGAAATCCTGCAATCGCTTTCATTTTCTCGCGCGCCATTCCCGCGCCGATGGTGATGTGTCCGAGCAGGCGCCCCGCATCGGAATAATCGATTCCCCGGGCGTAGCGCAGCTCGTCAATTTTCCCGATATCGTGCAGCACCACGCCGGTGAGCAGCAAGTCAGGATCGAGCTCGGGATAGTGGGCCGCCACCGCGGCCGCGAGACCCACAAGGCTGACGACGTGCTCGAGCAAGCCGCCCAGGTACGCATGGTGCATCGTCATCGCTGCAGGAGCGCGCTTGAGGCGAGGGGCGATCTCGGGATCGTCCACCACGCTTGTGACCAGCTTCTGAAGCCACGGGTTCTTCATCCCCGAGATGGCAGTGTGCAGATCGGCGTAGAGCTTTTCGACATCGCAATTCGTGTGTGGCAGAAAATCGCCTAGCTCGTAGTCGCGCTCAGCGGCGGGGATGATCTGCTCGAGCGTCAGTTCCTTGGAGCCGTTGTAGAGTTTCACGCGGCCGCGAATGCGGATCACGTCATCTCGCTCGAATGTCTTCGCGATGGCTTCGAAATTGTCCCACATCTTCGCAGGAATGGAGCCGGTGCGGTCTCCCAGACTGAGCTCCAGCCAGGATTTGCCGCTGCGCGCGGAAGTACGAATCTCTTTTTCGCGAACGAGGAAGAGCGAAGCGACCATCTGGCCGTCGGCGAGGTCGCTGACGCAAGGAGACTTCATCAGCCGTTGGCTTTCGGAAGGGGCAGCTTCTTTTTTTGCTTCTTTTTGTCCGCCTCGTCAGGCGTGGGAGCAACCTCTTGAATTACAGTCGCGCCCGCCACCGCCGCCGAGTCTGTGTATCCGGGCTTCACGAGGACGTAGCTTTCTTCGCGCAGCTGGGCCAAATACACCCGCATCGCCGGGTCCATCTTTTGGCGGTAGATAATATTCGTGATTTCGCCTTCCACCTTGTCGAGCGGTTGCAGGCCGGCTTGATAGTGATCGAGAACCTTTAGTATTTCGAATCCGGTTTTGGTTTGGATTACGTCGGTGAACTGATTCTTCTCAAGCCCGAAGACGGCGTCCTCGAGTTGCTTCGAGAGCTGGCCGCGCTCGAACTCCCCCAGATCGCCGTTTTGCTGGGCTGTCGAGCCTTCCGAATAGCGTTTCACGAGCTGTTCGAAATCCTCGCCCTTCACGAGCCGGTTGTGCAGGTCGTCGGCGCGCGTGCGAACGGCGGATATTTCCTCCGGGGTTTTTCCATCCGTGCTCAGGAAAAGCTCCGCGAGCGCCACTTGTTCCGGCCGATTGAAATCCTGCTTGTGGGCTTCGTAATACGCCTTCACCTCGTCGCTGCCGATATTCATGCGCCCGCCGACTTCGCGGCGAATCACTTCCTGGGTCAGAAGGCTGTTCCGCATCTGCGTCTTATAGTCTTCCCAAACGATCCCCTGCTGCTCGACGGCCTTTTCGAGGTCTTCCATGCTCGTCAGATTGTTCTGCTTGCGGACTTCGTCCAGCCGCTTGATCAGGTCGGTCTCGACAGAGATTTCCATGTCCTTCGCGCGTTCGATCAGGAGCTGCTGGTCAATCAGGTCCCGCAACAGATTTTTCTGGTGTTCTGTCACCGCAGCCTGAATCTGCATCTGAGTACAATTCTGGCAATCCTGCGCGGCCTCCTGCTGCAATCCTGCGGCGGCCTTTTGATAGTCGGAAAGTGTGATGATCTGGTTGTTCACGCGGGCGACAATTTCTTCGACGACGGTGCCCTTGGCCTGGGCACGGACACCCGCAGGCGCCAGAAGAATTGCGCTGCACACGGCCAAACTAGTAAAGAAGACGGCTGTTCGATTCGTCATAGTGTTTGCTCCCGAAAAGTTTATCCCTACGATTGTAGTTGTAGCAACACGTTTCTCACGGCGTCCGTTGCTGACCCCTTAGCGGACTTCCAGCCGATCCAAAGCACTCCCGACGGGTCGAGTCGCATATCGCGGCGCTTATGGATCAATTTCACGATCCGCTCTGGACCGAGTGGCGTGTCGTCGTAGAACTTGATGGCGATCTGATCTCCGCGGCGATCCACTGTGGCCACCAGCAGTTTTTCCGCCAGCGCCTTCAGGACCGCATATTCGAGCAGATTCGTAACGGCGGGCGGGGGTGGGCCGAAGCGGTCGTCGAGTTCGCGGGCAACCTCCACGCGCTCGGCCTCGGACGCAACGCTCGCGATGCGCTTGTAAATGCGCAGGCGCAGATTTTCGCTCTCGATATATTCCGGAGGAATGCGAATTTCCTGTCCCAGGTTTAGCGTGGCGCGGCGCTCGGGCGTGACCGCTTCGCCCTTTCGCTCGGCGACGGCGCGCTCCATCATCTGGCAGTACATATCGAATCCGACCGCTTCGATGTGACCGTGCTGCTCGCTGCCCAGCAGGTTTCCCGCTCCGCGCAGTTCGAGATCGAGCGCCGCGATGCGGAATCCGGCGCCCAGATCGCTGAATTCCTTGAGCGCGGCCAGTCGCTGGCGCGCTATGGACGTGAGTGTGCCCTCAGTGGGGACAAGCAAATAAGCGTAAGCGCGCTGGTTTGACCGGCCGACGCGCCCGCGAAGCTGGTAAAGCTCCGCCAGCCCCATGCGGTCCGCGCGATTGATCAGGATCGTGTTCGCGCGGGGAATGTCGAGACCATTTTCGATGATCGTCGTTGAGACGAGAACGTCCGCTTCGTTGCGGATGAATTTCAGCATCACCTTTTCGAGCTCGGCCTCGCGCATCTGGCCGTGGCCGACGACTACTCGCGCGCGCGGAACCAGTCGCTTCACCATCGTGGCAAGCGAAACGATGGATTCGACGCGGTTGTGCACGAAGAACACCTGGCCTTCGCGCGCCATTTCCTCCTCGATCACTCGCTGCACCAGGGTTTCACTGAATGGCGAGACGCTCGTCTGAATCGCGAGGCGGTCCTTCGGCGCCGTCTCGATCACGCTCATGTCGCGCAGCCCCACGAGCGACATGTGCAGCGTGCGCGGGATGGGCGTCGCCGACATAGTGAGCACGTCAACGTTCTTGCGCATCTCCTTCAGGCGCTCTTTGTGCGCCACGCCGAAGCGCTGCTCCTCGTCCACAACGAGCAGGCCGAGATCGTGAAATTTAACGTCCTTGGAAAGCAGCCGGTGCGTCCCGATAACCACGTCCATCTTCCCGGCTTCCAATTCCTCGAGAGTCTTCTTCTGCTCTTTGTCCGTGCGAAACCGGCTGAGCATTTCGATGCGCATCGGAAAGGCCGCGAAACGGCGGCGGAATGTTTCCAAATGCTGAAACGCCAGCACCGTGGTCGGCGCAAGCACGGCAACCTGCTTCCCGTCCGCAATCGCTTTGAACGTGGCGCGCATGGCAACTTCCGTTTTGCCATATCCGACGTCCCCGCAAAGCAGGCGATCCATCGGCAGGGTGGATTCCATGTCGCGCTTCACATCTTCGATGGCCCGCTGCTGGTCCGGGGTTTCCTGAAACTCGAACGCGTCTTCAAACTCGCGCTGCCAGTTGGTATCTGGCGGAAACGCGTGGCCGGGGGTGGTCTTGCGCTCGGAATACAGGGCGAGGAGCTGCTCCGCCATGTCGGTGACGGATTTGCGCACGCGCGTCTTGCGCGCTTCCCAGACCGTGGTGCCGAGACGATCGAGCGTTGGCTCCACGCCGCCGAGCGACTGATATTTCTGGATCAGGTCAATGCGTGCAAGCGGAACATAGAGCTTTGCGTCTCCCGCGTAGCGCAGAAACATGAATTCGCCGGTCGCGCCTTCGACGACCACCTGCCGTAAGCCTTCGAATTGACCGATGCCGTGATCCACGTGAACGACGTAGTCCCCCGGCTTGAGATCGGAGAAATCGCTGAAGAAACTCGAAGTCTTCGGCCGCGCGCGCGGGCGCTGCGGAGGGAGCGTCTCAAATAGGTCGCCATCTCCGTAGATGGCCAGCTGCGCCTCGGGAAACACGACTCCTTCGCTGAGCGGCGCTTTGACGAGCACCATGGCCGGGGCACTGCTGCCGCTCGATTCTTCCGCCAACCGCGTGACAGTGACGTTCTCCTCGAGCTCACCCAGGCGGTACGGTATTTCGTACTCGTGGCAGATGTCCGCGAAGCGCTCGAGTTCTCCGGTGGTCGCGGCGGACGCCATCACGTACTCTCCGGATCCGAGCCTGCTGCGGACTTCGGCCATGAACGCGGCGACATTGCCGTGGTAGCGCGTAGTGGGCTGTGTTTCTACGGCTAGCGGCGCGGCGCCTTCGTGAGCAAGACCCAGATGTTCGATGGCCAGGCGCGGGAAGAGCTGGAGCGCGAGCGACCACTCATCTTCGTTGAAAATGTAGCGCGCAGGTGGCTCGGCGAGGGGGTCCTCGATTTCGTCAAAGGCTTCCGCGAGGCGCGCGCGATATTTCTCCACAGCGGCATCGAGGAGCGACGGTTCGTCCAGAACCACGATGGGATCCGCCGCGAGGTCGAACAGCAGGCCGGGCCGCTCCTCAGTGGGCATCTCGCGAAATTCCCAGCCGGCGTAAAAACCAGCGGGCGCGGTATCGTCCTCGCGGCCCGAGCCCGAGCCGACTCGCTGCCGCTCAAGCACTTCGGCGCGGCGCTGGAGTTCGACGAGAGGAAGCAGTAGGGCGCGCTCGACCGGATTGGTCGAACGCTGTGTATTGGGATCGAATGCGCGAATGGATTCGATCGTGTCGCCCAGCAGCTCGATGCGCACGGGCTGGGGTGTCTCGGGCGAAAATACGTCAATGATGCCGCCACGCACGGCGTATTGCCCCGGCATCTCGCAGGTGACGTGCTTCTCGTACCCGGCAGCCACGAGAAAACCGATGAGTTCTTCGTGGGGAATTGACTCGTCGCGCGCGATCACTCGCGCAAGCCCCGGATAAAACGAACGCTCGCGCATCCGCCACAGAGCAGCCTGCATCGGCGCTATCAGCACGTCGGCCTCGCCCGTAGCAAGACGCCAAAGAGCGACCGCGCGGTCCTCGGAAATCTCCGCGTGCGGGGAACGGTTTTCATACGGCAGCACGTCGTGTGCGGGTAGATGCACGACCCGCCGCCCCGGCTTCCCTGTTACGGCGGTGTAAAACCAGCGAACTGGTTCCAGGAGCGCTTCCGCTCGCTGATTCGATTCCACCAGCAGAATCGCGGGACGTCCAAGCTGCGAGAACACCAGCGGAACCAGCAGCGCCTTCGCCGAATCTGTCAGACCGGCGAGGCGAACTTCGCCACCGAGGCGGCGCAGCGTGTCGCATGCTTCCTCGACCGCAGGGCGGCGCGCGATTCGCGCGAGAAGTTCGGAAACGAGCGGGAGAATCATACTCGACGCTCTAGGATGCGTTCGATCAGGCCAGAGGTTGAATAGCCGGGCTCCAGAGGAATGCGCGCCACTTTGCAGCCCAGCGCCTCAAGGTCGGCGAATTCGCGAGGCGCGGACCCATCGGGGCCGCCGGTGCCACCTAACACGATGACGTCGGGCAACAGGCGCACTAAGAATTCACGAAACGTTGGGCTTTCGAATTCGACTACGTATGCGACGGCGGCAAGGGCAGCCAGAATTTCAGCGCGCTCGGCGGAAGGAATGATAGGACGCGCGGGAATTTTCTTGGCCGATCCGTTGTGGGAGCCCAGCCGTACGCCAGCGGCTGCGTCGCTTTCAATTGCGACGGCGAGGATATCGCCGAGGGAACTCGCGTGTTCGAGAAGCCGGATATGACCGGGATGCAACAGGTCGAAACAGCCGCTCGCGCACACTACTCCCTTCCCGGCGCACTTCCACTGGCCCCGGAGGGAAATCAGCTCACTTTGCGAAACGACTTGTCCCAAACCTCTGCCTGTCAGCCTGGTCCCGGAGGAGCAGCCGAAGGCACAATTCTATCATGTGCGCTCGCCGCCCCGCGGCTCGCTCTGCGACTGACGCCGCAGATGCCTTGGACAGCGGAGAGCCGTTAGGTTATCTTTCAGGATCGTCCTGCTTCTGGGACCAAGATTTTCAATGCTATAATTTCTGACAGTTTCAGGGTGGGCGTGTTTTCGCGGATCGTATCCGAGTCACCACAGGATCGTCATAAGGGCCATGAAAGACATTGCGATTGTCGGAGGCGGACCTGCCGGCGCGCTTTGCGGCGAACGCCTCGCGAGCCAGGGCTTTCACGTAACAATCTTCGACGAGCGCCTGGTGTGGGAGAAGCCATGCGGCGGCGGACTCACTCATAAAGCGATTCAGGCGTACCCTTTCCTGCTCGATGGCCCTCAACCCAAGAAAATTGTGCGCACCGCGGAGCTGATTTCCGGCGGCGACCACCGCGTGCGATTCGAGATGGGTCATCCCATCGTGATCTATGCGCGTAAAGTGTTGAACGGGCTGCTACTCGATCGTGCAGTCGCGGCGGGATGCACGACGGTTTGTTCGCGCGTCACGAAAGTGAATACGGACGAGGCCCAGGTGCGGCTGATGGCCGGCGGCGAAGAGCACCGGTCGGACTTCGTCGTGCTCGCCGCTGGAGCGCGCAACCAGCTACTGCCGGAAACGACCGCGCTCGGCGCGCTGGATTTGGAAATGACTCTCGGCTACTTCGTGCCAACGGAAGAAGACATCATCAAGGTAAAATTTCTGAAGGAGTTCGAAGGCTATCTGTGGTCCTTCCCGCGCGCCGACCACCTTTCGGTAGGCATTTGCGCGAAAATGGGCCAGAACCCGACGCAGCAGCTCCGGCGTCATCTCGACGATTTCGTGCGGGAAGAAAACATTTGCATGGAGGGCGCGCGCTTTTACAGCCACGTGCTGCCTTCACCGGAAGCACAAACGATTCGCGGGCGGCGCATCGTTGGAAAAAACTGGGCGATGGCGGGCGATGCGGCGGCGTGCGTGGACCCGCTCACCGGCGAAGGACTCTACTACGCGCTGCGTTCGGGCGATTTGCTTGCGCAGGCGCTGATGGAGGGCCAGCCGCAGGCATATCCCGAGCGCTTGCGAGCGGCTTTCTCCGCCGATTTGGAATTCGCCGCGAATATCGCGCGGAGAATTTTCCGCGGCAAGTTCCTGGGAGAAGCAGTCACCACGCGAATGGTGCAGTTGCTGAAACATTCGCCGGCGGCCCGCGCTCTGATCGGCGAAGTCTTCAGCGGCTCGCAGGAGTATCGCGGCCTGAAGCAGCGACTGTGGGACCAGGTCGGCGTTACGATTTTGGAGTTCGCGCGCAGCTTTCTCACCCCGCGCAGGATGATCGTCACGCCGCGCCAGGTGCGCCGGGAGCCGTTGCCATGAAGAAGCGAAAGGCCAAGCGCACTTCAAAGCCCGCACCGAAAAGGACTTCAGGCAAGCCGGCAGTCGCGCTCCCAGAGCAGCGTCCCAGGATCGGGCTCGAAGCGACGAGCGAACGCGTCGTGCAGATCGAGCACACGATTCAGGTGGTCAATCCAAATCTTCCAGCGGTGTTCTCGACTCCTTCGATGATTGGGCTGATGGAGCATGCCACGGTGATGGCGATCATGCCGGAATTGCCGCCGGGCGCGATTTCAGTGGGCACGCGAATTGAAGTGGATCACCTGAAGGCCGTCGGTCCCGGCGCAACGGTTCGCGCCTGGGCGCGGTTCGTAAAATACGAGGGGCGTTTCCTGGTCTTCGACGTCGAGGCGCGGTCTGGCGAGCATCTGATCGGGCGCGGGCGCGTCTTTCGCGCGATCGTTCACCCGGGCGAGCACGGCGCGAAAGCCAAGGCCCGCGCGCAGCAGTAAGTTTCAGCTACTTTTTCTCGGAAATTTGCACCGATGCCTGCGTGGATTCCCAGGCCAGCCGCAGCGTGCACGCGCCACCGTCCTGATCCAAGGCGATCATGAAATTTTCCATCGGCGAATCCAGCTTCGACAATTTCATCGGCACGCGCGCGAAGTCGTACGATTCCCCCGGATAAGGAATGCCCCACTCGCCGGTCTGCTTGCTGATGATCAGCATCCACGCGTCCGCCTTTGGCAGCGCGAAAAGAGTGTACGCACCGGCCGGCACCATTTTCCCTGCGACGTTCATGTCCGCATCAATCACGAAAGTGGTCGCTTCGTTCGCTCCGGCGCGCCACGGCTCGCCATACGGAACCAGATCCCCAAGAATTTTGCGCCCCCTCATCCTCGGACTCGAATAATCAATGTGGATCGTCTTGCCATCTGGAAACTTGCAATCGGCCTTCGCGGGCGGGCTGGCGACGTTGCCTCCCACCTGGGCGCGGCTCGGGGCGGCAAAAACGGCGGCCAGCGACTTCAGCGTGCAAACAGCAACGAAGTTGATTCGCATATTTTCTCCTCAGCCTGCGATGTCCGATAACTTAGACGTACCCTGGCGGCGATTCGATTCGGCGCGAATGAAAAACAGGAGCGAAATCAAAGCGGCTAGAGCGGCGAACCAGATGACGGTCACGAAATGCACCACCCATCCCGCCGCCTTTCCGACTCGCGCCAGCACGAACGGCAGAAAGTTAAATGCCGTGATGTGCGCGTAGTCCCATGGATCGTAGCTCATCGAGTCGTTGACCAAGCCCCACTGGCCCATTTTCCCCAGGCTGAACGCAACGATGTTTTTCATGCGCAACGCAACAATGAACGTGGGGTGGCCGAGCGTGTCCATTTGATAGATCTCGAGCGGGCACCAAAACATCACCGACGACACTTGGACCAAAACGCTCGCCGCGATAAGCGCCATTCCGATTGCCCACACGATTCTGCCAACCTCGGCGCGATGGCGCATCAGAAGTGGCACGGAAATAAACGCGAGCAATTGCGCAGTGGTCGAAACGTACCGGTCGCCCCACGCGAAATCGCCGCTCCACACCGTGAATCGGGCATAGAAGCAGATATAGGCGAGCAAAAGCGCGCCAATGGCGATCAGGTACGCTCGAATATCCGGCTGAAACCGCCTCCAGGCGACCGCTCCCAGAACCGCCGCCAGTATCAGCAGTGGATCGAAGAGGAAAATGGATTTTTCCGGCGTGAAAAGCGCGCCCAAAAATCCCACGTGGAATGGTGTTTCGAATGGAAACGCCGCGGGCAGCGCCGGGTTCAGCATTTTCTGCTCCCGGGCATACACGTCCATGTACGTGTTGAAGAATGAGCCGAAGCGATAAAGTTGGTACAGACGATCGAGCAGGATAAAGATCACGTACACGGGCAGCGCCGTCTTCATGTAACGAATGAATCGTGAGCCCAGCTCCGGTCCGCGCGTGCCGGTGAACCACGAGACCAGCGCGAGGAAGAAAAACACTGCCAGCAGATCCATTCCAGTTGTCAGGCGCGTGAGCAAGTTTAGGCCGAGAGCGAGCGAACCGATCCGCAGCCCACGGGCGTCGCCGCGCCAAAGCCACTGATATTGAAATGTGAGCCCAGTGAGAGTGAGCAGCAGAATATAATTGTTTTCCATCATGTTCTGCGTGTAATGGAGAAACGTGGTGCAGAAAATCAGCGCCAGCACGCCCGCGATCTGCTGATTGACGCTGAAGCCGAAAAGCCCGAGTAAGCGGAAGCAGACCAGCGCAGTCAGGACAGCGATCAGAATGTCTGTGGTATAGCTGACGAAAATATCGCGCACGGATGGGTCTGCGTCGTAATCGCCAAATACGGGCGAGCGGTCGAGGTAGGTACCCGCAATATCCGCCGGAAGCATGAGCAGCGATTGGCCGATGCCGTACCAGCCGTAGAGCTTGCCGTTGCGTCCGTGGATTCCGAAGTCAGGGTAGTCCGTGGGATCCACGGGCGGCTCGGAGGTCCAGAAAGAGTGCGTGGCCTGCAGCCGGTGATCGGTGTCGCTCGAGCCGAGTTCTCCCGATTGCACCACGAACGCCACAGAAAATGCCACGAGGCCTACGAGAAATGCGGGATTGCGGAAAAGACTGCGGAGGCGAGCAATCATCGTGGCTGGCGCATCCTGGTCCACACTCATGACAAGGACGCGCGAGCGTAATCGCAGCCGCGGGAGCTTGAGCAACCAGTCGGCCGAAATTTCCGCAACGTCCCGGCTAGAGTTGCGGCTTGTGATCCGAATCCGATTGCTTGTCCGCCGGTTTAGCTGGCCGTGAACCCTGCTGCTGCGAGCCGCCCGCCTGCGAGGAAGGCTGGCTCCTGGGAGGCCGATTCGAGGGCGTTGATCCCGTTTGCCCCGGCTTCGCAGTGCGGTCCGCGGGCGGCCTATTCGAACCGCTCGGCTTCGTCGGTTGCGCTTCTGGGCCACCCGGTGTTGTTGGCTTCGTTGGCCGCGTGCTGGGTTGTTGCGGCTTCGGCGTGCCAGGCTTCACGGGCTGTGCTTCCGGTCCGCCCGGAGTCGTCGGTTTGGTCGGCCTTGTCGTGCCCGGCTTCGTCGGCTGCGTCTCCGGACCACCTGGAGTGGTCGGTTTCGTAGGTCTCGGCGTGCCCGGCTTCGTCGGCTGTGTTTCCGGACCGCCCGGCGTACCCGGCTTCGTCGGCCGGGTGCTGGGTGGCGGCTTCGGCGTACCCGGCTTTGGCGGCTGGGTCGGCTGATTCGGATTTGTTGGTCTGGTTGCCGGAGGCCTTACAGGCGTGCCAGGTTTGCCGGGCTTTGGCGGCGGAGGAGCTGGCGGGCGAGTCCCGGGGCGATGCCCGGGATTACTCGGAAGCGGCCGCGGCTGTGGATAATTGGGTGGACGATAATGCGGCGGCCGGTAGCCCCAATTTCCGCCGTATCCCGGCCGGTTGGCCCATACGATTGGCCTCGGACGGTACCAGATGTGTGGTGGACGATACGGGTTTCCCCAACCGCCCCAGTAGCCATGATTGTAATAGGCGCGACGCGCTCCCCAATTCCATCCCCATCCACCCCAACCCCACGGTTGGTTGCTCGCAATCAGTACCCCAATTCCGATTCCCACGCCGAAAGTAATCAGCGGCGCCGTTACCACAACGGTCGGCGCAGGGCGAACGTAAACAATTGTAGGATCGTATACCGGCACATAGACAATTTGCGGGCTCGCCGGCTGGATCACATAGATCGTCTGACCCGGCGCCGGTTGCTGCACTTCCACCTGTTGCTGCTCGGTGGTGCGCAAGGAACCCGCATCGTACGCCTGAGCTCGCAGCCGCTGAATCGAGGCGCTTACCGATCCCTGGTCAGCCAGGAACGCAGTTCCGATCGCGGCGTAATCATCAACGTGATCTGCCATCATCTGCAGCACTTGCGGAAAATTCACCAGAGCAATAAACGCGGGATCGAATCCCTCACTTGAGGCGGCATCGGTGAGCGCTGTGCCCGTTAGGTTGGCGTTTTGTCCCAGCCAGGCATTCACGTCGAGAATTTCCTGCGGATTCGTCGAGGCGGTCGTGATCTGGGAGAGCAGAGAATCAGGATAGAGCGCCACCGGCGCCAGTAACTGGTCCAGTTCTTGCGCCGTGGGAACCGTGTCTTGCGCTAACGCCACGGGACCGTAGCCCTGCATCACGAACAGCACGATCAAGAACGAAACCACAATTGATTTCATCGCTTGTCGCATAAAGTCCACCTGGTTTACGGATTCTTGGATTTATTTACCGGAGTCGTCTTATTCAGCTGACGCAGCAACAATCTCGCGGACGGAGGCACGGGCACCGCACCATTGAACACGATGTCTTGCGCGCTTACGTCTTTCCCATAGAGAGATTTGTTGGCGTCGTTGTCGGGACGAAGAGTCGAGCCGGCGAGAGAAATTCCGGCGAATAGGCCGCGAGCGCGAGAGTAGGAAAGTATCTCCGCGCGCAACGTCACGTCGGTTTCAGCGGACGCGTTCCGTCCCACGGGTCCCGCGGCGGCGGATGCGTCGCCACCCAGCTTCACTTTGCTGCTGAGTATGCTGCGCGCCGATCCGGAACTCATCAGAAGCAGCACGAAGTCGGTCGCCTGGCCGCCCAACTGCAAGCCAAAGCTGCCGCCTTCCAGCGCCATCATGCTGGGCGCGCTCCAGTGACCTTGGAAATTCTTGCCGCCGCGGCACGTCATCACGCCTCTACCGTAACTTCCTCCAATTCCAATCGCGAATTTGAGCACGGAAGGCAGTACGACGACGCAGTCTGCCTTGTCAATTACGCTCTGAGGAATGTCGTCGGGAATAGCCAGAATTTCCTGCATCACTTTTCCCGCATTCGCAACGCGGTCCTGTTCCTTCTGCTGTCCGAAAGCGGACGAACCCATAAGCATGAATAAAACCACTACGGAAGAGGCTCTGCGCATTTCGTCACCTCGATCGGATGTCTGCGGGTCGCTGCGCACCGGGGAGCGCGATCCCATCCACCATTTCATGGGGAGGATACCACGGTTCATGCCATTCGGCACCCCTTCGCGGGACTGCTTTTGGTCTCACCCAACCCGTTCCAGAGACTTCCGCAAAAATGGCGATATCCCGCCACGCCCCAATTGCATTTGCCCTCGCCACCGGAGCGAGAGCTACTTGTCGAAGACGGTTTACAGCCGTCTGCCTATTGGGGTACAAAGACCCCCGTCAGTCTAGAGTGCTAAGGAAGTTCAGGCGGTATTGCGGAAGCATCTAACGGAGGACCATTGAGAGTGAAAAGTTTCGCGTCTGCTGCGATCGCGCTGGCACTTGTGCTTAGCGGCTTTACCTTCACGACGATTACTCGGGGGCAGAATCTTAACGCCGTGCCGCCGAACTGCGACCGCGCTTGCCTCGTCGAATTCATGAACAAATACTTGATCGCCCTGGTCGGCCGGGATTCGAGTCGAGTGCCTTGGGCCGACAAAGTTGAGTTCACCGAAAATAACGCCCGGTTAATGATCGGCGATGGGTCCTGGGCAGTGGCAACCGGGAAGGTGGACAACGATCTGATTGTCGCTGATCCATTGACTGGGCAGGTGGGCTACTTCGGGACCATCGAGATGAACGGCTTGCCCACCTGGTTTGCCGCGCGAATTAAGGTCGCGGACTCGAAGGTCACAGAGTTGGAGACGGTTTGGCGGCCGCGACCCATGGTTGTGAATGCCGCCGCGCCGGGAGGCGGCGACCCCAAGGATCTAAAGCATGATCCAGCGATGTACGACACTCTGGCGCCCGCAGAGCGTGTGCCGCGCCGCAAAATGATTGACTTGGCGAACGGCTACTTCGCTACGCTGCAACTCAACAACGGAACGCTTTACACCGATTTCGACCCAACTTGTTCGCGTATTGACAATGGCACGAAGACGGCCAACAACCCCGATTCTCCGCAGGCCAATTTTCGCCTGAATTGCGGTGACCAGTTCAAGACCGGCATGTACGCCGCCAACGACGCCGTGCGCGAGCGGGACTTCTTCCTGGTTGACGAAGAGAAAGGCATCGTGATGGCCAGAGCTTTTCTCGACCACAACGCCGTCGTGCAGACCATTAACCTCGCCGACGGCACTCAGATTCATGCCGGCTTCCGAACTCCCAATAGTTTCGTCATGCTGGAGATGTTTAAGTTCAGGAATGGCAAGCTTTATCGCGCGGAAGTGGTGCATGCCGACACCAATTATCATGCCACCTCACCCTGGACGGCGCCTTCACGGCGCGAATAGCCGCGCTCGACGTGTCCCTTGGAATTTGACGAATTCGAAGAGTAGCCTTTCGGGCTGGCGCAGAGTAGCCCTCTGTCCGCACCGCATGGATTGCCGCGATTCGCAAAGTGACTTAAAATGTGCTCACGCCGGAGTGGCGGAATGGCAGACGCGGCGGACTCAAAATCCGTTGGTCGCAAGGCCGTGTGGGTTCGACTCCCTCCTCCGGCACCACGTCTTAGCCAATGTTTATAGGTGTTTTGATACACGGGCTATCGATTGTGCCCAGAGCGTGTCCACATTTTCAGGCCTTCCAGGTACGGCGAACCTCTTTATCAAGGTGCCGCTGACGGCCCGCAACCCACGAAGCGTAGTGCTTTTGAGTGATTTTGATGTTCTGATGCCCCAGCAGAACCGCTACGTTCTCCATACTGACGCCCTTCTGTAGCAGCCCCACCGCGAAGGTGTGACGGAGCTGGTGGCTGTGCCCCGGAATACCCGCTCGTTCAAACATCCTCTGGAAGGTTTGCTCCCACACATTGATGCACGTCCGCCGCTTCGATTCCCCGCTCCAAAAGTAGTGGTCGCCCGTGCGCGGAACTTTCTTGAGCGTGTTCAAGGCTACGGGATTTAGTGGCACTCTGACTTTCGTGCCGGATTTCGCGGTGTACAGCTCCAGCAAAGCGCCGTTGATCCTGTCCCGGCTCAACGTGCATGCATCACCGATCCGCAAACCGCTGTGCCGCATAAGCAGGACGAGCGCGCGAAGCTGTAGGGCACGCTGCGGCGACGGGTGCGTGTCGCATGCTTTGAGAACCTTCTTCATCTCAGCATCGGAGAACGGCAGCACGGGTGGATCGTCCACCTTCGGTGGCTTGATCGCCAAAGCCGGATTGTCTTTGACCCATCCCGAGTCGTGACAGAAGCGGAAGAACGCTTTCAAATGCTCCAGTTTCTTTCGCGCTGACAAGTTCTTGTTCGTCCACGACGCCCGGAAGCCCCGCAGTTCTTCGACGCCGAATCCCGCGATGAACACGACCCCAGCCTTTTCTCCGAAGGCTTGAAGCTGTTTCAACACCAGCCTGTATTTGTACAGGCTCGCTTCTCGAAGCCCGCGTGCTTTAGCGTCTTCCAGAAATTTGTCGCCGCATTCCTTGAGACTGAGGGGAACGATTTCGGATGTAATACCTTCGGCTTCCAACTGCCGGGCTCGCTGCTGCGCGAGTTGCCATTCACGGGTGTGGAGCGGTTTGCGAACACGCTGTCCAGCTATGCGCCAATCGAACCAAATCGGGCAACGGCACTTCAGGTACTCCCGCCCGTCGTTTTTGTGCGAGCAGGTCCGCGTGTGGCGTCGCCAGAGGACTAACATTAGGCCGATAACCTCCGGTGCACCCGTTCGGCAACTTCCTCCGGAATTCGCAGCGTCACGTAGCCTCTTCTATAGTTCGTCCCGGTCTTCCCCAGCTTGAGCACTCCGGGTTCGGTGCGGAAGATCGTGCGAACGGTCTCGGTGCTGACGCCCCAAATTTTCGCCAGCTCGGTCGGGGAGAAGTGTTTCTGTTCGACGGGGGAATCCTTGAGAAGAGAACTGGAAGCTTTGTGTGCTTCCCAAAGTACGCGATCTCGCCAGCCCCAGCTTTGGAATTTTCTCGACGCTGCCAAGCGGGCCATCGCCAGCTTTCGTTGCATGGGCGGGAGTCTAACCAAAGGGAGATACCAATGGCAAAGAAAGTTGCAGCACCCACAGCACCCGCTCCGCTAGAACGGTTCGTCCTTGAAACCCTCCGCAGGTCTTAGAATCTCCTCGACGATCTCGTACGCGCGGTCTTCACTCACCTCGAACCTGAAGGTGGGGTCATCAGCCCGGCGATCCTCCCATTCTTTCAAAATGCCGATGGCCTCTCTATCCAGACGCGCGCGAATCCCACCCTCCGGCACACCCCCCTCGCGAAAATAGTCGCGCCAGCCTTTGATGCGGATTCGGAAATCCTCTTCTGTTCCCTCTTTTTTGGCCCGCGGTATCGGGAGATCGTCGTCCTCTTCTTCTTCCCCGGTCGCCGGGGACGCTGCCGGGGGCGCGGATTGAGGCAGTTCCCAGAACCATTGACCTCTGTCATTGATGCTCTGGACGCCCAGTTCGCCCTTGACGCGCATCACTGTGCCCCACGAGTGATTGGCCCCGCGGGCACTCCTACGGATGGCCTCAGGGGTTGCCGACCCTCCCCGAGGTAATCCCGGAGCCATTGGGCGGTCTTGTCTCGGCGGCGCGGTCGGCCTAGGGGTTTGGAGGCGATAATCATGGCTCCACCATATAGACAGTCTATAGGGTTGTAAAGATTTTTGTTTTGGGTACCCAAAACTAAAGTCGGAACCTCCCCGGAGTAACGGGAACGCTCATTTTTATCAGGGGTGGAGATTACTGTTTTACTGATTCTATTGTACTTAAATGATGACGTAAGACGATACGTTATGAGAGATAGCTAATTTGATCTATTTTTATTTTTCACTCCGGGGAAGCCTCGACTTTTGGGCGCTGTGCCCAGAAGTCGTATAGCTGTATAGACGACCTACATGGTGGCAGCCCGGACGCGGCGTCGGGCACCAGCGCACGCTCGACCATCTCAAGCCGACTCCCTCCATCCCCGTCCAAATCGGCTCGGCGTCCTACCCACAACTACGCGCCGAGCCGGGCCGACCACCCGCCAAAACAGCACCGCGCGATCCAGTGTCTGCGCCTGGCGTTTCCCGCGAAGTGACGTTTGAAAGTTTTTTTGGCTTAAACGGTATACACCAGCCATATCTATGGTAGTATCAGTCACTTACATAGTATTCTGAGGCGCGAGACCCAATGGGCGACCCGAGGCGCGACCCTAACGAGACCGTTCCGATCGATCCGGGCGTCTTTCCAAGACTCCGCAAGGCCCTAACATTAGGCCGTTTACGGCGTTTCCAGCCCCTACAGCGAGCGCGCCGCGGGCGGATCGCAGTCTGAGGCTCATCGGGCCCGCGACAGGCTGGAAGGGGCTACTGGGCCCATCAATCGTGTAGAAATTACGCACTTGCCCAGCGGCGCCGGTCGAGGGAGGACTTTGGTACGTTTGCCAAAGTCGTCTCGGGTCTACAGGCGATCTGGGACCGCGTTCAAGAATCACATGATTGATGAAGGCTCTGTCGGCTAAAACCAGAGCCTTGAAATCAGCGGGTTACGGGCGAGGACTTTAGAGGGATTGTTGAACTGCGGCATGAACCGATCCGACCGAAACGCCTAGCGTAGCCGCCATGGATCGATAAGAGTGGCCCGCGGCACGCAGAGATGCCACTTTAGACTTATCAACCGCGACCTTTGGCCGACCGAGCCTTTTGCCCTTAGCACGCGCATTGCGGACGCCCGCACGAATGCGCTCGCGGATCAACTCGCGCTCCATCTGGCCGACCGCTCCAAGAATCGTGAACACCATCGCGCCCACGGGCGTGGACGTGTCGATACCTTCGGTCAGGCTGACGAAGTCGATCTTGAGGTTCTGGAACGTCTCCAATGCCTTCAGCAGATGGGACGTGGAACGTGCAAAACGGTCGAACTTCCAGACCAGCACGCCGTCGAACTTGCGCCGGTTGGCGTCGGCCATCAATCGATTCAACTCGGGGCGTGATTCCTTCGAGCCGCTGATTCCGTTGTCCACATACTTGCGGACCATTTGAGTTTGCGCCGTTCGCAGTACTCGCGCATTTCGCGCAACTGCATCTCGGGGTCTTGGCCTTTGTCGTTCGTACTTACTCGTGCGTATAAAACAATCTTCATGGCTTCACCTTTCGTGTTCGCGGACGACCGCCGAGTTTGCCGTTCGCGCGAGAAGACTTCGCTTTCTTCTTCGACGTTCGGCTTCCCAGTAGTCGCATAGCCTTCGAGATCAGGTCCTTCTCGTTCATGCGTTCACAATATCCTAGTCGTTAGGTTATTGTCAATGAGCAAGATTTGACCACCCCGCAAGCCGGGCAAGCAACGTGAAGCCGTTGACGCGAAGTTTCTTCGTGTCGTCCTCGAATTGTGGGGCGAACTTAGTTCGCGTGGCTGCTGATCTCGGGGTCGGTCGCGCGCGCTCTATATTTTTGTTGATAGGGTCCCCTTTTCGAAAAGGCTTGGCGGCAGGGTGACCAGCCCCCACCCACCTCGCAGTGGTTTGACCGACGCCGGAGGCGTACACATTAAATTGCCGCGAGACCCGCAACCGCGAGACCCGCCAAACCCATACGAGGAGATACACCGTGGCTCATGACATCCAAGCAAGTTCGAATATCCGCAAAATCCGGTGGAGAAAAAAGTGGAAGGAGATTCACCGGCTCGAAAAAATTGCGGAACGAGATCGCCGAAGAGTTGAAAAAGGTTTGCTGCCTCTAAAACTCGCTAATGCAGAAAAAGTGAAACGGTTTCGAGAGAAGCAGAAAAGGCTTTGCAACTCGTGAATAAATCCTGGTTCGCTCCTTCGCTCACGGACACCGAAATGACCGAGTACGCGAAAGAGGCGGGCTGGGACGCTTCACAGATCGACTCCCGACGGACTTCCCTCTATCGAGTTGCCGCCATTTGTGGAGTCAACGTGAACCTCTATCTCATTCGGCATTACGGGCAAGGCGCGGAGGATGCTCGACTCCGTTTTCACGAATGCTGGTTACAGGTACAGGACATCCAAAAAGCAATCGAGGGAGCGAAGACGATCAAGATTCAGTTCGTGGGTCGCAACACCATCTATGTGGATTTGAATCGACAGGAACGCTATCAAGCAACCCGTGAAAAATGGGGCGACGGTTCCGAGATCGTGGCCGCGCTTCTGGGCAAATCCGCAGTTTAGCAGTCCGATAACTGGATCATGGTTCCAGTACCCACTTGATTGCATAACAATGTCGGCTCCTTATACCGGTAGACTTTGGTTTGTCTAGACCAAGGTTCGGGAGGAAGGAGCCGAACATGATTATTATAGCCGTGGATTATTACCGAGCGATCAGTACATCGCGTTTACGGATACAGAGACTGGCGAGAGTGGCGAACGGCGATTGTGCCACAGTGGTGGGGAAGCGGAAGAGTTTTATCGGGAGCTGGCGGCCGAGGTGTCAGCGTGTGGGTAAAAATGGAGGCCACGGCTATTCACGTTGGTTCGAGCGGTTACTGGCAGCGTTGGGTATTGAGCTGTGGATGGGCGATGCGGCCGAAATCAAGACGAACGAGTCCCAACAGAATGACCGCAACGATGCTCACCTTCTGTTGAAGCTGCTGCTGGAAAATAACTTCCCAACGATCTGGATACCGAGTCCCGAAATCGTGATCTGCGGCAACTGCTGTGGCATCGGCACCGCATGGTGCAGATGCGAACGCGAATCATGAATCAGCTGCAGGCCCTGGCGATGAACGAAGGCCAACGAAGGAAGAAGAAGCTGTGGAATGAAGCAGGACGAGCACAACTGGAAAGCTTCCGCTGGCAACTTGGGCATCATGGCGCCGGCACGATCTACTCGAGTTGCTGGACCGAATGAACCCGACCATCGAAGAGTTAACCGCGGTGGTCGGGCAGGCGAAGAAATGGCCTGAGGTGCTGCGGCTGATGACGCATCCGGGCGTAGGTCCGCTGACGGCACTGGCCTTCGTGCTGATCATCGGAACTCCGGAGCGATTTAATGCGGCAAGCAGATCGGCAGCTATGTGGGACTGATCCCGTGCGAGGACTCCAGTGCTGGTCATCAACGGCTGGGACACATCACCAAACAAGGCAACTCCCTGCTTGTTTCTTGCTGATAGAAGCAGCCCTAGCGGGGGCACGATGGGATGCAGACTGGAGACGACGGTACATGCATCTGGCGATGCGTCGGCCAACCAGTATTGCCCAGTTGGCGATGGCTCGAAGACTCGCAGTTCCCCTGTACTGGATGTGGCGGAGGGGTTGGGAGTATTCGCGATGGGCCGAATTCGGTTCTAACGCGGGACAGCTCGGTTTCGGACATGGCGTGAACTAGAACGCCGTGTATTTGATTGGGCATCCCGTTCCCTCGTGAGAGGGAGTTTGAAGTGGTAGTCCTGGTCTGCAGCATAGGATCGAAGATATGTTTGGTCGGACTGAAACCGACCGAAAAATTACAAACTAACCGTGGTGATCGACAGCGCCAAAAAACTCGACAAACAGGAGACACTCTTTGAAGTGAACGGAGAAGTGTGCTCGAAAACGATTTGACAGAGCCGACGTTGTTAGACATGTCCGGTTGAGCGTTAATCAGGACTTTGGAATCCTTCACCAGAAGAAATGTCCATCATTTCGGACGACCTCCTACATGTCGTGGGACTGGTCAAGCGAGTTGCTCTCCCTCCCGACGCTTCGCTCTCCGCATGCTCAGACACCAGGACTGTGTTGCTTGTATGCATCCGATTATCACTAGGCACTGTGCTTGCTGATTGCTTGAGGGGGCGGTTTTGGCCCAACGAGACCGACGGAGAGGTACTGACTCCGCCAAGACGCGAAAGTCAATCCTTAGCGGAGAACCCGAATGTATTTTACAGACGACTCATCGAGTTGCCCGAGAATCAAGCGCCTTTCATTAATCACCGCTGCGCCCTATGGGCCAGTGTGGATGCCGGTGGATTGCACGCCTGACAGAAGCTCCCGGTAACTGGGGATGAGCAGGTCCAGGAACTGTTCTTTACCCGTTTCACGCAGGCGCAGCGTCCGTCGCACATCCATGGTCGCGATCCCAAGACGGGTCATATTTCGAAATACTTTGAGCAGTACAACGATCAAATCGGGCGTCTGCGCAATGCCGTGCCGAAAATTATCTTGCAGCTTGGCGGTTCCATCTCTTTTGCGCCAGAGCCAGGCGAAGAAGCGCAATTTCAGAGCCAAGACCCACGCCAACAAACTGGCCGAGGTCAATCCCAAGCCCGGATCAGGTTACCGTTCGGCCTGTGGTACTTCAGCTTCTACGATCTGACGGCGCTCATCCCGTCGATCGATGCCTTCCAAAGGCAACGCGTTTTACTAACCCGGCGATGCTCCACGCGATGGCCAACCTCGCGGCCGATCTGACGCCCCACTTCTATCTCGAAAACATCAAGCGCATGGTCAAGAACGAGATTCAGCCGCATTCCGTGCCCCTCACATCCACGGCCTTGAGCCCGCGGAGCGTCTGATCCGCAAGGGCTACTACATGGGACCAGTGAACGGTTTCTTCAGCATCGGTGGCGGCGGCGTCTGCGGCGCAAATCCATTCGACCTGATGGAGCTGATCCGTCGGACGCCGCACGGCTCCTTCTTCACCTACCAGACTACGTTCCGTCTGAGCCATCCGGTCGCTGCGATCTGCATTGCGCTGGGACAACACACCCGCGCCGGCATCGAGGACAACCTTTGGAACACCACCAAGGGTGAGCGCATGAATTCGATCCAAATGATCGAGCGTCACGTGCGCATGGCCAAGGAGCTCGGGCGGGCAATCGCCACACCCGAACAGGCGCGCCAGATGCTGAAGATCGGAGTCACCTACAACTCTACCGCAGAAACACTCGCCAACCTCGGCCTGCCGCCCAACCGCCGACCGGGCAACATGGGGTTCATGGTGCATGAAACAGACGGAAGGTATTATCCCGCCGCGCAGGGTGGGTGCGGACATATCCACGCTGGCGAGTGGGAGGATGATGTGAAAGCCGCGATCAAGATAGCGGGAGTCTAGTCACCACTGACACTTAGCTGATGTCACCCGAGAACGGTGTGCCTGACTTCATTGAAATAGCGCACGTCGAGCAGATCCCGGATGGATCGGGTGCACCGTTCAAAGCCGCAGGGAAGGATGTGGCACTCTTCAATGTGGGAGGGAACATCTGTGCCATTTCCGACACCTGTCCTCACGCTGGCGGCTCGCTGGGATTAGGAAAGCTCGACGGCAAGATCATGGTGGCCGTCGCCGAACAGACCCAGCGACCCAAAGGCCTTCTCAATGATCATTCGTGACTATTAGGAGGAAGAAAATGGCGACAAAGAGTGGAGTAACAAAGGCCCCAGTGGCTGACCAGTCACCAAACCCTTGGGGCTCGTCCCTGGACAAACTCAAAGAATGGGACCCCAAAGGGGCGGAACTACTGTTGCGGGTCGGAATGAATCCTTGGACCAGCGGAATTCTGCCGCGCAAGGAGGTGGAGCTCATCTATTTGGCGCTGAATTGTTCCTGCACGAATCTCGATGAAGCGGGCACGCGCCGCCAGATTCGCGCAGCACTCGATGCCGGCGCGACCCGCGATGAGATCCTCCTCGTCCTGAAGTGTGGTTTCGGACTGGCGGTCCACTCGTGCAGCTTGGGTGCGCCCATCCTCCTCGAAGAGATGAAGGCGGCGGGTGTGAAGCCGTCGGGCGGCCCGAAGCCGGAGACTCCGGCCTGCGATGCGATGCGCGCGATGGGTCAATGGAACACAGCGTGGGATCCCTTCTTCGAGATTTCACCTGCCTGGACCGATGAATTCTTTGCCTTCGGAGCCAACATCTACAAGAGCGGTCTGTTTACACCAAAATTCATGGAGTTGATCAGCATCGCCTTCGATGCGTCCATAACTCACATGTACGCGCCCGGTGTGCGCAGGCACATTCAAGGTTCACTCAAGGCCGGAGCGACCCCGGAAGAAATCATGACGGTCTTGCAGATCTGCGTCTCTATGGGCGTTGAAGCATGCGCGAAGGGCGTGCCGATTTTGGCCGAGGAAGAACTGGAAAGAGGTTCCGCGAGCCAGAAAACGAGCGCATGACCCGCAGCGGCTGGCATCCTGCAGGGGAATCTGTTTATGGTGCCTGATAAGTTCTATAAAAGGAGAAGTCAAGAAAAACACCCCTCCAACGGCTGGAGCTTTTGTTGCTTCGCAGTCCAAGTGAATGAGCGAGATGGTTTTCTACTGACCGCACCATGTGCTCGGTTGCTGGACACCTGGATCCAGCGATTGGGGTTTCCTCTGGCAGCGGTTTCCATTGTCTGTTTCGTAACGAAGCCTGTCAGTTCCGAAACCAGCAAAGCAGAACGGTGCTCAAGTGGCGTCCATAGTTCTATCGGGACTCGTGGCCCATAGCTTTTTCTGGTTATCCGAGAGGGCCTAGGGTCCAGTGTGAGACTCGGTGCCCGAAGCACGCGCCTAACTCCACATCTGAGACTCGCTCTCGAACCAGAGTGTCTCGAGAACCCGACGGCCGCCGCCGGAGAAGATTCCGGGATGGAGCGGACTCGACGAAACACTCAAGCTGTTTGTGGTTTCAGATGTTTGGCGTCGAAGCACACTCCTCTCTTCCAGACGATCAGAACGATCGCGGCAATCTGCGGGCCAAGGTCAGCCGCGCCATTTCCGGCCGCATGCCTTTGGCCAGCAGTTACGCGTAGAATTCCTGAAGGGTCCGGGCTTTGTCGCGGCCGCGAGGCCGCACCCTTGAACAGGTTCTTCAGATCGTGATTGTAGTTCCGGTTGAGCCCACGCACCTCGACATGCTTCTTCTTCCGTTGGAGCTGCCCGTTCACGGTCTGGTGATCAGCGCTGCTGTGCACCTCGATGCCTAAGCCACTGTAAGTCCACAACTGTCGCTTGGTGCGGAAGCGATGTGGGATCTGCAGGATGCCCAGCAACACCGCCGCCCGAATCGGACCATCGAGGGAATCCGGCAGAGCCGTTTCCATGCTTTGTGTTTCTTGCTCTCGGCGAGCAGATCCCCCGTATTTCGTGGCGCAACATCGCAGCGCATCCAACTGACGGTAGTAAAACTCCGCTCGTCGGCGCGCCCCGGCTTCGACGATCTTTCCGAGCCACTTGACGATCGCGCGTCGCATAACCTGCTTGCCGCCGCAAGGGATGGCCCAACTGCGCTAGATGGCCTTTACTCGGGTCATCACCCGGCTGAGATCTTGCGTGATGGTCAGATAACTGCGCACCAGCTCCTTCGAGGTTCGTAGCCCGTGGTCCCCGTGATAGACCGAGCGCAGTTGGTTGTTCCGCAGCAGCTCCGCCAGCTTCCGGGCATTGACGCGGTCATTCTTATTGCCGTCTTGAACGGAGAAATTCTGGCGCGGATCGCAGACTATCACTTGGGTGACGTGGGGCTTCAGCAGATCGTATAACCAAGCGGCCCAGGTTCCTTCTTCAAAGGTGACATGCACGTCTCCGCGTAGCCCATCGACGAACTCGAGGATCATGTTCGCTTTCGTCTCGATGACACATTCCATTACTACCTTGCCGGCAGCATTTCGGACCGCCATCGAAATGCTTTCCTTGTGCACATCCATGCCGATATACTTCGCGCTATCCATTGAGGGCGTTCCTTTCGTAGGGATTGAGGCAAGCACCCAAACCCTACTCCATAAGGGGCGCCCTTTTATATTGCGTCGGATTATCGGACATCTGGGTTCCTAGGACCTCACTTCTCCGGTTGATGTCATAACGACATGGCCTCGCGACGGCCCGAGTAGACTGTTCGGTGTTCACCCCAACAGTGCTCGGACCGAAGGAGGCCGAGATGCGAATTATAGGATGTGATTTGCACGCTCGCCAGCAAACGTTGGCGATGCTGACACCGAAACCGGAGAGATGGTGAGAATGACTCTGCTGCACGAAGGCAACAACGTGCGGGAGTTTTATTCCACGCTTCCAGGTCCGGTGCGTGTGGGAATCGAGGCCACGGGATCGATGCAGTGGTTCGTGAACCTGATGGAAGAGCTGGGAATCGAATGCCGGGTCGGTAATCCGGCAGTGATTCGGGCAGCCGAGCCGCGGAAGCAGAAGCATGATCGGCGAGATGCCGATTTGATTCTGACACTGCTGGTAGAAAACCGCTTTCCAGCGATCTGGCTACCTTCCAAGGAGCTGCAAGATCTCCGGGCTCTGTTGCGACACCGTCATCAGTGGGTACGAATGCGGACGCGCGTACAGAATGCACTGCAGGCCATCGCCCTGGCGAATGGTATGCGACGAGGCCCTTCTCTGTGGAGCCGCGACGGACAACACACGATCGCGTCGTTGCCGCTGGCTCCGCATACGGCTCATCGGCGAAATGAATTGCAGGCGATGTACGTGAAGTTCGAATCGGACATCGAGAGACTAAACAAGCGAGTGGAGGAGCAAGCCGGCGAGCGTCCGGGAGCGAGACTGCTAATGACCCATCCCGGAGTGGGGCCGGTCACGGCGTTGGCGACCGACGTATTCCTGGGCGATCCGAAGCGGTTCACTGACGGTAAGGCACTGGCCAGTTATGTGGGGATCATTCCCAGAGAATACTCCAGCGGAGGTCGACAGAAGTTCGGCGGGCTGAGCAAACAAGGGAATCCTTGCTGCGGTTTCTATGGGGTGAGGCGGGAGCCCACGCCGTACGCCGGACCGGAGCTGCAGCGGTTCTATCGTCGCAAGATGGTCCAGAAAGGTTTGGGAAAGCGAAAATGGCAGTGGCTCGCAAGCTCGGGATTCGGCTCTGGATCATGTTGCGGAACGAGATCAGCTATAACGAGTTCTGTCGTCGTCGACAGAAGAACAGCGGTGCCGCCTGTGCAGGGATGCCTGGAACGCCTTATGGTGCGACAAGTCACCGACCGGTTGATTAGACTACCTGCCTCCCTACGGGGAGTTCGAATAACTCATCATGGTCGAGAGTGACCGAAGAGATGGTTGGTGGGCAACACCGAACCGATGAACCGAGAACGGGCTGAGCACGTACGGGTGAACCGGAGAACAGGATCGACACAGAGAGACGCCATTCGTGCGTCGGCGGAGACGTGTGCTCAAACCCAGTGACCAGCTGAGAATAAAACTCTTGCAAGGGCCGGCATCGTTAGAGATAGGGCGTTAATCAGGACTTGAGCCACGTAGACGACCAATACGCCGGAAAAAAAAAAAAAAAAAAAAAAAAAAAAAAAAAAAAAAAAAAAAAAAAAAAAAAAAAAAAAAAACGTAACGACCAATACGCCAGGAACCAAATCGTGGAATTTTTTTTTTTTTTTTTTTTTTTTTTTTTTTTTTTTTTTTTTTTTTTTTTTTTTTTTTTTTTTTTTTTTTTTTTTTTTTTTTTTTTTTTTTTTTTTTTTTTTTTTTTTTTTTTTTTTTTTTTTTTTTTTTTTTTTTTTTTTTTTTTTTTTTTTTTTTTTTTTTTTTTTTTTTTTTTTTTTTTTTTTTTTTTTTTTTTTTTTTTTTTTTTTTTTTTTTTTTTTTTTTTTTTTTTTTTTTTTTTTTTTTTTTTTTTTTTTTTTTTTTTTTTTTTTTTTTTTTTTTTTTTTTTTTTTTTTTTTTTTTTTTTTTTTTTTTTTTTTTTTTTTTTTTAAAAAAAAAAAAAAAAAAAAAAAAAAAAAAAAAAAAAAAAAAAAAAAAAAAAAAAAAAAAAAAAAAAAAAAAAAAAAAAAAAAAAAAAAAAAAAAAAAAAAAAAAAAAAAAAAAAAAAAAAAAAAAAAAAAAAAAAAAAAAAAAAAAAAAAAAAAAAAAAAAAAAAAAAAAAAAAAAAAAAAAAAAAAAAAAAAAAAAAAAACCTCTAGCGTGACAGAAAGAAAATCAGAATACGACGAAAACAAAGATTAACGAAAACAGAAAGTGTCATCAGAACATATAACTGTTCCAACTTCCGCGAGCGGCGCGTCGTCAAATTTTTTTTTTTTTTTTTTTTTTTTTTTTTTTTTTTTTTTTTTAAAAAAAAAAAAAAAAAAAAAAAAAAAAAAAAAAAAAAAAAAAAAAAAAAAAAAAAAAAAAAAAAAAAAAAAAAAAAAAAAAAACCCCCCCCCCCCCCCCCCCCCCCCCCCCCCCCAAAAAAAAAAAAAAAAAAAAAAAAATTTTTTTTTTTTTTTTTTTTTTTTTGTCAACTCCTGGTTAGTCGGATAACCGGACATCTCTAACAATGTCGGCTCCGTCAATCGTTTTTTGAGCGCACTTCTCCGCTCACTCGGAAGAGTGTTTGCCTTCGTGGTGTTCTTTGGCCCAGCGTCGATGACCACGGCTCGTCTGTAATCTTTTCGGTCGGTTTCGGTCCGACCTAAACATCTCTTCGATCTAAACTTCGACCAGGATTACTCGTTCAAACTCCCCCTCGCGAGGGAGCGGGATGCCCATTCAAATGGACGGTGTTCTACTGCACACCATGTCCGGTACCGAGCTGTCCCGCGTACGAACCGAACTCCAAAGACTGCGAATACTCACATCCGTTCCGCCACATCCAGTACAACCGAATCGCCAGCCTGCGTCCCATCGCTACCTTGGCTATGCTCTTGTGCCGACGCATCGCCAGGTGGCTGTACCGACGGCGCCAGTCAGCATGGGTACGCGCCGCTGCTTGGGCCGCTTCCACCAGCAAGAAGCGCAACAAGGAACTGCCTTGCTTGCTGATGTGCCCCAGCCGTTGCTTGCCTCCACTGGAGTCCTCACTCGGAATCATCCCCACGTACGTGCCGATCTGCTTGCCCCGTTGAAACCGTGTCGGAGTTCCGATGATCAACACGAAAGCCAGTGCCGTAAGCGGGCCCACGCCGGGATGGCTCATCAGTCGCAAAACCTCGGGTCGCTTTCTGGCTTCCCGCTCGACCGCGGCCGTCAGCTCCTCAATCGTCGGATTCAGGCGGTCCAGAAGTTCCAGCAACTCTTGCCGGCGCCGACTCGCCCAGGGAGCCAACGCGAGCTTCTCTAACAGCGCTCGCCCCTGTTCGCTGAACAGTTTCTTCTTCCAGCGATAGCCCTCGTTCATGGCCAACGCCTGCAACTGATTCATGATCCGCGTGCGCATCTGCACCAGCCGATGCCGGTGCCACAGCAGTTGCCGCAGATCTCGATTCTCCGGACTCGGTACCCAGATCTGCGGGAAGTTATTTTCCAGCATCAGCCTGCGGAGCAGTCGAGCATCCTCGCGGTCGGTCTTCTGCTTCTTGACTCGCTTGGCCTGGATCTCCGCCGGATCCCCGATCCACAGCTCGAAACCCAACTCTGCCACCAGCCGCTCGAACCAGCGTGAATATCCCGTAGCCTCCATCCCTACCCGCACGCTCGCTCCTCGCTGCTTCAGGTTTCGATAGAATTTCTCCGCTTGTCCATCACTGTGGGTCAGTTCCTGTTCACCGCACTCACCCGTCTCTTCTACACAAAATGCAATCGCTTGAAAGCTCGGGTGGTAATCTACGCCTATAATCACCATGTTCGGCTCCTTTCTCCCAAGCCTCTGGTCTTCGACAAACCAAAGTCTACTTGGGGCGAGGAGCCGACGTTGTTATGCAATAACTGGGTACCAGTACCCACTTCTCGGTTGATGTCATAACGACGCCGGCCTCGCGACGGCCCGAGTAGACTGTTCGGTGTTGACCCCAACAGTGCTCGGACCGAAGGAGGCCGAGATGCGGATTATAGGATGCGATTTGCACGCTCGCCAGCAAACACTGGCGGTGCTCGATACAGCGACCGGGGAGGTGATGGAAAAGACGTTGGCACACAGTGGCAGTGACGTGAAGGAGTTTTATTCGAGGCTGCCAGGGCCGGTGCGTGTAGGAATTGAAGCAACGGGAACGATGCAATGGTTTCTGAGCCTGATGGAGGAGCTGGGGATCGATTGCCAGGTTGGCCATCCGGCGAAGATTCGAGCGGCCGAACCACGGAAACAGAAACATGATCGGCGAGATGCGGACCTGATCCTACAGCTGCTGGTAGAAAACCGCTTTCCGTCGATCTGGCGGCCATCGAAGGAACTCGTGGATCTGCGAGCCTTGTTGTTGCACCGTCATCAGTGGGTGCGCATGCGGACACGAATACAGAATGCGCTGCAGGCGATAGCGCTGGCGAATGGTTTACGACGAGGCGCTTCGCTATGGAGCCAAGCCGGGCAGTGCGCGATTGCGTCGTTGCCGCTCGCGCCACATACCGCTCATCGGTGCAGTGAGTTGCAGGCGATGTACGCGAAGTTCGAGACCGATATCGAGAAGCTGAACCAGCGAGTCGGGGAGCAAGCTTGCGAGCGTCCCGGAGCAAGGTTGCTGATGACTCATCCAGGAGTGGGGCCGATCACGGCGTTGGCTACGGACGTGTTCCTGGGCGATGCAAAGCGGTTTGCTGACGGCAAGGCGCTGGCGAGTTACGTGGGGATCATTCCGAGTGAATACTCCAGCGGAGGTCGGCAGCGGCTCGGCGGCCTGAGTAAGCAAGGCAATCCGTTGTTGCGGTTTCTGTGGTGTGAGGCGGCAGCACACGCGGTGCGTCGGGATCCGGAGTTGCAGCGATTCTACCGCCGGAAATTAGTTCAGAAAGGTTTGGGGAAAGCGAAAGTCGCTGCCGCCCGAAAACTCGGAATCCGGCTGTGGATCATGTTGCGGGACCAGATCGACTATCACGAGTTCTGTCGTCGTGGACAGATGCAGCAGAGGTTGGGTGATGCCTGTGCGGGGATGCCTGGAACGCGCTATGGTGCAACGAGTCACCGGCCGATTGATTAGGCTACCCGCCTCCCTACGGGGAGTTCGAAGTACTCATCATGGTCGATGGTGACCGAAGAGATGGTTGGTGGGCAACACCGAACTGATGAAGCGAAAGCGGGCCGAGCAAGTTGGGGTGACACGGATGAATGGAAGCAAGGGAGACACACGCCGTTCGTGCGCCGACGAACACGTGTGCTCAAACCCAGTGATCGGCAGAAGAAAGAACTCTTGCAAGGGCCGGCGTCGTTAGAGATAGGGCGTTAATCAGGGACTTAGGCCGGGCCCGTGACCGACCATTGTGCGGATCAGCCGTGAGATGGGCGCCGATGAAGAGTTAGAATGCCTGGCTGTTGGCGGCACGCGAATCTTCCCGACAGCTGACGGAAAACGTGCGAGCGAGCGTCGATGGCTTTCTGCTGAAGTATACAAGGACTTAAAGATACTGCCGCAACGACAAAAACTCTTCACGTGCACTCAGCATCGTCGCGCCGTGGCACAAGCCGATTGTCAGTTCTATTTGCCTCCAGGAGGCTACCGAGATAGCCCCGCAAGACATCACTCTCCTCGAATGCACCTGACTGATACTCGATTCTCAGCCCGAGGCGCTGGTCGGTTCAGCGGAAGATGAATCTATACTTTGGCCGAAGTGAGTTCGCTAAACATGCCCATCAAGCGAAGCACCTCCGCCTCCAAGCGAGCTGTCTTGGTTGAGTTCCCACGCTGAGGTAATCACTTCCGGTGGATTGGAAATCTCGCACCTTTCGCCCAAAAAGAAGGGGAAATCAGCCGGGTGTCGCCTTCATTAGGAGCTGAATAGCTTCGGAGCAAACTCAAGTCCTGATTAGTTCTATGAAAGTTGAAGTCAAGAAAAAACACCTCTCCACCGGCTGGACGTTTTCTTGCTTCGCAGCCCCTCTCAATGAGCAAGATCTGTTTTGACCGACCGCACCAGGCGCTCGGTTGCTGGACACTGTTGCCCAGCGTCGGGGTTTCCTCTCCCAGCGGCTTTCATCGCCTATTCGCAACGAAGCCGGTCTGTTCCGAAACCAGCAAAGCAGAACCTCGGTCAGTTGGCGACCATACTTCTATCCGGGACTCGTGGCCCATAGCTTTTTCTGGTTATCCGAGAGGGCCTAGGGTCGGGTGTGAGACTCGGTGCCCAAGCACACAGCGCCTAACTTATCAGCTGAGACTCGCTCTCGAACCAGAGTGTCTCGAGAACCCCACCGCCACCCCCCGAGAAGATCCCCGGGATGGAGCGGACTCGCTCAGAGACACTCAAGCTGCTTGTGGTTTCAGATATTGGGCGTCGAAGCACGCTCCTCTCTTCCACACGATCAAAACGATGGTGGCAATCTTCCTGGCCAAAGTCAGACGCGCCATCTCCGGTCGCATGCCCTTGGCCACCAAAGCTGCATAGAACTCCTCAAACGGACCAGGTTTGCTCGATGCCACGATCGCCGCTCCCTTGAACAGATTCTTCAGATCGTGATTGCAGTTTCTGTTCAGCCCGCGAATCGCGATCTGCTTCCTCGCTCGTTCCAGCTGCCCTTCCACAATCCGGTGATCAGCGCTGCTGTGGGTCTCGATGCCCAAACCGCTGTAGGTCCATAGCTGCCGCTTGGTGCGGAAACGATGCGGGGTCTGCAGAATGCCCAGCAGCACAGCGGCCCGAATCGGACCGATCGAGGGGATCCCGCAGAGCCGTTTCCAAGCCTGGTGCTTCTTGCTCTCCACCAACAGATCCCGCCGCACTTCCTGACGCAACGTCCGCAGCGCATCCAGCTGCTGGTAGTAAAACTCCGCTCGTCGGCGCACTCTCGGTTCGCTGATCTTCGCCAGCCACTCCGCACATGCGCGAAGCATAGACCTGCTTGCCGCTGCAAGGAATGGCCCAGCTCCGATAGATGGCCTTCACCCGCGTCATCACCCGCCCGAGATCTTTGGTGATGGTCAGATAGCTACGCACCAGTTCCTTCAAGCTTCGCAGGCCGTGTTCACCGTGATAGACCGAGCTCAGATGATTGTGATGCAGCAGTTCGGCCAGCCTCCGCGCGTCGATCCTGTCACTCTTGTTGCCTTCCTTCATCGAGGCATTCTTACGCGGATCGCACACCACCACCTTCGTGACATGCGGTTTCAGCAGATCGTACAGCCAGGCGGCCCAGGTGCCTTCTTCAAACGTAACCTGCAAATCTCCACGCAGCCCGTCGATAAACTCCAGAATCATGCTGGCTTTGGTCTCGATGACGCATTCCATCACGATCTTCCCGACAGCATTCCTGACCGCGATCGAAATACTTTCCCTGTGCACATCCATGCCGATATACTTCGTCGCCATCCATAAAGGGCGCTCCTTCCTGTAGACTTTGAGCCCAACGCTCAAAACCCTACTCCAAAAGGAGCACCCTTTTGTATTGCGTCGGATAACCGGACGAGTGTGGTTCGGGATGTACGCTCTTTATCTCCGTTCTCTTTTTTTTTTTTTTTTTTTTTTTTTTTTTTTTTTTTTTTTTTTTTTTTTTTTTTTTTTTTTTTTTTTTTTTTTTTTTTTTTTTTTTTTTTTTAGGGTAGCCCTGGTCCCCTAGACGGCAGCCTGACAACGGAGGAAACCTTGGCACTGGCGATCGAGGAAAAGTACGACCAGGTACGCCAACTCATCGGTATTGGCAAGGAGCGCGGTATCTGCTCTACGACGAGGTGAATGACATTCTCCCGCCAGAAGTGCATTCCTCTGAGGAGATTGACGAAGTGCTTTCCGCCTTTGAGCGCTATGGTATCGGTATCTACGAAGATGCCACCAGTGCCGAGGCCGCTCGTGATGCCGTGGAAGGTACCGACTTTCGGTGCCGTAGAGCCGAAAGAGGAACTTCCAACCGAGGACAGCGAACTCGACCTGACACCGGGAACGCTCGAGAAGACGAGTGATCCGGTTCGCTTGTACCTTCGCGAAATGGGTACCGTTCCGCTGCTGACGCGCGAAAGTGAAGTGGTGATTGCGAAGCGCTTCGAGCGCGGGCATCTGCTCGTTCTGAAAACCATTACACGCGCGCCGCTCATTCTGAAGGAACTGTTGCAGGTTGGGGAGGATTTGCGGAACGACTCCCGGTCGATCAAGGAAATCGTCCAGTTTGACGACGAGGAGCTGTCCGAGGAAAAGATCGAAGCGAAGACAAAGGAGACGCTCAAGCAGATTGATAAGATTGCCGCGCTCTATCTGTTGGCGACGAAGCAAGCTGCGAAGCTCCAGCGTGTTCCGCGTTCCAAGAAGCGCTCCTACCTCCATGCTCGCTACGCTCTCGCCCGGACCCGCGTCGAGATGTCGAGACGCGTCCGAGAACTCGATTTCAAGCCGTCCGAGAAGAAGCGGCTGATCGACAAGATTCACAAGACGGTCGAGCGCGTTCAATTCCTCGAGCGTGAAATCGGAAAGCTCGAGCGCCGCGTCGATGCATCGAAGGCCGATGTCCAGGCCGAGGCGCGCAAGGATCTGAAAGCCCGCCGCAGGAGCTGAACGAGATTGAAGTCGCGAGTGAGGTCAGCCCGACGGAACTGAAGCGGGCGCTCCAGATCATCCTTCGGGGCGAAGCGAGAAGCCGAGCAGGCCAAAAAGGAATTGGTCGAAGCGAACCTCCGCCTCGTCGTCTCCATCGCGAAGAAATACAACAACCGCGGCCTGCAGTTTCTCGACCTGATTCAGGAAGGCAATATCGGTCTGATGAAAGGGGTGGATAAGTTCGAGTGGCGGCGTGGATACAAGTTCTCGACTTATGCGACTTGGTGGATTCGCCAAGGCCATCACCCGCGCCCTCGCTGATCAGGCTCGCACGATCCGCGTTCCGGTGCATATGATCGAGACAATCAACAAGCTTGTGCGGGCCCAGCGGCAACTCGTGCAGGAATTTGGCCACGAACCTACTTCCGAAGAAATTGCCAAGCGCATGGATATCAGTGTCGACAAAGTGCGCAAGACCAAGAAGATCGCGCAGCAACCGATCTCGCTTGAAACTCCCATCGGCGAGGAGGAAGACTCGCACCTAGGCGATTTTCTTGAGGACAAGACTGCCGTGTCGCCCTCGGACGCGGTGATCTACCTGAGCCTCAAGGAGCAGACATCCTCGGTTCTGAAGACTCTCACGCCACGCGAAGAGAAAATCATCAAGATGCGGTTCGGTCTTGAAGATGGCAGCGAGCACACGCTCGAACAAGTGGGCCAAACATTCGCCGTCACCCGCGAGCGTATCCGTCAGATCGAAGCCAAGGCACTGCGCAAGCTGAGGCATCCTTCGCGCTCGAACCGGCTTCGCGCCTTCCTCGAGCTCGGCTCGCGAGACTCGCTCTAGCCCCCCTTCTAAAATTATCGCGCGAGTCCTAAGCGCTCCCCATGATTCATTAGTTCATTTTCCACGAACAGGCTATGGTCGTGCTTATTTGGGTCCCTCTCTTTTTTTTTTTTTTTTTTTTTTTTTTTACCTCCATGCTGTTTACCGATTATTACATACACCGTGTCGATCACAACTATTTGGTCAGTCTCAACCCCAACGAACGGCAACTTCGTCGGATAACCGGACATCTTGGTTCCAGTACCCACACATTATAAAAGGGCGCCCCTTTGGAGTAGGTTTTGGAGTGTCGGCTCGAACCCCTCCAGAAAGGAGCACCCTTTATGACGAGCACCAAATATATCGGCATGGACATCCACAAGGAAAGTATTTCGATCGCAGTCATGAATGCTGGCGGAAAGATCGTGATGGAATGCATCATCGAGACCAAGGCGAGCACCATTCTGCAGTTCATCCACGGGCTGCGCGGAGAGTTGCAGGTCACGTTGGAAGAAGGAACCTGGGCGGCCTGGTTGTACGACCTGCTGAAACCGCACGTCACGCAGGTCGTGGTGTGTAACCCGCGGAAGAATGCCCTACTGAAAGAAGGCAGCAAGAGTGACCGGATCGATGCGCGCAAGCTGGCCGAACTGTTGTACCTGAACAAACTCAAGCCGGTCTATCACGGAGAGCACGGCTTGCGAACGTTGAAGGAGCTGGCGCGCAGTTATCTGACCATCACCAAGGATCTCACGCGGGTCATGAATCGGCTCAAAGCGTTGTATCGCAGTTGGGGCATTCCGTGTGCCGACAACCAGGTGTATGCACCCGGTCACCGTTCGGAATGGCTCGGCAAGATCAGCGAAGCCGGCGTCCGGCGCCGCGCCGAACACTACTACCAACAGCTCGATGCCTTGCGGTCCCTGCGCCAGGAGGTGCGGCGGGATCTGTTGGTGGAAAGCAAGAAGCACAAGGCGTGGAAACTGCTCCGCCGGATTCCGGGGATCGGTCCGATCCGAGCGGCTCTGTTGATCGCACTGATGCAGACGCCTCACCGGTTCCGCACCAAGCGGCAGCTGTGGACCTATAGCGGTCTGGGATTAGAAACGCATGACAGTGCGCAATACCGCGTCGTGGAAGGACAGCTGGAACGTTCCAAGAAGCCCGCGACGCTGCGTGGCCTGAATAAGAACCACAACCATGACCTGAAAGATATTTTCAAGGGTGCGGCCATGAGAGCCAGCAATGCTGCTGGACCGCTACGCGATTTTTACCAGGCTCTGTTGGCCAAGGGAAGGAAGCCCCCGATGGCGCGCCTGACCTTGGCGAGGAAGATTGCCGCGATCACGTTGATCGTCTGGAAGAAGGAGGTGCGTTTCGACGCCAACTATTTGAAACCACAAGCAGCTTGAGCGTCTCTGGCAAAGAGTCCGTTCCATCCCTGGGAACCATTCCGGGCGGTGACCGTTGGGTTCTTGAGACGCTCGGTTTCGAGAGGAAGTATCAACCGGAAAAGTCAGGCCCGTGCCAGCAGCACGCGAGTCTCCGTACCCACCCTATGCCCTCTCGGACAACCGAAGAAAGCCATAGGCCCCGTGTCTCCAATAGGACCATGCGTTGCCACTCATCGAGTGGATGACCGTCAGGCTTGATGTTTCAGAAAACGAATGGCGCCGCCATAACAAGGAAATGGAACCACAGAGAAGAGGAAGCGTTTCTCCGCCTCACACGCGGAGACGAAACAGGACCTCAGGCCTGAGGAACACCACTCTCAGATTGAGAGTGCACGTTCAACCAGTTGGGCTGAATGCCGAGACAAAAAAAGGATCGGCACCGACCCTAAGGGGAGGTCTTTCTCTTGACATTCCCTTATATAGGACTTTTCCGGTTAGGGCGGTGGTCTCAATAGGTCGATGCAACACTAGTTCGAAGCTGATTTGGCGGAGTTTAAGAGGCCAAATCTGCTCGCCGGGGGGCGACTCAGAATTAAACCCCGTCCTGGTTAGGTCAAAGTGAGGGCAGCCCAGAGAATCAGTCTTTTCTGAGAAGTACGATTAGAAGGCACCGGTTAGAGGGTGTTGCATCGACCGTCTGAACTGGCAGCGTTAATCAGGACTTTGACGCCCAGCGGGTTATCGGGCGCGGCCCGGCGGCGAGCACGTCCGGCGTGGCCTCCGACGGATTCGTCTCGGTGCAAACGCTCGCGGGTATGACCATGGGAAACATGAATCTTGCGAGAAAGGTTACCAAATGCGACTGTGGTGTTCGCGTGCCAATGTATAGGTGTAAGCGCCTACTACGGCCAGCACGGCGAGCACCACCATCAACGGCAGTTTCCCCGTCTTCATCGCTATTCAATCGGGCCGCGAATTTCTCCGTCCGGATGCGCTTTCGTGTGCACGTTGACGTACGTTTTTCCGGCGCGAATCGCTTCCACGAGATCCTGGATCGATTTTCCCTGGAACGAACCCACGAGTTTTGCTCGCAGTGATCGTACCCTGAGCGATGCAGGTCATTCCCGTCCCCATTGCCATTTTATCGTCCGAGGCTCCGGCAGTTTTGTCGGAAGACTTTGAAGACATGGAGGACATCTTTTCCGGATAGAGCGGCGCAACGGGCTTGCCGGCCTGACCAGGTTCGCCGAGATGGATGTGTGCCATGGTTACGTCCGCGGCGTCGTTCACCGAGAGCGTGTATTTCAGGCTTTTGCCATCCGGACTCAATTCAAACGTGGCCTGGCCTTGCGCGGAAGTTTCTTTTTCCGGAGTCTGTCGTTCTTGCCGGCAAGGTTGGCCTCGAATTTGGTTTCTTGAGCATTCGCCGCTGGCGCAAGGATCGATGCGGAGCCGAGGGCAGCCATCAAGAGCAATCGCGTGACATTCTTCATATCTATACTCCTCTCTTTCTGGATTTGACAACCAAAAGCGTTTTACGGAATCACGTTTGAATTCCCGCGAGGGGCCGGCGCTGCATTTCGTCGTGAACGGCGCATCGCTCCTGTTTTCCGGGCGCCTTGCGCTCGCGCCGCCGCGCCGCGTATCAGTAATGGAAACGATAGCGGAACTCAGCATAGACCTGAGCGGATCGTTATAGTGAAATCCGCCGAAGATCAGGCTATTGTCCAGTAGCACGCGGCGATTGGCGACGTTCAGCACGTTCAATGGCAAGCTGTATTTTTCGTGGAAAACTTTCCAGACGAAAGATCGAACGTGGTGTGCTGCGGCAGATAGTTTCCGGGATACTGCGCGTCCGGCATCCCGTTGCTGAATCCCGAACCGTAGTACACATTCGTCGAAGCGTAGGCTTGCCACGGCAGATCGAAGCATTCAAGCCCACGTTCAATGTGTTTCGCTGGTCGTGATCGACCGGGGCGGAATATACGGGTGGCGCTTCGCAGTCGGGCGGCGCGGGATTGGGGCAGATCAGGCCCCCGGTGAAAGGTCCCGCGGACTGCGCGATTTGATTCGAATACGCCAGGTGGAACTGGCCGCGATGCCACAAGCGCGGCGATCGCAACGTGAGTTCCCAGCCTTGAATCAAAGCCTTATCCCAAGTGAGCGGCCAGAACAGATTTGATTCTCCGATGTTGCTGTGGTCGAGCCAGTTCCGGGCGTAGGTTCGAAAGTTGTCCGCATCAAGAGCCCAACCGCGGAAGGGAATCGTGACGCCGGCCTGATATTCCTCGCTCGCGCTCGCCCTGCAGCGGCGCGAACGTCAGGTTCTGGCTGTTTGCGAGCCCGAGCAGCGGCCCGGTGGCGGTTAGAAGCGGCGGCGCCTGATAGAAGTCTCCGTAGAAGGCGCGAAACACCCGATTAAGGGTCGGCAGTTGCTCGGCGATCCCGAAGCGTGGATCGACTTCGTCCTCGACAATATCGGCTGAAAAGTGCGACTGCCGAAAACCGGCGATCAACGTAAGCCACAGAAGTGGGCTTGAATTTGTCGCTGATGAATATCTCTTCCAGCCCTCCCGTGATGGAAGCCGAAGAGGGCGGGGAGTTCTATGGGGTCGCTGCCGTAATCCGTGAATTGATTATTGAAAAAATTGCTCTGGTGTTGGCCAAAGCCGTACACGCCGGCCTGAATGTCGTTTTTCCAGACGGTGGCGTTCACCGACGCCTGCAGCCCGCCGTAATTTGCCTTCTGATTCGCGTCGGTGATGACCCAGAAATCCGTGGCCCCGCCGATGTAATGGGCGGTGTTGTAGTGATAGAAGGGGGAAACCGTGAGCAGCACATTGGGATTGAAGGTGTGCACCCACGAGAAAGCCACGTAGCCGTCGGTTTCCCGCTGGCCGTCGCGGAAGCTGGGTCTGGTGTTGTAGACCTGATTCCCGGATGAATCGGGGTCCGGATCGTAAGGGGATCTGGTAGTAGTCCTGGCGCAGCGAAGCCCTTAACAGCCGCAACTGATTCGTGAGGAATCGAGGTTGAAAATGACGGAGCCAAATCCTCCGGTATCCGTTTTGCGCGTCGTGAAACACCACTGACCGATCGGCTGTTTGCAGGCCGTGTTGCTGCGATTTCCGTTCAGGCTCGCATAGTAGGCAAATCGTTGGGTGTGTCCGCCGCAACTGAGCTGGTCGTTGGTTTGATAGAAATTCCCGAGGCTCGCCACCAGATCCGCATTCCCGCGGTCACGTTCAAAACCGGTGCGCGGCACGATGTTGAAAATTCCGTAGGTTCGGTCTCCGTAATCCGCGTCGTAGCTGCCGCGCTGAATCTCCAGATAATCGATGTCCTTGGGATCGATCACCGGAGCCAGGATGTTGGCGGCGATATTCGTGTTGGGTATGGGGACACCGTCGATGAGCCAATCGACCTGGTGGCCTCCACGCATGTGCAGCATGTCGTGAGTCACGTAAGAACCCGGCGTGTAATCGGTGATCATTTGCAACGCGTTCGTCCGGTCGGCGCCAGGGAGTCTTCAGCGATGTCCTGGCGCGCTACGAGCGTGGTGGGAGTTACCGAATCGATGTTGGCCACGTCCGCTTGGCCGACGACAACGGCCGTTTGGTTCACGGTTGCGATCGCGAGCTGAAAGTGAAGAATGGGCGAGGTGCCCGACGCGACCGTCAAAGTTTGCTTGGCAGTTTCGAATCCGGACTGAGTGGCGGTTACTTCGTAGTCCCCCAGCGGAACGGAAGTGAACGTGAACTCACCGTCCTGGTTGGTCTGCGTGGTTTGTGACCAATCTGACGAGGATGACTTCAGGACGACGGACGCGTTGGCGATGGGCCGGTGCTGAGGATCGTGAACGATGCCCCGGATATTTCCAAAAATAGTCGCTCGCGCGGGCTGTGTGTACAGCAACAACGACGCAGCGAGCAATAGATACACGAATTTCCGCATCATATGCTCCATTCCAGATTGGATTTTTTAATGCTATGGAATGAAGCTAGGCTCGCGGAGGTTGAAACGGAGCGGGCAGAAATCCCGAAGCGATAGATTGCGAGGAAGCGACGAGAACGCTGCGAGCGTCTTCCGGCGCGTTGATTCGTACAAGTGCGGCCAACAACAGCCGGAGGAAGCGGAGCGATCAATCCAACATCCGGGAGATGTTTTCCGGACTTGTCGGCGCAGCGGCACATCATGGGCTTACCTTGCTGCGAATGGGAGGCATGCGGCAGGCAGCACATCATCGGCGCGGACGACGCCTCGCAGGCCATGCCCCAGGCGATCGGTGCAAGCGGAACCGTCAGGAGTGACAAGATCGCGACGATGGCGAAGACACGTCTCATCGGTGAGAGGCTACCACAGGAGACCGCTCGATG
Organism: uncultured Acidobacteriota bacterium; assembly: GCA_963842425.1. Classification (GTDB taxonomy): domain Bacteria; phylum Acidobacteriota; class Terriglobia; order Acidiferrales; family UBA7541; genus Palsa-295. The sequence goes on along the minus strand of CAWJGQ010000007.1, from coordinate 603,290 downwards.
GCCATTGGTCAAGGCAGCTTCTAGTAAGTAGGATAACCGGTAACTTGGGTACTGGGAGCCACTTGATTTCATAACAATGTCGGCTCCTTGGACCCGGGTAGACTTTGGTTTGTCGATGACCAAAGGCTCGGGAGAAAGGAGCCGAACATGATGATTATAGGCGTGGATTACCACCCGAGCGATCAGTACATCGCGTTTGTAGATACAGAGACAGGTGAGAGCGGCGAACGGCGATTGAACCACAGCGATGGAGAAGCCGAGAAGTTCTACCGGGAACTGAAGCAGCGAGGAGTCAGCGTGCGCGTGGGAATGGAGGCCACCGGATATTCACGCTGGTTCGAGCGGTTACTGGCAGAGCTGGGTATCGAGGTCTGGATCGGCGATGCGGCCGAGATCAAAACCAAACGAGTCCGCAAGCAGAAAACCGACCGCAACGATGCCGGGCTTCTGTTGAAGCTGCTGCTGGAAAATAACTTTCCTCGCATCTGGGTACCGAGTCCGGAGAATCGTGATCTACGGCAACTGCTGTGGCACCGGCATCGGCTGGTGCAGATGCGGACGCGGATCATGAATCAGCTGCAGGCTCTGGCGATGAACGAAGGCCAGCGACGGAAGAAGAAGCTGTGGAGCGAGCAAGGGCGAGCACAGCTGGAAAAGCTTCCGCTGGCTACTTGGGCATCACGGCGCCGGCAGGATCTGCTCGATCTGCTGGACCGAATGAATCCGACCATCGAGGAGTTAACCGCAGCCGTCGAGCAGGAAGCCAAGAAACGGCCCGAAGTGCTGCGGCTGATGACGCACCCCGGCGTGGGTCCACTGACGGCACTGGCCTTCGTGCTGATCATCGGAACTCCGGATCGATTCAAGTGCGGCAAGCAGATCGGCAGCTATGTGGGACTGATTCCTTCGGAGGACTCCAGTGCCGGCCATCAACGGCTGGGACACATCACCAAGCAAGGCAGCTCTCTGCTGCGTTTCTTGCTGGGAGAAGCGGCACAAGCCGCAGCGCGATGTGATTCGGATTGGAGACGTCGGTATGTCCATCTGGCGATGCGTCGGCAGAGGAACATCGCCAAGGTGGCCATGGCTCGAAGACTCGCAGTTCGGTTGTACTGGATGTGGCGGAACGGTTGGGAATATTTGCAGTGGGTCAAGTTCGGTTCGAACGCGGGACAGCTCGGTACCGGACATGGCGTGAACTAGAACGCCGTCCACTTGAATGGGCATCCCGCTCCCTCGCAAGAGGGAGTTTGAAGTGGTAATCATGGTCGAAGTTTTGATCGAAGAGATGTTTGGGTCGGACCGAAGCCGACCGAAAGATTACAGGCGAGCCGTGGTCATCGACGCTGGGCCAAAGAACACCACGAACAAACACACTCTTCGGAGTGAACTGCGAATGTGTGGGCAAAAACAGTTTGACAGAGCCGACATTGTTAGAGATGTCCGGTTAGGGCTGCCAGTTCAATCGGTCGATGCAACACCCTCTAAACAGTAGTTCCGTTAGTACGTTTCAGAGAAGACCGATCTATTAGGCTGCACTCAAATTAGACCTAACCAGGACAGGGTTTTCTTCAATCGACGCCCGCAGTCACTTTTGCCCTTTAAACTCCGCCAGATAGCTTTCGAGCTGGGTGTTGCGTCGACCCATTGACACCACCGCGTTAATCAGGACTTATTCGGCATTACTGCCGACGACGCAGCGCGAGGCAACGAAAGCAAGAATCCGCTACGACCCAATTGGACATGTCTAAGTTATACCCTCATTAGCGCCGCGGGGTTGTGAACGCGGCATCTCGGTACAGAGGCTGTAGCAGTCGGTAAAGCAGGAACATCGGATCGCCCGCGCGCGGATCTCGAAGAGTTGCGCGAAAGGACTGTGTCGCCAACCGATGGTCCAGCAACTGCAGAATTCGGAGGTGTAAACCGCGAGGAACAGCTGTTCCAGATTCCCATCTATTCACCGTCGTCCACGTAATCCAGAGAATGTGCGCGAAATCTTCCTGCGAGAATCCGAGGGCCTTTCGAATCTTTCGCACGCGAGCTGGTGTCATGCTCGGCATATCGTCTTCACCTCGGACTCACCGGTGTCTGTGCAGCGCGCCGCCTGCTCTCGCGGTATTGGTAGATCAGGCCGACAAATAGCCAGCTAACGATGGGTTTGGTCGGATGAAACCACAGGACAAGAGCAAACATCCACCACCTCCAATCGAGCAGAACGAACTTTTGAGTGCTGCTCCTTCCTCGCAGATACGCTAGAACGGAAAGCAGAATCGCGAGCAACGTGAACTGCGCGGAAACTCGTCCGAGAGTCTCCGGTATGCCGACATACTGATAAAAGAGCGCCCAGCTGCCCGATCTGTATAGCGTCAATCCAAGCGCGACCGGCGTGGCAACCGCCACATAGATCGCGGCAGAGATGATCCCTTCCTTTACAGAACCAAGTGCTCGAGCCATTGCTGGCTGAGCGGTTCGCCGTGTCCGCTTTAGTTTTTCTGCCGACCTCGGACACTGATTGAGGCCTGGGCCAGTCACAAGAGTTTCCGGCCCAAGGATGGAACGGGCAAGCCTCCCGGACCGGGAGGAGACGTCGATTTTAAAGGGGAGAAGCGAAAGAACGAGACCCATGAATCGAGCACCGATCCAGATGCCCGATTGTGAGGACGAAGTCCCGAGGAAGCCAGGCGAAGCTGAGTTATATGGGGCATGTATTGATGGAAAACCGCAACGGACTCTTGCTGCAGACGTTTCTGACGGAGGCGAACGGAAGAGCGGAGCGAGATGCGGCGCTGCTGATGGCCGAAGCCCTCCCGCGGGAGGAGCGCGTGACCATGGGAGGGGACAAGGCCTACGACACGCAGGAATTCGTACGAGAACTCCGGGGGATGAACATCACGCCGCACGTGGCGCAGAACACGACCAATCGCAGAAGCGCGGTGGATCCGCGGGGCCACGCGGCATGCGGGCTATGAGGTGAGTCAGCGGAAAAGAAAGCGAGTGGAGCAATCGTTCGGGTGGATGAAGATGGTGGGGATGCTAAGAAAAGTGAAGTTGCGAGGAATCGAGAAGGTAGGATGGTTGTTTACCTTCACGGGAGCGGCCTACAATCTGTGCCGATTGCGAAACCTGATCGCCACCACGTGACACGTGGCTTCGACGAGTCGATTCGGTAGATAGAAAAACCCAAACCATTCCCTTACAACTCAGCGAAAACTCAAAACTGAGAACGAAAAAGCTTCGAAAACTAAATTCTTCAACAAGCTGTTCGTCGGATACGGGGCACTTGCCCGGCCGTCATTGCCGTGGACGATCTTCAAATCGGTGCCGGACTACGACATCGTGACTCCGTTTCGTCTCTTTTCGAGTTCTTCAATGTTCGGATACGAGTGTGCTTCGACGAATGTCTTTTCCTGCGGCTGCGACCCCACCTTCATTGCTTGCACGAGCATTTCCAGCGCTGTATCCATCGTCAAGGGAGTCAGCACCGCCGCACGCAACACCCCTCGATCCACTAGTGGCCTGATCTGGCTTGTAACACCCGCGCCCGCACACGGCAGAACAAGCCATTTCGTCCGTTCCGGTTCGGCCGTATTTGTCTCGAATGCCTTTCTCGCTCCCAGAATGAAGTCCGCATTTTGCGACACGATCATCTGCGTCCCCTCCGGCCGCACCCTCGCATAACTCAGCCAAGAACACACCGCATCAAAAGAGCTTTCTGCCGTCGCCTGGACCTTCACACTCTTCACATCGACATTCTGGGGTTTGGCGCTTTGCAACCCCTCGAATCGCCTCGACGCCAGCGAATTCATTGCCGGTCCGCGCAGATAGAGAACTGAACCTCCTTCCGGCAGTATCGCACCGATCTGTCGCCCTTGAATCCGCCCCACTTCCACATGGTCCTGCGAGACTAGGAACACCGGAACCTTCGCATTTCTGCGGAGCCTGCCGACGTATTCCACCTGCGCGTTGCTCACCACCCACCCGATTCCCGCGGCAACCGCCGCCTCGGCCACGCTCGGCAATCCGGATTCGCTCACCGGCTCGATAAGGATGGCGTCAGGCCGTGGCGCGGTTCGCGACTGCACGAATCCCAGCAATTGTTGGCTCTGAGCCATTGAATCCATTTCCGCGTTCACTACTTGGAGTTCCACACCAAGACGGTCGGCTGTAGCCTTTGCCGCAACCTCTTGCTCCCGCAAGTACATGTTGTGGCCGGGAAACGACACAACACATTTCCATCTTTTCACGGTCGTTCCCAAAGTCTGGATTTGATCCTAGTCGGGATTCCCATTTTGCCTTGTTGGTCTCTGTAGATTCTAGCCGGAGTTTCTGATTTGGACCTCTGATTGTCGCATCGTACGCTTCGCCAGGCCTTGACACAACGAATTCGCCTCCAGAGCAGATTCCCGGAGAGATCACGGCAGAGTCCCGCCACAGAACTATCGGCCCTGGCGGTCTAACTCCCGATAAGTCGGACAACCGGACTTTTTGGTCCCGCTACCAACTGTTGCGGTGAGCGAGCTAATTAGGCATGTGGATAGTTCAATTTCTAGGTCCGCGTTGACAAACCTATGATCGGCTCGGTACGTTGAGCAAATGCAATTCCTTGCGGTTAGATCGGATCGTCCTCTGCCACCTGAATTTCAGGACAAGTTCGTCCCAAGGTTTGAAGTGGAATGCTTCAAGTGCAATCATGTCCGATATCTCCTATACGCGCCGACTTTGGAGACTGAGGATGACGAACTAACTGCGCAAGCCATTTGGCTCGATGAACAGCTTCCCAAGGTCTGTCCTGGTCACCTCGACTGGTTTCTCACGCCAGATCTACCCTGATGAGAACCAGCTTCGGATAACTTCTGATAGTTCTATAAAGGGAGAAGTCAAGAAAAACACTCCTCCAACGGCTGGAATTTTTCTTGCTTCGCAGCCCCTTGGATGAGCAGGATGTGTATTTACCGACCGCACCATTTGCTCGGTTCCTGGACACCTGAGTCCAGCGATTGGGGTTTCCTCTGGCAGCGGTTTTCATTGTCCGTTTCGCAACGAAGCCTGTCAGTTCCGAAACCAGCAAAGCAGAACGGCGCTCAAGTGGCGTCCATAGTTCTATCTGGGACTCGTGGCCCATAGCTTTTCTGGTTATCCGAGAGGGCCTAGGGTACTAGGTGAGACTGGGTGCCCGAAGCACACAGTGCCTAACTCCACATCTGAGACTCGCTCTCGAACCAGAGTGTCTCGAGAACCCGATGGCCGCCGCCGGAGAAGATCCCCAGATGGAGCGGACTCGATCGACACACTCAAACTGTTTGTGGTTTCAGATGATTGGCGTCGAAGCACACTCCTCTCTTCCAGACGATCAGAACGATCGTGGCAATCTTTCTGGCCAGGGTCAGGCGCGCCATTTCCGGCCGCATGCCTTTGGCCAGCAAAGCTGAATAGAGCTTTTCGAATGGGCCGGGCTTGGTCGCGGCCACAACCGCCGCACCCTTGAACAGATTCTTCAGATCGTGGTTGCAGTTCCGTTGAGCCCACGCACCTCGACATGCTTCTTCTTCCGTTGGAGCTGGCCTTTCACCACTTGATGATCGGCGCTGCTGTGCACCTCGATGCCTAAACCGCTGTAAGTCCACAGCTGTCGCTTGGTACGGAAGCGATGCGGAGTTTGCAAGATGCCCAGCAACACCGCCGCCCGGATCGGGCCGATCGAGGGAATTTGGCAGAGACGTTTCCAGGCTGTGTGTTTCTTGCTCTCCGCCAGCAGTTCTCTCCGTATTTCCTGGCGCAGCAATCGCAGCGCATCCAACTGGCGGTAGTAGAACTCAGCTCGTTGGCGCGGCCCGGCTTCGACGATCTTCCCGAGCCACTCGCACGATGGCGCGATGCGTAAACCTGCTTGCCGATACAAGGAATAGCCCAACTTCGATAGATGGCCTTTACTCGGGTCATGACCCGGCTGAGATCTTGCGTGATGGTGAGATAACTGCGCACCAGTTCCTTCAGCGTTCGTAGCCCGTGGTCTCCGTGATAGACCGAGCGCAGTTGGTTGTTCTGCAGCAGTTCGGCCAGCTTCCGCGCATCGACGCGGTCATTCTGATTGCCTTCTTGTAAGAAGATTTCGGCGCGGATCGCAGACTATGAGCCTGGTGACGTGGGGCTTCAGCAAGTCGTACAACCAGGCGGCCCAGGTTCCTTCTTCAAATGTGATATGCACGTCTCCGCGTAGCCCATCGACAAACTCGAGGATCATGTTCGCTTTCGTCTCGATGACGCATTCCATCACTACCTTGCCGGCAGCATTTCTGACCGCGATCGAAATGCTTTCCTTGTGCACATCCATGCCGATATACTTCGTGCTATCCATTGAGGGCGTTCCTTTCTGTAGGGATTGAGGCAAGCACCCAAACCCTACTCCAAAAGGGGCGCCCTTTTATATTGCGTCGGCTAGCCGGTAACTTGGGTACTAAAACCCACTTGATTTCATAACAATGTCGGCTCCGTCGACCCGAGTAGACTGTGGTTGCTTGACGACCAAAGGCTCGGGAGGAAGGAGCCGAACATGGTGATTATAGGCGTGGATTATCACCCGAGCGACCAGTACATCGCATTTGCAGATGCAGAGACCGGGGAGTGCGGCGAACGGCGATTGAATCACAGTGATGGAGAGGCGGAGAAGTTTTATCGAGATCTCCGGTTGCGGGGAGTCAGCGTGCGCGTGGGGATGGAGGCCACTGGTTACTCACGTTGGTTCGAGCGGTTGCTGGTGGAACTGGGTATCGAGGTGTGGATTGGCGACGCGGCGAAGATCGAGGCGAAGCGAGTCCGCAAGCAGAAGACCGACCGGCAGGATGCCCAACTTCTGTTGAAGCTGCTGCTGGAAAATAACTTTCCTCGCATCTGGGTACCGAGTCCGGAGAATCGTGATCTGCGGCAACTGCTGTGGCATCGGCATCGGTTGGTGCAGATGCGGACGCGAATCATGAACCAGCTGCAAGCGCTGGCGATGAATGAAGGGAATCGACGGAAGAAGAGGCTGTGGAGCAAACCAGGGCGAGCACAGCTGGAAAAGCTTCCGTTGGCAACCTGGGCCAGCCGGCGCCGGCACGATTTGTTGGGGCTGCTGGACCGGATGAATCCGACCATCGAGGAGTTAACCGCGGCTGTCGAGCAGGAAGCCAGGAAACAGCCCGAGGTGCTACGGCTGATGACGCATCCTGGCGTGGGACCGCTAACGGCGCTGGCCTTTGTGACGATCATTGGAACTCCGGATCGGTTTCCGTGCGGCAAGCAGATCGGCAGCTATGTGGGACTGATTCCATCGGAGAACTCCAGTGCCGGCCGGCAACGGCTGGGACACATCAGCAAGCAAGGCAACTCGCTGCTGCGCTTTTTGCTGGTGGAAGCAGCGCAGGCAGCGGTGCGTTACGACCCGGACTGGCGGCGTCGGTATGTTCACCTGGCAATGCGTCGAGAACGTCGCATCGCCAAGGTGGCCATGGCCCGCAGGCTCGCTGTACGGTTGTACTGGATGTGGCGGAATGGTTGGGAGTATGCGCAGTCGGTAGAGTTCGGTTCGCACGCGGGACAGCTCGTAACCGGACATGGCGGGAATTAGGGCGCCGTGCACTTGATTGGGCATCCCGCTCCCTGCGAAGGGAGTTCGAAGAAGTAATCATGGTCGAAGTTTGATCGGAGAGATGTTTGGGTCGGACTGAAGCCGACCGGTCGATTACCAGCGAGCCGCGGTCGTCAATGCCAAGGCCCTACGAAATCGAAACAGGACACTCTTCCAAGTGAACGGAGAAGTGCGCCCAGAAAAGCTTTCCAGAGCTGACATTGTTAGAGATGTCCGGTTGGGCGTTAATCAGGACTTGGTCCCCGGCAAAGTTAGCCTCAGCACGAAATGTATCCGCGCAAACATTCGACAGTTAATTGCGACAGCGTGGACTCATGGTCGCCGCGAATTGACATTCCCCGTCGCGCTGACTATCTTCAGTGCACTTGTTGTGTAAGAAGTTTCGGGTCGCACTCGGGTGGGAGAGGCCCAATGGGAGGCGAATCATGAAACAAAACAGAAATTGGGTCCTGGCGGCAGCTCTGCTCGCCGGCGGATTGACCATGGCCGCGGCGGCTTCCGCGCAGGTGACACTCGAAGTGATGAATCCGCGCGGCGAAATTCCTCCGCCGAAAACGCTGGGCATCAGCCCGCGCGGCGGCAGCCTCGACGGCAAGAAAATCGTGCTGATTGACAACGGCAAGTACGGCGCCAGCAATTTTCTCGACGCGCTCGCGGACATGCTGAAGCAGAAGTATCCGGCCGCGACAATCGTGATGTATCCGAAACCGGCGGCGCAGACGATTACCGACCTCCCCAAGTGGTATCCCACGGTGAAGCAGCAGGGCGACCTGTTCGTTTTCGGTGTCGGTGATTGAGGGAGCTGCACGTGGTGGGGTTCCCACGACACGATCGAAATTGAAAAGACAGGAGTGCCAGGAGTCTATTTCACCACAACCGAATTTCTCGACGACGCAAAGTCCGCAGCCGCCGACCGCGGCATGCCCGGCATCCGCACCCTGGCTCTCCCCGCCGATAAGTACTACGTGGCGCGCTCGAACAAGCAGGAAGTGCAGCAAATCGTGGATCAGTTCTTCGACCGGATGGTGAATGACCTGACGCGGCCGCTGACCGCGGAAGAAACGAAACCTTCCCAGGCCCAACTGCTCCACGAAAGCGCGAACATCAAAGTAACCGGCAAGGATTTGCTGGACGCCGCGGAAAAGATAAACGCCCTTTTCCTCGAAAGCCGCTGGGCCGACGGATTGCCGATTGTCCCGCCCACGCCTGAATTGGTGAAAGCGATGGAGGCGGGCACGACGCGTTCGCCAAAGGACGTGATCGGCCAAGTGGCGCCGAAGAACGGCACCGCAACCGTGGAGAAAATTGCGATCAACGCGGTTATGGCCGGAGCCAAGCCGGAATATTTCCCGGTAATTCTCGCCGCGATGGAAGGCTTCACGAACAAGCACTACGACCTCACGCACGTGATGGCTTCCACGGGATCCTTCACGCCCGTCGTGCTGGTGGATGGTCCGATCGCCAAGGAACTCAACTTCAATTCCGGCATCGGCATGCTGGGAATCGGGTGGCAGGCGAACAGCACGGTAGGCCGGGCGCTTCAGTTGTCCCTGCTCAACCTCGGCCAGACCTGGCCGCAGGTGAACTTCATGGGGCTCACCGGGCGGCTCGAGGCCTACACGTTCTATACGTTCGCGGAGGACACGGCGAAAAGCCCGTGGGAGCCGTACAACGTGAGCCAGGGCTTTCAGACCGGAGACAGCACCGTGACTGTGTCGTCGGCGGGGAATCCTTCCATATATCGGTGGCGGAGCGGTCGCGCCTTGGACAGCGCAGGGCGTGATTGATCAGGTCGTGGCGTCCATCAGGAACCGCGGCGTCGCCTGGCCGCACGCTCAAAAACATATCCTCGTGCTGCATCCCGATTGCGCGATCGAGCTTGCGAACCACGGCTACACGCGAAAGAGCCTTCAGGAATATCTCTACGAACAGACGCGCGTTCCTTACGAGAATATCGTTAAGGCAGGAGCTGCGTTCGGAGAAGGTTCCGAAGTGGACCTGATTCGCGCATCTGTGGCCGACGGCCGCATTCGACCGGATCGTGCGCAGATTTTCCTGGATAACCTGAAACCCGGCGGGCGCGTGCCGGTCGTTCAGAGCCCCGATGATTTTCACATCGTCGTGGCGGGCGGCTCGCCCGGTTACGATTTGCTCTTCACGTATCCGGGAACGAACTGGGCGCACCAAACGGTGAAAATCACGGATGCCGCGCCCGCCAAAGCGAGCCAGTAGCGCAACAGGGGACGAAAAATTCGGTACAGCCGGGCGCCTCTCCGGATACGCGCGTGGCATTGGGCGACTTTCATCACACGTTGCTCCTAGTGTGCTGTCCCATAAATAACTGGTCTTAGTATTGCTGGGAATATAGGCATCCCCTGTGCACAATGGAGGTGCCTATGGCGATGGGACGACCGAAAGCAACTTTGGTTTTGGATTCGGAGCTGCGTGAACAGCTGGAAAGCTTGGCTAACTCACGTTCTCTTCCGGCCGGCATGGTGCGTCGAGCCAAGATTATCCTGTTGAGCGCCTCTGGGAAGAACGACCGAGAGATTGCTCCGCAACTGGAGACGAGCCGGAACACGGTAGGCCTGTGGCGGCGACGGTTCCTGGCACAGGGGGTGTCAGGACTCTACGAGGAGTTACGCCCAGGCCGTCCCCGCCCGATTAGCGACGAGCGAGTTGCCCAATTAGTTCGCAAGACGCTGAAGTCGAAACCCAAAGCCGCAACGCACTGGAGTATTCGGCAGATTGCCGACGAGACCGGAGTATCGAAATCGACAGTGCACCGCATCTGGCAGGCGTTTGGCTTGCAGCCACATCGACAAAAACATTTCAAGCTATCGAACGACCCATTTTTTGTAGAAAAAGTACGGGATATTGTAGGGCTATATTTGAATCCCCCTGAAAATGCTGTGGTTCTGTGCGTAGATGAGAAGAGCGGAATTCAAGCATTGGAACGCACCCAGCCGATGTTGCCGCTGGGATTGGGTTATGTGGAAGGAGTGACTCACGATTATCGGCGTCACGGAACTACCACGCTGTTTGCCGCACTGGACACGGCCAACGGCAAAGTGCTCACGAAATGTCGTCAGCACCACCGGCATCAGGAATATCTGAGTTTTCTCCGGGAGATTGAAAAGAATGTCCCGAAAAACTTAGAAGTGCACCTCATCGTGGATAATTACGCCACGCACAAACATCTGCGAGTTAGACGCTGGTTCGCCACACGGCCACGGTTCCACGTACACTTCACTCCGACCTATGCCTCCTGGCTCAATCAGGTGGAAATCTGGTTTAATCGCATCACGCAACAAGCTCTTCGTCGGGGAACGTTTAGCAGCGTGAAAGATCTGGTCCAGAAAATCGATCACTACGTCAAAAATTCCAACCGTCGGGCACGGCCCTTCGTCTGGACCGCCACAGCGGATTCGATCTTCGCTAAAGTCGAACGACTATGTAAAGGTATTTACGGGACAGCACACTAGTCCCAACATCCCCTTTTGAGGATCGCTACGCGGCAACCTGATTGACGTAATTTCAATGGCCGAGGCGGCACTCGCGGTTCTCGCAGTGTGGGCCACGGTTTATGACTTCCGAAAGGTCCGTGGTTGCCGCAGCAGACGGCGGGCTGCATCGCGAAGGCAACTTCATTACGGTTTTTCAAGATGTAGAAACCGCCACAGCCCGCGCGCAGGAAGTGGGAGGCACCGCGGTGGCTCTCGCAGGGCTGGTCTCACGCAAAGTGCTGGACGCAGAAACATTCTGAACAGGCTGGGCGATCAACTTATGGAGTTTTCCCCAATTGAACCCAGTCGTATGTGCCGTCCGACTTCTTGGCGCATAGAAACGGTTCGTCAGCCATCCTCTCGGTTCCTTTTTCGACGTAAACTGTGCCGCGGTTGGAGGGGTTGCAAGCCCCTTTCTTCGCGTTAGAGATGTCTTGAAACCCTATCGGGGACTGACTCGATACTGGTCTTAGGTCACCCGTCGAAGTAAGTTGATAAAGAACGGGCGGGGACCCTTTCGCGCAATAGTCCAAATCGAATCCCTGTTTCACGGAAGACGGACAGGCTAGCCCACCAAGGGTGAAGTAACCCGGTCCCGGTCCGGTGGCTTCGAAGCTGTTCGCCCTAAGATCGCGCCTCCCAAGGTCAACAACTTGTCCTTGAACCCTTGTAAGGTCTCTCTGCAATTTGGCAATTTGTTCGTTGACCCCTTTGTATTTGTCGAGATCGGACTGAATCTGATCCACTTGCGTTTGGAGTCCCGGTATCGCCTTCGTCACCCGGTCAATATCAGCTTGGCCCCGTTGTACCGAAGCATCGATCTGCTTCGTTCCCGCCGTCACTGCTGTAGAAACACTGTAGTAGCCATTTCCTAACAGGATAAGCAGAATTACGCTCGCTGCGCCTAGAAGCCAGCCTCCCCACACTTTCAATCGGGCTGCGACCGCCTCGGTGATCTCAACTTCGACGACTCGGCGGTCACGCAAACCACTCCTCAGTATCGTTTCTGGCAACGAACGCCCGAGTTCCGCCCCGCAGTGTCCGCAGTAGCGATTGCTTTCCCCGTTTGTCGTTTTGCACTCGATGCAGTCCATTTAGTCGTCTCCTGTTCGCCCGAGCGGGTCGCGACGACACGATAGCATTAGCCAGCTACGGTGCACACTGGTAAGCTTCCGCCATCGCGCGCAGGGATGTGCCATCTGTAGGAGGCGCCACACGGAGGTAGCACCATGTTCAAGACCGGAGAAAAGGTCCGCGCCAAAAAAGACGGCAGGGTGGGCACAATCAAGGAAGTTCACGGTCACGACAACGCTGTGAATACTTCCAGCCCCGCAAGGGCTGTCGAAAGATATCTGGTTCGCTTCGGCAACGAAATCACGCCCGGCGAATCATTCACGGCTGAGGAACTTGTCATTGCCGAAGACGCGGCGGGCAAGCGTTAGCTTCCGCCGCCACAACCGGGGAGGAGCCCGATGAATAAGTTTCAATGTACTGCGTTAGTGGATTCCAGCCCTCAGGGTCGATGCATCCTCGTTGAAGGGCATACGGGCGCACACATCACTCCTAGACAGCCGCAGGGCGGAGGCTACTTGTGCCCTTCCTGCAATAAGGTGTGGGCCACGGTTGAATCCTTCGAGACACACGTTCCGTGCGAGGCAACACTATGACGCCCATTGCCGTACGCGGTGTACGCTGAGCGTGAGCTAACATGATCGTAGATATGAAGGTCGCAGTCGGATTGATCGTCCTAACAGCAGTCGGGACGTATGTAATTACCCATCATCGACCGCATCATTTTGAGCCGTGGAAGGGCGATAGTAGTGGCGTCGTCCTTCTTGACACTGACACAGGCGTTCTCTGTAGCACACGTGTCGTTATGAAGTGGACTGACGCTAATACGGAAGAAGTTCAGGCCACTATCCAAGCCGAGAAGCGTGCGATGGATGCCGAATCAGTGGCGATGGGCGAGTTAAATTCTAAAATGGATGATTCGCAATTGAAGTTTGATTGTGGAACAGCACCAGTGAATTCCGCTGTTGCCGTTGCTTGTGAGAAGCTCGGCGACACGGAAGCTGCTCGCAAAGAGGCCGAATCAAAATACGATGCGGCAGTGCAAGAAGCCAATGCCGAACGGGTTAACGGTTTTCCTCTGTGCAAGGATATTCGCTGAACCAGCTCCGATCCTCAGCTAGATTCCCAAGGTCAATTACGCCCACCTCTTGAACAGACGTGGCTGCCGCGATTGCCTGTTTGCGTCTTTGGACCCGACGCCGAATCATCTCGATCTGGGCGTCCGAAAGTCTCAGAACGATTTCTTCGCGCGCCGGGCTACTCACTGTATTTGCTCCTTAAATTGTCCTGCGCGCACGAAGCGAAATCCCGCGCGGCGAATGGGGACGGAGTATTGAGGCTGAGTTGCGACGGTGTTAACGCTCCATGCCGCCCAATTAATATTGGCGTCGTATATCACGAGCGTGTCTCCTTCCGCAGCAAAGCGTATGTCCGACACCGTCCGCGCATTCTGATTCTGCACCCACTGTAAACGTTGGGCAGATGCATGCGACTCCGCGTACAACATCACAGCCATCACAACGGGAATCAATAGCAGGAATCGCTTCATCGTGCCCCCTCCATAATCCTCTTCTTCGCCAGAACCTGTGCCACGTATTCCTGCCGGTGCCAGCGTTTGAACCACGGAGTCATGATGGAGCCGAGTAGGGAGAGACAACAGTCGCAATACGTATCCAAGTCCCTGTGTTGGGGATTAATCTCGATTCCACATTCGACGCAGTTCATTGCTTTTTCTCCGTGGGGAGGTTCAAGCGAGCGAAGCCATGGTAACTCGTGCGTGGTTGCAACTCAATGGTACGGAAGATGTGGTACCAAGTCCGTGTGCCCCCAGTGTGCCCACATGTACCGTTTTGACGAATTTGGGTGGTTCCATTACTTCAGAAAATGCGTAAGTTGTGCCGAGACATAGGGGATATGGAGTCCGACTCCCTCCTCCGGCACCAGCAATCCTTGAAAATTGAATCTTCCCGCTAGGTTCCCACGCGCAGGGAGCGCGTCAGATTCTTCAGGGTCGCGACCGCCGAGAATGCGGCCAGCTGCGACGTCCGCGGATTCGATTTCGACGGCACGTTTTCGACCTTCATCGTGAGCTTCCCGAATTCGCCCTGCACGCGAATTTCATGCACGTTTTCACTCCCGCCCGGCACGGCGACAACGCGCACGCGCACCGGAACCGCGGGATCAACAGCCAAACGCAAGGACGCTGCTACATTCGAGGTCGCCGGAAACGCGCGCGCAGCTTCCTCGGCCGTGCCGTCAAAGATGACGGTCTCCTCCTTGAATCCTTCGAGTTTCAGGCCGCGCTCCATCACATATTTCGACCCTTGAAGCGCGGCAATCGGCTTTCGGCTCGTCAGTTGCGCCATTTCGATGCGGCCGATCGAAGCGGACTTGATTCCATCAAGCCCGGCGATGGCGCCCGATGGAACATAGATCCGGCAATTCTTTTCGCCGGCCTCGCGAAACCATTCTTCTTTGCCGAGCAAACCACCCACGCTCATGATCAACATGTCGCGGCCGCGCGCAAGCGCCTTGGGCACGAATTCCGGCAGCGCCGCCTGGCTCGCCGCTTCCACGGCCAGCTCGCAGCGCTCGATCATTTCGTCAATCGAGACAACGGGTGGGTGACCCCGAAGCTCCTCCGAAAGAGCTTTCGCCCGCGCACAGTCTTGATCGGCCAGCGCGATAAGTTCTGCATCCAATTGTCGTTGATCGAGAGCCGTCGCAATCACGCGGCCGATCGCTCCGACGCCGAGTATCCCTATTTTGAGCATGTCCCCGGAGCCTCTATGCCAACTCGAGCATGCGATCTATCGCACGCTTCGCCTTGTGCGCGATTTCCGTCGGCACCGTAATCTGCGGCGTCAGCGTCTCGAGCGACCGAATTACTTTGTCGAGCGTAATCGTCTTCATGAACGCGCAGATGGCGTTGGGATTCACCGGATGAAACGTCTTCTCGGGATATTTCTTGTTGAGCTGGTGCATGATGCCGAGCTCGGTTCCCACGGCGAACTCCTCGGCCGAGGATTCTCCGATGTGCCGGAGCATTCCTTCAGTCGAAAGAAAGAACGTACGGTCTTGCGGCAGCGTGCCGTCCAGCGCTTTCGACATGCACGAACTCACGCAGCCGCACTCTGGATGCAGCAGCAGCTCGATATCGGGATGCTGGTCCATGATTTCGAAAACCTGTTCGGGGCGAATCGTCTTGTGGACGTGGCAATAGCCGGGATACGCGACAATGTTGCTGCGTCCCGTCTGCCGCGCGACAACCTCCGCCAGGAATTTATCCGGGAGAAACAGAATCGTGCGGTCGGCAGGTATCGCCCGGACTACCTTCGCGGCGTTCGCGGACGTACAGCAATAATCGCTTTCGGCCTTCACCGCGGCCGACGTGTTGATGTAGGAGACCACCACGGCATCGGGCAGCTTCGCTTTCCACTTCCGCAGTTCCTCGGGAGTGATTGAAGCAGCGAGCGAACATCCAGCCCGTAGGTCTGGCAGCAGCACGATTTTGTCCGGCAGCACGATCGCCGCGGTTTCCGCCATGAAGTGCACGCCGCAGAAAACGATCACATCGGCATTGGTCTTCGCCGCGGCCTGCGACAGCTTCAGCGAATCCGCAACCGCGTCAGCCACCTCCTGAACCTCAGGCCGCTGATAATGATGCGCGAGCAGAATAGCGTTACGCTCCGCGCAAAGCGTTCGGACCCGCTCCTGCTTCCGGCGAATCTCCTCAGCAGAATCCTTCACGTTTTCGACAATGGGAAGGCTGTAGCGCCCTTCAAAACTATCCTGGACGATTGCTTCTGGCATGACGGGTTCCCTCTTTCGATGGAGTTATGAAATCCTCTGGCAAACATCGAGCGCGCGGGCCGAGTGCGTCAGCGCGCCGATGGAAATGGCGTCCACTCCGCACGCGGCGTACGCTTCCACGTTCGTCTCTGAAATACCGCCGCTGGCTTCGATCAGCGTGTCGTCCCACAACTTTTCGCGCCGGAGCATATCGAGAATTGCGCTAATTTGATCCGGCGACATGTTGTCGAGCATCAGCAAGCACGGATATTGCTCTGCCGCCGACTCCTGCAGCCGGCGAAACGACTGCCCCGCGGCGCGCGCCGCCGCTTCGCCGCGCACCTCGACTTCAATGAACGCCGAATCCGCCCGAACCTTCCACGCTTTGTCGATTGCCAGCGGAGCGGCATCCTCTTCGCGTCCGGCGAGCAGCGCGAGGTGATTGTTCTTGATGACGATCGCATCGCCCAGTCCGAGGCGATGTGTTCCGCCGTTGCCGAGATGCAGGGCGCGCTTATCGAGGAGTCCCCACGGAGTCTTTCGCGTGCCCACGATTCGCGTTGTGGGCGAGCGCCGTGCCGCGCGTTCCTGCAGGCAGCGCGATGCCGTCGCGATGCCGCTCATTCTCTGCAAGAGATTCAGGCCGACGCGCTCGAGCGAAAGCAGCTTCGATTCGGCTCCTTCAGTGCGCAGCAGTGTGTCGCCGGGCTTGACGACGTCACCATCCCGCTTTTCGAACGCAACCTCGATTTCGTGCGAACGCATGAGGGAAGCAAATTCGGCGAGTCCCGCCGCGACTCCGCCCTCGCGAGCAAGGATTGCAGCCGATGCGAACCGATCCTTCATTTCCAGGGCTCTCGCAGTCAGATCTTCCGGCGCCAGATCGGTCTGCACGAGTAACTCGGTAATCGTGCGAACCGCATGGCAATAAGCCGGATTATCGAGAGTCAAACTGCGGCCTCGAAAAAGAGCCTGTTCGATTCGTTGATCGCGCGTTGCGTTCATCCCAAGTGCCTGCCTTCAGAGATTACTTCAGAAGAAAGCCTTCGGCGCGGAGCCGAGCCTTCGCTCGCGAAATCAGCTCCGGCCGCGATGCTTCCACGGTGTGAAGATGAACGCCGCCGGTCAGCGACGAAAGGAGCGATGCGTGCGACGCGCTCACGTGCTTGAGAAAATCCTGCAGATCCGCCCGCGATTCGATCATCAATGAACCGCGCAGCTCGCCGTAGAGAGGGTGCTCGACGATCACGTCCAAAATCTTGACGCCGTGGTCAACCAGGATTTGAAGCTCCTCTTCTGTCCGCTCGGGGGCATGCCGGCAGGCCAGAATCGCCCGATGCCCGCGTTCCCGGCCCTCGGGCAAGCGGTAGCCTCGCGGCGTGGCCACTATGTCTTCCCCTCCGGCCCGCAGAATGGCGACGTCCTGCACAAGTGATTGGCGGCTCACGCGAAAGCGTTTCGCGAGCTCCCCGCCCCGAATCGGCCCTCCATGGGTCCTCATCCATGCCACGATTTGACGGCGCCGGCGATCGGCTGAATCCGGCCGCGCCCCCGACAAAGGTTTCGCCTTTGGCAATCCACTGGCTGCTTTCATACACTTACTGTCTTGTCAGATATCTAGTCTAATGTCAAGTCGAGCGGGACGGTCACCTCCGGCCTTTGGCCAACGTTACTCTGGCGGTGTGCGGCCCGCATTTTCTCTCCGCCGCGTTGCGAGTTTGGGGGGATAGTGGAAGAGGTCGTAAGAAAGGCTGGATTTCGTGGCGCAGGCTGGACAACGACGAAGCGCGCGTGTGCTGATGGATGTGCCCATTGTGGTTCGCGGCCAATCCACGAATCAGCAAGCTTTTCGCGAGGAAACTTTCACCGTAACCGTCAGCGCCCACGGTGCGCTGTTGATGCTCGCGTCAGACGTCGTTCTCGGTCAAAAAATCGTAGTGATCAATCCGTTGAATAAGGATGAGCGCGAAGGCCGGATCGCCTACCGTGGACCGCTTCACGCGGGCCTTTCACAAGTGGCCGTCGAATTTACGCAGCCCTCCCCGGAATTCTGGCCTTTGAGCGCCCCGCCTGCCGATTGGAATAAAACCTAGAGAAGCGTGTGAAAGCTACGAAGCGTTGAGTTCGGCGAGCCAGGAATCGAGGACTTTGAATTGATCGGCGGGCGTATTCAGGAACGCGACTCCCATGCCCATCCCCTCTTGGGTGTAGATGATCTTTCCAGGTGATGTGAACGTGCCCTGATCGCGCGAAATGCGGACTTCGATTTCAGTTTGCGTTGGCAACGTATTGAGTACATCTACGTAACAGCCCTTGAGGCTGACTTCGGAAATGCGCCCGGAAATATGCAGGCCGCTCACGGGTTCGACGACGTCAGTCTGCGCGATCAGACCGTAACGCGGCACCGACCGCCGGTTGCGGTAAGACACTCCCGGATCGTTCGGCGAACCACCGGAATCGCCCATCGTTTTGCTCCTGCTCTTGGAATTAGCGTGTCACAGCTGTCTGCACAATGCCACGCTCGCGATGTATTGCGACGCGAAAACGCAAACCTCCTTCTCCGGCACGCCGATTTTCGACGAAATACTACCGCCAGAATCGGCTAACTCGCGAGACAACACGGCGGGATGAAGCCATTTTGACAAAACCCTCTCATTCTGGAACGCCCACAAAAGTTGCAGTGGGGTTCCGGCAACTGCTTCCAATTGCAAGCAGTCTGGTACTAGGCGCGAATTCTTCGTCGCCCGGACGGCGATCCGACGAGGGCTCGCTCCGTCGCGAAGGAGTCCACGAAAATGCGGATTTCATCCCGATGCGACGCTCCTTACCCCTCGATGCCGGGTGACGACCACTCCCGTCTTAAGGCTCCGATCGAGTCGTCGGGCTGCGGCACACGTAAACAGGCGCCTCACACCATGTAAACAGCACTATAGTTGGACACAACCTCCCTAAAATCAGTTGCTTCAAGGTCCGGAAAGCTCTATCTTGCTGCATAGTAGCGACAATTAAGCAGAAACGTGTCTTTTCGGAACGGTCCAACGGTGCCATCCATGCGGCCAGGGGAACAGCTCAGGGAGCTTCGTAATCGGCTCGGGGTTACGACACGCGAAGTAGAAGAGTTCAGCCGAACGATTGCAGAAGATCGTCAGAACGAGGAATTTTACATTTCGAACGCCTGGTTGACGCAGCTCGAGAACAAGAATTCGATCCCCAGCATCTACAAGCTCTATAGCCTCAGCGTCATCTACAGAACTAAATTCAACGATTTGCTCACCATTTTTGGCATAGACCTTGGCGCGACCTCGCGCTACCAGCTCGCGCTGCCCCTGCAGAATACGCACCTTACGGCTTTTGAATCGCTCGACCCCGAGAAGGGCGTTACTTTCCCGGTCCGCTTCGACAAAAGCTTCAGCCTGGATTCCACCAGCCTCATTTCGCGCATGGTCGAGGTGTGGGGCGAGGTCCCCATCGCGCTGATTCAGAAGCTGGACGTGCGGCACTGCCAATACGGTTACATTGGAGTCGAGGATTATTCGATGTATCCGCTGCTGCGTCCCGGCTCGTTCGTTCAAATTGACAGCCATACTGGCCGGATGCAGTCTTCGGAATGGCGCACCGAATTTGACCGCCCGATTTATTTCGTTGAGCTGCGCGATGGATACGCCTGTTCGTGGTGCGAGATACGCGGATCCCAATTGACGCTGATTCCGCACCCGCTTTCAGGGTGCACAATCAGACAGTTCGCATATCCATCGGAAGCGGAAATTATCGGTCAGGTAACCGGCGTGGCTATGCGCTTAGTCGCACAGGGCGCGGATTCAGACGAGACTCCAAGATTGCCAAAGCGATCTTGAAGCTGGAAAACAGGAACTGCGCCGAAAGCGGATCGCTCTCGACCGGCACGGCAACTCGATAGGGTTCAAGTCCTCTCCACGCCGTCAGGAAATCAGCCGGGCTGGTGTGCGTGGACGCCATATAGGCCTCCATCTGCGCGACCAGTTCCTCGAGTGAACACCCCACTAGTTGGCGGAAAGCCTCGCGATGGCAATCGGCCATCGCTTCGCACGCCACTTCCTGGCTGAAGCGCGAAGCCAGACCATCGTGATAGTAGAGGCCGGTATTGTAATCGCGCATGGAAGCCAGGTAAATCAGCCTATCCAGGGGCCTTGGGAACTCAGACAGGGATCGCCTGCGAAGGTCATCTGCTGCTTGTTGCACGTCCATCCGCCTTGGGAGGGAGGCCACCGTGGCAAATCCCTACGAGCGCGCCGGCCTGGTCGCGCCGTCGCGGACGCTAACGGCATACGCGGGAGTCAGGAAAGCAAGAGATTGCTCGGAAATCTTGCAGACCCGGGTTGCTGTGGCTGCTGTAGAACCCACCATTCGGGGAACCGCAAAGGGCCCGCGAACATACACGAAAAACTGCAGCGCGCGGCATTCAAGAAGCAACGCGGCGAAGTCGATCGCCAGCGATATTTCCGTTCGCAGGCTCAGTTGCGCGTAAAATCTGGCGGAACCCAGATGAAAACGCCTCAGACTCAACACCTGCTTGCGAACCCGGCTCACCCAGGAAAGCACGATGGTCTTGCGCTCTTCCAGGAACAGCTCGCGAATTTCCTTCGAGGTTTCGGATTCAACGTACTCCAGGTCCTGCTTATCGAAAATTCGGCCCACAAGCTCGGGAGGCAACAGACCCGCCTGCAATGTGTTTAGGGCCTGCTTTGCTTGCACTAGCGCGCCCGAGCCGCCCTCCGCGCGCTGACCGCGCCGCGCGAAGAACCCCAGCGATATCAGCAGCAGGGCTCCCACAGACAGGAATGAAATCAGTTGGATCACAGGCGGTTCACCTTAACAAGCTCCGTGTTTGCAGCGCCAACCATGTTTCGCGTCTTAGCCACAAGAATCTCGTAGTCCTCGTCACCACCAATTGTCGCCTCAGGACGTGGATCGGCGCAATAGGACCAAAGGCCTACTAGCCAAATCACTAGGGCAGCTAGGTAGGACATCTGTTGTATCAGGATGGAAGCCGCCTCAAAGCGAACCCCGATGTAGGAGTGCAGGGCAAGCGTGACCAGCGTCGTCCCCACACACTGCCCGTAACCGAAGATCATTGCTTTAAGGTTTTTTCCCATGAAGATGCCGTAATAGGAAATAAGCTGCAGCAAACCAAACAGCAGAATCGCCTGAACCATCAGGAAATCCCGCTGCAACCGCACATACAGGACGTGCGCGGCCGAT
The DNA here is from genome assembly GCA_963842425.1 of uncultured Acidobacteriota bacterium. GTDB lineage: Bacteria > Acidobacteriota > Terriglobia > Acidiferrales > UBA7541 > Palsa-295. The sequence continues at coordinate 582,056 of CAWJGQ010000007.1, read as the reverse complement.
CCGCTGGAACCAAAGATCGGGTACAGGATGGCGAAACACAGGACGCCCCCGAGAACCGCGAATCCGCCAACCCTCGCAAATTTCTCCACGCCTGCATAATGAGAGAGAACGTTCCGGAAGATTTCAACCAGGATTCCGCACCCGAGGAAGAGAATCAAAAAGCCCGGATACCAGGCCCATTTTTGATACGCCGCCGGCTTGAAGAGATACACCAAATACAACAAACCATCAGATAGAAATAGGCTCAAAACATATATATAGAAATTCGGATAACGCGAGACGAGCTTCGCCCGGAAGCCCCTGAACAGGACCAACGCTTCCAACAGAATTGCGGCTTGCCAGATTATCAAACTCAGCATAGAGGTACACACGTTAACATCGAGCTGAATGCTAGCATAAAAAAGCGGGGGAGACGCTGGAGTTTCTCCCCTGCTTGCTGAACATTAACCCTTGTATACCCTGACCTCTAAGCCGGGAATCCTAGGAGATACTCTCGCCTAGGCGGTAACCCCGCCACCGCCGCCACCGGTCGGCATCGGATGCCCGCCCTGGAAGTCAACTCCGCCGCCACCGCCACCGGTTGGCATCGGGTGTCCGCCTTGGAAGGCTACCCCACCGCCGCCGCCCCCAGTTGGCATCGGGTGCCCGCCCTGGAAGGCTACGCCGCCGCCACCGCCTCCGGTTGGCATCGGGTGCCCGCCCTGGAAGGCTACGCCGCCGCCACCGCCTCCGGTTGGCATCGGGTGCCCGCCCTGGAAGGCTACGCCGCCACCACCGCCGCCGGTCGGCATCGGATGCCCGCCCTGGAAAGCGAACTGCTGAGGTGCGGAAGTCGAAACTTGACCCGTTGCCACCATTGCTACTGCCGCCAGTGCAATGGAGAGTAACCACACGGAATTGCTGAGTTTCATCTGTTTTCTCCTCTGAATTTTGATAGGCCCAAAACGGCATGCTGAAGGTAGTCGCCAAGGCCGACTGGGTGGAGTCCGGTCCGGTTTCGCTTGCATGGCGAAGCAAAATGGAAGTTACACTCAAGTTAATACCTCGGCTCCCCGGATCCACGACCGCCGACGAAGACGGCAACCCGCCATCCCAGCTTGTACGTAGCTTTACGGAGAGTCGCGTAACTGCAGCTAACGACAATGGAACCTCCGCGGAACTTACTTATGGAGTTCATTCAGGAATCGCGGTACTAAAGGTATTCAGGCAGTGTGTGTCGGTGAGCATAATGGTTGAGACCAGCCCCTCTCTAGAAACTGCGCATATTCCGCCGGAGGCGTTCCGCGAACACTTGCGGAAGCTGGACCGCCGCCAATGGTGGCTATGGTCCTCCACCGTTTTCGTGCTCGTCCTGTTGACGATTGCGGTCGCATCTTTTGCCTTTCCTGCGATGCTCAGCATCGAGCAGGTCACGTATTCTTTTTACTTGAATCAGGCTGTTCGGGCCCTGGTTGGAATCGTGCTCCTCTTCAGCGTGTACGTCGTTTACCAGCAGACGATGATCGTGCGCATGCGGAATGAGCTGGCCGACCAGATCCAGTCCCTGGCCCGGGTGCAGACCCTCACGGACGAGGTTTACAAGCTCGCCGCGCTCGACCAACTGACCGGCCTCTACAATCGCCGTTCCGGAGAGCAGCGGCTCGCCGAGGAGATCAGCCGGGCCGTGCGCCATGAGCGCCCGTTGACCATTTTGCTGATAGATCTCGATGGGCTGAAGCAGACCAACGACAAGCTCGGACACGCAGCCGGTGATTTGGTTTTGAAGACTTTCTCCGAGCGCCTGCGCAAGGCCATCCGAGGCTCCGATCTCGCTGTGCGGCTCGGCGGCGACGAATTCATGGTGCTGCTGCCGGAATGCCGCGCCGATGAAGTGAAGCACGTCCTGGGTCGCCTCGAAGGGCTCGACGTGCAATACGAGGAAACCAAGATTCCTTGCCGATTTTCTCGCGGCTGGACCGATTACAAGCCCGGCGAAACCGCCGAGGAACTCATGCGCCGCGGCGACGAAGCTCTCTACGAAAACAAACGCGCCGGCAAGAAAACTACTGATCCTTCGCAGTCTAAATCCGTTCCGCAGCCCATGCTGTAAAGTCAGTTCCCACGCACCACGTCTGGCCCCACCCAAAAAAACCTCTTCGAATCGCCTGCTCCTAAGCTGCTCAGGCCCCCTCGTTGCGGTATCATGATCAAGGAAGCCATGCACCCTGCCCATGGCGATAATTTATTAGTCTCGGTGGCCCGTTGCGAGCGTTCCGAAATACTGGGGGAAGGTGCCCATGAAATCCCGCGCAGAAACCATTGTGAATTCCAAAGTCGGCTCGAAGATTTTGACACCTCTTCTGCTCGTCCTCGCCGGCGCAGTAATTTCAAGCGTCGTCCTCGCAGGAATCGCGCTGGGCGACACGCTTGAATTAAAGACCGGCCAGATCGTGCAGGGCAAGTTCATCGGCGGCTCGCCGCTGAACATACGATTCGCAGTGGATGGCAAAGAACAGATATTCCCAACGAAAGACGTTCTGAACCTTGGGTTCAGCGACTCGGGTGACACGTCCAACGCGCCCGCGCCTGCCGCGACGCCGGCTACTACCGACGACAGCTCAGCATCACCTGCCCAGGCGCCTCCTCCTGCTGACGCGCCCGCAGCTTCTGCTCCGCCTCCGGCTGCCGCCGCACCGCCAGCCGCCTCGGAGACGCTAAACGCGCCTCTGGCTGACTCAACGCAGCAGCAGGAAGCATCACAGGAAGGACAACAGGACGCACAACCAACCGCGCCCCAAAGCACACAAGCCGCCGCACAGCCAACGGTCACGATTCCGTCCGGCACTTCGTTGCTGATCCGCATGATTGACAGCGTGGATTCCGCAACGAATACCGTCAGCGATCCATTTCACGCCAGCCTTGAAAGCGATCTGCTGGTAGGCGACACGGTCGTCGCTCCGAAAGGCGCTGATGTGTACGGCATGCTCGCGCGGGCGAAACAAGCCGGCAACATTTCAGGCTCTTCGGAATTGACGCTGGAGCTCACAGGTATTCGAATCAACGGCAACATCGTGCCCATAGACTCCACAACTTATGACGTCGCGGGAAAGGGACGCGGAGGCCAGAGCGCCGCGCGCATTGGTGGCGGCGCGGTTGCGGGCGCCGTGATCGGTGGAATCATCGGCGGCGGCAAAGGTGCGGCCATCGGTGCGACGCTGGGCGCGGGCGGCGGAACCGCCGTGCAGGTCATGACGCATGGCGAGCAGGTGCGCGTTCCAAGCGAGACGCTGCTCGAATTCACGATCGAGCACGACGTCACTGCGCCCGTCTCAAACACCTCGAATTAACAACGAAAAATAGATGTTCCTGTCAGGAACACTTACCGATAATTTCCTTGCCCCCCTCGGAGGTGCCCCGTAAGATCGGCCTGTTGTAGAAAGAGATACCATGCCAAAAGAGAAACCGAAGGTGAATATCGGCGAGGTCATTCGGTCCTACCGAAGCGACCGAGGCCTGTCGCAGGGTGATATCGAACGTCGCACCGGACTGCTCCGCTGCTATCTGTCCCGCGTGGAAAACGGCCACACCGTTCCCTCGCTGGAAACGCTCGCGAAAATCGCCGAGGCCATGGAAATCAGCCTCGCGGATTTTTTCCCCGGCACGGACACTCCCCAGGATCGCGAGACCCGAAAAATGCTCGGCGAGCTTTCCGAAGAAGAGATCCGTTTCCTCGCGGACATCAAGAGATACTCCACCAGCCTCTCGGACGACGATAAGAGGCTCGTTCTGGCCATGATCCGCAAGATGGCCACCATTGTTCCGCCCGCGCGCAACGGCAAGTCCGTCGGTGTCGCGCACCGCGCGGAAATGTAATTTCGCAGCTCTCGAAATTGATCACGACTCGGTTTCGCACGCGTACCCGTTCGCCCAAGTGTTGGTGCCGATCGGGGTGGTTTCGCAGGGGCACGGCATGCATGCCGCGCCTATTTCTGGCGGCCCGCACCCGGCGACGATGCTCGGCGCGATCGCGCCACGAATCTTTCCCTGCTCCCTGCCTCCCTACTTCCGTGCCTCTCCTCTTTCTTATCTTTCTAGTCGGTCTTATCTGTGTTCATCAGTGTTCATCTGTGGCTAATCCCGCATCACTCCACTAGCACCTGCCCTCGCCGATTCGCTACAATAGAACCACCATGCTGCGGAAACGGCACAACACGGTTGGCGTGAAGGTCGGCAAGATCCAGGTCGGCGGCGGCGCGCCCGTCGTCGTGCAGTCCATGACCAATACGGACACCGCGGACGTTGCCTCGACCACGCAGCAGTGCCTCGAACTTGCGCAGGCCGGCTCGGAGCTTGTCCGCGTCACAGTGAACGTGCCCGAAGCTGCCGCGGCTTTCCCCGAAATCAAGAAACGCCTTCTCGATGCCGGCTGCGACGTTCCGGTCATCGGGGATTTTCACTACAACGGCCATGTCCTGCTGACGAAGTATCCCGATTGCGCCCGCGCGCTCGACAAATACCGCATCAATCCCGGCAACGTCGGCCACGGCCAGCGGCGCGACGAGCAGTTTGCGACCATCTGCAAGGTCGCTCGCGACAATGGCAAACCCGTGCGCATCGGCGTCAATGGCGGCTCGCTCAATCAGGAGCTCGTCATGCTCAAGATGCAGGAAAACACGGACAAAGACCTCGGCAAAACCTCCGAAGAAATCATCAACGAATGCATGGTGCTGTCCGCGCTTCAATCAACCGAGCTGGCGCTCGAATGCGGATTGCGCAAGGACCAGATCATCATCTCCTGCAAGGTTTCGCGGCCCGGAGATTTGATCGCCATCTACCGCGATCTCGCCGAAAAGACCGACCAACCCCTGCATCTCGGCCTGACCGAAGCGGGCATGGGCGCCAAGGGACTCGTATGGTCCGCCGCATCAATGGGAATCTTGCTCGACGAAGGCATTGGCGACACGGTTCGCGTTTCTCTCACGCCGCGGCCCGGCGGCGACCGCCGCGACGAAGTCTATGCGGCCTGCGAGCTGCTGCAATCGCTCGGCCTGCGCACGTTCGCGCCGAGCGTGACGGCTTGTCCCGGCTGCGGCCGCACCACCAGCTCGACGTTTCAGGAACTCGCCGAAAGCATTCAGGGCTACATCCGCGACAAGATGCCGGAATGGAAGCGAAACTACGAAGGCGTCGAGGAACTGAAGCTCGCGGTCATGGGCTGCATCGTCAACGGCCCCGGCGAATCAAAGGCCTCCAACATCGGCATCAGTTTGCCGGGCACCGGAGAAGCTCCGCGCTGTCCCGTTTACATTGACGGCCAGAAATTCACCACGCTCGAAGGAACCTACGACGAATTGTCCGCCGCGTTTCAAGCCCTGGTGAACGATTACATCTCAACAAAATACGCCCGCCGCGAAACTCCTCTTCCCGCAAGCCCGTTACCTGTCGCCGTCGCGCCCGCAAAGTCACCTCTCCGCGTTATCGCATAAGCCCTCCGCGCCGCATGTCGCTTGCGGTAGGGGCGCTGCTTGCTGCGCCCGCGCAGTTCCTCGGCGCGATCAAATCCATCGCCCTCCCTCGCCCGCCACCGCCGGTTTCGTAAGGGCACGGTCCGCCGCGGCGGATGCCCGGCGCAAATCCTCGGCGTGATCAAATCCATCGCTCTCACTCGCCCGCCGTCGCCGGTTTCGTAGGGGCACGATATATCGTACCCGGCACAAATCCTTGGCGTGATCAAGTCCATCGCCCTCGCTCGCCGGATGCCTCCGCGCATGTGGAGTGCGGCGGCTTGCCGCCGCTGTTTGTGGGCGAGGCTTGCCTCGCCCACTCCTCGACGCTCCATTGAAAAACAGCGTTCCCTTGCCCATCCCGCACATCCGCCGCGCCATCGCCGTTTCTTCGTAGGGGCACGATATATCGTGCCCGGCACAAATCCTTGGCGTGATCAAATCCATCGCCCTCGCTCGCCGGATGCCTCCGCGCATGTGGAGTGCGGCGGCTTGCCGCCGCTGTTTGTGGGCGAGGCTTGCCTCGCCCACTCCTCGACGCTCCATTGAGAGGCCGCGTTCCCCTGCCCATGCCGCTCGCGAATCCGATTACCAAAAGTCCACACAACCTCACGCTTGCGTCCCGCTCCGCGCGGCTTAAGATACGCTTGTAGTTCTGCCGCGTTTCGTCGAGCGCGGCCGAAAGGAGAATCGGATGCGCGCTGCCCGAGCCGTCGCGCTGGAAGCCGGCGTTGAAAAATCGCCGATTCTCGCCCCAAAGAACCGACACACCCTGCCAGGTAATTTTCAGTGTAACTCGCTGAAAACAAACGATGGCGACCTGCACAAAGTGACACACTTTTCGCAGCTCGCGAAATCGCCAGAAACCGGCCCGCGACGATGAATAATCCAACAACTTTCGTCCCGCGCGTCCCCCAGCCACCCCGAAACTGGCGCCGCGGATTCTGGAGCCTCATCCTCACGCAATTCCAGACGGGCTTCAACGAAAACGGGCTGAAGTTTCTCGTCATCTACATCGTCATCGGAATGAATCTCGCGCGGGCGGACCGCGATCGCCTCGTTCCGGTCATCAGCGCCCTCTTCGCCATTCCCTTCATTCTTTTCTCGATGGCCGGCGGCTACTTCGCGGACCGCTACAGCAAACGCACCGCCACGATCGGTACGAAGCTTTTTGAATTCGCCATCATGGCGTTTTTTATCGCCAGCCTCGCGATGCGCAACCTGCCGATGGAATGCGCCGGAATATTTCTGATCAGCACGGAAGGTGCACTCTTCGGCCCATCGAAATACGGCCTGCTTCCCGAGTTACTGCCGGAGACAAAACTTTCTTGGGGCAACGGCATCATCGAATTCGGCACGTTTCTTGCCGCAATCGCAGGCGTCGCCGCCGCGGGTTTTCTCGCGGACGAGTATCGCGGCCACGAAATCATCGCCGGGTTCATTTTCCTGGCGTGCTCGGTCTTTGGACTGCTCACCAGCCTGGGAATTTCGCGCGTCCCCGCGGGAAACCCTTCCAAGCAATTTCAGTGGAACGCTTTCGGCGATTTCATCTCGCAAATGAAGACGATCGTCGCCGATCGCGTCCTCGCCTGGGCCGTCTTCGGCAACATGTATCTCTTCTTTCTCGCCGCGTTCCTCCAGACGGTAATCGTGATCTACGGCCACGACGTGCTTCACGCCGACGATCGCCACACCAGCTATTTGCAGGCCGCAATCGCTATTGGCATCGGATTCGGGAGCATCGCCGCTGGATATCTCTCCGGAGGAAAAATCGAATATGGCCTCATTCCGCTTGGCGCCATCGGCATGACGGTTTTCGGCGCGCTGCTCTTTTTGCCGGGCCACTCGCTTCCAGCCGTCGCGGCGCATCTCGCGCTGCTCGGGTTTTCGGGCGGCCTGTTCGCTGTGCCGGTCAACGCTCTGATCCAGCATCGTCCGCGTCCGGAGCAAAAGGGCGGCGTGATCGCGGCCGCGAACCTGATTTCATGGATCGGAATTTCCGTCTCGTCCGTCGCCTACTATGTCTTTGCCGTGGAATTGCATCAATCCGCCCGCGTGATGTTCCTCGATGGCGCGATCCTTACGCTGGTCACCACGGCCTATTCGATCTACTTGCTGCCGGATTCGCTGGTGCGATTCGTGCTCTGGGCGGCGACGCACTCGATCTATCGCATTCGCGTCGAGGGGCGTGACAACATCCCCGAATCCGGCGGCGCGCTTTTCGTCTCGAACCACATGTCGTTCGTGGACGCTCTCTTGCTGATCGCTTCGACCGACCGCCCGATCCGCTTCCTGATGTTCAAGGGCATCTACGATCTCCCCTACGTGAAGCCATTCGCGAAAATGATTCGCGCCATTCCGATTTCCTCCGAGCTTCGGCCTCGTGAAATGCTCCAGTCCCTCCGTGAAGCCACCAACGCAATCAAGGGCGGCGAAGTCGTCTGCATTTTCGCCGAAGGCCAGATCACTCGCATTGGCCAGCTGCTGCCGTTCCGCCGCGGTATGGAACGCATCATGAAGGGCGTGGACGCGCCGATCATCCCCGTAAACCTCGATGGAGTGTGGGGCAGCATCTTCAGCTTCGAGCGCGGACGATTCATCTGGAAACTGCCGCGCTCGATTCCCTATCCCGTCACGGTGAGTTTCGGCAAGCCGATGCCGCCCACGGCGACGCCCTTCGAAGTGCGCCGCGCGGTGCAGGAATTACAGACGAATGCCTACGCCCACCGCCGGACGCGCATGCGAACCCTGCATCGCTCGCTGATTCACACCGCGCATCGCCATCCCTTTCGCTTCGCGATGGGGGACAAGCGGCGTCCGCGAATGAAATGGGGCGGCGCGCTGCTCAGCGCGATCTTTCTGGCGCGCAGGCTGCGCACCACGTGGGCAGGCCAGGAAATGGTCGGCATCCTGCTGCCGCCTTCGGTTCCGGGCGCGCTCGTGAATTTCGCGGCGACACTCGCGGGCAAAATCCCGGTGAATTTGAATTACACCACATCCGATGAATCGCTCGCGTCCTGCGCCGCGCAGTGCAAGCTCGAGACGGTCATCACCACCAGGCAGCTGCTCGATAAAATTCCGCTGAAGGTTCCGGGCAAAGCGATCCTGCTCGAAGAGGTGGCAGCGGGCCACGGCTTCGGCGAGCGGCTCGCGGCGCTGTTCCTGTGGTTTCTCCCCGGCGGCCTGCTCGAACGAATTCTGAGCGGCGGAAAGAACAAGACTCTTGACGATCTCGCCACGATTATTTTTTCAAGCGGCAGCACTGGCGAGCCGAAGGGAGTGATGCTCACGCATTGCAACATCCGTTCGAATATTGACCAAGTCGGGCAGATGTTCATGTTCGACAGCAAAGACTGTCTCCTCGGCGTTTTGCCATTCTTCCATTCGTTTGGGTTTACTGTGACGCTGTGGCTGCCGGCGGCGCTTGGCGTCAGCGTGGTTTATCACCCCAGCCCTCTCGATCTCGCGGCGATCAGCGAAATCGTCCGCGACTATCGCGTGACTTTCCTGATGTCCACGCCAACTTTCCTGCAATCGTACGCACGGCGCTGTTCGCCCGAGGATTTCGGCAGCCTGGAATACGTCGTGGTCGGCGCGGAAAAATTGCCCGAGCGCCTGGCGCTTGCCTTCGAGGACCGCTTCGGCATCCGTCCGCTCGAAGGATACGGCGCCACGGAGTGCGCGCCCGTGGTCTCTGTGAACACGCACGACTTTCGCGCGCCCGGTTTTCGGCAGGTCGGAGCGAAGCGCGGGCGCATCGGGCACCCGCTTCCGGGCGTCAGCGTGCGCATCGTGGACCCGGACTCGTACGAGCCGGTCGCGGCCGGCGCGGCGGGTCTGTTGCTGGTGCGCGGGCCCAACGTAATGACGGGCTATCTCGGGAAGCCCGAGAAAACCGCGGAAGTCTTGCGGGATGGCTGGTACGTCACGGGCGACATTGCTGCGGAAGACGAAGACGGATTCCTGACCATCACGGATCGCCTGAGCCGGTTCAGCAAAATCGGCGGCGAGATGGTGCCGCACATAAAAGTGGAAGAACAGCTGCATGAGCTCGCGGGCGCCACCGACCAGCGATTCGTCGTCACCGCCGTGCCCGACGGGAAAAAGGGCGAGCGGCTGGTCGTGTTGCATACGCTGCCGCCGGCGGAATTGCAACCCGTGCTCGATCGGCTCGGCGAATCGGGCCTGCCGAATCTTTGGACGCCGCGCCCGAACCAGTTTTTCTTCGTCGAGGAGCTGCCGCACCTCGGCACCGGCAAGCTCGACCTCCGCCGCATCAAGGAAATGGCTCTCCAATTCTCGCCTGTGGAAAAAGAGTCGTGAACCCACGCTGCCGGCCGCCCGAATTCGCAGTTCGCCCGTGCTGGAAAACCATTCAACTTTATTTTTCGCCGTTCGCACATTTACTCTTGATTCACTCATCGCTCTCGTTTAAGATTCCGCACGCTGGAGAGAATCGGCATGACCATATTTGACAAACACAATTCGTTGCCATGGCAAGCGCCACAGACGCTGCGCCGGGATTGTGGCCGACTTAGCTCCGGTCCCGCAAAGCAGTAACCCTTTGCAGCTCAATCGTTTGCCACGCAATTAGCCCAAGTTTCGAGCCGTTCCATATTCATCGCGCGCCTTTTTTCGCGGCGCGCCATCCGGGACGCATTCCGCGTCCCTTAGAAAGGTGATGCCATGGGCATCCACGTGAAAAACGGCACGCCGATGCACGGCCCGTCGCTGTGCGAAACATGTACGAACGCACACATCGAGCGGGGTTATCGCTTGAGCGAGGAATTCGTGCTGTGCACGGCGAATAGCTTCGATCGCCGCGTGCGATTTCGTGTGCGCGAATGCACCAGCTACCGCGACAAGAACCGCCAGAGTCTTTACGAGATGAACCAGATGGCATGGGTTCTGGCGCCTCGTGGCCCGAAGCGCACGGCAGGATTCGTGCATGCGAGCGAACTTACGGACGAAAACCGCGAGATCGAGCTGACTCTTGATGATGACGAAGAGTAGTCTTCCGCCAGAGCGAAAAGCAGCAAGCACGCGCGGCGAAACGGCGTTGGAGGCGCGGGGCGGGGCTGGTCCCGCGCCTCGAGGCCAGTCATGAAGCTTCGCACGAAGCGAAAGCTGGAGAGGAGAAAGGGAATGATCGAAACGGGCTACAACGTAATCGTTGCCGAGACCGGCGTGCCGATCAAGGCGTGGACGAAGGGTGTGCCTCTGGAAGCGCAGGCGCGGCAGCAGCTGCTCAACGTGGCTCAGCTTCCGTTCATTTTCAAATGGGTCGCGGCCATGCCGGACGTGCACTGGGGAATCGGTGCGACCGTGGGCAGCGTGATCCCCACCAAGGGCGCGATCATTCCGGCGGCCGTCGGAGTGGATATCGGCTGCGGCATGATGGCCGTGCAGACCGACCTGCACGCCGGCGATCTCCCCGAGAATCTCAAGGGGATTCGCACGGCGATCGAGAAGGCTGTGCCGCACGGCCGCACGATGCACGGCGGACGGGGCGACCGCGGCGCGTGGGCGAACATCCCCGCGCACAACATGGACGTATGGGCGGAGCTGAAGCCGCGCTACGACGCGATTCTCGAAAAACATCCGAAGCTGGATCGCGGGAATCACGCGAACCATCTCGGGACGCTCGGCACGGGCAATCACTTCATCGAAGTGTGCCTGGACGAAGCGGACTCGGTCTGGTTCATGCTGCACAGCGGATCGCGCGGCGTGGGCAATCGAATGGGCAGCTACTTCATTGAAATCGCTCGGAAGGATATGGAGCGGCTGTTCATTCACCTGCCCGACCGGGATCTGGCGTATTTCCCGGACGGCTCGGAGCATTTCAAGGACTACGTCGAGGCCGTCGAGTGGGCGCAGGATTTCGCCCGCTGGAATCGCCAGCTGATGATGGAGCAGATCGTGGGCGCCGTCCGCGGTTGCGGGGAGGTTCGTCCGTTCGCGGCCGAGCTGAAGGCGATCAATTGCCACCACAACTACGTGGCCCGCGAAAATCACTACGGCGAAAACGTTCTGGTGACGCGGAAGGGCGCCGTACGCGCGCGTGTGGGCGATATGGGAATCATTCCCGGCAGCATGGGAGCGCGTTCCTACATCGTTCGAGGCAAGGGAAATGCGGAAAGTTTCACGAGCTGCAGCCACGGCGCGGGCCGTGCGATGTCGCGCACGGAAGCGAAGCGGCGATTTTCCATCAAGGATCACGAACGCATGACGGCGGGCATCGAGTGCCGCAAGGATGCGGATGTGATTGACGAAACGCCGGCTGCGTACAAGTCCATCGAAGATGTGATGGTGGCGCAGGCCGATCTGGTCGAAATCGTGCATACCCTGCATCAGGTGGTATGCGTGAAGGGATGAGCGAAATCGGCCGGCAACAAGTTCTCGAACGTCCTGGCCGGGGTATACCTCTCGGTGCGGGGACTCACGGTGCGCGACGCAACAGGTGCTAGCCAGTCGCGTGGCCGGGGTCCCGCCTCGGCCCGGCGCTCGGGAAAATTCTTTTTTTCGGAGTGTTCCAATGCCGCCGCAACTTATGGCGCTTGCGATCACGTATCTCGCGCTACGAGTGGGGCATTGTCTTTTTCTTCGGGTGACCGCGCGGAAAGGAGGATCTCAGATGATCACGCTGAAACTGAGGGCGACGCCCGTCGTCGTGCGAAAGACGCTGTGCACTGCGTGTGTCTTCTCGCACGTCGTGCGCGGATACGAGAAGCACGAAGAGCTGATCCTCTGCGGCTACGCGTTTCCTCCGCGAGAGATCGTCTTTCCTGTGCGGGAGTGCACGGACTTCCGAGCCGAGCGTGAAGTGCAGATGGCGCTCGCCGCAGCGGAGGAAACTTGAAACGCGTTACGCTACAAAACCTGAGAGCGCCTCTCGATACAGGGAGGCGCTCTCATTACCATTGCTGACGTGCGATAACGTTAGAAAATCCCGATTTTGATGTGCAGGAATTTTTTCGGGTTCTGCCGGAAATCGCCGATAAGCAAGCGCAGATCGCCGGTCAGCCCGGTCATGTTGTCGTACAAGGCCGGATCGGAGAAGAATTTTCCCATCGTGCCCTGATTGGAATTGAGTTTCGCGGAGGCGTCGCGGACGTTGGCGCTCGCGTCTTTCATATTCGTGAAGAGCGTGTCGTCGGTGGCGAGTTTTCCGAGCGTGCCTTTGCCATCGCGCACGTCGCCGAGCAGCGCGTTACCTTTATCGGCCAGACCCTTGATGCTGTCGTACGCCGCGGGATCATAGACCAACTTGCCGATCGTGCCCTTCTGCTCCTTCACCGCGCCAACGACGTCGTTGAGGTTGCCGACGGTCGAATTCACCTTCGTATAAAGCTCATCGGACGTGACGAGCTTACCTAGAGTTCCCTGCCCGGCCTGAACATTCGACGCCATGGCATCGAACTTCGCGGCGGTAGCGTTCAGATGGTTGTAGAGTTCCTGATCAGCGAGCAGTTTGCCGATCGTCCCGCGGCCTTTCTGCACCTGATCAACGATGGCGTGAATGTCCGTGGTCAGCGCGCCGAGGTTTTCCATCAGGTCGGCGCCGCGCTCGACCATCTGCTTCATCGCGGCTTCTTCGATGCCGGGCACCACGCCGCCCGGAGGAATCTCACTGCCGGAGAGACCGCGCGTGATGCTGACGTAACGATCGCCGAGCAGCCCCTGTGTCACCAGGCTCGCGGACGAGCTTTTCGCGGGATCGGAGGGGTCGAGGCGAATCTGGTCCTTGTACTTGCTGTCAATCCGCAGCACAAGCGTGATGCTCTGGTCGCGGCTGGTGGGGTGCGGCGTCAACGTGATGGATTGCACGTTGCCGATTTCGACGCCATCGAGCGCGACTGGCGCGCCGGTGTTGAGGCCGTCCACTTCCGGCAGGTAGGTGATGAGCTTATATTTCGGCCCCAGAAAACTCGCGCCGGTAACGTAGAAAATCGCGATCATCAGAATGAACAGCCCGGCAAGCACGAAAACGCCCACCCGCAGCTCAGCCCACGTCAGTTGCTTTCGTTGCGCCATTGCTTTTCCTCCTCAGAAACTGCGAGTGCCGTAACTATTCGGCGGAAGCCAGAAACTTTTTGAGATATTCGTCGGACGAGTGCAGAACGTCGTCGGTCGAGCCTTCGAAATAGACTTCGCCCTCGCGCAGGACGAGCACATTCGTCGGGGCTGGATGGCCATTCGCTGATTTCGGCGCGTTCGATGCCGTGCCATCGCCGCCTCCCGATGGCACCACGCGTTTGGCCGCAGGGTCGAAGCGGTAGTGCGCCAGGCCGAATGCGTCCTGCACGCGATGGGTGGCCAGCAACGACGTCACGCCCTGCAAATCGCGGCCGCGCAGGATCAGCGTGATGATCGTCTGCGAAGTGACGGGATCGAGCCCCGCGGTCGGCGAGTCGTAAAATACGAGCGGTGGCTTATCCACCAGCGCGCGGGCGATGGACACGCGCCGGCGCATGCCGCCGGAAAGCTCAGCGGGAAATTTATTGAGGGCGTTTTCGAGCTCGACGAATCGCAGCGCCTCGCGCACGCGCTGGTCAACCTCTTCGTCGGCCACGTGTTCTTCGCGCAGGCGAAAGGCGACGTTTTCCGCGACGTCCATCGAATCGAAAAGCGCGCCTTCCTGAAACACGAATCCAAGATGCCGGCGGAAATCGAGCAATGCGTCCTCGGACATCTCGCCGATGTTCTGGCCCATCACCGAGACGCGGCCTGAGTCCGCGCGCAACAAGCCGGCCGCAAGCTTCATGATCAGCGTTTTTCCGGCGCCGCTTTCCCCGAGGATCACTTTGGTTTCGCCAGGAGAGACGTCGAACGAGATTCCGCGCAGGACGTCGCCTTCATCGAAGCCGATACGGACGTCCTTGAACTCGATGAATGGTTCGCCCGGAACCATCGTCTCTGCGTCGAGCATGAATGACGTGCGGTCGGGGCGCACCATGCGCAAATTATAGACGGAAATGCCGCCTCGCGGGCTGAAGGCCGTCTTTTTCTTGTTTTCTTAATGTGCGGCTGGACCGAGCGGATCGAGAAGCCTGTGTTCGAAGCGATGCGGCTTTACTTGAAGAGGTACAGCAGCAGTTTCGCGAGGAACAGGTCAGAGACGAGGACCATCACGGAAGAAACGACCACGGCGGTTGTGGTGGCGCGACCGACTCCCTGCGTTCCGCCGGTTACGCGGAGACCCTGGTAGCAGCCGATGGTTGCGATGATGAACGCAAAGACGACGGGCTTCACGAATCCCTGCACCAGATCGCCAAAGTCGAGCGACTTGATGGCGGTGGTCCAGAACTGCACGGCGCCGAGCCGCAGCGTGAACCAGGCGACGACGAACCCTCCGCAAAGCCCGACGAGATCGAAGACGGCTACGAGCAGCGGCACGGTGAGAACGACGGCCACCACGCGCGGCGTCATCAACTTGCGGACGGGATCGGTGCCGAGCGCCCGCATCGCGTCCACCTGTTCGGTGACGACCATCGAGCCAAGCTCGGAAGCCATGCCGGACGCATTCCGGCCGGCGACCAGCAGCGCGGTGATGGCCGGCCCCAATTCGCGAACCAGCGCGAGTGACACCGCCTCGCCGGTCAACGCCGTCTCACCGAAGCGCTGAAATTCCGAAGCCGTGTTTATAACCATCACGCCGCCGATCGAAAGCGCAGCAGCGATGATGATCGGCAGCGAACCGACGCCGATCAGGTCCATCTGCTCCAGCGTGTCGGCCCAATACTGCGGGGGGCTCAGCAAGTTCCGGATGGATTGCGCGGAGAGAAGCGAATAGTCCTGTACGGCGAAGACGAACCGTTTTGCGACGTCACCTAAAACGGATGGGAGCGATGGAGCTTCGGTGGTATCTGGCATCGTGTGCGAAGCGGCTGCCGTGGTCCAGCCGAGTCTTCGAGAGCGTAACGTCCGCTGCGCGGCGCGTCAAGCAAACATCGGTGCGGATGGGGGCTTCCGCGAGTTCCCTGCGCGAACGCTGCGCTATCGCGGGGAAAGAATGTAAAGGCGAGGTGATGGCGCAGGGATTTAGTTTCCACTCGCTCAGGAGATTCAGGTTGTGATAGCTTCCAGCGGTTTGGTTCTCGAGCTTCGGGCCACCTGAGCTGAGTAGCGATCCCCGTCTGGACACTGTAGAGGAGAACGAAGCATGGGAACCGCGAGCGTCACGGCGCCACAGCGCAGAAGACCGGCGTGGTTCGGATTGTTTCTCTCACTTTTTGGAATGCTCCTGATTCGCGGAGCGTTCTTGCATTTCAGTGCTCATCCGCGGGCACCGCATGTGATTCTGGCGCGTGAATGCTGCTACTTTGCCTTGGCGATTTCCCTGCTCCTGCTCGTACGGATCGGGGAGAATCGCCCGCTGTCCGCAATCGGCATCGGCACTTCGGTTTGGTGGAAAACCTTGTGCTGGGGGGTGCTGACCGCGGCCATGTGTTTCGCGGCTGCCGGAACGGTCGTGCACTTCACCGGCTACCACGGCGAGGCTGCCGGCACCGGGTTCGATCTTCTCCCGACGTGGCTGGTGTTTCTTAATGTTTTGCGGGCGGCGACCGTCGAGGAAATCTGCTACCGCGGGTACGCGATGGAAAAACTGAAGGAAGCGGGTCTCGGCCGCGTTTGGGTATTTCTATTGCCGCTGATCATATTCTGCTCCGGACACTACTCCCTGGGCAGGATCGGCGTACTTCTGGCGTTGCTATTGGGAGCGATTTTGGCAGCGATGTATCAATGGCGGCGGGATTTAAACGCGAATATGTTGGCCCACTTTTTGGTGGATTTTATCTCCGATATTTTGCCTCGCCTGCTGCACTAGCCGATCAGAGTTTCATTTTGAGTATTACGGCCAAGTGCGCGGGTGAGGCAACGGTCCCGCTAAAGACGTCGAACAGGGCCCGATTCCCGACTAGCGCGCTATCGGACAAGTGACCACGGATGACCGCTTCAAACTGACGCACTCCCTCGCAGCGAACTGAGCACGAGCGACAATTCGGCTGCACATCGCAGATCGCGCGGCCTTTACGGGCGCGAGTGCGTCCGGTAGAATCCTTCGTCTGTCCTGAAAGGCACGGCTTCACCCAACATGCTGCGATTTGTCACCGCCGGAGAGTCCCACGGGCAGGCGCTCGTCGCGTGGATTTCCGGCTTGCCCGCCGGCATACCGGTGGACCTCGATTTCATCGGCCGCGAGCTGCATCGCCGTCAATTAGGCTACGGGCGCGGCGGACGCCAGCGGATCGAGAAGGATCAGGCCGACTTCCTCGCCGGCGTGCGCCATGGGAAGACGATCGGCGCGCCCATCGCGCTGCGCATCGAAAACCGCGACTGGAAAAATTGGGAGAAGGCCATGCCCGTCGAGGATAGCGAAGGCGCGGACGACGCGCAGCGCCGCCTGACAGCGCCCCGGCCCGGCCACGCGGATCTGGCGGGCGCACAAAAATTTAATTTTCACGATGCGCGGTACGTGCTCGAGCGCGCCTCCGCCCGCGAAACCGCCGCGCGCGTGGCTGTTGGTGCGCTGGCCAAGTCGCTGCTGCGCGAATTCGGCGTCACGATTCTGAGCCACACGATCGCGGTGGGCCACGTGCGCGTGGAGCGCGCGGCGACCTGGGAAGAAATTGTGGCGATCTGCGAGAATCTGGAATCGCCTTTGCGCTGCGTTGACCCTGCGACCGAAGCGCGGATGAAAGCCGAAGTGGATCATGTGCTGCGCGCAGGCGATTCAGTCGGCGGAATTTTCGAAGTGGTCGCGCGCGGGCTTCCGCCGGGGCTTGGAACGCA
This sequence comes from uncultured Acidobacteriota bacterium, assembly GCA_963842425.1. Classification (GTDB taxonomy): domain Bacteria; phylum Acidobacteriota; class Terriglobia; order Acidiferrales; family UBA7541; genus Palsa-295. The sequence continues at coordinate 564,780 of CAWJGQ010000007.1, read as the reverse complement.
CGTGCAATGGGACGAAAAGCTCGATGCGAGGCTGGCGCAGGCGATTATGTCCATTCAAGCGGTGAAAGCTGTCGAACTCGGCACCGGCGTCACGAATTCAGGAAGCTATGGCGCGGAAGTGCAGGACGAAATCAGCTACGACGCAACGCGGAAACGGTTCGACCGTTCGTCGAATCGCGCCGGAGGACTCGAGGGCGGCATCACGAACGGACAGGACGTGGTGGTGCGGGGATATCTGAAACCGATCTCGACGCTGCGGCGGGCGCTGCTGACGGCCGACATGAACACGAAAGAAGTGGTCAAGGCGGCATACGAGCGTTCCGACGTGTGCGTTGTGCCGGCGGGCGGCGTGGCCGGCGAGGCCATGGTGGCGCTGATATTGGCGGGAGCGTTCATGGAAAAGTTCGGCGGGGATTCTCTCGAGGAAACTCGCAGGAATTTCGACGGATATCAGCGGCAACTGGACAATTTTTAGGAAACTCGTTCTAGGAACCTGGTTTTAGGAAGCTCGGCGAGAAAAAGCGCGATGATCCATCCCATTGTGAAATACGGCGACCCGGTGCTGGAAACGCCCGCAAAACGAGTGGAAACATTCGACGCGGAATTCCAGACGCTCGTCGCGGACATGTTTGAATCCATGTACGCGGCGAATGGCGTGGGCCTGGCTGCGCCGCAGATCGGTACCAGCCGGCGCGTGGCCGTGATTGACGTGAGCAACGGAAAAAATGTGGAAGCCAAAATTGTTTGCGCGAACCCGGAAATCATTCATGCCGAAGGAGAGCAACGCGAAGAAGAAGGCTGCCTTTCGGTGCCCGGATTTCGAGGTCACGTCGCGCGGCCTCAGTATGTGACCGTGCGCGCGCAGGACATTTCGGGCAAAGAATTCGAAATGCGCGGCGAGGGATTGCTGGCGCGCGCTTTCTGCCACGAGATCGATCATCTCAATGGAATTCTCTTCATCACGCACCTCAGCATGCTGAAGCGGGACCTGATCAAGCGGAAAATCCGCAAATTGAAAAAAGCCGGCGACTGGTAGGCGCGCCGTGGCGCTACGAATCGTCTTCTGCGGCACGCCCGCTTTCGCCGTTCCATCGTTGCAGCGGCTGATCGCGGAATCGGATTTCGAAATTGGCGGAGTCGTTACGCAGCCGGACCGTCCGCGGGGCAGGAGCCAGGAAATGCACGGCTCGCCCGTGAAAACTGCGGCGGTCGCTGCCGGGATTCCCGTTTTCCAGCCCGAGAAAATCAAATCGGACGAGGGGTACGAATATTTCAAGCGGCTCGCACCGGACGTGGTCGTCATCATCGCGTACGGGCAGATTATCTCCCAGCGGCTGATTGATATTCCGCGCCTCGGCTGGGTAAACCTGCACGCTTCACTGCTGCCGAAATATCGCGGCGCCGCGCCAATTAACTGGGCGATCGCGAACGGCGAGAAGGTCACCGGCCTCACGACCATGCTGATTGATGCGGGGCTCGACACCGGACCGATGCTGCTGAAATATCAGACCGGGATCGGCGCGGACGAGACCGCGCCGGAGTTGACTGCCCAGCTCGCCGAATCGGGCGGGCCGTTGATCGTCGAGACGCTTCGGAAGCTCGACAGCGGCGAGATCGCGCCAACGCCGCAGGACAATTCTCAAGCGTCGCTTGCGCCCATCCTCAAGAAGGAAGACGGGCGAATTGACTGGTGGATGAGCGCATTCAAAATATACAACCGCATTCGCGGCCTGCAACCGTGGCCCGGCGCGTTTACTACCTTTCGCGGAAAAATTTGCCAGATTTGGGGCAAGCCTCTCAAGCCGATCTCGGCGGGCGGCACACCCGGCGTGATACTGCCGACGAAAGAAGATGGGCTGCTGGTAATCTGCGGCGCCAGCACCGTCTTGCACGTCGAACATCTCCAGCTCGAAGGCCGCAAGCGCGTCACCGACGGAGAATTCATGATCGGGGCGCGCATCAAGCCGGGCGAGCGCTTCGGCGCGTAGAACCGAACCATGGCCGTTTCCCCATCCAGACAAATTGCGTTCGAGGTTCTTCGTCGCGTCGAAGCGGAGGGCGCGTACGCAAGCGACGTGCTGCACGCCGAACTTCGGGCGAGCATCATGCCGGCGGACGCAGCGCTCGCGACTGAAATCACGATGGGCGTCTTGCGCTGGCGACGCCTGTTGGATTTTCTGCTCGAGCGTCAGCTCAAGAAACCGGTCGAGCGCCTTGATTTGGCGGTTGCGATCGCGCTTCGGATGGGAGCCTACCAGCTTCGATTCCTGGAAAAAATTCCGGCGCGCGCTGCGGTGAATGAATCGGTTGAACTGGTGAAGAAGGCGCGCAAAACATCCGCGGCATCGCTTGTGAATGCGGTCCTGCGCAAAATTGCGTCGGACGCGAAGTCGCCGGCCGAGAAGTATCTGCCGGCTAACATCCCTCCAGCCGAACGGCTCGGGATTCTGCACTCGCACCCCACGTGGATGGTCGAGCGATGGCTATCGCAGCTGGGCGAAACGGCTACGGCTGCGTTGCTCGAAGCAAATAATCGCGCTCCCCGACTGAGTTGCGCGGTGCACGACGCCGCCAGGCGCGATGAAATCATTCGCGGGCTTGAATCGGCAGGAATGCGCATCGAGCCAGGTCAACTATTGAGCGCGGCATTCGCCGTGAGCGGAGGCAGCCCGGCGGGCGCGGAAGCGTTTCGCGCAGGCCAGATTTCAATTCAGGACGAAGCGTCACAGGCCATCCCGCTGCTTCTCGGAGTTTGCGCCGGTGATCGCGTGCTCGATTTGTGCGCCGCGCCCGGGGGCAAAACGCCCGCACTGATTCGCGCTGCCGGGAAGAAAGGCGTCGTCGTGGCATCAGATCGCCATGCGCATCGTCTGAAAGCGATGCAAACGCAGTTCAAGCGGCTGGGCCTCGCGGGCGCGCAACTGGTCGAACTCGACGCCGCGCAATCGCTTCCTTTCCGCGGCGAGTTCGACCGGATTCTGGTGGACGCTCCGTGTTCCGGCACGGGCACGCTCGCGCGCCATCCGGAAATTCGCTGGCGGCTGCGCCCGGAGCAGCTCGCGGAATCGCGCGAACAACAATCGCAGATGCTGAGGATGGCGCTCGCGCATCTGGCCAGCGGCGGCAGGCTCGTGTATTCGACCTGCTCGATCGAGCCGGAAGAAAACGAAGACGTCGTCGCGGCAGTCCTGCGGAACACACCGGCGATCCGTCGGGTGCCAGCAAGCGAAGTCGCGCGAACGCTTAAGACGTATCTTTCGCCGGGAGTGGATGCCTCAACGCTATTCACCACGGACGGGTATTTCCGAACTTCACCTTCAGCGCATCGCACCGACGGATTCTTCGCATCGTTGTTGGAGAGGATTTAGACGCTACCGCGCATCATTCGTTTGCCCGCCGTATTCATCGCCTGAAAATTATCTGGCTATCGTCGTGCTTCTATACCCGATAGACGCGCGCCTACTCCAATTACTGGGTAAGCGCTTTGTTGAATTGCAAAGCGTTTAGGAGGCCGGGACATGAAACGAGCCGTTCAATTATTCGGATGTCTATGTATTTTCGGATTCCTATCAGCGTTTGCCATGCAAATATCGGCGCAGAATACGACTGGACGCGTGATTGGCAGCGTCGCCGATCAGCAGGGAGCGGCCGTACCGGGCGCCAAAGTGACGGTTACAAACACGGCCACCCGGCAGAGCAGCGGTACCACCACACGCGAAGACGGCTCGTTTGAGGTGTTGAATCTTCCCATCGGGCCCTACAGCGTGACGGTCGAGCACGAAGGCTTCAATAAAGCTGTCACGCAAGAAAACAAGCTGGAGATTAACCAATCGCTGCGATTTGACGTTACGCTGACCCTGGGCGCGGTCAATCAAACCGTCACCGTCGAGGCGCAGTCCTCGCGAGTGGAAACCGTGAATGCCACGGTGGGCACTACCATACAGGGCGAAGCGATCCAGCAAGCGCCTCTCAACGGCCGAAACGTGCTCAATCTGGCTCTCTTGGCACCCGGCGTGACGGAATCCAATCCCGATAACACCGGCGCCGGGAATTACAGCATCGCCGGAGGCCGCACGGATTCAGTGACGTTCCTGCTCGACGGCAGCCTCAACAATAATCTGCTCGATAACGGCGTGGTGTTCAATCCCAATCCCGATACGATTGAGGAGTTTCGCGTTCTGGAGAGCAATTATTCCGCGGAATACGGGCGCAACGGCGGCGGAATCATCACTGAACAAACGAAATCCGGAACCAACCAGTGGCACGGCAGTGCGTTTGACTTCCTCCGCAACGGCGATTTGGATGCAAATTCCTATTTCAACAGAATAGACAGCATCATCAGCGGCCAGACGATCCCGCGCGATCCGCTGCGACGGAACCAGTACGGCGGCACGCTCGGAGGCCCAATCACGATTCTTCACGTAATCAACGGCAAGAATCGCTTTTTCTTTTTTGTGGGCTACCAGGGACAAAAGCAATCGGATCTGGCGACGCCGCCCGAATCGCAGGTGCCGGTGCTGACGACGGCAGAGGCAAACGGTGATTTCTCACAGGCTGCCTCCAACGGCGGCCCCGACCCCAACGTGACCTGCTTCCTCACGGGTTTCTGGCAAAACACGCAAGACCCAACGGAAGCAAACGGCAGCGGCTGCGGCCCGGGCGGCGTCCAGGGCCCGACGCACCCGTTTTTTCAAGCCCCAATTCAGCCGGCGGCCTGCGCCGCGTTCGCCTGTGCGCTTGACCCAACCAAGTTCAACCCCGTATCAGTGAATTACATCACCAAGGGCCTTCTGCCCGTCACGCCCTCAGGTGTTCTTACTCCGACCGGCGCCGCAACCAATAATGACAACGAACTCACCATGCGGTTCGACTTCCAGGTCACCCAGAAGGATCAGATCACCGCTACGATAGGAGGTGAACGAAATCCGACGCTGAATCCGTTCGTTACCGAGTCGAACCTCGTACCCTTCGCAAACGTGCCGGGATTTGGAGTCACGATCAATACGAACGACTACTTCGTGAATCTGGCGTACACGCGAACGATTTCCGCGAATATGCTGAATGAATTGCGATTCGGCACCCAACGCGTGTTTCAGCTGCAAGGCGTCCCGGTTGGTTCGAACGCCCAGTTCACCGCCAAAGCACTTGGGTTCACGAATTTGACACCGGACAATTCGACCGGTCCACCGCTCTTCGACATCAATGACTCGGCAACGTCCGTCGGTTATACGTACGGTGGCCCATCATCACTGGCCAACAACACCTTCGGGGTGTCTGACGCTCTCACCTGGATTCGCGGGAAGCACAACTGGAAGATGGGCGGCGGCGTTTCCGCTTACCAAAATAACCAGCTGTTTGACTTTATCACCAACGGTCTTTTCGACTTCGACGGCACTCTGACGGGCAACAGCTTCGCCGACTTTCTGCTGGGCGCCCCGACCGACTACCTGCAGGGCGCGGCCGCTCCTTCCGACATTCGCACCAAGTCCTTCGACGGATTCTTCCAGGACGAATGGCACGCGACGAAAAAACTGACGCTGACTCTGGGCATACGCTACGAATACAACAGCCCGAAGTCCGACACCGAAGGCCGCACGTTTTCCATCGTCCCCGGCCTCCAGTCCAGCCGCTTTCCGAATGCGCCCTTGGGATTGGTTTTCCCCGGCGATAAAGGCGCGCCAAACGGCGTCAATTTTCCGGACACGCACAATTGGGCGCCGCGCATTGGCTTCGCCTGGAATCCGGACGGCGCCGGCAAAACCAGCATTCGCGGTGGATTCGGAATTTTCTACGACATCCTGAAGGCCGAGGATAATTTTCAGTTCAATGGACAGCCGCCGTTCTTCAGTCTGGCGAATTTCGGGTTCCCAACGAGCTTGACCGGGAACTCCTGCGGAGCATCCAATCAACCGGCCCAGATCGTAACTTATTTCTCAGATCCCTTCGATTCAACTTGCACGACGAATACATTCCCATCTGTGCCGCAGCTGAACGGTACCGTTTACTTTTCCAATCCCAGTTCACTGCCGTTCGGATCGCAACTTTTCTTCGTGGACCCGCATTTGAAAACCCCATACACCTATCAATATAATTTGAGCCTTCAACACGAAATTGCATCGAGCGTTGCCTTCGAAGTGGACTACGTAGGTAGCAGCTCGCATGGCCTCACAGCACTGCAGGACATCAATCCTTTCGTGTTGGGCACCACGGACCGGGTCCTCAATCTCACACCCGGGAACAGCTCCTGTCCTGACGCGAACGCCGGGAATTCCGAGGGAGCCGGGTGCACGTTCGCAGCGCTCGACGAGTTCAGAAATATCGTGGATGCCAATTACAACGCTCTGACGACAAGCCTGACGAAGCGCATGGGAGATACGCGACTTGGCGCCGTCTACTTTATCGTCGCCTATACCTGGAGCCATGCCATTGATAACGCATCCGGCTTCCGCCAGCGAAGCGACCAGGTATCGTCTTATGATCCCGAACTCCTAAGGGCATCGGGTGATACGGACGTTCGCAACCGGGTCAGCCTCAGCGGCGGCTGGGATCTTCCGTTCGACCGCGCGTGGTCATCCGCTCCGAAGCGACTGACTCAGGGATGGACTCTTTTCCCAATTCTCACGTGGAGAACCGGGTTCCCGCTCAACGTATTTGCGGATCTTCCCAATGACACCGGGTCGTCCTTTGCCGAGGGTCCCTCTGGCGCAGGAGACGCCATCGTAGTTAACGGCAATGTCATCGGCCCGCTCAATACGTTCGATCCCGGAAAGCAGCGTGCGGTCAACGGCACATCACTGGAGTCATGCCAATTGTTGCCGGGTAACCCGAATCTCTGCGGGAATTATTGGTTCAACCCGACGAGCTTCAACGTCAACCAGAGTTCTGACACAATTGGGGATTGCAGCGAGCTCGCGACTGAGCCGGCGGGTACGTTCCCATCGGATGCGCAGGCGGTCAACTGCCCCGCGCTTCGCACCTACGGGACGTATCGCCGCAACTCCATCCGCGGGCCGGGTCTCGTGAATCTGGATTTGTCTCTGTCAAAAACAACGACCATCACCGAAAGGCTGAAGCTCGAGATACGCGGAGATTTCTTCAATTTGTTCAATCATGCCGAGTTTGCGAATCCGGATACGAACCCAACCGATATCGGCCCGGGCGGCACATTCGGCCAGATCACGAACACGGGCGTTCCCGGCGACGAACGCGAGCGCATCATTCAGCTCGCTGCACGCTTTAGCTTTTAGTCGCACGGCTCGTGCTCGTCCGGCTAGTCGTGCTAGGCTCATCGCGGAAGGGGTGAGCGAATGGTGCTGCGAGAGCGCCTGCAGTGGATCTTCCGGATGGCTGTGTTGCTGTTCATTCTGTCGTCCGTCGCTTTTCTAAGCGCGCTTACGGCGATGCGCTTCGCCGTACAGGGCCGCGAGGTGGCCATGCCGGATATCGTCGGCAAGAAAGCCCTAACGGCGCAACAAGTCCTGCACGGTCGCGGCGTGGGCATGAAGGTTGAAGATCGAATTTTCAGCAATCTTCCCGTGGACACCGTGGTGCGCCAGAGCCCTCCGCCCAGCATGCGTGTGAAAACGGGGCAGAGCGCACACGTGGTCCTCAGCCTGGGTCCTCAGAAAGTACAAATTCCGCAGCTCCTGGACCGCAGCCTTCGTGCCGCGCAGGTGGAACTCCTCCGTGGCGGAATGCAACTCGGCGAAGTGTCGAGCGCCTACCTGCCCGGCGACGCGGCGGCCGGCACGGTGACGGAGCAAGACCCCGCGCCGGGCAATACAGACGTCACAGGTCCGCACGTTGACCTGCTGGTTTCTCTTGGGCCTCGCCCGGCCGCCTACGTGATGCCAGAACTGACAGGCCTCTCGATCGGAGAGGCGCAGTCGAAATTGGGCTCGGCCGGATTGCGGCTTTCGAAGCTCACTCCCCAACCGGCTGCGGATTCAGCGGCCGGAACGGTGGTGGGTCAGACGCCGGCGCGCGGACAGCGAGTTGACTCCGCTTCGACCATCGAATTGCAGGTTGCTGAGTAAAAATCGCATCCGAGCCCCTGGTTTCGGGCTGTGCTAGAATCCCCGGGTTCGCCATGGCATACGCAAAAATCGAAATCGCGCCCTCCATTCTGTCCTCCAACTTCGCCAAGCTGGGTGAGGACGTCAAGGCCGTGGAACAGGGCGGGGCAGACGTGATCCATGTGGACGTGATGGACGGCCATTTCGTGCCCAATATCTCGATCGGCATCCCGGTCGTCGAGTCGCTGCACAAGGCAACCCGCCTGCCCCTCGACGTGCATCTGATGATCGAGCGGCCCGAGGAGTTTATCGAGCGGTTTGTGCAGGCAGGCGCCAACCGTGTCTTGATTCACCAGGAAGCGACCGTGCATCTGGATCGCGCGCTCACCATGATTCGAGAGTTCGGAGCTGAAGCGGGCGTGGTGATTAACCCGGCGACGCCGGTCGCGACTCTTACGGACGTTCTTGATAAGGTGGATACGGTCCTGGTCATGTCCGTCAATCCGGGGTTTGGGGGGCAGAAATTCATCCCCGGGGCGTTCGAGAAAATTCGGCAGTTGAATCAGTGGCGTGCGCGCTATAATGGCGCCTTCCGGATTGAGGTTGACGGCGGCGTGGACGCGGAAAACACGGCCGAGTTGGCCCAGGCCGGAGCGAACACGTTCGTCGCTGGGACTTCGATCTTCCACACCCCCGATCCGGCAGCTGCTGTGCGGCAAATTCGTAAACTCGCAACCGAAGCCCTGAGTCAGCGGGTTTGAGAAAGAGTGTGGGTCGAGTGCTTATGAAGAAGCGTCATCTCCTGATTGCCGGCATAGCCCTCTCGCTTGCCGGATCCATGTGCGCGACCGCGTACAGCCAATCAAAGCCCAAAATTACCAAGGTCAAGCCAACACCAGCGAAGAAGGACGATACGACGCAATCGGCCGAGCCCGATAAGGTCCTGTACGACCGGGCGATGCTGGCCGTCAAGCACTCGAAGTTCATCGAGGCGCGTCTCGATTTTCAGACTCTGATTAACACTTATCCGGACAGCGAGTACCTCGCCAAAGCCAAGCTCGGCGTCGCCGACTCGTTCTACAAGGAAGGCGGCACCTCCAGCCTCACCCAGGCGATCGAGGAATATAAGAATTTCATCGTATTTTTCCCATTTCTGGACGAAGCCGCCTATGCGCAAATGCAAGTGGGCATGGCGCATTACAAGTTGATGGAAAAAGCCGACCGCGACAACAGCCACGCCGAGGCAGCTGAAGACGAATTTCGGACGTTCCTGATGAAATACCCGCAGAGCCCGTTCGTGCCTCAGGCCGAGCAAAGCATGCGCGACGTGCAGGAAGTTCTGGCTGGCGGTGAATTTGGGATTGCGCAGTTTTATTACCTCAAGAAGGACTATCGCGCATCCGCAGCCCGCCTGGTGGAAGTTACGCAGCGATACCCGCTTTTCAGCCAGAGCGACGACGCGCTATGGATGCTGGGAGACGTTTACCAGCGCGCAAAACAAGTATCGAAGAACGAGGACGACAAGAACCATTGGGCGGATCTCGCAGCCAAGTGTTATGACCACATCGTGTCGGACTACCCGGCGTCGAACCTGGTGGGCGGCGCCAAAGCGCGCCTGAAGGCGATGAACATGCCCATCCCGCCTACGAATCCCGACGCGATCGAGCGGATGAAGCAGCAGCAGCTGTACGCCAAGCAGCACCACGAGCTGGCCGTGCTGAAGCTTCCGATGGGGATGCTGAAGAGTGGCCCGGACGTTTCCGCTGCGGCGCATGCCGGCGCGCCGAATTTGAATCCGCCCGACGACACCGTCTCTGCTATGGAAGTCTTGCGTGAGGGCGCCACCGGACCTTCGTTCTCGGTTCGCGCTGTGGGAGGCGATACGCCCATCGCGGGCGGAGCCGGAACCGCCGACTCCGAATCTGTGGTAACGACAGACCCTCCGGACGCAGCCGGGGCCGCAGCGGCTGCCGCTGCTACGTCAGCCGCCGCGCCGGCCACTGACGCGCCAGCCACCGATGCGCCGACCACAACGACTGGCGTCCAAATTCTCGCAGCGCCCAACGCGGGCGGTTCCGAAGCTGCAGCACCCGCGGCGGCCGACCCACCGGCAACTGCCGTGCCCGCGGAGTCTTCGTCTCCATCGGAAAAACCTTCGGCGGATCCGCCGGCGGCCGCGAATTCTGAGTCGTCGAGTTCGTCGTCCACTGCCGCCCCTGCTGGCGCAGCAGCTGCCGTCGCAACGTCCTCAGCGACCCCACAGGCTACGACAGCGTCATCGCAGGCAACACCGGCAGCTGGATCTTCCAGTTCCACAACGACCACTCCGGCCGCGGCCGCCAAGAGCGACCCCGCCACCGAATCCACCAGCAAGAAAAAGAAGGGGTTGCACAAGCTGAATCCCTTCTAAATCCGCTGTTTACCCCCTGCTAACAACTGTAGCACCCCTGTACTTCGAGTACGTTGACGCTCCCTTCTGGTAATGCTGCAATAGGTGTAGTCAGAGGCAGGCGCAGTGCCGCTTGGACGCGCCTCCAGGGGATTCCAGTGCCCAAGATTTTGGTCGCCGACGATAACGCCAATATTCAGAAAATGGTCGTGCTGGCGTTTGCGGAGCGCGGCATTCAAGTTGTTACCGTGGGCAATGGCGAAGCGGCCGTGCGCCGAATGCCCGATCTGAATCCCGACCTGGTTCTCGCCGATATTTTCATGCCGGTGCGCAACGGCTACGAAGTCTGCGAATTCGTAAAGAAAGACGAACGCTTTTCGCACGTCCCCGTCATTCTTCTGGTCGGCGCGTTCGATCCCCTCGATGAGAAAGAAGCCCGCCGCGTCGGCGCCGATGGCGTTTTGAAAAAGCCCTTCGTTCCTCCCGACCCGCTGATCGCGATGGTCATGTCCGCGCTTGAAAAGAATCCCAAGGTTGCCGCCGAAATGGCGAAGGCGAAGGAAGCCAAGGAAGTTCTTCCGGAGCCCGTGGCGCAACTCGAAATTCCCGCCAGAGCCGAACCCAAGCCGCTGCCGGATTTTCCAGAACCGACTGCCGAAGAGGCCGCGATGGTTTACGGATTCGGAAAAGGCGTGCGCGCTCTGGACGACGAACCCACCGAAGCTGCAGGCGTCGCCAAGGCTCCCGTCGCCGAAGCCGATGAAGATGATGACGACGAATTCGACGGCGCTTCAACCTCGAGCGACTGGCGCCGCAACGCTATGGATTTCGAAATCCCGGCCGATTCCGCCAACAAGCCGGCATTCTCCTCTGACGACGATTTGGAGCCGTCCACGTTCCCTTCCGAGAGCGACTATCCTCCGCGACACGTTCGCATGCCCGAACCCGTGGAAGAAGACGATCCGGTCGTGCAGGACGCGGCGCCCGCGGTTGCGTTTGCTGGTGACGCCGTCGCGGAACCCGCGGTCATCGAAACTGCGGCCGAGGAATCTCCGGTAGTAGAACCATCTTCATCCGAATTTTCGAGCGCCCCGGCTGAGCCGGCGGCTCCGGCGATAGCTGCGGAAACCGAAATTGAGCCTGAGCACTGGGAATCCTCCGGGGCCGAGCCCGAATCGAAATCCGAAACGAACTCGTCCCCTGCCGCTGCTCACTGGATGGATGCTCTCGCGCCGACGCAATCGGGTCACACGAGCGGCGGATGGATGAATTCTCTATCCGAGAAGTTCGCGGTCACGACTTCCGTCTCGGAGCCTTCAGACGAACCTGCGGAGACGCACGAACAAGCCTCGTCGCCGGTTGGAACCCCGGTGGAGTCAATTGACGCGCACGCAGAAGAGTACGCGCCCGTGGAAGTTCCACAGGCTCAGAAATTGTTCCCGGTCTCTCACGCAATTCAAGAAGAGCCGTCTTTCGTGGACACGACCATGGCGAGCGAACCGGCTGATTCCTGGTTTGCGCCTGCTCCGTCAGTTTTCGAATCCATTCCCGATCCAGTCTCGGAGCCGGTCGCTGTCGCCGCATCCGAACCGGATCAAGAGCTCGAACTCGACGCGGACAAAACCGAGTCGTCCTTTGCGCCGCGCGACCCGGGCCTGGTGGAATCGCCGGCCGTGCACGTCACTCCGGAACCGCTGCTTGTTGATAGCGAGGAATCGCACGGACCTTCGGAGTACGGCTCGCGCCCACAGCAGGTTCCGCCGTTGCACTCTTTCTTCGCGCCATCGTCCGGTGACCCCGTTGTCGAAGAACCTAACGCTGCGGAATCATCGCCTTCCGGATGGGGAGAAGCCTCCGTGCCGGCATTTGAGCCTCCATCAAGCGATGCAGCCGGCCGAGTACCGACCGGCCCTCCGCCGGACCGCGAAGCGTTGGCCGGGATTCCGTTCCTGATGCCTCCGCCGGACTTCGGCCCACAGACAGCGGATTCCGCCGCTGCGAACACGGATACCGTTGACGAAGTCGTGCGCAAGGTGCTCGCGAGACTCGAGCCTAAGATTCACGACATGCTCTCGCAGGGCGTGCTGAAACCGCTGGTCGAAAACCTCCTCCAAAGCGAACTCGCCAAGAAGGGCAAGTAGCGATCCGCGCCTTTTGCGTCCCGGACGGTTCCGCGGGACGACAAGGATCGTCATCCCGAGGCCGTCCGCCGCGGCGGACAGCCGAGGGATCTCTCCTCGATACTCGCAAAGTATTAAAATCATCCGCGAGTTGAATCGAATCTTGCCGCCCCATTTGACGCAATCCGCGCCCGCCGCTTATCATTGATTGTTTCGCCTCAGCAGAAAATTCAAGACCACAAGGAATTCATGCCCCGGGAGATTCCCAAGGCTTACGAGCCGCAGGAGATTGAAGAGCGCTGGGCCAAGGCCTGGTTCGACGAGAAACTGTTCCGCGCGGAAAATTCCGCCGATGGCCCCGTGTTCTCGATTGCGCTGCCGCCTCCCAACATTACCGGCTCGATCCACATCGGCCACATGCTCGAGCACACCCAGATTGACATGCTCGTCCGCTGGCACCGGATGCGCGGCAACCGCACGCTATGGCTCCCAGGCATGGACCACGCCGGCATTGCCACGCAGTTCGTCGTGGAACGCCAACTCGCCCAGGAAAAAATCCGCCGCCAGGACCTGGGACGCGAGGAATTCGAGCGCCGCGTCTGGAAATGGAAGGAGGAAAGCGGCGGCGCGATCAAGGAACAGATGATTCGCCTGGGCGCTTCCTGCGACTGGACGCGTGAACGCTTCACCCTGGAGCCCGGGCTTTACCGCGCGGTGATCGAGGCGTTCCTGCGGCTCTATCGCGAAGGCCTCATCTATCGCGGCCGCTACATCGTCAACTGGTGCCCTCGATGCCAGACGGCCATCAGCGATCTCGAAGTCGTCCACATGGAGCGTCCGGGCAAGCTCTGGCATCTGCGCTATCCCGTTGTAGGCTCGAAGGAATTTCTTGTCGTCGCGACCACGCGCCCTGAAACCATGCTGGGCGACACGGCCGTTGCCGTCCATCCCGATGACGAGCGCTACCAGCGCTTCATCGGCAAACACGTCATGCTGCCGCTGATGAATCGAGAGATCCCTGTGATTGCGGACACGTACGTTGACCGCGAATTCGGCACCGGCGTCGTGAAAATCACCCCCGCGCACGATCCGAACGACTTCGAGGTCGGCAAGCGCCACAATCTTCCCGAAATTGACGTGATGACCAACGACGCGCACATGAGCGCGGCCGCAGGCAAATATGCGGGGCTGGATCGCTTCGAAGCGCGCGCGCGCGTCGTGAGCGATCTCGAAGCGCTGGGCCTGCTCGAACGCATCGAGGATATCTCGCACGCCGTCGGCGTCTGCGACCGCTGCAAATCCGAAGTCGAGCCGCGAATTTCCACGCAGTGGTTCCTGAAAATGAAGCCCCTCGCTGAGCCGGCGAAGGAAGCGGTCGTTGGCGGATTGATTGAGGTCGTCCCCGACAACCAGCGCACGATTCTGCTCAACTGGCTGGACAATATCCGCGACTGGTGCATTTCGCGCCAGCTCTGGTGGGGCCATCGCATTCCCATCTGGCACTGCGCCGATTGCAAGGAAATGGTGCCCGCGACCGATTCTCGCGTCGAGCTTTTCGAAGGTCACGCCCGGGCTGCCGGCATTCCGACGAAGTGCCCGAAATGCGGAGGCGCAAAACTCACGCAGGATACGGACGTGCTCGACACCTGGTTCAGCTCTTCTCTCTGGCCGTTTTCAACTCTCGGCTGGCCGGACGACACGCCGGACATGCGCACGTTCTACCCCACGAGTCTGCTGATCAGCGGCTACGACATTCTTTTTTTCTGGGACGTCCGCATGATCATGATGGGGCTGCATCTCACCGGCGGCGCCACTGCAAAGGATCGCGTTCCCTTCAGGCGGCTCTACCTGCATTCGCTCGTGCGCACCTCCGAAGGCGCGAAGATGTCGAAAACGAAAGGCACGGGTGTTGATCCGCTGCAGCTAACGCAGCAATACGGCACCGACGCGCTTCGCTACATGCTCGCCAGTATGGCCGCTCCCGGCACGGACATCATCCTGAGCGACGATCGCATCCTCGGCGCCCGTTCCTTCGCCAATAAAATTTGGAACGCCTCTCGTTTCCTCTTCATGAATCTCGAAAAGGTCGAAGCGAGCGGCCTCACGCTCGAGGAACTTGCGGCTCCGGAAATCCGCGCCAAAGCGCCGTACCCGGTCAAGGGAGAAGGCGCGCTCGCGCACCGCTGGATTTTTTCGCGCTTGGCGGCGGTCACCGCGCAGGTGAATGACGCGCTCGAGAACTTCCGCTTTCACGAAGCCTGCCAGACCACCTATCAATTTTTCTGGGGGGACTTCTGCGATTGGTACATCGAGTGGGTCAAACCGCAATTGGCCGATACCGACCGCGAGGTGGCCGTCCCGGCATGGCGCAACATTTTTGCCGCGCTCGATGCCGCGCTGCGCTTGCTCCATCCGGTCATGCCGTTCCTCACCGAGGAGCTTTGGCACAAGTTGCCACAGCCCGCAGGCGCGCGCTCCATCGCATTGGATAAATTTCCCGAACCGCTCGCTAATTGGTCGGACGCCGGCTCCGACGACGCCATGGCCCGCTTGCAGGAAATCGTGATCGCCGCGCGCAATATTCGCGCCGAAATGAAAATAGACCCGAAGCGCAAGATCGCCGCGGAGTTTTCCGGCCGCACTCCCATGCTGCGGAATCTCGTCCAGGACAATCTCGATCCGCTTCTGCGATTGGCGGCGCTTTCGGAATTGCGCGTTACGGCGGACCACCTCGACCCAGCGGGCGCAGCGACTCGTTCGACGGCTGCCTTCGATCTCCACATCGCCTTCGGCGACGCTGTGGACAAGCCCGCCGAAATCGGCCGCCTTAAGAAGGACAAAGAGCGCCTCGAAAAAGATATAGATTCAAAGCAAAAGCGTCTCGCTGACGAAAGTTTCACGAGCAAGGCCCCGGGTCACATCGTCGACGCCCTCCGCTTCACGATGCTCGATCGGCAACTCGAGCTCAGAAAGATCCTCGACCGCCTCCGCCAGCTGGAATCGTAACCCTTCCGTCCCGGTTGCCGCGGAATCAGCCGAACGGACTTTCGTCCGCGCTGGGCCCGTAGACTGACGGCACCGGGACATCCAGCATCCGCAGATACACGGAAAGCTGCCCCCGATGGTGGTAAACATGATTTAGCAGAATCGAGCGTAGGATCGCGCCCCGCGGCGCCGACATCACCACCTTCCCGCTCCTCGTCAGACTCCAGGTTTCCGCAAGCCGGGCGTCGTCCATCGTCTTCAAGTTGCCCTTTGCGGTTTCCAGGCTCTTCGAAAAAGTGTCGAGGACTTCCTGACGGCTCTTTGGCTCGGCCTGTGCGAAGTTCGGGGTCTCTGCGCTTTCCTGCATAACGATTCTAGTGACGCCGCCCGGCACGGACGCAATGTGCAGCGCCAACTGTCCCAGGGAAAACGATTTCGGGTGCGGCCTCCAGGCGAGTTTGTGCTCCGGAATTCGTTCGAGGACTCGCTTTGTCGTTTGTGCTTCCTGATCAAGCTCCATCAAGATGAATTCTGAAAGTTTCATAATTGCTCCCCTCGCATTCGCGAGATTTATTGTTCGAGTTTTGCAAATGTGAAAATCGAGGGCGCCGAAACTTCAGCGCCCCGCCGCTCGCGTTGAGCCCGCAGTTTCGGCTCGTCCCTTCGCGCGCGCGTTGATCTGCTTCCAGCCTCCGGTCAGACCCTTCCTGTAGTCGTCCGGAATGAACCCAAGCCCGAGATGCTGGAACTTGATCAGCGTTCCGCCCGCTTCCTCGCTCAGCCGGTACTGCACATTCGAAGTCACCGCGTACGACATCATCAGCGGCCCCGTAAATTCGAGCAGCGTCGGCCGCTTGATCGCCTGCACGTGCGCCCACAGGTGGCCGTTGTTGTCGCCGAGATCGCGATACCATCTTCCGCCCGGCCACGCCTCAATCTTCATCGGCATCGGACGGTCCTCGGCCGCCGTCATCAGCGGCCCGAGCTGTTCCAACACCGCGTCGAACGTTACGTCCAGCGGCGCCTTCACGTGAATTTCCTCGGTCAAATTCAGCGTCAAATCTTCCACTTTCGCTCCTGTTGCGATCATGAATCCTCCTTATTTTTCCTTAGATTTGCCTCCGCCATTTTGGCCTCGGCGCGTTCCTTCACCTGGATTAACTGATGCCGCCAGAATCGCTCGAATTCCCCACTCCACTCGTGCAAGGGACGAATCGCTTCAGCATTCGTGCGATAAAGCTTCCTCCGCCCTTCGCGGCGCATGTGAACAAGCCCAACGTTTCGCAGCACGCGCAGGTGCTTCGAAACCGACGGCTGCTCCATCTCCATTGCATCCACAATCTCGGTGACGGACCTCTCCTGCATCGCCAAATAGTTCAGGATGTCCCGCCGCCGTGGTTCCGCCACAGCGTTGAACGCGTCAGAGGTTGTCGCCGCCCTTGCCATGCCATTAATATATTCCTATATGGGAATATGTCAAGCGAATTTTTCCGAGCACTTTGATCAGAGAGTTTGGGAAATAATCCCTCGATTGGCTGGAGCCAGCCCGCCGCGGAACCTGACGGAAACTTGTTCGCGGCGCAGCGGTCGAGTATGCTTCGTGGTTTCCACCCATGGCTACGAAGCGAATGGCGAACCTCCCGGGCACCACCGACCGGCGCATTGACGCGCTGCTCACCCTGCTCGCCGAAAACTCGACCATCGTCATCAGCGGCGCCAAAATCGCCAAAGAGATCGGCGTCACCCGCCAGCAGGTCTGGCGTTGGATCGAGAAATTGCGCGCCGTCGGCGTGAAGGTCCAGGGCCACGCGCGCTCCGGCTACCACATCGAGCGCATGCCGGACATCCTGGCCCCGCAGATGCTGAGCCATCGCCTCTACGGCACGCCGTTCGCGCGGCGCATCTACCATTTCTTCAAGACCGATTCCACAAACTCGGTCGCCATGCGTCTGGGCGAAGCTGGCGAGCCACACGGAGCCGTCGTCCTCGCTGAGGAGCAAACCGCCGGCCGGGGCCGCGCAGGCCGGTCGTGGGCCTCGGAGAAATCATCCGGCATATATTGCAGCGTGCTGCTGCGGCCGCCGATTCCACCGGCGAGCGCGCCGCTTCTCACACTGATCGCCGGCCTCGCCGCGCGCGATGCCGCCGCGGAAGATCTCGATACCCTTCCCGACATTCGCTGGCCCAATGATTTGATGATCCGTCACGCAAACAGCGGCGACCGCAACGGCAGCCGGAAATTCTGCGGAATCCTCACCGAGATGCACGCCGAACCCGACCGCGTGCACTACGCCGTCGTGGGCATCGGCATGAATGTGAATCAGACGAAAATGCCGGAGGGGATCGAGGATGTCGCCACCTCGCTGCGCATGGAGACGGACAAGTTTCATTCACGCCTCGAGCTGCTGATCCGGTTGCTGCGCCACCTCGACAGCTACTACAATCAGTTTCTCGCCGAGGGCGCGCGGCCGATCCTCCGGCGGTTCGCTCAGGTTTCCAGCTATTTCGAGGGCAAACACGTGCGCATCACCACAGCAACCGAAACCTTTACGGGCGTCACCGCAGGTCTCGAGCCGAGCGGCGTCCTGCGCGTGACGCGCGACGATGGGCGCGGTACCGAACCCGTGCTTTCCGGCGACGTGACGGAGGCTCCCTGATGCTGTTGGCGCTCGATGTCGGCAACTCGAATACCGTGCTGGGCGTCTTCCGCGGAAAAGAGCTCGTCGCCAACTGGCGTCTCACCACCGCGCGCGATCGAACCATAGACGAATACGGCATCCTCACGCGCGACCTTTTCACGCTTGCCAAATTGAAGCCCGAGGAAATCGGCGGCGTAATCATCAGCTCGGTTGTGCCACCCTTGAACTCGACGCTTGCCGGAATGGCGGATCATTATTTCAGCCGCAAGGCCTTGTTCGTCGAACCGGGCGTTAAGACAGGAATGGCAGTGCTGGTTGACAACCCTCTCGAAGTGGGAGCGGACCGCATCGTCAACGGCGTCGCGGCCTTTCAAAAATACGGCGGCCCATGCATCGTCGTGGATTTCGGCACTGCAACCACAATTGACGTCATTTCCGCGCGTTGCGAGTATCTTGGCGGCACGATCATTCCCGGAATCGGCATCTCGGCGGATGCGCTTTTCGCGCGGGCCGCGCGCCTCTTCCGCGTCGAAATCAAGGACCCCGGGAAAATTATCGGCCGCAACACCGTCGAGCAGATGCAGGCCGGCCTCTACTACGGCGCGATAGATTCGGTGGACGGCGTCCTTTCGCGCACAAAGGCGGAATTCGGCTCGGACGCCAAGGTGATCGCCACGGGCGGCTTTGCCAAACTCGTCGCTGGCGGCTCGAAGCACATCCAGCACACCGACGAATTCCTCACGCTGGACGGCCTGCGCATCATCTGGGAACGCAACCAGCCCGGCGCGAAATCCTGAGCGCTCGTTCGCACTCAGACTTGGCCTGTGTCGCAAGTCAAATTTCAGAAGATTAGGCGTTCCGAAGTACCGTTCTGGCATCCGGTCGCGAGACCAGTAAGTGTCCCGTCCGGTTCTCAGTGGGACGAAGGGTTGAAGGCTCTTCAGGAAGACCCGGAAGCGGCAATAGTCGTCAGTGAAGTGAACAGGAAGCGTCGAGACGGCCTGAAATCCACGCTTCAAACTATTGCGAAGAACAGGGGACTGAACGTTAAGATGCGAAGCCAGAATCAGCTAATTTATGCGTGGCGAACCGACGAGCCAGGCCGATATCCCGCCCCGGAATCGGGCAAGCCGACCTAGTCCGCCGCCTTATAGGGGGTCGGAGCTTCAGCTCCGACATGAGAAACCGCACGCGAAGCGTGCTACATTTGCGCTGATTCTATCGCAGAATGTCGTCGAGTCCTTCCGGCCGTTCAAATGCCAACTTCGCCGCAGCATCCGATGGAACCCTTCAACTATTTCAATTATTTCACCGAAATCGAGGAACATTTCTGGCGCAAGCGCGGCGCGCACCTGCTGGTGTCACCTCTCGATTGGGCCATCGTCGAGACGTGGCAGAAAGCCGGTATCCCTCTCAACGCCGTGCTGAAAGGAATTGACCGCGCATTCGAAAGCTGGGGTCGCTCGCGACGCGCCGCCGGTGGGCGCCAGTTGAAGAGCCTCGCCTATTGCGTGGACGCCGTGCTCGACGCCGCTGCCGAAGCGCAAGAGGCTACCGCTGGCACCGGTCCGGAAATTGCCGCGCGGCCTGCAACCGAACCCTTTTCGCGCGCCGAGCTCAAAGGATATCTCGAGCGCAACGCGGCGCGCCTGCGCGCGTCCGCCGAAAAGAATCGAACCGCGCATCCCGCGATGGCCGCGCGCATGGAAGAAACGGCGAAACGCATTGCAGACGCGTTACCGCTCGTCGATTCACCCGCCGCGCTCGATCTCGAAGATCTCGAGCGCCGCCTCACGATCCTCGAAGAGAAACTCACCGCCGCGCTTTCCGCCGACGCGGACGAGGAGGCGCTCCTCGCGATCCGCCGCGAAATGGACCGTTCGCTTGCTCCGTACCGGCGTAAGATGTCTGTGGAGCAATTAGCGCAGCTCGAGCGGCAGTACACGCAAAAGCGCCTGTTCGAGCAGTTCGGTGTCCCGCGCTTGAGCCTCTTCTACCTCACGTGATCGCCGAGTGATTCCGCCGATTTGCTGCGCGTCGGTTGCGGCCTGTACGTTGGTCTAGTTTTAGTTCTTCGTACTTTTACGATCTATTCCGTCCTGCTCAACTGTGTTAGCGTTTTTGCAGAGTGATGATTTACAAACGACAATTCGGCGCCTATCCAATGCCCTACGGGGTGGGATGTCGGCGCTCGTTGCTCGACACACTATGTCGAGCAAATATCGTGCTAAGTCACTCAAAACAAAGGATCGGGCGCATTTTTGCTCGACACACTTTTCAGGTCTAGGCGCTCATGGAAATCACCATCGAAAAACTGATCTATGGCGGCGAGGGCCTCGCGCATCACGACGGCTCGACGGTCTTCGTGCCCTTCGTGCTTCCGGCGGAGCGCGTCACCGCCGCGCCCGTCGAGCAAAAAAAGAAATTCATTCGCGCGCGCCTGGAGCGTCTGCTCGAGCCTTCGCCCGACCGCGCTTCCGCGCGATGCCCGCATTTCGGGGTTTGCGGCGGATGCGACTACCAGCACATTCCGTATGACGCGCAGCTCAAATTTAAAACCGAAATCCTGCGCGAGACGCTCCGGCGAATCGGGCGCGTCGAATGGCCCGGCGAAATTACGACGCACGCCTCGCCTCCCTGGGCCTACCGCAATCGCGCGCAATGGAAAGTCCGTCCGCTCGGCGAAGATGGCGTGGGCGGCATAGGCATCGGATATTTTCGCGCGAACTCCACCGCCCTCTGCGCAGTGGAGGACTGCGCAATTCTTTCGCCGCTTCTGCTGAAGACTCTTCTCGCGCTTCGCGGGGGCGCCGCAGCGGGCATGCTGCCGCGCGAGCTTCGCGAAATCGAGGCCTTTGCAGGCGGGGACGATTCCAAGCTCCTCATCACGGCTACTTTCGCTGGCTTCCCTCCTCGCGCTCAGGAATTGGTGGACAAGCTTCGCGGAATTCTGCCGGAGATCGAAAGCCTGCTTTTCCACGACCCCACTCGCGAGCGGATGGAACTGGATGGCCCGGGCTACGTTGAATGCGAAGCGGCGGGCACGACGTACCGTGTGGGCCACTTTTCGTTCTTCCAGGTAAATCGGTTTCTCGCCGGCGGGCTCGCGCGCGTTGTGGCCGAAGACGAAGCGGATGGAAAGTTGGCATTCGATCTGTTCGCCGGAGTGGGCCTGTTCTCTGTGCCTCTGGCGAAACACTTCGCACGCGTAATTGCTGTCGAATCGAATCCCGCGGCAGCGCGCGATCTCGAAGCGAATACTTCCGGCCGCGTGGCCCGCAGCGGCCGGGTGATCGAAGTCCGATCCGCGGACGTCGAACAATTTCTCGCGAAGCTGAAAGAAAAGCCTGAGCTGGTCGTGCTCGATCCCCCGCGGGCTGGCTTGACGCCGGGAATCGTCAAACACCTCGCGCGAATCGCGCCCGCGCGCATCACGTACGTTTCTTGCGATCCACCGACCCTCGCGCGCGATCTCGCTGCGTTCGCCAAGGCCGGCTACGACATCGCAAACGTTCACATGTTCGACCTTTTTCCCCAGACATTTCACATGGAGACGGTGGTAGGTCTACGCCGGCGTCCGTGAAGCTTCCCGTGCTGTGGCTCGTGACGGCGTTCGCAGCCGGCATCGGGCTTGCAGTGCGCTGGCCCGAATCGTTTCAGCTGTGGATCGCGTTCGCCGCCATGGCGATCCTGATTTCCGGAATTCTGCTTTGGCGGCAGCATCGCACGGCGGCCTGGGTGCTGGCTCTCGTCGCATGGACCGCGCTCGGCGCGTTAGCGTCGGACATCGAGCGCGTTTCCGTTCCCGCGAATCACGTCACGCGCCTCATCGCCGCCGGACGCCTCGACACAAGTGATCCGCTGCGCTGGCGCGGACGCCTGCGCGAAGATCCGATGGCGCTTCCATGGGGACGCCGCTACGACATTGACCTCGAACAAGTGGAACAGGCCGGCGAAACGGTTCCGGTCAGCGGCGGCCTGCGCGTGAATCTCTACGGCGAGGCACATGCGGCCGATCAACTCCAGAACCTGCGAGCGGGGGATCGCGTGGAGGCGCTCGTGAAGGCTCGGCCGCCGCGCAATTTCCTCGACCCCGGGGCGTTCGATCTGCGCGGTTTCCTGGCGCGGCAGAAGGTCGATCTAACTGGATCGCTCCGCAACGGCGAACTGCTGCAATTAGTCGATCGCCCCCGCCCGACCTTTCCGCAGCGTTTGGCGCGGGCACGCGGAGCGCTGCTGGTCCGGCTTGACGCACTCTTCCCCGCCGAGCCAGCTCGCGCCGCCGTGCTGCGAGCGATGCTGCTCGGCGACCGCAGCTTCGTGGATTCCGAGGTCGTCACCGCGTTCCAGATAACGGCCGCGTACCACGTGCTGGTTGTAGCGGGGCTGCACGTCGGAGCGCTCGTCGTGTTCCTTTTCTGGCTTTCTCGCGGCCTGCGGCTACCTGTCGGCGTCACCACGCTTGTGACACTCGCCGTGCTGGCCGCATATGTAGGAGTGGCGCAGGACCGCCCGCCGATACTGCGCGCTGCGCTGATGGCCGCGTTCTACTTGTGCGCGCGCCCGCTTTTCCGGCGCGTCGAATTGTTGAATACGATTGCGCTCGCGGCGCTTGTGCTCCTCGTCTGGAAACCGTCTTCCCTCGTGGACTCAAGCTTCCAACTTTCTTTCCTCGCGGCCAGCGTCATCGCCGGGCTCGCACTTCCCTGGATGAGCCGCACCAGCGAGCCCTATCGGAGTGGGTTGAGGCATCTGGGCGACGTGACACGCGACGGCGCACATCCGCCAAGAATCGCGCAGTTCCGGATTGAGATGCGCGCCGTCGCTCAGTGGGTCGCCGCTCGATTGCCGTCGCGGCTCGCGTCGCGCGCGGGCGAGCTGCTGACGATGCCTATTCGCGCCGGGTTGCGCCTATGGGAAATCGTGCTGCTCTCGGCAGTGATTCAGTGGGGAATGATGCCGCTGCTGGCGCGGGATTTTCATCGCGTCAGCCTGGCGGGGCCGCTCAGCAATATCCCAGCGGTCATTTTGACCGGCATCATCGTGCCGCTCGGCTTTCTGGCCTTGATTCTTACTTTTGTGTGGTCAAACCTCTCAATGTTTGTGGCAAAAGCGGTTGGATTCTGCGCCGGACTGCTGCTCGCGACCATCAATTGGTTCAGCCGTTTGCCGCGCGTTTCCTACCGCATCCCTAATCCGCCGTTGTGGTTGATACTTCTGTTTCTTGCTGCGTTGATTGTTCTCGCCATTGCAGCGCGTGCAGCCGCGGCGCAGCGAACGGGACGCCTCGCGAGGCGTCAATTGCCTCCACCGATCGCGACTGCAGAATGGGTTTCCGCTTTGGCGCTCGTCGCGCTAACCGTACTTGTCGCATCTCACCCATTCGCGCCGAACCTCGCGCGCGGCCGGCTCGAGGCGACCGTGCTCGACGTGGGTCAGGGTGATTCCATCTTCGCGGCGTTTCCAGACGGGCACACGATGCTGATAGATGGCGGTGGCCTGGCAGGGTCGGAATGGGTCGGCGGATATCGCTCAGGAACAGACGTGGGCGAAGACGTTGTGTCGCCGTATCTTTGGTCGCGCGGCCTGAAGCGGCTCGACGTGGTGGCGCTCACGCATGCAGACCACGACCACGTGGATGGCTTAAGCGCCGTGCTCGCAAATTTCAAAGTCGGCGAATTGTGGGTGGGACGCGACGACGAGCGGCCGGCGTTCCAGCGTCTTCTTGCAGAGGCGCGCTCGCGCGGCATTGCGATCGTCCAGAAAGCGCAGGGAGCCGATACCGATTGGCATGGCGCTCAGGCCGGCGTGCTTTGGCCGCCTGCCACGAGCGACGGAGAAACGCCGAACGACGCGTCGCTCGTCCTGCGACTCACCGACAGCCAGGTGCGCATCCTGCTAACCGGTGACATTGAGAAACGCACGGAAGAAAAGCTCGTCGAGCAGCACGCGCCGCTCGACTCGGATCTCCTGAAGGCTGCGCACCACGGCAGTAAGACGTCCTCAACGGAGGATTTTATCGCCGCCGTCAGGCCTCGCGTGGCTGTCGTGTCGGTGGGTGAAGCGAATCCGTTCGGGCATCCTTCCGAAAGCGTGGTTGAGCGCTTCCAGCAGGGTGGCGTGCGATTGCTGCGCACCGATCGCGACGGCGCCATCACTGCACTGACCGATGGAACAAACCTCTCGGTGCGTACTTACTTCGAGGGCGATCTCGTACCCTGATCGAGAGATAGATCTATTTGTCCCATCCCGTGGGGGTTTTATAAGGCAGGGCAAGTTGAACGCCTTCCACTTGGCGTATCTTTCCGTTCTGAATTTTGAAGAATTCCGCCACCTCGACGTTGAACGGACGTTTCGCGGAAGGAGGCATGGGAATTTTTCCGACACCCGGAACGTCCGCTTCCAGTACTGTCCCCGGATGGTTGAACATGAAAAAGCCGAAGACAATTCCGATTTTTTCATCCACGATCATGAATCGCCGCGGATCAACCGCCTTGATGTACGCCCAAATCTTCGTGTTCATATTTTCCCGGCATCCCATGGCGGCGGGATTGAAATCGCCGTGCCCCCACCCTTCGTTGTAGCCGGGATTGTTGGTGTCCTGAATGCCATCGAGAATCCGATTGCACTTGTCGTCGAACGGAACGCTGTCGCCGGATAGATGCACGATCCCTTCGAAATACTGATTCGCGATTTTGAGCATCTCCTGGCGTGACGACCGCTCGGACGCAGCCAGCGGATGGAGCCACACCGGATTCGGCTGCCCGAATTTCTCCAGCGCCTCGGCAGGCTCGGCGCCCCGCCGAACGATCGTTTCGACCTCGGTGATCTTGCGGTTCACCACTTTCAGCCGAATCACCAAAATCGCAGGCGTGCCGTTTTCTCGAATGGTTCCCTCGAATCCAACCTGGCCGGCCTCGGGGTCGGCGAAATAGATTTTGTAGGTTCCCATGCCGCTGATGGTGCCCCACAGCGCGTCGCCAAGGTTCATCTGCATGGTGTTCTCGGTGAACTTCACACCGGTCGCCACGGGTAAGGCGGTGGGATCGTGCGCGACCAGAGCGGCCAGGTACTGGTCAATGAAGCCGGTCAAGCACGCGTAATCGCAGGCTGCCGCAGAAGCGCTTTGAGGTTGATTATTCGCTGCCGCGGCCTTGATTGCATCCGTGGGCAGCGTGACCGATAGAGCCACAAACAACAGCATCCCCGCCGCGGCGATTCGCAGCATATGTCCTCTCATTTGCAGTTCCTCCATTTCGCGCCGCGATTGTACTCCGATGTCTTCGGCGCCCCCTACGAAATCAAACGGCACGAAAAAGGTCAGGCTGGCCCCGAGTACTATTGCCGGTCCCGGCGGCGACAGGCATTATTGAGATTCGAGCTGCACAATAAGCCATGCCAACAGCACTGGACGGCGCAAAAACGGATCCGACGCAGGAACAGATAGACGACGAGAGCCGGCGCATCCGGCGGTTGCGCATTTTAGTCCAGCTCACCGTGGAAACGATCGCGGAAGGCGGGCTCACCGCGGAAGAAGCGTCGGGAATGATAGCCGCGACCAGGCGCGTGGCATTGGAAATGTTTCCGGGCAAGGAACGCGCGTTCGATTTGATCTACAAGCCGCAATTTCAGCGCGTGATGCACGCCGTTTACAGGCTGCAGTAGCCGATCCGCGTTAGTATCCGAACCGCATTCGAATCCACATCCGCAGCCACACGACTCCTAGTCCTGCAATCGTGCCCAGCAGCGCCTGATATTCGCGATTCCGCCGGTACTGCGGCCACGAAAACGCGTTCGCCGGCGCATTTGTTGGCGGCGTCGCGGCTTTGGGTGCGCGAAGGCCTGGGAAAAACAATGGCGTGCGCGCGGCGTAGGCATCAAATGCTGCTCCAAAACGTTTGCGCAAGTCGGCCTCTTCGTTGCGAATTACGGCGTAGTAGAAAACCGCGAAATACAGGCCCACGATCAGCCCCGCCCACAAGGAATCGCCCGCGATGATGAATCCCGCCGCCAGAAATGCGCTGCCAAAGTAGAGCGGATTCCGCGTCACGGCGTAGGGCCCGGTTGTGGCAAGCTCCTCATCCTTCCGCAGGTGCCCAGACGCAAGGCCGCGAACGAGCAGGCCGAAGGCGGCGACAAGTCCGCCGATCATGATCGCGCGCGGGATTGGCCTGGCGAGCACCAGGAACACGACCGCGACCGGATACCCCAGCCGAACGCGCCAGCGCATCCAGAATTTTCTCGATTGCTTGATTTGCAGGGACCGCGAATCAGTCATTCATACCCCGGCGCAGGCGCGCCACGATTTCGCTCGTCGAGTGCGGCGATCCGTCGCCGACGACGGCGACGCGAATCCCGAGCAGCGCCGCGAGTTCGGCGTCGCGCGACGCATTCGCGGTGCGATCGGCGCCACGAGCGTGTACCTCGGGCTGAAACTCGCGCAGCAGCGGTTCCACATCGGCGTCGTCGAAAATGATGACGTAATCCACGGCCGCGAGCGCGGCGACCAGCGCCGTGCGGGCGCGCTCGGTCAAAATCGGACGGCCCTCGCCTTTCAGCTTTCTCGCGGTCGCATCGGAATGAACGGCCACCACGAGAAGATCGCCTTCGTTGCGCGCCGCGCGAAGATAGCGGACATGGCCTGCGTGAAGCAGGTCAAACACGCCGTGGGCGAACACGATCCTGCGTCCCGCGCGGCGGTGTTCTTCGAGCACGTCGTGCAGGCCGCCGCGGGAAAGAATTTTGTCGCGCGTATCCATTAAGTGTCGTGCACCGCGGGGTAGGTTCGCGACGCCGCGCCGAAACGTATCACACGCACCCCGATTGCGGCAAACGGGCGCAGCGCGCGTGAAATTGCAGCTCGCCTTCAAGCTGCCGATTCATCGCCGGGACCGGATGCGAGATTCCGCGACTGTCATGACGCTCTGCCAGAACTCTCCCTCGCGAACGATTTGCAGAGAAATGCAACCCCAGTACATATCCATCGTGGGAAGCGGGACGCCCGAGAGATTAAAGCTGTCCTTCTCCGTGCAGATGATTGCGTTTGCGCCGACAGCATAAGCCGCGTCTTCGATCGTTTTCACGTGCTGCGCGGTGTAGCGATGGTGATCGGGAAAAGCCTTGTACCCAGCTACATCAAGGCCCCACTTCCGGAGATCGGCGCGGAAAGCAGCCGGGTTGCCGATTCCGCTGAATGCGAACCATTTGCGCGGGTAAGCTTCGGAATGTTTTGCCCCAGAAGATTCGCCCCCAAATTCCTGGATGTACTCAAGGCGAGCGCGCGCGTAGAAAATCGGCGCGTCTGAATTCCGGCGGATGGCCGCCTCAATCTCCGGGGCGTCGTCGCTTCGCGTGATAACGATCACGTCGGCCCGAGCCAATGCCGATAGCGGCTCGCGCAGGCGGCCCGCCGGGAGCAGGTGGCCGCCCCCGAAAGGATTCGTCGCGTCAATCAAGACGATATCCACATCGCGCGCCAGTTGCAGATGTTGAAAACCGTCGTCGAGCACGAACGCTTCAACGCCGCCCTTGGCGAGTTCGGTGCCAGATGCGAAGCGATCTGCGCCGACTCCCAGCGCAACGCGGTCGCCCAGGCGGGCCCGGAGCAATTGCACTTCGTCGCTGGTCGAGGCTGCCCCATCTCCTTCGCCTCGATATCCCCGCGTGAGAATGCCTGTGCTTTTGCCTTCGGAGAGCAATCTTTGCGCGATCCAGAGCACCATCGGCGTCTTGCCCGTGCCGCCCGTGGTGAGGTTGCCGACGCTGATGACCACGCCGTCGAGTCGGCGCTGGCGCAGGACTCCCTTTTGGTAGGCGCGCGTTCGCAGGTAGGTGACGGCGCCATAGGGCAGCGTCAACGGCCACAGAAGTGTTTCGATCAACGTCACGCGGGGCGCTCCCGCTCGCCGAGCACGGCGGCAATGCGCTCAAGCGATCGCGCCGTGGCGCCGCGATTGCGCTCGGAAAGTTCGCGCGCGGACTTGCCCATGCGCTCGCGGAGAGTATTGTCCTCAACCAACTGCACCCAAACTTGACCAAGTTGCTGGCCGCTCGCGACCTCGACTCCCGCTTTCGCCGCCAGGAACTGCGCCGCCATGTCGCGAAAATTTTCCATGGATCGGCCGAAGACCGGCGGCTTCGAGAACCACGCCGGCTCAAGAATGTTGTGGCCGCCTGCCGGCACCAGCGAGCCACCCACAAAGACAGCGTCTGCAAACGAGTACATGCCCGCGAGTTCGCCAATTGAATCCAGCACCAGCACATCCGTATTTTCATCGAGCGGCTTCGCAGCGTCCACGTGACTGCGGCGCACCACATTCCAACCGCCCGCGGCAGCAAGGTCGGCGGCAGCTTCGAACCGGTCCGGCTTGCGCGGCGCGAGAATCAGCAGCGCGTGGCGCCACTGCCGCTGCACGATGTCGTAGGCAGCGATCACGGCTTCCTCTTCCTCGGCGACCACGCTCCCAGCCACAAATACCGGCCAGCGCTCCTGCGTGCGAATTTGACCTTCCAGCCACGCGCCGAATTCGCTCGCGGCCGGAGGCTCGGCGTCGTATTTCAAGTTTCCCGTCACCTCGACGCGTTCTTCGGCCGCGCCCATTTCGCGCAGCCGCGCGGCGTCCTCGGGCGTCTGCGCGAGAAAAAGTTCCGCGTCCAGCAATGTGCGCTTGAAAAACTCGCCAACGAGGAAATCCCAGCGCTTGAACCGCGCGAAGGATTTCTCCGAGATGCGCGCGTTGGCAAAGATCACGGGAACGTCCTGGCGCCGCGCTTCGCGCAGAAAATTCGGCCAGATCTCCGTTTCCATCACAATCACCAGTGCGAGCCGAATGGACCGCAGGGCGCGGCGAACCGGCACCACCCAATCCAGCGGAAAATAAAAAATGTCGTCCACAGATTGCAATCGCTCTCGCGCAAGGCGCTGGCCCGTCTCCGTGGTCGTCGAGACGAAAACCGCGCGCCCAGGAAACCGCCGCTGCAGACCTTCGGCAAGCGGCTTCGCAGCAAGCACCTCGCCAACCGACACGGCGTGAATCCAGATCGCGCCGTGGCCCAGACCATCCGTCGCGCGAGAAACTTCGGAGCGGGAGATTATCTTCTGCGGCACGCTGCCCAGGCGCTCCCACAGTGCGCTCGCGGGTTCGCCGCGCCGCCACCCGCGAAGCGCGTAGTATGGCGCGAGAAAGAGCATGCCGACGGCGGTGATGATGCGATAGAAAAAGTACATGGCAGGCGACGCGGCATTATAGCCCGATCATCGAAGATTGCACCGGGCGGTGGCTAGGGCTTGTTGTTGCGGGTGAGATAGGCCGACAGCGCTTCCAAATCCGCGTCGCTGAGTTCCGTCTTGCGGAATCGCGGCATCACGGAAACGCCGTTGCGAACGAATATCTTGATGAATTGCGGCGTCAGGTCCGTGCGCTCCTCCAGCTGCGCAGGCTTCGTGCCCTTGTACTTTGCCGCCAGCGCGTCGGTGCCGGGCATCGTGGCGCCAATTCCGGGGCTTGCATTCTTGATGACTGGCCCGTGGCAGCCGGAGCAAACATTCTGAAATACTTCCTTGCCGCGCTGAATTTTCGACGCCCCGGGCTGCTGGCCTTGCGACGGGAACAAAGTCCACGACGAGTTTTGGCATGCAGCGGTACCCGCTCCCGGAAGGACCAGAGCAAGCGCGACCAGCACTATCGTGCAGGCGAACCTCATGTTTTGGCCTTCCGCATTTGCCTAGGCCAAATTCCATAGCGGCCCGCGGACAGGATGCCGTTGGGGTCCACCGCATCCTTGAGCGTTTCGTGGAAGCGCAGCAGGGCGTGATTGTTGAATGAGTATGCACTGGCGGCTGTGTCCATGAATGCGGAGTGCGTCCGGTATTCTCCCCAGCCGTGATCGGCGGCAAGCCTGAGCATTCGATCGAATGTCGCGCGATTTTTCTTATTCGTCGCGATGTCGTTGGTGATCGGAAAACCGTAGAGAAGAACGAACGCCCGCCAATGGTACGACTGCGGAAGGCCGACGGACGGCGTGACGCCCCATTCGCGGAAAGCCTTTGTAAAAACTCTTTGCGCTTCGAGCACAGCCTCGCCGGTCATCGGTATCACCGACGCGAGCCACAGGTGACCGTTGTTGGGCGTAGGATTGACCGGCGACCGCGCGCCCAAAGAAAAAACGCCCAGGCTCGGTATTCCCAGTTTCGAACGCTCGCCCACTCGCTCGGTCTGTTCAGGAGTCAGCGGAAAGCGGAATGATTCGCCCTCCTCAAATGTAGCGCCCGGAATCGCGGAAAATTGTTCCTTCACATGTTCCCACTGTGCGTCTATGACCTTCGACAGCCCGTAAAATGAAAACGGGCAACCCCAGAACTGGACTTTTCGATCCTGTGCGTAGCGGTCCCACTCCTCCGGCGAGCCGCCGTCAGTTTTTGCGAGCAGCGCTTCGCGCGCCGGATCGGGCGGCCCGTTGTACACGGGACTCTCAATCCAGATGTGGCAGTTGATCGTGCCGGAGTTCATCAGCCGGGCCATGTTGTCAACGAACGGAATAATGTCGTTGTACTTCGGCACCCAAACGGTGGCGACCCGGTAAGCCTCCGGCTGCGGCATCAGCCAAAAGCCCATTTTCGTGACGACGCCGAAATTAGATTGCGAAAAAATTCCGTCCACGTAGGGCCCGAGGCCGAACTTGAATTGCTGCCAGGTTTGGGCATTCGGGACCGCACCCATTCCGGTGCGCAGCAACTCTCCGTTTGCCAGGACAACCTCCATGCCACAGTGCGACTCGAAATGATCGCGAAACGGGAGCGGCGTGTATCCCGCGCCGTGATCGAGCGAATTGCCAACCAGGCTGCCCCAGCCGGGATCGGGAACGTCGAGCCAGAGCTTCAGGCCTTTCTCTTGAATATAGCGATAAAGGTCGAAGTAGCTGACTCCCGGCTCGACCAGCGCGTAGGCGTTGCGCTCGTTGACCTCGAGGATCCGGTTCATCCGCTTAAGGTCAAGCACCACGCTGCCGGATAAAACGGGAGCCGAACCTCCGTAGCCGAGATTCCGGCCCGTGGAGATAGGATAAATTGGAATCTTGTAGCGGTTTGCGATCCGGACCACCGCCTGTACCTGCTCGACGCCGTCTGGCGCGACGGCCGCCGAAGCTACGATCTCGTCAGGTTCGCCGAGGAATGGAGAATAGGCGTCACGATAGAGAGCAACATCTTCGTCGCTGGTGAAAACCCACTCCTTGCCGACGGCATCTTCGAATTGTTTGATCGCTTCGGCAAAATCACCGGGGCTGACGCCGGGTGCAACTTTCATTCCGGGCTCCTGCTGACTGTTGAAGATTGCGCGTTCGCGGATATTTCGGGTAAAGCGCGAGCCGCTCTCTTACGCTCTCGCCCTGCGCATGCTTTTCGGCCAGATGCCTTGCTTCCCGGGCGACAGGATTCCGTTGGGATCAAGCGCGTCCTTGATGGTTTCGTGAAAATGCCATAGCGCATGATTGTTGTACGAATAGACGTTCGCCACGTCGTCCATGTAGGCGATGTGCGTGCGGTATTCGCCCCAGCCGTGCTCGGCGGAGACTTTGATCAAGCGACGGAACACTTCGCGGTTGCGCTTGTTGAATTCGACATCGTGCATGATGGGAAAACCGAACAAGAATACGAACGCGCGCGGGAAAAAAGCCCACGGCAGCGAGATGAATTGGTTTTGCGGCGGCACGCCCAGCTCGTGGTAAACGTCGCCGAAAGCCTTGAGGGCTTCGAAAACGGCCTCGCCCGACAGTGGAATGATCGGCGAAAAATCCATGTGGCCCTGGGTCTTACCGAGGAATCCGAAAACCGAGAGATTCGGGATGCCCAGAGCCTGGCGCAGGACGTCGTCCGAGTCCTTGAGTTTCACAGGAAAGCGATACGAGCGGCCTTCTTTGAAAGTAGCGCCGGGGATCGCCGAGAATTTCTCTTTCGTGAATTCCCATTGAAGGTCAACGACCTTGGCCGGTCCGTAGAAATGCAGCTCGGCGCTCCAGTAGGGAATGTTCTGCTCGCGGCCGATGCGTTCGAGCTCAGCGACGGAAATGTCGCCGGGCAGGTCAACTACGCCTCCGCCCTTCGAGACTCTGTAGGTGAGGAGCGGGCTATCGAGGGCCATCGTTCCCTGCACGATTTGGGAATTGTAGAGGTAGGCGAGGGTCTCGACGAAGGGGACGAGGTCGTCGTGCCGAGCCACCATCACGGTGCCGTCCCGGTAGGCTTCGGGTTCGGGCAGCAGCCAGACGCCCATCTTCGTGACGATGCCGAAATTCGATTGCGAGAACATGCCGTCCACATACGGGCCGAAACCGTAGCGATACTGCTGCCATGTCTTCGAGGCCGGCATTGCGCCCATGCCTGTGCGCATCAGTTCGCCATCGGGCAGCACAACTTCCAGTCCGCAGACGGTGGCGAAGTGGTCGTGCAGCGGGCCGCGGCCACCGCCGCGTTCGAGAGAATTGCCGACCGGGCTGCCCCAGCCGGGATCGGGCGGATCTATCCAGACTTTCAGCTTGTGCTCTTGGATGTAACTGTAGAGATCGAAGTAGCTGACGCCCGGCTCGACGAGCGCATACGCGTTGGTCTCGTTGACCTCGAGAATCCGGTTCATGCGCTTCAGGTCGAGCACGACGCTGCCGGAAAGACGCGGCGCCGAACCGCCGTACGCTAGATTCTTGCCCGTCGAAATCGTCCAGAGCGGAATCTTGTACGTGTTGGCGATCTTGACGATCGCCTGCACCTGCTCGACTCCGTCGGGGGCGACTGCGGCGGATGGAACTGAATCCTCGGCTTCGTGCCAGAAGGGCGAGAACGAATCGCGATAGAGGTCAAGATCCTCGTCGCTGGTGAAAACCCACTCCTTGCCGACGGCTGCTGCAAAATGTGTCAGCGAGGCCGCGAAATCAGCCTCGCTCACTCCCGGCGGGACCCTCATGCCTTCTTCTCTCGCAGGTGCTTCGGCCAGATTCCGTACCGGCCCGCGGAAAGTATTCCGTTGGGATCAATCGCGTCTTTCACTGTTTCGTGAAAATGCAGCAGCGCGTGATTGTTGAAGGAATATGTGTCCATCACCGAAGCCTGATGAGCGGGCGCGGTGCGGTATTCACCCCAGCCATGCTCGGCCGCGATCTGCACCAGCCGGTCGAACGACGCGCGATTTCGCTTATTCGTTTCGACGTCGTGCGTGATCGGAAAGCCAAAAAGGTAGATGAAGCCTCTCTCCCAATAGCACGTGGGCAGGCTGAATGACGGGACGGGCAAGTTCAATTCCTTGGCGGCGTCGGTAAACACGCGATTCGCCTCGAAGACCGCCTCGCCAGTCCGCGGGATGATTGGCGCGAACCAGATGTGGCCCTGTCCCGGCGTGGGGTTCGCGTCCGAACGGGCGCCGATCGAAAACATTCTCAGGCTGGGTATCCCGAACTGCGGCACGTTTACTTTTTCCTGCTGCTCCGCGGTCAGGGGCATCTTGTACGCCTGCCCGTCCACAAATTTGGCGCCTGGAATCGCGGAAAACTTTTCCTTCGCGAATTCCCAGTTCGCGGCGTTGGCGTCGGCAGCCCCATAGAAGCTCAGCGTGCAACTGAAAAAGCCAATTCCCTTCTTCTGAGCGTATGCGTCCAGTTCATTCAGCGTAGTCGCGATAGGCTTTGCGAGCAGTGCAGTAAGTTCCGCATCGGGCGGCGGCCCGCCAGCGCTCAGCGGACCTCCTCGGCTCAGTAGCGGACTTCCTAGAAACGGCATGCCAGTCGTGCAGTTCGTGTTTTCGAGCCAATTCAGAATATCAATCATCGGAATTAAATCGCTGTGCTTCGGCACCATCACCGTTCCCGAGAGATACGCGTCGGGCTGCGGCAGCAGCCAAAAACCCATTTTCGTGATCACGCCGAAGTTGGATTGCGAAAACATTCCGTCAATCCAAGGGCCAAATCCCGACTTGTACTGCTGCCAGGTTTTCGCGCCCGGCATCGCACCCATTCCCGTGCGCATCAGTTCGCCATTTGCCAGCACGACTTCCATTCCGCAGTGCGAATCGAAATGGTTGCGATACATCGCGGTCAGGTAACCACCGCCACGATCGAGAGAATTGCCGATCGGGCTGCCCCAACCGGGATCGGGAACGTCCACCCAGAGCTTGAGCCCCTTCTCCTGAATGTAGCGATAGAGATCGAAATAGCTGACGCCCGGCTCAACCAGCGCGTACGCGTTGGGCTCGTTGACCTCGAGAATTCGGTTCATGCGCTTCAAATCCAGAACCACGCTGCCTGAATACGTGGGCGCGGAACCGCCATATCCCAGATCTTTTCCCGTGGAGACTGGATAAATCGGAATCTTGTACTGGTTTGCGATCCGGACGACCTTCTGCACCTGCTCGACGTTATCCGGAGCAACGGCCGCGGACGCGACCAGCTCGTTTGCCTCTCCCCAGAACGGCGAGTAGGCGTCGCGATAAAGCGCCACGTCTTCGTCGCTCGTGAAAACCCACTCCTTTCCGACGGCTTCTTCAAACTGCTTGATCGCTTCAGCGAAATCGCCGGCGCTCACACCTGGCGGAATTTTCATCGCGCGCTCCAGTCTCGACCGATACCGAATCTCGTTGTCACGCTCTTGCCTTCCTCATCGCCTTCGGCCAGATGCCGCACTTCCCCGCCGCAAGAATGCCGTTGGGATCGAGCGCGTCCTTGATGCTTTCGTTGAGCCGCCGGAGCGCGTGATCGTTGAAGGAATACGCGTCCGAAATATCGCCCATAAATGCCGTATGCGTGCGGTATTCGCCCCAGCCGCGCTCTGCCGAAGTCTTCACCAACCGCCTGAAAATCTCGCGGTTTCTCTGGTTCTTCGCCACATCATGCTCGATCGGGAAAAAGTAGATGATGACGAACGCCCGCGCGAAGAACGACCAAACTGGAAACGACGCGCTGACGCCCTCGGAGCCGCTCAAATCCTTGAAGACCTGGTCGAATACCTGCTGCGCCTCGAGCACCGCTTCGCCCGTCATGGGGATGATGGGCGAGAACCACATGTGCCCCTGGCTGCGCGGCCCGCCAATCTGGAATGTTTGCAGGCTCGGCACGCCAAACGGCACCGGGTTTCTGATCGCCGCCAGCTGATCGGCATCCAGCGGAAAGCGGTACGACGCGCCATCCTGAAATTTCACGCCGGAGATCACCGAAACTTTCTCGCGCGCATATTCCCACTGCGCCGCCACAACCTTCGCGGATCCGTAGAACGGGAGCGACACGCTCCAGTAGGGAATATTTTTCCGCGCGGCATAGTCCTCGAGGTCTTTCGTCGAACCGCTGGCGCGCAAAGTCGCGAGTTCCGGATCGCGCCCGAACGCGAGTGGGCTCACCACCGTCGTCGTCGCTTGCACCGTTCCGGAATTCAGCAGATTCGTGAAAACCTCGACCATGGCGAACAGGTCATCGTGCTTCGACACCATCACGTTTCCCGAAAGGAATGCCTCGGGCTGCGGGAACAGCCAAAATCCCATTTTCGTGACGACGCCGAAATTGGACTGCGAAAAAATTCCGTCCACGTAAGGGCCGAAGCCATATTTGTACTGTTGCCATGTCTTCGCGTTCGGAAGGGCGCCCATGCCGGTGCGCACTACGTCTCCATTGGCCAGCACCACTTCCATGCCGCAGTGGCAATCGAAGTGGTCGCGCATCGGCGTGTAACCCCCGCCGCGTTCGAGCGCATTGCCAACCAGGCTGCCCCACCCGGGATCGGGCGGGTCAATCCACACCTTGAGGCCCTTTTCTTGTATGTACTTGTAGAGATCGAAATAGCTGACGCCCGGCTCGACCAGCGCGTAGTGATTCTTGTCATTCACTTCCAGGACCCGGTTCATCCGCTTCAGGTCCAGCACCACGCTGCCGCCCAACAGCGGCGCCGATCCGCCGTAGCCGAGGTTCTTGCCTGTAGAAATCGTCCACAGCGGAATCTTGTACCGGTTGGCGATCTTGACGACCGCCTGCACTTGTTCCACTCCGTCAGGTGCGATCGCTGCCGAGGGAATCGGCTCGTCTTTTTCGTGCCAGAAGGGAGAATAGGAGTCGCGATAGAGATCCACATCCTCATCGGACGTGAATACCCACTCTTTGCCGATCGCGTCCTGAAACTGCTTGATCGCGTCGGAAAAATCGCCGGGGCTTACGCCAGGCGGGACTCTCATTCCACGCTCCTGCTTGCTGTCCACCGAATGAAACAGGTCATCCCGATGCTACGGTTTATTGTTCCGCGTCAAATACGCCGCGATTGCGTCCAAATCCTCGTCGCTGATTTCCGTCTTCCGGAATATGGGCATGATGGAAATTCCATTCCGCACGTATTGCTTGATCAGCGCCTGCGTCAAATCCGTGCGGTTGGCGAGCAACGCCGGCACGGCTCCCTTGTATTTCGCCTGCAGCGCGAGAGTGCCCGGCTTTCCCACTCCTTCGCCGTGGCACATCGAACAATAGTTCGTGTACTGGACGTATCCTCGCGGCTGGCCCTGGCTCGAAGTAGTGGTGTTTGTCCACGAGGAAGATCTTGACACGGCCTCCTGGGCGGGCAGCGCCTTCGCCGCCAGGAAAAACGCGAGCGCGACAACCAGACAGGTTCCCAGCTTTTTCATGACTTTGCCTCCCTCACGTGCTTCGGCCAGATTCCATACCGGCCCGCGGAAAGAATTCCGTTGGGGTCAATCGCATCCTTGACCGTTTGGTGAAAACGCAACAGCGCGTGATTGTTGAACGAATAGGTGTTCATGATCGCGTCCTGGAAAGCCGGCGCCGTGCGGTATTCCCCCCAGCCATGATCGGCCGCCACCTGAATCAGTTTCCTGAACGACGCCACGTTTTTCTTATTGGTCTCGATATCCTTCACCACCGGAAAAGCGAAAATGAAGATGAACGAGCGCTCCCAATAGGTTGAAGGAAGATTGAAGTTGAGGAACGGCAGCCCAAATTCCTTGGCGGCCTGCGCAAACACGCGATTCGCCTCGAAGATCGCCTCGCCCGTTCTCGGAATGATCGGAGAGAACCACATATGCCCGGTGCTGGGCTCCGGGTTCATCGCCGAACGCGCTCCGATGGAGAACATCGCCAGGCTGGGTATGCCGAACTGTGGCTTGTGAACTTTTTCGCGCTGCTCGGCAGTCAGCGGGAGCTTGTAGGAATCCCCGTCTTCAAACTTTGCGCCGGGAATCGCGGAAAACCTCTCTTTGGCGAACGCCCAGTTCGCGGCGTTGGCCTTTGGTGCGCCGTAAAAGCTAAGCTTGCAACTCCAATAGCCGATGCCCTTCTTCTGCGCGTAGTCGTCCAGCTCCGGCGTCATATTGCCTCCGGCCTTGGCAACCAGGGCCGTCAGCTCCGCGTCCTGCGGTCGGTCAAACGGCGTCGCACCCTGATCGAACCGCGCCGCGAATTCCGAAAGCATCGGAATTCCCAGCAGAGGGCTCGCCAGATCCGGCATGCCGTTGGTGACGCGTGTGTTCTCCAGATAATTCAACGTGTTCACGAGAGGAATCAGGTCATCGTGACGGAATACGGTCACCGTGCCTGAAAGATAGGCATCCGGCTGCGGCATCAGCCAGAACCCCATCTTCGTTACCACGCCGAAATTCGACTGCGAAAACATGCCGTCAATCCACGGACCAAATCCGGACTTGTACTCCTGCCACGTTTGGGAGCCGGGCAGCGCGCCCATGCCCGTGCGCATCACTTCGCCATTTGCCAGCACTACTTCCATGCCGCAGTGCGAATCGAAATGGTTGCGGTACTGCGGCATCAGATATCCGCCGCCTCGATCGAGAGAATTGCCGATCGGGCTACCCCAGCCTGGATCCGGAACATCCACCCAGAGCTTGAGTCCCTTCTCCTGGATGTAGCGATAGAGATCGAAATAGCTGACGCCGGGCTCGACCAGCGCGTAGGCATTGCGCTCGTTGACCTCGAGAATCCGGTTCATGCGCTTCAGGTCGAGCACCACGCTGCCGGAAAGAACCGGAGCGGAGCCGCCGTAGCCAAGGTTTTTCCCCGTGGAAACCGGATAGATCGGAATCTTGTAGCGATTCGCGATCTTGACGACCGCCTGCACCTGCTCCACGCCATCCGGAGCAACGGCCGCCGACGCCACAAGTTCGTTCGGCTGTCCCATGAGCGGTGAATAGGCGTCGCGATAAAGAGCGACATCCGCGTCGCTGGTAAAAACCCATTCCTTGCCCACGGCTTCTTCAAACTGCCTGATCGCTGCGGCGAAATCGCTCGCGCTAACGCCCGGCGGGACTTTCATTGCATGCACCTCATAACCATCCGATCGCGCTATCTCTGGTGAGACCGCGCCTTAATGCTACGGCTTATTGTTTCTCATCAAATACGCCGCAATCGCGTCCAAATCTGCGTCGCTGACTTCCGTCTTCCGGAACATCGGCATGAACAGCACGCCGTGGCGCACGAAGGTCTTGATCGCGGGCGCGGTCAGGTCCGTGCGCTCTTCCAGCACGGCGGGCTTTTGCCCGCGGGCGGCCAGCGCATCCGTGCCGGGCTTTCCCAATCCTGTGCCGTGACATGGGAAGCACCATTTGTCATACACCTTGTGTCCTTTTTCAATCTGATCCTGATCCGGCGCGGAGAACGCCGGGACCGCCATCATCAGGCTCAGCGCCACAAACAATCCCACTTTCGCGTTTTTCATGCTGTTGCCTTTCTCATGCTTTTTGGCCAGATGCCGCACTTACCCGGCGACAGAATTCCATTCGGATCCACCGCGTCCTTGACCGTTTCGTGAAAGCGCCGCAACGCGTGGTTGTTGAAGGAATACGTATCCATCACCGTCTCCATGAAAGCCGTGTGCGTGCGGTATTCTCCCCAGCCATGTTCTGCCGCCACTTTGATCAGGCGCTTGAAGTTTTCCCGATTCTTCTGGTTCTTCGCGACATCGTGTTCGATGGGAAAACCGAAAAGCACCAGGAAGCAGCGCGGATAGTTTGAAGCGGGACCGAGAAAGAATAGTGGTCCCATGGACATGCCCATTTCCTTATACGCATCGGCGAACACTTGTTGCGCTTCAATCACCGCTTCGCCCGTCATCGGGACGATCGGCGAAAACCATACGTGCCCTTCGCTGCGCCCCCCTCCTACGCCGAAAACCGAGAGGCTTGGTATGCCGACGGCCACCGAATTCTGAAATTGCGGCAGCTCCTTGGGATCCACCGGGAAACGATGCATCGTTCCTTCTTTGAACGTGACCCCTTCGATTCCCGAGAACTTTTCCTTCGCGTATTCCCACTGCGCGGCCACCACTTTGGCCGGTCCGTAGAACGGCAGCTCGATGCTCCAGTAGCCCATGTTCTTTTCTTGCAGGTAATGTTCCAGATCCTGCGTTGTCGGGCCGCCCGGCTTTGCTCGCAGCGCCGCAAGCTCCGCGTCCGCCCGCAGAAAATTCAAGGGACTGGCCACAGTTGTGGTGCCGATCACGATGCTGGAATTCATCAAATACGCCAAACCCGCGACGAGCGGATTCAGATCATCGTGCTTCGGGACCGACACGGTGCCGGTCAGGTATGCCTCGGGCTCAGGGAACAGCCAAAATCCCATCTTCGTGACGATGCCCAGGCTTGATTGCGAGAACATGCCATTCACGTAAGGGCCGAAACCATATTTGTATTGCTGCCAGGTTTTTGAGCCGGGCAAAGCTCCCATGCCCGTGCGCATCACCTCGCCATTCGGCAGGACTACTTCCATCCCGCACTGCGCGTCGAAATGGTCGCGCATCGGCGTGCGGCCACCGCCGCGATCCACGGCGTTGCCGATCAAACTGCCCCAACCGGGATCAGCGGGATCTATCCATACCTTCAGGCCGTTCTCTTGAATGTATTGATAGAGATCGAAATAGCTGACGCCCGGCTCGACCAGCGCGTAGTGGTTCTTGTCGTTTACTTCCAGAATCCGGTCCATCCGCTTCAGGTCGAGCATCACGCTCCCACCCAAAAGCGGCGCCGACCCGCCATAGCCGAGGTTCTTGCCGGTCGAAATCGTCCAGAGAGGAATCTTGTACCGATTCGCGATCTTGACGATCGCCTGCACCTGCTCGACGCTATCCGGGGCTACGGCTGCGGAAGGAATTGGCTCTTCGTCTTCATGCCAGAAGGGAGAATAAGAATCGCGATAGAGGTCCACATCCTCATCGGATGTGAACACCCATTGTTTGCCGACTGCATCCTCAAATTGCTTGATCGCGTCAGAAAAGTCCGCGCTGCTGACGCCCGGGGGAAGCCGCATCACACACTCCTCGCCAATTTACGAGCGCGAAAACTTTCGTGCATCGCCGACCGGAGCAATCACCCAGGAAACCAGGTGTTCCGGATCGTCCGCACGCTGCGTTGTCGGTGTGACCACGGTCATTTTCGACGACTGCGCCCGGCTCGCCGGACATCGCGTCAGCAAGCTTGCAGTTCGGCTGCTCCAGTCCGGCCCGCTCGAGCTCAGATCTACCGCTTCGCGCAACATTCGCTCGGAACCGGAAAGTTCGTGCTCCATATAGCCGTCCGCCCGGTATGTATGATCGGCGCGATACACCACGCGCATCCCATGATCCCAGGCCAGCCTTTCGAGGCAGAAAAGCGGTCCGTGTTCCGTCAGACCCGCAATCGCGACCGGTTCTTTCTTCCAGCGCGCGTCCAGATCGTGGAACCACAGATCGGTGATGTCGCCCCTGATTCCGTAAATGGGCGCGCCTAGCCTCTTTACTTCGCCGGCAAACGCGCGGCTCGACGCAAACCTCTCGTCGAAAATCACTTTGTAGAGCTGCGTCGGCGTGGATTCGCTCGCCTTGCCGGAAATCGCGGGCGCCAATCCAGCTCGCGCCGAGATCGGCAACGCCAGAGCTGCCACACCAATCTGAAGGAATTTTCTTCGACTCGCCATACGATGACCTCCTCCTAATCTAGGGGTCTGCGACGGGGGCAAGTTTGCACGCGGCCAACAAAGTGTCAAGGAAAATGTGGACGCTTTCAGCTCAGGGGATTCCGTTCCGCAGGCGGCTTGATTCTCAATTCCCGAATTCGCGGTATAGTTGCGACGGCTGACCGCGCACAACTTGCGGTCGCCCCAGGGCATCCGACAATCAGAATATGACGCGAATTTCGACGCGGTTCTTTTCGCTCCTGGCAGCCGCGTTGCTGGTGTGCGCAGGCGCTTTCGCGCAGACGAACTCGCCCTCTGGAAAGAATGCTCCTCCCCCGAACCAACCTGCCGCGTCACTGCCGCAGGACAAGCACGATGGGCTGACAGTCTCTGTCAATTCATATACGGAACCTGATCGCGCCAAGGAAAAGTTCGGCAAGGCGAATCCTCTGATCGTCGGAATCCTGCCCGTCGAGATTTTTCTCCACAACGAAACGCTGCAACCCTTGCGCATTGACACGAGCACGATCCAGCTTTCCGTCCAGTTTCCGAGCGGCAAGCATCAGGACGTGGACTCGATCCCCGCCAAGGACGTGGCCGCGGCCGTGGCCCATCCCAATGGCCCGTCCGGACCTCAGTCGCGCCGTTTCCCAGTCGGTATCGGGTCCATCACCGACAAAAAGACCGACAAGATGTTGGAAACTCTCGGACCGCTCGCGCTCGATGCGGATATCGTTCCTCCCATGGCCACGATTCACGGCTTCGTGTTTTTCGACTTGAACGGCGACCTCTCGCTTGCCGCGAACGCCAGTCTCTACGTTCCGGACGTCACCTCTATCCCAGCCAACAAGGCGCTGATGTTCTTCGAAGTGCCCCTGGGCAAATGAGGCTACGGCTCAACGGCCTCCCGGGCCGGACGCGGTTTGCCTCCGGCTTTCCGGGCCTGTATCATGGTTATTCAATGCCCCAGCCTCTGCGCAAACTGTGCCTCGCGCTTCTAGTGGTCTTCCTGCTCGCCAGCTCGCGTCCTGCCCGTGCCACGGACGACCCGGCGATATTTCCGTTAAGCGATGTAAAGCCCGGTTTGAAAGGCGTGGCCTATACGATCTTCGAGGGCGATCAAGTTGAAAAGGTTGATCTCGAGGTCATCGGTGTGCTGCACAACGCCGTCGGCCCCAAACTGGATGTCATCCTGGTGCGCCTGCTTGGCGACAAGGTGCAACAAACCGGCGTTGTTGCCGGGATGAGCGGCAGCCCTGTTTATTTCGACGGGAAGCTGGCCGGCGCGCTATCCCTCAAGCTCGGGAATTTTACGAAAGAAGCCATCGGCGGCGTTACGCCGATCGCGGACATGCTCGAGATCGAGCAAACTCCCGCGGCGTCAACCCTCGCAAACGCCGGGATTTCGCCGCGCGTCGCGGTGCCCGAAGAATTCGCCGTGCGCACCGCCGTGGGCTCAGGCCAATTTCTCGTACCGATCGAGACTCCTCTCGTTACGTCCGGCCTGTATCCCGAAACCCTCGCGCGGTTCGGCAAGGACTTCGCCTCCTGGGGGATGACGGCA
Organism: uncultured Acidobacteriota bacterium; assembly: GCA_963842425.1. Classification (GTDB taxonomy): domain Bacteria; phylum Acidobacteriota; class Terriglobia; order Acidiferrales; family UBA7541; genus Palsa-295. Next base: position 522,160 of record CAWJGQ010000007.1, on the reverse strand, counting down.
ATGGCCGGCGGCAACTCGGCCGCCTCGCCCGACGACGCAAAGCTCAAGCCTGGAGATATGGTGGGGATTGACTTGATCGAGGGCGATCTCTCGATCAGCTCGGGCTGCACGGTAACGACCGTGGTCGGAAATCAGATACTCGCCTGCGGCCATCCGCTCTTTGGTTTCGGCGCGGTGCAAATGCCGCTCTCGCGGGCTCACGTGATCATGACGCTCGCTTCCTCCGCTTCCTCAACCAAAATTATGAGCACCGGCGCGACGATCGGCACGCTCACGCAGGACCGCCAGACTGCGGTGATGGGCACGCTGGGCGCGGGTCCGGCAATGATTCCGCTCGACGTGACGCTCGACACTCCCGCGGAGCAAAAGAAATATCATTTCGAAGTAATCGAGAGCCCGCAATTGACTCCCACGCTGGTGGCCACAGCAGCATTCAACGGTATCGTTGGCAGCCCGGCATACGGCGAGGGCGCGACGCTGCAAATGGACGGCACAATTGATCTGAAGGGGCACACGTCCGTGAAGCTCGAGGATTTGTTCGCCTCAACCGATCAGGGCACGCCCGTGGCGTTCTACGTGGCCACCGAAGTCATGGCCGATTTCGCTCGAATCTATTCCAATCCGTACGAAACGCCGAAGATAGACCGAATTGAACTGCACGTGAAGGCGCTCGCCGAGCACCGCTGGGCCACCATTGATAACGCGTGGGTCGAGCGCAGCGAAGTGCGGCCCGGCGATTCCGTCGCCGTGAAAGTGCTGCTGCGGCCCTATCGTGGCGCGCCCTTCATCCAGGAGATACCGGTTACAATTCCCGCGCAAACCACGCGCGGCGCGCTCCAGCTCGTCGTCAGCGGCGCCGATTTTCTGAATCGCAATGTGCAGTCCATGGCTGCCACTTCGCAGGGACAGCTTCCCGGCCTGGAAGAGCTGATTCAGCTGACCAATCGCGAGCGCCACAACGACCGCCTGTACGCCACTCTGCTTCAGTCCACTCCCACAATGCTCGTCGAAGACAAGGAAATGCCGAATGTGCCCGTCTCGGCGATCAACGTCATTGACCAGCGCCAGAATCCCGGGAACGCCAGGTTGCTGCTGCAGTCCACGGCGGGTGAATGGTCGGTCGAAATGCATCAGGTAATTGCGGGTCAGCGCATGCTGACGATCACGGTGAAGTGAGCCCCGCCTAAAAGGAGCTTCTCGTTGATGATGCGGCGAACGAATGTCGTGTGCCTGCTGGCGATCGCAATCCTTTTGCCCGCTTCCGCGCTCGCTGAACACACGCGTTATTGGCGGCAAACGGATTTCTCCGAGTTCCAGAAAGGCACCGCCAAGGGCGTGGCTGTTCGCAGCGATGGAAAGCTTCGCCCCGCGCTGAAATTCGATTCCTTCGCCGACCCGAATCTCGCGTATGTATGGGCGCTGCGTTTGAACTCGCACGGCCAGCTTTATGCGGCCGGTGGTTCCGACGCCAAGGTCCTGCGATTCGACGATGCCGGCAAGCCCACCACGGTTTTCGAATCCACCGAGCTTGCCGCCCAGGCGATCGCATTTGACGCCGCGGACAATCTCTACGTCGGGACGTCGCCCGACGGAAAAGTCTATCAAGTGACTCCCGCCGGCCAGAAAAGCGTGTTCTTCGATCCGAAAACGAAATACATCTGGGCGCTGGCCGTGGATTCGCAAGGCGCGCTGTATGTTGCCACCGGAGATACGGGTGAGGTCTTCGTCGTCACACCGGATGGAAAAGGCCAGCTTTTTTATCAGAGCCGCGAGCGCCACGCACGATCGCTTGCGTTCGACTCCAAAGGCAATCTCTTGATCGGCACGGAGCCCGACGGGCTCGTTGTGCGCGTCGAGATCTCGCGGAAAAATCCGAAGGCCGCGCCCGAGGCGGGTGCATCTTTCGTCGTGTATGAAACGAACAAGTCTGAAGTGACTTCTCTCGTCACCGACGCGGACGGAAATATCTTTGCTGCTTCGGTCGGAGACAAATCGCGCGCGCCGGGAATTCCGCGAATTCCGCAGAATCTGGCGCCTCAAACAACCACCACCGTCACGGGAGCCGGTGGCGCCATCATCTCCCAATCGCAGCCGAATCCGCCGCAATCCACGATTTTTCTTCCGTTCCCCGGCATTGCTGCGACAGGCGGCGCGGAAGTCGTCAAAATCGCGCCGGATGGTTCCCCGCAAACCCTCTGGACCTCACGCGAAGATCTCGTGCTGGCCATGGGGCTGTCTCCCACCGGAAAGCTGTTGCTCGGAACAGGCAACAACGGGACGCTGATCGAGCTGGAAGGCGACAATGTTTATTCCAGCGTCGCAAACACTGCGTCGGAACAAGTGACCAGTCTCGTGGCCGGTCCGGGCGGCAAGGTGTTCGTTGCCACTGCCAATCCGGGGAAAATTTTCTCGCTCGGTCCCGGACTGGAGCCGAATGGAAGTTTCGAATCCGACGCCTTCGATGCCAAAATCTTTTCGCGCTGGGGCCGGCTGACATGGTGGGGAGACAATGGAGCGGCGCAGGGCAAAGTCGAATTTTACGTGCGCTCCGGCAACACCTCGACTCCCGAAGACAACTGGAGCGCCTGGGCGGGGCCCTACAAGATTTCCGCCGGCGAAGCTGTGACCTGCCCGCCTGCGCGATTCGTGCAGTGGAAAGCGGTCTTCCTCGAAACGGACCAGGGACTGCCGCCGAGCATTTCCTGGGTCAGCCTGGCGTATCAGCCGAAGAACGTCGCGCCGGTCGTTGACGATATTGTCGTGGAAGACTCTGGAATCCGCGCAACGGGGTTTCCGATGCAGCCTCCTGGCCCGGGCAATGCCGCGCCAGCGCAGCTGAGATATCCGCGCGCCTCCGGAGCGAACCCGCCTGTGCAAATCCAGAGTGCGGATTCCTCCGGCAGTTTCAAGAATGAACCGCCTCCGCAGGGAATTGAACAGAAGGGTTACCAGAGCGTGCTATGGAGCGCGCACGACGACAACGACGATGATCTGGTGTTCACGATCTATTTTCGTGGAGAGTCCGAGCAGAATTGGCGCGTGCTGAAGGACAAACTCACGCAGCGTTACTATTCCTGGGATACCACTTCCATGCCGGACGGCGCCTATTACTTGAAGATCGTCGCGTCCGATTCTCCGTCGAATCCAGCCGATCAATCGCAGTGGGGCGCGCGCGAAAGCGATCGCTGGATGGTTGACAATACCCCGCCGCGAATCGAGAATCTGCGCGCCGGGTCGGGCCTGCTTAATACCAAGGCTTCGTTCGACGCGGTTGCCGCTTCGAGCGCCATCGCGCGCGCGCAATACAGCATTGACGCGGGCGACTGGCAGCTGATATTCCCCACCGGAGTGCTCTCGGATTCCCCGAAGGAAAGCTATTACATAGAGCTTCCCGGCCTGCCTCCCGGCGAACATACTCTCGCCGTGCAGGTTGCCGACGATTTCAACAACACGACCACGGCGAAGACCACGTTCACCGTTCAACCGCGCGCTGCAGGCAGCAAGTAAGCATCCGACAAGGGACCTGTCAGTTGGCCCAGTTGCGCGCCACCACCACGGGCTCGAAGCGCTCGACCGTCGCGCCGATTCCCCGCGCGCCTCGCGGATCGGTCGCCTCATCCACGTGAACCACTCGCGCACTGCAGTGCACCAGCTCAGGACCTCGTCCCGTCAATTCCCGGGGCAGTGTAAAGTACATTTCCAGCGGTTCGCCCACATGCAGTTTTTCGCGCGAAGTAAAATAGATTCCGCGTTCCGATATGTTCAGAGCTTCGCCTTCCAAAGTGGCCACGCGAGCCAGCACCTTGGAATCCCTCAGTCCGTAACTGGCCGCAATATCCTCCGCTAGGGCTCTGTGCCCATTCGTAACCACTCGAAAGCGCAGCGGGACCACGCATTCCTTCCGGGGCGAGGTACGGCGTTCTCTGCCTGACATAATGTCCTCCTGAGGACCGTTGGTTTCTGGTTTGCGGACTACTGCCGGAAGGGGTTTATCGAGAGTGTCACCGGCTCCGGAGCCGGTCAACGTTCTTAATGTTCGTCAGGCGCGAAGTTGCCAGCGCCCGTCGGCGTCTATTGGCCGTCAGGGCGCCAATCGGTCGGCGGGAAATTGATCTTCCAAAAACCGGGCGCGGGAGCATCGAATTCGATCGGAATGTGGAATCCCTCGGGCGTTTCCCGCGACGGGCGCGCCACCTTGCATTCCACGCACTGCTTCGTGCCGCCATGTTCCAGCACCAGGCGCGTCTCAGCCGGAAGATTCTGTTTCATCACCACAATCGCGCCCTGCGGAGTCACGCTCAGCGTCGCCACATCAAGCGTCGTGGCTTTGCCCTGCAACGCCACGTGAATATTCGCTCGGATTCGCAGCAGCACGCGCTGGCCGCGTTTGCGCTCCTGGTTCGCGATGGGTGCTTTCACGGGTGCTTGTGGCGCTGCCAGTTTTGCTGTTGGTTGGACGGTGGCGGGAACGGCGCTTTGCTTCACCTGCGCCGCGGATGATTTTCTTGACGTCACGTTTAACGTCGTTATTTTCAAAGTTCCACCCCCCAGAAATTGAGATCGGCTGTCAGAAGTTCGATTCCCAGGTCCCAGCCGTCGGATCGTTGTGTTCCCTTCCAGACCACCACACCGTTCGCCGTTTCTCGCGTAGCCAGATTCGTCACCCGCACCCGCTCCCGAATTCCGATTTCCCGAGGGCTGACCAACAGGCAGCCGTAGTTGTTCACCACGCGCGTGAATCCGGCTTCAAAACGCAGCGGTCCGCCGCCGCCCTTCCATTCGATGGTTACCGGAACACGTGAATTCATTCGAGGTCCGCGCCGCTTGCTTCTCATGCGTATATCTCTGGGCAGGTCTTGCGTGAAGAGCATCCTTATTAGATCTCCTGAGGGAGTCAGCGAAAAACCGGAGCTGGGAACTCCCGATTTCCGGAAGCCGCGTTCGTCCGTACAAAAGTATGCTAGGCAGCGAGGGCCGGGCGGTCAATGGTACGCAGAGACAGGGATTTTCGCTGGCCGGAAGTACAAGCGAAAGTAGTGGAACTGAAATTGGACGGAGGAACGTGTTCTGGCTGGTAGGTCAGTCCGCTGAAGCGGGGCCATCCGCGAGGTGCGGCTTGCTTATGCCCGCGAGCCTTCCAAAGCGCCGCTCGAGCCAGCTTTGGAACGTATCCATGTAGGTGTAGAACACCGGAGTGAGGTAGAGCGTCACCATCTGGGAGAAAATCAGGCCGCCGCAAACCGCGACGCCCAGTGCACGCCGCGAATTCGCGCCGGCGCCCGTGCCTAGCGCGATCGGCAGCGTTCCCATCAGAGCGGCCATCGTGGTCATCATAATTGGCCGGAATCGCACCAGGCAGCCCTGATACACCGCCTCGGCCGCCGTCGTGTTCCCTTCGCGTTCCCGCGCAATTGCGAAGTCCACCATCATGATCGCGTTCTTCTTCACGATCCCGATCAGCATGATCACGCCCACGAACCCGTAGAGGTCGAGGCCAAATCCGAAAATCTGCAGCGACAGCAGCGCGCCGAACGCAGCCGATGGCAGCCCGGAAAGAATCGTGAGCGGATGTATAAAACTCTCGTAGAGAATTCCGAGCACCAGATAAATCACCAGGATCGCAATCAGCAGCAGAATTCCGAGTCCGCTCAAAGAGGACTCGAACGCCTGCGCGTTGCCTTGGAATTGCAGCGTAATCGAGGCCGGCAGGGATCGCCCCAGATCGTTCACCGCGCTGACCGCTTCGCCAATCTCTTTGCCGGGTTTCAGATTGAACGAAACCGTCACGGCCGGAAGCTGGCCGAGGTGATTCACGCTCAGCGGGCCAAGGCTCGTGCCCAGACTCGCCACCGCGTTCAACGGAACCAGAGTGCCCGAGCTCGAGCGCACGTAGAGAAGAGAGAGCGCCGTCGGATCCTTCTGATATTGGTCCTCCAGCTCCATCACCACCCAGAATTCATCGTTCGGCGCGTAGATGGTGGAGATTTGCCGCTGCCCATAGGCCGTGTAGAGCGCGTCTTCGACTTGCGCCGCAGTAACGCCGAGCGCGGATGCTTTGTCGCGGTCAATGTTTACGTTCACTTGCGGGTTCTTGATCTGCAAATCGCTGGTCACATCCTGCAACTCGGGCAGAGCTTCCATTTTCTGCTCGAAGTCCGTCGCCTGGCGATACAACTCCTCGGTGTCGGGACTCTGCAGCGTCACCTGGTACGGGCTATTCGTAACCTGTCCGCCGATTTGAATCGGAGGAGGGTTCCTCAGGTAAACCGAAAGTCCGGGAATGCCGATCAGCTTCCCCCGCAGCTCCTGAAGCACTTCGTTGATGTCCGGGTGGTGCATGAAGAGAGGCGACACAGCGTGAAGCACACTCCCCACAACCGGCGTCTTACCGTACTCACGCTGAAGCCCGATCAACATCCGGCTCTGAACTTTCGGGCGTTCGTCGGGTGGCAAAAGATGCATGAAGATAAAACCCGAATTGCTGCTGCCGCCAACCGTGCCGAGGCTCGAAAAGAAACCTTTCCTGTTCGGATCGGCCATCAGGATCTTGTTTACTTCCAGCTGTTTTGCCTTCATTTCATCAAAGGAGACACCCTGGGCCGCCAGCGTGTAGCCGTTCAGGTTGTTGGAATCCACTTCCGGAAGAAATCCTTTGGGGATGCTCACGAACTGCCAGACGGTGATCGCCAGGATGATTCCGGAGGCAATCATCACGAACGCCCGATGGCGCAGCGCCCACTGCAGCGAGACATCGTATCGCCGAAGCAGCCGCTCGAAGAATCGCTCCAAAGCCATATATGTCCGGTTATGTTTTCGGTTGTGCTGCGGCTTAATGAAACGGCTGCACAACATCGGCGTCAGTGTCAGCGAAACGAATCCGGATACCAGCACCGCCATCATAATTACTACTGAAAATTCATGCAGCAGCCGCCCGATGATCCCGCCCATGAAAAGCACCGGGATGAACACGGCCGCGAGCGACAGCGTCATGGAAACGATCGTGAACCCGATTTCCTTGGAACCTTTGAGCGCCGCCTCCATGGCGTTTTCGCCCATTTCCATATGGCGCACGATGTTTTCCAGCATCACGATCGCGTCGTCCACCACGAATCCCACCGAGAGCGTCAGCGCCATCAGCGACAGATTGTCCACCGTGTAGTCGAGCAGGTACATCACCGCGAACGTGCCCACGATGGACATCGGCAACGCGATGCTCGGAATCACCGTGGCTGAAAGATTGCGCAGGAACAGGAAAATCACCAGCACGACCAGGCAAATCGCCAGGAACAGCGTGAACTTTACGTCGTTCACTGACTCCTGAATCAGCGCGGAGCGGTCGTAGATTTCCGTCATCAGAATCGAGGGCGGCAGGATCGCTTGAAACTGCGGCAGAATCTTCCGAACGCCTTTCACCACTTCGACCGTATTCGTTCCCGGCTGGCGCTGGATCGCCAGAATCACGGCGTGCTCATCGTTGTAAAAATTCGAAATCTTGTCGCTCTGCACGCTGTCAATCACGTTTCCCAGCTCATCCAGCCGGACCGGCGAACCGTTCCGGTAGGCCACGATCAGCGGCCGGTAGAGCGAGGCGCGCGTGAGCTGCCCATTGGCCTGTACCGCGAACGCCTGGTGCGTGCCATAGAGCGTGCCCGTCGGCAGGTTCACGTTTGCGTTCTGCACCGCGGTATTTACTTCATCAATTCCGATCTGCCGCGCCGCCAGCGCCTGCGGGTCCAGCTGAATCCGGACCGCATATTTTTGCGCGCCGAAGACCTGCACTTGCGCGACGCCCTTCACCATCGAAATTCGCTGTCCGAGCAGCGTCTCCGCGTACTGGTCCACCGTATAGAGCGGCAGCGTATGCGAACTCAGCGCCATGAAATACACGGGCTGGTCCGCCGGATTCACCTTCTGAAACGTCGGAGGGCTTGGCATGTTCGGCGGGAGCTGGCCCGCCACGCGCGAAATCGCCGCCTCTACGTCCTGCGCGGCGCCGTCAATGTTGCGGCTCAGGTCGAACTGCAGCGTGATACTCGTGCTCCCGAGCGTGCTCGTCGAGGTCATCGAGTCAATGCCGGCGATCGTGGAAAATTGCTTTTCCATCGGCGTCGCCACGGCCGCAGCCATTGTGTCTGGATTTGCGCCCGGCAGATTCGCCGACACTTGAATCGTGGGGAAATCCACGTTGGGAAGGTCGCTCACGGCCAGTGAGCGGTAGCCGAGCGTGCCGAAAAGCAGAATTGCCGCCATGACCAGCGTGGTCATGATGGGTCGGCGAATAAATGGTTCGGCGATCGTCATCGAAAGAGTCTCAGGTCCCTGCGGGCGTGCTGACCACTTCCACTTTCATGCCGGGAATCAGCCGCATCTGGCCATCCGTAACCACCGTTTCGCCAGGCTGAATTCCGCTCGCGATCACTGCGTCCGGCCCGACCGTGCGCGCGACCTTCACCGGCCGTTGTTCCGCGGTCGAGTCCGATTTTACGACGTAGATGTAATCGCCGCGCGTCCCGGTCTGCACAGCTTGCGAAGGAACCACCGTCGCGTCTTCGTCCTGCGCCAGCCGCAGCGAAACTGTGGAAAACTGTCCCGGCCACAACCGATGGTCGGTGTTGTCGAATCGCGCCTTGAGCTTGATCGTCCCTGTCGTGTTATCCACGGTGTTGTCCACAAACGTTAAAATGCCCGATTCCGATACGGTGTCGCCATAGGGAGTCGCTTCCACGCGTAGCGTGCCCTTCGCCATGAATTTCTCAATCGGCGCGAAATATTGTTCCGGCACCGAAAAATCCACGAAAATCGGCGTGATCTGATTGATCACAATCAATACCGGCACGTCGTTCTGCTTCACGATATTTCCCGGATAAACCTCGATCGCGCCCAGTCGTCCGTCGGTGGGCGCATAGATTTTGCAGTAGTCCACTTGAAGCTGCGCGGCCTGCACGGCCGCTTCGTCCGCCCGCACGGCAGCCTGCTGCGCGTCAGCGTTGGCCTGCATCTGGTCGAGCTGTTCTTTGGCCGCGACGCCCGCCTTGTAAAGCGCCGCGTAACGGTCGGCCTCGGTTCGATTCAGCTCCGCTTGCGCCTTATCTCGCGCCAGCGTCGCCTGGGCCTGCAGAAGCGCCGCTTCAAACGGCCGCGCGTCCAGCGTGAAAAGCAGATCGCCCTTCTTGACGAACTGCCCTTCCTTAATATGCACTTCATCGAGTACGGCGTTCACCTGCGCCTTGATCGAAACATTCGTAAAAGCTTCGGCCGAACCAATCGCCGTCAGATCAACGGGAACTGTCTTCTGTATCGCCTTCGCGACGACCACCCTCGCCGCAAACATCGGCGCCGTCTGCACCGTTTTCGTGGTGCAACCTGCCAGCATCGCCAGGATCGTGAGTGTGAAAATCAGCGTGGGTCGGTGGCTAGGAATCCTGTTCATTGATCGTCGTGTCCCTGTCTTCTGTAAGTTGCCCGTTCCGAGATTTAGCGGGCCGGACGCATAGGCATCGGCGCAATGAGGATTGCGCAGGATCGGCATCAACGAGGACACCACATCCAACCGTCAAAGCCCCTATCGGCAGCTTCCCCGAGGCGCTGCGTACTGCGAAGCCCTTGACTTACTTAGACGCACCACAGGGCCATGAAGTTTCGCGCAAGTGCCCGCGTTTCAGCCTTCCGCAGCCTTATCCAGGAACCACAGAACGCGCCCCACCGGCTGGATCATGCCCGCCGGGTACTGGCTGGGCCTCGACGCAGGCTCATCCTGAAGTGCCGCGATAATCTCGCGTTTATCCGCGCCGACCACCAGGAAAAACGTGTTCCGAGCCTGATTCAGCACCACGGGTGTCAGCGTCAGCCTCTGCGGAGGATTGGCCGGCGCCTCGACAGCGGCCACCCACCGCTTCTTCTCCCCCAGAGCCGGAGAGCCTGGAAACAAAGACGCCGTATGCCCCTCGACTCCCAAACCCAGAAGCTGCACGTCAAACGCAGGCGGCGCCGAGCCGAAGAACTTCCGCAGCTCAGCTTCGTAGCCTTCCGCGGCCTTGTCTGGCGTTGGAAAGTCCTCCGGTCCGCGCATCGGATGCACGTTCGTCGGCGGAATCGGCACATGCTCGATCAATGTTTCCCTGGTCATGCGGTAATTGCTCAGCGGATCGGTCTGCGGCACGTATCGCTCGTCGCCCCAAAATAGATGCACCTTGTCCCACTGTGTCCGCGCGTCCTGTCCTTCGGCATGCGCCCACAGATCGTACATTTTCGCGGGAGTGCGCCCGCCGGCCAGCGCAATGGCGAATACGCCTCTCTCTTTGATCGCATCTCGCATCGAACGCAGCAGTTCCCCGAGCGCAGCTCGGCTCACGGCATCGAGACCGGGAAATACTCGCGTGTCCATCTTCATCGCTGGTCTCGTCGTCAGTCATGCGGACTGCGAGAAAATAGCCTCTTGAACCTACTCGACAAGCTCGGAGAGTTCTCCCGATTCGCCTGAGAATCGTAGGATATCGGAAGTCTCACCCGATCCGACTGCGGGTCGTAAAACACCAATCCATTCTTCATGGCAAGACTCTCAACAAACTCTCCAACCGCATCAGCTTTCGACCAGACGCAACACATGATGACGTGCATTCCCGATCGGTCCATCGCAATGGACCATGGGCAGACATCCAGATCATCGACTTTGTCGTCGGGTATCGTATCGATTTCTGGCCAGCGTCCAATAAGCTCCCGGTAGAACGCATCCACGGCCGGACTCTGTCCGGCCGGCGTCAACTTCCCCTCACACAACTCTCCATACGTCTTGGGATCGGCTCCAAGGCTGGTGTCCCACACTCCATAATCACAGCTCATCCCGTACGCTACCCTATCGGCGCTTCTACTTCGTTTTCTTCACCGCGTGACCGCCGAATTCGTTGCGCATCATGGCCAGAAGCTTGTTCGCGAAAGGCTCGGGGTCCTGCGACCGGAACCGCACGTCGAGCGCCCCGCTCAGCGTCGGCAGAGGAACGCCCAGATCAATGCCTTCTTTCGCCGTCCAGCGGCCCTCGCCAGAATCCGTCACATATGCCCCAATCCCTTCGAGCGTCGGATTCTTGGCCAGCGCATCCGCGGTCAGGTCGAGCAGCCACGATCGCACCACGCTCCCGTACTGCCAGATCTTCGAAATTTGCAGCAGGTCCAGATTGAATTCCTTCTTGTGGCGGAACAGGTCGAATCCCTCGGCGTACGCCTGCATGATTCCGTACTCGATACCGTTGTGGACCATCTTCACGAAATGTCCCGCGCCTGCGGGGCCCACGCGTCCCCAGCCTTTGTCCGGCCCCGGCGCCAGCGTCTTGAAAATGGGCGAAAGTTTGTTCACCTGATCGGCGTCGCCGCCGATCATCATGCTGTATCCTTCGGTCAGTCCCCAGATGCCGCCGCTCGTGCCGCAATCCACGAAATTCATTTTCTTCTGCGCCAGCGCGTCGGAGCGCCTCATCGAGTCCTTGTAATACGAATTCCCGCCGTCAATGATCGTATCTCCCGGCGCCATATGCGGGGTGAGCTGCTCAATCGTCTGATCCACCGGCGCGCCCGAGGGAACCATCAGCCACACGACTCGCGGCGCCTTCAGCTGCGCGATCATCTTCTCGAGCGAATCCGCGCCCGTCGCGCCCTTTTCCACCACGCGGCTCACCGCCGCCGGGTCCCGGTCAACTCCCACCACGCGATGTCCGCCGCGCACCAGCCGCTCCGTCATGAACGCGCCCATCTTCCCCAACCCAATCATTCCCAGTTCCATTTTTCTGTCCTCCTCCGAAGCCATCACACCACGAACCCACTCGAGAACGCGGAAGCCTTTGTGGGCCACGGCTTCAGCCGCGACACAACCTCTCCACAATGAAAGCGGCTTTGGCCGCTGAAGTTCCGTCCCACTGACGCATCCGCCCACGCTGCCAAAGCAAGCACGTTGTCATGCCGAGCGCAGCGCGGATCCGTTGCGCTGCCTTTATCGCGGCATGTACTCGCACTGGCGTCGCTATCGCTAGACCGTCACTCCCAATGCCGCCAAATCTCCGCGCAACTGCGCCACATCCTTGAACTGAATCGCGTGCATTCCCATTTCCTTCGCGCATTCCAGATTCAGGCCGCGGTCATCAATCAAAACGCATTCCGCCGGATCGCGCTGCGTGATCTTCAGCGCCAGGCTGAAAATTCCGCGGTCCGGCTTTCGCACTCCCAGGTAACACGAACTGAAAAACGCGCTGAAACAATCCCGCAGATGAAACGTCCGTATGCGGTACTCATTGATTTCGAGCGACTCGTTGTTCAGCGCCGCATGTGTCTGCCGCCGCGTCTTCGCCAGCTGCTTCAGAAAATCGAACGACTCCGGCATCGCCTGCGACTGCTCGAACATAAACTGCTTAAATTGCTCCTGTGTGAACGGCCGCTCTCGGTAGAAAACTGTCCGCTTCAAGTACTCGTCGAGCGTTGCTGTACCGCACTCGAACGCGTTCAGCAGCAGCTCGTGACGATCCTCAAAATCCGCCCAGTCGAGATGGAATTTTTCTACCGCCTTCTTCCGCGAGCCGCGGTCCCACCCGTTCGTCAGGATGACGCCGCCGTTGTCCCAGAATAGTGTGTTGACGTCCGCCATGAATCCTCGCGCGCACAGACACTCGAACCCGCGCCTTCCGCGGTGAACCGATTCCTGCGGCAGCCATTATCCCCGATACCCCTTCCGTGGCAGAAGCACATTTCTCGACGATTCCGCCGCGCCAGGACTCGGACTCCCCATGGCAGCGCCGTAGCCGCAACGGTCTGCGCTCGACCGCGCTTCGACTGAGGAAATTTTCCGGTGGAAGCGTGGGGCCTCAGCCCCACGAATTGACAACTCAAATTCAGCGGGCTTCAGCCCCGGGCGCGAGCGCCGGAGGCGCGCCAGACGTTAGCCCAGCCCGGAAGGGCTGGGAATCGAAGTCGTCGCAATCCCAAGCGCCGTAGGTGCGGCACATGTGTGCTCGATCCCGCTTCAGCCCTGAGGAATTTCTTCCGGCGGAAGCGTGGGGCTTCAGCCCCGACATAAAACCGGGAACGGTACAACCGCTTCCTCAGGAAGCGCCGTAGGCGCGGCAGACCTTAGCCCAGCCCGGCAGGGCTGGGAACCGAAGCCGTCGCGATCCCAAGCGCCGTAGGTGCGACACATTTGCGCTCGAGCCCACTTCAGCTCGGCCATAAAACCTGTAGCGGCGCAGCCGCTTCCTTAGCCTCGTTTCTTAGGGGGTCGGAGCTTTAGCTCCGACACATACGTTCGGCGCGCAGCGCCGTCCCTTGCGCTGCTCCTATCGCAGCATGTCTTCCCGCCGCCATGGTTCGCGCCCACCACTTCCCGCGGCGCAACTCCAGGTCCGAAAAGCCCGTCGCACGCATCAAATCCGAAGGATGCCCTCCGACAAATCTCCGCTCACAATCTTCACCATCGGCCATTCCACGCGACCCATTGCCGAAATCGTCGGGTTGCTGCAAGCCAACGCCGTCACGCAACTCATAGATATCCGCACCATCCCGAAATCACGCCACAATCCTCAATTCAATTCCGACGCGCTCGCCGCATCGCTCCGCGCTGCGCATATCCGATACGTCCACATGAAAGATCTCGGCGGCCTCCGCCACGCGCGGAAGGACTCGATCAATCTCGGCTGGCGCAATGCGAGCTTTCGCGGATACGCGGACTACATGCAAACGGCAGAGTTCGCGTCCGCGCTCGACCGGGCCATTGAGCTTGCGAAATTGGAGCCGACCGCGCTGATGTGCGCCGAAGCCGTCCCATGGCGATGCCACCGCTCGCTCGTCGCCGACGCGCTCGTCGTCCGCGGAATCCGCGTCCTCGAAATCGTCAGCGCCGCTGCGCCCAAAGAACACGCACTCACGCCCTTTGCCCGCGTCCGCGGCACAGAAGTCACCTACCCACCCGATCAGCCTTCGCTTGCACTGGAAGACCGATCTTCCAAAGGCGGTCAATGACAACGATGAATGTCGTGATGGAGTCTCTGACGAATTTCGATTTTCGCGGTTCGATTCTCGAATTCAGTGCGGCGGCGGAGCATCGCGAATCACGTCCGCCGGCTTCTTCATGACGAACGCCAGCGGGATCAGGCACATCACGACCACGGCCAGTATCGAGACCACGTCCCGGAACGCCAGCGCGGACGCCTGCTGCTGCATCATCATTGCCATGCGGCCATAGGCCTGGTGAGTCGCGTCCGCCGCGCTGACGCCCTGGCTGCGCAGCGTGGCCGAAAGGCCCTCGAGCATCCCTCGAAACTTCGGGTTCCCGTACTGCATGTTCGCCGAAAGATAGTTCTGGCGTCGTTGCGTGGCCCGCGTCACCATCGTGCTCACAATGGCGATGCCCGCGCTCCCTCCTATGTTCCGGACGAAGTTCATCATGCTGGCGACCTGATTGTTCTTTTCGCGCGGCACGCCCGCATAGCAAAGCACGTTCGACGGAATGAAAATGAACGCGAGCCCGGCCACCTGATAGGTGCGCAGCATCGCGGCCGTTCCGAAGTCCATGTCCAGACTCAAATGCGTGGCCATGTGGTAGAGCCCCACCGACACCGAGGCGTATCCGAACACCAATAGGTATCGCGCATCCATTTTGCCGGTCAGCACGCCGGCCAGCGGCATGGTGAGCATCATCAGAAATCCGCCCAGCGCCATGCACTCGCCCGCTTGCTGCGCCGAGTATCCGACGAGAGTTTGAAGAAACTCTGGCAGCAAAGTGGTTGTTCCGTAGAGAACCGCTCCCAATAGAACCATGGACATCATAGCCGCCGCCAGATTGCGGCTTTTCAAGAGCCGCAAATCAACGATCGGATGCGAATGTCTCCATTCCCACCACACCCACACCATCAAAACAATTACCGCGATGATGGTCCCTCCCAGAATGTAGTGCGACGCGAACCAATCCAGCTCCTGCCCCTTGTCGAGCACCATCTGCAGCGTTCCAATGCCCAGGGCTACGAGCCCCAGTCCCGTGTAGTCAATCGTCCCCTTTTTCGCTTTTCTCTGCTCCTCTTTCAGATATGGCGGATCTTCCACAAAGCGGCTCGTCATGTAGAGCGAAATCAGGCTGATGGGCACGTTGATGTAGAAAATCCAGCGCCAATTGTAATTGTCCGTAATGTATCCGCCGATCGTGGGGCCGATTGCCGGCGCCAGCACCACCGCCATCGCGTACATCGAAAACGCCATCCCTCGTTGCGACGGCAAAAACGTGTCCGCCAAAATAGATTGTTCGCTCGGCTGCAATCCGCCGCCGCCGATGCCCTGAAGCACCCGGAAGAACACCAGCATCCCCAGCGTGGGAGCAAGCCCGCATAGGAAACTGCTCCCGGCGAAGAGCACCACGCATGTCATGTAATAGCGTTTGCGGCCAAATCGGGTCGCCAGCCACGCGCTCACCGGCAGCACGATGCCGTTCGACACCAGGTAACTCGTCAGCACCCACGTGGCTTCGTTGATGCTCGCGCCAAACGTCCCCGCGATGTGCGGCAAGGCGATATTCGCGATCGAAGTGTCGAGCACTTCCATGAATGTGGCGAGCGTCACCGTGAAGGCGACGAGCCAGGGATTGTAGCGGGGACGCCAGGCGGCGTGATCCATAAGTGCTGCGGCGGTTGCCATGAATTCCTGTTGTATTCGGCCGAGTTCTTAAATAATATACATTCATGTATGTATCTTGTAAAGGCGGCGAAACTCTTACAGTGCGGAAACTTACATCTGCGCCGTGGTGTTTAGGGGGTCGGAGCTTTCAGCTCCGACATTTCCGGTCGGCGCGCAGCGCCGTACCGATGCGCAGCCTCACCCGCGGCATGTATTCCCTCGCGGTCTCCGGCTTGTGCTCGTCGGAGCGATCGTGAATCACGCGCGTATGCTTCGTGGAGAGAATCGACTTCCGGCTCGTGCTCCTGCATCCACCTCTCGCCAGCAGGCGCGCACCGAGGCTACCCGACGGAAGCTTTTGCTCGCCGCGGAAAGAATCTTTGCACGCGACGGGTTTGAGGCCGCGCGGTTGGAAGATATCGCTGCGCTGGCCGGCTACACGCGCGGCGCTTTTTACGCCAATTTTGAAAGTAAGGAAGATATTTTCTTCGCGCTGCTCGAACGATGGGTTGGCCAGCGCATCTCCGAAGTGGACGCGCTGCTCGCCCAGCGCGAGACTCCAGCGAAACTCCTCCGCGCGTTGCGCGAGCATTACGCACAAATCACGCAGGATCGCCGCCTCGCGCTCCTCTCGCTCGAATTCAAGCTTTTCGCCATACGCCATCCCGAGGCGCACGCACGCCTGCGCGCCCGCCAGCGGCGCCTCCGCGTTTCCGGCGGAGATCTTCTGCGCCGCATCGCTCGGGTTGCGGGGCGCACGCTTCCGATTTCCTGCACCGCCGCCGCCACGGGGTTTGGCGCTCTCTCGAGCGCTCTTTCGCTCGAACATTTCGTTGATCCCTCGATGGTTTCCGAACAGGAAACTCGCCACCTGCTCGTCGTTTTCTTCGACGCCGTCCTCGGAACCAAACCCGCGCGATAATTTCCGGCGGTCCTCCCGAATACGTCCGTGAGCGGCTCTCGTCCGATTCCTAATTTTGTGGCACAGTAGAAACCGATGGCTGGTTCCGGAAATCTCAGGCGCGCGAGCACCGTCGTATTCACGTATTCCTCCTACCGGCTCTATCAGACCGCTCGATTTTTTATCGTCCTTGCCACCGAGATGCAGTCCGTCGCCGTCGGATGGCAGGTCTATGAAATCACCAAGCGCCCGCTTGATCTGGGCCTTGTGGGGCTCGCTCAGTTTTTCCCGGGGATTGTGTTGTTTCTCGTGTCCGGTTACACGGCCGATCGCTTCGACCGCCGCAGAATTCTCACCATCGGCTATGCCGGATTCGCGGTTTGCTCGGGGCTTCTGCTCTTTATGGATTTGCGCGGCATCCGCTCGGTCCATGCCATCTGGGCCGTAGTCGCGTTGGTGGGAGTCGTTCGCTCGTTTAACGGACCCGCCAGCCGCGCGATTATGCCGCTGCTGGTTCCCGAAGAACTTTTCCAAAGCGCGTTCGCGTGGGGCGCGACGCTTTTTCAAGGCGCGACGGTTTTGGGTCCGGCGGCGGGTGGACTGATCTACGCCATCTTCCGCGGCCCGGCCGCCGTGTATGCCATGTCGGTGTTCGCGGCCATCGCCGCCGCTGTCTCGATGTTGGGCGTGATACCGAAATTCCGGGCGCGGCCGCGGGAACCGTTCAGCGCAAGATCTGTCGCAGCGGGCATGCGGTACATCTACCGCGAAAAGATCGTCCTTGGATCCATCACCCTCGACATGTTTGCGGTCCTGCTGGGTGGAGCGGTTTATCTGCTACCGGCCTACGCGCACGACATCCTTCACTCGGGACCGTTGACGCTCGGCCTGTTGCGGTGCGCGCCGGCCATCGGTGCGACGGCAATGGCGATGCTTCTGGCGTTCCGGCCGCTGGGCGGCAAGGCGGGCGCAAAGATGTTCTGGTGCGTGGTCGGATTCAGCGTGTCCACGATTGTGTTCGGACTATCTCGCAACATGGTCCTGTCCATGATCGCGCTGATCTTTGTGGGCGCGACGGACATGGTGAGCGTGGTGATTCGCGGAATCTTGATTCAACTGGCGACGCCGAACGAAATGCGCGGGCGCGTCACCGCCGTGGACATGATTTTTATCGGAACATCGAACGAACTCGGCGGATTCGAGTCTGGCGTGACGGCGCAAAAATTCGGAACCGTGACCGCCGTGGTGATTGGCGGCGTCGGGAGTCTGGTCGTGACGGCCATTTGCGCCGCACTGTTTCCACAACTGCGAAGTGCCGACCAGCTTCCGACCACGGAGACACAGACGAAAATTCCGGCGTCGCTTGGCTAGCGCCTAGCTGGCGCTGGCTTTTTTCTCCGGAGGAGGCGCAACCGCGCCTTCGTAAAGATAGCCGCGGCGCCATTCCTTTACCGTGGTGCCGCCGCTGACGCGCGCCTGAATGCCGGGCTGGTAGAAGTTGTAGGGGTGAACCGGTTCCAGCGCGCCGACTTCGTCGAGCTTCTTGCGCTGGTCCGCAGGTATCGTGAAATCGAGCGAGCCGAGGTTGTCGGCGAGTTGCGCGGTCTTCGTGGCGCCCAATATCACCGACGTGACGCCCGGCTGGGTGACAAGCCAGTTGATGGCGACTTGCGCGGGAGACTTGCCGATTTTTTTCGCGACGTCTATCAGCACATCGTGCACCCGCCAGTTGTGCTCCGTGAATTTGTTGAAGATGGGATTCGGCATGGTCAGCCGGCCGTCGCCGCTGCCGCCGCTGGCTTCGCGCTTGTACTTTCCGGTGAGGAGTCCGCCTGCGAGGGGGCTCCAGGGGCAGAGGCCGATACCAAGCTCCTGCGCCGCCGGAATATGCTCGCGTTCGATATTGCGCTCGGAGAGGGAATATTCGAGTTGCAGCGTAGCGCAGCGTTCCATTCCACCTGTTTCCGCGAGAGTTTGCGCGCGGGTGAAATACCACGCGGGCGTGTCGGACAAGCCGTAGTAGCGGATTTTTCCTTCGCGAACGAGATCTGTGAGCGTCGAGACGACTTCCTCGACGGGAGTGATCATGTCCCAGGAATGGAGATAGTAAAGATCAATGTAATCGGTGCCGAGGCGGCGCAGCGACGCTTCGAGCGCGGAGTAAATATTCTTACGGCCGTTGCCGCCTGCGTTGGGATTGCCCTGCTGCGTGCCGAATGTGAATTTCGTGGCGATGACGGCCTGATCGCGGAGTTTGCGCTCGGCGACAAATTTGCCGACGATCTGCTCGCTCTGTCCCATCTGGTAGCCGTTGGCGGTGTCTATGAAGTTGCCGCCGTCCTTGACGTAAAGGTCGAGCATTTCGAAGGACAGCTTTTCGTCGGCGCCCCAGCCCCAGCCGGTGCCGAAGCCCATGGCTCCCAGGCACAAAGGGCTGACGCGCAATCCCGTGCGGCCGAGCGTGACGTATTCATTCAATCTCATATGGTTCCTCCTGAAAGGCTATCCGATGCGGGCCGCGAAGGGCGAGATTCGGGAAGTCTGGTGCAGTGGCTAGTGGCCAGTGACGAGTGGCTAGTGGCTAGAAACCTCTCAGCTGCATGGCGGAGCGTCGGAATGGCGAGCGGAAAATCGGGAATCAGACACTCGAAAAAGTGTGTCACTTCTTTGGGGTGCCCATCGTTTGTTTTCAACGACTTACGTGTGAAATTACTTTGCATGGTGTGTCGAGTAATTTGGCGTGGCGAGAGGGGTGAAGTGGCTTGAGTTCGAGGCGTCACAGTGCGCCTGGTGCGCCGAAGCACCGACAAGACAAGCGGCTCAGCGCACCCTTCGCGCCAGCGGGCGTTCGGGGCATGTTCGGTCGCCGCGGCGACCTCGGTGCAGGCAGGGAGACGCACCCTTCGTCGCTCAGGGCTGGGAGAAAGCCCGAATATTCTCGTGGGCGAGCGCAGCTCCAGCGATCTGCTCCGGCAACCGCTTCGTGCGCCGATGCTGATCATTCTTTTCACGCGACTATCTTAGTACACGGGGACGAGAGTGCAAGGGTGAGCGTGTGTGGACTTTTGGAGCGCGGCGCCAGCCGGGTACTCGTCCAGTTACGTCGTTAATCGGGCCCGAGTTAAAACGCAGGCAGACACACGAATGAAACTCGATCACTCGACCTCACGACTTCAAGCATTAGCCTGCGAGACTGACGCCGGTCGTTCGCTTTCACGTTGCAGATTTCTATTGGACTGTTAGCCCATTCTCCAGCGTGTATGTGGTCCCGTTGCCGTTGCTCAGAACAACGTCTGAGGGACCGGGTGAAACAGAGGGCACCGTTAGCATCAGTGTATTTTGGTCAACGAAGTCAATCGTGGCCGCCTGCCCCCCAACGGTTGCCGAAGTCGAGGCGCTGAATCCACTACCCCTCACTCTGACCGAAGCTGAGGGCGAGGCGCTCGCCGGGTTGAGAGAGCCAATTGATAGGAGGGCCTCCCCGAGATCTACGACCGTCAACCCCTTGTTCGTCAGCAGGTAAATGTGCTGTCCCCCCGAATCCACGGCCAGCGGGGTGATTGCCTTCGAGATCGTTTCGGTGAGCGAAAAGCGTAACCTCAATGTCCCGTGTTGCACATCAATGACGTCGACAAGATTGGGATGCGGGAAGAAATAAAGACTTCCCGACGCGTTGAATTGCGGATCAAGAAGCGGCGTAAGGGTTAGATTGTCCGGGGAAACCAGCGTGATGGGCGTGATAACCGAAGAGAAGAAGTAGAAACTTCCGGCAATTTGTCCAACGATGTTGGCGGTCGAATCTGTGAAAACAGTTTGTTCGGCAACGACGTTGCCGTCGCCTGAGATGGTTTCAGTCCCACTCTGATATCCCGCTCCCGTGCTGAACACGGATTGTTGTGCGACATTGTAAACATAGATGACACCGCCGCCGATTGCTATCTCGTTTCCGTCGGCGCTTGAGGCCACCGAAAAGTTGTCGAACCCGCAGCATGCGTCCAGTGCCGCGGTTTTCGTAGTAAGGTTTACTGCATAGAGACTTCCGCCAAGGCCGCATCCGACACCCTGCAGCGCCCCGTAGACAACAAATGCCTGGCCGCCGCTGGCTGATGCGACGTACATCGGACCGATGTTGCAGGCAGGTTGTCCCGACACCGGGGCAATCGGGATGAAGTAACTATTGGCGGGGTTATCGGGGTTGATAACTGCGAGGGAGCCATCCGTCAGGTCAGCCGCTAGCAGCTGGCTCCCATCCGGCGTGAGCGCGAGTCCGGAAAACTGCTTGGATGCGCCCTGAGCGGGAGGCGTAAACGGAGAGACAAATTGACTTGATTCGAGAGAAAATACGTCAATGTGGTCCCCTGCGGAAAGATAAAGCTGCTGGCGAGCGGAATCATAAAGGACCGCATAGAACGTATCGGTGGACGCATAGTCGTTGAGACTCTCCGCATATAAGAACGACTTCGGGAGGGTTGAAGACCCGCCTGGAGTATTCAAAGTGATGTCTGCCCAGCCGGGAGTTCCGGCCGGGACAGTGAAGCTGAGGGCAGTCGAGGGAAATGGCGACGTGAAACCCGCAGGCGACGCGGTGATTGACGCTGTTGAGCCACCTACTGTAACTGTTCCGCCGGCGCCGTCCGTAGGCATGCCGTAACCATCAATCATCCCGGGCGCACCCCCTGCTGATGATGCTCCGGAGATCGCGGCGTATCGGATGGACGGGCCGTAGGAAAAAAACAGCGGATCAAAATTCTCTGTGCCGTCTGGAAAAAGAAATTTGAGATTAACGGGCCCCGGAACTGTTGCCGGAGGCGAACTTATGGTGAGTTCGCCGACGGAAACCGGTTGGCCAGCCGGGATGGAGAGATTCGCCGTTCCTCGGTTCCCACCATACCAGACGGCTGGGGTAATCGGAGGGAATGCACAGCCAAATCCACCGGAGACGGTCCCGCCAGCCAGCGGCCCGACATACGGAGACATGTGCTGCATGTAAACACATGGTCCCAGTTGCCCATTGATCAGATTTTGGGAAAAGGTGGAGTCGTCGAAAGTAATACCGAAGTCCTGAACACCAAGAACCATTCCGGTAGAATCGACTGCGAACGGTGCCGCCATGTAGAACGGAGGACTCAGTTCGGTCATGACCGGAATCATGCCCATGGCGGGCGCGATGCTAACTGCGCTTAGGCTATTGGGGTCGACCGTCAATATGACGGGTATATAGGTCGGCATCGAGACTTCGTACAAATCTCCGTTAATAGGATTGAATACCATACCGCCTTGCGCGAGACCGCTCCCAAGTACTCCCCCGCCGGGAATTGGGCCGAGTAGGTTCAGATTCCCGTCGTACATGTTCAAGCCTGAAGCGTCATATACGGCGACACGGGAACCGTCGAAATTGACGGCAGCGTCCGCAGCATAACCACCAAGGTTAGTAATTCCGCTAAAGGTCTGCGTGAGCACGTTGTAGTGAAAGACCTCGCCGTCGGAGTCGGACCCAATGAACCAGACTTGCGTTCCATCGCCTGAACGCAGCGCGCCGAAACCCTGAAGGGACTCAAGCGACGGTCCTTGAAGCGGCGTGAAAGCGCTAGAAGTGGGATTCCAAACTGCAAAATTGAGATAGCCGCAGCAGGTGTTCGGTGCGAAGAAGACCATCACGCTTCCGTCCGCAAGGGCGAATATCTGGTACGCAAGCCACGCGACCGGTCCGGAGGGCGACGTGAGACTTGGCAGGACGTGGCGCGTGGCGGAGAACGTCGATGTATTGACAGCAAAAACCTCCTGCGATGCCGTAGCGACCCACACCGTGGAGCTGTCCTGGCTGATATCAATTCCGCGAGGGCCCTCGATCGGAATCTCTTTGACAATTGCGTGAGTTGAATTTGAGATCACGTCAACACGGTTCCAGGATGGGTTGGTGGAAAAGATCAGATTGTGAACCGGATCAAACGTGGCTGCATAAGGAGTGCCCTCCGTCGATACGTAATCCGTCCGATTGTTGGGCAAAGAGTTGGAAGGCAAAGTCACGTCGACGAGAACAGTAGTGCTGCCTGGCGCGGCAGATGCTGCAGGAGTTCCCGTCACGGTGACTGGGACGTTCTGAGCAGCAGGAGCGGCACCAGTCGCCGTCAGCGTCAGCGTAACCGTCTGCCCTGGCACGATTACGTCCGGCGTGAAAATTGCGGTGACGCCCGACGGAAGGCCGCTGGCCGAAAGCGTGACGTTGTAGTCTTCCTGATTGGACGGCACGGTCGGAAGTTGAGTCTGTCCCGAACTACCAATGGGAACCTGCAGCTCAAAGGTGTATCCGTTGCCAAAGGAAAAGTTAGACGGATTGCCAGCTTGAATTGTTACCGGAACTTGACCAGAACCCAAAGTGGCGCCAGCCTGTCCCTCTAATGTCAACGTGCCAGCCACCGCAGACGCAGAAACCTGGAGCGTTAACGACGCGCCGTTTGGAGGTATTGCAAGAGGCAACGGGGTAGTTGTGCTGATACCAGTGGGCGCTTGAATGGAGGTAAGGCTCGGCGTACCCGACGTATTGAACGTGCTTGCGGTCACCGTGAAAGTGAATGTGCTGTTGGGAACCAGAGTCAAGGACGACGGTGACCCGGAAAAAGTCAGGGACCCTGGACTGGGTGGAGGATTGCTCGATGAACCACCGCCTCCGCATGCACCCAAGAAAAACGACATGCCGAGCAGTGGGATCATGGGGCACAAAACGCGGAACCGGAAGCATAGAAAAACCGATACCGGGACTAGCCTCAAACGCTCGAGCCTACATGTTGTCGGAAGCAAAGAGTCCATCCGTTGGGATAGGTCCATTCGCATATTCCGTTGCCGATAGATATTCGAGTGATAACTTATACACTCACGTAATTACGCGCGCAATCCTGAAGTACGCAGCCTCCAATTGACGTCAGGAGCCTTTACCGGAAACATCCGCAATTCGTTGAGTGACACGCATGGAGGCTGGACCGACGAGATTCCAATCGCATTCTTGGGCAGGCGCATATGAGTATCTGGCTGAGGTCAGACGTGCTTCGCCGTTTTCAGGAGCCGCTGACTCCTGATGAGTCAGGTGACCGGATAAGTCCGTTTCTAGTGCTCCACCGCGAACCGATGAGGGCCTGTCTTCGCTACGGATAGCTACCCGCAACCAGGCCAGGGCGCGGAGGATTCAACGGGAATGGCGGCCGTGACGCAGTCTGGTAGGCGGGCCCTCGTCCGCTTGTTGCGCTAGCTACGGCGGGCGAGCTTTCAATTCCTGGGATTGGTGGCGAAGATGGAAAGCTCGGGGTGAAGCCGCGGTCGTGCATTTCGAGGATGGCTTTGACCATGTGGGCGATGTGCTCGGCGCGGAGGCCATATGTTGCGGAACCGATACGGCTGTGTTGGTCTTCGAGTACAAAGTTCGAATGGAATCTGGGGGTCGCTTAGGCTCGAAACGACGGCGGCCTTTGGTAGACTACGGTCCGATCCGGCGTGAGATCGAATTTCCCACTGCCGGCCCGACCATCGGTGTGCCGCAAAGATTTTTCCGTATACAGAACTTGATCCGCCCTTTGCAGCATGGTTTGGCTGGTATCACTCATTTGGAAGTGAGCCCTGCCCACGGAATATCGAATTGAAATGACGTGATGATTGAACCGAACTTCGCAAGCTCCGATTCGGGCCAAAATCATGTCGATTTTTTCTCTTGGACACTCCGGGAGGATGACCAGGAACTCATCGCCTCCGATTCGGACGGGAACATCGCATGCACGAATCGCTCTCTTTAGTTTGCGAGAAAATTCCTTGAGGGCTGCGTCGCCGGCGGCGTGCCCGTACTGATCGTTAATGTCCTTAAAATAATCAAGGTCGAATAGAAGCACGGCAAGGGGATCGCCGTTTCGCTCCGAACGCGAGACCTCCTCTTCAAGACGTTGTTCACCGTACCGGCGATTATGGAGGCCGGTCAGCGGGTCCAGAATTGAGAGATCGTAAAGTTTATCGGCTCGAATGCGCTGCTTGACCGCGACCTTCAATTGTTTCGCGAGCCGATCGCGCACCGACTTGGTACGGCGGTGCCTGGCCAGATCGCATGCCAGTAGCGCGAGCACGAGCAGAAACATCCCGTTCACGACAGACATGATTCCAAGATGATGTCTGGAAGCGAAGTCGCCCATAAAAAGAGGCGCTGATATCGCGGCCAGTACCGCTGCGATTTGGAGGATAGTGGTCCGAAAACTGGTCCTTACAATCTGATCCAGCTCCGCAATGCTCTCCTGGAATATTTCGTGATCGCTCCGCTCCGGCGCATCTAACCTGCTCTCCGTTGGGTTGCGAAGTTCGCTCGAGAGCGATGCCAATCCCGAAATTGCGTCGAGTGGTTTCACTTTTTCACCCTGATGAATTATCGCGGTTAGGGAGACCCTGATCCATGGTTCCGGCGATCTATTCCCTTAGTACCAGTACGCGAAAACTGTGGTTGCGGCGACCTAATGCCACCGCTCCGTTAGTACTAGGGGTACGTGACGAACAGTCCATTGGCGCCGGCCATGAGAGGATTTACCTTGGAAGCTCCCAGAAACCATGGGTTTAGCCTAATGACGATTACTGATGGTTCCATGACACGCCGAAGTGAGGCCTGCACGTACGACGCGGCGGAAGTTAACGCCGCTGCAGACCAGCACGGCCGTGCCATGCCCGAACGCGGCCCAGAATTTCTGGGCATTCCTGGACGCTTCCAGATTTTGAGTCAAATCGGAAATGGGGGCATGGGGATCGTTTACAAGGTTCGCGACCGCGAAACCGGTGAGATTGTCGCGCTGAAGCTGTTAAAGCCCGAAATTGCGTCGGACCCGAAGATGCGAGAGGAACTCCGAAAGGAAGTTTGTCTCGCGAGGAAGGTCACACACAAGAACGTCTGCCGAATTCACGAATTCTATCGCTCGGATGCTGCTTCGTGCATCTCGATGGAGTTCGTTGGGGGCGAGACTCTGCTGTCCAGATTGCGCCGCACCGGCGCCCTCCCGACAGGCGAATCGGTTGAAATCACACGACAAATATGTGCAGGTTTGCGCGAGGCCCACGCACACGGAATCGTGCATAGAGACCTGAAGCCAGCAAACATCATGATTGACCAGGCCGGCGTGGTAAAGATCATGGACTTCGGAATCGCGCACCTTTCTCAGGAAAATGGTCAGGTGACGAGGACGCTGGTAGGGACGCCCGAGTACATGGCTCCGGAACAGATAGAACTGAAAGCCATGGGACCGCGGACGGATATCTATTCCCTGGGTCTATTGCTCTACGAAATGATCACCGGTTCGCAGGCGTTTAGCGGCGATTCGGCCATCGCTGTCGCCCTTAAACAGATTCGTGAATCACCCAAACGTCCATCCGAGATCGTACCGGGGCTTTCCCCGGGGCTTGAGGCGGTGATTCTGAAATGTCTGCGTAAGAATTGTGATAGCCGTTTTCAGTCGATCGAGCAGCTCGATTCGGCGCTCTGCAAGGCGGCCTCGAATGCTGCTGCCAGCCCGATTGTCACCCGATTTGGAATAGATGTCGTTGCGGAATACGTATCCAGCAAATGTCAGGTCCTTCTGCCCCAGTTAACTCATCTCGGCCTCGAGATTCGTCTCGCAACGCAGCGTTGCAGTCACATCTTGCGCGATGAATTCCGTATACTTGCTCATTGGGCAGCCAGACGCGACGCTTCAGACCTGAGGAAAAATCGGAGGACTCAAATAGCAGCTATTGTGACAGGCGCGCTTGTTTCGATGTGTATTTTCGCTCTGATCGCCAGCAAACATACTTACGGCAAAGCTACGACGTCCGAGGCGACGATCTCGCCATCTCTTCAGAGCGGCGAGCCAGCCGTTTCCGTACAGTCGCCGGCGGCCGCGTCGGTTACCCCTGTCATTCCGACAGAAGACGCGAGCCAGCAGAATGCTGACCTCAATCCCATTACCGAACAAGGATCGCACGATCCTTCGACCGATATTACTTTATCCGCCGCACCGTCAGCCGACAGCATTCCGCCGTCCGACGCGCAGATTGCGGAGCCTACGAAGAAGTGGATGAAGCCGCATCCGGTTTCGGCTCCGTTGCCCTCGCAGATTAAACCGAATGCCGCGAACATCAATCCCAGTGCTCTCGAGGGAACATCTCACACGTCTCTGGCGGATCTGACGCCCGGTATGGGCGGCTCGGCCACCGTGAGCGCGGATGCACCTGCGCCACAACCCGCAGCGGCAGCCCCGGCAGCCCCCGAGGCAAGTGCCGACCCAACGAAACCCAGCGCAGACAATACAAACTCGGGTACCGAGACCTATCTTGAAGTAGGGTCTTTCAAGGATGCAAAATGGGCGGACGATGCGGTTGAACGACTCTCTCAACAAGGATTTCACGCCATCTGCGTCCACAGGACCGTTTTGTGGATGCAGACCTATCGCGTTCAAGTCGGTCCTTATGTGAACTCAGACCAGATCGATCACGCTCAAGAACAATTGACTGAGCAGGGCTTCAAATCACATATTGTTAAGTAGCCTTCAGCTGCAGCTGGGAAGTGCCGATACGGAAGATAGACAGCGGCTCCAACCGGACAACCGAAACTCGAGAATTGGCCACAAAAGTCCCGTTTGTAGAACTGAGATCGTACAGGAGAATCCCGTCGCGCCTGAATTCAATGGCGCAATGCGAACGAGAAACTTCAGGATCATCAATTTCAATATCCGCACCCCCGCCCATCCGCCCTACCGTTGTGATTAACCGTGTGATTTCAAATTCGTTTCCCTGCGATGGACCAGTCACGACGCAGAGTTTTCTGCGCTCCGCGGCCGCAAGCGTGGGATTTGCAGTTTCCGGAAACGGGGAGTCCGTTAAACCGATCGGGCTAGGCCTTTCTCGCGCGAATGACGAATGCACTCTGACCGTAGGCGAACCCGGGTTAGACGGGACGTTTTGTATAATTGAATGGCACATCCAACATTTGACCACCTGCGGAGCGCTCTCAGCATCTTCCAGATGTACGATCGATCCGCAGTGGGGGCAATGAATCTGCATAGAATCTAAATCTACCTCCGCCATTCCGTTAAGCCAGTCCGTCTTCCCTGTATAAGGGTCGGTTGAGAGTTTGTACTGCAACTGATAGAAGCGCCGAAGGACTACGCCCTGGCCAGGTAAACCTTATGGACCGGATACTCGTCCGTTCCAGCATCGCTCTGCAGCATGATGAAGGTCACTCTCCACCATTGCCCGTGCTTTTTGATGATCTGTCCTTTTTCCGGTATCGGTATTTCTCCGCCTGGATCAACAACGGTGTCTTCGTCTCGAATTTCACCGTCATAGTAAAATACAATCCGTTTCTTCTCGCCCATAGCACCTCCAGTTGACCAGGTACGACGAATTTCAGAATCGCAAGCTGCTAAGAAAGTCACTCTACACCAAACCTCAATTTTTCTTTGTAGGCTGCACGACACACGATCGAGACGACAAAAGCGCGACGAATCCCGGCCCTGGAGTCTCAAATCCTCGATTTAAGTTGCGGCAATCTCGGCTTGGGTGAATGGCGCGGCTGAGCCGAGAAACTTTGCCGGGCACGGCACGCCGCGGCGGATGCCCCTACGAAGACGACCACGGAGGTAAGATGCCCGCCTAAAGGCGTGCGCTACAACGGCCAACCTTCAATTCTTGGGATTTGTGGCGAAAATAGACAGCTCGGGGGTGAAGCCGCGGTCGTCCATTTCGAGGATGGCTTTGACCATGTGGGCGATGTCCTCGGCGCGGAGCTTGGTGGGATTTTCTTTCTGCTCGAAGCCCGCGACCTTGGAGAAATCCGTGAGGACTTCGCTGGGATTGACCCGCGTGAACTGATCACCCCGAAAGCTCGCTTGAGGCAGGGCGCAGGCGGGATGTCAAGGGAACGCAAGGGTGAGCGCGTGTGGACTTTTGGAGCGCGGCGCTAGGCGGACCTTGTCTCGTTCGCGCGCTGATCAGGCACTTTCCGAAGGCTGCGGACCGACGCCATTTCAGAATATTTACCTGGGAGCCTGGTCGGTCGCTGTCGTGCCGTTTTGAATCAACGTTAGCGAATGACTACAGGCTTTGAGTCTTCCGCGGAAGGACTCCCATCGAATCTTGGTCGACCCCGCCAGACCGCCGTGTTAATCGGGGTCAGGGTCTAATCCTAGCCACTTGAACGAGTTCCTCGGCGATCAGACACCTCTTGTTTTCTGCGAACGGCTACACGTCAAGCAGATTATAGGTACGTAACAAGTGTGGAAACCGACTTGCGCTGGGCATTGGAAAGATGTTCTCTTTAGGTACGGAACTGTTCCTCAAATCAGCCACGCGGTTTGCAGATCCTCGCCATACGGAATAGTCCCCGGAAACCGGGATTCGGTCAGTTTAGGACGTCACGCATGAGAATGACTGGCACATACGATCTTGGTCTTGTGGCGCTGTCCGTCGTCATCGCGATCTTTGCTTCCTTCACCGCGTCGGATTTGACGGGTAGGATCACCGCATCCCGCAACAAACCCCGCCTGTTCTGGCTTTTCGGCGGAGCGTCAGCAATGGGCCTCGGGATTTGGTGTATGCATTACGTCGGCATGCTGGCATTCAGAATGCCGATGAAAGTATTTTACGACGTGCCGACGGTTGTTGTCTCGCTGCTCGCGGCAATCGCCGCGTCAGCGGTGGCATTGTTGACCGTGACACGGCGAAAAATGGGCATCCTGCAGACTGTCGCCGGCGGCCTCGTTATGGGCTCGGGCATAGCGCTCATGCACTACATCGGTATGGCCGCGATGCGAATGCCCGCGCGAATTACGTATAACGGTCCGCTCGTGATCACTTCAATTGTGCTCGCAGTGGGTATTTCGATCGTCGCGTTAGTTCTGGCTTTCCGGATCCGTGACGAGAAGCGCACGAGTCTACGCAAAATTGCCAGTGCACTCGTCATGGGAAGTGCAATTCCGATCATGCATTACACCGGTATGTGGGCCGCGAGCTTCGGGCCTTCGGAAGCTCCGGTTGATATCGCACATTCAGTGAGTGTCTCCTCGTTAGGCGTCGCAGTCATTAGCCTCAGCACACTTCTGATTCTGTCCTTTGTAATCGTAGGCGCTTTTCTCGATCGTTTGGTCTCCGCGCAGAAGGATCTGACCGAAACGGCGCGGAACGAGTTACGCGACAACATGCGTGCACTAGTCGAGAGCGAGGAGAGGCTGCGGATCGTAACGGAGAACTCGCACGTGGGTCTCGTCATCGTGAACCGGGACCGACGTTACACTTACGCAAATCATGCGTATGGCGAGGTTCTCGACCTGCCGACTTCGGGAATCGTCGGCCAGCGCGTCCCCGATGTGATGTCCGGAGTTTACGAGGACCAAATTCGTCTCCGGCTGGATCGCGCTTTCGCCGGAGAGCGTGTGGCCTATGAATTAGTCAAGCCGTCGGCGGACGGAGATCGCCACTATGAAGTCAGGTATGAGCCGACGGCTGCGAAGGGCACGGTGGAGGCAGTCGTGGTCGTTGTCACGGACGTGAGCGAACGCAAGAGGGCAGAACTAGCCATGCCGCGGCTTGCAGCGATCGTTGAATTCTCCGACGACGCCATCATCGGCAAGGATCTAAACAGCATCGTCACCAGCTGGAACAGAGGGGCCGAAAAAGTTTTCGGCTATACGGCCGACGAGATGGTAGGGACTTCCATCATGCGGCTCATCCCGGCCGACCGGCACGACGAGGAAAATCACATTCTGAAGCAAATCAACTCCGGAAAGAGTGTGCAACACTTCGAAACAGTGCGGCAAACCAAGGATGGGCGCTTGATTGATGTCTCCGTCACAGCATCGCCGATCAAGGATGGCACCGGCAATTCGATTGGCGTGTCGAAAGTAGCGCGCGATATCACCGAGCGCAAGCGGGCGGAAGCTGCGCGACGGGCGAGCGAGGCGCGTTACCGATCGCTCTTCGAATATGCGCCGGATGGAATCCTGATCGCCGATCCCAAAAACTACTTCATCGACGCCAACTCCACCACGTGCCGAATGCTCGGTTATACCCGCGAAGAACTCGTTGGGCTGCAAGGCTCCGACATCGTCGCCCCGAATCAAATCCAGGACATCGCGCCGGCATTGACCGAGATCAAAATCAACCCAGACTACCACCGGGAGTGGCAATTTCGGCGCAAGGACGATTCGATCTTCAGCGCAGACGTAATAGCGACCATGATGCCCGACGGCAATCTGCTAGCGGTGATCCGGGACATCACTGAGCGGAAGCTGTCCCAGGAGAAAATCGCAGAGCAGGCAGCTCTCCTCGAAAAGGCGCGTGATGCAATTCTGGTGCGAGACCTTGAAGGGAAAATTCTATTTTGGAACAACGGGGCCGAACGCATATACGGCTGGCCGAGCCAGGAAGCTGTCGGCCGGAATATCGGCGAATTTATCTACGCTGATCCAAAACAGTTTGAGGAACTTAATGCGCGCTCGATCAGCCAGGGTGAATGGCACGGCGAACTGCGGCACCGCACCCGGGATAAACGCGAGATCATCGTGGAAGCGCGTTGGACGCTTATTCGAGACAATGAGGGTTGTCCTAAATCGGTGCTCGCGATCAATACCGATGTTACGGACAAGAAAAAGATCGAATCCCAGTTCATGCGGGCGCAGCGCATGGAGAGCATTGGCACCCTGGCCGGGGGCATCGCGCATGACCTCAACAACATCCTCGCGCCAATCATATTGTCCATCGACTTCCTGAGGACCACCTCAGACAATCCTCAAAGTAAGAAGATCTTGGACACGATCGAAGTAAGCGCAAAACGAGGGGCCGATATCGTGCGGCAGGTACTCTCTTTTGCGCGAGGCCTGGAAGGTCAAAGAATCGAGATCCAAGTAAAGCATCTTTTGAAAGATCTCGAAGCTATTATCAAGGATACATTCCCAAAGGACATTCGCCTGCAGTTTTCAGTCCCGAAAGGGACATGGACGATTTTAGGCGATCCGACGCAAGTGCACCAGATTCTGCTGAACCTTTGCGTCAATGCCAGGGACGCGATGCCGAAAGGCGGCAGTCTAACCGTAGGCGTTGAAAACTGCGTGCTGGACGAACAGTATGCGGCGATGAATGTCGATGCCAAAGCCGAGAACTACGTCGTTGTTAATGTCACCGATTCCGGGATGGGAATACCGCGCGAACATCTCGATAAAATTTTCGAGCCTTTCTTCACGACCAAGGAACTCAATAAAGGCACCGGGCTGGGCCTATCCACGGTCATGGCCATCGTGAAAAGCCATGGCGGGTTCGTCAACGTTTATAGCGAACTCGGGAAAGGCACCACTTTTAAAGCATATTTGCCAGCAACGAAATCCTCTCATGAGGCGCAGATGCAGCATCCGGCAGAGGTCCGCTTGCCGCGAGGAAACGGCGAGACGGTTTTGATTGTCGATGATGAAGCCTCAATTCTCATTATCACCAGCCAGACTTTGCAAGCATTCGGTTATCGTGTCCTTACCGCAACGGACGGCGCGGACGCCCTGGCAACTTACGTTCAACACAAGAATGAAATCGCAATCGTTCTCACCGATATGATGATGCCGATCATGGACGGTGCGGCCACGATCCAGGCGCTGTTGCGAATTAATCCGACGGTAAGGATTATCGCGGCGAGTGGCCTACGTGCGAACCGTGATGGCGACAAGACTTCCGTCGCCGGAATCAAACGCTTCCTCAACAAACCATACACGGCGGAAGCCCTGCTCACTTCCATGCGGGCGGTCTTGGACGAGGACCAAAAGCCGCTAGACGTTGTCCCCGCAATACTGTGAGGTCGAGAATGCCGAACCGGGTTCTAGTGGTGGATGATAACGCGGCGTTTGCCGAGGCAGTCCAGGAAGTTCTGCGCTCGGTCGATATCGAATCGTTAGTGCTGACGCATAGTGGGCAGGCCGTTACGTGCCTGGCGAGGGAAAAATTCGACGCTGTGTTCCTGGACGTGAACATGCCCACGCCGGACGGTATAGAGCTAACCCGAAAAATCCGTTCCGGCGGTTTGAACGTCTCCACTCCGATCATGGTGATTACCGGCGAAGACAACAGGGCCTTGCTAGGGCGCGCGTTTGAAGCCGGCGCCAATTACTTCCTCTATAAGCCTGCCGATCGGCACGCCATTCTGCGCCTGATTCGAGCGACGCAAGACTCCATCGAGCACGAGAGAAGGCGATTTCGGCGTATCAAGATCAGCTGCAACGTCTCCATTGAATCCGAAGGCGCGCAAATCAAAGGCACGACGCTCGATATGAGCATCGGCGGAATGTTTGTGCAATCATCCGGACTTCTGCCTGTGGGTACGGTCGCACAGGTGACCGTTCGCGTGCCATCCGGGCCACCCTTGACCTTCTCCGCGCGGGTCCTTCGAGTTGCCGGGGCAGATTGCATGGGGATGCAATTTGAAAACGTCACTCCTGCGTTGAGTAAGGGCCTGCAGGATCTCCTGTTACCACTCATCCTGGCGAAATCCGAGTAGAGGTTTCCACGGTCGTCGATCCCGTGACCCAAAGCCTAACTCCAGTTTGGTCGGATTACCGACGAATCCGTTCCTGGTACGCCGACGCCAACCGATGAGCGCCTGTCATGGCGACAGAAGTTCACCCGCAGCCAAGGCACAGCGGGGAGTTTCAACTCGAAGAAAGGCCACGACGGAAGCTGGGCGCAGTGATGGATTCGTCTCCGCTCACCACGGGGCAGCGTCCTTACGCACACAACGGCAAATCGGCTTAGGTGAGTGGCGCGGTTGAGCCAAGAAAGTTTGCCGGGCACGGTCCGCCGCGGCGGATGCCCCTACGAAGGCAAAGCTTTAATTCTTAGGAGTCGTGGCGAAGACGGAGAGTTCCGGGGGTGAAGCCGCGGTCGTCCATTTCTAGGATGGCTTTGACCATGTAGGCGATGTCCTGACAAGGAGCACGAAGCGAATTGTCGAACGCTTTCCAGCGCGATTTGCCGATTTGTCTCCGAGTACTGTAAAATTTGTGTTCGTGTACTTTTGACGGGTATCTTCGGCGAACTGATCTATTCCGAGGAGTCATTTTGCGTTTGAGATTCTCGATTGCCGTGGCTGTTCTCGTTTCGTGCATGTTCGTGCTGGTGTCGGCTCAAAGCGCGCGCCCGTCGCCGGTTGAGCCCGTCAACGCCGACGTGCATCGTCTCCGCCTGTTCCACACGCACACAGGAGAGAGGATTGATATCGTTTATCGCCGGGGCGATATTTTCCTGCCTGAAGCTGAGGAGAAGCTGGATTATTTTTTGCGCGATCATCGCACCGGAGAAGTGAAGCATTACGATCCGCGCGTGTTTGACATCCTTTCGGAATTGGCTGCAGCCGTGGGGCGACCGGGCGCGGAGATTCAAATTATTTGCGGCTATCGAACACCATGGAGCAACGAATTCCTGCGCTCACATTCCGCCGGGGTCGCCAAAGGCAGCCTCCACATGCAGGCGCAGGCAATTGATATCCGCATTCCAGGGGTCGAAACTCTTATGCTGCGAAATGCGGCGCTGGCTCTTGGCCGCGGCGGTGTGGGCTACTATCCGCAGTCGGGCTTCGTGCATGTTGACACCGGCCGCGTGCGCACCTGGTGCTATGGCTGCGGCACTTCGCACGCCAATTCCGACTAGAACCCGTCTCATGAATCACTCTGCCGCGCTCGGCGAGTCCCTCAGGGGTTAAAACCCCTGCATTATGAGGCGCATTTCGGCACGGCTGAAGCCGCGCCCTGACCGGGACCGTTTATGAGATAGCTTCTAGAGAAGTCTCCGAGCTCGGATCTCAATTTCTGGCGACGTAGGCGTCCGCGACCAGTTTCTCCATTTTTTTGTCGAAGCCATAAATGTCCGGAAAGAATTCTGCCGTGCCACTTTCCGGCACTACCGCGGTACCGTAAACGATCAGGACCGGAATGGGTTTCGCTAGATTGACCTGCTGGTCCTTCCCAGCCTTGAACGCTGCATCAATCTTTTCGGACGTCCAACCCGGATTGTTTCGCAACACCCACTTTGCAAGCGCCGGCGGATTTTGCACGCGAATGCAACCGTGGCTGAAATCGCGGCGGCTTTCGGCAAAGAGGCCGACGGACGGCGTGGAATGGAGATAAACGTAGTTGCTATTCGGGAAAATGAACTTGATCAGACCGAGGGCGTTCTTCGGGCCGGGCTTTTGCCTTACCATCAGCTTGCCAGCGCGCAACTGTGCCAGAACATCCCCGCTCACGACGCCATCGGTCACGACCTGTCCAGAATATGTGGCGACCTCGTAGTTATTTTTCTGCAGGTATGTCGGGTCCTTCTCGATCTTGGGCACAAGCTCCCCGCGCAGAATGCTGGGCGGAACGTTCCAGTAGGGCCAGAACACGATATATTTCATGTCCTCTTCCAGTACGGGCGTTTCCGTGCGCATCGCGCGGCCCACGACCACGGGCATACTCAGCGTCGGGTTGCCCTGGTCGTCGTACGCCCGCAGGAGAAACTCGGGGATGTTCACGACAACAGGAGGTGAATCGAAATTGTCCGGCAGCCAGCGCCAGCGCTCCAGGGTGAATTGGAGTTGCCGCACGCGAAAGCTCATGGGGCGATTGAGTTCTTCAATCGTCTGCGGACCGAGCTTGCCTTCACTCGCCAAACCGTGCCGCTGCTGAAATCGCTTCACGGCGTCTATGATCTCTCCCCGGTAAATGGTCGAATCCTGCGCGACATTCGCGCTGTCGGGCAAATCTTTCAAAAACTTCAACCGCGCCGCCAGTTTTGCGAGGGCATCGTAACTCTGCCCGGGCTCGATTGGCTTCTTCACCGCGGGCAGTGGATCGGGCACTTCTGCTCTCGCGAGCTGCAGATATGTGTCGAGCGCTGCGATTGTTCGCCGATAGCCTGGAAAGGGCGGTTCAACTACTTGCAGAGCGTCCTTTACGCTTGATGCTGAAATCACTCGCTGGCGCAGGAACTGGGCGAGGTCATACTTGTGGCGTTGCGGGTCAAAATCGGGATGCAGAATTTTCGGGTCGACCCTGCCCAGGTTCAGATCGGAGATATACCGCATCGTGGAAACCGTCAGCGCGGCATCCATCTTCACTGACGCGGATTCGTCTCCGCCTGCCGCACTGCCGGGTGCGCTGATCCTTCCGGCCCATCGTTCGCCATCGTAATCCCGGCTGTCGAGCCCCTTCTCGGCGGCATCCTGCAGAATCCCAATCATCTCCAAAGCCTGCGGAGTCGGTTTTCCGCCACGTGTCCACTCAAGCTGGTAGCTGCCAGCGTCATAAAACTCTTTGACGGATCTCTGATAGTCCGAGAAGTTCTGCCAGCGCAGGTCCGAAAGGCGGCCGCTGTTTACAATCGTGCGCAATTCCTGCTGCCCTAGAGGGCTTAGGGGTTCCGCCGCTGATTGTTTCGCGTCCGTTGAGGTGCCATTTACAGAAGTTCCTGCCGACAGACAACCCGTCGAGAGCAAACACACGAAACAAAGAGCCGCTGTCCGCATTTTCTTCGTCATCTTTCACCCTGGTCTGCGCGAACCTGCATTATACGCGCTCGGACATGCTTAGCTGATTAAGGTGTTATGACTAGAGGGTTGTTCCAACGGCCGAAAACTTCGAAGAAGGACGCTGCTACGAATTCTCGTAGACCAACCTTCAATTCCTGGGATTTGTGGCGAAGATGGAGAGCTCGGGGGTGAAGCCGCGGTCGTCCATTTCGAGGATGGCTTTGACCATGTGGGCGATGTCCTCGGCGCGGAGCTTGGTGGGATTTTCTTTCTGCTCGAAGCCCGCGACCTTGGAGAAATCCGTGAGGACTTCGCTGGGATTCACCAGCATCACGCGGACATTGTGCTTGCGGAGCTCGTCTCGCCAGCATTCCGTCATGCCGCGAAGCGCGAACTTGCTGGCGTAGTACGCCGTGCCCCTTGCCGCGCCCTTGAGTCCGGCGGTCGAGGAAATGTTGACGATGTTGCCGCGCTGGCGCGCGATGAAGTGCTTCGCCGCGCCGCGGGCCATGAGCATCGCTCCGGTGACGTTGGTGGCGAAGACAGATTCGAAGCTGGCGAGGTCGAGATCCACGAGGTTTTTGAAGACGCCGAAGCCGGCGTTGTTGACGAGAATATCGAGGTCGCCGAATTTTTCGAGGACCTCGCGGTAGGTGCGTTCGACGTCGGCTTCCCTGGTGACGTCGGCGTGAATCGCGTGGACGCCGAGGGCGCTGGCGGTTTCGGTGAGCTTGCGCTCGTCGCGCCCGGTGATGGCGACGCGCGCTCCGCTGGCTGCGAAAGATTGAGCGATGGCGCGTCCGATGCCGCTGCTGCCGCCCGTGATCAACGCCACCGCGTTTCGCAAGTTCATTTGGCCTCCCAGGGAAATACGGAACGCGGATGATTGTACCGTAGTGACGACGTCGAGGCGTGCGATCCCTTGGAGGGCTCAAGGACTCGCTGCGATAGAGGCGGCGCAGAGGAAGGCGCTGCGCGCCAATTGCTTTTGTCGTGGCTAAAGCCACGACCCACAAAGCTGATCGAGGCGCGGCGGTGCGCCGAAACTCGAGTACGTGCCGCGATGGATCAGCGCAGAGGAAAGCGCTTCGCGCTGGTTGCTTATGCCGTGGCTAAAGCCACGACCCACAAGGATGATCGGGCCGCTGCGCGGTGCTTCCGCTGCGGGAAAGCGGAGAAAGGCGTACGGCTTACCACAGAGTTCACGGAGAAGGCACGGAGGGCACAGAGAAAGATGCTGCAGCGGAGAGAACGGCAGATCAAAGAGAAAAACCCCACCCTTTGCCGCGCAAAGGATGGGGCAGCCGAAAAAACAAAAGCAAGACCGTGAAGGCTACGGGAGCTGCCTAGGCGGCGCGGGGCGCACGCGATGATCGGCGCAGCGCCGTGCCGAATAGCGCGGCCAGTCCTGCGGCCAGTAGGGCTGCGGCGGATGGTTCAGACACGGGAACAGAGGGCTGCGGATTGCCGGGCTCGCCAGCCGCTCCAACCGGAGCGTCGCCCCAGCCTCGGAAGCGATCGGACACGATCCAGCGGTCGCCGAAACGGGAGGGCGCCAGGCTGCTCAGGGTTGCATCTCCAACTCCAAAGGGATCGCGGTCGAACGGGCTGAGGCCTTTCTCGAAGCCAAGCGCGGAGAGGTATGGGAGATTCGGCTCGGAGACCTCGAACCGGACGGGCTGTGAGTACTGGCGCCACGAATCGAAATCGCGGGCGCTTGGCGACACCGTGTCGCTCCACGCCGGTGCGGCGATGCAAAATAACCCTGCCAGGATAAAAGAGGCATACTTAATCTTCATTGAACTTCCCCTTGGCCGCTGAGCGGCGAGCCTGCGTTCCCGTCGCCGTGCAATAAGCTGTCCGATTCACCGGACGGTGCTTAGATTAGGGATACGCGTTTGCGAGAGCGATCCCAGAATCGCTGTATGCGGGGACAAGGAATCAAGTAGCCGCGAAATAGCACTATGGCTTTTGCGCTGGCGCTGCTGGCGGCGAAGCTGGGGGCGGCGAGTCTTGCGGCGTGGGCACGAGGCGCATGCTTGTTCTAAACCGGCGATAATTCGAATAGCGAACCGACATGCGGATGTGGACGCCGCCCGACTGGAAGTGCAGGACGTCGTCGGAGTGTGTGTAGGTCGGGAACCAAAAGTGGCCCTCGATATTTTCGCGGTAGGTTTCAAAACGAGGAAACACGTTTTCGTTGCGGCCCTTGCGGATGTCCGGCACGGCTTTCCCGAAAGTCTTCACGACTTCCAGATCCTTATCGTCAACCCAGATGCGCCCCTGAAAGTAGCGCTGGTTCTTTTCGATTTTTTTCGGGGCGACGTCGAATACGTAGGCGTGGATTTCATCCACCTGTTCGCGGCCGACGTAGGTGACGTCGTACTTGGGCAACTCGTCGGTGGTGAGAACGAAGGGCTGCACGTTTCTGAGATCGTCGAGATCCTGCTCGGAGAGCGATACGCGCTCGAGCGTCGGCGGAGGGGCGCTGGTGACGTACTCGTAGCGCTTGCCCGCGGGCGTGAAGGTGATGTCGCTGGTCACGCGATATTCGCCGTCGGGCTCGCCGTCGGCGTCAATTGTCTGGACGACGAACGTTTGGACGTAGGTGAAATTTTCGCGTTCGGCTTTGAACTCGACTTCGTGCTGCGCGAATTGCTGAATAATCTGGTCCGCCGGAATCGAGGGGGGTTCCTTCGAGATGCCGGAGGAGCGGTGCGAGGCGTCCGGTGTTTTCGGCGCGGGCGCGGCTGCGGGCTTTCCGGCCGGCGGGTTCACGTCTGGCTGCGTGGCAGGCTCGTATTGCGGAGTCGCGCCCGGCATCGGCCCAACTTCCTGTGCCGCGCAAGGGATGGAAAAAAACGCAGCCGCGAACAGGACGCAAGCCATCGGCAGGGCCCGCACTGGGCGATTCGTTTTCCGTTTAGAGAGATCGCGCTGCATTCTCGTGGTTCTCGTTCCGCCGCCTCCTGCCGCCATTCAGTATAGGAGTTTCACGGCGGAACAGAGGTTGCTTTTCCAGGGCTGGCTGCGAGAGTGAGGAGTGCCGCTGGACGAAGAGCAATACCCCACCCTTTGCTTCGCAAAGGATGGGGCACCCGGAAAAACAAAATCCTGAGCGCGGGGATTACGGGGCCTGCTGAATTTTGCCGCCTTTGGCCGAAACCATCAGCTGCACGAGTTCCTCGGTGACTTTCGGCTCGAGTCCTTCGGTATGGCCCTTGCCGGCGCGGATCACGTCTGCGACGATGCGGCCGTCCTTGCAGTCGGGATACTGCATAACCTCGGCGGTGC
The DNA here is from genome assembly GCA_963842425.1 of uncultured Acidobacteriota bacterium. Classification (GTDB taxonomy): domain Bacteria; phylum Acidobacteriota; class Terriglobia; order Acidiferrales; family UBA7541; genus Palsa-295. The sequence continues at coordinate 482,798 of CAWJGQ010000007.1, read as the reverse complement.
CAGGCTTCGGCAAATGTCCCCATGCGTCAGAACCTGGATTCTGGCGCGTTGGATCGTAGACGTAGCCGGCCTTTGTGTCGGTGATATCCGCAACGTGAACTCGCGCGCCGCAACCGTATTTCGCGGCCCAGGGCGAAGCGTCCGGCAAAGGCTGGCCGCCGAGTTCATGCTCGCCCGTTTCGAAGATGAATGAAAAATCGGCGGTGGGGGGATCGCGAAGCTGCGCCATCGCAGCAGTGAGACTGGCGGCATTCAGAAGCGGAGGAGCGCCGGAAGCTGCTGCGCCAGGAGCGGCGGCAGGCCGGGCCGCCGCGTTGAAAAAGCTGGCCGGAATCGGCGGCTGCGGTCCCAGGCGTCCACCGGAAAGGCTGAGCCAGCCGTCAACCCTGCTTGCGAAAAATTCGGTGCGGAGGAGGCGATTGGAGGTCATGCCGCCCTGCGAGTGGCCGACCAGCCAGAACGCTTTGATATTCTGGTTGCCGAGCTGGTCCACGATGGAGCTGACGATATTTTGCAGATACTCGTCGTCGGCTGAGGACCAAATGTGCGTCGGCGAATTCGGCGTGGCGACGACGAGACGATATTTATCCACGTAATCGAGCAAAGGAAAATAGTGGCGCTGCCAATTGCCGTACGAGCCCGCGCCATGAATGCTGAGGATGAAGGTGACTTTTTCGCCCGGCTTCAGGTCGCAGGGATAATCGAGGAAGTACGTGCGGCGAGTTTTCATCTCGACCACGGGCCCTTGATTGACCTCGCGATCCGCGCTGCAATCCGTGTCGGGACAATGCAGCACCGGCGGCGCGACGCAGGGCGCGCCTGCGAACTGTACGAATTGTTGCTGGGCGCCGGCGTAACCCATGAACGCTGCTACGGCGGAGATGATCATGAGCAGCTTGATCGAATTGCGCGAACCGTTTATGGATTTACCTACGGGCACGCGGTGTTGTATAGGCATGTCGTATCCTCCTCCACCGAGGCGCATCTTATACCCGATGTCGAGCTTTTGATAGCGACTAACATTATTTAGGAACAGCAACCGATTGCTCTCTGTTTGGAGTATCCTCTGTCGCGCCGCCCCCATTAAAGGCTGCGGCGGGCGCCACGAAATCGAGAATCGGGAGGCACTTTATGAAATTGAGATGGACGAGTGGTCGAGGAATCGGGCTGGCGGCTTTGGCGGTGGTGAGCCTGGCGTCGGCCGGGAGCGCGTTTGGGCAGACAAAGAGTACGGATTCGGCGGCCGCCCGTTTGCGCATGGTGGAAGATCGCCAGGCGATCGAGCAATTGCTGATGGGCGATTATCCGAGGGCGCTGGATTCGACCGACTGGAAAGCGTACTCGGCGCTGTTTACGCAGGACGGCACGCTGATCATGAACGGCGGAAAAACGAAGGCAACCGGGCCCGCGGCGATTGAGAAATTCTTCGCCACGGCGCCATTCGCACAGCCGCCAGCTGCGTCCGCGACGCCGTCGCCATGCCCGCTGCCGCCGGGCGTGCACAGATTCATGCACGTGGTGACCAATCTATCGCTGCACATTGATGGAGACACCGCGACGGATCAGGCTTACTGGGAAACCATCGGCACGACGGACTGCAAGTCCGTGGTCGAAGGTGCAGGACATTACGAAGACACACTGAAGCGCGAGAACGGACAGTGGAGATTTTATTCGCGCGAGATCTTTGACGATCTTCCGCCGCGGGCCCCGGTAGCTGCGGCGCCGAAACCTTAGCGGGAGCGAACCAGAAGGGTAAAAGAGCCGGAGACAATCGAGGCGGATGGGCGGCATTGCGCCAAGCAATCGCGCCGGGCGCAGCATGCTGCACCCCTACGGGAAAACCGCAACGACGTGAAGGCTGGGCCGCATAGGGCCAAGCATTTGCACTGGGCGTCCGCCGCGGCGGACGCCCCTACGACAGCAGAAAGGAAATACGAAACCGTAGGACTACATTGAGATGCCTGAAATCAAGATCAACGGATACGTCACGTACTACGAGGACGACGATTTCACCGAGCCGTGGAAGCCGCGGCAAACGATTCTGATCCAGCACGGGTTCGGACGGACGTCGCAATTCTGGCGGCAATGGGTGCCGATGCTGGCGGGCGACTACCGCGTGGTGCGGCGCGATTTGCGCGGGCACGGCGGCTCGGGCGATCCGGGGGCGAGCGATCCGTGGTCGTTCGACGGGCTCGTGCGGGATTTTTCCGGATTTTGCGATGCGCTCGATCTGAAAGACGTTCATCTGCTGGGAGAATCCACGGGCGGAATGCTCGCGATCGGATTCGCGGCGGCACATCCGGTGCGAGTGCGGTCACTGACGTTGTGCGGCACGCCGACGACGATTGGTCCCGCGGAGCAGAAGTTTCTCGCGCTCGGGCACGACACGTGGCAGGGCGCGCTGATGGAAATGGGATCGGAAGGCTGGGCGCGGAAGCTGCTTTCGCAGCCCGGAACGGCGCCACGCGGTGATGCGGCGCGGACGGAGTGGTCCATTCAGCAATTTGGGCGCTCGTCGGCGGCGTCGCTCGCCGGATACAGCCGCGTGATTTCGACGACGGACGTCACGCCGCTGTTGCCGGAGGTGAAAGTGCCGGCGCTCGTGCTGGCGCCGACGCGAAGCGCGGCGACGCCGATGGCTGAACAGGAACGAATCGCAGCAACTTTGCCGCGCGCGGACCTGGTGCGCATCGCGGGCGAAGGACACGAAATCTACATTGACCGGCCGGAGGAGTGCGTCTCTGCCCTGCGCAGCTTCCTCGCACAATTCAGCTAGCGCGGAAAGCTGCACAGCGGCCCAAGATCAGGACAGGTGGAATTGGACGGTGACGTTCAGCCGGATTGCAACCGGTTGGCCATCCAGGATCGTTGGCTCGTATTTTCGTTCTGACACGGCCTTGAGCGCCGAACCGAGGAGCAATGGGGGGCCGCTAATCACACGCACCTGCGTGACGTTGCCCTGCTCGTCTATGACTGCGTCGAGGATGACCGTCCCTTCGATGCGCGCTGTTCTTGCGATCGGGGAATAGACAACCGGCGGAGCAAAAACAAGACGCGGCTCCTTCATGCCTGTGCTGATGCGGATCGGTCCCTTGGGCCTGACGGCAGCGGGCGGCGGAGGAGGAGGCGCGCCAAGCGACGCTCCGAGAACGTCACCAGTTCCGCCGTCCACGCCTCCCGTATCTGAGATCGAAGGCGCAGCCGCGCCGATGTCGGAGGCCGTCTCGACGATTTTCCTGGGGATGACTGTGGGCGCAGTGAGCAGCGGATGCAGAAAAGCTTGCTTGGGCACAACCGCCTGCGCGTGAATCACGGGCGGAGCGGCGGGCGGAGGCGGCGCCACCAGCATCGTTTTCTCGAACTGATGGAGATCAATCGCTTGCGTCACGAATAGTGGAACGATCACGAGGGTGCCGACCACTACAACCTGGAGCGCCAACGCGAGACCGGCCTGTGCTGCACGCTTGCCGCGAGAGCGGGAATCTTCCTCGATGATCGCGGCGGAGAACATTCCGCGACCGCCGGACGCAATGGGAGGAGAAGTCGGAAGCGTGCGGTGAGGCTTTGAGTCGAGACCTAAATTGCCCTGCTGAAGTGCACTTTGATTGATCGCTGACATTCTCATCTCCTTTTCAAGTGGAACTGCAACGGCCATGGGGCTTCGTCGGAATCTCAGTCGAGATCCAAATTGAGCCCACAGCACCATCGCCTTGCAAAAGCGATGGGAACTCCCGTCTCCACGTGGAAAAGCGAGATGAAGCAACTACACTTTAAAGTCTTAGACAGTTTGCAGATTCCGCTTGAAAACCACAAACTCAAATAATGAATCATTGCGATTGAAGGCGGTGATATCGGCGTACGGCGCAGATTTGCGAGGGCTTAAGACCGTGATTTCGCTCTAAACGGCGCGGATTAAAATTCGACCGACGGTGGATTCGCGGAGCATTGCCAAGCATCTGCGCCGGGCACGATATATCGTGCCCCTACGAAGCAACTGCAACGGGAGGCCGATGGTTAGAATCGCGCCAAGCATCGGCGCCGGGCGTAGCCCGCCGCGGCGGACTACGCCCCTACGAAGAAGAACCAACGGCGTTCGTTGCGGGGAAAGGCACGGGCGATTGACACGTGCGGATGCGGGGCATATCGTTTCCTAGCGAACGAGTAACCTCCGATGGCCGATCCACGAACGAAGCCGGATTCCGCGGCGACTTCGACTGAGCTGAGCGGAACGATCGAAGGACGCTTCGTGATTCGCAATCTGCTGGGCGCAGGCGGAATGGGAGAGGTGTATCGCGCCGAAGATACAAGACTGAAGCGGCTGGTGGCCCTAAAGCGTATCGCGCCCGCGATGCGCAAGAACGATAGCGACCGCCGGCGCCTGCTGCAGGAAGCGGAATGCGCCTCGCGATTGAACGATCCTCATATCGCGGCGATCTTCGACATATTCGAATCGGGCGACGACATTTTTCTGGTGATGGAGTATGTCGAAGGGCAGACGCTGCGTCGCCGATTGGAACAGCCGCTTTCTGTCCCCGAATTCCTCGAAATTGCGGAGCAGTGCGCGTCCGCTCTGGCCGCCGCCCATAAAGGCGGCGTGCAGCATCGCGACATCAAACCCGAAAATCTGATGCTGAATGGCGAAGGCGAGCTGAAGGTTCTCGATTTCGGCCTGGCGCGGACTCTATTGCGTGAGGACGGAACCACACTGGAAACCGCGGAGAGCGCGAACTTCGCCGGAACGTTCGCTTACATGGCTCCGGAAGCACTGCAAGAAAAAGCGACGGACGAGCGAGCAGACATTTTTTCACTGGGCGTGGTTTTTTACGAGGCGCTCGGCAAGCGGCATCCGTTTAAGGTTCAGAATGCGGGATTTCTGGAAACGTACGAACGGATCCTGCACCACGAACCGGCGCCTCTGCGGCAATCGAATCCCGAAGTGCCCGCGGAACTCGAGCGGATCGTCGCGAAAATGCTGGCCAAGAATCCGGCTGACCGATATGCGTCGGCTGCCGATCTGGTGACGGACCTGCGAGCGCTCCGGCTTCCTTCCTCGGCGGCGGCCGTCAGCCAGGCATCCACGCGGTCAAAGCAGTTTATTCGCGCGGCCGCTGGCGTTACGCTGACCGTCATCATCATTGCGGCGATCGTCGCGCTGATTCCTTCCGCTCGACAACAAGTCAAGACCTGGCTGGGAATTGACGCGATCCCCAAGCAAAAGCAACTGGCGGTATTGGAATTTCAAGCGGTGGACGGAAGCCCGGAAGAAACATCATTCACGGCCGGCTTGACGGACACCGTGACGACGAAACTTACGCAAATGACCGGTGACCACTCCCTTCAGGTAGTGCCGGCGCGAGATTTGCGGGAACGGCACATCACAACCGCCGAGCAGGCGCGACGAGATTTCGGGGTGAATCTGGTTCTGGAAGGCAGCCTGCACAAATCGGGCGATCAGGTGCGCGTGAACTATGCCCTGGTTGATGCGCGGACCCGGAGGCAATTGAGGGCGCAAAGCGTGACTCTCGCGGCGGCCGACCCGTTCGCGGTGCAGGACGAGATTGTGAACGGAGCGGTGGATATGCTCGGAGTGCGGGTTCCAACGGCGGAACGCGAGGCGCTCCGGCCCCATGGCACGAAGGTCCCCGGGGCCTACACGCTTTATCTTCAGGGGAAAGGCTACCTGGATAATTACGACAATCCCGACAACATTGACACCGCTGTGAATTTATTCCAGCAGGCGCTGCAATTGGATCCGACCTACGCGCTGGCCTACGCGAGCCTGGGCGACGCGTATTGGAAGAAATATCTGCACACCAGGGATGCACGCTTGATCGAGAGCACGCGCGCGCCATGCGAACAGGCGCTGCATCTGGATGAAACACTTTCGTCCGCGCACGAGTGCCTGGGAACCATTGCCGCCGGGACGGGTCATTACGAGGAAGCCGTAAAGGAATATGAGCGAGCGCTTGATGCCGAGCCAGCAAATGATGATGCGTATACGGGACTCGCCCACGCCTATGAGCTGCTGGGCAAGCCAGCGGAGGCAGAACGTACATTCCGCAGAGTCATTGAACTGCGCCCGCAATACTGGGCCGGTTACAATTGGCTCGGAGCATTTTATTTTAACCGGATGGAATATCCGAAGGCGGCGGAGATGTTCAGCAAGGTTGTGGCTCTCGTGCCGGATAGTTTTCACGGCTACGACAATGTCGGAGCGGCGTATTTGGGAGAGGGCCAGTATTCCCAGGCCATCGAAACGTTCAAACGTTCGATATCAATCCGCCCGACCGCGTACGCGTACTCGAATATCGGAACGGCCTATTTTTACATGCACCGATTCGACGACGCGGCGATCAATTACGAGCAGTCTTTGAAGCTCGACGACGGAAACTTCGACGTCTGGTGGAATCTGGCCGAAGCGTATTATTGGAGTCCCGCGAAGAGACCGCAGGCGGAGCACGCCTACCGGCAATGCATTTCACTTGGCAGCCCGCGACTGGACGTGGATCCGCGCGATGTGGACGCGATGGGCGTGCTGGCGGTGTGCCATGCGATGGTGAACGATCGCAAAGGCGCTCTGGATTTGCTGCAAAAGGCGGACGCGCTCGATCCCCGGGATGCCGAGTTGAGCTTCAAAGCCGCCATTGTGTACACTCAGCTTCACGACGAGGACCGGGCCGTCCAGCGGCTGGGCGAAGCCATCGCAGCCGGTTATTCCGCGAAGCTGGCGAGTGACACTCCAATTTTCGATCAACTTCGGAGCAATCCCCGGTTCCAGGAGATGTTTCGGCCAAAATGATATCTAGAAAAAAGGAGGGGCGGTATCCAGCCAACCAACCATGAACAAAGATCGCGTGAAGACGATAAAGATCACTCTGAACAAAGAAGGCAAGCCTCAGGTGCGCGAGGGACAGGGGACCGTGTTTGTTGACAGCACGAAGGACGAAGAGGTGATTTGGGTTTCTAAGTTCCCTTTCCGAATTGATTTCAAGGAGGGTACACCGTTCTACGAAGATCAATTCAATCAGAACCACCGCCGAAGCGGATTGGTGCGTCGCGGGGTGTTAGCAAGCCGAGTCCGCTATTACAAATACACGATTGAGGTGAAAGGCAAAACGCTCGATCCGAAGATTTTGGTGTTTCCGGGATCGAATTAGATCGGGCGGGGCGGTTCTCTACAATTTAGATGGAATGGCAACTGATCGCCAAGCATTTGCGCCGGGCGTAGCGGTGCTACGCCCCTACGAAGAAACTGCAACGGCGCGGAACTAGTTCTTTGCTTTCGCCGGGAGCTTGTCCGGTAGCTCGAATACCCAGACGGCCGCGCCGTGATCGGGCGGATTCTGGATTTCGGGAACCAGGGCCGGAAAAGTCCCGGTAATCGCGCCGCCCGAACCGACGACGACGCCGAGATATTCCTTGCCGCCCACGCTGAACGTGATGGGACAGGAATTCGGGACGTCGTTCATCCGAATGTTCCAGAGCTCGGCGCCCGTCGCGTCATCGTACGCGTGCAGGAAGCGATCGAACGAGCCTTCGAACACGACTCCACCGGCGGTGTCGAGCGTGCAGGTGGTGTGCGGGGCTCGCTCGTGGTCGATCCATAGCGCCTTTCCCGTCTGGATATTGAAGGCTTCGATGCGTCCTAGGTTTCCATCCTTATCACCGGGTCGCATGCGGATGAACCAGTTGTAGCCGGAGGAAAGATTTCCGCGTTGGCCTGCCGGAGCCGGAATCATGTCCATGCAGGTTTCGGTCATTATCGTATAGACGATTTTCGAATCCGGATTGTAGGAGCCGGCGATCCATTCGCGGCCGCCGCCGGGATGGGGGCAGATAGTGTGCGTTTTGCCGTCGCTCACGTCCCCTTCAGAGGTGAGCGTCTTCTCGCCGGTCTTGGGGTCAATTGACGCAATGACGTTCTGAATGCCCATGTCGCGGGACCAGAGATACTTTCCCGTGGCGGCGTCGAGGGCTTCGTAGATTCCCATTTTTCCGGAAGTCACGATCATCTTCTTGCCTGCGTCTTGACCCGGCAGACGCATGATCTGCTGTTCGAACGCCCAATCGAGATCCCACTGGTCGTTGTGAACGTGCTGGAAATACCAGACAAGCTTGCCGTTATCGGGGTTGAACGCAAGCGTGCAGTCGGTGAAGAGACCGTCGTTTGAAACCCCCGGCTTGTCCACGCGATGCAGCACCGGGCCCGTGTCGTAGGTCTGGCCGACGCCGAAGAACGCGAGATTGAGCTCAGGATCGTAGCTGCCCGCGGTCCAGACGGAAGCGCCGTTGCGTTTTTCGTTGGGCAGGTCGTTCCAACTGTCGCCCGGCTCGCCGGATTGCGCGATGGTGTGGAAGCGCCAGGCTTCCTTGCCGGTTTCTGCGTCGAGCGCAACAATCAGATTTCCACCTTGCGCCTGCCCCGCGAGACCCATTATCACTTTGCCTTTCGCGACGAGCGGGCCGCCCGTGGATTGATATCCCTTCGTGTAATCGGCCAGCGCAGAATCCCAGACGACGGCGCCGGTTTTGATGTCGAGCGCGACGATGTGATCGTCCGAGGTGGGCACGTAGAGGCGATCGCCGTAGAGCGAGATGTTGCGCTTCACGGCGAGGCGCGCGTCGCTGGGGAGCTGGCGCGAATATTGCCAGAGCAGATCGCCGGTGACGGCGTTGAGCGCCTGAACTTTGTCGCCGTAGCTATCGACGAAGATCACGCCGTCGTGTTCGAGGGGCGTGGCTTCATTCTGCCCATTGGGCAAAGACCAGGACCACGCGACGCGCAAATCGCCAACGTTGGATTTGTTGATTTGCTTGAGCGGGCTGTAGCCGAAATCGTCGTAGGTGCGGCGCCAGAGCAGCCAATCGGAGTCCGGTGGATTATCGAGCAGCGCGTCGGTGACCGGCGAGAATTTTTCGAGCGGATTCGGCAGCACGACCGGGGTCATCGGCGGAGCGAGCGGCGAAAGCGGCATCATCGGCGCGTTGCGCTGCGTGGCGCCGCGAGGAATCGTCATCGCGGCTTGCGCGGCTGAGTCCGTGGGGAATTCTTTATCACCGGCTTGCACGCCGTTGGTCTGCAGGATAAATGCGACGAGCTGCGCGGCGGCGTCCGGGCCGAGCGAGCCAGGGCTGGCGGGTGGCATTTTCGTGTTGATGAAAGCGAAGAGCTCGTCGGAGGTTTTGCCTTCCCAATTCATGGTGAACGACACGCCGCGAAGCGAGCTGGCGAATTCGCTGCCGCCGAGATTCGTGCCATGGCAGCTCGCGCAGGTCTTCGCGTAGGCGTCTTTTCCCTGCGCGGCTTGCCCAGCGGTAAACGTGGCGACGTTGCGACTGTTGCCGATCTGCATGTTCTGTGCGCGAAGCGGCGATGGTCCGCACACTGCCGCCAATGTGCCGACCGCGATGCAAAAGCCAAACCCTGCAAGACGGATGAATCTTCTGCGCGACTTCATGCTGGCCCCCGTAGGTTTCGCCGTGCATTGAACCACTATCGAAATGAGAAGACTAGGAGAAATGTGCGGCAGAGTGGTAGGGGAACACTTCAGAGAATTTCAAGACTGACCGTGGAGCTGCGGTGAACTCTATTGCGAGGGTGGCTGGCTTTCGGCTAGCAGGGCTTCCACACGCGCGGTGATTTCCGCTTTCAGCTGGCCGTTGAAATCGCCGCTGGCCGGGCTGGCGAAGCCGGCGTGGATGCTTTTGACCAGGCCGTCGCGCCCGATGAAAACTGTGGTCGGCCAGGAATTCAAATTGACCAGCTGCGGAATTTTCTTGTTCACATCCTCAGGATCGCCGGCAACGAGCACCGTGTACCCGATGCCGTAGTGGTAGATGAACCAGCGCAGCCGATTCAGTTGGCCGAACTGCTCGGCCTCTTCGAAATCCAACGCAACGATCTCGAGGCCGCGGTCGCGGTACGTGCGATAGAGTTCCGCGAGGAACGGCGCTTCGTCGTGGCAATTGGGGCACCAGCTTCCGGTGATGTTGACGAGAATAACTTTGCCGCGAAAGCGCGCGTCGGTATTGGAGATCATGCGTCCCGCGAGATCGGGAAAGCTGAACTGAAACGGCGCGTTCGGATCCGCGACGCGCGTGTGCTGCGCGGGATCGGTTGGCTCCGGCAAGCCCTTCGCGCGGGCGTTCGCCGGACGATAGGCCGGCAATACCCTCTTGCCGTTGTAGTCGTTCAACGTGATCGCGAGGCTGCCATCCGGCTGCGGCGCCGCCTCAATCATGTATGGGCGCTCGCCGGAAAAATGGCTGAGGACGAATTTTCCGTCGCGATAGCGTCCTGTGAGCGTGCCGGTGTCGCCATCCACTCGCAGAATCGCCGCGGACACGTCCGCGCCGGACTGGCGCACGATGAAGCGCCACGCGGATTCGCCCTTGGGACTCTTCACTTCGATTTCCCACAGGCCGCCGATGGAAGGAACCGTGCCCGCCGGCGGGTCGGGTTCGGGAACGAAACGCTTCGCCTGAAACGGCAGAGTGCTGCGCGCCTCGGGGCCGAACTTGCCCTCGATCGTGCCGGTCAGCTCGCCGCCTTGGATCGCCGCATTCATTCTTTCCGCGTATTGGTCAAAATTGAGAACCATTGCGTCATGGTCCTGCCGCCCGCTGGTTGACGTGACTCGCTCATCGCCATTGATGAACGCGCCCTCAAGCTTGGTGCCCTTGCCTGAAATATCAATCCGGAAAGGAATGGTCATGCCGTCCACAACGACGGTGCCTTCCCATTTTCCGGCCACGGATTGCGCCGCTGCCGAATGCGCGAAGGCGGACAAGGCGAAAAGGCCGAGCGAGACGAGCGCGATGCGAGATGCGGATTTCATGTGCGTCCTCATTCTTCAACTTCTGCGTCGAAATTATATCAGCAACTTTGATCAGCGGCGCGGCGCGGAATCCGGGCCGGGACCCGAGCCCGAGCGCATTTTCCAGGCGATTTGGCGCAACATGCCGAGCCAGATCACGGCGTCGCGGGCCGGCAGATTCAGGCGCCTGACCAGACGGCGGATTCTTTGATCCGAATCGGCGACGCGGCGCAACTCGAGAAAACCGCTCAGGTGCAACGCGTCGAGCAGCATCGTGGTGATCCGCTCCATTTCGGCGGCGGAGGCCAGCGGCAACTTTTCCTTCAGGCGCGGCGTCTTCGGGTCGCGAATCAGTTCGTAGAGGCAGACCGCGACGGCCTGACCCAGATTCATCGAGATATTCGCCTCGACGGTGGGCACGCGCATCAGCCAGTGGCAGTGGCTGAGGTCGTCATTCGAGAGGCCGAACTTCTCGGAGCCGAACAAAAGCGCGACAGGATTCGATCCGAGGCGCTTGCGAATCAAGCGAGCGCCATCTTCCAGGCGGCGTAGCGGCTGATGCAAAGTGCGATGGCGGACGGCGGTGGTACCCACGACGAGGGTGCAATCAGCGACCGCTTCGCCGACGGTCTTGAATTGTTCGGCGCTCGCGAGCAGCTCGGAGGCGCCGACGGCGGAGCGCGCCTCGCGAAACGCAGGCTGATATGGATTCACGACGCGCAGGTGGCGAAAGCCGAAATTGCTCATGGCGCGCGCGGCCGCGCCGATATTGAGAGGGTTGCGCGAGGAAACGAGCACGATGCGCAGGCGGTCGAGTTGAGTGGTGGTTGGCACGCGCGGCTATTCTAACAGGCTGTCGCAAGAGTCGCGTCGGCCGCCCAAGTATGCATACCTTGACGGGCGTCGAAGGAACGTGGAATCATTCCGTTTCCACAAGTAATTTCAAGGGGGGTGAATCGTGGCGACACAACTGGCGGCTGCGTACGCAGAATTGGGACTTTTCATCGGTGGTGAGTGGCTGGGCGCGGAGGGGCGGAAAACTTCGCAGGTGCTGAATCCCGCGACCGAGGAAGTGATCGGGCAACTTCCGCACGCATCCAAGGCCGATCTGGATCGCGCCCTCGCGGAGGCGGACCGGGGATTCAAGCTCTGGCGCGCGATTTTTCCGGATGCGCGCGGCAAGGTCCTGAAGCGCACGGCGGAGCTGATGCGCGAGCGCGCGGAAGAAATCGCGCGGATCGCAACCACCGAATCGGGCAAATCCATCCACGAGACGCGCGTCGAGCTGCAGATGTCCGCCAACATTTTCGAGTGGTTCGCCGAAGAGGGGCGCCGCGCCTACGGACGCGTGCTGCCGCAGCGCGCGCCGGGGACTCGCCTCGCCGTCGTGAAGGAACCGGTAGGACCGGTCGCGGCGTTCGCACCGTGGAATTTTCCGATCGGCAATCCAGCGCGCAAGATCGGCGCGGCGCTCGGCGCGGGATGCTCCTGCATCCTGAAGCCTGCCGAGGAGACTCCGGCGTCCGCGCTCGCCGTGGCGCGCTGCCTGGTGGATGCGGGACTTCCCGCGGGCGTGCTCTCCATCGTGTTCGGCGTGCCGTCGGAAATTTCCACGCACTTGCTGGCTTCGCCCATCATTCGCAAGATTTCGTTTACCGGCTCGATTCCCGTCGGCAAACATTTGATGAAGCTGGCCGCGGAGGGCATGAAGCGCACGACCATGGAGCTGGGCGGGCACGCGCCCGTGCTGGTGTTCGATGATGTGGACGTCGAAAAAGTGCTCGATGCGTGCGCAACAGCCAAATATCGCAACGCCGGCCAGGTGTGCGTGTCTCCCACGCGATTCTACGTGCACGAGAAAATCTACAACCGCTTCGTGGAGGGTTTTGCGGCGCGCGCGAAGGCCCTCCCCGTGGGTGACGGCATCGAAGAGAAAAACAAAATGGGTCCGCTAGTACATGCGCGAAGGCTGGCGGCCATCGAGGCATTGATCGAGGACGCGAAAAGCTCCGGCGCGAAGGTGCAGGCGGGCGGCACGCGGCTGAAAAGTCCCGGTTATTTCTACGCGCCCACGGTTTTGTCCGACGTGCCGAACAAGGCGCGCATCATGAACGAAGAACCGTTCGGGCCCGTGGCCGTGATCAATTCCTTCAACGACTACGATAGCGTGATCCGGGAGGCGAATCGCCTGCCCTACGGGCTTGCGGCGTTTGCGTTCACGGATTCCGCGCACCGGGCGAAGCTCGTCGGCGAACAGCTCGAAGCGGGCATGGTAGGAGTGAACACGTTCGCGATTTCCGTGCCGGAGTCGCCGTTCGGCGGCGTGAAGGAAAGCGGGCACGGCTCCGAGGAAGGCATCGAGGGGCTGGAGGCCTGCCTGGTGACGAAATTCATCAGCGAGGCGTAGTCAACGACGGGGATCCTTCCATAGGAGGAATGGATGCTGTTCGACTTCGGCAAAATCCCTCCGCGGGAGGGATACAAACTCCTGGTTTCGACTGTGACGCCGCGCCCGATCGCGTGGATCACCAGCCTGAATGCGGCCGGACAACTAAACGCGGCTCCTTTTTCGTTTTTCAACGTTTTCGCGGGCGATCCTCCGGTGGTCGGGATCGGCATCGGGAGCCATGAGCCGGGCCGTGCGAAGGACACGCGTCGGAATATTCGGGAAACGAAAGAGTTCGTGGTGAATCTCGTCTCCGAAGATACGGCTGAAGCCATGAACGTCACGGCGATCGAGTTTGAGCCCGAAGTCAACGAGATTCCCGAGGCGGAGCTGGAAACCGTTCCTTCCGTCCACGTGAAGCCGCCGCGGATTGCCGCAAGCCCCGTATCAATGGAATGCGCCCTGATGCAAATCGTCGAGCTCGGATCGGACAACGGCCTGGTGCTGGGGAAAGTGCTGGCGATGCACGTGCGCGACGATCTGGTGCTCGATCCCGCGAAGCACTATATTGACACGCCCCGCCTGAAGCTCATCGGGCGCATGCACGGCACTGGCTGGTACGCGCGCACTTCGGACCTTTTTCAGATGGACCGCATTCCCCGCGCCAATTGGACTCTGCGCGGACACAAGAAGACCACCGTCCCGCGTTGACGGTGTCCCGAACCGGAGACTCGTGACCGACGAAAAATTGCAGGCGCTGGAGAAGCGTGTGAGCGAGCTCGAAAATCGTCTCGGGCGTGCAGAAGACGAGCTCGCGATACGCAGGCTCCAGCACGCCTATGGCTACTTCATGGACAAGTGCAAGTACGAAGAGGTAGTGGACCTCTTTTCCGAGCGCGGGGAAACCTATTTTCTCGGCGGGGTTTTCAAGGGCAAAGCCGGCGTGCGGCGGCTGTATTGCGGGCGGCTCGGCGCGCGATTTGCCGCGGGGAAGAACGGCCCGGTGCGCGGATTGCTGCTCGATCATCTTCTGCTTCAGGACGTGATTACCGTCGCGCCGGATCGCGAGTCGGCCAGGGCGCGCTACCGCTGCTTCATGCAGGGCGGAAGCCACGAAAGCGTCCCCGAGATTTTCCCGGCGTTTTGGGAGGCGGGCGTGTACGAAAACACTTACCTGAAGGAAAACGGCGTCTGGAAAATCGGCGTCCTGAATTACAACGTGTTTTTCTACGCGCCGTACGAGCAGGGCTGGGGCAAAGTGAAGCCCGGCTACGCGGTGCCGCCGTTTTCAAAGACGTTTCCCGATGATCCCAATGGTCCCGACGAGCTGATCGCGCGCCGCGCCAGTTTCTGGCCGGAAAACGAGCTCGTCCCTTACCACTACCTCCATCCCGTGACCGGGAAACCGATTCAGTGAGCGCGGCAACCGGACCGAGCGGCAAGAACTCCAAAGGAGTCTCGCTCGCAGGCGAAGCCGCGATTGTAACCGGCGCAGGCCGCGGATTCGGACGCGCGATCGCGTTGGGGCTGGCCGCAGCGGGCGCGGCGGTTACGGTAACCGCGCGATCAAAGGATCAGCTCGATGAAACCATCGCGCTGGTCGAGCGTCAAACGGGGCGCTCGGGCGGTCGCGCTCTCGCTGTCGCGGGCGATGTGACGAACCGCAAGGATGTGACGCGGGTAGCCGAGGCAGCAGAAAAGAAGTTCGGCCCCACGACGGTGATGGTAAATAACGCCGGCGTCACCGGACCGTACGGGCCGGTCTGGACTTCCGATCCGGACGTTTGGTGGGACGCGCAAGAGGTGATCGTCCGCGGCACGCTGCTCTTCATGCACGCGGTGATGCCGGGAATGGCGGCGCGGCGCAAAGGCACGGTGATCAACGTATCGGCGCTTGGCGGGCAATGGTTCGCGCCCAAGCTGACGGGATACGCCGTGGCGAAGTCGAGCCAAATACGCTTGTCGGAGCACGCTGCGGCGGAAGCAAAAGAATTCGGCGTCAGCGTTTTCTCGATCGAACCGGGCACGGTGTACACGGATATGACCGAGGGGACGATCAATTCCGCCGACGCCCAGCGCTGGGTTCCACACATGGTCGAATACCTTAAGAATTTGAAAGCGACCACCGACCCGGCTCCGGGACTCGCGCGGTGTGCAGAGATGTGCGTGCAACTCGCGTCCGGGCGCTACGCCGGACTCTCCGGCCGCTTCCTGCTCCCCGGCGACGATTTCGACAAGCTGCTGCTCGAGCCGCCGCCGAAGCCGGGTTCCGCGCTGATCCCGCGCGAGCCCGAGCGGACACGTTGACAGTCTCCTTGCGAAGGTGATACGAGAATACGTGTCCGGCGACGGACGCATGATTGGGGGGTGAGGCCAAAATGACTACGAAATTTCCGGACACATTTGACTACGCCGGTTTCAACGCGCCGATGCGCACCGAGTGCGACATCTACGATCTAATCGTCGAGGGGAATCTGCCGAAGGAAATTGACGGCACCTGGTACCGCACGATTCCGGACCCGCAGTATCCGCCGATGCTCGGCCACGACACGTATCTGAGCGGCGACGGCATGATCAGCGCGTTCAAGTTCGAAAATGGCCACGTGGATTTCAAGATGAAATACATCATGACTGACCGCCTGAAAGCCGACCGCAAAGCGCGCCGCGGTCTCTTCGGTCTCTACCGGAATCCCTACACGGACGATCCCAGCGTGAAGGGCATCAACCGCTGCGTGAACAACACGACGCCGATTTTCCACGGCGGCAAACTGCTCACCTTGAAAGAAGACGGCCTGGCGGTGGAAGTTCATCCCGAGTCGCTCGAAACGATCGGCGTGTTCAACTATCGCGACAAGCTGAAGAGCCAGACCATGACCGCGCACACGCGGCTCGATGACGACACGCAGGAGCTCCATTTTTTCGGCTACGAGGCCAGCGGCCTGGCGACACGCGATGTGTCGTACTGCGTGGCAAATAAAGAAGGCCAGCTCGTCAGCGAAGAATGGTTCCAGGTTCCGTACGTCTCTCTGATGCACGACTTCGCCGTGTCGAAAGAACACGTGATCTTCCCCGTGTTTCCGACGACTGCTGACCTCGGCCGCATGAAAGCAGGCGGCACGCACTGGGTCTTCGAGCCGGAGCGCGAGGCCTACGTCGGCATTATGCCGCGCGATGGACATACCAGCGACATGCGCTGGTTCAAGCATCCCGCATGCTCCGCGTTTCATTTCATGAACGCGTACACCGAAGGCAAATTCGTCCATCTCGATTTCGGCATCGGCAAATATGCTCCGTTCCCGTTCATTCAGGAGGCGTCGCATATTCATCCGACGCCCGCGGATTTCGCGTTCGGCCGCGTGGTGCGTTGGACATTCGATATGTCCAAGCCCGGAGACAAATTCGAGGAGTACAAACTCGCGCCCGCCGGCGATTTCCCGCGCATCGCGAATAAAGACCATATGAAGGATTACTCCATCGGATATTACGAGCGGTTCGATCCCGAGGCTGGCGCACCGATCGTCGCGGGACCCGTAGGCGCCGGATTCAACACGCTGAGCCGCCTGGAAATCAAAAGCGGAAAATTAAAATCCTGGCAACCGACGCGGCCCATAACGATCCAGGAGGAAGTCCACATTCCTTCGAAGCAGCCCGGCCACGAGGGCTATCTCGCGCTGGTCGCCGACCTGCACGATACGCAGCTCTCGGACGTGCTTGTCTTCGAGGCCGAGCACCTCGACAAAGGGCCGATCGCGACCGTGCACCTCCCCTTGCGCCTGCGAAATCAGGTGCACGGCAACTGGGTCACGGCGGAAGAGCTTCAATAACGCGGTGCCAGTTTGAAGTCTGTGTGGAGCACGAGGATGTTTGTAGGTCGCGGTTTTAGCCGCGGCGTACAGCCTGCAAAACGAGATCGGCCTTAGCCGCTGAAGCTCCTCTTTTGCGGTTGCCGGCAGGAACATGCACGCGCACGCACGGTGGGGGCGATGACGCGACAATCGGACTTCTACGGCTGGAAGCTGCTTGCGGTCTTCTGGTTCATCCTCTTCGCGAACTTCGCGTTCCCGCTTTACGGCGCGAGCGTCGTCAACACCTACATGGCCGTGGCCCTGCACTGGGACCGCACGCAGCTCGGCGCGGCCTACGCCATCTATCAGCTGATGCTCGGAGCGCCGGCTCCGCTGGTCGCAATCCTCATCGCAAAACGAGGCGTGCGTTTCACCGCCGCGCTCGGCTGCTGCGTGGTCGTTGCCGGAGCGCTGCTGATGTCGTTCGTGGTGCACACCAGCGTGCAGGTAGACCTCGTGTACGGCGTGCTGATCGCCCTCGGCGCAATGACCGGCGGAGTGCTCGTCGCGCAAACCGGCATCAATCGCTGGTTCAGCAAACACAAGGGACTCGCGATCACGCTCGTGCACACAGGCGGAACGCTTGGCGGCTTTGTCGCCGCCCGCGTGCTCGACAAAATAATTCGTGTCTTTGGCGGAAACTGGCGCGCGGGATGGTGGTTGATCGCGGGAGTGAGCACGATTTGCGCCCTGCTCGCGATACTGTTCGTGCGGGAGCGTCCCGCTGATCTGGGCCAATTCCCCGACGGCGTGGCGCCGGATAATCGCCCGGCTGACTCTGCCATGGCAGCTGCGGCTCCGCACGCACCCGAGCGTGGCGTGTACAAGACTACCGAAGAATGGACGCTCGGCGAAGCCGCGCGCACTCCCGCGCTCTGGCTCTACGTCGTCTCGCTTCTCGGCTTTAGCGCCGGCTATCCGCTATATTTGGCCCACGGTGTGTCGCATCTGAAAGACCTCGGCTTCACGCCCGCCGCAGCGGCCTCATCAATTTCAATCATGCTGCTCTGCGCGCTGTTCGGAACACTTCTCTTCGCCGTGGTCGCCGATCGCATCGAGCCGCGCCTGGTCTGGTCCGCTGCGTCGGTAGTTTTCGCCATTGGCATGCTGCTCGCGATGCGCGCCAGCGGCTCCGCCGGCTTGTATCTCTACGCGATCCTCATGGGCACGGCGTTCGGCGCTTCGTTTTCCGCCATGATGGTCCTCCCCGCAAACTATTACGGCGTGAAAGCCTACCCATCCGTGATTTCCTCGGTAATGGTCGTGGGCACGGTCGCAGGCGCCGCAGGCGCTGCGCTGTCGGGCATCGTCTTCGATCGGTACGGCAGCTACGCGCCAGTCTTCTACTTCGTGGCCGGAATGTCGTTCCTAGCCGCCGTTTTGTTGCTTGTGATGAGACCGGCGCGCAAACCTGCCAACGGCTTGGCAGTAGTCCCCGCTGCAATGTAGCGCCGGTTTGTCCTGGCCGCAGCCGAAGGGCGCCTTTGCGGCTCTCGGGAATTTGCTTTCCGGTGAAAGCGTGAGGCTTAAGCCCCACGAAAAAGGTAGCTCAAGAGAACGGGCTTCAGCCCTGGGACTGGGGTTTGTGGGTCGCCGCTTTAGCGGCGGCATCCACCGACGGCGCGAGGCGCTTTCCAATGCGCCAGTTCACCCGCGGCAAGCTTTCCCAGCAGCTATTCATTCGAGCGCATATCTTGATCTGGGGTCCGTTCGAATCTCTTGCCGCCCCGACTTCCCGACTGTATCTTCGTGTGTCGCGAAAGGCGCGAACAAAAATGTCAGGATTGCTGGCGGGACAAATTGCTCTCGTAACCGGCGCCGGCCGGGGCATCGGCAAAGGCATCGCTCTCCGATTTGCCGCCGCGGGCGCGGCTGTCGCGCTCACGTCCCGAAATAAAGCGCAGCTCGATCAGGTGCTCGGGGAAATCGAAGCAGCCGGAGGGCGCGGCGTGGCGGTCGCTGGCGACGCAACCAGGCGAGAAGACGTCGCGCGTGTCGCGCGAGCAACCTGGGAAAAATTAGGCGGAGTGACGCTGCTGGTCAATAACGCCGGAGTCGCCGGACCTTACGGTCCTGTCGGAATTGTCGATCCCGACCAGTGGTGGGCGGCGCAGGAGGTCCACGTCCGCGCGCCAATGCTGTTCATGAGCGCGGTGCTGCCCGGCATGATCGCGCACCGCACCGGGCGAATCATCAACATTTCTTCACCGCGCTGCCACATGCTGACGCCGAGCCTTTCCGCCTACAGTCTTGGGAAAGCCGCGCAGAATCGCCTTACGGAGCTTGTCGCGAACGAAGCGAAAGAGCACGGTGTGACGGCGTTCGCTCTCGATCCCGGCTCGATCATGACGGAAATGGCCGACGAAACGATGAGCAATCCCGACGCGCAGCGCTGGGTGCCGAAAATGGTCGAGCGCCTGAATCAGATGAAAGGCAAAATCGGCCCACAGGACGGGATGGCGTGGTGCACGGACCGATGTCTCGCGCTGGCCTCAGGCCGCTACGACGCGCTTTCCGGCCGCTATATTGACCGCACCGACGACCCCGAGGAAATGCTGAAACAACCGCCGCCAAAACCGCCGCGAACGAATCCATAATGCAATTGGGGGAATGAAGCCATGAGAAAACTCGACATCTTCACGCACATCTGGCCGAAGACATTTCACGAATTGCTCCTGAAAACCACCGGCCAGATGAAGGACATGCACCGGCGCAGCGAAGCCGTGCCGATGATGACGAACCTCGATCGGCGCTTCGAGGTGATGGACATGTTCGACGATTACCAGCAGATCCTTTCGCTCGCGTCTCCTCCGCCCGACGTCGCGGGCGACCGCGCAGCGTGGCGCGAGCTTTCGCGCGTCGGCAGCGACGGCATGGCCGAACTTTGTCAAAAATACCCGGAGCGTTTTCCGAGCTTCATCGCGTCCGTGGCGATGCGCGATCCGGAAGGCGCGGTCGAAGAAGCTCGCCGCGCGGTGAAAGATCTCGGCGCGTGCGGCATTCAGATTTACAGCAACGTGAACGGCAAGCCGCTCGATGCGCCCGAATTTCGTCCCGTGTTTGCGGCGATGCAAAGCCTCGGGAAGCCGATCTGGATTCATCCGGCGCGCACCGCGAAATTCCCGGACTATCAGACCGAGGAACTTTCGCTCTACGAAATCTGGTGGACGTTTGGCTGGCCTTACGAATCGAGCGCCGCGCAGGCGCGGATCGTTTTTTCGAAGATGCTCGATGAGATGCCGAATCTGAAGATCATCATCCATCACGCGGGCGGCATGGTTCCATTTTTCGAGGGCCGCGTCGGCGCCGGCTGGGACCAACTTGGCGCGCGTACCTCAAATGTGGACTACAAGCCTCTGCTCAAAGAGCTGAAGCATCGCCCGCTCGATTATTTCAAGAAGTTCTATGTGGATACGGCGACGTTCGGATCAAAGTCGGCGCTTGTCTGCGCCCTGGATTTCTACGGAGTGGACCACGTTCTCTTCGCCTCAGACGCCCCGTTCGATCCCGAAGGCGGCCCCATGTACATCCGCGAAACCCTTCGCGTGATTGACGAGCTTGATATTTCCAAAGAGGACCGCGAGAAGATCTACTACAAGAATGCGTGCGCGCTGCTTGGCATCAAATAGCCTCTTGGGTTTCAGCTTGCGCTTGGGAATCGTAGCCGCGTATGTCGAGGCACGGTTGACCCGGCGCGGGCACGTCATTGAAAAAGTACAGGTGCGGTCCTCTGTACCGTTTCCAACCTTTCGTCCAGCTGCGCTCGAAAAATGCTTCGTGTTAGGCTGCTTCGGAAGTTTGAAGGAAGACTGGCTCACAGGTTCGGAGCCGGACTTCGCCACTCTCCTGGCGAGAGTTGGCCGTTCTTTGACAACTGAATACGGTTCGTAGCGCCGTAAGTGGCACAGGCACTCTTGCCTGTGCTCTTGCGAAGGCGGCGCGTCAAGCGCCGGTAGCGCTCTCGCACATATCCGTCAATCCAAGCGACCGATTTCAGACGCTATCGCCACCCACTCAACACCAAATTAAGTGACACACCATGCAAAGTAATTTCCCATGCAAGTCATTGAAAACAAAAGAAAGGGACCCTCACAAAGTGACACACTTTTGCGAGGGTCCCCATACTGCCAACTCCCCAAATCCGGACCGTTACTTTTTCAGTTGCGCTTCAATCGCCGCGATCACTTCGGGCGAATCCGGCGTGACAGCCGATTCGAAGCGCTGGACGACGTTCCCATTGCGATCCACCAGGAACTTGGTGAAGTTCCACTTGATGTCGCCGGCGACGGCAGGATTCGCGTCCTTGGTGAGGTAGGCATACAGAGGCGCTTGGTCGTCGCCCTTCACTGAAATCTTCCCGTACACCGGGAACGTAACGTTGTATTTTCCGGTGCAGAACTTCGCGATCTCTTCGTTGGTGCCGGGTTCCTGGCCGCCGAAATTATTCGCCGGGAAACCGATGATCACGAAGCCCTGGTCCTTGTACTTTTCGTAGGTGGCCTCGAGCGCCGTGTATTGCGGCGTGAACCCGCAGCGGCTCGCGACATTGACCACCAGCACGACCTTGCCCTTGTAGTTTGCAAGCGGCGCCGCGGTGCCGTTCAGCAGCGGTAGCGTGAAATTATAGATGTTCGATGCTGCGTACAAG
This sequence comes from uncultured Acidobacteriota bacterium, assembly GCA_963842425.1. GTDB lineage: Bacteria > Acidobacteriota > Terriglobia > Acidiferrales > UBA7541 > Palsa-295. Next base: position 461,102 of record CAWJGQ010000007.1, on the reverse strand, counting down.
CTGGCTGCCGTCATAAGAACCATCACCCCCACGAGCAGATAACCGAGCAATCCGGCCTTGCGCGAATTCGTGTTCATAAGTCTCCAGTTAGAATCAGCGAGTCGTCGAAATCCCGCCAGGCGGGACTTGCAGTCTCAAACTTCCCTTACATTGTAAGGATAGGCTCGGCACGGTCCCCGGTCAAGGCAGGCGCAGCGCCCGAAATTACGACGGTAAGCACATTGCTCACGATGCGTTGAGTCCAATCCGATTGGCGGGAATCCAATATGCTATAGTCCGTAGCTGGAGAATTTGCAGCACCCGAGATTCGGAATCAGTTAAGGAGTGACAATGTTTCCTGAAGAGATGGTTGTCGGAATGCGCGAGGAATTGACGAGAGTCGGATTTCGCGAGCTGCGGACACCCGCGGATGTGGATTCCGTGCTGAAGCAGGAAAAGCGCACGGTGCTCGTGGTCGTGAATTCCGTCTGCGGATGCGCCGCCGGCAAGGCACGTCCGGCGATCGCCAAGGCGCTCACCAATAAAGCGCGCCCGGAAGTTCTGACGACGGTTTTTGCGGGTCAGGATCTGGAAGCCACGAAGCAGGCGCGAAGCTACTTCACCGGATATGCGCCGTCTTCTCCCTCGATCGCGCTGATGCGCGACGGCAAGGTGGAGTTCATGATGGAAAGGCGCGACATCGAAAGCAGCGATCCATTCACCATCGCGGCGGCTCTTACGCGTGCCTTCGATCGAATCTGCGTCCCGGCAGCAGCTCCAGCCAACCAATAGCGCGTCTGCAAACTAGACGATCTTCTGTGCGCGGTCTTTGAAAGTCGTGCGCCGCGATTACTGGCCGATCGGGCGCGATTCCGCTTTCGAACCGCCCGGCCAGCCAGTGCCCCGCATGTAGCTCTGCGGCCCTTCAAACACCGCCTCGACCCGCGTGATTTTGCCATCCACGAATTTGAAAATTTCGGTATTCAGGATTTCGTTCGGATATCGCATACCTTCCGGGTAGGGAACGGAACGGCCATCAAGAGTCCAGCTCTCCACGTTTCCGCGCCGCATAAAATCAAAGGTAGCAAACACGATCTGCCTCTTGACGTCCACGATCGGGAAGTGGGCGTCTTCATAACCGGTGATGAAGGTGTAGGATTTCTTGTCGAGCTGCTTCGCACATCCCAAGCCTAAGACAAAGAAACTGGGCGGAGCCGGAGCTCCGTTGGCAGGCGCAGACTTCACAATCGGAATGGGCGGATCGTCGTTTGGCCCAAGCGCCGACAAGGTGCCGTTTTCAAGTCGAATACAGGATTCCGCAAAGGGCGCCAGGTCCCCGTTGTGGAAAGCGACCGCGCGCAAATAGCCCAGCGACGCCTTCTTGAGCGCCTCGCGCGAAATCCGCGTTGATGCAGGCTCCACGCGATTCATCGTTTCCATCCAGGCCGGATCCTTCGGCGGCATGTTCTCCGTTCCCTGCGCATGACGATCAACAACGGTTTCAATCTCGGTGATCTTTCGGCCGACCACCTTCAAGCGCACCGCGAGGAAATCCGGATAAGGCATTTCATGGTTTTCGATTATGGAAAGATAGGTCGCGATCCCTCCAGTCTCGGTATCGAAAACATCGTGGCGATATTTGCCGTAGGAATTGAACGTCACCCACAGCGCTTCGCCGAGGGAAATCTGCGCGCCATTTTCGGTGTAGCGGTAATGCGCCGCCACGGGCACAAGCGACGGATCGTGTTTCGAGAGCGCATCGAGATAGGTATCCATCACGCCTTTAAGACAGCTTTCGTCGCATCCGTCGGCCGCCTGCCCTGCTTGTGCCGCAGTGCAATGAGGGACAGCGATGAAAGCCAGGCTCAGCGCCAATATCCCCGTGGAATAGGCGACAAAGGACTTCATACGAAATGTTCGCGCTCGGACTGTGTGCATTGTTTCCTCGCGAGATTGGAAGGCCGTCATTGCCCGTAAGAGACTTCGTCGAGGGAAAGGAAATTACTGTTTATTACGATTGCGGAAGGCCGCTTCGTCGAGAACCTGCCCGTTCGGAAGCGTCAGCGACATGAACAGGCCGCCCTTTTCGCCGCTGCGCAGCGGCCAGACGATCACGGAGATCTTGTCGCCCGGCTTGACGCTGTTGGAATGCCAGCCCTGACGCGCGAGGTTGTTGGGACTGTTCAGCTCGATGCTCCATTTGTCGACGCTGCCGTTTTCGTTCGTAACGTCGAGCTCGATCCAACTATGGGGATTGGTCCACTGAAAGTCTTGGACCACGCCCACCAGGGTTGTCTCCTTCGTGCGGTCGAACATGGCGAACGAGTGGTGGGCGAACGCCGAACCGGCCACCAAGCAGGAAAACGCGCAAAGAAACGCGAGTCGCACTGTTCTCATTGACTCCCACCCCCAAGATGGACGACCGCGGCGCAATTCCAATTTCCGCGCAGCGGCACACACGCTTCTTGCATAAAGTACTATAATGCCCGCCGGAATTTAAGAGTTTGTTTCGTCAGGCAGGGTGGGCGCGGGCTCGCTGGAGGACTTCCTCCTGTTTTAGGCGGGCCTTCGCTTCGAAATGGGGGAAAGCATGAAAATCGTCGCGGGATCGATCCTCGCACTGATCGCGTTTACGTGTTTCGGTTATATCAGCCAGGCGCAAAACGCGCCGCCAAAATCCTCTGGCCCCGCGAATATCGGGCGTTACGCGAATGTCGAATCACTGAAGTCACTGCCGGATTGGTCTGGAATCTGGACTTTCGACTTTCCCATGCCAGGAACGGGCCTGTCCGCACCCGAGCTTACTCCGGCCTCCGCCGAGGAACTGAAGAAGCTGCTCAGCCTGGAAGCGCACAACGACGAGCCGGCTACCGAAGCGGCAAATTGCCTGCCGCCCGGCATGCCGACCATCATGTTCATGCCTTACGACGTGGAATTTCTTTTCACGCCCGGGCGCGTGACGATCATTCAGGAAGCTTACATGCAGGTGCGGCGCGTGTTCACGGATGGCCGCGGCCACCCGGCGGATCTTGATCCGACTTTCAACGGGCATTCGATCGGCCACTGGGAGGGCGACACGCTGGTAATCGACACGGCTGGACTCGGCCACGAGACGCCGCTGGGTTTCAATCACTTGGACCACGGTCCCAAGCTGCACGTGGTTGAGCGGATTCATCTGACCGCGCCCGACAAGATGGAAGACGACATGACGCTGACCGATCCGGACGTGCTGGCCAAACCCTGGCAGATCACGCGGACCTACACGCGCCACCGCGACCTTGACCAACTGGAATTCATCTGCGAAGAAAACAACCGCAATCAGATTGACGCGACGGGGCACGTCTCGCCGGGCCTGCGACACTAATTTCGTTGGCACGTAGTGGCGCATCGCATTCCTGGATACACTATACGAATTCCCTGCCCGGTACGCCCGCACTCCATGCGATAGAATGGCGGAACAATGGATGAACGGTTCTATCGCGCGACGATGAAGATCGGTGGCGGGACGCTGCTCGGGCGGCTCGCGTTCTCATTTCTGGTGATTTGTTCGATCGCGCTGGGCGCGGCCATCGGCCTGCTGTTCGTTTACTCGAGCGATCTGCCCGAAATTCACGCTCTGGAAGACTATCGGCCGGTCATCGTGACGGAGCTTTACGCCGACGACGGCCAGTCCATCGGCACATTCGCGCTCCAGCGGCGCATTCTGGTCACCTACGGCCAGATTCCAACCGTGCTGCGCGACGCGATCATCACCACCGAGGACCAGCACTTCGAGCAGCACTGGGGCGTGGATTTCCCGCGCGTGCTGGAGGCCGCCTGGCGCGACGTGGTGAGCCATCGCGCGGCGGAAGGCGCCAGCACGCTGACAATGCAACTCGCCGGCGGACTTTTTCTCAACCGCTCGGACCGCAGCCTGCACCGCAAGGCGCAGGAGACGATGCTCGCCCTGCAGATCGAGCGGCACTACACGAAGGATCAGATTTTCACGATGTATTGCAACCAGATCTATCTGGGTGCGGGGAATTACGGCTTCGAAGCGGCCTCGGAATATTATTTCAGCAAACCGATCGGCCAGTTGACGCTCGCGGAGGCCGCGACGCTCGCTGCCATAATTCGCGGGCCGATCTATTCGCCGATCACGCACCCGGACCGCGCGCGCGCGCGGCGGAATCTGGTGCTGTCGCTCCTGGCGCATAACGGCAAGATCACGGAGGCGGTCGCCGAAAGCACGGCCAAGCAGCCTCTCGGTCTGCACGTTGAATCACTGCGCAACGATCTGGCGCCCTATTTCGTCGAGGAGATTCGCCAGTATCTCGAGCACACCTATGGCACGGCGGCGGTCCACGAACAGGGCTTGCGCGCCTATACGACACTGAATGTCAATATGCAGAAGGCTGCCGACCGGGCCGTTCGTGACGGACTTCACGCCTACGATCGCCGCCACGGCTGGCGCGGCAATCTTCCGAATATTCTTCGCGACAATCTCGGCACGCTCGACAACTACCAGAACGACGACTGGAAGGGCGCGATCCAGAAGGGCGATTACGTCACCGGCCTGGTGACATCCGTGCAGCCAACATTCGCCTACGTGAAAATCGGACCGTATCGTGCCTTAATGACGCCTGCTGATTTCTCGTGGACCGCTCACAAATCCGCGGCGGAACTGGTGAAGCCGGGCGACCTGATCACGGTGCAGATCAAGGAGCTCAATGGGACTGCGGCCGAGGTTGAACTCGAGCAGGTGCCCGTGGCGCAGGCGTCTCTAATTGCGATTGATAACGCCACCGGTGAAATCAAAGCCATGGTCGGCGGCTACGATTTCGAGGATTCGAAATTCGACCGCGCGACGCAGGCCATGCGCCAGACGGGCAGCTCGTTCAAGGTGTACGTCTATGCCGAAGCGCTCTCGCAGGGCGCGTCGCCCTTCGATACCGTCGTGGACGAACCGATCACATTCCATACCGGCAGTCAGGATTATTCTCCCCATAACTACGACCAAAAGTTCGAGGGGCGCATCACGCTGCGCCGCGCACTCGCTGATTCGCGCAACGTGCCGGCGGTCCGCCTGCTGGACAAAGTCGGCATCGAGAATACGATTGAACTGGCGCGGAAATTCGGCTTGACCAGCCCGCTGCCGCCGGTTTTGCCGCTGGCGCTCGGCTCCGCCGACCTGACGCTTATCGAGCACACATCCGCGTTCACCGTGTTTCCCGACGACGGCATCCATATCGAGCCGCACTACCTCCGCCGCGTAACGTCATACGACGGAGCTGTGATGGAAGAACTGCGGCCGAACGTCACCGACGTGATTCCTCCGGAAGTGGCCCGCACGATGGTAGCGATGCTCGAAGACGTGGTGCAGTTCGGCACCGGCGTTCGCGCGAAGGAGATCGGCCGTCCATCGGGCGGCAAGACCGGGACGACCAACGATTTTACCGATGCCTGGTATATTGGCTTCACTCCGCAAATCACCACCGGCGTGTGGGTCGGCAACGACGCGCACGTCACGCTGGGAAAGAAAGAGACCGGAGCGCGCGCCGCACTTCCCATCTGGATTCAGTTCATGGAGGAGGGCATGCAGGGAATGCCGGTGGAAAATTTCCAGAACGTCGTCCCGCTTGAAAAACTCGCGGGCGAGCATGCCGTGCAGGTGGACACGCCCGACACCGCGCCTCCCGCCGACGCCGCCGAGCAGGGCCTCGCGCCCTCAGCCGTCGAGCCCGAGCCGCCATCACAACCAGCACAGAAGCAGGCCACCCCACCGCAATCGCAGACTGCTGCTCCCGCGCAAACTCATTAGCGATTCAAGTTCGGCTATTTCCCACGAAAAGGATCCCAGCCGCCCGGATCGAGCCGCTTGCCGCGGCCATCGGAGCCAACCAGAGTAATCCGCTTCCCACGCTCGATTTCCCCGATCGCCGTGAGCTCCGGAAAGTCCGGCGCGCTTCGCAGGCGCTGTGCCTTATTGCGTGGCACCGTAAAAAGAAGCTCGTAGTCTTCACCGCCGTGCAGAGCCATCTGCATCGGATCGAGCCGCAGCTTCCGCACCATTCCGGCGCTCGCCGGCGGAATCTTCACGCACGGGATGCGCTCGGCCCACACGCGCGCGCCTACTCCACTCGCCCCGCACATCCGGGCGAGGTCGGTCGAAAGCCCATCGGAGATGTCCATCAAGGCGGACGCGACCCTGTGTCGCGCCAGCCAAGCGCCCAATTCGATTCGAATTTTCGGGTAGAGGTGCGGCTGCAGCAGACCAGAATGCTTTCGAAGCGTCTTCGCCAAGGCCCCGTGACCGCCGCTCTTGGCCAACTCCAGACCAAGTTGGGCGCGCCCCAGCTTTCCGCTCACATATAGAATGTCGCCCGGCCGCGCGCCGGAGCGCGTCACCGCCTGCCCCCGAGCCACTTCTCCAAGCACAGTGATGCTAATCGAAACGGTACCGCTCTTCGTGGTGTCACCTCCGGCGAGACGCATCCCGAGCAGCCGAGCGGCACGCCCCATGCCTCGCAGGAATTCGTCGAGCCACTCCCGAGTCAACCGTGCCGGCAATCCGAGAGTGAGGAAGAAGATGCGCGGCTGCGCACCCATGGCTGCAAGATCGCTCGCGGCGCGAACCAGCGATTTATACCCAACAGAGTCCGCGGGATAGCTCTGCGCCAGGAAATGTACCCCGTCAAGAAACGCGTCGCAGCTCAGAACCCATTCGGTGTTTCGCCCAGGCGCCAAGACAGCCGCGTCATCTCCGATTCCCAGGCGCATTCCTCCCCTGCCGCCAGCGCCTCGGATTGAGGGGACGGCTCGTGCTACCCGTTCGATCAGTTGGTTTTCGTTATCCAAGAGGCGGTCCAACCTGTCCCTCCGTACAGTTGTCAGGCGCTCGCCTACTACGCTAGAATTTTGGGTAAGCGAATCCCGAATTATAGATTGGCAGAAGTCAAGAAGCGAATCGGGCGCCCTATGCAAAATGGAAGATCGGGGTTGACGCGAACCGGCACGGTAGCTACAATCTGGCGGGTTTCGGACCAGGGCTCTCGGTTCAGACTCGTGATGCACGCAATTCTGAGGAACACGGCAAGCCGCGGCAAGGGGCGCGCGGTTGGCCGACCGTGGTAAGAATCACTCGGACGAAAATAAAACGATGAAGGGTAAGTCTTCCTACACGTTTTTTATTGCTTCCAACGCCTCCGGCGGTATGAGACGGGTGCGCCTGCCGTGGTACGTCCTGCATGCGGTGGCAGCCTTGGCAGTTGTGGGAGGCATTACGGTCGCCGCGGGCATGGGTTCCTACTCGCGCATGCTCTGGAAGGCTACGAACTACAATTCCCTGCGCCGCGAACAAGATAGCTTGAAACAGCAGTACGTCCAGCTTCAGACCGAAGTCAAAGACACCAACCAGCGTCTCAATTCTCTGCAGTCGCTCGCCGGCGAAGTGGCCATGGCCTACGGCATCACGCGATTCCGCCAGACACCCTTTGGCTTGACCGATGCGGCTCCTCAGCCGGACGAGGATTTTCAAAACTCAGTTGACGAGTTCAGCTACCTGCAGAAGAACGCGACTGCAGTGGCGATGTCGAGCGCCGGTATGCGACTTTTGCCCGCCGCGCAGTTGAGCAGCCTGGGAATCGTGCCGTCGCTCTGGCCTGTGATCGGGCAGATTACGGGACACTTTGGCGAGCGGCTTGACCCATTCAGCGGTGAGGGTGCGTTCCACGCCGGGCTGGATATCGCGTCGCATTACGGAGATGAGGTCCGAGCGACGGCCGATGGCGTCGTGCAGGAAGTGGACCAGCGCGCAGGCTACGGCCGGCTGGTCGTGATTGACCACGGCTTTGGCGTAACCACCTGGTACGGCCATCTTTCGGGTTTCAATGTGCAAGGTGGCATGCACGTGAAGTCGGGCGACGTGATCGGCTATGAAGGCGACAGCGGCCGCTCAACGGGCGCGCACCTGCACTACGAAGTTCGCATCTACAACACGCCCGTAAATCCGTGGCGTTACCTTCGCAACGTCTCCCCTTCGGCGACGGCAGCAACGACGACGGCTCCCGCACCTGTACCTGCTTCGATTGGCGATTAACTCCTCCCGGTACTGACAAGCAGACCCGCTACATTGAAATGCCGCTGATTGTCGGCTAAAGTCGTTTTCTCTTCATCGGCCGGCCACGCCCATCGGCCACACATGATATTCAACACCTGGGACTACTACCTTCTCTTCCTGATCCCGAGCGCCATTCTCTGCCGCGCGGCCAGCCCGCGGCTGCGCCCGTGGGTCATCTTCATGAGCGGCGGCCTGTTCTTCACCTATTTTTCGTACACGCAGTTCGGAGGCATCGCCGGAGCCGCCTGCCTGGCGATTTTCCTCTGGGAGACGCTCGTCAGCCGCTTCTACAAACCGTCCTCCTGGATTTGCTGGTTCGGCGTCACGCAGACGGTTTTGTTTCTGGCGCTTTTCAAATATCGCAATTTTCTGACCGGGCTTTTCTGGCATGACGCCGCGCACAATCCTTTTTACTGGAAGGACGCGTTCCTGCCGCTGGGCATTTCTTTTTTCACCTTCGAGTTCGTTCATTACGCGGTGGATCGGTACAAGAACAAAACTGAGGAAGGCTCCGCGACCGAATACCTCGCGTTCATACTTTTCTTCCCGACGATGGTCGCCGGCCCGATCAAGCGCTATGAGGATTTCCTGCCCAAGCTGCGCAGCATCTCGCGGGAGTGGGTGGTGGACTGGCAGCGCGGCCTCACGCGAATCCTCACCGGCCTCGTCAAGAAATTCGCGGTCGCGGACGTCCTCACCGCGTACACGAATCACCTGAACTGGATGGACATCAGCCGCGCACAAAGGACGATTCTGCCGCTGTGGCTCTTCGCCTACGGCATCAAGATTTATGCGGACTTCTCGGCGTACTCCGACATCGCCATCGGCTCGGCGCGCCTATTCGGAATTCGCGTGCCGGAGAATTTCGACTGGCCCTATCTCCGCACCAACATCACTGATTTCTGGCGGCACTGGCACATGTCGCTCACCAACTGGCTGATTGACTACATCTACATCCCGCTGGGCGGCTCGCGCGGGCGCGGCGGGCATGTTTACGCGAACATTCTGGTGACTATGCTGGTGAGCGGCATCTGGCACGGCGCCGGATTTAATTTCATCGTGTGGGGATTGCTGCACGGCATCATGCTCGCGATCCGGCGCGGATGGCGCCAGATTCGCCCCATGCCTGCGGGAACGCCGCCGCTATGGTCGCAGCTGGGCTCGTGGATGTTGACGTACGTCGCTGTGAATCTGGCCTGGGCTTTCTTCTGCATGGATGTGCACACCGCGCTCTTCTTTTTCCGGAGGCTCTTGATTGGATAATACGATGACAACTTTCGATTGGATCAAGCACGCATTCGATTACATCGGTGGCGCGCAGGATGATCCGCCTCCGGGCTTTCCCATAACACTCGGCTACTGGTGGTTCTGGGCCTTGTGGTGGGGAGCCATGGTCGTGACGATCTACGTGTTCTCCGGCCAGAGCTCGAAGTTCATCTACATAGATTTCTGAGGCTGCGAAATTACTCAAATGAAGGCACCGAAACGCATATTCATTCTCGCGCTGGCGGGCATCCTGCTCGTGCTGATCGCGCTCGATCGCGAGGTCGCGCGATCTTCGCAGAATACCATTCCGCGCGCGCTGATGGCGCGCGTGCGGGAATCAACCGACGCAAAGGCGGTGGCGTTGGGCAATTCCCTGATCGGTGTCGGCTTCAACGAGCCATCGTTCAATGAAGGAATGGATCTCGACAAGCGCGATGGAGCGATCAACCTCGGCATGGGCGGCTCGAGCGCCGTCGAGCAACTGCTGATGCTGCGCTACGCTCTGCAGCGGGGCATGCGCCCGAACGTGGTCGTCTTCGGCTTCTTTGATTTTCAGCTGACGCATCCGCTCGAATATGCCACACGCGATTTAGTCGGGAACCGCGCGATGCTTTACTACATGGAACCCGAGTACGCGCGCACGTTCTACCATCTCTCGCTGCACGATCGCGCCGAATTCGAAGTCATGCGGCACTTCGAGCTGTTCGCGGATCGAGGCCAGGTTTGGGAACGCGTCGAACTTTTTCGGCGAACACTCGCCCAACAAGGCATGCCTCCGGAGAAAGCGAACTCGATGGGACGCGCGGTTGATTTCGCGATGCTGGAATATCCCAGCGCGCCCGCGTTCGTCGCGGAATGCGGCCGCGCCAGCCGCAATCCTCTGATTCCGTCGGTACGCGAAATCGCGCTGCAAGCCATCGCAGCGGGAAGCAGAGTCTATTTCGTCGAAATGCCCATGCCTCCGGAGCACGTGCAAATGTTTTACGACCAGCCGGCGTGGGCAGGCTACCGCGCACATCTGAAAAGCATGTTGGGCGATCTCGGCGCGACGTACATAGACGCAAGCCACTGGATTCCGGAAGAAACCGCTTACGCCGATCCGCTGCATTTAACCTACGAGGGAGGCCAGGAGTTCAGCAGACGCCTCGGCGAATATCTCCGCCCGCGCCGCCGAGACACCGAAATTAATCCGCGTGAGTAACCGCAGAAACCGATTCCGCGTGCTGCAGCGGCGGGACGCGTTTTCGGTGAAGCAGGAAAGCGCCTATCGCAACGGCAAGCGCCAGCGGAAGGAATTTCAGGCCGTCTCGAATCAACGCTCCGGGCCCGACTTGCTCAGCCGGCCCGATACCGCAGCCGCAATTGATTTCCAGACCCTTGTGATACGCCCACGCGATAGCCGTCATAAATCCACAAAATGCCACGATCGAGAGAACCGAAGAAAATCGCAGACCTACGCCGCTGAGCAGCCACAATCCCAGGAACAATTCAAAAAACGGCAACACGTGAGCAATCGCATTAACGCCCCACGGCGGGAGCATCTGGTAGGAGTCCACTTGCATTGCGAAAAGCGTTAGCGAAGTCCTGACGGACCCGGCCGACCATGGCATGGATAGCTGCGGCTTTACCTTCGCATACCCGGCGATCAGGAAGATGGACGCGAGCAGGACTCGTCCAATGAACAGAAGAACTCGTCCCCATCTGCGGCCTGCTTCGTTGCTCATCGTGGTGGATTCGCGCGGCGAAGACTCATCTACTGGCTCAGGAGCGAGTCGAAAAACTGTTTCAATATCGTCCACGAAACCGCGCCCGATCCTGCCGGCAGACGATTGCCCTTGTAACTGATCACGTACGTCGGCGTCGCTTGCACCGGGATTTTGTTGCCCAGCGCTCTGTCCTCGTCAATGTAGGTATCCAGGGAGCAGGTCGAGCTGGCCTGGGCGCCAAGCGCGAATGCCGCCGGTTTCACCGATGCGCTGGCCGGAAAACCGCAGCCTTGCATCTGGCTTTGCACCCGCTTGAACGCCGCAGGCGACATAGCCCCTGAAACATACTTTTCAATATTGCCGTCCGCCGCCCAGGCGTTCTGATTGTCGTAGAGAGCCGCTTCCACAGCCTGGAATTGCCCTACGCGCGCCGAGGCGTTCAGCCAGCGAGCCGCTTCATAACCGTACTTGTGCATTGGCAACGGAAAATCACGATGAACCAGGTACACTTTTCCGGCCGCGACGTAATCATCTATCATCGGGCGCAGAGTCGTCTCAAACAGGTTCCGGCACGACGGGCACTCATAGTCGCTGAATACTTCCATCGTGATCGGCGCGGTGCTCTTTCCGTAGGACTTCACGGGCGCACCGAGAGCCGCCACGGGTTTCGCTGCTGAGGCCGTGTGAGCGGCGGAGGACGAAATGGACTTTGCAGGTGCACTGGATTTCGCGGCGGGCGGCGTGGTTGTGGCCTGCGCGCCAGCAATCGTGGCGACGCTCAATCCCAAGAAAAGAAGCGCCAGCGAAGCGGGCGCAACGCGCACCGATTTGGCGCAATGCCAACTCGATTTGCTGCCCATCATGGTGTTCCGTCCGTGAATCAATTCCGCCTCCCCCAAGCTTGGTCGAAAACCGCTAGCCTATTGTAGCGCGAATCTTGGCGGCGACGACTACGCGCTAGCTGCCCGGTGCAGACCCTGAGACTCAATCCGTAGGATGCTGTCCCCGACCCGTTGGTTCACCAGCGAGCTTCCGGCTCTTTCCACAAATTCGGGTGCCTCGCCTAGAGGTCGCAATTCGGCTGTGGAAGTCTCCCGTAAGTCCAATAAAAACATTGCACTACAGACGCACAAGAAACTTGACAATGTAACGCTCAATGTGTATTATCCCCTTTGTTTCAGCGCAGGCCATTCTTCACCGAGCCCGCCGACGCCAACAGGAGCGAATTCCATGAGTAAGATTATCGGCATTGATTTGGGCACGACCAATTCGGTCGTAGCCGTCATGCAAGGCGGAGAGCCCGTTGTCATCCCCAACCAGGAAGGCGCGCGCACCACGCCATCGGTTGTAGCCATCACCAAGTCCGGCGAACGTCTTGTTGGCCAGGTCGCAAAGCGCCAGGCCATCACGAACCCGGAAAACACCGTCTATTCGATCAAGCGGTTCATGGGGCGCCGCTTCGACGAAGTGCAGGAGGAAACCAAGCGTGTGCCCTACAAAGTGACCAAGGGTCCGCACGACGACGCACGCGTTGATATTGCCGGCAAGTCCTACACCCCGCCGGAAATCTCCGCGATGATTCTGCAGAAACTGAAGAGCGCCGCGGAAGATTTCCTCGGCGAAAAGGTGACCAAGGCCGTCATCACCGTGCCGGCATATTTTAACGATAGTCAGCGGCAGGCCACCAAACAGGCGGGCGAGATCGCCGGCCTCGAAGTGCTGCGCATCATTAACGAACCGACAGCCGCGGCTCTCGCATACGGCCTCGACAAGAAAAAGGAAGAAACCATCGCCGTGTACGACCTCGGCGGCGGCACATTCGATATTTCCGACCTGGAAGTCGGCGAGGGCGTCGTCGAAGTGAAATCAACAAACGGCGATACGCACCTAGGCGGAGACGATATTGACCAGCGGATCGTCGAGTGGATGGTCGGTGAATTCAAGCGTGATCAGGGCATTGACGTCAGCAAGGATCGCATGGCCATCCAGCGCCTGAAGGAAGCCGCGGAGAAGGCCAAGATCGAACTTTCGCAATTGCAGGAGACGGAAATCAATCTTCCCTTCCTGACCGCGGACGCCTCCGGCCCGAAGCACATGCAGACCAAGCTGACCCGCGCGAAGCTCGAGCAATTGATGGAAGACCTGCTGCAGCGGACCGTTGGTCCGGTGAAGCAGGCGCTGACGGATGCGGGACTGACGCCGGACCAGATAGACGAAGTCGTCCTGGTCGGCGGCTCGACTCGCATTCCGCGCGTGGTTGAAATCGTGAAAGGCCTCTTCAACGGGAAAGAACCTCACAAGGGCGTGAACCCGGACGAAGTGGTCGCAGTGGGAGCGGCGATTCAAGGCGGCGTGCTCGGCGGCGAAGTGAAGGACATCCTGCTGCTGGACGTGACTCCGCTTTCGCTGGGCGTCGAAACACTCGGCGGCGTGATGACCGTGCTCATACCGCGCAACACGACCATCCCGACGCGGAAGTCGGAAACATTTTCCACTGCGGCGGATAGCCAGACCTCCGTCGAAATCCACGTGCTGCAGGGCGAACGCCCCGTGGCTAGCGGCAACCGCTCCCTCGGGAAATTCCATCTGATCGGAATTCCTCCGGCGCCGCGCGGCATGCCCCAAATCGAAGTCACGTTCGATATTGACGCGAACGGCATCCTGAACGTCTCGGCGAAGGATAACGCCACGAACAAGGAACAGAAAATCACCATCACCGCTTCGACCGGCCTCAGCAAGGAAGAAGCCGAGCGCATGAAGAAGGAAGCCGACGAGCACGCCTCTGAAGACAAGACGCGCCTGTCGGAAGTAGAAGCGCGCAACAAGCTCGACAGCCTGATTTATCAGGGTGAAAAGCTGCTCAGGGAGAACCGCGAGAAGCTGGCGGAGGCGGACGTCAAGGCCGCCGAAGCAGCGATTGAGCAGGCTCAGACCGCGCTGAAGGAAGGCGGATCGGACAAACTGAACGCAGCGTCCGATAGCCTGACCAAAGTGCTCAGCCGCATCGGCGAAGCAATGTACAAAGCGCAGCAGAACGCCGCGGGCGCAGCAGGTGCAGCCGGAGCCGGAGCACCCGGCGGCGATGCCTCCTCCGCGGGTGGCCACCAGACGCCTCCTCAGGGCGGCGATGTGGTGGACGCCGAATTCGTTGACGTGGACGATTCGAAGAAGCCGAATTGAAATGAAATCCCGCAAAGCGGGATTTCACCCTGAGAGCCGACGGTGTCGGCTCGAAGGGTCTGTTTTTCAGTCGCAAAGCGGGATTTCATCCTGAGGGCCGACTGTGTCGGCCAGAAGGATCTCTCTTCATAGTCTGATTCAAAGAGAATCCTCCGCTGATTCAATCGGCCCTCGGATTAACACGCGTTTGCACCCGTTGCCAGAATGCCAACTACACCCAAAACGGACTACTACGAATTGCTGGGAGTTCCGCGCAAAGCAGCGGTGAAAGACATCCGCGGGGCATACCGCAAGCTCGCCCGCAAATATCATCCCGACCTGAATCCCGGCGACAAATCCGCCGAGGAAAAATTCAAGCAGATTCAGGAAGCCTACGAGGTTCTTTCCGACGCAAAAAAGCGCCAGATGTACGACCAGTTTGGATTCAACGTTCCCGGTGCGGGCGGCGGCCCGGCTCCGGGTCCCGGCGGCGCGTCTCCCGACGACATCCATTTCGATTTCGGTGGATTCGATTTCGGCGGCGCAGCCGGCGCGGGCGGCCAGGGTGCAGGCGCTGGCGGAACAAGCTTCAAGGATCTTTTCAGCCAATTTTTCCGCGGCGCCACCGCCGCGCAATCAGGACACGAGCGCGAACCCGGCAGCGACCTCGAATATCAGGTCGAGATCACTTTCGCGGAAGCGATGCGCGGCACGGTCAAGAAGCTGACCTTCACGCGCCTCGATGTCTGCAACGCTTGCCACGGAGCAGGCACCGCGCCGGGCGACGAAAAAGCTTGCCCCACGTGCGGCGGCTCCGGCCACGTGACGCAGGTGAGCGGCAAGATGCGCTTTCAAGTCACCTGCTCGCGCTGCGGCGGCAGCGGGCACCTGAACTCGATGTGCCGCACTTGCGGCGGAGAAGGGCGCGTGCAGCGCGTCGAAACGCTCGACGTGCGCATTCCGCCCGGCGCGCAGACTGGCTCGCGCGTGCGCGTTGCCGGCCGCGGCAACGCCGGAGTGCAGGGCGGCCCGCCGGGCGATCTCTATATCATCACGAAAGTCGCGCCGCACCCGTTCTTCGATCGCCGCGGCGACGATCTCTATACCGTTGTCCCGATCACGGTGAGCGAAGCCTCGCTCGGCTCCAAGGTTGAAGTCCCGACCATTGACGGCCGCGCGCAGGTGCGCATCCCGCCAGGCACGGACAGCGGCAAGAAACTCCGCCTCCGTGAAAAGGGCGCGCCCTCCGCGCGCCACGCGGGCAAGCGCGGCGACCAGATTGTCGAAGTGCAGATCGTGGTCCCCAAACCGGAAGACGAACGCGTGCGCAACCTCTTGAAAGAACTCGACAAAATTGACCACGAAGATCCGCGCCAGGATATTTTCGCGCGCGCGATGGTCTGACGGCTGGAAAGGAAACGACGATGGCAACGCGGCCCAGAAAAAAAGCGAAAGCCGGCTACATGATCAGCGCCGTCGCCGAGCTCTATCAGCTCCATCCGCAAACGCTGCGCCTCTACGAACGCGTCGGCCTCCTGAAACCATCGCGCTCCCAGGGCAACACGCGCCTCTATACCGACTCAGACCTCGAGCGCCTCGAGGTGATCCTCAACCTCACGCGCGAGCTGGGCGTCAACCTCGCCGGCATCGAAATCATTCTCAATATGCGCGACAAAATGGGCGAGATGCAATCGCAGATGGAAGCCTTCATCAAATTTGTTCGCAACGAAGTGGCGCGCGATTTCATCGCCGGCAATGAACGCCCCGCGCGTAACGCCATCGTCCGCGCCGCTCCGCGTCATGCTTTCCGCGTGGAGAAGTGACGACCCGACCAGGGTCGTCATCCTGAAGCCGACGATTTTGATTTCTGTCGGCTGAAGGATCTCTCTTATCGCTCTCGTCGATTATCGTCGCATCGCCGAATTCCACAGCCCCACCAATTTGCACAGGCACGCGTCCGCTTGCGCTCCGCGAATAGCCCGCATATGCTTCTTTCATGGCGCGAGCAGATTGTCCCGTCTGCCAGGGCAGCGGCTGGAAAGTTGTCGAGCGCACCACCAAAGGCGCGCAGCCGCTCGCCGCTGATAAGCCCGGCTCAGCAGCAGGCGAACCGAAAATGGTGTGGGCGGTTCCGTGCGATTGCACCACGGCCGACCGCGCCGGCCACGTGCTCGGCCGCGTCGCGCGTTCCCGAGCGCTATCGCCACTGCGACTTCGAAAATTACGAGACGGACAACGAAATCGAGAACGTCTCGCGCGAGCAGCTCGCCGCATGGAATCGCAGCCTCGCGCAGGCAAAGCTCCTCGTCCAGCGCTTCGCCGCTGAATTTCCCGTGGGCAATGAGAACGGCCTGCTGCTGATGGGCCCGTGCGGCGTCGGCAAGACGCATCTCGCCGTCGCGGCGCTCAAGGAAATTATTCTGCGCGGGCACAGCGGGCTTTTCTACGATTACCGCGAGCTGCTCAAGGAAATCCAGGATAGCTACAACGCCGAAAGCCAGGCCACCGAGATGGGCGTCCTCGAGCCGGTGCTGCAGGCGGAAATTCTGGTGCTCGACGATATCGGTTCCAGCAAGCCGTCGCTCTGGGCGCTCGAAACTGTCGGCCACGTCCTCAACACGCGCTACAACGAGAAGCGCGTCACGCTGCTCACCACGAATTTTCTCGATTCGGACACGGCCGCGAACGGCGCTGCTCCTGCGCCAAGTCCGCGCGTCGTCGGTATGCGCGCGCCCGCGATCGAAGACTCGCTGACCGAGCGCGTCGGCAAGCGCATCCGCTCCCGCCTCTACGAAATGTGCCGCACCGTCGAAATCTTCGCTCCCGATTACCGCAAAGAAATCCGCAACATGTAGCCGCGGCCGCGCGTAATGCTCGCGCATCCGGCGCTGCAATCAACATCCGCATTGCGACTGTAACCGACTACATCCGTAGTGATCCATGCGATTTGCTTCTGCTTCGCCCGCAACGTATAGACTCCTGATTGAGTTCTCCGACCTCCGCGGCCTAACGGAGAGAAATCCGACGGCCCGGAGGCGATGCCCTCGAAGTTCGAGGGATGAGGGTTCGGGTGGAAACGCCCGTTCCTCCCTGTGTTTGGAAAGGGGAATGTCTGGCGCATGCAGATGCGCGTGCCAGGCGTGTCGCCCAAATCCAAACATGGATTTGGGCTTTTTTTTTGCGCGAATAAAGATGCCGCTCACCGACAAATTCGGCCGCCAGATCACCGACCTGCGCATCTCGGTCACGGACCGCTGCAACTTCCGCTGCGTCTATTGCCGCTCCGCCAATCCGGAAACGCACATGCCCGCGGGCAACCTGCTCACATGGGACGAATACGAGCGGCTGGCGCGCATTCTGGTCGGCATGGGCATCCGCAAAGTTCGCGTCACAGGCGGCGAGCCGCTGGTTCGTCCCGGCGTCGAGGATTTCATCGCGCGACTGAAAGCGCTCGGCGTGCAGGACCTCTCGATGACCACCAACGGCCATTTGCTGGCCGAGCGCTGCGACCGGCTCGTCGCCGCGGGGCTGAATCGCATCAACATCAGCCTCGATTCGCTCGACCGCGACAAATTCGAGCGCATCACCCGCACAAAAACCTTCGATCAGGTGATCGCCGGGATTGATGCCGCGCAGGCCTCGCCGCTGCGGCCCGTGAAGGTGAATGCCGTGCTCGTCCGCGGAATTAATGACGACGAGGTCGAAGCCTTTGCCGCCTTCGCGCGCGATCGCAATCTGATCATGCGCTTCATCGAATTCATGCCGCTCGATGCCGACCGCGCCTGGACGCGCGAAATGGTCGTCACCGGCGCGGAAGTGCACGATCGCATCGCCGCGCGCTGGCCGCTGGTCCCGGTGGTCCACGAGCGCAGCGAAACCGCGCGCAAATTCCGGTTTGCCGATGGCCGCGGCGAAATCGGACTGATCTCTCCCGTCTCGCAGCCGTTCTGCGGACATTGCTCGCGCCTGCGCCTGACCGCCGATGGTAAGCTCCGGACGTGCCTGTTCAGCAAGGAAGACCACGATTTGCGGTCCCTCTTGCGAGGCGACGCGACCGATCGCGAAATCGGCGACGAAATTCACGCCATCGTCGCGCAAAAGGAAAAGGGACACCGCATCAACGAGCCGGGCTTTGTGCCTCCCTCGCGTACCATGGTTTCCATCGGCGGGTGACATTCCGCGCCTCTCGCGTCCCGGACGATTGTGCGGGACGACAACGATTGTCATCCCGAGTCCGTCCGCCGCGGCGGACGGCCGAGGGATCTCTCTTCGACCGAGCAGAAGCTTAGCTCATCATTCGTGAGAGTCTGAAGACATGCCTGACGACGAATCCAAAATTTTCACTCTTCGCGACGCGGAACGCCTCCGCGCGCAGCTCGAGCCGATTCTGATCGAGGCGATCGAGGCGCGCCGGAAACTCGCCGAGCTGGAAGAGCAGCTCGCCCGGCTGACCGAACGCGTGCAGCAATCCGGCGGCCTGATGGTTTCCCACGAGAAAACCGCGCGGCAGCGCCTGGAACGCAATCGGCTGGCGGAGTCCATTCATTCCGCGCTCGAGCGAATCCAGTCCACCGGCTGCGTCGTCAAGGATCTCGAAGTCGGCCTGCTCGATTTTCCCGCGCGCATCAATGGCGAGGCCGTCTATCTCTGCTGGCGGCTCGGCGAGGATCGCATCCGCTTCTACCACAGCCAGGACGAGGGCTTTTCAGGCCGCAAGCCGATTGACCCGCGCGACGCCGACTACCGCAATCCGATCCAGTAGCCGTGTCTGTGCTGCGGCCGTTCGGCTCACGAAATTTCGCGCCGCGCGTCCAATCCATGCAATGATTCCGATTCTGTTCACCCTGGCCAGGAGATCCCTTTCTTGAGAAACCTCATTGGAAAGCTTTCGTTCGTAGCTTTGCTCTCGATCTTCCTTGCAGGAGCGCGTCCCGGCCTGATGGCCGGCCCGCAGGCGGCGCCACAGCCTGACCGCAGCTGGATCGCCTCGAGCAACGCATACACCGACTTGCTGGTCGCGGTGCTGAAGAAACATACGCCCGAGTCCGCCTCCGCGGAAGGCTTTGCCGCGTACGACGAAAAAATCTCGCAGCCCACAAAGCAGGATGACGACGCATCAATCGCGGAGACCAAGGCCGTGCAGGCCAAACTCACGCGCGCGCTGGCGACCGAGCGCGATAAGAACGTCCAGGAGGACCTCAGCATTCTATTGCGCAGTATTCAGCTCACCCTGAAACGCTACGATTATTCGGAGAACCATCAGGTCCCGTACGAGAACGCCAGTGAGGACGTATTTCAGGGTTTGCGGGTCCTGCTGGATGATCAAGTCGCTCCGGAACGCCGCAAAGCTGCGCTGGTGCGGCTGCGCGAGTATGCCGGGCTGGAGCCCGGCTATAAACCGTTCACCGAAATCCTCAAGCAGCGCGCGGAAGATCAAATCGCCAAGCCGGACATGGTTTTTCCCGCGAAGCTGGAGATTGATACCGAGCTTTCGCGCAATCAGAACTATCTCGACGGCATCCCGGCGCTGTTCAAACAGTACGGCCTGACCGGATGGGAAGAACCCTTTGCAAAACTAAAAACAGAACTGACCGGCTACGACTCCTGGGTAAAGACCGAACTCCTGCCGAAGGCGCGCACCGATTTTCGCCTGCCGCCGGAAGAGTACGCTCTCAATCTCGAAGGCTACGGCATTGACATTCCCATCGCGCAGCTCGCGCAGATGGCCCATCACGAGTTCAAGGTCTACCAGGCCCAGATGCAGATTATTGCCACGCAGATCGCCCAGCAGCGCGGATGGCCTGACAGGGACTATCGCACCGTAAGCCGTAGGCTTAGGCAGGATCAGTTGACGGGCGAAGCCATTCTGCCGTTCTACAAGAAGCGCCTGGCGGAAATCGAAGCAATCATCGTCAAGGAAAACCTCGTGTCGCTTCCCGACCGCCCGGCGCGCATTCGCATCGCCACGGCCGCGGAGAGCGCCGAGCAGCCCGCGCCTCACATGCAGCCTCCTCCTCTGCTGAACAATACCGGCGAGCAGGGCGAATTCGTTCTCCCGCTGAACATGCCGCCAACGGCAGGAATCGCGAAGCCCGAGAAGATAGACGACTTCACCTACGACGCCGCGTCGTGGACGATCATTGCGCATGAGGCCCGCCCGGGCCACGAGTTGCAGTTCGATTCGATGATCGAGCACGGGGTATCGCGGGCGCGGGCGCTCTACGCTTTCAATAGCACCAACGTGGAAGGCTGGGGACTCTACGCCGAGTACATCACCAAACCCTACATGCCGCTCGAGGGCCAGTTGATCTCGCTGCAAATGCGCATGCAGCGCGCGGCCCGCGCGTTTCTCGATCCCGAGCTTCAGTCCGGCAAGATCAAACCCGAGGACGCGATGCATGTGCTGACCGAGGACGTCAACTTGAGCGTGCCGTTCGCCAGGCAGGAAGTGGAGCGCTACACGTACCGCTCACCCGGCCAGGCCAATTCATATTTCTACGGCTTCACGAAACTGCTCGAACTGCGCAAGGAAACGGAAGCGGCGCTCGGCAAGAAGTTCGACCAAAAGAAGTTTCACGATTTCATCCTCGCGCAGGGCTTGCTCCCGCCCTATCTCCTGCGCCAGGCTGTTCTCAGGGATTTCATCCCCGCGCAGAAAACGAACTGATCCGCGTCGCGTTCCCCGAGTCAAGAGCACCTCGCCGAAGCAAATGTTTTCCCGGGATGGCCAATCCCCGCCTGCCGATCTGCGGCCAGGTCCCGATTGGCGCTTCGGCCTTCTCCGCTTTCGAGTAGCTCAGGACTTCCCGACCACCTTTCTCGGGAAGTTCCGAGGCCATCTTTCAGTGACACTCCGCCTGCGACGGAGTCGAATGTGTCGGCCCCGGTGAAAGCGCGGGGCTTTCAGCCCTGCGAAAAGTAACGCACACCCGAAAGGGCTTTAGCCCTGGGTTCGACATCTGCGAATCACGGCACTCGCTTCGCGGGATGATCCCCGCCCTGATGCAGGATTAATTCGGTGGCCTTGCCTTGGCTGTCGGTTACAAATGTAATCTGCGCATCCACCACTTTGTAGAAAAAGTCGTGGTCTCCTTCGGGAAACACTTCGACTTTGGGTTGCCCAGTGGCCTGCACGAATAGATGGTCGCCCTCGCGCGTCACCGTTAGAACGAAGCCCGGCGCCAGCTGATAATCCCCCGCGTAGCCGTCAAACAGCTTCGGGTCAACGGCGACCTCCTTGTGCACCTTCGGCTGCGGAATATCGCCTTCCATCCGCTTGGCGTGCTGGTCGAGGCCATTTTGATGCAGGATCATTTCGGTGGTCTTGCCTTGGCTATCCGTCACGAATGTAATCTGCGCATCCACTACTTTGTAGAAGTAGTCGCGATCGCCTTCGGGAAACACTTCCAATTTCGACTGTCCGGTGGCCTGCACGAATAGATGATCTCCTTCGCGCGTCACCGTCAGTACGAAATTCGGCGCAAGTTGGTAGCTCCCTGCGTAGCCGTCGGACAATTTCGAATCGACAGTGACTTCCTTGCGCTCCGACGCCAACACGACCTTTTCACCTAGCGCGATCTGCCCCAGTTTCGCGCCGATGTCGTCTGGAGCCAAGCCGTTCATATTGCCGAGCACGATGACGGTCAGTTTCTCATCCGGATAGTAAGCGAGGTGTGTGTTGAATCCTTCGATGCCTCCGTTATGATCGATCACTTTGTGCCCGTTCACGACTCGCACCCCCAGGCCGAACGCGTAGTCGCTCTTGAAGGGCGTCGTCATCTTTTGGAGCGACGAGGCAGACAGCAGCTTGCCGCCGAAGAGTCCCTGTTCCCAAAGCAGAAGATCCTGGGTCGTGGAATAGAGCCCGCCGGCGGACAATGGCACGGTCATGTTGATGTAGCCCGCATTCGCGGGACCGCTCGGACCGGGCACATATCCCGACGCCCGGTGCAGGATGATGGCGGAGTTCGAATCGTAGCCCGAGTCCTTCATGCCCAGCGGAGTGAAGATGTTCTCCTGCACGAATTTCTCGTAGCTCTCTCCACTGATCTTCTCGATCAAATAACCGAGCAGAACGTACCCCGAATTGCTGTAACTCCATTTCTCGCCAGGTTGGAAATCGAGAGGCTTGTCGCGAAACCGCGCCACGAGCTGTCCTGGGGTTGTCGTGAAGGGTTCGAGCGATACATATTCGGGAAAGCTGGTGAAATTCGGTATACCTGATGTGTGCGTCAGCAGGTTGAAGATCGTGATCTTGTCCCACGCGGCCGGCGCATCCGGCATGTATTTTTTCACGGGGTCGTCCACGCTGAGCTTCCCGCGCTCCTCGAGCAGCAGAATTGAGGCCGCGGTAAATTGTTTGGTGACCGACCCCAGTCGAAACTTCGTAGTGGGCGAATTCGGAATGTCCCACTCCAGGTCGGCAAACCCGTAGCCCTTGTCGAGCACGATGTCGTTCCCGCGCGCCACCAACACTGATCCCATGAACTGTTTCTTGGACACATACGACTGGATCACTTGTTCCATGCGGGCGATACCGGGCGCCGCCTGCGCGGCTGCGCTGGCCGGATTCGAACTAGCGTTGGCTTGAGCGCGCAAGGGAAAGTACCCGGGAACAACGAGAAGAATAGTGCCGAGAATGAACAACGCCATGCTCGCGTACATCAACCTGTTACGGAAGTTTTTCATGGAGCCTCACCTGTTCATCGCGTTCCTGGGTAAGGGCCTGAATCCGCGCCTCGACTTCGTCTTGCGGCGTCCTGCTGCGCTAAATTACCACATCGCTATTCCGTATGAGGCGCTTTGGCGTGAAATGCTAGTTCTAGTAGGACAGTTATAGGACCTGTCCTTTTTTCCAGGATTCCACCCTTTCATTTCGTCGCGATCCTGCTAACGTGGAAGTGCAGGACTGCGTGCATGAAAATGATTGACAAACGCACAACTCGAATGACTCTGGCGCCGCACGCGCTCTCATCTGGATCGCTGCGGAGCGCAATGCCCCCGCACGCCTGTTCACGAGTCACGAATCACGAGCCACAAGTCACGGCTTCCGCCGCGCGAATCACACGAATTAAGTGTCACACCATGCAAAGTAATTCTCGACGTATCTCATTGAAAACAAACGATCGGCACCCTAACAAAGTGACACACTTTTTCAGGGGGCCGCGCGATGTCTGATGCCCCCGAAAACCGCCTGAAGCATTCCGCCAGCCCCTATCTGCGCTCGGCCGCGCATCAGCCGATTGACTGGAACGAATGGGGCGAGGAAGCGTTCGCCAAAGCCCGCGCCGAGGGGAAACCGGTCCTGCTCGATATCGGCGCGGTCTGGTGCCACTGGTGCCACGTGATTGACCGCGAAAGCTACGAGAATCCCGAAATCGCGGCGATGATTAATGACCTCTATATCCCCGTAAAGGTGGACCGCGACGAACGTCCCGATGTGGACGCGCGCTATCAGTCCGCGGTTAGCGCAATTTCCGGCCAAGGCGGCTGGCCGCTGACGGCGTTTCTAACTCCTGACGGCAAACCGTTCTTCGGCGGCACGTACTTCCCGCCCGACGATGCCGGCGGCCGGCCCGGATTCAAACGCATCCTGCTTGCGATTTCCGAGGCGTTCAAGGCGCGCCGCGCGGAAGTGGACAATTCCGCGAACGCGCTCGCCGAAGCAGTCGCCAAAGCGGAAGTGTTTCACGGCGCGCGCGGAGTGTTCGATGCGCGCGTGATTGACTCGGTAATAGATTCGGCGCGCAAACAATTTGACGAGGCGCACGGCGGATTCGGCCACGCGCCGAAATTTCCGCACGCGGGCACCGTGGATTTGCTGCTTGAGCGCTACCAGGCTACGCGCGATCCGCAACTTTTGCACATAGCCGAACGCACCCTCGAAGGCATGGCGCTCGGCGGCGTTTACGATCAGGTCGGCGGCGGGTTTCATCGCTATTCGGTGGACGAGCGCTGGTGCGTCCCGCACTTCGAGAAAATGACCTACGACAATTCCGAACTGCTCAGGAATTTTCTCCATGGCTATCAGGTAACGGGAAAACCTCTCTTTCGCGAAACGGCCGAAGGAATCATCGCGTGGGCGGGCGAAGTTCTTTCCGATCCCGCGCGCGGCGGATTCTATTCGAGCCAGGACGCCGACCAGACGCTCGACGACGATGGCGACTATTTCACCTGGACGCAGCAGGAAATCCGCGCCGTACTTTCGCCGGAAGAGGCTCGCGCCGCCGAGCTTTACTACGACATCGGCCCGCACGGTGAGATGCACCATAACCACGAGAAAAACGTACTCTGGATCGCAACGAGCATCGAAGCTCTCGCGAAAAAACTGGGGCTCGACGAAGCGAGCGCACGCATTCTGCTCGCGCGCGCAAAGGGGAAATTACTGGCGGCGCGCCGCGAGCGCCGGCCCATCCCCACCATTGACCAAACGCTCTATGTCGGCTGGAACGCGATGTTCGTGTCCGCGTATTTGGAAGCGGCGCGCGTGCTCGATCGGCCCGATTGCCGCGAATTCGCGCTGAAGACACTCGATCGCATCCTCGCCGAAGCGTGGGACGAATCGAAGGGCTTTCTGCATCGCGTCGGCGGGCCGCGCCTGGAAGGTTCGCTCGACGATCAAGTGTTTGCCGCCGCTGCTCTGCTCGATGCGTATGAAGCGACGCTCGATCGCCGTTATTTTGATATTGCCGAGCGCGCCATGTTGCTCGCCATCGAGCGGTACGGCGACCCCGATGGTGGTGGATTTTTCGACCGCGCGAAAGATGCTGCGCCGATGGGCGGGCTCGACGTCCGCCGCAAGCCGCTGCAGGATTCGCCCACGCCCGGAGCGAATTCCGTCGCCGCGATAGTTCTCGACCGGCTGCACAGCTTTACTGGCGAACGTCTGTACCGCGAGTGGGCTGAGAAGACTCTGGAAGCTTTCGTCGGCCTGATTCCGCAGTATGGACTCTTCGCCGCGACCTACGGACTCGCGGCGCTGCTTCACGCGCGTCATCCCATGCAGGTGATCGTGACCGGCGCGGCAGGCGATTCCAAAGCCGCCAGCCTCGAAAAAGCAGCGAACAAAATTTACCGCTACGGAAAGGCCGTCCTGCGCGTCACGCCCGAACAACTAGACGCTGCCACGCTTGCCGCGGCACTGCGAGAGACTCTGCCGCACCTCGATGCGAATCTGGTGCAAGCGTTCGTTTGCGTCGAGACGACCTGCTTTCCGCCGGTTTCCGATCCAGCGAAACTTGCCGCGCTGCTTGTCGAGGTGGCTGCGGGCGCTTCCAATGCGTCAAAGTAATGGCCTCGCTAGACGAAAGGCCGGGGCCGGGTCACAAACTCGCACTTGGTTAGCGCGCGTTTTACGCGAGGACTCGTTCATGATGAGGCAATCGCATCCGCTTTATCGTCTGTGCCATCGAGAGCGAAAACAAGTTTGGCGCCCGTTCCCTGATTCAGGACGAGGTACTGACCCGGTGTTAGCGCGGCCAATTGTTGGAGGCGCGCCTTCGCTTGCTCAAGGGTTGCAGCCGATTCGCACCAACGGACCCCGCCGTTGGCTTCCATCTGAAAAAGGTCGAATCGGGCGGTCATGATTGACCACCACGCACACTGACCGCAGTTGATCGTGCGGTCCTCGTTGCTGGCTCGTTTCGCTTGATCTCTCGAGCCACTTCGGTTGTTGTTTCTTCGCGGGCTTGCTTCTCGATAATTTGTCTGACGATCTCGAGCGGGACTTGCTCGAAATGTGTTGTCGGTCTGAGCATCGAACCTCCTTCCCGTCACACAAAAGCTAACAGGCGGGAATTCATACGGGTCATATCTTTTGGAAAGCGGCCGGCGTCTCTTTAGAGGACTGGACGCGAATTTAGCGGCGGCAGACGTTTCGAATCCGCCGACACCCCGTCGGAAGCCCATGTTTTACGCCATATCTTTTTACTTGCAGACCTCGACACGATTGGATACGATAACGTCAGGTTTGTTTAACCTATTCCATTCAGGAGGGCAGCATGGGCAGCCGCCAAACGAAAGCCGCACCGATGCACTTCAAGACAATGGTGCAGGCAGATGTCCCGCAGGGCCGGAACGGAAAGCACAAATTGATCGTCACCACGATCCTGAAGGATCTCGACACTCTGAAAGGCGGGTCCGCGATTAAGGTGCCGCTGGCGGAGCTGGCGGAATCAAAAGAGAAGGTTCGCTCGGCCCTGAATCGCGCGACGCGGAAACAGGGGCGAAAGGTTGCGACGGCGACGGACGCGACCTATCTCTATGTATGGAATGTGAGCGAGTAGCAAGGACGGAAAGCGGCGAGATATTGAGGGCCCGGCAGAGCGCCAGCTCTGCCGGGGGGAAGCGGAACTCGAATTCAGTTGGCGGCGGTCGCCTTCAGATCCTTCAGCTGAATTTCGTTAACCACTTGCTGAACATTCGGGACCGCTGAAGCCACGGCTTGAGCGCGCGAGCGCTTGTTTTCAGAATTGACATCTCCGGTCAACGTCACCACGCCGTTTTTCACGTCAAACTTGACCGCTTTCTTGAGCCGATTTTGGATGAGGGCGGCGTCGAGATTCTTGGTAATCCCATCGTCCAAGTCGGAGTTCACCGCTTTCGCGTCGCTCGCGTCGCCGGGAGGAATCACGGCAATCTGATCCGAGACGACCTGCGAGCCCGCCATGGATTTCGCGATTGATTCAGCCTGCGCCTTGTCGCCATCGGCTGTTACGCTCCCGCCGAGCGTCACGACGCCTTTGTCGCGATCATCACTCACGGTGACGTCCTTGTAGCCGGACTGGTCGAGTGACCGCCGAACGCTGTCGGAAACATCGGGCGATTTACTAGCCGCCGTCGAACATCCGGCGAGGACGATAATTCCAAAAAGCACCAGCGTGGTAAGAAGTGTTCCAAGAGTTTTCATTCCCCCCCTCCTATAGCTCCAAGTGACTGCGAAAAAGTGCGCCGAACAGAAATCTATCGCGTGTGTCCTTTGCAGTCGGAGTGTTCGCACCGGCAGTCAATGTCGGGCGTCTTTTCCATCGCCTCGCACGCCTCGCTGCAGTATTTGCCATCTGTAACCTGGCAACTGCAAATGGGGTGTGCGCATTTCTGGCCTTTGGGCGACATATGAATCTCCTTCCGGAAGTAGATTCCTCTACGGTCGAGCGTTCATTTTGAATTTAACGCCTACGCTTCGAGCGTGTCCTCGCGGCGGGGATTGCCCTCGTTCGTCTTGCAATCCTGGTCTTCACAGATTTCCGTCGCCGTCGTGCTGGTTTTGAGGCCCTGTTGATTTTCCGCGAGATAGTGCCCAGGGCGGAGCCAATGGTCTGAGCGACGCGAACCAACGTGTCGCCTTCCGCGGTGGTCGTTTTGCTGTGCGACTTGGTGTTCATTTCACCCTCCGGTGTCCTTATTTTGTGCGTTTGGATCGGTTTCCGTGCTTAAGCGGTCTTTGCCTTCGTGTAGGCTTGCTCGCCGGCGTTGGTGACGTCCATCACGCGTTCCGCTGCGTCGCTCACGGCTTGCCGTGCGCGCTTGGTGAACTTTCTGCCCGTGCTGACTACATCGTCCACTGCTTCTCTCGCGCCGTCGGCGAGAAACTCGCGGGTTTCCTCACCGGACTTTGGCGCGAACAAGATGCCTAGAGCAGCTCCGATTCCGAGGCCAACTGCAAAGCCGACGATCGTGTGTGGCAATCTGACGTCCTTCATAGCTTCCCTCCCGTTGAAATAGGTCTGTGAACGATTCACTCGTTCTAGTGTTCTCGAGCTGGATTCCACAGACACGATAGACGGCCGACGATTGAGGGGCCATACCAGAAAGCACTCAGATTAGCCGGAAAAGTCTGGCAGACGTCTATATAACCGGATACCAGGCTGGCGGAGCTCGCGCTTTTCGAGATAGGATGGCGCGGGCCAATCGCGCAAACTTCACCGCATTGCAGAGCGCGCCAAGACATAAGGGGTGTTGCAACCATGAAAGTTAACAGACGAAAGCTATTGTCGCTGCTGGGTATGTCGCCGGCGCTTCTAGCCGGCTCTCGGGCCGACGCGGAGCAGAAGAAAAAAGGCTCGGACAGCGGCGAACAGAAATTGACGGCGGTAAGTCCCAAGGGCACTCCGCCGGCCGTGGCTCTATTTGCCATGGCCCCTCGAGCGAGTTCCCTCGACGGGAAAACCATCTACGTGGTTGACGCCACCAGCTTCGATGGAAGCGCGACGCTGCTGAAAAATATGCAGGCGTGGTTTCAACAGAACATGCCCAGCGTCAAGACCGTCTTCCGAACGAAGGCCGGAGTCTATGCCGAGGATGACCCGAAGCTCTGGGCGGAGATCAAGGCGAACGCATACGCCACCATCATGGCCATTGGGCATTGAGGAGGCTGCGCCCCAGCGACCGTGAGTCACTGCGTAACGATGGAAAAGATGGGCGTCCCTGCAATACCGATGTGCACCAAGGCCTATACCGAATTGGCGAACCTGACCGCGGCTAGAGAAGGCATGCCGCACCTGCGTCAAGTGTTCACTCCTCATCCTGTGGGGGGCAAGACACAAAAGGAACTCGCGGCGTATCTCGTAAATCCCGACCCGGTATCGCAGATACAGATCATGAAGGAAATCGTTGACGACTTGACCATGCCGCTTTCCGCACACGAACAGAAGACCGGCATGCAATCCATCCCCGCAGGTCCGGCTACTTACGGTCCGGAAACCGTGGACAACTTGCAAGAAATCTTCATGAACAACGGAATGACGGATTACATGCCGATCATCATTCCCACGGCGGAAAAAGTGGAAGCGATGCTGAAGGGCACGAGCCACAGTCCAGACGAAGTGCTGAGGACGGCGCAGCAAGGTGTGGGCTATACGTCCGCGCGGTGGGCGTACACGGTTAGGCAGGTCGCTGTGAACGCAGTAATGGCTGGATGCCGCCCGGAATATTTTCCGGTGGTCCTTGCGATGGCGTCCGTGGGCTCACTGGGGCTTTTCGGTTCGACGACATCGTCCAGCACGGCGCTCGTGATCAACGGCCCCATCCGCGACAAGCTCAACATGAATTACGGACTCGGCGCGCTTAGCCCCTTCGCGCAGTCGAATGCCGCGATCGGGCGAACGTGGACCCTGATGGGCAAGAATCTCAGCAACGCCGGCATACCGGGCGACACCTATCAAGGCGGGCAGGGCAACCAACTGGACTACAACAACTGCGTGATTGCGGAGGACGAGAAGAGCAGCCCGTGGACTCCACTTCACGTGCAGCTTGGGTTCAAACCCGAGGAAAACGTGGTCAGCATCTTCGGCGGTCCGGACGTGCGGCAGGGCCATGGCGCGAGAGGTGCGGCGGCCGAGCCTGCAATGTTCGACGAACAGATCAGCTTCATGTTTCAATCCATGGTGGGCGGCGATGGTGCGCTGGTGATTCTCGACCCGCTGGTGGCGAGGCGTCTGGTGGACCAGGGTTACGACACGAAGGAAAAGCTCGTTGACTGGCTGTGGAAGAACACAGTGCGCACGGCGAAGGATTTTCGGGAGTCATTCCTGGCCCCCTTTCACTTGTATCCGCTGGCGCTGCAGGGAAGAGAGCCCTACGCGACGTGGTATAAGGTTCCAGAGGACACGCTGATCCCGTTTTTCCCCAGTGCCCGGGACATTAACCTGGTCGTTTGCGGCGGCCAAGCCAATGCGTTTTTCCAAGTGGCGAACATGCGCCACGGCAGAAGCGCATCAATTGATAAGTGGATGTAATACGCGAAGGATGTTTGGGATGAAGGGCCATTGCGGAGGGATTGCGTGAGTGGAATGAAATGCTTGCGGCTTGCCGCCCTGGTTTTCGCGGCGTGCGCTCTGATTTTGAATCTGTTCTCCGCTTCACGGGCCGCGGGCCAGGAAAGCGAGCCCACACCCGCGCCTCAGACGGCATCGCGGGCACCGGCGGCCGTTGATATTCCACAAGGCAAGAATCTGTTTGATACGAACTGCTCCACATGTCACGGAGTGGATGCGCGAGGTGAAGACGGTCCCGACCTTCGCGGAGCTCCGGCCGAGCTAGGTGACGCGGCCGTGGCAAATATCATCCGGCGAGGAATTCCAGGCACGGCGATGGTGGGGTTCTACAATACTACCGACGCAGGCGCGGCAAACATTGTGGCTTACCTTCACACGCTGGCCACCAGCGTTGACTCCGGGACATCGTCCGGCGATCCCCAAAAAGGCGCGGCTCTCTTCAAGTCGAGCGGATGTTCCGCGTGTCATATGGTCGCCGGACAGGGCGGCAGCATCGGACCCGATTTGACGCGCATCGGCGCGGCACGCGGCCCCACGGGCCTGAAGCAGAGACTGCTCGATCCCGCCGCGAATCTGCCCAAGTTGGGCGGCGGGGGAATGATGGGCAACAGTTGGACTGAATATGCGATGTACCGAGCGGTCGAAAAGGACGGGCACGTAGTGGAAGGGATTCGCATGAGCGAGGACTCGTTTACGATCACGCTGAAGGATGCGACCGGGAAATTCCATGGGCTCCGAAAGCCCGATCTGCGCTCTCTCGAAAAAGAGCCCGGCAAGAGCATCATGCCGAGCTTCAAGGACACCCTGACCGCGGAACAATTGGACGATCTCGTGGCTTATCTCCTGACTCTGAAGGGCGCGCAATGAAAACCTGCCGGTGGGCGCTTGTCTTTGCAGCTGCTCTCTTCCTGGCTTCGCCGCAATCGCAGGCGCAGGACGTGACCTACGATCAGTTGCTGCACGCCGATAGCACCCCGCAAAACTGGCTGATGTACGGCGGCGATTTTAATTCGCAGCGGTTTTCAAGGCTTACGCAGATCAACCGCGAGAACGTTCACAGCCTGAGGGCGGCTTGGATATATCAGCCCAACCCGCCGGTCCAGCCGATGGAATCGTCTCCAGTTGTCGTCAACGGAATCATGTACCTCACCGAGCCGCTGGGCACGGTAACGGCACTCGATGCACGCCTGGGCGCCGAGATCTGGAGCTGGACGCCTAAACTCCCCGCAAGGCTGTACACCATTGGCGTGCATCGCTCGAATCGCGGAGTCGCGGTCTTCGACAATATGGTGTACGTCGAGACGCTCGATGCGTACCTGTACGCTCTGGACGCAACAAGCGGCGCCGTGAAGTGGAAAGTTCACGTGGACGAAAATGGCGAGGGATACGCGATGACAGCCGCTCCTCGCGTGCTGAATGGAAAGGTAATCGTGGGAATTTCCGGAGGGGACGTTGGCATTCGCGGCTTCATTGACGCCTACGATGCGAAAACAGGAAAACGCCTCTGGCGATGCTTCACCATTCCGGCTGCGGGCGAACCGGGCTCGGAAACATGGGGCAAGGATATGAGCGGAACGGGCGGCGGAGGCACATGGGGCAGCGGCTCGTACGATCCGGAACTCAACCTGTTGTACTGGGGCACGGGGAATCCCGCCCCCGATTACAACGGCAGCGATCGTCCGGGCGACAATCTGTACACGAATTCCCTGCTGGCCATTGATCCGGACACAGGAAAGATGAAATGGTATTTTCAGTTTACGCCGCACGACACGCACGACTGGGATGCGATTCAGGTTCCCGTGCTATTCGACGAGCCGATTGACGGCAAACCCAGAAAGCTCCTGGCGTTCGCGAATCGCAATGGATTTTATTACGTACTCGACCGGGTGACGGGCAAGTTCGTCGCTGGCGTTCCCTTCGTGAAGCAAACCTGGGCCAAGGGCCTCGACGAGAACGGCCGTCCGATCATGCTGCCCAATACGGAGCCGACGCCGAAGGGGCAACTGGTCTATCCCGATGGCCACGGCGGCACGAACTGGAACAGCCCGTCGTACAGCCCTTTGACGAAACTTTTTTACGTATCGGCGCGCGAAACCGGCGCCTACGGCGTCGCTGGCGAACCGAAAGTGGATTTTCCAAGCTTCGGCGGCGGGGGACGAATCAACCTTTCCGGAGATGAAGTCTCCGGCGCGATTCGCGCGCTGGAAGCAACGACGGGCAAGCTGAAGTGGGAGTACAAGTTGCTCGCTCCAGCGGAAACCAACACGCTGGCGACAGCGGGCGGGCTCGTCTTCGCCGTAAGCAACGAAGGCAATTTTTTCGCGCTCGACGCGGCCACTGGCAAGTTGTTATGGGATTTTACGGTCGGCGGAGCCAATGCCGAATCGAATCTCATCACATATGAAGTGGATGGCAAACAATATGTGATCGGGGCATCCGGAAACTGCTTCGTAGCCTTCAGTTTGCCTTGATTCAGGAAGTGAAACCTTGCCTACACACCTTGCAAACTGACTTGCTTTCAATCAGCCAAAGGATTTGACGCGCGGCAGAGCCGATGCGATAATTTCTCGCCTTTGTTCGTCCGTTGAAGCGTGTGCCGTGGCGGCGGACAGCACGCCGGAAATCGCAAACAACAACCAGGAGATTGGCCGCAGTACCTTTCCTTCTCAATGGAAATCGCACACCAGCTCGGCAAACTGTTCCTCGGTGCTCTGCCGACAGTCATCGTCGTCCTGCTTTTCTATTACTTCATGCGCTGGGCGTTCTTCGGGCCGATTCAGAAGGCCATGGCGGAGCGCAACGCCCGCATCGAAGGGGCACGAGCGGAAGCCGCCGCGGCCGAAGCCGGCGCGAAGCAGGAGCTGGATACCTACCATGACGCACTGCGCAAGGCTCGCGCGGAAATTTATGCCGAGCAGGAACTGGCGCGGCAGGAAGCCAACGACAATCGCACCAAGCTGCTGAAGGCCATGCGCGCGCGGGCGACGGAAGATGTGAACGCCGCCAAGAAGAGAATTGCGGCAGAGCTCGCTGCGGCCCGGGCGCAGGTGGAAAGCGAAACACCCGCTCTGGCCGCGCAGATCGCCCGCGCCATACTCGACAAACCTTCGTCGTTGCGCGGCGGTTCAGGCAGAGGTTCGGCAAGATGACGCGCAGCGTACGGAATTTAGTGCCATCCTTCGCGCGTTTCGGCATGCTATTCCTGGTCGCGGCCGCGCCTGCGTTCGCGGAGGAAGCGAAACAATCACCAGCCGACGCTCCCATTGGACAGGTATTCCGCTGGATCAATTTTGCCATCGTTCTCGGCTTGCTGGTTTATGGCTTCCGCAAGGCGCTCCCCGCTTTCCGGACGCATGCGGAAGAAATCTCGCAGAAGATTGCCGAAGGCGCGCGGGCACGCGAAGCCGCGGAAAAGCGGCGCAGCGAGGCGCAGGCCAAGCTCGCGAACATCGGCACGGACGTCGCTGAAATGCGTCTGGAGGCGAAGCGGGCGGCGGCGCTGGAATCTGAGCGCGTTCGCGGATTAGCACGGACCGAAGCGGACACAATCGAGCGGGCCGCGCAAGCGGAAATCGCCGCTACGGAGCGCGCCGCCCGGCTGGAATTGAAGACGCTGGCCGCGCGAATGGCCATCGAGCGAGCGGAAGCCCTGCTGCGGCAGGAGCTGACGCCGAAAGTGGAAAGCACGCGCTTCAGCAAGTTCGTCGCGGAGCTGGCAGGGGGCGCGAATTGAACGGCGCGGTTTCGGCACGGTACGCAGCGGCGCTGGCGGATGTGGCGCTGGAAAAAAAGAGCGCGGACCGCGTGAAGCGCGACCTCGCCGCTTTCCTGGCGGCATACGATTCCTCGGCCGACCTGCGAAATTCGCTCGAAAGTCCCGCGGTAGGCCACGAAGCGAAACTGCATGTTGTCCAGAAGATTGCCGCGCTCATGGACCTGACGCCGCCGGTGCGCAATTTCATCTGCGTGCTGGTGGACAATCGCCGCACGGACATGCTGGGTGAGATTCAGCAGGCGTTCCACGTGGAATTGAATTCCCGGCTGGGCATCGCTGAAGCCGATGTGACTTCGTCGCGCGAATTGAGCGCCGAGGAACGAAAGCTATTGACCGCGGCACTCGAAAAGCGAAGCGGGAAAAAGATCGAAGCGCGTTTCCACGAGGACAAGTCGCTCGTGGGCGGCGCCGTCGTGCGCGTCGGCTCAACCGTCTATGACGGTTCGGTGCGCGAGCAATTGACCCGGCTGCGCGAGCAGCTGGAAGCGGAATAGGAGCCACGGATGGCGAACATCAAGGCAGACGAGATCACAAAAATACTGCGCGAGCAGATCGAGAACTATCAGCAGACGGTCGCGGTGGAGGAAGTCGGCTCGGTGATTTCCGTCGGCGACGGCATCGCGCGCGTTCACGGCCTGGACCGCTGCATGTCCGGCGAAATGCTGGAATTCCCGCACGGCGTATTCGGCATCGCGCTGAACCTGGAAGAAGATCAGGTCGGCACGGTGCTGCTCGGCGACTACACGCAAATCCGCGAAGGCGACACAGTGAAGCGCACGAACAGAATTATGTCCGTGCCGGTGGGCGAGGGAATGATCGGCCGCGTGGTGGATCCTCTCGGGCAGCCGCTCGACGGCAAGGGCCCGGTGCAGACGGATCAACGCAATCCGCTTGAGCGCATTGCCCCGGGCGTGGTGGATCGGCAGCCGGTGCGCGAGCCGGTGCAAACGGGCATCAAGGCCATTGATTCGATGATTCCCATCGGGCGCGGGCAGCGCGAATTAATTATCGGCGATCGCCAGACCGGAAAGACCGCCATCATCCTCGATACGATTTTGAATCAAAAGGGCGGGGACATGATTTGCATCTACTGCGCGATCGGGCAGAAACGCTCGACGGTCGCGCAGGTGGTGAAGACGCTGACGGATTACGGCGCGATGGAGTACAGCATCGTGGTCGCCGCAACGGCCAGCGAACCCGCAACAATGCAATACATCGCACCCTTTGCCGCAGCCGCCATGGGCGAATATTTCCGCGATAGCAAGCGCCACGCGATCTGCTTCTACGACGATCTTTCGAAGCACGCGCAGTCCTACCGCGAAATTTCGCTTCTCTTGCGGCGTCCGCCCGGCCGCGAAGCTTTCCCGGGAGACGTATTCTTCCTCCACTCGCGCCTGCTGGAACGCGCGGCGAAATTGAACGACAAGCTGGGCGCGGGTTCGCTGACCGCGCTGCCCGTGATCGAAACGCAGGCCGGCGACGTATCCGCGTACATTCCGACCAACGTCATTTCGATTACCGACGGCCAGATCTACCTGGAAGCGGATCTTTTCAACGCCGGCATTCGCCCCGCGATCAACGCGGGCATTTCCGTGAGCCGCGTGGGCGGCAACGCGCAAATCAAGGCCATGCGCCAGGTGGCGGGAACACTGCGGCTGGATATGGCGCAGTATCGCGACCTCGCGGCATTCGCGCAGTTCGGCACCGATCAGCTGGACAAGACCACGCAAGCGCAGCTGGCTCGTGGACAGCGCCTGATGGAAATCCTGAAACAAGATCAATACCAGCCGCTGCCCGTGGAAAAGCAAGTCCTGCTGATTTTCGCCAGCGCCAACAAGTACCTGGACGATATTGCAGTTTCCGAGTGCGGGCGATTCGAACGCGAGCTCTATCCATTTATCGAAGCAAACTACGGCGGCGTTCTGAAAAACATCCGCGAGAAAAAGGCTCTCGACGATGCATTGCGAGCGGAAATGAAGACCGCGCTCGATGCGTTCAAGGAGCGGTTCCTGCAGACCGTGGGAGCAGCTGCCGCGGCCGATTAAAGCCGGCTAAGTTTCTTTCATGCCCACACTTCTCGATTATCGGCGCCGCATCCGCTCGGTGAAGAGCACGCAGCAGATCACCCGCGCGATGAAGTTTATTTCCGCCGCGAAGTTGCGTCGGGCGCAGGAAGGTGTGTTTGCGGCGCGACCCTACGCCGGCGAGATTTTGCGCGTGATGCGCTCGGCTGCGGCGCGCATGGAATCCGCAGCACATCCCCTACTTGAGCGGCGTACCGAAGAAAGAATTCTTGTCGTTGTACTGACGGGCGACCGCAGCCTTGCCGGGGCGTTCAACACGAACGTGATTCGCCGCGCGATCCTGTTTATTCATGAAAATTCGAACAAGAAGTCGCAAGTACTTGCCATTGGCAAGAAGGGCCGGGACCAGTTGCGCAAGCGCGGCTGGTCGATCGCGGGCGAGTATCTAAATGTGTCGAGCAAGGTCGATTTTTCCATCGCGAAGGAAATCGCGGGAAAGATCGCCGAAATGTACGCCGCTCGCGAAGTGGACGCCGTGTACGCGGTGTACAACGAATTCAAGAACGTGATGGTGCAGAAGCTGAGGACGGCAAAGCTCCTGCCAATCGATCCCGGCATCCTGAACGAAGAATCGGCGGAAAAAACCGGACTGTCCGCAGCGGAAGAATCTGCGCTTCCCCATGATTTATCCGCCAGCGGCAAAGCGCAATTGGTGGACTACATTTACGAAGAACCCGTTGAGGAGATTTTCGGCGGTCTGGTGCCACGCTATCTGGAAGCGGAAGTCTTCCGGATCCTGCTGGAATCGGCGGCGGCGGAGCACGCTGCGCGAATGACCGCGATGGACTCCGCCACGCGGAACGCCTCGGATCTGATCGAATCGCTCACGCTCGATATGAACAAGATTCGCCAGGCGAGCATCACGAAGGAACTGATCGAAATCGTAAGCGGGGCGGCCTCCGCGAAATCGTAAGACATTCGGCAGCGACAGGAGAAATTCAGAATGGCAACGGACAAGAACAAAATCGGCCACGTGACAGAAGTCATTGGCCCCGTGGTGGACGTGCAATTTGAAGAGGGCCACCTGCCGCTGATTCACAACGCGGTGCGAATCGTCAGCGAGGGATTCGACATTCCCGAGCCGCTCGATATCATCGCAGAAGTGGAACAGCACCTGGGCGAAGGCCGCGTCCGCTGCGTCGCGATGAAGCCCTCTGAAGGACTCGTCCGCGGCATGAAGGCGGAAGATCTGGGCGAGCCGATCTCGGTGCCGGTCGGCCGCGGGACGCTGGGCCGCGTGCTCAACGTCGTTGGCGAGCCCGTGGACGGTCTGGGACCGGTGAAAACCGACAAGCGCTACCCGATTCATCGCGCGGCGCCGTCACTCGAAGATCAGTCCACGACGCTCGAAATGTTCGAGACGGGCATCAAGGTCGTGGATTTGCTCGAACCCTACCTGAAGGGCGGCAAGATCGGATTGTTCGGCGGCGCGGGCGTGGGCAAGACCGTGCTGATTCAGGAGCTGATCAACAACGTCGCGATGAAGCACGGCGGCGTTTCCGTGTTCGCCGGCGTCGGCGAGCGCACGCGCGAGGGCAATGACCTGTGGCTCGAGTTTCAGGAGTCGGGCGTTATTATCCCCGGCAATTCGGAAAAATCGCGTTGCGCCCTGATCTACGGGCAGATGACGGAACCGCCCGGCGCGCGCCTTCGCGTGGGATTGACCGGCCTGACCGTGGCGGAATATTTCCGCGACGAAGAACATCTCGACGTGCTGCTCTTCATAGATAACATTTTCCGCTTCGTTCAGGCGGGATCGGAGGTATCGGCGCTTCTCGGCCGCATGCCTTCGGCCGTCGGCTATCAGCCAAACCTCAATACCGAAATCGGCGAGCTGCAGGAGCGGATCACCTCGACCAAGCACGGCTCGATTACGTCCGTGCAGGCTATTTACGTGCCGGCGGACGATTACACCGATCCAGCGCCAGCCGGAACATTCACGCACCTCGACGCGACGACCAACCTCAGCCGCCAAATCGTGGAGCGCGGCATTTATCCCGCCGTTGATCCGCTGGCGAGCTTCTCGCGCATTCTCGATCCGCGCATCCTGGGCGCGGAACACTACTCCGTGGCGCGAGCGGTAAAGTCCGTGCTGCAGCGCTATAAGGAGCTGCAGGACATCATCGCCATCCTCGGAATCGAAGAACTTTCCGACGACGACAAGCAGACCGTGGCGCGGGCGCGCAAGGTGGAACGATTCCTTTCGCAGCCGTTCTTCGTTGCCGCACAGTTCACGGGCATCGAAGGGAAATACGTGAAGATTGAAGACACCATTCGCGGCTTCAAGGAAATCGTGGAAGGAAAGCACGACGACCTGCCGGAGCAGGCGTTCTACATGGTGGGCGGAATCGAAGAGGCGCGCGAGAAAGCGGAGAAAATGGCGGCGACCGCGTAGCCTTCAGGCGCGCGCCGAAACGAATCGAAACCATGGCCACGTTACCCGAAGCGATCGAACTGCAAATCGTGACGCCGGAGCGGCACGTCCTGCAGGCGACCGTTCAGTCGGTCGAAATACCCGGCAAGGAAGGCTACCTCGGCGTTCTGCCGGGGCACGCTCCGCTGATCACGGAACTCGGCGTGGGAATCCTGGCGTATCGCGAGGGCACAGAGAACCACTTCCTCACCGTCATTAACGGTTACGCCGAAGTGCTGCCGGACCGCGTGATCGTGCTCGCTGAAATTTCCGAGAAGGCCGAAGACATTGACGTGGAGCGCAGCCGCGCGGCGCAAAATCGCGCACAGGCCGAGCTGGCGAAAGCGGGCGTGGGCAGCGAAGAATGGCAGCGCGAAAAACTTGCGCTGGACCGCGCGCTGATACGCATGCAGGCTGCGGCTCGTACCGGTGCAGCGGCCGGTGGCGGGCAACACTAGCATGGCTGCGGCGCGTTACGAGGATGTCCACTTCTGGTTACTCCGCATCGAATCCCGGTACTTCCCTCCACATCTAATAAATGGCAAGATTGAGCTAGCTTCCCTCTCGTTTTCATGACGCTTGGAAAGACGGAAATGGCTGAAGTTACGATGTACTGCACCAAGTGGTGTTGCGATTGCCGCCGCGCGAAGCAGTTTTTGCGCGAGCGCGGCATTGCGTTCCGCGAGGTGAATATTGACGACACGCCGGGCGCGGAGGAGCTTGTCCTGCGCGTAAACGACGGCCGCCGCAAGGTGCCTACCCTCGAACTCGATGGCCGCTTTTTTGCGTGCAGTCCGTTTGATCCGTATAAGCTTGCCGACGAATTGAAGATCCCGCTGAATCCCCAATCGAAGAGCTAGACGAGACCCATGCCGCGGGTCATTACACCGGCGACGCGAAGGTCGGGCGTCAGCGCGACGAGATCGGCGTCCGCGCCGACGGCGATAATTCCCTTCTTGCCCGCCAGCCCGAGCCGTCGGGCCGGGAGCACGGTTGCCATACGCACCGCATCCTTCAGCGGCACGCCGAGCGCAACCAGATAGCGCAGAGCCCGATCAAGGGTCAGCGTGCTGCCGGCCAGCTTTCCCTCCGAATTTCGCGCGACTCCGTCCCTGACCGTGACCTCGAAATTTCCGAGGCGATAATTTCCGTCCGGCATACCCGTGGCGGCGATGCCGTCGCTCACGAGGAGCACCGTATCGAATCCCTTGCAGCCGAGCAGGACCTGAATTGTGGGGCCAGCGACATGCACGCCATCGGCGATGATCTCGGCCGTTACTTCGGGATCGGTGAGGATGGCGCCCACGACACCGGGATCGCGATGAGCGAAGGGCCGCATGGCGTTGAACATATGAACGGCGTGGCGCGCTCCGGCCTGAATCGCAGCGCGCGCTTGATCGTAGTCCGCGTCGGTATGGCCGATGGCGGCGACAATTTTGGCCGCGGCGGCATATTGAATCAGCTCGCACGCGCCCGGAATTTCCGGCGCGATGGTGACAATTTTCACGAGTCCATCCGCGGCGTCGAGAAACTTCTGGAGCACTTCGACCGACGGCC
The DNA here is from genome assembly GCA_963842425.1 of uncultured Acidobacteriota bacterium. GTDB lineage: Bacteria > Acidobacteriota > Terriglobia > Acidiferrales > UBA7541 > Palsa-295. The sequence goes on along the minus strand of CAWJGQ010000007.1, from coordinate 421,292 downwards.
GGGCGATGGAATCCGGCGGATGCACTCCGCGGCGCGCCTTGCTGATGAATGGTCCCTCGAGATGAATGCCGACGAATTCGGCCGCGAGCTTGCCATTCTCCTGCGGCTCTTTCAGCTCCTCGTGATTGTGAATGTAGCGCGCAATGCCTTCCAGGCTGTGGCAGGTCTCCTCGATTGGCGCGGTGACGGTGGTGGCGACGAGCGACGTGGTGCCGTGGCGCGCCACGGTTGCGGCAATGCGGTCGAGCGCACGAGCGGTGCCTTCCATCACGTCGTGGCCGCCTGCGCCATGAATATGCACGTCCACAAATCCGGGCACGACCGTCATTTCTGCGGCGACGTAATCCACGGCGTCGGCAGGCACGCGGATTTCGTCGCGATGTCCGATCGCGGCGATGCGGCTGCCTTCCACAACGATGATCGAGTCGTTGAACTCTTCGTCGGGCGTCAGAATCCTGCCGGCATGGATAACCGTGGTCTGCATCGTCTCCAGCTTTCCCCGGGGCTACTCAAGAATGCTACCGGAAGCGGGCGGCTAAAACACAGCCGAGCTTGCATCCGTGTGCTTCTTCGTTACAATCAACTGTCGCTCAAATTCGGAGGAGAATGGAATGGCATATGACAAGCGTTACGTGGCGCAGAAGCGCCAGCGGCGCCGGCGCAAGACAGCCAAGGCGAAAGTGAAGCTCTACGAGCAGGGAAAACTTCCGCACGACAAGCTTCCCGCGCTGGCCAAGAAGTTTCTGACCCGCAAAATGCGGGCCCTCAGCAAAGCAGAATAACTTCGACCGAAAAGAAAAAGGGCGTCCGCCGCGGCGGACGCCCTTTTGTTTTTGCCGGCCGCCCCCGCCAGGGGAATGGCAGCCAGTCAGGTTAGTTTCCGGAAGCCTGTGCGTGCGCTGCTCCAGCCTTCGGGGTGCTCAGGTATCCGACGATCTTATCCTTGCCGATCGAATTCACGACGAACTCGAGCGGGGCGCGGCTGCCATTCGAGAAGAAGTACAGCGGCTCGTTAGCCGACAGGTTCTTCTTTTCGTGGAGCTGATCGTCAACGAAGATGCTGACCGAATACTGGCTCTTCTTTGTGTTGACGCTGCGGAGTTCGACCATCAGGCTGCCCACCTTTTCGCGGGTGTTCTTCTTGTCGATGGTGAACTCATAATAGTCGCGCTCGCCCAGGCGGCGGAGCTCTTCGACTTCGTCGTGGTTCTTCGCGATCAACGTGCCGAATTCGCCGCGAGTCATGTTCAGGTTGCTCTTGGTCGCGTCGAGGTCGGTCTTGACACCGGTGACGTCCGTGCCGAGCTTGTTGACGTCATCAACGCTGGCCTTCGTGGCCAACTGACCGTTCACGTTGTTCGTGAGGTCTGTCAGCTGCTGCGCGTCTTCTTCCTTGATCTTTTTGGTCTGCGTGCGGGCGCGGCCGAGTTCGGATTCCGTCAATTTCATCTTATCGGTCACGACGCTGAGTTCGCCCTGCAGCTGCGCGTTGGTGTCTTCCGCCTTCGCGAGCCGCTGGCTCATCACGTCATCGCTCTGGGTGAATTGACGCGTCTGCGCCGTCAGCGTCTGCTGAAGCGCGTTCGCGCGATTTGAAGCGGTCCAGCCCACACCGAGCGCTGCGAGCGAAACAATGGCCAACACCACGACAACAATCCCGATCCATCGCGGGGCGGCCCCTTCCTGTTCTACGATTACCGGCTTTTCGTCAATCATTTTCGTTTCCTCCGTGGGAACCCCTTGCAGAAACTAATAAAAGCACGCGCGAAGCCAAATGCACGATTTCGGCGTGGCGTCGGTAACGCCCCCAGAATGAATGATATACGGTGGGGTACGCCTGGGTACTACAGCCTGGAAGGGGGGCTTACCCTGCAAATTTTACGTGGCTTTAATGGTTTCTGCGCAGTGACAAAAAAGGCACTAGAAGGGGGCTCGGGAGTAGGCTTGCTGTGGGCGCGGCGCTTACTTCGTACCAGATACGGCAGATGAGTCCCCGCAGATTGCCCGCGCAATGCGCTTAGCGCGTGATGGTCATGCTCTGCAAACGCGCGATGCGATCCGCCAGCGGCGGGTGCGTGCTGAACATGCTGGACATGAATTCCCGGGCGGTCAACGGAGCCACGATGCACAGCGCGGCTGTGGATGACGGGATGTCCATCGGGATTTTCTGGTTGTATGCACCCAGCTTCTGAAGCGCGCGAACCAGACCTTGCGAATAGCCCACCATCTGCGCGCCGGAAGCGTCCGCCTGGTATTCGCGCTGGCGGGAGACGCCGAGCTGAAGCAGCATCGCCGCAAACGGCCCGAGAATGAGCATTAGAATCGCGGCGATACCGCCGCCCTGGCGGTTGCGATCGCGTCCGCCGCCGAACCAGAATCCCATCCGCGCAATAAACGTGACGGCGCCGGCGATCGTGGCCGCAATCGAAGACGTCAAAATATCGTAATTGCGGACGTGCGAGAGTTCGTGCGCGATCACGCCTTCGAGTTCTTCGTCGTCCATCAATTGCATCAGGCCCTGCGTGACCGCGACCGACGCATGGCTCGGGTTGCGGCCGGTGGCGAAGGCGTTCGGCGCAGACTGCGGAATCATATAGAGCTTGGGAACAGGCAAATTCGCCTTTGCGGCCAGGCGCTCCATCACCGCATAGAGGCGCGGCGATTGCTCGCGGCTGATCGGCTGCGCGCCGCTGGACATCAATGCGATCTTATCCGAGAAAAAATATGCCGTACCGTTCATCAGGACGGCGAAACCAAGCCCCAGCGCCATGCCGTTGGGCCCGCCGTAGCGCGCGCCAACAAGGACCAGCAGCAGAGTCAAAGCCGTCAGCAGGAACGCAGTCTTGAATGTCTTCATGGCCGTTGTCCTTGGCGCCCGCTCAGGCGGCGCCAGCCTTCGCACGTTCGTGCTTGAATTTCATCTCGCCGGTTTTCGAATCGGCGTCCACGACCACCGAGTCGCCCGGCTTCACGTCGCCATCCAGAATCTTCAGCGCCAGCGGATCCTGAATCAGCCGCTGGATGGCCCGCTTCATCGGTCGCGCGCCGTAGGCCGGATCGTACCCTTCGCGGAACAGCAGCGCCTTAGCGGCTGCCGTCAGCGTGAGGGCCACTTTTTTCTCGGCCACTCGCTTCATGAACGAGTCCATCTGCAAATCTATGATGCGCTCGATCTGGTCCTTGCCGAGCGGGCTGAACATCACGATGTCGTCAATCCGGTTCAGGAACTCCGGCCGGAAGGTCGCCCGCAGCGCGCTCATGGCCTCTTCGCGCGCCTTTTTCGGATCCTTGCCGGCCAGCTCGAATATGGCCGTCGAGCCGACGTTCGACGTCATGATGATCACCGTATTGCGGAAATCTACCCTGCGGCCCTTGCCATCGGTTAGATGCCCGTCATCCAAAATCTGCAGCAACACGTTGAAGACGTCCGGGTGCGCCTTCTCGATTTCGTCGAGCAGCACCACGGAGTATGGACGCCGGCGGACCTGTTCGGTGAGCTGTCCACCTTCTTCGTAACCGACATACCCCGGGGGGGCGCCGATCATTCGCGCCACGGAATGTTTCTCCATGTATTCGGACATATCGAGACGGATGATGGCGCGCTCGTCGTCGAAAAGAAATTCAGCAAGCGCGCGGGCGAGTTCAGTCTTTCCCACGCCGGTAGGTCCGAGAAACAAGAACGAGCCGATCGGGCGATTGGGGTCGCTCAATCCAGAACGGCTGCGGCGAACCGCGTTCGCCACGCTTGCAAGCGCCGCGTCCTGCCCTACGACTCGCTGGCGCAATCGCTCTTCCATGTGGACGAGCTTTTGAACTTCGCCCTCGAGTAGCCGCCCAACGGGAATCCCGGTCCATTTGCTCACGATTTTGGCGATTTCTTCCTCGCCAACTTCCTCCTTGAGCATCGGATGGTCTTTTTGCATCTCGGCAAGATGGTCCTGCGCGCTCTTCAGTTCCTTTTCAGCGGCGGAAAGTTTTCCGTAGCGGATTTCGGCGACGCGCGAAAGATCGCCCGCGCGCTCGAATCGCTGCTCCTCGGCCTTCAGCCGCTCGATTTCTTCTTTGTTCTTGCGGATCCGGCCGATGGCATCTTTCTCGGTCTGCCAGTGCGCCTTCAGGCCATTGGATTGCTCGCGCAGCGTGCCGAGTTCCTTCTCGAGGTGCGCCGTCCGCTCCCGGGAGTGCGCGTCCGATTCCTTGCGCAGCGCCTGGCGCTCGATTTCCAGCTGCATGATGCGGCGTTCGATCAAATCTATCTCGGTCGGCAGCGAGTCAATTTCCATTCGCAGACCGGCGGCGGCTTCGTCCACCAGGTCAATCGCCTTGTCCGGGAGGAAGCGATCAGTGATATAGCGCTGCGACAGCATGGCCGCGGCGATAATCGCAGCATCCTTGATGCGCACGCCGTGATGCACCTCGTAGCGTTCCTTGAGGCCGCGCAAGATGGCGATGGTGTCTTCGATGGAAGGCTCACCAATCTGGACGGGCTGGAACCGGCGCTCAAGCGCTGGGTCCTTCTCGATGTACTTCCGGTACTCGTTGAGCGTGGTCGCGCCGATCGCTCGCAACTCTCCGCGCGCAAGCGCCGGCTTCAGCATGTTCGAGGCGTCCATCGAGCCTTCGGCCGCTCCCGCGCCCACCAGCGTGTGCAGCTCGTCTATAAAGAGAATGATCTGTCCCTCGGATTCGGTGACTTCTTTCAGGACGGCCTTGAGGCGGTCTTCAAACTCGCCGCGGTATTTCGCGCCGGCAATCAGCGCCGCAAGATCGAGCGCCACAATTCGCTTCGGCTTCAGAACTTCCGGTACGTCGCCGGAAACGATGCGCTGAGCGAGACCTTCAACGATCGCTGTTTTGCCGACTCCTGGCTCGCCGATCAGCACCGGATTGTTCTTCGTGCGCCGCGCGAGAATCTGCATCACGCGGCGAATTTCTTCGTCGCGGCCAATCACCGGGTCGAGCTTGCCTTGGCGAGCCGCGTCGGTAAGATCTCGAGCGTATTGCTCGATCGCGCGATAGGTGGATTCCGGATTCTGGGAGGTAACGCGGTGACTTCCGCGAATGGTTGTCATCGCTTGCAGGATGGCATCGCGGCTCGCGCCATGGCGCGCCAGCAGCTGTCCTGCCGGGTCGCGCTCCGCGCCGGCAATAGCGAGCAGAATGTGTTCGGTCGAGACGTACTCGTCCTTCAGGCGCTGCGCTTCGTCAAACGCTTTCTCAAGAACAGTGTTGGAAGCGCGGCTGAGCGATTGCTCCGACCCGCCGGTAACTTTCGGAAGTCGCTCGATCTGTTTCTCGATCTCGCTCCCGAGCGTTGCGGGGGACACTCCCAGCTTCTCGAGCAGCGGAGGCACAACGCCGTCGCCCTGAGCGGTCAGCGCCCAGAGCAGGTGCAGCGGCTCGATCTGCTGCTGGCCCGAGCGCGCGGCCATTTCCTGCGCGGCTTGTAGCGCTTCCTGGCCCTTAACCGTCAATTTATCAAGACGGAGCATGTTGGAATTCTCTCACTTTCTCAAAACGTGAGTAAAGAATATCGCCGAATATTGCGCTTCACTTTGAATTAGCGTTGGCACATGATATTATCTTAGCGTGTCACTGTCAAGTACAAATTGGATGGGCTAAAGCAAGTGAATACCTATGTTTACACTAATCCATGACCTTGAATATCATGCACTTCAGGTAGTGCGTTTCCGGCATCGTCAGCATGATCGGGTGATCCTGGGCCTGGGTCCGCCGCTCGACGACCACGACATTCTTGCGGGCGTCGTTCGCCGCCTCGGCGACGATCTGTAGGAACAGCGGCTCGGTGATGTGGTAGGAGCACGAGCACGTAACCAGAAAGCCGCCCGGCTTGAGCAGCTTCAGCGCCCGCAAATTGATCTCCTTGTATCCCCGGCGCGCCGCCGGAATGCTGTCCCGATTCTTGGCGAACGCCGGGGGATCGAGAATGACCATCTGGAAGCGGCGGCCAGCCTCGTCGTATTCCTTGAGCAGGTCGAAGGTGTTCCCTTCGCGGAAGGTGGCATTCGAAATCGAGTTCAGCTGCTGATTTCGGCGAGCCGCTTCGATGGCCGCGGGCGCCATGTCTATCCCCTCGACATGTTCGCACCGGTCCGCGACAGTCAGCGCGAATCCGCCCTGATAGCTGAAGCAGTCGAGGACGTCTCCGGAAGCATATCGCCGGGCCGCCCAATGGTTTTCACGCTGGTCGAGGAAGGAGCCGGTCTTCTGCCCTTTGGCAAGATCGCAAACAAACGTCACTCCGTTTTCCCTGGCGAGAACTTCGGGAGGCACGTCACCGTGAAGGACGCTGACGCGCTGGTCGAGCCCCTCCAGCATTCGTACTTTGGGATCATTTCGCTCGACCAGCCCCTTCGGCGAAAATTGTTCTACCAGGATTTCGACGAGCAGGCTTTTCAGGCGGTCGCTGGCCTGGCTGAGGGTCTGCAGGACAATGTAATCGCCGTAGCGGTCCACAATCACGGATGGCAGAAGATCGGCTTCACCATAAACCATCCGGCAGGCGTCAGAGTTTTCAACCACCAAATCGCGGTAGGCGGCGGCCCTGCGAATTCGCGCCGCAAAAAATGCGCGGTCAATGGGAACGTCCTCGCGCGTAAGAAGCCGTATGGAGATTTGCGATTTGTCGCTATAGAAGGCGCGCCCGAAAAAATTGCCGCGCTCGTCGGTGAGCCGGACCACGGCGCCGGGTTCGGCATGGGCCGACCGAACGTCGCTGCGATAGATCCACAGATGACCCGAGCGAAGGCGTTCGACGCCCCGCGGGGTGATCACCACAGATCCTTCGGTAACTGGTCTTGCGGTAGCCATGGGCTGAAACCAATCCAATGTCGCACGAAGCAGCGCCAGGCTGAAGCCTCGCTCTTCCGCCGGGAACAGCGCTTGCTTTCGCCGCTCAGGCGCCCGGTGCGTTCATCTTGCGCTTCTTGTGAAGCTTCAGGGCGGAAGATCGCAGCGTCTCGGGAACATTCTTGTTTGCCGTGAGTTTCACCAGGTCTGTCGCCGTAAGACGAGGGAACAGGTGGAGCGAGACGTCGAGCGGAGTCTTCGGGTTGTTGGTGAGATTCCGCACGACAGAATAATTCTTCATGAAAAGACGAGTCAGCGCGATCGCCCGGAGGATTTCTCCGGTCAGATTGGTCATCGAGGCAAATGCCTCGACCTCGGTGTCAGTCAGCCGGGGCGATTGCAGCACGCACCTTTGAACGAGCTTGTTCGGGTCCTTGATCAGCAGCATCCGCTCGGTGCGGCCGCCTTTGAGCGCCAGCGTGAGCCGCTGCACCACGTTCATATGCGTGACTCTCTGCATCAGCGTTTCGCGCTTCACGGGGTCCGGCTCGACCTCCGCAGCAGCCTCCGCAATCTCCGCGGATGCGACCGCGCCCTTTTGCATTTCCGCGAGCAAGTCGCGCTGTTCCGGATTCGCACCCGGACAAGCGCCTACGGCGATGATCAACTGCGGATCGGACGTGAACCGATCCATATTATCGAGCAACGACTGGATTCCCACCGGGGTCAGATAATTCGCCAGGCGCGCGACGTGCGCTGTGGGGCAGGCGGTGCTCTTCGCCAGCGCATCGGCTACACCCGGCTTTTCGCCCAAGTTATCGGTGCAGTAAGCGAAGAAACGCGCGTCCGCGTCGGGCCGTGCAGTCGCAGCGAGGAATGACTCCAAAGGCTGCGTCAGCAGCGCATTCTGCGCGCGGTCGGCGATCGCGGGATCGGCGTCCGAAGCCAGCACCGCGAGCATTTCCACGCGGTCCTCGGGGGCAACTTGCACTCCTCCGGAGCAGACGGCCATCTTCTGTTCCGGACGCGCGTGGCCGGAACAAATTTGGGTGCGCAGTTCAGCGCTAATGGGACCCTCCAGTCGCGGGCTTCAAATTGTTTCGCGTCAATGCGACGCTTGCGGGCTTTCCCGGCGTCCCTATCGGTGCCATGGTTTGCCCATTGAGCTCGAGCGACACCGCGCTGGATTCGCTGGACGTGATTTCGAAATTGTCCTGCGCGTTGAATTGCTTCACGTCACCCGGCTGGACGGAGCCATCGAAAACGACTGTCCCGTCCGCGATCACTTTCAGTTCCGCTTGCTTTGCAGCCTGCACGTTGAGAGCGAGGCCGGCGGGTGCCTGGTCGCTCACCGGCGGCGCAGCAGCCGGGGTGGGTAATTCGTTGGCTGCGCCAGGATTCGGTGCGGCGGGTTGGCTGGTGGCAACTCCGGTGCGCGCGCCTGCACGGCCCGTCAGGAAACGCTCGTGAAGCCGCGCAGCGATCCCTGAGCCGTAGTGATGGTATCCGAAGATTCCGCCGGCGATAATCAGCGCGATGGCGACAACCGCGGCCGCAGCCGGACGCCAGTTTCGCGGCATCTGACGGGATCGCTGAGCGGCGACGTGGACCTGAGCATCGCTCGCCGTCCCCAGCGCGTACTCGGCGACGAGGCTATCTTCATCGAGCCCCAAAAAACGCGCGATCGAGCGAATGAAGCCGCGATTGAAAACCCCTCCCGGCAGCAATTCCCATTGATCTTTTTCAATGGCTTCGAGAAAACGCGTGCTGATGCGCGTGGCGGCGGAGATCTCGTCAAGAGAAACGCCGCGCATTTCACGTTCGCGCCGAAGGTGTTCGCCGAAAGGTGTCGAAGACATCCGCAGGGACCATCAAAAATATAGGCGTCGGTAGGTGGGGTGTCAATGCTGCCCGGGAATTAATGCCGAAAGGACAGGCCATTGGCCTTTCAGCAATCGAATTGGAATGCCCGTTGCTAGAGTTGAAAATGGTTCACTATAATGGCAAATGTTGCTCCCCGAATCCCAAGACGCCAAGTCGCGCAGCCCCGCCGACCGATTGCGGCGAGCCGCTGACTCCAAGCCCTTTGAGGGCGTGGAACGGCGCCGTAATCCGGACATCGAGCCTCCGGTCCCGGAAACAACCGAAGTAAACGTTTTCCACGAACTCGGCAAAGCTCTCACTTCGTCGCTGCAGCTCGATCAGGTACTGCGCACGATCATGGAAAAAATCAATGAGGTCCTGCGCCCGGACACGTGGTCGCTGCTGCTGATGGACCTCGAGAAGCGCGAGCTGTACTTTCAGATTGCAACGGGCGCGGGCGCGGACGCACTCAAGGACGTGCGCATCAAGGTCGGCCAGGGACTCGCAGGCTGGGTGGCGGAGTCCGGCGAAGCGGTGGTGGTCGCAGACACAAGCAAGGATTCCAGATTTTTCGGCCAAGTGGATGAAAAGACGAAAATGGCGACACGCTCGATCGTCGCCGTGCCGGTCCGCTTCCGAGACCAGTGCCTCGGCGTGATCGAGCTGATCAATTGCATCGGCCCGGAGGGATTCAGCGCGCGAGATCTCGCGCTGCTCGAGGCGCTCGCCGACTACGCCGCGATCGCCATCGAAAATGCGCGGCACGTCCAGCGCATTCACGAGCTTACGATCACCGACGATTGCACCAGCCTCTACAACGCCCGGCATTTGAATTTCATGCTCGATACCGAGATCTATCGCTCGCACCGCTACGCTTTTGAGTTCTCGCTGATTTTCATAGACCTCGACCGCTTCAAGATGGTCAACGATACGCATGGACATCTGGTCGGCTCGAAACTGCTCGCCGAAATTGGAGAGGCAATCAAGGAGAAGTGCCGCCTGATTGACCTGGCGTTCCGATACGGCGGCGACGAATTCGTGGTCCTGCTGCCGCAAACGTCCAAGGAAAATGCGCTCGGCGTGGCGCACCGCCTGCATAAGCTGATCCGCGAGACGGAATGGTTGAAGGGCACCGGGACGCCTGTGCGCCTGACCGCCAGCGTCGGCGTGGCCGCGTATCCCACCGACTCCCGCACCAAAGCCGAGCTTCTGCATCTTGCCGACGAAGCGATGTACCTCGTGAAGAACACGTCGCGCGACAGCGTCGCCGCCGCCGGCGTCGGCATGCTTCCCACCGTCTGACGATTCGGCCGTCGTTCGCCCCACAGCTATAACCCGTGATTCCTTCTTCAATACCGTTATTGACTAGTGATTCGGGGTCATGTATAGGCACGTCGTGTGAGCAGCTCAGGCAGACTGGAAGAGGTTGTCAGTGCTTAAAAAACGCATCCGCATCGCGTTGATCTTGTTGCTGAGTACGAGTGCGTTTCTGACCTCGCCCAGCGTCGCGCGCGCCCAACAGAAATTCGACAACATGCAAATCGATCGAGGGCGCGGAATACTGCGCGATGGCCGTGATTCGGTGAAGAAATACTATTACGACCCTGCGTACCACGGTCTCGACTTGGAAGCCTTGTATCAGCAGTACGATGAGCGAATCAAGAACGCGTCAAGCTTCAACGAATGCCTTCGCATGGTGGCCGCATTTCTCGGAAGCCTGAAAGACAGCCATACGTTCATGATACCGCCCGATCGTCCGTTCCGGTTCCATTACGGATTTCGAATGCAATTGTTCGGCGACAACGCATTCATCACCCGCATCCGCCCCGGTACGGATGCGGAATCGAAAATGCATCCGGGAGACCAAGTGCTTGCCTATGAAACCAACTCCGTGAACAGAAACGACTTCAGCGATCTCATGTACATGTTTAACGGCCTCAGTCCCCGAAGCAAAACACAGCTGGACCTGCGTGATCCCGATGGAGCCGTCCCGCAGAGTCTTGGTTGACACCGCGACCCGTCAATTGAAGGCCGAACGCAATATTACGGGCACGTCCGGCAATGACTATTACCAGTTGTTGAGAGAAAGTGAGAATGAAGGTCACGTGCTTCGGCAGCAACAGCAGGTGATGGACGACGCAGTGATCTGGAAGATGCCGAGGTTCTTTATTTCTGATCCCGAAGTGGATCATCTCTTTGACGCCGTCCGCAAGCACAACACGTTGATTCTCGATCTTCGAGGCAACCCCGGCGGTGCGGTGACGACGCTGGACCGCATGCTCGGAAACGTATTCGATCATGACGTGAAGATCGCCGATCGCGTAGGTAGAAAGGATCTGAGGCCAGAGGTCGCCAAGACCTTGGGCGGCCACGCTTTCGCGGGCGAAATCATCGTCATCGTGGACAGCGCGTCAGCATCGGCCGCGGAACTATTTGCCCGCGTGATTCAGTTGGAACATCGCGGACTCGTTCTAGGAGATCGCAGCTCGGGGAGTGTTATGGAAGCGCAAATATACCCGTTCGCTCACGGGCTGGGTGCGGAGATTTACTATGGGTTTTCTGTTACGGAGGCCGATTTGATCATGAAGGACGGCAAGAGCCTTGAGCACGTTGGCGTAACGCCAGATGAAATCGTCCTGCCGACACCACAGGATCTCGCCGCCGAGCGAGATCCCGTTCTCGCTCGGGCCGCCGAGGTCGCAGGAGTGAAACTCGATCCCGAAGCGGCGGGAAAGTTGTTTCCCTTCGAGTGGCTGCCTTTCTAAGTGCAACCGGCTGGTTTGAGCTGACCTTCACATGGTGACGTCCGTATAGTTCGGTCACATTGATGCCTCATACGTAACAAGTCAAGCCGCCTGCTTGACGCGCTGGCCAGCCATATTCAAATTCCACGCGCTCGTGTTCCTTGAGCGGAGGCGGGGTACTTTTCAGGGTGCGTATCCTGTACCCTCACCATTAGTTGTCGGGTACGGCATCAAGGCCTATGTAGACCGAGGTCATCTGATTCTTGACGACGGGATCGGCCCAAAACGTCGCCACGCCTGCCTTCCACGTATCGGACACGGTCTACGCCGCTTGGTCGTAATCGGATCTGATGGAATGGTGACACTTGGTGCACTCCGCTGGCTGGCGGATCAGGACGCCTCATTCGTGATGCTCAACCGAGATGGATCAGTGCTTGCCGTGACTGGTCCCGTTCGGCCATCCGATGCCCGCCTCCGGCGCGCCCAGGCGCTCGCGCCTCAGTCAGGCGCAGCCTTGCAAATTGTGCGCGAGTTGATCGGCAAGAAACTGGAGGGACAAGAAAAACTCGCCCGCGACGGGCTAAACAATGGTGAAACAGCGAACGCAATTGCACGGGTCCCCGAGGGCCTTACGTCCGCTAAGACAATCGAACTAGCCCGTCTGCTCGAATCGCGAGCCGCGCACGCTTATTGGAATGCGTGGAGAAGAGTACCGGTCAATTTTCCCAAGCGCGATCTCCACCGCGTGCCCGAACGTTGGCGAATTTTCGCAACTCGCGTTTCTCCGCTAACTGGATCACCCAGGCTCGCCACAAATCCTGTTAACGCCATGCTTAATTACCTCTACGCCGTGCTTGAATCTGAAACTCGCTTATCAATCGCTGCTCTCGGACTAGATCCCGGGCTCGGCGTCTTGCACGTCGACTCGCAGGCGCGCGACAGTCTGGCGTGTGACGTTATGGAGCCCATACGCCCGGACGTGGACGCCTACGTTCTGAGGTGGATTAGCTGCGAAACTCTACGGCGTGATTGGTTCTTCGAACAGCGAGACGGCTCCTGTCGCCTCATGGGATCGTTCGCCGCAAAGCTATCTGAGACCGCACCCAGCTGGAGCCGTGCGGTTGCGCCGGTCGCGGAATCGGTATGTCGGATGCTTTGGTCGACGATATCAAATTCACGCGGGCAGGATCGGCCCCCGACTCGACTGACACAACACCATCGGCGTGAGGCGAAAGGCATTCCAACCGGTTTGCCGCATGTAGCGCCGCCGCGCCCGGAAAGTTTTTGCAAGAACTGCGGCGTTGAAATTGGTCGTGAACGTACCTATTGCGCCGACTGCGTCAAAGAAGTTAGCGCGGCTCGCATGATTCAAATTGCAAAGAACGGCCGCGTTGCGGGGCAGTCTCAGCAGGCTCAAGAACAAAGATCAGAGTCGCGGCGTCGACATGCGGCTGCACAGTCAGGGTGCGCGAAGTGGCGGAGATTCGATTAGAAAACGTCGATTTCAAGGCGCGCACGATGCGTGTATTCGGCAAAGGCAGAACGCGAATCGTGCCGTTCGGCAGGAAGGCCTTAAAGGCGATTGTTAATTATGTCGGAGGCCGTCGCGAAGGATATTTGTTCACGTCAGACTGGCCTCGGCAATTTGGTAGCGCCGTCCGAAGAAACAAGTCTTGGATTGGCAAATGGATGGACTACGGCGTCACAGGTGGTAAGCCGAAACCTAAGCAGAGGTATCTGGGCAGCGTCGAAACAATGTCCTATTGGGAAGCAAGAAGCCGCCTAGCAAGCTTGCTTCGCCGCGAACAGTCGATTCGTCCCGACCGCGAAAGACCTCCACGACCAGTAACACTTCAGCTCGCCGTCGCTAAGATCGGAAATCTCGCTGGGTTGGGCAGGGTCACACCTCGAATTTTGCGCCACACCTTTGCGACACACCTTCTAGACGGAGGCGCAGATATCCGCGTCGTGCAGGAGCTGCTGGGTCACGCATGGCTCCAGACGACTCAGATTTATACGCAAGTCAGTAAGGTTAATTTAATAGCGGCGTATCGAGACTCTCATCCAAGAGGAGCCTGAGAATGCAAAACAGTGGAAGGAATAAGTGGGACGGTGCGCCCAGCGGGCGCTTTTCACCAAGGTTGACCGAGGAGCAGATGAATGCACTAATTTTCCAACCTTGGTTTCTGCCGAACTCGACCTATCGGACGATCGCAAGAATGGTTCCGCGAGAATATCTACTCAGAATGCGGGACTATTTTGAGAGATATGGTTGCATGCGCTGTGGCTCCCGAACCAAGTTGCACTGTGCGCATGGGATGTGCGCTAACCGGACATCTCTAACAACGTCGGCTCTGTCAAATCGTTTTCGAGCGCACTTCTCCGTTCACTTCAATGAGTGTCTTTGTTCGTCGTGTTCTTTGGCCCTGTCGATGACCACGGTTCGTCTGTAATCTTTCGGTCGGTTTCGGTCCGACCCAAACATCTCTTCGATCCTATGCTTCAGACCATGATTACCACTTCAAACTCCCTCTCACGAGGGAGCGGGATGCCCATTCAAGTGGACAACGTTCTAGTTCACGCCATGTCCGGTACCGAGCTGTCCCGCGTTCGAACCGAATTCGACCCACCGCGAATACTCCCAACCCCTCCGCCACATCCAGTACAGCCGAACTGCGAGTCTTCGAGCCATCGCCACCTTGGCAATACTGTTTTGCCGACGCATCGCCAGATGCATGTACCGTCGTCTCCAGTCTGCATCCCAACGTGCCGCCGCTTGTGCTGCTTCTACCAGCAAGAAACGCAACAGGGAGCTGCCTTGTTTGGTGATGTGTCCCAGCCGTTGATGGCCAGCACTGGAGTCCTCGCACGGGATCAGTCCCACATAGCTGCCGATCTGCTTCCCGCATTGGAACCGCTCCGGAGTTCCGATGATCAGCACGAAAGCCAGTGCCGTCAACGGACCTACGCCCGGATGCGTCATCAGCCGCAGCACCTCAGGCCATTTCTTCGCTTCCTGCCCGACCACCGCGGTTAACTCTTCGATGGTCGGGTTCATTCGGTCCAGCAACTCGAGTAGATCGTGCCGGCGCCGTGATGCCCAAGTTGCCAGCGGAAGCTTTTCCAGTTGTGCTCGTCCTGCTTCATTCCACAGCTTCTTCTTCCTTCGTTGGCCTTCGTTCATCGCCAGGGCCTGCAGCTGATTCATGATTCGCGTTCGCATCTGCACCATGCGGTGCCGATGCCACAGCAGTTGCCGCAGATCACGATTTCCGGGACTCGGTATCCAGATCGTTGGGAAGTTATTTTCCAGCAGCAGCTTCAACAGAAGGTGAGCATCGTTGCGGTCAGTCTTCTGCTTGCGGACTCGCTTCGTCTTGATCTCGGCCGCATCGCCCATCCACAGCTCAATACCCAACGCTGCCAGTAACCGCTCGAACCAACGTGAATAGCCGGTGGCCTCCATTCCTACCCGCACGCTGACACCTCGCGCCGCCAGCTCCCGGTAGAACTTCTCCGCTTCCCCACCACTGTGGCACAATCGCCGTTCGCCACTCTCGCCAGTCTCTGTATCCGTAAACGCGATGTACTGATCGCTCGGGTGATAATCCACGCCTATAATCATCATGTTCGGCTCCTTCCTCCCGAACCTTGGTCTCGACAAACCAAAGTCTACCGGGTCTAAGGAGCCGACATTGTTATGCAATCAAGTGGGTACTAGTCCATTTCATGAAATTCAACACGCGACTCGCAATTTCAGCGGAATTTGATTAGCGCACGAAAATTGTGCGCGCATTTAACGCGATTTAACTGGACTGCACGCCTTTAAATCTCGTATCGGCGGCTTGCAAGATAGCGTAAACACGGGAGATAGAGTTCCGTTTATGAGCAGATCATGTTTCGATTCACACGGACGCAGATTCCGTTTAATCCCGGCGGAATATTGTCGCACATATGATCGCAAGGTGGCCGCAAGTCGCGCCCTGAGATTCGCAGCGCCTAGGGTGTATCACTTTTCCCCGCCTTGTAACCTAACCCCACCATTAGTTGTCCCGCGAAAACCAACCGCCTATACTCGGCTTCTAACGTAACCAGGGAGATTCTTCGTTGCGCAACCGGGAAGCGGCGCGCTACGCGCGCTGGGCGGCCATCACCGCGGGGCTGATCGCATTGGCGGTCGGCGGCGTGTACGCGGAGCGCGCCTTCCGCCGCGCTCGGGCGAATCGCAATGCGCCAGTGTCCGTTCCCATCACGGTGCAGCAGCAATCCGCGCAGTTTTCATTTTCGAAAGTCGAGCAGCAGCGAACGATCTTTACTGTTCGCGCGTCCCACGCCACGCAGTACAAGGATCAGAATCGCGCCGTGCTCGAGGACGTGTGGATCACCCTCTACGGACGCGACGGCAGCCGCAACGACAACATTCACACGAGCGAATGCACTTATGAGGGAACGCAAGACGTCCGCTGCAAAGGCGATGTGGAGATTGACCTGGCGAATGCGAACTCCGCGTCCGGAAAGGCAGCCGGGCAGGCCGGCCTGCTTTCCACGGGCACTCTCCAGGTGAAAACCAGCAATCTCTCGATTAACCGCAGCACGGGCGAAGCGTCCACTCCCGCGCCGGTGGAGTTCCACTTCCCGTCCGGCCAGGGGCGCGGCGTGGGAGTCTCCTACAGCACGAGCGATTCGATCGTGCGCATCAACCAGGGAGTTGAATTCGAGCTGAACGCTTCCGACCAAACGGGCGGCATGCCCGTAACCGCGACCGGTCGCAGCCTCGAGATCCGGCGCGCCGACCGCACTGCCGTGCTCAACGGGCCCGCGACGGTGAAACAGGGTGCGCGCGAATTGTCCGCGGACACATTCTCGGTGGATCTCGACGCGGATTATCACGCCCGTCGCGCTGTCGCCGAGGGCCATCCCCAAATTCGCAGCACGGAAGGCGGAGGCACCATCTCCGTTTCGGCTGCGCGGTTTGAGGCTGTCCTGAATCCGGATGGCTGGGTCGAACACGTCGTCGCCGATGGGAATATTTCGGGCACTCGCCAGACCGCCGCCGGAACGGACCGATTTTCCGCCGCGCATGCGGAATTCACAATGGTGCCGCAGAAAAATCTGATTCAGGACATGAACGCGACCGGTGGCGTGACGGCCGAGTCGCATCAAGGAAACGATTCGCGTGTTCTGAAAACCGAGGCGTTGCGCGTGACCTTCTCGACCGGCTCCGGCGGCGCGCGTCTAGGACAGCCGAAAGGCAAAGCTGATCAGCAGAGAATTGAAAGCGCCGAAACGCTGGCGCCTGCGACCATCGAATCAAAGAGCAGCAGCGACACGACAACGCTTCGCGCGAAGAAATTTGTTGCGCAACTGGGCCCCAGCGGCCACCTCGACAAACTGCTCGGGCATGCGGGCGTCGAAGTCCACAGGCAGATCGGCAACACCGCGCCGCAGGTGCTTTCAGCAGCAGAGCTGGTCGCCACGTTTGGCGCGCACGGTGACTGGGACACGCTCGATCAACGCGGAAATGTGCGCTTTCAGCAGGCTGATCGCCAGGCGACCGCGGACCACGCGACAATCATTCGCGCGACGGATATGATCACGATGGATGGATCGCCGGTAATTTCCGACGCCATGAGCCGCACGACAGCCGCGAATGTGGTCGTCAATCAGAAATCGGGAGAGCTGCTCGCCGCCGGCGGCGTGGTATCTACCTACCTGCCGACCGCGCAGGGAGACGCGCTGAGCCTCGGTTCCGGCACGGCCCATATTTCCGCGGACACACTTTCCGGAACGGTCGGTTCCAATCATGTGATCGTCACCTACACGGGGCGCGCGCGGTTGTGGCAGGGAGAATCCGTCCTCGACAGCGACCAGATCGAGGTGTGGCAGGACGACAAGAAGTTGCAGGCCACTGGACACGTGATCGCCGTGTTCTCGCAGGTTTCGGGTCCGTTCGGTGCCATGCCTGCAATCAATGCCGGCCTCAAGCCCGCGCCACGTTCGAACTCTGGCTCAAGCTCTGGCCCCACGCTTTGGAGGGTGCTGGCTCCGAACCTCACCTACTGGAGCGACCAGGGTAAGGCGCATCTCGAAGGCGGCGTAATCGCCAGTTCCGACCAGGGTTACCTGCAATCCCGCACCCTGGACCTGTTTCTCGATCCAGCGGCACCCGCGCCCGCAGGTGGCGGCTCGCCCCCCTCGACATCAAAGACGCCGGGCGGCGCCCCGGGCGGCCGTCAGCTCGAACGGGCCCTGGCTCAGGGAGCCGTGGTTGTCCGGCAGGGCGACCGCCGGGCCATGGCCGAGCAGGCTGAATACACCGCCGCTGACGGAAAATTCGTGCTTTCCGGCGGCGAACCCACGATTGCTGATGCTTCCAGCGACACAACGACGGGCCATTCGTTGACCTTCTTTGTGGCGAATGATACGATTTTGATTGATTCGCAGGAAGGTTCGCGCACACTAACCAAGCACCGGGTTGAGAAATGAACCGGTATGTTGAAACTCCAAGCCGCCGATCTGAGGAAATCTTACCGGGGTCGGAAGGTCGTTAACGACGTTAATTTGGAAGTTCAACAGGGTGAAGTGGTTGGGCTGCTCGGCCCGAATGGCGCGGGAAAGACCACGACGTTCTACATCCTGGTCGGTCTGGCGCGTCCGGACTACGGGCGTGTGATGCTGGACGGCGAGGACATTACCGACCTCCCCATGTATCTCCGGGCCCGCAGCGGCATCAGCTACCTCCCTCAGGAACCTTCGGTTTTTCGCAAACTGACAGTCGAAGAGAACTTGCTCGCTGTATTGGAAACGCTCTCGGTTACGCCCGAACAGAGGCGCGACCGGGTCGAGGAGCTTTTGGCCCAGATGGGACTTGAAGGAGTGCGAACAAGCCAGGCGCACGTTCTATCCGGCGGCGAGCGGCGCCGCTTGGAAATCGCGCGCTCACTCGTGCTGTCGCCGTCGTTCGTGCTGCTCGACGAACCCTTCGCGGGAATTGACCCCCTCACCGTCGTGGACATTCAGAAGATCATCGCCGATCTGAGCGAGACGGGCATCGGAGTCCTGATTACAGATCACGATGTTCGCAATACACTGGCAGTGACCAAGCGCGCCTACATTATCAGCGACGGGAAAATTCTGGCTGCCGGAACTCCCGCGGAGCTCACCGCCAACGCAGAAGTTCGACGGATCTACTTGGGAGAAGGTTTTAAGCTGAACTGACACCATGAACTGGCTCGCACCCAAATTGCATCTCCGGCTGGCTCAGAAGCAGATTCTGACGCCGGGCCTCGTCCAGATGGTCAGCGTGCTGGCGCTGAACCGTCTCGAGCTGCGGGAGATGATCAATCAGGAGATCATGGAGAATCCGGTTCTGGAAGAGCTGGGCGACGACGGCGTCACCGCCGACAATTACACCGACGAAGCCTTCCTGAAAAAGGAAACCGAAAAAGTTCCTGAAACGCCGGCGCCAAATCCATTCGACGAATTCGATTTCGGCTCCTTCTTTGGCCAATACCTCGACACCGGCGCGGAGCGCGCGGCGGGCGGCGAGCACGAGGAAATTGAGAAACCGTCGTTCGACAAGTTCCTTTCCTCACCGGCGAGCCTCACCGACCACCTCGCATGGCAATTGAGCGTGAGCATCTGCAGCGAAACGGTCCGCAAAATCGCGGACTCGATCATCGGCAATCTCGATGAGAACGGCTATCTGACGGCGACGCTCGACGAAATTGCGCAATCCGGAAACTATTCGATGGAGGACGTCGAAGAAGCGCTGGCCGTAGTGCAGGAATTCGACCCTCCCGGCGTGGCCGCGCGCAATCTGGAAGAGTGCCTGATCATGCAGGTGAAGTTGATTGATCCGCAGAACACGCTCGCGCAGCAAATCATCGCCGAGCATCTGAAGCTGCTGCAGAATAACCAGCTAAAGGAAGTCGCCCGCGCCCTGAATCGCCCCATCGAACTCGTCAAGCGCGCCGTGGATTTGATTAAGCGCCTCGATCCGAAGCCCGGCCTGCGCTACAACAAGATCGAGCCCCGTCTCGTCGAACCGGACGTGCAGTTCCGCAAAGTGGACGGCGAGTGGCAGGTCTTCATGAACGACGACGACGTGCCGCAGCTCCGCCTGAGCCCCACTTATCGCCGCTTGCTCGCCCGCGACGCAGCCGATCGCGACGTCCGCAACTACGTCAAGGAACGCTTCACCGCCGCCATCCAGCTGATGAAAAATATCGAACAGCGGAAGCACACAATTCTGCGTGTTTGCAATTCAATCCTGCGCCGCCAGGGAGATTTCCTCGACTACGGGCCCGATCATCTGAAACCAATGATGATCAAGGAAGTTGCCGAGGAAGTCGGCGTGCACCCCTCGACCGTCAGCCGCGCTGTGGCCAATAAATACGTTCACACGCCGCGAGGCGTGCTCGAGCTGCGCAGCTTTTTCTCAGAATCGGTCAACGGGCCGCAGGGCGGCGAGATGTCGCTGCTGTCCCTGAAGCGGCGGGTGAAGCAGATGATCGAAGAGGAAGACACGTCTCATCCGCTCACCGACGAGCAAATCACGAAGAAACTCGGCGATGAAGGCATCCATGTAACGCGCCGGACCGTGGCGAAATATCGCGAAGATCTCCGCATCCCGAGCACGCATCGTCGCCGGGTAAAGGCATAACCGTTTTCCCGTGAAGCCCTCCGACCGGAAACGAAACGCCCACCAACTCGTAATCCTCACCGGGCTATCCGGCTCGGGCAAGCGATCGGTACTGAACACCTTCGAAGATCTCGGCTTCTATTGCGTGGACAATCTACCCGTCGCGCTGATTCCCACTTTAAGCGAGCTTTACGAAGGCGGCCAAGGCGAGGTGGAGCGCGCTGCCCTTCTGGTGGACGCGCGCGAGGGCGAACAGATTGCCCAGCTGCCGGGAATTTATCGCAAGCTGGCCGGCGAACGCGCCGCAACTCTCGTGTTCATCGAAGCGAGTGACGCTGAGCTCAAGCGCCGCTTCAGCGAAACCCGCCGCCCACATCCGCTCAGCAAGGGCGGTTCCGTCGCCGACGGAATTCGCGAGGAGCGCCGGCGCATGGCGCCGATCCGCCGCCTCGCCGACATCATCATTGACACCACCAAGTTCAGCGTGCACGAGCTCCGCAACCTGATCACCGAGCGCTTTCAGGGCCGTGGACGCCGTCCGCTGCTGGTATCGGTGGTCAGTTTCGGATTTCGCTACGGAATTCCCGCGGACGCGGATCTGGTCTTCGACGTGCGCTTTCTTCCGAATCCGCACTTCGTTCCGCGACTTCGCCCGTTCAGCGGCAAGGACCCTCGCGTCGCGCGCTACATTCGCTCGTTCCCGCAGACCGGAGAATTTCTCCGCCGCATCGAGAGTCTTTTGGGATATCTGATTCCCCATTATATCCGCGAGGGCAAAAGCTATCTGACCATCGCTCTCGGTTGCACGGGCGGACGGCACCGTTCTGTTGCGCTCGCCGAAGTGATTCGGCGCTCCCTGCAGCACAAGGGGTACTCGGCCAAGGTCGTGCATCGCGATCTGGAAAAGACCACTGCCTGATCTCACGGGGTACTCGTTTTGCGATTACGGCTTGCAAGATGCCGGGGCCATGCATAGGCTAGGCAAGTTTCATTTGGCGGAAAAATCGTTGCTGTTCTGAAACGTGACAGCTGACTCTTGGCACTCGAACCCATTGACGGCATCCCGCACGTGAACCAACGCTACGAGATCCGGCGGCTATTGCGATATTTGCGCCCCTATACGCCGCTCCTTGCGCTCGGGATTTTCCTGATTTCAATCATGGGAATGATGGATGGGCTCATTGCCCTGGCCATCAAACCGGCTCTCGATGTCGTTCTGAATCCTCACTCAACCTTGCAAACGCTGGCGCTGTTCACGATTCCGCACACCCACCGCGTCATCTATCTCAATTCCTTCGTGCCGCACCGCATTCATCACGTCTGGTCGGTCTTCGGTCTCGCGCTCTTGTTTATTTTTCTGGTCAAGGGAGTGTCGGAGTATTTCGGCACCAATCTGATCCAGTTCGTTGGCTTGTCGGGCGTAACCGACTTGCGGAACAACGTGTACAGCAAAATCGTGCAGCAGCCCGTCGGCTTCTTCCAGCACAATCCGGTCGGCCGCGTGATGTCGGCGGTCATCAGCGACATCGAACAGATACGCAGCGTATTCTCAGACTGGCTGGCTGATTTTTTCCGCCAGATATTCGCGTTCATCGCCTTTATTGCGGTTTTGCTCCTGATTGACTGGAGGATGGCTGTCGGCTCCGCCGTTCTGATTCCGCTCGTGGTCTGGCCGGTCGGAAAACTTGGACGCCGCATCCGCCGCTCTTCGGAAAAAAGCAGGGCGCGCCTCGCGGACTTGAGCCAGATCCTCGAGGAAACCATCAGCGGCAATCGGATCGTGAAAGCTTTCGGAATGGAAGGGTTCGAAATCCGCAAATTCCGGGAGGCGGCGCGCAATCTTCTGCGCGAGAACATGCGCTGGATCCGGGCTTCCGCCGCCACTTCGCCCATGATGGACGTGCTGGGCGCCGTGGTCATTTCGATGGTCCTGCTCTTCGCCCGCGGCGAAATAAAGGCCGGCCGGATGACCATCGGTGCGTTCGGCGCCTTTGTCTTTGCTCTTTTCAAGGCCTATGAACCGGTGAAGCGGCTCGGCAACATCTACCAGCAATTTCTGCAGGCCGTGGGCATCTCCACACAGGTTTTCGCGTTTCTCGACCTGCCGGAAGAAGCGATGGAAGCGCCGGGCGCAAAAGCGTTGCCGCCATTCTCGAAATCAATCGAATTCGATCGCGCGAGTTTTTCGTACGACGACGGGCCGCCGATCCTCAAGAATATTGACCTAAAGGTTCCCGCCGGCGCCGTGGTGGCGATTGTCGGCTCAAGTGGCGCGGGCAAAACCACGCTCGTAAATCTTCTTCCGCGCTTTCACGAAGTGACCACCGGTACGCTTCGCATTGATGGGTTCGGCGTGAACGACTGCACCCTTCGCTCGCTCCGCGAACAGATGGCCATCGTCACCCAGGAAACGATCCTCTTCAACGACACCATCCGCAATAATCTGTGCTACGGCCGTCCCGATATGCCGGAAGCTCAGGTGGTCGCCGCGGCACAGGCGGCAATGGCTCACGATTTCATTTTGCAGATGCCGCTGGGCTATCAGACCATCGTCGGCGACCGCGGCCAGCGTCTATCCGGAGGCCAGCGGCAACGACTGGCCATCGCACGTGCGCTGCTGAAGAATGCGCCGATACTGATCCTCGACGAAGCGACCTCCGAACTCGATTCCGAGTCGGAAATGCTCGTTCAGGGCGCGCTCAATAATCTGATGACTGGCCGCACCGTATTTGTGATCGCGCACCGCCTCTCGACCATCCGCCGGGCGGATATGATCGCGGTGCTCGACGATGGAGCGATTCGCGAACGCGGCACGCACGAGGAACTTCTGGCGCGCAATGGAATCTACGCGCGCCTGTACGAAATTCAATTTCGCGACGCCGAGCCTGTAACGCGCGTCGCAGGTCTCGAGTGAAAATGTCCGGCACAAAATCCCAGCTCTCGCATCCGCCCAAGGCCGCGTCGAAGGGCCTGAAATCAATGACCGGCTACGCTCAGGCTCAAACCGCCGAAAATGGCATCGGTCTCCGCATCTCCGTGCGCAGCGTGAATCACCGCTTTCTCGATCTGCATCTGCGCGTACCCGAGGGTTTCGAGCCGCTCGAACCTCGCATCCGGCAGATTGTTCGTGATCGCGTGCGCCGCGGCCATCTTGACGTCACCCTGCGCTACGAGCTCGCGGGACCTGCGGCCGTCGCGGTGAATCAGGAAGTCGCGGCCTCGTACGTGCGAGCCGTCGCGGATCTGCGGACGCAGTTCGGCATGAAGGCAGAACCCGATCTCGCTGCGATCCTGCGCCTGCCCGGAGTAATCGGCTCCTCCGCTGGTCCTGCATCGTCCGACGACGAAATCGCGCGCCTCGAATCAGTCGTCGCTCGCTGCCTCACCGAAGCGCTCGACAAGCTCGACCAAATGCGTGAACTGGAGGCGAGCGCACTGCGCGACGATATGTCCGGCCGCCTCACCAGCATCGAAAGCCTGGCTGCCCGCGTCGGAGTACTCGCGGAGCGCGCCCGGCCCGCATTCGCGCGCCGCCTCGAATTGCGATTGAAGGATTTGCTCGGCGAAGCACCGATCGATCCCACGCGCATCGCGCAGGAAGCGGCGCTGGCCGCTGAACGCAGCGATGTGTCCGAGGAATTGGCTCGGCTCGCGAGCCATGTGAACCAGTTCGAGTCCATTCTTGCCAGCGCATCTGACGTCGGCAAGAAGCTCGACTTCCTGCTCCAGGAAATGCAGCGCGAAGCCAACACGCTTTTGTCGAAGACTCCCGGCAACGAGGCGGAAAGCCTCGAAATTACCGAACTGGCTCTCGAGATCAAGTCCGAAATCGAAAAACTTCGCGAACAGGTGCAGAACATCGAATGAGCCGAACGGATCCACTGGTGCTGATCGTTTCCGGGCCGTCCGGTTCCGGAAAATCCACGCTGGTGCAGAAGATTCTCGAGGTCCCCGGCACGATGCTGGCTGTTTCGTCCACCACGCGCCCGCCGCGCAAGACGGAAAGCAACGGCAAATGGTACAATTTCGTCTCCGAGAGTGAATTCCAGGGCATGGTCCAGCGGGGCGAGTTTCTGGAATACGCGCAAGTCTTCGGAAAGAACTGGTACGGGACGCCGCGCAAGGCGTTGGACGAGGCCCTCGCGCAGCACAAAGATCTGGTCCTGGAAATTGACGTCCAGGGGGCGTTGCAGGTGAAGCAGAAGTTGCCGGGCGCCATCGCTGTTTTCGTGATGCCGCCTTCTCGCGATGATCTCGAGCGTCGCATAAGGGATCGCGGGCAGGATTCGGAAGACGAAATTCGGCGGCGGCTGGAACGCGCGCGGCAGGAAATGCTCAGCTACAGCAGTTATGATTTCGCCGTCGTCAACGACGATCTCGAGCGCGCCGGCCGTGAAGTGCAGGCCATCGCACTGAGTTCGCGTTGCAGGGTGGCCCGGACCGAAGATAATATTCGAGAAATTCTGAAATCATTTGGAGGTTGACGTTCTAATGGCGGCACTCACAAGTATTCCGGAAAGTCAGTTCGCATACGTAGTCGTCGTCTCGCGCCGCGCTCGCCAGTTGATGATTGGCGGCCGGGCCATGATTGATAACCCGAAATCGCGCAAGACCTCGCGCATCGCCGAAGAGGAGTTGCTGTTGGGACTCCTCGAATATTCCTTGCCCGAAGTGCCCGAAGGCACGCTGGACAAGGACGGCAAGCGCCGCAAGTAGCGGCGTGCGTATTCCCGACGGGGATTTTCTCGTCGGTTTTTCCTCGAGTAAGGCCTTCTAGCCATGAAGATCGCTCTCGGCGTCACCGGCGGAGTTGCAGCCTATAAGGCCGCGGAGCTCGTCCGCCGCCTGCAGCAGGAAAAGCTCGACGTGCAGGTGGTGATGACGCGCTCGGCGCAGGAATTCATCACGCCGCTCACCTTCGCCGCGCTCACCGGAAAAAAAGTTATCACCGAAATGTTCGGCGCTGGCGGCGCGGAAGCCGCGAACGTCGAAAGCGCCATCGAGCACATCGCGGTCGCGCAGCGCATAGACCTCCTGCTCGTTGCGCCGGCTACTGCCGATATCCTCGCCCACTTCGCGCAAGGCATCGCGCGCGATTTCCTTTCGACACTGTATCTCGCCACGAAAGCTCCGGTCGTCGTTGCTCCAGCGATGAACGTCAACATGTGGGAGCATCCCGCCACGCAGGAGAATCTGCAAAAGCTTCGCGCGCGTGGTGTCCACATCGTGAACCCCGACGAAGGCTATCTCGCTTGCGGAATGACGGGCGCGGGCCGCCTCGCCGCCACCGATGCCATCGTCGAAAAGGTCCGCGAGGTGCTGGGACTTCGCCGCGATCTCGAAGGCCAGACCATTGTAGTCACCGCCGGCCCCACCCGTGAAGATCTCGATCCCGTGCGCTTTCTCACGAATCGCTCCTCCGGCAAGATGGGCTATGCGCTCGCGGAAGCAGCGGCCCGCCGCGGCGCTCACGTCGTGCTCGTCAGCGGTCCCACGGACCTGCCCATTCCCGAAACCGTGGATTGGGTTCCCGTGCGGTCAACCGAGGAAATGCGTCGTGCCGTGCGCGAGCGCTCTTCGGATGCGAACGTCGTGATCATGGCCGCTGCCGTGGCGGACTATCGCCCCGCTGCCGCGCAATCGCAAAAACTCAAGCGCGGCGACGGTGGGCTCAGGCTGGAGCTTGAACCCACGCCGGACATTCTCGCCGAGCTTAGCCGCGACCCTGCGCAACAAAGTGGCCGCGTGTTGGTAGGCTTTGCCGCCGAAACAGACCGCCTCGCCGAAAACGCTCGCGGCAAATTAGCGCGCAAGGGCGCCGACATGATCGTCGCCAACGACGTGACGCAGGAAGGCGCCGGCTTCGACACCGACACCAACATCGTCACCCTGTTCCTCCGCGACGGCCGTGAGCTTCCACTCCCGAAGCTCTCGAAGTTCGAAGTGGCCAATCGCATCCTCGATCGCGTCCTCGAATTCCAGAAGCAATAATCCCCTTCCGCATCTCGTTGACACCTTCGCGCGGCTGAGCTAAAACCTCCAGCATGAAAAACACAAACGTTTTGCGTCTTGCACTATCGCTGCTTTTGTCCGCGCCGCTGGTAATCTCTGGCGCGCATCCCGCTCAGGCCCAGCAAGCAGCGGCCAAATCCTCCGACGCGGCTGCGATAGCCAAGCCCGAATCGCTTGGCTTCTCCTCCGAGCGCCTCGACCGTCTCCATGCGCAGATGCAGCAACTGGCGGATCAGAAGCAACTCGCCGGCGTCGTTACGCTGCTGGCGCGCCACGGCAAAGTGGCCGACCTTCGCGCCTATGGCAAAAAAGATCTCGCCAGCGGCGCTCCGATGACCACGGACACGATCTTCCGCATTTTCTCCATGACCAAGCCCGTCACCGGCGTAGCCATGATGATGCTCTACGAGGAAGGCAAGTGGCTGCCGAAGGATCCGATCTCGAAATACATTCCCGAATTCGCGCACTTGAAAGTTTTCAAGGGCGTGGACGCGAACGGCAAAATGATTCTCGAGGATCCCATTCATCCGCCGACCATGGGCGAGCTGATGACCCACACCGCGGGATTCACGTACGGCGTCTTCGGCGACGGTCCCGTGGACAAGCTCTATCAGAGCTCGGGCGTGATGGCTTCGAAATCCCTGCAGGAAATGATTGATAAGCTCGCGAAGATTCCGCTGCTCTATCAGCCGGGCTCGCGCTGGGTGTACAGCGTCTCGATGGACATTCAGGGTTACATCATCGAAAAGCTGACGGGACAGACCTTCCCCGATTTCCTGCAGAAGCGTCTTTTCGGGCCGCTGGGCATGAAGGACACCGCCTTCTTCGTTCCCAAGGAAAAGTGGAACCGCTTCGCCACGCTCTACATGCAAGGTCCGAATGGTGACATCATCCCCGCTCCCGCGACCTATGGGCTCGGCACCGATTTCGCTTCGCAGCCGACGATGCCTTCAGGCGGCGGTGGTCTCGCCTCAACCGCGCAGGATTACCTCCGCTTTGCGCAGATGCTGCTCAACGGCGGTGAACTCGATGGCGTGCGCATCCTCTCGCCCGCAAGCGTGCAGCTTATGTCCACAAACCATCTCGCCCCGAGCCTGATGACCGGCGAATTCTCGATCGGCCCGGAAGTGATTCGCCCTGGCATGGGCTGGGGCTACGACTGCGCCGTCTTCAACGATCCCGCGATGGCCAATGAGCCTGTCGGCAAGGGCACCTACTTCTGGTTTGGCGCCGCCAACACCTGGTTCTGGATTGATCCCACGAACGATCTCATTTTCATCGGCATGACCCAGCGCATGTTCGGCGGCACCGCGCCCGACGTGGAGGCCATCAGCCACCCGACCGTGTATCAAGCGCTCGTCAAGCCGAAGATGTAAGGGAGAAATCGTGCATGACGTCTTCGCCTCGACAGGTTGAAGGCAGCAATCCGCGGCCGACTGTCTTGATTCGCCGCGCTGTTCCGGCGGATGCACAGGCCTGCGGCAAGATCTGTTACGAAGCATTCCTCACGATTTCCACGAAGCACGCTTTCCCCGCTGATATTGCGTCAGCGGAACATGCCGCGAGTTTTCTCACCAGGCTGTTCGGACACCCGCGCGTTTTCTGCGTCGTCGCGGAACAGGACGGCCGAATCGTCGGCAGCAACTGCATGGACGAGCGCACCGCAATCGCCGGCATCGGCCCGATCACCATTGACCCGGCCTCGCAAAACCGATCCGTGGGTCGCCGGCTGATGAAGGCAGTCCTCGACCGCGCCGAAGAACACAAATTCGCCGGTGTTCGCCTCGTGCAGGCCGGATTTCACATGCGCTCGCTTTCTCTCTACGCAAAACTCGGATTCGTCGTTCGCGAGCCTCTCGCCTGCATGCTCGGCCCGTCCATCCGCCAGGAAACTCCCGGCTTCCGCGTACGCCCCGCGCAGACGCACGATCTCGCTGCCTGCAACTCGATCGCGTTTCGTGTGCACGGCTACGATCGCGGCGCCGAGCTGAGCGAAGCTATTCAGTCGGGCTCGGCCTTGGTGGTCGAATCTCGCGGCCGCATCACCGGCTACGCTTCTTCTGTCTCTATGTTCGGACACTCCGTCGCCGAGACGAACGAAGACATGAAGGCCCTGATCGCTGGCGCTCCGGAAATTCCGCCGCCTGGCATTCTCGTCCCGATGCGCAATGCCTCGCTTTTCCGCTGGTGCCTCGATCGCGGCATGCGTACCATTCAACCCATGAATCTGATGACCATCGGTCTCTATAACGAACCTGCGGGCGCGTACTTGCCGTCCGTCTTATTCTAGTGACGGCTGCCGAAAAAATGAGAAGTCCTCAAATCGAAGCATGGCTCCGCTACGCCGAAGATCTCCGCCTCGGCCCGTATTATCGCGACCGCGGGTCGCAATCAGCGTCGCCCGGCTTTACGGGTGCCCCATCCTTCCCGGAGGGAAGGGTGGGAACTTCGCTGGAGATATCCGCCCCTGCGGCAAATCCATCCCCGGCACTTGAAGCCGCATCTCCACGCCGCGCTCCCGAACCTCCTCCGGCGTCCAAGTCCGTGTCCGCTTTTATTCCCGCCGTCGCCAGTCCGTCGCTCTTCGAGGAAAAAATTGAGAATGACTCGCTCGAGCGCATTCGCGCCGACATCGGCCCGAATTGCACCCGCTGCAAGCTGCACAAAGCGCGCACAAACATCGTCTTTGGCGTCGGCAATCCGAAAGCGCAGCTCGTTTTCGTCGGCGAAGGTCCCGGCCGAGACGAAGACGCTCAGGGCGAACCCTTCGTCGGCCGCGCTGGAAAACTTCTCACCCAAATGATCGAGGCCATGGGCCTCCGCCGCCCGGACGTCTACATCTGCAACGTCGTAAAATGCCGCCCGCCCGAAAATCGCCTCCCCGAGCCCGACGAGATCGCAACGTGCTCTCCGTATCTGCTTCGCCAGCTCGCCGTGATTCAGCCCAAGGTAATCTGCTGCCTCGGCGCTTGCTCCGCGCAGACCATGCTGCAAACCACGCAGGGCATCTCGAAATTTCGCGGCGAATGGTTCGACTACAAAGGCTCGAAATTAATCGCGACCTATCACCCGGCCTACCTGCTGCGCAATCCCGCGGCGAAGGGCGAAGTCTGGAAGGATTTGCAGAAGGTGATGGCCGTCCTCGGCCTCGAGCCCCCAAAGAAAAAATAAGGGCCCATCACGCAATCAAGCTTTTCGGCCGTAGGGGCATGGCATGCCATGCCCGGCGCGGTTCCTTGGCTTCCCTAATACCATTGGTCGCAAATCCCGCGGACGTCAGTCATTCTAAGCAAAGTGTTCGGACAAGGGCCGTAGGCGCGGCAGACGTTAGCCCCGCCCGGCAGGGCGGGGAAACCAAACCGCCGAATCCCAAGCGCCGTAGGTACGGCACATTTTACCCGCGGTCCCGATTGGGCGATATATAACGAAGGCGCACGGATGGAAGCGTGCGGCGCTCATCTCTCACTCCGATTCTCAGCCGCGAAGCGGCGACAGTAATTAGCCCGGCACGAAGCGCAGCGCAGTGCCGGGTAAAGGATAAGAGGAGTCCCAAGTCCCGGAGGGACGATTGAGGGCTCAAATGCCAATCGCGCGGGCAAGCCGACACATCGTGCAACGAGCCGAGCACGTCGCGAAGCTTGGGGCTTCCAGCTCCGCAAGAAATCGCCGGCGAAAAATCGGGCTTTAGCCCCGGGGATTACACTCCTACAATCAATCTCTCTTGGAAATCATCCTCGGAATATCGGCGGCTCTCGGCTGGGGTGTGGCGGACTTTTCCGCGCGCTTTGCCGCGCGTCGCGTCGGCGCTTTTCGCACGCTCATGGTCATCCAGTTCTTCGGCTTTACCGCCCTCAGCGCTTTTCTCTGGCTGACCGGAGGCTTCTCTCGCAGCTTCCCACCCGGTTGGACACCCTGGCTTTTCGCCGCCATTGCCGGCCTGATCAATACCGTTGCGGGGCTTTGTCTCTACCGTTCGTTTGAAGTCGGTGCCATCAGCATCGCCGGACCAGTCTCCTCGTCCTACCCGGCGCTCACCGTCGCGCTCGCGATCGCCAGCGGCGAACGCGTCCACGCCCTTCGTGGCGCAGGCCTCGCGCTCACGTTCATCGGAATGATCCTGGCCGCGCTCACTTTCGCGCCCGACGACAAACACGCCGTGGACCCACAAACGCATCACGCCCACGCGCATCTGTCAAAAGGCGCTGCTTTCGCCATCGCCGCCGCCACCGGCTACGGCGTAATGTTCTGGTGGTTGGGTTTCCACGTCGTGCCGCTCGTTGGAGGAGTTATGTCCGTGTGGGTCATTCGCCTCACCACTCTCAACGTCCTGCTGCTGGTCGGCTTGCCCAGCGGCAAAGCTCTCCCGCTCCCGCGCGGCAACGTCTGGTGGTTGCTGCTCCTCACCGGCCTTACGGACACCTCCGCTTTCGTCGCCAATAACACCGGTCTCGGCTCCGGCCACGTCGCCGTCGTCAGCGTGCTCGCGTCCCTCTACGGCGCCGTCACCGTGCTTCTCGCCCGCGTTTTCCTCCGCGAACGCATGGACCGCAGCCAGTGGTTCGGCATCTTCCTGATTTTCGTCGGCATCGTCCTCGTCAGCCTGTGATTCGGCACCGACGAATGGACTTCTTCGTTCCACCAACTGGCTTGTCATGTTGTGATTTATAAGTTACACTCATACGCGTGATCGAGATTCGCCACTACCTCGACCGCGCCGGGAAAGACGTCTTTGACGCCTGGCTGACGAAACTGGCCGACTCCCGCGCACAGGCAAAGATTGCAAGCCGAATCAACCGGCTCGCCGCCGGGAACTTTGGCGACTGCAAGAGGCTCGGGAATCGTTTGTTCGAACTGCGAATCGATTGGGGACCTGGATATCGCGTCTATTACACGATGCTCGGAAAAGTTTGCGTATTGCTTTTCTGTGGCGGCGATAAACGAAGGCAGTCGTCGGACATCGAACGAGCGCAGAGGTATCTCAGGGACTACAAGGAAAGGACCGGAATTCAATGAAACGCAAAACAAGCGTCACCCACGACGACGCGATGGTTCGCAGGCTCCGGAAGGATCCTGGATTTGCCGCCGAATATCTCAAAGCTGCATTGGAAGATGACGACGAACCTCGTGCTCTGCTTATCGCGCTCCGTCACCTTGCTCAAGCGCAAGGCATTGCACGAGTCGCAAGAGCAGCCGGTATCGAGCGAGAGAGCCTATATCGCGCCTTGTCGGTTCACGGCAATCCCCGGCTCTCCACGTTGGTCGCCGTCACCAAAGCGATCGGCCTCAAACTGACTGTCGAAGCCGCTTAGCTGCTCGCGCGGGCTGTTACACTATTGCGCTGCCATGCCCCCACGCTATTGCGAGGTCGCGCTCCCGGTTCCGCTGCGCTCGACTTTTACCTACGCCGTGCCGCCGGCGCTCGATGGCGAACCCCTCGTAGGCCGCCGCGTCGTCGTTCCCTTCGGCAGGCGCGCGATGATCGGCGTCGCCCTCTCGGAATCCGACCGCCCGCCGGATATCCCTCGCATAAAAGAAATCGCCGAGGTGATGGACTCCCTTCCCGCGCTTCCTTCAAAGCTCATCGAACTGGGCCACTGGATCAGCCGCTACTATCTCGCGCCCATCGGCGAGACATTTCGCGCCATGCTTCCGCCGGAAATCGAGCTGCGCCACGAGCGCGAGTATTCGCTCACCGACTCCGGCCGCGCCTACCTTCGCGACCTTGCCACCGCCGAGGAAACCACCGGCGTCGAGAGCGCCGAACTAACGCTCCTCCAGCAAGTGGGCGGTACAGCCTCTCGCTCACGCCGAAAGCGCGTGAACGAAGCAGCCGCGGAAAAACTCGTGCGCCTTGGCTATCTCTCCGCGCGCGATGTCGTGCGCCATCGCAAGACGCGCATGCAACAGATCGTCGCCTGGCGCCCGGGCACCACCGAGCTGCTCGCCGGCGAGGCCGAAAAAAGAATTCGCGAGGTGCTCACCTCCACGCGCGGCCCGCTGCCACTCGCGCATCTGCTCGCAAAAGCGAACGCATCCCGCGCTGTCGCGCGAGGCCTGGAGAAAGCCGGCATGCTGGTCACTTGGGAAGAACCGCTCACGCCCGGCGAGGATCCGTGGGACACAGACTTCGTCCCGCCCGCGAACGTGCTCAACGCCGAGCAGAAAATAGCGCTCGCCGAAATCTGGCGCTGGCTCCTGTCTGGCGAATTCGCGGCCGGCCTGATCCACGGCGTCACCGGCAGCGGCAAGACGGAAGTCTATCTCGGCGCCATCGAAGCAGTTCTCTCGCGCGGCAAGACGGCCATTGTCCTCGTTCCCGAAATCGCGCTCACGCTGTGGGTCGGCCGCCTGGTCCGCGCGCGATTCGGTGAAGGCGTCGCCGTACTGCACAGCGGCCTGCCTGACATCGAACGTGCGCGTGAATGGTGGCGCGTCCGCCGCGGAGAAGCCCGCGTCGTTGTCGGCACGCGCTCGGCGGTTTTTGCGCCGCTCGAAAATCTCGGCCTCATCATCGTGGACGAAGAGCAGGAGTCGAGCTACAAACAGGAAGAAACGCCGCGCTACAACGGCCGCGACACCGCCGTCTATCGCGCGCGCCTCGAGGGCGCCGCCGTGCTGCTTGGCTCCGCCACGCCATCGCTTGAGACCTACCACAACGCCCGTGCCGGAAAATATCATCTGCTCAAGCTCACGTCGCGCGTGGAAAATCGCCCGCTCGCCGAAGTTCGCATCGTGGATTTGCGCGAGGATTTTCGCCGCCAGCATCGCGCCGCTCCGATTTCAGAGGCGCTCCGCTCGGCCATCGCACTGCGCCTCGAGGAGCATACGCAGGCGATGGTGCTGATCAACCGCCGCGGCTATTCATGGTCGCTGATGTGCCGCGGTTGCGGAGCGATGGTCCAGTGCCAGAATTGCAGCATCGCGCTGACGTATCACAAGAGCCGCCAGCGCCTCGAATGCCACTACTGCGGCTATTCGCTCCGTCCGCGGAAGCAGTGCCCGAAATGCCGCGCCGAATACATGTACTTCGTCGGTGACGGCGCCGAGCGTGTGGACGAATATCTGCGCGAGCAATTCCCCGCCGCACGCATCGCGCGCCTCGATCGCGACACGGTTCGCACCAAGCGCGAATACCAGCAGGTGCTCGGCGCATTCGCCAAAGGCGAGCTGGACGTCCTCGTCGGAACCCAGATGGTGGCGAAAGGCCATGATTTCGAGCGCGTCACTCTGGTCGGCGTTGTCGCCGCGGATCTCGCTCTCGGCCGTCCGGATTTCCGCGCCGCCGAGCGTACCTTCCAATTGCTCACGCAGGTCGCAGGCCGCGCGGGACGCGGCGAGCTTGCAGGAGAAGTTCTCGTCGAAACGTATTATCCGGAGCATTACGCCATTCAATTTGCCGCGCAGCAGGATTACATTTCGTTCTACGACAAGGAAGCGCACTTCCGGCGCGTGTTGCACTACCCGCCGTTCACCGCGCTCGCAACCGTCCTCGTGCGCGACCGCAAAGTCGAGAACGCAATCCGCTGGTCGCGAGCGCTCGCCGGATATTTCGCGCCATTCGAAAAGCACGGCGTGAAGATCCTCGGTCCTGCAGCGGCACCGCTCGCGCGCCTGCGCCGCGACTACCGCTTCCAATTCGTGCTGAAATCGCCGCACCGCTCCTCGCTCGGAAAAGCGTTGGCCGGCGCTCTCGAATTCTGCGCCGCAAAAGAAATCCCCGAAACCGCCGTCATCGTGGACGTTGATCCGACCAATTTGTCCTGAGAGGGATTTGGAAGCGCGAACTACTGCTGCAGCGTGACTGGCCACGGAGTGAAGCACAGCAGAAAAATCACCAGCGCGCCGAATGCCCATGCGCGCCGCGCCGGATCGAGCGGCTGCCACTGATCGTAGACCGGCGGATGGCGAAACCGCAGCGAGAGAATCAGCAGGATAATTCCCCACGTCGCCCACCCGCGCCACGCCACAATTCCGAGTCCGATCAATCCGAGCGACACGATGAGCGAAACGCGCCCATGCCTCGCGCTGGTCAGGCTGTACATGATGTGCCCGCCATCCAGCTGCCACGCCGGCAGCAGATTCAGCGCCGTCACCAACAGCCCAATGGCCGCGGCGCGCCCCACAGGATTCAGCAGCAGCCAGGTCACGTCAATATTCGGATGAAATAGCGCGCTGAGCATTCGTGTCAGCGGCGGATGCCCGAAGACAACCGCGGAGCTTGCCTCCGCGCCCGGCACGATTCTCGAAGTCGCCACTCCGTACGCGAGCGCGGGTAGCGCGACCAGGAATCCCGCGACAGGTCCCGCGAGACCTACGTCAAAGAGCGCGCGCCGCGTCGTGATCGGCGAACGAATCCGAATGAACGCGCCGAACGTGCCGAAAAGTGTCGGCGCGGGAATGAAATACGGATAGCTGGCGTCAATGCCGTAAATCCGGCACGCGACGTAATGTCCCATCTCGTGCGTGAACAGAATCAAGAGCAGCGTGAACGAGAACGGAATCCCGAGCACGAGCAGCGCCGGGTGCTGGAACGGCAGCAGCATCAGCGCGAACGGATCCTGGTAGCCGGAAAACGGCTCGCGGTTCTGTGCGTACGAAAGTCCGAACTCCGCGCCCACCGCGAGCGTGGAAACCACGGTGAGCAGAAAAAGAATCAGCGCGGGCCACAGCGCGTCGCGCGGGGGCCGCGGCGGAGGAAATTCCGCGGACGGCGGCGAATGGATGTCGAGGATTTCGACCGGCGTCCGGGTGTAGCCGCTGCCGTCGCTCATGTGCGTGCGCTCATACGGTTGCTAGAAATTGGATGCGGCGCCGCGGGAACCCGATGCGCGTTTGGAAAACGATCGCGCGACGCCGCGCCAAATTTCAGGACTTTGCCGCAGGTGATGTGGCCGCAGGGGTTGGAAGCGACTGGAGTTCCTTGCCTGGCTTGAAACGCACGGCTTTGCCCGGCGGGATGTTCACCTGCTGGCCGGTGCGCGGGTTGCGCCCGATGCCGGTCTTGCGCGGCTTCACGTTGAAGACGCCGAAGCGGCGCAATTCGATGCGGCGTCCGCGGCCAAGCGAATTTTTCATGGCCTCGAAAACGGTCTCAACCGCCTGCTCGGCCTTCGTGCGGGTAATATTCGTTTTCTGAACGATAGCGTTTACGATGTCGAGCTTAATCACGAATGCCTCCGGGAATCGCCTGCTCAGGCCGGAAACCTATGCTAGACAGGGGTTTGCGGGTTGTCAAGCACGACGCCCTGTAATACACTGCGCGCTCTTCAAGGAGGATGCAATGTCGGTGAAGTCGGACAAGTGGATTCGAAAAATGGCGCGCGAGCACGGAATGATTGAGCCGTTCGAGGACCGCCAGGTGCGCGACGGCGTGATCAGCTACGGCGTCTCCTCCTATGGCTACGACATGCGCGTCGCCGAGGAATTCCGCATCTTCACCAACGTGAATTCCACGATCGTGGACCCGAAACATTTCGACCCGAATTCGTTCGTCGAGTTCCGGGGCGACGTGTGCATCGTGCCGCCGAATTCGTTTGCGCTCGCGCGATCCGTGGAATTTTTCCGCATCCCGCGCAACGTGCTCACGCTGTGCGTCGGAAAATCGACTTATGCGCGCTGCGGCATCATCGTTAACGTGACGCCGTTCGAGCCCGAGTGGGAAGGCTTTGTCACGCTCGAGATCAGCAACACCACGCCTCTTCCCGCCAAAATCTACGCCAACGAAGGACTCGCGCAGGTCGTCTTCTTCGAATCCGACGAGCAGTGCGAAGTCTCCTACAAAGACAAAAAGGGAAAGTATCAGTCGCAGCAAGGAATCGTTCTGCCGAAGATATAGCGCCTCGGGGCGGCGCTGTGCTGAATGGCACAGTACCCATTGCGCGCGCGTGGCATCCTGCTTCTTGCTGGCGACCGGAAGACCCACGATTCCGTTCTGTCGTCCCATCGGCCTCAGGTCAACGGCCATTTCATAACGAGGAGAACTAGAATGATTCAATCTATTCACAAAGGCGTGGAAATTGAATTGGAGAGTCATCAACAGGCGCATGACCAATGGAAGTGCGATTACACATTGATCTTGCACCCGGACGGAATTAGAACTCGCACGACCCATCCGGGAAAGGCGGAATTCGCGACGAAGGACCTGGCCGACGAAAACGCGCTGCAAGAGGCTCGCGGCGAAATAGATCGCGTGACGAAGGGCAAGCCCGAAGAAACGATAGCCGATCCGCCCAGGCAAGTTCGCATTTGACGCGAAAGGCCGGGACGGTGCGGAAGGTAGGAGCGCAAGTGCGTCGTTTTCGGCGGGGTTCAAACCCCGCCCTACAAGGCACACACGGCGCGGTGATTTGTGTGTCACTTTATTGGGTACTCCATCGTTTGTTTTCAACGCTTTAGCCCCTTTTTTACTTTGCATGGTGTGTCACTTCTTTTGGTCCCGGGCTGAGCCGTTGCGGACTCGTGATCGCGTAGTGGCACACGACTGATCTCCCAGGCTCGACTAACCGTCGCCCTGGGAGCCCTATCATCTGTTCCAGTGACGGGTAGCGATGGTCGCGGTTGCGTGTTTTCAATCATTTGCATCTCTTTCTACTCGGCACGCAGTGTCGAGTAAAAACGCCATCTGGCAAGGCAAGGTTGAATATTTCATCAGCTCCGGGGTGACGGTATATTCTCGCGGCCCGGAATGTGGGCATGCAAATGTCGCGGCGGAGCTACCACCGTGATTCGCCATCTCTGACCTCGAAGCGGAGCGCGTGTCCATTTGTCTTCCTTTCCGGGCCAAACTGCGCCCCGACTCACGCTAGCAGGGAGGAGGCTCGGAGTTGTCAAGCGGCGCCTGTGGACTTTTTGATGAGCCGCCTACGTTCGCTGCCGCCTTCGTCCGCAGGAGCGAACTACGGCGTGCCAAGCGAGCGGACTACGGCGCGCCAAGGGAGCGAGGAGCGGGGAAAATCCCCACCCTTTGCTGCGCAAAGTATGGGGCGCCCCAAGAACTTAAACGGTAGAATTTGGGCCACCCGTCTAACTCTTAGTAAACACGTTAGCCGGACGTATTGGGACCAGTACCCACTTGTCCGATAATCCGACGCAATATAAAAGGGCGCCCCTTTTGGAGTAGGGTTTTGAGTGTGCGGCTCAACCCCTCCAGAAAGGAACGCCCTTTATGACCAGCGCCAAATATATCGGCATGGACGTGCACAAGGAAAGCATTTCGATTGCGGTGAGGAATGATGCAGGAAAGATCGTGATGGAATGCGTGATCGAGACGAAAGCCAGCATGATTCTGCAGTTTATCGACGGGCTGCGCGGAGACTTGCAGGTCACGTTTGAAGAAGGAACCTGGGCCGCCTGGTTGTACGACCTGCTGAAACCACACGTCACGAAATTGGTGGTGTGCGATCCGCGAAAGAATGCCTCCATGAGGGAAGGCAACCAGAGTGACAAGATCGACGCCCGCCGGTTGGCCGAGTTGCTGCGGCTGAATCATCTCAGCTCCGTCTATCACGGTGAACACGGCCTGCGAAGCCTGAAGGAACTGGTGCGCAGTTATCTGACCATCACCCAAGATCTCAGCCGGGTGATGACCCGGGTGAAGGCCCTCTATCGGAGTTGGGCCATCCCCTGTAGTGGCAAGCAGGTCTATGCACCGCGCCATCGTGCCGCGTGGCTGGCGAAAATCAATGAACCAGGAGTGCGCCGGCGAGCGGAGTTTTACTACCAGCAGCTGGATGCGCTGCGATGTCTGCGCCAAGAGGTGCGGCGGGATCTGCTGGTGGAGAGCAAGAAGCACCCGGCCTGGAAACGGCTCTGCGGAATCCCCTCGATCGGTCCGATCCGGGCCGCTGTGCTGCTGGGCATTCTACAGACCCCGCATCGGTTCCGCACCAAGCGGCAACTATGGACCTATGGCGGTGTCGGCATCGAGACCAGCAGCAGCGCGGATCACCATGTTGTGAAAGGACAGCTGGAACGGAAGAAGCACGTCGAGATTCGCGGGCTGAACAGAAACTACAATCATGATCTGAAAAATCTCTTCAAGGGAGCAGCGATCGTCGCCGCGACCAAGCCCGGTCCCTTCGCGGAGTTCTACGCGGCATTGGTGGCCAAGGGCATGCGGCCGGAAATGGCGCGGCTGACCCTGGCCAGGAAGATTGCCACCATCGTTCTGATCGTGTGGAAGAGAGGAGTGTGCTTCGACGCCCAACATCTGAAACCACAAACAGCTTGAGTGTCTCTGAGCGAGTCCGCTCCATCCCGGGGATCTTCTCGGGCGGTGGCCGGCAGGTTCTCGAGACATTCTGGTTCGAGAGCGAGTCTCAGCTGATTAGTTAGGCGCTGCGTGCTTCGGGCACCGAGTCTCCCATGCGACCCTAGGCCCTCTCGGATAACCAGAAAAAGCTATGGGCCACGAGTCCCGGATAGAACCATGGTTGACACTAAACGACCAACGTTCTGCTTTGCTGGTTTCGGAACAGATCGGCTTCGTTGCGAATAGGCGATGAAAATCGCTGAGAGAAGAACTCCACATCGTTGGACCAAAGGGTCCAGCAACCGAGCACCTGGCGCGGGCGGTCAGAACAGATCCTGCTCATCCAAGGGGGCTGAGAAGCAAGAAAACTTCCGGCCAGTGGAGAAGTGTTTTTTCTTGACTCCTCCCTTTATAGTCATAATGGAATGACCGGCTCGATTCGCAGACGTGGGTTATGCTGCGAATCGGAAGACAGGCAGTACAGAGCCACAAGCGAAAGGAGCCGGTCGATGAAGAGAATAAAGTTTGTTGGGTTGGATGTCCATGCCGAGACGATTTCGGTGGCTGTAGCGGAGCAGGGCGGGGAGATTAGATCGCTGGGGGTAATACCGAATCGCGAAGAATCGATTCGGAAACTGGTGAAGAAACTCGGGGCGGTGGAAGAGCTGCAGTTTTGTTATGAGGCGGGTCCGACAGGCTACGTGCTGTACTGGCAATTGACTCGGATGGGGGCCAAGTGCGAGGTGGTGGCGCCCACCTTGGTGCCGGTGAAAGCCGGGGATCGTGTGAAAACGGATCGGCGGGATGCCTTGAAACTAGCGAGGAATTATCGGGCAGGAGAGTTGACGGCGGTATGGGTGCCGGATGCGGCTCACGAGGCATTGCGGGATTTGGTGCGGGCTCGGGAAGCGGCCAAGCAGGATGAACTTCGAGCACGGCATCGGTTGAGTAAATTTCTATTGCGGCATGGCCGGCGGCCGGCGACGGGAGTAAAGGCCTGGACGATGAAGTACCTGGAGTGGGTGAAGCGAGAAGTACATTTCGAGCAAATGGCCCAGGAAGCCACGTTGCTGGATTACCTTCATGAGGTGGAGCATGGTGCAGCACGCATCGCGCGGCTGGAGAGTGCGATTACAGAAGCGGTGAAGAGTGTGCCGCCCCAGATGCGTGCAGTGATCGAGGCATTGCAGGCACTACGAGGGATCGCACAGGTCTCGGCGGTGACAGTCGTAGC
The DNA here is from genome assembly GCA_963842425.1 of uncultured Acidobacteriota bacterium. Lineage (GTDB taxonomy): Bacteria > Acidobacteriota > Terriglobia > Acidiferrales > UBA7541 > Palsa-295. The sequence goes on along the minus strand of CAWJGQ010000007.1, from coordinate 381,735 downwards.
CGAAGTGGGGGAACTGTCTCGGTTTGCCAGAGCAAAACAGTTAATGGCTTACGGAGGAATCGTACCCAGCGAAGACTCCAGTGGAGAGCGCAGCCGACGCGGGAATATCACTAAGACAGGGAATGCGCATTTACGGCGGGTGGTTGTGGAAGCTGCGTGGGCCTACCGGCACCGACCGGCCGTGGGAGCAAAGTTGCGGAAGCGGCAAGCGCATGTCAGTGAAGGGGTCAAAGAGATCTCTTGGAAAGCACAACATCGGTTGCATGAGCGTTATCGAAAGTTGCTGGGCAAGGGCAAGAACAAGGGAGTTGTGATGGCGGCGGTAGGACGCGAGTTGCTGGGTTTTATCTGGGCCATCGGGATCAAAGCAGAAACAACGCACAAAGAACCTCTGCAGCGTGCGGCTTAGAGTGAATTTGTTCTGAAGAAGCTCGAAGGAGGCAGCGTGGGTAGTGGTCGAGGGGTACACGGAAAGGAGAATCCTCGAAAGTTCTATGCGGTAGGTCTTCGGACCGAATCCGCGCTTATAGTCCGAGGCAGCTCCCGACGGATCACGATTATGCGGTTTCGACCCGCGAATATCAGAGTGATCAACCGTCGCGAAAACTACCTCGACCACGACCCGCGCTGCCTTCTAAGAGAAAGAAAAAAGAAGAAAACAATTGCTCGTTGTTGACAGGTCATTCCATATCAGAACTAATCAGGACTTAACCGTGTTCCGTGGCATAATCTCGAAAAGATCGCAGGAACGCGTCCGCCATGACGACACAGGAATCTGAAACCGATAAACCGGAATTGATTGATCCGACGGGCTTATGGCGGCTCATGTTTTGGCTGGTCTACGTGATCGGAACATTGACTCTAATTGTTTCTTGGCTACTGTCACTGGTTCCGCGTCCTGTGCACGACGCTGATTTCACCTTGGATTACATCGTCCGTTCATGCGCTGGCGGGTTTGCGCTGGTCTCGATCCTCATGGCTCGATGGCTTTGGAATATCAAGAACCCGTTAGACAACCAAGGCCCGTTGAAGGCGATGCAGCTGGTTGTGGTGATCGCGTGGGTTGAGTTAGCAATTGCTCTGGCTGGGCTCGTTGGTATTGCACTCATCCGACGTGCCTGAAAAGCGCGTTAACCGGAAGAGTTGGTTCCGGTACCCAAGTTACCGGTTATCCGACGCAATATAAAAGGGCGCCCCTTTTGGAGTAGGGTTTTGAGTGTTCGCCTCAACCCCTCCAGAAAGGAACGCCCTTTATGACCAGCGCCAAATATATCGGCATGGACGTGCACAAGGAAAGCATTTCGATTGCGGTCAGGAATGACTGCCGGAAAGATCGTGATGGAATGCGTGATCGAGACGAAAGCCAGCATGATTCTGCAGTTTATCGACGGGCTGCGCGGAGACTTGCAGGTCACGTTTGAAGAAGGAACCTGGGCCGCCTGGTTGTACGACCTGCTGAAACCACACGTCACGAAATTGGTGGTGTGCGATCCGCGAAAGAATGCCTCCATGAGGGAAGGCAACCAGAGTGACAAGATCGACGCCCGCCGGTTGGCCGAGTTGCTGCGGCTGAATCATCTCAGCTCCGTCTATCACGGTGAACACGGCCTGCGAAGCCTGAAGGAACTGGTGCGCAGTTATCTCACCATCACCCAAGATCTCAGCCGGGTGATGACCCGGGTGAAGGCCCTCTATCGGAGTTGGGCCATCCCCTGTAGTGGCAAGCAGGTCTATGCACCGCGCCATCGTGCCGCGTGGCTGGCGAAAATCAATGAACCAGGAGTGCGCCGGCGAGCGGAGTTTTACTACCAGCAGCTGGATGCGCTGCGATGTCTGCGCCAAGAGGTGCGGCGGGATCTGCTGGTGGAGAGCAAAAAGCACCCGGCCTGGAAACGGCTCTGCCAGATCCCCTCGATCGGTCCGATCCGGGCCGCTGTGCTGCTGGGCATTCTACAGACCCCGCATCGGTTCCGCACCAAGCGGCAACTATGGACCTATGGCGGTGTCGGCATCGAGACCAGCAGCAGCGCGGATCACCATGTTGTGAAAGGACAGCTGGAACGGAAGAAGCACGTCGAGATTCGCGGGCTGAACAGAAACTACAATCATGATCTGAAAAATCTCTTCAAGGGAGCAGCGATCGTCGCCGCGACCAAGCCCGGTCCCTTCGCGGAGTTCTATGCGGCATTGGTGGCCAAGGGCATGCGGCCGGAAATGGCGCGGCTGACTCTGGCCAGGAAGATTGCCACCATCGTTCTGATCGTGTGGAAGAGAGGAGTGTGCTTCGACGCCCAACATCTGAAACCACAAACAGCTTGAGTGTCTCTGAGCGAGTCCGCTCCATCCCGGGGATCTTCTCGGGCGGTGGCCGGCAGGTTCTCGAGACATTCTGGTTCGAGAGCGAGTCTCAGCTGATTAGTTAGGCGCTGCGTGCTTCGGGCACCGAGTCTCCCATGCGACCCTAGGCCCTCTCGGATAACCAGAAAAAGCTATGGGCCACGAGTCCCGGATAGAACCATGGTTGACACTAAACGACCAACGTTCTGCTTTGCTGGTTTCGGAACAGATCGGCTTCGTTGCGAATAGGCGATGAAAATCGCTGAGAGAAGAACTCCACATCGTTGGACCAAAGGGTCCAGCAACCGAGCACCTGGCGCGGGCGGTCAGAACAGATCCTGCTCATCCAAGGGGGCTGAGAAGCAAGAAAACTTCCGGCCAGTGGAGAAGTGTTTTTTCTTGACTCCTCCCTTTATAGAACTAATCAGGAGTTAGAACATCCGCTGTGGAGACAATGCTATTATTCCGTTCGGCAGGAATTGGCTAGAGAAGGCAGGAATGAAGATTCGAGATTTTTTCAAACTTAAATACCTAGCCCTCTCCTTTGGCATCGGCATAGCGTTTATGTTTGCATTCTATGCACTCGTCAACCTCATCGGCGGTGAGGAGGCTGCGGTTCCAATCGCTATGTGGCCCGGAGCTATCCTCAGTCAGCTATCGGGATATGGTGGCCATGATCTGGGGGGCTTGCTCCTTTACTTTCTGGGGAACGCCATATTTTATTGGGCCTTGGCATTTCTCTTCTTGGCGTGGTGGCTCAGTCGTCGCCACACGCACCGCAGCGAAGGCAATCGTCTCGGCGTCTAAGTCCTGATTAACGCTGCCGGTTCAGACGGTCGATGCAACACCCTCTAATCAGTGCCTCCGATCGTACTTTTCAGAAAAGACTGATCTTCTGGGCGGCGCTCAATTAGACCTAATTAGGACGGGCTTTTTTCGAATCGACACCCGCGAACGGAATTGGCCTCTTAAACTCCGCCAAACGGGCTTCGAACTCGTGTTGCATCGACCCATTGAGACCACCGCCCTAACCGGACAAGTGGGTACCAGGCGGGCATGCATCATCCTGAACTCCCGGCTGCCCAATAACTTTAATTTCAGTTCAAACCGTAAGAAGTTGATTTGGCGCAGCCGAAATCCATCTATTTCTCTGCCCACAACCACATGTTTTTGACACCGACGGTCGGCAGGCGCTGGTCCAGCCGCATCGCCCCGGAACGAAGGTGGCCCATTCCTCTGCATTGGGCTCGCTTGAACCAACAGTCTTGACTTGAACGGTGCCGCTCAATAGGATCAGCCCAACCAATTGGGCTACAAGATGTGTTGAAACATTGATCGATTGAAGGGGGTGCGCTCCGTGGCCCCAGGAACGAATACGGTTTTCACGGTTCGCGAAACACACGGAAGAGTGCTCAGGCCTCACAACCGCCTAATAGCACAAAGCGCTGATGTCGGTTGGCGTTCCCTCTATGCCGCCATTATCGAAGAAGCCCCTTTTGAAGCAATCGAGTCGGGCGTTAGCCATCCTTTTCTCATCTACCATTTGTGTCATCCGACTGCGGTCACGCGCAAGATCTCCGGGGCGTCGCGAGAGAGGGCTCTCATCGGCCCCCGTCGCATTTGTGTGACACCTGCTGGTACTACGGCCCAGTGGCAGCATTCTGGGCATCCTGAAATTCTTCAGGTTTATCTGCGCGATTCGGTTTACGCAACTGCGGTCAATGAAATGTACGAATGCGAGGCATCGTCTGCTCAGATTGTGCCTCGGTTTGCCGTCTTGGATCCGTTGCTCGAACAATTGGCCATAGCCCTCGTCACGGCACTTCAGGATGGAAGCGTGCGGGATGGGCTCTATATAGATACGTTGGCGCAAATGATGGCCGTGCATCTCGCGAGATATCATTCGGCGCGGTCGTTACCGGAACGCACGCCAACGGCGAGACCCATTTCCAGTCCGAAAATGAGGAGATTAGTTGACTTCATCGAGGGGAACCTCGACCGCGATCTGAGCCTGGAGGTGATAGCTGCGGAGGCGGAGATCAGTCCGCTCTACTTGCCTCGCGCCTTTAAGACTGCCGTCGGTCAGTCTCCACATCAATATGTGCTTCGACGCCGTATTCAAAAAGCAAGGAATCTGTTAAGGAACACCAATGCTCCAATAGCCGACATTGCTTTGGCGGTGGGCTTTTCGTCACAAAGTCATCTCTCCAACTGGTTTCTGCGACTCGTGGGAGTTTCTCCAGCGAGCTATCGGCGACAAGGTTTCTCTTAACCTCCGCGCATTGTTTTCGCGGCGATTCTGAACGAACGGCGCTGCCATTATTAGGTGATTGGCGGGTCAATATTGCCGATAGAAAATAACGAGAAGTCGTCTTGTGGCCACTGCGTAGGCCTCAGTTTCTCCGCGCCCAACTGTTGATATCTTCCGGCATAAAACAGTAGAGGTTTATCGTCCCGCGACTCGAAGTGCTCCACCCGGCCGACATACAACGAGTGGTCGCCAGCCGGATGCGCGTCGGTCACCTGCACTACAAAATACGCGACCGCGCCTTCCAGTAGTGGAATGTCCCTCCGCGTTGTGAAGCGAATTTCGAGCCCCTCCACGGTATGTCCAGCGAAGTGATCACTCAGCACTTCCTGGTTTTCTGCCAGCACGCTTACCCCGTAGCGGCCAACGCGTGGCAATATCCGGTGCATGTATGAGCGATTGTCCAATGAAACCAGCACGAGCGGGGGGTCAAGAGATACCGACACAAAAGCATTGGCAGTCATGCCGTGCGTACGCTCTTCGTAACGGGCCGTAACGACGGTAACACCACTGGCAAATCGCCCTAGCGCATTTCGAAACTGCATTGGATCGAAAGAGGGAGCGCGTTCGATGAGAGGTCTCCTCTGATTTGCCTACGTCTTTCGATACCCGCCCTTCATGACCGCACTGATGTCATCCGGATTAATCAGATCCGGCACCGTCCAGCCGTCCAGGTCGTACTCCTCCATGCATTGTTCGGCGAAGCCCTTGTATTTAGCGGATTGGCCCATCGATTCGGCAACCATCAGGATTTCGAAACGAATGCTCTCGTGATTGCCAAAGTAGTTGCGCTCGTATAACTCATGCCGTCCGCCAAACTCCGTGCCCATCGCATCCCACATCAGCTTCATAAGTTTCACACGATCCACGGCCGAGTAGCCGTTCGAACCGCGCACGTATTGGTCGAGGTGCTTGCGGATTTCTGGCTGTTTGAAGTCGTTGGCGTGGGAAGGGAGGTAAATCAGCGCACTCGCGAGCACGTTCTCGATAATTTCTTTGAGCCGCGGATAAGCCATGCTGGACATCACGCGATATGCCAAACCGTAATCGAGATTGGGCAGGACGTAGCCGGGCGTCCACGGAGTGGTCGTACGAGCCATCGCGTCGGTCAGGGCCCAGAACAGGTTGCGCCAAGCGAGCACTTCGCCCACCTGTGCCTGTACACCTCGAAAATCCTTTGCTCCCGTAGCGTCAACTCCCTTGAGCAACAGGCCCGCGATAAAATCAAGCTTTACCGCCAACCGCGTGCAACCGTGAAACATGAAACGCGGAAGGAAACCCGAGCGCGGAAAGAAGTTATTGACCTTCTCGATGTCGCCATAAGCGAAGACATTTTCCCACGGGATAAAGACCTTATCGAAAACCAAGATTGAGTCGTTCTCATCGAGCCGACTCGAAAGCGGGTAATCGAACGGACTGCCCATTACTCCCGCAGTCATCTCATAAGATGGTCGGCAGAAGAGTTTAAGGCCCGGCGAATTCGTCGGCGCGATGCAGACGAAGGCAAAATCTTTTGTCTTGATGGGCAATGCGCCATTGTTTGCAATAAAGTTGTAATTCGTGAGGGTTGATGTCGTCGCGACAACCTTCGCGCCACTGACGATCAGGCCCGCATCCGTTTCCTTCTCGACGTGCATATAAACATCGCGCACCTCGGCGAGTTCCTTGTTGCGATCTACGGGAGGGTTGACGATGGCGTGGTTGATGAAGGTGACTTCTTCCTGCACCTTCTTGTACCAGCGCCGGGCATTTTCCTGATACGGCGCATAAAATTCCGAGTTCGCCCCCAGCGTCGCGAGGAACGCTGCCTTGTAATCCGGGCTGCGCCCCATCCAGCCATAGGTGACGCGCGCCCACTCCGCAATCGCATCACGCGCGCCGACCATTTCTTCCACGTTTCGGGACGCCTTGAAGAACTTGTGGGTATAACCGCCATTGCCCGTATCGGTGTCGGCACAGAGTATGCTCTTCCTTTGATCGTGCAATGCTCCATAAAGGCGCGCCATCATGCGAACCGTGTTGCGGAAAGCCGGGTGCGTTGTAACGTCTTTCACCCGCTCGCCATAAATCCAAATCTCGCGCCCGTCGCGCAAGCTATCAATAAATTCGTGTGAAGTGAACGGTCGCGCACGGGCCGTGCCATTCGGGCCAGCGATCGGGGTGTTCTCGTTGCTCGCCATTAAGATCCTCCTTGACGATTTTCGGTTGAGTTCGCTTTCGAGCTATCCAGAGGCCCGGTGCGACAGCTCCTTCGATCCTGATCGCGGAAATCTAAGTTAGCAAAGCGTTCAATCTCCGGCTTGCAGGAACGCCACTGCGGTGAACAGATTCGTGACTTGCGATTCGAAGATCCCGGCATGCTGGCGAGCTACCCCCGCCAGTCACAAAGTCATGAATCTGTCTATTCAAGTGGAGTTTCTGCAAGCAGTTTGGATCGAGCATATGGTATTGGTGGATTCCCGGTTGGGTGTACCAAGACGAACAGAGGAGTTATTCTTTCTGGGCGTCCGCAGCGATGGCGCACGGAGTATCACGTTCGGGTGTTCCATCGCCTCGCGCACCGCAGGAGTTGGGTATGAGTAATGTCAACCGATTCATATTTTTGGGCCTCCCGCTCCTAATGGCGATGCTGCTAGGTGGCCCGGCGCTCGCCCAAACCGATCCGAGCGGCGAATGGGAAAATCGTTTTCACGAGGATGAACCTGAACGAGTTCCTGGCCCCGAAATCGGCGACTATCTTGGATTGCCCATTAACGATGCGGCGCGCCTCCGAGGGGATACGTGGGTTGCCACTCTGCTAGAACTGCCTGAGAACCAATGCAGGCCACATCCCTCCGACTACGCGTGGCGAGGACCGGCGCTGCTCCGAATCTGGAAGGAGGTGGACCCACAAACCCAAAAACTCATCGCATATCACACCCACATCTCCTGGCAATCTCCCGAGCAGACAATTTACATGGATGGCCGGCCGCATCCCCCTCCCTACGCGCCTCACACATGGCAGGGCTTTTCCACCGGGAAATGGCAGGGGGATACTCTCACGGTTACGACCGACCACCTGAAAGAAGGTTGGATCCGACGAAACGGAATTCCTCGCAGCGCAAATGCCGTCGTAACAACATACTTCCTGCGCCATGGAGATTACCTTACCGTGGCGGTTCTTATTTCCGACCCGGCCTATCTCACCGAGCCGTTCATTCGCACAACGGATTTCGTTAGCGCTCCGCAACAACAGCTTGCACCGTATCCCTGCGAGGTTGTAGACGAGATCGATCGGCCGTTGGGCTTTGTGCCCAACCACTTGCCGGGGACGAACCCGTTTCTCGACGAGTTCCCAGCCGAATACGGAATCCCGCCGGAGGCGGCCAGGGGCGGTGCGGAAACGATGTACCCCGATTACCAAATAAAGCTAAAGACCATGAAAACCATTCCGCGACCCGCGGGGAAGCACTCAGACCGATAAAGAAAAAAGTGTCTAACACTTCACAATCTCTTGGGTCGCTCCTCACGGTTACAATCACCGTTTTTATGTCGGTATTCCTTTTGCGTTCATCTGTGAATGCTCAGCAGAACGGGAACGCAGCCAATGCAGAAGTCCACGTATGGCCGGTGCAGGGCAACGTGTACATGCTAGTCGGTGACGGCGCGAACATCACCGTGCAGGTAGGCGATGAGGGCGTGCTTCTCGTGGATACTGGGCTCGCCAAAATGAGCGATAACCTCCTGGCTGCCGTGCGAAGTCTTTCCGACAAGCCGATTCGCTACATCATTGATACGAACGATGATCCGGACCACGCAGGCGGAAACGAGAGTCTTGCGAAGGCCGGCAGTACGATAACGGGTGGGAACGTTGTGGGCGATATCGGTGCAAGTGCGGGTGACACCGCGGCGGTAATCGCATTTCAATCCGTACTCGACCGAATGAGCATGCCCAAGGGAAATCAGCCAGCTGTGCCCCAGGGTGCGTGGCCCACCGACACGTACACGGTGCCTCAAAAAAGCTTTTGGTTCAACGGTGAAAGCATTCGAGTTTTTCACCAACCGGGCCTCACCGATGGTGACAGCATGGTCTATTTTCGTCGTTCGGATGTCGTGAGCGCAGGGGATATTTTTCGGACTGACAGCTACCCGGTTATCGACCTGAAAAGAGGCGGCAGTATTCAGGCCATTCTCGCGGGTCTCAACCGCCTTCTCGATTTGACCGTCCCGGCGGACGACAAGAGTAAAGATGAAGGCGGCACGATGGTGATCCCCGGCCACGGGCGTCTTTGCGATCAGGCTGACGTTGTCGTGTATCAGGAAATGGTCACGATTATCCGAGACCGCATTCAGGACATGGTGAACAAGGGCATGACGCTGGAGCAGGTGACAGCAGCCAAACCGACTATGGATTACGACCCGATCTACGGCACAAACAAGGGTCCTTGGACTACTGAAATGTTCGTCGAGGCCGTGTATCGGAGTCTAAGCGAGAAACACTAGATCGAGCGGAGGCTTCGCCAAGTGATTCACCCGCGGCTTCTCGGACAGGAGGATTGGTGAAACGCAAACCGATTGTGCTGGCGATGGCTGTGCTGGCGCTATCGCTCGCGCTACCTGCTCAGCTCGTGGCCCAGTTCGGCTATCCTCCCCCGGAACGCCCCGCCAATGCGCGATCGATTGCGCCGCTCGATCTCACTGGCTATTGGGTTTCCGTCGTCACCGAGGACTGGCGCTATCGCATGATTACGCCGGACAAGGGTGATTATTCGAGCGTGCCTCTGAATTCCGAAGGCAAGCGGGTTGCCGACACATGGGATCCCGCAAGCGACGAGGCCAGCGGCAATCAGTGCAGATCATACGGCGCGGCCGCCATTATGCGGGTGCCCGCCCATCTCCACATTACCTGGGAAAATGACTCGACCTTGCGCATTGATATAGATGCCGGAACGCAAACTCGCCTGTTTCATTTCGGGGAATCGGCCCCGCAGCCCGCAATTCCACAATGGCAGGGCTACTCGGTCGCTACCTGGGAAGGCCTTAGACAGCAGGGCGGTGCGAATCTACGAGGATTCGGGGCGGCGCCCGGCGGAGGCGCGACACGAGAGGGCTATCTGAAAGTCATTACCACGCAATTACGCCCGGGGTACTTACGAAAGAACGGAGTCCCCTACAGTGCGAACGCTATGGTTGAGGAGTTTTTCGATAGTTTTAAAGCGCCCGATGAACAGATGTGGCTTGTGGTCACGACGATTGTCACCGATCCTCAATATTTGTCTGAGCCGTTCATTACTAGTTCGCATTTCAAAAAGCTTCCCGATGCCTCGGGGTGGAATTCCTCTGCCTGCACCTCGAAGTAACAACGACTGAGACGCGATACGAGCATGATTGGAATTGTCGGGCATCCCGATATTCCTCGTTCGATCAATCCGCTTTCGTCGTCAGCCCCCTCTTAAGTTCCTTCGGTGCCCGAGAACAGTTCTTTCTGAGGAGGCCCAGACGCACTTTTGGGCAAGCGAATCGTCAATGATTCCGACAGGCGGTCAGACTAGGATTGTAGGCAGGGAGAGGTTTTTGGGCACTGGGTATTAGTGTGGCGTCCGGAAAGTATCTTTGCTGCGCGAAACGCAATAAGTGTAATTCCGACAGGTAATTGGCAGAGACGAGTTAGTTCGATTATTTACGGGACAGCACGCTAGTAGCGGCTTGTCCGGTTATCCAGGTGGTCTCAATGGGTCGACGCAACACTTTCTTGAAGTTTACTCGCAGGAGTCTGAAAACCTAAAGTCTCTCGTGGGCGTTGATTTAAACGCAGCGCCACTTTGTCCAGATCCGACTGGGTATAGTCGGACAGGTCGGTTTTCTTCGGGAAATATTGTCGTAAGAGCCCGTTGGTGTTTTCGTTCGAGCCACGTTGCCAGGGACTCTGCGGATCACAGAAGTAGACTTTCACATCCGTGGCCACCGTAAAGTCCTTGTGTTTCGCCATCTCCAGTCCGCGGTCCCAGGTCAGCGAGCGCCGCAGGGTTGCGGGAAGTTTACGAACGTGTTGACTCAATGCCCCCACAACCTCCACCGTATCTCTGCTAGCTACCTTGATCAACATGACAAAGCGCGAATGGCGTTCCACCAAGGTGGCGATGTGACTGTTCCCTGAGCCGCGCAGGAGATCGCCCTCCCAGTGACCCGGAATGGCGCGGTCCTCCACTTCTGCGGGCCTTTCCCTAATGGAGATGGCCTCGGGGATTTGACCGCGCGCGTCCTTAAAAATACGAGAGTGCCGCGACCGGCGTATGCGACGTTTGGTCCGCAGGTGCGCAATAAGCTCTTTTTTCAGCACTCCACGCGCTTGGATGAACAGGCTTCGGTAAATGGTTTCGTGGGACACACGCATGCTCTCATCATCGGGATACTGGGTTTTCAGCCAGCCGGAAATCTGCTTCGGCGACCAGTCCAGAATCAGTTTACCCGCAACGATGTTCCGCAACTTCACGTTGATGGAAAGAAGGCAGCGCTTGGGCCGCAAGGCCGACTGCCAGGCTTCGCCGTCGGCTTGACTGGCTCGATACGCCGGACGGCCACCGTGCCGTGCGACCTCCCGGCTCACGGTCGATACCGCTCGCTCTAAACATTTGGCAATCTCACGGATCGAGGAACCGGAGGCCAGCCCGCGGGAGATTTCCTCGCGCTCACGCTGCGTGAGCGCGAGGAGCGCACGCCGCCGCACCCCCGGAGCAATCCCACCGTGACGCGACACCAAACAACGAATAGAGGAATGTTCTTTCCCAAAAGCACGCCCGATCTCATGCAACGTCTGCCCTGCCTTCCAACGACGCCACACGTCGCTCTTCTGCTCCGCCGAAAGCCCAAACCGCCTTCCTTGTTTCATAAACACCACCTTTGAAAACTGCTTTATACCAGATGGTGTTGCATCGACCGTCTGAACCGGCACAACTAATCGGGCATGTTCACGGCGGACGTCTGGTTCGAAGAATGATTCGTTGTGATCCTTCGTGCCCTTGGTGAGCGATCATGGACCCAAAACAGTTGAACCTCTAGCGTTAGGCGCGCTCATCAGCCCGGCAGCATGAAGCCATCGAAGTAGGCGGCGAGCTGCCTGTAGTCGTCCAGCGGCAGCACATGCGCGACATACTGGTCCGGTCGTACCACGACCATGCATCCCGCCTCCCGATCGATGCCGCGCATCGCAAAGATGTCCTGGCCACCCTTGAGATCGGGGCAGAACATCTTTTCGTAGTCGTGAAGTCCGTGCCGTCCTTTCGAAGGGAGTAGCAGCGCTGGCATAGTCTCAATGGCGAGCTCGCGATGCGCCTGCTGGAACACTGCGCGGACATCGATCACCGCATCGATATCCTCGCCGGAGCGCGTATACTTCCGCACCGGAGATTCAGGGGCCGTGGCGAGAAAGTCACACAGCCTGCGGATCGCGGAATTTGCGGCCACTGGATCCCCTGCGCCGGCAAACGCGAATATCCGAAAGCGCCCATCTGCCTTAATCACGTGGCCCAACTGAAGCGGCTTCCCGTCCGCGAGACGGATGACCGGTGCAGAATGGAAGCGTTTCCCAACAACAAATCCTTCGGCCAGGTGCTGGCAATCCGATGGGCCGGTCAGGATCGACGGGCGGTAGTGCGTCGCAGTTCCCGCCGTATAGCGCCCGTGCCTCACGAAATATTCCTGGGTCCTTGCGTGATCCGCGCCTCCGCCCTCGCCAGGTGTTGATGCTAGCAGTGCGGCCCACTCGCGATCGAAATCGATCAATTCCTTGGCGACGGCTCGCCGCTCCGCAGAGTAACTGTGCAGGAGCGATGGCGAGCACCGCCTGCGCAGGACTGCGACGAGCTTCCACCCAAGATTGAACGCATCTTGCATTGAGACGTTCATGCCCTGCCCCGCCTTTGGGCTATGGGTGTGGCAGGCATCGCCAGCGATAAACACACTGGGCAGCCGCGTCGCGATCTCGCCCTCGGGAGCGTCGTCAAACTTGTCGGCCAAGCGCTGGCCAATCTCGTAGACCGACCACCAGGGGACCTCTTTCACCTCAAGCATGAAGGGGTTGAGAATCCGCCGCGCCTTCGCGATCAGATCGTCGAGGGTGGTATTGCGGCTCGCGACCCGCTCGCCGACTTCGAGTTTCGTCAGCTCGACATACAGGCGGACGAGATATCCGCCTTCTCGAGGGATGATAATGATGCTGCCCTCATGAGCAGATTGGATCAGAGACTTGCGGCGGATGTCCGGGAAGTTGGTGACCGCCAGCACATCCATGACGCCCCACGCGTGATTGGCCGAATCGCCGCTCAACACGCGGCCGATCGACGTGCGCACCGTGCTGCGCGCGCCGTCGCAGCCGACCACGTAGCGCGCACTGACCGTCTCCGTCTGTCCGGGGTGCGTGGGGTCGCCCCGCTCGAGCGTCACGATCGCCCGCTCACCACGACCCGCCGCCGGCTGAACGGACACAACGCGCCGCGCGTAATACGGCTTCACTTTTGCGGCCGACCGGCGCATGAAGTCGAGATAGAAATCGTGCACGCGTGCCTGATTCAGGACGACGTGCGGAAACTCCGACAGTCCGTCGTCGACGTCCTGCACCCAGCCACTGCGGGCGATGTTCTCGGGCTTTTTGTTGTCCGGCGTCCAGAACGTCGTCTCGTTGATCCAGCAGGATTCTTTCAGCACGCGCTCGCTGAAGTTAAACGCGTGGAACATCTCCATGGTGCGGCAGGCGATGCCGTCGGCTTGGCCGAGGAGCATCCGGCCCGGCTTCTGTTCGACAATGCAGGTCGTAATATCCGGGAACGCGGACAATTGCGCCGCCAGCGTCAAACCCGCCGGTCCGCAGCCCACGATCAGGACATCGACATCCCCGGGGACCGAATCCTGTGCGCCCGAGGCGGGATATCGCTCAGACGGATCTGCGATCTCGGGATCGCCCGGCTCGAATCCGCTCAGATGAAACTGCACAATACCTCCGCATCGGGGGGTTGTCTTGTAGCTAATTGTTGCCAGCACCTGTTCCGGACTATCCGAGCACTTCAGATTACCGCATTTGTTGCGTTTCAGCGGGCTGCCTGTTATATAGGAAAAAAAGCTGATGGGGAACACTCAACTCCCGATTAACGCCCTATCTCTAACGACGCCGGCCCTTGCAAGAGTTCTTTCTTCTGCCGATCACTGGGTTTGAGCACACGTGTTCGTCGGCGCACGAACGGCGTGTGTCTCCCTTGCTTCCATTCATCCGTGTCACCCCAACTTGCTCGGCCCGCTTTCGCTTCATCAGTTCGGTGTTGCCCACCAACCATCTCTTCGGTCACCATCGACCATGATGAGTACTTCGAACTCCCCGTAGGGAGGCGGGTAGCCTAATCAATCGGCCGGTGACTCGTTGCACCATAGCGCGTTCCAGGCATCCCCGCACAGGCATCACCCAACCTCTGCTGCATCTGTCCACGACGACAGAACTCGTGATAGTCGATCTGGTCCCGCAACATGATCCACAGCCGGATTCCGAGTTTTCGGGCGGCAGCGACTTTCGCTTTCCCCAAACCTTTCTGAACTAATTTCCGGCGGTAGAATCGCTGCAACTCCGGATCCCGACGCACCGCGTGTGCTGCCGCCTCACACCACAGAAACCGCAACAACGGATTGCCTTGCTTACTCAGGCCGCCGAGCCGCTGCCGACCTCCGCTGGAGTATTCACTCGGAATGATCCCCACGTAACTCGCCAGCGCCTTGCCGTCAGCAAACCGCTTTGCATCGCCCAGGAACACGTCCGTAGCCAACGCCGTGATCGGCCCCACTCCTGGATGAGTCATCAGCAACCTTGCTCCGGGACGCTCGCAAGCTTGCTCCCCGACTCGCTGGTTCAGCTTCTCGATATCGGTCTCGAACTTCGCGTACATCGCCTGCAACTCACTGCACCGATGAGCGGTATGTGGCGCGAGCGGCAACGACGCAATCGCGCACTGCCCGGCTTGGCTCCATAGCGAAGCGCCTCGTCGTAAACCATTCGCCAGCGCTATCGCCTGCAGCGCATTCTGTATTCGTGTCCGCATGCGCACCCACTGATGTCGGTGCAACAACAAGGCTCGCAGATCCACGAGTTCCTTCGATGGCCGCCAGATCGACGGAAAGCGGTTTTCTACCAGCAGCTGTAGGATCAGGTCCGCATCTCGCCGATCATGTTTCTGTTTCCGTGGTTCGGCCGCTCGAATCTTCGCCGGATGGCCAACCTGGCAATCGATCCCCAGCTCCTCCATCAGGCTCAGAAACCATTGCATCGTTCCCGTTGCTTCAATTCCTACACGCACCGGCCCTGGCAGCCTCGAATAAAACTCCTTCACGTCACTGCCACTGTGTGCCAACGTCTTTTCCATCACCTCCCCGGTCGCTGTATCGAGCACCGCCAGTGTTTGCTGGCGAGCGTGCAAATCGCATCCTATAATCCGCATCTCGGCCTCCTTCGGTCCGAGCACTGTTGGGGTCAACACCGAACAGTCTACTCGGGCCGTCGCGAGGCCGGCGTCGTTATGACATCAACCGGACAAGTGGGTACTAGTGTGCTGTCCCGTAAATACCTTTACATAGTCGTTCGACTTTAGCGAAGATCGAATCCGCTGTGGCGGTCCAGACAAAGGGCCGTGCCCGACGGTTGGAATTTTTGACGTAGTGATCGATTTTCTCGACCAGATCTTTCACGCTGCTAAACGTTCCCCGACGAAGAGCTTGTTGCGTGATGCGATTAAACCAGATTTCCACCTGATTGAGCCAGGAGGCATAGGTCGGGGTGAAGTGTACGTGGAACCGTGGCCGTGTGGCGAACCAGCGTCTAACTCGCAGATGTTTGTGCGTGGCGTAATTATCCACGACGATATGCACCTGTAAGTTCTTCGGGACATTCTTCTCAATCTCCCGGAGAAAACTCAGATATTCCTGATGCCGGTGATGCTGTCGACATTTCGTGAGCACTTTGCCGTTGGCCGTGTCCAGGGCGGCAAACAGCGTGGTAGTTCCGTGACGCCGATAATCGTGAGTCACTCCTTCCACATAGCCCAATCCCAGCGGTAACATCGGCTGGGTGCGTTCCAATGCTTGAATTCCGCTCTTCTCATCTACGCACAGAACCACAGCATTTTCAGGGGGATTCAAATACAACCCTACAATATCCCGTACTTTTTCTACAAAAAATGGATCGTTCGATAGCTTGAAAAGTTTTTGTCGATGTGGCTGCAAACCAAACGCCTGCCAGATGCGGTGCACTGTCGATTTCGATACTCCGGTCTCGTCGGCAATCTGCCGAATACTCCAGTGCGTTGCGGCTTTGGGTTTCGACTTCAGCGTCTTGCGAACTAATTGGGCAACTCGCTCGTCGCTAATCGGGCGGGGACGGCCTGGGCGTAACTCCTCGTAGAGTCCTGACACCCCCCGTGCCAGGAACCGCCGTCGCCACAGGCCTACCGTGTTCCGGCTCGTCTCCAGTTGCGGGGCAATCTCTCGGTCGTTCTTTCCAGAAGCGCTCAACAGGATAATCTTGGCTCGACGCACCATGCCGGCCGGAAGAGAACGTGAGTTAGCCAAGTTTTCCAGCTGTTCACGCAGCTCCGAATCCAAAACCAACGTTGCCTTCGGTCGTCCCATCGCCATAGGCACCTCCATTGTGCACCGGGGATGCCTATATTCCCAGCAATACTAAGACCAGTTATTTATGGGACAGCACACTAGTAGCCACCTGTCCGGTTATCCGAGTTACCAGGCGTTACTGTTAAAGCGCTACGTTCGACTGCGGGTCTCTACGGAGAAATCAGATTCAACCTACACCTTGCTCCGCGCACGATCATTGATATATAAAGCGAACTTCGCCACTAATGGTGCGACAAGAAATAATCCACTTGCGATTGTTACGATGCCAACAGGGTATATCGACCCAAAGCGGCGTTCGCTCAGTAGGCGACAGAGGAGCTATAATGCAGCCTCATGAGCTCCGAGGAGAGCGTAATCGCGCGAAGATCCGCGCGCCGCGAAGATGCGGGGTCACGTTTGTATACGAAGGAGTGATGAAATGAGAAGACAATATCGCCCGTTCCTTTTTGCGTTGCTCGTTCCAGCTTTCTTCCTCGTCATTGCATTCGACGTCGTTGCGACGGCTAAGGAAAAAGGATCGCCCGCGGTCAAGCAGGAGCTCTGGTCCAATCCTGCCACTTGGCCAGACCGGAAGGTGCCCAGCGCAGGGGACACAGTCACCATTGAAAAAGGCAAGGATGTGCTCCTCGACGTCAGTCCGCCGTCGCTGGGCGGCTTGCGAATCGAAGGCAAACTCAGCTTCTCGAACAAAGCCGACATCGAGCTGACCACCGAGTCGATCGTCGTGCAAGGGGAACTGGAAATCGGCACCGAAGCCAAATCCCACACGCGCCAGGCGACCATCACCCTCACCGACAATGTCCCTGGTAACGACCGCGGGATCATGATCGCGGGCGGAACCCTGAACCTGCATGGTGACCGGACGAATTCCTGGACCAAACTCGCTGGAACAGCCCAGGCCGGTAGCGCCAGGATCGAAGTATTGAATGCCAGTGGCTGGCGAAAAGGGGACGTGATCGTCCTTGCGTCAACCGACTTCGATTCCACGCAGGCGGAGAAGCGAACCATCGCCGCCATTGCAGGGAACGCGATCACGCTTGATCAGCCCCTAAAATACATGCATTTCGGCAAAATCACGTTCGGCGTAGACGAGCGTGGTGAAGTCGGCTTGCTGACGCGAAATATTCTTATCCAGGCTTCGGACGACGCAGAACGCTCCTACTTCGGGGGGCATATCATGGCGATGGCCGGGTCTAAAATGTATGTCTCCGGCGTCGAACTGAATCGGATGGGTCAGAACATGCATTTGGCCCGGTATCCGATCCACTGGCATCTGGTCGGCGACGGCCAAGGGCAGTACATCGAAAATTCATCGATCCACGACACCTACAGCCGCTGCGTGACGGTGCATGGCACCAATAACGTGCGAGTGGAAAACAACGTGGCCTTCAACACCGTGGGTCACTGCTACTTCCTGGAAGACGCCGTCGAAACGGGCAACCAGTTCATCCACAACCTGGGAATGATGACCAAGTGTCATCCTGACGGCAAACCCTGTGTTCCGACAAACCTCGGTCCGATTGGATCGGAGGGCAAGAAGGTCTTCGATCCGGCCGGGCAGAGCGCCAAGGATATCCTGATCCCTTCCGACAACACAGCTTCGACTTTCTGGATCACCAATCCGGACAATATCTTCCGGGACAACGTGGCCGCGGGGTCCGAGGCGACGGGTTTCTGGTTGGCATTGCCGCAGCACCCGACGGGAGCGTTCGAAGGCACGGAAGTCAGCAAGACAACCTGGCCACGCCGAACCCGGGTGCGGGAGTTCAAGGGCAACACCGCGCATTCGAACTTTGACGGTTTCATGTTCGACCGCGGCCCTCAACCCAATGGCCATTTCGGGCCCGGCGGCCATATGGCCCTGGCCAATCCGGCTGACGCGAACAGCCCCATCGTGGAGACGGTCATCGAGGATTTCACCAGCTACAAGAACCGGAATAGCGGAATGTGGGCCCGGGGTGAGATGGACACCTTCAAGAACTTGAAGCTGGCCGACAACGCCATCGGCTACACGCATGCGTCCGGCAACTTCGGCCGCTCCGACTTTACGTCACGGGTGATTGACTCGCTGTTCGTTGGGGAGACTGAGAACGTCGGCAACCCCAGCACGCCGGCGGAGATTGCTTACGGCCGCAGCTTGCCGGAGCCCGGACTTCCGGACTTCCCGATCCGCGGCTATGAGTTCTACGATTACCGTCATGAACTGGACAACGACACCTTCGTGAATTACCAGGACAACTCCACCCGCAAGACCGGAGCGATCTCTTACCTACTCTATACCAGCTTCGGAATGAGCTCCAACAACACCGTACAGCGCGCCAAATTCATCAACGCCAAGCCGGTGTATTTCCCACCGATGGAGAACAAGTGGACCAACGATGACTACGGCAATGGGAGCTACAAGACCGCAGTGTTCCACGACGCGGACGGCTCGGTCACCGGTGTTCCGGACTCCTACGTTCTGATCAATGACGAAAATGACGGAATGGCCATTGACGACGCCTGTGAGATCAAGCCGGCCTGGAATGCCGCCGTGTGCAAGGGCGATGTTGGACGCTTTGCTGTTGTCGCCCCCGACGGCAGCGGCGGTGCCCCCGGTATCCCCGGTGGGGGAGGTGCCCCCGGCGCAGGCCCTGCCAGAACCGCAGCGGCCGGTCCCGCCGCACCCGCCTATCCTAGCCCAGCCGCCGGTCCCAGCGCAGCCACCGGTCCTGGCCCAGGCGCCTATCCTGCCCCAGCGGCAGGTCGTGGCGGTCCCGGCGCACCGTTTGGCCGGCCCAGCGGACCTCCCCAGCCGCCGGTGATTGTCAGCCGCAATGGAAAGGAGTTCACTCTAACCGGTGAAACCAACATACGCGCCGGCACCGAGATCAAGGTGACCACCGAAAGGCCGTCCGTGGCACTGCGCCTCAGCGAACTGGATAGCGGCTCGTGGGTGATCTTCGAGCTGCCAGGATTCGCCACTGCAGACTCGGGTACGCCACAGGACAGCCTCGATGCGCTGCGCAAGGCCAGCGCCACCTCGTACTACAAGGGCAAGGACTCGCTTTGGGTCAAGGTTGTCTCCAACGGTGAAGGCGCCCGCATGAGCGGCCCTGGCGCCGGGGCAACCAGCGTCCAGGTCAGCCGCTAAGCCTTATCCCGTCGTATGAGCAAGAGCCCCCGGCACGGGCCGGGGGCTTCCCCAACGCTGAGAAACCGCCGCCTCGACGCGAGCGCACGATAGTCGTTTGGCCATGGACGATAGCCAACAGCTTGGGTTAGCGGGCTACGGACAATGGCAAACAACGGACAAACGGGGTCCACCCATCACTTGGGAAGAAGCAGCGGCACGCTACAGGGTCTACGCTCGCGGATTCGCGGCAAACGCGATGTTACCTCAGCAGAAGGTGAGCATTGGCGTTAAGAACTTTCACGAGTTCGACTGCAGATCTACCTGCCAGGGATACACACTGCAGATTTCGGGCGTCGTCACGTTTTAGGAGTTCGCGTGTTTCTGCGGTGGAAAGTGCCCGAGTAACGCCCTATCTCTAACGACGCCGGCCCTTGCAAGAGTTTTATTCTCAGCTGGTCACTGGGTTTGAGCACACGTCTCCGCCGACGCACGAATGGCGTCTTTCTGTGTCGATCCTGTTCTCCTGTTCACCCGTACGTGCTCAGCCCGTTCTCGGTTCATCGGTTCGGTGTTGCCCACCAACCATCTCTTCGGTCACTCTCGACCATGATGAGTTATTCGAACTCCCCGTAGGGAGGCAGGTAGCCTAATCAACCGGTCGGTGACTTGTCGCACCATAGGGCGTTCCAGGCATCCCTGCACAGGCGGCACCGCTGTTCTTCTGTCCACGACGACAGAACTCGTTATAGCTGATCTCGTTCCGCAACATGATCCAGAGCCGAATCCCGAGCTTGCGAGCCACTGCCATTCTCGCTTTCCCCAAACCTTTCTGGACCATCTTGCGACGATAGAATCGCTGCAACTCCGGATCCCGGCGTGCCGCGTGGGCTCCCGCCTCACCCCAGAGAAATCGCAGCAACGGATTCCCTTGTTTGCTCAGCCCGCCGAACTTCTGTCGACCTCCGCTGGAGTATTCTCTCGGAATGATCCCCACATAACTGGCCAGTGCCTTACCGTCAGTGAACCGCTTCGGATCGCCCAGGAATACGTCGGTCGCCAACGCCGTGACCGGCCCCACTCCGGGATGGGTCATTAGCAGTCTCGCTCCCGGACGCTCGCCGGCTTGCTCCTGGACTTGTTTGTTTAGTTTCTCGATGTCCGATTCGAACTTCTCGTACATGGCCTGCAGTTCGTTTCTTCGATAGGCCGTATGGGGAGCCAGCGGCAACGATGCGATCGTGTGTTGTCCTTCGTGGCTCCACAGGGAAGGTCCTCGTCGTAAACCATTCGCCAAGGCTATCGCTTGCAGCGCATTCTGTACGCGCGTCCGCATTCGTACCCACTGATGACGGTGTCGCAACAGGGCCCGGAGATCCTGCAGCTCCCTGGACGGCAGCCAGATCGCTGGAAAGCGGTTTTCTACCAGCAGTGTCAGAATCAAATCGGCATCTCGCCGATCATGTTTCTGCTTCCGCGGCTCGGCCGCCCGAATCACTGCCGGATTACCGACCTGGCATTCGATTCCCAGCTCTTCCATCAGGTCCACGAACCACTGCATCGATCCCATGGCTTCGATTCCCACACGCACCGGACGTGGAAGCGTGGAATAAAACTCCCGCACGTTGTTGCCTTCGTGCAGCAGAGTCATTCTCACCATCTCTCCGGTTTCGGTGTCCAGCATCGCCAACGTTTGCTGGCGAGCGTGTAAATCACATCCTATAATTCTCATCTCGGCCTCCTTCGGTCCGAGCACTGTTGGGGTGAACACCGAACAGTCTACTCGGGCCGTCGCGAGGCCGACGTCGTTATGACATCAACCGGAAATGTGGGTCCCATTACGAACTCGCCCGGTGATCCGACTAATCATGCTCTTGGCCTGTTTCGGGCAGCCCATTGCGGATCAACGGCCCGTTTTAGGTTAGAATCGCGGCGAAGGCGGTGGGTATAGTCCTGCGTAAAATTCCAGTTCCCGCGAGGTGAAGTCCTGTGCGCCACAACTTTTTGTTCCTAGTTCTTCTGCTCATACCAAGCGCCACAATGGCTCAGGCTCCCGTTTGCTCTGAACAGAAAATTCGAGACGCCGCTCAGAAACCGAGCGCGAAATACTCCGATGACAGCTTTTTTTGGAGCGGAGCGTTCGACAAGCCCCTGATCGGCAAAGCGGAACACGAAAGTGAGGTTACGAAGGCGGAAACCACAGAGCCCAGAAAGAACGAAACCAGCGCCGATCATCCTCAGCGAATCGTTGTGGCCAATTCCGGAGACATGGCCTACGAGTACGGCAGCGGCAACATGAGCTATGAGGATCAGAAAACGGGCAAACACGTCACGTTCCAGACCGCGTATCTACGAGTCTGGAAATCCGCGGGCGGCGAATGCAAAGTCGCGGCGTTCATGATCAGGCCCATCGAAAGCAGCATTAAAGAGAAGTAGAACGCGCTGACCGGAAAAGTGGGTTGTGGTACCCAAGTTACCGGTAATGCGACTGATCAGGAGTTGAGTTGAAACCGCGCTCGTGGTTTCTGGTGGATGCAGCCTCGAGTTTTCAATACTTTCCGACCCACGAACAGACAACCCTTTGATACTCCAGCGCGTTCTACGTGCTTTATACTCCCGTTAGCATGGTGACTCCGGTGGCCGACGGGACGCGATTCCAAACCGCGAGCGATCAATCGCTCCTCGTTTATTTCGGCCAGGAGATCACACTCGAAGCATCGCAACGTGTTATGAAATTGCTCTGGCTGCTTCAGTCGAAGCCAGTTAAAGGCATTCGTAACCTTCATCCGGCCTACACCTCGCTGCTCGTCGAATTCGATGTGCTCACACTGCGGCAAGACGAACTGGAGGTGATTCTGCGGCGATATCTCGACCGGATCGAGGACGTCCGTCTCCCGGAACCGCGCTTGCTGGAAATTCCTGTTTGTTACGGCGGCGACTTCGGTCCAGACCTTGAGGATTTGTCTTCGATGCACGGAATAACACCGTCTCGAGCAATCGAGCTACATACTTCGGCAGCCTATACCGTTTTCTTTCTGGGGTTCGTGCCCGGGTTCGCATATCTCGGTGGGTTGCCGAAGGAGCTGGCCACGCCGCGTTTGAGCTCCCCACGACGGAACGTGCCAGCCGGCAGCGTTGGAATAGCGGGCGATCAAACCGGTGTGTATCCGTTCGCCACTCCCGGGGGCTGGCGATTGATCGGGCGCACTCCGGTCGCGATGTTCCGGCCGGATAGAAACGACATGAGCCTGTTGTCCATTGGAGACCGAGTGCGGTTTACTCCAATCTCCCGCGAGCAGTTTGCGGCACTGGAGAAGACGTGAAGGTGATAGAAGTCCAGGTTCCGGGATTACTCACTACGGTTCAGGATTTGGGACGTGAAGGCTTCGGCCCCATGGGTGTTGCTCCGGCTGGTGCTGCTGATCCGATTTCACTTCGGCTCGGAAATCGCCTAGTCGGAAATAACGAGGATGCACCTGCGCTCGAGATGACGTTACTCGGCGGCACGTTCCGGTTTTCGGAGGGTGCCATCGTGGCTCTGACAGGCTCCGAATTCGAGGCGGATCTGGATGGCAAGCCTGTCGAACTGTGGGAGTCGGTTGAAGCGCGGCCCGGTCAAACTCTTCGCCTGGGTCCAACGCGCTCGGGAGCCCGGTGCTATTTATGCGTTCGAGGCGGAATTGACGTGAAACGCTTGCTGGGCAGCGCGTCCACGCATGTGTTGACGGGGCTAGGAGGCCTGAATGGCCGACCATTAAGAAAAGGGGATGTGCTGAAGATTGTGCCGACGACGGACTATTTCCGGAATAGAACGGTCGCTCCGCGAGTCGTCGAAGATTTATCGCGCCGCGAGATCTTGCGTGTCACTATAGGCCCCCAGAGCGATTGGTTTCCTGAGTCATCCCGACAGTTGTTCTACGCGAGTACGTATCGTGTCACCGAAGAGTCCAATCGGACGGGTCTACGTTTGGAAGGCAGCCCCGTCCCAGTGCGTTCCGGGCGACAGATGATCACCGAAGGCGTTTCGCTGGGAGCCGTTCAGATACCGGCCGGGGGCCAGCCCATCATTCTTTTCGTGGACCAGCAGACCACGGGAGGTTATCCAAAGATTGCCAATGTGATTTCGGCGGATATTCATAGGGTGGGACAGCTGCGCCCACGAGATGAGATTCGGTTTGAGCGAATCGAATTGGAGACTGCAAGATCGCTACTAAGAGACCAGGAGGAGCTTCTAGCGTCGGAGAGGTTAATACAGGAATGAAGTCGATTGACTTGAATTGCGATATGGGAGAGTTGCCCGAATCCATTGCAGACGGGACGCAGGAGTCATTGATGGCGTCCGTTACTTCGATCAATGTCGCTTGCGGGGGGCATGCAGGGGACGAGCGCACCATGAAGGCAACTATTGAGCAAGCCCTTCGCCGGAAGATCGCAGTGGGCGCTCATCCCGGCTATCCTGATCCTCTCAATTTCGGTCGCGTCGAGTTGGAGCTGTCCGCAGAAGCAACTTCCGATTGCGTGTTCGAGCAGGTGAAGAGACTTGCCAAAGTGGCCGCCGCTTGTGGCGCTGATGTGAGTCACGTGAAGCCACATGGCGCACTCTACAATCAGGCGGCGCGCAATCCTGCCGTTGCGGAAGCAATTGCCAACGGGGTGGCTCGATGGAGTCGCGATGTCATACTTGTGGGCCTGGCTGGTTCGCCGATGCTGGACGTTTTTCGAGAGGCCGGCTTTCGAGTCGCCTCTGAAGGTTTTGCCGACCGGCGGTACGAGCCGGACGGAACTCTGCGCTCGCGCAAATTCCCGGGTGCGCTGATCCTCGATCCCGCCGAGGCCGGCCAACAGGCGTTGCTCATCGCCAACCGAGGGATCGCGGTTGCGTGCAATGGGAAGGAAATTGTCGTAAACGCTCAGACCATTTGTGTCCACGGCGATACTGCGGAAGCACCGGAGATCGCCGCTACGGTTGCGCGAACACTCCGGCAGTCCGGCGTTACGCTCCGGGCCCTCGCTCCATAATCTTTTCTTTGTGTTTGCCTTCGTTCGTGGCCGGTAGATCGCTTGAACTCAGGCGCTGAATCAACGAGTTCCGCATGCCGATAAGTCTTGATACTCGCTCGATAGAGCGGCGCGTCGCAAAGCCGGATCACCTGTACGTCCGGCCAGTAATTCGTAAGGCAAAAAGCAGCGAATCCTCAGAACAGAAGCCTTCCGACGTGGCTAAAATTGGTTCAACGACATTTCTTCAGAATCAGGAGGACGCAATGAACCCAGGCGACGTGCAGCTTAGCGCTCAATCGGAACTGCAAGGCGGCGAAAGCCTTCTTTGGAGTGGGCCAGCCAATCCAAGCCCATCAGCCATGTCGGCACTGCCGGCCGCATTCTTCGGGATTCCGTTCGCGGGCTTTGCTTTCGTCTCGATGAGCAACGCCTATCGCAACACGCACAATTTGGCGAACCACCACAATGCTTTGCCCAGCGGCTTCAG
The DNA here is from genome assembly GCA_963842425.1 of uncultured Acidobacteriota bacterium. Taxonomy (GTDB): domain Bacteria; phylum Acidobacteriota; class Terriglobia; order Acidiferrales; family UBA7541; genus Palsa-295. The sequence continues at coordinate 356,847 of CAWJGQ010000007.1, read as the reverse complement.
CGTGTTCCCACTCTTCGCATTGCCATTTCTTCTCATCGGTCTTGGACTGATCCTGTCGCCGCTATTGGTGTATCTCAAAGGACGCAGTGGTGTGTATGCAGTCACCAATCGCCGCGTGATGCTCATAGCCGGCACCACCAGCCGCAGCGTGAGATCGATCATTCCCAGCGATATCGCCGAAGTGGATCACCGCGAGCGTCCCGACGGCACGGGTGATGTGTTGATCCGCACAAACACCGTGATGCGCACGAACAACGGAACCACGCAAATCATGGTGGGTTTGTACGGCGTTCCAAACGTCAAAGAAGTTGCCGGCCTGGTGATGAAGCTGCGCGCGCAGCCCGTCGCAAGTTAATCCGGGCCTGCGCGGATTCTTTCGCCAACGGATTGGTGCCTGATTAACGCCCTGACGGGACAAGTGGGACACCCCGAAAATCAAACGCCGAAGCCTGGGCCACCCGCCACTCGAGAAAACAGTTATTTATAGTCATACCCCGCTCGCGGACCGGCGGCTCGCGGCAAAGTTGGGTGATAAGCTTTTTGCATCGCCCACCTGCGGAGGATGCCGTGAATTGCCCACACTGCGCGTACGACAATCCTGAAGGACGCAAATTCTGCCTCGGGTGCGCGAAACCGCTGACGGCGCAACCTGCTGCGCCGAATTCCGCTCCGCCACAGCCTTCGATCGGCCCAGAGGCATCCGAACCGAAGCTGAACACAATGGCGGTGGTGAGCCTGATACTCGGTTTTCTCTCGCTGATACCGCCGCTCGGGATTGCGGCCGTTGTCTTCGGGCACGTGTCGCGCAGCCAGATCGCCAAAAGCGCGGGCCGCGAAAAAGGGACGAGTATCGCGTTCGCCGGACTTGTCCTCGGCTACATTCAGCTGGCTATCCTGGGAATTTTCTTTCTGGGAATACTGGGCGTCATACAGGATTTCAGACACGAAATGGACAAACACCCGCAAACGCAAGTTGCGCTCGCCGAGCGCATCGCGCACGGCGAGCCCTACGCGGTGAACCCGGCAAAGAGCGCCCGGCAACAGGAGAGCGTGATCCAGGCGCTGCATCTGATCAGCGCGCAGGAAACCCAATTTCTCGCGGCGCATTCGGATCAGGGTTACGCGTGCCAACTGTATCTGGTGGGCTTCGATCCCGGCGGAAACACCGAGCTCGGAACGCTGATGCGCGAATCCGACTACGACACCAAATTCATTCGATGCTCGCAAATCAACGGACCGAACTACGTGGTCCTCTCCGTCCCAAGAAGCGCCGGCAACCCGGCCGACGCGCCGGTTTTCTGTCTGGATCAGGCAAACGGAATTGAGAAATATACGCCCGAACAGTCCAGAGACGCCGTGGCCACGATCATGACCACGGTCGCCGATCCGTGCCCGCTTACCGGCGAGCATGTCCAGTAGCAAATCCGAAAAGGCCAATCCTTGGGATACCGAAGGGTGGGGCACCCGGAAAATCCAACGTCAAATCCTGAGCCACCCGCCAACTAATCCTCAAGTCATGGCATACGCGCTCACTGCACCAGTGAGCTCTAGAACCAAGATATCCGGGAATCCGACTAATCGGGAATTGACCGCGCGCCGCGGGAACGAGTTCTTAGACGAGGAATGCCTCATCCCAATCGCTGCCTGCGGGCCTGTGATACGATGCCCGCGTAATTTTGACAAACTGTAAAGTCGGAGGTTCACGGTGCGCCAGATCTCCATCGCTCTTTTTCTTGTCGTTTGCACGGCTGCCGTTGCGGCCGCGCAGCAGCCTGCCACACCCGCCGTCAATCCCGTGACGGCGATGAAGACTTTCTGCTCTTCAGCAGACATTCAATCGCTTATCTCAAAGGCCAAGAGCGAGCGGAAGGATGGCCAACCCATCGTCGTCGAACGCGTCGTCCAGCTCGCCCCTTACATGGCGAACCTCGAGTATCGCGCTTCCGTTGGCCTCGCCGCCGTTCACGAGAAAGAGGCGGAATTGATGTATGTCGTCGATGGTTCCGGCACGATCGTCACGGGCGGAACGCTCGTTAATCAGACGCGCACGAACCCAGCTAATCTCACGGGCACGGCGATTGACGGAGGCACGCAACAGAAAATCGCCAAAGGCGATTTCATTTTCATTCCAGAAAACACCCCGCACTGGATCAGCGCCATAGACGGAACGATTATCCTCGTATCATTGCACGTCCCACGGCCCGTTCCCGGTTCCTGATTAATGCTGAGGCACTACGGCGACGGTCCGCTTGACCTCGCTATCGTCTTGCCGGAGGGCGCAAACAGGTGCACAAACTAGACGCTTGTTATTCGTTGGTATACAACCCACCGTGAGTTGCGGTGCGGTTGGGTCCTGACGGACGAGCCGAGAATCTTCGTAAGGCATGATCACGGCACGACTCGGACAAGGGAGTCCCAGGAAAGACCTGTCAGGCCATCCGACGAGTCGGGAGTCAGCGCACAAGTGCGCTAGAGAGTACTTAACGAGCGCAAGCCGCGAAGGGCTTACGGAGACGCCAGAAGGAAGTTGAAATCAAGCTGAACGGGTCAGGCTGCTCCCGCGGCCCGCGCCTTACGCAGACTCTCTTTATCTTGTCCAGTGAGCTTCCACGTGTGATGAACATCATCGGCGAGGTGCATGACTTCGATTTCGTCACCTTTATTCAGCGCCAACCAGAGCTCGTTTTCCTTGAGCAACGGAGTTGCTTCCACCGTCTTTTTGCATACGTCGCAGACTGCTGGTATAGAGTTCATGTGCGCTACGGTACGCTCGCAGTTCGAGCAAGGCAAGCGAAACCTGCCCGTCGCAATCGTCGAAAAAGCGGGTGGCTCACTATGACGGGCCTTCCCGGAGTCGAATGTCGCACCGCGTTATAAAGATTCACCGCAGCGGGTTCAGGCCGAAGAAAAACTTCAGAGCTTGGGTGTGATTTTGTAGTGCAGGCGCAGGACCGTGAGACCCAGGAAATGAATGATGTGGTCGGTGCGGAGAATACCCTCCGCGTCCACGTACACATGGAAAATTTCGTGCAGTGTCCGAATATACCGCACGCGCCATTTCCCCGAACCCGGCTCGACGATGCGGTAGAAACCGGGTCCGCCGAAGTGTGTATTTCGCGAGATCAGGCGGAAAGATCCATCGGCCGCAGCTTCGGGGCGAAGGATAACTGTTGAGCTTCCTGTGGCACCGGAAAACTGACTTTGACGCACGGCCCCGCGTATTCTTGCGGAGTCGTCGTGGAGTAAAGTCCGGCGTAGATGATCTTGCCCGTGGCGACCATCGTTCGGAGCCAGCCCGTGTAAACCCTTTTCCCCGTTTGGGCGTCGTCGAGTTCGATGACTTCGCTCCGCATCCCAGCCGAAAGCTCCAACGGAGAAAGCGGGAAATTCAACTGATCCATCCGGCGGCTGACGAAGGTCACCAATCCCCACATGAAAATGCTGCTGATCAGTCCAGTCTCGCTCCAGGCTTCGAGATGAAAGCGCGCGGTATGCTCGTAGAAGTCGCGAATTTCGGGTCGAACGAGTGCGGGATCGAATTGCGGCCCTTTCAGGAGGTCAAAGTTCGGCAGCAAGCCTGCATCGGCAGATTTGCCGATTCGCAATCCTTCCCTCTCGGCTAGCTGGCCATAAAACTCGTTCCCGATCCGCCCTCGCGTCCCGACCGGACTGCTGAGCCATGGTACGTCGGACTTGTCCACGCGCTTTCCGGTAAGGCAAATCCAAAAGCGGATCCCATGCTCAAGCGCTGCGCCGACAGCGCTGTAAAATCCCGAAGTCAAACTTTCGAGAGGCATTCGATGGACTCGCAGTACTTCGTAAAGGGGTCCGCGATGCAGAACTGGATTCATGGTAGCGCGGGCGGACGACCAAGAAGGCTTCCGAGGGCTTCGGTGTTCCAAAGGAACATGAGTTGGACGGCACGTGTCCACAAAATCCTGCGACGGGCGAGGGGTACGCTGCGCGCCAGTCAGGACTGAGCGCGCACGTCGCCCTGCTTCGTTGACTTGCCTTCAGCCAAAACCTAAGATGAGCGCAGATGGCAGATTTCTCATCTCTAATCGGAAAAACCATTTCGCATTACCGCATCCTCGAAAAACTCGGGGGCGGCGGGATGGGCATCGTTTACAAAGCTGAGGACACGCGTCTCCACCGGGCGGTGGGTTTGAAATTCCTGCCTTCCGAAATGCTCCACGACCCCACCGCCCTGGAACGATTCCGCCGCGAGGCACAGGCTGCTTCCGCGTTAAACCATCCGAACATCTGCACGATCTACGACATCGGCGAACAAGACGGCCAGGAATTCATTGCGATGGAGTTTCTGGAAGGCGCGACGTTGAATCACCGCATCGCCGGTCGTCCCATGGAACTGGACATTCTGCTCTCGCTCGGAATCGAGATCGCCGACGCGCTCGATGCCGCTCACGCCAAGGGCATCATCCATCGCGACATCAAGCCCGCGAACATTTTCGTCACCGTCCGCGGCCAGGCCAAAGTTCTCGATTTCGGGCTGGCCAAGACCGGTTCGCGCACACCAACCGGCGCGTCCATAACCGCAGCCGAAGATTCTCCCGCGCTGAAAGAGGAACACCTCACCAGCCCCGGGACGATCCTCGGCACGATTGCCTACATGTCCCCCGAACAAGCCCGCAGCCGCGAACTCGACTCGCGTACGGACCTCTTTAGCTTCGGCGTTGTGCTGTATGAGATGTGCACCGGTCGCCCCGCGTTTTCCGGCAACAGCTCCGCCGAAATCTTCGACGCCATCCTCAATCACGCGCCAGTAGCGCCAGTCCGCCTCAACGCAGCAGTCACTCCCGATCTCGAACGCATTCTCAACAAAGCTTTGGAAAAAGATCTGACGCTTCGTTACCAGAACGCTTCCGACATTCGGACCGACCTTCAACGGCTGAAGCGCGACACCGAGTCCGGCCGAGTGGCTGCGTCTCTTTCCACCGAAACCAGGCGGAACGCCTCGGCCATTTCTTCCTCGCCCGCGGCAAGCGCCGCCCCCGCGCACTCTAAGTCCCGCCGCAATCTCTTCCTGGCCGCAGCTGCAATTCTCTTGATTGCCATCGTCGCCGGCGCCGCATACTTCCGCTTCCGCCCCGCGCCGAAGCTCACCGACCGCGACACCGTCGTCCTCACGGATTTCACCAACACGACCGGCGATCCTGTCTTTGACGACACCCTCAAGCAAGCTCTCTCCGTCGCACTCAGCCAATCGCCTTTCCTCAACGTGCTTTCCGATCAACAAGTCAGCGCAACGCTCAAACTAATGAAACAACCTCCGGACACTCCGCTGACTCCGCTGCTGGCTCCTGAAGTCTGCCAACGCGCTGATAGCAAGGCCTACATCTCCGGCTCCGTCGCTACGCTGGGCAGTGAAATTGTCATCGGCCTCAAAGCGGTGAACTGCCTCGATGGCAACGTCATCGCTCAAAATCAAGCGACGGCGGCAAGCAAAGAAAAAGTGCTCGACGTCCTGGGCGATTCCGCCGCCAAACTTCGCGGCGACCTCGGCGAATCTCTCTCCAGCGTTCAGAAATACGACGTCCCGCTCGAGCGCGCGACTACTTCTTCGTTCGAGGCCCTCCGCGAAATGAGCCTCGGTGCGCGCGCTGAATATGGAGAAGGCACCGCCGCCGCTCTGCGTCACTATCAGCGCGCCGTTGAGCTCGATCCCGACTTTGCGGAAGCTCACGCCACCATGGGTGTCATGTACAGCAACCTGGGCGAGACCGCGCTCGCCACCGAGTCTCTCTCCAAGGCCTTTGCGCTCCGCGAAAATACGAGCCAGCGCGAGAAAATTCGGATCGAAGCGCTCTACTACTACCTGGGCGTGGGTGACCTGCCAAGAGCGGAACGCGCTTTTCAGGAACAGATCGAAAACTATCCCAATTCAAACGCTTCTTATTCAAACCTGGGCCTGATTGAGGAAACTCTCGGCCACTACGAAAAGGCCCTCCAATATCAACAAGAGGAGCTCCTGATCAATCCGGGAGACGTGGTCGGCATGGCCAACGAAGGCCAAAACCTGATGAACTTGAACCGTCCCGGCGAGGCGCGCAAAGTCCTCGATCGGGGCCTGGCTCGCAAGCCCGGCGTTGATACGCTTCATTTGGCTTCCTACGAGGTGGACTTTAATGACCACAACACCGATGACATGGCCAAACAGGCGGCGTGGTTTGACGACAAGCCCGATTCTCAGCACGAACTTTTCGGCGCCCAGTCGGACACCGAGGCCTACTTCGGCCATCAAGCAAAAGCCCGCGAGCTCACCCGCCGCGCAGCGGACTCCGCCTTACGCGCGGACAACAAAGAAGCCGCCGGAACGTGGCTGGCGCTCGGCGCTTACCGTGAAGGACTCTTCGGCAATTTCGCCGATGCCCGCAAGCAGGCTGCCGCGGCCATCGCTCTTTCCCCGGGCAGCCAGTCTGTCGGCTTTCTCGCTGCCCTCGCACAAGCCCGGGCCGGGGACGCGATCCACGCTCAAGTTATCGCGCAAGATCTCGACAAACAGTATCCGCAAGCCACCGTTGTTCAGTCCTACGCGATACCCACCATTCGCGCCGCAGCCGAGCTTGCCAGGAAAAATCCCGCAGCCGCTCTAACTGAACTGCAGGCCACGGCAGAAGTTGATCTCGGTGGCATACTCTACTTGCCGTCCAACATTTGCCTTTTTCCGATTGAGGTCCGCGCCGAGGCTTATCTCGCCGCACACCAAGGCGCAGCCGCTGCCGCGGAGTTTCAACGAATCCTCGATCATCCCGGCCTCGTTCTCAATTGCCCCATGGGCGCGCTTGCTCACGTCGGCGTGGCCCGCGCTTACGTTCTGCAAGCCTCGGACCCAAATACATCTGCCAGTGTGCAACAGAACTTCCGCGCCAAAGCCCGCGACGAATACGAGCTATTCTTCAGTCTGTGGAAAGACGCGGACCCAGACATCCCCATCTTGAAGGAAGCCAAAGCGGAGTACGCGAAACTGAAGTAGCCATCGGATTGTGAGGGTCACGAACCTTATCGGTTCGTGACCGGGTTCTTGTAGTGATACGGCGGGACGTAGACATCCGGGTAGAGCTTGTAGGTCTCCGTCGGCGGCTCGTCCGGCGGGAGACCGGGAATTGGGCCGGGAGGCGGGTCGCCGCCCTGGTCCCAACCTTTGTAGTAATTCACGTAGTAGGTGAAGTAGGCGTGTAGTTTCTTGATTTTCCAGACGCCATTTTCTTTCAGGTACTCGTTTTCGTAGATGGCATCGCCCCACTGCGCGCGCTTTTCCAGCGTGCCCACTTGCATGTAGGCGCGGAAGCGGCCATGGGCGTGCAGCCCGTCGGGATCAACGGTGACGATGGGCTGCAGCTGCGAATGATTGAACAGCGTGCCATACTTTAGGTCTCCAAGGTGGTGCATGTAAGCGCGTACGCGCTCCTTGCCTTTGTAAACCCCGCGCAGGCCGATTTCGACCGAGCCGTCGTCGGTGAAGAGGTCGGTGACTTCGTCCCACTTGGTTTTGTCCACGTAGTAGCCGTAGGCATCCTGGAGATTGTTGATGGCGAAGACGTCCTGAGAATTCTGGATCTGGTGCGCGATTTGCGCGATCTGCGCCTTGAGGGCGTCCACCTGCGGCGCGAGGGCGGCGTTCTTATCGCCCCCCGCGCCGGCAGAGGCGATCCGCAGCAGGCAAATCAGCGACAGCGGAACCATGATTTGAATGATTCGGATTTTCATTTTAGTCGCGCCTCCGTTCCAAGGCACCTGCAACTTCAAGAGAAATCCCTCGGCTCGCGTCGCTCGCTCGGGATGACAATCCTGGTCGGATTGTCACTTGCCGGTCACCGGGTTCTTGTAGTGGTAGGGCGGAACGAAGACATCGGGATAGAGCTTGTACGGCACGGTGGTCGGCTGATCCGGCGGAAAGCCCGCGATCGGTCCGGGAGGCGGATTACCGCCTTGATCCCAGCCCTTGTAGTAGTCCACGTAGTAGGTCATGTAGTAATGCAGCTTCTTGATTTTCCAGACGCCGTCTTCTTTAACGTATTCGTTCTCGTAGGTTCCTTCCGCCCACTGCGCGCTACGGTGCAGCGCGCCGAATTGCTCGAATGCGCGCCAGCGCGCCTTGGCGGTCAGACCGTCGGGCGCGACATCAATCACGGGCTGGAGCTGCATGTGATTGAAGAGCGTTCCGTATTTGAGTTCGGGAAGCGTGTGCAAGTAGGCGCGCACGCGATCCTGGCCAACCCACACGCCGCGCAAACCGATTTCGAGCGTGCCGTCTTTCGCGAAAAGGTCAGCGGTTTGATCCCACTGGCATTTGTCCACGTAGTAGCCGTAGGCGCGCTGGAGATTGGCGATGGCGATGTAGTCCTGCGAGTTCTGCGCCTGCTTGGCGAGTTGCGCGACCTGGACTTTCAGCGCTTCGACTTCGGCTGCGACGTCTTTCTTGTCACCGGCCGCCTGCGTCGCGGTGGGATTTTCAAAAGCGGGGCAGAAGAGCAAAAGCGCGAGCAAGGCTACGATCGTTCGGACTTTCATGGTGGGGATGCCTCCCGGACGCGCACTGTATCAATGCGCGATGCTGGAGGCAAGGAGCACGTATGCGCGACGGGCGCGATACAATACCGGGCTTCCGGAGGTGCGCAATGGTTGGCGGATTGAAGAGTGTGGTGGTGAAGGCAGGGCACGAGAGCGAGTTCGAAAAACTATTCGCGGAATTGCGAGCGGAGATGCGGAAAAACGAGCCGGACTGCGTGTATTACTCGCTGCTCAAATCGCGGACTGCGCCGCGAACGTACATCGTGGAGGAGCAGTATCGCGATCAAGCGGCTTGGGAAGCGCACCAATCGTCGGCGTACGGCAAGATCTACTTTGCGAAGATCCGCGCGATTCTGGAGAGCATCACTGTCGAATATTTCGATGTGACCGTGCCGTAACTCGCCTAGCCGGCCAGACGCCGCCTCTTCGTGCACTCCGCGTCGCGAAAGTGTCGTGTGGGCGGAGAACTCAAAGAAAGATCCTTCACCCGGCCAAAAAACGGATGCGCCGGGTTCGGGATAACGATCCTGGTCGGATCGTTACTTTACAATCGGCGAGGTGTGGCCCCACTTGCCGGTGTACACGAACGAGGAAGCTTCTTTGCGTTGGCGGGCGCCGGTCTCGCCGTCGCGCAGGCGTCCTTCGGGGAGCGTCATGGGATCACCCGGATAACCGAGCGCGATTCCCGCGACGGCCTCAAAATGTTCGGGGATGCCAAAGACCTGGCGCGCCTTTTCGGGATCAATTCCGGCCATCTGGTGGACCTGCAGGCCGAGCGACGTCGCTTCGAGCGAGAGATTCGCGGAGGCCTGGCCGACATCGTGAAACGCGTGGCGATTTTGCGAGCCATCGTGGGGCATTTTATGCGAAGCCACGCTTATGGCGACCACGGGCGCATTTTTCGCCCAGCTTTGATTGAACTCCACGAACGTGCTGAGAACTTTGGCGTAATTTTCGGGGTCGTCCTTCGTGGCCACGATGTAATGCCACGGCTGGGCATTGTAGGACGACGAGGCCCAGCGCGCCGCTTCGAACAGGCCGCGCAACTTTTCCTTCTCGACGGGCCTCGGGTCGAACGCGCGCGGACTCCAGCGGTGGCTGATCAGATCGTGAATGGGCACTGCGGCTGGAGCGGGTCTCTTGTGGTCGGACATCATTCCTCCTTGGATTGGCGCAATATTATACCTGCAAATCAGATGCAGGAGGCCGCCGGGAGATTCGTCAGGCTTTGGGGGCGCGAACGGAATCCACGGAGTACGCACCGGGGCCGAATGCGGCGAGAATCAGCAGGCCGCCCATAATCGCAAGGTTCGTTTCAAAGTGGCCGATGTTTACCGTGCGCTCCGGGCCCGCCATCGCCCAGAAATTGTGAAGCACGAGCGTGGCCGGAATCAGAAACAAGAAGACGATCCAGGCGGCGAATTTCGCGCGAAAGCCGACAAGAATCGCCAGACCGCCGAGAAGCTGGATCGCAGCGGCGCAGGCGATCGCGACCGCGGGCAGGGGCAGATGCGCGCCGGCCGCGTAGCCGGTGATCGTCGAGAAATTCACGATCTTTGCAATTCCAGCGATAATGAATATTGGACTGATGAGAATGCGGCCGATGAGCGGCACGACACTGCTGGAGGAATTGGACATCGGCATTTCTCCTTCGCGAGAGGCGACTTTCTTCGGGGCCGGTGCGCGAGAGGCGTTGTAGCTGAATTCCGAGCCCGAAGCAAGCGCGCAGAAGCAAGGGAATCGGGTCAGGCCAAATCGAATAGAAGAACTTCCGAGGGCTCGCGAGCTTCGACGCGGATTTCAGATTCGTCGGAGATCGCTGCGCCATCGCCGGCCTTCAGGGCTTTTCCGTTCAACTTAACGGTGCCACGGGCGATCTGCACCCAGGCGTGACGTCCCGCTGCGATGGAATGTTTCGCTTCGGTGCCCTTGTCGAGGCGCGCGATATACAAGTTCGCGTCCTGGTGAATCGTAACCGCCGCTTGCGGACCAGCGACGAGATGGAATTTGCCGCGGAGCTCAACGTCCGGAAACGCGAGCTGCTCGTATGCCGGATCGAGACCTTTGCGGTCCGGCAAAAGCCAGATCTGCAGCAGGTGAACCGGATATTCCTTCGACGGATTGAATTCGCTGTGCATCACACCGCGGCCGGCAGTCATGTGTTGCAGATCGCCGGGACGGATGACTCCGCTGCCGCCGGTGTTGTCGCGGTGCTCGAGCGCACCCTCGAGAATCCAAGTCAGGATTTCCATGTCGCGGTGCGGATGGGTGGGGAAGCCACCGCCGGGCGCAACCACGTCTTCATTCATGACGCGCAACGAACGGAACTGTGTGTGTTCCGGGTCGTAATATTGATCGAACGAAAATGTGAAACGCGAATCGAGCCATGAGATCTTGTTGTGGCCGCGTTCTTCGGACGGACGGATTTCGATCATTGATTTACCCCTGGCTGATGTGGTGTTAGATGCTTCACAGTGCGAGAGGGATTCGAGCGAGGACGAGCGCACAGAGGTGATCTGCGAGGGCAGGGAAACCGCTTCCGCTTTGACAGGCCGAAAATCTGGCCGGATCCATGTTCCTCAGGCGACACGCAGGATGGGATTCAACATCCAATCACTCAGGAGTGAGGCCCCTCACATGCGCAAGCAAGCAAATCGAGCGGAATCGGATGATCTGAAGGGTTTTACACTTGCGCGGGTAGGATGGTTTCCCTATAATCCCGTGGATTTCCATAAATCGCGCGATTGTCCCGCAGGCGACGCGGTTGCGAGTCTGAACGGCCAGCCGAACAGAGGCCCTATTCCAGGAGGCAGGAAAGTGATCATGCGAAGGCATCTGAGCACGATGGCAATTATTTTCGCGGCGCTTGTCCTGACGTCCCTGTCTCCACGGCCAGCGGCTGCGCAAGCCGCCGCTACGGCCCAGCAACCGACGTACACGCTACCGGAATATAACGCGCTGCAGGCGGCCCAGGCGGAGAAAGATCCGCAGGCTCGGTTGAAGCTGCTCGACGCATTCGTGGCGCAATATCCGAACTCCACGCTGATGGAATACATCTATCAGATGTACTACCAGACTTACTTTGTGCTGAAGAATTACGCGAAGGCGATCGAATACACCGATAAGCTGGTCGCGCTCGGCGATAAGGCTTCTGTCGGGTCGCGCGTGACGGCGATTCAGGCGCGCATGCAACTCTTCGCCACCCCGGGCGCATTTGATCCGAAGGCTGCGGATGCCCGCGATCAACTCACCAAGCAGCGAGACGCGGCGTTGACCGGAGTCAAGCTGCTTCCCGACCTGAAGAAGTCCAACCCGAAAGTGACGGACGATCAAATTAAGGCCGTCCAGTCCGCTCTCGAAGGAGCCGTGGGCACGGTCGACATGCAACTCAAGGATTATCCCGCCGCCGAAGATGCCTATAAGGCTCAATTGGCGCTTAATCAGAGCGACGCGGTGGCAAGCTATCGTCTGGGCCTGGCCTACCTGCAATCAACTCCTCCGCAATCACTCGACGGTTTTTGGGCGCTGGCGCGCGCCGTTGATCTGAAGATTCCGGATGCGGACAAAGTGAAGGATTATCTTCGCAAGACGATCGTCAACTACCAGCAGCCGAACTGCGACAAGCTGGTGGACGCACAACTGGATGAATTGCTGCAACTTGCTGCGAATGCCCCCGACCGCCCCGCAACATATTCGATTCCGAGCGCCGCCGACATCCAAAAGGTTGCGCAAACCAGCACAATTATCAGCGTGATCGGTGATCTGAGCGGCGGGGGCGACAAGGCCAAACTGACCTGGCTCGCGATTTGCGGCGCAGAATTTCCCGAGGTTATCGGCAAAATCATTGACGTGAATAAAGCGGACAACTTCGTGGATATCATGACGTTCACGAGCGCGAGTTCAGATGAGATTTCGGCGGCAACTACGGCGAATATGGATGTGAAGGTATGGACGGCGGCTCCGCCGGCGGGCGCTGCTGCAGGGACGATCACGCCGCAGCCGGATGTCGCGCGAGTGCAGAAAGAGGATGAGATTCGTTTCTCAGGGACGCTAGTGAGCTACGATCCTTCGCCCTTCTTGCTGCATTGGGATATGGTGAAGGTTGACCCGACGACGATTCCCGACAAGGGGGGCGCGAAGCGGCCGGCGCGGAAAGTAGCGCCAAAGCAGTAACGCAAGAGTTCCAACTCGACAAGACGATTGGTGAATCTCGATGGCCGGTCCGGAAACGGGCCGGCCTTTTTTCTTGTGTGCGGAAAAAAACCTTGTCACAGAAAACGGAGAACGACTTGAGGCTTGCCACGGAGGACGCAGAGAAGGCACCGAGATCACAGAGGAAGCTCTAAGCTTGGCGCGCCCTTCGGCGTGGTGCTCGGGGTGAGAGTGCTGATCGAATTGTCAGCGGCGGCGGAGCGGATGGTCCAGGTGATATTCCGTGATTTTGCGGCTCAGGGTGTTGCGGTGGATGCCCAAAACCTTGGCGGCGCGGCACTGATTTCCCCGGGAGTGCTCCAGGACGCGCCGGATGAATTTCTTCTCGAATTCTGTGAGGGCTTCTTCGAGCAAAATTCCGCGCTCGACCATCATTCCGACCAGCGATTCCAGTTGCTCTTTCACGTGTGCATGCTCCGCAGTGAAGCTCTGGGGGAGAATCCCCGGGCTCAGTCGAGTGCGTGGCCTGTGATGCTTTGATAGGCTTCCCGATACTTCTCCTGCGTGCCTGACACCACGTCCGGCGGAAGCGCCGGGGCCGGTGGCTGCTTGTTCCAACCAATCTTCTCGAGGTAGTCGCGGACAAACTGCTTGTCGAAGGAAGGCTGCGCCTTTCCGGGCGAATACTGATCCGCGGGCCAAAAGCGCGACGAATCGGGAGTCAACGCTTCGTCAATCCAGATGAGCTCGTCGCCACGCAAGCCAAATTCAAATTTCGTATCGGCAATGATGATGCCGCGCGCAGCAGCGTGCTCAACCGCAAGGCGATAAATCGTCAGGCTGGTGTCGCGAAGGCGTTCGGCCATGGGACGCCCGATGCGCGAAGCAGCTTCCTCGAACGAAATGTTCTCGTCGTGGCCTGTCGTCGCCTTGGTCGAGGGTGTGAAGATCGGCTCGGGCAGGCGATCGGACTCGCGCAAGCCCGCCGGGAGAGGAATCCCACAGATCGCGCCCGTCCGCTGATAGTCCTTCCAGCCCGATCCGGAAATATATCCGCGCACAACGCATTCGATCGGAAATGGTTCCGTGCGGCGGACGAGCATGGCGCGCCCTGCAAGAGCGGCGGCATATGGGGCAAGCTCGCCCGCGAAATTTCTCGCCTCAATCACGTGATTCGGGACGACCCCGGCCAATTTTTCGAACCAGAACAGCGAAAGCTGAGTGAGGACCTTTCCCTTATCGGGAATCGGCGTGGGAAGGACGACGTCGAATGCAGAAAGACGGTCTGTCGCGACAATCAACAGACGATCGCCGAGGTCGTAGATGTCGCGAACTTTTCCGCGACCGAGAAGTTTGAGTCCCGGAAATTCTGTTTGCGAAATAACGGCGCGCATTTGGGAAGAAGCCACGTGCTTTATGTCCTCAGTTGCGAGTGGGCGGTATTCTAGCGCAGGGCGAGAAGTTGTCAACCGCTAAGAACACCTAAATCAATTCAAGCTTTTTATTCGGTTGGTCACGAACTTTTCGATCGCGGATTTTGCGGCTTGGGGAACAGTCTGTAGAAGCAGATGCGGCGCGTCGAGTTCGGTGACCTCCACGCTGGGATGGATTTTTCTTATGAAGTCGCACGACGGGCGAGAGACGACGCGATCGCGCTTCCCGCGGAGGTAGAGAGTGGGAACCGATACGCGGCGGAGTTTCTCTGAGACGTCTACGGACGCGACGGCTTCCAGTCTAGCCTTCAGAGTTTTCTGCGAGACCAGGCCGCGGACCTTGTGTAGTTTCGCACGCAGGTATGGGGAGTTGAATCTGCCGAACAGATTCGGTTGCTGAATAAAACGCGGGACGCGCCAAGCCGGCAATGGCTTGAGGATCGCTGTGACCAGCGGCAGCAGAGGATGAGGATTGCGGGCGAACGTGACGCAGAGTATGAGTCCGAGCAGCCCTGGCGGATTGGAGGCCGCGATCGAAATGGCGATGGGGCCGCCAAAAGATTCGCCGAGAATAAGATAGGGATCATTCTGAGGAAGCGCTGCGCGAGCGAACGCTTCGAGTTCGACGTAGCCGAGGGACGGGTCGTCCGGATACGCGACGATGATTGGTTTGAATTCGGGTTGCAAGGCGGCGGCAAAATCTTCGAAGAAAATGCCTGTGCCGTCCATGCCGGGGAGGAGAACGAGAGCAGGCATGGTCGAATTATAACGGACGAACGGCCACAAGGAACTTCAGCAGCTGAAGCCGGTCTTTGTGGCGGCTTTCATGTCGTGGCTGAAGCCACAACCCACAAAGCACTCGCGATCAAACCGCGAACGGAACGAAGGACGCTAAAGTTAGGCGGCGTTGCTGGCGGCCTGGGCAGGTTCGGCGGCGGCCGCGACGTCTTCTTCCCACTTTACGGAGACGAGCTTGGAGACGCCGGGCTCCTGCATGGTGACACCATAGAGCACCGAACCCATTTCCATGGTCTTGCGGTTGTGGGTGACGACGATGAATTGCGTCTGGCCGCACATTTCGGCGAGCATCCGGTTGAAGCGGCCAACGTTTGCTTCGTCGAGCGGCGCGTCCACTTCGTCGAGGATGCAGAAGGGGCTCGGCCGATAGCGGAACACGGCGATGAGCAGCCCGAGCGCGGTGAGAGCTTTTTCTCCGCCGGAGAGGAGAAGGATATTCTGGAGACGCTTGCCCGGCGGCTGCGCGACGATATCAATGCCGCAGTCGCCCGAGCTATCGGGCTCGCTGAGGCGCATCTCGCCATGGCCGCCGCCGAAGAGCGATTGAAACGCGACGGCGAACTGCGCGTTGATGAACACGAAGGCGTCATCGAACTTCTTGCGCGACACTTCGTCCAGCTCGTGAATAGTGAGCTGCGTATTCTGGATAGACTGAATCAAATCGTCGCGCTCGCGGCGCAGAAATTCCTCGCGCTGTTCGCATTCCTGAAATTCCTCGAGCGCCATCATATTCACAGGCCCCATGGCTTCGACGCGCGCTTTCATCTCGTTGTAGTTTGTTTCGGCGGCGACAAGCTCCTCGCCAATCAGAAGCTGCGATTCCTGAGCGATCAATTCCTCGGGCTGTGCGTTCAATTCGGCCACGCAGCTCTGGCGCAGATAGTCACGGTCGGCGTCGTTGCGAGCCTTTTCGATCTGGCGCTGGCTGCGCTCGGCGCGAAGCTCGTCGAGCGATTGGCGGCGGCCGCGCAGGGTTTCGTCAATCTGCCCTGTGCGTGAACGCGTTTCAGTCCATTCGGTTTCAAACGCGGCCTTGTTTTCTTCCAGGCGGGCTTTCTCGAGGCGCAAATCTTCCGCCTGCAAGGCTAGCTGTTCGCAGGAGGATTCGATCCCGGTTTTCTCGCCCGATAGCGCCGCATGCTGCTGGCGCAGCGATTCCATGCGCTCGCTGGCCTGCGCGATTTCGCCGGAAAGATTCTGCTCGATGCTTTCGGCGCTCGCGAGGCGCTCGGCCATCGCCGCAAGCTCTTCGCGGCGCGCGACCACGCGTTCCTGCAATTCCTGAAAATCCCGGCGCAGATCCGCGAGCCTTTCGGCGGCCTGTGCGGCTTCCGCTTCGGCGGCGGCCCGGACGCGAACCGCTTCCGCGTGCTCGGATCGAGCCTTTTCAGCCCGCGCGCGTGCCGCTTCGGCTTCGCCCTGAAGGCGAGCAATTTCTTCCCGCTCGCCATCGAGTTGCAGGTCCACGCGTAGGAATTCGCGGCGCGCTTCGTCGCGCTGATGCGCGGCGGCGACAAGGGACTTCTCCGCTTCCATCTGCTGCGCAGCGGCGGCGGAAAGCTGCATCTCGCCTGCGGCAGTTTCTTCCTCGAGCCGGGCCAGGTTCGCCTGCTGCTCGGCGGCAAGAACCTCGAGCCGCGCGGTTTCGGATTCGCGCTGGCGGAGTTCGCGCTTGAGGGCGAGCGGTCCAGCCTCGCTCTTGCGGCCGCCGGAAACTGTGCGACCGTGATAGCAGGTGCCATCCGGCGTAAGAAAATAGCTGTGCGGATTGTCATGCGCCATCTGCTCGGCGATGGCAACGGATTCGACGATATACGCGGTGCGAAGCTTCTTCAGGAAATATTTCGTGGCGGGACCAAGCGGCTCGCGGAATTCGACGAGGCGGTCGAGCCGCGCGATGAAATTTCCCGGCATGGACGCGCCGTTTTCCATTTTGTCCACATCGAGGGTGCGCGCGGAATCCACGAAGAACGTGGCGCGTCCACCGACGTCCTCGCGAAGGAGCGCGACGCCGGCGCGGGCCTGATCGAACGATTCGACGACAACGTATTCGAGTTCTTCGCGGAGAAACTGCTCGATAGCGGTTTCGTATTCTTCCTGAACTTCGGCGTAGTCGGCGAGCAAGCCGAGGGCGCGGAATCCGCGCGACGCCGCGTCGCCATTCGCGTTGAAAAGTTTCTGCACGGCGTCGGCCGTGTAGGCGCGCTCGCGCAGGATCTGTTCGATGGAGGCATGCCGCGCGCGCTCCGCGGATAATTCCTGGCGGACCTGCTCGAGTTGCTGGCTGGTTTCCTGCTGCGTCTGGCGAAGGCCGGTGAGACGCGATTGAGAATCGCGAACCGTTTCGCCAAGCGATTGCGCGTGCTGCTCGGCCTGCACGAAGGCGGATTCCGAGGCGTCCACGCGCGATTGCAAAGTCGCGCATTCCTGTTCGATGGCGCGCATGGCGTCGGAGCGCTGCTCTTCCGCGGCGGTGTGGCGCGCGGCCGCTTCCTCGGCCTGCTGCGATTCGGCCTGCCCGCGCGCGGATTCCTCGACCAAAGTGCTGGCCAGGCGGCGAAGCTCTTCCATGCGCGATTCCAACTGGTTCTGGCTGGTGGAACTTGTCGAAACGTGTTCGGTGGATTCGCGCAGACCGGCTTCAAGCGCAGCAGCTTGCGTGCGGAGCGCCGAGACAGATTCGCGCTGCGCTTCAATTCGCGCGGCGAGATCGGCGGCCTGGCGCACGGCCTGTTCGACTTCGAACGCGAGCTGCGATGCGCGAGATTCGAGCTGCGCGACCTGCTCACGATTGAACGTGATGCGGTTTTCGGCGCGGTCAAGATCGAGCGCGGTCTGGCTGAGCAGGTTTTGCGTCTGGCGAAGCTCGGCATCGAGATCGTAGGTGCGCGCGCTCAAGCGTTCCTGTTCGGATTCGAGCTCGTGCACGGAGCGGGATTCGCGCTCCTCGGCCGCGTCCATATCGCGAAGAAGTTTTTCCAGGCGCGCAGCTTCAATATCCAGATGTTCCGCGCGACTGGCGAGCACGATGCGCAACAGGCCGCGCATCTGTTCGCGCAGCTCGGCGTAGCGGCGCGCTTTGGATGCCTGACGCTTCAGCGAAGCGAGCTGCTTTTCGACTTCGACGAAAATGTCGTTGACGCGGGAAAGATTGATCTTCGCGGCTTCGAGCTTCGTCTCCGCGAGGCGCTTCTTGGTCTTGTACATGGTGATGCCGGCGGCTTCCTCGATAATCGCGCGGCGATCCATGGGCTTGGAATTCAGGATCTGGCCGATGCGGCCCTGCTCGATAATGGCGTAGCTATCGGGGCCGAGGCCGATGCCCATGAAGATTTCCTGGACGTCGCGAAGGCGGGCGACCCGACCGTTGATCAGATATTCGCTTTGTCCGGAGCGGTAGAGGCGGCGGCCGACGACGATTTCGCCGAGCTTTACTGTGATCGCAGGCTTTTCTGCGGCGCGCTTCTTCCAGTGCTTGCGGCTGCCGGCAGCTTCTTCCGCGGGAAGTTCTTCCGGAGAGGTTTCGATCGTGCTTTCAGGTGCGGCGTCTGAAGCCTCAGCGGAGTCCAAGGGCGCGTCCGCAGGGGGTTCCGACGCTCCACCGAGAACTTTGGCGACGGCTTCGGAGAGCTCCGGGTCAACCAGAGTGAGGGTGACTTCGGAAATGCCCATCGGCGGGCGCTTCGCGGTGCCGTTGAAGATGCAATCGGACATACGCTCGGCGCGGAGCATTTTGTGGCTCTGCTCGCCGAGAACCCAGGAGATGGCATCCACCACGTTGGACTTGCCGCAGCCGTTTGGCCCGACAATGCAGGTAATCCCGCTGCCGCTGAACGTGATCGGCGTCTTCTCGCAGAACGACTTGAAGCCCAGAAGTTCGACTTTACGAAGTTTTAGCACCCGGCCCCTCGCACGGTTCGCCCCTTATGCGTCGAACGCAGAAGGAGGTTCAGTTTAATTTTTTGTCGGAGGTCTATCGAGACAAAAACGTTCGGAGGGTCTATATAGATGGCCCTACCGCCTGGCGCTTATCGGCGGTTACGGGAATAGAAACTAGCATGGTGGGCGCGAGGTGTAAAGCGTGTTTCGAGAATTGTGCACTATTTCTTGACCGAGTCGTTCTGACCTATACTTCCGGCGGATTTGCATTCAGGCGGAGGCCAAATGGCAGCGACACCCGAAGTGCTTCTCGAGGGCTTGATTTTCCCGGAAGGTCCGCGCTGGCATGACGGCGCCCTCTACTTTTCGGACATGCACGGCTGTGTGGTGTGGCGACTGACGCCGGACGGAGAGGCCAACAAGGTGCAGGAGTTCCCAAGCCACGTTTCCGGGCTGGGCTGGCGTCCGGACGGAACCATGCTGGTGGTGTCGATGGACGACCGGCGTCTTTTGAGGCTTACGCCGCAAGGGCCGCAGACGGCGGCCGATCTGAGCACGCTGGTCCTGAATCCCATCAACGACATGGTGGTGGATCTCAAGGGACGCGCGTACGTCGGCGGATTCGGGTTCAACCTTTTCAAGGGCGAGGAGCCACGGGCAACGGTCCTGCTACGCGTGGAACCGGACGGCGATGTGCGGGTGGCGGCGGGCGATCTTCAGTTCCCGAACGGAATGGTGATTACGCCCGACGGAAAAACTCTAATCGTGGCCGAAACTCTCGGGGCGTGCTTGACCGCCTTCGATGTCGAGCCGGATGGGGCGCTCGGGAAACGGCGCGTGTTCGCAGCGATCGAAGGACTTACCCCTGACGGCATTTGTCTCGACGCGGAAGGCGCGATATGGGTCGCGTGGCCGGGGAGCAACAGGATCATTCGCGTGAGAGACGGCGGGAAAATCGCCGCAACGATCGAGCTGCCGGGCCGGCACTCGTACGCATGCATGCTGGGCGGCGCAGACCGGTGCGACCTTTACATTTGCACGGCTCTAGGCCACATGCCCGAGGACCTTGCGAAGGGACGCTCAGGAAAGATTGAAGTGGTTCGGGTGGAAGTGCCCGGCGCCGGTCTGCCGTAGAGCGGCGTCGCTTCAGGCTCGCGCCGGATGCGGGTTCGCTAGCCCTGCTTGTCACCAGCTGTATGGCTGCGCTTCAGGTTCACGCGGCCGAAGGGCTTCGCTGCGCCGTTGACCACGTTGTCCATGCGCCATTCCCAGGTGTCCGCTGCGGCATCGTAAACGAAGTCATTGCTGAAAGTGACCGCGCCTTTATCGTCCTTGAAGATGAACGGAAACTCGTTTTCCTTTGGATCTGCCAGGCCGACCGACGCAGGCAATAGGCCGCCGTAATCGTCCAGCCATACAGCGCCGAATTGCTTGGTAGGTTCGTTCCACCCGATATAGATGGTGGCTTCATATGCTGGGAGGCCCTTAGCGTTTTTATCGCGCGACACTTCGTGCAGCCGCAGGTAGTGATGGTCAATCACCCACTCGGCGTCAACGTCGTGGGTGGTAGCCTGGCCGGCAATGGTGCCCTGCAGAATCCACTTTCCAGCCAGATGCTCAAGCAGCGGAGACTTGACGGGCGGTTCTTGAGCCGCGCCGACGGAAGCGGTGAAAAGCGCAAAGGCGAACAGAAAAGCTTTCAAGAATCGGTTCATGCGCTGGACCTTCATTGCCGCTCCTCAGGAACTAGGCTGCACTTCTCGAGCTAGGGCTTTAGATTTGCGGCGACATAGTCGCGCGCAGCGCGGAGCTCGGGGCGGTCGGCGCCCGGCGCTGAAATCGTGACGAGCTGGGAGTAGAACTCCCGAGCTTGCTGTGGACTTGCGGCGGCTTCCGCGGAGCGGGCCGCGCCGTAGAGTGCGTCGAACCGGTTCGGATAATCTTTCAGCACGACTTGATATTCTTTCAGGGCGTCGGCAGGCTTCTTCAGCTCCAGTAGCATGTCGGCCAGCATCTCGCGGGCGGGCATGGCGATGGGCTCTTCGCGCTCCATCTCTTCACGCTCGGCAGCGGCGCGCAAATCGGCGATGGCCTCGTCGGACTTTCCCTCCGCGAACGCAATCCATCCGTCCACTTCGCGCCGCTCGGTGCTTTCTCCGGGCGTGACTCTGTTCCCCTCCGCTTTGTCGTGATCGTCTTGCGCCTTCATCACCTCAGCAAGCTTTTGAGCATCCTGGCGCGCGCCCGTCACGTCGCCGCTGCGCGCGGCGCCGATCGCGCGCGCCCAGTATGTTGGGTCCTGCATCATGAGCATTTCGTCGGGGATCGCGAGAGACGCGGCCTCTTGCCACCGATGAAGCTCGATTGCATTTCGCGCCGAGAACAGAGCTTGATGATCCGCGATGGATTCCGCTTTTGCGCCCGGCACGGCCTTCACTTCCTCAACCAATTGGCGCGCCTTCGCTTCCTGGCCGCTTTGAAGGTAGGCGTAGTCGAGGAAATCCATGGGATGGAATTGATAGCTGGCATCGCCCCGGTGCGCCTGCGTGGCTTCCGCCGCCGCGGCGATTGCCGCGATATTCGAGTCAATCATTTCCTGCCAGAGTCCGAGCCGCCGGAAGATGTGCGAAGGCATGTGCGTTGCGTGAGAGGAATCGGGAGCGATCTTCGCGTAGGCGCGAGCGGCGGGAAGACCCTCTTGAGCAAGCTCGGGCGTATCGCAGGCATGAATCAGATAATGAGCGACACCGGGATTATTCGGCTGCTGCTCGAAGAGCGGATTCAGAATCGCGATGGCCTTCCTGCGATTGGCGAGGTCGTCCACGCCGTCCTGCGCCAGAGCGACGAGCGAAAGCGCGTAGAATGCGCCCGCTTCAACGTCCTTGGGATTATCGGCGTAGAGCTTTTGCATCGCTGTCGAATACGCCTGCGTGCGCTCGGTATGAGATAGATTCGGATCGTCCTGATAGAACGCAGCGGCGGCGGCAATGTATTCGCGTTCGCGCGGGGTTTGCGCGCTGGGCTTTTGCGCCTGCTCTACGTCTTTCCGCCCTTCGACAAGGGTCGTGGCACTCGGAAACTCCCACAATTGATGGTAGAGCGCCATGGCCTTTCCCCAGTAAGCGATCGCGCATCGTCCGTCCCGTTGCGCAGCGTCAGCAAACGCCTGACCTGATTCCTGGTATTGAAACGAGTGCAGCAGCGCGAGTCCCTTCTCGATATCTGGCTGCGCGTCCGGCGAGCAAGAGTTCGGGAAATTCACCGTGCCGACTTGCAGGGCCGAACTATGCTCCGCGCGCGAACGGCCATGGGCAGCGAGACCAGCTGCGCACAGAAAGAGAAGTGATGAAAACGATGCGAACCTGATGCAGATGTTAATCCGGCGCATGGGTCAACTCCTGTACCGCTGGTGAACCGCGCGAATCCGGATAATAGCAAATTCGCTTGACCAATCGGCACGAGACGGCACAGAAAACTTCAGCCACGCATTTATAGGGTGCTTCGGTCGGTGACCGTATTGCCTTCGGAACCCCTGCTCACAATCAGGCTGTTTTCCCGCAAATCCTGATACACCTCGCGGAACGACTGGACCAACGAAGTCTCGTGGTAGGGAACGCCGTGCGAGTCGCAATAGGATTTGACTATTTTCTGAACCGCTCGAAGCTTGTTTGCCGACATTGTCGGAAACAGATGGTGTTCAATCTGGCAGCTCAGGCCGCCGGTGCAGTAGTCAATTCCCGGATGGTTCTTGATGTTCCGGCTCGTGAGCACTTGCTCGCGAAAGAAGTTAGCCGCCGCGGCACCATCCAGCAGAGGCATGCCCTGATGATTCGGAGCGAATATCAAAGTCAGATAAAGCCCCAGGAAAGCCTGCTGCGCGAGAAAGAACAGGATGGCGTGCTGCCAACCCAACAGGTAACAAAGCAGACCCAAAAACCAACACGCGTGCAGAATAAGGAAACTCACTTCGATGACGGGGTGCGCAACCTTGTTACGCATCAGAAATCGAACGCTGTCAACTTTCAGCACGAACGCCTCAAGCAACGACAGAGGGAAGAAAAAAAAGTGCTGATATTTCACCGAAAGGCGCGCGAGCCCGTGCTTCGTGGCCGCCTGATCCTTGGTAAACGCGAACGGCAATATATCCACGTCGGGGTCGGCAGTCACATGGTTCGGTGAACAATGATGCAGGTTGTGCTTGCGCAGCCACCAGCTGTAGCTAAATCCAGTCAGAAGATTGGAATGAATGAGGCCGAGAGCCTCATTTCCAGCCGGGCCGCTGAAAATTTCCTGATGGCCGGCATCGTGGACGATAAATCCGAGCTGGGCGAAGACAAACGCCAGGAAAGCGGCATTACAGAGTTCCGCCCATGGATTGTGAAATGTTTTTATCAGCAGGAAAGCGCCAACAAGCAACACAAAGTTGAGCAGCATCTTTCGGACGTAATACCCCGGCTGCTTTGCCAATAGCCCGCTCTGCCTTACGATACCGAGTAATTCGCGAAATTCGTCGCCAGCTGCCGCTCGCATCGCTATCTTTTCCCTCCCGAACAACCACTCATGGTTCCAGCGGTGCAAGTTCTGCAGACACGCACATCAAGTCTGGTATTGATCGTACTTAGTGCTCGTGGATACGGCCTTGAAGCATGTTGAGGCTCGTCTCTAAAGCAGTCGAAATCTTCGCCGCGTGCAAATTGCGCCTGTCAGCCGTACCGCACGTTGGGCAAGAGGCGGGCGACCCTGGTCGTTCGGTCAGACTGGTCGTTCCCATCAGAAAATGGTGGCTCAATACCCCGACTCAAATCTGTTCAATTTGGAACACTCTTGCTAAGCGTCAACCCCGCACTTAGATTACCAGCAATTCGGACTGACGTTCGCGGGACAATTCCAGATGTTTCCAATTTTGGAGGGATGGTTGACCGACGTCCAAGCCTCGATAGGCGACCTAAAGAGCGTGGCCGCGTCCGCGCGGCCAGCAGATCGCCCCAATTCCGATCTTTCCATCAGGCGTTGATATACCAGGGGACATTGATGAGCACGATTCGCGTGCTGCCGTGCAGGAGCAGGAGCGCCTTCAGAAGTTCGGCGCGCTGGTTGTGCAGCGGATAGTGATACCAGTGGCGCTCGACCAGTTCCGGAACGATCACGGCAATCTGGCGGTCCGGATGATCTTTTTCGATCTGAAGGACGTATTCCAGAATCGGCTTGAGGATCAGCCGATAGGGCGACGGAAGGGTAACGAGTTGGGGCGGCGTTCGACCTGCCCGCTGCAATGGCGCTTCGACAAGTGTGCCCCACTGCTCGCGTAACGCATTCGTCTCTTCCTCCGTGGCGACGTGCACTGCACGGATATCCGGGGAAAGCGTCAGAGCAAATTGCAGCGCCGTTTGAGCAATCTTTCCCCACTCTTGTATGGGAACAACCACGATGGGCGGGCCAAGAGTCCCAACCTCCAACGGATCGGAGCAGGAAGTCTCGCTGGCGACCGCCCGGTAATGACTCCGCACCCACAGCATCGTGGACACAAGCGCGGCGATCAGAAGAGCGCTGACCCAGGCGCCGGATGTGAATTTTGCGACGAGTACGACGCCGAGCGTGACGCCGGTGGCCACGGCTCCCAGGCCATTGACGATCATGCTCTGCGTTGCGCCCTTGCCCCTTACCCTTCGCCAATGAGCCACCATTCCAGCCTGTGACAATGTAAATGCAAGAAACGCACCGATGGCAAAGAGAGGAATCAGGCGGTCCGTGACTCCTCCAAACAGAATCAGGAGAATCGCGGCGAGGACGGCGAGAACCAGAATGCCCTCTGAATAGACGAGGCGCCGTCCGCGAAATCCGAACGAATGCGGCAGGAAGCTATTTTGCGCGACTGCCTTGCAAAGCCGCGGGAAATCAGCGAAGGCCGTGTTCGCCGAAAGCGACAGGATGACGAGAACGGAGCCGATGGTTATGTAGTAGAACCATCCGCGTCCCACGACTGCGGCGACCAGCATGGAGAGGACGCTCTGGTATCCGGGGCGCCCGGGGCCCGTTGCCGCGATTCCGTATGCGCGGATCAGAAAAGCGATGCCGGCGAGCATCACGATCAGCAGACCGATGATCACGGTTAAGGTGCGCTGCGCGTTGCGGACTGTCGGCTCGCGAAACGCGCGGACGCCGTTGCTGACTGCTTCCACGCCGGTCATCGCGGTGCAACCGTTTGAGAAAACCTGCAGCAGCAGCCACGCGCTCGCGAGCGTTACGGCTGCGCTCGGCGGCGTAGGCGGCGCAATAATCGGTATCGGATGTCCGCCGGCAAGAACTGTCTTAACCGTGCCAATCAAAATCGCGATGAGCAACGTGCCGACGAATAGGTACGTGGGAACCATGAAAAAGATTCCTGCCTCGCGAAGCCCGCGCAGATTGACGACGGTGATGATCACAAGGATACCGAGACAGATTAAAACGGTGTGCGGCTGGAGACTCGGGATCGCGGACACGAGAGCGCCGACGCCCGCGGAAATGCCCACGGCCACGACCAGAATGTAGTCAATCATGAGCGCCGCAGCGGCCAGCAGCCCCGGAAACGTTCCCAGATTCTCCGACGCAACCGTGTAGGATCCGCCGCCGCCTGGGTACGCCGCGATCGTCTGTCGGTAGGAGAAGTAAACGATGGTCAGGAGCACGATGATGCTGGCGCTTACCGGAACGATATATGCGACTCCCGACGCTCCCAGCGGAATCAGAAGCGTGAGGGCGGCCTCCGGCCCATATGCCGCCGAGCTGAGCGCGTCAAGACCGAAAATGGGGATTCCGGCGGAAGTTCCAATTTGCTCGGCACGCTCGTCAAGGGTGGCGAGTCGCTTACCGAGCACGACATCCAGAACGGACAAAATCGCCTCCCGATTCGCTACGATGGACGCATAGGGTAATTCGGAAGGCGATTAATTGAAACCGTAAAGCACTGGCGGCCGCGGGAAACGGGAAATGTTCATCCAACTGTAATTTCGGGGTGCCGGCGAAAGCGACGAATGGACGAGATCAGCGCGGCGGGAATGCGCGTTGACTTGCGTCAGGACGCGTCCTAGCATGACGCGCACAGGAGGTACGCTTGGACTCACCCAGCAGTCCGAGAGTGCGCCGAATACTGTCAAGCGTGGCGATTCTGGCCGCCATCCTCGTCCTATCGTTCATGGGAATAACGCCCCCGGCGCCGAAACCGTCGAGCGCCCCAACGAGCGAGTTTTCCGCCGTGCGCGCAATGGAGACTTTCCATCGGGTCCTGAAAGAAGACACGCCCCATCCCATCGGAAGCCCGGCGAACGACGCTGTGCGCGGCCGAATCGTAGACGTGCTGACGGGTCTCGGCTATCAACCTCAGGTGCAGACGGCCTTCGCCTGCGGACAGTATGTAAACTGCGCGACGGTGAACAATGTGGTGGCGCGGCTCAACGGCACCGACGGAGATCCGGAATCAAGCGGCGCCGTGCTGCTGGCGGCACACTACGATTCGGTTCCGGCCGGTCCAGGTGATTCCGACGACGGCATCGGCGTTGCCACCGTGCTCGAAATCGCGCGCGCACTCAAGTCGCTTCCGACGCCCCGGCATTCGATCATTCTGCTGATTGACGACGGAGAAGAGGCAGGACTGCTGGGCGCGCACGCTTTCGTTGACTCGAGCCCGCTGGCGAAAGATGCGCGAGCGGCGGTGAATATTGACGCGCGCGGCACGTCCGGCCCAAGCCTGATGTTCGAAACGGGCAGCGCGAACGATTGGATCGTCCGGCTCTACGCGCGGCACGCGGCTCGTCCCGAGGCCACTTCGATTTTCTACTCGGTCTATCAGCTACTTCCGAATGATACGGACTTCACCGTATTCAAAGCCGCGGGGTATCAAGGGCTCAATTTCGCGAACGTCGGCGACGTGGTGCATTACCACACGCCGCTCGACAACTCCGCCAACATGAGCCTCGCCACGCTGCAACACCACGGCGAGAACGCCCTGCCGGCCGTCGTCGCGCTGGCGAATTCCGATCTCGCAAACCCGCCGCAGCGCGAAGCGGTGTTCTTCGATCTATTTGGGCGCTGGCTCATCCACTGGCCGGCGCGGCAGACTCTGGCATTCGCCCTGGCTGCGGCGATTCTCCTCCTTCTGCAAATTCTCTGGATGATTCGAATCAATCGCCTGACGATGCGCCAATATCTGTGGGGAATGGTCAGCTGGGCGGTCAGCATGGTTGTGACGGGCTTGCTGGCGTACATCGTGGAGCGGCTCGTTCATCTGGCCGGAGGAACACCCGTCAATTGGATTGCGTATCCGCTGCCAATTGAGATCGCGTTCTGGTCTTTGGCGATCGCGGTGGTGACCACGCATGCCATTGTGTTTGCGCGACGCGCTGGATTCTGGGGATTGTGGGCCGGGGCGTGGTCGTGGTGGGCACTCCTGGCCGTGGTAATTTCGTGGCAGGCTCCCGGATTCAGCTATGCCTTTCTGATTCCCACTGGCGCGGCCGCGCTTGCGGGATTGCCGGCGACGCTGCGTCGCAGCGAAATTTTCGCGGGCGCCGCCGTGGCTGCCGTTCTGCCGCTCGCAGCCGTCGGAGTGGTCGCGTTCGCGCCGGCTCTGCTGCTTTACAGCGCGCTCGGCAACCCCTCCCTGGTACTGATCGCGCTCGTGGTTGGATTGATCTGCACGCCGCTTGCGCCGCTTTGCGCCGACCTGCGTGAGGTTCCGGGCTTGCGAGGATTGGCCGTTCCATGGATTCCGATCCTGGTTACCGCGCTTGCTCTGTTCGCGGCAGTGGTGGTGCCGGCCTACTCCGCGAAAGCGCCCGAGCGCGTGAATATCGAATTCTCTCAGGATGCCGACACGGGGAATGCGCAATGGATCGTAGAACCGAACTCCGGCCGCTTGCCGGAGGCAATCCGGCTCGCTGCGACATTCCGCAGCGCCGACCACGGCGCATTTCCATGGGACACGCGAGCGGCATTCGTGTCGGACGCGCCGCACCTCGATATCGCTCCTCCGACTTTCACGATTCTGGAATCGTCGCAGGCGGACGGCCGGCGAAACTATCGCACGCTGCTGCGCTCCGAGCGTGGAGCGACCTATGTCGGCGTATTTTTCCCTCCGGATTCGGGCGTGGAAAACGTGCGAATGGGAGGACTGCCATTGCCGCCAGCCACCCAGGGAATCCGCAGCATCTTCAACGGCTGGGTGGCGTACGCTTGCCCGGCGACGCCCGCAGGGGGCATCGAGATCAGTTTCTCCGTACCGCTGGGAAAAACCGTCGAGGTTTCGGCGGCGGACGAAAATTATGGCCTGCCGCCTGAAGGAACGTTCCTGCTGAATTCGCGCCCCCTGACCGCGACGCCTTCGCAGAATGGCGATGTGACGATCGTGACCCGCCGCGTGCAACTGCTGCCGTAGTCATCGTGCGTTGCTCGTGCGCCTATGAAGGAAAGTGGATGGCGCTCACGCAGTTTCCGCCCATTCCCCGGAAATTCGATATGATGTTCAATGTGAATGGCGCTTGCAAGAATGAGTAACACTGAAAATCTAACGCTCGTTTCGTGGTGGAGGACGCCGCTACGCTGGTGGGCGCTGCAATTCGGACAGCGGCAGGGGCGAATGCTGCTGGTCTTGAGCATTCTAATTGGCGCGCTGACGGGCCTGGCGGTCGTGGCCTTTATTTTGCTGACTGAGCGGCTAGGCATGCGCCTGTACCCGGTTGGAAGCGCGGCATGGCGGCGCGTGCTGATTCCTGTGGCGGGATCCCTGGGCATGGGCTACCTGCTGTTCCGCTATTTCCCGGACGCGCGGGGCAGCGGCGTGCCGCAGACAAAGGCTGCGCTGTACGCGCGCGATGGCGTGATCACGTTCCGCACCGTGATCGGAAAGTTTTTCTGCACGGCCGCGACGCTGGCCAGCGGCATACCGCTGGGACGCGAGGGACCTTCCGTACAAGTTGGCGGCGGCATCGCTTCGCTGCTCGGGCGTCGCTTGGGATTGCGGCCGGAAAACGTGAAGGCGCTCATTCCGGTGGGCGCGGCCGCCGCGATCGCCGCCGCATTCAATACGCCGCTGGCCGCCGTGGTGTTTGCGCTCGAAGAAATTGTGGGCGATATGAACGCGCCCGTGCTGGGCTCCGTGGTGCTGGCGTCCGCGACTTCCTGGCTGGTTTTGCGATTGTTTCTCGGAAACAACCCTCTCTTCCAGGTGCCTCAATATCAACTGGTCCATCCGATTGAGTTTTTGCTGTACGCCGTACTCGGCGTGGTTGGCGGCTTCGTATCCGTAGCGTTCACCAAACTTCTTCTCGGAATGCGACTGTGGTTCCGAACGCTTCCGACCTGGACGCGCTGGTTCCAGCCCGCGGCGGGAGGCGTGGTCGCAGGGTTAATTGCGTGGCGCGTTCCGCAGGTGCTGGGAGTGGGCTACGGATATGTCGGCGACGCCCTCAACAACAACATGGCCCTTAAACTCATGGCGCTGCTGGTTGTCTTTAAGCTCGTGGCCGTGACAACCAGTTACGCCTCGGGCAATGCAGGCGGCATTTTCGGGCCGAGCCTGTTCATTGGCGCGATGCTCGGAGGCACGCTCGGAAGCGTAGCGCACCATTTTTGGCCCGCATACACAGCGGCTCCTGGAGCATACGCGCTGGTGGGCATGGGCACTTTGTTCGCCGGAATTTTGCGCGCGCCGATGACGTCCGTGCTGATGATCTTCGAGACGACGCACGATTACGCGGTCATCGTCCCGCTGATGATTTCGAATATGGTGAGCTTCTTCATTTCTTCGCGGCTGCAGCCCGAGCCCATCTACGAGGCACTGGCGAATCAGGATGGCATCCACTTGCCGAGCGAAGGAGCGCGCCGGCGGTATGGCCAACAACAAGTGGCGCAGGTGATGCGCGCCGCGACCGAACTGCTTCCTGCGCAAACGACGGTTGAGGAGGCATTGAAGATCATGCGCAACAGCCAGATGCACACCTGGCCAGTAACGGATAAGCAGGGCGTGGTCGGCGTCGTCAGTCGAGCGCAAATTGAACAGGCCGTAGCGAAGGGCGAAACGAAATTGCCATTGAAAGACTTCCTGGACGACGGGGATTTTCCGCACGTCCATGCCGATCATCCGCTCTATGTAGCACTGGAACGGATGGGCACAGCGAAACTGGGTCTGCTCCCTGTCGTGAGCCGCGCGAATATTCAGTACTTGTTGGGGGTGGTGCTTCTTTCCGATGTTCTCCATGCATACGGCGTGGAACAGCGCGAAGCGGGCGATCGCGGCCCTTGAGGGCCGTTCAGAAAAGCGCCGCGGGTTGCTATTTCAGAATTCTTAAGAGACTGCTGTAATCGTCCGTCCACAACGCGCCGTTCTTCGCGGGCGCGAGGATTGTGCCGGCCTTTTCAATTTGTGGCTGGCCCAAGAAACCGGTTCGGCTGCCCACCAGAATCCACGAGGAGGCGTACACACCTTTCTGATGGTCGTCTGAGTTGCTGATCATCACCGCTTCCCTGCTGAACCACGTCGCTGCTGCGGCCACGACCGGCTCCAAATCCAGATACTTATTCGAGATGTGCACGGCGAGCACGCCGCTGGGTTTCAGATGACGGAAATATAGATCGAACGCCTGGCGGGTAAGAAGATGAACTGGAATTGAGTCTCCGGAGAACGCGTCCACCGCGAGAATGTCAAACCCTTGCGGAGGCTCCCGCTCCAGCGACAATCGCGCGTCGCCCAGCACAATATTGATATTCGCCTGGGAGTCCCGCAAATAAGTGAACTCTTGATTGGCGATTTGGACGTCGAGCGGGTTGATCTCGTAGAATGAATACTGGTCGCCCGGCCGCCCGTACGCGGCGATCGTACCCGCGCCAAGACCAACAACTCCGACGTGCAACGCGCCATTCGCTTGCGCTGCTTTCAGGGCGACACCGATCCCGGAGTCTGGGCCGTAATACGTGGTAGGCCAGCGCTGCCGGCTCGGCGCCAGGAATTGCAGGCCGTGGTCAATCGTGCCGTTCATCAATCGGCGATAACGGGCATCCTCGTCCAGCGACTCTACTGCGTTTGCCTTGACGACGATTACATTGGGAACGACGCCGTCTATCACGCGCAGCACGCCATAAAAATTCCGGACGCTGAGCCGAGCCTCGGCGGACTGTTCCCTGGCAGTCACGAAAAGGCTGGCAACGAGCGCGACGACAAGAGCGACCACGATCAGCCAGGCGGGTCGCCAGGGCGTGCCGCGAATTTCGCTCTGCGGATCGCGATAATGAACCACGAGGACAAGAATCGCGCAGGCTGCCATTGCAACCTGCAACTCGTAGTATCCCGAGAAAAGGCGCGGCGCCACCAGCGCGACGAATGCGGCTCCCACCGCGCCGCCCACCGCGCACATCAAATAGAATGTTGTCAGGTGCGCCGGATCCGGCTTCAGCCGGGCCAGCTCGCCATGGCAGAACATGCAACACACAAAAAGGCCACCGCAGAAAAGAGGAATCAGAACCTTGATAGGTAGGCCGCTGAAAGACGGAGAGAGAGCGTAGGCCATGCCTCCGAGCAGCACACCGAGCAGGCGCAGGAAAAGACCGCGGCGGTACCAGCCGCTGGCATCGAAACACAAAATAAAACTGAGCAGATACAAACTGAGAGGCACGATCCACAGAAACGGAACCGAGGCCACATTTTCCGTGATGTGGTTGGTGACTGCCAACAGTAGCGCCGAACCGCAGGCGGCCAGCGCTACCCAGAGCACCTGCATCTTCCACACCGGCCGCGGCGACACTTCCGCCATCGGGACCGTGACCGCCTCAGCGAAAGAAAGAAACCCAACCGCGGCGCACAACAGCGCGACGCACGCATATGCCACAGACCAACCGACCGCCTGATGCGAACTGGAAAACATCGGCTCGATCAGGATGGGATAACTCAAGAGCGCCAGCATGGACCCGACGTTGGAGAGCGCATAGAAACGGTACGGCGCAGCGCCGACGCGGGTCTGCGTGTACCACGCCTGCAAAAGCGGGCTGGTGGCGGACAAAAGGAAGTACGGTAGTCCCACCGTAACGCCTAGGAGCAGAAGGATATGGACCACCGGCGCGGCCGGTCCCATTGGCTTCCAGGAATTCCCGGGCAGAATGGGCAGCGCCAGAAAACTGACGGCAAGAATCGCCGCATGAATTCGGCTCTGAGTCCGCGGCCGCAACCTTAGGGACAGGAGATGCGCGTAAGAATATCCGAGCAACAGGACGAGCTGGAAAAACAGAAGGCAGACGATCCAGACCGCTGCGCCGCCGCCAAACCACGGGAGAATGATTTTGGCGATGAGAGGTTGCACCTGAAACAGAAGGAAGGCGCTCGAAAAAATCGCGACGCCATAAATAAGCTTCGAAGGACCGCGGGAGACGAAACTGGCGCACATGAGCGCCGGTAGCATATCCCCAAAACCCAAGGACTTAACACGCCCTTCGCAAAAGCATTGGGGGCAGGGAGGAAACGGAGAGCGGCACGGGTAGTGTCCCAAATTCGGAAGCGAGCACGAAAAAGTGTGTCACTTCTTAGGTGCTGCTTTTCTTTGTTTTCATGGAGTTACGTCGGAAATTACTTTGCACGGTGTGACACTTCTTTGCCATTTGAGAGCGGTGGCACGACGTGAAGTCCCATGGCTGAAGCCATGACTACCTAGGGTGTGTTTCGTGGGCCTGCCCTTCGGCTTCGCTCAGGATAAAAAGGCCCACGCTTTCACCGGAACCGCAACGGCAGAAGGTGTCGCACCTACGGCGCTCGGAACTCGACGACTCTGTTTCCCCGCCCTGCCGGGCGGGGCTAACTTCTGCCGCGCCTACGGCGCTCCGATAGACGAGTCCCGATTCTCGCACCGACTCGTACGGCCGACGCTTTCACCGGAACGCACGGAGAGATCCCTCGGCTCGTCGGTATTGCGACTCGCTCGGGACTGCGAATGATCTTCCGGGCGCGCAGCAATACCTAGCGAGGAGACGCTCGTCGGAGCACAGACAGGAGTGTCTGTGCCACCAAAAACCATTCAGTTGTCAAAGAGCATCGGGCTCCCGTCGAGAGAGCCGGGGCGCATGGAGCGACCAATCTCCCAGGCTCGACTCACCGTCGACCTGGGAGCCCTGTCATCTCTCCCAGGCTCGACTCACCGTCGACCTGGGAGCCTTATCATCTCTCCCAGACACGACTCGCCGTCGACACTGGGAGCCCTGTCACGGGGGCCAAAAACTGCCCCGACTCGCGCTAATTTATTTTGGGATTGCTGTCTATTGTGGAAACTACGCATGCCCGTAGGGAACAGAGCACGCACGAGTTATAGCGGAGCACGGGATCGGAGGCATTTTCCCCAGGGATGAGGCCCTCGCTCTCACTGGCCGTTATGTCTGAGCGGAGGCTTTAAACTCCCAAAAGGCGCAATTCTTGCGACGCGGTATTCGAAATTAGGACACTACCCAGCACGGAGGAAGGTTTGCTGACTGGCGAAGCGTCGGATACAATTGTCGTTTTGCGCGTGGCACAAATATGATCCAGATACTCCTGCACAACACACTGACGAACGATCTGCAGACGCTCGATCCCGTTCATCCGGGCGAAGTGCGCATCTACACGTGCGGGCCCACCGTTTACGCCTCCGCGCATATCGGAAACTTTCGCACGTTCATGTTTCAGGATGTTCTGCGACGCTTTTTGAAATCGCAAGGCCTGCGCGTGATGCAGGTGATGAACGTGACCGATGTGGACGACCGCATCATCCAGTCCGCGGCCGCCGCCGGGATCGGGATCCGCGAGTACACCGATAAATACATTCGCGCATTCCTGGAGGATATTGACGCGCTGCACATCCAAATGCCCGAAGAGCTGGTCCGCGCGACGGATCACATCGAGGACATGGTTGCGTTGATCGAACGGCTGCAGGAGAAAGGTCTGACGTACAAAAGCGAGGGCTCGATCTATTTCCGGATCGCGAAATTCCCGGCATACGGAAAACTTTCCAAGATTGACGTAGCCGGCATGCAGGCAGGCGCGCGCGTGGACGTGGACCAGTACGAAAAAGACGACGCGCGCGATTTCGCGCTATGGAAGGCGCCTAAACCGGGGGAGCATTTTTGGGAAACGCGGATCGGACCGGGCCGACCGGGCTGGCATATCGAATGCTCGGCGATGGCCATGAAGTATCTCGGCGATACGCTGGATATCCACACCGGCGGCGTGGACCTCGCCTTCCCGCACCACGAGAACGAAATCGCGCAAAGCGAAGCGGCGACGGGAAAGCAATTCGTCCGCACGTGGCTGCACGCCGAGCATTTGATCATCGAAGGGCAGAAGATGTCGAAATCGCTCGGCAACTTCTACACGCTGCGCGATCTTTTCGCACGCGGGCACAAACCCTCCACGATCCGCTTTTTGCTGCTGTCGGTTCCCTACCGTCGCCAGCTGAATTTTACGGAGGAAGGCATCGTGCAGGCGCGGAACTCGACCGAGCGTCTGCGGAATTTCGTAGCGCGGCTGAAAACCGCGCAGTTTCCGTCCGGGTCGAATCCGGAAATGGAAAAGCGGATTGCCAAAGCGGAAAACGATTTTGACGCGGGCCTCGCGGACGACATCAATACGGCCATAGCGCTGGCTGCGATTTTCGATCTCGTGCGGGACGTAAATACGGCGATGGATCGAGGCGCGTTTCTGCAACAGGACGCGCCGCGGGCCGTTGCCGCGATGGAAAAATTCGACGCTGTCCTGGCGCTTCTCGAAGATGACGACGATGAAAAACTCGCCAAGCTCGGCTTCTCCCCGGAGAAGGCGCGCATGGCAGCCGCGGAAGTGGACGCCTTGATCGAAGAGAGGCAGGCATCCAAGAAGCGGCGCGACTTCAAACGGGCGGACGAGATACGGCAGAAACTGGCAGATTCTGGTATCCTATTGGAAGATGCGAAGGACGGAAGCGTCCGGTGGAAGTACAAATGAAATTTTCCTCAAAACACGCGCATTTGCTTCACAGCCAGCCTTCTCTGGACCGGCCGAACCTCTTCGGCGCAGCCTAATTTCCATTCCTCTACGGATGTGCCCGGCACGCAGCGGCGGAAACCGTTTCGCGCGCACAGGACCAGTATAATTCCGGAGGAACCGATGCAAGTCGCCGAGATGAAACGGAAGCTACCGCACCTCGTAACTGCTCTACCCGGCCCGAAAGCGAAGGAGATTGTCGAGCGCGACCACGCTTTGGTCTCGCCTTCCTACACGCGCGATTATCCGCTGGTAGCAAAGACGGGACGCGGCGCCGTGGTCGAGGACGTGGACGGAAATACCTTCCTTGATTTCGCCGCGGGAATCGCGGTGGTTGCCACCGGGCACTGCCATCCCCAGGTGGTCGCAGCGATCCAGAAACAAGCGGCCGAGTTGATCCATATGTCCTGCACCGATTTTTACTACGAGGGCATGGTCGAGCTCGCCGAAAAACTCGCGGCTATTGCACCGGGCAAGAGCGCGAAACGCGTCTATTTCGGGAATTCCGGCACCGAAGCCGTGGAAGCCGCGATGAAGCTCGCGCGGTATCACACCAAGCGCGACAAGTTCATTGCGTTTCACGGCTGCTTTCACGGCCGCACGTTTGGCGCGCTATCGCTGACGGCGAGCAAGGCCGTACAGCGAAAGCATTTCGGCTCGCTGCTGGCGGGCGTTTTCCACGCGCCCTACCCGAACACGTATCGCGGCGCTTACGGCGTGCGTCCGGAGAATGCATCGGCGGATGCGCTGGCCTACATTGAGAACGAACTTTTCAAGCGGCTGTGCGATCCCTCGGACGTGGCGGCGATCTTCATCGAGCCGGTTCAGGGCGAGGGCGGATATCTGCCGGCTCCGGCGGAATTCCTGCAAGGACTCGAGCGCCTGTGCCGCAAACACGGCATTCTACTGGTCGCCGACGAGGTGCAGTCCGGGATGGGCCGCACGGGCAAATGGTGGGCCGTGGATCACGCGGGAATCGAGCCGGATATCGTTTGCACGGCAAAAGGAATCGCCTCGGGAATGCCGCTGTGCGCCGTGATCGCGAAAGCGGATGTGATGGATTGGAAGCCCGGCGCGCACGCTTCCACATTCGGCGGCAATCCTGTGTCAATTGCGGCGTCGCTTGCGACCATCGCAGTGCTCGAGACGAATGCAATTGCAAACGCCGCGAGCATGGGCGAATTTATCTTCGGCAGGACCGCCGGATGGCGCGAGCGGCACAAGAGCGTCGGTGACATTCGCGGCAAGGGACTGATGATCGGAATCGAGTTCGTACGCGATCAGACGACGAAAGAGAAGGCCCCCGGAGTTCGCGACCAGGTCCTTGAAGCGGCCTACCGGAAGGGGCTCCTATTGCTCGGCGCTGGAGAGAATTCGTTGCGGCTCGCTCCTCCGCTGGTGATTGACGAGGAACAGGCGGATTTCGCACTGCGCACGCTCGATGCCTGCATCAGCGAGGCGGAGCGGTCGCTCTAGTTTAGGCAGGGGCGGGTCGAGCGGGCCATGCTCAGCAGGATTGAAAATGTTCGCGCGCTTCATGTTCGCCGTCGTGGACTTCGCGGCCCGCAAGGGTCTCGCTGACGCCGGCATCGCGAGCTCCGCGGATTCCTCTCCTAAACAGCAAGCGCGCCGCACGGGCGTTCGCGGCGAAACGTACGCCTACTGGTATCTGCGCCGGCATGGATACGTGCTCGTCGCGCGAAATTACACCTCGCCGGGACTCAAGGGCGAGCTCGACATGGTTGGTTACGACGGTAAGGTGCTCGCGTTCGTGGAGGTGAAGACGCGCGCGATGAGCGAGCGAGAGCGGCCGTCACCCGAAGAAGCAGTGAACGCGGATAAGCGCCGCTTCATCGCGCGCATGGCGCGGCAATTTCTTCGCACGCGGCGCGCGGAGGGCGCGCCCCACCGGTTTGACGTCATCGCGATCGAAACCCGGGCCGGCACACGCCCCGTAGTGCGTCTCCATAAGGGCGCGTTCGTCCCTGAAGCAACCTGACCAACGCCGCGCCTTGCCTGAACATCCGCCGTAGTAGAATATGTCCACGTATTGAGCGTTTGGCTAATCAGAGACAGCGCAAAATCCAGGAGGCAAGGTTGCCCGAGCTTCGCAGGGACCCCATCACTGGCCGCTGGGTCATCATTTCATCGGACCGGAACAGGCGCCCGTCGGATTTCGTGCGGGAGAGCGTTCAGATCAAGGGAGTCGGGGTTTGTCCCTTCTGCCCGGGGAATGAAGGCAAGACCCCGCCGGAAGTCCTTGCTTACGGCCGCAACGGCAGCGGGAGGGACACGCCCGGATGGTCGCTGCGCGTGGTTCCGAATAAATTTCCTGCGCTCGGCATCGAAGGCGGCCTCGACCGCGAAGGCGATGGCATGTTCGATCGCATGAACGGCGTGGGCGCGCACGAAGTGATCGTCGAAACGCCCGATCACCAGCTCACGCTCGCATCCATGCCGGAGAAGGCGCTGGAGGAAGCTCTGTGGGCTTATCGCGATCGCATGCTCGATCTGAAAAACGACCGCCGCTTCCGGTACATCCTGCTTTTCAAAAACCACGGCGAGCCGGCGGGCGCGACACTCGAACACACACACTCACAATTGATCGCGCTGCCGATCGTGCCCAAGCGCGTGCGCGAGGAAGTGGACAGCTCGAAACATTATTACGATGAAAAGGAGCGGTGCATTTTCTGCGACATGATCCGGCAGGAAATCGAAGCCGAGTCGCGCGTGATCCTGAACGACGATCACTTCATCGCCCTCGCGCCGTACGCGCCTCGCTTCCCATTTGAAACATGGATCCTGCCGCGGCAGCACAGCTCAGCATTCGAGAACATGCCCACGCCCTACTACGGCGCGCTCGCAAAAGTGCTGCGAAATTTCCTGGGAAGGCTCGATGCGGCGCTGGCGTTCCCGTCATACAACTTCGTGGTGCACACTTCGCCCATCGGCGAGGAAATCAACGACCATTATCACTGGCACATCGAGATGATGCCCAAACTGAGTAAAGTGGCGGGGTTTGAATGGGGCACGGGCTTCTACATCAATCCCACGCCGCCTGAGGAAGCGGCAAGGTTCCTGCGAGACGCCCGGTAGCACATTCTCAGGATATTCAGCTTTCGCCTAGCGGATCATGTCGGGCGATTGGTGTAGCCCTAATCGTAATTGACGAGCAGAGATGGAACGGACTGAGAACCTGCCTGCCGAGTTTCTAGTTCGGTTGCGGCGGCTTGAGCAAACATATCTCGCATCAGAAGATCCCATGCGCCAATCGGGATTCGGAGGAGGCGCCGATCGCTGGCGTCGTGAGCGCGAGCCCATCCTTGAAGCTATCCAGCAAGACGGAGACCTGCTGGATGCTTGCTGCGCCAATGGATATTTGCTCGAATGCCTCGTGAACTGGGGCCGGGAGCGTCGCCTTGAGCTCACTCCTTTCGGTGTCGATCAGGGCCGCGGTCTTATTCGACTGGCACGGCGGCGGATGCCTCAGTTCGCTGAACATTTTTGTGTAGC
The DNA here is from genome assembly GCA_963842425.1 of uncultured Acidobacteriota bacterium. Classification (GTDB taxonomy): domain Bacteria; phylum Acidobacteriota; class Terriglobia; order Acidiferrales; family UBA7541; genus Palsa-295. The sequence continues at coordinate 318,534 of CAWJGQ010000007.1, read as the reverse complement.
CAACGTATGGGCTTGGCTTCCGCCACGGCGTTACCGCTACGTGTATGCGCTTTGGGATTGCGTTCCGAGAGAATACTTGGCCGAGTTGGTGCGCCGCCTTCTTGAGCGTTACGTTGCGCAACGCGGTCGTCTGATTCTCGGCGCCTACGGAAGCTGTTCGCGCAAAGAGCAGCCGTTCGATGTGGAAGCGTTTCTACGTTCCACGGGCCACCGGGTAAGCGGCACAGCGCGAGGTGGCGATTCCCGAGTCGCACACTTCGCGTGGATGGATCGCAACGCCACGGAGTAGAACACCCTGCGCCGCGTCACGACCGATTTTGCTAGTGCGACGACACCACGGTTTTGCCTCAGCGCCATCGCAGATTACGTTTGTTTCAGCTTTTTCCGAGCGGAGTAGAACAACGTTGCGGCGAGCGCGACAAACAGGAGCACGCCGAACCACTGCGCCTGCTGCAGATTCGGCATGTACTTTTCGCCAAACGCCGAAAAGAGCGTAGGGGACCAGGGAAGATGCAGCGCGCGGGCAAGCATGCGCGGCACGTGACTGCTCAGTTCGGGGTCCTGGAGCAAATTGAGGATGATGGCGAGTAATCCAAAAACGCCGCCGGCAGCGATCAGGCCGCTCGCATAGAGCGAGCCCGGACTTACCTCACTTTCGGCGCCGCTTTCCTTTTCACGGCCCTGTTCCGCCGCCCAACGAACCAAGCCTCCGGCAAACATCGCCATCGTAGTGCCGATGGAAATGTAGGAACCCACGGCAAATGGCAGCGATCGAACACCCAATATTTCGATCGCGATTACCAGGAACACGCCCAGAAAAACGAGGCGCCACGGAAGCCGGTGATTCAGAATTCCGTTGATGACCGTGGCCATCAAGCGCGCTTGCGGCGCTGCCGCGCGCGCACTGCCGATTCCCTGTTCCCACTGAATTTCGACCTGCCCCGAGCCAGGATCGTAAAGGTATTTCCCGTCCGGAATCGTGCTGGAGCCGATCGCATTGACGAGAACGTAGGTTTTTCCGTCGTGGACGTAGCTACTGTCCTGCGTCTGGACACCGTCCGGCAGGTGGTTCACATCGAGCGCAATCTGGACCGGCTTATATTGCGCAAGGCCGACGTTCATCAGGATCAGAGTCCCACCGATGGCGAGCGATGAAACCAGCACGCCAATCACCAGCGCGATCTGCTGCTTTGCCGGTGTCGCGCCGACAAGATAGCCGGTTTTCAAATCCTGCGAAGTAGCTCCGGCAATGGCCGCGGCGATGCAAACCACTCCGCCAATCGTTAGCGCAAGCACCGCGTAGGGCTGCGCGGTCCATTTGACTACGAGAAACGCCGCGCAGGTGGCCATCAGCGTGGCGATGGTCATGCCGCTGATCGGATTCGACGAGTTCCCGATCAATCCGCTGATGCGCGAGGCGACCGTTACAAACAAAAATCCGAAGACGATAATAAAAAGCGCCGCGAACAGATTCGCGAGGAGTCCGGTCTGCGCGCCCGGCACCGGCTTGAACGTGAGGAACGCCCAGATCATAGCCATGATCGCGATCGAGCCTACGACGACAACCTTCATCGAAAGATCGCGCTCGGTGCGGCTCATCACCGGCATCGATTCACGCTTGGCACGAACATCTTTCAGGCCGGCGGTCAGCGCCGCGAAAATCGTAGGCATCGTTTTGATCAGCGTGATCAATCCCGAGCACGCTACCGCTCCAGCGCCCATCGGACGAATATAAGTAGCCCAAAGCTGATCCGGAGACATCTGCGGGATCGGAATAGTGCTGGGATAGAGTGCGACGTTGGGCGCGAGCGAGCCGAAGAAGCGCATCGCCGGCATCATCACCAGCCAGGAAATTACCCCGCCCGCAAACAAGAATCCTGCCACGCGCGGTCCGATAATGTAGCCGACTCCCAGATACTCCGGCGTGATCGTGCAACGCATGGACGCGCCCGGCAGCCACTTCGGCTGGTAGTCCGGCTGTCCGGGCCAAAGGCCGAGCGTATTCATGCAAAATGTGTACACGCCGCCCAGTCCGAGGCCCCAAAAAACGCGCCCCGCAAACGAGCCGCCGCGCTCTCCGGCAACCAGGACGTCGGCGCACGCGGTGCCTTCAGGAAACGTGAGATTACCGTGCTCCTTCACGATCAGCTGGCGCCGGAGCGGGATCATAAAAAGCACGCCGAGCGTTCCGCCGAGCAGGGCGAGATAGAAAATGCGCCAATATTCCGTATTCAACGAGTAGCCGAGGAAAATCAGCGCGGGCATGGTGAAGATCACGCCTGCGGCGGCGGATTCTCCGGCCGAGCCCGTGGTCTGCACGATGTTGTTTTCAAGAATTGTGGAGCGACCGAATGCCCGCAGGATGCTGATTGAAAGAACGGCGATCGGGATGGAAGCGGAGACGGTGAGTCCAGCGCGCAGGCCGACGTATACGGACACCGCGCCGAATAGAATCCCGAACAGCGAGCCCAAAATAATCGCGCGAAGGCTGAATTCGCGGACGCTTTCTTCGGCCTCCACATACGGGCGGAATTCACCCGGTGGTGCGGTCGAACTCCAGGGCTTCGTAGCCACGCTTGGCCTCCCTTGCGATCCTGCCGAACACCAGTGCGATTAAGCGCCGGGACATGACGCAACAGAGCGGGCAAGTTAGCATCACGCGCCCGCACAGGCAAGGCGCAATCGAGCGGGTGCTCGTCCGTCTGGATTGAGAGGCAGGAAGTCACTCCGGAGAGAGAGATTTCGCGCTTGCCATCTGCGTCTGAGGGATCGCGGGCCGCTGGGGAAGTTACCTTTACGACTGCGCTTACCGCATGAATTGACAGAGGGCGGCACTTCGGGATAGCTTGGCACACACGTCACTACCTGCAAACTAGGCGAAGGCAGCCGCGGGGAGCAGTCCCGGCCACGGACCTGCCTGCAACAGCGGAAGGAGCGAGGAGCCTCGCATGAATCGAACCCTCACAATCATTTTCGTCATGGTCATTCTCATTGTTGCATTCGCAGCCTTTCCGAACGCCTTGCGGGCCCAAGACTGGCTCGCAGTTCCGCCGGAGGACCTCGCGCTAAAGGACAACCCGAAGCAGCCCGGGGCGGATGCGATGATCCTGTATAGGTCCCTCAGTGATGACGCCTCGAAAGCCGCGACTTCTGGCGACACGCTCGAGGAGTATGTGAGGATCAAGATTTTCACGCAGGCAGGCGTGAAGGAAGGGCACGTTGAGGTGGCGTTCGTGAAGGAATACCAGAACGTTGTCTATGTGACAGGACGCACGATCAAACCGGACGGCACGATCGTGAGGTTCGACGGCCAGGTTCTCGAGACAACTGTGGTGAAGTCGAACGGTCTAAAGGTCCTGGCGAAAACGTTCACATTGCCAGACGTCCAACCGGGCTGCATCGTGGAGTACAAATATCAATTGCAAGGCCAGGCAGGATGGGCTCATTCCCATGAATGGACGGTTTCACAACCGTTGTATACGCGCGAGGCTCACTTCACTTACAAGCCGGAAACGGCTTACGGTTCAAGCCTGCATCCCATGGCCTCAACCTACCTGCTGCCAGCCGACGCGACGCCTAAAGTACAGGTGGATGGCACGTATTTGATGTTGGTTCACGACGTTCCCGCCATCGTGGAGGAACCGCTGATGCCTCCCAAGCGGCCGATTGAGTCGCGCGTCTCGTTTTATTATGAGAGCCCCGATGCGCCATCAGCAACGGATCCATCCGACAAATACTGGAATCACTACGCGAAACGATGGAATGACGAACTCGAGAAATTCATCGACAAGAAAAAAGTGCTGAGTGAAGAAGTTTCCAAGACTGTCAGCCCCGGCGACGCGCCGGATGTGAAACTGCGAAAACTCTATGTGCGCGTTCAGCAGATCCGTAATTTGACTTTCGAAGACGAAAAAATGAAGAAGGAGAACAAGAGCGAGAACTTGAAGGACAACTCCAACGTCGAGGACGTCCTGAAGCACGGCTACGCCTACGGGAGAGATATTGACTTTCTGTTCGTCGGATTGGCGCGCGCGGCGGGGTTCGAGGCAACCGAAGTCTACGTGGCGCCGCGAAATTCGGGGATCTTCCTCCCCAAACGCAACGAGGTACAGGAACTTTCGGATGAACTCACATGGGTACGCGCAGGCTCGCAGGAATATTATCTCGATCCCTCGGCTCGCTTTTTTCCTTTCGGATTGCTGCCATGGTACGAAACCGAAGCCGGGGGCATAAAAGTGGATAAGAACGGAGCCACGATCGTGACCACGCCCAGTCCCGCGCCGTCCGATGCGACGCTGGCCCGCTCCGCGGATCTCGATCTCAAGGAGGACGGTTCGATCTCGGGAACGGTACGATTGGACATGGAGGGGCAACGAGCAGCGATGCTCCGCGAGGAGAAGCGCAAGGAAGACGACACGGGACGAACCAAGGACCTGGAAACAGAAATCAAGGCGTGGCTGCCAGTCGGCTCGACCTTCGAAATCACGAAGATCGCCAACTGGGACATAACCGACCAGCCGATTCACATCGAGGGGACGCTCACGATTCCGTCCTTCGCGATGGGCGCCGCGCAGCGGATGGTAATGCCGATCGAGATGTTCCAGGCGTCACAAACGGCGGAATTTTCAGCCGAGCGGCGTGTTAATGCGGTCTATTTCCACTATCCTTTTGAGGAGACCGACGACATCAAGTTTCGCGTACCCGCTGGATACAAGGCAGAAAGCTTGCCGCAGAACCGCAAGATCAATTTGGGTGCGGTTTCTTATGAAATTACGGCGGCCCCACAGGATGGAGCAGTGGAGATAAAACGGCACCTGATCGTAAGTAGTCTTTTGTTTACGAAGGAAGAATACCCCACGCTGCGCCGGTTTTTCGGAACGGTAAGGGCCAATGACAACGCACAAATGGTGCTTCAGAATGCGCAGTCTGCTCACAACTAGTAGATCGGTTGCACTACTGGCATTCGCGGCCATGCAGTTTGCGTGTTTTGCGCCCCGAGTGTCAGCAGACAGCGCGCCCGACTGGCTCCGCGCCGCAGCGCAACAAAAATTGCCGGACTACGACAAAGATACCGTCGCGGTCATCCTGCTCGATGAGACTCGAACGACCGTTCACGATAACGGCGAAATCGAGACGCTCCATCGTGGCGCGATTCGGTTGCTGCGCCCGGAAGCCCGACGGGAGTACGGCGGGATCGCCGTTGACTTCGACAAGGATACGAAGATCTCGTATCTCAAGGCCTGGACGATTGAATCCAATGGGCACGAAATCGCGGTCGGCGAAAAGGACGCAATCGAACACGGCTACCTTTCCGATCTCGAATATGATGATGTGAAAGTCAAAGCGCTCCAGTTCCCGGAGGCGAATCCAGGCAACGTAATGGGCTACGAATACGTGCAGAGAAATCGCCCGTACGTTTTCGAGGACAACTGGTGGTTTCAGGACCCGGCGCCAGTGGTGACCGCACGATTTGAACTCCAATTGCCACCCGGTTGGGAGTTCACCGCGAATTGGTTCAATTTCCCTGACCAAAAACCCGAAACTCTTTCAGCCAACCAGTACGTTTGGGAAGTCAAGAATCTTCCCGGTGTGGAAATCGAGCCCGACATGCCCACCTGGAAAGCAGTAGCCGGATGGGTGGGAATTAAGTTTTTTCCTCGCGATGCGGCCATGCGCGCCAAGTCCTCGGGATCGTGGCAGGACATCGGCCTCTGGTATGACGGGCTGACCCAGTCGAGCCGTGCGTCCTCGCCGGCAATCCAACAGAAAGTAGCTGACTTGACCTCTGGGATTTCCGATCCGCTGCAAAAAATGCGCGTTCTGACTGATTACATGCAGAAGAATATCCGATACATGGCGGTGGAGATCGGAATAGGAGGATTTCAGCCTCACCCCGCAGTCGAGGTCTTCGCCCATCAATTCGGGGATTGCAAGGATAAGGCGACTCTGCTGAGCGCCATGCTTCATGAGATTGGAATCGAGTCCTACTACATGGCGGTTGACGACCGCCGTGGAGTGATCCATCCGGACTACCCGTCTATCTATATGAACCACATGATTCTGGCGATTCGGCTTCCGGACAGCATTCCGGATATCGCCTTGTACGCCGTGGTCCACGACCCGAAACTCGGGCGCTTGCTGATCTTCGACCCCACCAATGAGCATGTGCCACTCGGATACCTGCCGTGGTATCTGCAGGACAGCTACGGTCTATTGATGGCTCCGGACGGAGGGCATTTGCTTTCCCTGCCCCTATTGCCGCCGGCAACGAATCGGTTATTGCGCACGGCTAAGTTTGACCTGAGCGCAACCGGTGATCTTTCTGGGGAGATTCGTGAAATGGAGTGGGGAGGTCCGGCGGCCCAGCAACGCGAAGAATTTCTCGGAGTGCAGCCCGCAAAGCGCGTCGAGATCTTCAACCACTTTCTGGCAAATTTCTTGAATAATTTCAGCTTAACCGGCGCGACTCTCGGAAATCTGGAACAGTACGATCAGAATCTTATGGTTGATTACAAATTCGTTTCTGCAGGGTATGCAACGAGCGCCGGTGACCTGCTATTTGTGCGGCCGCGAGTGGTTGGCGACAAGAACACGGGAACGCTGCGCCTCTTCGCGGAACATAAGCCGCGGAAGTATCCGATTCAATTCGAGGAAGCGACGCGGCAGGATGACGTCTTCGACATTACGCTGCCCACCGGTTACGTTGTGGATGGGCTGCCGAAACCGGTGCAGGTTAATTGCGACTACGCGAGCTACAAGAGTGAAACCAAGGTTACGGATGGCGTCCTGCACTACAAACGAACCTTCGAGATCACGGACGTGATGGTGCCCACGGAAAAGCTCCCGGCGGTCCGGGATTTTCTACAGCAGGTCGTAGCGGACCAGCAATCGTCGGTGGTGTTGCGGCGAGCGACTCCCTGATTCCTGGTGCTCTCACGGTGGCCAGGCAGGACTTCAGGATTTTCCGCTGAGGCGGTCGCGCACCTTGTCGCTGAGGACTTTGCCGTCCACGTTTTTTCCTTCGAGGCGCGCACGGGCAGCCTTGACCACGGCGCCCATCTGCTTCAGCGAGTCAGCGCCAGACTCGGCGATAGCGTCCTCCACTGCGCGGTGAATTTCGGCGTCGCTGGGCGCGATCGGCAGATAGCCCTCAATGATGGCGATTTCCTTGGTTTCCTTGTCGGCCAGATCCTTGCGCCCGCCCTTCGTGAATTGATCCACGGATTCGCGGCGCTGCTTGACGAGCGTCTGAAGCACCTGCAGCGATTCCATATCGTCCAGCGCGCGCTTCTTGTCAATTTCCTTATACTTCAGCGCGCTTTTGACCATGCGGAGCACGCTCAGCCGCAGCTCGTCCTTCTCTCTCATCGCCACGGTCAAATCTTTTTCGATGCGTTCGATATAGCTCATGCTTGCGCTTCTCCCGGCGCAAAATAGTAGCACACGCGTTGCGAGCGGCGAGCGTAATTGACAGGCGCGTGTGCGCCCGATACCCTTGTGGCCCATGAAAATTATTATTGCCGACAAAATCAGCGAGCGCGGAATCGCGCTTCTGCGTGAAACAGGATGGGAAGTGCTCACTCCAGCTGCCGCAGCGGTTCCAAGCGAACTTGCAGATGCCGACGCGCTGATCATTCGCAGCGCGACCAAAGCCACCGCCGCATTGCTTGGAAAAGCTTCGAAGCTTCGCGTGATCGGCCGCGCCGGCGTAGGAGTGGACAACGTGGACGTGGAGGCGGCCACGAAGCGCGGCGTTCTGGTAATGAACACGCCGGGCGGGAATGCCGTCAGCGTGGCGGAGCACACAATCGCCCTGATGCTGGGTCTCGCGCGCGCGGTGCCGCAGGCAAACGCCTCGATTCAAGCTGGCCGGTGGGAGAAATCCGCATTTTCGGGTACGGAGATGCGCGGAAAAACGCTCGGGCTGGTCGGCTTGGGACGCGTGGGAACCGAAGTCGCGCGGCGGGCTCGCGGACTCGAAATGAAAGTGCTGGCGTACGATCCGTTCGTGACGCCGGCAGCGGCGCGCGAAGTGGAAGTCGAACTGCTTCCGCTGGATGAAGTTTTGCAGCAGTCGGACGTGGTTTCACTGCACACATCACTCAGCGGCTCGACTGAAAAGATGATTGATGCCGCGGCGATCGCGAAAATGAAGAAGGGCGCGCGCCTGATCAATTGTGCGCGAGGCGAGCTGATTGATGAGGTTGCTCTCGCGGAAGCGCTGAAGTCGGGCCAGCTCGCCGGAGCGGCGGTGGATACGTTCGCGATCGAGCCGCCAAAGAATTCTCCGCTGGTCGGTTTGCCGAACCTGATTGCGACGCCGCATATTGCCGGGTCCACAGCGGAAGCGCAGGAAGAAGTGGGTACTGCCATCGCGCTGCAGGTGCGGGATTATCTTGCCGAAGGAATCATTCGTAACGCCGTGAATATGCCGGCGCTTTCGCCGGATCAGTATCGCCGGCTGCAACCCTACCTGTCGCTGGGCGAGCGCCTGGGAGCATTTGTCGCCCAGGCCGCTCCTTCGCGGAGTTTCACCCACATTCGCATTCGCTACGCGGGCGAGCCCGCCGAGCTGGGATCGCACATGATCCGCAGCGCCGTGCTCGTCGGCGCCCTGAAGGCCGTGATTGACGACAACGTAAATTTGGTTAACGCGTCGGCGGATGCCGCATCGCGCGGCATCGTGGTGGAAGAAACGACGCGACGACGGGAGCGCGGCTTCCCGAACACGATCGAAGTCGCCATCGCCGATGGCGGACGCGATTTCGCGCTCGAGGGCACTGTCGGCCAGGATGGCTCGCCTCGCATTGTGTCGCTGGACGGCATGAGCTTGGAAGCGCCGCTGGAAGGGACGATGCTGCTTTCGCGGAATATTGACGTACCGGGCGTGATCGGTCGAATCGGAACTGAGCTGGGAACGCTCGGCGTGAATATCGCGACGTTTGCGCTTGGCCGGCGCGCGCCCGGCGGAGGCGGCGAAGCGCTCGCACTCGTCGGCCTCGATGGCAACGTGGACGCGTCGGTGGTGCAGCATATTCGCGCGCTGCCATCCGTCACCGACGTGCGGCTCGTGCGACTTCCCGCCGCGCCGCAGGCCAGCGCCGCCCCTCGGTAACAGCCGCTGCCAATTAGATCTGACCCCTGCCGCCATCCACATCAATTTCCACGCCGGTGATGTAGGAAGCGTCCGATGACGCGAGGAACGCGACCGCGCCCGCTACTTCTTCCGAAGTTCCGATGCGCTTCATGGGAACAGTGGCAATGAGAGCTTTCGTGATCTCGTCCAATGCTTCCTTCGGCATACCGGTACGGCTCAAAATCGGAGTGGCAATCGGACCGGGTGCTACGGCGTTCACGCGGATATTCCGGCCGACAAGTTCCAAGGCCATAGTCCGCGTGAAAGAACGCATCGCCGCTTTTGTGGCGGCATACACGCTGCCATTCGCAATACCTTCGTGGCTGACAACGCTCGTATTGAGAATGATGGAGGCGCCGTCGTTCAAATGAGGCAGAGCCTTCTGGATTGTGAAATATGCACCCTTGGCGTTGATGTCGAACTGCTCGTCGTAAAGTTGCTCTGTTGTGGCTTCGAACGGCGCAAATTTTCCGATGCCGGCGTTTGCGAACAAAATGTCGATTTTTCCGAACTTCTGAGCGATCGCGGCGTAGAACTTGTCAATCTCGGGAAGTTTGGAGACGTCCGATTGCACCGCCAGGACATCTTTGCCGATGAGCGCCACGGCCTCGTTTAGAGTTTTCTGGCTGCGGCCGGAAATTGCCACGCGAGCGCCTTCGTCATGAAGGCGCTTCGCGGAGGCCAGCCCGATTCCGCTGTTGCCGCCGGTAACCACTGCAACCTTGCCTTCCAGTCTCTTCATTGAATCCTCCGCCCAGACGGGCTTTGATTTCTCCCTGCCTCTCGAACAGGCAATTTCGCCGACCATGGTTAGATGACCGCGCCAGCGCGCCGATTCAAGTCAGGAAGTCGAGAAGACGAGTCAATTGAGGGGCGCATCAAGTAGCGCCCCTACGAATATAAAGACAACATCTGCGAGGGTCGGCGCTTTGCACCCGAGAGGGCGAGCGGCTACAATGCAATTGTGAGCATCTAATATCGGGAATGGCCCCTAGAAGGATTCGAATCCAAGACATATGGACGTCGAAAAAGTCATAGACAGCGTCGTTGCGCGTTTCATCGGGACGAAACACGAGCGCGATGTAAAGCGGGTTCAGCCGCTCGTCGAAGCGGTGAATGCGCTCGAACCGGAAATGAAGCTGCTTTCCGACGAAGAACTCGGCGCGCGCACGCTCGCGTTAAAGGCCGAAGTGCAGGCGCGTCTGGAGGGCATCGAATGGGACGATCCCCACTACAAGGAAAAGCTTCAGGAGGCTCTCGAGCCGGCAGTCGTGCCCGCATTCGCGACGGCTCGTGAAGCGGGACGCCGCACGCTGGGAATGAGGCATTTTGACGTGCAGCTGATCGGCGGAATCGTGCTGCATCAGGGCAAAATCGCCGAGATGAAGACGGGCGAGGGCAAGACGCTCGTCGCCACGCTGGGCGCGTACCTGAATTGCCTGACCGGCAAAGGCGTGCACATCGTTACTGTGAACGATTATCTGGCCCGGCGCGACGCCGAATGGATGGGGCCGATCTTCAAGATGCTGGGATTGACCGTCGGAGTGATCGTGCACGACCTGGACGACGTGCAGCGCCGCGCCGCCTACGCCGCCGATATAACCTACGGAACGAACAACGAATTCGGTTTCGACTACCTGCGCGACAACATGAAATACGATCTGAAAGATTGCGTGCAGCGCGGCCACCAGTTTGCGATCGTGGACGAAGTGGACTCGATCCTGATTGACGAGGCGCGCACTCCGCTGATCATTTCTGGGCCCGCCGAGGAATCCACCGACAAGTACTACCGCATTGACAAGATCATCCCCAAATTGATCCGCGACATTGATTACACGGTTGACGAAAAACTGCGCACGGTGACACCAACCGAGGAAGGTGTGGCGAAATGCGAACGCCTGCTGAATTTGGGAAATCTTTACGATCCCGCGAACATGGAGATCAATCACCACGTCTATCAGGCGTTGCGCGCTCACGTGCTGTTCGAGAAGGACGTGGATTACGTCGTGAAAGACGGCGAAATCGTAATCGTGGACGAATTCACCGGAAGGCAAATGCCCGGCCGGCGGTGGTCGGACGGTTTACATCAGGCCATCGAGGCGAAGGAAGCCGTGAAAATCGAGCGGGAGAATCAGACGCTCGCGACGATTACGTTTCAGAATTATTTCCGCATGTACAAGAAACTTTCGGGCATGACCGGCACGGCCGAAACCGAAGCGCCGGAGTTCGACAAGATTTATAAGCTCGAAGTCGTCGCCATCCCGACGAATAAGAACCTGATCCGAATCGAGAACCCGGATGTGGTTTACCGCACGGAAAAAGAAAAATACGAAGCGGCCGTGAATGGAATCATCCAGGAAGATGGCACCAAGGCGGGAGGCATCCGGCAATACTACGAAAGTGGTCAGCCTGTGCTGGTCGGCAGCATTTCCATCGAGAAATCGGAAAAGATCGCTGAGCTGCTGGTCAAACACAAGATCCCGCACCAGGTTTTGAACGCGAAGCAACACGAACGCGAAGCGAAGGTAATCGCGCAGGCCGGGCGCAAGGGCGCAGTGACAGTCTCCACGAACATGGCTGGCCGCGGAACCGACATTCTGCTCGGCGGCAACCCCGAGGCCATGACGCGCGATTACTGCCTGAAGGAAAAACTCGCGATGCCGTACTCGCCGGCAGGTTCGGTGATCGGCGCGCTTCCCGGAACCGAAACGCCGGCGCAGGCCGATGCCGCGGAGGCGGGTGTCTCAGGAAACGGCGCGGGCAACGCGGCAATGGTTCTGTTCCAGCAGGAAGGCAAGATTTTTCAGGTGCCGCTCGAGCAGTGGAAGCCGCTCTACGATCAATTCGCCGTACAGTGCAAGGCGGAGCACGACGAAGTGGTGGCGATGGGCGGGCTGCACATACTTGGCACCGAGCGTCACGAGGCGCGGCGCATTGACAATCAGCTTCGCGGACGCGCCGGACGTCAGGGCGATCCCGGCTCGTCCCGATTTTTCCTCTCTCTCGAGGACGACCTCCTGCGGATTTTCGGCGGCGAGCGCATGCAGTCCATCATGTTCCGGTTGGGAATGACCGAGGGCGTGCCCATCGAATCGCGGCTGATCAGCAAGCGAATAGAAAACGCGCAGAAGGCAGTCGAGGCGCAGAACTTCGAAGCCCGGAAACACCTGCTCGAATACGACGACGTGATGAACAAGCAGCGGGAAACGATCTACTCGCTGCGCCGTTCATTCCTGGAAGGCCGCGACCAGAAGGAATTCGTGCTCGAACGCGCCGAAGCCATTATGAATGAGCTGGTCGAGACCTATTGCCCGCGCGAGCAGCACCCTGACCAATGGAATGTCACCCAGTTTTCGAACGAGATGCTCAACCAGTTTGGCTTCGATCCAAAAGCGGTCGGTGTTGACGTAGCCGAAGTGAGCCACGATGCCCTTGCCGAGACGCTGCTCGAAAAGGCCCAGGCGCGCTACGAAGAAAAGGAGAACCTTTTCAGCGCGGCGACGCTCCGCTGGCTCGAGCGCCACATCCTGCTCGATATCGTGGACGCCCAGTGGAAGGACCACCTGCTAACTCTCGACCACTTGAAGGAAGGGATCGGGCTGCGGGGCTATGGCCAGAAAGACCCCCTGGTCGAGTTCAAAAAGGAAGCCTTCACCCTGTTCGACGAGCTGATGAACCGGATTGACACCGAGGCAGTGCGATTCCTCTTCCTGATGCAGCCCGCCAAGCCTCAGGACGAGGCCAAACAAATCGAACAGCGGCAGCGGCGGCAGCAGCAAAATCTCCAGTTCCAGACCGGACCGGCGCAGGCCGAGGCTCCCAAACCCGTCCGCTCCGGCGCCAAAGTTGGCCGGAACGACCCCTGTCCTTGTGGTTCCGGCAAGAAGTACAAGAAGTGCCACGGTACCGCTGCCTGAGTTTTCCCGACGAGAATCCGGCCCCGAGTTCCGCCAAAGGCGCGCGCGGTACCAGATTGCATGTCATTTGTAAACAATAACTTACATCGTTTATTGAACGGGCACACAACCAAAGATGCCGCCTTGCCGTCTGATTCCCGGAATGGTAAAAACGAGGGCGGGGGTAGCTGGGTCGGCTGGGCTAAGATTATCTAAGCCGATGACCAGAATCACGTTCCTCTCGCGCCTGAATCGGGCACGAAAAATCAAAATATAGGAGATTTAAATGAAAAGGTTGGCACTTCTGTGTGGGGCCCTTCTGCTGTTCTCGGGTATCGCATCGGCCCAGGACTCGCCGAAGATTGAAGCATTCGGTGGGTACTCGTACCTCCGTGCGAACGATGGCAATACCGGGGAGAACTTCAACGGCGGCAGCGGCTCGCTGGCCTACAACTTCACTCCGATGCTCGGCGTCGTGGCTGACTTCGGCGGCTATCACTGGAGTCAGACGGGTGTGGACGCGACTGCGGTGTCGTATCTCTTTGGGCCCAAAGTCGCGTTGCGACACGGTCCGATCACGCCGTTTGTTCAGGCTTTGTTCGGTGGAGCGCATATAGGTTTCAGCGGGGAAGACGAATGCGATGCGCGCGTACGCCGGGAAGGGGATTGCGAGAACTTCAGCAGTTCGGAGAACGCTTTCGCGATGGCGATCGGAGGCGGTCTTGACTGGAATGCCACAACTCACATCGGCATCCGCGTGATCCAGGCAGAATACTTGCTGACGCGGTTCAATGGACTCGGCAACAATGGCAGTTCCACCCAGAACAACGCCCGCATTTCCACCGGCGTTGTGTTCCGCTTCTAACAGCTAGGCATTAAGAACCCAGCATCTCCGGGCCGGCGGGCAACCGCCGGCCTTTTTTTTGAGCTGAGACTTCCCTTTAGTTGCCGACGGCGAACATGTGTCCGTCATTCTGCGTATAAAGCTTTCCGTCAGGCCCAATGGACAACGGTGTATAGGCCGAGCCTACCGCCAGGTTCAGGAAGAGGTTTGCCGAAGGAGTTGTGAAGACCCCTGAATTGCCCTGCGGCAGCACGTAGAGATTACCGTCCTCGCTGGTCACATAGACGTTCCCATTTGCGTCCACGGCCGGCATGTTGACGCACCATTCAAACCCATTTGGATTCGTCGTGCTGCAGGAGATCGTCCCACTCGCTTTGCGGGAACAGCTCTGCGTGTTTGTGCTCTGGAACTGCCACTCGATATTGAGGTTCGGGTCCAGCTGAGTGATGTAGTACGGGCCCTGCGGAAGACTCTGGCAAATCGAGCTGTTCAGATTGCAATACAGTCCTGTGTTGTAATGATTGTCCTTCAGGACGATCGAATACGTGCCCCCGTGGGAATAGACGCCTGGCGTGGAATCCCATCCGAAGTCGTACGCGCCCGTAAACGTTCCGGTCGAATCGAATTTGAACATGTGGCCGCGAAAGCCGTTGTAGTTCGTGATCGCGCCGAAAATCACCGAGCTGTCGGGCAGCACCGTGGGAGACGACGACGCAAAATCAATGACTACGCCCGAGCCGGGCGCGTTCGTCGTGGGATCAACGCCGGGATTCGCGCCCACACGGCAGGCATTGGGCGTGTTGTTCGTGGGGCCGATGGGCACGATGGTCCCGCAACCGTCATTCAACAGGAGCTGCAAGGACGAAACCCATTTCGCGCCGGAAAAATCGGATTTCACGGCGATCAGATATGCCTGCATGCTGTCGAAGTGGGCGCGGCTCACGGTAAAGATGGTCCCGTCAGATGCCACGGCTGGCGCAATATTCAGGCCGGGGCGCTGCGAACCGCAAGCTACGGTCGGTGGAACCGCGGTGGTGGAAGGCGGCCACGGCAGCGTTCCGGCGCCGGAAAATTGTCCCGGGCACGTGGTTGCGGTGCCGGCTGGTGCGCCTGGAATCAGCGACGCGAACGAAAGGACGCTGGTCGCGCCAGCCGGGGTCACCTTCACCAGCCACGCACCCTGGATGTCAGTTTCCCAGGGATCCCCAACGGTCGGATCGGCCAGCTCGATCGCGTTGTAGTAGATGTTTCCGGCCGAATCGGCCGTGAGCGGACCCGCGACATACATATCGGTTACGGTGATATTCATTCCCGAGAACGGATTGATCGCCGCCGCCGAGGTTCCGTCAGCTTGATTCACTTTCCAGACCGTGCCGCCCGCGCCAGGGACATAAATAAATCCGTTGGCGTCAATGGGATGAAATACGGGTTCCCATCCCCGCAGCGCAGAACCGTTTGGCTCCGGCTTCCAGTCACTGGCGAAAGTCCAGACCGGCACGAGATTTTCTCCCAGCCAGCTGTATCGCACTTCGTTCCACTGCTCGGATGTCCACGTATTCGGGCCGCATGCCGATCCGTTCGACCACGCCCCGGCCGGACTGCAGGACTTGTAGGTCCCGGTCTTCGTCATCATATAAACGTCGTTGCCGTCAGTAAGCGGAGCTTGATAGTGGACCGTTAAATCGCCGGGCCCGCCGGCGCCGGTGTTCTCGGCCTGCTCCTGCGCCACAAACGGATCGTAAACGATGTTCGCAAGCTGGCTCGTCACACTCTGCGCGGCGATGCTTACCATTCCGGAGTGTTGTGGATTTGCTCCCCACTGCGCCCAGAACGGATCGTTCGACGGGGCGGTCACGACATCAAACGTGACTGTGATGGTCGCCGGCGCCGCGGCGCCGTTTCCCGCAATCGTAACGTGCCCCGTATAGGGACCGACCGTCAGATTCCCGATGGCGACGGACACACTTACGGATTGTGGGGCCGATCCATTTCCTGGAGTCACGAGAAGCCATGCTGAGTCGCTCATTGCCGTGAATGCGAGCGCGCCTCCTCCTGTATTCGTCACATTTACCGACGCAGGCACGGGAGTGTAGGGGAGCCCAAAATTCGCCGCGAAAGTGAGGGCTGTTTGCGAAAGTTGGATGACCGGCGTTCCTCCCTGGCCGGAGCCCCCTCCGCATGCTGCAAAACCGCAACAAGCCATCAAAAGCACGACCGCGCCGATCCGATTCATCGCTCCTCTTTCTCCGACTAAACGCTTCACGTTCTCGTTTTGAGCTCGCCGAACGCGAAAAGATTGTAACCAAAATCCGGTTGGTTCTAACACCAATCTCGCCATGGATACTTCCACTCTTGCAGAAAAGTTATGGTAGGCTCTGGCGCAAGGACCTCTGAAATAAATCCATTTGGGGTGAGTGAGGTTGGCCATGAACGCGGCTGTCCCTGGAAAATGCCGAAGGTCAGCGTGTCCGAATTCGATTCCAGCGGCCCTCGCGAACGAGCAACTTTGCCTCGAGCATTTTCTGGACGACGCGTTTCTTCGCACGGACCAGACGTTCGGCCGCTGCCGCGAGGGGCGCGAGATGAATCCCGCGGATATCGAATGGCTGCTTTCCGACGCTCTCGCGATCGTCAAGAACCTCGAAGAGAAAGCGAGCGATCCCGAGCCGCAGCACCGGGACAGGATGCTCGAATTGCTGCTGAAGCTCGCCAACCTTCATGAGTACGTCGCGCACCATTCCATACGTCTCGACAGGCCCGCGTAGTCCTGCTGCAACCTGTGCTGTTCGCATGCGAAAGTGACAACACCCTGAAGGCCTTGTCATCTTGCATTTCCTCAGCGGCCCATTCACTCTGAAGGAGCATTTCCGGACGCCCCAGCGTGACGGACGAAAAAAAAATCGATCCATTCAAGCCCCAGCAACCGAACATTCCAGGTGTGTTGCCGCGCGAGCCGAAGGCGAAGGCCGAGGCGCCCGATGCGCCCGAGGTGCCCGGTGCGCCGGAGAATTCCGGCGAACCGCGGCTGAAGGAACCACCTCCCGTTAAGATGTTGATCGCGGTCGCGGTCGTCGTCGCGATCATCACCTTTGCGGGGCTTGTCTACTGGCACAAAAGTTCTCCCCCGAAACCAGCTCAGGCATCCGCTGATTCGACCGAGGCGGCTCCACCGCCGACAGCCGCGGCTCCCAAGAGCGCGCCAAGCTTGCCCGTCGGGCCGGGCACCATCGCGACGACGGAGGAGCTGGCGAAACCCTGGGCCGCGAAGCGCTTTATATATCGTAGTTTACTTTCGGGTCGAGACGAGCCTGCCATGGTGGTACGGCTGCCGCGAGGAGAATACTGGGGATTCTCGCTGATTGAACCGTTCGGCAGTTGCGAACTGGAGTTCATCACCGACCTCAACAAGCTGAAGACCGATTACGGCTATCGCGCCGACCATCCCATGGTCGGTGACCCCTGCAACCACACGGTCTACGACTTAATGCGCTACGGCGGTGGAGCGTCGAACGATATGCTCGTTCGTGGCGTGATCGTGCAAGGAAACGGCATCCGGCCGCCAATGGCGATTGAAATTCGCGCAAACGGCAAGGACGTCGTCGCGGTGCGTGAAGAATAGAGTTCGTTCGACCACCGAACGCAAATTCCCCGACTGACCTTCTGCGATTAATTCGAGACGCAGAGTCATTTTTCGACTGCACTTTGCTCAGGATTTCGAATCAGCCTGCCTCTGGAAACACAAACGCCACTGTCCCGTTTCGTCGAAACCAGGGCAGTGGCGATTGTGCGTTCGCTTGCCGCTGTTTTAGTCCGTCAACTGTTCGACGGACCGCGCCACCATAACCGGCGTGCCCGTCGCTGGGTTGATGAGTATGAATCCCACGACGCGAAGCGGGACCGGCGTCGCACCCGTCAATCCCGAAAGCCCGGTGAGGTTGATGAAGTTGGTGGCGTTCGTGGTAATCACGGTCAGGGGACTCGGCAACAGGACTCCCGCAGTCCATTGGTCAGACAATTCGAAACTTCCGGAATTGCCGGATTGCACGATCGTCTGACCGGTGACCAATGACCCCGCCTGGCCCTGCCGCCGCAGCACGACACGATGGACGGTGAGGGTTGAGACGCCGTTCGTGGTTACGAGTTTGCCTCCGACGCCAACGGATTGCCCGGCGGCCAGCGCGGAATTGTTAAATAGCAGCGTGGTGATCGGATTCTGGATATTTGCGATCTTATACTGCTCGGTGTTGTTCAGGGTCAGCGTCGTAATCTGCCCGTCCTCTATTCCGTTAATGTCCGGCAACTCGGCGCGAACGTACAGATCTGCTGCTGTCGCGGGACCGGACGGCGGACGAATACTGGTGAACAGTCCCGCGAGGAAGAAGCCGTCGTTCGAAACAACCTCGACTTCAGTGGCATCAATATCGTGCGTGACCGGATCGAGGGTGCCCGAGACTTCCACAATCGTGCTCGTCGTGAACGAGCTGATCGGTTCGCTCGGATCATCAAAAACCGTATTCGCGTCCGTCTGGACAGTCCATTGACGGCCCTTCGGCCCCTGTATCACAAAACTGGTGGCGCCCGTGGTGCCGACCACGCCACCGTGGAAGTCGTCAATCGAAACCCCGGCGTCATCCGCGGCGAGCAGCTCCATTTGGAAAGTCGGATTGATAGTGCCGGTTACCTGGCCGTTCATGTCGGTTGCCAGAGACTTTCGCAGATCGAACTCCATACGCAAGCCGACGAGTTGGGCATCGCTCAATACGAAAGGCGTCGCAAAGGTCACGGGCACGCTCGCTTGCGAAAGCGTTCCGTTAATGGTGTTGATGATCGGAGGGTTCTGAGTCGTGTCAATGAATCCGATGACCGGACTCGCGAGAGTCACCGTCGCGGACGTATAAGTTCCCGTAGGAACTGCGCTCAGATCCAGGAGTTGGTGCAATCCGCTCAGTTGCGCAAAGTCAACGACTTGCGGCGAGCTCAGCACTGAAACGTTGGTAGTGCCATTATTCAACGTCACCCCGGTAACCATGATCTGGCAGGAGATCACGCTCGGCAAAGGCGCATCCGTGCCGATGGTGAAAACCGAGCCCTGGCCGGTCGTTCCGGGATTGGAACCTGAAGACGATCCACCGCAGCTGCAAAGACCCAGCACGGCGAGAAACACAAGAAACACACCCGTAGCTTTATGATTCCCCATGATCATTCTCCTTCACCCTGTAGATGACTGCTGGTAGCCGAATACGCTATTTCGGCTGCTGAGGGTCAAACCCACGGCCTGGAAAAAAGTTGTGCGAGTTTCTGCCGCAAACTGGACTTTCTAGCGAGGCTGAACTGGAATTGGACGGCATTTTTCCGCCCGATTGCATCGTAGTAGATTGAACCTCGCGGCCCTGAACGTAATCTTCGGTTGAAAAGCGCTCGGGCCGGGTGAGAAACAAGAGGGAGAAAGCAAAATGCGCGAGAGATCGATCCTCTCGGTCGCGATGTTGGCCATCGTGCTGGCAGTTGGATGTTCGAGCAAGGCGAATGATGCGGCGCTCGTCACCAGCATCCAATCGCAAATGTTTTCCGATCAGCAGCTCAAGAACGCGAGCCTGCAGGTAACGTCCGATCACGGACAGGTCACGCTGAGGGGCTCGGTCCCCAGCGACGCGGCGCGCCTGGACGCATACAAGATCGCGACGATGACGCCCGGCGTGAGCAAAGTGGATGACGAAATGACCGTCGAAGTCGCGCCCGCGCCGCCGGCCGCGGCTGTTGCGCCACCCCCGGCCAAACATGACCGCGCAGCAATGAAGGCGGACGCGCACAAGAAAAAGAAAAAACCTCAGGCTGTTCCGGACGACGCGGATTCCGCATACAACGCCCCATCGGATGATGCTCCACCCCCGCCGGCGGAAGTGACCGCCGCCACGCCCGCGCCACAACCGGATCCGGCTCCTGCGACTGTTGCGGCTCCCGCACCTCCGCCACCGCCCCAGCCCGTGCCGGTGCAGGTCGCCGCGAATACGACTCTGACCATCCGCATGATTGACGGCATTGACTCGTCGGTGAACCACGCCGGCGAAATATTCCATGCCTCGCTCGATGCGCCCATCGTCGTGGACGATCAGGTCCTCGTTTCAAAGGGTGCGGACGTGTATGTACGGCTGGCATCGGCCAGCTCCGCGGGGAAATATTCCGGCAAGAGCGAACTTCATCTCGAGCTCGTGAAGCTGGAATTCCGCGGGCAGTCCTATCCTCTCGTGAGCAGCACCTATTCCCTGGCCGGCGACTCGCAAGGCAAAGGCACGGCCGAAAAAGTTGGCGGCGGAGCCGTGATCGGCGCAATCATCGGCGCGATCGCCGGCGGTGGCAGAGGCGCAGCGATCGGAGCAGGCGTCGGTGGCGCCGGCGGCGGAATTTATCAGGGCGCGACGGGCGGCAAGCAAGTGAAAATCCCGTCCGAAACGAAATTGGATTTCCAGCTCGGCCAGCCGGTGACGATCAACTTCTTACCGCGATCCGCGCCCGCGACGGAGTAGGCGACCCGTCTCGTAACATCCGGCGCCATCTATTTGAGGTGATTTTCATTTAATTGCGTTTTTGGGCGAATGCCACGCTTCCGCCGCGCGGGCGGCTTCCAGTCCGGAAACTCTTTGTTCTCTCGCCGTTCGACCCAAGAATGATATTTTAGCGTTGGAATTAATGGCACGTGCGGATCGGACCGCCCGGGCCGGGGGCTCTTTGCATGAGGCTTTTTGGTTTTCTACTCTTACTGGCAGGCTGGGGAATCGTTATCAGTGCGCTCGTGCTGATGACGAAGGACGCGCCACGAACTGCGTTTGTGTTGGCCGGCATCGGCGTGGAAATCGTGGGGCTTGTGCTGGTGATCCGCGCGCACCCGATTCGACGAGGTGCCCACGAGTGACCCCTGCGCCCGCCGCCGGTATTTCCTTCTCCGCGTCGCTGCTTTGCCTCGCGTTCATTTTTCTGGTGCCGTGCGCTGCAGCCGGGCTCGCGCTGATCGGCAACGGCCTCGGGCGGTCGCGCAGTGCATCGCATTCGATGATGTCTTCGATGTGCGTCCTTGCCGTGGCGGCCCTCGCGTATTTCGCGTTCGGCTTTGCGTGGCAAGGATTCGCCGGCGGCCCGGCGCACGTTGCATCCCTGGGCGGCAAGGAATGGGACTGGATCGCTTCCGGACGATTTTTTCTGGCGCATCAGGCGCTTGACGGCTCGCCCTCATCGCTCGCGGCTTTGCTGGGAATGTGCAGCGTCGGATTGGCCGCGCTCATACCTCTGGGCAGCGGAGCGGACCGCTGGCGGCTGGGCGCCTGCTGCGTCTCGACCGCGATTTTCGCCGGGTGGACATATCCACTATTCGCGCACTGGGTGTGGGGCGGTGGATGGCTGGCGCAGCTCGGTACAAATTACGGGCTGGGGCGCGGATTTGTGGACACCGGAGGGGCCAGCACAATACAGGCCGTCGGTGGATTGACCGCTCTCTCGATCGCGTGGATTCTGGGCGCTCGCCGAGGCAAATACACGCACGATGGAATGCCCACCGCGATTCCGGGCCACAACGGCGTGCTGGTAATTTTCGGCTGCGTTTTGGCGTTGGTTGGCTGGCTGGGATTGAACTCCGCGGGCGCGATCCTCTACAACGGCGTCGAACCGGGTCAGGCCGTGCTGGTGGCGGTCAACACGATTTTGTCCGCGGCGATGGCGGCGTTGACATCCGCCGTGATCACGCATGCTCGCTTTGGCAAGCCGGACGCATCGCTGACCGCCAACGGCTGGATCGGCGGACTCGCGGCCAGCAGCGGCGCTTGCGCGTTTGTCACCCCAACCGAGGCCGTGGTAATTGGATTCGTTGCCGGAGCGCTCGTCACGCTCTCGGTGGAATGGTTCGAACTGCACATGTCGGTGGATGATCCGGGAGGATCGGTTTCGGCGCACGCGATGGGCGGCCTCTGGGGCGTGCTGTCTGTCGCATTCTTCGCCAAAATTCCGGCGATGGGCGGAACTGGCGCGCAGGCAAGCGGCGCTGCCGGACAATGGCTCGCACAACTCGTAGGCGTCGCGACGTTGATCGGTTTTATTCTGCCCATGACCTACGGTCTGAACTGGCTTCTGGATCGCGTGTACTCGCAACGCGTCGCGCCCGAGGGCGAACGCCAAGGCATGGACCTCTACGAATTGGGCGCCGGCGCATATCCGGAATTCATCGTCCACAGCGACGAATTCACCGAGAGATGAAGAAGCGAACCGGGCGCCTTTAATCAGCTGTGCGAAAACACCCCGTCGCAAACAAGTTGTAATCAAAGTGTTCCGGTACTATAAGCAGTACGACGTGCGGCGTGTAACCGTGAATAGAATCTGGCCGTCCAAGAAGTGTACGACTCCGGTCTGGGTGGAGACCAATCAATGAATAGACGCAAGCTACTGTCACTGCTGGGAATGTCCCCGGTGCTGCTGACCGGCAATCCT
Organism: uncultured Acidobacteriota bacterium; assembly: GCA_963842425.1. Taxonomy (GTDB): domain Bacteria; phylum Acidobacteriota; class Terriglobia; order Acidiferrales; family UBA7541; genus Palsa-295. Next base: position 296,186 of record CAWJGQ010000007.1, on the reverse strand, counting down.
GGGCAAGCCAGTCAAACCAAGCACGCAGCTTCGGCCACCGACTCAGGCCAAGCCAAGATTACCGCGGTCAATCCCAAGGGTATTCCCCCAGCCATACAACTGATTCCGATGGCCCCTCGCCTCGATTCGCTCGATGGCAAGACGGTGTATCTCGTGGACACCGGATTCCACGGCTCCGATCTGCTCCTCGCGCAGATCGCGGACTGGTTCAAAAGAAACATGCCGCAGGTCACCACTGTGTTCCGCAGAAAGGCGGGGCCTTACGCGGAGGACGATCCAGCGCTGTGGAAGGAAATCAAGGAAAAGGGCAACGCCGTCATCATGGCCACCGGCCATTGAAGCACGTGCACCCCAGCGACCGTCGGTCACTGCATAACCACTGAAAAGATGGGCATCCCGAGCGCCCCGATCGTCACCAAGGCGTTCAAGGATCTCGCGATCCTGAATGCGGGGAAGCGGGGAATGCCGCACGAGCGCATCTGCTTCACCCAGCATCCCGTGTGGGGCAAGACTCCGGAAGAGTTGCGCGTGTACGTGGACGGGCTCGATCCCGTCAGCCAAAAACCGTTCATGAAGGAAGTGGTGGACGCGCTCACCGTCCCGCTCAGTGACGACGATAAGAAATCGGGGATGGTTACGGTGTCCGTCGGGCCGCCAACATTCACCGACACCGCCGAAAATCTGCAGGAATTTTATCTCAACAACGGCTACACGGATTTCCTCCCGATCATTCTTCCGACGCAGGAAAAAGTGGATGCGATGCTGAAGGGCACGAGCCACCATCCCGACGAGGTAGTCGGCAAAATGGCGGCGGGCGCATATCCGCCGTGGAGCTACACCGTACACCACGTGGCCGCGAGCGCGGTGATGGCGGGGTGCAGGCCCGAATACTTCCCCATTTTGCTGGCGATCGCGTCCACGGGAATTGCTTCACTCTTCAGCTCGACGAACTCATTCGCATTCTCGATGATTATCAACGGTCCGATTCGCGACAAGCTCGAGTTTAACTATGGCATCGGGGCGCTCGGCCCATTCGCCCAGGCGAACGCCACCATTGGGCGCGCCTGGACGATCATGTCGAAAAATCTCGGAAACGGCGGAATCCCCGGCGACACGTACTTAGGTTCAGTTGGCAACAACCTGAACTACAACAACGTGGTCATTGCGGAAAATGAAGAGGCCAGCCCCTGGGATCCCTTCCACGTGCAGCGCGGCTTCAAGAAGGAAGAAAACGTCGTCAGCATATTCCGCGGGCTGGGCGTGGTTCCCGGACAGGTCGCACGGGGCAGCAGCGTCAACACTAGCCCGATGTTCGATGCGCAGCTGAGCGACCTCTTCAGCACGTTCACGGGATTTTTCGGCGCTCTGGTGATTGCTGATCCGTTGGTAGCCGTGCGACTGCACGAGCAAGGCTACGACACGAAAGAAAAGCTGATTGATTGGCTGTATAAGAATACGACCCAGACCGTGAAGGACTACAAGAGCCGGAATTACGCATATCTGTTCGAATACCCGCAGGCGTTGAAGGGCGTCGAGCCGTTCGCGACATGGTATAAGCTGCCCGACGATACCGTGATTCCGCACTTCCCAAGGCCCAGCAGCTTCAACGTTGTGGTCACCGGCGGTCAAACGAACGCGTACCCGCAAGCCGCCAACATGAGTTACGGCGTGAGCGTCTCGATTGACAAATGGATGTGACAATCCGATAAGGATTGTCATCCCGAGGGAATCCGCCGAAGGCGGTTGACCGAGGGATCTGTTGTCAATAACCGCATCAGAAGTATCGGCCGTGGTTTCGAGGTGAGCCATGAATAGACGAAAGCTCCTGTCGCTGCTCGGGATGTCGCCGGCACTCCTCGCCGGCTCTCAAGCCGCAGCCCAGCAAGCGAAAACCGCGAAGCCCGGAAAAGCTCCCGCCGCATCTGACGCCCATTTCCAGGCTCTGAACCCCAAGGGCACGCCGCCACCTGTGAAGCTGATTCCGATGGCGCCCCGCCTCGACAGCATTCACGGCAAAACGATCTATCTTGTGGACACCGGATTCATGAGCGGTGGCGTCCTCCTCCAGCAGATGCAGATCTGGTTCAACAAAAATTATCCCGATGTCACCGTCGTATTCCGCAAAAAAGCCGGACCCTATATGGAGGACGACCCACCTCTCTGGAAAGAAATCAAGGAGAAGGGCAACGCGGCCATCATGGCCATCGGCCATTGAAGCAGCTGTACACCAGCGACCGTCGGTCACTGCATAACAATGGAGAAGTTTGGGATTCCCTCAGTCCCCATGGCGACGAAATCGTTCGCCGATCTCGCCAAATCGAACGCCTCGAAGCGAGGCATGCCTCACATTCGCGCGTGTTTTACGCCGCATCCCGTCTGGGGAAAGACGGCCGAGCAATTAATGGCGTACGTGGAAGGCGACGATCCCGTCTCCGGCAAGCCGCTGATGAAGGAAATCATTGACGGCCTCACCGTCCCGCTCACCGCCGAAGACACGAAAACCGGCATGATGGACGTCAGCGTCGGGCCGCCCATCTACGGGCCGGACACTCTCGATAATCTGCAGACGCACTTCCTCAACAATGGAATGACCGATTTTCTGCCCGTGATCATTCCCACGCCCGAAAAGGTGGACGCGATGCTGAAAGGTACGAGCCACCATCCCGACGAAGTCGTCGGCAAGATGGCCGCCGGCGCCTATGCCGCGTGGACCTTTAATGTAAGGCAGGTCGCCGTGAACGCCGTAATGGCCGGATGCGAGCCGGAATATTTTCCGGTTGTTCTCGCCGTCGCCTCGTCCGGAATGGCAGCGCTCGGCAGCTCGACCACCTCGTTCGCCTACTCCATGGTGATCAATGGACCGATCCGCGACAAGCTCAACATGAACTACACCATCGGCGCGATGGGTCCGTTCGCGCAACCGAATGCCACCATCGGCCGCGCTTGGACGCTCATCGGCAAAAATCTCGGCAACGGCGGAATTCCGGGCGACACGTACATGGGCTCGATGGGCAACAATACCAACTACAACAACATTGTGATCGCTGAAAACGAGAAGGACAGCATGTGGACTCCGTTCCACGTCCAAAAGGGATTCAAGCCCGAAGAAAACGTCGTCAGCCTTTTTGCGGGCGAAGACATTCGCCAGGGCCATGGCGCGAGGGGCGCCGGCGTACTTGAAAATCCGATGTTCGACGATCAGATCAGCGACATCTTCCGGACGCTCACAAGCCAGTTCGACGCACTCGTGATCTGCGATCCGCTCACGGTCAAGCGCCTCGTCGAGCAGGGCTACGATACGAAAGAAAAGCTGATGGATTGGCTGTGGAAAAATACGGTGCGCACGGCCAAGGACTATCGCGACTCCGCGTTTGTTTACACGTTCCACTATCCGCGCGCGCTTCGCGGTGAAGAGCCCTACGCCACCTGGTACAAATGCCCGGAAGGCACGCTGATTCCCTACTGGCCCAAGCCGGATAACATTGTTCTCGTCGTCGCCGGCGGCCAGACGAATCCTTTCTTTCAGGTCGGAAACCTGACCTATCGCGTAAGCGTCTCAATTGATAAGTGGATGTGACCGGGATCGCCTCGGCCGATTGCAGTTGCGCGTTTGGTCTTGGCTGCACACTTGGGCGCTCGATATGGATGTAATATAGTTGGGTATTCAGGGGGGTGAGAACATGGGTATTAATCGGCGGAAACTTTTGTCGCTGATAGGCATTTCCCCGGCGATATTGGCCGGCGCAACCGCGGAAGCGCAATCCAAAGCTAAGAGTAAGAATGGAAAGCCTGGCGCTCCTGCTGAAGTCAAACTCACCGCGCTGAATCCGCGCGGGATACCACCTCCGATCACGCTGATCCCGATGGCTCCACGTCTCGCGACGTTGGATGGCAAGACGGTTTATCTCGTGTCCGATGGTTTCCCGGGCGCCGACCACTTCTTGGCTCAAGTCGGCGACTGGTTCAAGAAGAACATGCCCACCGTAACGACGGTGTACCGGCTGAAGGCCGGTGGATTCGCGGACGACGATCCCAAGCTGAACGCCGAGATCAAGGAGAAGGGCCAGGCCGTCATCATGGCCATTGGGCATTGAAGCACGTGCACTCCAGCGACCGTTGGTCACTGCATAGCGTACGAAAAGATGGGCATCCCGGCGGCTCCGATCGTAACGATCGCGTTTAAGGATCTCGCCCAAACAAACTGCGCAAAGCGAGGCATGCCGCTTCAGCGAATTTCCTACACTCCTCATCCCGTGTGGGGCAAGACGGACGAGCAAATGTACGCCTACCTCGACGGAAACGATCCGGTCCATAACGTACCGCTGATGAAAGAGATTGTGGCTTCGCTCACGACACCTCCTACTGCGGAAGAAATGAAAACAGGGACCGTCACACCTCCGGTCGGTGCGCCTTCGTTCACGGACACGGCGGACAATCTCCAGCAATATTTTCTCGACAATGGAATGACGGACACCATGCCGATCATCATTCCGACGCAGGAAAAAGTGGATGCCATGCTCAAGGGCACGAGCCACAAACCCGACGAAGTGGTCGGCAAGATGACTCCTGCTCAGGGCGCTTTCCCCGCGTGGTCATTCACCGTGCAACAGTGTGCCGTCAACGCCGTGATGGCGGGAGCCACGCCCGATTATTTCCCGATGATTCTGGCGATTGCTTCCACAGGAATATCAGCGCTCTTTAGCTCGACAAACTCGCTGGTATCCGCGGCAGTAATCAACGGTCCGATTCGCGACAAGCTCACCATGAATTACGGAATTGGCGCGATGGGTCCGTTCAACCAGCCGAACGCCACGATCGGTCGGGCGTGGACGCTGATGTCGAGAAACCTCGACGGCGGCGGAATCTGCGGTGAGACCTACATGGGTTCCCAGGGCAATGTCATCAACTATAGCAACCTGCTCATCCCCGAAAACGAGAAGGACAGCCCCTGGCCTCCCTTCCACGTGCAGAAAGGCTTTAAACCCGAAGAAAACGTGATCAGCTTCTTCTTCGGTTTCTGCATCACGCAAGGCCAGGGCGGCAAGGGTCTCGGTGTGAAGCCGGTTCCCCTTTACAACGTCGCGATGTCGGCGAACGTTTCCCCGTTCGCTTCGCTTTTCGGCGCACTTTTCCTTCTCGATCCGCTCGTCGCCAATGGGCTGGGCGATCTCGGTTTCAAGACGAAGGAATCGGTTACCGACTGGCTCCAGAAAAATACAACCGTGACGGTGAAGGACGTCAAATCAATGCTTTTTAGCGGCCTGCCGCGTGGTCCGGAGGCAGCGAACCTCAAGGACGATGACGTCATTCCGAAATGGCCGAGGGCTGACGCGTTCAATTTGGTCGTCGTCGGAGGCCAGACCAACCCCTATCACCAGCTGGCAAACATGAGCTACCGGGTGAGTGTATCCATAGACAAGTGGGCGTGACCATCCGACAAGGATGGTCACACTGAGGAGGGCGTTTTGGTGTTTTGCCCTCCGAACGTGTAGTAAGCCGCCAGCGCGACGAAATGACATGCAAGAGGGCCGCGCGTGGCATGTCATGCTCGGTCCTCTTTTCTTGCCATTCAACGCGATTTTCGTATTGCCATGAGCCAACTCTGCATCCGCAGCTTCAGCGTATCCCTCGACGGCTTTGGCGCCGGCCCTAATCAAGACCTCCAAAACCCTCTTGGCGTTGGCGGCACCGCCATCTTCAATTGGTTTTTCGCAACCCGTACGTTTCGGCAGATGCATGGCCAAGAGGGCGGCGAGACCGGCGTGGACAACGACTTCGCGGCTCGCGGATTCAGAAACATCGGCGCGTGGATCTTGGGCCGCAACATGTTCGGGCCGATTCGAGGGCCGTGGCCAGACGACAAATGGAAGGGATGGTGGGGCGACACCCCGCCGTATCACACGTCCGTCTTCGTGCTTACTCACCACCCTCGCGAATCAATCATCATGAACGGCGGAACCACGTTTCACTTTGTCACCGATGGCATTCACGCTGCGCTTCAAAGTGCCACCGAGGCTGCGCGAGGTCAGGATGTCCGGCTCGGAGGCGGAGTTGCGACTATCCGGCAATATCTTCGAGAGCGACTTGTTGACCAAATGCACCTTGCGGTTTCGCCCGTCCTGCTCGGCTCCGGTGAGAATCTTTTCACCGGTATAGACCTGCCCAAGCTCGGCTACGAGCGAACCGAATGCGTTCCCACACAGAGCGTAACCCACGTGGTCTTCGCCAAACGAAACTAGCTCGACGTGCAGAGGATCGAGTTGTCGCTGCTGAGCCGACGGGACGCCGCCAGGCAATCCAATGATTAGGGCAGCGTGAATGCAAGATACGCGTTGCCGGCCGTGACAAAAATATATTGTTTGCCGTCCACCTCGTAGCTGATTGGATTCGACCGCGCGGAGTGCCCCATATAAAACTGCCACAAGGGTTTGCCGGACAACGCATCAAGCGCGAAAAAGTTCCCTTCGTCCGTGCCGCTGAATACCAGGCCGCCCGCAGTTGAAAGCACGGGAACCCACGCCGGAGCGAGCAGTTTGAATTGCCAGCGCAGCTTCCCGGTCGTAGCGTCGAGCGCACGAATCGCGCCGTACGATTGCTCGCCGGCAAGCGCGCGAATTCCGCCTCCGCCCACGATTCCTTTCGGCGGCCCCGGTTCGATCTTGCCCGTGCCCTTGATGAAGTAAGCGCCAGTTTCATGCACGCTCACATAAAAGAGTCCCGTCTGCGGGCTGTACGAGGGGCTTGTCCAGTCAACGCCTCCGGTAATGCTCGGATAGACCAACGTCCCAGCTCCCAGCGTCGGTTCCTGATTGGGCGCTGGAATCGGGCGGCCATTGGCGTCGAGTCCCTTCGCCCAGGTTTCCTTCACAAACGGCTGGCCGGTGATGAATTTCCCGGTCTCACGATCGAGCACGTAATAAAAACCGTTTCGATTCGCAAAGCCGAGCAGTTTGCGCGGCTTCCCGTCAATCGTGGCGTTAAACAAAATTGCCGGCTCGTCGGAATCCCAGTCATGATCTTCATGCGGCGAGAATTGGAAATACCATTTCAGTTTTCCCGTGTCCGCATCCAGCGCCACCACCGAACACGTATAGAGGTTGTCTCCCGGGCGTTCGTTGTCGTTGAAATCCGGGGCCGGATTCCCCGTGCCCCAGTAAACCAGATTCAGCTCGGGATCGTACGAGCCGTTGTTCCATGTGGTCGCGCCCGCGCTTTCGGAGGCGCCAACGCCCCAGGTTTCCGCGCCCGGCTCCCCCGGCCGCGGCGTCGTCCAGAAGCGCCAAAGCCGCTTGCCGGTCTTCGCGTCGTATGCGTCGAGAAATCCGCGGACCGCCGCTTCGCTCCCGGCGCTCCCGATAATCACCTTATCCTTGAGCGCGAGCGGTGGGCCCGTCATGGCATAACCCATCGCGTTGTCGGCGACGTGCACATTCCATCGGACCGCGCCCGTCTTCGCGTCGAGCGCCACGAGATGCGAATCTGCCGTGCCTGTGAAAACCGTGTCGCCGAGTATCGCCACGCCGCGGCTGGTCGCGTACAGGCCGATCGAGACAACGTGTTCGGGAAGCACCGCCGACCACGTCCACAATCTGAGCCCGGTACGAACATCCAATGCCGTTACCGTGCTGGGCGGTTCGGTGATGTACATCACGCCGTCCGCCACGATGGGCGATGACTCCAGATTCGCCGCTGGCTTGCTCGCCTGGTACATCCACGCCACTTTCAAATTCGAAATGTTCTCTCGGTTGATCTGCTTCAGCGACGAATACTGCTGCGACGAGTAGCTTCCTCCGTAGGTCAGCCAGCTTTGCGGTTCGCTTTGCGAATGCAGAATGCGGTCGTAGGGCACATCCTGCGCCAAAGACCGCGCGGCGGTGCAAGCCAGAAGGGTTGAAAGGATCAGGGCATACTTGACGATTCTCATTGGTCCCCCTTCAAGCTCGCAAGGTATGCCACCAGATCGTCCACCTGAGCGTCCGACAATTTGCCTTTGTAGCTCGGCATCACGCTCTTGCCCGGCTCCTTCTTGAATTCCTTCAGGTCGCTTTTCTGGAATGAGTGGAACTTCCCGTTGATGTCTTTGATCACGATGCGGAACGAGTCTTCCGCCACGCGCGTGCCATCAAACGTGTGCCCGTCCTTCGTGACAATGTGGACGAACATGTAATCAAGGAGCCCGCCGGTTTCCAGGAACACGCGCGCCTGCGGCAAATCCGAGCCGGGATAGAGCAGCGTCGTCTTCAGGTAGCCGGGCCCGCGCAGCTTGCCGACGCTGGTCAGCTCTGGCCCCGCGCCGCTGCCCTCGCCCGAAATAATGTGGCACCCCGCGCAGCCGCTCGCGTCGTAAACCTCTTTGCCCTTCGCCGCATCGCCTGTCACCGTGCCCGAATCCTTGCGCGTGAGCGTCAGAAGATAGGCGATCACCTGCTGGATTTGCGTTGCGTCCAGTTGTCCGGCGAACGAGGGCATCCCGCCGCTCACTCCGTTCTTAATCACATCGGCAACCGCGGGCGCGCCCAGCCTCATGGGAATTCCCTGGATATTCGGACCCATCGCGCCTCCGCCGTCGAGACCGTGGCACGTCGAACATCGCGTCTCAAAAGTCTGCTTACCCTGTTCCACGTCGGCGGGCGATGGATTAGCAATCGGCGCATCCTGCCCCGCGCGCGGAGTAGCAGCGGCCCGGTTCGGCGTCAGTCCCCACAAAGGAATAATGAACGCGGCAATCCACAAGCGGCGAATCGCAGTCATGATCACCCCCCGCGAACTCAGTCAAGCGCGCACCCAACCGTCGCGCTCTGCTCAGCACTTGCCCAATACCGTACAAGGTCGGCGTAGTGTAACTCCGCGAGTCAACACGGGGAACACGAATTTCCCCGCACACGGAAAAGAAGACAGTGCGTCAGCAATTCGCGCCGAACCAACGCACTTATCTGTTGACGAAGAATCGGCACTAGCTGCATTCTGCGGGCCGCTCAGTGCGAGGGCGCTTCATGCTGAATGAATATGCGTTCGAGATGGCGACCAGCTCGATCCGCTTCGGCTTTGGGGTCACGCGCGAAGTCGGCGCGGAACTCGTTGACCTTGGCAAGAAACACGTCCTGGTCTTTACCGATTCCAATCTTCGCGCGCTGCCTCCCGTGACCGCCGTCCTCGAATCCCTGCGGGAACACAAAATCCGCTTTTCAGTTTTCGACCGTGTCCTCGTCGAACCGTCCGATGAATCGTTTCGTCAGGCAACCGCCGCCGCTCAGTCCGGGGATTTCGACGCGTTTGTTGCCGTCGGCGGAGGTTCCACGATAGACACAGCCAAAGCCGCGAATTTGTATAGCTCTTACCCAGCCGATTTCCTTGACTACGTGAATCCACCCATCGGCCGGGGCCTGCCGATTCCCGGCCCGCTGAAACCCTTGATCGCCATTCCCACCACGGCGGGAACAGGCAGCGAGACAACCGGCGTTGCGATTTTCGATTTCGTTCAGATGAAAGCCAAGACCGGCATCGCTCATCGTCGCCTTCGTCCCACGATCGGCCTCGTTGACCCGGACAACACGCGAACTCTTCCCTCGACCGTTGCCGCAGCTTCCGGGCTGGACGTCCTGAGCCACGCCGTCGAGTCCTATACTGCCATTCCCTTTCAGCAACGCGCGCGACCCGAGCGGCCCTTGTTGCGGCCCGCATATCAAGGTTCGAATCCGATCAGCGATCTGTGGAGTTTGGAAGCGCTTCGGCTTGTCGGTATTTACCTGCGTCGCGCCGTCGCCGATCCGGCCGACGATGAAGCACGTGCCAACATGCTGCTCGCCGCGTCATATGCCGGAATCGGATTCGGAAACGCGGGCGTACATTTGCCTCACGGGATGTCCTATCCGGTTGCCGGCATGGTGCGTAATTATCGCCCTCCGGGATATTCTGCCGATCATCCGCTCGTGCCTCACGGGATATCGGTAATCATCAACGCCCCGGCCGTCTTCCGTTTCACTTCGTCGGCTTGTCCTGAACGCCATCTAAAAGCTGCGGAGCTTTTGGGCGCCAACATTTCAAACGCGAAACCGGAAGATGCGGGCAAAATTCTCGCGGACCAGATCGTGATATTGATGCGCGATTTGAAAGTTCCCAACGGCCTGCGGGAATTAGGATATGAGTCCGCGGACATCCCGGCTCTCGTCGAAGGCACGCTGCCGCAACATCGTGTCACGAAACTCTCCCCTCGCCCGGCCGGACCCGACGAACTGGCGCGCCTCTTCGAGCAGTCAATGACCATCTGGTAGCGCCCGCATATTCACTGTGAGGACTTCAGGCGGAAGCGTATGATGCCGCACGGACGAGAAGTCCAACTCGTAAATTCCGATTCAGATTAAAGGGGCTCAGGTGGCGCGAACATTCGAAAACACCGCACTCGCAATCGTTGTGATGGGCTTGATGCTGCTGATCGTTGTCCCCATTGCCTCGGCGCAAACAGCGCCACCATCCTGGGCGACGCTCGACGCGCCGCCTACGGGCATCGCGCCTCCGGGAGACGCGCTTCGTCCCGGGCACCTTGGCCGCCAGATCGCCAGCGTCGAGGAGATCACGCACTTCTACCACGACCTCATCGGCCTCGAACTTCGTGGCACGCGCGACCAGCCGCGCCCATTCGGCCGTAATCACGGCTTGCAGACGGTAGCCGAGCTGGCGCAGGGCGTGCCCAACCCCTTGGATCAGGCCAGCCGGGTCGCGCTGCTCCCGATTCCCGGGACGGCGGCGGCGCCGGGTGGTCCTCAAATGACCATCGAAGCCATCGAAATAAAGGGAATCAAGACTCGCCCTTACACTCCCGCTCTGACTGATCCCGGCGCCTCCTACCTGAAGCTCATCGTGGTTGACCTCGACCAGACACTCAAGCTCTTGAAAGACGAACTCGTTCCCGTCATCACCGCTGGCGAAAATCCCGTCGAACTCTCCGGCTGGCCCGGCATCACCGGCAAAATACGCGCGGTGTTCGTGCGCGATCCTGACGGCTATCCGGTCGAACTGATGCAGGTGACTCCCGCGCCCGCATCCACCGCTGCGCCCGGCAGCAGGGTTCTCGGCGCGCGCGTCACAATCGTGGTAGACAATCTGGAAAAAACCGCTCGTCTCTATCAGAGCCTCGTCGGGCCCGACTTCAAATTCTGGCTGAGCCCGTCGCTAATGGGCGACAGCACCTACGAGCAGCTGACCGGCACGCACAGCGAGTTCCGGCTCGCTGAGGCCATGGTCCCTGGCTCTCCGGTGGTGATGGAGCTGGTCGAATACGTGCATCACGACAAGCACTTTCCGCGCAAGAATTTTCAGGATCCCGGCGCCGCGCATTTCCTGTTTATGTCCAGGGACGATGACGTGATGCTCGCCCGGGTGAAGGCTGCTAATTTGCACACAACCAGCCCGTCCGATGCGCCGGTTTTCATTGCCCCGACGACGCGCATGTTCTTCGTGACCGATCCGCAGGGATTCTGGTTGGAATTCATGGACAACGGCGTAAAGCGGGACCCGGACGCGAAATAGCCACTACTCACTCATCGCTTGGTCTTCACGATGAATTCATGCCCTCCGGTGCAATCGGGAGAAACCGGCGTCACGTCTATGGTGACTGATTCGGTGACATGCGCCGACTCCTTCACTTCGACATCAAACGAATCTTCATCTTCGATGATGAGCGTGTAATGACCCGTTTTTAGAGGACCGAAATCAAACATCCCCTCGCTGTCTGTTTCAACGGTTCTGATGACCGGCGGCACGTCATTTCGAGTTCTTGGCCAACGATATTCGTACAGCACCAGTCTTGCGTGCTTCTTGGCAAAGGACTGTCTCAGCCAGCGGGGAAGATAGGCTCGCGAGTCAGTTCCGACAACCCGTCCCTTCAATGCGGTGACCTGATAAAAGTAACCTATCGCCCATTCGCACGCGTGAGCTTGTGAGACCGCGAGCAGCAACAAAGCGGCCAGCGCGACGGGCGCGATTGTCCCACGCAATGTCATGTAGATATGCCAAGCCTATTTCTCGTTCCCTGCATCGCGCTCGAGGCCACCTCGCAGGTCACCCTGGGTGCCGTTGTAATTGAACGATCTGCCACAATTTCCTTGCACAACATCGTCGTATGAGACGACGCCTTGTTTCGATAACTCAGATTCCCGAGCGGCATGTGGAAGCAGTGCCAGCTGCCCCAGAGTGACTCGCAACGCAAAGCGAGATCGTCATTTCAGGATGACCTCGGCCATGTCGCCCTTTATTTGAATCGCCGTGCCGAAGGGCTTCGATTCGTCGGCCACACGCTGGAGAATATAGCCCGCTTGCGCCCCCGTCGCCGGCGACGGCAGCCCGCGCGTGTCGAGGAACTGGTTGTTCGTGTGCGCATTGTGAATATCAGGCTGGCCCTCGCCGACATAGTTCAACGCAATCGGCCGCAACGAAACCGATTGCAGCTTCTTCCCCTGAAACTCCACGTACGCGACCACGCTCTCCCAGCTCATCGGCTCGCCGATGTAAATCAGCGTCGGCGGCACGTTGTAAATGAAATTGCCCAGATCGTAAAAAATCGGGCGCCCGTGATAAATCTCGATCCCGTGCAGCAGCGGCGCGCCGTGCATCACCACGATGTCCGCGCCGGCATCAATCTCCGCGTGCGTCCACTTCTTCAGCCAGTCGTTCGGAGCCAGCCGCTCGGCCATGCCTTCGGAAAAAATCGTCGAAAACGAATGATTCCCGAACACATGATTGTGCTCATAGACGATCACCAGGTCCGCGTGCTGGCGCGCCTCGCGAATGTTCGCGAGGATACGCAGAGCGTCTTCCGGATTAGGTGAGTTCCCCGGTGCGCCGGGCAGATCATCGGTCGCTTCGTTTTCCTTGTCTCCGGCCTCGACGCGTAACTCGTTCACACCGGGGCGACCCGCCGTAGCGCTTCCCCCGGGCGTAATCAAGCCGGACGCGCTCGCGATCAGCGCAACCGTGCCCTTCGGTGTGCGCAGATAACCCGGCGCCGCGGCCTCGGCTGCGTTATTGCCAGTTCCCGCATGGACGATCTTTCGGCTGTTCGCCTCGCGAATCGTGTTCTGAATGCCCGTGGCTTGCAGATCGAATGCATGGTTGCTGGCGAAGGCCAGCAAATTGAATCCGAACGTTGTCAGAGCGTCGAGCGCTTCCGGTGGCGTCAGGAACCCGCGGCCCTCTGCGACCGTCTCGCCCTTTTCCGCGACGGTCGCCTCGAAATTCGTCAACACTACGTCTCCCTTCAACAATCCCTGGATCACGGGCACTTCCCTTGGCGCCGTCGCGCGAATGTCCGACCGAATCATGGACTGGCCCGCCAAGGTTATCGTGATGGTGTTCGACTGCGCCTGCGCCGCCGCGCCGGCCGCGCACGCAATTGCCGCGCACGCCATCGCCACTAACGCCGCGAAACACACCCATCTCGCCACCAGTCGCACGCCCCTCGATATTAGTGTCATCCGCGTTGCCTCCCGGAAGCTGCGTCAAGTTCCTGCACTCCGCAAGTTCGCCCGATTGTCGCCTAAAACAAAAGCTGAAACCATCAAACCTGGTCCGCATGTATGGTATACGTTCCCGAAAAGTAGCGCGCCTCACTGTCTGCCTGAATGAGGCCACTGACGCTCGGCAAAGAACAGAGGGAATCCCATATGAAAGCCGCGGTCTATCGCCGATACGGTCCCCCGGACGTCGTCCAGATTGAGGACGTCGAAAAGCCCGTTCCCAAGGACAACCAAGTGTTAATAGAAGTTCGGGCGGCTTCCGTCAATCCGCTCGACTGGCACTTCGTGCAGGGGAGGCCGAATGTCGTTCGCGTCATGGCCGGCCTGCGCAGGCCCAAGTACACACAACTGGGCGTTGACGTGTCGGGCCTGGTTGAAGCAGTCGGAAAAAACGTCGTGCAGTTCAAACCGGGCGACGAGGTCTTCGGCTCATGCCGTGGGGCCTTCGCCGAGTATGCATGCGCGCCTGAGACGGCGCTGGTGATGAAGCCGGCCAACCTGACTTTCGAGCAAGCAGCTTCGGCGCCCGTAGCGGCATTCAGTGCGCTGCAGGGTCTTCGCGACGCGGGGAAAATTCAACCTGGTCAGAACGTCTTGATCAATGGTGCGGCGGGAGGCGTCGGTACGTTTGCCGTCCAGATTGCCAAGTCGTTTGGCGCGGATGTGACCGGTGTATGCAGCACCAGAAACTTGGCCATGGTCCGATCCATTGGCGCGGACCACGTAATTGACTACTCTCGAGAGGATTTCACTCAAAGCGCTCAGCGTTTCGACTTGATTCTCGACTGCGTTGGGAATCGTTCGCTGTCGGACTGCAGGCGCGTCTTGGTTCCGAAGGGGATACACGTTCCGGTGGGAGGATCCGGCGATGAGCTATTCGTTCCCTTAGTGGAAAAGTTCGCGCTGTCGCTGTTCGTGAGCCAGAAACTGGTCATGTTTTTCCTGGCTAAATCGAATAAAGATGACCTGGCGATCATCTGCGAGCTCATGGCAACCGGCAAAGTGACTCCGGTCATTGACAAGCGTTACAAATTGAACGAGGTCCCGGAAGCGCTCGCGTATCTGGAACAAGGGCACGCTCGAGGAAAAGTAGTAATCGCCTTGGCGCATCAGTAGCGATTGCTGCGAGGTCCGGCGGCCAAATCGAAAAAGTACAGGTAGCACCAATGTTGAACGAAGGGCCAGTAGACGCGCGTTCAACAGTCTGACAGCCTTTCAGTGACGAATAAACTCGTCCGCTCTCTCGACGAGAGCCGAACGCTCTTTGACACTTGAAATGGAATGTTGTGGCACAGGCAATCCTGTCTGTGCAAGACACGTCCGCTTCCGGCGATCGAGCGTCTTCTTTTCCGTAGGGGCACGACATATCGCGCCCGGCGCGCATGCCTGGCGCAGCCCCGACCATTCGTCACGCCGTCGCCGTTTCCCAGTAGGGGGCCGCCGCGGCGGACCCGGCGCGCATGCTTGGCGATGCCGCGCCACCCGGCACTGCCGTTTGCCCGGCATGGAGGTCGGAAGGTTCTCGCCTTTCCCAAGCGCCGTAGGTGCGGCAGAAGTTAGCCCCGCCCGGCAAGGCTGGGAGACCAGTCAATCGTTTCCCAAGCGCCGTAGGCGCGGCGGAAGTTAGCCCCGTCCGGCAGGGCGGGGAAACAGAGTCGTCGAATCCCGAGCGCCGTAGGTGTGACACCTTCTGCCGTTGCGGTTCCGGTGAAAGCGTGGGCCTTCAGGCCCACGAAACACACCCTAGGTATTCATGGCTTCAGCCATGGGACTTCACGTCGTACCACCGCTCACAAATCCCCAAAATAAGTGACACACCATGCAAAGTAATTTCCGACGTAACTCCATGAAAACAAAGAAAAGCAGCACCCAAGAAGTGACACACTTTTTCGAGGGTCCGCCTCTCACAATTTGTCGGGGTCAACGCGGATTCGGGAGACGGAAATCTAGCTTTTCGCGGGTGCTGCGCCAACCGGTTGTGGCTCCGGCGGAGGCAGATTTTGAGGATGCACGAACGGCGCTGCCGGCGGTGGCTCCGGCGCCGCAATTTCCCAATCGCATTTTTCGTTGATGCAGGCGCGGAAATTCCCCTGCTTGGTGCGCTTCTCGACTACAAATGGCGCGCCGCACTTCGGGCACGGCTCGGCGATCGGCTCGTGCGGCGATGTGAAATCGCAGTCCGGATACCGGCTGCAACCGTAGAAGATGCGCCCTGCCCCGCGTCCCTTCGTTGTGCCGCGCCGGACAAATTCGCCCTCGTTGCATTTCGGGCATTTGATCCCCAGCGTGATCGGGCGCGTGTACTTGCACTTCGGATAATTCTGGCAGCCCACGAAATCTCCGAAGCGGCCCGCGCGACGCAGCAGAACGCCTTCGTCCAGCGGGCATTTTTCGTCGAGCACCACGTCAGGCTGCAGCGCTTTTTTCGTGCCCGCCGCCAGCCGCCGAGTGGTCTTGCAATTCGGATAGCCGGTGCAGGCCAGAAACGTGCCGAAGCGCCCGCGCTTGATCGCCATTTCCTTGCCGCAGTTGTCGCAATAAACTACGCCGCCCTCGCCTTCGCTGTCTGAATTTCCAACTTCGGCGATGTCGCGGATGAAATCGCACTCCGGATATCGCGAGCAACCATGGAAAAATCCGTGGCGGCTGATGCGTTCCAGCAGCTCGCCCTCGCCGCATTTTTCGCACTTCTGTCCCGTCGGGATGCCCGCCTTGTAGGACTCCATCTTGTCGCTGGCTTTATCGAGGTCCACCGTAAACCGGTCCCAGAATTCGCCCACCGCCGAGCGCCAGGTGAGCTTGCCTTCTTCGATTTCGTCGAGCTCGTCTTCCAGGCGCGCGGTGAAGCCAACGTCGAAAATATCCTCAAACGCTTTCACGAGCAGGTCGCTGACTTTTTCGCCCAACATCGTGGGGGTGAAGCGGCCCTGGTCCTTATTCACGTATTCGCGCTCGACGATGGTCGAGATGATCGCGGCGTACGTTGACGGCCGGCCGATTCCTTTTTCTTCGAGTTCCTTTACAAGCGTCGCTTCCGTGTATCGCGGGGGCGGCTCGGTAAAATGCTGCTCGGGGCGAATCGTTTCGAGGCGCAGTTGTTCGCCTTCGCGAACCACCGGGAGCCGGTTGCCTGCGGCGTCGCCTTCGTCGTCCTTTTCTTCCTCATCCTTCACCGCCTGGTACGCGGCCAGATAGCCCTCGAACTTCATCACCGATCCGGTCGCACGGAACGTATATCCGTTGGCGTCCACATCAATCGTGGTCTGGTCGAAAACAGCCGGAACCATCTGCGAAGCCACGAAGCGCTGCCAGATCATCTGGTAGAGCTTGAACATATCGTCGTCGAGAAAGCGCCTGACGCTTTCCGGCGTGCGAGCCACATCCGTCGGGCGAATGGCCTCGTGCGCTTCCTGCGCATCTTTTTTCGACTTATAGAAGTTGGGCTTTTCCGGCAGATAGTTCTGGCCGTAGCTCGAGCCGATGTGATCGCGGACCTGAGCAATCGCGTCCGCGGACACTTTCACCGAATCCGTGCGCATGTACGTGATCAGCGCGACCGAACCTTCGTCTCCCAGCTCGACGCCTTCATAGAGGCGCTGCGCCAGCATCATGGTGCGCTTCGCCGTGTAGCGCAGGCGGTTGTAACCAGCCTGCTGAAGCTTCGACGTCGTGAAAGGCGGAGGAGCAAACCGGCGCTTTTCCTTCTGCGCGACGCTCGCAACCTGCCAGATTGCATGATCAACCGCGGCCAGAATTCGCTGCGACTCGGCGTGATCGGGGATCTCGATATCCTGGCCGTTGTACTTGATCAGCTTGGCTTCAAACGATGGCGGCTGGCCGGCCCCGAGCAGCGCATGGATCGTCCAGTATTCCTTGGGAATGAAAGCGCGAACCTCGCGTTCGCGCTCGACGATCAACCGCAGCGCCACGGTCTGCACGCGCCCGGCCGAAAGTCCCCGTCGAACTTTGTCCCACAGGATTGGCGAGACTTTGTACCCGACCAGGCGATCGAGCACGCGCCGGGCTTGCTGCGCGTTCACCAGATTCGCATTCACTTCCGTGGGATGCTCGAAGGCCGCTTTGATCGCCTTCTGCGTGATCTCGTTGAACATCACGCGATAAATCTTGGGGGCCTTGCGTGTCTCGGCTTCCTGCTTCTTCGCGGGCTTGGCGCTGGCTTCGGCTTTATCGCCGTTTCCGTTTTCTTCTGCCGCTTCGGCTGCAACGGCGTCGGCCACAACTTTCGTGTACTTGCGCGGCTTGCTCAGGATCTCGGCCAGGTGGGCGCAAATCGCCTCGCCTTCGCGGTCCGGGTCGCCCGCCAGATAGATGGCTTCGGCGTTGACGGCAGCCCTCTGAAGGTCGCCAATCACCTTCAGTTTGGTCGGGATTACCTCGTAGGTCGGCTCGAATATGTTCTCGGAGGTGACGACGATCGGCTTCACCGGCTTCTTCTCAGCCGCCTTGCTCTTTCCTTTGCCCTTCGTCTTGCGCTTGGACTTCTTCTTGCCGTTCTGATCGCCGGGCAGAAGGATACCGATGGTCTTCTTCGGCAGGTCCATCACATGGCCGTAGGAAGCCTTCACGTTGTAGTTCCGGCCGAGATACTTATTGATGGTCTTGGCTTTAGCCGGAGACTCTACGATTACGAGTGATCTTGCCATCCGCCTCTATGTTCCTCGTGGAACGACTCTTCCTTAGTGTGAAAATCTGGCGCCTGAAGACCGTGTTCACCGGTCCCTCGGGCGCTCCCATCCTAACCTGCTGTCCCTAAAGTTATTACAACAGGACTTTCAGGAATTGCTTACCAGGTAACTGGCGTATCACGCTCTTGAGCTCCATGTCAAACAGGGCCGCCAGCACTTCGGACGAAGTCAGGCCCGAAAGTTCGACCAATTCGTCCACATGCCGCGCTTGGTCCAGGCTCAGAAGCGCGTACAGCGGCCTCTCAATGGGCGATAAACTGCCCTCGACCAGCGCGGCCCGTTCTTCGTGGGATACCGATTCGACGGGCATCAACTCCGCACGAACGGGCGTTGGGAGCTCCTCGACGACGTCCTCCCAGCCAGTCACCAGCTTCGCTCCCTGCTTGATCAGCTGATTCGGCCCAAAGCTCGAAGGCTGCGTCACGTGGCCGGGCACGCCAAACACCTCGCGGCCAAACTCCATCGCCAGCCGCGCCGTGATCAGAGACCCAGAGTACTGCGCACCCTCGACGACCACAACCCCGAGCGCCATACCGGCGATGATCCGGTTCCGAATCGGGAAATTCTGAGGCGCGGGAAACGTCCCGATCGGGAATTCACTGATGATCGCGCCTCGCTGCTCCATTTGCTCGAAAATCTTCTTATTCTCCTTCGGATAGACCACATCAATCCCGCAGCCAAGAACTCCAATCGTCGCGCCGGTCGCCGAGTTGAGGGCGCCTTTGTGGGCGCTGGCGTCAATTCCGCGGGCCAATCCGCTCGATATCACCAGCCCCCTATCGGCCAAGTCCTTTGAAATTCGCTCAGCCATTTGATTCCCGTAAGGCGTCGGACGACGCGCGCCGACCACGGAAATCAGATGGCGATTCAGAAGCTCAATGTTTCCGCGGACATAGAGGAGGGGCGGGGGATCGTAAATCTCCCTGAGCCGCGCCGGGTACTCAGGTTCATCCCATGTGAGCAATCGGCACCCGGCCGCCTGAACTTGCGCCAACTCCTTGGCCGCATCACTCAGCGGCCGCCGAGAATGGAGGGCTTGCGCGACCGCAGCCGGCAAGCGCTGCCCCTCCAGAGCTGTGAGCGACGCATTGAAAATTGCGTCCGGACTACCGAATTCGCGCAGCAGCTTCCCCGCCGTGCGGGCGCCCAGGCCGGGCGTCAATGCCAGCGCCAGCCATCCTATATAGTCGTCGGAATGCATCGAGAGGGAAATCCGCGCCCAAGTTACGCAGCAGCCTCATCGGAAGTCAAGCGCGGGTACTACGTAGAAGGGTGGTAGTTCTGCGTGCGGCAGCATTCCGGGCTCGATCCGCAGCCCAAAAGCCAGATCGCTCAACATTGGCGTAGACTATATCTCGCGCAACCGCATCCTACTTAATGGAGGGCGCCATGGAGATCGGAACGAAGAGATGGCATGAAAGCCTTTCCGACATGGGTTGGGAAGTGATGGCGTTGGCGGGGATGCTATTACAGGCGTCCGTGCTGGCGATAATCATCGGCATCGTGTACGCGTTGAACCACCGGGGTTAGGCGCTGGACCAAGCACGATTCCACCGCTTAGAACGCCGGAACTCTGAAATACCCAGCCCGAAATTCCTCTATCAAGCGCCCTCGCAGGGTCTGAAAAGCGCGCCTGCCGGATGTGATAATATTGCCGCGTCCGACGACAAGGGTGGGCTTTGAGAAAACTGCGTGTTTCGATTGTCGAGTACCTGAACGCCGCACCGCTCGTCTGGGGCTTTACGGACGGGCCGCTCGCGGGCAAATACGACCTCTCGTTTACCGTGCCGTCCCAATGCGCCGAAGAACTCCGGCGCGGCGACGCGGACCTCGGAATCATCCCCTCGATCGAATACCAGCGCATAGATGGCGTGGTCGCCCTGCCGGGAATGGCCATCGCGTCCAAGCGCGAAGTCCGCAGCCTCCTTGTGATCGGCAAGAAGCCAATCGAAATGGCGAAGCGAATCGCGCTCGACACCAGTTCGCGCGCCACGATTGGCCTGGTTAAGTTGCTCGCCGCGGAACACTGGAAGATCTCGCCGGAGTTTGTGGAAGCCGCTCCGGATCCCTCTGAAATGCTGCGGGAGGCCGACGCGGCGCTTCTGATCGGCGACCCCGCCCTGCGGATTTCGCTCAAGATGGAAGCTCTGGCCGGAAAGGCGCCAAGCGGCGAACAGTGCTGCCAAGGCGACCCCGATGAAATGCCCGTGCCGGGCTTCGAAACGCTCTACGTTTACGACGTGATCCACCAGTGGCGCGAGATGACCGGCAAGCCCGCCGTGCTCGCGATCTGGGCGGGCCGGCGCGATGCGATCACACCGGAAGTTTTGGCTGATTTCGCCGCGTCCAAGCAGTACGGGCTCGAGCGAGTCCGCGAAATTTCCGAAGCCGCTTCGATCAAACTCGATCTGCCGCCGCGAGCGCTCGAGCGCTACCTGACCGAGAATATTCATTTCGATCTCGATGAAGAGAATCTGGTTGGTTTGGAGCTTTATTTCCAAAAGGCCGCTGCCGCGGGACTGATTCCGCGCGCCAAACCGCTGGAATTTCCGCAGGCTGCCGCGCGTTCAACCGTGCGGAGGGGCGCGTAACGGTGTGGAACGCATCGGCGCGATCAGTTCCATTCGCCGTTATCCGGTAAAGAGCATGTCCGGCGAGGATCTTGAAGAAGCCCGCGTCACGTTTGCGGGACTCGCCGGCGACCGCGTCTACGCGTTCGTCGAGACGGCCAATCGCACGAGCTTTCCCTGGATGACCGCGCGCCACGGCCGCGACTGGATACTGTTTCGTCCGCGATTTCTCGATCCCGCGCCGCCCACGGAAGAGATTCCGTTCTCCGAGAAATACGCGGCGGAGGTCGTCACGCCCGAGGGGGATTGTTTTCGCGCCGACTCACCGGAGTTTACTGAATACCTGGAAAAGCGATACGAGCGTTCGTTGCGCCTGCGCTTTTCCGAGCGCAGCATGACCGATGCTCAACCGATTTCCCTAATTGGGTTGAGCACGATCCGAGCGCTTTCGGAAGAGACGGGCAAGGATCTCGATCTCCGCCGGTTTCGCGCGAACTTCTACGCACGCTGGGACAGCGACATTCCGTTTTTTGAGGATACGCTGATCGGCCGTACGCTTCGGATCGGCGAGACGGTCAGCGTCATGCCGCTTAAGAAGGATGGCCGCTGCGTGATGATTACGCTCGATCCAGACAGCGCTTCACCATTTCCCCCGCTTCTTGAATGCGTGGCCCGGAATCATGGCGGCTGCACCGGAATCTACGGCGCCGTCCTGGGCGAAGGAATTGTGCGGCGAAACGACCCGATTTGGCTGATTTAGTGCGAGAATAGGGGCATCGTTCAGGGGAATTATGGGAATCAGCTCGCAGGAAGCTCTCGACCTTTTTAACTCCGATGACCTGATCGGCATCGGCATGGCGGCCAATGAAGTCCGCCGCAAGAAGACGGACCCTCGCGTCGCCACATATCAGATTGACCGCAACATTAATTACACGAACTTCTGCACCGAATATTGCTCGTTCTGCGCGTTTTACCGGCCGCTCGGCGCGAAGGACGGCTATATCCTGCCGCTCGAATCCATCTACGAAAAAATCGAGGAGATGCTCACGCTCGGCGGTACAGGCGTCCTGCTGCAGGGCGGCCTGCATCCGGACCTGCAGATTGAGTTCTACGAGAATATGCTGCGCTCGATTCACGAGCGCTTCCCACAGGTTCACCTGCACTGCTTTTCGGCACCCGAAATCACCTGCATCGCGGAAGTCTCCGGGCTTTCGATTCGCGAGACGATCGTGCGCCTGCGCGACGCCGGGTTGGTTTCCATTCCGGGCGGAGGCGCGGAAATCCTGGACGACGAAGTTCGCGGCCGCATCGCCCGCCTGAAGTGCAAATCCGAAGAATGGGAAACGGTGCATCGCGAGGCGCACAAGCTCGGCATGCGCACCACGGCGACGATGATGTTTGGATGCGGCGAAGAGTACCACCATCGCGTGAACCACTTCGAAAAGATCCGCCAGATTCAAGAAGAGTCAGGCGGCTTCACCGCGTTTATCCCCTGGATTTTCGCGCCGGAAAATACACCGCTCGGCAAGAAAGTACCGGAAACCACGGCATTCGATTATCTGAAGACGCTGGCCATCAGCCGGCTCTACCTCGACAATATTGACCACATCCAATCGAGCTGGCTCACGCCGGGAATCAAGGTCTGCCAGGTTGGCTTGCAATTCGGCGCGGACGATGTCGGCAGCATCCTGATCGAAGAAAACGTTGTCTACGCCGCGGGCGTGCGCAACCGCACGAATGAAGAAGAGCTTCGCCGGATCATATCCGATGCCGGCTATATGCCGCACCAGCGCGACACGCTTTACACCTCGTATGTTTTGAAGCAGTAGCGCAGCGCTCCTGCAATTTCCCGTCCCGTCTGAGTCAAAAATAAGAGTCGTCGGGCATGGCGAGCCATGCCCGGCGAACGACGTTGAGTACGAGTCTCCTACTTGAGAGCTGTCATCCCGAGTCCGCCGCGGCGGACGAGGGATCTCTCTTGTGACGCTGGAAGAGAGATTCCTCGTCGCTTCGCTCCTCGGAATGACAAGCGAAACAAAACGCGCCGGATGGTTGGCGTCGCGCCAAGCATGAGCGCCGGGTCCGCCGCGGCGGACCCCAACAGAAACTTCGCTTGGAAAATTGTGCGGCGTGCCGGGGGCGTGCGCGGATCTAGTCCTTTGGAGAAATGCGCAGGTCCAGAAGAACTTCTGTGCCTTCCGGGAGATCGAGCGGCACGGTGGGAACGAGGACGCCATTCACGTAGCGGGCGCGGAATTGATGCGGGCGTGCTGCGGGCCTGCGCTCGGCGGCGGCTCGCGGTTCCTCGCGCTTCACTTCGAGCGACGAGGAATTGACCGGCCCGGAATCGAGCGCTACGTTCGCGAGAGCATCCGCGTCGGTATTCTGCTCCCTGCGGACGTGTTCGATGGCGAAGTATTTTAGCTGGCGCGAAAGGATCGAAGCGCGCTCGTAGAGCGGCTTCAAATCCGCGCTCTTTACTTTGTAGCGCCCCTGCATCTGGCGAACCAGCAACTCGGAATCGCTGCGAATGCGCAGCGCCGAAATGCCGTGCGTGGTCGCATAATCGAGCGCGGCCAGCAGCGCGTAGTATTCGGCGACGTTGTTCGTGTCGCGGCCGAATTTCTTTGCGAGCTCGAGGACTATCTTTCCTTCGGGATCACGTATCACCACGGCGTACGCAGCCGGGCCGGGATTGCCGCGCGAAGCGCCGTCAATATTGGCGATGTGGACCCCGGCAGGCGGGGTGACTGGATGAGCTTCGGAAAAAAGGCGCGCGCTGCCCGGCGGAGAAGTTTTCGGTCCTCGCATGCGCCGCGTCCTCAGCTTTCGTGCGATGTGGAAGCGGCAGCGCTGGCCTGGGAAGCCGACGCGGCAGCCGGCGCGGAGGAAACGCCCGGCTCGATGTAGTAGATGATCCGCGTGCAGGTCTCGCAATGAAACATCTCGGCGCTATCCGCGCGCCTCATTTCCTGGATCACGTGCGGGCGCACGATCATTCCGCACGCACCACATTTCTCGTTACGAACCTCGGCCAGCGCCACGCCATTGTGTTTCCGTACGATCCGATCGTAATGGTCGAGCAGTTTCTCGGGAATTTCCGCAATGGCGCGCGTGCGCTCGGCATTCAAATCGGCCAGATCTTTTTCAGCAACGGCGCGATCGGCTTCCACGGTTGAACGCTGCACGCGCTCGACTGCCTCTACGTCCTTCAGCGCAATCTCCGACGCCTTGATCCTCCGGTCGTATTCTTCGCTCGCGACCATCTGCTCGAGCAGCCGGTCTTCGGCCTTTGCAATTTCGTCTTCGGCCATCTGCACTTCGTGCTGCAGCGCGCGGTAGGCCTCGTTCGTCTTGACCTGCGATGCCTGGTCGCGATACTTGCGGACTTTATCCTTCCAGCTGTCAACATCGAGCTCGTACTTTTTGCGATCTTTCACAGTCGCGAGCTGGGCGGCCTTGCTCGCATCGAGGTCCGCTTTGGCGGCCGCTATGCGCGCGTCCGATTCGGCGATTTTCTTTGGAAATTTGGCAAGCCGGGCGCGGACGTCAATCAGCCGGATGTCCACATTTTGCAGGTCGAGAAGATTCTGAAGGATCTTTTGCACAGCGGGGCCATTCTAGCACAGAGCCGGACGACGCCCCGTTTCGGGCACCTCCCGACAGTCGGCACTGCTGAAATCAGGAGCGCAGCGCGCGTTTATCTCCCTGCCGCAGCGTGACGCCGTCACGGTCGAGCCGTTCGAGCAGAGGAATCGCCACGCGCCGGCTGTTGCCGAGCATCTGGCGCAGATCGCTCGTAGTCGCGGGACCTTTCGATCGAATGAATTGGCGAATCATTTCGGTCGCGCGTTTCATGCTGTCCGTGGACATCACGATCTCGACGTTGATCTCGGCCACTTCTCCGGTTTCAATCAAGAACCGCAGCGCTTGTTGCGTGGCGAGATCCGGCGCGAGGTCCTTTCGCGAGGGGGGATCGAGCGGCTTCTCCGCCAACATCGCGCGTATTTTCGCGCCCGCCGCCTGAAGCTGGGGCGGCAACACGGGCTGATGCGACGCCCGGCGAATCGCCGTGCCAATCCGCACGAAATCGCGTTTACACAGATCGGCGACGACCGCGTCAAAGAGATCCGCGACCGGCAATTCGTCATTGAGAGCCGCGCGCAGATCGGTGAGCGGCAAGCCGCTCTGTTCGGGATGCGCTCGATGTCGCGCGTCAATCGCCTCCGTCGCGCGGCGATGCAGCGCCTGCCACCGGGCCGCGTCAACGACGAAGTCTCCGGCGAGGACAACCGTGCCCGCGGCCGCCAGCTGCGATACGGAGGTGGAGATTTCAGCCGGGCTGAAGCGCGACTTGAGGAGCAGCTGCGATTTCCGCGCTGCGCCTTCGTATGCGACTTGCGACGCAACCAGGCGGGAAACGTCTCCCGGCGATTCCGCTCGCACGCTCAGGAATTGCATCCGCGCGTCGCGACGGAAAAGTTTTCTGTCCCCGTCCGGATCGAGAACGATCGCGCCTCCCAGCGTGTTGCGCTCGGCCCAATCGCGCACGATGAAACGATCGCCGGCAAAAACGAACGCGGGCGCTTCGAGCCGAAGCTGCGCGACCGCGCTTTCTCCCGGAGCCAGCGTGCGGTCTTCATGGAATGCGATGCGAGCCGCCACGTTTCCGCTACCGTGATGCGCGTGAACGCGGACGCCGTCCTTGATCGCATGAGTCGCCCGGGGCGAAATCTCGACGCGAACGTCGAGAACGCTGCTCGGGCCGCCGAAGTCATTCAGCGTGATCACGTCGCCGCGGTGAATGTCTTCAACCGCGTCCAGCGACAAATTCAGAGCTGTTCGCGAACCGGGTCCGCTAGCCTCCACATCGCGGCCGTGCGACTGAATGTTGCGGATGCGCGCCGATTTTCCGGGCCGGCTGGATCACGACCGTCTGACCGCGGCGCAGCGTGCCGCCGTTCAGCGTGCCGGTAACCACCGTGCCGATTCCCTGCAGCTTGAAAACTCGATCCACGGGCAGCCGCGGTTTTCCGATATCTGCTTGCGGAGGCGCGTCCGCCAGCACTCGCGCGAGCGAGGCTTTCAGTTCGTCGAGGCCACGGCCGCTGACGACCGATGTGGGAACGATTGGCGCATCGGCAAACGGAGTGCCGCGCAATTTTTCACGGATCGCAGCGGTCGCGCCCGGTTCATCCTGCGTCAGATCAATTTTCGTGAGCGCGACGACGGCGCGGCTGACGCCAAGATAGGTGAGGATTTGCAGATGCTCTTCGGTCTGCGGCATCCAACCGTCGTCGGCCGCGACAACCAACAGCGCGAGATCAATCGAGCCGACGCCCGCGACCATGTTCTTCACAAAATCCTCGTGGCCGGGCACGTCCACGATCCCCAGCACAAGCGATGAAGATGGATTGGCGGGATCGGGCAATTCCAGGTGCGCGAAACCAAGGTCAATGGTGATGCCGCGAAGCTGCTCTTCCGGCAGGCGGTCGGGATCGGTGCCGGTGAGCGCCTTGATCAGGGCGCTTTTGCCGTGGTCCACGTGCCCGGCGGTAGCGAGGATAAAATGTCGAATCGCGGACATCGGTTCTAGCGACAGACCGCGCGAATGGCGGCGATCAATTCCGCATCCTGCCGCGGGAAAATCGTGCGCAGGTCGAGCTTCAGACTGCCGCGCGCGACATATCCGATTACCGGCACGGCGTGGTCGCGCAGGCGAGCGGCAAATTCCTGCGGCTTGAGCGTGTGGTGCGCCAGATCGAGAGTGACCGACGCGATCGAGGAACGCGGCAATGTTCCCCCGCCGATCTGCGCCTGCCCCTCGCCGACGATCGCTTTGATCGGAAGCCCATCGAGCGCAGATTTGATTTTTTCGGCGCGCGAGCGAAGCTCGACATTTGACGCATGCAGCATTTCGAGCACTGGAATTCCCTGTTCACCACGCATGTAGATGTCGGCAGTCGCTTCGAGCGCCGAAAGGATTAGCTTGTCGCACCGCAGCGCGCGAAAGAAAGGATCGCGCTTGAGCGCAGCGATCAGTTTCGCTTTGCCGGCAACGATTCCCGCCTGAGGGCCGCCGAGAAGCTTGTCTCCGCTGAAACAGACCAGATCAACGCCGCGGCCAATCACTTCCGCGGGCGTGGGCTCGTGCTCGAGGCCGGCTACAGTTTGAGTCTCGACCATCGCGCCGCTGCCCAGATCCTCGACGAAGGGCACTTTCTTCTTGCGTGCCAGCGCGGCGATCTCTTCGGCGGGCGCCGACTCGACGAATCCGTCCATGAAAAAATTGCTGCGATGCACTTTCAGGATCAGCGCCGTCTCGCGGCCAATCGCGCGAGCGTAATCCTGAAGGGATGTTTTGTTGGTCGTGCCCACCTCGCGCAGGCGCGCGCCGCTGGTTTCGAGAATGTCGGGAATTCGAAAGCCGCCGCCGATCTGAATCAGTTCGCCGCGCGAGATGATCACTTCGTTCTTCCGCTGACGTCGCACCTGTTTGGCAGAAGTGACGCAGGATCAGGACGAGCGCGGCAGCATTGTTATTGACGACCGTGGCCGCCTCCGCCGCGCAGAGCGCCGCAAGACTTTGCTCCAGATAGGCCGCGCGTCCGCCTCGCGTGCCACCGGCAAGACCATATTCGAGGTTGCTGTAATTCGATCCGATGCTCGACATCGCTGCCATCACGTCAGGTCCCAGAGGAGCGCGGCCAAAGTTGGTGTGAATCAGGATCCCCGTGCCGTTGATGAGCGGCCGAATGCGGGACGCGCGCAATTCGCGCAGCGCATCGCGCACAATGACGAGCACAGCATCGAACGGGGGTATCGCCTTCTGCTTGCGAAGCGCCGCGAGTTCCCGGCGCACCACTCCGAGGACAATGGGGCGCGGCAATTCAGTATCGCCGAGCGCCTGCAGGACCTTTTCAACGGCAGGAATCGCGCGGAGCTGAGCCTGCTTCATGCAATGACCCGTATGCGCGGTTTCGCGGAGCGCACGATGCGGCCGATTACCGCGGCGCAAAGCGTATGCGCCTTCTCGAGGCGCTTCATAACAGCCTTCTGATTTTTCGGCGGCACGCAGAGCAACAAGCCGCCGCTGGTCTGCGCATCCGTCAGCAGCGTTTCTTGCGCATCAGTGACGCCCTCCCAGTCCGTGAACTCATTCGCGTGGGAATGATTGTCGCGGCTGCCGCCGGGAATGCAGTTGGCGGCAATTAAATCGAAGACTTCGCTGCTGATCGCGGGCACGCTCGCCGCGGAAATCTCCGCGCCCACTTTGCTGGACGCGCACATGGCGCCTAAATGGCTGAGCAGGCCGAAACCAGTCACGTCCACGGCGGCTCGCACGAGCCCGCGCTCGGCCACATCCGCGCCGACCGTGTTGAGGTGCGTCATCACTTCGATAGCTTTTCGTTCGAGCGCCGGCGTCGCCAATCCACGCTTGATGCCGGTAGTGATGATGCCCGTGCCGAGCGGCTTTGTCAGGACGAGCAGATCGCCCGGGCGCGCGTTGGCGTTGGTCATCATGCGGCGCGGCGAAACCATACCCGTTACGGCGTAACCGAAAATCGGCTCGGGAATTTTGATCGTGTGGCCGCCGATCAGCACGCATTTCGCTTCCTGAATCTTTTCGGCGCCACCGCGCACGATTTGATTCACCATCTCGAGTGGCACGATATCGGCCGGAATTCCCACGATGTTGAGCGCCGTGAGCGGGCGCCCGCCCATGGCGTAGACGTCGGATAGCGCATTCGTCGCGGCGATTTGTCCGTAAGAAAATGGATCGTCCACGATCGGCGTAAAAAAATCCGTAGTCTACACCAGGGCGCGGTCGGCGCCGAGCCGGTATACGCCGGCATCGTCCCCGGTGGCCGTGCCGACGAGCACATTGCGATTTTTCAGCGTCGGCACTTGACGCAAAACCTCCGTCAGCTCGCGGCGGCTGAGCTTGGAGGCGCAGCCGGCGCAGGAAGAAAGCGCCGTCAGTTTCAGGACTTCAGTTGCCATGCGCGATCACCATCTTGTAAACCGTCTTTCGGAACATCGCGAAAATTTGGCGGAGAGGGTAGGAATCGAACCTACCCCCCGACACGAAGTGTCGGGGCGACGGTTTTGAAGACCGTGACGACCACCAGGCACGCATCACTCTCCAGTCGCGTCGCACTGCTTTCTTTATTTCTCGACGGGCCGATAATATACACCGCCGCGCGTCGCCACGGTATACGGGCCGGTGGCTTCGCGTCATGCGCGCCCGCGGCCAGCGCGACATGTGGGCCCATGAATATCAATAATTTGACGCGGAAGTGAAGAGGGAGGAGTACGCGATCTCAGGGCTCGGTGCTGATTTCCATGTTCTGATCAATGACGTAATTCGTGCAGGTCGCAACGGGAGGCGTGCAGCGCGCGATCACGTGAAAGCCTTCTCCGGCTGGTTCGATTTCGTACTTAACGCCTTCGCGCCCGGACTTTTTCATGCTGATCTCGCCGCCAGCTTCGAGTTCTTCCAGCGAAGCTATCGAACTATGTTCGGCCTGGTAGGCACGTTCGGCTTCCGCGATGGAAAGCAGATCACTCTTTATTCCGATAATATTTATGGTTTGCGTCGGAGTCGCCGCAGGCACCGACTCGCCCGCGACTGCCGGGGGTTGGGTAAGATAAGCGCGGTAAAGAAACAGTCCACCGAGCACCCCGACGAGCAGTGCTACGAGTCCGCCTATCATTCGCATGACCGCCTCCTGGAGTGACCGATGTACTGGATAGCAACTATTTGCAATAGCACCATAGCGGCTGCTTCGTTCGCAACATTCTGTTGCTCGCGGAGTGCGAATCTGGAAACACCCGGCCGGTGCTACCTTTCATCGCCGGAATGCGTCCAAGTATGAGGGCCGAAAGAAACGCATTGGCCCGCTGATTCGCAGGTATGTTTGACAGGCGCGCGCGCTCTCGTAATACTGGGGCGTTCATTTCCACCATTTGGGCGGTTCACGCGACTTTCCCCGACCGATCGGAGCGATTCATGACGAGGGCGAAAAAGAGGAAGTGGATACGAACGGCTGCAGCGGTATTTCTCGCGATCGGCGTGTCCGCGGCCCTCGCGCTGCCGCTTGCTGCGCAGGATCAGTCCTCTGATGTCCGCCCTCCGAAGCTTGATTTCACAACGCACACGCTCGCTAACGGCCTTCAGGTGGTCCTGCTTGAAAACCACGACGTCCCGGTGATTGACCTTCAGATTTGGTATCACGTTGGAGGAAAAGACGAGCGCCCGGGCCATACGGGATTTGCGCATCTCTTCGAGCACCTGATGTTCAAGGGTTCGGCGCACGTGGGGCCAGAAGAGCATTCGCGCATCATCGAAGCGGTCGGTGGGTACGACAACGCCGAGACGGGCGATGACTCCACGAATTTCTTCGAGACCTTTCCGAGCCAATATCTCGAGCGCGTTCTCTGGCTCGAGGCCGATCGCATGGGCAGCCTCAACGTGGACGACGCGAACTTCAAATCGGAACGCCAGGTCGTCGAAGAAGAGCGCCGCGTCCGAGTGGATAACCAGCCCTACGGCTCGATCGAGGAGGATCTCCGCGCCGCGGCATTTACCGTTCACGGGTATCACCACACCCCGATCGGCAGCATCGCGGATCTCGACAAAGCGACGCTCGAGGACGTTCGCGCTTTCTTCAACACCTATTACAAGCCAAATAACGCCACGCTGGTAATCGTCGGCGATTTCAAATCCGATCAGGCGCTGGCATGGACGCAAAAATACTTCGACGGAATTTCCGCGTCCGCGGGTCCGATTCCGCGGCCCAACACGCCCGAGCCTCCGCAAACGGCGCAGCGGGACGTGGCGAAGTCGTATTCGAACACGCCGCTGCCGGCCGTCGTTATCGGCTACAAAATTCCCCAGCGCTACTCGCCGGACTCCTATCCGCTGGACCTCGCATCGAACATCCTGGCAGGCGGCGAAAGTAGCCGGCTCTATCAGGCGCTGGTATACAAAGACCAGATCGCCGTACAAGCCGCCGGATTCGGCAATTTCAGCGAGGATCCCAATCTCTTCTGGGCCTACGCAATTATGAATCCAGGGCACACGCCAGAAGACGGCGAAAAAGCAATTGTAGCCATCCTGGACGGATTGAAAACTCAAGCGGTAAGCGCGAACGAATTGCAGAAGGCCAAGAACCAGGAAATCTCGGGCTTCATTCTGGGCCGCGACACGGACGAGCAAAAGGCCATCGCGCTCGCCGGTGCCGCACTGATTGGCAAGAATCCGGACCTGGTCAACACCGAGCTCGGACGATATCTGACGGTCACACCGGAAGACATCGAGCGGGTAGCCAAGGAATATTTCGTTTCGCAACGAGCCACGATCTTGACGATCAAGCCCTTGGCGCCGCCACAATAGGGCCAAAGAAGAAATTCAAGTCTCAGGAGCACCGATGAAGCGCGCAATCAGGCGATTGATTTTTCTTGCGGCGGCACTCTTGTTCGTGGGAACTGCGGCGTTAGCCCAGCAGCCTCCGCAGCAGGCGACTCCGCCGAGCACCCAGCAGGATCAGAAGAATGGCACGGGAGTCGTTCCTCCCGGCGTGAAGCTTGTCCCCGAAATGCCGGCTCCCGGCGCGCCGACGCATTTCAATTTCCCGGACACGGCCACAAAGACTCTCGCGAATGGCCTGCGTGTTTACGTGGTCACCGACCACAGCGAGCCTGCGGTCGCGGCGCGCCTTGTCGTGATGTCCGCGGGCACAATCAAGGACCCACAGGGAATGCCTGGCGTGGCGCAGATGACCGCAAACATGCTGACGCAGGGCACCGAAAAACGCTCCGCCAAGGACATCGCCGAAGCGATTGATTTCATCGGCGGTTCGCTCGAAGCCTCGGCCAGCGCCGATGCTACCGACGTCAGCCTCGACGTGGTGAAAAAAGATCTACCGACCGGGCTCGACCTGATGTCCGACGTGGTCCTGCATCCCGCGTTTCGCGCGGAGGAACTCGACCGCCAGCGCCAGCAGCTTCTTTCGGGCCTCACGGTGCAATATTCCGATCCTGATTTTCTTGCTTCGGCTGCCTTCAGCCGCGTGGTTTACGGAAACTCTCCCTACGGTTCGCCCGCGGAAGGCACGCCGGAGACGATCAAGAAGCTCGATCCGCAGATCCTCGCCAAATTCCATGACACGAATTACGCGCCGAACCAATCCCTGCTTGCGTTCGCCGGCGATATCACGCCGGACGAAGCCTTCGCGATGGCCGAGAAATATTTCGGGGCGTGGCCGATGGTAAAGGTCGTCACGAGTGCGCCGGCGACGCCGTCTCCTGCGCAGGGACTGCACATATGGCTGATTGACAAACCGGATGCCGTGCAGACTCAAATTCGCGTCGGGAAGCTCGGCATCCAGCGGAGCGATCCCAATTACGTTCCGGTTGTCGTGATGAATCGAATTTTCGGCGGGGGCTACAACAGCCGCCTGAATACCGAAGTCCGCGTGAAAAAGGGGCTCACCTACGGCGCGTACTCTTCGTTCACTCCTCACCGCCAGGCAGGCTCGTTCAGCGTCGCGACTTTCACCCGGACGGCGGCAACGGTGGATGCCACGACGCTCGTCGTGGATTTGATCACGAAAATGTCCACCGGCGACGTGACGCCGCAGGAAGTGGATTTCGCGCGCGATTACCTTGCCGGGGTCTATCCAATTCAATCCGAGACTGCCGAACAGGTGGCAAACCGTGTTCTGACGGTCGTGGCCTACGACCTGCCGAAGGACTACAACTTCACCTATCCAGATAGAATTCGCGGCGTGACCTCTGCGCAAGTAAAGGAAATGGCGCAGAGGTATCTCGATACGGAAAATCTGGATATTGTGCTTGCCGGGAACGTCAGCGCGTTTCGGGACACCTTGAAGAAGGCTTTCCCGAATGCGAAGTATGACGAAATTCCATTCGACCGCGTGGACATTCTTGCTCCCGATCTCCGCAAGGCGACGACAGCGCCCGCGACCGGAGCATCCATAGAACAAGGCAGGCAAATTCTGCTGGCGGCCGCAAATGCCGCCGGCGGTGACTCGCTCGCATCTCTTGCCGCTCTGAAAATGACCGAGGATGGAAAAATCATCCGTCCGGATGGCGACGTCCCGCGGAGCGTGAAATGGGTCGTCTCCTACCCGGACCGCGCGCGCGGCGAGTTCAGCCTCTCCGGCCATAATATCGTGCAGGTTTGTGACGGCCGTTCCGCATGGGTGCAGATGGGAACCGAAACACGCGATGCCACGCCAATGAAGCGCGAATTCCTTCGGGCCATTTCCCTGTATGGCGGCGGCTGGGGCCTCTACCGGGAGGTTCTGGCTGGCAAGATTCTGGGCTCGGCGATATGGGCAACCGGGGACGAGGATATTGACGGTAAGAAAACCACGGGCGTGGCCGTTGACGCCGGTTTCGGCGCGATCAAGTTATATTTCGATCCGGCGACGCATCTGCTCGTCGCCGCGCGATACCAATCGGCCGGCGCGCACGGAGCTTCCGACAACGAGCAGCGCTGGAGCGATTACCGGACCGTCGAGGGCCGTCAATTCGCATTCTCAACCGTGGTCTATCGCGACGGCGCGAAATACATGGAGTCCACGATCCAGCAGCTCGATCTGAATCCGGCTGTGGATGACGCGCTTTTCGCAATGCCTGCCAACCCGACCGCGGCCGCGCGCTAAGTTCTTGGACGTTATTTCACCGACAGGATCACTTTGCCGATGTTTTTTCTGTCGTGAATATACTGATGCGCGGCTGCAGCCTGATCGAGCGGAAACGTTTTGCCGATCACGGGTTTGATTTTCCCAGCGGCGTACATCCGGAATAGTTCGTCGAGTTCGCTGCGCAAAAGGGCGCCGCGGCGCTGCACCTGACCGAGATTCACGCCCATCACGGAGACGCTTTGTTCCATCAGCTTCAGCGGACTAAATCGCGGCATCTGTGCAAACGCCTTCAGGCTGCGCCACCAGCTGCGCTTGCCGTCCGGCCCGGCTGCGGCCGAAAAACCGTATACGACCAGCCGCCCCGTCGGTCCAAGGCATCTGTAGCTGCGCGCGAAGGATTTTCCGCCCACCGCGTCCATCACCATTTCGATGCCGTCCGGGGCAAATTTCCGGACAGCCTGGACGAAATCAGTCTTCTCGTAATCAATCGGATGGTCCACGCCGATCTTGCGCAGATATTCCTGCTTGGCGGGACCTGCCGTGCCGAAAACTACCAATCCCTTCGCACGTGCGAGCTGCACGGCGGCGATTCCCACGCCTCCTGCGGCGCCATGGATCAGGATGCGGTCGCCCGGCAACAAATTCCCCATTGTGAACATGGCGTGATGCGCCGTCAGATAGTTCGCGGGAATCGCGGCGCCATCGTCGAACGGCATCCCCGCGGGCAGCCGATAAACCGCGCTCGCCGGGACGGCGACCCATTCCGCATAGGCGTTGAAGTGCGGCAGCGCCACCACCGCGTCGCCCGGCTTCAGGGCGTCGCCGTCGCTCCGCCTCGGGCCCTCAACGATTTTTTCCACCACGCCCGCGATCTCAAGGCCGGGGACAAACGGCGGCTTGGGCGTATCGGGATAAAGACCCATGCGTTGCATGAGGTCGGCAAAATTGATGCCGATTGCTTTCACGCGGATGAGCACTTCCCCCGGTTTGGCCTGGGGATCGGGCACCTGGCGGGACTCAAAAACTTCGGGTGGACCATACCGCCGTACGACCAGCGCGCGCATCTAACTCTCCTTGGGTTTGGGACTTCGCTGCCACTGCTTGCCGCGCCGCCGAGTTTCACTTCCAACGCGGGCCTGCCGCGCCCTAGCCAGTTTTTGGCGAAGGCGGGGCATTTCATTAGGAATCGATTGCATCCTATTCTAAACTATTGGACTTCGCGCAACGATGAAACTCAATCTGACACATAGAGCTTTCTTTACCGGTGCCGCGCTGCTGGCCGCAGCATGGGGCTGCGTCGCGGCGAACCGTCCCGCGGACGCGCCTCCCCCAGCCGTGCTGACGGCTATGCAGGATGAGCTCGGCCGCTCCATGGAAGCAATGTCCGCCGCCGATCCTCCGGCCTATTTCATCAGCTACACCGTTTCCGATCGCCAGCTCGCCGAGGTTTCCGGCTCCAACGGCGCGCTGCTTTCCAGCACAGCGGACCGCGCGCGATGGCTCGAAGTGCAGTCGCGCGTCGGAACTTACCAGCTCGACGACACGCATAAACTCGGCGACCGCCCGCCCAGCTGGACCAGCCCGGGCACCAACGTCCCGATTGACGACGACATTCCAGTCCTCCGCCGCGAAATCTGGCGCGAGACCGACCGGCAGTACCGCGCCGCCGCGCAGGCCTTGATCAAGGTCAAGACCAGCCAACAGGTGCAGGTTCAGACTGCCGAAGGCGGCGCTCCGGATTTTTCGCACGAGCAGCCGCACACGTCCGTTGGCCCGCGCGTTGAAATTCAGGTGGATCGCAAGCCCTGGGAAGAGCGCGTGCGTAAATACACCGCCGAGTTCAGCAAATCGCCCTATGTGCTGAATTCCATCGCCACGTTTACCGCGCTGGCGACAAATCAATATCAGGTGAATAGCGAGGGCACGAAACTCGCCTTCGGACAGATCCATTACCGCCTCGAACTTTTCGTACAGAGCAAGGCTCCTGACGGAATGGATATCGAACGCTACTCAAATTTCGACTGGCTCGATCCCAAGGACACTCCCGACGAGAAGACCATCTTCGACAGCATTCATGAATTGATCAAGGAAACGGAAGCGCTGGATAAGGCGCCGCTCGCGAATCCCTATGCCGGACCCGCGCTGCTTACCGGCCGCGCCGCCGCCGTTTTCTTTCATGAAGTGTTCGGCCATCGCGCCGAAGGATTCCGCCAGAAGGACATCAGCGAAGGCCAGACCTTCACCAGCAAGGTCGGTGAAAAAATTCTCCCGGATTTCATTTCCATCAAGGACGATCCGACGGAGGCTTCTATCGGCGGGCAGATGCTCCTCGGAAGTTATCCCTTCGATGACGAAGGTGTGCCCTCCACGAACGTGGCGCTCGTGGATCACGGCGTGCTGAAAACTTTTCTAATGGGCCGCTCACCGCTCGTGGACGTTCCGCACTCGAATGGCCACGGCCGCCGCCAGCTCGGCTTCGTGCCCGTCGCCAGACAGGGAAACCTGATCGTATCGAGCACTCAGACCGTGCCCTTCAGCGAGATGCGGCAGAAATTGATCGCGCTCGTGAAGCAGCAGGGGCAGCCCTACGGCCTGCTGATTGACGATATCGCCGGCGGCTTCACGTTCACTGGCCGCGGGCAGCCGCAAGCGTTCCAGGTCACGCCGCTTGTCGTCTATCGCGTGTTCCCCGATGGCCGCCCGGATGAACTCGTGCGCGGCGTGGATATCGTCGGCACGCCGCTCGTGTCGCTGACGAAGATCGTTGCCACCAGCGACAAGCAGGAAATATTCAACGGCTACTGCGGCGCGGAATCCGGTTCCGTGCCGGTCTCGGCGGTTGCCCCCGCGATCCTGATCTCCGAAATGGAATTCGCGAAAAAGGAAACTTCGACCGACCGGCCGCCTGTTCTGCCGCCGCCGGCGCATGATCCGGAAGCAAAGGTCCAACAGCCGTGAGAAAACTAGCCGTCGTTGCCTTGATCGCGGCGTTCGCCATGCCGCTCACCTCTGCCCTCGCCGCCGGACATCGCGCAGCCGCGACCCGCGGCGCGCAAGCCGCCGTGCCGGCCACCGAAACGGATCAAACGCTTCACGCCATGCACGACGAAATGGAACGCGCCCGCACGCGGCTCGTTCTCGCCGGAGTCGGCAAACCCTTCTACTTTGAATACCGGCTGCTCGATCTCGATGTCCGCAGCGTCACGGCGTCCTTCGGTGCGCTCGTCTCCAGTTCAACCGCGCGCATTCGCCAGATGTCTGTGGACGTGCGCGTGGGCGACTATCACCTCGACAGCTCGAATTTCATCAGCGAGGACGGTTTCCAGGGTTTCCTCGGGTCCACCGGCGAAGTCGGCATTGACCGTGATTACAATTCGCTCCGCCAGGATTTGTGGCTGGCCACCGATCAGGCTTACAAGGCTGCCGCCACGCAGATGGCGCTCAAGCAATCGTTTCTTCGCAGCCTCACCAAACCGCCCGAGATTGACGATTTCTCACAAGCGCAGCCGCTCGTGAAAATTGATCCGCGAATCGATCCCGATTGGACGTCGCGCAATTGGGAAGAGGAAGCGCGCGAAGCTTCCGCGGTCCTCAAGGATTTCCCGCAGCTCTACGGAAACCGCGTCAACTATTACCTGGTTTACGCGACGACCTATCGCATGACGAGCGAAGGCACCATCATCCGCTCGTCCCGCCACCTCGCAGCCGTGGAAGCAGGGATGGATACTCAGGCGGCGGACGGCATGGCGCTGCACAACTATTACTCGGTCTATACATCGGTGCCCGCGGGCCTGCCCGATGCCGCGACCATTGCGAAGGCGCTTGCGAGCGCCAGTACCGATCTGATGGCGCTCCGCTCGAGCCCTCTCGTTCCGGATTACACCGGCCCAGTGCTGTTTGACGCACCGGCCGCTGCGTCCACGCTCGCACAAGTTCTCGAGCCCTCTCTTTCCGGCGCGCGTCCCCCGCTCTCGATGACCCGCGATTTCGATTCGTTCCTCGAACGCTTCGGCGGACGCAGCGAATGGTCGGGGCGCGTCGGCACTCGCGTGCTTCCGTCGAGCGTTACGCTGGTGGACGATCCCACGCTTCAGGATTTTCAGGGCCAGCCTCTGCTCGGCGGTTACGACGTGGATGACGAAGGCGTGAATGGCCAGCGCGTTTCGCTCGTGGAAAGCGGCATTCTCAAGGACCTGTTGATGTCGCGCCGCCCGGGCCCGGATTTTATGTACTCCAATGGCCACGCTCGCTCGGCGATTCTTACCGACCCGAAACCTCTCAGCAGCAATCTGATCCTGCAGGCAAGTGAGGCGTTGAAGCCGGACGATATGCGCAAGAAATTTCTCGACTCCTGCCGCTCGGACGGACATGAGTGGTGTCTTGAAATAAAGCGCATGGATAATCCCGCGCTTTCCTCGGTTCGCCAGTCGGATTTTTCGGAATTTATCGGCGATCTCGGTGGAGGCATATCGAACGGCGATCGCGTGCCGCTGCTCGTCTATCGCGTCTATGTGGCTGACGGCCACGAAGAACTGGCGCGCGGCGGAATCCTGGAAGGACTTACCTTGAGATCCCTACGCAACATTCTGGCCATCGGCAACGATGCGACGGTCCTGACCTACATGCAGAATCCCGAGGACGGCCTCGCCGGCACGGCCCTGGGCGCATTCGGCTCCGCGCAAGCTGGAATTCCGAGCACGGTCATCGCTCCCTCTCTCTTACTCGATGATGTCGAAATTCGCGGTTTCCATGGCGAACCCAGCCGCCTGCCGCTCGATACCGCGCCACCACTCAAGTGACGATCCGACCAGGATCGTCATCCTGAACCCGGCGCGTTTGGTTTTGGCCGCGTGAAGGATCTCTCTGGCGGATTTTGCTACGGTAGCGACACGATCGTGAGCGGGGTCGTGCCTATCGCAAACTCACCTTCGTAAAGCAGGCTTCTCCCGTCGGCGTCCATCAGTTGCACCAGAACCGTCGTCTTTGGCGGAATGGGATCGAAACGGACGAGTCTGGTCTCCATGCGATCCGACCCGGTAACGGATGTACGAACAGTTTCCAGCG
Source organism: uncultured Acidobacteriota bacterium (assembly GCA_963842425.1). Taxonomy (GTDB): domain Bacteria; phylum Acidobacteriota; class Terriglobia; order Acidiferrales; family UBA7541; genus Palsa-295. Next base: position 257,658 of record CAWJGQ010000007.1, on the reverse strand, counting down.
CATTGAATTCATTGTTTGCGCCCACGCCCACGATCAGGCTGTGCGTGTCGCCCACGTTGAATCTGGCCAAATCGAAACCATCCAGCCAGCTGCCTCTGACCCGAAGCGTCTCCTTCTCGTCAATGCGGTAGATCAAGGTCGCCTTCGCCGTGGTGCTCTCATTCGCCGCGCCGCCGCGACGAACTTCATTCGAGAGCTGCACGATCACCCCCAACTGGCCGGGACTGTGTCCGGTCCACTTGCCGCCCGCGCCGAGCGCGGAGATCTGCATCGTGCGCAAATCCGTAACTCTGATGTTGGGACCGGATTTAATCCCTGTCGCCGATCCGGTGGCCGGGCTCGCGTAGACGGAGCTCGTGACGATTGGGCTCACGGCAACTGGGCTCGCAGCGACCGGCGGTCTTACGGGAGCGGCGATCGTGGCCCAGCTAATGGCCTTGCTTTGCTTACCCTGATACGGCTGCAGCGTGAAGCACTGCATCGTCGCCGGGCTGATGTTTCGAAGCGACACTTTGATCGCTTCAGCCGCCAGTCCTGCGGGTGGCGGAGCCGGCGAGTTGAATGAATTCTTCGAAAAAATTACCTTGTAGCTGGGCCCGCCGGGCAATTCCTTTGTGTACGATTGCAGCCTCGACGCTACATTGATTGCCCGCCCCAGATATTCGACCTGCCCGTTCAATTCCAGCCGAATCAATTCCCCTGCGTCAATGCCGAACATCAGGCCAATCGGATTTGGCTCCTGCGAAAGCAGCGGCCTGATGGACTCTTCGAATTGAGCTTCGTACGACTGTGAAAGTTCGCGCAGCAAATCGCAGAGGGCCGTCTTCGACACGTCATCGGGAAACAGGAGCACCCACCCGTCGCCGATAAACTTGTAAAGGTTCATGTCCAGCTCGGCGCCGTGCTTGAGCAGGTAATCCTTCAAATGGATCAGGACATTGCGCCACGCGGACAAATTGTCGGTGCGCTTCAGATCCTCCAGAATCGTGGTCGAAGAGCAGATATCGAAGACGACGACCAGATGGCGTTCGCGGCTGGATACTTCGGTCCCCCGGCTCATGGCTCCCTTTGCGATCGGTCAGCGCCGAATCGGCCAATAGTGTCGCCTAACATCTGCGCGAAGGCAATCAAGGCGCGTAACTCACGAGCGAGATAAGCATAGCCGTCCGGTCGGTCGCCGCCGCGAAATCAGCACCTCGCAGCGTATAATCCCCCGAATGACTTCGGCGACCATCGAACAGGCTAGCCGCGAAAAGCGGATGGCGGCGCTTGGCTCGGTGGGTTCAGCCGTCGTGCTTGTGTCCCTGAAGGTTTTTCTCGCGGCAATTACCGGCAGCCTCGGAATTCTCTCGGAGGCTTTGCATTCCATCCTGGACCTCGTAGCCGCCGTAATCACCTATCTTTCGGTCCGCGTGGCGGACAAACCCGCGGACGCGCAGCACCTCTACGGCCACGGAAAAGTGGAGAGCTTTTCCGCGTTCGTCGAAACGGGCCTGCTGCTGCTGACCGCGCTCTACATTATCTGGGAGGCATTCCAACGGCTGCTCTTCCATGCGCCGCACGACGTGCACGCGAGCCTTGTGGCCATCGTCATTCTTGCGCTCACTATGGGAATAGACTTCGTCCGCGCCCGAGCCCTCGGCCGTGTAGCGAAAAAATATCCCAGCGAAGCTCTCGAGGCCGACGCGCTTCATTTTTCAACCGACGTCTGGAGCACATTCGTCGTGGTTCTGGGAATCACAGGCGCGTGGCTGGGCGTGAAATTCAATCTTCCCTGGCTCGGCTCGCTGGACGCCTTCGCGGCGCTCGGCGTGGCCGGCGTCATCATCTGGATCGGCTCGCGGCTCGGCCGCCAGACCGTGGACGCCCTGCTCGACGTGGCCCCGCAGGGCTTGCGCGAACGAATTGCGAACGCTGTGGATGAGACCGAAGGCGTGCTGCAGACCGAACGCGTCCGCGTGCGCCGCGCGGGACAGCGCTACTTCGTGGACGTCACCATCAGCGTGCCGCGCACCGCAAGTCTCGAGCAGGCGCATGCCGCGAGCGAAGCAGTCGAACGCAACATCGGAAACATTGTCCCCTCGGACGTCGTCGTTCATGTCGAGCCGCGCGCCCGCAACGACGAACCCCTGTTTGAAACGATTCGCGCGATCGCCCAGCGCCGCGGCCTCGCCGTGCACGAATTGTCCGCGCATTATTATGAGGGCCACCTCTTCATCGAGCTGCATCTGGAAGTGGACGAGGCGTCGAAGCTCCGCGATGCCCATCACCAGGCCACCGGCCTCGAAGAGGAAATCCAACGCGTCACCGATCCGGGAACGCGCGTCAACATTCATATCGAGCCGCTCGGCGCGCGCATCGTCGGCGCCGAGGAAATGAAGGAGCTTTCGCAGGCGGTTCAGGATTTCCTGAATTCACTGCCTTCCGAATATCCCGAGCTGGTGGATTGTCACGAAGTTCACGTTCGCAGCGTCGAACGCCGGATTCTGGTCTCCTGCCACTGCGCGATGGATGGGGATCTGCCGATCACGGATGTCCACGATTTCACCGCCATCCTGGAAGGCCGCGTCAAAGAGCGTTTCCCACAAATCTATCGGCTGACCATTCACCCCGAGCCTGTCGAAGAAAGCTGACGCCCGGCGCCTCGAGGCCCGGCAAATACCTGCGCGGCGAGTGCCAGCACCGCGGGAATGGATTCGAGGACGTAACGAGGTTCCGGCGTCTCGATAAAACTCGCGATGTACGCTGTGCGCACCAGAATGAACACGATCAGCAGGGCGACACCGGGCCGCCCGCGCACCATCCAGGCCCCCGCCAACGCCAAAATGATGTACGCCGCGTTCAGCAGCCCGAGTCCCAGCGTCACCAGAAAATCCAGGCGGTCATCCTCCCATTCGCTCCCGACCGGACGCAGCGGACTGCTGTTCGGCAGCAATTCCACGCGCGGCGTAAACCACATCGCGATCGAGCGCAACAGCGGAATTTTCACGTACGTTCGCAGCGGATGATTCGCCGTTCGTTCCCGGGCGATCGCGCCGAATTCGGAGTCCTGCTCCCGCGAAAGCGTCAGCGTGTAGTTGTACGAGTCGAGCATCTCCGCCACGCGCGCGCGTTCTTCCGGAGAATCAAACGCCCGCGCCGGAATGCTGCTGATCGAAATCTCCTCGGAGTTGAGTCTCCACAGCGTGAGATACACGTCGCTGAACCTCCAGAGCCATGTGCCGGTCCACGCATTGAATCCGATGGGCGCAAAATCGTCCGGCATCTGGAGGTAGCGCGGCGTCAGAAATTGTACTTCGTGAAGCGTGCGCCAATTCCTCGCGGCCCAGGGCAGCAGCGGCAGCACCAGCCCGACCCCCATTAGCACGCCCGCGCGCGCCAGCTTCATCCAGTTCACCGGCCGCCACCATTTCACCACCAGAACCAGCCCGATCGCGAACAGCAGCAATGGTGTTTCCGGGCGAACCAACGCTCCGAATCCAACCACCACGCCGGCCAGAAACCATGGACTGAGCGTGCCCTTACCAGAACCCGCTAAATTCGCAGCGTCGCGCGCTTCTGCTTCGACCAGCAGCAGAATCCCCAGCGCCGTCAGGAACGTTACCAACGTCTCGGTAAGTACTACCGCGGTGTAGTTCGCGGTAAACGGACAGAGCGCCGCGAGCCACAGTCCCGCGAGCGCCGCTCGGCGTCGCGATATTTCGGGAGCCAGCCGCGCCGCGATCAGCGCCACCACAAAACATGTGGCCAGATCCACGACCGCCTGCGTCAACATCACGGCCCGCGACGAATTTCCCACCACGCTGAAAATCGCAGCCAGAAACGCCGGGTAGCCCGGCCCCCGTGTATCCAGGGGAATCAGCTGCCCTTCCACTACCCCGCCATAGACGCCCTTCTTCAGCCAATTCCAGGCCAGCTCGATGTAGAATGGCGCATCGCCCGAGTCCGTCACCGGTAATTTCAGGACGAAATAAAAACGCAGTGCCAGCCCGGCCAGAGCAGCAAGGGCTACGTTTACGCGCATCATATATTTGGCAGTCATTGACAGCGTCCCAATGGACGGCTAGCTTGGAATGTCCCGATGGCAGAACGCAAGCCCATTTTCTATGATGAAGAGCGCCGCCGCTGGCGTCGAACCCGGCTCGCGCTGGAAATTGCGGGTGGATTCTTCACTGTTGTTCTGGTTGTTTTTCTCTTAAACATCGGCCGCAAACCGGATCTGCCCGATATCCTCCGGCCCGATGCCCGCGCCGGTCTGCACGCCATACGCACGAAGCTGAAGGCAAAGCCCGTAAGGCGGGGCCGGGAGCGCAAAATTGCAACCCTCGGTAAAGTCCCCCAGAATTACGACCCTCTGCGCGCCGCTTTTTATGTGGGCGACGATTACACGAGCCTCGCCTCGCTCCAGCTGCACTATCACGATATTGACCTGCTCATTCCCGAGGCCCTGCACGCCGTATCGCTCGATGGCAAGCTCGACGCCGACCAGGATCCTAAACTCAACGGTTTCCTCCAGTCTTTGCAAGCTCGCACTCCCCCCGTAGACATGCAGGTCATGCCCATGGTCAATAATTACGACGCGAAAAACGGCGTGTGGTGCCCGCCGCAAATGCTCCAAATGCTGGGCGACCCCGCGGCGCGGCAAAATCTTGCCAAACAGCTCGAGGAATACGCGGATGCGGAACATCAGGCCGGTATCGTCGTGGACTTCGAATCGCTTCCGAAAACCAACCAGGTGGATTTTCAACGCTTCACGCACGATCTCGCAACGGATCTGCACGCGAGAAATCTGAAGCTCATGGTCGCGCTCCCTGCGGCGGATTGGAGCTACGACTACAAATATTTCGCTTCGCAGGCCGACGCCATCATTCTGATGAACTACGATTTCCATTGGTCAACGTCAGATCCTGGTCCCATCGCACCGCAGGACTGGTTCGTGCGCGACATCCAAAACATCGTAAAGATCGTGCCGCCGGAAAAGCTCGTGATGGGCATCGCCAATTACGGCTACGACTGGCCGGCGAAATCGAAGAAAGTGCCGCACCCGGTCGCACAGGCTGTCACGTTCCAGCAGGGAGTCATCACCGCTGTCGAATCTGAATCGGACATCCAGTTTGACTCTGATTCGATGAATCCGTACTACTCCTACGAGGATGAGAAAAATCAGGTCCACCACGTTTGGATGCTCGACGGCCTCACTGCCTACAACGAACTTCGCGCCTCCGAACGCGCCGGGGTTGCGGGCACCGCGCTATGGCGCCTGGGCATGGAGGATCCCTCGATGTGGTACATCTGGGACGCCACCCATCCGGATGACGCCGTTCGCAACAAAATGACGGACGTTCCGCCGGGCTACGATCTGATCCTCGAGGGCGACGGCGACATCTGGCGCATCACTTCCACGCCGCAGAGCGGCAAACGCACATTTGACTACGATTCCGATTCCGATACGTTCGATGACGAAGGCTTCACGAGTTATCCGATGTCGTGGCGGATCGAGCAAATGGGCGCCGATCCCAAGAAGGTCGCGCTTACGTTCGACGACGGCCCCGATCCCGAGTGGACTCCCAAAATTCTCGACGTTTTGAAGAAGGAAAACGCGCCGGGAACATTCTTCGTAATCGGCGAATCGGCAAACAAGAATCCCGAAATCGTGAAGCGCGAATACGCGCTCGGCAACGAAATCGGCAACCACACTTTCACGCACCCCGAATTCGACGTGGATCGCCTTTCCAAAACCGAGCTGCAGGTTCAGCTGAATCTCACCGAGCTGCTCCTGGAAAGTTATCTCGGCGTGAAAACCACTTTGTTCCGGCCGCCCTATGGCATTGACCACCAGCCGGAAACGGCCAGCGAAATTCAATTGCTCCCCATCCCCCAGTCCATGGGCTACGTCATCATCGGCGCGCGGATAGATCCGCACGATTGGGGCGAAAACAATGGCCAGCCGCCCGCTCCAGCGGACACGATTGTCCAGCGCGTCCTCGCGCAAACAGAAAACAACGACGGCAATATCATCCTTCTGCACGATGGCGGAGGCGATCGCGCCCACACCGTCGCCGCTCTGCCGCAAATCATCGAAGGCCTTCGCGCGAAAGGCTACGAATTCGTTTCAGTTTCCGATTTGCTGGGTCAAACACGCGCGCAGATGATGCCCCCGCTGACCTACCGCGAATGGCTGCTCGTACGCGCGGATTCCTTCATCTTCGAAGTTTTCCGATGGCTGCGCAGCAGCATCGCATTTATCTTTGTCGCCGGCATTTTGCTGGTCGGCGGACGCGCGCTGATCATCGGCTTGCTGGCCCTCGCCGAAAAATTGCGCCCGGCGCCCTTGGAACATCCCGATTATCAGCCCGAAGTCAGCATCCTGATCCCCGCGTATAACGAAGAGACGGTGATCCTGAATACGGTTCGCGCGGCGTTGGCTTCCAATTATCCAAAGCTGGAAATTCTCGTGGTGGACGACGGCTCCACGGACCGCACCGCGGAGCTCGTGCGCACGCACTATGGGCGCGATCGGCGCGTGCGATTGCTTCTGCAGTCCAATCACGGGAAGCCTGCGGCCCTGAACAATGCTCTCAGCGAAGCCATCGGCGAAATCGTGGTTTCGATTGACGCCGATACTATCGTGGACCCCGAAGCGGTTCCGCGCCTCGTCCGCCACTTCGCCGACCCCAGCGTGGGAGCGGTCGCCGGAAACGTGAAAGTGATCAATCGCAATCGCTGGATCACGCGCTGGCAGGCGCTGGAGTACATCACCAGCCAAAATCTGGAAAAGCGCGCATTCGATTTGCTGAATTGCATCCCGGTGGTGCCGGGCGCCGTGGGGGCGTGGCGCGCGGACCTGCTTCGCACCAACGACGGGTTTTCGGGCGACACCGTGGCCGAAGACACGGATTTGACGCTGACCATCCGCCGAAACGGCTGGAAGATTCTCTACGACGAAACCGCCATCGGCCGCACCGAAGTCCCCGACACAGTTGACGCGCTGGTGCGCCAGCGATTCCGCTGGACCTTCGGCACGCTACAGGCGGTCTGGAAACATCGCGATACCGCCGGAAAAGCGCGCTACGGCACTCTCGGCTGGATCGCCATTCCCAATATTTTTCTGTTCCAGATTATTCTGCCGCTCGTTTCTCCGGTCATAGATTTGCTGTTCCTGCTCTCGCTGGCTCTTTGGGGACTCGGGCAGCTTCGGTTCGCGCGGCTGCCGGAACTTTGGACGTCGCAGGACGTCGAGCGTTCGCTGATCTTCTTCGCTCTCTTCATGCTGATTGATCTTTTCACCTGCGTCGTCGCCTTCGCCCTCGAAAAGGACGAAGATTGGACGCTCCTGGCCCCGCTGATCCTCCAGCGCTTTTATTACCGCCAGATGATGTACGTCGTGCTCTTCCGCGCGCTCCGCGAAGCCCTGCGTGGACGCCCGGTTGGCTGGCGCGGCGTCGAAACACAGCTTCCGCCGTCAGCTCCATCACCCGCGCCGCCTACGCCCGTCGCGCAGGCTTGAGCGTTTTTTCGAATTTCGTTCGCCATTTCAGCGGACGCGCAAAGCCCGCTAATTCTTTGCGGTATCCGGCATCCTTCTGATAGCATCGGCTTGTTGGTGGGCTGCATCCCGAAATTCAGGAGCGGCACCGGAGGCGACAATGAGTCTCGCACCTCGTGCGGACAACGGTAAAGTTACCGTGCCCGACATTCTCTCCCGCAAATCCCATTCCCCGGCAGGTTTCTCGGATGCAAAGCCCCACTCAATATCAAAGATTACTTGCCTGACGGCCTACGATTACCCGACCGCGCGCCTTCTCGATGAGGCCGGCGTGGACATCCTGCTCGTCGGCGATTCGCTCGGCATGGCCGTGCTTGGGTACGACAGCACGCTTCCCGTCACGCTCGATGAAATGGTGCATCATACGCGCGCCGTTCGCCGCGCCACGCGCCACGCGCTCGTCGTTGCCGACATGCCCTACGGAAGCTTTCACATTTCTCTCGATGAATCGGTTCGCAACGCCGTGCGCCTGGTGAAAGAGGGCGGAGCGGAAGCCGTGAAAGTCGAGGGAGGCGAGCGCCGTATCGAACTGATCGCGCGGTTGGTGGAAGCCGAAATCCCGGTGATGGGCCACGTCGGCCTGACGCCGCAATCGGTAAACGCCCTCGGTGGGTTTCACGTTCAGGGCAAGACGACGGACGCGGCGCGGCAAGTCGAGCGGGACGCGCGTGCGGTCGAGGCTGCCGGAGCGTTCTCCATCGTACTCGAATCCATGCCCCGCGAGCTGGCCGGGCGCATCACCGAAAAGCTCCGCATTCCCACGATTGGCATCGGCGCCGGCCCCGATTGCGACGGCCAAGTGCTTGTCTTCCACGATCTCGTGGGCCTTTCCACCGGCCACAGGCCGAAGTTCGTACGGCAGTACGCGAATCTTTCCGCCGATATCTCGCGCGCCGTGACCGCATATTGCGACGACGTCCGCAGCGGCAACTACCCGTCGGACGCGGAGTCCTATCATTCCGCAGCCGAGTTGCGCGAACATCACGCTGCGCCCCAGCGGCGCTGATCGAGAAAGATGAGCGACGAGCGCGGTCCGGAGCGAAAAGGAGCCACCCATCATGAATGTTGACGACATTCGCTTGCTCTACGATTTCAACGCCTGGGCCAATCACCGCACGATTGAAGCGTGCGCCGCGCTCGCGCCCGAGCAATTCACGCGCGACCTCGCTTCGAGCTTCCCCTCCGTGCGCGACACGCTCGCCCACATTTACGGAGCGCAGTGGATATGGCTCGAACGCTGGCATGTCCGCACGCCGGTTGCGTTCCCCTCCGCCGCGGATTTCCCCGATCTCGACACAGTGCGCCGCCGCTTCATCGAAATTGACCGCAACCTGGTGGATTTCGCCGCCTCGCTCAACGCGGACGATCTGCACCGCGTGATCCAGTTCAAAACAATGGCGGGCGTGGCAAACGCGCAGCCGCTCTGGCAATTGTTGCAACACGTCGCCAATCACAGCACCTATCACCGCGGCCAGATCACAACGCTGCTGCGCCAGCTCGGCGCGAAAGCAACCAGCACCGATTTGATGATCTTCTACCGCGAGCGCGCCGCCCAAGCCAACGCATGATCAGTAAATGACCCCCGCCTGATGGAATTGATTCACACCGTCGCATGGATGAAGCAGGTTGGCGCCGAGGCTCGCCGGAACGACCGTCTGCTCGGCCTGGTGCCCACGATGGGCGCGCTCCACGAGGGCCATCTCTCGCTCGTTCGTGAAGCTAAGAAGCAGTGCTCGCCGGTCGTCGTTTCGATATTCGTGAACCCGAAACAGTTCGGCCCGTCCGAGGATTTTCAGAAATATCCTCGGTCACTCGCTGCAGACGTAGCGGCGCTGGAAAATCTCGGCGCAGACTATGTGTTCGCGCCGCCGCCCGAGGAAATTTACCCGCCGGGTTTCCGCACGTCCGTCACCGTGGAAGGTTTGAGCGACCGCCTCGAAGGGCGCTCGCGGCCGGGGCACTTTCGTGGCGTCGCCACAGTCGTCTTGAAACTTTTCGAAATCGTGCAGCCGCGCGTCGCATTTTTCGGACGAAAGGATGCGCAGCAGGCCCGCATCATTCGGCAGATGGCCGGTGACCTCGATCTCAGTACCGAAATCGCCGTGTGCCCGATCGTGCGCGAGCCGGACGGCTTGGCGCTTTCTTCGCGCAACGCGTATCTTTCGGTGAGCGAGCGTCGCGCGGCCACCGTGTTGTATCGCTCGCTCGACACCCTTCGCCGCGACATTTCAGCGGGCGTCCGGGACGTGCTGCACATGCTGGCGACAGTACGCAAGATCATCGAGTCCGAGCCGGGAGTGGCGCTTGACTATGCGGAGATTGTGGATGCGGATACGCTCGAACCGGTGATGGCTCTGCGGAAGGCGTGTTACGCCCTGCTGGCGGCGCGCGTCGGCAACACCCGCTTGATTGACAATGCGCTGATCGAACCGGCGGGCGAATCGTTTATCGTCACGTTGTAGCTGTGGCGCGGGCGGAAGGCTCCGTTTCGCGAATCGCCTCAAGGACTTCAGCGGCGTGCCCCTTCACCGTGACCTTCGGCCAAATCTTGCGAATCTTCCCGTCCGACCCGATCAAGAAAGTCGTCCGCACGATTCCCAGAAACGATTTGCCGAAAAAGCTTTTCATCCGCCGGGCCTTATATGCGTCCACCACTTCGAATTCCGTATCGGCCAGCAACGGAAAATTCAGCTTGTAGCGGGTCTTGAATTTCGTCTGGTCCTCCACCGAATCCCCGCTGCATCCCACGATCGCCGTGTTCAGCACCTCGAAATCCTTCAGCGCGTCGCGAAATTCCACGGATTCATGCGTACACCCGGAGGTATTCGCCTTCGGATAAAAATACAGGACCACGTTTTGTCCGCGATAATCCGCGAGCGAGACCTTGCTGCCGTCGTCGGCCGTTACGTTGAAACCGGGAGCTGCTTCGCCTTCTTTTAGCACGTTGGTATCTCCATTTCCGTTTGACGCGCGAATCAGGATTCGGCGAGCACACGTTTCAGAATTTCATTCACGGCCTGAGGATTGGCTTGCCCGCGCGTCTCGCGCATCACCTGCCCCACGAAAAACTTGAACACGCCTTCGTTCCCCGCGCGGTATTTCGCCACGTTATCCGGACTCTTCGCCACCACTTCCCGCGCAATTTTCTCGATGGCGCTCGTGTCGGTGATCTGCGCGAGACCTTCGGCGGCGATGATCTCCGCGGCGCGTTTTCCAGTATCGAACATCGTCGCGAACACTTTCTTCCCGCTCGCCGCCGTAATTTCGCCCTTCTCGACTCTTGCGAGCAGTTCCGCCAGCGCCCCGGGCTTCACGGGACACTCCCCGATGTCCTTCCCCGCGTCGTTCAGCCGCCGCAATAACTCCACCGAGATCCAGCTCGCTGCCGACTTTGCCGGCGCACCCGCGCGCACGGATGCCTCGAAATAATCTGCCAGCGCTCGTGTGTTCGTCAGCACTCCGGCATCGTATGCGGATATAGCGTACTCGGTCTGGAACCGGTTTCGCTTCGCCTCCGGCAATTCCGGCATCTCCCGGCGCACATTCGCGATCGTGTTTTCCACAACCGCGACGGGCAACAGGTCCGGATCGGGGAAATACCGATAATCGTGCGCGAACTCTTTCGAACGCATTGGCTCCGTGCGCCCCCCGGCCACATTCCAGAGCCGCGTTTCCTGCGTCACCGTTCCGCCGGATTCCAGCACGCCGATTTGCCGTTCGATTTCATATTCCAGCGCGTGCGCGAGATAGCGGAACGAATTCAGGTTCTTCACTTCCGCCTTCGTGCCGAGTTTGGTAGCACCGCTCAGCCGCACGCTCACGTTCGCGTCGCACCGTAGCGACCCTTCTTCCATGTTGCAGTCGCTCACTTCCGTATATTCGAGGATCTGTTTCAGCGCCGTCAGGTACGCGTAGGCTTCAGCGGGCGCGCGCATGTCTGGTTCGGACACGATTTCGATCAGCGGCACGCCGCACCGGTTGAAATCAATGTAGCTCCACTTATCGGAGTCCGGAAATCCCTCATGCAGGCTCTTTCCAGCGTCGTCTTCCATGTGCAGGCGAGTGATGCCGATCGTTTTCTTTTCGCCCTCGACTTCAATTTCCAGTGACCCTGCCAGCGCCAGCGGCAGCTCGTACATGGAAATTTGATAGCCTTTCGGCAGATCGGGGTAGAAGTAATTCTTGCGGGCGAAGCGCGACCGGTTCTGAATCGTGCATCCGATCGCGAGCGAGGCTCGCAGCGCCAGTTCCAGCGCCCGTTTGTTGAGTATCGGCAGCGCGCCCGGCAGGCCCAGGCACACGGGACACGTATTCGAATTCGGCGCGTCGCCGAAGCGCGTCGAGCACGCGCAAAACGCCTTCGTCAGCGTTTGAAGATGCGCGTGCACTTCGAGCCCGATCACGGCCTCGTATCGCGCCATCACTTCCGCCGCGATGCGCGGCGCTTCTTGGGTTGTCCGGCTCATGGTAAGCCGTCGATTATAGCATCCGGCCGGGCCTCGCGCTTTTCATCAACGGCCGCGGGCTACGCGAGAAGTCGCCGCTGCCGTGGATTGCGTTTCCGCGCCACTCTTCCGTCACGGCGTGGGCTCGTTGTGGCGTGTGGGAAGCTCGACCCTGACCCCCGAGAGGAAATTAAGGCGCAGCGCCGGGAAGCCGAACGACTCCTCGTAATGCTGGTTCAGGAAATTGTAGACGTGGCCGTAGATTTCCACGCCGCGCGGCAGCCTGAATGCGAAGCCGGCGTTCACATCCACGTAGCCCTTGTTCGGGAAAAGGCACTGGAGCGGCGGCGTCTCCTCGCAGAGAAATGTTCCCTCGTTCGGCTCGATATCCAGGACGGCGCTACGAATCGAAGCGCTCGAGTTGAGCGAAAGGCGATGGTACGTCCAGGTGGCGTTGTAGCCGGCCGAGCTCCGTGGCCTGCGGATTAGCGGCTGCCCTACCTCAAACGGGGGCTGCGGGAAGGTAGTGCCGTCGAGCGCCAGAATCGCGGAGTTTAGCCATGTGTATTCCGCGATCACCTCTAATGATCGCAGCGGCCGAAGGCGCAGGCTGGTTTCGAGACCCCAGGCGCGCGATCTGGCGATATTCTCCGACGAAAACGTGGTCAGAACCGGCAACATGCCCGTGGTAATAATCTGGTCCTTGAAGTAATTGTAAAAATAGGTCACGTCAAAAACGGCGCGATCATTGAAAAATCGCTGCTCGACGCCGGCGTCCGCGCTGATGCTGCGCTCGGGTTTCAGATTCGGATTGTTGGTGAAACCGAGCTCGAAGCCGTCCGGCGGACGAATGCCGGTACCGAAGCTGCTGTGAATGCGCGTCATTTCCACAGACCCGCTATCGGATTGCCGGACCAGATACGCCGCCGAAATTCGCGGGTTCACCTGCGTTACCGACGTCGAGGGAATAAAAGGACGCAAGGCATCGAGTTCGTCTTCCGGCAGGCTGCCCGTATGGATACTGTCAACGCGCACGCCGGTGCTCACAAACCAGCGGCTGCCCGGGTTCCAGCGGTTTTCCGCAAAGAACGCGTAGTAGTTGCGAGGCAGCGTGAACGGAGTTTCGTCGGCATTCGTGACATACGTATCACTGTACGTTTCGCGGTCGTATTCGAAGCCGGCCACCAGTACGTCCTTTGGGGAAACGATGAATTCGCTGCGGGTGTTCGCATCCAGGCGCAGATTGTTCGTGAAAGAGGCAAAGTCAAACGACCCGGGAGTGGCGGGAAAGAAATATCGGTCGGTCGAAACGCTTACAGTCGAGATCTGTTGGAATCGGCTGGTAATCTGCTCCGTCTCGCTCACTTGATACGCGAACAGGTTTTGCTTCTGGCGCGTGTAGTCGGCCTCGATTCCGGGGAACAAATCGTAAGGATCCGAACCCCAGGGTCCTGGATTTTGCGCGGCGCCGGTGTCGCCGAAGTAATGCGCTACGATTTTGCGTCGCGGGCTGCGCGAATAGCTCAGGCTGACGAACGAAGTGTCGTTCCAGTATGTGTCGCGTTCGACCGGCCCGTGCGTAGCCAGTCGCGCCAAGTCGTAGGACCAGCCGAACCCGTGCGCCAGCCCTTCGCCTCCGGTCGTCAGGCGGTACGTATCGTAGCTGCCGCCTTCGCCGGAAAAATCAAAATGCGGCGAGCCATCTCCCTGATTGCTCACAACGTTGATCACGCCGGCCACGGCATTCGAGCCATAAAGCGCGCTTTGCGGCCCGCGCAACACCTCCACTTGATCCGCGCCCGCGGTCGGCAGCGGCGACAGATCGAATGCGCCGCCGAAATCGTTCAGCGGAATGCCGTCAACCATCACCAGGTTATAGTTTGAGTCTCCGCCGCGAATAAACGCACTGGTCACCGCGCCTTCCTGGCCCGTGCGGTTGATTGCGACTCCCGGAACGTTGCGCAGCGCGTCACTGACGCTGATCGCGCCCTCGTTCTGAATTTCATCATTGCTCACAATAGTCACCGAGGAGCCAACCTCCGGCGCCAGCGCGCCTCCGAGCGACGCCGACACGACCACTCGGTCCTGTGCGGCACTGAGTTTCAGAGCCAGATTCACCACCTCTGTATCGCCCGCTTTCAATTGGATGTCGCGCGATTCGCCCGTCAGTCCGGGCGCGTTCGCGATCACGGAGTACGCGCCGGAATCGAGCGCTTCAAATTCGTACTCGCCGTGCGCATTCGATTTTACCTGCGCGCTGACGATCAACGATTTCAGCAAAGTCACGTCCGCGTCCTGCACGACGCGTCCATCGGGGTCCTTCACTATTCCTTGAATAGTGCCGGCGTTCCCCGAACTCGATGTTTGGGCGCACGTCGGGTAAGGCAACATCATCACGGCCGTGAAAAAAAGCAGAAGGGAAATTCGCAGTCTCATTTTTCCTCCTCTCCCTCTCGCGCGGGAGTTGAAGGTTGTCCCGGTGAGTATGCGATCAGCATACGAACCCGGATTGAGACTCCGCCGGTCTCCTGGCTCGGCGGATTGTCCCAAACTTTCGGGACTGCAGCGCGGCCTTCCCATCCCGTCATCGAATCCCGGTGGATTCTTTGAGCGGGTCAGTGGCACGCACTGAAAATATTTCCGCCTTACAGTCGCGCGGCGGCGACGGATTTTCACCGTCTTCCCTAGCGCGGAGTCTCCTGTGATTGTTTACAGCGCCCTGGTGTGGAAGCGCCGCTTGCGGAGGCAAACGCTGCCCCGCGATTCCGCAGCAAAAAAATCGTCGTCGCGCCTAGTGATTCCCTCCGAGAATCACCCTCGGCCGTCCGCTTTCGCGCATCTCGACTTCCAGCGGCGCCTCGAATACCTCTTCCAACAAAGCCCGTTCATAAACTTCCGCTGGCGTGCCGACGCGCAGGCACTTGCCTTTGTGCAGTAGCACGATTCGATCGGAAAATTCCGCCGCCAGATTCAGCTCGTGTGTCACCACCAGCACAGTGTAGCGACTGTCGTCCGCCAGTCGCCGCAAGCGCCGCAGCAATTCCACTTTGCCGCCGATGTCGAGATGCTGCGTCGGCTCGTCCAGCAGTAGCAGCGACGGCTGCTGCGCCAGCGCCCGCGCTAAAATCACGCGTTGCTTTTCGCCTCCGGAAAGCTGATCCATCCACCGGTCGCGCAACGCGTCCGCGCCCACCTGCGCCAGCGCGTTTCCGGCCAGCAGGCAGTCTTCCTCCGACTCAAACCGTAGCCTCTTCCCGTATGGATAGCGCCCCTGCAGCACGTATTCCCACACACGCAGCGGAAACAACAGCTCGCTTTCCTGCTGCACCAGCGCAATCCGCTGCGCGCGCGTCCGCAGATCGAGCATGCTCACTTCAACGCCGTCCACTTCAATGCGCCCCGAAAGCGGCCGCGCCATTCCCGCCAGCAGAGTGAGTAGCGTGGATTTCCCGCTGGCGTTCGGACCGAGAATCGCCACCAGCTCGCGCTGGTTGGCTTCAAAACTCGTCGGGCCCAGCGTGAATTTGGGCGCCGAACGGTCCGTCGCCGCGTACGCGTAGCTCGCCTGCTCCACTTTCAGCCGCACGCCCGGAGTTCGCGGCGCAATGATTGTCGGCTGTGCGGGTGCCGCGCCGCTTCCCGTCACCGCGCTCATCGCACCCTCCGCCGCATCAGATAAATGAATACCGGCGCGCCAGCCAGCGCCGTCATCGCGCCGACCGGCAATTCCGTGGGGCTCACAATCGAGCGCGCCAGCGCATCCGCCAGCACCACCAGAATCGCGCCGCCGATTGCCGACGTCGGAATCAGCAGCCGGTAGTCCGTGCCAAACATCATCCGCATCACGTGCGGCACCAGCAGGCCCACGTATCCGATCGTGCCGCTCACCGATACCGCCAGCCCCGTCAGCACCGATGCCGAGATGTAAACAACCAGCTTCACGCGATGCACGTTCACTCCCAGGTGCCGCGCCTCCTGCTCGCCGGTAAGAATTAAATTCAGATCGGACGACGTCGCATAAATCGCCCCCGCCGCAAGCACAAAGATCGCAAACAATGCCTCGAACCAACGCAGCGGATTGGACGGCAGCGTCGAGCTGAGATCGCCCATCAGCCAGAATGCCATGCCACGCAGATCGCGGCTGCTCAGCGTGGTCATCAGGAACATGATGATCGCGGAAAGAAACGATGCGGCCACAATGCCTGCGAGCAGCAGCGTCGCGCTGTCGAGTTGTCCGCCGCGGCGCCCGAGAAAATAAACCGCCGCGATGGTGATCGCGGCTCCGGCGAACGCGGCTAATTGAATCGCGCCCGGCGCGTGCGGCGCCACAATCAAGCTGATGATCGCTCCCAGCGCCGCGCCGCTCGATACTCCCAGCACGTACGGATCGGCTAGCGGATTCCGCAGCAGCGCCTGAAATCCGGAGCCCGCCGTCGCAAGCGATGCCCCCACCAGAATTCCCAGCAGGATGCGGGGAAGCCGAATGTTGAACACGATGGATCTGTACTCGCTGGGAATCTCATCCCATCGCCCGAGGATGCCACTGAAAAGCGTCTTGACGATGTCCACCACCGAAATCGGATAAGCGCCAATGCGCAGCGAAATCACCGCTGCGGCAAACAGCACCAAGCCGAGCCCGGCGCAAATCCAGGCCACGCGTCGCGGCGTCAGCGGGCGCACTGGCTGCACTCCTCGCCGGGTCTTGCAAATTGTTTCGGGAATACGCCAGTTACGAAAGTCGAGTTTCGATTTTCCAATTTCGATTTTCCACTTTCAATTTTTGCCGCAAACGCTTCCGGATGTACGTCGCGCGCGAGCTCTTCAATCACGTCCACAAGATCGGGCGACGGCCGCTCGATTCCTTCGCTGATATTCACCACGTGTCCGAGCTCAACAGCGTCGAGATCGCGCCACACCGGCCGCGAGCGCAAATCCGCGATTTCATTTGCCGCGGGCCCGAGATCGTCCTGTGAGAACACGATGTATTCCGGCTGCAGCCGCACGACTTCTTCAATGTTGATCCGCGGCCAGGATTGCGGCGAAGTCACCACAGACTCCGCCCCGGCCCAGCGCAGCGCGTCTGCAATGAACGTGCTCGGACCGATCGATTGCAGCGGCTCGAGCCACACGATGAACAACACATGCACCATCGGCCTGTCGGCCAGCCGCGCGTGCAGCGTATCGAGCCGCTGATTCAATTTGCTGACGAGCCCTGCGCCGAGCTGCGATGCGCCCATCACGTCCGCCATATGTGAGGTCGAATCGAGCATCCCGCGAACCGTGTGCGGGTCGCTGGTGTAAACCGCGATGCCCAGGCGCTTCAGCGCGTCCGCCGTCTCCACGCGGTTAATCGAGGTCGTCGCCAGAACAAGGTCCGGTTGGAGCGCCACAATTGCTTCGAGGTTGGGACTCTGCGGGTCGCCCACGTGCGGTTTCGATTTCGCGGCCTCGGGCACGGCGCAAAGATTCGTATCACCGACGAGCAGTTTCTCCAGGCCCAGCGCATACACCGTTTCCGTCAGATTCGGCGCGAGCGAAACGACGCGCTTTACTTCCGCGGGAACAGTGATCGTGCGGCCGACTTCGTCCGTAACGGTGCGGCTCGTGTTCGCGTTCTGCGCGGAGGACAGCGGCGCAGCGGCGGTGACGAACAGTGCGACGAGAAACGCAGCGGCGAATTTGTGGCGCGACGATCGCATCGAATTTGCTCGCAACTCCAATAAAAAAGCCTCGCGAGAATAGCGAGGCGCGTCGCCACACTCTTTCTCGCGAAGAGTGTCAGCTTCGACTAGCTCGGGTACGTTCCTGACTTTCGACGCTCGCACCGCGCGCGCCGATCACAGTGGCGGGACCGTGGCCGATTTTCGCGGCCTTCCAATACCCGATGCCAGTTCAGTTGTCGCTCGTGAGTCTATGCCCTGCTCGAAGTCGTGTCAATTCGCCCTTGCTGCCGGCGATCTGTCAGTTTGAGCGTCGAACAGTGAACGCAACGATGAAAGCGGCGATTATGAGGCTCCAAAGAACGCAAACAGTAATCAGCTGCCACTTCGGTGGCTTCTTCCACAGTTCGGCATGACCCTCTTCCCACGAGCCTGGCGGATTCGATTTGATCAGCCAAACGCTAACGTAGAACACCACAAACGCGGCGATAACGAATTTCGCGAAAACGGCCCAATCGGCATGCGTCATATTCATCAGAGCGCGATATCCATGGCCGCAGTCACGGCCGCGCTAAGTAAAAATTAGCGGTTCTTCCACTTCGGGGCGCGCTTTTCAACCAGCGCTCGCAAACCTTCCTGCGAATCTTCCAGCTCGGCAAGTTCGTTCAGGAAAACTTTCATCGAGTTGCGGACGCCTTCGCGGAGCGGCAATCCCAGGCTGCCCATGATGGCTTTCTTCGCCATCGTCAGCACCGGCGCGGACTGCGCCGTCACCTTCGTGATCACGTCGTTCACTTTCTTCTCGAGTTCAGCTTCGGGCACTAGCCAGTTCACCAGCCCCAGTTCGCGCGCGCGTTCAGCGGACATTGCTTCGCCCGTCAGCACGAGCTCCAGCGCCTGCTTCGGTCCCAAAATATAAGGAAGAATAGCGGCGGCCAGCGGCGGGAAAACTCCGAGTTTGATTTCCGGCTGCGCGAATCGCGCCTTGGGAGTCGCGATCACCAGATCGCCCAGCGCCGCCAGCTCCGCGCCTCCGCCGAGCGCCGGCCCGTTCACGACCACCAGCAGCGGCTTGGATGTATCCAGCATCGCCGAAAACGCAAAATGGAACGCGTCCAGCAATTGAAACACGCGACGCTGCGTGTATTCGCCAAGCTCGATGCCGCCGCAGAATGTTTTCCCGGCCGACGCCAGCACGATGAGCTTGATGTTGTACTGTTCGCCGAGGATGTTGATCCCGGACGCCAGCTCGCAGAGCATCCGTTCGTTCAGCAGGTTGTGGTCGGGGCGATCGAGCGTGAGCCGCGCCACCTCTCCCTCAACCCTCACCTTCAAAAATTGAAATTCTTCGATTTTCGGCGCGACCAGCGACAGCGTTCCGAGGACTTCGACTCCACCTCCGCGCTTCTGCTGATGCGTGTCCATTGAGATCGCTCCGGTCTAAGCGCTCACACCAAATTCGCTGAAGAGCACTCCCAAAAGGTTAGACCGTTTCGATTTCGACCGCCACGCCCAATCCTCCGGACACACACAATGTGGCAAGACCCCGCCGGCCAGTCCTTGGACTGCCCTCTTGGCCAGTACCCTGTCCTGATGGCCGCCGGATCTCGTGAATCAGAGTTGTCAGAATGCGGCTGCCGGTGCACGCAATCGGATGTCCCAGCGCGATCGCGCCGCCGTTGGGATTCAGCCGCTCGCGATTGAAGTGCAAGTCGCGGTCGCATGCCAGCACCTGCGCGGCAAAGGCCTCGTTCAGCTCGACCGCGTCGTAATCCTCCACCTTCGTGCCCGTGCGTTTGCTCAGATTGCGCACCGCGGGCACGGGACCGATGCCCATCACGCGCGGGTCCACCGCCGCGACTGTCGCGTCCACGATTCGCGCGATCGGCTTCAGATTCAACTCGCGTACTTTTTCCTCGCTCGCGAGCACCACCGCCGCGGCGCCGTCCGTGATGCCGCTCGAATTCCCCGCGCTCACGCTGCCCGTCTTGCTGAACACCGGCGGCAGCTTTGCCAGCGCCTCGAGCGTTACATCCCCGCGCACGTGCTCGTCTTTGTCCAGCCGCGTGACGTTGCCTTTCTTGTCCTTCATGTCAATCGGCACCATCTCCGCCTTGAAATGGCACTCCGCGGCCGCTCGCGCGGCCCTCCGGTGGCTTTCGAGCGCGAACGCATCCTGCTCCTCGCGCGGAATCTTGTACTGCTCCGCCAGAATCTCCGCCGTCTCGCCCATGATGAGCTTCGATATCGGGCAGACGAACCCGTCGCGGTACATCGCGTCAATCAGCGGCTGGTTGCCCAGCTTGAATCCCCAGCGCCCCTCGACCAAGTACGGCACGCGGCTCATGGATTCCGCTCCGCCCGCCACAATAATTTCCGCCGCGCCGGTCAGAATTTCCTGCCAGCCCAGCACCACCGCGCGCAATCCCGATGCGCACGCCATGTTCACCGTAAACGCCGGTACGTCGTCGCCCAACCCCGATCGCCACGCGACTTGCCGCGCCGGATTCGGCCCCACGCCCGCCGGCCGCGCATTCCCGAAAATCACCTCGTCCACATGCCATGCCGCGCCATTATTTCGCTTGTCATTCCGAGGGCCGTCTTCGGCCCGAGGAATCGCTCTTCCAGCGTCGGTCACTGGCGCAGCGTCAAATTCACCGGGGACTCTTTCCCTCGGCAGCGGCAAACCAAACGCCCGCTCCAGCGCCGCGCGCACCGCAATCGTTCCCAGGTCCGGATGCGTGAAATCTGCGAGCATTCCGCCGAATTTCCCGATCGGCGTCCGCACCGCGCTCACAATGTAAACAGTTTTGCCCATGTTTGATCGGATGTTAGCACAGCTCTTCGAGCTTCAAGGGCGCGGCAGAATCGGCAGGTCGAAGGCACAATTTGCATGGTTTTGGCACCCCAGCAAGAGCCTGTCTTGCACCCTACCCCAGCCATAAGTTTTTCGCTTTCAGTTACTTGCGGAATGGCAGCGCGGTTGGCAGGCCCGTTGCTACCTTGGTATAGCGTAGCACTCATAATGTTTCGATCTGCAGCACCACTGCGGAGGCCGCGATGAGAACCGAAGCCCTTATTCAAGATCATACCGATAGCGTATCGAATCACCAATTTCACGACCACGCGGACAAAAGTTCCTTTCATACCGAAGAGTTCGAGGCGCGCATCCAACGCGTATCGGATCACTACAGGAATCTGAACGCGGCTGCGCACCTCGTTCAGCTCAAGGGCGGCCAATATGTTTGCGATCCGCAACTCGACCTGCACGTAAAAGTCGAAGCCGTTCACTGGATGCTTCGAATCGCGAAATATATGAACGAGTCCGTTCGGGAAGTGGTGTTTCTGCGAATCGAAAACTCTCTTCGCCAGCTCGAGACGGCTGTCGAGTCGCGGCCGCGTCCCGCTAATTCGGGCGCGCGTACCGAACGCCTCTATCGCAGCGCCCACTAATCAACCCTCAGATTGAGACTGCTCCAGTCGCGGGGAAATTTCCCTCGTTCGCCGGATGCGGAATTGCATCGCGTGGTGCAATTGCCACCGCCTCCAAACGCATGTAACATCTCGCCTCGACTCTCCCAAACAAATTGAGCCCGGGGGCATGAATGCATACGAGGCGATTCCCTAAGTCTGCGGCATATCTGACAGCAATGATGGCATTGGCCGCGCTGATGTCATCCGCGGCGCGCGCGCAAGTCAAGGCCGAAGACTATCCTCCGCCGAAGCCGGCCTTCCCCGGCCAGACCAACGCTCCCGCTCCGGCGACACCGTCCCCGGCGCTCAAAGTCGAGACGATCATCACGCGCTTCAACGGACCATGGTCGCTCGCACTTCTGCCCAACGGCAAGATCCTTGTCACCGAGCGTCAAGGCTTTCTCCGCATCGCGGAGATGAACGGCTTTTATGCCGCGCCCATCGCTGGCGTGCCGGATACGAAGATCGTTGCCGCCGAATCGCTGCACGACGTAGTCCTTGATCCCGATTTCGCCCACAACCGCATGATCTATTTCACGTATTTCGCGCCGCCGCCCGGTGAAACGCCCGGCTCCTGGCCGCTCGAATATTTTTATGCCAACGTCTGGAAGGCTTCCGTCTCCGAACGCCGCACCATGCGCGTCGGCGAAGAGCGTTTGGCCCGCGCGCGCCTCAGCGACGACGAGCGCCGCCTCGAAAACGTCGAAGTCCTGCTCGATGGCGTGAATCGCCGCATCGTCTTCGCTCCCGACGGCACCCTGTTCATCACCGGTGCGGACCGCTTTCGCTTCTACGAAGCACCCTACGACGGCACCGATCACGAAATCAACGATCCCGATATCCTTCGCAATTTCACCGGCCGCGTCGCGCGCATCAACAAAGACGGCTCGATTCCCAAGGACAATCCGTTCCTCGACCAGCCCACCGTCCTGCCGGAGACCTATTCCTACGGCCATCGTGATCCCGAAGGCGCGGCCATTAATCCCACGACCGGCAAACTCTGGGTCATCGAACATGGCCCGCTGGGTGGCGACAAACTCAGCATCATCAAGCCCGGCGGCAACTACGGCTGGCCCAACGTCAGCTACGGCCGGCGCTACAATGGCGACCTCGTTGCCGGTAAGGGCATGACGCAGGCGCCCGGCGTCGAACAGCCCGTCTATTTCTGGTATCCCGATGTCGCGCCCTGTGGATTGATCTTTTACACCGGCGACATGTTTCCGGAATGGAAGGGCAACGTCCTGATCGGTGGGCTGGGCGCCAAGAGCTTGATTCGCCTCGTGCTCGATGGCGACAAAGTCGTCGCTGAAGAGCGCCTGCTAAAGGACCTGAATACGCGCGTCCGCGAAGTGCAGCAAGCACCCGACGGCGCGCTCTTTATCCTGCTCGACGACGGCCGTCTCATCCGCGTCTCAAGAAAGTAGAGAGCCGCAGGCGGGCGAGAACGATCGTCATTCTGAGCGGAGTGACCGGACGTTTCGGCATTTCGTCCCGCTCCTGCGGCACGTCCGGTCACGCAAAGACAGGGCTCCCAGGTCGACGGAGAGTCGAGCCTGGGAGATCGAAAGAATCTCTCTTCGGTGTAAGCGCGAGCCACAGCTGCGCTATTGAGCAACGCCTCACACTTCGGATATCCTCGTGCTCTCGATGAAAGCCTACGAAATCCCGAAGGCCCCAACCTCATTTGAGGACTTGCGCCTCGTGGATCGTCCCGATCCGAAGCCCGGGCCCAGCGACGTCCTCGTCCGCATCCGCGCCGCTGCGCTGAATTACCGCGACCACGCCATCATCACCGGCAAATATCGCTACGGCATGGACCACGACACGATCCCCTGCTCGGACGCGGCCGGCGAAGTCGTTGCCATCGGCGCGAACGTCACCCGCTTCAAGCCGGGCGACCGCGTGATCCCCAGTTTTTTCCAGGTGTGGATTGACGGCGCTCCGCCGAAAAGTCGCCGCGCTCTCGGCTCTCCGCTCGACGGCACTCTCGCCGAGTTCGTTTCGCTGCACGAAGATGGCTGGGTCGCCATGCCGAAAAATCTCTCGTTCGAAGAAGCGGCCACGCTGCCTTGCGCCGGCGCCACCGCGTGGAACGCCTTGATGATTGCGGGCACGCGCGTCAAACCCGGCGACACGGTGCTCTGCATCGGCACGGGGGGCGTTTCGATGTTCGCGCTGCAAATCGCGCGTGCGGCCGGGGCCCGCGTGATCGTTACTTCGTCGAGCGACGCGAAGATCGAACGCGCTCGCAGCCTCGGCGCATCCGACGGCGTAAACTACAAAACGCACCCCGATTGGGAGAAGGAAGTGATCGCGCTGACCGGTGGGCGCGGCGTGGATTGCGTAATCGAAAATGGAGGCATGGGCACGCTCGCACGCTCGTTCGAATGCGTCGGATACGGCGGCAAGATCGCTCTGATTGGCGTGCTCGCGGGACGCGAGGGTAACGCCAATCCGCATGACCTCATGTTCAAGAGCGCCAGCCTGCACGGCATCGGTGTCGGTAGCCGCGCCAGCCTCGAGCAGTTAATCCAGGCGATCGAGGTCAACAAAATCAAACCCGTCATCGAGAAGGTATTTTCATTCGACCGCGCCCTGGACGCGTTCCGCCTCCAGGCGTCTGGCAATTTCCTGGGCAAGATCGCCATCATGGTCTGAAAGTATTCGCCGGTACTGTCGATTTTCCGGGTTTCGTTCGACTAACCAGTAGGAGGAACTACCAATGACATACTTGCTTCTGATTTACGGCCAGGAATCGGATTGGTTCAATCTCACTCCCGCTCAAACCGGGGCTATGGTGGCGGATTACGGCAAATTCACCGAGGAAATCACTTCACAGGGCAAGAATCTCGGCTCCAACCGCCTTAAGCCCGTCGCCAGCGCCACCACCGTCCGCGTGCGCGACGGCAAGCGCGTGGTCACGGACGGCCCTTTTGCCGAGACGAAGGAACAGCTTGGCGGCTATTACCTCGTCGAAGCCGCGGACCTCGACGAGGCCATCGCCATCGCCGCGAAAATTCCCGCCGCGCGCCACGGTTCCGTCGAGGTACGGCCCATTTTTGCCATGGAGCAGGCCGCCCGGACGTAAAATCGGGTTGTCTGAAACCAGCCTCGGCATCTGAGCGAGCGTAGGCCCTCTTCAACATGGATCTAGAAAAGCTCCACCGCGAAGAATCGGGCCGGGTCCTCTCCACACTGATTCGTCTGCTCGGCGATTTCGATCTCGCCGAGGAGATGTTGCAGGAGGCCTACGCCGTCGCTCTGCAGAAGTGGCCCTCGGAGGGCACGCCCGCGAATCCTCGCGCGTGGCTGGTCAGCACCGCGCGGCACAAAGCCATTGACCGGATCCGGCGCGACCGCCGCTTCGAAACCAAGCGCGACGAGATCGCGCGCAACCTCGAGTTCACGTCGCAGCCTGCCGATGATTTCGGAGACGACATGTTTCCAGACGACCGCCTGCGCCTCATCTTCGCATGCAGCCATCCGGCTCTGGCCACCGACTCGCAAGTCGCCCTGACGCTTCACACCATCTGCGGCCTGACCACCGAAGAAATCTCGCGCGCGTTTCTCGTCTCGGTCGCCACCATGGCGCAGCGACTGGTTCGCGCGAAGCGCAAGATTCGCGACGCGAATATTCCCTATCGCGTTCCTGCGCGCGAAGATTTGCCGGACCGCCTCGAAGCGGCCATGCTCGTCGTGTATCTGATCTTCAATGAAGGCTACCTCGCGAGCACCGGCGATGCTCTCGTGCGGCGCGAACTCTGCGCTGAAGCGATTCGTCTCGCGCGCACTTTGTGCGAACTTTTGCCGCGCGAACCGGAGACGCAGGCGCTGCTGGGCCTGATGCTGCTCCACGATTCGCGATGCGACGCTCGTGCGAGTGCCGACGGCGAATTGATCCTGCTCGAGGAACAAGATCGCTCCCTTTGGCGCGCGGAGCAGATTCGCGAAGGCACGGCGTTGACCGAATCCGCGCTTCGTGCCGGCTCGTCGGGCCCATACGCGTTGCAAGCCTCGATTGCCGCGCTTCATGCAAACGCAAGAACGGCGCGCGACACGGACTGGCCGCAGATCGCCGCGCTCTATAGCGCGTTGCTCGAAACCCATCCCTCGCCGGTCGTGGAAGTGAACCGCGCTGTCGCCGTAGCGATGGCTCGCTCTCCCGAAGACGGCCTCGCGCTCCTCGACGAACTCGAATCGCGCGGCGAGCTTTCGGAGTTCCATCTTCTGCCGGCCGCGCGCGCGGATTTGCTGCGCCGCCTCGGAAAGTCGGCCGAAGCTGCCCGTGCATATGGGCGCGCCCTCGCACTCGCAACGAATGACGTCGAGCGCCGTTTCCTGCGCCGCCGCCTCGGTGAATTGCAGTAGCCTTCTCTTCGTAGGGGCACGATATATCGTGCCCGGCAAACATCCTTGGCACTGCGCAGCCCATGCGCTCGGATCGAGCCTGAAGGTTTTGCCGTCGTCTTTTCCCTCGGCATCCCTGACCTCGCCCCTCGTCCCTCATCCCTCGCCTCTCGCCCCTCGTGCTATCATCCGCCGCGAAGAAACCGGGAGGACGCAATGGATCGCAAGCGCCGTGATTTTCTCTCCGCAACCGCAGCAGCCGTAACTCTTTCGGCCGGGCTTCCGGCGAAGTTCGCGAATGCCGCCGAGCTGTCGGCGAACGCGCCGGCAACGCAGGCCGCGCAAGCGCCCGCCGCCGCGCCGGGCAGCGCCACCTACGACGCGCCCACGGAAATAAAGGCCATCGAGATCATCAATCTGCGCGAGCTCGAACCCGCGGCGCAAAAAATAATTCCCGCGGGCGGCTTCGGCTACATCTCCAGCGCCGCCGGCGACGAATGGACCAAGCACGAAAACGAAGCTGCGTTCAAGCGCGTCACCATCGCGCCGCTCTATCTGAGCGGCTATAAGGACGCCGACCGCTCGACCACGCTCCTCGGCTCGAAAATTTCCATGCCAGTGATGGTCTCCGCGATGGCCGGGCACGGCATGGCTCACGTGACTGCCGAAGTCGGCTCGGCGCAGGGCACCAATGCCGCGAAAGCTCTTTACTGCGCGGCGTCGCTTTCCACGAAAACGCTCGAGGAAATCGCGCAGGCCTGCCCCGGCCCGAAGTGGTTTCAGATTTATCTGCCTGCCGACCGCGGCGCAGCCGCCGAAATTCTCGGCCGCGCCAAGGCCGCGGGCTACACCGCAATCGTGTTTACGGTTGATACCGTCGTCGCGAGCAACCGCGAAACCGACCGGCGCAATCATTTCCGTTCGCCTCTGCCCGTCGGAAATTTTCCGCAACAGAGCGGCGGCTACGGCGCGGAGCCGATCAAGCGCGATCTCGATTGGGACGATGTCGCGTTCATCCAGAAAACGACGGGCTTGCCGGTGCTGCTGAAGGGCGTGATGTCGCCCGAGTTCGCGGTGGCTGCGGTCGAACATGGCTGCGCGGGAATTCAGGTGTCGAACCACGGCGGGCGCCAGCTCGACGATGTTTCCGCAACGTTCACCGTGCTGCCGCGAATCGCGAACGCCGTCCACGGGCGCGCGACCATCCTGATTGACGGTGGCGTGCGGCGCGGTCAGGACGTTTTCAAGGCGCTCGCGCTCGGCGCGAATGCCGTCGCCGTCGGACGGCCGGTGCTCTACGGGCTGGCGCTCGGCGGCTGGATGGGCGTGCAGGCCGTGCTCCAGCATCTCGATGGCGAGCTCGAAATGACCATGCGCCTCGCCGGCGCCCGCAACATCGCCGAAATCTCTAAAAAATTCATCGCTGGCTGATCCAGCGCGCTGCCGCTGAAATTCCTCAACGGCTCGACGGAATCCGCACGATCTCCACGGAACAGTGCGCGTGGCGGGCGACGGCCTCTGAAACGCTGCCCATCAAGAAACGGTCCAGGGCATTTCTACCGTGCGACCCGAGCACGATCAAGTCGGCGTGCCACTCTGCCGAAACCTCGATGATCACCGATTTGGGATCGCCCTTCTCGACGGCTGTGGATACTTTCATGCCGTGCGAGCGCAGCGTTTCAGCGGTTTTCTCAACTAAAACCATGGCCTGCTTCGTTTCCCCCTGCCATACCGCCTCGAAGCCCGGGTCAAACCCGCCCATTTCGCGGTTCACGAGGAGTGTTGGAGGTTCCACGACGTGCAAAACGCGCACTTCCGTATCTTTCGGATGCGCTCTGGCGATCACGGCCTTTACGGCCGCGTCGGAAAATTTGGAATCGTCAACTGCGAGCAGAATCTTCATGCATGTCACCCTTTCGATTTTTCGTCGGCACGGTCCGTCAGGGATGCCCCGCCCGCGCCAATAGCGACGAGGCCAAGGCTAAGTTCGTATCCGAACTATGGCAGCGTGCCCGCGAGGAAACTGTTCCGTATCGCACATAAGGTGTAGAAGCTGGCAGCTTTGATCCTGCGATCGTCCATCCCGCGGACGACTACGGACTCGCCGCGCTGTACGGGCGCTCGGCGGCTGGATGGGCGTGCAGGCCGTGCTCCAGCATCTCGATGGCGAACTCGAAATGACCATGCGCCTCGCCGGCGCCCGCAGCATCGCCGAAATTTCGAAACGCTACATCAGCGCGTGATTCGCCGCTTGATTCGGTCGCAGCGCGTCAATTGATAAGTGGATGTGACGACCCGCTCTTAGGTTCCGCAGTCATCCAAGACTATTGCCGGGCGCCGGCATTTCACGTGCCGGCGCCCGGCTGTGCTCGGGTCAATCTACCGTCGCTCTTCCGCCGGTGGTTTGGTTTGTGCGGAACGCGAGGGCTGCTGTTTCTGTTGAAGCTGCTGCTGTTGTTCCGTGTGCTTCTGGACCAGCTGCTGCGTTTGCTGCTGATGCTTTTGTTCTACCTGTTGCTTGGTGGCATCGTCGGCATTCCGCTTCGCAAGCTGCTTGTGTTCGTTATCCTGCTGTTGCTGCAATTTCTGCCGCTCCTGGTTTTGCTGCGCGCTCAACTTGTCCTGCTCCTGCTGGTATTTCTTGTCGAGTTTGGCGTCTCCCGTATTCGGAGCAGCCATGCGTTCCGCAGCGGGAAGATCGTTCGGATGAACCGCGGTTGTCTTCGGCGCGTTCTCCGTCCTAACCGCAGCGTTGTCAGATTCTCCTTTTGCCTTCACCACTCCGCCGCCCGAAAATTCTCCCGGCTTGGCGGTAGCAGCGATTGGCGGATTGCCGTGGTTCGCCGAAGCGCGCAGCTCCGGATTCGAACGAGCGGTTTGCGCGTGTTGAACCTGAGCAGCGACGGGAGGGGTGTGCTGCTCGCGTGAGGCAGCCTCTTCCTCGGCCGTGGGTCGCACGTTGATGCCACCATTTCCGCCGTTGTAGCTGACGTGAGTAACCTCAGTGTTGTTCACCGTCGTGTTATACACGTTGTGGACGACGGTGACGTTTACGTTGTTCACGGAACGGTTGTAGAAAAAGTGTCCGTTGTCCCAGCGTCCTCCCTCGTAACCGTGGCCGAAATAACCGAAACCGTAGTTGATTCCGCCGTAGAAGCCGATTTGCGGACCCCAGTAGCCCTCGTAGAAAACGAAGCTGCTGCCGCCCCAACCCCAGTAGCCTGGCGTCCAAAGGAAGCCGACTTCAGGAGCCATGATCCACGTGCCGGGCACCCAGTAATAATCGTCGTCGCCCCAAGCCCAGTAGCCGGGCGTCCAGATATAACCGTCACCCGGACAAGCCGGCTGGTCGTAAACCGGCAGTTCCGGTGGAGCGACCGTGATGGAAACGCTGACCTGTGCCAATGCCGCTGCGGGCATGGCCAGTAGTGCTAGTGCGATCAGAAGAGAACGAATGGACCTGCTCACGCTACTTCGCATTTTGATTCCTCCTGCCCGGTCATCCTTTGCCGGCGCGATTTGCTTTTCTGCAATCGCCACCGCCAGGATTTTTGGGCGAAACTTCTATAAAGTGCGCTGCTGTGTTCGGCCTGTCATTGCACGTGCTGACAACCATAATTTTGTGTCGCCGCTTCATGACTTCTTCCGCGGGACCTTGGCGCCTTTCTTGCGCGCTTCCGAAAGTCCGATGGCGATTGCCTGTTTTCTGCTTTTCACCCGGCCGCCCTTGCCGCCCTTGCCCGACCGCAGTTTCCCTTGATTCGCTCGCCGCACAGCGCGCTCCACGCTCTTTCCCGCTGCCTTTCCATATTTCGCCACGGCCAATCTCCTCCAATCTGTCTGCACTTGGCGCGAGTAACCAACGCGTCGTCGTGATTGTCGCGACCCGCGGAAAATTCGGCCATACGGAAAAGCGGGTAGGAACGAACCGTGAAAACTGGTATCAACCATTCCCACCACGCCGCCGCAAATTCCGGTTCGTGGCGCTATTTCGTACGCAGTCGCGCCCGGTATCGAGGGAAAAACCCGCTGCGTGGGTGGTGAAGACCGCGACCGTCAGCGTGAAGGACGCCAAGTGGTGACTCTTCCGCGCTCGCTGGCAGCGGGATTTCGGTGTTCTGCCGGCCGTAATTTTCGCTCGTGCCTACTCTTGCCCGGGATGCCATTCGTATTGCGAAAGCTGGATTCCGTCTATTTCCATTTCGGTGCGGCTATGCTTCCCTTCCTCCGGCGTGCCGATCGTAAAAGGCGTTCCCGGACAGAAGTAGCGCAGCTCTCTCTTCGGATCATCGGCCCAGCTCTGAAAAATCATCTGCACGTCGTTGACGGGAATAATCCCCAGGTCCGCCGGCCCCATGCTGTCGTCGTGCACGTTCCACATATATCTCGTAACTAAAACCGGCGGCCCGTCTTCATACGTGCAGGTCGTCGCGGACGGATCCATGTGCCCGAGCAGCGAGGGAGACTTCAGCGGCGCGCGGCACGCGATCATATTCTGATTCGAATTGCTGTACGGCTCGATCCGGCAGATGCCGACCCCGCCGACCGAAAACTTGCCGTCTTCCGCCGTTATCTGCCTCCCGTTCGTTTCCCGGTAATCCACTTGCGCAACGGTGATGTGCACGTTCACCGGAATAGACTTCACGCGCTCGAAAAATTTCCTGTCTATAGCGAAGATTTTCACGGAGCGTTCCTCGCCCGGCCAAAAAACCGATCCATACGAAGTCCAGGAGGAAGTCCAATGTTGGCCGTCAGACGCCTGTATTGCCACGACCGTACCGCGCACCTCCGCGACGTGACCTTCCGCGACGCCCGATGCTCTCAAAGGAAGTGCGATCCATGCATTTGGCAATACGTCCGGAAAGTCGTTGCCTTTCTTTTTCGGCGGTGGAGGCGGCGTCGGGTCAATTGTCAGCGTGACCGCCGGCTGCTGCCCCGCCGTCAGAGGCGGATACGATCGCGCGACGAGTGTGCGGTATGGCGTCACGGCTATAATCACGAGAGCCGCGACCCCGCCTCCGATGATCAGTAGTCTCGACGTCCATGTCTTGCGCCGCGCATATTGCAGGAAAATGGCTGCGACGAGCACGCAGCCTATCACAAGTAAATCCAGCCCCACCGCGACACCGTTCCCCGGCGCCATCCCCTCGTTCGGAATTGACGAGAACAGTTGTGTTACGCCGATCAAGTAAAGTATCAGCCCGAGAACGCACAGCAGCACTTGCACCACCGTTGACGTAACCACGCTGACCGCCGCCGCGGGCACCACCAGAAAAATCAGCAGCAGCACTTGCATCCACAGCAGCCCCGGCAGATAGCGCACCGGCGAGAATCCCGCCTTCGCGAGCAGCACCACATCCACGATAAAAAGCGGGAGATTGATGGATACCGCCACAAACAAAAGTTTCGCGGCCAACAGTTTTTTCCATTCATACGGCCGCGTGACCCAGAATTGGCGGTCCCCGACGAGGCTTTCTTCCTGCACCGCCCGGATAACCAGGAAGCACCACGCAACCGGCACAAAAAACGCGACCACCCCCCACAGCGACGAGTTGAGATCGAAACTCTGGCTCGGCGCGTTCCATTGATGCGCCACGTGCCAGGCATGCGCGATCAGCAGCGCCAGAGAAACCAAAATGTCAACCCAGCGATGGCGTACGTCCTTCCGAAAGATGTGCAGAATCTGATTCATTCTCGCCTCTTTCTCACGCCGGTGTGCGTTGGCTTCTGGCCATCGCCAGAAAGATCGAACGCAAAGTCATCGGTGTAAAAGTCGTATCGCGTACATTGCCGAATGCTTCCCTGATTTCCGCATTCGTTCGCTGCTCGTCGAAGCGCGATTCGATAAATCGCACCAC
The DNA here is from genome assembly GCA_963842425.1 of uncultured Acidobacteriota bacterium. Lineage (GTDB taxonomy): Bacteria > Acidobacteriota > Terriglobia > Acidiferrales > UBA7541 > Palsa-295. The sequence goes on along the minus strand of CAWJGQ010000007.1, from coordinate 226,328 downwards.
CGTGCCCGCGCTGTTCACGTGCATCCAGCTCTCGGGCTTCTTCGTCAGCGCCGGAGGCGGCCCTTCGAACGTCACCTCTACCTCGCGGAATCGCGCCGCGAGCGACGCCATCTCCTCCGAAAAACGCAGCCGCCCGTTTTCGAGATAGCCCACGTGGCTCGCGAAGCTTTCGATTTCCGCCAGATCGTGCGACGAAATAAAAACCGTCGCCTCCGCCGCGCGCTCCAGTAGAACTTCGATCAGCTCGTCGCGCACCAGCGGATCAAGGCCGCCAAGCGGCTCGTCCAGAATAATCAGCTTCGGGCGATAAGCGAGAGCGCTCGCCAGAGCCACTTTCATGCGCATCCCGCGCGAGAGTTGCTTCAGTTTCCGGCCCGGCGGCAAATCGAATCTCCGCACCAGATCGGTTTCGAGCTCCACATCCCATGTCGGATAGAACGGCCGCAGATAAGTAAGAAACGAATCCACGCGCATCCAGTCGGGCAGCTTCTGGTTTTCCGATACGTACCCGATCGCGCAAAAAGACTTGCCGGCAACGTGCCTGGAATCCGCGCCCAGCACCTCGGCCCGGCCGCTCGTCGGCTGATAGATATTCATAAGTACTTTGATCGCGGTGGTTTTCCCCGCGCCGTTCGGGCCGACGAGCGCGTAGATCGAGCCTTCCGTCACTTCCAGGTCGAGTCCATTCACCGCGTCCACGCGGCGAAATCGCTTCGTCAGGTTCTCAGTGCGGATGGGGCTGGTCATCGCTTGCGACTCCCTTCTCGATCCGGCTGGCCGCCGAGTCCGTCTCTGGCGGAAAGCCGCTTCCAGTGTTCCGAAACAGACGCGACCATATCCTGCAGATTGATGCTGAGTCTCTTCGCCTCGACGACCAACTCTTCGATCTCGTGGCTGAGCAGCTGCGCGCGCTCGGCGGCGCTCGCTTCCGGATGCGCCGCGACGATTGTGCCGACCCCGGGACGAATCTCCAGCAGGCCGGAGGCAGCGAGTTGCGTCACCACTTTGTGCGCGGTGTTGGGGTTGATCTTTAGTTCTTTGCTCAGGATGCGAACGGAGGGAAATGGATCGCCGGGGCGCAGTCGTCCCGAGATCATCGCTTTTTTCGCGGAATATACAACCTGCTCGTAGAGAGGAATTCCCGGCCGGAACTGGACACGGAACGGTATCACGCGTGTACTATGCCATACAGTACACGCAGTGGCAATATGGAGTTCCCGCGCGTCCATCGCAGGAATCGCGGGTCAAGTGCGCTCACCTGTACTTTTTCTGATCTTTGTCCCAGCTACGCCGCTTGACGAATTCTGCTAGCGTCAATCTGGCGTTATGCGATTCGAACACGAATTCGGCGCAGTCCATAATAGGGCTCCCAGGTCGACGGTTAGTCGAGCCTGGGAGATCAGTCACGCGCGGCCGCACTCCTCCGCCCCGTTTAATCGCCTCGACGTCCTCATTGCAGGCAATCGGTACGCGATTCGCGCAACGGTATTAACGGCGCGGATGCCGGGCGGCGCTAATCGCCCCGACAGAGACAGATCCGGCACGCGGTGTGTGCGTCCCGGGCGCTTCTGCGGGACAAGGTATGCGCTGCGAAACGCGCCCCGCCAGAACCAAATTAAGTGTCACACCATGCAAAGTCTTTTGCGGCTTATCTCACTGAAAACAAACGATTGGCACCCCAAAGAAGTGACACACTTTTTGAGGGGTCCCCGCGAGCCGCTCGTCACTCACCACTATTCACGAATCACGCATTTCGGTTATTCTTCTGAACCTATGCATGATTTGGGATTTGTGCGCGAGCACCCGGAAATAATCGAGAAGATGGCGCGGGACCGCGGGATCACGCTGGACCTTGCGCCGTTTCGCGAGCTGGACGCCGAGCGCCGGAAGATCATCACCTCGACGGAGCGGATGAAGGCTGACCGGAACAAGGCCAGCGAGGAAATTGCGGCGCTGAAGAAATCCGGCCCCTCGACAAGCTCGGGACAAGCGCGCTCGACCGACGCGAGCCCGCTTGCGGCACAACCAAGCGCGCTAGAAGCAATTCTCGCGCGGATGAAGCAAGTGTCCGAGGAGATCAAGCGGGACGACGAGCGGGTGGCAGAACTCGACGAGCGGATGAAGCAATTTCTGCTGACCATACCGAATATTCCGCACGCGAGCGTGCCGGTGGGGCACAGCGCGGCGGACAATGTGGAGGTGCGCCGGTCGGGCGCGCCGCCGAAATTCGATTTCACGCCGCGGCCGCACTGGGAAATCGGCGAGCGGACGGGGATTCTGGATTTCGCGGCGGCGGTGAAAATCGCGGGCGCGCGGTTCGCGGTCTATAAGGGACTCGGCGCGCGCCTGGAACGCGCCATCGCCAATTTCTTTCTCGATCTCCACACCGGCGAGCACGGGTACATGGAAATCCTGCCGCCATTTCTGGTGAATACGGCGGCGCTGACCGGAGTGGGCCAGCTGCCGAAATTCGCCGCGGACATGTTTCATCTGGAGGGCACGGACCTGTGGCTCACGCCGACCTCCGAGGTGGAGCTGACGAACCTGCACCGCGACGAAACGCTGGACGGCGAGACTTTACCTATAAAGGTTTGCGCGTGGACGGCGTGCTTCCGCTCGGAGGCCGGCGCGGCGGGAAAAGACACGCGCGGCATCAAGCGCCAGCACCAGTTCCAGAAGGTGGAGCTTTTCAAATTCACGCGGCCGGAGCAGAGCTACGACGAGCTCGAGAAGCTGGTCCGCAACGCGGAAAAATGCCTGGAGCGGCTCGGGCTGCACTACCGCGTGATGCAGCTCTGCACCGGCGATATGGGATTCGCGTCGGCGAAAACGTACGACATCGAGGTGTGGCTGCCCTCGGCGGGCGAGTTCATGGAGATTTCGTCCTGCTCGAACACGGAGGCGTTTCAGGCGCGGCGGTCGGGAATCCGGTTCAAGAGCGCGAAGGGCGGCAAGAGCGAATACGTGCACACGCTGAATGGGAGCGGGCTGGCCGTCGGGCGGACGTGGATCGCGATCGTCGAGAATTTTCAGCAGGCCGATGGCTCGGTGAAAATTCCCGAGGCGCTGTGGCCGTACATGGGGGCGGAGAAGATTGCTGTGAAGGACTGAGAAAATCCCCACCCTTCGCTTCGCGAAGGATGGGCACCCGAAAAAAACGGTCGTGGGGCGGAGGTCCCAAACCTCTTGCCTGCGCCCCACGAGCCGGTTGATGCGAAATTACATTTTCGCGTTGGCGATGCTGTCCACTTGAAGCGAACCGTCGTCGTTCATGTGGCCGGTGAGCTTCACTTCCTGACCGAGGTCCTTGTCGGCGTTGACGGCGTCCTGATTCTTGATCGCGATGACTTTCTTGTCATCGTTGTTCACGAAAACCCAGGAAGCGCCCTTCGTCTTCATGCAGGTCATCGCGCAGCTCTTGTGCGCTGCGTTCGCGCCCTTCACGCCGCAGGAGCTGTCGCTGACCCAGCCGGTCCAGGTCATCGTCTTGTTGTCGGCGATGGTGGCCAGGCTGAGCGTGGCGAACAACACTGCGAGCAAACCAAATGTTCCGATAGCTCTTTTCATGTTCACTTCCTCCTCAGAATTGCAACGGGCCGCCGGGTAGGTCCGCTCCGTAATCCGTCCCGCCAAGTGTAATGCGATCGCGGGACGAAATCATCCACCGAATTCAGGAGGCCATTTCAGGAGACGGGGCCGATGAGGACCATCGGGCCGGTGGGCTGCGGCATGCCGCCCGCGGGCTCGAGCGACACGGCGAATTCCTTCGCTGCGATTCCCGGTGGCAATTTCATCATCATGTGATCGGCGCGTCCGCTGACGGGATTAAATACGCCCGCGCTGATCGGCTTGCCGTCGGCGGGGACGAGCCAGAGCTGGTAGCTTTTCGCCGAAGGCGCGGGCGCGAGCTGGCCGTCGTACATCAACATGCCCATTTTCGAGTTGTACATCACGTGCGCGGCGCCGGCGGGCATGCCGGGCTGCTGCGCGAGCGAGACCGTGACCGTGTCGTGGGATTCGATCATGTCGGCGACGGCGCGCGCTTGCAGCAACTGCTGCTGTTGCTCTTGCGCGCTGGCGCGCAGGGCGGCGAGCTGGCGATTGACGTTGCGATTTTCGCGCCAGAGCAGGACGGTGGCGATGGCGAGGACTGCGAATGCGGGGACGAGCACTGCCGTCCACGAGCGGCCGAAGAGTCCGACGGAGCGCCCGGGTTCTTGCGGCGCGCGACGAGGCGTGTACGCGGATGCAGGCGCTGCCGCCGCGCTGCGCTCCACATTTGTTTCGGCATGCGCGCGGACTTGCTGCATCAGGCGCTGCTTCACGGCGGCGGATGGAGCAGACTGCGGCGCGGCCAGCGCGAGCAGGGCGATGCGGCCGCGCGCTTCGGCGAGTTTTTCAGTGCACGCGGCGCACGAGGCGACGTGTTCTTCGATCGCAAGCTTTTCGTCGCCTTCAAGCGCGCCGAGAGCGTAGAGATCGAAATCTTCTTCGCGAGATGGATGAGCGTTCATGTGGTTGAGGCCGCCGGGTGCAAAGTCCGCTTCAGTGATTCGACTGCTGAGCGCAGGCGCGTCTTCACGGTGCCGAGCGGATCGCCAGTGCGCGTGGCAATTTCGCTGTGAGTGAGGCCTTCGAAAAACGCGAGCTCGACTGCGGCGCGCTGCTCGACGGGCAAGTTTTCGAGCGCGCCTTTTACGCGGCCGAGCAACTGCTGCTGCGATGCGGCGCTTTCGATATTGAACGTCGAGACGACCGTGGTTTCAAGGAGCGGATCGCCCGCAGCCGGATTGTGACGCCGCAGCTGCGAAATCGCGCGATTGCGCGCAATAACCATCAGCCAAGCGGGCAGCGAGCCGCGCGAGGCGTCAAATCGCTCGGGGGCGCGCCAGAGCTGGAAGAAAATGTCCTGCAAGATCTCCTCGGCTGTTTGCGGGTCGCGCAAAATCCGGTTGAGGACGGACGAAAGCATGCCGGCGTAGCGGTCATAGAGCGCGGCAAGCGCCGTCTGGTCCCGCCGAACGATTCTTTCGATGAGCGCCGCGTCCGAGGCTCTCAGCTCCGTTCCCGTTTCCGAACTCACCAGCGTGTGGCGGCTCCCTTCTATAAGATACGCGCGGCTGGGCTTTCCGGATTGCCTCGCGATGCGGGTACTGGCCCTGTGCTCGAGCGAGGCGCGCGACGGGCACAGTACCGTGCGGAGCGTTTAGGGTCAACCGGGTTGTCGAGCGGGTTAAGGGACTGCATCCCAGGAGCTGGATGCTGCTGCGACTGAAAGGCTCGCATGTGCTGTAAGGCTATCTGATACAGTATGTTACGGATGCCACGAACCACGGGAGTGACACTATATGTTACTTGTAGGCCTCGGAAGCACGGCTTTTACACTGGTTTTCATTGACATCCCCTACCGCTTCGCTAAACTTCGATTCTCGCGCGACTTACGAGTACCCGGCCAATTTTAGAGTGATAAAACGCGGTTAGAAGCAGCGCAGAGCTTCCCACCCCAGGAGGAAGGCAAGATGGCGACGGTTGCCAAGGCGGCCCCCCAACCAGTACCCCGAATCGCTCCCCGCGAGGACCTGAACCCGTTTCGCATTGCGCAGATTCAATTCGATCTCGCCGCAGAGTACCTGAAACTCGACGCGGGCCTACGCCAAATCCTGCGCACGCCGAAGCGCGTGCTGGAAGTATCCATCCCTACGAAGATGGATAACGGGCAGGTAAAAGTGTTTACGGGATATCGCGTGCAGCACAACGTGACGCGCGGCCCCTCGAAAGGCGGCCTTCGTTACCATCCGGGAGTTACGCCGGACGAAGTGAAGGCGCTGGCGATGTGGATGACGTGGAAGACCGCTACGGTGAATATTCCGTTTGGCGGCGGCAAGGGCGGCGTGATTTGCGATCCGAAACGGATGAGCAAGCCCGAGCTCGAGCGCATGACGCGACGGTACACCTCTGAAATTTTGCCTCTCATCGGACCCGAGCAGGATATTCCGGCGCCGGACGTCTATACCGATTCGCAGACGATGGCGTGGATGATGGACACCTACTCGATGACGAAGGGTTACTCGACGCTCGGCGTGGTGACGGGCAAACCGGTTTCGATCGGCGGCTCGGAAGGACGCAAGGATGCGACGGCGCGCGGATGCCTGGTGGTGGTGGAAGAGGCGTGCAAGGTAAAGAAAATGTCGCTGCGCGGATCAAGCGTGGCGATTCAAGGGTTCGGCAACACTGGGTCGCAGGTGGCGAAACTGTTTGCGGAAAAGAAAGCGCGCGTGGTCGCGATCAGCGATTCCCGCGGCGGAGTGTTCAATTCGCGCGGAATTGATCCGCTGAAAGCGATGCGCTACAAGGAACGCTCGGGCACGGTGGTGGGGATGCCGGGCACGTCGCGGATTTCCAACGACGACCTGTTGACGATGAAGTGCGACATTCTGGTTCCGGCGGCGCTGGAGAACGTGATCACGCTGAATAATGCCGATCAGATCAAGGCGAAAATCGTCGCGGAAGCAGCGAATGGTCCTACGACACCGCACGCGGATGAAGTTCTGGCGCGCAAGGGAATTTTGCTGTTGCCCGACATCCTGACGAATGCGGGCGGAGTGACGGTCAGCTACTTCGAATGGGTGCAGGATCTGCAGAGTTTTTTCTGGCCGGTTTCGGAAGTGACGACGAAGCTCGAGACGGTGATGCGCCAGGCATTCCACGAAGTACACGATTCGATGCGCAGGCATCGCGCACACATGCGCACGGGAGCGTACGTGCTCGCCGTGGGGCGCGTGGCGGATGCGACGCTGGTTCGCGGCCTCTTCCCCTAATTCGACGTCCTCGTTTTGGGCTTTCGCAAAGCCCGGGGCACCGAGCGCAACTCCGCGAATGCCGGATCCAGCGTCGCCGACAAGATTGGGAATCCTGGGAGGATTTCTGTCGTGAAGACGCCGCGTCGCCGATCGGCGCGTTCACCAATCGTCCGATTTCGTTTCCGCATAGGCATCATTACGGCAGCGATTCTCTGCCTAAGCGTCGCTGCCTTGAGCCGCACAAGGGACGCAAAGCAAAACCCTCCCGTCCAATCAGCAGGCCAAGATATTGCGCAACACGATCAAGCGATGGCCTCGCCCAAGCCGAGTCAGGCTTACGACGGCGGATCTCCTCTAGACGAGAAAAGCGGCTACTGGGTGACGGGACAGAGGGGCGAACTTCCCCGAAGCGCTCTGTACGCGGATCCGACGGGCGCGCTCGGTGTCGTCAACCTAAGCGGCCCGATCGCTACGCTGGGGCACCCTTTCTTCACACCGCTCGGCACGAACGGACGGGCCTGCGTCACCTGCCATCAACCGGGCAATGGCATGAGTATTTCGACGGCGACGTTGCAACGGCGTTGGGCGGAGACATCAGGCCGGGATCCGGTGTTCGCAGCCGTGGACGGCGCAAATTGCCCAGACCTTCCGCAGGAACAGGCCTCGTCGCACTCACTTCTGCTTCAGCATGGACTTTTTCGCATCTACCTGCCTTGGCCACCCCGATCCGCCGACGGTTCATCCATGAATCCGGAGTTCACTATTCAGGTGGTGCGCGATCCAGCGGGCTGTAACACGAGCAAGAAGTACGGACTGAAAAGCAGCAACCCGATGATCTCGGTATTTCGGCGCCCTCGCCCGGTCGCAAACATGAAGTATCCGATGTCGCCATTCGGCCTGTGGTCGCCGAAAACGGGCGAAGTGTTGCCCACTGATCCGGAAACAAAGAAGCGGCAGAACCTGAACATCCTTGCGGACAATCGCCAGCCCACGCTTGAGGCGCAGGCCGTGGACGCAGCTTTCAGTCACGAGCAAGCGACCGATAAGCCGAGCAGAGAAACGCTCCAACAACTCGTGGCCTTCGAAATGCAGGTGTACGTCGCGCAGAGTGTGGATTCGAGGGGCGGCAGCCTGACGACCGGCGCGATCAAAGCGGGCCCAAAGGCGCTGATTGATGGCATGCCAGCTATGCTGGCGGACTACAACGGAGGAAGTTTTCCGGAACTGGACGGCTGGTTAACGGCAACGGCTTTAGCCACGCAGAAGTGGGATCGAAATACTCCACTTCCGGACTTGCCGGCCACGAGAGAGGCGGCGGAAAAAGAGACCCCGGCCGAGACGGCGTTTCGCGATTCCGTCGCTCGGGGTTATGAAACGTTCCGATCGAGGGATATCCTGATCAGGAATGTTTCAAACTACAACACGATCGGCCTCGGCAACCCGTACAAGCAGCCGTGCGCAAATTGCCACAACATGCAGCGCACCGGCATGGATTCCTCGCCAGGCTTCATGGATCTGGGCACAACGAATCTGCCTACTGCCGATCCACTACCATGGCTGCCGCTTTTCAAGGTGACGTGCAAGGCCACGGCGACGCCCCATCCTTTTCTGGGGCGAGTCGTCTACACGCACGATCCGGGCCGCGCACTTATTACGGGCAAGTGCGTGGACGTGGGATCCATAAACATGCAGCAATTTCGCGGTCTTGCCGCGCGCGCGCCATATTTCTCGAACGGCTCGGCGAAGACACTGCGCGATATCGTCGTCTTCTATAACCGACGCTTCGACATGAAGTATTCCGAACGCGACATTCAGGACATGGTCAATTTCTTGAGCGTGCTTTAGGAGCTGGAATGAAGAAATGTATTCCTCTTCTGTTGTTGGCGCCCCTGCTGGCGACCGCACATGCTCAGTTCGTTTCCACGATGCCGGACAAGGTAATGCCGATTGATCCCAAAGCGGCCCGCAGCTTCGTCAGCTGTCCAATCTTTCGCAATACCGAGCGACAGTCCTGGCTCGCGAAGGAAGGCCATACGCTGTACTACATTGATCCAGGAACGGGATACCGCCCACAGCTTGGATTTCGGGTTTTGGTCGAAGGCGAGGTATCACCCGGGCCGAAAATCGCCGGAGGTATCGCCCTAAATCCCGTGCACGTCTCGGTGCTGGCCGAGCGCGCGCCGGAGTGCAACACGATCCTGCCGGCCGATGGCTTTGCTTCGCCACCTGCGATTAACAACTTCGGCTACGTGAAACATGCCGATGACCCTCCATTGCCAAAGTTCAAGCCAGGAGAAGTTCTGCCACTGCCCGCGCCGCCCTTCAACGATCTCCATTACACAGTCTACTTTCCGTACAATCGGGCTTTCCTGCCGGAGGGCACAACCGAGGTGATCGTGGAATCCGCCGCTGCGTATATTCGAGCCAGCGACGCGCGCCATGTTCACGTAATCGGCTATGCGGGTGACGCCCTGCTGGACAGCAAGCGCGTGATGCACGAACGCAAGACCGTGGCCGAAGAACGAGCCGACTTGGTGGCCGGCGCGCTGAAACAATTGGGTGTAGATCCTGCGGTGATCACCGTTGATTGGCAAGCGGAGGCCGCGCCGGGCGACGGAGTCCACGATCCGGATCATCGCAAGGCGGTCATTGACATCCATCTTTAAGCGGACAGAAAGATAGCGGGCACTGCTCGACCTCCGAGAGCGAAACGCGGCAATTCTCAAGCGCTCTCACATTCATCGCGCCGATTCCTTACATCAGAAAAATTGTTGTTGCGCGCGACGGCGTAACGCCGTACATTTTTCTTTGCCGGCACGCCCAGCGAGACAGGGTGTCGCCGGCATATGTGTCTAGCGCGGAGGTTTTTTCAGGAATTGAGCAGCCACCACCATCACATGGGCAACGGCCACCAAACACCTCCGATACTGCTGACCATAGCCGGATTCGATCCGACGTGCGGCGCGGGCATCGCAGCAGACCTGAAAACATTCGCGGCGCACAATTGCTACGGCGTGGCCGCGGTGACGGCGCTTACGGTGCAGTCCACGGAAGGGGTGCGCGCGGTGCATGTGACTCCCGCAGCGACGCTGCGCGCGCAGATCGAAGCGCTTGCGGAAGACACCACGCTGGCAGGCGTGAAAATCGGGATGCTCGGGAATCGGGCGAATGCTTCCGTGGTGGCGGAATTTCTCGACAAATATAAATTCGCGCACGTGGTGCTTGATCCGGTTTCGCGGCCGACGGCGGGCGACGCAGAACTGCTCGATGCGTCCGGCCTGAAATTCGTGCGCGATGAGCTGCTGAAGCGCGCGAGCGTGGTGACGCCGAATATCGCCGAGGCGGAATTTCTGACGGGCCTGGAAGTGAAGGATGTGGCCGGAATGAAGGCTGCGGGACAAAAGCTGCTGGAAATGGGCGCGCGCGCCGTGATCGTCACGGGCGGACATCTGGATAAGCCGATTGATGTGCTGTGCGACGGAACGGAAATCGAAACTTTTGGCGGCGACCACGTTAGAAGTCCGAACACGCACGGCACGGGTTGCACGTTTTCGTCGGCGATTGCCGCGCAGCTGGCATGCGGACAGCAGCTTCGCGAAGCAGCGATCCTTGCGAAGGCTTACGTGACGAAGGCGATCGAGAAATCCTACCAGACCGGCAAGGGCGCCGGACCGCTGAATCAGCTTTTCCGCTTCCATCAAGAGCCGCCTGCGCGCGGCGTCCACGAAGTGCCGCAACACGGGATGCATCCTGCGTCGGAACCTGCTACGCATTAAGAAAATCGGAAAATAGAAAAGAGAAAATGGAAATTTGGCGTTGAGGTGTGTTTGGGCGGAGCGGTTTGGCGGAGCTTTGACATTTATCGGAGTGCGGCACTCTCGCTTGGCCGATTGTTGTACCACGTCCGGGCGAGCCCGGACGGCAAACAGCGGCGGCCCTTCGGCTTCGCTCAGGACAAGCAAGCCGCCGCACTCCACATGGAGTTACCTTTGGATTTCGGTTGGGGCCGGCTGCGCCGTGGGGCTGAGAGGAAATAACGAGGGGATCATTGAGAATGGGCAGTGCGGTGCCAAGGATTTGCGCCGGGCACGATGTATCGTGCCCCTACGAAACCGTTCTCTGGTGATGATCGAAGGGGATGGCGCGATGTTGCCAAGTACTCTCGCCGGGCACGGCATGCCGTGCCCCTACGAAGAAACGGCAAGACCGCAGCGGCGATGGATGGGCGGGGCGGTGCCAAGGATTCTTGCCGGGCACGATGTATCGTGCCCCTACGCAACCATTCGCCGCCGATGATTGAAGCGGATGGCGGGGCGACGCCAAGAAACTTTGCCGGGCGTAGCGGTGCTACGCCCCTACGAGGAAACGGCGACACGCCAGCGGCGATGGATGGGCTGGGCGGTGCCAAGAAACTTTGCCGGGCGTAGCGGTGCTACGCCCCTACGAAACCACCTGTGATACCAGAGCTTCTACTACTGCGATATTTTGGAGCAGCGCCTCGGGGAGGTTGTGGCGCTGCTGGAGGTAGGCGGAGGAGTTGTAGGAAACGAGGACTTTTCCACTGGCGTCTTCGGCAACCAGGATCTTTAGGGGCAAATCTATGGCGCTGCTGGGCGAAGCGAGCATCAGCGGCGTGCCGCCTTTCGGATTGCCGAAGATGAGCAATTTTGTGGGCGGCATCTTGAGGCCGGCTTTTGCGGCTTCGCCGCTGTGGTCAACGAGCGCAAATAGCGTGACGCCCTTGGCCTGGAGGATCGCTTTCAGTTTCTCCACGATCTCGTTTACCGAATGATTGCTGGGCCTGGTGATGATTCCGTTGTCCGGTATCGCGGGCATTGTACGCTCCGATGTTTCGAGGTGTTAAACCAAGATCAAATAGATCGCCATGGCTAAACCGACAAGCGCGAGGAATAGCGCCAGGGCTATCGCTCCAGTGGATGGCCGCGTGAATTCAGTTTCGCCATGGTTCAACTGGCGCACGAGGCGCAGGTGATTCCAGACCGCGAAAACATCCACGAGCACGCCGGCGGCGATGAGCGCCGTGCCGAACCAGATCGAATAGCCGTACGAGCGCGCCTGGAGACTCGGGTCGGCCAGACGAACTTCTTGTAAGAAAAGTCCAAAGCGGGCGACGACGAAGCCGAATCCCATGAGGGCGAGGCCGGTGCGAATCCAGGCGAGGAATGTCCGCTCGGCCGCCAGGTAGTCGGCTGGGTTTCGATCTACTGGCGTCGTGGGAGGCACGGTCGCACTCACCGAGGCATTCTGCCTTGCGGACTCGGGAAAATCTACTGCCGAAGCGATACCACAGCGACGGCGAATCGCCAGCATCGAGCCAAGCATTGTCGCCGGGACGGCTAGCGGCGGAAGACGATGCGGCCGGCGACGATGGTGGCCATGGGCGCGCCACGGAAGGCGCGGCCGTCGAATGGAGTGTTGCGCGATTTGCTGGGCGAGTCGGCGGCGCGGTAGGTCCACTCATGATCGGTCGAGAAAATTGTGACGTCGGCTGGTTCGCCGACGGAGAGCTTTCGGTCCATGCCAAGAACGCGGGCGGGGCCGGTGGTGAAAAGCTCGACGAGGCGCATGAGCGAAAGTTTTCTCGGATGGACGAGTTCGCTCAGGCCGAGCGCGAGAGCCGTCTCGAATCCGAGGATGCCGAAGGGCGCACGGTCGAATTCGACGTCCTTGCTCGCGGCATGATGCGGGGCGTGATCGGTGGCGATGGCGTCCACGCTGCCGTCGGCGAGCCCGGCGATCAGGGCGTCGCGATCGGAGCGAGAAGCAAGTGGTGGATTCATTTTGTAGTTCGAGTCGTAGCGGACGTCCTCGTCGGTGAGCGTGAAGTGATGCGGCGTGACTTCGCAAGTAACGCGGAGCTTCGATTTTTTCGCGAAGCGCACATATTCGAGCGAGCCGAATGTGGACATGTGAGCGATGTGCAGGCGAGCTCCGGTGAGGAGCGCGACTTCAACGTCGCGGCCGACGCAGATGGATTCGGACTGCGCGGGAATCCCCTGCAGGCCGAGCTTGAGCGATTGGGCTCCCTCGCGCATCACGCCGCCGGCGAAAAGCGACGGGTCCTCGCAGTGGTCAATCACGGGAAGGCCGAGCGGCGTGCAATAGTCCATGACCTGGCGCATGAGGCGGGCGGTGGCGACGGGCTTGCCATCGTCGCTGACGCCGACGATTCCAGCAGATTTCATGGCGGAGATTTCCGCGAGAGCTTCGCCTTTGCTGCCCATCGAAGCGGCGCCAATCGGCCAGACGCGCACGGCGCCTGCGACTGCGGCGCGTTCGACGATGGAGCGCGTGACGGAAGCGTTGTCGTTTACCGGCTGCGTATTGGGCATGCAGCAGACAGCTGTGAACCCTCCGCGCGCGGCGGACTGCGTGCCGGTCTCGATGGTTTCGGACATTTCCTGGCCGGGTTCGCGCAAGTGGCAGTGGAGATCAATGAAGCCGGGCGCGACGATCATTCCCTTCGCGTCGAAAATTTCCGCGCCGGGCGCCGAGAGATTCGCGCCGGTTTTCGAGATGCGTTCGCCATCGAGCAAAATATCGAGCGCGGCGTCCGTCTCGCTGGCCGGGTCGAGGACGCGGCCGTTCTTAATCAGAAGCATTCGAGCGATCCTTTGCGGGATGAGGCGCGTCCGCAGCAGCGCCGCCAATTAAATGGTAGAGCAGGGCCATGCGTATCGCGAGGCCGTTGGTGACTTGCTCGAGCACGCCGGATTGCGGCCCATCGGCTACGGCGGAGTCGATTTCCAGGCCGCGCACGATCGGGCCGGGATGCAGGACAAGCGCGTCCGGCCGGGCGAGGCGCAAGCGCGCGGGAGTGAGCTGGTAGCCGGAAATGTATTCGTCGGGCGCGAGCGAAGGCTCGTGAATGCGCTCGGTCTGTACGCGCAGAACCATCACGACATCCGCGCCGTCGAGGGCGTCGTCAATGCGATGCACCACACGCACGTTGGGCGCGAGCTTTTCGAGCTCGCGAGGAACCCACATGGCGGGGCCGCAGAGCGTGATTCGCACACCGAATTTGCTGAGCAAGTGAATATTCGAGCGCGCCACACGGCTGTGGAGAATGTCGCCGAGGATGGTGACGTTCCAACCCTCGAGTTTTCCCTTGCGGTCGCGAATGGTAAGGGCGTCGAGCAAGGCCTGCGTGGGGTGTTCGTGCGTGCCGTCGCCGGCGTTGAGCACGGGGATTTCGAGCCGCCGGGCGACGAATTCGGGCGCGCCGGAGGACGCGTGGCGAATCACGATGGCATCGGGGCGCATTGCTTCGAGCGTACGAACCGTGTCAATGAGCGATTCGCCCTTCTTCAGGCTCGATGATTCAGCCTGCAGAGCCATGGTATCCGCGCCGAGACGGGACGCCGCGGTCGAAAAACTAATGCGCGTACGGGTCGAACTCTCGAAGAAGGCCAGCGCTACCGTCTTGCCGCGCAGCGTGGCAAGTTTTTTCAGCGGATGGCGCTGGAATTCCTGGAAGGGTTTCGCTTGATCGAGAATAAATAGAATTTGCTCGTTGGTGAGAGTTTCGGTTCCGAGCAAGTGTGACAGGCGCTGAAGCACTTTTTCCCTTTAGACGCTGCCTCCGGACCAATCCCAAACAAAGTCAGGGAACGCGGTCCACCAGCACAACGCGTTCTTCGCCATCAACTTCCTGAAGGCGGACTTCCACAATTTCGGTATCGCTGGTCTGAACCTTCTTGCCGATGAACGAAGCCTCGACGGGCAGCTCGCGATGCCCGCGATCAATCAGGACGCAAAGTTGAATCCGCCGGGGACGTCCGAGATCGAACAGGCCGTTCATCGCGGCGCGGATGGTGCGGCCGGTATAGAGAACGTCGTCCACAATTACCAGGTCGCGATTGTCCACCGGAAAGTCTATTTGCGTGGATTGAACGACCGGCTGCTGGCAGATGGTCGAAAGATCGTCGCGGTACAGGGTGATATCGAGCGTGCCGACCGGGACATCCGCGTGAGCGAAACCACGAATCTGCTTGGCCAGGCGCTCGGAAAGCGGCACACCCCTCCTGCGAATACCGACCAGGGCCAGATCCTTCGCTCCGCCGCTATTTTCGACGATTTCGTGCGCCAGACGACTAAGGGTCCGGCCAATTTCTTCCGCCGAGAGGAGTTGTCTTTTTTCTACGACGTGCATCGCGGGCGTAATCCTAACACAGAGTACGGCGGGTTCGCAGCGGCGGAATCCCGCGCGAAATTATGGAGGACGCGCGGAAATTCTTGACCTGCGTGGTAGACTCTTTCCAGTGAGTTCGCCCGAGCGGGCAAGCATCCCCCAACAGGCCTCGGGGGTTGACCTCCGAGTCAGCATCGGCAGTATTCATCTCAAAAACCCAATCATTGCTGCGAGTGGCACCTTCGGCTACGGCGTCGAATTTGCGGAGCTCGTGGATCTGAATCGCCTCGGCGGAATTGTGGTGAAGGGCCTTTCCGCGCAGCCGATGGCTGGAGCTCCTCCGCCGCGAATGTGCGAGACGCCCAGCGGGATGGTCAACGCGATCGGGCTGCAAAATATCGGCGCGCGCGCCTTCGTGGCGGAGAAACTCCCTCAACTTCGCAGGATTGAAACCGCGATTATCGCCAATGTGTTCGGGCATACGGTCGCCGAGTACCTCGAGGTTATTCGTGTCCTGGAAGACACAGAAGGGGTAGCAGCGTACGAACTAAACATCTCCTGCCCCAACGTAGAACGCGGGGGAGCCGAGTATGGTACTAACCCGACTTTGGCTACGGAGCTGGTGTCCGCAGCCCGGAAGGCTACCAAGAGGCCTCTCTGGGTAAAACTATCTCCAACTGTTGGATTTATTGGAGTTATGGCGAAGATCGCAGAAACGGAGGGAGCCGACGCGGTAGTTATTGCGAATACGTATCCGGCTTTGTGTCTGGATGCCCACACTCGGAAGTCCCGGCTAGGTAGTACGACGGGTGGGTTGTCGGGTGCAGGCATAAAACCTATAACCGTCAGGTTGGTTTACGAAGCAGGTCGGGTAATAAAGATACCGATCATAGGGCTTGGCGGTATTGAGAGCCCCTCGGACGTGGCTGAATATATCGTCGCGGGCGCTTCGGCGGTTCAGGTTGGCACAGCGCACTTCGTGGACCCAAGGGCATCAGAGCGGCTCGTGGGCGGCCTTGAAGAGTGGTGCCGGGACGAAAATCTTAATGAAATCAATGGCTTGCGGGGATCTCTAAAGGCTTAACGCGGTTGCTTTTGGGAGCCTCGAAATGCTAGAATATATTGATTTCAGGGAGGTTAGTCGGATATGAGAGCTAAGATTTTTGTGGTTCTCGAATCGGTGTTTTTAGGATTGGGTATGCTTATCCTAACTCCGTCCGCCAATCCAACGGTGGTCGGAAAGGGAGGCAGCCCTTCTCAAACAGCACCTACCCCCCTATCAACTAAGCTCCTTAACCCAAATGCCCCAAACCAGCACAAACCGCTGGCGACTTGGGAGTGCACCACCAGCTGGTATGGTGGAGATTTTGACGGACAGCAGACGGCCAACGGCGAGACCTATGACATGTACGCCGCCACGGCCGCGCACCCGACGCTTCCGCTCGGGTCCGTGGTCCGAGTCGTAAACACCAAGAATCACCGGAGCCAGGTGGTCCGGATCAATGACCGCGGCCCCTACGTGGAAGGCCGCGAACTGGATGTCTCATACGCGGTAGCAAAGCAACTAGGATTTGACCAGCGCGGCACAGCCAAGGTCCGCCTGGAACTGCTCGAGGTGCCCTCACGCCCCGGCTCGGAACGTCACGACTAATCGTAGCGCTGGATTTTGACCGCCTAGGGCCTGCCTGCGCCCTAGCGCGGCGGCTTCGCGGTGCGGCAGGCCTCTTCAAAGTAGGGCTCCAACTCTTCACAGCTGAAGGCCCGCACGCGGTTGAAAAGCTTGCGGGTCTGGGCTTCGAGATATTCCTCGATCTCAAGTTTCACGACATCCCTAATACCGTCGCCGGCGCGGTGGCCGCAGCGGCGAAACTGCCGAATGTGCGGATGATCAACCTCCACACGCTCGGCGGCATAGCCATGATGCGGGCGGCGCGAGAGGCAGTGAGCGGCAAGGAGAAGCGCCCGGCTCTGCTCGGCGTGACAATCCTGACGAGCATGGACGCCGCCGCGCTTAGGCGCGTGGGCATTTCTGGTCCTCCTGCTTCGCGAGTCGCAGCCTTGGCGCGCCTGGCAAAACAGTCCGGACTCGATGGAGTGGTTGCATCCGCGCACGAGGCGCGGGCGATACGGCGGGCGTGCGGGCCAAAATTCCTGATTGTGGTTCCCGGAGTGAGGCCGGCGAGTGCGGCCTTGAATGATCAGTCGCGAGTGGGCACGCCGGGAGAAGCGATACGGGCGGGCGCCAATTATCTGGTAGTCGGACGGCCAATTACCGGAGCGGCAAATCCGCGGGATGCTGCGCTCAGCATAGCCAACGAAATGGCCGAGGCGGGCCGCGGCTAGACCCTTGGCACGCATATCCTACGAATTCCGCGCACGCACACCGACCACTTGCTGCAATAGGAACGGCGCACAGGAAGGCGCTTCGCGCGTCATTATATGTCGTGGCTAAAGCCACGACCCACAAGGCTCGTCGAATCGAACTACGAGGCTGCGATCCCAGGGCCGGGATCGCGCCTGGTGACGGCGAGCGTGATATACTGCGATTGATTTGGAAGTGGCGCCCGGGGTAGCTTCTGGAGCGGTGATCCGGGCCTTAAAGGTAGGTGCCCTATGTGGGACAGCCCGATGCATTTGTTGATCATTGCGATCGTTATTCTTGTGCTTTTCGGTGGACGCAAGATCCCCGAGGTGATGAAGGGACTGGGACAGGGAGTTCGCGAATTCAAGGAAGGCATGCGTGGCGATCAACCGCCAGCGCAGACGAGCCAGCCAGCCGCTCCTCCGGTGGCTACTACGCCGCCTTCGGCTCCGGTCGAGGAAAAGAAGTGACTCGCGTCAAAGCTACGAACAGTATGTATTGACTTCAGCGCGGCGGCCGGGCGGCCGCCGTTTTTTTTTGCCGAACAGCTTAAGCTGGCGCTGATTTTTTCCAACCGAATTCGCGCAACAGAGACCACAGGCGCGCAAGCGGCAGTCCCATCACGTTGAAGTAGCACCCCTCGATCCGGGTGACGTAGCGCCCGCCGACGCCCTGAATTCCATAGGCGCCGGCCTTGTCGAATGGCTCGCCGGTCGCGATGTAGGATTCGATTTCTTCGTCCGAAAGACGCGCGAAAGTGACGCTGGTGACTTCCTCGATGATGCCTTCCATCGCACCGGGCCGGCGGATGACCGCGAGGCCCGTGTGCACTTCGTGGACGCTGCCACTGAGAAGATGGAGCATGCGGCGCGCGTCGTCCGGCGACTCGGGTTTTCCGAGGATTTCGCCGGCGGCGAAGACCACGGTGTCCGCGCCGATGAAGAGGCGGTCGCCGGTATCTTTCTGATCGTTCGCAGCCGCGCGAGCCTTGGCCAAGGCGAGTCGGCGGACATAATCGGCGCGCAGCTCGCCCGGGCGGCGGGATTCGTCGAGAGTGGCGGCGTGAGCCTCGAACGGAATACCGGCATTGCGCAGAATTTCGGCGCGCCGGGGCGATGCCGATGCGAGAACAATTTTCATCCGCGGCCTCCGCCCTTCACGCCTCGAGTCAACAGTTGTGCAGCGCCGCACGCTGCGAGAGCATCGTCTTTTGACCAGCCGAAGAGCCGCGCCAATTGTACCGGAGGCGCGGAGGGATACGATTCGAGATACTTCGCTGCCAGTCGCGCGCGAGCGACGTCCGGCGCGATGTTCCTCGCTGCGGTTGTCTGTTTCGGGAACACGCGGCAGGTCAGATCGAACCGGTTGGAAGCCCATGCTCCGGTTTCCTCCTCGGAGCCGAAGTGAACTATCACTAGCAGGCATTGCAGATCGAGCATGGCGCGCTTGAAACGCGCGTTACCTGCTTTCGTTTCCATGTGGCAGAGGTGACGAAGTTCGAGCGTTGCCAACGGGCCGTGCGTTTCGAGGGCTTCCCAGATTACGCGAGCATCGTCTCGAATGCGGCCATCGGCGTAGAAGCGCGCGTGGTCGCCCGGAGCGACAGTCGTTTCGCGCACGGCGAGAAAATAGGGCAGCTGCTCGAGCGAAATCAACGTGCCGCGCTGGCGGAAGTATTTTGCGTAGAAGGCGCGACGGCGGCGAGGGAGTTCATCCTTCCAACGCCATATCATTTCGAAATGCTTGTCGAAGTCGATGCCGACACTCGGATTGCGGCGCGTGACAGCGGAATACAGGGACGGGAGTGGAACGTTCGTCACCGGGAAGAGCATGCAGAAGCCGGCGACGTCAATGAATTTGCGGGCCTCGGCGAGCGTGGAGATGCGGCGAGGCCAGCGGATTGCGCTCCCGTGATTGAGCTTCCGTTTCATGATGGCTGAAAAAACTTACCACAGAGGACACTGAGAAGGCACAGAGAGCACAGAGAAAACAGAAGGCGGAAAAAACTCACCGGACCCTTCGCCAAGGCGCTCAGGGCAGGGAGACGCAGAGAACGAGAAGAGAGATCCCTCGGTCGTCCGCCACGGCGGACTCCGTCGGGATGACGATCCTTGTCGGATCGTCAAATGACCACGGATTCCTGGTATTCGCCGAAGGCGCGGCGGAGGGCGTCGGAGATTTCGCCAACTGTCGCGTAGGCCTCGACCGCGGCGAGGATTGCGGGCATGAGGTTCTCGCTGCCGCGGGCGCGGCGTTCGACTTCCTCGAGCGCGGCTTGCGATTTGACCGAGTCGCGGCGGGCGCGCAGGGCGTTCAGTCGCGCGATCTGGGAGCGCTCGATCTCGGGATCAATTCGCATTGTGGGGATGGACTGCTCTTCCGTGGTCTGAAAACGATTTACTCCGACGACGACCTGCTCGCCGCGTTCGACGGCCTGCTGATATTCGTATGCGGATTTCTGGATCTCGATCTGGGGATAGCCCGCCTCGATCGCGCGCAGCATTCCTCCCAGCGCATCAATTTTCGAGATGTACGCCTGTGCGGCGGATTCGATTTCGTTGGTCAGCTTCTCGATGACGTAGGAGCCCGCGACCGGGTCCACCGTATTGGCGACGCCCGTTTCCTGCGCGATGATCTGCTGCGTGCGCAGGGCGAGCAGCGCGGCCTGTTCGGTGGGCAGGGCGAGCGCCTCGTCCATGCCGTTTGAATGCAGCGACTGGCATCCGCCGAGCACCGCGGCGAGACTTTGGAGCGCGACGCGCACGAGATTATTTTCCGGCTGCTGCGCGGTGAGCGAAGAACCGGCCGTCTGCGCGTGAAAGCGCAACATCAGCGAGCGCGGGTCTTTTGCGCCGAAGCGATCGCGCATGGTGCGCGCCCAGAGGCGGCGCGCGGCACGGAATTTGGCGATCTGCATCAGGAATTCGTTGTGCGAGTTGAAGAAGAATGAAATCTGCGGCGCGAATTCGTCCACCTGCAATCCCGCGGTGACGGCTGCTTCCACGTAGGCGATAGCGTTGGCGAGGGTGAAGGCGACTTCCTGCACTTCGGTCGAGCCGGCCTCGCGAATGTGGTACCCGGAAATAGAAATCGCGTTCCAATTGGGAATTTCGCGGCGGCACCAGCTGAAGATGTCGGTGACGACGCGCATCGCGGGGCGCAGCGGATAGATATAGGTGCCGCGCGCGATGTATTCCTTGAGGATGTCGTTCTGCACCGTGCCGGCAAGGCGCGAGAGATTCGCTCCCTGCTGTTTGGCGACCGCGACGTAGAGCGCAAGCAGGATTGCCGCGGTGGAATTGATGGTCATCGAAGTCGAGATTTTTTCGAGGGGAATGCCGTCGAGAAGCGTTTGCATGTCTTCGAGCGAGTCAATGGCCACGCCGACTTTTCCGACTTCGCCTTGCGCGAGCGCGTGGTCGGAATCCATGCCGATCTGCGTGGGGAGATCGAAGGCGACCGAAAGACCGGTCTGGCCCTGCGCGAGGAGATACCGATAGCGGCGGTTGGATTCGGCGGCGGAGCCGAAGCCGGCGTATTGCCGCATGGTCCAAAGGCGGCCACGGTACATCGTGGGATAGACGCCGCGGGTGTACGGGAATTCACCGGGATAGCCGAGGTCGCGCTCGGCGTCCCAGCCGGGCAAGTCGGCCGGGCCGATGACGGCTTCCATTGGCAGGCCCGTGGGGGAAGCGGATTTCTGCTGACTGACGGACGAGCGATCTCTTGCGTCGCGGGTCATCGGCCGCGCCGTGCGCGGCGGAATGCCGTGAAGGCAAACACAGCCATCATAAGCACGTAGATGACGACGAAGCCCGTGATCCACACCGCCGGGCGGTGCTTCCATTCCTTCCAGACGATAAAAACGCCGTAGGCGGCGAAGACGGCGAACAGCGCGCCGGTGAACTCGTGGAAAAGCTGGCGAGTCACGCGCCAGACTACGCGGAGCGTCACCAGGATCGAACGCCACAGCGTCGGAAGCAAGCCAGCGGGCATGGGACAATTCTAGGAGTTATCCGGCAAATGGCAAGGGCGGCTATTTTCGGCGGTGGGTCAGTTTTCGAGAGGTTGATCGACTACTTGCCAGGTAATCCGACTAATCACTGGTTCGCTCGGTTCCGTTGCTCTCGGACGTCCATCGAGGCTATCCTTTCATCGAGGGCGTAAGAGGTGATATGCGGCTCAAGTCAGAGACGAAGTCAGTCGCCTTGTTTAGCGTGTTCGGCTTGGGCGCCGGTATCGCCTCGGCCGAGCTAAGCGTGCCGTCATGGTCCGGACAGCACCGGTCGACTGACTACCAATCTTTGGTTTGGTCCGGGATTTTCCTTCTCGTTGCCTTGGCCGTAGCGATTCTGATCTGCTCCAACAGGAGTTGGCCCCGGTTCAGCGACAGGCCGGAACGTTCGATTCTTGCAGCCGTTGTGATTCTCTTGAATCCGCTTCCCTCTATATATGTCGGGGTGTTCTCCGGCATAGTGACTGCAGCCATGGTGGCATCTCCTCCGCCGCATTCGTGGTCGTTCTATGCGGTCCCTATCATGGCTGCCTTCGTCTTTGGCGGATTGGCATCCGCTTTCATGATTGCGATCGCCCTGTTCATTTTTACCAAGGTATGGGATGCCACCGCTTGGACTTTCCTCGCGCTTTCAGCCGTTGTGTCTTCTGTCGCGGCTCTATCCGCCCACCCGAATGCGCTAATGACCTTGCGATACATGAGCCAAGGACAAAGGCACGACGGCTCCTTCCTCCCAGCAACGCTGACATTCCTCATCATCGACCTCACGCTGTGTAGCGCGTGGGCAGGATATTGGATCGCTCATACGTCGCGCTCCTGATTAACGCGGTGGCCAGACGAGTGACCGTTGATCACGGTCGGGCTTTTCAAACTAACGCGCTAGACGATTTTCGGGTGGTGTCCCGAGTGGGGCTGTGAGGAATGAAAGCCGAGTCTACGAAATTCTTGAGAGACAGCCGCGTGCAATGATGGTCCAACGTGCGGAAATCCCTTTGTTCATCTGAGCGCTGGCCGAGTTTGCCTGCCGTGCAGCAGCATCCAGGCCCCACGATATGGTGGAAATCACAATTGCGGGCGCGAGAATCGCAAGTGTGGTGCCAACCATGATTGTAATCATACGCTCCTTTCCGTTCTGAATCAGCGACGCGTGTCGAAAACGGCGGACGCACCATCTATACTGAACGCATGGTTACCGAAGAAGAGCTGCTGGCGCCGCTGCGGCGCTACTGGGGATATGACTCGTTCCGTCCGATGCAGGAGCGAATCGTACGGAGCCTGCTCGGAGGCCGGGACGCGTGCGTGGTAATGCCTACCGGCGGAGGCAAATCGCTCTGCTACCAGTTGCCGGCAGCAATGTTGCCCGGGAAAACCGTGGTGGTGGTTTCTCCGCTGATCGCGCTGATGCAGGATCAGGCGGCGCAACTCGACCTGATGGGAATTCCGGCGGCGCTGCTGAACAGCTCGTTGACGGAATCGCAGAAATCCGCGGTGATCCGCGAGGCGCGCGAGGGGCAATACCGGCTGCTGTACGTGTCGCCCGAGCGGCTGGCGCGCGAAGACACTCTCGCATGGCTGCAGAAAGTGCCGATATCGCTCTTCGCGATTGACGAGGCGCATTGCATATCGGAGTGGGGACACGAATTCCGGCCAGACTACCGGTTGTTGAGCAGGCTGCGGCTGAATTTTCCCCTGTGCCCGATCGCGGCGTTCACGGCGAGCGCCACGCGGCGCGTGCGCCACGACATCATTGACCAGCTCCAACTGCGGGATCCCGATAAATATATCGCCAGCTTCCATCGGCCGAATTTGAAATACATCGTGAAGGCGTGCGACGCGCACACGCAGATGGATTTCCTACTGACTGCGCTGCGAAAGCATGCCGGCGGGAGCGCGATTGTTTACTCGCCGACCATCGCGCGAGTAGAAGAGACCGTGGAGTTTCTGAAGGAACGCGGAATCGCCGCCATCGGTTATCACGGGAAGATGGATGCGGCGACGCGGAGGGCGAATCAAGAGAAATGGATGTCGGACGAAGTGCGCGTGCTGGTGGGCACGGTCGCATTCGGATTGGGAATCAATAAGGCGGCGGTGCGCACTGTGGTTCATCTGTCGCTGCCGAAATCCATCGAGCAGTATTACCAAGAAGCCGGGCGCGCGGGGCGCGATGGCCAACCTGCGGACTGCCTGCTGCTGTGGCAGAAACGGGACACGGCGCTGCTGGTGCATTTCATCAAGGAAATGACGGATCAGGCCGAGCAAAGCCGGGCCTGGCAGCGGTACGACGAGATCCGCAGTTTCGTCGCGGCCGGGAAATGCCGCCATCATCAGATTTGCGCGCATTTCGGCGAGAGTCCGAAATGGAAGACGTGTTCGGCATGCGACACGTGCAGCGGCGAACCCGCGTGGCTGACGGAGAAACCAGCTGTAGCGGCGGAACCCAAGCGGAAGAAAGCCGGGCGGGGGGCGAAGCGCGGCGAGAAGCAGATCGCCAGCGACGTGGATCCGGAGTTGCGCGAATACCTGCGCGAATGGCGCCGGACCACGGCGAAGCAGAACGGCATTGCGGCTTTCATCGTGATGCACGATACGTCGCTCGACGAACTCTGCCGCAAGCGGCCCCGATCGCTCGCGGAACTGCTGCGCGTCTCCGGGTTCGGCGAGCGCAAGACAGAAGTGTACGGCCAGCAAATTCTCGAAGCGCTGCGTAATTTTGAGTCGGGGGCTCGAGTCTGAGGCGCGCTGACGCCGGCAGCGAAGCTCCCAAACGACTACTTGCTGCGAATGAATCTGCGCATTGGTGCGGCGCAAAGCGCCGGACTTTTGTCGGAGCTGAAGCTCCGACCCCCTAAACACGGCCCGATGGCAGCGGTGCGGCTGGGCGGGGGGACAGGTAACCGGGGCGATTCAGAGGCCCACAGAGGTCTTGTTTCGGACTTGCTCCAGACCTAGAATTGGAGTAGGAAGAGTTTCACAGGAGGTAATACCCCCTTGCAACTCGACGACCGCATGAAGCAATTGCTGCGAGAGCTGGGACACGCCATCAACGACACCGTCTCGGATTCAGAGCGGATCGCGGAGGCCATCTCGGGTGTGCGTGCGGCCGGATTCGATATCGTGCTGAAGCTGGACGCCACGATCGGCCTGGCGCGCAGGACGTCGTCAGACGCCAAGATGACGTCGCAGGACCGCCGCTTCCTGGAATCGCTGCACATTCGCGTGGACGAAGAGGCGCTGGAAGAAGAGCACGCGGAGGCAAAGGTGGAAATCACGCCGCAAGACATCAAATTCCTGAAGTCACTGAAGATCTCATTCGATGAAGAACTATAAGATCCTCGGCATTTCGCTCGCGCTTGCCATGGCGCTGACGCTGTCCGCGAGCCCCGCCCGGGCGCAAGTCCCGCAAGCCGTGGAAACCGCCGCTGCGACGGTGGTGGAGCCGATCGTCACGAAGATCATCAATGCGGTGATACCGGAACCCACGCCGAAGGGCTCAAACTGGCTGAAAGCGGAAGTGATCCACGCGGATGCGCAGACGATCATCGTCCGCGAGCAGAAAAACGGGATGATGATTCACACCTTCAATTTTTCGCCCGAGATGAAAGACAGGATGCAGGCGATTCTCGACAGCGGAGGATTCCAGTACGGCGACAAGGTGGGCATCCTCTTCATGCCGGGACAAACGATAGCGCTCAGGATTCACGGCAAGCCGTCGAAGCCGCTCTAGAATTACTGCTGTTCCACGCGTCACTCGCAAAACCATGATTCGCCCGCCTGCCGTTGCCGGACGCTTCTATCCATCCGACCCGAAAGAGTTGACTCGCCAGATCGAGGAGTTCACTTCCAGCGCGACCGAGAAACGCCGAGCGATCGCGTGTGTGGTACCGCACGCGGGTTACGTCTATTCGGGCGGCGTTGCAGGGGCCGTTTATTCCGCGCTCGAGATTCCTGCGCACTGCATTCTGCTGGGTCCGCGGCATTTCCCGCAAGGCCAGGCGATGGCGATCCTCACCGAGGGAAGTTTTCAGACGCCGCTTGGCGATGCGCGGATTGATTCTGCGATGGCTGCGGAATTGGCGCGCGCCTGTCCACTGCTGCGGGAAGACACAGTAGCGCACGCGCGCGAGCATTCGCTGGAAGTGCAGCTGCCATTCCTGCAGCGGGTCGCGCCGGATTTTCAGTTCGTGCCGGTCGTGCTGGCGACGGATCGCTACGGCGCGATGGAGGAACTGGGGCGAGCGGTCGCGCAAGTGGCGAAGGCGCCGAGCGAGCCGGTGCTTGTGATCGCCAGCTCGGATATGAATCACTACGAAAGCGACGCTGTGACGCGGGCGAAGGACGAAAAAGCGATCGCGCGCATCCTGGCGCTCGATCCGCGAGGGCTTTACGACACGGTGCGGGGCGAGGGAATCACGATGTGCGGGTATGCAGCGACGGTGGCGATGCTCGTGGCCGCGCGCGAATTGGGAGCGAAGGAAGCGACGCTGGTTCGCTACGCTACATCGGGCGACGTAAACGGCGACCTCGACGAGGTCGTGGGCTACGCCGGAATTATCGTTACCTGAAACTAGGGAACTTGGGCAGCGTCGACCCGCGGTCCAAGCGGCTTGACGCGCCGGAGAAGCCGGCGCGAATTATCCCAGCGCTCAACGCCAAGAAACCAAATGCGACCAGAGCCAGGGCTGCGTTCGATCGCCGGGACCTTTGGCGGAACCCGATCAGCAGAATGCCGAGGCAGAAAACGCAGGTTATCGCGATGGCTCTTGCGGCCGCTTGCCAATTTCGATGTTCGACGAGACTGGCAGGATTGCGAGTCATCGGAGTTCTGGTATTCGGAGCGTCTGGCACGGCCGCCCAACCGCTGGCCATGACCAGATTCTCGACGTTCACAGAGCCGAGCCCAGTGGCCAGATCATAG
The DNA here is from genome assembly GCA_963842425.1 of uncultured Acidobacteriota bacterium. Taxonomy (GTDB): domain Bacteria; phylum Acidobacteriota; class Terriglobia; order Acidiferrales; family UBA7541; genus Palsa-295. The sequence continues at coordinate 200,084 of CAWJGQ010000007.1, read as the reverse complement.
CCGGGACCCGCATTGTAGGCGGAGCCGCCGGATTGTATGCCGAACGATGGCGTACCGCCGCCTCCGCCTCCACCGCCGCCGCCTCCTCCACCGCTACCACCGCCACAACCAGCGTTCGCGGCCAATGCCACGACTGCAAATAGAGCCATTGCCGTGGTCCAATTTCGCGAGTTTCCGCGGAAACGAATCAGGAACGCTCCGATGAAAAGAATGCAAACGAGCGTGACGAGCGTCGTTACCGCCGGCCACTTCACTCGCCGAGGCAACGGCTGCAAGCCGGCGGCGTTGACGGTGCAATCCGGGCTGCCAGCGGCGCAGGGCATCAGGATCGTCCCTCCGCTGTTTATATCGTTGAAAACGCACGTGCCGGGAGGAGGAGAGTTCGCGTTGCAATTCGCAGCGAATTCGGCCTTCGCCAGGGAGTACATCACGGTATTGGCGTTGCCCTGCCGTGAACCCGTCTTCTGGTCTATCAAAGCCATGATGCCGGCAAAAACCTGAGTAGAAACGGACGTTCCGCCAACCTCAAGGTACTTGCCAGTGGTCAGGCTGCACGCGGCGCCGTTGATGCCCGGAAAATCGCTTTCGCACACGACATAAAAACTCGCCGAGATTTCGCCGTCGCCGGCGAACAAGGAAACATCGGGGATGTCGCGCGTGGTATCAGCATCGGGAGTGACGCCGTTCTGAAATGCAGGCTTTGGATTTCCGCCCGCGCAAGTCGCCACAGTTCCATTGGAAGTGATGCAGGCGCTCTTACCGCCCGAACCGCCCACGGGCACCACAAAGCCGCGACCCGCAATCGTGGAGTTGTTACAGACTGCCTGCGACGTGGAGCCGAACTGGCTATTGAAGCCCGTGATGAAAACGGAATTCGTGCAGGAGTCGTTCCAAGTGGTTTCCGGAATATACGATATGGCGGATGCTTGCGTGATCGGCGCGTTCGCTCCGCTATCGCATGGATTCCAGGACGCACAGAAATTGGTAAAGTCATTGAAATCCGTGCCTCCCACAGCAACATTGAAAGGTGTGGAAGCAATCCCATTTACGGCGAGGCCCAACTGAGCCGCCTGAGTGGGAGAACCGCTGACCTCCTCGACGTCGCAACCGGCAGCTCCGTTATCGCCCGAAGAGATAAGAACGGTAATGCCCTCGGCTGCGGCCTGGCTCCAGAAATTGTTATACATGGCGTTCCCGGCCGTGCCGAGATCGAGTTCGCAGTCTCCAAAGCTCTCGCTGAGGATCGGAGTGAGACCCGTGCTCGAATTCGTGTGCGTCGAATTCGGAAAATCTATGACGTACTCCGCAGCGAGGTCGCCTCCGAACTGGCCCAGCGTGGACTTTGAAGTCACGAGTTCAATGGTCGCATTCTTGGCGACGGCACCCGACCATTCCACGTCGAGAATGGCCTCGATCTCGTCACCCTTTGCCTGAAGGCCCGGATCGCTGCCTCCAGGCGGAACAATCACGACGGGGTCATTCGGCGGCAGGCCAAAGATGGACCGGAAGTCGCGGGCATCCTGAATATTGATGTTGCTGTCGCTCATAACCGCGATGGTTTGACCGCTGCCATCGTAGCCGGCGTTCCACACCGGCAAGACATTGTAGATGGTGGCGAAATCGGTGGGACCCAATCCAAAGCAGAAGGGCGAGCTCAATACGTTGCATCCGTTGCCGCCCGCGGCAGTCGTGAATTGCGGCTTCACTCCGCCGGTCATTTTCGGCGCGGCGGCAAGCTTCGCGCGATGCATGGGCTTGGGGTAGAAATCGTGGAGCGATCGCACGCCGGCGACTACGGGCGCCAGCGCATCGGGAATATCGGGGTCGTTTGTGTTCGCCCAATGCTGTTCGCCATTGACGACAAACTTGTGGATCGGCGCGTGAAAGGTCTCCTCCACCTGGCCGGCCGTGCCGGAAAACGTGATCAACAGCCGGCCATTCGAAACGTTGTTGATCGAAAAACCGTGTGACGTAAGCCAGGACGAGATTTTCTGAATGTCCCGGTCCGAGGCGCCAAATAACTGGCCGAACTGGATGGGCGTGAGCCATTTGTGGTACTCGGGCGAGGATTTGTCCTGTTGCTCGGCCAGCAGTTTTTCGAGCGCGGCTTCCTGCGCGGGACTACGCTTCAGGATCAGAAACATCTGGTCCATCGCGAGACTTGACGGTGCGGCGCCACGGTCGAATTGAGGCCGGGCGAGAGGATGCGTATTGCCGCGCAAGACAGTCCGCTGAGACTCGATCACAGTCTGCGTGATGCGAGACTGAATGTTGGCGGTCTGCGCGGAGGAGCGCGCGGCGAGGAAAAGGAGAGAACTGCAGACAATTGCGACGAGGATCGCGGATACAGATTTTGGTTTGAGAGTCGTCATCCCGCTCGAATGCTATCACGGCTCCGAACATACTTCGGACGGTGTGTGACTAGTGAACTACGATTCGATTTCTTGGCCGATTGGCTGTTACCGTCGCCGCTGATCTCTCATCGGCAATGCGAAAGGAAAGTCACGGCGGTGCGCGACCGCCATGACTCTCTCCAGGCTCACTGCACCGTGATTCTTACCGAAGTAGAAGTCGAGCCCTTGTAGTTGGTGTCTCCGCTGTAGGTCACGGTGACGTTCCCCGTTTTCGTGGGAACAAAGGTAACGGAAGCTTCGCCGGCGACAAATCCTTCGGTGTCCAACCCGGGTTGAACAGCAAAGCTGCCCAAATTCGTCGAGCCACCGCCTCCGCCGCCACCCCCACCACCGCCTCCGCCGCTTCCGCCACCGCAGCTGACCGTGGTTCCGATGATTCCTGCCAGCACGAGAGTCGTGAGTGCCAGTCCCCAGCGGCGACGTCTCCCGGGGAAAAGCACGAGAAGGTAGAGAAGCGCCAACGACAATCCCAATGCGGCCACCCAGCTCGGCCAGCCTGGCGGCGACGATCGAGGCCCGATCGGCCGGAAGACCGCGCCTCCCGCGGTGCTGGTAAAAGAAAGCGATCCAGTCATGTTGGCACCCGAGCTACCGCCGGAGGGGTTACTTGCCGTAGCGCTATCCGCTACCGCTACGATCGTGACCTGCGTGCCGGATGGAACTGTGATGGGAGGCGTCGTAATTGTAGTCGCGGTATTGCATTGCGTGACAGTGAGCGAGACCGCACTGGAATTGGAGCTCGCGTTATAGCTTCCGTCTCCGCTGCCGCTGGTGCCCGTATACTGCGCGACAAGCTTATGCGTGCCAACGGCGAGAAACGCGGTCTGATCCTCGAGATAGCCCTCCGAGTTCAGTGTGAAGCTCGGGACTGCAGCGCCCGAGGGACCCAAGATCGGACCCGCTGCCGCCCCGCCGATCGCGTCGGTAATCGCGACGGCGCCGGTTGCAGTTTCCTGGCCGGAAGAATTTCCCACCACGTCCACGCGAACCAGGTTGAAGTCACCGTACTGCACGGAAGGCGGACTCGTAGTTAACGGGGAGACGGTGCCTGCGAGGAAATTGACGGTGCCCACGGTTACGCCTGCCGTACTGTTTTCCGCACTTATGGTCACGGAGATCGAAGGCGAATCGCTGGCGCCAAACTTGCCGTCACCCGTATAATGCGCCACCACGGTGTAAGTGCCGCCCGGCAGAAATTTGGTTGAGGTGCCAGTGATCGTACCGTTCGTTAGCGGATAAATGTCTGCATTGACGGCCGTTCCAGCGTTCACGTCCGTACCGAGGTCAACCGCAAACCGGTCAACACCCGAGGTAGTGCAACCGGGCACACCGCATCCCGGCGTGCCGGTCGTAAACGTCCCAATCAGCGCGGCATCCTCAGGCTTGGTAAGTTCTGAGGTGCCGGGCGATGGGGTGACGCCGATGTTTACGAAGACGCTCTGTCCATGCGTAATGCCAGTGAGCGGGCCTGCGCAACTCAGAGAGCCTGTCGCCGCCTTCGCGAGGCACAGCGTGGTAGCGGTTGGAGTAAACAACCCCTGAGCCGTAGCCCAATTCGTCAGCAAATTACCGACGTTGATCGAACCCAGCCCGGTCGCCAGATCATAGCCCGTTCCGGCGTTCCATGCCGGAGTCGTTGAGTTGACCAAATCGCCGGTGCCCGAGTTGGTGCTGCAATTGGGCGCCCCGTCGGCGCAGGGAACGGAATTATTTCCTTTGACGACATCGTTGAACGAGTTTGGATGGTTCGCGGCAAGAGAATATAGGACGTAGTCGGCATTGCCCTGGCGTCCCAGCTTCTGGTTTACCAGCGCCATGATTGCGGCAAAGGTCGGCGCGGACGAGGAGGTTCCTCCTACGCCGATAAAACTCGTGAACGGCTGCTGGGTCTCGAGGCTGCAGGGCTCATCGTTGGCATCCAGATCGGCCTCGCAGACGATATAGAAACTGGCGCTCACAAGGCCGTCCGCGGCAAACAGAGAAATATCCGGCACGTCGCGCGTCACGTCCGTCACGACGGTCAGGCCGCTGGCAGTGGCCACGGGCTGCCACGCCGGCTTCGGGTATCCCAAAAGCGGCGAGCCATTAAAGGCAGCGTCGCACTCGAGGGCGCCATTCGTGGCCTGATTGCCCGACCAGTTGAGGCAATTGCTCTGGCCGCCTCCGCCGCCGACGATATTCAGGGAGCTTGAGTTGGCTGACGCCGAGCTGCATGCGGTCGTGCTGAAACTTTGCGCGCAGGAGTCATTCCAAACTGTTTCCGGGATGTACGATTTCGCGGAAGCTTGCGTGTTCGCGGCGTTCGACGTGTTCCAGTAAGTGGCGGCGTAGTTCGCCTGGGTATAGTCGAAGTCCGTGCCACCTGCGGCCACGTTGAAGGGAGTCGAGGCGAGCCCGTTGACGTTGAGGCCGAGGCCTGCCGTCTGCTCGGTATTCTCGTCGTCGCATCCGGCGGATCCGCTGTCCCCGGCGGAAATGATTACAGTGATTCCCTGCGCGGCGGCCTGCTCCCACAGGCTGCTATAGAACGAATTGGTGACGCTGGCTTCGCATCCTCCGAAGCTTTCGCTCATGACCGGAGCGAGGTTGTTGTTGACGATGTTTACGGCTGCGAGATCGATCCCCGCAGAGACCTCGGTTGTCTCGGCGATCACGAAATCAATGGTCGCCTTAGGAGCGACCGCGCCGGACCACTCCACGTCCAAATCTCCTTCGGTCTCGTCCGAATTGAAGCCCGGGTCGGGGCCATCCAGAATCACGTTGGGCGGATTCGCAGCCAGCCCGAACAAACTTCGGAAGGTAGCCACGTCGTCGGAAGAGCACGTGATCAGGGTTCCGCTCGGCCCAAAATACTGGGTGTTGAAATCAGGGGAATTCGCGGTACAAATTTCGGAATCGCCGACAATGGCGATGGATTCGCCGGTGCCGTCCACGTTCGAGGGGACGTTGTAGATGGTGTTGAAATCAGCAGGACCGACAGCGAAACAAGAGTTGCTCGTGGAAACGTTGCTGCCGTTCTCCGAGCAGCCGTTGAATGCAAAAGTGAAATCAGCGCTGGGGAAACTGCCAGCGCGGGCCGGACCGAAAGGCACCAACTGCTTCACTTCGCCTGTCGCCTTCGCCTTGTTGAAGACGCCCATGACGTGGCTCTCGGGATGCTTGGGGAAATTGTGCAGCGAAACCACTCCAGCGATGACCGGCGCGAGCGCGGCCGGGATCTGCACGGGACTGGAATTGGCGAAGTGCTTTTCACCGTTCACTTCGTAGGCGTGAATCGCAGTGTGAAATGCCGACTGTACCTGGGCAGCCGTGCCGGAGAATTCGATGATCGTGCGTCCGGCGGAAACATTTGCGACCTTGAAACCGTACGATCCGAGCCAGGAGGTGATTGTTTGAATGTCCTGGTCCGCCGGGCCGAATTGCTGGCCGAATTGCTGCGGAGTGAGCCACTGATGATAACTGGGAGATGATTTCGATTGCTGGGCGTCCATCAATTGCCGGAGCGCAGCCTCCTGGTCCGGCGAGCGTTGCAACAGCAGCATGGCCCGGGTAATGGGCTGGCTGCCGGGCACGGCGCCGCGGTCGAATTCCGCGCGGGCCAGCGGATGCACGCTTGCGGGCATCGTGACGAGATTAGTCGCGTCCACCGCCTGAGTAATACGGGGCTGGACGGCGCTCGTCTGCGCGGAGGCGCCGGCAGGTAGAAGTGAGAGACATGCAAGAACCAGCAACAACGCGACTGCGGACTTGTATTTGAGTGGCATGGTCATCATTCCCGTCCAGTGAATCAAAAGTTCCGAAAATATGGCTGAGCGCCGAGCGAAGAAACGGCAAAAACCAGCTACGAAGCGTCGGTCTAGCCTGACGCCGCGCATCGCTCAAGCACTTTCCGGGGCCCAATTCTAGTATTTCGGATAGCTGAGATGCTAGCAGGTGCCGCGGAGGATGGATGGGCCTTCGGCGAAAAGCGCAATACTTGCACCTCCGGTTCAGGGCGAGGAACGAATAAGTGTCGCCAGCTTGCGAGCGCGGTCGCGAGCGATATCAATAAAGTGCTGATCGGCAGCCACGCGATCCAGCAACGGCAGGAATTGCCCGGGTTCGGGAAGCAACTTTTGGTTCAAGTCCTTCTCTATCTGCAGGAGCACATCGTTGACGCCCAGAGGATCGTAATGCATGGTGCGGTCGAGATCGAAAAGATAGGTCTGCTGGCGCGCAAGCCCTTCGAATATGCCCAGGAGCGCCGCGGCATCGCGGTTCAGCGTGTAGTTGAAAGTAACGTGATGCGATTCGGCGCCGCGGTCGTAGACGAAAGTTTTTTCGCCGAGGTTCGCGATCCGGCGATGCATTTCGAGGTCCACGCCGTCGAAGTTATGGAGCTTCGTGGCAAGGTTGAATATCGCCTGCACAAGCGGCGCATCAATCTGCATGGCCCGAGGATTTGCTTCTTCGTTGAGCTGGCGGATGTCGCAAGTGCCGGAGCCGGAATCGTTCACCTTGATTTCCACAAATTCCGGAAAGCTCGATTTGAATATTTTGCGAAACGTGACGGTCGCATTCGCCGCCGGAACTCGAGCATGGGCGACTGGCGCGGCAAACACGACCGCGAGCAGACACAAGGAGACGGCCAGAGCCGGGAGCCAACGATGGAGCGAAAAGGAGTTCATCGTCCGCGAGGGATGGAGATGCGTGGTGCGCCGGAAATGCTGCCCGCAAGCAGGGAAACGCGCACGCGCCCGAGAGATGCCGCAAGGCGATCCCGCGCACGAGACATTTGCGCGTGGCAAAGCGCGACGGCCAGGGCGTCGGAGGCATCGGCAGGCTCGGGACAAGTGGGAAGATCGAGCAGGGATTTTACCATCTGCTGGATCTGCTGCTTGGAAGCGCCGCCAAATCCGGCGACGCTGGCCTTTACTTCCCTCGGCGAATAGCTGTGCGCCGGGATTTGGGCCTGCGCCGCGGCCAGCAGCACTACGCCGCGCATTTCCGCGAGCTTCAGGGCCGTCCTGATATTCAGCGCGGTGAACACGGATTCGACGGCTACCGCGTCCGGCGCAAATTGCTCGACAAGGCCGGAAATCAGGAAATGAATTTCGCGCAAACGGACGGCGAAAGTGGCCCGCGCCGGAAGCCGCAAGGCTCCGAATCGCATGAGCCGCGCGTGCTTGCCATCTATTTCAATAACTCCGTACCCAGTCGCGCCCGCGACGGCTGGATCCACGCCCAGCACGCGCAGCTTGCGACCGCTCGAACTCGCGGGAATCGGATGGGACGACATGTTGACCGGCACAAGTGTACGTGCGGGCCGGAACCGGAGGGAAGTGATTTCTCGATGCCACGCTGCGCGATGCAAACTATCCGGCCATCGCCGCCTGGATTTCCTTTTCGTCTATGTCGAAATTGGCGTAGACGTGCTGGACGTCATCGTGATCTTCCAGCGTTTCGACCATCCGCAGCATCTGCTGCGCCTGCGCCCCGGTCAGCTTGACGTGGTTCTGCGGCACGAAGGCAACCTCGGCGGAAGACGGGGTGATTCCAGCAGCAACGAGAGCCTCGCGGACTTTTTCCATGGCTTCGGGCGGCGTGGTCACTTCCCAGAAGGAAGTATCATCGCGAAGATCTTCCGCACCAGCGTCGAGCACAATGCTCAGCATCTTGTCTTCGTCCGCCTGTTCCTTGGGGACAACGATGTCGCCTTTGCGCTGGAACATCCAGCCGACCGCTCCAGTTTCGGCCATGTTGCCGCCGTTTTTCGAGAACATGTGGCGGACTTCGCTGACGATCCGATTCCGGTTGTTGGTGACCACCTGAACCAGCACGCCGACGCCGCCGGGGCCGTAGCCCTCGAACGTCACCTCATCGAGCGTCTCGCCCTCGAGAGTGCCGGCGCCGCGCTGGATGGCGCGCTCGATGTTGTCGTTGGGCATATTCTCGCCCTTGGCGGTCAAAATCGCCGTGCGGAGGCGGGGATTTGTGACCGGATCAGCTCCGCCGGTGCGGGTGGCGATGGTCAATTCTCGAATGAGCTTGGTGAAAATCTTGCCGCGGCGAGCGTCCGTAGCCGCCTTCTTGTGCTTGATTGTGGCCCATTTCGAGTGTCCAGACATGGATAAACCTTTTAAATGAAGTATTGCAGGAGCGCAGTCCAGCTCTTGCCGCGACAGTGTAGCAGCAAGGGTCAAGGACAGGCAAGAGAAGCAGCCTGCGACGCGCTGGAGAAATCTCGAAAGGCTCGCTGCTGTTATTCACCGCGGCGTCACGGAATCCTAACAATCGATTACTATTCTGAGGCGGTATAGGTGTGAAGGCCCCACAGCAAATGCCACGACTTTTGCTCTTGATTGTTACCGCGCTCGCGTATTTTATCGCCGCTCCCCTGTGCGCATTCGCGCAGCAGGGTTCGCAGCGGCCGTGCCCGTTGCGTCCTGCAGCTGGCAGCGTGGTGGGCGAGCCAGAGGATCTGCGCAGCCAGAATGGCGTACTGCGGGTGGATCTTGCCTACCGCAACTTCGTCGGTGCAAATGGCCAGACGAGCTACTGCTATGTGTCCAAGGACGGCGCGGAGGCCCCCACTCTGCGCATCAAGCCCGGCGACCTGCTGATTCTGCATCTGAAAAACGAAATGAGTTCCCCGGCCGTAGCAAATGTAGACAAACCGCCCAGGCACGCCATGCCCGGGGCGTGCGCAAGCGGCGAAATGACGGCAGTCTCGACGAATCTTCATTTCCACGGGCTGACCGTGCCGCCGGTCTGCCATCAGGATGACGTGCTGAACACAATGATTCAGCCGGGCGACGGGGCGTTTGAGTATCGCTTTCGGATACCACCGGACGAGCCGCCGGGATTGTATTGGTACCACCCGCACATTCATGGATTGACGAAGGCACAGGTTTTGGGCGGAGCGTCCGGCGCGCTGATTGTGGAGGGAATCGAGCGAGCGAACCGGGAATTGGCGGGATTGCCGGAGCGAGTATTCATCGTGCGCGATCAGGATCTGGTGAATCCGGACGCTGAGCCGGTGAAGACGGATTCGATGCCTGCGCCGCTTGTATTGCGCGACGCCGAGGGCGACATCATGAATACCGGCACAGGCGGCGGCAAACCGGCGAAGGACCTCTCGATCAATTTTGTGCCCGTGGCATTCCCGAATTATCCGCCGGCGGTGGTCAAGATCCGGCCGGGCGAGAAACAACTTTGGCGCGTCCTGAACGCGTCGGCGATCACGTATCTGGACGTACAGATGCTGGTCGAAAACAAGCCGCAGATGATGGGCGTTGTATCGCTGGACGGAATCCCAATCAATGAAAATGGTACGTCGGGAAATCGCATCATTTGGGAAAGCCATGTTCTGCTGCCGCCCGCGGGGCGAGTGGAAATGATCGTAAAGGGGCCACCGGAAGGGACGCGCGCGAGTTTTGTAACGCGGACAGTTGACACCGGGCCGGCAGGCGAAAACGACCCGACGCGTCCACTCGCGACAATTGTGGCCGAGGGAAACGCAACCGAACCTCCGGCGCGATTGGCATCCTCTCCGATTCCGCTGCCGCGACCGACATCGGTCTGGACCGGCGACGCCAAGCCTGCTCGAACGCGCTTGCTTTACTTTTCCGAAAAGCCGCACGATCCCACAAATCCGAATAGTCCGACCGATTTTTGCATCACGGTGGAAGGTAATGAACCGAAACTATTCGATCCGAACGACATAAACCCGAACATCGAGGTACAACAGGGAGACGTCGAGGACTGGATTATCGAAAACCGGACGCAGGAACTCCACGCGTTCCACATCCATCAAATCCATTTCATGCTTGTGGAATGGAACGGCGTGCCACTGGATGAGCCGTTCCTGCGCGATACGATCAATGTCGCATATTGGGACGGCAAGAGCAGAGCGTATCCAAGCGTGAAGCTGCGAATGGACTTCCGCGATCCAAACGCGATCGGCACGTTTGTTTATCACTGCCATCTGCTCGAGCATGAAGACGGAGGAATGATGGGCGTGATTCGAGTAGTACCGAAACAGCACGCAGCGAATCTCGGGATAAAGTCTCGCACTTTGCATCCATTGTGCGGGTTGCTAACCCCTGTGCAGGAACCCGCCAAGTTATACGCCAATCGGAGAACGACGGGGTCGGCCAGTTTTTAACGCGCTTGTCATCAGGAAATAACAACCGCCGCGTATCCCATTGATGCACGTGTTTGATTCCGAGCGACTTCAAAGCAGCGGTGTGCCGCTGCGAGCCCCGCGGGGCCGCCGGGTATCAGACCGGAATATTTCCAAACCTCAAGGAGAACACATGATCAGTGAGTGTCTTCGCCGCGTGGCGGCCGTAGCGCTGGCCACCAACATAGCCCTGGTAATGCCGGGCAGCCTATTGGCCGGAGATGGTAGGAAGGGCGGCGGGTTCGTTGATTCCGCCGCGGCAATCCAGACCACGACACCCATCAAGCACGTAATTGTAATCTTTCAGGAAAACGTTTCTTTTGATCACTATTTCGCCACATATCCTCACGCGACGAATCCAGAAGCTGAACCTCAATTCCACGCGAGGCCCGATACGCCGCGGGTCAACAACCTTTTGGCCGGCGGACTGCTGGACGAGAATCCGAATTCGACGCAGCCTTTCCGTATGGACACCGGCTTGATGTCGGTGACGTGCGACCAGAATCACAGCTACACGCCCGAGCAGGCCGCGCTCGACCATGGGTTGATGGATAAGTTCCCAGAATCCACGGGATCGGGAAATTCGGCCGCGTTTCCGTGCAATGACTACGGCAAAGGCAACGGCGTGGTGATGGGCTACTTCGACGGCAACACCGTCCAAGCCTTTTGGAATTACGCACAGCACTTTGCGATGAGCGACAACTCCTATGGCACGATGTTCGGCCCGTCTGCGGTGGGAGCTCTCAACCTGATCGCGGGAACAACTGCCACGGCAACTCTTTTCCCGACGAAGCCGAATGGCGCTACTGCCAGCCCCTCCGGCAACATCGCCAACGGCTCGCTTGGCGTTACCGTGGGACCCATCATCGGGGACCCGCGGCCCGCAGGCGATGAGTGCGTGCTTACGAATCCCCAATTGCAGACCACCACCATGGTCTCGATCGTGGGAAAGAACGTGGGCGACCTGCTCAACGCGAAGGACCTCACGTGGGGCTGGTTCCAGGGGGGCTTTGGACCGACGGCCTACAACGCGAAGGGACAGGCGGTCTGTGGCGCGAATCACACCGGCCTGGCCGGCAACGATGACGTGGAAACTGTCGGGGACTACATTCCTCACCACGAACCTTTCCAGTACTTCAAAAGCACGCAGAATCTGCACCATGCCGGGCCGAGCAATCCTTCGCTGATCGGGACCTCATCGGACGGAGCAAATCACCAGTATGACCTGAGCGCGTTCTGGACGGCGCTCGGCGAAGACCGCCTTCCGGTTGTGACCTACCTGAAGGCCGCAGCGTATCAGGACGGCCATCCCGGCTATTCCGATCCCATTGATGAGCAGGTGTTCGTCGTGGGCGTGATCAACGCGGTTATGAACAGCCCCTACTGGAACGACACGGCGATCATTATCTCGTACGACGACTCGGACGGCTGGTACGACCACGTGCTCGGACCGGTCGTCAATCAGTCCGCGGTGGCGGACGATGTTCTAGCCGGCACCAGTGATTGCGGTTCTGTGAACGCGGTCGGGACCCAGGGCCGGTGCGGCTACGGTCCGCGGCTGCCGCTGCTTGTGATTTCTCCCTTCGCGAAATCGAACTACGTTGATCACCGGGCTACCGACCAGTCGTCCATTCTTCGGTTCATAGAAGACAACTGGGATCTGGGTCGCATCGGCAACGACTCGAGTGACGTCAAGGCCGGCAGGCTCAACGGCATGTTCGACTTCAACGGCCAGACGTCGAGACTGATCCTCGATCCCGCTACGGGAGTCGTGCTCCCGCATCAATCCGTGTGAGGCGGCCAAAGATTTCCTCGTAACACACCTCACACCAAGCAACGCCCCCTCTGGCTCGTCCCGATTCCTTCGGGACGAGCCAGATCCGTTTTTAGGCGCGGCACGCGCGGCAGGCCGGATGTATGCTTGACCGTGCGATTGAATCGGAAATACATCCATTGCATCCGGAGAACGGTTCTTGGCGCGAAAACCCCGCAGCGTTGATTTGACACAAGTTTCCGAGTGGGACGACGGCGCCATTCGCCGCAAGGAAGACTATCTCGCGGCCGAGGAGCCCCTGGAAATACGCATCGGCGACGATCCGCTCAGCGTGACGATGCGCACACCCGGCCATGACCTCGAATTGGCCGCGGGATTTTTGTTTACCGAGGGATTGGTCCAGCGACGCGCACAAATCGTCGCCCTCGAAGCTCTCGAGCCTGATGCCGAAACACCCGCGGAGAATCGCGGGAACGTGGTCGTCGCTAAACTCGCGCCGGAATCCACGCCCGACTTCGAAAAGATGCGGCGCCATTTTTTCGCTGCGTCGAGCTGCGGCATATGTGGGAAGGCTTCGATCGATTCGGTGCGCGCGAGAACGCTCGCGCCGCCCAATCCGGATTTCCGCTTCGACCCGGAGATACTCGTGCGCCTGCCGGACGCGCTGCGGGAGTCGCAAGCCGTGTTCGGGCGCACCGGCGGCCTGCATGCTGCGGGGCTCTTCGATGCTGCGGGAAAATTACTCGTGCTGCGGGAGGACATCGGCCGGCACAACGCCGTGGACAAAGTAATCGGCTGGGCGCTGTTGGAGGAGCGGGTTCCACTCGGCGAGACAATTCTATTGGTCAGCGGGCGGGGAGGCTTCGAGATCGTGCAGAAAGCGATTGTGGCGGGTCTGCCGGTCGTCGCGTCCGTTTCGGCGCCCTCCAGCCTGGCGGTGCAGCTCGCGCGCGAACTCGGACAGACTCTGATTGGATTTTTGCGCGGACGGCGCTTCGTCGTTTATGCGGGAGCCGAGCGGATCGGAAAAGCCTGAAGACTAGGTGGCTGCCTTGCCGACCTTCTTTGGCGCCGAGTGGCCGTTGCCAATCATCTCGCGAAAATTGTCGAACAGATTTTGGTCCCACCAGCCGAGCGCGGCTTCTTTTTCCATGATGTCCAGCGCGACCTCCGGAGACGAGGCCTTGCGGTAGGGCCGGTCCGTCGTCAGCGCGTCGTACACGTCCGCCAATTGCAGAATGGCCGCCGTCAGGGGAATCTCGTCGCCGCGCAAACCATCGGGATAGCCGGAGCCATCATGGCGCTCGTGGTGATGGCGGATGATCGGCAGGACCAGGCGAAACGTCCTGAGCGGGGCGCAAATGCGTTCCCCCACCACAGGGTGCTTTCGCATCATTTCAATCTCGTCTTCGGAGAGCGGTCCCGGCTTGAGCAGGATTGAATCCGGCACAACAACCTTGCCGATATCGTGCACGATACCGGCGCGACGAAGCGCCTTGATGTCCTCTTCCGGCAAACCCAGTTTTTCCCCGAGCCGCGCCGACACTTCCGCGAGGCGCTCGCAGTGTCCGGACGTATAGGGATCGCGCGCCTCGATGCTCTGTGCCAGGCTGAATAGCACGCCCTCCGCGTTCTCGAGTTCGTCGGTGTACTGCTTCAAGCGCAGCAGCGAGCGCGTCCGCGCAAGCAGTTCGTTGAAGTCAATCGGCTTGCTGAGGAAGTCGTCGGCGCCTGCATTGATGCCCTGGATGCGGTCTCCCGTCGCCGAAAGCCCGGTGATCAGGACCACGGGCGTGAGTCGGGTCTCTGGCGTCGCCTTGATGCGCCGGCAAACTTCGAAGCCGTCCACGCCGGGCATTACGATGTCGAGGAGGATCAGGTCCGGGCGAAACGAGGCGCACTCGGTGAGCGCGGCAGCACCGTCGCCTACATCGCGCACTTCGAAACCCTCGCGGCGTAGCAGGGTCGCGAGCGCCAATCGCGCTGCCGATTCATCGTCAACGATGAGTATTCTTTCGAACATTTATGGGTGTTTGGCGCCCGCCAGTCGCGCGCGCCAAACCGAGCTGGATGCGCGGACGGCCGGACTCCAGCCAGGCTCGATCGTGATTCGCTTGGAACTTTCGCGCCCTGATAAACAAATGTATCCTGTCCCGTACTTTCGGACAACCCGGAATCGCACCTCCGGAGAGCGATCGCCGAATTTCATGTGTGAACTGCGCCGGTCGCAAGAGGCCTATGAAACGAACGTTGCCAGCTGATTCAGTCGCCGCAATCGCCATACGGCTCGAGCAGGCGCACAAGGCATTCCAGCGGCGCTATCCCGGCCCGTCCGGGGACCGCCAGCCGATTCACGTGGTGTATGGCGGGGCGCACCTGTTTCGAGCCGGAACCACGCGCCGCCTCGGCGATCTCGCGCTGCGATCGCTGGAAGAATACGCGCCCGATTTCGTGGTCTTCGCAAAAGCGATTGGCTTGCAGGGATCGGACCGCCTGCCCGCTTCGGCTGACGCGATCTCCGCCATCGCAAAGTCCATCGAGAGCGATCCGCAAGCGGTGCGGCGCGAAAACCGCCCGGCGTGGCTCGCGGACACGGTCTATCGCCGCGTGCGCGACAAACTCCGGCGGGAGCCTATCGAGGATTTCAGGCTCGACTTCGAAGATGGATACGGCAACCGTCCAGATGACGAAGAGGATGGCCACGCCGCGTCCGCGGCCAACGAAGTCAGCTCCGGAATGAACGCCGGCGAACTCCCGCCCTTCATCGGTATTCGCATCAAGCCATTCACCGAGGAGCTTCGCGAACGCAGCATTCGCACCTTGGATATTTTTCTGACCGAGCTGGCCGCGAAATCGCGCGGCGCATTGCCGAAGAACTTCTGCATCACGCTACCCAAGGTCACGCTGCCCGATGAGGTCGCGGCGCTCGCCGACATTTGCTCGCGCCTGGAACCGATGCTCGATTTCGAACCTGGCGCGCTTCGAATCGAGCTGATGGTCGAGACCTCGCAATCCATTTTCAACGAGCGCGGGGAAGCCAATCTTCTGCCGCTGGTGAGCGCGGCGAGGGGACGCTGCGTGGCGGCGCACTTCGGCCCATACGATTACACATCGTCTCTGGACATCGCGGCGCCGCGTCAGGCGGGCACGCACCCTGCGTCCGATTTTGCGCGCCAGGTGATGCAAGTGGCGCTTGCGGGGACGGGAATACGGATCGCCGACGGCCCGCTGAACATTCTTCCCATTCCGCCCTACCGCGCCGCAAAGGACGGCGGCGCGCTGACCGCGCGACAAACCGAGGAAAACCGCGCGACGGTTCATCTCGGGTGGAAGCTGCAGTTCGAGCATGTGCGGCGCGCACTTGAGCTCGGCTTCTACCAGGGTTGGGATCTGCATCCGGCGCAGCTTCCCGCCCGGTTTGCGGCCGTCTATTCATTTTTTCTCGAGAACCTCGATTCGTCCGCGGCGCGCCTCCGGAACTTCATCGAGAAGGCCGCGCAGGCAACGCGTATCGGTCAGGTATTCGACGATGCCGCGATGGTGCAGGGCTTGCTCAACTATTTCTTACAGGCAATCCATTGCGGCGCACTGGCGGCGGACGAGGTGGAGACTCTGACGGGACTGACGCAAGAAGAGCTTCGGGTTGGCTCGTTCGTCAAAATTCTCGCGCGTCGGTCTTCGTAGAGGCGAGATCGCTTACTTGCGGCCCTTCATCATCAACATCAAGGGAATCACGCACACGCAAATAATTGCCATCGTGCGGAAATTGTCCACGAACGAAAGCATCATTGCCTGCCGCTGCAGCTCCTGATAGACCATGCCCTTTGCCTGGACCGCCGCGTGGACGGAGTCCGCCTGATGCCTCATCAACATGTGCGTGATCCGGTACAGCGCCCCCTGAAAATGCGGGTTGCTCCCCTGTAAATTGCCGGAGAGGACATCCTGATGGAATTGGGCGCGGCGGTCGAGCATCGTGGTCACGAATGAAATGCCTGTGCTCGCGCCAATATTGCGGGAAAGATTGATCAACCCGGAGGCGTTGTTCATTTTCCCCTTCGGCACGAAGTAGAACGCCATCACGTTGATCGGTACGAATAGAAACGCCGTGCCCATCCGCGAAATGGCCCAATCGAAAACGGTGGAGCGCGCGCCCGCATATAGACTTAAATGCGATAACTGGAATAATCCCGTGGCCATCACGACGAGCCCGGTGATCACGATCCATCGCGGCTGAAAGCGCCCCAGGAGAATTCCTACGAAGGGAAGAATTCCGAGCAGCAGCAGCCCACCCGGCAGCAGGACGAGCCCGCTTTCCATGGCTGTGTAACCCATCAACGTTTGCATCAGGATCGGAAGCAGAAGAGTGGTGCTATACAAGACGAATCCGAGCGTGTACATCATGAAGGTGGATATCGCGAAATTTCGATCTTTGAATAAATGCAGATCCACGATCGGGTTTGCAATGGATAGCTCGCGAATCACCAGGGCAATCAACGAAATGACGGTGATCACCGTGCCCCACACAATGAACGGTGAACCAAACCAATCGTCGCGCTGTCCCTTGTCCAGCACGATCTGCAGAAATCCCAGGCCGACGCCCAGCAGGCCGAGGCCGATGAAGTCTATCTTCAGGCCCTGTTTGAGCGTCCTGTGGATGGCGTGGCCGGGCTCAACGATGAGAAGTGAAATCAATATTAAGGAGAGTATTCCCACCGGCACGTTCAGCAGAAAAATCCATCGCCACGAGTAGTTGTCCGTGATCCAGCCGCCGAGCGTGGGACCGAGCGTCGGCGCCACTACGACTCCCATCCCGTACACGGCCATCGCCATTCCCTGCTTCTCCCGCGGGAAACTGTCCACCAGGATCGCTTGCGACACCGGCTGCATTCCTCCGCCGCCCGCTCCCTGAATAACGCGAAACAGGACCAGCATCGGCAGCGAAGGCGCCAAGCCGCAGAGCAGCGAGCTGAGAGTAAAGATCACCACGCAGCCGATGAAGAATCTCTTGCGGCCAAACATTGCGGAAAACCAGCCGGTCAGCGGCAGCACGATCGCGTTGGAGACGAGGTAGGAAGTGAGAACCCAGGTGCTTTCGTCCACTCCCGCCGAAAGATTGCCCGCGATGTGCGGCAGCGAGACGTTCGCTACGCTGGTGTCCAATACTTCCATAAACGTGGCCATCATCACGGTGACGGCGATGAGCCACGGATTGATCTGAGGCAGGGGACGAGCGTACTCGGCGGTGGCGGCCATTGATTATTAGCCGACGGGGTTTATCGGTCTGCGCATGGTGGTAGATAGATTGTTTGAGCTATATGCGACGGAACAGCAGGATATCACCGCGGCTTGCGATGTCTCAAGGCGCCAGCGAAGCGCGTGAGTGAACCACTTGTCCAGTGATTCGACTTATCAGGAGTTGGCGGCCGCTCCGCCCTTCATAGACCGGAGCAATGGAAATGGAAGAGCGAATCTCCGGGTGTCCCTGAATGCAAAGATGAAGTCTAGTTCCACTTTGCTGAGTATATCTGGTCGACGCTTGTGTCGATCATGATGGCGGGCTGGCCTTCCGAAGTAATGCTGGGAAAGACGCCCTGTCCGGCGTTTCCGATTACAGCGAGAGGATCGTAAGCGGCTATCCGGTTCCACGCTCCGTCCGCGATTGCCAGCCGATAGAATCCGCGCACCTGCTCTGGACCGGCATTCGGCATGTCGAAGTACAAATACTGGCTGTCGTTCGACCAGACCCAATTCCCCGCCTGGCGGTCGAAGATCCTAAGCACCGTCCACGTTCCCGTTTGCGTCGAGTAGAGCATCACACGCGTTGGATTATAGCCCCAAGCTACCATATGCTTACCGTCGGGCGACCACGTGGGAGCAATAAAGCCCAGCGAACCGGGCATGATGGATATTTTCCGCGAGGCAAGATCGAGAATTTTGATTCCGATAAACTGGCCTGGAAGCGGATAGTCATTGAACGCGATCGATTTCCCGTCCGGTGACCAATTTGGTAGAACGTCCTGGTTGGGATGCGGAATCAGTTTTTCCGGACTGCCGCCGTCAGCCGATATCACGTAGATCTGGTTCCAATCGGAATAGGCGATCTTTTTACTATCCGGGGACCATTGCGGCATGACCGAATAAGAGTCGGTTAGTTGGAATTTCTCGCTCCCGTCCAATCGGCTGCGCCAGAGATGATGCTGGGGATAGTCCACAAATACCATCCACTTCTTGTCGGGTGAGATGACGAACTCCGTTGCGGCCAAACCACCCAGAAAGGGCAGGAATCTCTTCTGTGCGGGATCCCATGCTTGCATCGCTCCCTGGGCAATCTCCCCAACCACAAGTAGTCCCGCGCTATCGCGAGAAGGCGTCGTCGCCAACACATCAACCTGGCCCTCCGTTAACCTTACCGCTAAGGACTTTTTCCAAAACGCGAACCAGGGCGGTCGGATCGCCTCGTAAATGTTTCGTTGCCCACCCCTCGAGGATAGGAAGATGAAGTGTTTCCCATCCGCTGTCCACTGTCCGTCCGACTGATCTGCGTCCTCCGGCCAGTCCAGATCAAGCCGATGCGGCGACCCTCCGTCAGATTTCAACTCCCATATCTTCGCTCCTTGTATGCCTTCCACGACGGTCGCAGCAATGAAGCCGGAATCGGGCGAGAAATAAGCTGTGTCAACCTCACCCGGGGCGTCCCACACCTTTCGCACATTCGCCCCATCCCCATCGCCAACGTACACGGAATTCAGATCGGCATACACCAGCATCCGGCCGTCCGCCGACCAGTGGGCGCTGCGAGCGATTTGGTTCCCGAGCATCCTTGGATACCCTCCGAGAACGGGAACGGACCAAAGCGAGCCTCGACCTGTTTCGTCGCTCGGGTCATTTCTCCAGGCCAGCATTTCGGATCCATCCGGAGATATGTCCATCATCCTGCCTGCGGCGGAAGCTCGCAGAGCGGCCGTCGGGCCGCCGTTCACGGACATTTCCACCGGACCGTCTTGGCTGTGAAAATAGAGCCGTGTTCCATCCGTGAGGATGGGACCCCATTTGTGGTCGGTAGAAAAAGTGATCTGCTTCCAGACGAGTGGACCAGAAACGGGCGAGGGCCCGTTCACGATGGCGATCAGGATGAGCAAGAGAACTAGGGCCGTTACGGTGGCAACGCCCCCGAGGGCCCACGGAAGCGCGCTGCGCCAGCGACTTCTGATTGCTGGCGGAGTGCCCGCGAGCGCCGCATCGGGCGCGCCAGAAAGAACTTCATCCAGCGCGATCCGCGCATCTCCGATCGCCTGCAAACGCTGCCGCGCGTCCTTTTGCAGGCAACGGCGCAAAAGAACCCGCACCTGCTGCGGTGTCAGGGCCGGCAGCAGCGTCCAATCGGGCTCCGTACGAATCACCGAAGCCAGCGTATCGGTCGTCGAATCGCCCCGAAACGCCATTTCTCCCGTCAGCATTTCGTACAGCACGCACCCGAACGCCCAAATATCCGCGCGGCGGTCCACCGCTTTTCCTTTCGCCTGCTCGGGCGACATGTACGCTGCGGTTCCCAGCAACACTCCCGCCTGCGTAGCCATCGCGCTGATCGTCGGTGAATTGGCAGGATCCATTTCGCTTCCATCGCCCTGGATCGCTTTCGCCAGGCCGAAGTCGAGCACCTTCACCGCGTCTCCGCTCGTCACCTTCACGTTGGCCGGTTTCAGATCGCGGTGTACCACGCCGCGTTCGTGCGCGTATTCCAGCGCCTCGCAAATCTGCTTCGCAATCGGCAGTCCTTCCTCAATCGGAATCGGTCCCTGCTTGATGCGATCGGCGAGCGTCGGACCTTCCACCAGCTCCATGATCAGCGCGCTGGTGTTGCCCGATTGCTCCAGACCGTGGACGGTCGAAATATTGGGATGATTGAGCGAGGCGAGGACGCGCGCTTCGCGCTGGAATCGAGCCAGGCGCTGCGAATCGTTCAGGAAGGCGTTGGGAAGAACCTTGATGGCGACGGTGCGCCCCAGCGTCATGTCGCGCGCGGAATAGACAACCCCCATGCCGCCTGCCCCGATCCGGGCAATAACTTCGAAGTTGCCCAGCCGGGAGCCGCTCTTCAACGCTTCGATGTTGGGCGATTCCACCGCCGGCGCCTCCATGAACGCGCTGTCGGATTGCCCGTGCGCGATGATCAACGATTCGACTTCGCGGCGCAGGTACGGATCGGTGCAGGCCTGATCGAGATACGCGGCTCTGTCGCGCGGCGGCTTTTCGAGCGCCGCGGCCAGAACTTCCTTTACTTCCTGCCAGCGCTCGGGCTTCACTTTCCGCGTACCATTTTCGGTTCAGGCCGAAGCCATGCGCTCGAACCTTCAGCAATTCCGCCCGCGCCGATAGCAGCGAGAATTTCGCAGGGCCCGAGGCGAGTGCCCGAGGTCAGCGCCATTTGGGGCTGGATTATACCCTTAGAAACATTAACGCATGCCAATAGATACGGTTGGGTATGGACGCAAAGTCCGCATCCCCGAATAACGCGGTAAACCGACGAGCGCCCGTCGGCAATGGTTGGTTTTCTTAAAACTGTCCCACTACTGCGACGCTGGAATCGTGCTTGCGGCAAATCGCTTTTCGTTGCGGTGCCAAAAATAGAGCAACGCTGATCCGATTAAGATTAACGCCACGCACAACCCGGTCCACAATCCCGCCGCGCCCCATCCGACGCGGAAGCAAAGATACGCTCCGACAGGCAGCCCCACCAGCCAGTAAAGCGCCACCGACCAGATCATCGGCGTGCGCGTGTCGCCCGCGCCGCGCAGCGCACCCGTGGCTACCGCCTGCAGGCCGTCAAAAAGCTGGAAGAATGCGGCAACGAAGAGCAGCCCGCTCGCAGCCTTGATCACCGCCGGGTCGGACGTATAGATGCGCACCAGCGCGCGCGGCGCGAACCAGAAAACGAGCGCGGTGCACGTCATGAAGCTCGCGCCCATCGCCATCGCGGTCCAGCCGGCTCGGCTCGCTGCGTGCGCATCGCGGCGGCCGCGCGCCTGTCCCACGCGCACCGCTGCCGCCGAGCCCAGCCCCAGCGGCACCATATAGGTAAAGCTCGCCGTGTTCAGCGCAATCTGATGGCTCGCCAACGGGATCGCTCCCAGCCGGCCGATCAGCGCGGTGGCCACTGCGAACACGCCCACCTCGAGCCCCAGCTGCATCGCCGCCGGAAATCCCAGGCTCAGCAGCCGCCAGACGCGCGGCAGATGCGGCCACGGGGAGGCATGGCGCAGGCCAGCCTTGTAGCGCAGGTCGTAGTACACGCAATACGCCATCAGAACGGCAGCCATGTAGATTCGAGCAACGCAAGTGGACCAGCCCGAACCGACGGTGCCCATCGCTCGATGTCCTAAATGGCCGTAGATAAGCGCCCAATTGCCCCCCAAGTTCACGAGGTTCGCCGTAACCAGTGAAAACATCACCGGCTTCGCCAAATTGATTCCTTGCAGATACCGCCGGAAGACGAAATAGAGCAAAAGCGGTAGCGTGCTCCAATTGAGGGCGCGCAGGTACGGAATCGCCTGATTCAGCACCGACGGCTGAATCGCGAGAGAACGCAGCACCGGCTCCCAGAAATGCACGATTGCCATCAGCACTGGCGCGAGGCCGAGGCTCAAGTAAACGCCGTTCACGAGCGAGCGGTGGGCGTCGTGCATATCACCCGCGCCGTAGGAATGCGAAACCAGCGTATCGAGTCCCAGCATCAGCCCGGTGCCGAAAATCGCCACCACGTAATACGCAATGCTCCCCAGGCTGACGGCGCCGATCGCCACCGCGCTATCCGTCTGGCGGCCGACCATCATGGTGTCCACGACTGACATGGTCATCCAGCCAAGCTCAGCCATCACCAGAGGGATCGCGAGGCTTAGCATCGGGCGGACTTCGTCGGCAATGTAATGAGAAAATAAACGTTTCAGCATGATCGCGTCGCGGGCAGATTCCCGGAAATGATATCGCCTTTGCGAAATTCAGAAAGAACAATCGGGATGGGAACTTCCGATTTTCCTGTGGAGAATTCGAGCGTGCTAGTCGCGGGCTGAGGGACCTGTGACCTGAACGAGAGTTCCCGAAGCAGCGGACGGGCCGCCGTCCAGGGTTTGCGGAGCGCGCCACGCATCCACCACCGAAATCTGGTGGACGCACGAAACAGTGCAGTGAGGTGCGCAACTTTTCTTGGTAAGGAATTCGCGCTGGCGTTGCTCGGCGGTGTATTCGGCGAGCGGGACACCCGGATAGCCGCGCTGCTGGGAACAGTAGTGCACCAGGCCATCCTCGCAGATATAGAGGTAGCGCGAGCCCGCGCGGCAGCGCCATTCATTTTCGCGGCCGGCGGCGATGTTGTGCTGAAATCCGTTGACGCGCGTGAATGATTCCTTGCCGAGAGACATGATCTCTTCGAAGATTTCCCGCTCGCGCGTGCCTAGCGGCTGCAGCTGTCCATTGCCATCGTGAAGAATCCCGACCGTGGACGTGAAGCCCAGCTCCAACGCCCGATGAGCCACGGTAAGCGCGTCCTCGGGGTTGCGGACGCCGCTCCCGAGCACCGAATTGATGTTCACGTGAAACTCGGCGTGCTCGGCCAGCAGCGCAAGTTTCTGGTCGAGAACCTTCAGGCTCTTCTTCGAGACGTCATCCGGCTGCACGTTATCAATACTGATCTGCAAGTGTTCCAGCCCTGCGCGATTCAAACGTTCGATGCGGTCGGCCACCAGCAGATACCCGTTGGTGATCATGCCGGCGAGCATTCCATTTTTGCGGATGCGCGCAATGATCGCGTCGAGATCGGGATGCAGCAGCGGCTCGCCGCCGCTGATGGTCACCGCCGCCGTGCCCATGGCGCCCAGCCGGTCAATGCGCCGGAACATTTCCTCGGTGGGCACAGGCTTCGAGAAATCGTCGAACTCGTTGCAATAGGTGCACGCCAGATTGCAGCGCCGTATGGGGATGATATGAACCAGCAGCGGATGGCTGGTCGAGACCAGAGCCTTGGCGAGCTTCTGCACTTCCCGCATGCGGCGGTGGGCCGCGGCCACTTTCCTGCGAATTTTCTTCTTAAAGGTCATGTATTCCACGAGGCGAGCCAGTCGAATTTTCCGCTCCGTCACCCGTTCGTAATAGTATGCCACAGTGATTCCGGTTCGCTGCCTTGAACCGCCGCGGATGTCCCACCGCGATTGACGTAGGTCGGCAAATGGCGCCAACCGCAGCCACGGAAAAAGACCCACCCGCCGGGCGGGCAGTCCTGCTAGAATTTGATTTCTCACGTGGCATGGGCTACGTTCTGTCTGTACTGACGCCACTTTATTGACGCGCGGGGATACTTGCGGCGGAATTCGCCGCAGGGGAAACCGCCGTTCACCGATGGGGGTGAATTCGATGGCTGACGCGGTAGCAGAAAAGGTAATCGCCACACTCGCGTCCGTGAAGCGCATCCCCGCCGAGAACATCACCATGAGCACCAACCTCCAGGAAATGGGCATTGATTCCCTGGACGTTTTCACCCTGCTCTTTGAACTCGAAAACGCCTTCAAGATCTCCATTCCCGATGACGATGTTCGCTCGATCAAGACCGTTAGCGACATCGTCGCGGGCGTCAAGAAGATCCTTGCGGCTTCCCCGCCTGATCCTTCTGTAGGTTCAGCCAGCCCGGCGGTCTAACGAATGGCTTCGCGCCGAGTCGCCATCACAGGGTTGGGAATCATTTCGGCGCTTGGACTCGATCTCGCCGAAAACTGGAAATCTCTCTCCGAAGGCCGCTCCGGAATCGGTCCCGTCAGCGTTCCCGATGTCGCCGGTGTCGGTCTGAAAATGCAGAACGGCGCGCAGGTCCGCGGCTTCGATCCCCTGAAACATTTTGCCGGGGGCAAGGACGCGCAGCTCGACCGCTTCGCGCAATTTTCCGTGGTCGCCGCGCGCGAAGCAATCCGCGATTCGAAACTCGAGCTGACGCCCGAGATGCGCCAGAACGCCGCCATCGTCTGCGGATCGGCCGTCGGCGGGCAGGCAGCCATCGAAGCGGGCTTCGAGGACCTATGGGTGCAGGGACGCGGCCGCGTTCATCCGCTCACGATTCCGAAAACCATGGCCAATGCCGGCGCGAGCCATATTTCCATGGACCTCGGCCTCGCGGGGCCAGTTTACACGGTTTCGACGGCTTGCTCGTCGGCGAACCACGCCATCGGTCAGGCGTTTCGCCTCGTGCGCGACGGCGAAGCCGATCTCGCCGTCACCGGCGGCGCTGAGGCGTTCTTCACCATCGGCATGCTCAAGGCGTGGGAAGCGATGCGCGTGGTCGCGCCGGACACCTGCCGCCCCTTCAGCAAGGACCGCCGCGGCATGATTCTGGGCGAAGGCGGCGCGATGATGATTCTTGAGCCGATGGAAGCTGCCCGCGCGCGCGGCGCGAGAATTTACGCCGAAGTTTGCGGCATGGGTATGACCTCTGACGCGCATCACCTCACCCAGCCGACGATTGACGGACCCGCGCGCGCCATGCGCGGTGCTTTGCGCGAGGCGGGAATGGCGCCCGAAGAAGTCGGCTACATCAATGCGCACGGGACCGGCACCGCTGGCAACGATCCCGTCGAAACGAAAGCCATCCACGAAGTCTTCGGCTCCCACGCGAAAAAACTCGCCGTCAGTTCCACGAAGTCCATGCACGGCCATGCGCTGGGAGCTGCCGGCGCGCTCGAGGCGATTGCCACCGTACTCGCGCTCCACCACGGGATTCTGCCGCCCACCGCCAATTTCACCGAAGCCGATCCGGAGTGCGACCTCGACTACATTCCGAATCAGGCGCGCGTGCTCCGCGTAGGCGCCGCGCTTTCAAACTCCTTCGCCTTCGGCGGCCTCAACGCCGTCGTCGCCTTCCGCGCTGTCTCGTAGGGGCACGATACATCGTGCCCGGCAGTGATGCTCGGCATGGTCTCGCCATTCGGCAAGTAGTTAGCTGCACGTTGGTCTTTGTCTACGCCCCCCTGCGCTTTCTCGGTGTCCTGTGTGTCATGTTTTTCTTTGTTCTTTCCGCATCAATCGAACGAACCGGCGTTCATTCTTGCCGACAGCGCGTGGCGTCGCTCGGTCCCACCCACAATAACGCAGCCTAGGAATACCGCGATACACGGCGCGACGCTTCCTCGCGCGAGGCCTTTCCAAAAATACGAATAACGCATCGATTCACGAAGCGCCTGATAACGCGTCAATCGCACTCCTCTCGACTGAAGAAAAGTCTGCAACTCCGCAACCGTCCGGTTGTCATACGATCTCATTTCGGCCTCACTGATTCCAGGTTGGTATTCCGTAATAGCCCGCACGCTGGCGATACCCACGACCAAGTTCGCGAGGGGCGCGATCAAAACCGCCGCAAGAAACGATCTAATAAGAAGACCTTTCATCGATTCGTCCCCTCAAAGTTCAATTTGCCTCCCCAAGGTAAACGAATGAGCCCTCCGGGACAAAAAAAAACGCAATGAGAGGCTCGCCCCACCCGATCTCCACCCGCGCCCCGGGGTGCAGACCTCCCGATTGGCGCCTTTCCACCGATGCTCGGCATAGCCCACTTCCCATTTCGGGAATCCGCGCCGCTCAAATCGCATCTTTTCCGCGAAAAATTGTGCTTCTAACTCCAGCGCGACGAGGAAGTTGCGCTAATCGACAATGCTGTGTCGACTTGACGCGCGTGCTAGCGTGGAAATGAGAGCTTTTCTGCTCGCCAGAAAGGCTCAAGGGCCCTGCTGGCCAGGGCTATCAGCTGCTCTTTGACAAATGAATGCAGAACAGGGCTCCCAGGCCACGCATACAGGGCTCCCAGGCCACGGTTAGTGGCGCTCGGGAGATCAACAGGCATCCCGAGTCCACCGCAGCGGAGGAGCCGAGGGATCTCTACGTGCGGTCACGGTGAAAGCGTGGGCCTTTTTATCCTGAGCGAAGCCGAGGGGCAGGCCCACGAAACACGCCACGACCAGTCATGGCTTCAGCCATGGGATTTTGCACGGCGCTACCGCTCGCAAATCGCCAAAAGAAGTGACACACCATGCAAAGTGATTTCCCCCGTATCTCATTGAAAACAAACGATGGGCACCCCAACAAAGTGACACACTTTTTGAGGGCCAGCGCATGCGGAATACGGTCGAGAATTGCCTCGGACGGCGAAGCTAGAACAGGCGGGAAATCATCGGAATGATCATGTTCGTAGGCGGGAGCCAACTCTGGGGCACGATTTCCCACGTTCGCGTCAGCTCATCCGAGCACGACAGCGTGATCATGATCCCGAGCCAGAAGAAGCCTGCCAGGATCACAACTCTCGTCAGACCGGTTGCGTACTTCACGTGCATGAAGAAGAGGACGACCAGAATCATTTTGATGACCGCGATCGTGAGCGCGGCGACGGTGTTCCAGCGTCCTCCGAGATCAACGGTGGCAATCCAGGTCGTCAGCGCGGTGCCCACCATCAGCGCGAAAAAGACGGCTACGTAGGTGCTGATCGGAACCACGTGCCCTGATGTGGCGTGCTCGCTATGGTCGGACATGTTTTATGCTCTCCCCTAGTGGGCTTGGAGCCCGCCAATCAGATACAAAAGCGGGAAAAGAAATATCCAGACGATATCAACAAAGTGCCAGTACAACCCGCTGATCTCGAGCGGCGCGTAATATTCCGCGGAAAACCTGTTCCTCGCCGTCATGATGACGAGAACCGTCAGAATGCCGAGACCGACCACCATGTGAACCGCGTGCAGCCCGGTCATGAAAAAATAAAAGCACATGAACATCCTCACGCCCGGGGCATGAGGGCCGTTGTAGAACCAGTGCACTCCCGGAATGATGCCTTCCATGTAATCGCGGTACCACTCAAAGCGCAACTTGATGCCAATGAACGCCGCGCCGAGAATCATCGTCACGATCAGCCAGAAGATGATCTCGCCTTTCTTCTTGCCGGTCTGAGCAGCGCGAATCGCCAGCGCCATCGTCAAGCTGCTGAAAATCAGAACGGCGGTGTTGGTGGCGCCGAATCGGTAGTCGAGCAGGCGGCTGCCGGTGATGAAAGACTCCAGATGCAGCGCCCGATAGATTGTGTACGAAGTGAACATCCCGCCGAAGAACAGGATTTCCGTGACCAGGAACACCCACATGCCCAACCGTCCGGCATCGCGCTGCTGCTCGATGTCCTCGTACTGGTGCGCGAATCCCTGGGGATGCGCGCCGTGCGCGAGATCAGACATGAGCCGCCTCGGATGGGTAGTTGTATGCGTCTTCGGTCACGATCGGAATCGTCGGGAAATTCTCAGTCAGGGGCGGCGATTGCGTGGTCCACTCCAGCCCCTTCGCTCCCCACGGATTCGGGCCCGCCGGCGGGCCGTAGCGCATGGACCAAATAAAATAGATCAGCGGAATCAGATAACCGATTCCCAGGATCGAAGCGCCCGCGGAAGACATCACGTTGAGCACCTGAAATTCCGACGGATAAATCGCGTACCGCCGGGGCATCCCCAGGTAGCCGAGAATGAACTGCGGGAAGAACGTCAGGTTAAAGCCGATGAAAATAATCGCCGCGGCAATGCGCGCCCAGAGGTCCGGATAGAGGCGGCCCGTAATCTTCGGCCACCAGAAATGCAGCCCGCCCATATAAGCCATCACCGCGCCGCCAACCATCACGTAATGGAAGTGCGCGACGATGAAATACGTGCCGTTCAGGTGGACGTCGGTCGCGAGGGCGGCCAGGAACAGTCCGGTCAGTCCGCCGATGGTGAACAGTCCAATGAAGCCCAGCGCGTAGAGCATCGGCGCTTCGTAGGAAATCGAGCCCTTGTAGAGCGTGGCCGTCCAGTTGAATACCTTGACCGCTGAAGGAATCGCGACCAGGAAGCTCAATACGGAGAAGACCAGGCCCGCATAGATGGATTGGCCGGTCACGAACATGTGGTGGCCCCACACGATGAAGCTGATCACGGCAATGGACAAACTGGAGAAGGCCACGAAGGCGTACCCGAAAATTTTCTTCCGCGAGAACGCGGTGATCAATTCGCTGACCACGCCCATGCCGGGCAAAATCATGATGTACACGGCAGGGTGCGAATAGAACCAGAAGAGATGCTGGAACAGAAGCGGGTCGCCGCCAACGGCAGGGTCGAAAATTCCGACGTGGAGGATTCGCTCCATGCCCAGCAGAAAAAGCGTGATCGCGATAACCGGCGTTCCCAGCACGAAGATGAGGCTGGTCGCATACATCGCCCAGATAAAGAGCGGCAAGCGGAACCAGGTCATTCCGGGGCAGCGCATCTTGTGAATTGTGACGATGAAGTTCAGTCCCGTGAGTATGGAAGAAAACCCGGCGATGAAAACGCCGAGAGCCACGGCAACCACGTGCGTGTGCGAGTACAAGCTGCTGTAAGGCGGATAAAACGTCCAGCCGGTGTCAACGCCGCCGGAAAGCGTGGCGTAGAGCGCCAGGGCCGCGCCGGTGATGAAGATGTACCAGCTCATCAGGTTCAGCCTCGGGAAGGCCACGTCGCGCGCGCCGATCATCAGGGGGATCAGGAAATTCCCGAGCGTCGCTGGAATCGAAGGGACCAGGAAGAAAAACACCATGATGATTCCGTGCGTTGAAAACATCTTGTTGTAGGTTTCCGGTTCGAAGAGCGCGCCCTGCGGCTCAACCAGATGAAGCCGCATCATGACCGCCGCCATTCCGCCCACGAAAAACATCAGCGTGATGGACCCGAGGTACAGCAATCCGATGCGCTTGTGATCCAACGTAAGCAGCCAAGACTTGATGCCGTACGTTGCATTGAGATAGTTCACGCCGGATTCGGCCGGGGTTTCGTGGATTTCTGCAACGGCAGTGCTCATTGTCCGTTCGTCCTTTCTTCCGAGCCGAGCGACTTCACGTAGGCGATCAGCTGGAGCATCTGTTCCTCGTCAATCTGCCCCTGATAGGTCGGCATGATCTGCTTATAATTCGGCAAGTGAACGGAGGTTGGAAAGTAGATGGACTGCCGGATCAGGGCCTCATCCACAACACGCGTTTCGCCGTTCTGCGTCTTCTCCGGTTTGCCATAAACTCCGACAAGGGACGGAGCCTGATCGGTCGTTGCCGGCGAGTGGCAATTGCCGCAACCAAACTGGCTGAAGAGTTGCTCGCCCTGCGCGGCCATGGATTCCGTCTTCTCGCCGCCCGCGAGCCAGGTGGCGTAGTCCGTCGGAGACATCACGTAAACCCATCCGACCATCTCGGAGTGATTCGTCCCGCAGTACTGCGCGCAGAAGAGATGGAATGTGCCCGTCTCGGTCGGCTGGAACCAGATGGAGGAGTAACGGCCGGGCAGCACGTCCTTCTTCACGCGAAACGCGGGAATATAAAAGTCGTGGATCACGTCCTGCGAAGTCATGGTCATCTTCACGGGCACGCCCACCGGGACATGCAGTTCGTTGATCTCGCGCGGCCCCTCGGGATGCTGCAGGTGCCACATCCACTGCTTGCCGATCACGAAAATTTCGGTTGAAGAAGCAGGCGGACGCCCGTTGCGGACGTACAGGCTCGAAGACCACACGAACAGGACGACGCAGATCAGCGAAGGAATAATCGTCCACGTGAGCTCGAGCATCATCGGCGTGTGAGTCGCGGTGCCCGTCTCCCCCGGCGCCTTCCGGCGATACTTCAGCATGAAATAGAAAATGATCGAGAAGATCAACACGCTGAAGAAGATCGTGATGCCGGTCAGAAACAGATAGAGCTGGTCCACGCTATCGGCGATGGTAGACGCCGCCGGCGGCTTGAATTGCATCATGGCAGCCGCGACCGGAAGCGAATCCAATCCGAATTGAAAGGAGCCCATCATCACCGTTCCGTTGCGATCCTTTGCATGGCTGGCGTACGCCGCCGCGCCTGCTTCAAGCCCTACGCCCGGGGAGCGCATAATGCTCGCCCCGGAAAAGCACAATCAGAAAAATCCCGCCGATCAGGACGGTTGCGAGTCCCCCCAGCTGAATCATGCGCGAAATCAGCAGGCCGTATTTTCCGGTGTGGGGATCGTAGTGATAGCAGAACAGCAAAACCTGATCCACCGGCGTACCAATCTTCCCTTGCGACGCCTCGACCAGACCCAGGCGCAAATCGCGCTCGGGGTAGCTGACGCCGTAAAAGTAGCGCGAAATCTTTCCGTCGGCTGTCAGCAGCATGATGGCGCTGGCGTGTGCGTACTGCTTCGAATCGGAATCGTAGGCGTAGCGAAAACCCACGGAATCGGCCAGCTGCTTGATTTGCGGCTCATCACCCGTCAAAAAATGCCAGCCGTACTGGGCGCCGGGCCTGCGGTACATTCCCGCATACATAGCCTGCTTGGCCTCGGCGATCACGGGCCTGTCGGTCGGGTCAATGCTCACCGTCACGACGTTGAAATCCTTGCCGATCTCCATGGGAATCAGCTGCAGGCTGCGATCCAGCCCGTTGAGAACCTGCGTGCACAGCATGGGGCAGTTGTAATAGACGAGCGTGAGAATCACCGGCTTGGTGCCGAAGAACTGCGCCAGCTCCACCGGATTACCGTGCTCGTCGCGAAATGCGAGGTTGAGCGGAACCTGGTCGTTGAGCTTCTGGTCAACGCCCACTTCCTTGAGAAGTTCCGGGCGCACGCCGATCCCCTGGGTCGGATCGGTGAACTGCGCCGACGTCGTCCGGGGCTGCGCCAGCAGCGCCAACGCCAAAGCCGTGGCTACGAACCACGTTTGCACCGAATTGAGCTGAAACTTCACTGATGCTTTCCCCTCTTCTCTCGTTTCCGAAACTCGTTTCGCGTTTGCGCGAAAGCCGCTACTTCGCTTTATCCTTTTCCTCTTCTTCTCGGGCGGCGCGCTCTAGATCGGCCCGAGTCGGCTCCGCGAGGTAGCCGCACTGGCCTTCCACATCCGTCTCGCCCGCAACAGTCGGCGTGGTCACGACCGTTCCCGCTGCCGCCGTTTCAGCGGCCGGGCGCGCCGGCAAACCCTTCGCCAGGATCAATTCCATCGCGCGATCAACAGGAATGCGCACCACACCGCTCGGCTGATCCACCCAGGCATAGGTGCTCACGTTCTGCTGCTGCGCGGAGCAGTAATCCTCCAGCTCCTGGTGCGGATGCACCTGCAGGAGCGGACCCGACGGAATCATGCGGCCGCCTTCTTTCACCATCGGCGACATCGTCGGGCCGAGCGGCATGGCCTTCTTATAAGCACTGAAAGTGAATCTCATCCCAACCATCGTTACGATCAGCACCACAGCCATCCAAAAGGCGAATTGGAAGAGTCCCTTGATGTTGACGTCGCGCTTCTCCCAGCCGGCGCTCGCGTCCACGGGAACGTTGGATTTCTCGGAGTGTTTAGTCGCCATGCTGATGCTCCAAGACGCCTTCAAATCGCGGATCGTGCAGCGGCAGCAATGGCATTTTCTTCAGCTGTCCCATGTACGTGCCGAGCCAGATGCCACCAATTCCGACGAGAGCAAGAATGTCCTGCAGATGGATGTGGGGACCCGACTTTTCAATGGAAGGCACGATCAACCAGTAAACGTCCACCAGGGTTATGACCAGCATCCATGCGGCCAGGACCGAAAGCTTCTCCAAGCGGCGCTTGACCTTCCGCTGCAACAAGATGAAGAAAGGCACGAAGAAATGGAACACCAGCAGCGCGGCCGCAATCGCGCCCCACCGGCCGAAAGCGCGCGTCATATACCACGGGATTTCCTGCTTCAAGTTGCCAGACCAGATGATCAAGAACTGCGCGAACGACATGTAGGTCCACAGCAGTGTGAACGTCAGCATCAGGTTACCGATATCGTTCAAGCGGGCGGGCGCGTAGGAATTATGCAGGGCCTCGTTGCCATCAAGCATGCGCAGCATGACGACGCTGAAAGACAGAGCCGCCAGGCACGAAATCACCATGAACACCATTCCATAGATCGAGGAATACCACGTGGGTTCGAGCGTCATCACCCAATCAATCATGGCCCACGACCAGGTGATCGCCCAAAGCACTGTGCCCGGCGCGGCGAGACTCGACATGCGAACTTTCAGGTCTAGGTCGCCCGTGCGATCTTGTTCAGCCGACCATTTGTTCTGTAATCCCGCGAGCAGATTCCAGACCGCGAAATAGATGACCGCGCGAACGATAAAGAAGCTCGGCGAGAGATATGCGCGCCTGAAATTTCCCGCGGGATCATCTCCGAGCGATCCCGGCTGCGTCCAGGGGTAAAGCCGAGACAGGCCGAACACAATGGGAATGAAGAGGACCGTCATTGCCGGAATCGTCCGCGTGCCGGCTTCGAGGATCCGGCGAATCGGGAAACCCCAGCGGCCGCCCGTCATATGGTGCAGCTGCAGGATTGCCAAGCTGCCCATCGCATAGACCATCCAATAGACATAGGCCACGAGATAGGAGCGGAAGAACTGCTGCCAGTTCGCAAAGCCGAGCGCTATGGCCAGGATCAGGCCGAGTGCGCCACCTATGAGCGCCAGTTTCTGGACGCGATCAATGCGCGGCCGGGATGTGTCTGTCGCGTTCATTGCGATTGCCCCATGGATTGTCCCGACGCTTGCGCGGCGGACTGCTGCGTCAGTGTTTGTCTGTCGGCTTCGGGCACATCCTGAATCGTGGCGTTGCGGCTCAATTGCAGGACGCGAATGTACGCTGCGATCCTCCAGCGATCGGCGGGCTCAACGCGCGCCGCGTAGCTGTACATGGCACCAAAGCCATTGGTCATCACCTCATAGAAATGCCCGGCCGGAGCGTCACGCAGGCGCTGAATGTGATACGAAGGCGGCTGCGGAAATCCGCGCTGCACGATCATGCCCTGGCCCGTGCCGGTGTAATCGTGGCAGGGCGTGCAATACACGTTGTAGCGTTCGCGGCCGCGATCGAGATCGGCCCTGGTGATCGGGAACGGAAACTTGTCCACGACCACGCCATTTTCCCGGCCGGTGAACATCAATTCATCCAGGCGCAATTGGCCGCGCGCCACCGTGCCCGGCACGGGCTGGCGCTCCGAGCGCCCATCGCCGAAGAAATCGGTCGGCTCGTACGGCAGATATTTCGGCTGGATATGCATATCCAACCGGCAACCGGCGACCAGCATCACGACCGCGCCCACGCAAGCGAGGGTCAGGCCGCGCAAGCGCGACGGGGAGACGCCGGGAACGAGATCAGTCCTCAATTTCAAATACTCCATGCGGGTGCAAGCCTTCCAAAAATGCCTTCGTCTGCGCGAGATCGAATTTCTTGTCTCGCGACTTGATGCACAGGAAAAAGCGGTCCGTGGACGCCCTGGCGAATTCGTCAACGTTGAAAGTCGGGTGATGTGGCGTCGGCAGTCCATTGAGTGCGAGCATCCCGAAGACGGCCGTGAGGGCCGCGCCAAGAATCGTCAGTTCGAAAGTGATCGGTATCCACATCGGCCAGCTATTAAACGGCTTCCCCCCGATGTTCAACGGGAAGCTGATCACGTTGGCGTAATAGCACATTCCGAAACCGGTCAATCCGCCGCCCAGGCCCCCGAAGAAAACCAGCGTCGGCAGAATCGTCCAATCAAATCCCACGGCCTCGGCCAGGCCCTCGACCGGAATGGGCGAGAACGCGTCAATGCGGCGATATCCGGCGTCGCGCGTCCGGTGAGCCGCCGCGAGCACTTCCTCTGGCGTCGCAAACTCAGCCATCAAACCGTAAATGCCCCTCGCCGCCATGACTAGTCGTGAATCTCCGGGTTCGGGTTGCGGACGCGCGCGAGAAACGTGGTGCGCGGCCGTGTGTTCAAATCCTCAAGCAAACCGTAATCGCGCGTTTGCGCCTTGAGCTTTGCAACCTTACTGTTTGGATCGTTGATGTTCCCGAACACAATTGCTTCGGTCGGGCAGGCGCTCTGGCACGCGGTAATGATTTCTCCGTCGCGAATCAGGCGATTCTCCTCCTCGGACTTGATTTTCGCCGCGTTGATCCGCTGCACGCAGTAGGTGCATTTCTCCATCACTCCGCGGCTGCGCACGGTGACGTTCGGGTTGCGCATGCCGTACAGGCTCGGCGTCTTATAGTCGGAGTAGAGATAGAAATTAAAGCGGCGGACCTTATATGGGCAGTTGTTGGAGCAATACCGCGTGCCGACGCAGCGGTTGTAAGTCATGTCGTTCAAGCCCTCGGCATTGTGCGTGGTAGCGCCGACAGGGCAGACATACTCGCAAGGAGCGTTTTCGCACTGCATGCAGGGCAGCGGTTCGTAGTACATCTCGGGATTGTCGAGGTTGCCGCGGAAATAGGTGTCAATGCGAATCCAGTGCATGGCGCGGCCGCGCGCGACCTGATCCTTGCCCACGACGGCGATATTGTTTTCCGATTGGCAGGCGACCACGCACGCGTTGCAACCGATGCAGCGATTCAGGTCAATGGACATGCCCCATGCATAGCCATCATATTTGTAGCCGGGGTAGATCGTGAGTCCCTTGGTCTCTTCGTCCTCGGCATTCTTGGCGAAACTGGGATCCTTGCGGAATTCTTCCATCGTGGCGATACGCACGAGATCACGATGTTGGCCGCCCTTGCCGAGCGCAGCGACGCTTTCCTCCTCCACTGGATGTCCGTCCGCCTCGATGTTGTATTGTTGCTGAGTGGAAGCGAATTCGTATTTCTTGCCGGTCTTCGCGATTTGCGCGCCGGACGCGATCCACGGCGCCGATGAAGCGCGGAGAAGGTAGGAATTGAATCCGGGGCCCGTCCCCACGCTTCCGCCGCGGGTGCGGCCGAAACCAAGGTGGAGCGTTACCGAATTGTCCGCATGCCCGGGAACGATATAGATCCCCGCATTAACCTGGCGACCCGCGAGCGTGAGCGTTACGTAATCGCCGGTCGTCACGCTGAGCTGCTGTGCGGTGCCCGGGCTCATCATCACGGCGTTGTCCCAGGTGAGGCGCGTGATGGGCTTCGGAAGCTCCTGCAGCCAGGAATTGTTCGAAAACTCGCCGTCGCCGATGGCGGGATCAGGGCGGAAGACCACTTCGAGCGCGTTCGCATCGGCGCTCGCCGCAGCCGTTTTGCCCAGATTTACGAAGTCCGCTTGTGGCGCGACGGAAATGGCAGGCAGCGCCGAGCCAGAAATCAATCCATCGTGCAAGGAGGTTTCCCAGAGCGCTTCGAAAGCCTTGTCCTTCTCCGGCCGCTGGCTTTGCCAGTAGTTGCGGACCAGCTCGTGGCCGGATTTTCCGGCGTCGCCGGTAAACAACGCGATGACTTCGTGCGCCGAATGGCCGCCGTAAAGGGGCGCGATCAGGGGCTGCACGATTCCCACGGTGCCGTCGAAGGCGCGGCCATCGCTCCAGGATTCCAGCGAG
This sequence comes from uncultured Acidobacteriota bacterium, assembly GCA_963842425.1. GTDB lineage: Bacteria > Acidobacteriota > Terriglobia > Acidiferrales > UBA7541 > Palsa-295. The sequence continues at coordinate 164,366 of CAWJGQ010000007.1, read as the reverse complement.
TGCGCGGCCGGGGCATGCCAGTGGCAAAGCTCCGCGGTTTCATCGTTATAAAGGCCGGAATGAACGCGCGTCTTCGCTTTCTGAAGCGCGTCGGCAAAATCGAAATCAACAGGCGCGTCGTAAACCGGGTTACCGCCGAGGATGACGAGGAATTCGACCTTACCGGCGTTCAGATCATTGACGAGGTCGCGCAGCGATTCGAGCTGATTGACCGGATTTGGCTCGACCGATTCCGTATAGACCACGGTCTTGCCGACATTGCCCAGCGCCGCGTTCATGGCATGCGCGAGAGCGTGAACGAATGGCGGCTGATGCTCGCCGGCAATCACAATCGAAGAACCCCGATGGGCGGCCAGATCGCGCGAGACGGCTCCGACCCAGGCTGCCGGAATCTTCGAGCTGGCGTTCGCGCTGGGCGGCACGGCAACGCCCGCGGCAGCAGCAAGCTGGCGCGCAAGGTCGTCAATATCGGCCGAGCGGACGGGCAGGCGATGATCGGATACGGCGCCCGTGCCAGTCGGCATACTTTCGGCGACGTACAAGCGATTCAATTTCGACGCCGGCCCGGCGCTGAGATCGCGGCGCGAACCAAAATCGCGCGCGTAGCGCACGTGCCCGGCGCCACAGGTCAGAAAATCCGCGTCGAGCGAGACGATTACGTCCGCCTGATCGAAGTGATAGACCGTGCTGACCGGCCGGCCGAAGGCGAGCCGAGCGCCTTCGCGCACGGAGTCTCCGCTGGAAACCTCATACTGATGCCATTTGGCTTCCGGAAACTGCGCGAGCAGAGTGCGCATCTGCGCGCCGAGCGTGGGAGAGGTAATCGTCTTTGTAAGGATGCGCATTCCCGTGCCCTTATTGGGCGCGAGGCGCGTCCGCGCGTTCACCATTTCCGCCGCGAAATCGGCCCAGGTACTCTCGCGACCGTCGAAAATCACCGACTGCGAGCGGTCGGGATCCCAGAAATTCAGGATGGAAGCCTGACTGAAGATGTCCGATGACCCAAGGCTTCCGGGGTGTTCCGGATTGCCTTCAATCTTGGTAGGCCGGCCCATGTGGCTTTCGACCAGCACACCGGTGGCGACTCCCGCTTGAAAAAGGGACGTCGCGTAGAAGAGCGGCCGGCCGGCGAGAATTTCCTCGGGCGGGCGCACGTAGGGCACGATTTTTTCGGTGGGCAGCTTCGTGCACGCGCTCAGCCCGGTCAGGGCCGCGGAAGCAGCCATCAACTTCAGGACATCGCGCCGGTTGATCTCGTCGTTGCCTTTTCCCGCTATCGGAGGAAATTCGTGATCGTGAAACTCCTGCGACTGCGGAGTGCCCGAAAGCTCTTCGAGGCTCTGCCAGAGACGCGGCGCGCCGGCGCCGGCAAGCTTTGCGCGCGCCGCAGCCAGGTCAATCGAATTCTTCGCGTTGAAATCTTCGCTCATCGTCTCGCTTTCATCACCGGTGGCACGTGGAACAGGTCTGCAAACTCTGAACGTGATATTCGGCCATCAGCTTCTTCCCGAGCTTCAACTGTTCTGCGCCGGATGGCGGCTCGTAATACGGATTGAATACTTCAGACTTCGGCCGCAGATACTTCTCAGGCTGGCGATGGCATTCCAGGCACCACGACATGTAGAGCGTGCCGGCGCGCTCCGTCAAAGGCATTTCGGCAATCTGGCCGTGGCAGGTGGTGCAGCCGACGCCTTTCGCGACGTGAATGCTGTGATCGAAATAGACGAAATCGGGCAGCGCGTTCACGCGAGTCCATTCAATGGATTTGTCGTCGCGATAACTCGCGCGCACTGGCTCGAGCATCGAAGCGTTCGTCCAGATTTGCGAATGGCAGGTCATGCACGTCTGCGTGGGTGGAACTCCCGCAAAAGACGACTTCTCGACGGACGTGTGACAGTAGCGGCAATCAATTCCCAGCTCGCCCGCATGGTGCCGATGGCTGAAGGGCACGGGCTGCTGCCGCTTGACGTTCTGCTGCGTGTACCACGGCGACATGGCGATCGCATACAGCGCATATCCCAGCAAGCCGACGATCACGACGCCGCCGAAAATGGTCAGCCGCGAGATGAAGTTCGTGCTGCGATGAAATATCTGTGCCATCGGTTCCCTAAATCGTTCCTTTTATGAATGCCCCTTCTCTTCGTTCGTTTCATGCACCAGCGACCGCACTTCCACGATGGAAATCATCGGCAGGAAGCGAATGAAGAGGAAGAACAGCGTGAAGAACAGACCGAACGTTCCGATATACGTCGCCCAATCCCATCGTGTCGGGTAGTACATTCCCCAAGACGACGGAATAAAATCCCGGCTCAAGCTGATCACGATGATTACGAAACGCTCGAGCCACATTCCGGTGTTCACGACCAGTGAAAGAATAAACAGCAAGCCCACATTGCGGCGCACTTTGCCCGACCACAGCAGCTGCGGGATGATGATGTTGCACGAGATCAGCATCCAATAAAGCGGCGCGTACGGACCGTGGAAGCGGTTGGTCATCATATAAATCTCGTACTGATCGCCGCTATAAAACGCCAGGAATGCTTCGAGTAGGTAGCCGTAAGCCACGATTAAGCCCGTCGCCAGCATGACCTTGGCCATGATGTCGAGATGCCGGGCGGTCACGAGATCTTCGAGGTGGTAGAACTTGCGAATCGGAATGGCCAGGGTCAGCACCATCGCGAAGCCCGAATAAATGGCTCCCGCGACGAAATAGGGCGGAAAAATCGTGGTATGCCAGCCGGGAATGATGCCGATCGTAAAATCGAAGCTCACGACGGTGTGGACGGAGACAACCAGCGGCGTCGCAAGACCCGCAAGAAGCAGCGAGGCCGTCTCATAGCGCGACCAGTGAACGGCTGAGCCGCGCCAGCCCATGGCCAGCATTCCATAAATGATTTTGGCGGCTTTGTGCTTGGCGCGATCGCGGAGCGTTGCCAGGTCAGGAATCAAGCCGACGAACCAGAACAACAGCGAAACCGTGAGGTACGTTGTTACGGCGAATACGTCCCAGACCAGCGGGCTGCGGAATTGCGGCCATGTCCACATCGGATTGGGGTATGGCATGAGGTAGAAGAACAGCCAAGGGCGCCCCATGTGGAGCAGAGGAAACATTCCAGCGCACATCACGGCGAAAAGCGTCATCGCCTCAGCGAACCGGTTAATCGAAGTCCGCCATCTCTGATGCAATAGAAGCAGAATCGCGGAGATAAGGGTGCCTGCGTGACCGATACCGATCCACCAGACGAAGTTGACGATCGCGAAGCCCCAAGCGGTTGGAATGCGGATGCCCCAAATTCCCACACCCTTGATCATCAACAGGGTGACGACAAGGTTAAGGAGCATTAGGGCCGAAAATGCGATGAGGAGGCCGAAGACCCAGCCGGGTGTCACCGGACGAGTCAGTACGATCGAACTGATTTTATCGGTTACCGTCTCAAAGGTATGGCCCGGTCCGATAATTGGATCGGGATCTACTACCCCGACTGTGTTGTGTGAACCCTCAGAGGCCACGCAGTGTCCCCGAACTAAATTTATGAATGCCTGTTATCGTCTGAAGAAGCGTCAAAGGCCCGGATTCAGCGCCCCCACACCCCGTGCAGGCGCGATTCGCGGTCCGAAGCGATGCTGGTCTCAAACTGGCGCCTAATTTTGCCGCGCCCAAGATTTGAAAATCAACTCCATTGACCGTATATGCCCGCTTAGGACTGAGTAGGATAAAACTGCAGACGCCAAGACGCAAGTTGAATTCAAAATATTTTCGCAGCGCGAGGCGGCGAAATTCAGGATGCGAAACGCCGGACCGCACAGAAAATTAACATAGCCGTCACGCGCCGCGCTTAGCCACTACTGTGCCGCTTAGGGCATGAGCCGCGCTTGAGACTTCGCGAGCACACGCCCGATTGCTAAAATCGAAATGTGCGCCCCGCAACGCCATTGGCGGTTTTGCTCTTGTTCGCCGTGTCTTCGTCGGCGGCCGCCGATACGATTGTGCTGAAAAACGGCAAACGCATCCTCGCCGACAACGTCACCGAAGACGCAACGCACGTCACCTATCAGACTCCTGCCGGCGAGCTATCCATTCCCAAGTCCATCGTGGCCCGGATCGAGCGCGACAATTTCGGTTACACCTCCGCTTCGAGAGCTTCCTCCGAGCCGCCCGTCTCCGCCCCACAGGTGGAACCGGTCCGCGGCTATGAAGAGGTCGCGGGACTCGCGGTGCACGACAACGCGATTGATTTCGGATACCTGTCGCGCCTGGAATCCGATGCGCGATCCGGCTCCGCAACCGCCATTGCAAAACTAGCAGCGGCACAACACGCCGACGCGCAATTCCTGCTCGGCAAGGGCGATACCGACGCCGCGATTGACCACTATCGCCAGGCTCTTGCGTACGCTCCGGACAATATCGGCTTGCTGCTGAATCTCGCCGTCCTCTATCTTCGCGAAAGCCAGTTCACCAAGGCGCTCGACCCGCTCGAACGCGCGCGCCGCGCCTCTCCGGATTCGGCGGATGTGGCCAAGCTGATGGGCTGGGCGTATTACGGCGCGAACAAAATGGACCGCGCCGTTGAAGAATGGGAGCGCGCCGAGAAGCTCCGTCCAGACCCAGAAGTCGAGCAGGCCCTTGAGAAAGCTCAGCGCGACAAGACCGAGGAGGAAAGCTATCGCGAAGGCGAAACCGCTCACTTCGAGTTGAAGTACAACGGCAGCGCCACGCCCGACCTGGCGCGCGGCATCCTGCACGTCCTCGAAGATGATTTCAACGACCTGGAATCGCAGCTCGATTACACGCCTCACGAACAGATCGCGGTTATTCTATATACAGAGCAAGCGTTCGCGGACATCACGCGGGCACCACAATGGGTAGGCGCGTTGAACGACGGGCGGCTGCGCATTCCCGTGCAGGGGTTGACCTCCGTGACGCCAGATCTTGCGCGCGTGCTGAAGCACGAGCTGACGCACAGCTTCGTCGGGCAGAAATCGCACAACCGCGCGCCTACATGGCTTCAGGAAGGCGTCGCGCAATGGATGGAAGGCCGCAGGAGCACGTCCACGGCCGGGTCGCTGGTGGAAATGGCCGGCCAGGGCCAGATACCGCCGCTTGGAGCGCTGGAGGGTTCTTGGATGGGACTCTCGGGCGGCTCGGCCTCGTTTGCCTACGCGTGGTCGCTCGCCGTGGTGGAATCCATCATTGATTCCGGAGGCGTCAGCGACATCAGCCGCCTGCTCGATCGCGTGGCGACAGCGCCTTCCACCGAACCTGCGACACAAGAAGTGTTGCACTCCAGTTATGCCGATCTTCAAGAGCAGACCGTCGCATACCTCAAGCACGAATACTTGCGCTAATAAACGGGGAGTACTCCTGTAAGGTTGTCGTTCGGCCGTCGCGCACGCGCGATTACAGCGTTGCGAGAAGCCCAGCAAGCAGCGCCGCGCGCTCCGGCATCGATCGAACCACGACGTGCTCGACCACGCTGTGCGCGCCGTTGCCGATTGCACCAAGCCCGTCCAGCGTGGGCACGCCGAGTGCAGCCGTAAAATTTCCGTCCGAACCTCCGCCCACCCACGCTTCACCCAGTGGCAAGCCGATCTCGCGCATCAATGATTGCGCGCGATGAAAAAGCGCGACGACAGCGGGCGTCCGTTCGAGCGGCGGGCGATTGACTCCTCCGCGCACTACCACGCGAGCGCCAGGCGAAATAGGGCGCAGGCTGCGCAGATTTCGATTCAGCTTCGGGGCATCCGCGACGTGCGTGTAGCGAATGTCCACTTCCGCTCGCGCGTGAGCGGGCACTACGTTCGAAACTGTTCCGCCCTCAATTACCGTGGCCTGCAGGGAAATGCCGCGCCGCGGATCGTTCATGCGTTTCAGGCGCACGATTTGCAGCGCCAATTCGTGCACGGCGTTCACACCTGCGCCCGGATCGAGACCTGCGTGAGCGGCTCGCCCGGTCACGGTCACCTCCGCCCAGCCCAATCCTTTGCGCGCCGTTTTTAGACGACCGTCGGCGCCGGCGGCGGGTTCGAGGACCAGCACGGCGTCGCTCCGACGAGCTTCACGCTCAATCGCATGCTGCGAACTCCCGCTGCCGATTTCTTCATCGGAGTTCCAGAAAAAGACCAGCCGCTTGCGCGGACGCAGTCCCGCAGTTCGAAGCGCGTCAACCGCGGCGAGCGCCACCACGAGCCCGGCCTTCATATCGAAGGTTCCCGGTCCGTGCGCGTGCCCAGCCTTGACGCGGAACGGCATTTTCGCTAGCGTCCCCAGCGGATACACGGTATCGAGATGGCCGAGAGTCAGGATTTGCCCCGTCGGCCTCCCGCTGCCGAGCCATAGTTCCGCGCGCACATGATTCCCGCGTTTGGTCTGGCGCAAGACGCGGACCTTTGCGCCGCGCCGACGCCATTCGCCCGCAACCATTTGCCCAAAGCGATCCACGGCGGCTTTGTTGTGGCTCGGCGACTCGCAGCGGACGAATCGCCCGAGCAGCCGCGCGATCTTCTTCTCGTTGCGTCGCGCCTCGCGCAGCAAGCTGCGCATCATCGTGCGGTTTTCGCTCATCGCGCGCGTATCCTATCAGCCGCACCGCGCGGCGGCAACGCTGCCGGAGCGCGGGGTCAGTTTCCGATTATCCGATTTAGCGGGGTTGACTCGTGAGGAGGGCCGCAACGACTCTCAACTTAGAATTCCTGGCGTGCTTCAGTTTGACGTTTCTCGCTTTACGCGTTTTAAGTTCCGGGCACTCTTGATGCACACGTTGCGCATTTGTCCGGGAACCTCCTTCTCCAGCGGGCACACTACGAAATCTCCGAAGATTACGTGGCCATCAAGTTCATCTACGTCGCTACCCAAGAGCTTGTACAACGGTTCAGTGCCAGACTGGGGCCTGAGAACTCGATGTGTTCCCACCGGCCAAAGAGTTTCCAGGCCATCCCCCGTATAAACGGCGAAGCGCCCATGAAACTCCGATCCCGACGCACCGCGTGTGCTGCCGCCTCACACCACAGAAACCGCAACAACGGATTGCCTTGCTTACTCAGGCCGCCGAGCCGCTGCCGACCTCCGCTGGAGTATTCACTCGGAATGATCCCCACGTAACTCGCCAGCGCCTTGCCGTAGCAAAGCACTTTCACCGCCCAGGAAACGTCCTAGCCAACGCCGTGATCGGCCCCACTCCTGGATGAGTCATCAGCAACCTTGCTCCAGGACGCTCTCAAGCTTGTTCCCCGACTCGCTGGTTCAGCTTCTCGATATCGGTCTCGAACTTCGCGTACATCGCCGGGGACTCACTGCACAAGCGTTCTTGGGCCAGCGCTAACGCTATGTGCACAGACAGAGCCAAGCCAATAACAATAGCGACTCGTTGTAACCATTCGACAGCGCTTCCCTGCAGCGCTTCTGCTACTTCTTGCGATAATACCACCACCTCTCGGGCTCTTGCTGCGCGCAACACCTCGTCGAAGGACAGCGGAAGTCCGGGTTCACATCGTCGATTAACGCGCCGACCGGAAACTGCCCCATCGCCCGCCGGAGCACTCAATTCCCACCTGCCTTCAATTTCGTATAGAATTGTTCGATTCGCAGGCCGCAAAAATAGAAGGCGATAGAGGTCAACCATGCTCCTCGACATCAACGAGATCCAAAAGGTTCTTCCGCACCGTTACCCGTTCCTTCTTATAGATGGCATTGAAGAAATGGAACGATGGAAGCACATTGTGGGAATCAAGAACGTCACCATCAATGAAAGCTTTTTTCAGGGACATTTTCCGGGAAAACCTATCATGCCCGGAGTCTTGATCATCGAATCCATGGCGCAGACGGGAGGCTTTCTATTGCTCCAGGAGGTAGCGGAGCGCGAGAAAAAACTTCTCTATTTCGTCTCGATTGACAACGCTCGCTTCCGCCGCCCGGTAGTGCCCGGCGACCAATTGCGGCTGGAAATGAATGTCATCGCCTGGCGCGAGGGCCTGGGCTTCTGCAAACTTCACGGCCGCGCCACCGTCAACGGAGAATTGGCGGCCGAGGCCACGCTGATGTGCAAGATGGTTGATCTGGAAACGGAAATGCCAGCCGCCAAGGTTCCTGTCGAGAAGGCCCGATGACCGACATTGATTGCCGGGCCGTCGTTTCACCATCGGCAAAGATCGCGAGTGGAGTTCGAATCGGGCCGTTCGCAATCGTCGGCGACGATGTCGAACTCGGCGAAGGCTGCGTTCTCGAAGCCCACGCCGTGGTCAAGGGACCTTCGACGTTCGGCCGCAACAATCATGTGCACTCCTTTGCCATCGTTGGCGGCGATCCGCAGGATCTGACCTACACGGGCCAGCGCGTGCGGCTCGAAGTGGGAGACTCAAACGAATTTCGCGAGTTTTGCACCGTGCACCGCGGCACGATCAAGGGCGGCGGCGCCACTCGCATCGGCAGCCACAACCTGATCATGGCTTATTCGCACATCGGCCACGATTGCGTGATCGGCAATCACGTGATCCTCACCAATGGCGCGCAGCTCGCCGGGCACATTGTGGTCGAGGACTACGCCGGGATCAGCGCGTTTTGCCTGCTGCATCAATTTTCGCGCGTCGGCAGCCATTCCTACATCGGCGCAGGCACCGTGATCACGCAGGACGTAGCTCCGTTCTCGATGGTCGTCGGCGAGCGCGGCGTCCGATGCTTCGGCATTAATAAAGTCGGCCTCGAACGCCACGGATTTTCGCCCGAACGTATAAAAGCGCTCGAACAGGCCTACCGGCTGCTTCTCCGCTCGAAGCTCAATACTTCGCAGGCTGTCGAACAGATGCGTGGAACCCTCTCTCACTCCGAGGACGTCCAAACACTCATCAGGTTTATCGAGTCGGTTGCCGATCGCGGCTTGACGAAATAGGAGCCGGAATGGCCGCGACCGCAGAAAACTCGCCAGGGAACTGGGGCTTGATTGCCGGAAACGGCGACTTCCCGTTTCTCGTGCTCGAAGGGGCGCGCAGCCGCGGCATCGAGATGGCCGTGATCGCCATTCGCGAAGAGGCTTCACCCGCGCTCGAAAGCGCCGCGAAACGTTTTCATTGGATCAGCCTCGGCGAACTCAGCCGCGGGATTGATTTGCTGCATCAAGAGGGAGTGAAACACGCCGTGATGGCCGGGCAGGTAAAACACAACAAAATCTTCAGCTCGATTCGGCCGGACTGGCGTCTTGCGAAACTGCTTTTTTCGCTTCCGGCGAAAAACACGGACTCTCTGATTGGAGCAGTTGCTCGCGTGCTGCGGGACGAAGGAATCGAGCTTGTCGATTCGACGAAGTTTCTCGGTGCTCTGCTGCCGGCTGCGGGAGTGCTCACGCGGCGCGCGCCGGACGAAGCCGAAGCCGCGGACTTGGAGTATGGCAGGCAGATCGCCGGACAGATCGCGGGCCACGACCTGGGGCAGACGGTTGTGATTCGCGATCGCGCCTGCGTGGCCATTGAAGCGATGGAAGGCACCGACGAGACCATCGAGCGCGCCGCGCGAATCGCCGGTGGGCAGCGGCTGGTGGTGGTGAAAGTGAGCAAGCCGCGACAGGACATGCGATTTGACGTGCCAGTAGTGGGAATGAAGACGATCGAAGTGATGCATCGCGCGAACGCCACCGCGCTCGGAATCAATGCCGGGCGCACGCTGCTATTTCAACGCGACGAATTGATTCGCGCCGCGGACGACGCGAGCATCGCAATCCAGGCGTTTGCTACAGAGAATTCTTCGGCGAAAAAAACCTCGTGACCGAAAAACCCATTCGAGTGGCTGTGGTTGGCGCGGGAGAATTCGGCCGGAACCATGTTCGCGTCTGGCGCGAGCTCGAGGGCGTGGAACTCGCCGGCGTGGTGGATACGAATAGGGACCGCGCGGCGAAGATCGCGGCCGAGTTCGGAACCAAGGTGATTCGCGATTTGGACGCGCTGGCGGCGGAACGCGTCAATGCCGTTAGCGTGGCCGTGCCTACGAAGGCGCACGCGGAAATCGGCTGCCGCCTGCTTGATGCGGGCCTGGACGTGCTCGTCGAAAAGCCGATGGCAGCGTCGCTCGTGGAGGCCGACCGTCTGATTGCCTCCGCGAAGCGCTCGGGCGGCATCCTTCAAGTCGGCCAGGTCGAGCGGTTCAACCCGGCGGTCGTGGCAGCGCAAAAGATAGTCCTGCGGCCGATGTTTTTCGAGGTTCACCGCCTCGGAATTTTCACGCCGCGCAGCCTGGATATTGATGTGGTATACGACGTAATGATCCACGATCTCGATATTCTGCTTTCGCTCGTGGACTCTCCGGTTGTGGACCTGAAGGCTGTAGGCATTCCGGTGATCACTGACAAAGTGGATATCGCGCATGCGCGCGTGGAGTTCGCGACAGGCACCGTCGCCAACGTGACGGCCAGCCGCGTCTCGACCGAGCGCGTTCGCAAGATGCGTTTCTTCCAGGAGCACGAATACATTTCTCTCGATTTCGCTCGGCAGGACGCGCTGCGCATTCGCGTCAAGCCAGGCAGCCCGCAGCCGGGAATCGGATTTGAAAAATTGGAGACCGCGCCGGAAGAACCTTTGCATGCCGAGCTCCGCGCGTTCCTTGATTCGGTTCGCACGCGTAAACCCAGCGTCGTGGATGGCGCGGCGGGCCGGCGCGCGCTCGCGCTGGCACACGAGGTAATGGCAGGCATCCTTGACCATGCACACCGCGTCCAACTGGGAGCCTTTTCTCCACAGGACATACGATGATTCCCCGAACTCTGGTTCCGGTGGACGTGCGCCCCGTCAACAAAGACGAGGTTAGAAAGGCGCCGACCCGCACCACCACGTATATGGACGACCGGACCGTCGTCCCATCGGGATTGTCCGACGCTCCTCCACTCGACGGCAAGACGACCATTCCGTCGCATCTTCCGCTCGGAGTTCTCGTCAATCGCACGCTCGTTGAGCGCGGCATGGCCATCAAGCCGATCGAGAGGCTGCAGCACATTTCTCCCGTCACGCTGGAGATCCTCGATTCGCGCACCGTCGTGCCCGCGTTTGTCGAGCCGCTGACAGCCGAGGAACTCAAAACTCCCGAACATGCGCCGGAGATGACGGCGGAGCTTCGCGAAATCGTCGAGCCGGACATTTTCAACACCGGCGACGCGAACCTGCTGATCGAGCCGGAAGACAAGCGGGATCCGAAATCCGACCTAGTGACGCAGGTTCTTTCGATTCTCGCCCACGTCGCCGTGATCGCATTTTTGATTTTCGTGCCGAAGCTTTTCCCGCCGACGACGACGCAAGACATAGGCGGGAAGCAATTGGATACGAAATGGATCTATTCGCCTCCGTCATCGCCCGAGCCGGTCGCGCCAACTCCAAAGGTTCGGGTCACTCCTGAGACACTGCGTAACGCCGCGCCGCCGATCGAACAGCCGAAGATTCCTGCTCCAGTCGCTCCGGAAAAGCCAGCGCCGGAGCTGCCGGAGGCGCCGCGGCCCAAAACCAATGTGCTCCCGACTCCCCCGGCGTCCATTCCGACGACGCCGGCGGTTTCGCAACTCCAACCCGTCCTACCGGCCACGCCGAGTAACAAGCTGAATCTCGGCCTTACACAGGTTTCTCCCGGAAAGGCGCTGAGCGACCAGATAAACACCGCCGGGCAGGGATCGCACACAGGACCTCCCATATTTAGCGGTTCGCCGGGCGGAGGTCGTGGAGTGGGATCGGGGACGGGCGTGGACATCCTTTCGGACACGCAGGGAGTGGATTTCGACGCATACATTCGCAGGCTCCTGGCCACACTGAAACGCAACTGGATTGCCGTGATGCCCGAATCGGTGAACATGGGAGAGCAAGGCGTTGTCTTCACCACCTTCTCAATCAATCCGGATGGCAGCGTTTCGGCGCCCGATCCAACGCTCGAAAGAACGTCCGGGAAAGAACCGCTCGATAATGCCGCGATGGCAGCCATCCATGCGTCGAATCCGTTCGAGCCGCTGCCGTCTCAATTTCACGGCCCGTACCTGAAATTGCGAATCGCGTTCCTCTATAACGTTCGCCCGGATCAAGCCGGCTTCCATTGAAACTGAACCGCGCGCAAATCGCTGGGGCCATCTTGCTGGCTGGTCTTGTACTGCTGGCGCTTCTGCTGCGGTACTGGGCTTTTCGGGGATGAACAGCGTCGTGCCGGAGGCGGGCGCGCGGCTCATCGTGATTCTGGGGCCGACCGCGTCGGGGAAATCGGCGCTGGGAATCAGCCTTGCCGAACGCCTCGGCGGCGAAATCCTCGTTTGCGATTCCACTCAGGTCTACCGCCATTTCGATATTGGCACGGGAAAAGTGCCTCTCGCCGAACGGCGCGGCATTCCGCACCATCTCGTTGATCTCGTCGAGCCGGGCGAACTTTTCACCGCCGGTGAATATCGCAGGCGAGCCCTCGATGTTCTCGAGGACGTGCGCCAGCGCGGAAAATTGCCGATCATCACGGCGGGGACGGGGCTTTACCTTCGCGCGCTGCTCGAGGGTCTGGCGGATGCGCCCGAGCGGTCCGAAGAACTGCGCGAACGCCTGCGAGAAAAAGCCACGCAGCACGGGCCCGAGCACTTGCATCGCGTGCTTGCGCGCATGGACAAGGAAGCTGCGAAGCGAATCGCTCCGCGCGATACACAGAAAATCATTCGTGCCATCGAAATTCGCAAGCTCGCCGGAAAACCGGTTGGCGAGGTTCATCGCGGCGGCAGACGTGGCCTTGAAGGCTACGACGTGATCAAGATCGGACTGCAGCCTCCGCGAGACGCGCTCTACGCCAGAATCAATGCTCGTGTTGAGGCGATGATAGCGAGCGGCTGGATGGAAGAGGTGCGCGGTCTGGTCGCCCGAGGCGTTCCCGCCAACGCGAAACCATTCCAGTTCATTGGCTACTCGGATTTGCGCGCCAGCCTTGAAAGCAGCCGCGGCGCAAAAGAAGTTGTAAAGCGCATCCAACAATCGACGCGGCAGTTTTCGAAAAGACAAGCCACATGGTTCCGCAAGGAGCCGGACGTCAATTGGCTCGTCGCATTCGGGGACGATCCGCATGTGGTCGCGGATGCCATTCAGGCCGTTAGCAGCAAAGTCGCTTAACCGCTTGACTGCGCGTTCGAATTCCAATACTCTCTCGGCGCATACGCTACCGTATGCATACGCCACCGTATGGCTAGCCCAGCCCAAGCTCGAATCGTTGCACTCCAGCCAAATGACTGGATCCGTGCCGCTCAAGAGCGTTTGGCAGGACACGGGATCGAATCCGTGCGAGTCGAAGTACTGGCGCGCGACCTGGGGGTCAGTAAGGGAAGCTTTTACTGGCACTTTCGCGATCGGAGCGAGTTGCTGGAAAAGCTGCTGGCTTGCTGGGAAGACGGTGAACTTGGCTGGCTGAACCAGGACGAGGGCGCGGGTGGCCCGGCGCGATGGGCGAGCTTCATCGAACGGACCGCCAGCCCCGGGCGCATGCGTATGGAAGTCGCTCTCCGAGCGTGGGCCCGCGGCGATGAGGATGTTGCGGCTCGCGTCGCGGAGATCGAAAAACGGAAAGTTCACGTCGTTGCGGATGTGCTGCGCAACATCGGATTCGCGCAAGGCGCTGCGGAGGCCACCTCCCAGGTCCTTTTGCTGATTTGCCTCGGCTGGCTGGACCGCGTCACGCGCGACGAGCAGTTCGAGCTTGCGAGTCACAGCCTCGGCGAAGTGCTCTCCCAAGTCATACTGGGCGCTTCCACGGGTTCGCCTGCGCGCCATCGCTGAGCGCGCGGCTGGCCGGGCATCACAAACTGTGGCACACTCGATATTCTGAAGGACGCGGCGGGAGCTCGCTAACCGAGCGCCGCTTTTGCCAGGCTGCGTTCCGCTCCTAAATCCATGAATCTCCAGTTCATTCGGAATTTCTGTATCATCGCGCACATCGACCACGGGAAATCCACCCTGGCCGACCGGCTGCTCGAATTGACGGGCGCGCTCACCCAGCGCGAAATGAGCGCGCAGGTGCTCGATTCGATGGATCTCGAGCGCGAGCGCGGAATCACGATCAAAGCCAAGAGCATCCGCCTGCACTACGCCGCGCGCGACGGCCATGAATACCAGCTGAACCTGATTGATACGCCGGGGCACGTGGATTTTTCGTATGAGGTTTCCCGGGCGCTTTCCGCCTGCGAGGGAGCGTTGCTGGTGGTGGATGCAAGCCAGGGAGTCGAAGCGCAAACAGTCGCCAACGCTTTTCTCGCGTCGCGTCACAATCTCGCGATCATCCCCGTCATCAATAAAATTGACTTGCCCGCCGCGCGGCCTGACTTCGCGAAGGAGCAGATTGAAAGCGTCCTGGCCATTCCCGCCGACGACGCGCTGCTGATCAGCGCGAAGAGCGGGATTGGAGTGGAAGAAGTTCTCGAAGCGGTGGTGCGCCTGGTTCCACCGCCAAAAGGCTCGGCCGACGCGCCCCTGCGCGCGCTGATTTTCGATTCCTGGTTCGACATTTACCGCGGCGCCGTCGTGCTGGTGCGCGTGATGGAGGGGCGGCTTACGCCCGGCACGAAGATTCGCCTCTGCGCCAGCGACGAAGTCTACGAGGTTGAGGCGCTGGGGGCGCTCACGCCCAAGCCTGTCGTGCTGAAGGAATTGGCGGCGGGAGACGTGGGATTCATCATTGCCAATATCAAGCGCGTGGCCGATGCGCGCATGGGCGATACGGTAGTGGAAGCCGCCCGGCCCGCGCCGCCACTGCCGGGATTTGAGGCGATCAAACCGATGGTTTTCGCGGGGCTCTTCCCGGTGAACGCAACAGACTATGAAGTGCTGCGCGACGCGCTCGGCAAACTGCAGCTTAACGATGCGGCATTTTTCTACGAGCCGGAAAACTCCGTGGCGCTCGGGTTCGGCTTTCGCTGCGGGTTTCTGGGCCTGCTGCACATGGAAATCGCGCAGGAGCGGCTCGAGCGCGAGTTCAATATTGACCTGATCACCACCGCGCCGAGCGTGCAGTACCGAATCACGACGACGGATGGCGAGGTGAAGGAAGTGGACAACCCCACGAAATTCCCGCCGCCTGCCTCGATTGAGAAAATCGAGGAGCCCATCCTGATGGCGATGATCATCACGTCGGAAGAATCCGTTGGCGGAGTGCTGGCGCTCTGCGAGGAAAAGCGCGGCATCCAGAAAAAGTTTGAGTACCTTTCGCCGACGCGCATCATGCTGACCTACGAGATGGCGCTGAACGAAATCGTGCTCGATTTTTACGACCGGCTGAAGAGCGTTTCGCGCGGCTACGCTTCGCTCGATTACCACCTTTCGGGCTATCGTGAATCCGATCTCGTGAAGCTTGACGTGCTGGTTGGCGGCGAGCCGGTGGACGCGCTGACGATCATTTGCCATCGCGAGCAGTCCTACGACCGCGGCCACGATCTCGTCAGCCGCCTGCGCAAACTGATTCCGCGCCAGATGTTCGAGGTGCCCATCCAGGCCGCCATCGGCAGCCGCGTGATCGCGCGGGAGACGATCAGCGCGATTCGCAAGAACGTGATCGCGAAGTGCTACGGCGGAGACATCTCGCGCAAGCGCAAGCTCCTCGAAAAACAGAAGGAAGGCAAGAAGCGCATGAAGCGCGTCGGGCGCGTGGACATCCCCCAGGAAGCGTTCCTCGCCGTGCTGAAGGTCGCCAGCAGCACCGGCGACGAGGAATAGCGAGGCGCTTCTTAGGGCCCGGTCTAATCTTCCGCTGCGCAACTCACGGAGACTTATCGCCGAGAAGCTTCCGGGAAGGCTGGTTATCGCAGTAGACGCGCCATTCCGCGATCAGGCCGTCGCGTACGATCGCTTTCCACGCCGCCGGGATTTCCCAATGATTCTCCTTCGGCAACTTGCCGCCGATCGCATAGGTGCCGCTCGCAGCGCCGAAAACTCCGACGACTTCACGATTTTCGAGAATCTCCTCGTGTGAAATACGATAGTCCGGAAACCAAGCTAGGTACGACTTCCATCCGGCCCGCAGATTTTCCCGGCCCACGACGCGGTTTCCCAAACCGTCAATGAACACGTGATTTTCGGTCATGAGCGCACACAGGCCGTCCACATCCGCCGCATTGATGCGATCGATAAATCTCAGCACAATTGCCGTGGGTAGTTGCGAATCCATTTTCTTGACCTCGTCGGAGCGATATTACTAAGTAACTTCTTTCTTACGGCGAACGGTGGCGTCGAGTCGGCCGCGAGCGAGGCGCACCGAAATATCATCGCCGGGCGCGACTTGATCCGGCGAGCGCAAGACTTTCCCCGAAGCGTCGTAAGCGATGGCGTAGCCACGCTCGAGCAATTGGAATGGGCTGCGCTCCTCGAGCTGCAGCGCGGCGGCCGCAAACCGGCGGCGCTTGGCGACGAGCGCTCGATCCATACGGGCGCGCAGATCGCGGCCGCGCTCGTCGAGGGCACGCCGCAACTTACCGACCCGCGCCCGAAGATCGAGCGCCGCGAACCGCACGCGCGCGACCGTGAACCGGCGCTGCTTACGCGTGACCATTCGTTCGAGCGCGGAACGAAGAGCTTCGCGTTGCTGCTCGATGCGCCGCCGCAATACGGCCGCGCGCGCACGCAAGTCAAAAGACAAAATCTGCGTGCCCGCTTTCGTCATCCGCTGGCGGGACGCGGCGAGTCGAAGGCGCAAGACGACCCCGAGCGAGGAGGAAAGCTCGTCGAGCTGCTGGTGGCGGCGCCGCATGAGGATTTCGATCTGGCGAAATCCGCGATGCGTCTGCAAGTCGCGCACGCGATGCCGCCGCTCGGAAAGCAGGTAACGCATCTGCTGGACGAGGTCGCGATAGTGCGCGGCGATATGGCGCTCGAATTCCTGGCGGGACTGCACGACGATCTCCGCGGCAGCCGAAGGCGTGGGCGCGCGAAGATCGGCCACAAAATCCGCAATCGTGAAGTCGGTCTCATGCCCGATGCCTGTGATCACCGGAATCTCGCACGCCGCAATCGCGCGCGCCACAATCTCCTCGTTGAACGACCACAAATCTTCGAGCGAACCGCCGCCGCGCGCGACGATAATTACGTCCGCAACCTTCGCGCGATCGAAATACCGCAGCGCGGCGACGATTTCAGCGGCGGCGCTTTCGCCCTGCACTTTCACGGGATATAGCTGCACGCGCACGTTGGCGAAACGCCGCTTGAGCACACGCAGAATGTCGCGAATCGCCGCGCCCGTGGGCGACGTGACTACGCCGATGCAGCGCGGCAGGATGGGCAGCGGCTTCTTGCGCGCCTCGTCGAAGAGGCCTTCGTCCTGAAGTTTTTTCTTGAGCTGCTCGAAAGCGAGCTGCAACGCCCCCAAGCCGACCGGCTCGATGTGGCTGACGTATACCTGATACTCGCCGCGCGGTTCGTAAACGCCCAGCGAGCCGCGGACGGTGATGTGCAGCCCGTCCTCGGGGCGGAATTTCAGGCCGCGCACCTGATCCCGAAAACAGACGCAGCGGATCTGCGAACGCGCGTCCTTCAGGGTGAAATAGAGGTGCCCGGACTGCGCCGCGTGGTAATTCGAGACTTCGCCCTCGATCCACACATCGCGGAAGGCGCCCTCGAGAAGATCGCCGATGCGCTCGGTGATCTCGCTGACTTTCCAGACGTGCCGCTCGGGCGCGAGATCGAAAAGAGACGATTGGCTCATGGCTCTAGCGCCGGAAGAAATTCACAATCCAGAATATCAGCGTAAGCGCGACGCTGACGACGATACATGTGACGATCGGGAAATAGAAACTGCCGTGACGGCCTTGATAGGAGATGTCGCCGGGCAAGCGCCCCAGACGAAACGGGAGCCGCGCGCCAAAAACCAGTAGTGCGCCGGCACCGATCAGGACGATGCCGACGACGAGCAGCAGCTTACCGATTTCGCGCAGCGGGTCCATGGCACAATCCAGGTCCCTACGAGCCCGATTCGCAGAGTCATTCTCTGCATGCGTCAAGAAAAGCCAAATCAGATCAGGTCGAGCCCGGCGAAAAAGTATCCGATTTCAAACGCCGCGGTGGCGGACGCGTCCGAGCCGTGGGTGCAATTGAACTGAATGCTGGTGCCGAGCTCCTTGCGGATCGTGCCCGGCGCGGCCTTGGCGGGATCGGTTGCTCCCATGGTGTCGCGCCACTTCGCGATGGCGCCTTCCGCTTCGAGAACCATGACGACCGCTTTGCCCGAGCTCATGAAATCGGTCAACTCGCCAAAAAATGGCCGCTCGCGATGGACGGCGTAAAACCCTTCGGCTTCGGACTTCGTCAACCGCAGCGACCTAATCGCCACGATCTGGAACTTCGCCGCATGGATGCGGCTCAGGATTTCGCCGGTGAGCCCGCGCTTCACCGCGTCGGGCTTGATGATTGCAAACGTTCGTTCGACTGCCATTCTGTGACTCCCCCGTGTCTCGGATTTTCTCCGCCGATTGACTCGGCGCTACTTTCGTTTTTTCCCGCGCTTCTTTACTTTGCCAGCCGCGATTTTCTTTGCCGCGGCCTTCGGCGTTGACCTCGACCTGGACTTACCGAGCACATCAGCCATCGCCTGGCCGATTTCCGCGGGACTTTGCACGGTGTGAATCCCGGCCGCGCGCAGCGCTGCGTATTTTTCCTTGGCGGTGCCCTGCCCGCCGCTGATGATTGCTCCGGCATGGCCCATGCGGCGGCCCGGCGGCGCGGTCTGTCCGGCGATGAATCCGACGACCGGCTTTTTCACGTGCTTCTTGATGAACTCCGCCGCGATTTCCTCGGCGTTTCCGCCGATCTCGCCAATCATTACGATGGCGTGGGTTTCCGGGTCGTCGTTGAACATTCTTATGGCGTCGAGGAAACTCGTCCCGATAATCGGATCCCCTCCAATTCCGATGCAAGTGGATTGGCCGATGCCCAGACCGGTGAGCTGGCCGACCGCTTCGTACGTAAGCGTCCCGCTACGGCTGACCAGTCCGACGTTGCCGCGCTTGTGAATAAAACCGGGCATAATCCCCAGCTTGGACTGTCCAGGCGAAATAACACCCGGACAATTTGGCCCGACCAGGCGCGTCTTCGAATTTTTCAGCGCCGCGGCCACGCGAACCATGTCGAGCACCGGAATGCCTTCGGCGATGCAGATGACCAGCGGCATCGCCGCGTCCATCGCTTCGAGGATCGCGTCGGCGGCGAATTGCGGCGGAACAAATGCGATCGAGGCGTTCGCGCCGGTCTCGCGAGTGGCTTCGGCAACCGTATCGAACACAGGCACGCCGAGATGTTTCGTCCCACCCTTGCCCGGCGTGACGCCGGCGACGACCTTCGTGCCGTAGTCAATCATCTGCTGCGAATGGAAACTGCCTTCGCGCCCGGTGAGGCCTTGCACGATCACGCGCGTCTTTTTATCAACGAGAATGCTCATTGCGCACCACCGGCGAGCGCTACCGCTTTTTCCGCGCCGTCCTTCATGCCGTTTGCGACTGAGAAATTCAGCCCGGAATTCCGGAGGATTTCCTGGCCCTCGCGGACGTTCGTGCCCTCCATGCGCACGACCACCGGGACCTTGAATCGAAGATCCTTCGCCGCTCCCACGATTCCGCTGGCGAGCATGTCGCAGCGCAGAATGCCGCCGAAGACGTTGATGAACACCGCTTTCACATTGGGATCGCTCAGCAGGATGCGGAACGCGTTTTTAACGCGCTCCTCCGACGCATCGCCGCCCACGTCCAGAAAGTTTGCGGGGCTGCCGCCGCTCAGCTTAATGATGTCCATCGTAGCCATCGCCAGCCCCGCGCCGTTCACCATGCAGGCGATGGTGCCGTCGAGCTTGATGTAATTGAGTTTGTACTTCGAGGCTTCCACTTCGAGCGGCGTTTCTTCGTCGAGGTCACGCAAATCTTTGAATTCCGGATGGCGATAGAGCGCGTTGTCGTCGAAATTCATTTTGGCATCGAGCGCGACCAAGCGGCCATCGGCCGTGACGACGCATGGATTGATTTCGAGCAGCGACGAATCTGTTTCGATGAACGCGCGATAGAGCGATTGCAAGAAAGGCACAGCCGCGTGAGCCAACTCCGCCGAAAGTCCCAGTCCGAATGCGATTTTGCGCGCGTGATAAGCCTGAAAGCCTGTCTCGGCCGGAATTGTTTCGCGCAGAATCGCTTCAGGATGTTCCTTCGCCACCTGCTCGATGTCCATACCGCCCGCGGCGCTGGCCATAAATACGGGTGCGCCGACCGCGCGGTCCACGAGCACGCTCAGATAAAGCTCGCGCTTGATTTCGAGGCCCTCTTCCACCAGCACGCGCCGGACGATGCGCCCCTCTGGCCCCGTCTGCGCGGTGACGAGTTTCATGCCCAGCATGCGCTCAGCGAATGTGGCGGCTTCCTCGGCCGACTTTGCAACCTTCACTCCGCCAGCCTTGCCACGGCCGCCCGCGTGAATCTGCGCTTTCACAACGACCACGGGCGTCCCTAGACGCTCGGCCGCGGCCCGCGCTTCGTCCTTCTTCATAACGACTTCGCCGCGCGGCACGGGCACACCGAATTTCGCGAGAATGGCCTTCGCTTGATATTCGTGGATTTTCATGCGGTTCCGCGAGTGGACCGAAGCTCACCTTAATAATGCTAGAATTTGTGCACGCTGAAAACGATTCAGTTTACTTGGAACCCGCGAGCCGGGCAAGGCGGGTTCGCCGACCGAAACCGATGATCCCTCAAGCGCTTGAAAAAATCGCAGCAGAAACCGGCCTATCGCGAGCCGAAGCCGAGTCAGCGATGGAGCAAATTCTTGCCGGCAACGCGACGGACGCCCAAATCGCGGCGCTGCTGAGCGGCTTGCGGAACAAGGGCGAGACACTCGACGAGATCGTTGGTTTTGCCACGGCGATGCGGCGCCACGCGACGCCGATTTTTCCGGCGGGGCGCTTACACGCGGACGAAGCGCTCGTGGATACGTGCGGGACGGGCGGCGACGCATCGGGCACTTTTAATATTTCCACAGCTGCGGCATTTGTCGTCGCGGGCGCGGGCGTGCGGGTGGCAAAGCACGGTAACCGCTCGATCAGCTCGCGTTGCGGATCAGCCGACGTGCTCGAGCAGCTTGGTGCGCGGATTGACCTCGCGCCCGACCGGGTCGCGCGTTCGATCGAAGAAGTCGGCATCGGATTCCTTTTTGCGCCGGCGGTGCATGCGGCAACGCGGCACGCCATGGCCGCCCGGCGCGAGCTGAAGACCCGCACGATATTCAACCTGCTCGGACCGCTCACCAATCCAGCAGGAGCCTCCGCGCAAGTCGTCGGCGTTTACGACGCGAACGTGACGGAACTAATGGCGCGAGCGCTCGGTGAGCTTGGTGTGCGCCGCGCGTTTGTGGTCCACGGTGCGGACGGCCTGGATGAAATTTCGATTTCGGGCGAGACGCGGATCGCCGAGCTGCGCGACGGCGCAGTGCGCACGTACACAGTGACGCCAGAAGACTTCGGCTTGCGCCGCGCGCCCCTCGACGCCATCCGTGGAGGCGACGCAAAACAGAATGCCGAGATCATCCACAAAGTTCTCGGAAGTACGATGCTCTACCGCGACCACGGCTCGCATCGCGAAATCGTGCTGGCCAACGCCGCCGCCGCGCTCGTTGTCGCTGGTCGCGCGACGGATCTCCCGGAAGGCGCACGCCTCGCCGCGAAATCAATTGATTCCGGCGCCGCGCGCGAACGACTCGACGCGTTCGTCGCGTTCTCGGAGAAAGACTAAAAGCGCTGTCGTGGTCGACCGGAGTTAAATACTCAGAAAATTCTCGAGGAGCTTGAATCCGGGGCCTGTGAGGATCGATTCGGGGTGGAACTGCACGCCCTCAACCTTCAGTTTCTTGTGGCGCAATCCCATGATCGTGCCATCGGCGGTCTCGGCGGAAATTTCGAGCGTTCGCGGCAACGACTTTCGCTCGACGATCAGCGAGTGGTAACGCGTGGCCGGAAAATCCTGCGGCAGTTTGCGGAAGATGGTCTTGCCGTCGTGATGAATTTCGCTGGTCTTCCCATGCATCACGTGCGGCGCACGGATTACGCGCCCGCCGAAAGCCGCCCCGATCGCTTGATGCCCCAAGCAAACACCCAGGATGGGAATTTTGCCCGCAAAGCGTTCGATCAGCGGGATGCTGATGCCGGCTTCGGCGGGCGTGCAGGGTCCCGGTGAAATCACGATGCGCTCGGGCTGCAGTTCCTCGATCTCGTCGAGCGTAATCTGATCGTTGCGGCGCACTTCCAGCTGCTGCCCCATCTGGCCGAGGTACTGCGCCAGGTTATAGGTAAACGAATCGTAGTTGTCGAGAAGCAGCAGCATTATCTGTGGTCAGGATAGCGCGGAATCTTACTCCCCGCGACCAACCCCTCCGCGATGCGCGATTTCGAGCGCCTTCAGCACCGCGCGCGCCTTGTTCCCGGACTCCTCGTATTCGCGCTCCGGCACTGAATCGGCCACAATTCCGGCGCCAGCCTGCACGTACGCGCGTCCATTTTTCGCGACCAGCGTGCGCAGTCCAATACAGGAATCGAGATTGCCTGAAAAATCGAGGTAGAGGATTGCGCCCGCGTAGATGCCGCGCCGGGTGGGTTCCAGCTCGTCAATGATTTCCATGGCGCGGACTTTGGGCGCACCCGAAAGAGTTCCCGCCGGGAAACACGCCATGAGCGCGTCGAAACAATCTACATCGTCCCGCAGCCGCCCGCGCAGGCTCGACGCGATGTGCATCACATGCGAATAGCGCTCGACGAACATCAGCCGCTCGGGCTTCACCGAGCCGTACTCGCACACGCGGCCCAGATCGTTACGGCCAAGGTCCACCAGCATCACATGCTCGGCGCGCTCCTTGGGATCGGCCAGGAGCTTGGCTTCGAGTTCGCGGTCTTCCTTCTCGTCGCGCCCGCGCGGCTGCGTTCCCGCAAGCGGCCGGTAGGTGGCATTGCGCCCCTGCACTTTCACCAACATCTCAGGCGAGCTGCCAACCACCGACACGTCGTCGAGCTTGAGGAAATAGAGGTAGGGCGAGGGATTCACCACGCGCAGCGCACGGTAAATTTCAAACGGCTCCGCTTTCGTCTCCGCCTCGAATCTTTGGCTCACCACGATCTGGAACGCGTCGCCCGCGCGAATATATGATTTCGCTTTTCGCACGGCCCCGGTGAACTGAGGTTTTGTCATATTCGAGCGGACGCGCAATGGCCCCGCGCGCCGCGCTCGCGCCTGTTTCGGCAACTGCCCTTCCAGCATCGTCCGCGTGCGCTGGATTTCGCCGACCGCCGCGTCGTATTTTTCACGCAGGCTCCCAGGACCGTCCGTAAACACGTTGCGAATCACCCAGACGCGATGCTGCACGTGATCGAACGCCAGCAAACCGAGATAGAACATCATCACGCAATCGTCGAGGCCCACATCGTCGCGGCCGGTTGCGGGAATGCGCTCGACCAGCCGCACCATGTCGTAGGCGAAATACCCGATCGCGCCTGCGATCAGCGGCGGAAGCCCGGGCACGCGCACGGGACGAAAGCGGCGGGTGAGCTGGCGGAGGCGCTCGACGGGGTCATCGTCGAAGTGGACTTTCTTGCCGCCCCGTTCGAGAGTGCAGGATCGCCCGCGCGCCCGAAACACCTCCGCGGGATTCGCTCCAGCAAACGTGTAGCGCGCGATCGTCTCGCCGCCTTCGACGCTCTCGAGCAGAAACGAATATTTCGCCTTGTGGGCGATGCGGAGATAGGCGCCAACGGGCGTCAACAAATCGGCCGTGTAGTTTTCATACACGGGCACCAAATTGCCTTGAGCCGCCAAAGCGCTGAATGTCTTGAAGTCCGGTTGAATCATCGCGTGGTCCGCTTCTTTTCCGCTTCGTCCTTACTGTTTGATTTTTCTTCTCGCGACAGCGCGTGAACCACGGCGTCGCGCATGGCTTTTACCGGGGCGCGCTCACCCGTCCAGATTTCCCACTGCGCCGTGCCCTGCGCGACAAACATTTCGACCCCGGAGATCGTTTCGATTCCGCGCCCTGCAGCAAGCTGCAGCAGCCGGGTCATTCGCGGACGATAAATGGTGTCAAATACGAGCCTGCAATTCAATTCGTTCGCCTCGAGCGGCGAGCGCTCGGTTTGCGGATACATGCCCACGGGCGTCGCGTTCACGATTGCGTCGAAACATTCCCGCCGCAGGCGTGCCCGCGCCACCGATTCACCGCCGACGGCCCGGGCCAGCGACTTCGCCCTCGCGTGGCGCCTAGCGCATACGCAGACAGCCGCTCCTGCCTGGGCGAGCGCGAATGCTACAGCACGGGCCGCACCTCCCGCTCCTACGATCAGCACGCGACTCCCTCGCAACGGCATGCGCCGTTCAAGAGAGCGCAGCACGCCAACGTAATCCGTATTGTACCCGTAGAGTTTGCCGCCGCCGCGCGCTACGATCGTGTTGACGGCTCCGATCCTCGCCGCGAGCGGATCGCAATCGTCGAGATGGCGGATGATGTGCTCCTTATGCGGCAGCGTCACACTGAACCCGCGGATGCCGAGCGGCTGTACCGAGCCGAGGAAATCTTTCAGATCCCGGACAAAGAACGGCAGATAGAGGGCGTTCATGCGGCGAGCGGCGAATCCGGCGTTCTGCATCGCCGGGGATAGCGAGTGGCTGACGGGATTCCCGATCACGCCGTAAACTCGCGTTCGCGCGTCAATCCGATCCGCGCGGTAGACGCGTTTCATTTCTTCGAGAGATATCTGGCCAGGTGCCGTGGCGTTTTCAACGGGTGCGTAGGCAAACGCGGCGTTTCCGCGCAACGCCAGGAACCGCGCCGGCAAACCGACATCGCCCATCGGTACAGCGACGATGTTGCGCTGCTTCCGGGCGAACGCGAGCAGCTTTCGGCTTTCGGCTAGTGAGTCGCATTGCGCGGCGATCTTGATCGCGTCGGGCCGATAGCGCCTTAGCTCGGCCGCGACTCGCACGAGACTCTTCGGCGTGCCTCGAAAGAAATGCGCCGATGCCAGTTGTTTCGCATCTCCCAGAAGGACGTCTACTATTTCCGGGGGGCACTGCCGCAAGGTCTCAATTTCCAAGTCATACCAGGCGCAGCCTGCACGAACTGCTTCGGCCAGAAGGAGCAACTGTTTGGCAATCGTCCCCCGGTATTGGCCCCCCGCCTCGAGCCGGCGGCATGTCGCGATCAAAGTCGCCTTCGCGGGGCGAGCGGCCAGCTTCTCGAGGAAATAAATGATCTCGCTGTCGCCCGAAAGCCAGTCTAGTCGAAGTTCGACAGTGCGAGTTTCCTCCAGCGCACGGGCCAGTTGGCGCCGCATAGACCGAGCATCGGGCGCCGCGACCACGGCGCAGAGTTTATCTCGCCCTAACATACTGTGTTTCCTATCTCTTCTGGAGACTTCGCACGACGCCCCGATCGGCTGCAGACGAGGGAGTTCTTGCTTCTACCATGCGGTGCACAATGTGTAAAGCCCAGCCGACCATTGTCTTGACGCGGCCTAGTACGTCCATTACAGTCGGCTCATGGGCTGGCGCCTGCTCGCAGGCGCATGGGTTTCCATAAGGAGCGAGTATTATGCGTGGGAAAATTGTCCTTGCAGGTCTAATTCTGGGACTCTCCGGGATGGTTGCGGCAGCGCAGCAGCCAGTGAACGTTCCGCCATCCGGCGATATCTATTGCTCGGGTATGGTCACGAGCGAGTCCATTCCGAAGGATACCTTCGTGATTACCGGCGAGCAGTCGAACACCAAGATCACTTTTGACGAGGGCGACTACGTCTACATCAATAAAGGCTCGGCCCAAGGCGTGAAAGTAGGCGACGAATACTCTGCTATCCGGTCCCTGAAGGACCCGTACGGAATCGAATGGACGAAGTGGGAATTTGCGATCCTCCACAAAATGGGGACTTTTTGGGAGGATGAAGGCCGCGTGAAGGTGCTCGTTGTCCGCGAGAACACCGCGATCGGGCAAGTGGAACATTCCTGCGATTACCTACAGCGCGGCGACATCCTGCTGCCGTTCGCGGAACGCCCTGCTCCTCCGCTGAAATCAGAGGCTGGCTTTGATCGCTTCGCACCCGCGAATGGCAAGGCGCTCGCGATGGTGATTACGGGCAAGAAATTTCAGCAGCAGGTCGGCAACAATGACGTGATTTACGTGAATCTCGGCAACGCTCAGGGAGTGAAAGTCGGCGATTATTTCCGCATCTTCCGCTACCAGGGCACCCAGCACGAGACGGCTTACCAGACGCCCCGTTATTCCTTTGATCAGGAAGCAGGCATGGCCATACCGGACGCGGGCATCTATGGCTTCGGAAAAGTCTCCACGAAATACAACTGGAGCAATGTTCCGCGCGAGGATATCGGCGAAGGAATCGTGCTGCGGACGGGGCCGAACTCAGCTACGGTCCTGATAACCTTCTGTCTGCGTGAGGTTTTTCCGGGCGATTACGTAGAAATCGAGTAACGAGGCTTTGCCCGGTCCTTGGGGCCGGGCAATTCTTCCTTTCGAGAATCCGATTCTGCGAACACTTCTGCGGTAAATCCGTAAATCTTTGTTTCCGGCTCCCGCCACGCATCGCGATCAAGCCCTGCTTTCACGCACGTCTCTTCCAGGAAACGCCCGGCGTTCCAGCTGCATTCAACCGCTAACTGCGGCAGCAGAACACCGCGACTTTGCCCCGAGCTAACCATCAGGCCATGCCTGCCCACTTCGATCCGGTCCGGCGTAATCTCCTCCAGCGGTGAAAGCACCGAAAGTTCAATCTCGATTTCGCGCAATTCGTCGGCGCGAACGGGCTCGAACCGGGGATCCTGCAGCGCGGCGGACTTCGCGCAATGGGCCACGACTTCGCTCAGCGATCGCTCAGATCCGATCTGACCGATGCATCCACGAAGCCGGCCGCGCTTGCGGAGCGTTACGAATGCTCCAAGCGATTCTCCGATTTGAGGGTCTCGCGGGAGACTATCGAGGGATTCGCGGCGTTCGGCCGCGACGATCAAGGCGCGTCGGGCCAATTCCAAAAGCAACTGCTTCTCGCGGTTACCGAGTGAGGACATCCTGAGGCTTTTCTTTCGCGTCCACGACCATCACGCTGCGGCGATGCCTTTCCTGCACGCGGAAATTGATCTGGCTCCAGAACATCTGAAAATAGTGGATTGCCGAAAGCACGGCGCTCAGAACCACGAGCCATAGCAACGTAACTCCGAGCGTATTCAACGCCGGGTGGTTCGCGGTCAAAATCACAGCGCAACCGGCCAGCACCTGCAAGATCATTTTCGTCTTGCCGAGCGCTGTCGCGGGGATCACCAAGCCTTCCACCGAAGCGATTTCCCGCAGACCCATCACGATGAATTCGCGGCCGATAATAATGACCACCATCCACGCCTGCACCAGATGCATCTGCACCAGCGGAATGAACGCAGCGGAAATCAAAAGCTTGTCAGCTACTGGATCGAGCAGAATTCCCAGCGTGGTAATTTCGCGCCGTTTTCGCGCAATGTATCCGTCCGCTGCGTCGGTGGCCGCCGCAACCAACAAAATCAGCACGCCCCAAACTTCGAAATGAACGGGCAGGCCCCAGAAATTCCAGTTCGGCTGGCGAGTCAGAAGGACGACGACCAGGAGCGGAACAAAAAAGATTCGCAGGACTGTGAGACTGTTCGGCAGGTTCATTTCGTTCTCGGGAAAACTCGACGAAGCCCGCCAGTGGGCTTGGTAAGCTCTTCGAATATAGTCTTCGGCCCTTGCCGAGTCAACGGTACTGGACTTGAGATCAAACTCAAACGACATCACCGCGCGCCGCAAACGAATCATTACAATTGAGGCAAATCCCTGCGCTAGTAACGCTTAGCTAACCATCTGCTGCAAACCTGTGCAAATTTCGAGATCAGGCAGGCAGGCCGCTAGGAGGCGCCTATCGAACTCGGCCGACAGTCCGACGAAGCTTATCCCGCTTATTTGCAGTCACTTACATAGACATCCCGTGCGGCGTGGCTGGACACACGGAATCCCGGCAGCGCGTTATCGAACCGCGCCGCGTCCCTTTTTCCACAGGGATTTCCACTGATAAGCCCTTTAGACTGCCTCAATTGGCGGCGAACTCTGACCGTTTCTGATGCAGTCGGTGCGCCGTTTCATTTCAGACGCTAGCGTGGCGAGGATTGCGGATAGGCTTTCTTTGGCCGGGCTGCGACGCAACGGATCCAGCCGATGATTGGGCCGTGATGTTCGCATGTCGCCTGCCGATCACTCGGCGGAGGGACGGCCGCGACCACCTGATTCGATGGCACGCTCTCGACGCCGGAGAGAACGGCCGTGACCTGGTAGCAATAGGCGGCTCCCGCGCCGACATTGGTATCAACATACGAGGTGCCGGTGACCGGCGCGGAATTGATCTTGGCGAAATGTTCCGGGCAAGCCGCGGCCCGATAAACGTTGTAAGTCAACGAAGGATTGGCGGCTGCATCGGAACTGGCGATCCACGTAAGTCTCACGGTGTACTGCGAATGTGCCGGTGATGCGCAAAATGCAAATGCGAGCGCCAACACTGCGATGAATCGTTTCATGTTTCTTCCTTTCTTTGTCGGCGAAGTGCCGGGCGATTCGTGTCACTGCGTCCTTTTTCGGACACTAAATCGTACCGACGCGGGTAGCGGAGCCGGGTTTGTGCGCCTGTGGACTTTCTTGCGAACGGCGGGGCGCAAGCCGGTAGCGCGGTTTGCACGTGGTTGCTTCAGTCTCTCCGGGCGTGACAATCGTTAGGTGGTCGGAATGCGGAGTGAAGCGGGCGGATTTTATTCCAAAACAAATTCCTGAAGTCGCCGCGCAGCGGACTGCGGCAATTCAGCTTCCAGAAGAAAGTGCCCATCAACAATTTCGGAATTCAGGACGCGTCCGCGCGCCTGCACGAGCGAGAGATTTCGCCCGTCGGCCAAGGGCACGCGCAATCGCAATTTCACGATCGGATCCACGGGCATCGCCGAATCAATCCGGGCGAGCAATTCCTGCAGCCCCTCGCCAGTTACCGCTGACACAAATGTGTTATTTTGGCCGTGGCCGTTCGACTCCGTCAGAGCCTTTTTGTCTTCCTCGCTCAGGCGGTCCATCTTGTTCAGCACGTGCAGACGCGGCCGGTCTTCGACGCCCAAGTCACGCAGCACTTTGAGGACTTCGGCGTCCTGCTCGGCGTGATGTGGATTCGAGATGTCGGTCACGTGGAGGATCAGCGCGGCCTCCTGCACTTCTTCGAGCGTGGCGCGGAAGGCTGCGATCAAGTCGGGGGGAAGGTCGCGCAGGAATCCCACCGTGTCGGACAGTAAAACGCGGCGCTTTGACGGCAGTTGAACGGCGCGGATCGTCGGGTCCAGAGTTGCAAACATTTTCGGAGACTCGAGGACGTCGGCGTGAGTCAGAGCGTTGAAGAGCGTTGATTTCCCGGCGTTCGTATACCCCACAAATGCGATCATCCCCAGGGGAACGGCCTGGCGCGCGCGTCGCCGGGTTGTGCGCTGCCGTCGAACTGTTTCAATGGCCGCCTTGATTTTGGCCACACGATCCCGGATGCGCCGGCGATCGGTTTCGAGCTTTTGCTCACCGGGTCCGCGGGTCCCGATGCCTCCGCCGAGCCGTGAAAGTTCCTGGCCCCGGCCTGTGAGGCGGGGGAGCAGATAGTTGAGCTGTGCCAGTTCGACCTGGAGCTGCCCTTCGCGGGTGCGTGCGTGCGTTGCGAAGATGTCCAGGATGAGCTGGGTTCGGTCTATCACTCGGCAGTCCGTTCCCTTTTCCATATTGCGGAGCTGCACTGGCGTCAAATCGTGATCCACAATGATCAAGGGCACATGCCGCGCTTCCGCCTCCACGCGGATTTCGTCGAGCTTGCCGCGCCCGACAAGAGTCGCGGGATCGAGCACATCGCGCACCTGGAGGAGGCTACCCACGATATTCGCGCCGGCGCTTTCGGCCAGCTCTTCGAGCTCGTCAAGTGAATCGCGATTGGCGAGCGAAACGCCATCCGCTCCCCCGCGAGCGCGGCGTTTTAGAGTGACGCCAACGAGTAAAACTCGCTCTCGGCGATCCACGGGTTGCGCAGTTTTCATTCGAGTTCGCTGTGGCAGGAGGGCCGAAATGTTCGAGGCTTCGCGTTCATTTCTAGCTCGATCATACGCCCATTGCGTGCCGCCGGCCACTTTCGCCCCGAAGACCCCTAGGTACAGTCCCGGATTGCCTGTCGGGAGCGGATGTCGTAGGCTGTACCCAGCTTAGGGGCTATCGGCGCCTCCAAATTGCTGGCTTCCACCTTTCGCCCCCGGCTGCGCGGCCGAGGATAGATGAACTGCCAGCGGTATCCCAATCGCGGTACGAATTCAACGTAGCAGGGCTGCAGACTGCCAGTCTGCAAGCCGTGCGAGAGCCTGACAATCCCGAGGAGAAATGATGCGCTGGCGGATGTCGGAAATACCTGTACAAGCGAAGAGTTTCCGCGCGCGATTCACTTTGGGCTCGGATCAGACTGGCTCGGCGGCGCTTGAAAAGTCCGGCATCCCGACCGTCGGCACGATCGAAGCCCTGCATCTCACGGACCCTCCGCGTTGAATACCGCGATCCAGGACGCATTCCAGAAAAGACCGCGACTCCTGCTGATCGTCGGTTATGGCCTGGCCGTCGTTTGTCTTGTCTGGGTCCTGCACGATTTCCATATCATGCAGGAATTACGCGAGATCGCCAACGTGAGCTGGAAGTGGGTCGCGCTGGGCATCGCCTGCGATGTTCTAAGCTACGGGATTCAAGCCCTGCGCTGGAAATTTCTCCTGGCCCCTTTTGGAAAGGTGCGGCTAAGCCGAGCGATTCGCGCCGTTTACTCCGGCCTTTTTGCCAACCTCGTGTTTCCGCTACGGCCCGGCGAGGTCCTCCGTAGCTATCTTCTTTCCAATTCCGAGGGAATTTCCATAGGGCGTGTCCTCGGCTCGGTCGGCGTTGAACGGTTCGTGGATCTGGTGATTGCCACGGCGGCTCTGGCGATGGTTTCGCTTTTTGTCGAGCTACCGCGGCGCTTTCAGAAGGTGGCGGATACGCTGGCTATCGTCACGCTCGTTCTGCTGACGATTGTTGCGATATTGATTCTGTACCTCGAAATCAAACTTGGCAGCAGTGCTCCTCCCACGAGTGGACGCCGTCGGCTCCCGGGTAAGTTCATGGCCGTGCTCACCGACCTCCACGCGATCGGCACATCGCCCAGCTTCTATGCGGCCGTTCTCATGTCTTTGTTGATGCCTTTCTGCCAGGTCTTGGGAATGTGGGCCGTGATGCGCTCCTATCACCTGTCGTTGTCGCTTCTCGCCGCTGTCGTCGTGCTGTTAATCGTTAACCTTGGCGTCTCGCTCCCAAATGCCCCGGCCAACGTAGGTTCCTACCAGTTATTTTGCGTACTCGGATTGAGTGTGTTTGATGTAGAGAAGAGCAGCGCCGCGGGCTTTTCTTTTTTTGCCTGGGTCGCCCTGACCCTTCCCCTCGCTATTCTCGGCTTCGCGGCCCTGCTCCGCAGCGGGATGTCGCTCCGATCCATGCGGGAAAAGGTCAAGAGCCTGCCGAGGAAAGCTGCTCGCGCAAGCGCATAAGGCCCAACCCTGGATTGGGATCTTTCCGCATTCATCATTGGCACACCACCTGGAATTCGTTTGAAGGGCCGCGAGCCGTCCGTTATATAGTTTAAGTTCAACCCGCCCGCCTTGCATTTATGAGGCGCGCGAATTCCCATGGCTCCAGACATCAACAAGCATCTCGAGCGGGCCCGCCGCAGCCTCGAAAAGAACAAGCTCCGCGAGGCTGTGACTGAGTACCAGGCCGCACTCGAAGAGTCTCCCGCGCATCAGGAAGCCCTGCAGGCGCTTGCGGATATCCATATCCGGCTGAATGAGCCCGAGCTTGCCGCGCAGTACTATGGCGTCCAGTTCGACCGTTTGCTCGAGGTCGGCGATGCCGCTAAGGCCTCCGCGGTTTTCGGCCGTTTTCTGCGGCCATATCCCCAACCCCCCGACCGGCTGATGCGTTACGGTGGCCTGCTGCAGAAGCAGAATCACGCTTCGGAAGCGATCGAGCAGTTCGCCGCCGCCGCCGAGCTTTTCCTCCAGCAACAACGCGGCATTGAAGCGCTCGCGTGCTACGAAAGCATGGCTCTGCTCGATCCCGAAAATGCCTCGCGGCATGTGATCCTCGGGGAACTCGCCGAGCAGCTCCGGCACGCCGATCTCGCCGCGCGAAGCTACCTCCGCGCGGGCCAGCTAACGCAGGCTGGCGGCGGGCTGGACGAGGCATTGGAGTATTTCGGCCGGGCCCATCGGCTACTCCCGAATGACCGCACCGGGGCTCTGCTCTTCGCCGAAGCCAAGCTTCGGAAGGGTGATGCCGAAGGCTCGGTAGCCCTGCTCGAACCCTTCGCGCCCAACGAAAAAGACACGGCGTTCCTGGCGCTATTCGGCGAAAGCCTGCTGCGTGCCGGCCGATTGGACCGCGCCCGGGAAGCCTTCGAGGCCTATTACAGACAAAATCCCGATCGCTACGAGAAACTCTTTGAGCTTACGGGCGCCTACGTCCGCGCGGGCGAGGACGCCAAGGGCGCCATGCTGCTTGCGCAGACCAAAGACTGGATGCGCGCGGGCCGAAAAGAGGGCGAGCTTTCCGCGCAGATGGATCGCCTGGCGGCAACCTATCCAGGTTCACTGCCGCTGGCTGAAACAATCGCCCGATGCTACGAGGAGATGAACCGCGAGACGAAATACTTCGACGCGCTGGTGCGGCTCTTCGATCTTTATTTTGGCGCCGCACGGTTGAAGGAAGCCTGTGAAACGCTCGATCGGCTCGTGGATATTGACCCATACGACTATCGCAACCAGGAGCGGATTGGCAAACTCGAAGGGAAAGTTGATCCCGCGTTTCTACAGAGTGTGCTTTCGCGCGCGGCCAAGGCCGCAACGGTTTCCACGCGAACGGACGGTTTCACAGGCGCCGGCTCCGAGGCCGGGGCGACCTCCGGACCTGTATCCGAAGAGGCCCGAGCGCAGCAGGCGCTCGAAGACTTGGTCGTCCAAGTCGAAATTTTCTTGCAGTATTCGCTTCAGACCAAGGCCGTCGAGCGGCTGGAAAGAATTGCCGAACTTTTCCCCGGCGAAGAAGATAAGAACGAGCGCCTCCGCGCACTCTACGAGCGCGCCAATTGGTGGCCGAAGGGCGCACCTCGCAAGGCGGCTCCCGCAGCACCGTCGAGTCCGCGCCCCGCCCCAGTCGAGGCGGCTCCTGCTCCTCCAGTGGCGGCGCCCATTCCCGCGGAGACCCATCGCGACCTCGCCGCAATTGCCGAGATCAACCGGTTGATGTACAGGCAATCCACGCCGCGCGAGCTGCTCGCGACCACGGCGGCCGAAATCGGCAAGTACCTGCAGGTGTCGCGCTGCCTGATTGCCGTGGGAGCAGCGGGAGAAGCCCCTCAACTGACTGCGGAATATTTCGCGGCGGGAACAATTGCGGCGGGAACGGCACGAATTCCATCAATTATTTCGCTGGTCTCCAAAGCCACGCCTGACGCCTTGGGTGGGATCGAGCTTCATGCCACGAGCGCTCCCGGCCTTCGCGAACTTGGTCTCGATTCGGCTCTCGCCGTCGAATTAACGGACAAGGAAACCCAGGCTCCTGCGGGCGCTCTGCTGGTGGGAGACGCAAGTGCCAGAAAGTGGAAGACCAACGAGAGCTTCTTCCTCCAGGCCGTCGGCGACCAGCTCGTGATGTCCGTGACTCACACGCGCCTGCGCTCGCTGGTTCGTTCGCTCGCCGTTGCCGATGAAAAAACGGGGTTGCTTAGCCGCGGAGCGTACGTTGATTGCCTGCTGGTGGAATCAAACCGTTCGCGCACGCAAGGCACGCCGCTTTCCCTGGTGATCGTGCAGATTGACCGCGGCGGCGATTTGCTGCGGCAGCACGGCGACGCGGCCGTCGAACAATACGTCGAACAACTGGCGCGCGCACTTTCCTCGGCCGTTCGCCAGACCGATATTGCCGTGAAATATACTGCTTGGTCCCTCGTGTTCGTATTGCCGAATACGTCGCTAGAAAACGCCCAAGCGCTCGCTGACAAACTTCGTCAGGTCGCCTGCACGGTGCACCCGTCCTGGGGTGAACAAGGTTTGACGGCCAGCGCCATCGTGGCCGAGGCTTCGTCGCGTCCGGGCGATGAGACCGAGGACCGCGTCACCGAGTGGATCAACCGCGCCGAAGCCGGGCTGGATGAGGCGCACCACCAGGGCGGTAATGTTCTACTTTCGCTCGCAACTCCGTAAAATCATGGATACTGAATAATGGCGGGACATGGAAATCCAAAAGTGCGCCTCGGCGACCGCGGCGGCCTCAGTGCGGCAGGGCTGCATTTTGGGATCATTGTGAGCGACTTCAATAATTTCATCACCGACCGTTTGCTCGCCGGCGCGCTCGACGCATTTGCGGGCGCCGGAGCACGCAAACGGCAGCTGGAAATCGTTCACGTTCCGGGCGCATTCGAATTGCCCATCGCAGCCAAAAAGCTGGCTACGACCGGGCGCTTTGATTCACTCGTGACCATTGGCTGCGTATTGCGCGGCGAAACCTCGCATTACGATTACGTCTGTTCGGAAACAGCGCGCGGCATTCAGCTCGCGCAACTCGATACCGGCGTGCCCATCGGATTCTGCGTGCTCACCTGCGACACTCGCGAACAGGCTCTGGCCCGCGCGGGTGAAAAGAACGACAACAAGGGCTACGAGACGGCCATCGGCGCAATCGAAATGGCCCGCCTTTCGCGCAAGTACTCAACCAGCTCCGCCACTCCGCAGTCCCGGACACGCCGCGCCGCGCGCCGCCCGAAGCGCCGACGATGAGTCTTCGGCACAAATCGCGGGAGTTCGCCCTGCAGATGCTTTTCGAGTGGGACATGACGCGACAGGATCCCGTACGTGTCGAAAAACTTTTCTGGAAGTCAGCGCGCGCCTCGGCGCCGACGCGGAAATTCGCCGATGAGCTTTTCGAAGGAACGGTCGTCCAAGCGGACTCGATTGACGTGCTCGTCGAGAAGCTTGCGGAAAACTGGCGGCTCGACCGGCTCGCGGCCGTTGATCGCAGCATCCTGCGCCTGGCGATCTACGAGCTTCGCGCTGCTACCGCGCCGCCGAAGGTCGTGATTGACGAAGCGCTCGAGCTCGCGAAGAAATTTTCTTCCGAAGAGGCGCCTGCCTTCCTGAACGGCATTCTCGACGCTGCGTTCAAGAGTCTCGAAACGAAAGCTTCGGGCTAAAGTCCCCGAACGAGAGTTGTGATCTCGCCGAGCACACGCCGGGTGGTATCCGCGCGGGTTGTCTCGGAATAGACGCGCAGCATGGGCTCAGTTCCCGACGCCCGTACCATCGCCCAGCCGATATCGCCCAAATAGATCTTCACGCCATCGAGGTCTTCGCGGCGCACGATCGGCCAATCGAGGAAGTGATTGAATTTCGCGGCGGCGAAATACTCGAGCGCCTTTTCTTTCTGTCCGTCCTTCAACGTGAGATCCACGCGGCCGTAATGATGTTCGCCGAATTCGCCATGCAGCATCGCGACGAGCTCGCCCAGCCGCTTGCCGTGCCAGGCCATGACTTCGGCGAGCAGCAGAGCGCTCACTGTGGCGTCGCGTTCCGGGAGATACAACTTCGTGCCGATGCCTCCGCTCTCTTCGCCGCCCAGGACAATGTCGCCTTCCAGCATGCGCTCGCAGATATATTTGAAGCCGACAGGCGTCTCCCAGACCTTGCGGCCGAGTTTCTTCGCAATCTTGTCAATCATTTTGGTGACGGTGAATGATTTTGCGACATCGCCCGAGAGGTTGCGCGTGCCGCCGAGATGCCAGAACAAAATAGACAATATCTGATGGGGCGTGATGAACGTTCCGTCGGGATCCATCGCGCCGATGCGGTCTGCGTCGCCATCGAGCGCGAATCCGGCGTCGTAGCCGCCCGCGAGCATCGCCTGTCGCAGAGCTTCCACGTGCGGCTCGATCGGTTCCGGATTTACGCCGCCGAAAAGAGGATCGCGATTGCCGCGGATTTCTCCGGCCTCGATTCCCTGACGGCGAAATAGCTCGAGCAGCAATCCGCGGCCGGCTCCGTGCATCGGGTCAATCAGGAATCGAAACTTTGAAGCGCGCAGGCGGTCCCAATCCACCAGTCCGGCCAGCGTCTCGAGATAGGGCGTACGCACGTCCAGCGGATGGATCAGATCGTTGCGCGGCAGGAGCGTGGGGACGCCATCGCGCAAGACACGCGCGAGTTCCAGCTCCACCTGAGCCACGATGGCAGGCGACGCGGAGCTTCCGTAACTCGCCTTGAACTTCACTCCGTTCCAGCGATACGGATTGTGGCTAGCCGTGATTTGTATTCCGCCAGCGGCGCCGCGCTTCCGCACGAGCAACGAAACGGCGGGCGTGGGGCACGCATCCGTCGCCAGCCACACCGGCGTGCCGGTGGCAGCGACGGCTTCAGCAGCCACGCGCGCGAAACGCTCGGAGGCAAATCGGGTGTCGTAGCCGACGACGATTCCCGCTCCGGGATTTTCGGCGCGCACAACGTAACGGGCAATCGCGTGCGCGACCTTGCGAACGTTCTCGTACGTGAAATCCTCGGCGATCACGCCGCGCCAACCGTCGGTGCCGAACTTGATCGCGACTTCGGAGAGACGCGATTCTTGGTGGTTAGACAAAAGCATCACCTTCTATTTTCGATGACTCACAGGAGCCTATGTAGGCGCCTTCCCTCGAGCCACTTCACGATTTTGCCGACGTCCTGCGAGCGCTCGCGGGAGCAGAGCAGCAGCGCGTCGTCGGTTTCGACGAGGATGAGATCGCGCACGCCGATGGCCGCGACGAATTTCTTCGGACTCCAGAAATAGTTTCCGTCCGCGTCGAGCGTGAACGAAGCGCCGGCGGAAACATTCGCGCCACGCTTCGCCGCCAGAAGTTCGTAGACGGCGGCCCACGAGCCGATGTCGCTCCAGCCGACCTTGGCAGGAATCACGAAAACGCGCGCAGCGTTCTGAGTGCGCGTGGCCGGTTCCATCACCGCATAATCCACCGAGATATTTTCGAGCGACGGATAGATGCGCCGCAACGCCGAAGCATATCGCGGCGTGCCGATTGACTTCGCGAGCTGTTGCAGAGCGTCGTGCGTTGCTGGAAGAAACCGCTGCAAGTAATCAAGAAACGTGGACGCGCGCCAGAAAAACATCCCGGCATTCCACAGGTACTTTCCGGAAGAAACGTATTTTCGGGCGAGCGGCAGAGCCGGTTTTTCGGTGAAGCGCCGGACAGTGTATGCCGGAACGCCGCGCGGCCGCGACGCAACGTTTCCGCGTTCGATATAGCCGTATCCGATTTCGGGGCGCGAGGGCGGAACGCCGAGGACAACA
The DNA here is from genome assembly GCA_963842425.1 of uncultured Acidobacteriota bacterium. Lineage (GTDB taxonomy): Bacteria > Acidobacteriota > Terriglobia > Acidiferrales > UBA7541 > Palsa-295. The sequence goes on along the minus strand of CAWJGQ010000007.1, from coordinate 126,929 downwards.
AGATTCCCAGGCGTGCGCGCGAGCTCCAATGCCGCGCGGACCAGCTTTCGATAGCCCGCTGCATCCGCGATATAGCTATCGGACGGCAGAACGGCCATGAGCGCGTCACCGTGTTCGTGCACCAGATGAACGGCCGCGAGGCCGATGGCTGCAGCCGTATTGCGCCCAGCGGGCTCGGCGAGCACATGCGATTCGGGAACTCCGCGCATTTCGCGCTTCGCAGCTGAGGCTTGTTGCGCGTTCGTGACAATCCAAATGTTTCGCGGCTGAAGAAGCGGCGAAAGACGCGCCATCGTCTCGCGCAGCATTGTTTGGCTCCCGACGATATTGAGCAGCTGCTTCGGCGTGCGCATGCGGCTGCGCGGCCAAAACCGCGTGCCCCGCCCCCCGGCGAGCAGGACGGCACAGGAAGGAAGCGATTCATGCTTCGCCGATTTTGTGCCGGGCTTTTTCATCTATATACCAGTCGCGACCAATCGGATTCTTTCACGCCCCTGCCACTCAGTGCTGGGCCGAACTCACCAGGTTCGCGCGGAACATATGTCCGCAGTAAAGACGTCCGATCGCCCGGCGCGATTTCATACCCGCCAAGCCCCGCAGGAATCATCCAGACCTGCGCCGGCGCATAGACTGCGCGCTCGCTATTCCAGCGGATCGTCCCGGACCCCTCGAGAAAAATCAACAATTCGCAAGCCCCCTGCGATGTGGCCGCCTGCACCGGCTCGGAAAATTCCCAGCGCACAGTTTCAAAATATCGGCAGGACGCGAAATAGGTTTTGTCTGCGCCTGCTTCGTGAATGCGCACCGGCTCGATCTTCCCCCCGTGCTGCTTGCCGAATCTCATCACGTCGAGCGCCTTTTCGACATGCAGGGCTCGCGGGTGGCCTTTTGCGTCGCGGCGATTGTAATCATAGACGCGGTAGGTGAGATCGGAATGCTCCTGAATTTCGCAGAGCACCATGCCGGGGCCGATCGTATGGGCAGTGCCGGCGGGCACGAACACGGCATCGCCGGTTCGCAAGGGAACATGCTCGAGACAATCTTCCGCCGACCCGTCGGCGATGGCGCGCTCGAAATCCTCGCGGGTGACGCTCGACTTCAGTCCCACCAGCACTTCCGCTCCCGGCCGCGCGCGAACGGCGTACCACATTTCCGTTTTCCCGCGGCCGCCGGCTGCCTGCTCATGAATCGCCGCGTAGGCATCGTCCGGATGGACCTGCACGGAGAGTTTCTCTTCCGGGAAAATAAATTTCACGAGCAGGGGAAATGCGGCGCTGGTATCCGAGCGCGTCCCGGCCCATTCAGAAGGCATCTGGCGCCAAGCTTCGCCGAGGCTTTTTCCGGCGAAAGGCCCGTCGGCGAACCGGCATTCACTGCCCGTCATCCAAGCCTCACCGAGTGGCTCGGCAAGATCGGATTTTTCAGGGAAAAACGGCGCAAGCGAACGCGCACCCCAGGGACGCGGACTGAAGATAGGCTCCAGACGCGCTGGACACAGGATCATCTGTTCACGCGGAGGCGTTCACTTCGCGTTGCCGAAGAAACGGCCCATCCGCAGCAGGCCTTCGTCAATGCGATCCATGGAGGTCGCATAGGAGATGCGCAGGTGGCCGGGCGCGCCGAACGCCACGCCGGGAACGACGGCGACATGTTCGCGTTCGAGAAGCAGCCTGGAGACCGCCATATCGTCCGGCATTTCGGCATTGTAGTGCGCCGAAATATTCGGGAACACGTAGAACGCTCCCTGCGGCGCCGTGCAAGTGACGCCGGGAATCGCGCGCAAACCCGCGACGATACGCTCGCGACGCCGCGCATATTCCGCAAGCATCGTAGCGACGCCGTCCATCGGCCCGCGCATCGCGGCGATGCCCGCATATTGCGTGATCGAGGTCGGATTCGAGGTGGACTGGCTCTGCAATTTCGTGACGGCATCAACGAGCGGCTTCGGCGCGAGGACGTACCCCAGCCGCCATCCGGTCATCGCAAACGTCTTCGAGAACGAACCGACGACGATAACCGCGTTTTTCGAGCCCGCGACGCTCGCGATCGAAAACGGCTTCGCCTCGCCATAAGTGAAGTGCGAATAGCACTCGTCGGCGAGCAGCCAGACGCCCTTGCGCTGGCAAACCGCCAGAACTTTCGCGTATTCGTCCGGCGGAATCACCGCGCCGGAGGGATTGCTCGGCGAATCGGCGATGACCATGCGTGTGCGCGGCGTGATGAGTTTTTCCAGCGCCGCCGCGCGCATGACGAAATTGTCGGCCTCGGTCGTTTCAAGGATCACCGGCTTTCCGCCAGCGTACTTGACGATATCCGGATAGCTGACCCAGTAGGGCGCGGCGATTACGACTTCATCGCCGGGATTAATCAGCGCACAGACGGCGTTGAAGATGGAGTGCTTGCCGCCGACATTGACGACGCATTCCGAGGGCTGGTAGGACGAGCCCAATTCTTTCGCGTGCCATTCGCAGATGGATTTGCGCAGCTCCGGGAGGCCCGGGACCGGCGTGTACTTCGTTCGATTCTCGTCGAGCGCCTGAATCGCGGCGCGCTTGATGTGCTCCGGCGTGGGGAAATCCGGCTCGCCGGCGCCGAAATCGGCAACATCAACACCCTTCGCCTTCAACGCAGCGGCCGCCTGCAGAACGACCATGGTGGGCGATTCGTTGATCCGATTGACGCGGTCTGAAAGCTGAAAGGCCTCTTCTGTCTTCACGGCTGTGCCGGGCTCCATTTGCCTACCCTTCGATTGGTTTGGGACGACGGTCTATTCTAGCCGACTTTTGCGCGAAGGCGCTCCATAACGAGGGGTGGGACGAAGTCCTTCACGGGGCCGCCCAGTCGGGCAAGCTCCTTGACCAGGCGCGAGCTCAGATAGCTATAGGCCTCGGCCGGCAACATGAAAACGGTCTCGATATCAGGCTCGATTTTTCGGTTCATCATTGCCATCTGCAGCTCGTACTCGTAGTCGGAAACAGCCCGTATGCCGCGAATGATTACGCTTGCGTTCTGGCTGCGGGCATAGTCCATCAGCAAGCCATCAAATTGTTCCACCTCGACGTTTTTCCATTCGAAGGTGACAGCCTCAAGCATTTCGACACGTTCCCTTGCGGTGAAGAGAGCCTCTTTTTCGAGGTTCTTCGCTACGCCGACGATCAACTGATCGAAGATCATCGCAGCGCGCGCGATGAGATCGAGGTGACCGTTTGTGACCGGATCGAACGAGCCGGGATAGATTGCCGTGACGGGTTTGCTCATTTCCAAGCCTTCCGGGATGTGATCTTAACCTAGAATAGCGGCGGCGCGAAGCGAACGCCTCAATTGGTAACGGGCTCCGCATCCGGCCCGGTGAGAGGTACCGTCAAGCAATGAACGTGCTGATATTTGGCGCAACCGGCATGGTAGGCCAAGGCGTATTGCGCGAGTGCCTGCTGGACCCGAATGTACAGGCGGTGCAGGCGATCGGCCGGACCCCCACAGGAGTGCAGAACCCGAAGTTCAGCGACTTGGTGCATCCGGATCTTTTCCACTATGAGGCGATCGAGGAATCTTTAAGGGGATTTGACGCATGTTTCTTCTGCCTCGGCGTGACCTCAAGCGGAAAGGCGGAAGCGGACTACGACCGCGTGACGTACGGAATCACCATGGCGGCTGCGGAAACATTGTGCCGGCTCAACCCGCGAATGACGTTCATATATGTGTCGGGCGCCGGCACCGATAGCTCGGAGCGCGGACGAATTATGTGGGCGCGTGTGAAGGGAAAAACAGAAAATGCTCTGGTCCGATTACCGTTCGCGGCAGCGTACATGTTTCGCCCCGGGATTATCGAGCCGCTCGATGGAATCAAATCAAAGACCAACGCCTATCAAATCTTCTACACGCTCGGCAAACCGTTGTTCCCGGTAATCCGCTTGATCCTCCCGAATCAGATTGTAACCACCAGACAGATCGGCCGCGCGATGTTGAACGTGGCGAGGAACGGTTGGCCTAACCGAGTGATGGAGATCAAAGACATCCGCGCCGCCGCCCAATCCTAGAACGTTGAGCTAGTTCTTGGGCGCGGCCTGCTGCTTGTTGTAGGCGTCCCACGAAACTGAAATCAGGAAAGCGTGGATGGCGTCCGCGTCTTCTGGAGTCAGCACGTCGTCCCACGGCGGCATTCCGGCGTTGCGCAGCGCGCCGCCGAGAACGATCTGTTTGAACGCGTCGTGCGTTTCCGGGCTCATGCGGCGCAGGTCCGGAGCGAGGCTGCCAGGAACATTCAGATGGCACGAGGCGCAGTGCGCGCCGAAAATCTCGCCGCCTTTCTTGACGGTCTCAGCCGATGCCGTGAGAGGCGGCGGCTGCGGAATGGGCTGAATCGGCGGAAGCAGAGGAGGCATCGGCGTGGCGCCGCCGTCCAACTTGAAAACGACAATCCGGCCATCGTTTCCGCGCTGAAAAGCCGCGCTCGTAGGATGCGGGAAATTCCATCCGCCGCCGCCCCAGCCCGCCATCACTGCGACGTATTGCGTGCCGTCAATGCTATACGACATCGGGCCGGCCACGAACGAAGTGCCGACGTCAATGTCTTTCAGTTTTTTTCCGGTGAGCGCGTCGTAGGCGCAAAAATGTCCGGTCCCGGTGCCTTGAAACACTAATCCGCCGGCGGTTGCCAACACGCCGGGACGATCCCACCAGTCGGACATCGGGACATCCCAGACGATTTTGGAGTGAATTGGATCCCATGCCCGCAAGAAAGCTTTGCCGGAAAAAATGCCTGTTTGACCATTTTCAATCGCGGGGATGTAGACAAGCCCGGTTTGCGGATCGTACGACATCGGATTCCAGTTGTGTCCACCCATGGGCGAAGGCGAGATCAATTTGTTTCCGTTGGACGAATATTTGTACGATCTTGCGTCGGCCGCCTCGACGGGCCGGCCTGTCTTCAGATCCACATGATCGGCCCAGGTGACCGGCACGAATTTTTCGGCGGAGAGAACCTGGCCCGTCTTACGGTCAATGATGTAGAAGAAGCCGGTCTTCGGCGCCTGCATCAGGACTTTGCGATTCTCGCCATTGATTTTCAGATCGGCCAATACGATCTGCTGCACCACGTCGTAGTCCCATTGGTCGCCGGGCGCTTCCTGGCAATACCAGACGAGGCGGCCGGTATCGGGATTGATAGCGAGAATCGAGGAGATATAGAGATTGTCTCCACCGGAAGGGCTGCGGCGCGACCGATCGTAGTAGGTTCCGTTACCGGTGCCGAAATATAGAAGGTTGAGATCCGGATCGTACGCCATCCCGCCCCAGACGGTCCCGCCCCCGCCCATCGGCCAATTGCTTTTCGGGTCCCACGTCTTGATCGCGACATCGAGTTCGGGAGACTCCTGCGGCTTCGATGGGTCGCCGGGCACGGTGTAAAAACGCCACGCGAGTTTGCCGGTGTCGAGATCGTAGGCAGTGACGTAACCGCGGGCGTCGTACTCGCCGCCAGCGTTGCCGATGACGACTACTTTTCCAGCGACCTGCGGCGCGCCGGTGCTGGTGTAGGCTCTTTTCTTATCGTCCACCGTGTCGGCGCGCCAGAGCTCGTGACCGGTCGAAGCGTCGAGCGCGATGAGGTGCGCATCGAACGAGGCAACGTACACCTTGCCGTGCCAGACGGCTACGCCGCGATTGACTTCATCGCAACAAGCGCGCTGGTTCACGCGCATGTCGTTGTGCGGATCGTAGGTCCAAAGCTCTTTTCCGGTTTTCGCGTCGAGCGCGTAAACCTGACCGATCGAACCAGTCGTGTACATCACGCCGTCAACGACGATGGGCGTGGCTTCGAGGCCGCGAATGGTGTTGGTGTGGTAATCCCAGGCGAATCCGAGGCCGTCAATATTCTTGGTATTGATCTGCGTGAGCGGCGAGTAATGGCTCTTGCCGAAATCACGGCCCGTGGTGAGCCATTCGCCCGGATGCTTGTCCGCAGCCATCAAGCGCTTCTGATCAATTTGCCCACGGGCTGCGGACTTTTCCTGGTCGGCGAACGCAGATGAGACGCGCGCGGCGTGGCCAACGAACAGGAGCGTTGCCGCAACGGCGGCTATTGCGAGCGGCGTCGCAGAGGCGATTTTCGAATTCACCGGCATCTCGGTTCTCTCCCAGAGGAATCGCGGCGAGCGCGATCAGTTCGACGGATACTGAATCCACGGCGACGGCATATTGTAGGGCACGCCGATGAAGAGCGACTCGATCTGCTGAATCTTGCCGCCGCGAATTTTGAACAGCTCGAGAAAGCAGAGCGAGCCGGGCGTGCGAATCGAGGATTTCATCGGTGTGCCGTCGGTGAGCGTGTAATTCTCGAGGCGCCCGGCGTGGTCAATGAAGCCGGCGGACATGATCAGGCCGCGTTCCTCGTCAACGAGAAAAAAGCGGCGGTCGCGGACGCGATCGTCGTAGCGGTAATTGCCGAGCTTGAATTGCTGCGCGCAGCCCAGGCTGGCGGTGGGAATCGTTTTCGCCAGGTCCGGATTGTGCGTGGTCAGAAGGGCATTCTCCCAGCGGTCGCAATCGTCGTAGAACGGCGCGAAAAGAACGCCGTCATTGAGCTGCAACGTCGAAAAGTAACCGTCGGCGATGGCGATCATGTGCTCGCGGGGGCTGCGCGCCTCGGCCGGCACGATTTCGGTGAAGGCGGGCTTCTCCGTCAGCACCGGCTTGCTGGGGAACGGGCCGCTGCCCTCGCTGCGGCGGATGATTGTCTCCGCTTCGGAAATTTTCGAATCGGCCACCTTCAGTCGCAGCGCGAACATCGCGGTGCTGTTAGTTTCCTGCACGATTCCGTAACAGCCGACCTCGCCGTTGACAGGATCGGCCGTGCGCAGGTTGTAATCGCCGAGAGCGGTGATCGTGCCCCACACGCCGTCCGGGAATTTCATCATCACGTTATTTTCGGAGTATCGGAAATTCTTCGCTAGCGGGAGGCGCGAAGGATCTTTGGCTTTCAGCGCAGCGAGATATTGGTCGAGAAAGACGTACAAACACTGTCGGTCGCAGTTCGAGACGGCGCTTTGCGCGGCCCGTGAAGGATCTGCGTTCGCCGAAGAGGTCACGAGCGCAACAAATACCAGGCAGAGTCCGGCGCTGACCAAAACTCTTCGCACGACTTTTCCTCCCCAAGGAACGTCGGGAAGATACTACAGCGCGGGAAAACTACAAAGAGATTCGAAGCAATGGCGTCTGGCAGAAATCGCGCTCGGGCGTCCGATTGGCTTGCGACTACCTGACGACGCTCAGCGGCGATCGAGCGCGGGATGACGTACATCGCGGCCGGCGACGAAATAGATCACATCCTCGGCGATATTGGTGGCGTGATCGCCGATGCGCTCCAGATTCTTGGCCACCAGGACCAACTCGAAGGCCGCAAAAACGACGGCTGAATCTTCCATCATGTAGGTCAGCAGCTCGCGGAACAGCTGATCGCGCAAGCGATCCACCTGATCGTCGCGCCGCAAGACGCTCTGGGCAAGCTCCTGATCGCCGCGGACCACGGCATTCAAGCTGTCGCGAACCATGGCCTCGGCCAGCTCGCTCATGCGCGGCAAATCCACGTAGGGCTTCACCTGCGGATGGCGCAGGATGCGCATCGCGGATTGCGCGATGTTCACCGCCTGGTCGCCGATTCGCTCGAGATCACCATTGATGCGCGAGACTGCCAGGAGAAATCGGAGATCGGCTGCCATGGGCGCTTGCAGAGCGAGCAGGCGCTGCACGCGCTCGTCAATCTCGATCTGCATCTCGTTGATGGCGTCTTCTTCGCCCAGCACGGCTTCGGCGAGGCGCTCCTCGCCATCCAGCACGGCCTGCACGGACTGATGGACCGCGCGCTCGGCGAGGCTACCCATCCACAGCAGTCGCTGTTTCAGTTCTTCGAGATCGTGTTCGAAATGTCGTTCCATGGATCCTCAACCCCTTCCACAATATCGCAGCCGCAAGACTTCGGGTTACCCGAAGCGGCCTGTGATGTAAGCCTCCGTGCGGGGGTCGGTGGGCGTGGTAAAGAGCTTTGAAGTCTCGCTGTGTTCGATCAGCTTTCCATCCAGCATAAAGGCCGTGAAATCGCTGGCGCGCGCAGCCTGCTGCATGTTGTGCGTCACGATGGCCATCGTGCAGCTGTCCTTCAGGTGGAACATCAGCTCTTCAATCTTGGCCGTCGTCACTGGATCCAGCGCCGAGCACGGCTCGTCGAGAAGCAAAACCTCGGGATCAACGGCTAGCGCGCGCGCGATGCAAAGGCGCTGCTGCTGGCCGCCGGAAAGAGCGAATGCTGATTTATGCAGGTAGTCTTTGGCTTCATCCCATAGCGCCGCCCGGCGCAGGCTATGCTCGACGAGATCGTCGAGCCGGCCCTGATAACCATTGATTCGCAGCCCGTAGGCTACGTTCTCGTAAATTGACTTCGGAAACGGATTCGGCCGCTGAAAAACCATGCCGACCCGCCGCCGAAGGCCCACGACGTCCAGCTGCGAGATGTCCTGACCATCGAGCAGAATTTCGCCGACGACCCGAGTATTGCGGATCGTCTCGTTCATCCGATTCAACGTGCGCAGGAAGGTGGACTTTCCGCAGCCGGATGGACCGATGAGCGCCGTTACGCGGTTCTTGGGAATTTTCAGGTTCAATCCGAAGACGGCCTGCTTCGGGCCATAGAAGAAGTTCAGATCGGAAATCTCAAAGCGCACCTGCGCCTCCTTCTCCGATGCCGTTGGTGGTCTTTCACTCATCGTAATCTGCGGCGCGCGCCGCGCAGCCGTGGCGTTATGTCCATGTGTAGTGGCACCCATGTCAGACACTCCGGCCCCCTCCGCCGCGGCTCAGAACGACCCGAGTTCCAATATTGGCAACCAACACAAGGGCGAGCAAGACCAGCCCGGCGGCCCATGCCTGCCGATGCCAATCATCGTAAGGGGCAATCGCATAGGTATAGATCATCACCGGCAGCGAAGCAATGGGCTGGCCCCAGCCCGGACTCCAGAAACGATTGCTGAATGCCGTAAAAAGCAGCGGCGCCGTCTCTCCTGCGACGCGGGCCAGAGCGAGCAGCACGCCGGTGATAATTCCGCCCTTTGCCGCGGGAAGCACTACGGTCGCAATCGTCCGCCATTTGCTGGCGCCCAGAGCCATGGCGCCCTCGCGCAAACTCCCTGGCACAGCGCGCAGGAATTCCTCAGTGCTTCGCACCGTGATGGGTATCACCATGATGCCCAGCGCAACTCCGCCAGCAAGCGCGGAGAAGTGCTTGAAAGGCAGAACAGCCAGCGAATACGCGAATATGCCGATCACGATGGATGGCACGCCATTCAGCAGGTCGGTCGTGTAGCGAATAATATACGAGAACGTCTTCCCGCCGAATTCCGCCAGATAAACGCCAGCCATCAGACCAACCGGCAGCCCCATCACCGCAGCGAGAAACAGAAGTTTCATGCTCCCGACGATGGCGTTGGCCATTCCGCCACCAGTTTCGCCGACGGGCTTCGGAAGCTGCGTGAAGAAATCGAAGTTGAGCGATTTTCCGCCGTTCCAAACGAGATACCCCAGGATCAGGAACAAAACGGCAACGACGCCGAATGCGGCCACGCCCGTGAGCGTCAGCATTACGACGTTCAAGGATTTCCGCCAAATGAGAAGTAGGCGACTCATGACGGATGACCCCCACCGCGTTCGGTGGCAACGATGAGCAACCGTGCAAGCCCGTTCAAAATGAACGTCATCAGGAACAGCACAAGGCCCAGCTCGATCAGCGCGCTCAAATACAAATCGCCCGTCGCCTCCGTGAACTCGTTCGCGATCACCGCGGCAATCGTGTAGCCGGGCGCAAAGAGGGACGCGCTGATTTTGGGATCGTTGCCGATAACCATGGTGACGGCCATCGTTTCTCCCAGGGCGCGCGCCAGAGCCAGAAATACCGAACCGAGAATGCCGGTTCTCGCCCACGGCACTACCACTTTCCATGTGGCTTCCCAGCGCGTCGCGCCCAGCGCGAGCGCCGCTTCGCGCTGTTCGCGCGGAACGGTCAGCAGCACCTCTCGCGAAACGGAAATGATGAAAGGAACGACCATGATCGCCAGAACGATTCCCGCAGTAAGAAATCCCACGCCGTAGTTTGGTCCCTTGAAGAATCTTCCGATCACCGGAACGTGGCCCAGCGTACCGATTAGAATCGGTCCGACCGTGGTCCGCATCAGCGGAACGACGATAAATATTCCGAGGAGGCCATAGATCACGCTGGGAACGGCAGCGAGCAGGTCAATCAGGAACGAAATCGTGTCCGACATCCGGCGAGGAGCGAGTTCCGACAAAAAAATCGCCGCGGCGAGACCGAGCGGCACGGCGATCACCAACGATACGATCGAAGTCACGACTGTGCCGTAAATAAACGGAGCCGCGCCAAAATTGTCGAAGATCGGATCCCAGGTGCTCGTCCAGAAAAACAGCCAGCCGAATTTCGCGCGCGATAGGTGGGAATTGACCCAAAGCTCGTACACCAGCATGGACGTGAGGAGCAGAATACCGGCAGTAAACGTAAGCGTCAGGACGTGCGCCACCTCATCACCGTGCCGCAAGCGGTGAAGAAACGCACTCGGCCCCGCTTTGGGCGGGGCCGAGTGCTCTATCGTGGTGGCCGATGTTGACATCCTATTGGATCAGCGAAATGGCCTTCATTTCTTTCGTGACGACCGATTTTGGCAACTGTGCGTAGGTAAGACCCTCATTAAATTTCTGCCCGTCGTCCAGCATCCACTTCAAGAAGCCCTTGATCGCGTCGCGCTTCGCCGCATCGGAAATTTGCGCGGGGATCAGCAGCCATGTGAAGCTGGAAATCGGGTAGGACTTCGCGCCTGGAGCGTTGGTGATCGAGACGCGGAAGTCGTCCGGAATGTCCTTCATCGAAGCGGCCGCCGCTGTAACACCGGCGAGGTCCGCCTTGACGAATTTCCCGTCCGCATTCTGAACTTTGCCGTACGGTATATTGTTCTGAACGGCGTAAATCAATTCGATGTAGCCGATGGCGTCCGGCGTCTGCTTCACGAGGCCGGAAACGCCTTCGTTGCCCTTGCCGCCGAGGCCCACGGGCCAGTTCACCGACGTACCCTTGCCCACTTTGTTCTTCCAGTCGTCGCTGGCCTTGGAAAGGAAATCCGTGAAGATGTACGAGGTGCCGCTGCCGTCGGAACGGTGGACGACCACGATATCGTCGCCCGGCAGTTTTACACCAGGGTTCGCTTTCGTGATTTCAGGATCGTTCCACTTGGTAATCGTGCCGAGGTAAATCCCCGCCAGAGCCTTCTGCGTGAAATTCAAGTCAGAGCTTACGCCCGCGACGTTGTAGGTCGGAATCACCGCGCCGAGAACCGTAGGGAAATGCAGGATCTTGAACTTCGCCTGCGCCAGTTGGTCGTCGGACATCGGGCCATCGGACGCGCCGAAATCCACGGTACCGGCCAAAAGCTGCCGTATCCCGCCGCCCGAACCAATGGACTGATAGTTGATCTGAATGTTCGGATGAGCCGTGTGGTAAACGTCAAACCACTTCGAATAAATCGGATACGGGAATGTGGCACCGGCGGCATTCAACAGCATGGGGCTCGATTGCGCGCCCGAGGTGGCCGCCAGGGCAAAGAGAAGGGACAGTACAACCAGCGTTTTTCTCATGTGCTTTGGGATTCTCCTCTGTCATTTGTCATTATCTTTTCCAGATTGTTACAGCCGTGTTACATCCATAAGAATTCGGCGTGAACGCACACATCACTGCTCTAAAGGGTGGAGAGGCGCAATCCGGGGGTAGGAGACTGCGCCTCTGGGTCGGGCGAGACCTGCGTTGTTTCTTCCGGTGCAGGGTGCTGAGACGCCGGAGCTTGTCGAGATCTTCCTCGTGCCAATCGCCCAAACCATCGCCGATTCACGTCGAGCGGGCGTTCTTTGCCCGCTGCCCCGAGCAGCGAATTGGCTTCCAGGCCAAAGTACTGCGCGAGGCCACCCTAGAGGTTCCCCTTGAATAAGGTGTGATTCGCGTGTGAAAAGACCGTGACTACCCGCCAACCACGGCCGCGTTTTCAGCGCGCGCCTCCAGCTGCCGCGCCCGTCCGTGACGCACTTCGAGGCCCCGAACCCAGAACAGGACGTCTTCGGCGATGTTCGTGGCGTGATCGGCAATCCGCTCGAGATGGCGCGAAGCCAAAACGAATTGAAGGCTCGGCGCGGCCTGCGAAGAATTCTCCGCGATACCTGATAGGAGCGCTTCAAACACGCGGTCGCGATACTGATCCACGGCGTCATCGCTTTCAAGCACCTGCGTCGCAAGATCCACGTTCTGATAGATGAGCGCTCCGAGGCATTTCGAAATCATCGCGCGGACGGCCATTGTCATTGGCTCGAGCTCCGCCGGCGTTTCGACCTCGCCCATTGTGGACAATGAGATCGCACGCTCAGCCACGTTGACAGCCAGGTCTCCCATGCGCTCGAGGTCATTATTGATCTTGAGCGTTGCCACGATAAGGCGAACGTCCGCATCGGAGAGATTCCCCGCGCGCAGCAGGCGAATGGCGTGCTCGTCAATTACGATTTCGAGTTCGTTGATGCGCGGCTCGCTGAGAAACACTTCGCTGGCCAGGCGTTCGTCGCGCCCAAGCAATGCGCCGAGCGCCCGGTTCACCGAGCCTTCGACGGTTCGCGCCTGTGATACCAGGTAGTTCAGCAGCACCGCCTGAAAAACTCCCTCTGTGCTCATCTTCGTGGCCGCCATGATGGTTTCTCCGGGGCGGCCGCTCGCCGCCTTTATCTTTGTCACCGGATGCAGGATGAGGCACGGCTATTGCAATCAGATAAATCGGAAGTGAATGCTTCAAGACAGCGCGGCCGACCTTCCCGCAGGAATTAGGTAGCGAGCGATACGGAGAAAGAAAACTTCGAGCCGTGGCCGACTTCGCTTTCTACCCACAAGCGGCCGCCGTGCGCTTCCACGATGTGCTTTGCGATCGAGAGGCCCAGCCCAGTGCCCCCCGCCTCGCGCGATCGCGCGGCGTCCACGCGATAGAAACGTTCGAAGATTCTCTCCTGATCGGCGAGCGGAATGCCGATGCCCGTGTCCTCCACCGTGACCACGGCCTCGCGTGGGCCCGCCGTCGCGCTGATGCGGACCCGGCCACCCTCCGGAGTGTATTGCACGGCGTTGTCGAGCAAGTTCTGCACCACGTCGCGCAACAGGCTGGCATCCCCCTGCACCGCAGGCAGGTTGGGCGGCACGTCCACCTCGAGCGTGATCCGCTTTCGGTTCGCCTTCAGCTGCGAAATCTCGGTGCAGCGTTCGATGACATCGGCCAACTGTACGGGAACGAATTGAATCTCGAGCTTGCCGGCTTCGATCCGCGCCAGCTTGAGCAAGTCGTCCGTTAAGACCGCGAGCCGCGTGGCATGATCGCGAATGATTTCCAGAAAGCGGCGGTTGTTACGTGGATCTTCCAGAGCGCCTGAAAGCAGCGTTTCGGCAAATCCCTGGATCGCCGTGAGCGGCGTCTTGAATTCGTGGGATACGTTCGCGACGAAATCGTGCCGCACGCGCTCGAGCCTGCGCAACTCGGTCACGTCATGCAGCACCACGACTGCCCCCGAAGGCTTTTCATTCAGCGCGGCCGCCTCCAGCGCCTGCACGGGAGTCGCCGTCACCGAGAAATTCCGGTGCTGCACGATGCCCATCGCGATTTCGCTCCGAAGCCCTTCTTCGCCGCGCAGCGCCCGGCGAATCAGTCCCACCAGATCTGAATTGCGGACCGCTTCGATCACGGGTCGCCCCTCGATCGCTGTCGAATCGAGATTCCATATCTCCGAAAAGGCGCGGTTGCAAAATACGAGCTTTTCCTGCGCGTCAATGACGGCGACGCCTTCCACCATGCTTCGCAGGATCGCGCTCGAGCGATTGCGCTCGCCGCTCAGCGAGCGGATCGTGCTGTCCATCCATGCTGCCGTTTCGTTCAACGCGCTGGCCAGATCGGCCAGTTCGTCGCGCGGGCGCTCGGCAGGCAACGGACGAAAATCTCCCTCGGCGACACGGCGGGAAAATTCCTTCAGCCGTTCGACGCGCGCCGCGAACACCCGAAAATAGGTCAGCGAAATTATCCCGCCGAGGATGAGGATTACGAGCGAAGCCGCATAGATTCTTCGGCGCAATTCAGAAACCGACGCGTCTACTTCCGCGAGTGGCAGCGCCATGCGGAGTACCACCGGAGGGCCGCTGGACTGTTCGCACCGCACCGCTCGATAGACCAGATCGCGGCCCAGCGTTGCGCTATGACGCACGGATTGGCCTGCTCCAGTCGCAAAGGCCTGCTGGATCTCTGGCCGGTTGGAGTGATTCTCCATCGTCTCGGGATCGTGTTGGGAATCCGCTAATACGAGTCCCGTGTTGTCAATCACGGTCACGCGCGCGCCGCTGCGCCCCATCCATTCGGTCCACGCGCGAAGATCCGCCGCATCATCGAAGCGTGGGGGGCGCGCTTGCGCGATATTCAGGAGAGAGGCAAGTTTCTCGTCGGCCGCGCGAATATAGTCGCGGCGAAGAACGCGGGAGGAGTAAAAATCAACGGCAAGCAGAACCACGAGCAGCAGGGCGAAATAGGTCAGCCCCAGCTTCCAGAAAAGCCTAGCTCGCACGGGTTTCGAAGAGGTATCCGGCGCCGCGAATCGTCTTCATGTAAGCGGGATGCTGCGGATCGGTTTCGATCTTTTCGCGGAGGCGTCGCACGTACACGTCCACGCTGCGCGGCGTCACGAATCGCTCGGTTCCCCAGACCCCGTCGAGCAACTGATCGCGTGTGAACACACGATCGGGACGCGCCGCCAAAAAATAAAGCAGCCTGAACTCGAGCGTGCTCATGGGTACCGGTCTGCCGCCGCGCGTCACTTTGTAAGCGGCCGGATCGATTCGCAGCACGCCGATTTCGATGGGTTTCTCCGACGGCGTTCCCGGTTCGGTGCGCCGCAGAAGAGCCTTCACTCGAGCCACAAGCTCGCGCGGGCTGAATGGCTTCGTCACGTAATCGTCCGCGCCGAGCTCCAGCCCCACCACGCGATCCGCTTCTTCGCCCTTCGCTGTCAAAATCAGTACCGGCAGACGATTCAGGCTGACGTCCTTACGAACTTCCTTGCAGATTTCGAGGCCCGACAATTTCGGCAGCATCAAATCAAGGATCAGCAGATCGGGAGGAGTCTTGCGCACTTGCGCGAGTCCCGTGGCGCCATCCACGCTCGCGGCCACCTGAAAGCCGTCCTTCTCCAGGTTGTATTTCACCAGCTCGATAATGTCTTTGTCGTCTTCGATTACCAGGACACGTTTCATCGATTCTCTTTCGCGGAGTCGTCCACAACATACGGGAAATGCCGCCCCGGGCGCAAGCAGGCGATGCCTCATTCGTGTGGTTTTAACGGAGCGTTAACATCGTCCCAAAACGGGCCGCGACGTCTCTGCCGCCTCGTTTTCGCTCCATTGTGAGCACGTGTACGGCTTTGACACAGCTCGCAACTTGCTGCGCTCGCTTCACTTAACCACATCCGCCAGCCAGCCCGCTTGGACTGAAATCCAGTTCGCGTTCTCCCGATCCGCCGATCAATGCATTTGAGCACTTGTGCCGATAGTTCATTCAGGGAAGCGCTGCCCGTGTGTGCGCAACCGGATCGCGAGGGCCGAAGAGTGCCGGGACAGAGCAAGCGCGCGGGTTCACTGAGGCATCGGGCATGGAATATCGTTCGGACCGGCGCGCTCGCTGCAGTTCTTGCCTCGCTGTCGCTGCCGGCATGGTCCCAGCAGAAATCCGCAGATCTGGGTGACGAAAGTCTTGAAGATTTGATGAACGTCGAGGTCACCTCGGTCTCTAAGACACAAGAGACGCTTTCGCGCACCGCCGCCGCGGATTTCGTCATCTCGCCGGAAGACATAAGTCGCTCGGGCGCCACGAACATTCCCGACCTGCTTCGCATGGTTCCAGGCGTGGACGTGGCGCAGATTAACGCAAATACCTGGGCCATCAACGTGCGCGGTTTCAACGCGCGATTCAGCAACGACCTGCTGGTGCTGCTTGATGGGCGCCCCGTTTACACGCAGACCTTCGGCGGCGTTTTCTGGGACGTTCTGGATCTCCCTGTCGAAGACATCGAGAGAATCGAAGTAATCCGCGGGCCCGGCGGATCGGTATGGGGAGCGAACGCCGTCAACGGCGTGATTAATATCATCACGAAGAAAGCTTCGGAGACGCATGGCGGGTTGGTGGTTGCCGGCGGTGGCAATACAGACCAGGGATTTGCAACCACCCAATACGGCGGCAATGTCGGCGGAAAGACGGACTATCGGGTGTACGCGAAGTATCTCAATCAGGATCACTTTCCCGATTCCGCGGGCCAGGATGGAGGAGATGGCTGGCACTTGCTACAGGGCGGTTTTCGGACCGACAGCACACTGTCCGTCAGGGACACGCTAACTCTTCAGGGGAATATCTACAGTGGTCGTGAGGGCACTCCGTCCACCTATCTCCCGTCCGTTACCGCGCCTGTCCTGCTGGACAACGAGCTGCAGGCGAATCTGTCTGGCGGCTTCATTCAAGGCACGTGGGATCACATCGCCTCCCCTCACTCGGATACTGCCCTGCAAGTTTCCTACGACCAGTATCAGCGCAACGACACTCTCGGCGAAGGTAGGGGCACGTTCAATCTTGATTTTCAGAACCACTGCAGCAGGTGGGCACGGCAAAACATCGTCTGGGGACTGAACTATCGGTATTCAGCGTCGCATTCGACTGGGAGTTTCACCGCATCACTTGTCCCGGCCAATCTCGGTACTCAGTTGTTCGGCATGTTTTTCCAGGACGAAATCATCATCGTCCCAGGCCACGTCTTCTTCACTTTAGGCGCCAAGTTGGAGCACAACTACTACACCGGTTTCAATTTTATGCCAGACATCCGGGTCGCCTGGGCGCCCAGCGCGCGCCACATGTTCTGGGCGGCCGTCTCGAACGCGGTTCGGACACCAAGCGCCCTCGATGCTTCCATCCGCGCAAACATCGGCGGGTTTACGGGTCCCGGAGACATTCCCGTCCTAATAAGACTTACCGGCAATCCAAAAGTCAAAAACGAAGACTTGATTGCTTACGAAGTAGGCTATCGAACGATGGTTCTAAAGCAACTGTCAATTGACTTCACAGGATATTACGACAGCTACAGCAATCAAAACACAACCGAGCCTATGGCGTTATTCGCGGAGAATTCGCCCTCTCCGCCGCATCTGGTCTTGCCTCTCGTTTTCGAGAATCTCATGCACGGAGAAACGCACGGCGTCGAGATCGCTGTGAACTGGCAACCCATTCACCGCTGGACTCTGAGCCCGGGATACGCGTTTGAGCAGATCCACATGCAGTTGGCTCCCGCGAGTCACGACACGACTTCGGTTGCCGCAGCGGAGGGAAGTAGCCCCGATCAATCGGCGCAGCTTCGATCGCATTTGGTTCTCGGGCACGGGCTGAGCTGGGATACTTCCGCATACTTCGTGAGCCGCCTCACCGACCCAATAGAAGCTTCCTATACCAGACTTGATACACAACTCACGTGGCTCGTGGGCGAAGGCGCGTCCCTGAGCTTCGTCGGCCAGAATCTGCTGAAGGACACGCACGAGGAATTCGTGGACTCCACGAGCAGCGCCAGAACCACGCTTGTCAAGCGAACCGCATACGTGAAGTTCACATGGCGATTCTGATGAAGGAGCCACACGCGTTGCATTCTGGGAGCGATGGGCGAATTCGATTGCCGCTGCGTGGACGAAAGTGTCGGTCACGCGCAGTTCGGCCCGTTTGGCGGCAGCCCTACGCGCTTATTTTGGCCACGCTATTGTCGTTTACGAGCGCCCCATTGGATTGGGCACAGGCGGAGCCGTCGGGCGAGTACCAACTCAAGGCCGCATTCCTCTTCAATTTTGCGAAGTTCATTGATTGGCCTCCCACCAGTTTTGCCAGCCCTCAATCGCCGTTCGTCCTTTGCATTCTCGGAGTGGATCCTTTCGGACACGCGCTTGATGAAGTCTTAAAGGGCAAGACCGTCGAAGGTCGGCCAGTTTCCATCGAACGCCTCAAAAGCATCGCGCAGGTCAGACAGTGCCATATGGTTTTCGTTGGCCAATCGGAGAGCTTCCATCTGGCGGAAATCATTCAGGCCCTGCACGGGTCATGCGTTCTGCTTGTGGGAGAGGCCGACGGTTTCGCTGCGGCCGGCGGCACAATCCAGTTTGCCCTCGAGGACAACCACGTGCGCTTTCTCATTAATCCAGATGCCGCCGCGCGCGCCGGCCTGAGGGTGAGTTCGAAACTGCTCTCATTGGCCCGAGTCGTCCACGATTCTCCCGGGAACGCCAGGAGCTGAAATGTCCACGCGGCGCAACCCATCCATCGGCCAGAAGCTTAAGGGAATTATACTGGTGACCTGCGGCATCTCCACTTTGGTCGCGTGCATCGCCTTGGCGATCTACGACGGATTCACCTTCCGCGGGGAGCTGGCCAGCGAGCTGGCTTCGGCAGCGGGTATCGCCGGATCGAACAGCACTGCCGCGCTCGAGTTCTCGGACGCGCAATCCGCCCGTGAAACTCTCGGTTCGCTGCGCGCACAACCCCACATCGTCGAGGCTTGCATCTACACTCACGATGGAACGGTCTTCGCGAAATACGCGCGCACCGGTGCAGATCCCAACTTCACTCCTCCCGCCAAGGGTCCGACGGGCGCCGTATTTACGTCGCATCAAGTGACACTGTTTCAGCCGATACGGCTTCGCGGAGAAGTAATTGGCGCGATTTATCTAAAATCCGACTTGGGCGCGCTTTACCGGCGCGCCGAACGTTTCGCTCAAATCGTCCTCATCGTAATTCTCGCCTCCTTCGTGATCGCTTACTTGCTGGCTTCGAGACTGCAACGCTTGATTTCCGAGCCGATTCTGGAACTCGCGCGTACAGCGTCCGCGGTTTCCCTTGGAAAGGACTATTCCCTTAGGGCTGCGAAGACCAGCGAGGACGAAATAGGGTCCGTCGCCGACCGCTTCAACGAGATGCTGAGCCAGATCGAGATGCGCGACGGCGCCTTGCAATTGGCGCGCCGCGATCTGGAAGCGCGCGTGGAGAGGCGCACTCATCAGCTCCAAAACGAAATTAACGAACGCAGGCTGGCGGAGCGGGAACTCGAAGAACGAAAATCGTTTTTGAATTCCGTTATCGAAAATAGCCCCGTGTGTATCGTTGCGATGGCCAGCGACGGAGCCGTACAGATGTGCAATCCGGCGTTCGAAAAACTATTTCAATACAAGCAGGAGGATTTCCTGGGCCGCTCGATCATGAGCGTACTCGCCCCTCCTGGCCGCCTCGGGGAAATCGAAGCCAATCTCAAGAGTGTCCGCGAGGGCCATACCACGCACATCGTGACTCGCCGGAGGCGCAGGGACGGGACTCTCGTGGATGTGGAGGCTTTCGCCGTGCCTCTCATCACCGACCACGCGATCACGGGAGTGCTCGTGCTCTACCAGGACATCACCGATCGAATACGAGCTGAAGAGGGGCTCGTCCGCGCAAAAGAGGAGGCCGAAGCTGCGAGCCGCGCCAAGAGCGAGTTCCTGGCCAATATGAGCCACGAAATCCGCACGCCGATGAACGGCATTATCGGCATGACGGAGCTCACGCTCGAAACAGTGCTGAACGCCGAGCAGCGAGAGTATTTGGGAATGGTGAAGACCTCCGCGGACTCTCTTTTGACGCTCATCAACGACATTCTGGATTTCTCCAAAATTGAGGCAGGCAAACTCGAATTGGAAATGATCGACTTCGAACTCAAGCGAAACCTCGGAGAGATTCTCAAGACTCTGGCGCTGCGAGCCCACCTGAAAAATCTCGAACTTGCCTGGCGCGTTGGACCCGGAGTACCGGAGCGTCTGAAAGGCGATATGGGCCGGCTGCGGCAAATATTGGTGAACCTCGTGGGAAACGCGGTGAAGTTTACAGAGCGCGGAGAAGTCGCCGTGGACGTCGAAAAACAAGCAGAGGATGAAAGCGGCGTTCTGCTCCATTTCCGTGTGCGCGATACGGGGATCGGAATTCCGACCGAGAAGCAGCACATGATCTTCGACGCTTTCACGCAGGCGGACAGTTCCGCGAGCCGCAAGTACGGCGGCACGGGATTGGGGCTGGCAATCACGTCGCGGCTCGTGGATTTGATCGGCGGAAAGCTTTGGGTCGAAAGCGAGCCGGGAAAGGGCAGCACTTTCCATTTCACCGGCCACTTCGGATTTGCCGGCGAAGCAGGCCATGCGCTTGAATCCTCGGATCCGGAACTCCTGTCAGGCCTCCGCGTTCTTGTGGTGGACGACAACGCCACGAACCGCACCATTCTGGTCGAGATGCTATCGGCTTGGTCCATGCGACCTGCGGCGGCGGAGGGAGGCGCAGTCGCGCTCGAAGATCTCCGGCTCGCTCACGATCAAGGTCTCCCGTTCAGCTTGGTCATCACCGATATGCAGATGCCGGAGATGGATGGGTGCACGTTGAGTGCGGAAATCCGCCGGAGCCCGAAGTTTGGCGAGATCCCCATCGTGTTGTTGAGTTCGAGTGTCCGTCTGGGCGAGTCCGCGCGGTGTCGCAAACTTGCAATCGCCAGCTATCTGGCGAAACCCGTGCAACCCTCCGAGCTACTGAACGCGCTTTTGGCGGCCCTTTCCAAACCCAGGGTCGTCCCGGACCCCACGCCGCGGCCGTACGCTCCGGCAGAAGTCAAAACCCCAAAACTAACAATCCTCCTGGCAGAGGACAACGCCGTCAACCGCACCCTGGCTACTGCGCTTTTGGAAAGGCGAGGCCACACCGTCCTCGCGACGGAGAACGGCCGCGAGGCACTCGACGCGCTTGAGCGGGAAAGCGTGGATTTAATCCTCATGGACGTACAGATGCCCGTGATGGATGGATTCGAGGCGATTCGCGCGATACGAACGAAAGAACAACGTACGGGCGCGCATCTCCCGATCATCGCCCTCACGGCTCACGCCATGAAGGGAGACCGGGAACGATGCCTTGCCGCAGGCGCCGATGAATACGTCACGAAACCAATTCGAATTGCCGAGCTGCTTGCTGCGATGAATCGCGTCAACACTGGGACGGTGGGTGCGGCTCCCGTCGAGCAACCCGCTAACCCAGAAGTCGTCTCGAGCGGCATGGACATGGCCGCCGCTCTGGAACGAGTCGAAGGGGATCGAGATCTTCTCGACGAGATCGCGCGCCTTTTTGCGGAAGAGTGCCCCAGCACAATGGAGGCAATTCGTCAGGCCTTGGACGCGCGAGACGCCCGCGCGGTCGAAATGATAGCGCACAGACTGAAAGGATCAGCGTTGAGTCTTGGCGCGCCGAAAGTTTCGCAGGCGGCATCTGAACTGGAACAGCACGTGCGCACCGGCGGATTGGAAGGCGCCCCCCAATTAATAGAAAGCCTGACTCGGGAAGTTGGGCTTCTGTTGCCCGTGCTGGAATCTTTTTGTCGTCGCGTGACCCATTGATGCTGCCGCGCTTCATTAAGAATTGCCAAAATCGTGTGATGCAACACAAAAGCGATGAATGCCAGCTGTTCCACGTAACCGCGGAGCGCACTCTGGACTTGGACGAAGGACTCGCGAAATGACGGAGAATCGGAAAACCTCAAATCGCATTCTCATTGCCGAAGACGATCCCGCTTCTCGCCGCATGCTCGAGGCGTTTCTCCAGAAGTCGGGATATCAGGTCGTGACCGCCGTGGACGGTCTGGACGCATTGCGAATTCTTGAGAGCGAGGATTCCCCGGCGCTCGCCGTCCTGGATTGGATGATGCCCGGGCTGGAAGGTCCGCAAGTCTGCCAGCGGGTGCGCGTGCGCCTCGACCGGCCGTACACCTACATCCTCCTGCTCACAGGGCGCAGCCAGAAGGATGATCTATTGCGAGGTCTCGAATCGGGCGCTGACGATTACCTCACGAAGCCGTTCGACGCGGGAGAACTCCGTGCTCGCCTCCACGTCGGGGAGCGCATTCTGGAACTTCAGAATGGCTTAATCGCCGCGCGGGAAGAGCTGCGCTTTCGCGCCACCCACGATGAGTTAACCGGACTTTCCAATCGCCGAGTCGTTCTCGACGAAATTGCCAGAGAGCATTCGCGGCACCTGCGCCACGGCGGCACCTTCGCAATCGTTCTGATTGACCTCGACCACTTCAAAGTCATCAACGACACGCGCGGGCATCTCGCCGGCGATGCAGTGCTGAAAGAAGTCTCGCGCCGCATGGTCAGTAACGTCCGTCCATACGATACCGTAGGCCGGTACGGCGGCGAGGTATTCATCGTGGTCGCTCCGTCCTGCGGCCGTTCGGGTGCCGTGGCACTGGCGGAAAGAATTCTCAATTCGCTCCGGTCCGCCCCCATTGAAACCGACCGAGGTCCAGTGTCAGTGACGGTGAGTTGCGGGATCGCCGTGAGTAGCGCCGCTAAGCCACTCGACGCACAGGGGCTTATTCATCTGGCGGACGGAGCGCTCTATCGGGCAAAGGAGCTGGGCCGAAACCGCTCGGAATTCGCGGTAGCACCGGAGATGACGAACTTGATTTAGCGCACAGCCAGCTGCACTAGTTGACCCAGCGTACTTTCGAGATCACTCGAATCGCCTTGGATGTCGTGATGCTGACCATACTTAGGCGTATGGTTATGCTTGCCTTCAGAATTAGCAATCACTGGCGCAAAGCCGTTCGCCAAAGCACGGTTTTGGTGTACATTGGTCATTCGCAATTTTAGTTCGACCTTTTGTTTGCGCTACCGGGAAGGGCCAGCCTATGAATCCGACCAAATCTGCGTCCGTTGCCAACAGTGAAACGCCCGCTGGCGCCCGCCGCGACACTCTGTCCATCGTTGATAATCGCACCGGCCGCCAATACGAAATTCCGGTCAAGAACGACACGATCCGGCCCATTGATCTGCGCCAGATCAAGGTTCACGAGTCCGATTTCGGCATGATGAGCTACGATCCGGCGTTCGCGAACACCGCTTCGTGCGCCAGCAAGATCACCTACATTGATGGCGACAAGGGAATTCTGCGCTATCGCGGTTATTCCATTGAAGAGCTCGCGGAAAAGAGTTCCTACCCCGAGACCGCCTACCTGATTCTCCACGGCGAGCTGCCCACCAGCGCGCAACTGAAGGAATGGAACTATCACATCACGCACCACACGTTTATTCACGAGAGCATCAAGAAATTTCTCGACGGGTTTCACTACGACGCGCACCCGATGGGGATGCTGATCTCCACGATTGCCGCTCTTTCCACGTTTTATCCGGACGCAAAGGATATTTTTAATCCCGACTCGCGCCTCAAGCAGACGTACCGCCTGATCGGCAAGATGCCGACCGTCGCAGCCTTCGCCTACCGGCACTGTCTGGGAATGCCGTTTGTGTATCCCGACAATGATTTAAGCTACTGCGGAAATTTCCTGAACATGCTGTTCCGCACCACGGAGTTGCAGTATCGGCCGAATCCGACCCTCGAGCGCGCGCTCGACGTTCTCTTCATCCTGCATGCGGACCACGAACAGAACTGCTCGTCCACCGCGATGCGCGGCGTCGGGAGTTCACACGTGGATCCATACTCCGCTACGGCCGCAGCCACCGCTGCTCTGTATGGCCCGCTCCACGGTGGCGCGAACGAAGCAGTGCTGCGTATGCTGGTCGAAATCGGATCCGTGAATAACGTGCCGGCGTACGTCAAGAGCGTGAAGGCCGGCGAAAAACTACTGATGGGCTTCGGCCATCGCGTTTATAAGAACTACGATCCGCGCGCCCGGATTGTGAAGCGCATCGCCTACGAAGTTTTCGACGTGATGGGCCGCAACCCGCTGATTGATATCGCGCTTGAGTGCGAGCGCATCGCGCTCGAGGACGAATATTTCGTTTCGCGCCGCCTCTATCCCAACGTGGACTTCTACACGGGCCTCATTTATCAATCAATGGGATTCCCGGTGACCATGTTCCCCGTGCTGTTTGCTATTCCGCGGACTTCAGGATGGATCGCGCAATGGGAAGAGATGCTGCTCGACCACGAGCAGAAAATCTCCCGGCCGCGCCAGGTATACCAGGGCTACGATCTGCGCAGCTACATACCCCTCGATCATCGCAGCTAAGTCCCTGCGCATCCCGTTTCGCCCGCGCTTCGCCAAAGTGTTCCATTTTGGGCCCCGGCCCCGGTCGTCGCGCGACTCGAAAAGGGTTGCATATAGGCGCGATCTCTGGCAAAACACAGGGGCGTCAGAGGGCATTCCGTTCATGAATATTTCCACGCGTCAATTTGAGAACGCTTCGATTGTGGATGTCACAGGCGATATCACGCTGTACAACACCCCTGAAGTCCGCAAAATTCTGCTCGACCTGCTCAAGGAAAAACGCGTCAAGCGCGTCATCGTGAACCTTGAAAAGGTGAAATACATAGACAGCGCGGGCGTAGCGTCTCTGGTCGAAGGCCTGAAGCTCTCGCGTGATTTGAAGAGTGGATTCGCGCTGTACGGCTTGAGCCGGACAACGCGCGAAGTACTGGAGCTCACCCGCCTTCTGAAGGTTTTTGAGGTTCACGACACCGAAGAGGAAGCCCTCAGCGCAATCCCTGGCGGCGCCGGTGGCGCCAAGTAGCGCCCTCGCGCTGATTCCCGTATGCCATTTTTGAACACTATCGGTGAAGCGACGATTGATGGCATGGCTTATATGGGGAGTCTCGCGCGACTCACTGGGGGGGTCGCGAAGGCGGTGTTTGTCGAGCCGTTTCGAGGGCACCCTCTCCGCTGGAGCCGCGCGATCCATCAAGCCATGTCCGTGGGCGTGGAAGCCATACCCATCGTTTCCCTGATCTCCTTTTTCATCGGTTTGATTCTGGCCCTGCAAGGCGCCTATGAACTGCGCCAGCTCGGCGCCCTGCAATTGGTCGCCGGTATGGTGGCCGTTTCGGTTACGCGCGAACTTGGCCCGCTCATGACCGCGGTCATGGTTATTGGCCGTTCCGGCTCGGCATTCGCCGCGGAAATCGGCACGATGAAGGTGAATGAAGAAATAGACGCGCTGGAAACCATGGCGCTCGAACCCGTTCGTTTCCTCGTCGCCCCGAAATTCCTGGCGATGATATTGATGATGCCCTGTCTGACGACCTGGGCTGATTTTATGGGTATTGTCGGGGGCGGGCTGTTCGGCGTCAGCAACGCCGGCTTTACCTGGGGCACTTACCTTCATGCCACGGTGAATGCGCTGGACCTGCGCGACATCGTCAGCGGCCTGATCAAGAGTGTGATGTTCGGCCTGGTGATCACCGCCGTGGGATGCCGCGAAGGATTCAACACCGGCTTGGGTTCCGAACAGGTCGGGCGCTCTACCACCTCGGCAGTCGTGAATTCGATTTTCTTCGTGATCGCCGTTGATCTGATATTCACCGCGATCTTTTATTTCACAGCTCCGGTCAAATAAGAAAGATGCCGGCCCAACCCACCTCGAAAGAAAACACCGCGGGCGGTAAGACTGATATTGCCATCAGCGTACGGAACCTGCGCGTCCGTTATGGTACCCGCGAGATTCTCCACGGCGTGAATTTCGAAGTGCCGGCGGGCGAAACTCTGGTGATCATGGGTGGCTCCGGCAGCGGGAAGAGCACTTTGCTCCGCACACTCGTGGGCCTCGAACTCCCCAGCGAAGGCGAGATTTGGATTCAAGGCAAGAACTTCGCCGCCATGACGGGCGAGCAGCGCGACGAACTCCGCAAGAAAATGGGAATGTCATTTCAGAGCGGTGCGCTATTCGGCTCGATGACCGTGGGCGAAAATGTCGCACTTCCGCTGCGCGAGCATACCCCGCTCGATGAATCCACGATTAACATCATGGTCCGTCTGAAGCTCGATCAGGTCGGCCTCTCCGGCTTTGAGAATTACATGCCGGCGCAATTGAGCGGCGGAATGAAAAAACGCGCGGCCATCGCCCGCGCGCTCGCCATGGAGCCGGAGATATTGTTCTTCGACGAGCCATCGGCCGGCCTCGACCCCATCATTGCTGCCGGACTCGACGAGCTGATTCTGAAATTGAAGAAAGCTTTCCGCATCACGATCGTGGTGGTCACGCACGAACTCGCCAGCGCTTTCCTGATTGCCGACCGCATGATCCTGGTGGACAAGGGCTACATCGTCGCCAGCGGCACGCCCGAAGAGCTGCGCCAGAACACCGGGCCGCGCGTGCGTCAGTTTCTGGATCGAGTTCCCGAGCCCGAAATGGCTGCGGAGATTGACTACCTGCAAATGCTGACCGGAGAAAATCCTCCCCAGCGGCAATGAAGGTGGCAAACGGCGATCACATGATATACTCCGCCGCACCTTTAGGGGCGGTAGGGTAGGTCGGCTGCAAAATAAACTGGGCCCTGAATTCACGAGGGAGCACATGGAATCGAAGCGGGAGCAAGCATTAGTCGGACTGTTCACCCTCGTGGCTGTTGCTCTGCTTATTACGATCGTGTTTCTTCTCTCCGGAAGTCTCGGCAGCGACGCCATAACCTATCGCGCGTATTTCAAGAATGCGGGTGGCCTCAGCCCGGGCGCGGAAGTTCGATATGCGGGTGGTCCTCCGATTGGACGGATTAGCAAGGTAGTAAGCGATCCGCAGAACTCCACGCGCATGGAAGTGGACTTTTCAGTGCAACCCAGCGTCCCCGTAAAGACGGACAGCGTCGCTCAAATCACCAGCGTCAGCCCTCTGGGTGACAATTTCCTCGGAATCATACCCGGCTCGCTGGATGCCCCGCGGGCGCAAAAGGGCGCGGTCTTGAAGTCCATCGAATACACGAGCCTGGCAGACGTTGCCGCCATGATTTCCCAGGTCGGACCGAATGCGAACGTGTTGATCTCTAATTTGAACGATCGCGTGGTCGCCTTGAAAGAAACAATGGACCGCGTCAACGATCTGCTGAATGATCGGAACCGCGAGAACATCTCGGCAAGTCTGGCCAATCTCAATGGCATGCTGGCGGAAAATCGGGCCAACATTCGTTCGACGCTAACCAACGTCAATGCCACGAGCGCAAAGCTTGGTCCGCTGATTGACGATTTCCACAAGACCGCTAATCAAGCCAACGATACGCTCGCGCACGTTGACGCGATGATTGGCGAGGACCGCCCAGATCTGAAAAAAGCGATTGCCGATCTCCGTCAGTCGCTCTCGACGGTTGTGTCGCTCACCGACCAGCTCAACAATACGCTGGGCGCGAACACCGAGAACCTGGATGAGATTATTGACAATCTCCGCCACATCACCGAAAACATGAATGAGTTTACCGAGACGATCAAGACGAGGCCTTACACCCTGATTCGCGCATCCGGATTGAAACCGCACGAACCAGGCCAGGCTCCGCCGAAGTAGAAGAGGGAGGAACGTAAAGTGCTGACGCGTCGTATCCAGCAAGCCGCGCTTATCCTTTTTATCGCAGGAGTTGTCGCAGGTTGCGGCGCTTCGCGGCCAGTGAAGTACTACGTGCTCGATATCGGTCCGACGCCCGCCAATTCTGCCGCGCCTCAGTTTCCGATTGTTCTTCTCGTCTCCCGCATTACTGCTTCGTCTCTGTACCGTGACGATCGCCTCGTCTATGGCACCGGGAAAGTGCAACTCGGTACTTACGAATACCAGCGCTGGGCCGCGCCTCCAGCCGAGATGATTCAGGACATGTTGATCGGCACCCTGCGCGCGTCGGGAACGTACCGCTCCGTCTCGAGGATCAGCAGCAGTGTGCGCGGCGACTACGTGATTCGTGGCCACCTCTACTCGCTGGACGATGTTCTGGCGCCCGGCCTGGCAGCCCGCTTTTCCTTCCAATTGGAATTATTCGATCCAAAAAGCGGAGCCACTCTTTGGTCCAGTTCCTATTCGCACGACGAGCCCGTCACCGGCAAGACGGTTGCCGACGTGGTCGAGGCCCAGGATCGCAACGTGAACGCCGGTCTGACCCAACTCACCGGCCAGCTCAACCAATACTTCGCCAGCCGTCCACCGCAAACCGCGACAGGGCAGTAGGCCGCTCGTAAGCGACCGGCGAAGAAGTTTGCCGCCCAGAACCCTGTCGAGATTAGCGTTTCTTAATCTTCCTTCTACCGGATTCGAAACTCACCTCTCGCACCTGACCCAAAGTAATCGAGAGTCATTTCAATGTGGGCTTCGACCTCGGTTATGCCGATACGGTACTTGGAGTATTCCCACAGGAGCCGCGCGCGGCAATGTCTCGAATCATTCCCAAAAAGAACACCACCCGAAAGGAATCCGCGCAGCGTCCGCCGCTAATGCACCACCTGCAGGACGAGAAAGCGTTGCGCGAAGCCGAAATCAGAGGCTTGGCCGCGCTGCGCGAAAGCGAGGAACACTACCGAACGCTGGTCGAAAACGCTCCGGAGGCGATCGTCGTTCTCGACGTGGAAAAAGGCACATTCGTTGACGGCAACAGTAATGCGTTGCGGCTTTTCCGCCTGAGCCGCGAGGAACTCTTGCGGGCTAGCGTGAGTCGCCTGAGCGCCGCGGTGCAATCGGACGGCCGGAGCGCGGAAGCCGCGGAGCGCGAATTGATTGCGCAGACATTGGGTGGCGCCGTCGCTCATCTCGAGTGGGTTTGCCGCAATTCCGCGGGGGAGGAATTTCCCGCGGAGATGCGCCTCGTGCGATTGCCGTCGGCGACGCGCAAGCTCGTGCGCGGCAGCATCACGGACATATCCGAGCGCAAGCGTGCCGAAAAAGCCCTGCGCGAAAGCGAAGCGCGGTACCGTGCGCTCGTTGATCACGCCGCCTACGGAATATTCTGGACCACAGAACCAGAGGGAAAACTTCTCCATGCGAATCCGGCTTTGGTCGAAATGCTCGGCTACGAGTCCACCGCGGAGCTTCTCGCCGTCGGATTCACGAAGGCGCTTTACCGCGATCCCGCCGAACAGGCCAAAATCGTCTGCGAATACATGAGCCACGGACACGCGAATGCCACCGTCGAATGGAAGCGGAAAGATGGGAAGGTCATCACGGTTCGCATGACCGGCCGAACGGCAATGGACCCCGACGGAAAATCCGAGTGCGTCGAGGTGACCGTCGAAAACGTTACCGAGCGTGTCGCGCTCGAGAAACAACTCGTCCAGGCGCAGAAATTCGAGGCCATCGGTCAACTCGCCGGAGGCATCGCGCACGACTTCAACAACATGATCGGCGCAATCCTCGGCTGGGCGGACATGGGAATCGAAGAGACCGACGCGGACTCGCGTCTCCACCGTCACTTCGTAAAAGTGCACCAGCAGGCCAAACGAGCCGCCGCGCTCACCCGCCAGCTGCTGGCCTTCGCGCGCAAGCAGCTACTCGAGCCGCGAAACGTGGATCTGAATCAGACCGTCATCGAAACCCTTAGCCTGCTCGAGAAGGTGATCGGCAGCAACATTGAGATCAATGCGACCCTCGCACCGGAGTTGGCTGTCGTGCGCGCCGATCCGACCCACGTCGAACAGGTGGTGATGAATCTCTGCATTAATGCGCGCGACGCCATGCCCGAGGGAGGCTCGCTAGTCATCGAGACCTCCAACATCACTCTGGACGAGCACTTCTGCACGTTGCAGCCGCTGGCTCATCCCGGAGAGTACGCTGTGCTGCGCGTCACGGACACAGGAACGGGCATGGATGCCGCCACGCTCGACCGCATCTTCGAGCCATTTTTCACCACCAAAGAACTGGGGAAAGGCACGGGGCTCGGCCTCGCAACCGTGTACGGCGTCGTTCGCCAGCATGGCGGGTTCGTCCAGGTTTACGGCGAGCTTGGGGCGGGCAGCACGTTTCGCTGCTATTTCCCGGTCAGCGTGGAAGCTTCCGTTCCGCGGGAAAAAGTTGAGGAAACCGGGCCGGTCCGGGGTGGCTCGGAGACGATCCTGGTTGCGGAAGATCACGAGGGCCTGGGGCAGCTCGCCGTCGAGACTCTGACCGGGCTGGGGTACCAAGTGATGCTGGCGACGGACGGCGAAACGGCCGCGCAGAACTTTCACGCCAACCGCACCCGGATAGACCTTGTTGTCCTCGACGTAATGCTCCCAAAACTAAGTGGCCCTGAGGTTTACGCCCGCATGCGGAAAGACAAATCGGATCTGGCGGTGATTTTCGCAACCGGGTATAGCCCGGACATCGCCCAGCTGCAGAAGGCCCAGCAGGAAGGCCTGCCGGTGCTGCAAAAGCCCTATTCTCCGCGCGATTTGGCGCGCAAAGTCCGCGAAACGCTCGACCAACATGTCCTCGCGGCCGTCCAGAAATAGGGTTGACACTCATTCTTTCTGCGTGATAAGGATTAGTTACACGTGGCACCGGCTAACAGCCGGTTTGCCGAATCGCCCAGGCGCGGGAACACCAAAATCCCTTACTGGGTCTCGGCAACAAACCCCACCCACCCCGGGAGGTGGATGCCTTTGGCATTCGCCTCCCGTTTTATTTTGGCCCGACTTCCGCGGGAGGCCTGCTCACGTCCCGCTGCGGCATGCGTCTACAGGCTGATACCCGATTCCACGGAGGCGAACATGAATCTTCGACCCAGCGCAAAGCTTTCGCTCGCAATCGGCCTGTTCCTTACCATTGCTTCCGGCTGTTTCGGGCAGCAGGCGGCGTCCCCGGCCAAGACCGTTAGGGACAATTTCGCCTACATCAACCGGAAAATTCTCACCATGGCCAAGGACTTCCCCGAAGACAAGTACGACTACCGAATGAAGCCCGAAATGCGGTCCTTCGGCGAAGTCATCGTTCATGTCACGTCGGGAATCGTCTATGCGGGCAAGGTTGGGCGCGGCGAAAAGGCAAATTGGGATGAAATTGACCCGAAGGGTTACACGACCAAGGCCAGCATCGTCGCATTGTGCGAGAAATCCATCGCCGATGCCGAGGCCACGCTGAAATCGCTGCCGGATGATTCGTTCGCCAAATCTATCGAGCCGTGGGACGACGTCACCGAGCATTCCGCTGAGCACTACGGCCTGCTCGTCGCCTACTATCGCGCCAACGGCATCGTGCCTCCGGAATCCCGACCGAAGAAATAGGCGAGAATTTTGGCTGCCTCAAACGATCGCGCCCTCGAATTTGTGTGTCACTTAATTAGCGTCCGTTTGCTTTGTTTTCAGTGAGATAGAGACGAAATTGCTCGGCATGGTGTGTCGAGTAATTCTCCGCACGGCAACCGCGAAAACAGCGGCCCCCCCTCGATCAGTGTCGAGTAGCGTGCACGTCCGTCCTTTGTTTTGAATGAGTTGGCTCGAAATCTACTCGGCACCCAGTGTCGGGTAGAAGAGCGGTAAATCGTGACTTGTGATTCGTGACTCGTGAAGCGCCCTCCGGCCGACGATGCCGATTGGATCGTCAGAAGCGCAGACCGAGATCCCTCGTCGGCCGCAATGCGGCCTCTCTCGGGACCGTGATCCTAGTCGGATCCCAGGTTTTCAAAGAGCATCGCGCCCTCGCTCGGAGGGCGGACAACTTTCATCACACTATTTAGGCTGGCACGGTGGCGCGAGAGTTTCAAGAGTTTACGCCGAAAAATAAGGACAGGTTATAGGACTGGACGAATGGGCAGGACGTCGCGTGGTCGGTTTGCCGGAGACGGGATTGGTGCCTCAGCGGGTTGAAGGCCCGGAGAAAGGAGCGACCCGTCGCTCGCGCGACAGATGGGGCACCCGAAAATTCTATACCTAAATCCTGGGCCACCCGCCCGCCGCCTGCCTAGTTTTACGGCAGCGTGCGAACCCATGCGAAATCGACATCCTCCAAACTCGCCGATCCTGAAAAGAAAATCGATCCCGGCCGATTAGACGCAATCTCAAGAAGCGCACCGTAGCAGTTGAGTCTGACAAGCTGCTCCTCGGAATCATTCAGGACCTTTTTCTGGAGCGCGTGTATTGCCTTCTGATCTGAAGTGCGCATCAGCAGATGGGCCAAACATACTGCAGCGTAACTTCTGTTGTCAGGTTCTGGGTCTTCTTGCAAGGCGCGTATGAGCGCGGGAACATAATCGAGTAGTTTAGCCCACCTGACGAACCACATAGCCTCGTGTCTTGCCCAGTGGTCGGGATGCTGAAGGAAGCGGACAGTCGTGTCCGTCGCGGCTAGGACTCGGGCCTCCTCAAAAGGCTTGGCGAGCCGAACGATGGTAGGCCCAATTTGATCGTCAGGTACTTCGCCAGCGCCGAGCCTGGTTAGAAGTAGTCGCCAGGCTTTTTCGCTCAATCTCATCGCTGTCTGTACTCACCAATCCGCTTGCTGCCTCCGAGCTGCGTCAATCGCTGCTTGGGCCTGCGAAACGAACTTGTTTATGTGGTTGATGGCTTGCGTATAGGTGGATCGAGTTTCGTCGGTCAAGTTAGGATTGGTCAAGGCCCCCTGTAGGCTACCCTTAAGATTATTCAAGGAGCCGACGGTGTCTTCTAGTTCCATCCAATGATTGCCCTTCAACGAGCCCGCGCCTTCTCGCATTACACCTTTGAGATCAGCATCCGTCGCGTGATCTTTGAGGGCATTCAATGCACTTGCGATTCGAGAATTCGTCACGGCAGATTGGCTCAGGCCCTTGAGGTTTTCGATCGCGCCCGCTGCTTTATCCCGAGCCGATTGCAGGGCCGAGCCTGCCGCGGTTAGAAGTGGCGCAAATCGCAAAAGGGCAGTCTCGGCGGCAAGCGGGCCGAACATTGCACCGGTGACCCAAGCAGCAAGCGCGGCAGGCGGAAGTAAAGCAGACCGAACAGGGTGCTCAGCTTCTTTTTTCATGACGGCTGCGCACGTTGCCGCGGACACCCGCGAACAGTAAGGAGCTGGAACATCATGGCCGTCGAGGTCTGCGAAAGTTTCCGGATTGTCGCGGACCATCGCGTAGAGGTTCAGTGTTTGGGGATTGTTGAGGTCTGCGTAAGGCACCGGCGCGGGAACGACAGACCAGTCGGACGAAAGCCATCTGCCGAGCCTCGAGGTGTAGTAGCGGGCGCCGAAATCGTCGTTGTTGGTTTCGGTGTCGCGTTCCTTGCCTTCGAATTTGTAGTTCTGTGAGCACGTGGTTACGATGTCGCGTTCCCCTCCGAAGGGATAGAAGTCAGCGTCGTAGCAGACGGAGGTTTGTCCCGCCTGGACGAGCGTACGCGAGCTGCCCAGAAAGTCCTCGGCGTAGTAATAGATTGTGCCGCTACTGACGTTGCGCATGGCGATGCGCTTGCCGCCGAAGAATACGTACTCGTTGGTGAAGTTGCCGCTGAGGTCGGATTCGTCGAGAATTTCCGTGCCCGCGCCATACCAGTAGATTTTGCCGCTCGATTTTTCGAGCCGGTTGCCATCGCCGTCGTAGGTGTAGTTCACGCTCGCGGCGGACTTGATCTCGCTTTCGGCATTCCAGGCGCATGTGTTGACGCTGTCCGTCAGCATGTTGCCGGAAGCGTCGTAAGAGAAACTGGACCCGGATAAGAGTTGGTTAGTCGAGAGCGCGGTGACGCTCAGGGTTTCCTGCGTGCAGCCGTTGTAGGCGGAGGACGCGACTCCAATGGCCGTCATATTGCCCCATTGGTCCGTCGTGTAGGATTCGCCCCAGCAATGCGCCGGGCTGGTCGCATACGTCGAACTCGTTTCTCCTGTGACGATCCGATTCACCTGGTCGTACGTGAAGTTCTGCGTGCGCGTCGAGTCGCGATTCACCCGAAGGATACCACTCCGGCAGTTTCAGTTGGAGTTCATTGGCGGCGTCCGGGAGCTGGTCGGGAGAAGCTGTGGGAGTGGCTTCGCGGCGCGAGGAGACAATACTCGCGCGCACTCGTTCGCACGGACGGCGTGGGGCCGCTGCGTAATTCAGGAACAAATCCAAGGCCCTGCTGGACTGTGGATCAAACTCGGCGGTGGGCAGCGTTTTCTCGCGCACCCTTCGGAACGACGAAGGGATGCGGCACCCCATCAATTGTCGCTTCGGATCGGAATGGACTCGGGTGTGATCTGCGCAAGCACGCATGAGATTGGCGGAGGACAAATGCGGTAAAGGGTTGGCCAGCCGCCGAAAGTTTCAAGAGTTTACGCCGAGAAAAAAGGACAGGTTATAGGACTGGACGAATGGGCAGGACGTCGGGTCGTCCGTCTGTCGGAGACGGGATTGACGGCGGGCAGCAGCCTCTAAGGATGCGCCACCCGCCCAGGCGTGAATCGCTTCCGCTAGCTCGGCGTCAGACAAAGCCCGCCCACCGGTGCTAGAGCGAACCCTTCCGATTTCTGCGTTCTCGGGACAAAAGTTTTTCGGCCACAATGAATATTACAACCACCCAGAGCGCCGTCATCGTACTCAAGAAGATCACAGGAGGATTCCAGCGCCATGAATATGCAGCCACCATGGCTAGGACGTTGGACGAGGCCGCGGCTATCAATATCACCCACAGGGTGGGGCGGCGACGATGCCGCCAAAACCGCTCCAAGATCAGAGCGACAATACCGGGCGTAGAAAGAATGCCCCAGAGAAGCGGCGGCGGGATTTCTGGTATCCTTCCCTTAACCCGATCGGTGTAAAAGATGTAAAACGCGAGCGCAGCGGCGATTGTCCCGCCGATGCCGAGGTAAATGATGTTGTCTCTCGTTTTGGGTTCCACAATTAGAAGACCGGAAAGGCGGTCGCACAGTACCCGTTTCGCGCATCTTGGGACGAAGTTATCGCTGCGTGGACGGGCGGGTGGCCCAGGCTTCCATGTTTCGAGCCATTTTCGGCGCGCTCCGAACGCTGCGCGCATAATACCATCGCACCACTAAGCTGGAGCATTGTGTCGCACCTACGGAGCTCGATGTCGTCATCTATCGTGGTCCCAGCCCTCCCGGGCTGGGCTAACTTCTGACGCGCCTACGGCGCTTGACGCCATCCGAAGACTCTGGTGCTAAAGCACGAGCTACCCGCCAGAGTGTTTCGGTTGCGAGTCTTCATAGGCCCCTCTCTCCCAACCATTGCGTAATTCCCGGAAATCCGGCGATTGGGCCACGCGCCCAGGTCTACTCGGAGCAAGGAGCCGACAAAGTGATCTAGCCAGCCCGTCGCACTAATGCTCATGAACTAGATTTTATGCGCTCGGAGTTCGACGCGGACGGTTTGTGAGGAAAGCTCAATAGTCTTCGCTTCCGCTTCGATGTAGGCATTCGAAGGCCATATCGCAGCCCAATCGGGCTCCTTCTCGTAAAGTTGTTTCACCTTCTGGCGTTTCAAGCGCAGGTCTTGCTCGGTGAGAATAGCTAGCCTTACAGTCGGATCGCACTCTTCGAGCTTCGTATTGTAGTCCATGAGATTTTCCATGCTGGACTTATATCGCTGCTTTTCAAGGTCATCGTAAGACACAATCAGCTTGCCATTCTCGTCGGTTCGCCCCGCCTCGAATTCGTATCGGTAGTTTCCCTTAGTAAAGAACTCGATCTGTACGACGATGTTGTCGATTCGCAACGGGCGCGCTCGTTCGTCGGTGAGTTGAATTTGGATGGACTGGCCTGGCTTCATCGCTTCTCCGTTTACGGATTCAGTGGCTTGATCCGGTTCGGCGATACTTGAATGGGATTATTCGTTGGCGGGTGGGCCACGCGCCCGACCCGCCCGAAGGCAAAACTAGACCTCCGGTCGCGCTTTTCGGAACACTTGGGGAAAATATACGATAAAGAAATACAGGCACGCGCCGTACCACAATCCCAGCACCATGACGACGAGAGTCAGACGTTTGGCCCACTTCGGTGATCCGTCAATCTGGATCCAATAGCGAAGCATTCCCAGCCAAAGAAACAAGCTCGAGAAAACCCCCACCATTCCAACGAGGTCCAACGACAGCTTTGCCCATGAAGAAAAATGCAGTGCCGTGAACGAGCTAAGAAAAAAGGCGGTCAAGAGAAGCATAAAGATAGCCGACGACAAGAAAAGCTTACCTGCTCGGCGGGTCACTAACCAGTCGTCCGGAAACAGATCCAGGACATCCCAAAGCCCCGCGTAAATCGGCTCGAAAATGCTCACAGGGCCATTTCTCCGCGGGGATTGGCGTTGGACATCACGTGACACCTTACCTAGCTCTTGAACTCCACGGGTTTCTAGTTACATCTACACCGTTATCCAGACAACCTACAATTGCTCCGCGCCGAATAGAATCCAGCGGTCCCCTTCCTTGTGGAATACGAACTCGAACCTGACGATTTTCTTTTCGTAAATCAGGTCGGCGTCTATAACCGCTCGCCACAACATCGGCGTGCCGCTGCCGCGTACTTCATATGCGCCTCGTTTTATCGATTTGAGAGGGCCGTTCTCCCTTTGCATAGATTCATACAGACTCACGAATTGGTCGTAGGACATCGCGCTCCGAAAGTCGGAGCCGCACTGCCTATACGCATCGTCAAGGCGGTCGTTCACAAGCGAGTCGGTGTATTCGGCAAAGACTCGTTTGACGTCCCTGGTTTCACGATGGGCTGCGACGAATTGAGGGGACAAGACGAGCATAACAATGGCCCAAATGCCGACCGCGCAGAGCAGGATATTTCGGTTACGAGTCTTCATAAGCCCATCTTTCCCAACTATTGCGTAATTCCCGGAAATCCGGCGAGTGGCCCACGCGCCCGTCAGCGGACTGCAGGCAGTTCGATATCGGGTCTCCGTCTTTTGATTTCCATCAAGAGTCTATCGATATCGTCCAGTCGGAAATGGCGCAAGGAAACATCGATCCATCCGTTTGGGTCGCGTCGACGCTCGAAAATTACAATCCTTCGAAAGGGTCGGGACTGCGACAAGAGTTCATTTGGACTCGCGGTTTCGTAGCGGACTTCGGTGATCTCATCAAACTTAATGCTTCTTCTCGGCCCCCCAGACGCACTCATCGTTACGCCTTCCTCATTCCAGAAGACCCTGTATTTCATCCCGAAGAAATAGACGTACGAAGTGAACAATGCCCAAATCAGCGCGACGCCCCATAGGAAACCCCACTGGGCGTCCTTTCGGGCCACATAAAGGACCAGAATCGTGACGCCAACGATGATTATACTCTGCCCTACATAGGGCGTTATTGTTCGCCGCAAGAACACCGGGCGTGTGGCTCGGGCTTCGGGGTCTCGGATCATTCGCGTCGCGTTCTCAACTCCGCGCGCATAATACCATCGGGCTACTTAACGGGAGAATACGTCGGTGTGAGTGCCCCGTTTTCACCGCGCTAAAAGAGGCCGCTACGAGGGCGACGGCAAGGGCGGGAGCACAGGCAGGAGTGTCTGCGCCACTGAAGCGAGACGGAAGAGAGAGGAGCCGGGCGCTGCAAGCAGCGCCCCTACGGGCGGAGCAGACACGTTCGGAGGGCGAAAGAAGAAAACGTCGTGTTCACTGCGAGGAAGTAAGCGTGGCGTGGGATGCCGCGCGAAAGAGGTCGCTACGGAGGCGACGGCAACGGCGGGAGCGCAGACAGGAGTGTCTGCGCCACTGAAGCAAAACCAAAGAGAAGAAGAGCCGGGCGCGGTCCGCCGCGGCGGACGCCCCTACGGGAGGACCAGACACGTTCGGAGGGCAAGAAACCATTGCGCCCTCCTCCCTTCCTGCGTCAGGGCAGGCAGGTGGACAATCGCGATCGCAAGGTCATGAATTCTTTTTGAGTTCGGCGAGGACTAGCTTGGCTACTTCTTTTAGCGTGTCGAAGACACCCTGGCCGGTGACGGCGACGGCTTCGAGCGCGGGTTCGCCCTTCACGGAGAGCTGCTTCTGGAGTTCTTCGACCGGGAGGATATTCGGAAGGTCGCGCTTGTTGAGCTGCAGCACGTAGGGAATGGTATTGAAGTCGAGATTGTGATCCTTCAGGTGCTCGCGCAGGTTGTCGAGCGTTTCGAGATTGGCGTCGAGGCGCTCTTCCTGCGAATCGGCGACGAATACGACGCCATCCGCGCCCTTCAAAATCAGGCGGCGGCTCGCTTCGTAAAATACCTGGCCGGGAACGGTATAGAGATGGAAGCGCGTCTTGAATCCGCGCACGGTGCCGAGGTCGAGCGGAAGAAAATCGAAGAAAAGAGTGCGGTCGGTCTCGGTGGCGAGCGAGACCATTTTTCCCTTTTGGCTGGTGCCGGTATGCTCGTAGATCCACTGCAAATTCGCGGTCTTACCGCCCAAGCCGGGGCCGTAGTACACGAGCTTGCAGTTAATTTCGCGAGCGGGAAAATTTATAAACGGCACAATTTCCTCAAGTTG
This sequence comes from uncultured Acidobacteriota bacterium, assembly GCA_963842425.1. Classification (GTDB taxonomy): domain Bacteria; phylum Acidobacteriota; class Terriglobia; order Acidiferrales; family UBA7541; genus Palsa-295. The sequence goes on along the minus strand of CAWJGQ010000007.1, from coordinate 88,635 downwards.
CGGCAGCCTATTACTTATAGCACAGGCTCCGGCCTGCGCAATCGCCCAGGGGCGAAAGTGCTTCGCAATTGACAATGCGCGGCTGGTAAGCCGGTGGTTGTGGGTTTAGACTTCCGGGGCAAAGGCTCGCGAGCTGGGAGCAGGAAGCTTACATCCGGCGGCAGGAGGTGTAAATAGCTTATTTACATGACCTTGCGATAGGTCATCGCCGGGCCAGGGCTGGAGCCCGCTCCTTTCGCGTTTCATATTCGTGGGCCTGAAGGCCCACGCTTTCACCGGAAGATCAATTGCCGGCCCATCGTCTCACCCTCGTCATCGAATGCTCGAAGGCCTGAGGCTCGCGCCAGGCGAATACAATCAATCGTTCCTCCGGGACTTGGAAGCTTTTTTTCTGCTCTTTCCCGGCACTGCGCTTTGCTGCGTGCCGGGCTAATTACGGTCGCCGCTGCGCGGCTCAATTTCCGCGTCGAACTGGAGCGAGGGAAAAACGTGCCGCACCTACGGCGCTCGGAATTCGGCCGCTTTGTTTCCCCGCCCTACCGCGCGGGGCTAGCTTGTGCCGCGCTTACGGCGCTGATGGAATGAGCCAGACTTCAGCTCTGCTTCAGCTCGGTGCTGATGAGCAGAATTTCATTCGGGCCGATGTTTTCGACGGAATGCGGCGGGAGCGGCGGCGTCCATTGCGCGATTGGCTTCGCGGGCGGTGGCCCGAGCGTGCGGCTATCGAAGAGCAAATTGCCGTTGCCATCGCGGCGGATGAAATCGCTCTGACTGGCGACGTAGATCGAGGCGGGCCAGCGGTGCGTGTGCACGGGCACGATATCGCCCGGCGCGATGCGGACTTCGAGGACGCGGACGAGTTCGTTTTCAAACAGAAGCTTGTGATGGTTGGGCGCGGCAATTACGGCGTCGAGCGAATCCGGCCACGGCCATGGTGTTGCGTCGGTGCTCAAGAAACCCTCCGAGGAGTGCGGTGAATATCACACGAAAACGGGAATGGGGGAAGCGCTCATGCACGGACGATGGATGGCTGGGGGCGCAGAGGAATTCTTGGATATGAAAGACAAGGCGCACCGCAGAGAAAAGATGGAGAAGGCTTAAGAATTGACACAGAGGACACAGAGGGCACGGAGAAAACCGTGAAACATGACCGCTCCTGGGTTGAGTGATGCGTGCGTAGCCGGAGTGACCGAGCACGCGTTAGCAGCACGCACGGGCAAGCCCGTGCGGCAAACAGCGGCGGCAAGCCGCCGCACTCCACATGAGCTGTACCGGCGGGGAAGTTTCTAGGGGATGGGCTGCGCGGAGCCGAGCATGATTGCCGGGCATGCCTGATCCCCCAGGCTCGACTGGCCGTCGACCTGGGGGCCCCGAATGCTGCGCCCCTACGAAACCCTCGCGAGCATCGAAGCGGTGCGTTTCATGCTGACGCACGGATCGATAACAGGCTGGGAGCAAAAGGAAACCCACCCTTCCCGGTCCCGAAGATTCGGGACGGAGAAGGGTGGGCGACCCTGCGGAGATTGCATCGAACCAAGGGCGCCGCGAGCAGCGCCCCTGCGGAGAACGAAGAGAGATCCCTCGCTTCGCTCGGGATGACAGGCCGATCGTCTCTACGAAATCGGGGTGCAGACCGATTTCACTTCGGTGTAGAGATTCAGGACTTCGTGTCCCATCTCGCGGCCCCATCCGGATTGCTTGTAGCCGCCGAAGGGCATCGCCGGATCGAAGACGTTGTAGCAATTGATCCAGACGGTGCCAGCGCGGAGCTGCGAAGCGATGCGATGCGCCTTGCCGATGTCGCGAGTCCAAACGCCGGCGGCGAGACCATACTCGGTGGCGTTGGCTTTGGCGACGAGATCATCCACATCCTTGAATGGGATGGCGGTGACCACGGGTCCGAAAATTTCTTCCCGGACCACCTTCATCTTTTCGTTAGTGTTGACCAGCACGGTGGGCTTGACGAAGTAGCCCTTCTCTCCCTGGCGGCTGCCGCCGACGGTGGCCTTCGCGCCTTCCGAGTATCCGGATTCGAGATAGCTGCAGACTTTGTTCATTTGCTCTTCGGAAACGAGAGGGCCCATGTCGGTCGTCGTCTCCATGCCGGGGCCGACGCGGATCTTCGAGGCGAGCTGCGAAACGCCGTCCACGACCTTGTCGAATTCCTTGGCTTCGACATAGAGCCGCGAGCCCGCACAGCAGCACTGGCCGTGATTGAAGAAGATAGCCATCGCCGCTCCGGGAATCGTGGCCTCAATATCGGCATCCTGGAAAACGATGTTCGGGGATTTTCCGCCGAGCTCAAGCGAGACTTTCTTTAAGTTGCCGGTGGCGGCATGCACGATCAGCTTGCCGACCTCGGTCGAACCCGTGAAGGCAACCTTGTCAACGTGCGGATGCGCAGCGAGCGCGGCGCCGGCAGTTTCGCCGTAGCCGGGAACGATGTTGACGACGCCATCCGGAAAGCCCACTTCCTGAATCAATTCGCCCAACAGAAGAGCGGAGAGAGGTGTTTGCTCGGCGGGCTTGAGGACCACGCAACAGCCCGTGGCGAGCGCGGGACCGAGTTTCCAGGAGGCCATCATCAGCGGGAAATTCCACGGAATGATCTGGCCGACCACGCCCACAGGTTCGCGCAGCGTGTACGCCAGGAACTTCGCGCCATGAGCAGAGATCGGAATCGTATTGCCTTCGATCTTGGTAGCCCAACCGGCCATATAACGGAACATGTCAATCGTGCCGGGTATGTCGGCAACGCGGGCGATGGCGAGGGGCTTGCCGTTGTCGAGCGATTCGAGCTGCGCGAATTCTTCGGCGTGCTGCTCGATCAGGTCGGCGAGCTTCCAGATGAGCTTGCCGCGCTGCGACGGCGTGATTTTCGACCACGGGCCGGTATCGAACGCGGCGCGCGCGGCGGCAACCGCGCGGTTGATGTCTTCCTTGTCGCCTTCAGCAACATTGGCGAGAACTTCGCCGGTGGCCGGATTGTAAGTGGGGAAAGTCTTGCCGGAAGCGGCGTCCACCCATTTTCCGTTGATGAAAAGTTGGCGGGTCTTCGCGACGTAACGAGCTACATTGTCAGTCAGCTGTACGGCTTGCGTTGCTGTTGCCATTTTTTTCTCCTTCGATCCAAGACTTCGAAATTCGGCCGTGCCAAAGTGGCGCGAGCGGGGATGTCGGTTTCAAATTCACGGAGACCGTCACCGGGCTGAGCCGCATATCGTGAGATGCATTCCCGCGGGGACGGGTAAGCCAGCAGAGCCGCCTTCACAGCTCGTCGCTGGGCTGGCCACACTCGGCAGCCAAGCGAGGCGTATCATAGGCCACCCGAGTGCGGTTTGACAATACTACGAGGGCACCGGGGCGGGGCGCGGCTGCGGGGCTCGGGTCAATGGCTGTCGTTCGGTTAACGCGCGAAGCATGGCTCGCGGCGTTGACTCACTTCATTCGACAATCTAAGATGTGCACCTCATGCCAGAGACAGCTTCCCTGATTGGACAGACTTTTTCGCATTACCAGATCCTGAAGCAGATTGGCGCAGGCGGAATGGGCGTCGTGTACGAAGCCCAGGACTCGCAGCTCGGCCGCCGCGTGGCGCTGAAGTTTCTCCCGCCCGAAATGGACCAGGACAGTCAATTGCTCGAGCGTTTTCAGCGCGAGGCGCGCGCGGCTTCGTCCCTGAACCATCCCAACATCTGCACCATCCACGCGATCGAGCAGCACGAGCGGCGGCACTTCATCGTGATGGAATTGCTGACCGGGGAGACACTGGCGCAGAAGATGACCCGGCAGCCGATGGAAATTGAAAAACTGCTGCCCATATCCATTGAGATCGCGGACGCGCTCGAATCGGCGCATGCAAAGGGAATCGTTCACCGGGATATCAAACCGGCAAATCTTTTCCTCACCGATCGCGGACAGGTGAAAATTCTGGACTTCGGTTTGGCGAAAGTTGGCCAGGGCGAAATCGCGCGGGGAGTTGCGGCCGAGCAAGCCGAGACCATGGTCGCCGGAATGGACCTCACGTCGCCGGGATCGGCCGTTGGAACGGTCACTTACATGTCGCCGGAGCAGGCCCGCGGCCAGCTTGTGGATGCGCGCACGGACCTATTTTCCACCGGAACGGTGCTCTATCAATTGGCGACGGGCACGCTGCCGTTTCAGGGCGATACCTCGGCAGTTATTTTCGACGCGATTTTGAACCGCGATCCAAGGCCCGCAGCGGAGATCAATTCCGCGCTGCCCGCGGACTTCGTGCGCATCCTCGACAAAACGCTCGAGAAGGACCGTAATTTGCGCTGCCAGACGGCCACCGAGCTGAAAACCGACCTGAGCCGCCTGAAGCGCGATCTTGAATCCGGCAAACGGCGCGCGAAGGAGAAGACAGACTCGGATCCCGGCGTGCCGAAGCAGACAGGAAAGTCAGTAGCCGTTCTTTATTTCGAAAATTTGAGCGGAGCAAAAGAAGACGAATATCTGCGCGATGGCATCACCGAAGACGTCATCACTGAGCTTTCCAAAATCCGCGGACTGAACACGTTTTCGCGTCCCACGGTTCTAGCTTTCCGGGATAAGCCAGTAACTCCTGCCCAGATCGGCCAACAGCTTGGCGCCGCCTATGCTCTTACGGGCACATTGCGGCGCGCGGGCGCTCGCCTGCGCATCAGCGTCCAGCTGGTGGACACGCGCACCGATTTTCCGCTGTGGTCGGAACGATTTGACCGGGAGATGAAGGACGTCTTCGAGATACAAGATGAGATGGCCCGCAAGATTGCCGAAGCCCTGCGCGTCACGCTTTCCCCGCAGGAGCTGGAAGCGCTTGCCGTCAAGCCGACGGAGAACCTGCAGGCCTACGATCTCTATTTGCGGGGCAAACGATACGCGCGGCGACAAACCCGCCAGGATCTCGAGTTCGCCTTGCAGATGTTTGAAAACGCGGTGGCCATGGACGCGAGCTTCGCTCTGGCTTATGCAGCCGCCGCCAACGCCTGCGCCATGTTCTACTGCAACTACAGCCGCGATCAGGTGTGGGTCGAACGCGCGCGCGAGGCTTCCGGCAAGGCCGTGGCCCTGCGCTGGGACCTGCCCGAAGTGCAAGTCAGCCAGGCGTGGGTCCTTTACGCTGCCGAACTTCACGACGAAGCTGTGCGCATGGTGAAGAAAGCCATCGAACGTAAACGCGATTGCGAAGGCGCGTATTACCTGCTCTGCCGCGCCCTCTTCGCCGCGGGACGTTACCAGGAGGTTGTGGACGTTGCAGAAGCCGCCATCGAAGCGAGCGGGGAGGATTACAACGTCTACGTGCCCATCTCCAACTCCCTTGGCGCGATGGGCAAGGATGAAACCCAGCGCAACATGCTCCAGCGGAGGATGGCAGCGCTCGAAAATCATTTGAAGCAAGTGCCCGAGGACGCGCGGGCGCGCATTCTGCTTGCCAGCGACTACGCCAATTTGGGGCGCCCGGACGAAGCCATGCGCGAGCTGAATCTCGCGGTTACTCTCCGCGCCAATGAAGCTTCGATTCTCTACAACGCAGCCTGCGTCTATTGCGGACTGAAAAGAAATCCCGAGGCAGTGGATGTACTGCGCAAGGCATGGGAAGCGGGATTCAGGGACGCCGTGTGGGCGCGTCGCGACCCGGACCTTGTTCCACTTCATGGCGACCCGGATTTCGACCGGCTGTATCCGGAGGCCCCGTTGTCTGCACCCGCATCCAGTTCCCATTAGAACCGCGAGGGCGATCTGAACCGACTCGGATGGCGGCGCGGCGGCCTGGCTCCTAATTGGTCCAATGACCGGAACAAGCGCTAATGGAGGACATTTATGGGTTCTTCTCCTAAGATCGCCATCGTAACCGGCGCAGGCAGCGGGATCGGGAAAGCAGTCACGATTGCTCTGGCTCGGGAGGGGTACTCGGTGGTTCTTTCTGGCCGCCGCAAGGAACCGCTGGAAGCGACCGCGCTTGAACTGAAGCAGCCCAACGCCAAAACGCTTGTCGTGCCGGCAGACATCAGCGATCCAGCTGCTGTGCGAGAGCTTTTCGCAAAAACAAAAGAAGCTTTCGGCAGGCTCGACCTGCTATTCAACAACGCCGGCGGCTCGGGCCGCGCCGTTCCGCTCGAGGATTTAACTTACGAGCAGTGGAAATCCATCGTAGATACGAACCTCACCGGCACGTTTCTCTGCACGCAGGAAGCATTCAAAATCATGAAGAGCCAGGAGCCGCGCGGCGGCCGTATCATAAACAACGGTTCGATTTCGGCGCACGCCCCGCGGCCGAATTCCGCGCCCTATACGGCGTCAAAGCATGGAGTCAGCGGCCTTACAAAGGTAACTTCTCTCGACGGCCGAAAGTACGACATCGCCTGCGGCCAGATTGACATCGGAAACGCGGCAACTGAAATGACGGAAAGAATGAAGAAGGGCGTTCCGCAAGCGAACGGCACGATCGCAGTCGAGCCTACGATGGATCTCGCGGACGTTGCGCGCGCGGTTGTGTATATGGCTTCTCTCCCGCTCGACGCCAATGTGCAATTCATGACCGTGATGGCGACCAAAATGCCATTCATCGGCCGCGGCTAGCGGTCATCCCGCGCCTTGAGTTAATCAAGAGAGTCCCAGCCAGATACGGAAATAAACTCGGATTGTTGCGATCCCGCCGGAGCGCGCCCTGGTGGCATATTCGTTGTGACGGGAGCAGGGTGAGCGTATGATGCGCGCGAGCGCGAAGTCGAAATCGAAATTTCCGCCTCAGAATAAAAGGGGGCTAATTTCACGTCTAACCGCCCCAACCCCGCATTTCACCTCGTGGACCGATTTCCTTTATTCCTAGGATTGCGGCCCTTTCGGTGGCCGGAAGTGCCAAAGAATCTCATGGCCGGTCTTACTCTTGCCGCCATGAACATCCCGCAGTCACTGGGCTACACCAATATCGCCGGCATGCCCGTCATCACGGGCCTCTACACGCTGCTGCTTCCCCTTGTCGCGTTTTCCATCTTTGGTTGTTCGCGATATCTGGTGGTGGCTGCCGATTCGGCCACCGCGGCAATACTTGCCAGCGGATTGGTCAACCTGGCTCCGATCGGCAGCGCCCGCTACGTTGCCCTTGCGGGGACGGTGGCGCTGTTGACCGGCATCTTCCTTTTCGTCGCTCGCTTGCTAAGGCTTGGCTTCCTGGCCGATTTCCTGTCTCGAACGGTGCTCCTCGGTTTTCTTACGGGAGTGGGATTTCAAGTCGGCATCGCGGTGCTCGGCGAAATGCTAGGCCTCACGATCCACAGCCACCGCACTGCCGGCCAATGTCTCGAAGTGCTTCGCTCGTTGCCGCACGCCCGTCTGCTCACGATGGAGATTTCGTTTGCGGTTGTAGCCTGCATCCTTCTCTTTCATCGCTTTTCTCCAAGGTTGCCCGGCCCTCTTCTTGCGGTGGCCGGAGCGGTCGCAGCGAGCGGAATCTTTCACTGGGCGGCTTCGGGCGTTGCGGTTCTTGGCCCGGTGCCGGCCGGCCTCCCTCACCTGAGCTTGCCCGATCTGAGCTGGGGAGACATGGAAACGCTGCTTCCGATCGCCGGCTCTTGCTTCGTCATGATCGTTACGCAGAGCGCGGCGACATCGCGTGTATACGCGACCCGCCACGGCCAGCAGCTCGACGAGAACACAGATCTCGCCGGCCTTTCCGTCGCCAACGCGGCCGCCGCGTTCAGCGGAACCTTTGTGGTGAATGGCAGCCCCACGCAGACTGCGATGGTTGAAAGTTCCGGAGGCACCAGTCAGGTGGCGCACTTGACCACGGCCGGAGCTGTTGCCATCGTCCTCCTCTTCTTCACCGGCCCGCTGCGATTTCTGCCTCAATGTGTTCTTGGAGCAGTCGTTTTCACGATTGCGATTCGCCTAATTGATCTGCGCGGCCTCGCCGCCATCCGACGCGAAAGTCCCGGCGAGTTCGCGCTGGCACTGACGACCGCGGTCGTTGTTGTTTTCGTCGGCGTGGAACAGGGCATTCTTCTGGCCATGACGTTGTCGCTATTCCGCATCGTGAACCATACCTATCGTCCACACACAGCAGTGCTGGAACAGAGTCGCGACGGAGTATGGAAGCTGGACCCGGTGGTTCCCGGCGCCGTCACCGAGCGCGGCATCGTCATCTACAGGTTCGGCGCGCAACTTTTCTACGCCAACGCGAATCGCTTTTCAGACGACGTCCGGATGCTGGCCGCTTCGGCGCCCTCACCATTGCACTGGCTCATCATTGACGCGGGGTCCATTTCACACGTGGATTTCACCGCCGCTCGCGTCGTGTGTGAAGTTCAGAAGGAGCTCTCGACTCAGGGCACAGGGCTGGTCTTTGCTCACGTTGAATCGGACCTCAAGCCAGACCTGGACCGCCATCACTTGACCGAAACCATCGGCCCCGGCCGCATTTTCGACAGTTTGCACGACGCTCTCGCCGCTCTTCGGGGCAAGTCGCCGTCCGGTCCAGCTGCGGGTTCTGACGAGCGACCTCCCGATTAGTCGGATTACGGGGCAAGTTTTTCATAGTGTCCCACTGATCCGGGCGCCGCGTTTATCACGCATTAGGTTCGGCGCTCCAAACTTTCGCGTCGCGCGCCCAGATCGGGCTACACTATCTGGTGCCACAACACCTAAAGGGGGAATGAAAATATGAAGACGTTCGAAGTTTCGTTTCGATATCAGGATCGCAGCAATGCCGCCGCGGGATCATCCGTCAAGCTCGACGCATCGAGCATGCCCGGCGCCATCGCCAAGGCCACGCGCGAGTTCGTCAAGGGGCTCGATCGCAAACAGCGCTTCGACATGAACAAGAACGGACTGGAGATCAAGGCTGTTAATGTTGGCAGCGCTGCTGAGGCAAAAGAATAGCCCAATCGAAAATCTCTGTCTCAATCTTGGAGCGGAACGCGCTAGTTCAAAGGAGCCCGACAATGGCAGACCTTTTCAAGACTTCCAATCCTGCTTTGAACGAAAAGACGTTCCAGGGTCGCGTCGCCGTCGCCGGCGAACCGATGACGCTTCAGGGCACGGTCAATAAGACGGGATTTCTGCTTTTCTGTGTTTCCGCCGCGGCGGCCTGGACATGGTGGCTTTCCAAAACGGAGACGTCCCAGGCGGCCCTGCCCTGGATGATCGGCGGACTCGTCGCCGGCTTCATCTTTGCGCTGGTGACGATATTCAAGAAAGAATGGTCGCCGGTCACCGCTCCACTCTACGCGCTATGCGAAGGCCTCGCGCTGGGCGGCATTTCCGCGCTTCTGGAACGGTCCTACCACGGAATCGCGATTCAAGCGTTGGGACTGACGCTCGGCGTTACCGCCGTGATGCTTGTGCTGTACACGTCCGGCGTCCTCCGCGCGACGCCGAAATTCACGATGGGCGTGATTGCCGCGACGGGCGGCATTTTCCTGGTTTACGTGGCGGACATGATTTTGCGTCTCTTCGGCCGGCAGGTGCCGCTCCTCAACAGCTCCGGACCGTGGGGAATTGCGATCAGCCTTCTGATCGTGGGCATCGCGGCGCTGAATTTGATTTTGGATTTCGATTTCGTCGAGACCGGAGTTCGCGCCGGCGCGCCGAAGTACATGGAATGGTACGGCGCGTTCGGCATCATGGTCACGCTGGTCTGGATGTACCTGGAGATTCTGCGTCTGCTCACGAAGATGCGTAGTCGCTAAAGCCGCCATCTTGCGCGCGGAGCCGCCTCAACGCCCCGCGCGCTCGATTGATTCCTTGAAGCTTCAGATGGGATAGTGGCTGGGCGTGCGGCGAATTGTGATCCAGCGCAGCTCGGTGAACTCCTGCAAGCCTGCGTGGCCGCCGAACCTGCCGTAACCGCTATCCTTCATTCCGCCGAAGGGCATTTGCGGCTCGTCGTGCACCGTGGCGCCATTGATGTGGCAGATTCCGAATTCGAGTTTCTCGGCAATCCGCAGTGCGTTGTTCACGTCGCGAGTGAAGACCGCGCTCGAAAGACCGTAGGGAGTGTCGTTGGCGATGCGGAGAGCGTCCTCGGCATCGTTCGCGACAACGATCGGCTTCGCAGGCCCGAATGATTCCTCGCCGTACATGCGCATTGCGGGCGTGACGCCGTAAACCACAGTCGGCGGATAGCACGGCCCATTTGCTTTTCCGCCGCAGAGAACCTTCGCGCCCTTCGCGACGGCGTCGTCCACCAACTCCTGCACCCGCTTGATGGCGCCGGGATTGATCATGCACCCGAGCTGCGATTCGGGGCTGAGCGGATCGCCGACTTTCAGAGACGCACCCTTCGCCGCGAGCTTCTTTGCGAATTCCTCGGCCACGGATTTTTCGACGATAATGCGTTCCGTGGACATGCATATCTGTCCCTGATTCATGAAGGCGCCGAAATTCGCCGCGGAGACCGCCGCGTCTATATCCGCGTCCTTGAGAACGATCATCGGCGCTTTGCCGCCCAGTTCGAGCACGACGCGCTTGAGATGACGCCCGGCACTTTCGGCGATCAGGCGGCCGATTTTCGTCGAACCGGTGAAGCTGATGCGGCGCGTCTTGGGATTCGCGATCAACTCGTCCACGACTTCGGCGGCATCGGCGGGCGCGTTGGTGATGACGTTGACGACGCCCTTGGGGAAACCGGCTTCCTCAAAGATTGATGCGATCATGAGATGCGTGGCCGGGCATTCCTCGGAGGCTTTCAAGATCACGGTGTTGCCGTACGCCAATGGCGCGGCGATGGCGCGAATTCCCAAGATTATCGGCGCGTTCCACGGCGCGATTCCGACCACGACGCCGACAGGCTGCCGAATGGCCATTGCCGTGGTGTCGGGCAAGTCAGTGGGAATCACCTCGCCGACGGCGGCGTAGGCTTGCGCGGCGGCTTCGCGAAGAGCCCCGGCGCTCCAAATGCAGTTGAACATTCCCCAGCCGAAGGTCTGGCCGGTTTCTTCGGCGGTGATTTTGGCGACTTCCTGCATGCGGCGCTCGAGGACGTCGGCGACTTTCAGAAACAGGCCGCGGCGGAGGGCCGGCGGGGTAACGCCCCAGGTCTGGAAAGCAGCGTGAGCAGCTTCGATCGCGCGGCGCGCGTCCTCGCGCTTGCCGGCCGGGACCTGAGACGCCAGTTGCCCGTTAAGGGGATTTTTCTTTTCAAAGGTCTTCCCGTCGGCGGCGCCGGTCCATTCGCCGTTGATGAATTGTTTTGCGCCGTGCCCTGCGACTGCTTGTGCCATGGAAATCTCCTCTGTCTGACAGACACCTAAAGCTTAGTCGAACGCGTTTGGGATCGAGAGTTCTTTTACCACATTTCGCGGGAGCGAAGAAGAGGCCGGGTAGGTTCGACCGGAAAAGATCCGTTTCACCTTGTGAAACGTGCCATCAGACTAGAACAGGAGGTAGTCCGCCGTTTGCTGGATTTCCCCGTATATATCGGTTAGGATTTCGGAGTTTTGGATGAGGAACCGCTCTGAAAGGAAACCCGAAAAAGGCGATGGCCAAGAACAGCCCAAAAGCAAAGACTTTGCTTGAATCACTCGACCTTCTGATCGAAAAACACCACCTGCTGAAACATCCCTTCTATCAGGCTTGGACCGAAGGGAAACTTTCCAGGGAATCGCTCCAGCTTTATGCGGAGCAGTATTATCAACACGTGCGGGCGTTCCCGGAAAATCTGCAGCAGCTCGCCGACCGGGCCAAGGGCCCCGTGGCGAAGCTCATCCAGGAAAATCTCGACGAAGAACTCGATCCAGTCTCTCCGCACCCCATGCTCTGGCGCCAATTCGCGGAATCGCTCGGCGTGAGCGAAGCCAAGCTGATGGACGCGCGCCCGCTTCCGGGCATCGCGGCGCTTCTGGACACTTTTGATGAAGTGACCTCGCAGGGAACGATGGCGCAAGCCGTGGCCGCGTTCTACGTGTACGAAGCGCAGGTGCCGGAAATCGCAGCGCAGAAAATATCGGGGCTGAAGCGTTTCTACGACATTACCGAGCCCCGCGCGCTGGCCTATTTCAGCGTGCACGAGGAAGCCGACGTGCGCCACCGCGCCGCCTGGCGCTCCTGGCTCGCGGATCAGAGCGAAGGGGACAACTTCGAAGTGCTGTGCGCGGCCGAGAGAAGCCTGAAGGCTCTCTGGGGCGCGCTCGATGCCGTGTACCCGCAATCCTGCGCCGCAAAGAACTAGTTTTTCCTGAGGGGGCGCGTCCCGCAACATTTGGGGGTGGGGGGACGCGCCTATCGCGAAGCAGGTTCCCCAGCTTGGACCCATCGCGTCCGCACGCGTATTGCGCGAGAGCGTGGAAGTCTGTCAGTATCTGGTCCGCACTTTTGGCCGATAAGAGATCAATAGGAGGCTATCAACAGCCATGGCACCCAAAAACCTAGAGGAAGTCCTGCAAGCAGCCGGGAATCCGGTGACGATGCTGCGCAATTCTCCGATCGGAGCGTATGTCTATCCGGTGGTTCCTTCCGAGTATTCGAACTGGCGCGACGAGCAGAAGGCATGGCGTGATACCGCAGTTCTATTCGATCAATCTCACCACATGGCGAATTTGTATGTGGAAGGTCCGGACGCGCTGAAGCTGTTGTCCTATCTCGGGACGAACAGCTTCGCGAATTTTCCGGTGAATCGCGCGAAGCAGTTTGCTCCGTGCAACTACGACGGCAAGATCATCGGCGATGGAATTCTGTTCCATCTCGAGCAGAACAGCCTGGTTTACGTGGGGCGCGCGCCGGTGGCGAACTGGCTGGAGTTCCATGCCACGTCGGGGAAATACGACGTGAAAATCAAGCGGGACGACCGGTCGCCCTCGAACCCCGGCGGCAAGGCCGTGATCCGGACGACCTACCGGTACCAGATTCAGGGACCGAACGCCAAGCAGATCATCGAGAAGCTGAACGGCGGGCCGTTTCCGGACATCAAGTTCTTTAACATGGGCGAGATCAAGATCAATGGAAAGACCGTGCGCGCACTGCGGCATGGCATGGCCGGCGCTCCGGGCCTGGAAATCTGGGGACCCTACGAAGAACGGGAAGAAATTCGCGCCGCGATCGTGGCAGCAGGGGCGGAGTTCGGCATGAAGCAAGTAGGCTCGCGCGCGTACGCATCCAACACGTGCGAATCGGGCTGGATTCCTTCGCCGCTGCCGGCCGTCTACACCGGCGAGAAGATGAAGAGCTACCGCCAGTGGCTGCCGGCGAACAGCTACGAAGCCACGGGCTCGCTGGCTGGAAGCTTCGTCTCCAACAATATCGAAGACTACTACAACACGCCGTACGAGCTGGGCTACGGGATTTTCGTGAAGTTCGACCACGATTTCATCGGCCGCGAGGCGCTGGAGAAGATTGACCAGAAGACCCAGCGCAAAAAGGTCACCTTCGCGTGGAACGGCGACGACGTCGCCAAAACTTACAAATCGCTGCTCGAACCGGGCGATCCCTACAAGTTCATTGACCTGCCCATTTCGAACTACGCGTCGTCGTCATACGACAAGGTAGTGACGAAGGCCGGAAAGATCGTGGGGTGCTCGATGTTCGCCGGCTACAGCTTCAACGAGCGGTCGGTGTTGTCGCTGGGCATCGTTGATCCCGATGTCGAAATCGGAACGGAACTGACACTCGTCTGGGGCGAAGAAAACGGCGGCACCAAGAAGGCGACCGTCGAACGCCACAAGCAGCTCGATGTGAAGGTGGTTGTCAGCTCCGTGCCTTACTCGAAGGTTGTTCGCGAAACCTACGCGGAAGGCTGGCGCACGGCGAAAAAGTAAGCCGCGCCGAACGCGGTTCCGAAGTCGCGAGGGGCGGATGCTTTCGATCTGCCCCTTTTTTATTGTCAGCGGACCGGGAATGCGATACACCGATGCGTTGCCATTTCGCGCGATTATTTCACGTTTCGACTTTTCGCTGGAATCTGCATCATATTAATCACGGCGCGCAGCCCGATGTAAGGAGAATTCGATGTCTTCAAATGTCACCGGAGCACCCCGCGGACTGGAAGGCGTAGTCGCCGCGCAGACTCGCCTGAGTCATGTGGATGGGAAGAACGGCGTGCTCATTGTTGGCGGCTATACGATCGAGGAGCTTGCCGGCCATGTCGGATTCGAGGCCGCCGCGCACCTGCTATGGCGCGGACATCTGCCCAACCCTGCCGAACTGGCAAAATTGTCCGCCGATATGTCGGAGTTGCGGGAGTTGCCTGCGCTGACGCTCGAAGTGCTTCGCGGCGCGGCAGCCGCGCCGCCAATTGACGCGCTGCGCATGGCCTGCGCGACGCTTTCGCTGGGGCTCGCCGACCCCAACGCGATCACGCCGGATGCCGACTTCGCTGCGGCCATGCGGCTGACGGCCTGCTTCCCGACGGTTGTGGCCGCCCATGCGCGCATCTCCCGGAAGCAGGAACCGATTCGTCCGCGCAAGGATCTGCCGCTCGCCGCGAATTTTCTCTACATGATTCACGGCAAAGAGCCGGACCTTTCGGCCGCGCAGGCGCTCGACACGTATTGGGTGACGGTGATGGATCACGGCATGAACGCCTCGACGTTCACGGCGCGCGTCATCGCCAGCACACGTTCCGATCTCGTTAGCGCGGTTACCGGCGCGCTCGGAGCACTGAAAGGGCCGCTGCACGGCGGTGCGCCCGGGCCAGTCCTCGATATGCTGCTCGATATCGGCAGTGCAGATCGCGCCGAGGGGTGGCTGCGAAACGAGCTCGCACAAGGCCGGCGGATCATGGGCTTTGGCCACCGCGTTTACAAAGTTCGCGACCCGCGCGCGGAAGTGCTGAGCAAGGCAGCGGAACGCCTGGGGAAAGCGCAAATGGAAAACCGCCAACTCTACGATCTCGCACTCAACGTGGAGCAGACTGCGCTGCGTGTCCTTGCGGAAGTGAAACCGGGGCGCAATCTACGCACGAACGTGGAATTCTACACGGCGCTCGTTTTGCAGGCACTCGGACTCGATCCCCGGCAGTTCGTCGCCATGTTTGCCTGCGGCCGCACGGCAGGCTGGTGCGCGCACGTGATCGAGCAGCACGCGGAAGATCACCTGATCCGCCCGCAATCGGAATATATCGGGCCGGTGGGATTGAAAATCAGCTGACGGAATTGCGATTAGGCCTTGGGCGGAAGGTCGAGCCCGACGAGCTTGCGGAATTCCGGCTCATCGTGCAGGCAATCGAGATCGGAATCGTTGGCCGCCCAATTCGTGTTGCCGTAACCCGCGACGAAGGCCTTCTTGACTGTCTCGAGCGCTTCCGGCTTGCGACCCAGCACACCGTAGGTACAGGCGGCATTGTAGAGCGTGTTCGGATCGTTGGGGCGGAGAGCGACGGCGGTCTTCAGATGGCGGACAGACTCGTCGGCATCCTGTCCGCAAGAAGCGAGGTTGGTCGCGAGGAGCACGCGGGCGCGAACGTCTTCGGGGACACGCTCGAGCTGCTGGCGAAGAACTTTCGTCATTCGCTCGCGAAGCTGTTCGGCCTCTTTCTTGCGCCCCAGGCGTTCGAGGGACTGGTGATAGGGAATATAGGTATTGTAGTCGTCGCCGTTACATTCCATGGCGCGTTCGGCGAGAGCGGCGGCGTCTTCGAAGCGGCCGGAGGCGAAAAAAGCGCGGCCAAGAATATTCCATAAGCCATCGCAATCGGGCTTCCGCTCGCCGGCGCGCTGGGCCATCAATGCAGCCTCGGTATATTTCTTCTGCGCGTAGAAGAGGCGCGCGTGCGCGACCAGAACCTCAGGCAGATCGGGCGCCAATGCTGTGGCGCGATCGCAGGCGGCGAGTCCGCGGTCAATCCATTTCTGGTTTTGTTCGCGGATTTCGTAATTCAGCCCGCACAGGTCGGCGATGCCCGCGTGCGCCAGCGCGAAATTCGAGTCGAGCTCGATGGCCTGCTCGAACATTTGCAGGGCGTAGTCTATATTTTCGCGACGGGTATAACTCCTGCCGCGAAGATAAAAATCGTAGGCCTGCGGATTTTCGGTCGGCTTGCGCGCGATGGTTTTTTCTTCCTGCGGCGTGAGCGTGATGCGCAGTGCCTGGGCGATGCTGCGCGCAATCTCTTCCTGAATGGCGAAGACGTCTTCGAGCTGGCGATCGTAGCGCTCTCCCCAGACAGAATGTCGCGTAGAGGCCTCGACGAGCTGCGCGGTGATGCGGACGCGATTCCCCGCGCGGCGGATGGAACCCTCGAGGACATAGGCTGCGCCAAGTTTCTGGCTGACCTGTTGCGCCGTCACCGGCTTGTCTCGAAAGGCAAGCATTTCAGAGCGGGGAAAGATTTCGAGCTGCGCGATTTTAGAGAGCTCTGTGACGATGTCTTCCGTGATTCCATCGCGGAAATATTCGTCCTCTTTCGCGCCACTCTGATTTTCGAAGTAAAGCACCGCGACGGACTTTGGCGTCGCGGCAGCTACCTGCGATCCAGAGCCCGCGCCACTTTTTTCCGCGGCAGGTTGTCGGCTGGATTCGATATCGCGCTTGAGGCGCTTCAGATCGGCGCGCAGTTCAGCGGCCGACTGCCCGCGCAGGTCGGGGTCTTTTTCGAGGGCCTTGTTGAGAATAGTTTCGAATGCGAGCGGCAGTCGCGGGTTCAGTTCCTTCGCGGGCGCGGGAGTGGAATGAAGGATGCCGTCGAAGATGACCGCGGTGGTCGAGCCGGAAAACGGAAGAGACCCGGTCGCCATTTCATAGAGCACCACACCGAGCGAAAAAAGATCGGAGCGCGCGTCCAGTTCCTCGCCGCGCGCCTGCTCGGGCGACATGTACGCGATCGTTCCCAGCGAGCTGCCGGGACTGGTCAAGTGGTCTTCCCGGTGCATGTGGGTCCGCGTTTGCGAATTCATGGCGCCGGCGCCGACCGATTCGGCGGCTTGCCGAAGCGCGGACGTCAGCTTCGCCAGACCAAAATCCAGAATCTTCGCCTGGCCGCGCTCGACAAGAAATATATTCGCAGGCTTGATGTCGCGGTGGACGATGCCCTTGGCATGAGCGGCGTCGAGGCCGTTGGTGATCTGAACGCTGATTTCCAGAAGCTCCGATATATCAATGGGCTTGCCGGCGATACGGTGTTTGAGGGTCTGGCCCTCGAGCAGCTCCATGGCGATAAAGGGGCGGCCTTCGAATTCGCCGATGTCGTAAATCGTGCAGATATTCGGATGGTTGAGCGTGGAAGCGGCGCGCGCTTCGCGGTGAAACCGCTCGATCGCCTGCGGATCGTGCGAAACATCGTCCGGGAGAAATTTCAGCGCGACGTTGCGGCCGAGGCGCGTGTCCTTGGCTTTATAAACGACGCCCATGCCCCCGCCGCCAACTTTGTCAACGATTGTGTAGTGCGCGATGCTGCGTCCAACGATAGAGGGAGATTCGGCCATGAGCCAAGCAGTTTACGCTGGCGAATGAGTTCAAGCAATCGTGATGCGGGAGCTACTGGGCTCGCTGCGCATTGATCCAGTCCACGGTCTTGTTGAAGCCGCCGAAGACGAAGAAGTGCACGCCTTTAATGCCCAGCGGCAGCGCCGATCCGCTTGACGGGCCGCAGAGGCTGGCGACGTCGCGAATCAGCGGCTCAGGGCCCTTATCAATAAGAAGTTTGGCGAACTGCGGCTTTTCGGTGAGCACCTTCATGGAGGCGCCGACGCCGCAGACCACGGCGTAGCGTGCGAGCGCCATCAGGCTCGCGGGGCCGGCAAACCCTATGCGGATGGGATTGTCTATGCCCTGGGCGCGGACTCTGCGAATCCAGTCCACCACCGGCTCGGGCGCAAACGCGAACTGAGTGACGATGGTGAGATTCAGCCCATTCTCGCGTGCGAACTTTGTTTTCGCAGCGATAGCTTCCCAGAGCAACGGGTCGGGGATCTTCGGATTTCCCTCGGGAAACCCGCCGACGGAAATCCGCGTGATGCCAGACTTCTGCAGAATGCCGCTTTGCATCACCGAGAGGCTCGAATCGAACGGGCCCGCGGGCGTGTCGCGGTCGCCCGCGATGATCAGCACGCGGTCCACTCCCGCTTCGCGCACCAGTCGCCCCACAACCTCCTCGAGCTGCGCGGCGCTTTCCACGTGTCGCGCGCCGATATGCGGCGTGGGATAAAGTCCGGCGTCGCGTAGTTTCTTTGCCGGGCCAATCGTGTCCATCGGATTCTTTCCCGGTATCCACGTCATGAAAACTTCCGTGCCGGGTTCGAGGCGCTGGGGCGCGGCGTCAATCACTTTCGGTTCGCCGGGATTCACTTCGATCGAAAACCCGCGCAGCATCTCGGGCAAGCTGGGCGCAGTGGAAGAAATGTCTGTCATAGCGGCGATTATAGTACGAGCCGGGCGCGGATCGTGGCGCGGCCACTGCCTCGCGCCAAATCAATCGCGCGTCGTTGTTTTACAATGTGAAACAACCATTCAGATTGACTTTCGCGCTGCCAATGGACCTACAATACGGCAGTCAACGAGCGAAGCCGGGGGGAAGGCGTGCCGAAGGCCAGGAGATCGAGCGGGAAGCGAGTTCGCGCGAGGGGCGAGACAGGTTCGAGCAAGTCCCTGCAGAAGGCCCTTCGCATTCTGATTCACATGGGCGACCACGGGCCCGCGCTCGGCGTCACCCAGCTCGCCTCGGGACTAAGCCTCAATAAGACGACCGTTCACCGCCTGCTTCACGCCATGGAAAAGTTCCACCTGATCGAGCGGAATCCGGAAAGCGACCGTTACCGACTGGGACTGAAGTTGCACGAACTGGGAACGCGCGCGGTCGAATCGAGGACGCTGCGGACCGAAGCCCACCGGTTCCTGCTGGAGCTTTCGCGTGCCTCCCACGAAAGCGTCAGTCTGGCGGTTCCCGGCTCCGGAGGCGTGATCTGCCTCGACCGCGTGGACTCGCGCGACAGCATAATTACTGTGAGCACGCCGGTCGGCGCCCGGTTTCCAGCGCACTGCACCGCTGCCGCGAAGGCGACCCTCGCCTTTCTGCCGGAGGAAGAGGTGGAGGCTATCCTGGCCATCATGGGGCTTACGTCCTATACGCCGCATACGATGACGACCGTATCTGAGGTCAAGAAAAACCTGCGCGAAGTGGCCGAGCGGGGTTACGCCCTCGACAGCCAAGAGACCGAGCGCGGACTGACTGGAGTCGCGGCTCCGGTTTGGTCACGCGACGGGCGCGTGATCGCGGCAGTAGGAATGGCCGGGCCTACGCCGCGCTTCCGCGGCAAGGAGCTGGCGCGGAAAATCGCACTCACGAAGGAAACGACCGCGAAGATCTCCGCGAGTCTGGGCCATAATGCTTCCAGCAACGACGGGTTTTGATTCCGATAGCGGAAATCCAACTACCCGCTGGCAAAAATGAATTGATCCCGGTAAAGTTCGGAGCCGACTACATGAGGCGTCGGTTGCTGCCGCTGAGTTTGCCGGCTGAGTGGAACACAGGAATCTTCAGGCCCAAACAGTGAACCTGCACCTCAATCACACTCGAAAAGACTCGGCCCCCGCGACGACCAGCAACGTTGTCGAGACGGTCTTGTCGCTTCTCGAAGAGGGGCACCTGCAGCCGGCGCAATTTGCGAGATTGCAGATCCATCTCGACTGGCTTCAATACAAGAACAATTTCCGCGAGCCTGTCACGGTGATGCAGGGCGGTGACGTACAGGGCGAAAACGCCGCTCCCATGGAGATTCGGATTGATTCCCGGCAAGTGGCGCCGGGCTCGCTCCGTGAACTCTTGCAGAAAGCCATCAGCCCGCAGAAATCGGAATCAGGCGAAGGCAACGGCCGTGTTTACTTTGAAGACTTTCGATCTTTTCGCACCAGCATCGTGTGGGAATTCAACCGGCTTTACTGGCAGCGCCTGAAGGACTGGGAGAAAGCGACCGGCAAGAGCTACGAACAGGCGCTGCCCGGCGGCAAGTCCGACGGCAATCAGGCGGACGGGGTCGCGGAAGCCGCAATCGAATTTTGGACTCTGCTCGAGAACCTGGAAAGCCAGAACCGATTGCCGCAGGAAATATTTATTCTGGAAATTGGCGTGGGTATGGGAAAGCACGCCGGCATGTGGCTGGACAGCTTTTGCACTCTCGATCAGACGCGCGGAACAAATTTCTATCCGCGCTTGCGATATCTGCTGGGCGATTATTCGCTGGCTACGCTCGAGCATTCCAGGCCGGCGGTCAAGAAACACATTGATTTGTGCAGCTTCATCGCGCTCGATGCGACGGACCCGATCAAGACTCTCTCCTTTCTGCGCCACAAAGTTCTGCACGTCCATTCGACAAATATGTACGACAACCTGCCGGACGAGGAAGTCGTGTGGCGCGACAACCGGATTTTCTGGGTGCAGTGCCGCGCGTACCTGCCTCCGGCGGACGCGGCACGGATCAGCAAGGCGTGCGACGTGCCCATCGCAGATATTCCCGCAATTGTGGACCGCTTGCTGGATGTGGGCATCGCGGCACTGCCGGACCGGGCCAAGGGAATGACATTCTGGATGGAAGTCTGGAAAGCCATGCGCACGGAGGAGCGGCTGGTGGATGCCGTGGACATGCCGGACGCTTCTTTCCCGGCAGGACTCAGCTCCGCGCACATGGAAGACTTTCTCCGAAACGCGCCCAACGATTTGCGGTTCCATTTAAGCCCGGGCGCGCTCGAAAGCTTTCGCAATACTTTGCCGCTGCTTCATCCTCGCGGGTATCTTCAAGTGCAGGATATTTTTGTCACCGACCTCCAGGAATACAGCATGGGTTTCCATGGCCCGGGGAAACTGGACGGGTCCATTGTGAATTGGGTTAACGGCGCCCTTCTGCGCGAGGTCGCGGAACGCGCCGGCTACGACCTGCACTTCGCGCCATTCCAGCATCGGACAGGATCGAAAACTTCGGTCCTGTATACGACACGACGGGAGTAAGACCAATGACTCTTCCCATTCTTCCGACAACGATGGTTGGCAGCTACTCGATGCCGGGCTGGCTCGAACGCCTTAAGACCGATTATTTCGCCCGGCGAATCAGTCGCCACGATCTCGACGAGATCCACGACGCCGCCGTCCGCTCCGCGATCAAGGACCAGGAAATGGCCGGCCTCGATATGGTCACCGACGGAGAGCTCCGCCGCGACAATATGATTGATTACTTCGTCGAGCGCCTGCCCGGGATCCAGATTGACCGTTCCTCGAAGAAGTTTTACTACGATTTTTACGATAGCGAAGTGATCGGAAAGATTCCGATGGCAGCCGTCGGGCTCTCGGAGGATTTTCGCTTTCTGCTGGCGAATACGGAGCGCGCGGCGAAAATTTGCATCACCGGCCCGCATTCGCTCTGCAAGCGAGTTCGCAACAAGCACTATCCGACCGAAGAGGCGCTGGCGACGGACATCGCCCGCGTGATGAACATGGAGCTGAAGGAACTGGTCAAGGCTGGCGCGAAATACATCCAGATTGACGAGCCCTACTATTCCGGATTTCCGGAAGACATCAACTGGGGCGTAAAAGTGCTGAATATCCTGGTCGAAGGAGTTCAGGCGAAGATCGCTGTTCACATCTGCTACGGAAACCGCTACGGGAAACCGTCCTGGGAAGGAAGCTATCGTTATCTTTTCCCGGCGATTCTCGACGCCAAAGTGCATTCGCTGAGTTTGGAATTTGCGCGACGCGGCGGCGAAGATCTCGATCTCTTCCGCGAATTCAAGGTGCCGTTTGAATTGGGCGCGGGCGTGATTGACGTCAAGGATAATTCCGTTGAAACGCCGGACATTGTCGCCGAACGCATTCGCAAAACGATGAAAGTCGTGCCGCCGGAGAAGCTGTACGTGCTTCCGGATTGCGGGCTCTTTCACGTGCCGCGCGATATTGCGTTCGCCAAGCTGCGCGCGATGGTCGAAGGCACGCGCATTGTCCGAAAAGAACTGGGCAAGTAAAGCGGCGGCTCCCATGAGCGATCCAAAACCTTCAGCGGGGCGAAGCGCCGCCGAAGCAGGCGTGCGTCGTGTGCGAATGCGCACTTCCGGCGCGTCGCTCGAACGGCTTCCCGGCGGCGTGCTTCTCGTCAGGCCGGATGAAACGCTGCGCCCGTATCCCAAAGTTCTCACCGACCGCCTGATTCACTGGGCGAAGGTTACCCCGGAGAAAACTTGCATCGCGAAGCGCGGTCCGGACGGAGAATGGCGCCGGCTGACCTACGCGCAGGTCTTGCGTTCGGTGGAAAGCATCGCCCAGGCGCTGCTTGATCGCGGGCTTTCAGTCGAGCGGCCCGTGGCGATTCTCTCGGAAAACGATCTGGAACATTTTCTGCTGACGCTGGCCGGCCAGCACGTAGGAATTCCGACCGCGCCATTATCGCCAGCCTATTCGCTCGTCTCGAAGGATTTCAGCAAGCTGCGCCATACGCTGAAAATTCTCACGCCGGGTCTGGTCTTCGCTTCGGATGGCATCCGATACGCCCCGGCGATCGAAGCTGCGGTTGGTGAACACGTGGAGGTAGTCACCACGACTGCGCCTCCGGACCGCCGCAAGGCCGGCACGTTCGCCGATCTACTGGAAACGAATCCCACGCCCGCCGTTACTGCGGCTCACGAACAAATCACCCCCGACGATGTGGCGAAATTTCTTTTCACATCCGGATCCACGGCCATGCCCAAAGCGGTGGTGAATACTCACCGGATGATCTGCAGCAACCAGCAGATGATCGCTCAGATTTTCGGTTTTCTCGAGGACGATCCCCCCGTAATCGTAGACTGGCTGCCTTGGAATCACACCTTCGGCGGAAATCACGATGTCGGAATCGCGCTGTATAACGGCGGCACCTTTTACATTGACGATGGCAAACCCGGCCCCGGCTCGATGGAGAGGACGGTTCGCAACCTGCGCGAAATCTCGACGACCGTGTATTTCAACGTTCCCAAGGGCTACGAGGATTTACTGCCATTCTTGCGAGCCGATCGCGAACTGCGCGAGAATTTCTTTCGCCGCCTCGGCCTGATGTTTTATGCCGGAGCGGGCCTGTCGCAGCCCGTATGGGACGCGTACCGTGAGCTGGCATTTGAAACCTGCGGCGAGCGCATCGTCATGGCCACCGGCCTCGGCTCCACGGAAACGTCCCCGATGGCGATGCAAACCACCTGGGAAACCGATCGCGCGGGCACGATTGGAATTCCGGTCCCCGGAGTGGAATTGAAAATTGTGCCGAGCGGCGGCAAGCTTGAGGCGCGCGTGCGCGGCCCCAACGTCACGCCGGGCTATTGGCGGCAGGACGAATTGACGCGAAAAGTTTTCGACGAGGAAGGCTTCTACTCGTTCGGAGATGCGGTGCGACTGATTGATCCGAACGACATCAACAAGGGGCTGCTCTTCGACGGACGCCTGAACGAAGACTTCAAGCTCGGCAATGGCACATGGGTGAGCGTCGGCCCTCTTCGCGCCCGGATCATCGCCCACTGCTCGCCGCTGATCCGCGATGTGGTGCTTGCAGGCCTCGATCGCGATTACATTGCCGCGCTGATTTTTCCGGACTTGGAGGCGTGCCGCTCTCTCTGCCCCGAGTTACCGCCAGACGCGACCGCGGAAATTCTCGCACATCCAGCGGTGCGCGGACGATTTCAATCGCTGTTGACCAGCCTTGCGGCGGAATCCACCGGCAGCTCGAATCGAGTGGCGCGCGCAATTCTGCTGGAAGAGCCGCCATCGCTCGACGCCGGCGAGATCACGGACAAGGGTTCGTTCAATCAGCGCGCAGTGCTCGATCGCCGCGCCGCGCTGGTCGAACAACTCTACCTCGCAGAGCCTCCGCTCTCGGTCCTGCGCATCCACCGGGGCTAGATTGCCGCCGATGCTTGCGCCTAATGCCGGGAGAAATAAAGCAGCAGCGCAAAGATGATCAGCGGGAGCAGAATCATCGCAGCGTACAGTGCGATTCTCCGCGACATTGCCATCCCTGGCTTCTTCCAGTTTTGCAGTTCGGGGCGCTCGGCGACGCCGACCTGATTCAGATGCTCGAGATCGAATGCGAAATCGTGGGCGTTCGCATAGCGGTACTGAGGTTCCCGCTCCAGCGCCCTGTAGATCACTTCTTGCAACTGCGGTGAGATCGAACGATCGATTTCGCGCGGCGGTACGGGGTTTTCCAGAAGCCGGTCGTTCATGATGGCGAAAGCATCGGCTCCATGAAATGGAACACGCCCGGTCACCATTTCGTAGAGCATCACACCGAGCGCGTACAGATCGCTGCGTGCGTCGCCACGCTTTCCCTTCACCTGCTCTGGCGAAATGTACTCGGGCGAGCTGGTAATCTGCGAGAGGTTGGCAAAAGTAATCCGCGGCGCTCCGGTTTGTCCCGCAAGGCCGAAATCAACCAGTTTGATGTTGTCCTGGGAATCGACCATCACGTGCTCCGGTTTCAAATCGCGGTGCACGACTCCATGGTTGTGGATATAACCCAGAGCCTGGCAGATGCCAATCGCGATCTTGACCGCCCGCTCTTGCGAAAGCTTTTTCTCCTCGAGGAGAATCTGACTCAGCAGCTTGCCTTCGACCCATTCCATCACCATGTAGTTCTGACTGTGGTGATCGTCGGAGATCACCTTCATGACGCCCGGATGATCGAAATGCCTGCCGATCTCCCGCTCGCGCTGAAAACGTTCGGCGACGACCTGGTCATTCTCCAACTCGGCGAGTGGAAGCTTGATAGCTACTTCTTTTCCCGTTCGTACGTCGGTCGCACGAAATACGGTGGCCACATCGCTGCGGGAAACGATGCTGTCAATGCGGTAGTGATCGAGTTGGTCTCCGGGCTTAATTCGGATTCCTCATTTGCGGGATGGTCGCACTGCTACTTCCAATCGGACGCTGTGTCGTTCGCCTTAAAGGCAAGCAGACTCGTAGCGCCAGGGGTCATCACTCTGAAGCTCGACTGGTCGGGCGGACTTCCACTCTCGCCGGGCTCCACACCGACCGGGAAAGACGAATGATTGCCGATGGAGGTGACTCTCGCTTGCGGGTTTTCTACTCCCTCTTCAAGGTCCTGCGGAGACTTCAGGTCAAACGCGCCGCGCAGAGCCAGGGGAGTCAGAAGCGTCGTCAGCAGAACGACGGTTACCATTACAGCCACTTCGGTTCGCCCGAAGATTCCCGTCGCGGCGCCCATCGCCGTAACGATCAAGCCGACCTCTCCGCGCGACATCATGCCGCAGCCGATTCGCAGACTGCGCACCCAATCCAACCCCGAGGCGAGCGCGGCGAAGCCGCAGCCGACTACTTTGCCGACCACGGCGACGAAGAGAATGAGCAGCATCAACGTCCAGTGTCCGGAGAGAGCGCGATAGTCGCTGGAAAGTCCGATGGAGACGAAAAAGAGTGGAATCAGAAGGCCGTGGCCCATCGCATAAAAGCTGCGCTCCACATCCGCCTTGAATTGCGACCCGGCGAATACGTATCCCAGCAGGTAGGCGCCGGTAATGCCGGCCACGCTGCCGAGCCACTCGGCCGAAATCGCGTAGACCATCACCAGTCCAAGCACGCAGGCAGGGACTGCCTCGGTGGCCGTGAGCTTGCGCATCTGGAGAATCAGCGGATCGAGCCAGCGCTTGGCCAACGCGTACCCGGCGACGAAAAACACCGCGACGCAAACGCTGAGCATCGTCATCTGGATAACCAGCGGATGGGCGGCCGCGGGAGCAACACGCTCCTGCAGCCAGGCGCTGGCCATCGGCGCCAGTCCAAATGCCTGCCCCTTCACGGCGGTGGATGCCGCGAGCAACGCGAGAACAAAGAGACCCATGACGTCGTCAATCACGGCGGCACCCAAAATAATGGTGCCCTCCGTCGAGGCCATGCGGCCGGCGTCCATTAGGGTGCGCGCGGAAATGGAGACGCTGGTGGCGGTCAGCGCGCCGCCCAGGAAACACGCTGTCTTCCACGAAAGGCCGAGGAGATGCCCGATTCCTGCACCCAGAAAGAACGGCCAGATAACGCCGGAGAGCGCCACCACGAATGCCGTGACGCTCGCTTCCTTCATGCGGTCAATGTCAGTTTCAATTCCGGCGATGAACATCAACACTAATGCGCCGACCTGAGCGAGAAGCAGCAGCGCCCCGGTGGCCTGACCGCCGTCGAACACCTGCCAGTGTAGCAAGTTGATTGCGCCGGGCCCCAACCCGACGCCGACCAACAGCTCTCCCAGGATGGGTGGAATTCCGAACCGGCTGCAGAGAGAGCCCGCCAGTTTGCAGGCTGGAATGAGAACGGCGATCAACAGCGCGAGCTGCAGGGCCGATGACATCGCTAGACGATGTCCACCGTGGCCAGAGCGTCGGCTTTATTCCGGTTTCTATTCCAGAACCGCCGGACACGAGCGATCGAGAACCAGGGAGTTCTATAGCCGTCGCGCTCGATTCCTTCCCGCAGCATGGTCCGCAACGTGGTCGCCTGGCGGCGCGCCATTTCCGCCTGCGCCATATTCTGCGCGAGCATGGCGGCATGGCGCGTATGGTCCTGAGCCTTCGTGCAGACCCGGAGCCGCATCCACAGCTCGCCAATCTTCATATGAGCTATGAAGCTGCTTGGATCAAGAGCGACGGCCTCGCCAAGCTCTTCCATCGCCTGTTGCACATCCAGATTCACGGAGAGTGCCATGCCGAACACGACGCGCAAATTCGAATCCTTGGGATGCAGCGCAACGCACTCGCGCAGTTGCTTCACGATCTCGGCCTTTTCCTCCTTCGCCAGCACTCGCGGATCAGCGAACATGCGCAGCAGCAGGCCTTGTGTGCGCTCGGGCACTCCGACAAGAGAAAGCGGTGCGGGCGCGATCTGCGCATCCGTGGAATTCTGGTTTGTTGAGACGATATCGGCTTCAG
Source organism: uncultured Acidobacteriota bacterium (assembly GCA_963842425.1). Lineage (GTDB taxonomy): Bacteria > Acidobacteriota > Terriglobia > Acidiferrales > UBA7541 > Palsa-295. The sequence goes on along the minus strand of CAWJGQ010000007.1, from coordinate 61,827 downwards.
TTGTGTTGTTCATATCCGTAAAGGCGCTGGACTGGTTGCGCTATGGAACTACTTCTAAGAACCCGATGGCAAGGCGCCCCGAATCTCGCGCCTTGCCACCATGGTTTCCATAACTGCACCGAGTTATGCGGCCATCGCCTCCTTGTTAGCTCGCATGAGGTAGTCCGGTTCCGGCTTGAAGACGAACTCGGGATAGCCGAGCTGGCCCATCTCCGGAAGATCCAGACCCTCCACTTCCGTCTCGATTGAAACCCGATGCCCGACAAAGAACTCGACCACCAAGTTAATGAGGAAACTGAGCGTGAAAACGAAGCCAATCAGCGTGGAGATGCCCACGAGCTGGGCAGCAAGCTGGCTGGCATCGCCGTAGAACAAACCGGTTACCGACCCGGTGACGCCGTTCCAGGCTCCGCCGTAGTTGCTGGTGCCGTCAGCCAGTAACCCAACCGAAAGTACACCCCAGAGGCCGTTGGTTCCGTGCACCGAGATGGCGCCGACTGGATCGTCAACCTTCATTACGTTCTCGACAAACCAGCAGCTCAAGCAAACCAACACGCCGGCGACAAGGCCAATGATGCAGGCACCGACCGAACTGACGAAGCCGCTGGGCGCCGTGATCGCGACCAGGCCCGCCAGAAGACCGTTGCCGCACATCGAAGCGTCAACCTTGCCGTTTTTCATCCACATGTAGATCAGCGCGCCGAAGGTACCCGTGCAGCCCGCCAGCATGGTATCCACGGCAATTGTGCCGATCCGCAAGTTACCGGCGGCGGATGCGCCCAGCGTGCTGCCTGGGTTGAATCCGAACCAACCGAACGCGAGAATGAAGCAACCGATCAGTACGGCCGAAATGTCATGGCCGATGATCGGGTTGCTCGAGCCGTCGCGGTTGAACTTGCCGATGCGTGGTCCGATGATGAAGCAAACAGCGAGAGCCGTAATGCCCCCGACCGCGTGCACTACGCCAGAGCCGGCGAAGTCGCAATAGCCCTTGCCCAACTGGTTGTTGGCGCCAAGTTGCGAAAGCCAGCCGCCGCCCCAAGCCCAGTTGCCGTAAATCGGGTAGGTGATTGCTCCCATAATTGAAGACGAGACGCAAAACGCCAGGAATTTCCAGCGTTCCGCGCAGGCTCCGGTGACGATGGTGAGGGCGGTGTCCATGAACACCATTTCAAACAGGAAAATCACCATGACGCCGACGTCATAGGTGTGGCCGGAAAGAAAGAATCCCGCCGCGCCAAAGATGCCCCAGGTCTTCCCGAGGATCGAGAGGGTGTGCTCGCCGGTCAGGGAATTGAGGCCGCCGAGGTTCCCGTTACCGGCCGCGCCGCCCATTTGGACGGCAAACCCCATGATCCAGTAGGAGAACAAACCGCACGCATAAACCATGAAGTTCATCATGTACGTGTGGTTCGCGTTCTTCACACGGCAAAGGCCCGATTCGACCATCGCAAATCCTGCCTGCATGAACATGACGAGGAAGCCGGTAACCAGTGTCCAGATAAAATTGGCTGCGATTTTATTCTGGCCCACCTGGTTAGCCACATCCGGCAGCGTCACGCCTTTTGTGGAGTCGGCGGCGGGTACGTCATTGATGGTTCCGGTAATGGTGCCGCCCGGATCGCCCTTCGCCAAGTCTGCGGTCGTTGGGGCTTTAGCTGTCGCGGCCGCAAGTTGAGCATCGGCAGCCGGAACGGGAGCGGCAGCCGCGGCAGGAGCCGCAGCTGGTGTCTGCGCGTGGACCACTACACCTACCGCCAAGCCGATTGCGAGAATACAAAGTAGAAGACTACTAGCTCTGGTTAAGTTCATCGTTTGGGCTCCATGATTGTTTGAATGTTGGCTGCTGCCATCTAGCTTTTCCAAACCGCGTTCTTGTTAAAGGCCGCTGGCAAAATGACGATGATCCCGAAAAGGCTTACCCCGATTCCTACAAGCGCCAAAACGATGCGCCCGCCGACGCTCGGAGTGAGGTGCATCCCGAACAGCGTGATAACCCATCCCAACAACGAGCAGGCGGCTCCGGCTAACTTCATCGCTGCCGGATTCGACTTCAACGCTGTTTTCCCTTCGAGCGACTTGATTCCCAGCATCCCGAAGAGGCTTCCGATTAAACCAATTGCACCCACCACCAACAGCAGCTTCCCCGATCCGCTGGAGTACTCGTAAAATCCAGCGCAGAGGACCGTCGCAGCCACCAGAAACAGCCCGTAATAACTTCCTTGCGCCCTATTTGCTGCCATGGATACTTCCTCCTCGACCCGTGAAGGTCATGCGCTAACCTTGAATTGCACGCCGCCCTCTTCCATTTCGAGCGGTTCCAGCACCCCATCGTCCAACTGGAAGTGAAAGCCGCAGAGCTTGGCTTTCATGACGGGGGAAGTAACCCGGGGCAGGGATGGCATTTCCCGCGTAACCGTGCCGTTGATGATCAAAAGGGGAGGCTCGCGAGACTCCTGCCGAAAAATTCGAAAATCGGCGCTCTGAACCTCTGAGAGGGCCGCGAACAGCATCTCGCGCAAAGCCACGGCGTCCTGCAGCGCCTGCAGCGAAGCGTCGCGATCCCGAATGTGCCGCGGCAGCGTACCCGCCCACACATCCACAGGACGCGCGAGCAAGTCGCACTGCGCCGCATCGCCCCTCAGTTCCAAGCGCACTAGCCGGACGGGCGCCCGCGAGAGCTCGCCAAACCGCATGCGAGCTCGAATCCTGCGGACGAATTCTCCGACTTCCCACAAATCCTTCATCCACGGGCTCCCGCCTTGACCACGGCCCGAGTCGGCATCGCGAGAAACAGCACGAACATCAATGCCACCGTGACCTCGAGAACCAACGGCATGCCCTTCTGCATCCGTATCACCAGGACAAATGCCACCATCGAGAACCACTGCCATCGCGAGCGGCGCAGCCTTTCGATGCGTCCGGGAAGGCGCAGCAAATCGCCGAAGTGCAGTTTGCCGTCCTGCGCGACGGGAATGGACGTGCGCATGCACGCTACGGCAAAAAATCCCCCAAGAATCAATTCCACCAACATCGTCTGCTGATTCATCAGTCGTCCCCCTTCCACTCGTGCAACCGCGGGCGCTTTGGTGAAAGCCCTGCCCGAATGCGAGGAAAACACCCGCCCGCTCGCAGCTAACTTTCTGGCCCAAAAAAGAAATGCGATGTGCTTACGGAATGGACACGACGGTGTGCCCTGCGAAATTTACGCGAAGCAGAGACTGGCTGCGGGCTTCCCACTCGACGTGGAAAGGAAAGCTCGAAGGAACTTCACGGCCACTTCCAATTAGGCGCGGAGTTTGCGCGGGCCGCGACTCAATGTCCAACTCAAATTATTGATCGTGGTTATCGGATTTGCGGATTCGATGCTTGCGACGGCTCGAATCCGTGTGCATCATAAGAATTCGCTCGGCTTTCCGGGGAGGCTTTGAAATGGACATGTCATCTGCTTGCGTTGCGGGGTTCTTCGCTTTCATGATCGCCGGCCTGGCGGCAAATCCGAGTTCGGCCGCCGGTGAAACTGCTCCTGCGCGATCGGTCACCGTCAGTTCCACGACGCATGTCAATTACAAGTCGTCGAAATCATTCGAAGGGGTTACAGCGGCGATCGAAAAACAGCTCGGGAAATTCGACGCGCAAGCGTTCGCCGCCGCTATGAAGGACGTTTCGAACCCAGCGGATGTGGAAGCCAAAATTCACGCCATGGAAGGAAGCAGCGGCTTCATGCTTTTCGCCATGCGCGATCACGGGCAGCTCCTGTCGTTGAAAGGCAGGACGGAATTTGACCGGCAGTACGAAGTCGGGAATCCGCTGATCGCCGTTGAAATGACCCAGGCAGATCTTCGCGCGGGGGAATATGCGCCGCTGAGAATTTGTGTGTATGTCGGCGAGGATCACATGACCCACGTTGACTACGATCTTCCGTCCACGGTGTTTGGCAGATTCAAGTCAGCGCAAATAGACGAGGTCGCCAAGAGTCTGGATCAAAAGTTGGAAGCATTGATCACCAACGCGCTGAAGGATTGAGAGCGACGCTAAGTCGCTCGAGTTTGACGGACCAACTCGCCCGACATCGGTGCGAGAAACAGAGAGCGAAAATGAATCCGGCGCCCGAGCCAGCTCACATGTTGTACCTGGACGATCTGCATGTCGGCCAGCGCTTCACGACCGGTACATATCAAATGGATGAAGATCGCATGAAGACGTTCGCGGCGGAATTCGATCCGCAACCGTTTCATCTGGATGAAGCCGCCGCGCGAGACAGCGTGTTCCGCGGACTCGCCGCAAGCGGATGGCACACGGCCGCCGCGACCATGCGCCTTCTCGTAAACGGTGAATTGCAAATCGCAGGCGGATTGATTGGCCTGGGAGGTGAAATCGCGTGGCCCAGGCCCACGCGGGCCGGCGATACGCTCCACGTGGTAAGCGAGATTCTCGAAATCGTGCCGTCACGCTCGAAACCGAATCAGGGCATCGTGAAGGTGCAGAGCACAACGCTCAATCAAAATGGCGAGGAACTTCAGGTATTCACCGCGAAGCTTTTGGTTTTCAAGCGGCCCGCAAGCTGAATACGGATCATTTTCGCCAGAATGCCTCGATTTCCTCCAGCGTGCGCCCCTTGGTTTCCGGGACGAGATAGTAGGAAAACAGCCACGCCCCGATAGCGAAAACTCCGTAGAGCCAGAAAGTCCGCGTGGCGCCAATTAGCTGCAGTAGCGTCAAGAATGTCAGGCTAACCAGCAGGTTCGAACCCCAGTTGAATGTTGCGGCGACGCCTTCGGTCGAGCTGCGAACCTTCAGCGGATAGATTTCCGAGATCAAAAGCCAGAAAATTGGACCGAGGCTTATGGCGAACGAGGCCACGTAAACCATGATGCTGATTACGGCGATCCACGAAAGAGCGCCGGTAGGGCTTGCGGAGTGGAACGCCCATCCAAGTACGCCCAGCGTTACGACCATGCCGGCGATGCCGGTCAGCAAAAGCGGACGGCGGCCGATCCGGTCAATGAGCCACATCGAAATAATCGTCATTAACACGTTGACGATTCCGATGCCCGCGGTGGTGAGAATGGCGCCGGAGGCGGAAGAAATTCCCGCCGACTGGACAATCATTGGCGCGTAGTAAATGACGGTGTTAATTCCGGTCACTTGCTGAAATACCGCGAGACCAATGCCGACGACCAGCGCCGGGCGAAGCCCCGCGCTGAGCAAATCCCGCCAGTTGCCATGCTCTTCCGCATTCGCCAAGCCGTGCTCGATCTCCCGAAGCTCCCCATCCACGTCGTCCGTATCGCGGATGCGCGCGAGTATTGCGCGCGCCGCATCGTGATGGCCGCGCTTGGCGAGCCATCGAGGGGACTCCGGCAGAAAGAACATTCCAATTGCGAATATGGCGGCAGGCACGACGGCCAGTCCGAACATCCAACGCCAGCCTTGGATGCTCGCGAAGGCATAATCCACGATGTAGGCGAGCAGAATTCCAATCGTAATTGCCAGCTGAAATAGTGAGACGGTCCAACCTCGCGCATCCGCGGGGGAAACTTCGGAGATATACACAGGGACCGTGCTGGAAGACAAACCGATCCCGAAGCCGACGATGATCCGGCCGACGATCAATATCGCGGCCGAGGGAGCTGCGGCGCACAGGATGGCGCCAGCGGCGAAAATGAGCGCGGTGATAATCAACAAGGTTCGCCGGCCAAAAGTGTCCGCCAGCCGGCCCCCCAACAGCGCTCCTGCAGCCGCTCCCGCCAATACTCCGCTGACAATGACTTCGAGAGCGAAAACGGAAAGTGAAAAATCATTCTTGAAAAAAAGTTCCGCGCCGGAAATAACCCCCGTGTCGTAGCCGAAGAGCAGGCCGCCCAGACCGGCGAAGGCGGCGGCAAGATAAACAAAACGGCGGTTCCGGCCACGGATGGGAAGCGACCCTGTCTGCTGCGTTGTCTCTTCGCTCATGGTGTGCAGGCCGCGTTTGAAACAGCAAGGGAGCGTGATCCAGAAATTACGATTCTCATGACTTCCTCAGTGCGACCGAGACTTATTCACCCGGCGCGAATCGCAATTCTAGCCCGTACCTTGAATCACTGATCCGTCCGTCGTCCGAAACTCATTTGGATGTTCGTCGGTGATAGGGTGCTTTGCCGCAAGTGCCTCGTCAACTTCGATGCCCCAGCCGGGTTTTTCGCTGATCCATGCGTAGCCGTCCTTAATTTCAAGACAACCCTGAAAAATATCCTGGACGACCTGCGGATAATCGAAATGCTCGTGAATGCCGAAATTATCGTTCGTGAGATCGAGGGTCAAATTGGTCATGTGGCCGACGGGAGAATTGGGGGCGCCATGCCAGGCGAATTTCACTTCGTAATTGTCGGCGAACGCGGCGATTTTCCGGGCGGCCGTAAAGCCTCCGACGTGGGAAACATGGTGGCGGATGTAGTCAATCTCGCGCGCTTCCACGAGCGGCTGCCACTCGTGAGGATTATTCCAGAGTTCACCGATCGCCAGAGGCGTGGTGCACTGCTGGCGAACTATTTTGTAGTGGCCGGCCTCTTCCGGAGCAAATAGATCCTCGCAATAAAAGAGGCGAAAAGGCTCGACGTCCTTGCAGAATTGAACGGCTCGTATGCTATCGAGCAGCGAATGCACGTCAACTCCCAGGCCGATTTCGGGCGGCATTTCTTTTCTGAAGGTCTCAAACGCGGAGATGACTTTGCGCGTTTCCTTGTCGCGATCGAAGGGAACGGACCCGTCGTCAAATTTCGGTAGCCCATAGAGGGTATTGACCGCCCCATCGCGAAGAAACATGGCGACTAGAAGATTGCGGCATCCCTTCTCGACGAGCTTCATCGAGTTCTCGACCAGTTGCTTGCCGGGATCCTGCGAACCCATTCCGACGTGAAGATAAATGTCCGCGGCTTCTCTGCATTTGCCGCCGACCAGTTGATAGACCGGCATTCCCGCCTGGCGGCCCTTAATATCCCAGAGCGCGTCACAGACGCCGCCGATGGCGCAGTTCAAAACCGCGTCGTTCTTGTAGTACGAACTCATGTAACAAATTTGCCAGATCTGCTCGATCCTGTCGGTTGTTCGGCCCATCACCAGGGGTTTCAAATACTGCTCGACCGCCGCGCCCACAAGTTTGTAGCGCCCGCCCGGAAACGTGTGCGTGGCGCAACCATAGCCGTAGAGCCCGGGCTGATCGGTTGTCACTTTCACAACGGTCGAGTCGTTGGTGCCACCGCCGCCTACCTGAATCACGGTGACGTCTTTAATGCGCGGCGCGGGCATGCCGCGAGCAGCTCGATCCACCGCCGCCTGTGCTTCCTGTTCCTTTGGCGCGATCGCGGCGTCGGCGAGCGGACCACGGAAAAGCCCGGCTACGGCCGCGCCTCCGCCCAGCATCGCCCATTTCAACATCGAGCGGCGATCCCGACCGCCGCCTGACTTGGGACTTTTCATACGCGCCTCGGTACAATGGAGTAGGAGCGTCTCACTTTCATTTCTACCGCGCCGCTTGACTTTTGAGTGATGCGTCGCGAATCGCTTTGAACTCCGCGCCTGCTTTCCATTGGGGCATCCGATCGGCATTCGCCACGCGGTCGCCGATCTGAAAATACAGCAAGCTGTCTTCCGCGGCCCCGCTCAGATCCCAGTCAGTCTTAATTACGTCGCTCGGCTTATGGTAATCGTTCGCGGTGTAATCGTTTTTCTTCATCATTCCCCATCCCGGCGGTTTCCCCAGATAATCAGTGCCGCTATCGGGATCGAGCGCCGGGACTCCTACTTTCGCGAAGCTGAAATGGTCGGAACGGTAGTAGAAGCCCTTTTCCGGCTCAGCATCCGGGAGGACCACTCTTCCCTGTTCTTTGGCCGCTTCCGCCGTTACTTCATCGAGCGTTGACTTGCCAATGCCGATTTCCAGGATGTCGTGGGTTCTTCCCCAGGTGTTCATTCCATCCATGTTGATGTCCGCGGCGGTCCGTGCGATGGGATACAGCGGATGAGTCGCGTAATACTCCGACCCGAGCAGGCCCTGTTCTTCGGCGGTAACTGAAATGAACAAGATCGTCCGCCGGGGCGCGATTTTGAGCTGGGCGTAGGCGCGCGCGATTTCCAATAGCGCCGCCGTTCCGGAGGCGTTGTCCGCCGCGCCATGGTAGATGTTTTGCCCGTTCAGTGGCGGGCCGATCCCGAAGTGATCCCAATGCGCGGTGTAAATCACGTACTGATTCTTCAACACGGGATCGCTTCCGGTTCGTTTGGCAATCACATTGTGAGAATCAATCGTGCGGATCGTATTGTGGATTTCGAGATGGGCGTTCATCCCCAGCGATAACGGCTGAAAATCGCGGGTCGCTGCCTGTTGTTTCAGCTTTTCGTAATCGAGGCCCGCCGCGCCGAAAAGCTCCTGCGCCTTTTCGTGCGTGATCCATCCCTCCACAATGGGCCGGCCCATCCCCTTGTCAGCCGATAGCAGGCTGAACGATTCGCCGCTCCAACTGTTTCGCACAACTTCCCAGGGATAGCCGGCAAAGGCCGTCTCGTGGACGATCAGGCACCCCGCTGCTCCCAATTCCGCCGCCTTCTCGTATTTGTAGGTCCAGCGTCCGTAGTAGGTCATCGCCTTTCCGCCAAACATCGCGTCATCCAATACAGGCGGATTGCCTTTGGTGACCTGCGGATCGTTGACGAGTACAACGATTACTTTCCCTTTCACGTCCACGCCCTTGAAATCGTCCCATTTGTATTCGGGCGCCTGCACGCCGTAGCCGACAAAAATCATCGGCGCATCGAGAGTTACGGAATTCGCCACGCGTCTGGTTACCGCCACAAAATCATCGCGGAACGCTGCGTGGATCGTCTTTCCGTGCCCGGCAAACGTCATCTCCATATTCGGGTCAGGTCGAATTCCGACGAGAGGCACATTTTGCAGGTACGTCCCGTCAGGATTGCCGGGCTCGAGTCCCTCGGCGCGATATTGCTCCTGCAAATAGGCAATGGTCTTGGTCTCGCCTTCGGTTCCCGGCCCGCGCCCCTGGAATTCGTCCGACGACAGCACGCGGATATGGGCGGCCCGCGCCCCTGGAACTCGTCCGACGACAGCACGCGGATATGGGCCAACAGCCGATCGGCTGAAAAGGAGGGCGCCGCTGCGTCCGTCGAAGTCTGCGGTCTGGACGTGGCGCGCGCGACAACCGCGGCGCCGACCAGGATCAGAAGCATGCCCGCAACCACCAGCGGTAACTCGCGCGATCCCCGAATTCTTCGTTTCATTTCTTGCTCCAAGGTAGAAAACTCGTTGTTTCGCCCGAGAGTTTCTTTGGATTCGAAAACGCGTGCGATTGTACTCCCATTTTGCATGCTCCGAGCGACGTGAAATGAGGCACTGAATGAAACCTAAAAGTGCAAAAACCAATTTCTGGACCTTGGGCCCTCTCGGTGTAAAATCCAGCGGAATGGAGAAACGACCAAGAGTCGAGGCGGCAAGGTCACACTGAAAAAATGCCGAAGCGATTCGATAAAATTTGAACCGGCCAACGCTCCTATTGGGATCGCAGTCGCGAGCGCGGTTGCCGGAGAGAGACCGAGGGAGCGTTCATGAAAAAGCGAAAGAAAGTGAAGCCTTTGTTCTTGAGAAATCTTTGCTTCGTCGTTGGAGCTGGCGTTCTGGTGGTCGCGATGGCGACCGTGGGCCTTGCGCGATCCTCGGCTGTCGCATCACCCGCCGCAGCAGACACCGGGACGGCGGATGTACTGGGGATGGCGTTCGACGGCCACCAGACGGCGAATCTGGACGCCACGATCAAGTTCTACGTGACGATGGGATATCCGGTGGCGAGCAAAACCGACTGGAAAGTTGACAAGGTGGCCAACGCGCTGGGCGGCACGAACGGCGCGGAATCGCGCACGGCGATCATCAACATTCCGAGCTCGGTGGTGGTGGACAAGCCGTTTCCGCTGATTCTGCGCGAATACCGCGGAATCGACAGGAAGGACTGGAGCAACCTGACGTCCTCGGATTTGGGAGCCGGCCACATGGACGTGACGGTGATGGACGATTGTAACCCGGTGATGGATATGCTGAAGGCCGCTGGGCTGCTGCGAGTGCCTAAGATGGGATTCCCGGAGCCTGCGGCGGGGCAACCGCGCCGATTCGTATTCGTCCAGGATCCGGACGGCTGGTTCATCGAGCTTTTCGCGAAGATGAAGCCCGCGCCGGGCGCGCCGCCAGAGGGGCCCAAGGTTTCGAATTCCAGCGCGACCCAGCAGAATATCGAGCGGCTCGGGATTCAGGCGGGATTCAATCACATCGGACTGAACGTGATTGACGCGACCAAGGCGCTGGCGTTCTATCAGGGCGTGCTCGGCGGAGATTATCCGCCACTCCCGCCACCCCCGCCGCCTGGAGGGCGTCCCGCGATGGGCATGATGAACGGATGGTTTCCGCAAGCCGGAACCGACCAAAACGTGCGGCTGGAGTTGCTGGCCAATCCGGGAAACAAGGACAAGCCGGCTCCGGACCAGCACTTTGCCGATATCGGCGTCAATTACGTCGGCTTTCAGGTGACCAATCTGGACGCGGTTTACGCCCGAGCGAAGGCAGACGGCGCGACAACCGTCTCCGATGGCGGGATCGTAAGAGTGAAGGACGGCCGTGCCGTGATCATGCGCGACCCGGACGTTGGCGGTTTCGTCGAACTTTGGGAAGCGAAAAAGTAGAGCCCGGCGACACAGAAAAATGGCGCGCCCGGAGGGGTTCGAACCCCCGACCTTGTGCTCCGGAGGCACACGCTCTATCCATCTGAGCTACGGGCGCGCTGTTTACGGGCCTGATGATTTTACATGGCCCCGCACAGCGTGGCAAAGTAATCCCCCCGAGCTGACCGCGGGTCGCATCGTGCGCGTCAGCGCCGAGTCCGCCGAGTGGTATAATTCCGCGCCTTAACTCCCATGACCGAACCACTGAGACATTGGATGGAGACCGCCGGGACGCGCGGCGTGCGCATTCTCGTGATCGCCCTGATCGCGATGATTCTGATTCGTATGCTGAAAGCGCTGACGACTCGACTGGTGCAGAGCGCCAAGGGACAATCGCGCGCGGCGCAGATGCGTGAACAGCAAACCCGCACGATAGCTGGACTGGTTTATAGCGTCGGCTCGGCGTTGCTCGTGGCCGCGGCGATCCTGATGGCTCTCCCTGAGTTCGGTTTCGACGTGACGCCGTTCGAGGCGGCGGCCGCTGTGGGCAGCCTGGCGCTGGGTTTCGGCGCGCAAACCCTGGTGAAGGACGTCATCAACGGATTTTTCATCGTGCTGGAGGATCAGTACGTCGTCGGTGACCTGATTCAGGTCAATGGCGAAACAGGACGCGTGGAATACCTCACCCTGCGCCGGACCGTGATTCGCAATCTGGCTGGCGCGATCGTAACCATTTCGAACTCCCTGATCGGCCAGGTCGCCAACCTCAGCCGCGATTGGTCGCAGACGTTTGTGGACGTAATCGTACCGTCTGATGAATTGGTCGGGCGGGCTCTGACTGCACTCGAAAAAATCTCGGCAGAATTTCGCAATGATGCCGATTGGTCTCCGGCTCTGGTGGACGGCCCACGCGTACTCGGCGTGGAATCCCTGTCGCTCGAGGGGACGGTACTGCGGCTTCAGGTTCGCACCGTCCTCAATCGCAAGGACGACGTAGCGCGGGAAATCCGGCGGCGCATCAAATTGGCGTTCGAGGAAACGGCCATCCCGCTGAGCCGCACGCACCAAGTTCAACTGACGGGCACCATCGCAACACCCCAAGCGTAATGACTTACAGATCTTGCATTGCAAACTGCTTCTGAACCGACCTTTCACAAGGAGGATATAGATGGGAAAAGTGACGCACGATCAGGCCAATTTAATGCTCCGGCTCTACGATCTACGGCGCGAGCCGCGCATGCGCGAAGCGCGTGATTGGTACTTCGGCAAATTTCACCCTACTTCGCTCGAAGACATGAGCAAGTATCCGATGACCAGTCCGGAAAGCGCATCAATGCGCATGCTGATCAGCTATTGGGAGATGGCGGCGAGCATCGTGAACCGCGGCTTGATTGACGAAGGATTCTTCTTCGAAAATACGGGCGAGCAGTGGATGGTGTGGGAGAGGATCAAGGCGTTTGTCCCGGCCATGCGCGCGCGAAGCAAGAATCCCCACCAGTACGAAAATCTCGAAAAGCACGTGAAGAAGCTCGAAGCATGGCGAAAAAAGCGCGCCCCGGGAATGGCCGAAGCCATGCGCCAGATGATGGCACAAATGCAGCAGGCCGCTCCGAAAACTTCGGGAGACTGACCGCTTCTCTCGCGAGGCAATTGTTCGACGATCCGCTCGCCGCGCAAGCGGCTTTCCGGCGCCGTCGCTCGTTCATATTGATTCGGGCGGGATGCGGGGAATTGACCTTCGAAGCATTGAATGCTCGCCCGTATTAAATCAAATTGACATCTCCATATTTTACGTACTAATACGTATAATCCCTGTGACATTCCCAGAGCCTGGTGTGGAGCACTGGCTACTCTACCTAACGAGGAGAATTCGAAATGCGCGTTGATTTGACGGCTGCTATCGTTGCGCCCGTACAGGACCTGAATTTTGGAGCGCGCCCGCGCTCTCTGAATCCGACCGGGAAATCATGGGGGATCCGTTGGTGGGGGTTTCTGGCATTGGTCCTTTTCCTCGTTCCCGGTGCGTCCGCGCAGGTTTCGGCCAATATTTCAGGTCAGGTGAAAGATCAATCCGGCGCCGCGATTCAATCCGCAACCGTGACGGCGCGGAACGTGGACACGGGGATGGTCCGCACAACCATGTCCGATGACCGGGGAGTGTATGAAATATTTTCGCTTCCGCTGGGACCCTATGAACTCCGAGCGAGTAAGCAAGGGTTTGAAGAGGGCGTGCGGACGGGCGTGCAACTCGTAGTTGGCGAGGAAGCGAAAATTGACTTCACGCTGCCGGTTGGCCCGGTCAGCCAGGAAATTATGGTGAATGAGGATGCGCCGCAGGTCAGCACGACAACGACGGATATTTCCGGCGTCGTTGGCGAGCAACAGGTGAAGGAACTGCCGCTGAACGGAAGAAGCTTCGATCTCCTGCTGGTGCTGAACCCGGGAATTGTCAATTTCACGGATGAAAAGGCCGGTGGGATCGGGATATCGAACTCCACCACGGCGAATGATTTTGCGGTTTCCGGCAATCGCCCGCAGCAGAACCTGTTCCTGCTGAACGGAGTTGAGTACACCGGGGCGGCCGAGAACAACATGCAGCCGGGCGGAACGAGCGGGCAGTTGCTGGGAGTTGACGCCGTTCGAGAATTCAACGTCCTGCGCGATTCGTACGGGGCCGAATACGGCAAACGCCCCGGCGCACAGGTCGCGATTGTCACGCAGTCTGGAAGCAACCAGTGGCATGGCTCTGTATTTGAGTTTCTACGCAACAATGCTTTGGACGCCAAGAATGTGTTCGACCCGAATTCGGCGCCACTCTTCCAACGCAACCAGTTCGGGGCTTCTGTGGGAGGACCGATCCAGTCGGACAAGACATTCGTTTTCGGCAACTATGAAGGCTTCCGGCAGAATCTGCACCAGACCTCATTCACGTTCGTTCCAGCCGACGATGCGCGCGACGGAACGCTTGTCGCTTTTGGATCATCCTGCCCGGCTCCGCAACAGGCTGCTTGCGCCGCTACCGTTCAGCAGCTGCTGAATTTGTGGCCAGTTGCCACCGGCCCTGAACTGCTTCTGAACGGCGCACCGAGCGGTGTCGCGCCATTCAATGGGAGCGCTCCTCAGACGATTCGAGAAGATTTCGGCACGACGCGAGTGGATCATATTTTTTCACCGAAGGACAGTCTGGCGGCCGTTTACACGATCGACGATGGCTACGACTTGACGGCCACGCCAGCCGACCCGTACAGCACGGACGTCATGACCCTGCGTAATCAGGTGTTCAGCCTGGAGGAAACTCACATTTTCTCGCCGAACGTCGTGAACATCGCGAGGTTCGGATATTCGAGGGCGGGCTATTTCTTCACGGGAGAGCCAACCCCCGGGACGCCCGCTGCGGACGTTACGAGCTTCGTGGGAGGGCATCCTGTAGGTGCGGTAGTGGTTGGCGGAAGCGCCGCGTCGAATCCAGCTGCCCAGCTCGGACTGGCAGGTAGCAACAACGGCAGCGACCTGACAATTGCCCGGAATCTGTTCACATATGAGGATGGAGTAAAGGTCACGCACGGCCGGCATCAGGTCAGTTTCGGCATCTGGATTCAGCGTTTTCAATCAAACGAAACGATTGCGCTTAGTCAATTCGGTCAGGCGTCATTCAGCGGAGTGAAGACGATGCTCGGCGGTATCGCCGCCACTTTTCTCTACGATCCCACGCCCACGGAGATGAATTGGAATTCGACATTTGGCGCATGGTACGTGGAAGACTCTGTGCGGGTGACGCCTAACTTAACGCTGACGCTGGGTTTCCGCGCGGAATCAACCAATGGATGGAACGAAGCTCACGGCCGCGCCGCGAATTATTTCTTCACGGATGGCGTGATCAGCACGCAACCACATATCGGGGGAGCGGCGCTCAGTCCCAACAACGCGAAGTTCCTGGCTCAACCGAGAATCGGCGTGGCCTGGAGCCCGTTCGGCACGAAGACCGTCATTCGCGCCGGATTCGGCATGTACAACGACTTGCAGGATGCGCTCGGATACAGGATGGATCAAAATGCGCCGTTCAATCCGACGTACAGCATCGCGAACCTCGCTGTTTCGAGCCTTCCGCTGCCGATCACTCCGATACCGGCCGCTGCCAAGTTGGTCCCGGGCGGCGTCCAGCCGAACATGCAAACTCCCACGCTGCTTTCGTATTCGCTGCGCGTCGAGCACCAGCTGACTCCGAACACGGCACTGATCGTCGGCTATGTGGGATCGCACGGTTATCACGAAATCATCGGCCTCGATGCGAACGAACCGATACCCGCGATTTGTCCCGCTGCGCCATGCCCGGCTGATTATCCGGCCGGCTTCGGCGTTTTGTCGGGCACCCCGGTGCCGGCTGGGAGCTATTACATTCCCGTGGGTACGCCGAAAGCAAATCCGTCACCGATCATCACGAACACGTGGACATGGTTTTCGCTTGGCGACAGTTCGTATAACGCTCTGCAGGTTGATATGAACCACCGCTTCAGCCGCGATCTCTCCGTGCGGGGCGTGTACACATGGTCGAAATCGCTGGATGATGGAGACTCGCTGAATGGCACGGCGGCTAACAATGCGCCCGGGTTGGTTTCAAATCCCTTCAATCTGCGCGCCGACTACGGGCTCGCGACGTATGACGTCAGAAACGTGGGCGTCATCAACGCGGTTTACGCTCTGCCGTTCGGGCACGGGAAAACCTGGGCGAGCGACGTGAGCGGTTGGAGCGATCACCTGGTGAGCGGATGGAGCATAAACAGCATCGTGACGCTCCAGGGCGGATTTCCATTCACTCCGCAACTGAGTTACAACCCCTCGAACAATGGCGACAATCGCAATCCGGTGCGGCCGTTCATCAATCCCGATTTCATTGGGCCGGTCGTTCTCGGCAAGGCCGACGAGTGGTTTAATCCAGCTGCATTCATCGCCCCGCCGAATAACAGCGGGTTCTACGGAAATCTTGGGCGAAACACGTTCATTGGCCCGGGACTCGCCACGTGGGATTTCTCGCTGCTAAAAGACACCGCGATAACCGAGCGGCTCCGCATACAGTTTCGCGCGGAATTTTTCAATATTCTTAACCGCGCAAACTTCAACACTCCAAATCTGATCGTTGCTGTCTTGCCCTCCGGATCGGTTACACCGCAGGGCAATCCAGCCGCAGGAACGATCACGAGCACTTCGACCAATTCACGCCAGATTCAATTCGGCCTCAAGCTGCTCTGGTAGGCGACGGGCAAAAAAAAGGGAGAGGCGGCGGACCGCCTCTCCCGAGTAGTGGTGTCTGCTATGGTAGGTAATAACGGAACGAAGTGAACACCATGTTGTTGTCTGAGTGCGGCGCGCCGTTCGTGACAACGCTGAGGCCATTGACGGATCCGCTTCCCACGCCCCGCCAAGTGTTAAGGACGAAGTTCGAGTACTGCATGCCGAACTGCACTTTGCCCTTTGGTCCGCTGTAGAAGCGGTACCAGAAGCCGAGTGTTCCCTCAATGATGTTCCGTGGATCACCCGTGCAGCTGTTCAGCGGACCGGGAATGAACCCGGTGGAACCACCGACGCCAGTCGGAACTCCGAGGTTGGTATTGGTTGCCGGCGCGGAGACGGGCAGCGTCTCTGACCAGCAGCCGAAGTTGGCGAGGCCCGGATAACCGTAGCCGTCGTTCAACGATCCGCCAGGTGTCTTGGCGAAAGCGGTGCGCGCTTCATATTCGCCACCGACATTCATGTAGATATCCCATTTCGGCGTGGGGTGAAATTGCAGCGTGCCGAGCGCCTGGAAATTGTGCATGGGAGCAAGATCGCCGTTCGGGCGAACGGTTAGATCGGCCAGCGCGCCGGAAGAGCCATAGCGGCCGATGCCATCCCCACCAAAGAAGTGGATTCCGACGTCCACCTTCTTGGCCAGGAGATTCCAGCGAGCGTTAGCACCGACGCCGCCGCCGGTTCTGCTGTTGTTGATAGCACCCGCACCTGAACCGACGATCGTGGTCAACCCAGCCGGGCACCCTGCCGGAAGCACCGCGCCGCCGTTCACGGGCACGCACGGATAAGTTCGATCGCGGAACTCGCTCAGAACGCCGAAAACTTCGTAGTGGCCAAAGCCAGGTTCAAATACGGCCTTGAAGACGAGATCCGGAGCTTCGTTGTATGCGTAATTGCCAAGCGGGTCGTAAAGACCGCTGGTGTTGCCGAAAGCGCCGATCAGGAAGTTATTGTAGGTAGTGTTGTTGACGACAGCAGTGCCCGTGGTCCCGACGCCCGTGGGAACCGTGACCAGCGTGCCATTGAATCCTGATGGGCAGGTGGCGGCCGGGGCCGGAACGAGAGTGGGATTGGCGGGAGCGCATACGACGGTCGGGTTGCCGTGAACCTTGACGTTGGCCACCGCTTCTTCAACCGCGAAGCCCAGCCACATCTTGTTGTCAAAAAGGCTCTTGGTGACGCGGAAGCCATACTGCCGCGCCCAGCTGAAGCCGACGTTATACTGCGCGTCAATCGTCATCGGCAACGCTTCGGTGCGGTTGTCCATGCCATGGGTGGTTTCCGTGATCAAGCTCCACTGCTGGCCGCCGGTGACGGTGAAGCCGTTGTTAAAGGCGGCTTGCGCCCAAAATTGCCGCTGGCGCATCGTGTAGCTGTTGCTCTGGGTGTTTGTTGACGTGACGCCGGCTGAGAGGAAGTCCATCTCGTAATACCCGCCGATCTTCACGTTGTCGAGCTTTCCTTCTGCCAACATGGAGATGCGAGACTGACGACCGCTGGCGTTAAATTCACCGCTGCTAGCGTTCGGAGACCCGTTAAAGGGAGTGGAACCGAAGGCCGTATTCACATCAGACGCTAGCGCCTTCTGACGCCACACCGTTTCCGCCGCCATGAAGCCACCCGGAGTCAGCGTGATGCCCTTGAACTGGATGGAGGTCGGAGGTCCGGTTTTTTCCTGGCCTGCGTTTGTGTTCGCCAGATTGGCGCTCGCCGCCACGCCGGTGGCGGGTTGAATGCCTGCGCCATCAGCGACGCCAGGGACGGCCACGAGATTCTCGCGGGCCGCACTGGCGGCGTTCAGCTGGTCTTCGAGCAACTGCATCTTCTGCTGCTGTTCCTGAAGCTGCTTCGACTGCGCTTCGAGCAAATCGCGGAGCTGCTGCAGCTCGGCGGCTACTTCGCTGCTCGAAGGTTCGGCCTTTGCGGCCGGGTCGGCGGTCGCAGCTGGCGCGGGCGCAGCGGCCGGTTGAGCGGCAGTCGTCGCGGTCGTAGTGGCCGCCGCACTGTCGTTGGTCCCTGGCGCAGGCGTTCCCGCCAGCACTGGCGAGACGACTAGGCCGAGGGCCACAATACACGTTGCAAGTACACGCATTAATTCCTCCTTGAAATTTAAATCGAGTCCGTACAGATAAGCTCCACTACGGGCGGAATCTAACAAAAATCCACCCAAACATATCGTTTCTTAAAACCCTAGGCTGCACATCTCTAGCCAGCCCACCCCGCTAAGACAAATCGAAACCGGGCCCCCACACGCTGGAGACCAATAAAGACTACCCGCTTCGTAACTCTCGAAAAGGCTACAATACGGCCAGGCGCTCAACTGAAAACACAAGGCGACCGAACCTTAACCAGTCCTATTGAATCGCCTGTGACGGCCACATGAATAGTGTGTTACTAGCTGGGAGCTCTAGTACCGGGGTACGGAGGTTCGTTTGAGCTCTAAGATAAAACTCAGTCCCGGTTCGTGGCGACGCCGATTGTTACTTGCGCCACGCCTCCAACTACTTCGATCGTTTTGACCAATAGCTACTTTCGGGCGTATGCTCCCGGCATTCGGGCACTCGCGATCCATCACAAATTTGATTTCGGAGCGGAAAACATGGACGAGAACAAGAAAAACGCTCGGTTTTCGCGGCGGGGTTTCCTGGGAGTTAGCGGAGCGGCTCTCGGCGCAGCCGCAGTGCTTTCGGCGACCGAGGCCGCAGCGCAAGGTCAGCGTGGATCCCAAGCCAGCGATGACCGGAAAACCAGCGAGCCGGGTCCCATCAATCGCGCGCTCGACGCCCAGAATCAGGATTCAATTCGCCCGCCGAGCACTGACGCAGGCAGCGTTCAGACGTTCAAGTACCCGTTTTCCATGGCACACAAACGGCTTCACTCCGGCGGCTGGTCGCGCGAGGTAACTGTCCGCGAACTTTCGGTCGCGACGACAATCGCTGGAGTGGATATGAGGCTGACCGCTGGGGGCGTCCGTGAGCTGCACTGGCACACGGCCGGCGAATGGGCCATCATGCTCTACGGAAATGCGCGGATCACCGCGATTGATTCCGACGGCCGCAGCTTCGTTGCCGACGTGAAGGAAGGCGATCTCTGGTATTTTCCGACCGGAATTCCCCATTCGATTCAGGGTTTGAATCCGGACGGCGCCGAATTTCTGTTGGTCTTCGACGACGGCAACTTTTCGGAATACGCGACCGTTCTTCTCACGGACTGGATGGCGCACACGCCGCGCGACGTCCTCGCCAAGAATTTCGGCGTCAGCGAGCAAGCCCTCGAAAAAATGCCCAAGGAAGAGCTCTTCATCTTTCAGGCGGACGTTCCGGGTCCGCTCGCGGACGATCAACGGGTGGCAGCGGGAGAGCTTGGGCCTTCGCCGCACGATTTTGCGTTTCGCACCATGGAACAGCCGGTCACCAAGCTTACGAAGGGAGGAGAAGTGCGCATCGTGGATTCCAGCAAGTTCAAAGCGTCCACCACGATTGCCGCCGCCATCGTCACGGTTCATCCGGGCGGGATTCGCGAGCTTCACTGGCATCCCAACGCAGACGAGTGGCAATACTTCATCAGCGGTCGGGGCCGCATGACGGTGTTCGCTACCGGTGGCCGCGCCCGCACGATGGATTTTCAGGCGGGAGATGTTGGCTACGTTCAAAAGACGCTGCCGCATTACGTGGAGAATACTGGCGACTCCGATCTGAAGTTTCTGGAGATGTTCAAGAGCAGCTACTACCAAGATCTTGCGCTCTCCGAATGGCTCAGACACACGCCTCCAGAGCTTGTCGCGGCGCACCTCAACATTGATAAGGCTACGCTCAAGGCGATTCCGAAAGACGAAGTTGTGATTCTGCCGCGCTAGACGTTTCGCGGCTCATCGGCTGGAAGCAAAAGGGAAAGAATTGAGGCGGCGTGGCAATCGAAGTCGTATGTGCGCGTGAAACAAAGGATTTACGCAACTTGCGAAAATACAGAATTGAAGGGGATTGATGGATTCGATGAACTCTGTACAAAATATAATGACCGACTTCGAATGCGAGAGACGAAATCTCGGAGGTTGAAACTCGCTCTTGCACCTCACCGCACGCTCGCGTTCGGCACGGAGGAATTCGCTAATACCTGCAAGTAGACCAGGGACTGCCGGACGTAGCGTGGAAGATGTTTTGATGGGCCGGCATCCTAGGCATATCGGAAGAGCGCCTTAAACCCGTAGTCCATGTGCTGCTGTATGTGGCAGTGAAATAGCGATAAGCCCGGCTGGTCGGCGGTTAGATCGGCGGTTACGCGGCCGTAAACCGGGACGACAACCGTATCCTTCATCAAGCCTGCCGTGGGCTTTCCGTTCACGTCAACCAGTTCGAATACGTGTCTATGGAGGTGCAGCGGATGTGCGTCGTCCGTTCTGTTCCGAAAGATCAGACGATAGCGCGCCCCCTGCTGGAGGACGAACTCCCGGTCGTGCGGATAAGGTTTCCCATTGACCTGCCACAAATTGAACTGGCCTGCGCCGCTGGGGATTTTTTCGAAGACCATGTCTAGGGTGTGGTCCGGGGCAACACGAGCCGGGGCGGCGCTTGCTCCAAAGATCGTGTAATCCCACGCAGGCTTCGAAGGTGGAATCCACTGCGCCTGGCGATGCTGGTTTTCGTATTCGACAATTACACCCATGCCGGCGTTGCGGGTCATGTCGTCGGTCGAACCGAGGATCCACACTCCGGGCTGATTCATTTCCACATAGGCGTCAATTCGCTCGCCCGGACCGAGCATCAACACGTCAACCGATTTGGCCGAAGGCACCGTGTTGCCGTCCATTGCGATTACGCGGAATTGATGGCCGGAAAACGCGATGGTGCGATTTTCGATGGCGCCTGCGTTGAGAATGTGGAACAGAACACGTTGTCCGGGACGGACTCGGATTGGTTCGCCGGCGCCGAGCGCTTTGTCGTTGATGGAAAAAAGTTGGGACGTGACCTCGAGGCCGTTGGGACGCGTGTCGAGCGTTGGGGGTCGCTCGAGTTGCGGGCCCAAGACGCCGCCTTCCGCCGCTTCATTCTCCATCTGATCGGTGAAGAACGGCTCCCAGTCGCGCAGAGCGAGAAAAAGTTCCTGATCGTATTGGCCGGGATCGTTTCCGGATTCGATCATCAAGAAACCGTATTGCCCGGTATAGCTTCCGCGATGCAGGTCCGCGCCGGCCATCGCGTGCGAGTGATACCAACGCGTGCCGGCGGGTTTCGGAGTGAACTGATACCGGCGGCGCCCACCGGGCGGAACAGCTGGCGTCCCTTCTTCCTCCGAGCCGTCTACCTCAGGAGGCACGAACAGCCCGTGCCAGTGAACCAGTTCCGCGGCATCCGTATCGTTGATCACTTCGACTGTGATCGGCTTGCCTTCGTGCATGCGCAGGACGGGTCCAGGCGACGCGCCGTTGTATCCGATCGTGCTGATGAAGCGGCTGGGGGCGATTTCCAGAGCGACGGGCGCGATGCGGATGGTGAAGTCGGCAGGTGAATTTTCGTTCGATTTCCCCGCGTCGGAATTCTGCAACGCCATCGGGGGCATGGCGGCGCCCTGCAATTGCGAGGGCAGCCGCGCAGAGGCGATGCCGCCAGTCAATGCCGCACCTCCGAGCTGCAGGAACTTCCGACGCCTCACAACTCCCTCCGTAGTTCGCGCATCCTTAACGCTGACGATAAATCGTCTCACTCCGGAATGAAAGTCACAAGCGAAGCGAAAGTAATGCAAACAAATTCTCGCGGCCCGGCTGCCATCGCCCGAGAGATCGAGCCGAGTTGAAGACGATGATTGCGATCTGCTACGCTCGATGGTTCTGAGGGGTCCAACCGTTGAGATCTCTTTGGCCTGCTTCCGCGATCGTGCTCGTGCTGGGTTGCGCCGGCAGTGTGGTCGCCTTTCAAGGGTCAGGCTCGTTTTTCCCGCAGGGTTATTCCTACGATTATTCCGACACCAGCAGCAAAGAGCCGTCGGAATTCTATTGGTCGCGCCTGAGGTACACCTCGAGAACCGATCAGTACAGCGGATTGGGCGGCGGCTACGGGTACGGCGGAAGCTGGTCGCGCGATTATCCGAAAGCGGACCGCCAGTTCCTGATGGCCTTGAAGCGCCTGACCCGGATCGAGGCGAGGCCGACTGAGCAAGTGGTCGATCTCGACAGCGACGACATATTCAACTACCCGTGGGTCTACGCAGTGCAGGTAGCAAACTGGACCTTCACGGACGCGGAGGCAAAGCGCCTGCACGATTATCTGTTGAAGGGCGGATTCCTGATGGTTGACGATTTTCACGGGACGGCCGACTGGGACCGGTTTATGGCCGGAATGCGCATGGCTCTTCCGGACCGGCCCATCGAGGACCTAAGCGACCAGGACGAAATATTCCATGGACTGTATGACATCGGCGCCCGCTTTCAGGTGCCGGGCGAGCAATATGTATGGTCGGGGCGGACCTACGAGAAGGATGGCTACGTCCCGAAGTGGCGGGCGATTCGCGACGATAAAGGGCGCGTGATGGTGGCGATCTGCCACAACATGCATCTGGGCGACGCGTGGGAATGGGCCGACGATCCAAGATATCCGGAAAACTTCGCTTCCATGGCTTTTCGTGTGGGTCTCGACTACATCATGTATGGCATGACGCACTAAGCGGGCTAGGGACCGCGAACGGGGCTCGCGGTTGTGCGAAACATGTTTGAATTTTTCTTCAGGTATCCGGCGAGGGTTTTTTCTCAGGGCAACTTCGTGCTGCTCAGCGGGTGGCCGAGGTGGGCCCTGGGCCTATTGCTGTTCGGCGCGGCGCTGGCGTTAGGCTGGCGGATCTATTCACGCGTCCGGCTGAATTCTGAAAATTTAAGATATTGGCAGGCGGCGGTGATCTGGCTGCTCGAGTCTGCCGTGGTGTGCCTGGTCCTGATCCTGCTATGGCAGCCGGCGATGGTGGTTGCTGAACTGAAGCCGCAGCAGAACGTGATTGCCGTCGTGATCGACGATTCGCGCAGCATGAGCATAGCTGAGGACGGAGTGAGCCGCGAACAACGAGCCAAGCAGGTGCTGCAAAACAATGTGCTGGCCGCACTGCAGGCGAAATTTCAGACCCGGCTGTACCGGCTCGACAGCCGCGTGAGTCGCGTGGCGGGGTTGCAGGAGATCGGCGATGCGAGCGCGTCAGCGACACACATCGGCAATGGCCTTAAGCAATTACTGGACGAGACGAGCGATCTGCCAGTGGGCGCGGTGGTTCTACTGACAGACGGCTCTGACAATTCCGGCGGAATCGATCGCGAAACGATTGCGGCGCTGCGCAACCGGCACATTCCCGTCCACGCGGTCGGATTCGGAGCCGAGACCGTTTCGCCTGACGTCGAAATGGACGACGCCGCGATCGCGCCGCGGGCCCTGGCGAATTCGCGCCTTTCGGCGGAGGTCACGTTCCACCAGCACGGGTACGACGGGCGAAAAGCGACCCTGGCGGTGCGCGATGGCGATCAATTGCTGGCGTCGCGCGAGATTACGTTTGCCGGCGGCGGGAAGATCCAATCGGAGAATTTGCTTTTCAACGCCGGCGCCGCTGCCGCGAAGTCGCTGCAATTCTCGATCGATCCTCAACCAGACGAGCGCAATCGCTTGAATAACAGCGTCACCCGTCAGCTGATCGTGGAATCATCGCAACGGCGGATCCTCTATGTCGAAGGCGAGCCACGCTGGGAATACAAATTCATTCGTCGCGCGGAAGACGACGACAAAACGGTGCAGATCGTTTCGATGCTGCGCACCACTGAAAACAAGATTTATCGCCAGGGCATCAGTGACCCGAAAGAGTTGGCGGACGGTTTTCCCACGCGGGCCGAGGATCTTTTCGGCTATTCGGGAATCATCATCGGGTCCGTCGAGGCAGGGTACTTCACACCGGTACAGCAAGACTTGCTGCGCGAATTCGTGGACCGCCGCGGAGCCGGGTTGCTGTGGCTGGGCGGTCATTCTTCGCTGGCGGACGGCGTGTGGGGCGGGTCGAATCTTGCGGATCTCCTTCCGGTACGGCTGCCAGCGCACAAGAATACGTTTCATCGTGCGCCGGCCTACGCCGAACTTACGTCGGTTGGCGCGGACAGCTTAATATGCCGTCTGGCGGACGATCCGGATGCGAATGGCCAGCGCTGGAAGAAGCTTCCTTATCTGATGGACTATCAGGAGGCGGGCGAGCCGAAGCCGGGCGCGGCTGTACTGGCGGAGATGCGCGCGGGCGGACGCAAGTTTCCGATGCTGATCACGCAAAATTACGGACGGGGCCGGACGGCGGTGCTCGCGACGTCGGGAACCTGGCGCTGGCAGATGAGCATGCCCTTGGGTGACACCAGCCACCAGATGTTCTGGCAACAGCTGCTGCGCTGGCTCGTGGCGGATACACCGGGGTATGTGGTCGCGTCCACGCCGAACCGAACACTCCTTGACGACGGCCGCGTGCAGCTTTCCGCGGATGTGCGCGACGACCAGTATCAACCGGCTCCGGATGCTAAGGTCGAGGCGCACATAATCGGGCCGGGCGGAATTTCGTCGACGGTCGAGATGACCCCGGTTCCCGATACCCCCGGAAGTTTTCGCGCCGATTGGACCGCGGATAAGGCCGGGTCGTATGTCGCCGAGATTACGGCCGGACGGGGCGACAAAGAGCTGGGGCGGGATATGGTCTCGTTCTTGCGCGCGGACGGCGTGGCCGAGAATTTTCACACCGAACAGAACCGCGAATTGCTCGAAGGCCTCGCGCAGCAGACGGGCGGCCGCTACTGGCGTCCCGCGGAGCTTGGGAAACTCGCCGAGGAGATCCCGTACTCCGAGGCGGGAATCACGATGCGCGAGACGAAGGAGCTCTGGAATCTGCCGATTGTTTTTCTGGTCATTCTGCTGGCGCGGTCTACGGAGTGGCTGCTGCGGCGGCGGTGGGGGATTCTGTGAACGCGTCCCTGAGAATTGCTTTCGCTGTGCTGCTGCTACTTGCGGCGCTGCCCGCACGCGCAGGAACATTCTTCGTGACCGTTGCGGGCCTTGGCGGCGAGCCGGACTACGACCAGCGCTTCACGTCAGCCGCGATGGACCTCGACCACATTTTGAGATCTTCGGGTGGCGAAACACACGTCTATACGCTGACGGGCGCGAATTCCACTCGCCAGCACATCGAAGACACGCTGGGCCAGGTCACCCAGTTGGCCAAGCCCGACGATGATTTCGTGCTGATCCTGATCGGCCACGGTACATTCGACGGCGTCGAGTACAAATTCAATCTTCCCGGTCCCGACGTGTCGGGCGCCGAACTGGCGATCTGGTGCGACCGCATTCCGGCCAAGCGGCAGATCATCGTGAATACCACAAGCGCCAGCGGCGGCTCGATTGCGGCCTTGGACCGGCCGGGCCGCGCCGTAATCGCTGCCACGAAGAGCGGCACGGAGAAGAACGCCACAGTGTTTGTGCGTTATTGGATCGAGGCGCTGCGCGACCCCGAGTCGGACGTCAACAAAAACGACGCGATTAGTGCGATAGAAGCCTTCGATTATGCCTCTGCAAAGACGACAGCATTCTACGACTCTCAGAAGCGCCTCGCCACCGAACACGCGGTTTTCGAAGACACGGGCAAGCGTGAAGCGGTACGCGCCGCCTCTACTGAAACCGGCGAAGGCCAGTTCCTCTCGAATTTCACGCTGCTGCGCCTCGGCAGTGCGCAAAAGGCATTCGCCGACCCCGCCAAACGCGAGCTGCTCACAAGGAAAGAACAACTGGAACAGAAAATCGACGCGCTCAAATACCAGAAGGCCGCGATGGCCCCCGACGATTACAAGCAGCAACTGACCGAAACACTCGTCGATCTCGCTCACGTGCAGGAGAAAATAGACAAGTGAGCTCCGCGTTCAAAACTTCGCTGCTGCTCTGGCTCTTTGTCGCCGCAGTGCATGCAGGGTACGCCGCCGACGCCGCGACGCCTGACGGATGCGCCGCTCTGCGCCAACACGGAAGAGCGGCGGAAGCACACGCCTGCTACGAAACGCTTTCGCAGCAGCGCGATCCCTATCTTCGCGCCGAAGGTTTTTGGGGGCTCAAAATGTACCGGGACGCGAACGATCAGTTCCGCGTGGCCGTCTCGCAATCCGACGCCAACGCAATGTATCGCGTTCGCTGGGGCCTCCTGTTGCACGAACGCTTCAACAACACAGACGCAGACAATCTCTTCAAAGAAGCGCTCCAGCGTGATCCTCGAAACGCGCAAGCCTATCTCGGCCTCGCGCTCGTTAGCGCGGACGGATTCGACAACGCCGCCATCCAATGGGGCGCGAAAGCGCTCGAGCTCGACCCCAGGCTTATCGAGGCCCACGAGCTGATGGCCAATCTCATGCTTGAGGATTCCGATACTGCCGGAGCCCTGAAGGAAGCCGACGAAGCGATTGCCTTGTCCGGCGACGCGTTAGACGCCATGGCGATTAACGCGGCGGTCGAGGTGCTCGCGGATCGAGCGCCCGACGCGTGGTTCGACAAGATTCGCGGCGTCAATCCGAAGTACAGCGAGGCTTACGCTTTGGTGGCGCATCACTTGGTACTCAACCGGCGATATGAGGACGGCATCGCTTATTACCGCAAGGCCGTCGAGCTCGATCCCGAGGATTGGTCCGCCCGCTCGCAACTGGGAATAAACCTGATGCGTCTGGGTCAGGAAAACGAACCGCGCCGTCAGCTGGAGATCTGCTACAACAACGGCTACCGCGACGCCGCGACAGTCAACAGCCTGCGCCTGCTCGATAGCTACAAGAATTTCGTCACCTACAAAGACGACACATTGATTCTGAAGTTGCAGAAAAAAGAAGCGGACTTGCTCCTCCCGTACTTCCAAGCCCTCGCGAAGAAAGCGATGGCGACATACGAGATCAAATACCAATTCAAGCTGCCCGCTCCCGTGCAGGTGGAAGTCTATCCGGACCACGAAGATTTTGCGGTACGCACGCTGGGCATGCCGGGCCTCGGCGCACTCGGCGTCACTTTTGGCGAAGTCGTCGCCATGGACAGTCCCTCCGGCCGCAAGCCGGGCGATTTCAATTGGGCTAGCACGCTTTGGCACGAGATGAACCACGTCTACATCCTCACCATGACGAACCATCGTGTGCCCCGCTGGTTTGCCGAAGGACTCGCCGTGCACGAAGAGACGCAGGCGTCGCCCGAGTGGGGTGACCGCGTCACGCCCGATATTCTTCTCGCCATCCGCGATAAGAAGCTGCTGCCGGTATCGGATCTCGATCGCGGCTTCGTCCGGCCGGAGTACGAAGCGCAGGTAATCGCCTCCTATTACGAGGCGGGACGCATTTGCGACTACATTCAGAGTCGCTGGGGTGCAGACAAGCTGCTGGAGATGGTTCATTCCTTCGCCAAAGTGGAGTCCACCGCCGATGTGATCCAACAGGATCTCGGCATCACAGCAGCCGATTTCGACAAGCAGTTCCTCAGCTGGCTCGACGCCGACATCGGCAAGACGGCCGCGAACCTCGATCAATGGCGGAAGAACATGAAGGATCTAGCGGAAGCGGCCAAAGAGCACCGCAGCGACGACGTAATCGCACAAGGCCAGAAGACCATCAGCCTCTATCCCGACTACGTGTATGATGCCAGCCCCTATGAATTTCTGGCCGAAGCGTACGAAGCCAATGGGAGCAAAAAGGAAGCGGCCGCGGTTCTAACGGATTATGAAGAGCGCGGTGGCCACGATCCGGACACGCTGAAGGAGCTCGCGTCTCTCGAGCAGGAGCTCGGTAGTCCGGACAAGGCTGCGGCAACCCTGGATCGCATTAACGATATCTATCCCACTGACGAGCAGCTCCACCGCCATCTCGGAGATTTGTGGCTGGCCCAAAACAACTTCGCGGGCGCGATCCGGGAGTATTCCGCGGTGGTCGCCATGCGTCCAATTGATATGACCTCGGCGCGTTTCAATTTAGCCCAGGCATATTTGGCGGCAGGCCAGGCGGATAAAGCAAAAGAAAACGTGCTGCTGGCTTTGGAGGCCGCGCCCGATTACCGTCCCGCGCAAAAGCTGCTTTTGCAGTTGGAAGCCGACGACAAGGGGAAATGACCGATGGCCGCTCCCGCTGAAGCCAATATGGACTCCGCTGCGCTGCAAAAGCGCATCGAGCGCTTTCGCACCGTCCGGGACGAAATCCTTGCGCAGGTTCGCCAGGTAATCGTCGGTCAGGATGAAGTACTCGACCAGATCATGATCGGCCTGTTTGTGGGCGGCCATTGCCTTATCACCGGGCTTCCCGGAACTGCGAAGACCTTGATGGTCCGCACGATCGCGCAAACACTGGATCTGGCTTTTCGCCGAATTCAATTCACGCCCGATTTGATGCCTTCCGATATCACGGGTACGGACATCATCGAAGAAGATCCCACCACAGGGCGCCGCACCTGGACCTTTGTCCCGGGGCCGATCTTCGGCAACATCCTGCTGGCGGACGAAATCAATCGCACGCCCCCCAAAACGCAGTCTGCGCTGCTCGAAGCGATGCAGGAACTCTCCTGCACCGTCCGCGGCAACCACTACAACCTGCCTTTGCCCTTTTTCGTCTTGGCTACGCAGAACCCAATCGAGCTCGAAGGAACCTATCCGCTGCCGGAAGCGCAGCTCGACCGTTTCCTTTTCAATACAGTGCTCGACTATCTGAGCGCGAAGGATGAAGTGAAGGTCGTTGATCTGACAACCACCACGCACATCCCCGAAGTGCGCGCCGTCACCAACAGCGAGGAAATCCTCGATTTTCAGAAGCTCGTTCGCATGGTGCCCGTCGCGGAGTCGCTCGCAGAGTACGCGGTGAGTCTCGTTCGGGCTACGCGGCCGAAAAATGCCGAGGCCCCGGATTTTGTGAAGAAGTACGTGAACTATGGAGGCAGCGTACGCGCCGCACAATTTATCGTCTTATCGGCGAAAGCCCGGGCGCTTTCGCGGAATCGCTACCATGTCGCAACGGAAGATATCATCGCCCTGATGCTCCCCGTGCTGCGCCATCGCATTCTGCTCAATTTTCACGCCGAATCCGAGCGGATCGATGCCGACGAGATTCTTCGCAGACTCATCGAACACGTACCTCCTCCAAAAGGGGCTTGATCGTGCAACGGTTTCTCGATCCTTCGGTACTGGCGGCGATTTCGGGGCTCGATCTTGTCGCCAAAACCGTTGTTGACGGTTTCGTCGCTGGACTTCACCGCTCGCCGGACTTCGGCTTCAGCCAGGAATTCGCCGAGTACCGCGCCTATTCTCCGGGCGATGATCTGCGCCACGTTGACTGGAACGTTTTTGCCCGCACGGAGCGCGCCTACCTGAAGAAGTATCGGGGCGAAACCAATAGCCTTCTCACCGTGGTTCTGGACGCGAGCAATTCGATGAACTACGGTTCGCACAAAGTGACCAAGATTGACTACGCGCGCTTCGTAGCAGCATCTTTGTTCTATTTGGCGATTCACAATCAGCGCGACGCCGCAGGACTGATCGTCTTTGATGATGAAGTGCGGAATTACATTCGCCCGTCCACGCGACAGGGCCAGGTTAACCGCCTGCTGCACGGACTCGAGCTGGCCGAGCCTCGCGCTCGTACCGATTTCGCCAAGCCGATCGCTCATTTTCAAGCATTCCTGCGCCGTCGTGGCCTCGTTCTGGTGATTTCCGATTTTCTTGAACCGCCGGCGACGGTGATCCGGACCCTTGAACCCCTGCGCTTCCACGGCAATGAAGTTGTGCTGTTCCACGTTCTCGATCCGCGCGAGATCCGCCTTGACCTGGACAAGCCCGTGATTCTCGTGGATCTTGAAACGCGCGATCACATTGAAGTCACTCCGGAATATGCGCGCGACAATTACCGGGCAAAGATGGAAGATCACATCGCGGCGCTGCGCCAGTCCGCCCACGCCGCCGGAATGGATTACTACCTGCTTGTCACGGATCGCCCGCTGGATGATGCACTCAGGGAATATCTTTGGATCCGCCAGGGGAGGAACTGATGGGGTTTCTCGCTCCCTGGTTCCTCGCGGGCGCAGCCCTGATTGGACTGCCGCTCTATCTCCATCTTCTGCGGCGCCACACGACCACACCTCGTCCGTTCAGTTCGCTGATGTTTTTCGAGCGCCGCACGCAAAGCTCGATTCGGCACCGCAGGCTTCGCTATCTGCTCTTGCTCTCGTTGCGGCTCGCTGTCCTGTTGTTGATCGTCCTCGCCTTTGCGAATCCTTACTTGAAACGCACCGCCGTATCCGCATCAGGCAACAACCAGCTCCTCCTTGTTGTGGACAATTCGTTCAGCATGCGCGCGGGCACGCGGCTGGCGGACGCCAGGCGCGAGGCGCTCTCGGTTCTGGCCTCGCGCAGCGGAGCGACCCCCGCGCAGGTGGCGGCGCTCGGCTCCCGGCTCCAGATTCTTACCCAACCGATTCAAGATTCCGCCACCCTGCGCGCCGCTGTGCAAAGCATTGAAGCAGGCGACTCGCGCTCCAATTACGCGGAACTTGCCCGCGCGGTCCGCTCGCTCTCCGAAGGCACCGGTGCCCACATCGAGCTTCACCTTTTCAGCGACATGCAGAAAACTTCGATGCCGGCAAACTTTGCCGAGCTGTCTTTACCACCCAACGTGACCCTCGTGCTGCATCCTGTCGCGAAAAGTGCGCAGCCGAACTGGACGATCGAATCAGTCCGCGCGCCAGGCCGCGTTTGGGACACCAAGAAGGCGCGGGTCGAGGCGACCATCGCCGGGTATCAGACGCCGACCGCGACTCGCACAATTTCACTGATCGTCAACGGCAAGAAGATCGCAAGCCAGAGCATCGAAATCCCCTCCGGAGGGCGAGTGAACGTCGAATTTCGGTCGCTCGATGTACCTTACGGCCTCAGTCGCTGCGAGATGCAGATTGACGGCGCCGACGCGCTGCCGGCCGATGACACTTATCTCTTTTCTGTCGAGCGATCCGATCCGCAGCCTGTATTGCTCGTGCATGAACCGGGAGACACGCGCTCTCCTTTATATTTCGGAGCGGCGCTGGGTTCCACGGCCGAAGCGTCTTTTTCCTTTGAATCGCTCACCATTGATCGTGCGGCTGGCGTCACGCTTTCCAAATATGCATTCGTTGTGCTGTCGGACGTGCTTTCCCTGCCGTCTCAATTCGAAAATGACCTGGTGCGCTACGTTCGCGGTGGTGGAGGCGTTCTGATCGCGGCGGGGACGTCCACCGGGCACGGTTCGCGTATCCCGGTTATCGAGGATAGCATCGTCGCGACGCACGATTACTCGCGGGACGGCGCGCGATTCCTTACCGTCGGCGAAACCGATATGTCTCATCCATCGCTTGCGAATAGCGAGGGTTGGGCGAGCGGCAGGTTTTACTACGCAGTCGCCGTTGACCCTTCCAATTCGCGCGTCGTCGCCAGGCTCGCGGACGGAACACCCTTGTTGCTCGACAAGAAAATCGGCGAGGGCCATGCCCTGTTGCTGGCTTCGGGCCTGGATGGTCTGACGAACAATCTTCCCGTCCAACCGGCGTTCGTGCCATTTGTAAAACAGACGGCGCTGTATCTCTCGGGCACGGCGGATCGTGCCGGCTCGCGAATCGTGGACTCTGACTTGGAGCTGCGCACATCCAAAGAGCAGGCCGTCAGCGTCGAGATCGTTGATCCGGCTGGACACCGGCCACTTTCGCTGCAGGAAGCGACGACGGCCGAGTCGTTCCAGCTGACCAACAGCGGCTTCTACGACGTTCGGTTGGCGAACGGACGCCGCGATCTGGTGGCTGTAAACCCGGACCGTCGCGAGTCGAATCTTGAGGTTGTGCCCGACGACGATCTTTCGTTGTGGCGGGGAAACGGCGGTGCGGCCGCGGAACCTCAGCCAACCGTAGCTGCCGTCGCGGAATCCGAGCCGGAGAAGCCTCGCAGTCTTTGGTGGTACGCTATGCTTTTGGTGCTGGTTGCCGGCATCGCCGAATCGTTGGTGGCGAGCCGCTACCTGACTGTTCAGCGGGAAGAGCCATAGCCAGGCAATGACCGCGCGTCAACAGCTCGATACCTACCTCGCGCAATTGCAACGGCGTTTGCGCATCCGGGCGACTCTGCGCGGCGCAGCGATTCTCGCTTCATCCGCGCTCGTTACGACCGTTGTACTCGTGCTCATCGCCAACGCCTTGGCGTTTTCCGGCGCAAGCATGAGTGGAGCGCGCATCGTTTTGTTTCTCGTCATCGCGGCCTGCGTCGCCTTCAGCTGTGTCCTTCCTTTGTTGCGATTAAACCGCCGGAGAAGCGCATGGGAGGCGGAAGCCGCCGTCCCGGATTTCAAGCAGCGCCTGATCACTCTGGCCGAACGTGGCCGCGACGAGCAGGGCGCATTCGGCGAGCTGCTCGCCGCCGATACCTTGAAGATCGCGCAGCATGCCGAAGTGACTCAAATCGTGCCCAACAAGAAGCTGATGATTTCGCTCGGCACGGCGATCGCATCACTGGGCGTTTTGATCTGGATGATTGTCGCCGGCCCCGGTTTTCTCGGTTACGGCGCGGCGCTTCTGTGGGCGGGAAATGCCGGTGCCGCTCCGCTTTACGATCTGCGGATCACACCGGGCGACGCTTCCGTGCGTAGAAACTCCGACCAGCTCATCAGCGTGCAGCCTCGCGGCTGGCAGACCAATTCCGTCCGCATCTTTGCGCGCTACGAAAGCGCCTCGAAATGGGATGCCCTTGCGATGCAGCCGCAGCCCGGTACGTCCGATTTCCAGTTTCTGTTCGCCGGCCTTCCCGAGGACGTCGAATACTATGTCGAAGCCGGGCCGTTGCATTCACGCCATTTCCATATCCGCGTCACGGACGTTCCCGCCGTGAAGCGGATTCGCGTCACCTACCATTTCCCAGCGTGGACCGGCATTGATGCTTCCACCGACGACCATGGCGGCGATCTCCACGCGATCGAAGGCACTGACGCCGATCTCGAAATCACCATGGATCATCCCCTCAATAGCGGCGTCCTGGTGCTCGACGACGACCGGCGGATCCCGCTCTCCGGCGGCGCCGGCAATTCCTATCGAGGTACGATTCGTCTTGAAAAGGACGGCGCCTATCATCTCGCGACGATCGATCACGGCCAGCCGGTCCGCGTCTCCGAGGACTACTTCATTAATGCAACCAAGGCCGATGCGCCCGACGTCGTGATTTCGCGGCCAGCCGGCGACTATCGCGCCAGCCCGATCGAAGAAGTGACCATCGAAGCGAAAGCGAACGACCCGTTCGGCCTCCGTGATTTCACCTTGCACTACTCGGTGAACGGCGGCGCCGATAAAGCCGTAAACCTGCTCGCGCAGAGCGGTCAAGAAACAGCCGATGGGACGACCGTGATCCGGCTCGAAGATTTCAAGGCCGTGCCTGGCGACATCGTCAGCATCTACGCGACCGCGAGAGATGCGCACGCCGACTCGCGAACCGACATGTTCTTCATTCAGGCTGAGCCCTTCGAGCGCGAGTATTCGCAATCGCAGCAATCCGGCGGCGGAGCAGGCGGCGGCTCCGGCAATGCCCCTGACGAGATTTCGCAGCGGCAAAAAGAAATCATCGGCGCCACGTGGAAACAATTAGGCGACAAAGCTGCAACCGCCGAAAAAGCCGCGCAAAATGCAAAATTCCTGTCCGGCGTTCAGGCCAAGCTGCACGATCAGGCCGTCTCGCTCGCCAATCGTCTGCAGATGCGCGGGCTCGACGGAGGCAACGACGAGTTCAACGCCTTCCAGAAGGATATGAACGCCGCAGCGGACGCAATGTCGCCGGCGGCGGACACGCTGCGCGGCCAGAAGTGGAAGGATGCCATCCCACACGAACAGCAGGCGCTTCAGTATCTCCTGCGCGCCGAGGCGACCTTCCGCCGGATTCAAGTGGCGTTCGGCAGCGCCGGCGGCAGCGGCGGATCCTCCGGGAGCGCGGGCCGGGATCTCGCCAGTCTGTTCGATCTCGAACTCGACACGCAGAAAAACCAATACGAGACCGCGCAAACCGGAAACTCGGCCGGCCAGCAAAGTCAGGACGTTGATGAGGCGCTTCGAAAACTCGACGAGCTGGCGCGCCGGGAGGAGCAGCTGGCCTCGCAGAACAACGCCAATTTACCCGACCAACGCTGGCAGCAGGAAATGCTGCGCCGCGAAGCGGAAGAGCTGCAGCGTCAGATGGAGCAGCTGACACGCAACAGCCGGCCGGCATCGAATTCGGCTAGCGGAGAGCCGTCAGGACAATCCTCCGCGAGCGGAGGCTCGTCTTCCGATCCGCGCGTGCAGCAGGCGCTGAATCAGCTGCGCCAGGCCAACGACGATATGCGTCGCGCCAACTCGCAGGCGCAGCAAGGTCCGGGGCAGGGTCAGGCGGACGCCCGCCGCGCGGCGGAACGCGTGCGCGAGGCCACCAATCTTCTTGGCGGCACGCAGCACCAGCAGAATTCCGGCCGCCTCGACTCGCTGGCTCAGGAGGCGAACCGCCTCGCGAACGAGCAGCGCAGCCAGTCGGATCGTGTCCGCGGCTTGGCGTCGCGCGCGACCAATGGCGATGGAAATGGCGAGTCCACTTACAACGAAGTTCAGTCGCTTGCGGAAGATCGGCAACGCTTGGCGGACGATCTGGCTCGCCTCGAAACTCAAATGCGAAATGCGGCGCGCGATCTCGCTTCGGGCGAGCACGCAGCAGCTTCGAAGCTTCGCGACGCTTTGCGCCAGGCGGATCAATCGAATCTCGATAGCCGCGTGCAGCGAAGCGCGGACATGCTGCGTCGCGGCGCGAATCCAGATCGGAACAGCAGCGAAGCGCAAATTGCATCGGATCTTGACCAGCTCGGGCAGCAGACCCGCGAGGCCAGGCAGGCGCTCGGCAACGGCGGTGGTCAGGCGGGCGATTCGCAGGACGCACTCGACCAGGTGCAGCGGCTACGCGATCGTCTGGAGGCGCTGAATCGCAGCCCGAATGCTCAGAACGCTCGCGGCGGCTCGCAATCCGGTCCCGGCAATCGCGATGGAGCGGCCGGACAATTCGTGAATCCCGGCGGCGGCCCCAACGGCGGTCCGGTTTACGGCGGCATGAACACCGGCAACAACATCTACAATTCCGGCCAGTTGCCGTCGCCTCCGAACGGGTATGCCAACCCGGTTCCCGGGCCGGCGTATCGCGACAGCATGGCTGAGCTCAATCAACTTCGCCAGTCGCTGAAGGACGACCCCGAATCGCAGCGCCAAGTGCAGGAACTGATTCGTGAAATGCAGCGGCTTGATCCCAGCCGTTTCCCGGGAAATCCCGCGATGGTCGAGGAGCTTTACAACCGTGTGCTGGGAGACGTGGACAAGCTCGAACTAAGGTTGCATCGCGATTCTGACGCCAAACAGCTCGGCCAGGTGCGCAATGCCGAATCTCAGCCCGTGCCGCCCGGATACGAGGACGCCGTAGCCGAATATTTCCGGCGCCTCAGCAAAACGCCCTAGCTCGGTGAAGCGGAAAAGTTTTCAGCGTTCCCGCTCTGAGTCCGCCGGCCACAAGTCAATTTGCAAGTCTCGTTAAATCGGATTGAGGACAATTTCATCCTGGGACCCGCTTGTCCGGTTAGCGATTTAACCAAAGTTACCCTGTTCCCGTTCTAAAGCTAGCGTCACCGCAGCCAACAGGCTCTAGTGGGTCATGCCGTAGATCACATAGTTCACGCCGAGCCTGTAGGCGACCGACGCCTCGTGCTCGGGATATTCGGCGCTGTCCGCCCACTCCCAGGCGTCGCCGACGTCGGAATTGTGGCAGATGGCGACCATGATGCGCCCCTTGTCGTCGCGGATGGCACGCCATTGGGGCACGGCTTCGTCCGGACCGATTGGCCAACGGCGTCCCCAAATGTAACGTGTGCCGGGAATTTGGACGCGGTCATCGAGATCGTAAACGGCGTGAAAAATTTCGTCATCGTTGGGCAGATCTTCGATCTGGCGATCTGGAAAGATCATGTGCATGCCTTGCGACAACACTTGCCACTCGTAATCGCCGTGTGAATCGTCGGCCATGAGAAATCCGCCGCGGAGCAGATACTGGCGCAGGCGGGCGGCCTGCGATTCGTTGAGTCTCCAGCCACCTGGATCTTCGATGTAGATCCATGGCCAGTCGAAGAGATCATCGGAGTTGGCGTCAACAACCTGTTCAGTGGATCGGGCCTCCAGTCGAGTTAAGCGGCGCACGCCGGGAATGAATTGGCGATCGGCCTTGGGATAGTCTGCCGCCCACCGCTCGAAGCCGAATCTGCCGTACTGAGATCCGAGATCGTAGTGGAAGCGCGCAAAGGTCCATTCGGCCTTTTCGCGCGGGTCGGCGGGAGGAAAACTCTGCCCGTCCATGTAAATGAAGCCGCTTTGTTGGGGCGCCTGCGCGGCTGCAACCAGGAAAATGGTGGATAACAAAATGACCCGGGACAAGTTCATCATTCCCGCCACACCGTGGGGCGAACAGTGCCCAGTGTACGCCTCGTCTGATCTCGCCCTGAAGGTCAATCCGATGGAGGCGCGGGTGGGAATCGAACCCACGAATGAAGGTTTTGCAGACCTCTCCCTTCCCACTTGGGTACCGCGCCTCGGACGCACAGTATAGCGAAACCGCGGTGCCGTTTCAGCACGCAAGCGCCGGTGTCACCGCACGAATTTCCTCCGCGCTGCGACCGCGACTCCGATTAATCGAACGCCTTCTCCGCGAACGCTGTTCGCGCTAGAGTGTTTACAGCTGTCGTGCTGCGAAGAGAGGTTTTCCAGGCGAATGTTGACGAATCCCATTGTGTGGCTTGCGGCCGGAGTGGCTGGAATTGTGATCGTGGCGCTGATGCTGCGCGCGGCCAGCCGGCGTTCGGAAACGCAATTGACCGCCGTGCGTCAGGAAATGCAGAGCTCGCTCGCGGCCCAGCTTCAGGCCGTCGCCGGCCAGCTGAATCACCTGATGCAGGGTGTAACGCAGCAGCTCGGGCAGGTCCGTCAGGAACTGATGACCGGCGTCACGTCCACCGGCCAGCTGAATGCAGACGCGCAGCGGGACGTCGCCAAGCAATTGAAATCTTCCACCGATGCGCTGGTGCAGATGAGCCAGAAAGTCGGCGAGATGCAGCAAACGAGCCAGGATCTTTCGAAGGCCACGCAAACGCTTCAATCCGTGCTCGGCGGAGCAAAAACGCGCGGCACTCTCGGCGAGGTTACCCTCGAACGCCTTCTCGCCGATGCGCTCCCGCAAACCGCCTACGCGACGCAGTATCGCTTCGCTTCGACCGGCGCGATTGTGGACGCCATCGTGCACAGTGGAGAACGCCTTCTCTCTATCGATTCCAAGTTCCCGCTGGAG
Organism: uncultured Acidobacteriota bacterium; assembly: GCA_963842425.1. Lineage (GTDB taxonomy): Bacteria > Acidobacteriota > Terriglobia > Acidiferrales > UBA7541 > Palsa-295. Next base: position 24,456 of record CAWJGQ010000007.1, on the reverse strand, counting down.
GCCTACCGCCGCCTGGCCGAAGAGGGAGACGAAGCGCGGCGCGATTTTTCCGTCGCCGTCCGCAAACACGCCGATTCCATCGCGGACAAATATATTCTTCCGGACGAACACACGTTTGATTACGCTCTCATGTTTGTCCCTTCCGAAAGCATCTATTACGAACTCCTGATGACCGAAGATTCGAAATACGGGAGGCTCGAGGAGTACTGCCGCGCGAAACGCATCTATCCCGTCTCGCCAAACAGTTGCTGTGCGTTTCTGAGCGCCGTCGCCGTCAGTTTGCAGGGCCAGAAAATCGAGGAAAACGCGCGGCACTTGCTGGCGAATCTCGCCGGAGTTACCAGGCAAGTTGAAGCGTTCACCGATGTTTACGACAAACTCGGCACGCACCTTCGCCACGCGCAACAAAGCTACGAAGATGCCGATAGCAAACTAACTCGCGCGCGGAATTCGCTCGAGCAAATGTCCCAGGGAGCGCTTCCCGAGGTCGCGCCGAAAGAGCTCGAGGGCGGATCGAGCGAGTAATCGCTGCTTAGAGCGATTCCCACGCGGAGTTGAGCAGCGTGCGAAAATCTCCGCCAATCGTTTGCCTCAGAATGACGCCCAGCCCGGCGCGCACAATCTGTGAATCGTTGGGGTGGCGCTCCAGTCTCCTGGAATATCCCTGAATCGTGCCCTGTAAATCTCTTGGCGCCAATGGCAGCGCAGCCCGCAAGTATCGTTGCGCGATCACCAGGTCCGTCGCGGGGAGTAAACGCGCGCGGAAGGAATAATCTCCGACGCGGATCGCCCGCACTTCGAGCGCGGCGCCATTCTGCGGGCCGCCCGTAGTCAGCAATTCCTGCGTATCGCCGCGCACGAATCGAAGAACTCCGGGCGTTTCGTTTTCCACCATGATCCCCAGCCTCTGGTCCGATCCGTGCACGCGCACATTCAGCAGTGATTTCGCTTCCGGCAGCAGTGCCGGCTGCGGCGCATCGAAATCGAGCGACACAAGGATGGTGCTCGCTGTAACTTGCGCGCCCGGAGACTCCACGGAAATTTTCGCGGAGCCCGGCATCGTTTTTTGACCGGGAAGGGCGACGAGGCATTCAGACGAAGCCGCGAGCACCAAAGCAGGCTCGTCGTTGATATGCACGCTATCCGCATAGGCGTCGCCGCGCAGACTAGGGCTGCAAACCCAAAAACGGTCGCGCGTGGAAACAAACGGGGGGAGAGTAGTTTCCTTCGGCTCACTCGCTCCGGCTGCCGGATCAATCAACGCCGCGACGGAAGCGCCCGCACCTTTTGCCAGCAGATAGTCGCCCGACGTGGGTACGGTAAAGACGGCGCGTCCGGTGCGATCGGTCGTCAGCGTCTGGCCGTCGCCAAGCGTGACCATCGCGCCAGCGGCAAGCTTCCCATCCACGCCGAGGACGGCAAGAGTGGCCGGATGGCCCGCCATAAGTCTCGGCGGAAGCACAATTTTGACCGTCCAGGTGGTGGAGGGATTGGCTTGGTCCTGCACTCGCGGCGAAGGCCCACGTGCCACCGCAATTCCGCACCACGCGCTCATCAAGACGCCCGCTGCAACGCAGGCAAAGGCGAGTGGATGACGGCGGCGCTTGCAAAGTGCGACGATGCGGCGATCGGGCGCGTTTCTCATTTTCTTGGCGCTGCGCGCGACACTAGTCGTCGAGGCGCACGACGAAGGTAGTCAATTGCTCGTCGGAGCGCAACTGATCGGCGAGCTGTTGCGCGGCATTCTCCGAGGGCACGCGGCCCACGCGCACGCGGTAGAAGATTCCAGTCGGCGAATCATACGTCGCAATGCTCACCGAAGGATATCGCGCCGCGAGCTGCGCGCGGAATCGCTCAGCATTGTCCTGCGACTGGAACGCGCCGACCTGCACGCCGAAGATTCCCGCCTGCGGATTCGGACCACCGAGAATTTCGAGTCGCACCGGCGCGGTGCCTGTTCCGACCATGTCAATCGCCTGCGCGGCCGAAAGCGAAAGATCAATCACGCGATTCGCCACAAACGGACCGCGGTCCGTGATGCGCACCTCGGTCTGTTTTCCGTTCCGCAGGTTGGTCACGCGCACGATCGCGCCGAACGGCAGCGTGCGGTGCGCCGCGGTGAACTGGTGCATGTCGTAGATTTCGCCATTCGAGGTGCGGCGGCCATTGAACGGATCGCCGTACCAGGACGCTACGCCCTCCTCCTCGTATTGGCCCGGAATGGCGGGTTGGTGTTCGACGGCGGGCGGCGCGCCTGAAGGGGGCGAAGGCGCCGCTGGACTAGGGACAGACTCCACCGGCGGTGCCTGCACCGGCGGCTGGGAAGTGGCGGTGCGATGTGCGCAGCCCGCGGAAATCATCAACGCGCAGACCAGCGCAGCCGCGAGGCGCGCGGGAAATCCGCCACGGGCGCTGCTGCAAGCGCATTTGGAATATAGATGGAACTCCGCTGGGACAACGGAGAGCTTCACGCGGGTACCTGACTCACTTGTTTGCACTCAACTTGGGTATTATAGGAACGCTCGCACATTCCCGCAAGGAACCCTATTGGCCCTGTCGCCGCAGATGCGTTGGAAGTACGACCAGCTCCGCAAGAAAATGAGCGGAATATTCGGCAGCGAAAACGAACAGCCGCGCCCGCAGCTTTGCCCGGCCTGCCGGACCCTTGTCGGCGCGGGCGCCAAGCGCTGCCACAAGTGCGGCGCGAATATGACTTTTTCCATGGCTGCGGCCAGCCGCTCGCTCGGCCGCCTGATGCCCACCACGTCTCCCGCGACCTACGCGATTCTCACAATCAGCTGCCTTATGTTTGTCGTAAGCCTGCTGGCGACAATGCGCGAGAGCGGGTTTCAGATGCCGGGGGGTGGACTCTCCGGTCTTTTCAATTTTGGCGGAATCAGCGGCAGAGTTTTGCAGACTCTGGGGGCGTCGCTGCCGCTGCCGTACGATTTGGCCCAGCCTTGGCGCCTCGTAACCGCCGTGTTTCTGCACGGCAGCATCCTTCACATTGTGTTCAACATGTGGGTGCTGATGGATATTGGCCCGCAGATCGAAGAACTGTATGGATCGGCACGCTATCTATTTATCTACGTCGTGACCGGCATCGGCGGGTATCTCGTCAGCAGCGCGTTTGGCCATTTCAGCGTCGGCGGCTCAGGAGCGCTATTGGGATTGATCGGCGTGCTCCTCGCAATGACGACAGGGCGGCGAGCCGCGGGAATGCAAATGCTGCGCAGCCAGTTGATCCGCTGGCTGATTTACATCGGCATATGGGGTTTGCTGTTTCCTGGGATCGACAACTGGGCGCACGGCGGCGGGCTCGCAACCGGGTTTGTCCTCGGCAAGATTTTGATTGACCGTCCCCCGGCGACACCGGAAGAGCGGAAGCTGGCATACGCCCTCGGTTGGGCTGCGGCGCTGATCGTCGTAGTCAGTTTCGCGTTCATGATCTTCGGAAATCTCCGCGCGAGCTAAATCGCAGCAGGAGCGGCCGCAACTTCGCCCCGCATACTATTGCCCGGCATGCAGCTGCCGCGACACCACGATGCTGTAATGCAGTCCCGAGGTAACCACCAGAACCGCAACGCAGTACCCGCAAACCTCCCGCGCCAGCGACAGGCCTGTTACGCCCCACGCAGCCATCACCAGAACCAGCACGATCAGCAAAATCTCGAAGAACGTCGTCAGCTTCCCCCAGATGCTCGGCGGAAACGGCCGGTAGCCGACCGTCAGCAGAATCACCGCGCAAGCGACCAGCAGGAGCACGTCGCGGCCGAGAACCAGGATCGCCAGCCACCAGCCGATCTTATCCTTGAGCGCCAGCACGAAATACGATGACGACATCAGCAGTTTATCCGCGATCGGATCGAGGTACGCGCCGAGGGCCGTCTTCTGATTCAGCCGGCGCGCCAGCCAGCCGTCAAGCGCGTCGCTAAAACCGCCTGCGACCAGAATCCCGAGAGCAATAAAGTAGCGGTCGTACTTGATCGCGATAATAAAGAGCGGCAGGAACGCCAGGCGGAGAAACGTCAGCTCGTTGGGAACCGTAAAGATGCGGTTTTTCATTCCGTGTCCGGCTTTCTCGCGCCAACTTCCGCGAGCGCTCCCTCAGGCGAACTGCGCGAGATACTCCCCTAGTGATCGGCCCACCTTCTTCTCGAACATCGTGGCCAGCGAAGGAATCGAGCCGCGCGCTTCATCCAGCGCAATCCGCTCGATCCGCACCATGGGAAAAAACAGCGTCGGCAATCCGATGCGGTCGCCTTCCGGGTGCAACACCTGGATCACGAAGTCATCGAACGAGCCCAGGTCAATGCCGCGCATGGTCACTCCGGCAGACGATATTTCCAGCAATTCGCCCCAGACCCGTTCCTTCGGGCTGTGCAAACTCACGACTACGATCGAATGCGGCTGCATGGGTTCTCCTGAAAGATTTCCCGGTGTCGGAATCACACTGAGATCGTCTTCAAATCGGGCGCCCGCAACAATGTGGGCTCCGTTAGTTTCTGCACCGCTTCCGGCGTCACTCCGGGTGCCACTTCCCGCAGCACCAGACCCTTCGGCGTCACCTCGATCACGGCCAGATCCGTCACGATCAGGTCCACCACTTCGACGCCCGTCAGCGGCAGCGTGCAGGTCTTCACGATTTTCGCGCCGCCTTCCTTGGTCGCATGCTCCATGGCGACGATCACGCGCTTCGTGCCCGCGACCAGGTCCATCGCGCCGCCCATGCCCTTCAACATTTTCCCGGGGACGGCCCAATTCGCGAGCGTGCCTTTTTCGTCCACCTGCAGCGCGCCCAGCACGCACACGTCCATGTGCCCGCCGCGAATCATCGCAAAAGAATCGGCGCTCGAAAAATAGCAACAGCCGGGAATTTCCGTCACCGGCTCCTTGCCCGCATTAATCAGATCCGGATCAACTTCGTCCTCGTACGGATACGGCCCGATGCCGAGCATGCCGTTTTCGGATTGCATGATCACTTCCACGCCCGCCGGAAGATAATTCGGAACCAGCGTGGGGATTCCGATGCCGAGGTTGACGTAGAATCCGTCGCGCAGTTCCTGCGCCACACGCCGCGCGATGAATTCCCGCTTGTCCATTTCAGGCGGCACTACGCGCCCCGCTTTCGCTTCGGACCCGGTTCGACCGGTTTCAGATACTTTGTGCCCTGGAAAATCGCATCCACAAAAATTCCCGGCGTATGAACGCCATCCGGATCGAGTTGCCCCAGCTCGACCATCTCCTCCACTTCGGCAATCACGTAGTCCGCGGCCGTCGCCACAACCGGATTAAAATTGCGAGCCGTCTTTCGATAGACCAGATTTCCCCACCGATCGCCCTTCCACGCTTTCACAAAAGCGAAGTCGCCGCGCAGCGCCGGAACCAGAACGTGCGGACGCCCGTTGAATTCGCGGACTTCCTTGCCTTCGGCGACCATCGTGCCGTAGCCGGTGGGCGTGAAAAATGCCGGAATTCCGGCCCCCGCCGCGCGCATTCGCTCCGCGAGCGTGCCCTGCGGATTCAGCTCCATCTCGATCTCGTTGTTCAACGCCAGCTTCTCAAAAAACTTATTGCTCCCCACATAGCTCGCGATCAGCTTTTTCACCTGCCGATTTTCGATCAGCGCGCCGATGCCGAATCCGTCCGTGCCGGGATTGTTCGACGCCACCGTCAGATTTTTCGTCCCCTGGCGGATCAATGCGGTGATCAAATTCTCCGGGACGCCGCAGGTGCCGAAAGCGCCCATCAGGATCGTCGCGCCGTCTTTCACGCGTCCGATCACCGCCTCGGCGTTCGCTACGCGCTTGTCCATCTATGACTGTCGCCTCCCAACACGATTGCGGAAACCCGCAGTTTACTACAATCGGTATAAATGTAGCGGGGTTCGGTGAAAGCGTGGGGCTTTAGCCCCACGAAAACTCGCATTGATTGAACCCGGCTTCAGCCGCGGGATTTTCGATCGGCGGAAATGCGAAATTTCCGCGTCAGTGACAGGAGACAGGTTTGTGGGTCGCGGCTTCAGCCGCGACAATCACGACCGGCGCGAAGCGCCGCACCGATGCGCAGCCTCACCCGCAGCAAGTTCCGTTTCGCCGCGGACCGATTGCGCCGCTATTCCGCTGATCGCCGGCTGATTCCCGCGCGCGCGGCGCGTTTGAGCGCCCGTACTTTTTCGGCCACAGCGCTCGCCGCCGCGTCCACCGTCGCCGCCTTCTCGATTTCGGCCACCAGAGCCGATCCGACCACCGCCGCGTCGGCGATTCCTCCGAGCACGGACACATGCTCGGGCGACGAAATCCCGAAGCCAACCGCGAGCGGCAGTTTCGTAAAGCGCCGCACGCGCCGCGCAAGCGCCGGCAGGTCCTCGGGCAAGGATGTGCGCTCGCCGGTCACGCCTGTGCGCGAAATCAGGTAAAGGAACCCGGTCGAGCACTCCGCGATCAGCGCCAGGCGCGTGTCGGTTGACGTGGGCGCAGCGAGAAAAATCGTATCGAGACCGCGCGCGTGCAGCACCGTGCGATATTCGATCGCTTCCTCCGGCGTCAAATCCGTCGCCAGGACTCCGTCCGCGCCCGCCGCGCTTGCCGCGTCAGCGAATTTCTCGATGCCCATTTGCAGGATCGGATTGAAGTAGCTGAAAAGCACCAGCGGAACATCCGTGTGCGTGCGGAGCCTGCGCACCAGCTCGATTACGCCCGCGAGCGTGGTTCCGTTCCCAACGGCGCGCTCGCTCGCTCGCTGAATCGTCGGCCCGTCAGCCACCGGGTCGCTGAACGGCACTCCCAGCTCGATCACATCCGCGCCAGCCTTCGCCGCAGCCAGCACGATTTTCTCCGTCGCATCAAGCGACGGATCGCCCGCGGTGATATACGCGACCAGGCCCAGCTCGCCTGCTTCGGCAAGCGCGCGAAAGCACCGGCTGATGCGCCCTTCGGTTTTTCCAGCGAGCGTTTGCGCCGCAGAAGCCGGCTTGGGAATGGCTGCGTCAGACATAGCGGGAGAGAGTATCCATATCCTTATCGCCGCGGCCGGAAAGATTCAGAATGACGATCTCGTCCTTCCTCATTTTCGGAGCGCGCCGCGCCAGCTCCGCAATCGCGTGCGCGGATTCAAGCGCGGGAATAATTCCTTCGGTGCGCGCCAGCATCTTCGCGGCCGCGATGGCGTCGTCGTCCATCACCGCCGTGTATTCGGCGCGGCCCTGCTCCGCGAGCCACGCGTGCTCCGGGCCGACCGCAGCGTAATCGAGTCCCGCCGACACGGAATGCGTGGTCGCAATCTGCCCATCCGCGGATTGCAACACGAACGTGTACGTTCCCTGGAGAACTCCCGGGCGCGCGCCTGAAAATCCTTCCGCCGCTGCGAGCCGCGCGGCGTGCTCACCGAGGGATTTTCCCCGGCCGCCTGCTTCGACGCCCACCATCTTCACGCTCGCGTCTCCCAGGAAAGCGTGAAAGAGCCCGATGGCGTTCGACCCGCCGCCCACGCATGCGTACAAATAGTCCGGCAGACGTTTTTCGACGCGCTGTATCTGCTCGCGCGCTTCTTCGCCGATAATTTTCTGAAAATCGCGCACGATCATGGGATAGGGATGCGCGCCCAGCACTGACCCGAGCAAATAATGCGAAGTCCGCACGTTCGTCACCCAATCGCGCATCGCTTCGTTGATGGCATCCTTCAAAGTCTTGCTGCCCGCGTCAACGCCGATCACCTCCGCGCCCAGCAACCTCATGCGATTCACGTTCAGCCGCTGCCGCTCCATATCTTCTGTGCCCATGTACACCGTGCATGTCAACCCGAGGCGCGCCGCAACCGTCGCGGTGGCGACGCCGTGCTGCCCCGCGCCCGTCTCCGCGATCACGCGCTTCTTTCCCATTCGCACAGCCAGCAAACCCTGCCCGAGGCAATTGTTGATCTTGTGCGCGCCGGTGTGCAGCAGGTCCTCGCGCTTCAGATAAATGCGCGCTCCGCCCAGTTTGTCGGTGAGCCGTGAAGCAAATTGAAGCGGTGTGGGACGCCCGGCGAAATTATGCAGCAGCGAATCCAGCTCAGCCTGAAAGCGGCTATCGGCGCGCGCCTCCGCGTACACCCGCTCGAGTTCTTCGAGCGGCGCCATCAGCGTTTCCGGGACGTAGCGGCCACCATACGGTCCGTAGCGGCCGCGCTCCCGCACCACATTTGCCGTGTAACTCATCGCGCCATCTTCCTTCGAGTCGCTTTCGCCGCGCGGATCAGGCTCCGCATCCGCGCCGGATCTTTCTTGCCGGGCCGGGCTTCCACACCGCTGCACACATCCACGGCATACGGCCTCGCCGCGCGGATTGCCTCGCCGACATTTTCCGGCGTCAATCCGCCCGCCAGAAAAATGCGCCCGTGCCGTTTCGCACGCCGCGCGATCTCCCAATCGAATGTCTTCCCTGTCCCACCGCGCGCCCTGCGATCGAATCCGTCGAGCAAGATTGCACTAGCACGCTTGAACGCTGCGAGCTGTGCCTGGCGAAAAGGCTTTCGCACCCGCACGGTCTTGATCACGCGCAGCGAGCGCTCCAGCCGCGCGACCATCGCCGGAGTTTCCTCGCCGCTCAATTGCAGCTGATGGAGTCCCACCGTCCGCGCGATTTCAAGCATTTTCAGTTCCGACTCATTTACGAAAATTCCCACGGCGGATATTCCCTTCGGCAGCCGCCGCACCATCTGCCGCGCCTTTGCGGGTGTCACATAGCGCGGGCTGCCCTCGTAAAAATTGAAGCCCAATAAATCCGCGCCGTCCGCGACCGCCCGCCTCGCGTCCGCCCAATTCGTGATCCCGCAGATTTTGACTTTGACCATCGCCGTTGTTCTTCGTTAAAGCACAGCTTCTACCCTGATAGCAATTGAAGCTCAGCAAGTCCGCGCCATCTTCGATCGCGTGCTTCGCGCCCGTCCAAGTCGTGACCCCTCAAAGTTTGACTCTGACCACTGTCTCTGCAATTTAAGTTTTCCGAGCAATTCGCTCGAATACGCGCCAGCTTTGTGGGTCGGACCTTCAGGTCCGACATAAGAGTTCGTCGCGCGAAGCGCGCTCCTTTGCGCTGTTTATCTCGCAGCAAGCGGTCCCGCCGCCGCTAAATCCCTCGCGCGAAGTGTAGCTGTGTCGTCCCATCGCCGTTTAGGGGGTCGGAGCTTTAGCTCCGATATAACAATCGATCGCGCGGAGCGCGTTCCTTTGCCCGGTTTCTCCCGCAGCAAGCAGTCCCGCGGCCGCAAAACCGCCCCCGCGCCAAAGTGCGAGAATCTTTGTAGGTCGTGGCTTCAGCCACGACATAAAGACCGTCGCGCGGAGCGCGTTCCTATGCGCTGAATCTCTCGCAGCAAGCAGTCCCGCCGCCGCTAAATCCCTCGCGCGAAGGGCAGCCGTGCCATCCCGTCGCCGTTTAGGGGGTCGGAGCTTTAGCTCCGACATAACAATCAATCGCGCGGAGCGCGTTCCTTTGCGCCGTTTCTCTCGCAGCAAGTAGTCCCAGCCGCCGCGAACCCGCCCCCGCGCCATAGCGCGAGAATCTTCGTGGGTCGTGGCTTCAGCCACGACATAAAGACCGTCGCGCGAAGCGCATCCATTGCGCCGCCTCTCTCGCGGCAACAGGTGCCCGCGCCAGCGCCGCCGAGCATTCCGCCACTACACTGCCCCAATCAAGCTCCGCAGCGGCAACGCCGGATCGGCATCCTTCATCAGATGTTCCCCCACCAGGAACGCATCAAACCCCGCGCTTCGCAGCCGCGCCAGATCCTCATGCGTACGCAGGCCGGACTCGCTCACAGCGATGCAATCCTCGGGCACGCTCTCAATCAACTCCAGCGACGTCTCGATGCGCACCTTGAAATCGCGCAGGTCGCGATTGTTCACTCCAATAATCCGCGCCCCGGCGGCAATCGCCCGCCCGAGCTCCTCGCGCGAATGCACCTCCACCAGCGGCTCCATCTTCAGCGAGCGGCCGAGTTCCAGGAGCTCACCCAGCGTCTCGTCATCCAGAATCGCGACGATCAGCAGAAAAGCATCCGCTCCCGCCGCGCGCGCCTCCCAAACCTGCCACGGATCAACGATGAAGTCTTTTCGCAGGATGGGAATCCCCGCTGCCTTCTTTGCCGCTTTCAAATCCGCGAGCGAGCCAAGGAAAAATTCCTCCTCAGTCAGCACCGAAAGCGCCGCGGCTCCTGCGCCTGCCAGACTCGCCGCCAGCGTTGCAGGCACGTAATCCTCGCGCAGAATTCCCCGCGAAGGAGAAGCCTTCTTCAGCTCCGCGATCACGTTGAATCCTTCACGCGCCAGCGCCCCCGCAAAATCGCGCGGCCGTTCGACCTTGTCCACCGCCATTTTCAGCGCCACATCCGGCAACACACGTTTCCTGTGCGCGATGGATTCGCGCCGCGCCTCGACAATACGGTCGAGGATCGTCTTCTGGTGTGAGCTGGTTTCCACGTGCAATTCCGCCCCCGCGTCCTGGAGCCGCAGGGTGGGTATCTAAGTTTACCTTGTCAGGCGACGACTTGGCTCGTTTACTGACAGGCGGGGAATCTCCTGTTCGAAGTCAGGGGCATATGTGTGGTTGAGCTCGCGGCGTTTATCAGGTACTGGCCTCTCCGAGTGAGAGCTAAGTCGGAGACTCTAAATCAGTGCACTTGGAACGTAATGTCGGCTGCGTAGACATCTGGCTTCCCGTCTATGAGATAAGGCCGAAAATGCCATTGTTGCAGGGCATTGTATGCTGAAAGAAAGAGTACCCCCGGCAGTTTATTGAGATTATCGACACCGGCCAGTTTCCCATCGACATCCACCGTCACGCGTACTGTGAACGACGTCCCCTGGGCGGCACTTCCAGGTGCGATTTGCGGCTCGACAGTGTTTGTCGCCAGCTTGCGTGCATCCGTATCTGATAAAACCGGCACAGGGTTTTCAACCTCAGTGCTGAAGGCAAACGTCAAAATCGACTCGACTTGAACGGGTGTGCCGTTGGAAACAGCCGGTTTGAATTGCCACTTTTGCACTTGTTGGCGCGCCGCATCGTTCAACCCCGGATTGTCGGAGTTTAGCGGAAACGTTTCCCGTATGCGGCCAGACGTGTCCATCGAGACGTACAAACTAAGGGCACCGGAGGTCTTGCCACTTCGCACAGAAGGCCAGGCGATCTCCGGACTCTGAAGAGCCGTGCTCGTCAAATTGGCTTCTGACACGATTACGCTATTCAGTTGTTTTTCTTTAGGTGTTGGCTGAGAAACTGCGAACAGGTTTTCATCGACGCCAGTAAGTTCACTCAATTCGGTGATAGCTCCCTCGATGGTGGTGCCGGGCTCCGGGTCAGTCACGAGAAGGCGTGCGACGCGTTTGTTTTTGAAGTTCTTATAGTTCTTGAAAACCACCGAGTATTGAGGCGTGACTACGTAAGCAAGGAGGCCGTGATCGGCCTCGAAGCAAAATACATAAAAGGCCGAGTTCTGCACGGGCGGCACGCCGACCTTGGATTGAAATCTCGCGCAGGAGGTCGATTCCGCAGACCCACTTGGTTTGGCAAGCTGAGCATTCGTTTGTTTCAGAGAATCCAACATCGGCAATGGATCGAGCATTGCGGTCACAAGTTCGCGCAACCAAAAAGGATAGTAATCTCTGATGTTCTGCTCCGAGACACTGCCTCCGTTAACAATACGTGTTTGTGTGAAGTCTGGCGACGTGATGGAGCTGCGCCACTTTTCCGGGGATACCCAGAAAACCTCGACATCCGCTTTGAAATCTGAATCCGGACTGTCTTTCTAGTCTATTTTCGCCTTCAGGTGGAAAGGCGTGCTGCCCGGCGTTGTGAGTTTTGATAGGGTGACGGCGTGGTCTGCTGCTTCGCTCACCGAAATTTGCTGCGCCGACGTGATGGGCGGGTTGGTGGCGAAAAAGAATCCAAGAATTAGAGGGCAGATCGAGTTGCGCAGATCACCGACTGTAATGAAGCGTCGCATTCCTTCCGATCTTTCGCTCGAAGGAGTCGAAACGACTCCTCGGATTCGTGAAGTCTTTATAACACACTGTCCGGCTAACTCCTGATTAGTCGAATAACCGAACATGTCTCCCGCTACCGGGCGCAAATGTGCGTCAATTCGACGCGCGAGAGGGTGCGGAGGCGAGCAGCGGCTCCGAAAATCGAATGGGAATTCCGAAATTCGAGCCGCCAAATCCCTTGAGGACGGCGAACGTCACGCCGATCACCTTCCCGTCTTTGTTGAAGAGCGGACCGCCCGAGCCGCCGGACGTAGTCTGCGCATCGAACACGATTTTGTCCGGCAGAATGTCCCCGATGTGGCCCTGCGTGATCAGCGGATGAATCAAATTGCGGCGCGCGAGTTCGTCCAAAACCTGCGAGACGTCGTTGCCGCTATGCGACATGATCTGTTGCGCCGTATTTTCATCCGTGCGTGCCAGGATTGCGGCGAGTCCCGTCGCGTACCCCATCAAAACCACCGGCTCGCCCGTCACCGCTGCTGCCTTCCCGGCATCAATCGTAAGAGCGGGGCGCTTCAGGTCCTGCAAATTGATCCTCATTGTCGCCAGGTCCGTATCCTTTGAAATCTCCTGAATCTCCGCGGTGAACGCACGCGGATCGCCCGGAAAATACGCGTGAATGGACGCGATCTCTGCCGTAAAACCCTGGTTCGTCACCTGGCTTAGCTCGTCGTTGTCCCACCACGGTTGCGCGACGTGCCTGTTCGTCACAATCCGCCCGTCCGCGCCCGCCGGAAATCCGGTGCCGAACACGTCCACGCGCACCTCGGGTCCGTTCCCCTGCATCGTGAGGACGGGATTGCCGTCGCTATCCTGCAGCGGTTCGCCCTGTGGGTTCAGGCCGGCGTAGCGCAGCCGCTGGCCGTTTTGCTGATTGCGAAATCCGACCGCGACGTGCAGCAGGCAGACGCTATTCACATCTGCGCGAATCAAATTTTCAGCGGAGTCGCCCTCCTGCTCGATGCGTTTCAGGCGCGCATTCGTGTCGTCCAGTTCTTTGCGAAGCGCCGCACTTTGGTCCGAACTGGCGGCCGCCATTCTTGCCTGCAGGTCCGCCGCCTGCTTTTGCAGCTCATCCTTCCCAATAGGCACTGCGCTGTCGGCCCCCTGCTCTCCCCGCAGTTTGCGCGCTTCGGTCATCAAATCCTGCTGATGGACGATCCCGCGTTCGAGTCGCGCGATCGTGGTGGCGCTGAGTTTTATGTCTTTCTGGGCGCTGTGGGCAAAAAGAAAATATGTTCCCGCCATCACCACGGCAATCGCGAAGACTCCGGCCAGTCCCATTTTCAGTCGCCGGTTCAGCGACACCGCGTCGCTGGCCATCCTCTCCGTGACTGCCAGCGCATCGAAGGCCGTGTACGCGATCTGCTGGCCTTCTTCGGCCAGGTGCATTTTGTCCAGGAGCTGCTGGTCCGCGCGCCGCACCCGCAATTGCGCCCGCACCCGCGCCAGCAGTTCAGCCGCGTCCCATGGCCGCGAGACTGCGTCGTCAGCGCCGAGGTCGAGCCCCGCGGCGCGATCGCCGGCGCCCGGACCGGTCAGCACAATTACGCGGACTCCCTCGGTAACCGCGGAACCGCGAATTGTCGCGACGACTTCATGAGCGCTGGGCGCGCCCGCATCAGCCACTGCCGCGTCCAGCACCAACACATCCGTCCCCGGCAGGCGCGCGGCATCCAGCCCTTCGCGCGCCGACGCAAACGCCACAACGTCGTAGCCCGTGCTCCCGATCGCCGACACCAGCAGATCGCGGCTGGCCGCATCCGCTTCCACGACGACGATTTTTTCGCGCCCGTTAATCATCGCCTCAACTCACCCTCAATTTCGTCAGCCCTCGGTCCGTGCCATCCTAGTGGAATTCAGTTGGGTTTTGTAGGGGCACGATACATCGTGCCCGGCGAACATTCTTGGCTCCGAGTTGCCTCAGCCAGCAAGCTGTCAGCGCTCTCTGCGTCCGCCCGCGAGCATCCAACAAAGTCCACAGGCGCTCACTCTTGCGCTGCACCCGCCGGATGCTAACCTAGCGGCGTGCCAGATGCTAACAATCATTAGAGCCGCGGCGGCACGGTCCGGTTCCGGAAAAATTTCCGGCGAAAGGAGCCGAATAAATGGCGGGAATAACGAAGATGACGCGGGACCCACGAGCCGTCATTCGGCCGCCTTCGCAAGCGCAATTCCTGCTCAATCCGTGCCTAATTACTCGACACACATTTCAAGGGACGCTTGCACTGCATTTTCCCGCTATGCGAGGTTGTTTTGAACGCGCTCGATCAGCTGAATGAAGAGATCGTCCATTGCCGCGCGTGCCCGCGCCTGGTGCGTTATCGGGAGAAAATCGCCCGCGAAAAGCGCCTGGCGTATCGCGACTGGGAATATTGGGGCAAACCCGTTCCGGGGTTTGGGGATCCGCGCGCGAAGCTGCTGATTCTTGGCCTCGCGCCGGCCGCGCATGGCGCGAATCGCACCGGCCGCATGTTCACCGGCGATCGCTCGGGCGATTTTCTTTACGAGGCGTTGCATCGCGCCGGATTCGCCAGCCAGCCGCGCTCGACGAACCGCGATGACGGCCTTGCGTTAAAAAACGCCTACATGGCGGCCACGCTTCGCTGCGCTCCGCCGGCGAACAAACCTCTGCCATCTGAACTCGCAAATTGCCGCCCGTATTTCGAGCGCGAGCTCGAAATACTTCGTCCGCGTGCCATTCTCGCTCTCGGCGGAATCGCCATGCGCGCCTATCTTGGCCTGCTGAAGAGCCGCGGCGAGATTACAAGCGCCGCAGCGTTTCCATTCGGCCACGGAGCGAGTTACAAGCTTCCCGGCGATTTGCCGCGCCTCTTCGTTTCCTACCATCCCAGCCAGCAAAATACGTTCACCGGCAAGCTCACACAAGCTATGCTGTCTCGCGTTCTGCGCGATATACGACGGTTCCTCGAGAAGGATTCCTCCACATGAGCACTGAAGCAGCCGCGGCGCCGGACGCCATCATCGAATTCCGCGGCGCCGGATACCGCCTGCCTAACGGTCAAGCGTTGCTGCAGAACCTCAGCCTCACGGTCCGGCGCGGCGAGACGCTGGTGCTGCTGGGCCGCAGCGGCGCCGGAAAGACCACCGCGCTCAAACTCATCAACCGCCTCCTCGAGCCAACCGACGGCCAGGTGCTCATCGAAGGCCGCTCCACGCTGGAATGGGATCCCATCGCTCTGCGCCGCCACATCGGTTACGTAATTCAGGACACGGGGCTTTTTCCGCATTACACCGTCGAGCAAAATATTTCTCTCGTTCCGCGGCTCGAAGGATGGCCCGCCGAGCGCATCCGCACGCGGTCGCAGGAATTGCTCGCGCTGGTCGGCCTCGACGCCGGACAATTCCTGCGCCGCTACCCGCACGAGCTTTCCGGCGGCCAGCGGCAGAGAATCGGCGTCGCGCGAGCTCTCGCCGCCGATCCGCCCATTCTGTTGATGGACGAGCCATTCGGCGCGCTCGATCCGCTGACGCGCATGGAAATTCGCCGGGAATTTCTCGCGCTCCAGGAGCGGCTGAAAAAAACCATCGTCATCGTCACGCACGATACAAGCGAGGCGCTTCTGCTCGGCACGCGGATCGGCCTGGTCGAGGGCGGAGCTCTTAAGGGACTTTACTCGCCGAAGGATTTCCTGCACTCGCACGAACCTGTGGCCGCAGCCTATGTCGCGCAATTGCATGCCCTGGAAGAATTTGGGAGGGATCAATGAACGTGGTGGGATTTTTCTCGCAGAACGCCGATGAAATTCTGCAAGCGACGCTCGAGCATGTATGGCTGGTCGGCGCGACGATGCTGCTGGCCGTCGCCATAGGCGTGCCGCTCGGAATTCTGGTCGCGCGGCGTCCGTGGCTTTCAAAACCGATCCTTGGCACCGCGAACGTAGCCGAGACAATTCCGAGCCTCGCGCTGCTGGGTTTCCTGCTTCCTGTTCCGTGGCTCGGCGAGCGCGCCGACCGCATCGCCATCACCGCGCTTACTCTCTACGCCCTGCTGCCGATCATCCGCAATACGGCCGCCGGAATCACGGGAGTGGACCCCGCCGTCCGCGAAGCCGCTCGCGGAATGGGCATGACCCCGCGCCAGATTTTGTTCCAGGTGGAGCTGCCGCTTTCGCTTTCAACCGTGCTTGCGGGCGTCCGAGTCGCAACGGTTCTGACCATCGGCGTCGCAACGATTGCAGCGGCGATCGGGGCGGGTGGGCTGGGTGAGTTCATTTTTCGTGGCCTGGCCATGGTGAATAATCGCCTGATTCTCGCGGGCGCGATTCCCGCGGCCGCACTAGCGTTGTTGGCCGATTTTTGCCTGAGCGTGCTCGAACGCCGCCTGCGGCCCGCGCGGTGACGTTGCGATGACAACGCCGCGTGTGCGTCTGCTGAAATCCGCGGCGGCACTCTGCCTCGCCGCCGCGCTCCTCATCGGTTGCAGCGCGCGCAGGGGCGACACCATCGTGGTCGGCTCGAAGAATTTTCCCGAGCAGGCGCTTCTCGGTGAAATTCTGGCCCAGCATCTCGAGGCGCGCACGAAGCTACGCGTCGAGCGCCGCTTCTATCTCGCCGGAAGTTATATTTGCCAGCAGGCTCTGCTCGCCGGGCGCATTGACACGTATGTCGAATATACCGGCACAGCCCTGACCGCGATCCTGCACGATCCCATCGAAGCCGATCCTTCCGCTGTTTTTCAAAAGGTGCAGACCGAATACAGGAAGCGATTCGCGCTCGACGTGCTGCCTTCGCTCGGATTCAACAATACATTCGCGATAGTCGTGCGCGGGGAAGACGCGCGCCGGCTCCATATTGCAACTCTTAGCGAAGCCGCGCCCTACACCCGCGACTGGCGCGCCGGTTTCGGCTACGAATTCATGGAGCGCCCGGACGGTTATCCCGGTCTCGCGCGAGTGTACGGGTTGCAATTTTCCGCTCAGCCGCGAATTCTCGATCTCGGCCTGCTCTATCGCGCGCTTCTCGATAAGCAAGTGGATCTCGTCGCGGGAAATTCGACCGACGGATTGCTTGCCGCGCGCGACCTGGTGATTCTGGCGGACGACAAGCACTACTTCCCGCCGTATGAAGCCGTGCCGATCATCAGAGAAGATACCCTTGCGCGGCATCCGGAGGTGCGCGCTGCCATTGCCGAGCTGGCTGGAAAGATCTCGGACGCGCAGATGCAGAAGATGAATTACGCCGTGGCCGGCGAAGGGCGCGATGCGAGCGACGTGGCACGCGAATTCCTGCACTCGCAAGGGCTCGATTGATTCGTAGGCGGCAAAAAGCGCGGCAGGTCCGAAAGAATCACTTCACAATCTTCGATTTCTCGAGCTCCTCGGCGAGCTCGCCTCGCGTGAATACTTCCTTGCGCAGCAGAAGGCGAACGAGTGCATCGAGCGCTTCCCCGGTCGGCGACAAATCAAGGTGGTCGGTGTCGGCCAACCCGTACGAACGCGCAGTCACTCTCGCCTCACTGTTCCGCGGCGGTGCGCTCTGGCGAAATGGCGCGGACCGATTCGGCGACGCCTTCACGGCCGCTTTCGCATCGGCCGTGGGCGGCGCAAAACGCCACAGCTTCTCGAAATCCTCCGGCCCCATCCCTGTGAACGACACACCCATCCCCAGTCCCATCTGCGACGAGCGTACCTTGCCCGACATGTGCAAAGTTGTCGTTCCCGGATTGAGGGACAAATGAATGGTCGAATCCACGGGCAGCGGAGAAAGCATTTCCACGTAGCATCCGCCGAGTGAAACGTCCGTGATCGTGCCGGGCACGCCGGTGGAGCCGTCTTCGCTGACCACTTGCGTTTCGATGCGACAGGTGTGGCGCGCAAATTTTCGGCGCTCGTCTCCGCCAAAGGAAGCCGGCGAGGCATAAGCACCGGCCGACTCGGACGGCCGCCGAGGCAAGGGCTCCGGCTTCGATGGATCGTAGTTGTCCGTCTCCGAACCTCTGGCCGGAACGCCCCAGATGTATTTCCCTGGTTCAAGGCAGCGCACGCCGATGCGTCCGGCTTTGGAGCTGCCGCTCTTGCCGACCCATTGCACGCCATACGGGGCGTTCTGGTCCCCGAACTCGATATCAATTTTCCCGCCGGGTTCCGCGATCGTGTTCAGGCCCTTCACGGACGCGCCAGAAAGGCTGATGTCGAACGTCTCCGTAGCCACGGTAAATTGATTCCCGCGCGAATCGGAGCCCCGAACTGTGACCGGAAAGGAAATGGCGATGCGTTGCTCGCTGCGGCGCCCCATCCAACCTCCAAAACAATGCGCCTAGACGAACTGTGACCGCCTGACTGTGAGAGGTGAATACAGATTAGGGCGTGCGCCGATGCGGGTCAAGCTGCTGCGCCTGCCAGTTTCACAGGAGCAACGCGGGGTGTGTTCCAAATCGGCGCAGTCGCGCCGGGGAGTGTGCGGCTATTCGGATTCCTGAAGTGTCTTGAAATGAGCCTCGAGAGCTTCGCAATATTTGTGCTCGGCTTCGATTTCAGCCTGGAGCTTTTTGACGAAAAGCTCGAGCCTGCGGATTTCATTGCGCAGCTTTTGCATCTCGGCGGACGTGGGCGCCGAAACAGGAACCGCTGCGGGCGCAGAGACAATCGGCGCGGGACGCGGAGCAACGGGCGCGGGTGCGCTTGGCTTCGGTGCAGCCACCATCACCGGGGCGCTCACCGCTCGAGGAGCTGCGACGCTTACAGGAGCCGCGGGTGCAGGACCGGGGGAAAATAGACCGGACAATGCTTGCGAAGAAGCGCGCGAGCCTTCCGGCGAATCGCTCGTCGAGACATCGGAGGCGCTACTTCCGGCGATTTTCGGATTCAGCAGATTTTTCACGCGCGCGATTAAATCCTGCGGCTGAAATGGCTTACGAATCAGTTCGTCTGCTTTTACCGCCATCGCCCTTTCGGCAACGGTGCGATTCACGACTCCGGACATCAGGATCACGGGCGTGCGGCCAAGCTGTTCGTGCTGCTTGATGTACTGGCAAACCTCGTAGCCGTCCTTATCCGGCATGATCACGTCGGTGATCACGGCATCCGGCGCCGTCTCGTCAAATTGCGCCATCGCGGTCGCGGCGTCGGGACAGGTGACGACGTGGATGTTTTCCTTGCGGAAGGCGATCTTGATCACCTCGCGCATCGTCGCGCTATCGTCAATAAAATAGACGGTTGGAACGCGAGCAGCCGTGAGGGTTCCGGTATCGCTCATGACGACTCCTTCTCCGCGTGATCAGTTTCCGCAAGACTCTCTTCCGCTTCGCGCTGGTCCTCGTCGAATTCACGCATGGCGTCGAGGAGCAGATCGGTGGCGGAGCGCAGCACGGTTCGCTGCGCTGCTGTAGCTCCGTACACAAATTTGTAAACGCCCGAGGTGGCGCACTGGCAGGTCTTCACGATCTGCGTCACGGCCTCGTCACCAAAGAAGAGGCCGCATTCCGCATGAAAGATTTCGCCGCCTTCAAAGAATATGATCCCGTCAATATCGCCCGCGTTGATGTGCAGCGCGCCGGTTTGGTGCGCCTGGCCGAGCATCTGCATGACGCCGGGAAGATCGAGATGAGAGAGGTTGCCGCTCAGCGCCGTCTCCGCGGTCGAAAGCATCTGCGTGGGCCGAAAGCCGTCCTGGCGGCTGACCAGAAAATTCCTCACGTGCGCCGCAATATCTGCCGGCGGGAGCCGACGATCCACATAGTCGTCGCAACCTGCCCGATACGCTTCGAGCAGCGCCTGGCCCCCTCCATCGCCCACGGCGATCAGCGGGATCGCTGAGGTCTTCGGATCGGCGCGAAGAATTGGAGCCATCTCGTAAGCGCCCATCTCGCGAAGGTTGGTGGCGCAGACAATCGCAGCGGGCGCGTCCCATTCCAGCATGGTGAGCGCGTAAGTTGCCTGCGTGCACGGAACCACATCGAATCCCTGCTGCTTCAGCGCATCGCCCAACCGCTTCGCGAAATAGACGTTGCTGTCAATCAACAGGACTTTCGGAAGATTCGTGGGCGCGTTCATGATCGCGACTCCGCGCCGACCGATCCGGCAGCGGCCGAGGAGTAGGCGCCGACGAACGCGTCGAGATTCATTACGTCGAAGGAATCCTCACCGACGGCGAGCGTTCCCGCGACGTATGGCGGCCGGTCCATCGCCGGCGGCTGCATTTCACCCGTGGCCAGCTCGCATTCGCCATTCACGGGAATCGCGCCCAGGTCGGTCGCGTTGCCGGTCTGCCAGCGCGCGATCAAATAAAACCGGTGCGAAGAGGAGCTTCTGCCGCCCAGCACGAGCGCTGCCTCGTAAACGGGCACGATTCGCCCGCGTCGAACAATTACTCCCGAAATCAGCTTTGAGGTGTGAGGAAATGCGTGCAGCCGCACCGGCGGCGCCAGCTCCGCTACAAGACCCGCGGGAAGCGCGACGCGGCGGCTGCCGATCTGGAGCAGCACGAACGAGTTTTCGCGCGCGTTCTCGATGGCGTTCATGCCTGCACCGCCGCTTCCGTCTCTCGCAGCGACGCCGCCAACGTGGAGGCGCGATCGAGTTTGTGGAATTCTTCGGGCGTGAGTAGTCCGGTCGGCTCGACTACGGGGATCACCAGGTCGTCCAGGTACGCCAGGCCGCGGTACCAACGGCGCTCTTCGCCCGTGAACGCGATGGGCAGCGGATGTACAGCCGGGATTTCGGCCATGCGGTCTATCCGATCCACCAGCAGAGCCGCGCGAAATTGCCGCAGGATCAGGACAAGCGCCGGGCGAGTGACGGGCAAACCGAAATGCGCCCCAGCGTTCACGACGTAGTACGTCCGAAGTCCGCGCTCGATGGTGTGCCGCACCTTGGGCAGTTCTGGAGTCTCAATTTCATGGGCCGAGCCCGCCAGGCTGTCCGTGCTGCGAATTTCCTGCACGTCGTCCGCGGCGATGGCGAACATCTGGTTCGCCACGAAAAAAAGAACGACCGTCTCCGACTTGCGAACACGGCGCGATTTCGGGTCATGCTCGCCGGCGGATTTCATCGGGTTGCCACCGGGACTAGCTTGCACAATTTCGCGACGCGCTTTTCAATGGCCGCGCTGATGCTGTCCAGGGGAAGGATCTCATCCACGGCTCCGGTCTGAATTGCTTCAGCAGGCATGCCGAAAATTACCGAAGTTGCTTCGTCCTGCGCCAGAACGTAGCCCCCCGCGGCCTTCACCATCTTGACGCCCTTGGCCGCGTCGTTGCCCATGCCGGTGAGCACGACGCCGACCGTCATCGCACGCGCGTACGACGCAATCGTTTCGAGCGCGACATCGGCGCAGGGACGATAGCCCTCGATGCGTGGGCCGGAATCGAGCGAAATCTTTCCTCCGAACGAAAGTCGTAGATGGTGCGAGCCCGGGCAGAGATAGATGGTTCCCGGAAGAGGCGTCTCGTTGTGCTCTGCCTCCTTCACGGGCAGCGAGGTCACTTCCGCCAGCTGCATGGTGAATTGTTTGGTGAACGCTCCGGGCATATGCAGCACCAGAAACACGGCTGCGGGAAGATCTTTCGGCAATCCCGCCACCACGCGCGTCACCGCCGCCGGGCCGCCGGTGGACGCGGCGATCACAACCATCGGAATCTTTCCGCCGTTCTGGGCGGCTGCGGCAGCTGCGCCGGAAAAATCGGCAGCGCCGGCGGATGCAGGCGCGGGAGCCACGTTAGTCTTCGAGCGCGATGCGGTGCGTACCACGCGAACCTTGGCGGCTAGTTTCAGCTTGCGCGTCAGTTCCTCGCGCACGGATTTCATGTCGAGGTCAATGCCGCTGGTGGGCTTGGGGACGAAATCAATCGCGCCCAGCTCGAGCGCCTTCAGCGTGCTTGCGGCACCTTCGCGCGATTCCGAGCTCACGATCACGATCGGACGCGGATGCTGCGTCATGATCTGCTCGGTCGCCTGCAAACCGTCCACGTGCGGCATGTTGATGTCCATGGTGATCACATCGGGTCGCAGCGACTCCGCAAGCGCCACGCCGTCGCGCCCATCGCGCCCCTGGCCCACCACCTCGAGCTGAGGATCGGAGTTGATGATCTCCTGCAGCACCTTGCACAT
Source organism: uncultured Acidobacteriota bacterium (assembly GCA_963842425.1). Taxonomy (GTDB): domain Bacteria; phylum Acidobacteriota; class Terriglobia; order Acidiferrales; family UBA7541; genus Palsa-295. Next base: position 2,364 of record CAWJGQ010000007.1, on the reverse strand, counting down.
GAAGGCGGAGTCATCCACCACGAGCACGCGGATTTTCTTGTCGGGCGTCTTCATCATCTCAACTCTGCCGTACCGGGACCCGAACTGCGGGCCGCCCTTGCGACACGTCCGAGCCGATCAGGCTCTCGACGGTCGCGATCAATTGATCTTCCTGCACCGGCTTCGTCAGGAAGCCGGACGCGCCTTCCTTCATGGCGCGATCGCGATGCTTCGCTCCCGCGCGTGATGTGACCACGAGCACGGGAATTTTTCGCGTCGCGGGATCCTGCCGCAGATGCGCCATCAACTCGTAGCCATTCATGCGCGGCATTTCGAGGTCCGTGATCACCAGATGGCAGCCGACCTGCGCGACTACTTCCGAGGCTTCCAATCCATCGGACGCGAGTTTCACGCGGTAGCCGGCCTTTTCGAGCATGCGGCCCACGAATTTCCGCACGCTGATCGAATCGTCCGCGACCACGACTACGCGATCGTTTTCGATGGCGTCCACCGCTTCGGAGGGAATGCTGCCGGCGGCGACCGCTTCGGCACCCGGCGCAAACACGCGCGCGGCAGGCGACGAAGCAGGCAGGGCGTGGCGTTCGGCGGTATCCGCGGAGACCAGGCGGTTCAAATCAATCAGCAGGATCAGGCTGCCGTCGGATGCGATGGTGGTGCCCGGGAACAACTTCACGCGGCGGAGGTAATCGCCCAGGTTCTTGATGACGATTTCGTCTTTCCCCAAAACTTCCTCGACGACCACGCCCACCTGGCGCCCCGCCACTTTCACGATCACCATATGAAAATATCCGTTGAGCGGTTCCAGAGGCGGCAGCGCAAGCTGAAGGTCGAGCCTCACAACTTCCGTGACGACATCGCGCACGCGCGTGAGGAGCTTTCCGCCAACGTCCTCAATTTCTTCGGGACGCAGGCGGCGGATTTCGTCAACCACCGCGAGAGGAAATGCGAACACGGATGTGCCGCAACGGATGAAGAGCGCCTGCGAAATGATCAGCGTCAGCGGAACCTTCACGGTGAAGCAGGCGCCGCGGCCCGTTTCGGAGCGAACTTCGATTTCACCGTTGAGCGCGTGGACGTTGGCGCGCACCACGTCGAGGCCAACACCCCTGCCGGCCAGCTCCGACATGGAGGAGGCGGTTGAGAAACCGGGACGGAAAAGAAATTCGCGCAGCTCGCGCTCCGTCAATTCCGCTGCCGCGATCGAGGACATCGCGCCGGAATCCACGACGCTCTGGCGAACGCTTTCGTAGTTGATGCCGCGGCCGTCGTCCTCCACTTCAATGAAAATGTGATTGCCGCGGTGATAGGCGCGCACGGAGACGCGTCCCTTTTCGGGCTTGCCCGCGCGGCGGCGCGTTTCGGCATCCTCGATTCCGTGCGCCACGGAATTGCGCACCAGATGAATCAGCGGATCGGAAATGTGCTGGACGATATTGTTGTCGAGTTCGGTTTCCGCGCCTTCGAGTGAAAGGTCCACCGGCTTACCGGCGGCCTTGACAGCGTCGCGGACCGTGCGCGATAGGCGCGTATAAAGGTTGCCAATGGGCACCATGCGCGCGGCCGTGATCTCGTCCTGCAAGTGGTGTGCGAGCTTCGTGAATTCATCAATGTCCGAATCCACGCGGCCCATGAAACCCTCGAGCTGCGTGAGGACTTCGGTGACGTCCGCGGAAATTTCGGTCAGCGAGCGCGACAAAATGTTGACGTCGTCGTAGCGGTCCATCTCCAGGTCGCTGAATTCGAGCAGATCGTTGGTGGTGATGGGTGCGAGCGCGTTGGCGTGTCCGCGGAACGTGTCTTTGTGCAGTTGTTGTCCGCCGGGCACCAGAGTATTGGAGACGCGGCTGAACTCGTGCTTCTCCTGGAAATCCGAAACCTTGCTCGCAAGGCGGGCCTTGGAGAACTGCAGCACTTCGACGAGCTTCGAAAGTTCGGTGAGCCGGCCCAGCATGCGCGTGCGGTTGATGACGAGTTCGCCGACCGCATTCATCATGCGATCGAGCCATTCAAGCGAAATGCGCACGGACTTGGCCTGCGGCAATGCTTGTGCCGCGGCAGGACGCGCGCTCGCGGCCACTGGCACCGCCCCGGCCGTCGGCGCTTCCGCGACCGATGCGCCTTCCGATTCGCGGCCGTCCCCGCCGATCTGCTCCGGCGCTTCTTCCGGCGCGAGATCGGCGATGCGCGCAAGAAGCGGATCAACCGCCGCGGCCATTTCGGCGTCGCTCGTCCATTGGCGGTGGAGAAATTGCTTGAGGACATCCACGGACTGCAGAAACAGATCCACGATTTCGGCGCTTGGCTGCAGCGCGCCATCGCGCAAACGTCCGATCAGATCTTCCACACGATGCGCGACTGCCGAGA
>CAWJGQ010000006.1:0-11020 GCA_963842425.1 uncultured Acidobacteriota bacterium | reverse complement strand
CTCAAAAATTTAATTTTGGAAATATTCGTGAGCACAATAATCATGCGAACGCAGACAAGCTGGCCTTTGTACGCGCCAACCTTTGAACCGGCGAGACGAGCGTTAAGCGGGCCTTGGCGCAACGCAGAGCGCGAACAACACGTCTATGCCGGGACGAAACAGGCGGTTATTCATTCGGTAACGCTCGATTACCGAGGTCTACAAGCCATGAGGCTGCCACGCTTGCGATTGAGCTGGATCATGATCGGTGTGACGTTCGTCGCACTCCACCTGATGTTAATTAAGACGACGATGGGTTTCCTAATCCCCCAACAATTGGTCATAGGTGGACTGCCCATGGCAGCCATTCTGACGATCGGTCAGGTTGAGCTTCGCACCCGTCGGGATATCCGGCTCTTTGTCGTTGGCTTCGAGGTTTTCGGATCGGTGGCGCTGGCGGTGTACATTGTGCTTGTCCTTTTTTTCGATCGAGCCACAATACTGCCCTACTCTGAGTTATTCTTCAAGCCGATTAAAGACATGTTCAGATGGCATCAGCCCGTCGTCTTTTTTGCGATCGTCTACCCTGTCGCAGTTGCCATAACAGTGTTGCCGCAGGTGCTCTTTGCAGCGGGTGGCGGGTGGCGGCTGGCTTTTGACATGATACAAAATCGACATCACGCGGCGACTGCGTGCGCAAGGTACGGAGCGTGCATCGACCAATTGAGTGCGCACAATCGTGATGCGAAGTCTCTGGGTGAACAGCAACGCGGATACTGTACACATTCACAGCAATTCTCGCAAGTTCGATCCAAACACGTTCTCAAAAATCACCATAATGGCCGGTTGAGTTCGGGCAGGGAGGGCGACTAGGCTGATGTATGCGTTGCATGTCCTAGCAGCCTCATGTCCTAGCAGCCTCGTCCTAGCAGCCTACTTGTTACTCGTTCACGCTGAAGGTCGTCAGCCGAAATCAATTGACATCAACGTTAGCCGCGATTTGATAGGTGCTTCTGCACCAAGAGAGCAAGGCGTCAACCCGAATACCTTCCAGCGACGAATCCTGGTTACGCGGAGTCCGTGATGGCGATCGTTCATTTTTTTCCCAATGCGATTGCCCGCTCGCTGATCGATAATTTGGGAACGCGTGCCACAGGACGAGCAGAATGGAGGGATTCGTCTGCATCCGCGGCGGGGATTGTAGGCTCTACCCTGCCCGTTCGCGCGGCCTTTGTATCGTTTTAGCGATCATGCTCGGTGTCTCGGATGTGCTCGCGGCAGGCTCCGTCAGAGCGCCAGTCGCCGACGACCTCCGCGGTGAAAACGACGGCCCGGGAACCCGTAACGGTCGGAAATTCAAATCCCGGCGCCAGCGAGCAGCTCCGCTTAGTTGGGGAGCGTCTCCGACCGAGCCTTGTTATGCTGGCATGTCCTTTTGGTGGGTTCGGATCTGGCTTTGTCATCTCGCGGAGGCATCGTCTCGTCGCAACTGCGGCCCACGCCGCTGACTTGTTCTCGCACGGGCTAGAGTCTTTTGCTATCCTTGACGGCACAGCGTCAGCCCTAAAGGTCAAGCGCGTCTGGTATCACCCTGGCACCCTCCGGGTGATGGACGAAGGGCTCCACGTCAGGTCGTTTGAGCCCGGAGATGGTTTGATCTCCAATCGCGGCCCCGACGTGGCAGTTCTCGAACTCTCGGATGACGGGCATGTGCTGCCCCTTGAACTGGAGCTTGCCGGCGATGAGATGCTCAGAATGCTCGGAGGCCGACCCGCCGGTCTGTTGGGGTACCCGGGCAGTATCGAAGTTCCCGAGGTCACGCAACGTCCAGTCGCATCAGCAAGTTTTTGTGTGTCTCAAATCGGGAAAATGACCAGCCAGTTCCAGTCCGAGGACGTCCCCTTCGAACAGCGCCAATTGGTCTTTTTCCGCGGCGCCCTTGGAGACGGGGCGAGCGGTTCTCCGCTTTTTCTTACAAGTGGCCAAGTCGCGGCAGTTTACGTTGCCGGCCCCGATGTTCTTGCATCCGAGCAAGGCTTTCGGCAATGCGCTTTTCGCGTCGATTGTCTTCGGGAATTGCTTACCTATCACCGGCTCGGCATTTATTCAGATCGCACAGGCGACAAGCCTCGCACGGGTTGGGGTCCAGACCCTCACTTGCGTGAGTTTCGGAAAGCCGTTTCGCTCGTTCGCGACGCGAAGAGGCTCCGCAGTCGTGAAGAATACAGCAACGCCGCGGTTCGGTGCTCAGAGGCGATCGCTCTCGCGCCGCAATACGGCGGCGCGTTCATCGAACGGAGCAAGGACCGTCTTTACCTCCTCGGCAACCAATGGAACAAGCTCACGCCCCAGGACATGTCGAGTTACCAAGACGCGGCTTTTCGCGACTCCTATCACTGCCTCGAGATGTTCCCAGAATGGAACTACGCCCGCTTGATACACACGCAGAACTCGATCTATACGGCTGTTCTCCGTCCTGAACCTTCGTGGTTCCAGCCGGTGATTGAAGACATGAACAAGATGCTCGGGGATAATCCGGGCCTCGACCCCCTGACTCCCTGGGAGCGAAGCTTCGCGATAAATTGCCGTGCACAGTGTCACGTTTTTCTTGGCCAGGCCGAAAGTGGCAGTCTAGATTACGCGGAGTCCATTAGACTCGCACCAGATGAGCCACGGTGGTATGTTAACCGTGCAGACTTTTGGAACAAGAACGGACGTCCGGATCTCGCCAAAGCAGACCTCTTGCGGGCCGAGCTCATCCGGGACAGACGAAAAGCCCTACCGTCGCATGGCGAAGAATAAACGCAGTAAGGACGTGCACAGCGGATGGTAGTCACGCGGGCAGTAAGGGGCAATGCTCGATAACGGGCATCGTGTGTCGCGATCGCGACTTGGCCGCCCGAGGCGGAAACATTCGCCTCTTGCATCGGACTGGCCCATCGTCCTACCACACTTGGGCGACAAACGGGTCAAGCTCCAGTAGCAAGTACAGATGATTACCCATTCCCGAGAAAACACCGACGGCTACAGGAAAGACCCACGCACGTTCCTCAAGCCGGTTCTCGAGCCACTGGTCGCGCAGTTGATTTCCTTGCCTACGAGGAACGCGCCGCAAACACCGCGCGTGACACAATGGAGCTCGCAGGAATCCCAAGATCCAACGCTTGAACATCGCGGGAAATCGAGAGTCGAAAGATCCCGGAATTGGCGAACGGGTTGAACGGTTTCTGAAGTTCGTCTTCAAACGCGTTCAAGAACAAGCTCAGTCCTAGAGACACATCGAACCCTCCGGCCAATTGGTCGAAAGGTATGTTTTATGCGCCCGGTCGCAACCCGATCCGCTCCCCGTCACCAGAGACGACCGCGCAACTCGCTTCCATTGACTCGGTTGCGTTCTTGGATCAGCGGATAGGCCCTCCGGTGGCCATATTTTTGGCTTAACTCGCATTCTCTCGAAGGAACAATCGTTCCTTGCTGGCCTGTAATAGTCCCGCCACGAAATAGCCGTTTGCTTCGCACCGATCAAAATCGGCGGGCAGATCTTCCTCTAGGCACGCGCCGACTACCTCCTCGGGCCGAATTCTAGGACAGCCGATCTCTTGCTCGATCAGACTCGCCTGGACAGGGTAGTTGGGTCGCATACTTTCGACTAGAAAGCGCTGCCTGACTAAATCCTTCTGCCTTGATGGCCACCCAGATCCATCCAGAATAGGATTTGCAGAAGAACTGAACACGTGGACGACGAATGTTGCGCAAGTCAATCCGGTTGCCGTTTCTCCCAGAACTAGCTCGCCGGTATCCGGATCGAACCGCGTTCCTGGATCATAGCGAAGATTGTACGGAATCTGGCGGTGCCGAGCATTTGCTTTATAGATTCGGCGACAATAACCCGCTAACGCGACCGCGTCATCCCGTTGAAGATTTGTGCCGACACAAATGTGCCCATCGTGGGCAAACGCGCGATCTTCGTCGACGCTAGCACAGTGCCCCAAACCAGCAAGATGCAGCCGCCGCGGGCGCCCATCGGAAGATCGATAAATTATGGCAGCATGCGGACCGGTTAGCAGCACGGTGGCGACAAATATGTCGTTCGAATCTCTGTTAAGTACCCTTCGGTAGTTGGTGGCCATCTAGCGGTACTTTCCGAGTAAACTCTCGGCCACCGTTTCGCCTCGCTCTTTTGCTATTTTTGCCAGAGCAGCATCTATAAACTCTTTTCGGGACGGTAGGTACTGTTTTGCCCGTCGAGTCGCCATCAAAAATGAAATTATGAGTGATGGCAAAAGCTTATTGACATTAGCTTGTTTTAACGTGTCCTCGCATACTTCGAGGTTTCCGGCAAGCAGATTGTCATCCATAAAGTCGCAGACAACATCAATCGCGTTGTGCTCGTCGTTTTCCTCCGACATCCGATAAATACGGTTGAGCACTTCAGCAATTTTCATAATTCCTACTTCATCGGTGCCCATCTCGTCACTCGCTTCCATCCCTTTGGCAGGGATCGTTGTTCGCGCCGGCGTGTTTTGTTGGTCAGCCTCCTTGGCAGTATTGACGCGATTGGTGATATCCCTCGCAGGATCGAACACCCGAAGGTACGCTTGCTTTACGCGATACTCAGTATTACTTGTCGGGCCTGATTCCGTACGCGCTGTTGAAGCACTGCTGCCAGGCCAAAGCCACACGGCAGATTGTGCTCTCATTTGGCGTCTCCCGCAACGAGAACATCCTCGGCAATTTCGATTAATTCATTCAGCACGTCGGGCAGACGTTGGCGTGAACAAACCGTCGCAGCCGTTGCTATCGTGTTGATGTCGAATTCTCCGCGCACCAGATAATTCTTCTCGCCGGAAGCCTCCGACAAAACTGTCAATCCCTCATTGGTAAGTCGAAAAGTCTGTCGGACCGATTCTAGGATACTCCAACGCGCAAATCGGTTTAATTGCTTGGACGCCACAACAGTTGATTGGCGAAAACGATTTGCTTGATAACTAAAATCTGAAACAATGCCTTCGTCAACAACAAAGCCGACATACTGTGACGCCAACTCACGTGCATCCGCCAAGGTCGAGACGGTCCGCACCGCGTCGAGTCCCCAGGCCATTCTCAGGGGATCGGGACAGCGTTCCAGCCATGATTTCATTAGGACGCGAAAATCATCAATTCGCTCGGCTAATGAGATAAGACCGCGCGCGGCTACGTAATCTGGGCCTTGCAGACCAGCAAGTAGCCAGTCGACCCGGTCATGTAGCGCCTGCAAATGCATGGTGAATAATGCGGTTGACCTAGGTCCTGCAACGACAATTTCCTTTGTTTTCGACTTCGTAAGGCTTGTTTCTGGCTCTTCGCCTGTCGCTATACGCCATTCATCCGCAAATCTCGAAAGATCCTCTAGCCCGAAGTTCCCGAGCCATTTTTGACATAAGTCCAACGTAGATCAGGCATTAACTGCGATTTCGACTGGAAAATGTAGCCACTAAAAATGCACGACTTCCTCTTGACACGGTCCTTGTTTCCTACACTATAGCCGCATGCCAGCACGACGCGGCGGCGTACATGTGGCCACGACCAGGAGGGTCTACAAGGGAAAGACCTACGTCACCCATCTGCTCCGACGGTCCATTCGCAAGGGAAAGACCGTCACCCATGAGACTCTCGGCAACCTTTCCCATCTCCCCGAGCATGTCATCGAGATCATCAAACGGTCCCTCAAGGGCGAGACCTTCGTTCCAGCGGCTGAGGCCTTTCGCATCGTGCGCACGTCGCGCACGGCCACGTGGACGCAGTCCTGACCATGATCCGCAAGCTGCGGCTGGAAGAACTTATCGCGTCCAAACCATCCGCACAACGTGACCTGGTGATCGCCATGATCGCCGAACGCCTGCTCTTTCCCAGCTCGAAACTGGCCCACACTCGACACTGGCACAGTACCACCTTGGCCGAGGAGCTGGGCGTCGCCTACGCGACTGAGGATCACCTTTATGAGGCGATGGATTGGCTCTTGAAGCGGCAGGGAGCGATCGAGAAAAGACTGGCTCAAAGGCATCTCCATGAAGGGGCATTCGTGCTCTACGACGTCACCAGCAGCTACTACGAGGGGAAGACCTGTCCGCTGGCTCGCTTCGGCTACGATCGCGACGGCAAGACCGGCTGCCCGATCATTGTCTATGGCATGCTGACCGATGCCGACGGGCGGCCGGTCGCGGTGGATGTTTATCCGGGTAACACCGCGGATCCCAAAACCGTCCCAGATCAGGTCGAGACGCTCGCGAAGCAGTTCGGCCTATCGCGAGTGGTGCTGGTTGGCGATCGTGGTATGCTCACACAAACTCAGATTGACATGCTCAAGAAGCACCCAGGCCTGGGCTGGATCTCGGCGTTGCGCAGCGGCGCGATCCGCCGCCTGATGGCCAAGGGCCATCTGATCAAGAAGCATTTGGAAGCCGAACGCCTGGCGGAGATCAGCTCTCCGGATTTCCCTGGCGAACGATTGGTGGCCTGCTACAACGGGCAGTTGGCCGAGCAGCGTCGGCACAAGCGTCAGGAACTGCTGGCGGCCACGCAGGCCGAACTGGAGGCATTGGCAGCGAGCGTAAGGCGGCCAGCGGGCGGGCCCGAGACGGCGGCCGATATCGGCGTGAGGACAGGCAAGATTATCAACCATTATAAAATGGCTAAACATTTCGCTCTGACGATCCGTGACGGGTACCTGGGATGGGCACGGAATGAAGCCGCAATCCAGAAAGAGGAGCTTCTGGATGGGATCTATGTGATCCGGACCAGCGAGCCGGCCGAACGGCTGACGGCTGCCAACGGCGTGCGGTCTTACAAGAGTCTGGCCTTGGTGGAACAGTCGTTCCGATGTCTGAAGGGCATCGATCTCCTGGTGCGCCCGATTCACCACCGCACGGCCGACCGAGTGCGGGCACACATCTTTTTGTGCGCGCTGGCCTTCTACGTGGAATGGCACCTGCGGCAAGCTTGGGAACCGCTGCTGTTCGAGGATGAGGATTTGGCCGTGGACCGTAAGCGCCGCGACCCGGTGCTGCCCGCGCAAGCCTCGCAGTCGGCGCGCCTGAAAAAGAGGACGCACAAGACGCCGGACGGTCTGCCGGTCCAGAGCTTTCGAACCTTGCTGGCTCATCTGGGAACACGCTCTCGTAACACCTGTGTGGTGACCGGCGATCCAATGCAGACGACGTTCTACCAGGTGACGGAGGCCGACGCCTTGCAAGCGGAAGCACTGAGGTTAATCAAAATGTAGCCAGAAACAGGAAGTCGAGATCGCCGTAAGTCATTTATTGCTATTGGGATTCCCACTAAACGGCCCTGGAACTTCGGTCTAGCTCACTTCGGGCATGAAAAGTGGTTAATCGCAACACAAGTGCGAGGACATGCATCGAAAGTGCGAGGACAAGTGCGAGGACAAAGTGCGAGGACATGCATCGCGGTCGAAGGGCGAGGACAAGTGCGAGGACATGCATCGCGGTCGAAGGGCATCACCGGTAATCCATGGGGCCGGATGGTTCTTTCGAGCGACGGCGCACAGCGCGATGAAGCACCGGAGTGAGTGGCAAGTGCGAGGACATGCATCGCGGTCGAAGGGCATCACCGGTAATCCATGGGGCCGGATGGTTCTTTCGAGCGACGGCGCAGCGCAATGAAGCACCGGAGTGAGTGGCGGCTGGGATCAAGCGGACCTGGCCGCGGACGATAACTACACGTGTGACATGGTTCGACGGCTTGTTCTAGGAAATGCGCGAGCAGGGCCCCACTCTCGCGTTAAGGTGAGGCAATCGGGCGGCACCGATCCGACGTCATCAAGTGTCGCGTCAGCGGGCCGGGCATCCGGATAGATTCACCGGGCGCCGCATGCCGAGCCGCTCGGCGACTTCCCGCAGCTTGGCGCGGGTCCACGCAAAGAAACGGCCCAGCAACCGGCCGTCACGGAGCTTCTCGAGCCGGGCCTGCCAGTTTTGGGCGCTGCAATTGAGCCGCTCGAAGATCCCGGCCAACTCCGCCGAAATCGAAGCCTTGCCCTGGCGAAAGAGTCGCCCGGTGTAGTCGACGAGTTGGACGTAGCTCCCCAGCGAAAAGCCTTGCATCATGCCCTCGCGGGATGAATCCAAGCCACGGCGGTCTTCGATCGGACAGAGCCAAAGAGAATCTTCCAGACCGGCCGCGGCACACGAGCCGGCAACACTGCCGTCTTTCGCTGCGGCCAGCAGAGCGGTCGCATCTTGAGCCTCGACATGTTCCAATCGCCGCTTAATAGAAGTGTAATCGCTTGTCTCTGGAGTTGTCGCGACCTGAGCAGCCACCGGGTTCAAATCGATGTAAACAGATGTTGCTAAAAGGGCTTCTTCATCGCAGACCGCAACGCTCTTGAACCGCCCCTCGAAAAAAGTTCCGCGAGTCTTGTCCTGTCGATTGGCAATACGCGAAAGTGGTTCCTTCAGGCATTTCATAAACCAGCTCAGGCTTTGCAGCCGCTGGCGTGCGGTCGCGACCCACTGAGCGTCAGACAGTCGCCATTGAACCCAGTGCTCGGTTACGGGCATTGGCCGGCGGGATTTGTCTCGCGGCGGGTACAGCCGTCCCCAACGCCGAACGACTTCTTCATCCGACCACGCTTCGGCGACATCAGGATCGAGCCGCAACAGCACATGCAAGTGATTATCCAGCACCGAGAAACCACCGACGGCCACTGCGAAGACATCTGCGAGTTCCTCGATCCGGTTTTCGAGCCACTCCTTGCGGTTTTGATCGCCCTCGCCCAGTAAGAACGCGCGGCAAACACAGCGCATGATGCAGTGGTACCAGCGAGCCAGAGACACATCGACCAATTGAGCACGTGCCATCGTCATAAGACCTCTCCTGAGGATGGAATCGCGTCTACTGTACGTATTCACAGTACAGTTCGCAATACCTCTTCCCAGGCGTTTCCAAAAATCACCATCGTGACGGTTGAATTGACGTGGGCAATGCATTGAGCAGGCACTCACATGGTGCATAGGCTAGCGGTTGCGTTGCGTGTCCTAGCAGCTTAGCAGCTAAAAATCACCATCGTGACGGTTGAATTGACGTGGGCAATGCATTGGGCAGGCACTCACATGGTGCATAGGCTAGCGGTTGCGTTCGTGTCCTAGCAGCTTTCGGCATCCGCATTACGAAATCTGTTCCGACAACGATGGAATGCAGAGCTTGACATAAGATCGCTAAGACCACGATGGGAATGGAGATGCTGCGGAGCAAGCGTCCCGACACGGTGCGTAAAGAGATCGCGATGCATCTGCTGGCCTATAACTTAATTCGGGGAGTAATGGCCGAGGCTGCGCGGGGTCGCGACGTGCAGCCACGCGAGCTGAGCTTCAATAGCGCCGGCAGACCATTCGCCGCCTTTGAGGAGATCCATCTGTACGAGCCCAGGCAGATTGCTGCTGACATTCCCCTGCTGCTGGACCTGGTCGTTCAGAACCGCGTCGGCGATCGAGCGGACCGATACAAGCCTCGCGAGGTGAAGCGCCGGCCGAAGCCCACCGGCTTCTCGGGATCACACGTCGAGAAGCCAAGAGGCGGATCGAGCGAGGAGAGATAGTATATGAACGTATAAAATACTAACACTACGTGTGTTACTGTAAGTCCATGGTAGCTAATAGCATCGGTTATCCTGGCGCCATTCAGGTCTGACCCCCTTGACGCATTAGTTTAAGTGGTTTTGTCGTTTGCCACAACTTCTGTGCCCACAGGCACTTATTCCTTAACCTCGTGCCATTCAGGTCTGACCCCCTGGATGCCTTTCTCTTTCACTCCACGCATCTCATTCGCCACGGGTAACAGATATAATCTTACCCTCGGCAGAGACCATGACGACCGTGTACCCTCCCGGCGTTTCTGGTCGCCTCGAGACCATAACACACCAAATCCCCTGCACCCAGCTAGACTCCGATACGTAGCGGTACGGTGCAGCCAGTTCGCCGAACTGCTTAAGGTAGTCTTCGGCGAATGCGATTGCTTCTTCCCCGCTCACGATGGTCCTAGCCGACGAGCCGGTTGTAGTTGTCTTTCGAGTCGCAACAGGCGGCCGCACTTTCCCTGATTTATTGACCATTGCGCTTTGTTCATCCACATCAATGCGGCATGAAAGAGACAAGAAACAAAGCGAACCGACTAAAGGCAGCTTCCGACAAAACCTCAGTGCGTAAAGAGCGAAAGGCTCAGACAATTTTTGCGTCGTCATGTGCACCCCGCCGTCGATTTGCAATACGCCTGGCATATGACGATCGCACTGCAAAAGCGTCCTCGTATGCCGAGAGACATGGCGCCGCCTGGACTCCAAAATACGAGTCACATTCATGCTGACCAGCCTTTATGCACGCCAGGCCCGCTTTCCAGCCGGTGCATTCGTCGGCGTTAATGCTGCCTCCAATTATCGGTATTCTGCCGGTCTGTGAAGATCTGTTCCAGTGCAATCAACCTCTTCTTGATGGGTTGCTTCATGCTCCAGAGTGCACTGGTACTGAAACTTAAAGCTGTTCGGCGGCCACCAAGAACATATGTAAGTTCGCCCGCCGCAACAGATTATTCCGCCAGTGTTTCCGTTGTCGAGCCCGCCAAATTTAGCTGTTGCACAGACATTTCGACATTTCGGTTTGGGAGTACAGGCCTTAATGATTATGTCAATTACATCTAGACCGGACGGATCGATGAATGAGCAGGGAGAGTTGTTAGCGTAAGCGTAGATATTCCAATCGCCGGAATTCATACGAACGACTGGATCGCGGAAAAGGGGACAGAAAAGGGAAAAGGGGACATCCCTAAATATAAGCGATGTTCGGTGAAACTACGTAGTTTTGTTTTTGGTGGGCGGTTCGATTCCCCTGGGTCGTTCCCGGGGACGGAGACTGTTCTCGAGTTTCAGAGCCTTCGCCGTCTCGAGCGTCCATTCCAACGCTCCAAACGGCCGGTCGCGGCGCACGGATTCGCGTATGATCTGCAGCTCGACGTCGGACGTGACGGCATTGACTCCTTCCACCCAGAGTGA
>CAWJGQ010000005.1:0-301449 GCA_963842425.1 uncultured Acidobacteriota bacterium | reverse complement strand
TATCCCCGCTGCCGCCTCGACTCGTCGTCTTGCTCGCGAGGCCGTCGAGAACATGGACAAGAGCACCTCCATGGTTCAGGAAGGACTCGTGCTCAATAAGGATCTCAGTCTCGCGCTCGACAAGATTTCCGACGTGGTCTCGGAAGTTTACAAATTCTCCCAGGAAATCGGCGCCGCCACGATGGAGCAGTCCAGCGGCTCGGCCCAAATCGCCAAGGCCACCAACCGCCTCACCGAAATCACCCAGGAAATTAATTCCTCGGTCGAAGAGCAAGCCTCGGGCGCGCAAGCCGTCGTGCGTTCGATGGAGCGGATGCGCGAGCTGGTGCAGCAGTCCACGTCCAGCTCCACCGAATTGGCCGCCGCTGCAGAACAAATGTCCAAGCTATCTCGCAATTTGCTCGACTCCATGGACCGATTCGCTCTGGAAGAAACCTACTCCGACCATAAGCACTCCGGCGGGCGCCGATTGGGCTCTGACCGTCATGCCGCGCCGGAATATGCGGAAATGGTCCGATCCTGAAAACTCACAAATCCACTATGGACAAGGATCTCCAGATCGTCGGCTTTCGGATCGGCCGGGAAACCTTCGGATTGCCGATTTCGATGGTGCGGGAAATCGTTCGCGTCCCGGAAATCACCTCCGTCCCCAATGCGCCTGACTACATCGAGGGCGTCATCAACTTGCGTGGGCGGATCATTCCCGTCGTGGATTTGCGAAAGCGTTTCGGAGAAAAAACGTTCGAGCCGGACAAAAAGAATCGGATTGTGGTCGTCGAAATGGAATCGCGCAGGATCGGCCTGTTGGTGAATTCTGCGTCCGAGGTTTTGCGGATTCCTCCCTCGGATATCGAAGAGCCGCACAATGTTTTCAAAGAAGGCGAACTGAACTATATCACCGGGGTCGGCAAGCTGAAGGGGCGGCTTGTCATTCTGGTCGATTTGAACCGGATTCTGCAGCGGGGAGAACTTCAGCGCCTCGAAGACGTCGCGGAATCCGCTGCCGCCGTCCCTGTGGGCAGCGCCGAACGAATTTTCTAGGCCGGACCAGGATCATCACCGAGGAACGAATGTCCACCACGACACTGACGACGCAGGTCCCGCTCACCGAACCCGAATTGAAACTCCTGCAGACGCTGGTTTATCAGGAATGCGGCATGTATTTCGACGAGCGCCGCACCCATTTCCTCCGCGATCGCCTGCAGCGCCGCCTGAAGGCCTGCCAGCTCGATTCGTTTTACAGTTACTACCGTCTGCTGACCAGTCGCGAAGGCAAAAAGGAACTGACCGCGCTCCTCGAGAATTTGACGGTCAACGAAACGAGTTTTTTCCGCATCCGCCCGCAGCTCGATTTATTCCAGAAAGTCGTCCTCGAGGAAATCCTGAAGCGAAAACAGGAGCGCCGCGATTGGTCGCTGCGCATCTGGAGCGCCGGCTGCTCGACCGGCCAGGAGCCTTACACGCTCGCGATTATGGTCTGCGATGCGCTGGCCTATTACTACCTGCGCAATCCGCTCCCTTTCGACATGCCGACGCCCAAGCCCCTGATCCCGCCGCCGTGGAAAGTGGAGATCATTGCTTCGGACATCAGCTATTCCGCGCTGCTCACGGCTCAGCAGGGTGTGTACAGCGAAAATCAAATGGATACGGTGGACTACACCACGCGCCTGCGCTATTTCGACAAAGTCGCCGACAAGTACGCCATCAAGCCGGCGCTGAAAAGCCTGGTGCAATTCGATTTTCACAATCTGAAAACCGAATATCTGCCGCAGCACAACGACGCCATTTTCTGCCGCAACGTGATGATCTATTTCGACGAAGCCGAACAAAAGCGCCTGATTGAAAAGTTTCACCGCTGCCTGAATCCAGGAAGGCTATCTATTCGTCGGCCACGCGGAGA
Organism: uncultured Acidobacteriota bacterium; assembly: GCA_963842425.1. Taxonomy (GTDB): domain Bacteria; phylum Acidobacteriota; class Terriglobia; order Acidiferrales; family UBA7541; genus Palsa-295. Next base: position 299,549 of record CAWJGQ010000005.1, on the reverse strand, counting down.
GCCTTTTCGGCCTGACGAAGAAATTCCACATGATTCACGAGAACAACGCGACCGTTTACCAGCGGCTCGAGGGGGCGCAGTGAGTTTTCCGTCCGACGAGCAGGCCTCCGAGCTTCGCGACCTTTTCTTCGAGAGCGCCGCAGGAAATTCTCCAGGGCATGAACGAAGCGGGTCTCGCGCTCGAAGATCGCCCCGGCGACCTCGAACAGCTTCGCCATGTTCGCCGCGCCGTGCACACGCTCAAGGGCGATTCGGCGGCCTGCGGCTATCGCGAACTCAGCGAGCTCGCGCACGATCTGGAAGACGTGCTCACGCCGGAGCTCGCCCAGCAGAACGCGGGCCTGATCGCTGAAGTGATCCTCACCGCCGCCGATACCTTCCACGAAATGCTGGCGGCCTATCAGAGCAACCTGCAGCCGCCCGCCGGAGGCGCCCTCCACGAACACATTCGCCGGCTCCTGAACAAGCCCGCCTCACAGGCGCAGAATGCGCCCGCCGAAACGACATTCGAATGGACGGAATACGAGCGCTTGATGATCGTCGAGGCACTGCGTCGCGGGGAAAACGTCTACAACATCTCGCTGCAACTGGACCCGGAAGCGCTGCTTCCGGCTGCCGCTTTCGAAATAGCGCGAAAATCGCTCGAGGGCTGCGGCAGAATTTTGGCGCAGCGTCCGGAAAGCGGCGCGCCCGTGGACGATTGCAAATCCATTCAGGCCGCGCTCTCAACCACAAAACCCGCGGAATGGATCCGCAAGCGTTGCCACGTGCCGTCCGTGGTTACGAATATTTCAGTCGAGCGCACCCCGGTGCTGCAATCCGCGCCGCGCGACCTGCTGGAAATCCTGATCGAATCGGAAGCCGCCGCAGTTTCGGCAGGCGTGAAAGCGGCAGTGCCCTCGCTATCCCAGGCTGAGGACGATGAAGCGCCCGAAGCCGCCGCGCCCGGTGGCCTTGCCCACGCCGCGTCCGAAAACATGCTTCGCGTGGATGCCACGCGCATAGACACCGTAATGAATCTGGTCGGCGAAATGATCATCGGGAAATCCATGCTGCAGCGGGCCATGGCAGAATTTGAACGCCGCCACTCCAAGGATCCCATTCGCGGAAAACTGGCCGACGCGCTCGCATTTCAGTCCCGCGTGCTCGGCGAGCTGCAGAAGTCCGTCATGAAGATTCGCATGGTTCCCGTCGAGCAGCTTTTCCGCCGCTTTCCGCGCATCGTTCGCGACGTCGCCCGGCTGCGCAACAAAGAGATCTCGCTCGAAATCGCCGGGCAAACAACCGACCTCGATAAGAGCATTCTCGACGCGCTTTCCGATCCCATGGCGCATCTGGTCCGCAACGCCGCCGATCATGGCATCGAAACGGCCGCGGAGCGCGAGGCTGCGGGAAAATCCCCGCACGGCACCATTCGCCTGAACGCCTACCACGATGGCGACCAGGTTGTAATCGAAGTCTCCGACGACGGCCATGGTCTCGATCGCGCAAAAATCGTCCGCCGCGCCATCGAGCGCGGAATTCTTTCGGCCGAAGAAGCCATCCAGCTCAACGAGATGGAGGGTCTCCAGCTGATTTTTGCGCCGGGCCTCAGCACCGCGGACGAAATCACGGAAATTTCCGGCCGCGGCGTCGGCCTCGACGTCGTTAAGTCCTCGCTCGAAGCCCTGAAAGGCTCTGTCGAACTCGAAAGCGTGCCCGGTCGCGGCACCACGTTCCGCCTCCTCGTGCCGCTCACGCTCGCAAGTATTCGTGCGCTCCTGTTCCGCGTCCACGGACGCCTCTACGCTGTGCCGCTCGCTTCCGTCGCGGAAATCACGCGCATCACCGAGCATGGAATACACCGCATTGACGACCACGAAGTCTTCCAGCTGCGCGAACAGGTACTCACGCTCGTTCGCCTCGACCGCCTCGGGCCGCACGCCGTGCGGCGAGCGCGCAGAGCGCCTCTTCGTGATCGTGATCGGCACCGGCGGCCGCAAGTTTGGCCTCGCCGTAGATAGCCTGATGGGCGAAGAAGAACTGGTCATCAAGGCTCTCGAAGATCAGCTCGTCACCTCCCCGATTGTCAGCGGCGCTTCCATCCTCGGCGACGGAACCGTCGTGCTGATTCTCAACGTTCCGGCGGTCGTGTCGCATCTGTCCCGAATCCCCGCGGTGGGAGCCATAGCATGAGCGAAAAAATCCGCGTGCTCGTGGTGGACGATTCCGCGCTGATGCGGAAGCTCATTCCGCAAACTCTGCTCAGCGATCCCTCGATTGAAGTCGTGGGCACGGCGATGGATGGCTTGATCGGCCTGCGCAAGATTCAGGAGCTGCACCCGCACGTCGTAACGCTCGATCTCGATATGCCGCGCATGGACGGTATCGAAATGCTTCGCGAGATCACGCGCAAGCATCGCGTTCCCGTCATCGTCGTCAGCGCGCACACCGAGGAAGGCGCCGCCCTCACGCTGAAAGCGCTCGCGCTCGGCGCGTTCGATTTCGTCACCAAGCCGCAGGACGCCGCTTCGGGCCGCCTGCAGCAAATCGCCTCCGAGCTGGCGCTCAAGATCAAGGTTGCGGCCTCGTCCGGCCCGCCGAAAATGATCATCACCGTGCCGCCGACGAAGCGGAAGGAGCCGCGCAATTTTCCCGCGCAACCGCGCTGGCCCTCGCGCATCGTGGCCATCGGAATTTCCACTGGTGGTCCCAACGCGCTGCAATATCTTTTCTCCCAGCTTCCGGAGGATTTTCCGGGCTGTCTGCTGGTCGTGCAGCACATGCCGGAAGGATTCACGGAAATGTTCGCGCGTCGGCTGGACGAAGCCTCGGGCCTCGAAGTCAAGGAAGCGCAATCCGGCGACTTGTTGCTCGCCGGACGCGCGCTGATCTGCCCGGGCAATCGCCATATGAAGGTTTGCCACATGGAGCACGGAGACGTCGCGATCATCGTGGATCAGCCGCGCGTCAACGGCCACCGTCCGTCCGTGGATGTGCTGTTCCATTCCGTGGCCAGCACGTTCGGCAGCAAGGCAGTCGCAGTCCTGATGACGGGCATGGGCGAGGACGGCGCCGCGGGCATGGGCGCGATACAGGCCGCGGGCGGCGTCACGCTCGCGCAAAGTCCCGACACGTGCGTTGTGGATAGCATGCCTCGATCGGCAATCACGCGCGGATTTGTCAGCCGCGTGGTTTCGCTTTCTGCGCTTGCAGGCACTCTGCAAGCCAAATGTCTTCCCGATCGGCCGCAACAGGCCGAGCCGGCGGCTGTTCCGAGCGGTGTGGCCGCCGGAGATACAGGTCCTCAGAAGGAGATCGTCATGAAACAGTTTGAAGCTTTGACCCGAAAAGATAGCCAGCCCGTCCGCTACCTCATCGTGGACGACTCGGTCTTCGCGAGGAAGAGTCTCGCGAAGATGGTGGAGTCCTTCGGCGGACGCCTCGCGGGCGAAGCCGGCGACGGCTGCACGGCCATCACGGAATACGCCCGCACGAAGCCGGATATCGTCCTGATGGACATCACCATGCCGCAGATGGAAGGCATCGAAGCCGTCGAGCGCATCGTGCAGGAACATCCCGATGCGCGCGTCGTGATGGTCTCTTCCGTCGGCTACCAGGACAACATTCTGGCCGCGCTGCAGAAGGGCGCGCGCCATTTCGTCCAGAAGCCGGTGAAGCCCGACGCTCTCTACGAAATTATCCGCTACGTGCTCAATGACGACGGCGTGACCGCGCCGCCAACCATCACCGTGCACAGAAGGGAAAGTCCGATGAAGATGGACCTGATCCAGCCGTTTATCGGCTCGCTCGATACCGTTCTCGCCGAAATGATGCGGGAGCCCGCGAAGATTGCCGACCTCGCGATGGAAGAGGACGGCTATCGCAAAAAGGGTCTCGCGGCCGAGGTCATGTTCAAGGGACAGATCGAAGGGCGCATCGTTCTCGATATGGAACCGAAAGCAGCCGCGAAAGTCGCGAGCTATCTCGCGGGCACGGAAGTGGATCCCAGCGAGTCCATCGTCCCGGAAGCCGTCTGCGAACTCGCGAACATGGTCATCGGCAACGCTGTCACCCAGCTCAACGATCGCGGATTCCAGTTCAAAGTTTATCCGCCCGCGCTGCTGACGCAGGAGCAGTGCGATAAGGCCGGCCAGGACTCCGAAGCGACAATCCTGTGCTTCGAAACTCCCTGCGGAAACGTTTACCTCAATATCGCCATGCACTACCACGCGCGCCGCTCCCGCGAACGCGCCCCCATGGCCGTCTGATAATTCCCGTCATCGTCTCGTAGGGGCACGATATATCGTGCCCGGCGCATTTCCTTGGCGTCCAGCCGCCCATTCGCCTTCGTAACGGCCGCCGTCGGCTCAGGGTCTTGTAGCGCCGGTCTTCAGACCGGCAGCCGTGCCTCTCTGTCTCCCAGCCCTTGCCTTCGTCACGCTCTAATACAATTGAAACGAGACCTCGATGATTTGCCGCACCGCGGCCGGCTTGCCGTCAGGTCCGGTCGCAGGCTTCAACCGCCACGTTCCTAACGCTTTGATCGCAGACGCATTCAGCCCGAAAGGCAGCGGCTTCAATACCCGAACGTCGCCGATCTGCCCGTCTTCGCCGACCACGGCTAACAATTCAATGGTTCCCTGAATTTTTCTGCTCAGAGCTTCTGACGTGTAATCGGCCCTGGGACAATAGAGGCAGGTCGGAAAGGAGTATCCGTGGGTTCCGCTGGCCGGATACTTCGCCTGAAGGTCGTCCGGGGCGATCGAGGGACTGACCGCAGCGAGATTTTCGGCCGTCGCCTTCCTGTCGTCATCGGAGATCGGCCGCGCAATCTGAGCGGAGTTGATGTTTTTCCCGTTATCCGCGCGGTACGACGAAATCGCCACCTTCAGTTGATCGCCTTCGATGGATAACTCGCCCATAACGAATGCTTGCACGTGAATTTCCTGCGCGAACGCATGGGCCAGCTCTCCCCAATCCACAAAGTCCAGCGGATACGACTTTGCCTTTATCACGCCGGGAATTTCCGAGCGATCCTCAACATGAAGCTTCGGGGCGGACTTTGCCAGCGCGGCACTGAACTCGTCGGCAAGTTTCTGGCCGAGCGGAGTGATTTTTCTGTCGGGCCCGGAGAAATCGAGGACGATCACGCTTTTCTGTTTGGCGTGGGAGATGGCGTCCGCGATCTGCGCCGCCGCGGCGTCCATCGGTCGGTCTTGCGCCCGTGCAGCTGGCCCCGCCGCAAGGATGGCGACTAGGGCGGTGAATATCCAAATAAACGCCAGGCGTGCTGTACGCATCGTCCGTTGGCACCCGCAACAACGTACTCCCCGGTCAAGTAGTGCGATGGTATCATGCGCGCAGATTTCGAAGCGCGGCGCAAATGATTCGAGAAGTCAGAGCATGGGCCAGCCGACTGAAGGAAAAACATACTTTGATAGCCTTTAGTAGGTCATGAAATTCGAATCAAAAGGTCACGATTATGCAGTTTCGCTCTCGCTGAACGAGAGGCTGTGCCTCAGCAACGTCTTAAACGAGGTTCTTCATGGATTCCGGTTACCGAACTTCGATCAACAGATAGGACTTAGCCGTCGGGAAGCCGGCGATCTGCACGTCAGACTCATGGGGGAGCCTACTCTCGAGAGTCCTCTACTGGAGCTAACGATTAGACAGTTGCGCGGCCTTCGTAATGCGTTAATTGAGACCGTGAGAGAACTTCGGCGTCGAAGAGTTCGACACACGCGTTGGGGTGCCCTTACAAGACGCTGAGCAAATGAGTTCGCAAATCGATGGCGCGATCCGCTCGGCAGGTGGCCCACCCGCCAACCCAGTTTTAGTGAGGGATTCAATGATTGGAGATGATGCAGTTGAGAGGTTTTCTGGAATCAAGTGGCATGACATGGCACTTATCTCGATCCGGACCGACCGACGAGACGAAGTTGACGACTTTGTTATGGAGATCGTTGGACTCTATTCCGAAGTCGGCACGAAGTTTGAAGTGCGTTTTGAGGACGCGACATACTTGCGTCTTGACATTGACTTTGCCTCCAAACGGACCACCGCCGACGCCTTCGACGGGGCTCGATGCCGATCGGAATCGGCGTGGAAGACATCGCTGAGCGAGTCGAATCCATACGATAACTTTGATTCATACCTGCACTACGAGCTAGGACTGGTTCCCAAGAGTGGAACAATTAATCTACTGGCGCGAGGTTTTACCTTCCGCCGCTTGGAGTCATGAAATCACAGCGGGTGACCCATGCGCCCGTTGAAACCGTAAACGGAGAGGGCAGGTGGCCCAGGCTTTAGCCTTAGAATTTTCGGGTGCCCCATGCTCGCTTTGCGAGCGTGGGGTCTTTCTCCGGGCCCTCGACCCGCTGACCTAACCATTCCGTCTCATTCGGGTCCGTCCATCGCGATCAGAATTTGTCCCTTCCCCTGATAAAACGCGCAGCTGCTCCACGGCCAGTCCCTCGGATTCTCCACCAACCTTCGCTTCACCGGATTCATGTGCATGTAGTTGAGTTTCTCGATCCTTTTCTTCCGGCTCCAGACGTTGAAATCGTAAAAGCGGCGTTGCCAGAACTGCGGCAAACGGCCCTCGGACGCATCGAAGCGGAATCTCCGCTGCGCTGGCGATGTGCGCCGGCACCCCGTGCCCCGCAGACACTTGGAGACCCGCTGTTTCAAGACTCGCAGAACGACTGAGGGTGTTCCGTGCAAAGGCTCGGAGACGAGTAGGTGAACGTGCTCGGGCATGACCACGTAACCGATGAGCTTGAACCCGTGCCTTGTTCTGACCTCGCCGAGAATTCGAACAAAGGTGTTACGGGCACGCGCCGTCCCGAGTAACGGAAGACGCCGGTAACAACTAAACGTGATGAAGTGCAAGTGGCCGAAACCGTAGATGCGCTTGAGACCTTTCGGCATGATGACAGAACCAAAAGCCCCACGCTTCGCTGCGCGAAAGATGGGGCACCCGCAACTACGTACTCTCCGATTAAGTAGTGCGATGGTATCATGCGCGCGGAGTTTCGAACGCGGCGCAAATGATTCGAAACAAAGAAGCCTGGGCCACCCGCCAGCTCATGGACTGCTTTTGATCGGGATGAACATGCGGAAGGAATCTCTCACCACGAATTCGATGACGGCGGCGGTTGTGATGGTCTGTTCTATGTTCCTGGCGGTTACTTGTTTTGCCCAGACTCTGCGTCAGCCGACTCCCAAACGGCAAAGTGACCTAAAGAGTTTTCTCCAGGATTACCTCAGGGACCCCTTATACGATTATTAGGCGACACGATATCTTCTGCCTTCGTTGACCTGAAGGACGAAGGGACTCAGCAAGTCATTGTTTACTTTACAGACCAGCGTCATGTGGCAGCGGCGGCAGCACCACTCTGATACTTACGCCAAAGGTTCCTCCTACGAGGTAGTCATTCGATCACCATCGCGTGGCCTTCAATTCGTGTTTTAGGGACCAAGTCGAATGGTTGGACGATATAGCCGTCCAAGTGCATGGTGGAGGCATCGTGCACCCTTATGGGGCAATACTTTCGTTTGACGGCAAGACCTACCCGCGCAATCCCACCGTACCCCCGGCGCGAAGACTTGTCGAAAACGTAAAGGGCATAGTCGCAATTCCCGCGATGGCAGAGGGAACGCCACTGTATTAAGTCCAATCGTCGCTGGCACCGCCCGTGGCGCAAGCTAGGCGACTGCGGAAGCAATTTAGTACAACTCATGGACTGCCTCAGAGGTGTTTGCCATGCGAGAGCGCCGTACCGACGGCCGGGGGAACGGCGGGTGGCCCACCGTTAGGGGCCCCTGCACGCCGCCAATTCCGTCCTCGGCAAACGTACCACGCGACCCCGTGCCCATTCGTCCAGTCCTATAACCTGTCCTTTTTTCTCGGTGTAAACTCTTGAAACTCTCGGGCCATCGTGCCAGCCTAAATAGTGTGATGAAAGTTGTCCGCCCTCCGAGCGAGAGCGCGATGCTCTTTGAAAACCTCGGATCCGACTAGGATCACGGTCCCGAGAGAGGCCGCATTGCGGCCGACGAGGGATCTCGGTCTGCGCTTCTGACGATCCAATCGGCATCGTCGGCCGGAGGGCGCTTCACGAGTCACGAATCACAAGTCACGAATTACCGCTTTTCTACCCGACACTGGGTGCCGAGTAGATTTCGAGCCAACCATTCAAAACAAAGGACGGACGTGCACGCTACTCGACACTGATCGAAGGGGGTCCCGCCGTTTTCGTGGCTACCGTGGGCGAAATTACTCGACACACCATGCAAAGTAATTTCCCTCGTATCTCATTCAAAACAAAGGAAAGGTACCCTAATTAAGTGACACACTTTTTGCGGGTCAAGATCAGCGCGTGCGGGCGCCGATGCGGCGGTATTCGGTGCCGTGGCGGAAGAGGCCGGCCTTGGGCATTTCCTCGGAGTAAACCACGCGGGCGGGCAGAAAAATATTGGCGGCATCGGGCGAGTAGGGAACAGCTACGTCAATCGCGGCGTCGGCGGCGTAGCGGCGCTTGCTGCGGAAGCACATGCCCACCGGAGAAATATCCTCGCAGACGGCGAGTTCATCGTCCGCGCCCGCCTGACGGATGCACGCGGTGAGGCGAGTCTTCAGGCGAATGCGCTGGCGGTCGCGCTGCTCGCCAGACGCGGGAGCTCCCGGCGGATCGGTCGCGCGGCGACGGCGCGGCGCCAGCTTGTCCTCGTCTTCGTGCGGCGCCTGCGTCCAGATGCTGGGCACGCCGCAGGTCTTGCAATGGCGCGCGATTCCGCGGTTGGTTTCAAACGCGCGAAGCTCCAGCTCGTTGAGGTGGACCACTTCGCGGCTGCGGCAGTAGCTGCATTCCAGCAGCATGCGCGCGACGGCCTCGGTGGATTCGGCGATCGCCGGGAATTCCACTCCCCACAAATCCATGGACGGGTCCGGCATCTCGATTCCGTAGAGGAAGCCGTCCTTTTGCCGGCCGAATTCGCCGACCACGCGCACCTGTCCCTTGCGGTGGGATTCGTGCGGGGCCCTGCGCTGCAGGTGGACGAACTGCTCGGGCGCGAGTTCCTGGTCGAGGACGATCACGGCGCCGCCGCGATTGATCAGCAGCGTGCGCGAGGGAGCCTTGAATTCCTGGCCCTGGCGGTTCGTGCCGGAAGCTTCCAGCAACAGAGTCAGCGAGACGCGATCGGTGCGGCGCAGCGACGCCGATGCCATTCGGCCCTCCTCAGGAGATCAGACCCCACTGTTGACAAGATAACATACCGGTTGGCGAAGGCGGATATGGGCGGAGTGCGCAAGCTCACGCGGGATTGGGGCGATACAGCCACTCGGCTTCCGGTGTGGAGACGCCAGGCCGGGCGGCGTCTGGCGCGGCGGCGTTCACGTCGCGGAGAATCGCGTCCACGATTCCGCGCTGCGCGCGAAAGAGTGCACACGGGATCGGTCGCCGCGGCATCCTGCGCCAGCAGGAAAGCCTGGCACCGGCAGCCGCCGAAATCCTGCTCGCGGCGATCGCAGGTGCGGCAGAGGTCGGGCATCCAATCCACGCCGCGGAATTTCTGGAACGCAGCGGATTCTTCCCAGATCTGCCGGAGCGAATGCTGCTCCACATTTTCAAACGTCATTCCCGGCATCACGTTCGCGGCGTGGCACGGCAGGACGTCGCCATCCGGTTTCACGAGAATTACTTTGCGTCCCCAGCCGCCCATGCAGGGCTTCGGATATTTCGCGTAATAGTCCGGCACGACGTATTCCACTTTGATGCGGCCGCGCAGGCGCTCTTCGGCGCTCTTGATGATTTCGAGCGAGCGGTCGAGCTGCTCGCGCGTGGGCAGCAGGCGTTCGCGATTGGCGAACGCCCAGCCGTAATACTGGACATGCGCGAACTCGACGCGTCCGGGACCGATTTTTTCGGTGAGCGCGATCATGTCTTCGAGCTGATGCAGATTCTGGCGATGGATCACGAAATTGAGCGTGAGCGCGATGCGGTGGCGCTTGACCCATTCGGCGACGCGCAGCTTTTGGGCGTGGGATCGCGTGCCGGAAAATTCGCGCGCGGCTTCTTCTTCGGCGCCCTGAAAGCTCAGCTGGAAATGATCGAGACCGGCGGCGACAAGCTCGTCGAGGCGCTTTTCATCGAGGGGCAGGCCCGAGGTGATCATGCTGGCGTAGAGGCCGGCGGCGCGCGCGGCGCGAATGATTTCGGTGAGATCGGGACGCGCGAGCGGCTCGCCTCCGGTGAAGTCGGCTTGCAGCACGCCGAGCTCGGCGGCTTCGCGCAGCACGCGCGCCCAGGAGGCGGTGGAAAGCTCGCGGGTTCGCACGCTCAGCTCCAGAGGATTCGAGCAATAGACGCAGTGCAGCGGGCACCGGTGAGTCAGCTCGGCGACGAGGGCAAGCGGATTTGAGATTGGAGTGGTCATCGAGATGCGACTTCAATTTATTAGATGCAAAGAGCGCGAATGGCGAACCAGCGCCAAGCACTCGCGCCGGGCACGCCCGATCTCCCAGGCTCGACTAACCGTCGACCTGGGAGCCCTTTCTGCTGCGCCCCGACGAAACCTGCGCGATGAACAGACGCTGCGGCGCTTATTCGAAGTCGAGGGCGCGCTGCTCCTGTAGGCGCTCGAGATAGCCGAGAATATCCTGCTCGACTTTTTGCGGCTCCGCTTTCGAATACAGTTTCTGCAAGTCGGCGACGATTTGCTGCACGGTGTGATTGCCGTCGCAGCGCTCAACGATTTCGAGGCTCGGCCCGTTGAGGCGCAGCGCGCGTTCGGGCATCAGCAGCACGCGCGACGGCTGCGATTTTTCGTTGAGGCGGCAGCCCGGCGCGAGGCGCGGGCGCTTGGTAAGCTCGGGCGTCACGCTGATTCCTTTGCGGGCCGGAACGCGCCCGGCGGCGGCCAGCCGGGGACGACATACGCAAAATAGAGCGCGTCGAGCATGGCCCACAAAATGTCGCATTTGGCGCGCAACGCGCCGAGCGCCAGTTCCTGCTCTTCGCGATTGCGCGCGTGCTTCACCACCCAGGCGAGGGCGAAATTCGCGTCTTCCGGAGCCTGCGTCATGCGACCCTGAAAATAATCGAGGCCGCTCGAAAGCCAGGGGTAATGTTCTCGCAGCCGGTCCACGCGCAGGGTGATGAGATCCTTCGAGAAAAGCTCGGTGAGCGAAGATGCGACGGCTTCGAGATGCGTGCGCGTGCTGACGAAATCCACATACGCGCCGACGGCGTATCTTGTGGCGGGTAAAATTCCATCGCCGCGAATGGCCTGCTCGCGCGAAAGTCCCGTGGCTTCGACCAGCTTCAGCCACTTCTCGATTCCGCCGGGGCGGGTGCCGTCGCCATCATGGTCAATGATGCGCTTGCGCCAGGCGAGTCGAAAAGCGGGATCGTGGGTGCGCGCGAGAATCGCGGCGTCCTTGATGGGAATGCTGCTCTGATAGGTGTAACGATTCAGCGCCCAGGCCTGCAGCTGCCCGCGCGTGAGTTTCCCTTCGTGCATGAGCAGATGAAACGGATGCTGATGGTGATAGCGTTCCTTGCCGATGGCATGAAAACGCGCAACGAACTCGGCTTCGGGCAGCAGCGCGGTGGATTTGTCGTCGCTCACAATTCGAACTCCATTCCATCATAAGCGACTTCCCACCCCGCGTCGCGCACGGCCCGATTTGCGGCGCCCGTTTCATCGAGCACGGGATTCGTGTTGTTGAGATGGATCAGAACGCGGCGGCCTTTTCCGGCCGGCGGAAATTGTTCGAGCATTCCATTCGGTCCGGAGAGAGGCACATGGCCGATTTCGCGAGCGGTCTTGCCGCTGCCACGGACGTCAATCAGCTCGTTGTCGGTCCAGAAGGTGCCGTCGAGCAAGGCGAGATCGCTTTCTTTCGCGCGACATTTCCATCCATCGTTGTGACCCGAGAGGCTGGGAGCGTAGAAGAATCGTTTGCCGTCCTGAACGAATTCGAGGCCGATCACGGCTTCTTCTTTCGCCAGGTTTTTGCGGAGACCGGCGCTGACATAATCCGGATAGTCGCCGCCGAGCGGCACGGCTTTGCAAGTGAGGGCGGATTTCGCGTCGTTCGCGTGTTGATAGATTGTGATCGGCCGATCGAGCGGAAGCGCTTCCCACTGGACGGGAGGGACGGATCGCTCAAGGCTGCGGAAGAGGGAATTTTCCTCGGTGAGCACACGGAGCACTGACGGCGTCGCGTAAATTTTCAAGGGCTGGAACTCGCGCAGATGGAGAAGACCCATCACACCATCCACGTCCGCGCTCATCAGGATGAGGGCGGAGATCGGCGTGCCACGCGAGCCTTCGGCTGGAGCAAATTCAGGATGTTGCAGGAGCTGTTGCCGCAGGTCGGGAGAAGCATTAAGCAGAAACCATGTGGCGGGGGCCGGGGAAACGGCGACTTGAGCCTGGGTTCGGGGCTTGAAACTAAAAAGTCCCCGGCGAGCGCGATGGCAGTTCGAGCATCCGCAATTCCATTGCGGAAACCCACCGCCCGCGGCTGAGCCGAGGACCTTGATACGCATTCAAGAACTAGAGTTCAGCGTTTGCGTACGAGCTGACTTCGCAGTTCAGGTCAATTACTTCGTGCTGAGGTGTGGTCCATTCCATGGTCGTTCCTCCTGAATTAGAGCCAAAACCCTCGCGCCGAAGACACCTGCGCGATGAGCCCATTATAGCGTAACCGCCTAACCCCGGCAACTCCCATTTTGGGACCCCTGAGGCTAAGAAGTAGCGCCATATAGATAGACGCCCGGGCCGCCGATCCGGTTGCCAATATCTTCGCCGGGGGGTGGGCAAAGGCGCAGAAGCTAATGTGCAGCCACGAGATCCGGCGCTGGATATTCGGGCAATTTGGCGTTTTTGGCGTCGGTGCGCTTCACTTCGAGATCGTCGAAAAGAATCGAGGGGGCGATGATCGTGGTCGGGACGGCCCCCTCGCGGTTGCCGACCAGCGGATCGTTGCCAGCGGCGATAAGGTCGTTGCGCAGCGCGCGGCTGTCCAGTTCATCGAATACGGCGCCGCGGACTAGTTCCTGGTGGCCGTCCTTTTCGTACACGCGGTAGAGCAGGCGCGGCTCGTAGTCGTTTCCGCCGAGCGTTTCCACGTAGTAGCCGAACGGCTTATTATCCTGGCGGCAAATGTCTATCAGCTTTTGCTTCAATTGCTCGGGCGAGAGAGGCTGCTTCGTCTGCACGATCAGATTTCCGATATTGGGCAATGCAGACTGGCCCGGCGCGGCGCGGCCATGGCCATTCGATTCCGGAAAATCGCGAATGGGCTCGCGACCGAGAAGGTAGTTCACGAGGAGGCCATCCTCGACCACGGGAACTTTGACGGCGCGAACTCCCTCGTCGTCCGCGTCGTAGCTGCCGATCAACGATTTGCCCCCGAAGGTTTTCAGCGTAGGGTCATCCACCACGGAAAGAAAAACGGGGAGGACGCGGCTCTTGTAATTCGAGGCGTAGTCTCCGGTGGTCCGCGCGGATTCTCCCGGTCGGGGCCGCTTGCCAAGTACATTGCCGCCGACCATGCCGTTGAATACATCGCTGGCCGCATCCGCTGAGAATAGAACCGGGCCGCGATAGTCCTCGTCCACGACGGGCGCGTCCCGCAGCGCCTTCAGCGTATCAGTCATCTTCGCCATATCCGCCTGAAACTCTTCGGGCGTCGGCAATTCCTTGACGGTTGCTGCGGTGAAATAGGGCGAGCGTTGGAGGCGCATGCCGTCAGCAGCTTGCGTGGAGCCGTCTCCAGTCAAGAGATAGACGACGTAACCATTCCGCGTGACCGTTCCTTCGCTGTTGACGAAATACTGATTCACGGCGCGAAAACGGGCCGAGGCCGAGAGAAATTCGAGTTTCAAATCGCCACGGAAAAGATCGGTGGATTTTTCGAGCGCATCCCGCCAGGGCTTGGGATCGAAATCCAACTTCACGAGCGGCTCGATGGATTCGACAACAGGCGCATGCGCGAAATCGTCGAAGGGCTGGTCCGAGGTGTACTGGCGAAGCGCCGCTCGCTTCATGGCCAGCGCTTCGTTCGCGGCTTTGTATGCCGAATCGGTGGCGGTCCACAGCTGCCAACGCAACGTGGTGGCGTCGTTATCAATCGGGCCGAGCGTGGTAACGCCGACTCCAGGCCCGATGTAGCTATCCTGTTTGTAATCGCCCACGCGCACGATCACGCGCACAATGCGCGTGTGCACGCGCTGCTCTTCGCGCAGCGCGCCGAACGCGGCTTCGGCGCTGTACTGATCAACATCCGAAAGACGGTATTCGATGTAGTACGGTGCGGCGACATTGTCCATCTTCAGTTTTGATTTGGAGCGATCAAGCTCTTCGCGCATGGCTTGCAGAATGGGATCGGAGGACGCGGCTTTCGACGGGGAGGATTGCTGTGCGTGAGTCGTGAACGGAGAAAAAACCAGGAGAAGGATGAACGCCGCGATGAATGGCTGGAGCGACGCCAAGTAATTGTGCCGGGCACACCCGATCTCCCAGGCTCGACTAACCGTCGACCTGGGAGCCCTTTCTGCTGTGCCCCTACGAAGACAAAGGCTCATGGCTTTTTCTCCGGGGTGGTTGGCGCCGCACTTTCAAACCCGGGAGGCGGGAGTACGGGAGGACGTTGCGTGCCCTTGGCGCGCTTCTGAACTTCGATCTCTGAAAAGAGCATGGCCGGAGCGGCAGCCGCGACCGGGATTTGTCCCGATTCCGCGCCGCAGATTCCGTTGAATACCTGAAGCGTATCTCCGGTGAGGATGATGGTGTTCAGCGAAAGCAGCGGCGTGCCGACGATATCCACGCCGCGCACGAGTTCATCGGGGCGGCCGTCGGGATATACGCGCCAAACCATTACCGGGATTACCTGAAACGCCTGCGGCAGAGCTCGCGTGGTCAGCGTGAAGCCGCCCTGAATATCCTCGAAGTAGAGGCCGTAGGGCTTTCCCTGCTTCTTGATCTCGTCAATGAATCGCTGCCGCAATTCGGAATCCTTCACGGTATTGGTCGAGGTGACGATCAGATTTCCCTGCCGGCCGGTGGGCATCAATCCGGGCTGCCGGCGGCCGTGGCCATTGGAATGATCGAAGCCGGTGATGGGCATGCGCGACATCAGGAAATTCCTGAGGATGCCCTTGTCCACCGCATTCACGCGCTGTGCCGGGACGCCTTCGTCGTCATAATCGTAGGCGCCGGCCAGCTTCACTCCGTTCAATTCCTTCATCGTCGGGTCGTCAACAACGCTCAGGAAAGTAGGCAGCACCTGCTGATTCACTTTTTTAGTGAACGTCTGGCCTTCTTTTTCGTCGCGCTGGCGGTGGCCTTCGAGACGGTGGCCGAGCACTTCGTGGAAGAAGACGGCGGCGGCACGGCCGGAGAGCATCGCCGGGCCCGCATACGGCTCGGCGGCAGGAGCGGCGCGCAGCGCCTTCAAATCGGCTGCGATCTTGTCCACCTTCGCCAGCAGCTCCGATTCCGACGGGAGCTGATCGGGCGAGGCGGCCTGAAACGTTTCAACGCGCAGCAAATCCATTCCGTCATCGGCGCGCGTTTCGCCCTCGATCACCAGGCGAGCGGTTGCCGAAGATTGCTCGAGCGCCGCACCTTCGCTGGTGGCGAAGTAGGAACGGCTGGAGCCATCCTGCATCAGCGCCACCGAGGAATATACTTCGGGATATTTCAGGAAGCCGGCCGAGACCCGGCGCATGCGATCTTCCCAAGATTTCACGTCATGCGTCGCTTTCGGCGACAATGGCCCGATGTAGGTCTGCGGCTTCTCCTCCGAAAAATCGGGAGACTTGTCTTCCTCCGCGGACTGGACGGCTTGATTCGTCTTTACGCGCAGGAACGCGGCTGAAGCTTGCTCGTATTCGCGGTCCGTGAGCAGCCAGAGAACTCGCGCGATCGCGTCGGGATCGTCACGCAGCGCCAAAGTACCGGAAGTGATCCCAGAAGGACGGCTTGCACCATGTGTGTTGTCGAGCGCCGGGGAGCCGACGCGCATCATCACGTCCGCGGTGCGGCGATGGGATGTGGTCGAAGCGATGATGCCTCCGCCGGTGGCCGCAATGGTCGTGCCGTCTCCATCGGACACCGCATAGGCCAGATAATAAGGAGCGGGATCGGATTTCGCGAGCGAGGTAGCGGCCCGCTGCAATTCGCGCTGCATGGTTTGGAGCAATACATCGGGCCGCGGAGGCGAAGAGAGCGCCGCCAACGGGATGCCGCACAGGAACAGAAGAGTGCAAACAACAGCGCGAAAATGAAATTGTTTCATGTGAATTTTTATAATCTCTAGGAATTGTCAATCTAACATACATGCCCGACAGCCGGACCGCAAAACGGGACTGGTGTGCGCCAGCGTAACTCAGCGAGTGGAAGAAGATCCCTGAAGCTTGGGCTGCCGCTCGAAAGGCGCACCCTCGAGAAACACGACCGCAACGACCGCCGCAGCGAGCAGAAATCCTGCGAATACGAATGCCTTCCCCGACGAGACGCGGGGTGCGAGAACCCCCAGGCCGCCGAACATCACCGCGAGGCAATAGAGGACCAACACGGCGCCGCGATGGCCGAGTCCGAGGTTGGAGAGACGATGCGCGGTGTGGTCCTTTCCCGGCGAAGTGAACGGAAGGAGTCCGCGGCGAGAGCGGGAAATCGAGACGAGCGTGGTATCGAAAATCGGCACGCCGAGAATCAGGATGGGAACGAGCCAGGCGGCGGGCAAATGCGATCCATCCGGGCGAATCTTCAGAGCCAGCGTGGCCATCAGAAAGCCGAGGAACATCGCCCCGCCATCGCCCATAAAAATTTTCGCAGGATTGAAATTCCAGCGCAGAAAACCGAGGGCCGCTCCCAGGACGGCGGCGGCAAGTGTGCGGACCATGGTTTGCCCGTTGAGGCTGGCGACAAGCGTGAAAAAGCCCGCGGCCACGGCGGCAATCCCGGCGCAGAGACCGTCCATATGGTCGAGAATGCTGAATGAAGCGGTGATGCCCACGACCCAAACAACGGTGAGGCAGCCATCGAGCACGACGCCCGCGATGCCGGGAACGAATTCCGAGAAAAACTGGGCGTGAATCCCTGAAGCGAGCAGGAACAGTGCGGCGACCGGCATGCCGATGAAAAGTTTTACCTGGTGATGAAGGAAGCCGCCATCGTCGAGCAAGCCGACCGCGGCGAGCAATGTGGCGCCGGCAAGAATTCCCACGATTTGCTGATCCGGCACGCCGCCGCAGCGTGAACAGGATGGCGAGCACAAATCCGAGATAGATCGCGATGCCGCCGAGCAATGGAATCGGGTTGAGATGGACTTTGCGCGGGCCGGGACGATCCACCATGCCGTAGCACAGCGCGAGGCGGCGCACCGGAACGGTGAGCAGGAGCGATCCCACGAGGGCGACGGCAAAACCGATGAGAGCGGGGGAAAAGGTCATCGCGCGACTTCACGTCCTGTCCTGAAGCTTTTGCGGCAATCGCGCGGCGATTAACGCGCGGTGAGCATTTTTTCAAGAACGCCACGCACCTTTTCCTGCTGGTGAGTGGCGGCGTACCAGTCCATCGTCTTGCGCAAGCCATCGCGGAAAGGCGTCTTCGGCTCCCAGCCGAGGAGTTTTTTCGCGAGCTTATTATCGGCCACGCGATTCACGGGACCGGTGGGCATGTCGGGCCGGAGACGAATCTCAGCCTTGTGCCCGGAGTATTCGAGCACCATCTTGGCAGCGTCAATCACGCGCACGCGCTCCATGGTTCCCAGATTCACGGCTGTGCCGTCGTTTATTTTCTCGGCGGCAAGAATCGTTCCGCTGACGATATCGTCCACGTAGGTCCAGTTGCGAATCTGCATGCCGTTGCCCCAAACGTCGAATGGATTCTGGCCGATGAACGCGCGGGCGATCATGGCGATCACGGCGTGATTTTCCACTCCGCGAGGGCCATACACGGTGAAAAAGCGGAGGGAGGCAGCGCCGAGCTTGTGCTCGCGGTGATAGGCCTGCAGAGTCAATTCCGCCATCAATTTTGCCCAGCCGTACATGTTGTCGGCGTCGTGCGGAGGTTTGACGTCGTCTTCGACGAGATAAATTTCCTTCTGCGGATCCGTCTGCATGTAGTTCGGATAGACGCAGCCCGAAGATGCGTACACAACTTTTTCGACGCCCGCCTTGACGGCTTCCCAAAAGACGAGGCCATCGAGAAAAAGATTCGAGGCGGGTCCGGCCTGATGCAAATCCACGTAACCGCGGCCGCCATGATCCGCGGCGAGATGGAAGACGACTTCGATGCCCTTCATTGCGGCGCGCGTCACGCCCGGCTCGCGCAAATCCGCTTGTTTGAACGTGACGCGA
The DNA here is from genome assembly GCA_963842425.1 of uncultured Acidobacteriota bacterium. Taxonomy (GTDB): domain Bacteria; phylum Acidobacteriota; class Terriglobia; order Acidiferrales; family UBA7541; genus Palsa-295. The sequence continues at coordinate 281,187 of CAWJGQ010000005.1, read as the reverse complement.
CCATTCCTGACGTGCGCCTCGATGTTCTCGAGCCTGCCGCTGGTGAGATCGTCAACAACATGCACGCGCGCGCCTCGCGCAAGCAAAGCGTCCACCAGGTGCGACCCGATGAAAGATGCACCGCCAGTTACGAGCACGTTCTTATGATCCCAGATGGCGTCCCCCATTCTTTTCGCCTGCCGCTTCTTCCATAATTTCGGTGAAGCGCTGGAGCTCGTTCACTGTAGCATATTTTTTTGCGGTTTCCCGGGCGCGGCGGCCCATTTCGGCGAGCCTCGCAGGATCGCCGCGCAGCTCGCGAATTGCGGCGGCCACGGCCGCAGGATCGTCCGGATCGGCCGCGAGCCCGCATCCGGATTCGACGACGATGCGCGCCGCATCGCTGGTAGCAGCAGCCACAGCGAGTACCGGACGCCCCGCCGCAAGTATCGAATAGAGCTTGCTTGGAACCACCACTCCCTCCAAGCCCCGGCGGACCGTGACGATGTGCAGATCGCCGGCCATCATCACGTGCGGTATCTGCTCGACGGGCCGGAACGGCAGAAAGCGAACATTTGGCGAATTCGCGGCGGATGCTTGCAGCGCCGCTCGGTTTGCTCCATCCCCTATGAACACGAGACCTGTGTTTTCGTTGCTGAGAATCTCCGCAGATTTGAGCAGCGTGCCCCAGGCGCCATAAAAGCCGAGATTTCCGGCGTGCAGGACAACAAACTCGAAACCGCAACGGATTTCCTGGACGACGAGGTCATTTCGCTCGGGCATGGAGGCCGGAAACGAGGTTCCGTCGCGCACGACGACCACGCGTTCAGGCGCTACGCCCTTTGCGAGGATGCGTTCGCGCATGTCGTCGCCGAGAACAATCACTCGCGCGGCCTGCTTGAGCGCGCGGCGATGCATTTTCTCCCAACGATTGACCAGGGCGCCCGGACGGACGATGTCGCCTCCGAGGGCCATGTCCGGATACATGTCGCGAATGTTGTAGACGAACGGCACGCCGAGCCTGCGCGCGACGAACGCGCCGGCGATGCCGGCGACGGGAGGGTCGGTCATCGCGAGAACAACGTCCGGGCGAATCGCTATGGCGCGGGGAACGGCGAGAGCGAGATACGACAAATAGTTTGAGACGCGGCGGCGCATCCGGTGGCGCGGGTACGCGGTGGAACCGACGCGCTCGACGACGACGCCATTTCGTGTGTCGCGGCGGAGAAAGGCGAAAGGATAAAACTCATCGGGATCGTACGACGGGCGTCCGGCGACGACGGTGACTCTGTGGCGCTGGGCGAGAGTTTCGGCCACGCGCACGGCCATCTTCGCGGTGGCAGAGGTGTCGGGCGGATAGTATTCGTTGAAAAGCAGTATGTGCATGCGCTGTGGCTACGCGGGCTTGGCAAACCGCTGGCCGGGTTCCTCGCTAGCGGCGGCCGAAGATTTTTTCTGCAGAATGAAATTGCCCATCACCAGGACGTCCATCTGCGTGCGATGGAAACAATCGAGCGCTTCTTCCGGGCGGCAAACGATCGGCTCGTTGTCGTTGAACGAAGTGTTCAAGACCACCGGAACTCCGGTGAGATCGCCGACCGCGCGAAGGAGCTTCCAATAAAGAGGATTGGAAGAACGGCTGACCGTTTGCAGGCGCGCGGTGCCGTCCACGTGAGTGGGAGCAGGAATTACAGCGCGTTTCTCCGGGCGCACTGGATAGGCGAACGTCATAAAGGGCGAGGGGTGCGTCTTCTCGAAAAACTCGCCGACGGCCTCTTCGGTGATGGATGGCGCGAAGGGGCGAAAGATTTCGCGATGCTTGATGCGGCGATTCAGAATTTCCTTCATCTCGGGGCGGCGCGGGTCGGCGAGAATGCTGCGATTGCCGAGCGCGCGCGGGCCCCATTCCGCCGCGCCCTGAAACCAGCCCACGATTTTCCCGGCGGCGATGTGCCGCGCGGTCGCTTCGACAAGAGCGGCTTCGTCGAGTGCGGCGATTTCCGCATTCTCCGGAAGCCGCGGTGCCGTCAACCACTTTGCGCATCTCGGCGGATGAGTATTGCGGACCCCAGTACGCGTGGTCCATGGTGAATTCGCGAGGGCGGCCGAGAATCTGATGGTTCACGGCGAAAGCGGCGCCGACGGAAAGGCCTGCGTCGCCCGCGGCGGGCTGCACGTAAACGCGCTCAAACGGAGACGCATCGAAAATCTTTCCGTTGGCGACGCAATTGAAGGCAACGCCACCGGCGAGGCACAGCGATTTTTGTCCGGTCGCCTTCGCCAGTCCATTCCAGCACGAGCCGAGAACCTCTTCGAGAGCAGCCTGCATGCTCGCGGCGATATTGTGGTGGCGCTGAGGTGAGCGGCTCATCGGCCTGGCGAGTGGGTCCGAGGCGCTTTTCGAGATAGGGCGAAAAAATCCGGCCGAGCACGGGCGTGGTACCCGCATCGCGCCAGGTCATTTCGGAGCCCTGCTGCTGATGGGTGAAATATTCCAGTCCCAAGCGGAACGAAAGCGGGCCGTGAGCATGGACGATGCGGCGAAACTCGTCGAGAAATTCCGGCTGGCCATAGGCTGCGAGGCCCATCACTTTGTATTCGTCGCCGAACTTCCAGAAGCCGAGATATTGCGTGAGCGCGGTGTAGTACATGCCGAGCGAATGAGGGAACGCCACCTCGCCGAGGACGCGCATGTTCGGGCCTTCGCCGGCGGCGCACATGAAGCTCGCGAAATCACCGAGGCCGTCGGCCGAAAGCACCGCAGCGCTCTCGAACGGAGATACGAAGAACGCGCTCGCCATATGCGCGCGATGGTGCTCGATGCGATGGAACTGGGCGCGAATGGCGTCCGGCGCGAGATCGAACGCGGATGCGAGATCCTCGCGAATTCCGGCGAAGCGCCGCATAACGCGCGCACGATCGAGCGCGAACCGCGGCATGCGCATGGCGAAACGAAGCTTGGTCCCCAGGCGCGCCCAGGGGTCGCGTGGAATGGCGATGTGGTCCACTTCCGTCAATTTCACGCCAGCTTGATCGAGGCAAAACTGAATCGCGCGCGCGGGCAAACCTGCGGCGTACTTCACGCGATTGAGGCGCTCTTCTTCGACAGCAGCGATCAGGCGGCCGTCCACGACGATCGCCGCGGCGGCGTTGGCATGATAGGCGTTGATTCCCAGGATGATCATCGTTGGTTGGATGCCGCGCTCGCTCGCGGGGCGCGATTCCCCACTCTTAAGATATAGCCACGGCTGCGGATTTATGGCAATCGGCGCGGCCCGCGTTGCCGGCGGTGATGTTTCGCTTTACCCATTCATTGAGGACGTAGAGGCTCCAGGGACGCGACCAGGTTGTGCGGCCTGCGAGAAAGTCCTTCCAAACGGCTTGCGCGAAATCTCCACTGAGCTGCGATGCAAGAGCGGGCGACCATTCGGCGAGTCCGGCGGCGACGCGTTTGCCGAGCGCGCCGCGAAGCCAATGTTCCCACGGAAACGTGAATGTGCGCTTCCGCTGCGTGACGATTTCTTCAGGCAAAAGATCGCCAAGGGCTTCGATTAATAGCGCCTTGGGACGCGCGCCGCGCTTGGCATTCTCGGGCAGCGACGAGAACGTATTCGACGAGCGGGGCGTCCAGGAACGGCACGCGCACTTCGAGTGAATGGCGCATGCTCATGGCGTCGGTGTCGCGCAGAAGCGTGTTCAGCATATAGGAGCGCAGCTCAAGCCAGGAAACTCGCAGTGAAGGCGTCCATCGAGTCGCGCCCGGCGCGAGGAATCCGAAAGCCATCGCCACCAGAGCGAGCTGCTCCACGAACAGGGCTCTTCGCGCAGCGCGGAAGCGACGGCTTGCGGCGTGAAGAGCAGGCGCGTGAAAAAATACGGATGCGGCAACGCGTTCGGATCGAGAAACGCGGCCGAGCCCTTGCGAGATGAATCAGGCGAGGAGCCGAAGGCGCTGGTGCGGGCAAGCCCACCGGCGAAAAGCGCACGAAGCGGCTGGGGCAGCAGACGCGCAGCCGCAGCCGCGCGCGAAACTTTGGCGGTCGAACGAAATGGGCTGTAGCCGCCGAAGATTTCGTCGCTGCCAAGCCCAGAGAGCGCCACTTTCAAACCTGCCTGCCGAGCCGCCCAGGAAACGAAGTAGGTGTTGATGCCGTCCATGCTGGGCTGATCGAAAGCAGCGATGGCTTCATCGAGCCTCGCGATCATTTCCTGATCCGAGAGCGTCAATTCGACTGTGATCGGTTCCGAGGCGGGCGGCGGTGCGGCGAGCAATTTCAGCTTCGCTGAATTCGGAGTCGGCGAACGCGACGGTGAAGGTGTGGATTCCGGCGCGGGCGCGACTGGCGAGCGCGGCGATGGCGGTGGAATCAAGCCCGCTGCTCAGGAACACGCCGACGGGGACATCGGCTATGAGATGGGACGCGACGGCGCTCTCGAGCAGAGCGCGAACGTGCTGCGCGCGGGGCCGGCCGCTGTTTTCGGCGCGGCGGCCTGGCAGCGTCCCAGTAGGGCTTCGGCTCGGGAGCGCTGGCCGGAACAGCTGGCGGGCACAGTCATCGAATGTCCTGGCGGAAGCGACGCGACGCCTTCGATCAACGTAAGCGGCTCGCACACGGAGCCGAAAAGCAAATATGCGGGAACTGCGGCGGAGGAAACTCGCGCGGGAACGCAGCCGCTCGCAAGGAGCGTGCGTACTTCGGAGGCGAAAAGCAGCTTGCCATCCACCAGCGCGTAATAGAGCGGCTTGATGCCCATGCGGTCGCGGGCAAGAAAAACGCGCGCGGCGCGTCCGGTGCGGCCCTGAGGCATCTCGACCAACGCGAAGGCGAACATTCCGTTGAGGCGTTCGATGCAGCGGTCGCCCCAGGATTCATATGCGTGGACGACAACCTCGGTATCCGAGCGCGTGCGGAAGCGATGGCCCAGCGCCTCAAGCTCCGCACGAAGCTCGCGGAAATTATAGATTTCTCCGTTGTAAACAATCGCGAGGGTTTCGGTTTCGTTCCAGACCGGCTGGCTGCCACCGGGCAAATCCACGATGCTCAGGCGGCGCATACCGACGGCGACGGGCGAGGCGAGCAGGATGCCTTCCTCGTCCGGCCCGCGATGCACCATTGCGGCCATCATGCGGCGGACGACGCCTTCGGCGGTGTCCTTCGAGTCAATTCCGACAACGCCGCAAATTCCGCACATCAGAGACCTGCTTCCCGGAACGAAATGCGGGCAATCGCCGACCAGTCCGCGTCGGCCATTCCCTGCGCCGTGGCAGCAAGCATGCGGTCGCGAATAAGACTGGCCATCGGCATCGGGACAGCGGCTTCCTCCGCGGCGGCAAGGACCAGGCGATTGTCTTTCATTCCCAGCTCCATACGGAAACCGACGGGCTCGAAATTGTCGGCGGCGATCATGGCACCGTAGGTTCGATAGATGGGCGCCGCGAAAAGCGAGCCGGTAAGAACATCGAGAAACTTCTGGGGATCGACTCCCGATTTTCGAATGAGCGCGAAAGCTTCCGCCAGGCTTTCAATGGTGGTGGTAATCAGGAAATTCCCGGCCACTTTAACAAGGTTTGCCGCCGGCGCTTCGTCGCCAACCACGAATGTCTTCTGACCCATGGCATCGAACAAGGATTGACAGCGCGCAATCTGTTCCGCCGGCCCGGCGGCAGCGATGAAGATTTTCGCTGTGGCGGCCGCGTCCGGCCGGCCGAAAACAGGCGCCGCGATGTAATGCTGATTTCTCTCCCGATGGGCCGCCACCAGACGGTGGGAAAGCGCCACGCCCATCGTGCTCATGGAAATGTGGACCGATCCGGCGGGCAGCGACTCGATCACATTGTCTTTCCCGAAGATCACGTCTTCGACGGCGCGATCGTTCGCAACCATGGTGATGAGCGCTTCGGCTCCAGATGCAGCTTCACCCGGAGTACGGACAACCGTTGCACCGTGCGGCTGCAATTCCTCGGCGCGGCTTCGCGTTCGGTTGTAAACCGTGAGCGTGTGGCCCGCTTTGATCAGATTGCGGACCATCACCGAACCCATGTTTCCCAAGCCAACGAAGCCGACTCTCATCTCAATAATTCCTCTTCTTTCTTCAATCCATGGCGACGTGCGCGCCGGTTCTTGCTTGTTGCAATTCAGGCCGCCATCCAAGCTCGGCGAGAATCCTGCTGCCGGAGGAATAAAGTTCGGCCTTGACGCGATCGAGATCGCGGAACAACAATTTGCCATCGCGCTTGCGCCATTCGCCCGCGACCATTACGGAGTCAACGTTCGCGAGGTTTGCGTGCATCACCACCGTGGCAACGGGATCGTGGACAGGCCACAGATTCAACGCGTCCGCGCGGATGAATACGAGGTCCGCCTGCTTGCCGGGACTGATCGTGCCAAGGCGATCCTGCATGCCGAGCATTCGCGCGCCCTCGACCGTGATCCAAGAGAGAGCCTCGCGGACCGGTATCGTGGACGTTTCAGGAATTGTGCCGGTGGCAGCGCGGCTGGCGGCATTGTCGAGCGCGCGCTGATGCGATAGCGCCACTCGCGCAACGGTGAGCATGTCACCGGAAATCACGCTCTCAAGATCCACACCCAGCGACGGAGCGGCGCCCAGCTTGCGCAAACGGCCGGTGATCGGATGGCCGTGCCCTTGCGCCATCTCGTTTTCGGGCGCGACCGAGAACGTGACACCGCGATCCACGAAGCGGGCCAGCCGATCGTCTGGAAGGTCGTTGCCATGGACAATGTTCACGAAGTCGCCGACCAGGCCTTCTTGCTCGAGTGTGTCCCAGCCTTTCGGCGTCTTGGCTGGTCCGCCGCCCTGATGCATCGAAGCGACCAGCCCAAGCTCGCGCGCCAGGCGAAAATCGTGGAGCGAGACATCGAGCGTCGAATAGTGCGGACCGAGGATCGCGAGGCCGAGCGTGAGAAGCTGGTCGCGCGAAGCAAACGGGCCGCGCAGCAGCCGCTCGACTTCGCTTCTCGGATGCGGAATCTCGGAGAAATGCGGCTCACCGGGCTTGGGATCGGGCTTCGGCGAGCCGTGGAAAAACGCAGCGCGAATTCCGGATTCGCGCAGGCCCTCGATTGCGGCATCTGTGTGCGCGGGAGTCGGATTGTTGTGGCACCAATCAACCAGAGTGGTGGCGCCGCAATTCAGCTGATTCAAGGCCCCGGCGAGATTGGCGATGCGAATGTCTTCGGGCTTGAACCGCGTGGCGAGGCCGGCGTGGACCCAGCGAAAATATTCGAGCAGCGTCCAATTGGATGAAATCGCCCGCAGCCCGGTCTGCCAGGTGTGCATGTGGGCGTTCACCAGGCCGGGGATTACGATGAACGAGCGGCCATCGAGAATTTCGGCGCCGGCCGCGGCGATGTGTGCGCCGACCGCCGCGATTCGCTCTCCCTCAATCAGAATATCGCCGGGCCGCAAATCTCCCGATTGGGGATCCATGGTGATTACGATGGCGTTCTGAATGAGCAGTTTTCGCACTGATTATCCGCTCGATGCGCGGGTTCGGACGAAATCACCCACGGGATCGGAGCACGCGGTTGCGCTGGACTTCGAAGTTTAACCTGTTGTGTCCACAAAAGCGTGAAACGCGCGCCGAATCTGCTGGCGAACCCTCACTGGCCGGATTCCAAGACGCTTTTCTCCATACCAGCGCAATCCAACGCGGAGCAGACCAAGGAGAAATACCAGGACAAGCGCGGCGACCATGATGGCCAGCGATTGGCGCTCCATGAGCAAACTGACGGCGGTGGAATCCTCCCAGCCGGGAAGAAGCCTATTGAGAACACCTCGCAGGACCAATCCCACCAAACCGAGACGAACGACGCGGACGTGAGCGGTGTTTTCATACGTGTCAATGGGATCGTAGTCCTTGATATCGCGGGTCGCGGCGGAGAAGACAGCGGGATCGCTGAGCTGCTCACGCGTCAGAAGACCACCATCGCTGCCGCGCATTATCGTGCGAAACGCGGGATCTACTATGATCCACCGCCCATTGATCAAGACTTCCGCAACCACGTGCTTGGTACCCCCCTGAGAATTAAGGAGCAGGAGGCGGCGGACCGCCAATCCGGCGCTGTCGCCCAGATTGAGGAAGGCGTTCGTGGCCGAACCGCAAACGCGCAAAAGCGACGCGTAGTTCAGAGTATCGGTCGGATCCCGATCGGGCGCGTTGGTGTCCGGACCCGCGGGTTGCCTGGAAGGGCCATTGGACATCCAGCGAAGAATCGCGGCAGCCTTCGCTTCGTCGGACGACGACAACGGAACAACAGCATCCGAAAATCCCTTGAGATACTTGCGAGTCGAGTATTCCCACACAGCCGAATATGCCGCCAACAGAATCGCGAGAATTAAGAGAATGTTCCCGGCGTACCAAACCGAGCGGAAAAGGGCGTGGGACGACTTCCGCAACTCCGCTTCGGGAAGCTCGCCCGTGGCACTTTTCGGCGCAGGCGAGGCTCGCCGAGCGATTGCCTCGTCCGCGGGGACACTTCGAAGCATGCCGTGCTTGTTCATGCGCCGAGCCTGCTCCCTGCCATCGTCACTTCAGCTCCCGACGGCTTGTGCGAACCAGGCGTCATGGCCGGGCGATTATCCTTGGCAAGGCAAAAGGAATGGACGTTACCTCCGCGATTCTCATCGTACAGAACGATGCGAACTCCCTGCTTCGCGCACCATCCCTCGACCATAGCACGCGACAAGAAGGCGACGCGCGGAGTTACAAAATAATCGAAAAAAAGATTGCGAGCGCCGGCCCATGTTCGCCGACCCTTCGCCCGGACAAAATGAAACAGGAAGTAGGGCGCCTGGGCAAACAGGACGACGAACGGCTCGGCCCAGCGGCGGCGCATGCCGCTTCGGATCACCGCGCCGGGATATTTATAGAGCCACGGGTAGCGCCCGTAGGGTTTGTAAACCGCGAGATACATTTGACCCGCCGGCTTCAAAATGCGGCAGTTTTCGGCGAACGCAGCCGCCGGATCATCGGTGTGATGGATCACGCCGTCGGAAATGACGACGTCCGCCGTTCCATCCGCGAAGGGAAGGTTCAAGTTGTCTCCCACGACCCCCGGCCTGTGATAGCGCTCAACGATCATACCGACTGAGACGCGGCTGCGATCGAGACCGATACAGCGAACCGCTCGCCGCGCCAGCACGCCCAGCACGCGGCCTGCGCCGCAGCCGATGTCGAGGACCAGCGAATTCGGATTCAGGCTCTGAATCAATTCCGCCAACGGCGGAGAAACAAAACCATCGCCCACATCCGAACCGCCGGGAGGAACCCAATCGAACGGGTGCTGATCGTAAAATGTGACAGGCTCACTGGACTGCATGGGGTTTCGCCAGGACGTCGTCATAGTAGCCTTCCATCTGTACGGTCAAGTGGTTCCAACTTAATTGATCGGCGACTCGGCGGCACCCTTCCTTGAAGCGCGCATAAAGAGACCTGTCGTTAATCAGAGAGCGAAGCGCCCCAACGAGTGCCTCCTTTTCAGGCGCGATCACGAGTCCGGCGCGGCCTTCGACGAGCGAGCGGATGCCGCACGCGTTCGTGATGATGACCGGAATGCCGCATGCCATCGCTTCCGCGGGCGCATTCGCAAAATTCTCGTAGCGCGAAGGGAGCACGAAAAGATCCGCGTCGGCCAGCAGGGCTTTCTTTTCGTCGTCGTACACGGGGCCAGTGAATATGACGCGCGCTGCGATGCCCGAGTCCTTCGCGCACTTTTCCAGATAGGTGCGGTATCCCGGTTCTCCCTCCGGCCCGGCAATCACCAGGCGACCGGATTCCGGGCAAACCTCCGCGAAAGCCTCGATGAGGATGTCCGCGCCCTTGCGGGGAATTAGCCGGCTGAGAAACAGAATCAGCGGCTGCTCCGGCGGGATATTCCACTTCGCGCGAAACGCGCCGCGCTCGGGGAGGGACGAATGCATGAGATCGTCAACTCCGTTGTAGCGAATTACGACTTTGTCTGGCGGGACGCCATCCGCCAGCAGCTCATCCTGCTCCATCTCAGACGTGGCGATGATTCGCGAGGCATTCCGCCAGAATTCGTTGCCAAGGATGCGGTGCCAAACATGCTTCAATCGAAAAGCTCGATCGATTGGACGATACATGCCCATTGGCTCGATTACGTAGGGAACTCCCTGACGCCTGCAAGATGAGCTGACCGCCGGTCCGAGCAAATCGTACAGACCGTAAAAATGGACGAGGTCGAAACCCATGAGGGAGGCCCGGCAGAATCCTATCACACGGGGATTAATCGTAAGAGCGCGATAATGGCCGAGCGTGGAGAGATAAATGGCTTCGACGCCGTTCTGTTCGGATTGCCAGCCCCATTTGCAACGCTCGAAGTTCATACCGAGCCCGTTATGCTCGGCAAGCCCAAGGTTCGCGGTGAGGACTGTTACGTGGTGGCCGCGCAGGACGAGGCCGCGCGCTAGCGCACGCACCTTGACCACAGGTCCGCCCTTTTCCTGAAACGGGTAGTAGGCTTGCACAACTTTCAGGATGCGCACGGTGAGGCCACTTTCACGCCACGCAACCAAACCTCATAGGCGAGCCATGGAAGGCGATTAGCCAGCCATTGATCCCGCCCGCAAAGGGATGAACTGACGCTGAGCGGGGGAAAGTGGAATCTCCCGAAGGTAAGAGGAACGGTGGCGATAATCCCATCGCCGGCCATGCCATCCACTTGCAATCCCCCATCGCTAAGTTGCCTGCGAAAGGATCGCGGTAACTGGAACTTCTGGACAAACCCTTTTTTCCGCGAGTTCCACAACCGAACGGGGAGAGAAAAGGGAGACAGAGCGTTGTTAATACTGCAAAGCAATCGTCCACCGGGACGAAGGACGCGCAACAGTTCCCGGACCGCGAGTTGGTTCTCAGCGATGTGCATCAAGACGCCGGTGCAGAGAACTTTGTCGAATTCACCGTCCCTGAACGGCAGCTTGCGGGCGTCAACCAGGAGCGTGCGGACTGCACGCTCGGGATAGGCCGCGCGCAAGCGGGCTACCATTTCGGCTGAGAGGTCCACACCCGTCCACTCGATATCGGCGGCGTCCCACAAAGCCTGGGATATCCAGCCATAGCCGCATCCGACTTCAAGGACGCGGTCGTGATTGCGGGGCTTTAGGAGTTCAACCACCAGCCGCCGGTCGCGTTCCGATTTGTATCGGCGATAGGGATTGCCGGACTCGCGCCACCCTTGCCAGAACTCGGGAGTCCATTCGAAATGGGTTTGGTCCATGGCGCGCGATCGTTTCGGGCGTAAGGCAGAAGTGCCGGAGTAGTATGCCGGACTGCGTGCGGCGAGATGCCCGAGATTTCTCTCCGTTCGCCGCCTGACGAAGGCTTGGCCGTCCCCGCCCCTTGGGGACCTTAGGTCGAGCTTGCCCGGCTTGCACGCTCCGAGCCCGCGAGTTTCTTGTGCCAGAAATCCATCGTGCGGCGAAGCCCATGTTCCAGGCTCACTCTGGCATCCCAGCCGAGCACGGATTTCGCTTTGGCGGCGTCACCATACAGCACTTGAATATCAAGCGGCCGGCGCGGAATCGTATTCCAGACGATCTGGCCGCGGAATCCGGTCATGTCGCGCAGTTTCTCGGCGAGCGAGAGCACGGTCATCTTTTCGCCCGTGCAAAAGTTGAATGCTTGTCCGATGCTCGCTTCTGGTTTGCCGAGGCAGGCCAGATAGGCGTCTACATGGTCGTCAATGAAAAGCAAATCGCGCTCCGGCGTCGGGTCTCCCAGCCTGACATCGCCGCCCTGCAACATTTGCACGAGCATGCGCTCGACTAGAAAATGTGTGTTGTCACGCCGGCCGTAGGTGTTAAAAGGGCGCAAGACCGTGACTGGAAACTTGTAGGCGTCCCACATGTAAAGCACATATTTTTCCGCCGCATGTTTGCTCACGGAATACGGGCTGTTCGGCGCCTGCGGCGTGTCTTCTCGCTTGGGCAAAGGTCCGTTGCCAAATGTTTCCGAGGTTGAAGCAAACAAGAAATGCTTGAGGTGCGGCACTTCCCTCAGACAGGATTCGGCTAGATTGATCGTGCCGCTCAGATTTGTATCCATCACCTCGTTGGGATGATCGTAGCTGTAGGAAACAGGACTGATCGAGGCAAGGTGGATTACGACTTCGGGCTGCACTTCCCGCACGGCGCACCGGACAGCGAACTGGTCGCGCAGGTCACAAAAAACGACTTTCACGCCACGGTCGGCTCCCAGAACATAGCGTCCGGTGACATACCTCTGCAAAGAGTAAAGATCGTAGCCCTTCATCTCTGAAAGACGCTCAAGGAGGCGGCCGCCAACAAATCCAGTCGCTCCGGTCATCAGAACTCGCATGCCTCTTGTTTCCTCCGTTTAAAATCGGGCGACTACAAAGTCAACGCTTCACGCATCCGTTCGCAGAATCTCTGAAAGCTGAACTCCCGCGCCACCCATTCCTGAGCCGCCGCTCCCATCCGGCGTGCACGAGCTGGATCGTGAAGCAACTCAAAGAGCGCGTCTCCAACTTCAACCGGATTTGACGGATCCACAAGCAGCCCATGCACGCCCGAGCTAATAAACTCGGCAGGCGCCCCCATGCGCGGACCCACCACGGGTTTGCCGCGCGCCATGGCCTCCAGGAAAACGATGCCAAAGCCTTCGCCGCGCGGCACCGGACCTTCCAGTTCCGTTCGCGCAGGCATTGCAAAGACGCAGCAACGATCATAGCAAACAGCAAGCTCCTCGGGGGAAACTGCGCCCGCGAAATGCAGTGAGCCGGCGATGCCCAATTCGTGCGCCCGCAACTCCAGGCGCTGACGGTCGTCGCCGTCGCCCACGATCCAATACTCGGCATCGGGCACGCGGCGCAAGACCGTTGGCCATGCTTCGAGCATAACGTCGTGTCCCTTATACCTCTCGGAAGACGCAATGCGCCCGACGGTAAGCACGATCGGCCGTCGCGATTCCACCGAACCGTTGTCGTGTGTCTTCGACGGTGAAAGAAGCTGCTTTGGCAGGGTGGGAGGGAGGATCACCGACGCAGGCTTAACGAGTGCATGACGCTTGATCGTAGCGTCGAGGGTAAATTGGGTGATTGCGACGAGGCGCGCCGCGGTCCGTAGCGCGGAACTCTTCGCCGGCGTCAATTCGCCCCAGACTTCGATCCCATACAAAACCACCCAGTACGGAATCCCGGTGAATCTCTGAATGAGGCGGCCGGCCGGCGCCACTCCGATGTGCGCGCAAATTATCAGGTCGGGGCACCACAAAACGACGGAAGCAAATGCGGAAAAGAGGAAGCGGACTTTCGATGATGTTCGCAGTGCGGGAGGCGCGTTGGGCCGCGTTACCGCTTCTTCTGGCACCTCAACGACTTTTACTCGATCGTTACCCGAGACTTCGCGGAGGGCGTCCACAAACGTGCTCGTATAGTTCTGGACACCGCCGATGCCTTTCAGTGGAGGCGCCAAAACCAAGACCTTACGGCTTCTCCGAAGAGTCTCGGTCATGTTCTTGAGTTTGGGTTACTCACGATCGGCCGGGGTTCCATCAGTTCCCGCAAGTTTAGCGCGTCGCACTCCCGCGCGTGCCGCTCAATGGATGCCGCGCCAATTCTAGATTTCGCTGCAGGGCTTCGTCAAATATAGCCGCGAGTTCGCGGCCGTTGCTTTCCCAGGTATATTGCCGCGCTGTTTCCGCGGCCTGCTCGCCGAGCCGGTTTCGGAATTGCACATTTCCGTACAGGCGAGAAATCATCGCGGCAAGCCCGACCGAATCCCTCGGGTCGCTGAGGATGAGCCCGTCTTTGCCATCGGAGATAATTTCGGAAACGCCCGCAGTTGCGGAGACGATGACCGGCAAGCCGCAAGCCATCGCCTCGGCCGGCGGCATTGCGTAGGAGTCCTGGAGGGACGGACCGGCGTAGGCATCTGCCGCGGCGTAGTAGAATTCGATATCTTTGCGCGGCGGCAAAAAGTGAACTCGATTCTCCAAGCGTTTCTCTTTCACGAGCGCCAGACAGGCGGATGAATCTTCACGACTAACAACGAGCAACTGGATCGGCAAATCGCGCAGCTGCTCAAGCGCCTCGAGCAGAACGGGAACTCCCTTGTTGCGCCAGTCGTTGCCGACGAGGATCACGGCGAACTGATCATCAGCCATTCCGAGCCCGCTGCGCGCGTCCCGGCGGAGCGCCATGCGGCGCGTTGCATTGAATACCGAATGATCCAATCCGAGATGCACGACGGGGATTCGGTCGCGCCTCTCGAAACACTGCTGCAGTTCTCGGAGCGTCTTTTCAGAATGGACCACAAGCGTCGTGGCAGGATTCATGTAGGAGCGGCGCTCCATCCAAGTGACCACGCGATAGTAGAGCCGGCGGTGCAGAAGTCGCGGCCAGTGCCACACCGGAGTTCGCAAGAATCGCATTTCCGGTCCGACTTGCAGGACGTACCGCGCAAAAACAATGTGTACGCAGACCACGTCCGCGCCGGAATAATTCGCTCCGGAGCTAAAGATGAGGTCGTGCCGCAGGCCCCCGAAGCGGCGGTCCCACGCTATCCTCAGGCGAACGGCGGCCAGCCACCATAAGTAATTGAGAAGGTGCGGGCCGGGCAATTTCGAGATGCGATGCCATACGATCTTCGACCGATCCACGTCTTCGATGCGTTGGGCATAAACGTGAATGTCAAATTCGCCGGGGAGATGAGACAACCATTCGACGATCACGCGCTCGCTGCCATGACGCTTGTCGAGAAATGGCGAGATCACCGCAATACGGGATTTCACTGTGGTCATAGCCTACGTCGTGTTTCGCGTGCATCGCATCCAACTAACCTCGATTCCGTTCCGCTCAGTCGATCTCTTTCAGGGCACAGACGATCACGCCAGAACTGGTCAGAAGGGGATGAAGCCAACTGCCGGCGTTGTGCTGTTCCGCGGGAATCAACATTAAGTGCGCGGCCCAGTCCGCGAGACAATCGAACGAGTCATAAACACTATAGGAATATGCCAGGCCGTCACCGGACGTCAGCATGTATCCCTTCCCGCGAGTCTTCACATAGTTGACGGCGCCCCAGAGCCCCGCTTTGTAGAGCGCCAGTTTCAGCAAGCGCACCAGCCAGCGGCCCTGGCCGAATCGGTTGCCGTCCGCAATGATGACGGCTTTGCGTGCAACCCTTATCATTTCGCGAACCACGGCTTCCGGCCTCGCAACGTGGTGAAGTATCGCGAACGAACACACAACGTCGAAACTCTCGTCTTCGAATGGCAGGGCCTCACCTGTCCCCTGAACGATGAGGCCTTCGGGAATTTCATTTCGCAAAACCGACTGCTCGATTAAAGCCTCCACGGGCTCGATCCCGTGCACTGAAATCCCGGGCATAGTGTCGCGAAAATGCCGGAGGGTGCGGCCGGTTCCGGCGCCAACGTCGAGGAGAGTCTTGGGTTCGATCATTCGAAGCAAGCCGCGCAGAATTTTCAATGTTTCCAGATCGCCGCCGCCCTCGCTGGCGTGCATCGTGTCGTATCGAGTGGCCGTGTCGCGGTAGTACTGGCGTTGAATCGAGACGGCCTTGTCGGATTCGCGAGGCATTTGTCCTCTTGTCACTGAATGCAGAGAGCCGGCTTTCAGCCCGATGTCCACCGATTGTTCGGTTGATTGCCCCGCACGATCCATTCTCCCCTTAGACACCGAGCCAGCCCGGGTCGCGCGGCGAACGCGACGAAACCACAGCTGGAGCCGGAGTCTGGGGCAGCAGGGTCGGCAACCGGAACAACATTCCCACGAGAAGCCAGAGGAAGGCATTCGTACTATAGTTTTGATAGGCGGAAAGCGCGCCATACGTCAAAGGGACAAGTAAGAGAAACGCGTACCAGAAAATCGCAAAGGCCACTGGATAGAGGTGCGTCTTCCTCAAGCGCCGGACTACCTTCCAGGAATAATAAAGCAGTGCAGTCGACCACAACAGCCATAGCAACGGCGCGATCAGGCCCATTTCGACGATCAGGTCGCCGTAACCCTCTTCCACCCAAATGCCGGGAGAGCGCCGTCCCAAGAGCTTGGCAACATATTGAGTTCCGAGCGAGGCTGTGCCGATACCGTTGCCCAAGACCCAATTTGGGCCATCGAATGCGGACAGGAAATTGGATATCGGATAGTCCCAACTTCGACTCGATCCCTCATATGCTGAGCTGTTGGGCGAGAGCGTCTCGGCGTAATAGGAAAGACGCGATCCGGCTTCATCGGGAAACAACACCAGCAACGCGGCAATCCCGAAGGCCAGCACGATAAACGAGCGTCGAATCACTCTCACGAGCCGGTGCGCCTGCCCCCACTGCCACGGCGCACCCCACAGAAACCCCGCGCAAAGGGCGAGCGCGCTAGCTGTGGCACCCACGAAAGCAGTTCGCGAGCCACTTAGTAAGACTGCGATCCCCAGCACCCCAATTACGGCAAAAACGAACTTACGATTCCGCGGCGTATGGAGTAACAGGTAAGCGGCCGTACCGAGGACGAGAATTACCGCCATGACCAAGTAAAGTGCGAAACGGCTTGAGCTAACAAAAACGGAATCCGGAAGAGAAAGAACCCTGCCGCTCAGCGGTGTAACCTTCGAAAGGTTACCGAGGTCCTCTAATTCGGGAGCGAGATGCTCTGGATTCAGGAAGCTATTGCCAAGGATGGCCTGCGCGATCCCAAGTCCTCCGATGACACAAGCCAAAACCGCGTTAAACACCAGAAATTTCCTCAGATCCTCATCGTTGCGAATCAGGGCGTATCCGATCCAGAGCAGGGGCACGTAATAAAAATAGAGTTTGAAACCGAGCAGGCCGTACAAGATATGCGGCGAGTTCTGATTGAATATTTGCAGAACACCCAGCCAGAAAAAAAGGCCCAGGAAGAAAAGAAAGGGCGGGCGGAATGTTTTTTCGCGGCCGCGACGAATCTGGATGTATGCCGCAGCGTACACGAAGGCGAGCAGAACGTCCTTGCCGAAAAAGAGCGCAAGGTTGTTGGCCATGTACTTCCGGACAAGGTCTTCAAACATCAGCCAGACGAGGAACATGTAGAAGCCAGTGCGCCACTGACGCAACGCGGTGACGCACACGGCGCAAGCGGCGAATCCGAGCGCGACATATATCAGAGAGCGTGTGTCGTCCGCGGCGACCTTCTCACCGACCTGCCATGCCGCCACGACTGCCAGAATGAACAGACACAAACCTATCCAAACCTGGCTCCTCATCGCCGGAATGCGCGCAGTCAGCAACTTGCAATCACCCCAGGCCTTGCTCCTTCCGCTTCTTCGCCGCCAATCGAAACCAAAGTCATTCTATATCAGCGGCGCAACCCGGAGAGCCAGAACTGGAGCAAATGATCAGGTGGACACGCGATCGAGCCGCGGGATCATGCTTCTCATCCAGGTCCTCACGGCATGCGTCCCATTCCCGGCGAATAGCGGGACGAGCCACGCGAAGCCGAGCGTTGCCACGCCGATGGCGACGCGCCGGGCCAGGTTGAGCCCGTCGGGCTGCCACTTGTGCGGCGGCACCATCCAAGTTCTAAGGAAAAAACAGGAGAGGTTGAGGATGACTTACGTATTGGAAACCGACAAAAAAGAGCGCCCGGAGGTGCTCCCACATCACGGCCCACGCGGCGAGTCCGCGAATCAAATCCAGATGGGCGGAAGCTGCCGGCGTGAGGGCGCGCGGCTCAACACTTAGCCGGGATTTCAACTCTTTTCACGATCGAGAAGATTGGAAAATGAAGCTGCAATTACGTCCCACGAGAAAAACTTCTGCTGGGCCTGGACACTTCTCTCGCGAAGGCGTTTTTGCAGATCCGGGTCGGTAAGGACACGGCACAGGGCTGCGCCCAAGGCTGCGCGGTCGCGGTATGGAACGAATTCAATTCCAGCCTCGGCGAGCGGTGTGCCTTCCGCGCCTCCCGCGTAACCAAGGATCGGCAGGCCGCAGGCGATTCCCGCCATCACGCTTCCACGCCTCGGAGTGATTGCCCCGCGAACGCAAAGCATCGCATCGCATTGGGCGAGCGCCTTGCTCACCTCATGATCTCCGAGGAGCCCCAACACGGAGACCTCGACGGGAAGCTCCGCAAAAACCCGCGCGATTTCTTGTCTCGCCTCGTCTGTGCCGCGTCCGAGAAATACGATGCGAATTTTCGAGCCGCTTGCTGCGGCCGACCGAACTGCAGAAGAAATATCACCCAGCTCGAGTTCCTGTTTCGGCGGTTCGGTCAGACAGAAGACTGCGACCGTCTTCGCCGGGTCGTCTGAAGCGCCGGAGTATTCGGCGCCGG
This sequence comes from uncultured Acidobacteriota bacterium, assembly GCA_963842425.1. Lineage (GTDB taxonomy): Bacteria > Acidobacteriota > Terriglobia > Acidiferrales > UBA7541 > Palsa-295. The sequence goes on along the minus strand of CAWJGQ010000005.1, from coordinate 262,888 downwards.
TTTCCGGCTCGGGGATATTCGCGCCGATTGGGATGAAAGCGGCTCTCGCGTCGTCCTTGGGCAGCCAACCGATTTTTTCGAGCGGATCGGCGAATATGGATTTCGTCGCGCTTCGGTACAGTCTCCAAATGACCCAGTCTTGACTCGCCCCACGAAGATGGTCAATCCAGCGAGCGCCTCCCTGTTGCCGAGTTGGCTCGTGGAAGACAACCGCGACGCGTGCGCCTGCGCGCCGAAGGACGGCAAGGACGGCGAGCGCGAGAAACGGAAATCCACGGCGCGACCAGATGAGCGCGGTGTATTGAACGATTACCCATTTTCCACGCCATTCTGCGCTTTCTCGTGCGAGCCATCGCAATCCCCCGATCCAACCATTCTCCATCCAAGGCACTCGGGTGAGCTTCAACTCAATTCCTCTGGCGCCGAGCGCCCTGCTCAGGAACGTGCAGTAATCCTCGACACCGTCCACAGGCGTGTCCCGCCGCCCGAGAAGAGCGATCCAGGTTTCCCGCTGCGTGATTGTTTTATTTGTTGCTGACATCAGAGAGGACTCGTCCGCCCGCCGGGCGGAACTGCCGCAATCAGGTGCGCGGCGCCGCGGAGAAAAACGGAGACTCGCCCGTCGCGCCGCCGTGTCGAGATCAACGGCAACCTGAACATGACGAGCGGCAAGGATTAGCCATCTGTCGAATGCACTTTGTGGCGTCAGCAATAAGACGAAGACCGTTGCGCTCGGGTTCTACGCGCGTGTGGATCGTTCCCCTGCCGCGACCCTGAGCCTGGCAGTCGCCCCGCCCGCGCCCCATTCGTTTATCATGCGACTCAGCCCCTCGGATAGGCCCACTTGAGGCGACCACTCAAATTGCGCGTGGGCCTTACGGATGTCGCTGACATAAATGGTTTGGTCGCCGGGCCGAAACTCGCCATGATCCACCGCGGGAAGCTTTCCCGCGAGCCTCGATAGAATTTCGCGAAACTCTTCCCAGATTGAGATGGTATGGGTTGGCCCGCCTCCGACATTGTAGATCTGGCCAGCCGCCCGCTCCCTCTGGTTTACGGCGCGAATCATGAGTTCCACCAAATCCTCGACGTACAACACGTCTCGCACTTGTTTGCCATTTCCGTAAATCGTGAGCCGGCCGCCGCCCAGAGCCGTCAGGGCGAAGTGCGCCACCCAACCCTGGTCTTCGTTTCCGAACTGGTGCGGTCCGTAAATACACGACATTCGGAATACGATACTCGGAAGGCCGTAGATACGATGGTAATCATGCACGTATTGATCGGCGGCGCCCTTCGAGCATCCGTACGGTGAATGAAAATCGAGCGGACATGTTTCCGCCACGCCATCCGGCAGATCTTCAAACTCGTAACGCGAGGTACGTTCGACGACGCGCACGTGATCGAGCCCTCCGTACACCTTGTTCGTCGAGGTATACAGGACGACTGGCATCGGATTCTGCCGCCGCGCCGCCTCCAGAACGTTTATGGTTCCCTGCGCGTTGATCGAAAAATCTTCCCGAGGATTTACGACGGAAGTCGTCACGGCCACTTGAGCGGCCAGGTGAAACACCGCGTCCGCGCCCTTCAATGCTTTCTCGACGGCGGTGGTATCCCGCACATCCCCCTCGATGAACCGCAAGCGGTCGCGATGCTGTTCCTTTAGCCAATCGAGATTTTGCTGCACGCCAGCGCGGCTAATGTTGTCGAACAAAACAACATCGTGGCCATCGCGCAGCAATCTATCCGCTAAGTTTGTGCCGATGAAACCGATTCCGCCTGTGACCAGAGCTCGCATTATTAATTGCTACCCGCTTTCCACTCGTATTGATCCTGCTTTGACCCTCCACGGGTCGATACCCACCGCGTTCCAACGTGTGCGGCCCGTGCAGTCGTTCGGTTAAATCAATCTCTTCAGGCGATGGCGCATCGTTTTAAGGACCATCGGCAATCCCTTCCAGTATGCGCCAAAACTCCTCAGAGCACCGAATTCTGCAAGAGCGGCCTGAAGCAACTGGTAGCGGTAGTAATACTCCAGATATACCAAATGAACCTCATCCTGCGGCCAGCTCCGCGCCGGCGCGAAGAATTCTTTGGGGTGCTCGCAAATCACCGAAATCATCTTGTCCCTGCACTTCTGAAATGTAAAGCCACCGAGGGTCATCATCTGGCCGGCACGGGCAATCTCGGCCCTTCTCCCTTCCTGACGAAGGTAGCGGTCCACGAGATCAGGAATCTCTGCTTCGTTTCGCCAGCCCACGAAATGTTCACCCTCCCGGAAACCCCACTCGATAAGTTCCGTCGGCATGCCAGTGATCAGCAGCGCTCCTCCAGCCATCGCTTCGTAGCACCGCATGTTGGCTTCCTGCGGAAAATCCGCACGGCTCACATTCACCACAATCTTGCTCTGCTGATAGACGCCTGCGGTTTCCTGTTTGCTGTACCGCCTGTTCGGGTCATTCATCTTGAACCGAGCGGCGAGTGCCTGGATGATCCGTTTCCGCTGGTCGTATTGCGCGTAACCGAAACCGCCGACCCATCCCAGGTCCAGCGGGCGACTCTCTCCACTTGGATTCTCCTGGAACAGGTCCGCATCCACAGCATGGGGAAGCACGATAACGTTGGGATGACCCGCCGCTCTGTACCGTGGCGCCAACGAGGGATGCCAAACAAACACGTAATCGAAAAGCATGGACCAGCGAACGCGCGACGATGGCCACCAAAACGAGTCAATGTCCAGCGACGCCGTGGGCACAGCGGATACCTGCAGGTCACGGGGCAATCCGGGTGTCTGGACCAGATGGGCAAAGACTTCCGGCAACTCGTTTCGGTTGCGTGCATATTCGAGGAGCTTTAGAACGCTTGTATTTGAGCCGAGGGTGTCTAAATCGAAATGTGTTGCACAACCGGCGGCAAACGAGTCGGAGAGATATTCCTCTGTAACATGCCGATGGGATGCGTTGTAGCTGAACGCTACTCTCAGAGGTGTTGGTCTCACGGGGATTGAAGATTTATTTGACAGGTTCAGGGATGATCCACTTTGATCATGGTAACCGGCCACTCAAGATCGTTCTACCACAACCAACGAATCAACCTCCTGCACAATACTCCACCCAAGAAGAGCCCGCTCCCGAAAAAGTTGATTGATGAGCTTCACTGGGGCCCAGTCCGACCGAGTCCATCCCCCGGGAAACGTCGCTGCGTCGTGGAAAACAGCCACCCCACCCGGTATCACATATTGATGCCACTCATCCCAGTCTTGTCTCACGCCCGCTTCCGAGTGGTCGCCATCTATGAACAGGAAATCAATCGGGCCGCTCCAAGCCTTCGCCGCATTGGAGCTGAATTCTTCAATCCAGATGACGCGCCCGTTCGGGCAGCCTCGAACCGCTCGATGCGCCGCGCGCCTTGTGGCATTGATAGCCCGGACGCGACTCAGATGGAAAGGGTCAATCAACCAAAGAGTCCCACCGGGCGACATGGCTTCACGAAGGGCGACCGCAGAGGCACCCTCTGCAACTCCGATCTCGACGAGTCTGGACCTACCGGTCGCCCATTTGCGCAGGGCCTCATCTTCGCCTGCGGTGTGCTGACCCGATACAGGGCGAATGCCCAACCAGGCAAACACAGAATGTCGCAGTAGTGGATGTGTGTCCACTTCTGGCTTGGCGCCATCTTTTCTGAGGGTAATCTTGCCGGTCAATTGTTATACGTCTCCAATCAAATTCCAACGGTTTCCAGAATCCGGCCCCGGCAATCTCCCGGACGCCCCAACCCTTGCACGCACTATCCTCGTCGCATGCAGTAGAAGGAGGATCTCAGCAGCGGGAATTATACCTCGCCCCGAATGATCACTCAGAACAGCCTGGGCTATCCTTGGCTGGCCCTCGTCGGTTCTCCGATTTGAACCCGCGGGGCCACAGCGATGATATCCGACGCGGGCAAAATCCGATCGCGCAGACGCAGGATCGGATACTCGACCAATTTTGACATCACGATTCCGATTGTGAGGCCTCCGACGAAATAGACCGCAAACCGCCCGAATCCCCCGTTTGGAAAGCCCAGCAAGCGCCGGACCAAGCCGGGTAACCATGCCGCTACGGGAACATGCCAGAGGTAAATCGAATACGAATACATTCCTACGAAGGCGGCTGCGCTTCCCACCCATTCCATAAACTTGGCCAGTTTTCCGGAAACGACTCCACGCACGTAGAGGCTCAAAAGCAGTATTCCGGCAAAACCCAGATAAATGAAGGAGTATCCGAACGTGGCGAAGAATGCGCTGTCTCTACCATAGAAGTATGCAAACGAGAGCAAGACTGCGGACGCGACCGCCAAGGCAGCTCGATTTGCCGTGGAACGCATGAGTTCCTCAAGTATCGCCGGCCGGAAATGATACAGGTAGCCAATCAGCACGCCGCAAAAAAGCGCGTCCATCCGTTCATGAGATGCAGTGTAAGCCATATGGAAATTGGGGGTCCCAAGATAGACCGAGTCAGCTCGGAAGAGCAGGCATAGCACTCCAATGATGCCAGCTGCCCAGGGAATCAGGCGAAATGGGTCCTCCCGCTTGGATGAGCAGCTGATGAGGATCAGCAGAAAAATAGGCAGGAAGATATAGAAGTGCTCTTCCACGGCCAGCGTCCACGTATGATCCCAAATACCCCGTTCATAGTTCGTGACAAAGAAAACTTCATGGAGATACTGAGCTATCGCCGCATGCACGTGAAAGACCAGTTGGCTGGCGACGCCCGTAACGAAGAGGAATGTATAGAAGGCCGGATAAATTTTCAGTCCCCGGCGAATGAAGAACCGCTTGAAATCGATTGCGTGGCGCTTCCTGTACTCGCTGAAAAGCAGACCAGAAATCAGAAAACCGCTCAAGACGAAAAACAAGTCAACGCCGATCCATCCCACGCGCGTGAAGAATTTTGATTCGCCCGAGTGATGGAGCATCACGGTGACGACGGCCACGCAGCGAAGGATGTCCAGCCGCTTGTTTCTCATTTGCGTATGTCTGTAGCTAGAACTAAGAACCCGATCAGATCCCGACCGCACGCTGAAATCGGGGCCACCAGTTTTCCGGCGCCATCATCTCTATCAAGCGAGGGCGTATCCTTGCTTGAATGATACTTCGCCAGCCTTGCGGATCTGAAATCACCAGGCGCACGGCCCGTTCGAATCCGGCCAGATCATCGGTCGAAGCCGTTAACAGTGGCTTCAGCGCGTCGTCGTCGTAATAGGTCAAACTCGCGCCATGCGGCGATGCAATCACCGGAGTCCCACTAGCGAGCGCTTCCGAGACTACGAACGGGAAAGGATCGTAGCGCGAGGGGCACATGGAAAAATCAGCTGCATTGTAAAGGAGCGGCAAGGTCTCGTAGGTCGCATCATGAAACACGCGGACATTCGGAAGCGCTTGCAGACCCACCGGGAGAGGGCCGCGAACGGCCACGAGCATGGTCATTTCAGGAAATTTACGCGCGACGTGCTCGACAGCCCCGAATCCCTTCATCGGGTGCGAACTCCCGACATACAATCCAACCGACTTCGAATCGATGTTCAACTTCCGACGGCACTCTTGTGTGTCGAGCTGCCGAAAATGATTGAGGTCAATGGGGTACCACATGACTTGGGCGTCATATCCGAAAAAACGCCGGATCTCGTTCCGAATTGACTCCGAACAACACAACGCGATATTGCTTTTCCCCGAATACCGCTCAAGGACCATTCCGTCCCACCATTTCAGTTTCAAGTATCCCCGGTACCTGATGTACGGACGAATGGCCTCGGCCTGACCGCAATATGTACCGTGGAAATACTGAGCGTGCTTTACACCGTCGCCAAGCGGATACCAACCTACCGTGGAGTTTGAAAGTACCAGGCGAACACCCGGATGAAGGGCTTCCTGGGCCGCTCTCCCTATGTAGTAGCCGTGAAGGCTCCCGGCCAGCAGCCATTCGGCTTTATTCTGGGAATTAGGATGCCGCCAGCCCTCCGGACCCGTGTTTTCGGGATGAAAAACACGGACGCCACAACCGCGTTCCCGAAACCCGCTCGCCACGTACTGCAGGAATCGCTCCATACCTCCTAACCGCTCGATGGGTCCGGTGGTGAGAATGAATATCTCGTCAGCCATACATCTGACGCTCTCGGTTCCGCCGACAGGGTAGTCTTCTAGACATTCTCGTATCTCCCGATTCCCGGCGGGTGCATGTCAACTTCACCTATCTTGTAGAATCCAAATCGCGGCGGCTCGAAATGATTCTCAGCGGTAAATGGACTGCAGAATTTGTCCTCGACCAAGTCCTTCCTGACGAAGAACGCATTTATTCCGGAAAGCGAACAGCCGACAAGGGCGTAGCCCTTGCGCGAGCCCAGTGACTCGAGCGCTTTCAGACTCGCTCCGTAGTAGCTTGTCCCCTTCCACACAAACTGCTTATCGTACTCGGCGACTACCGCGACCGGCGGGCGGAATACGGCATTGTATTCGATGACTACTGCCCGGGGTTGCACCACAGAGATGACTTGCCATACCCAGTAGTCGTTGCCGTCAATATCAATGCTGAGAAGATCGATCTCTCCAGAAATGTCCGCCTTCTCGATAATTCCGTTAATCGAGTCGCGATCAACGAATCCTTGGACAAAGCGCAGTTGCCCGGTGTGAATTAAAGACGAGAAATCGCGGCTTATCGCAATTGCGTTGGCTTCGCTGCCGTCAATCCACAAGCCCCGCCATCCGGACATCAACAGATAGACGGTGTTGTTTTCAGTGCCATCTCCCACGCCGAATTCAACGAAGACGCGATTTGAAACCCCGATGCGCTTGAAGATTTCCTGGACCATTCCGTCTTCGTCATGCTGCGAATAGCCTCGAAAGCCGTGTCCAAGCAGCCGCTTTGGATCGCGGTTCCGCTCATTTGACAGGAGCGATTCACGCCGCATCGCGTACAGAGCGTTGCTCGTCAGCGCTGCGTATCCGCGCGTGTCCAGAATCGCACCCAGATAGGGATGCAATAGCCTGCGCAGGAATTTGGGAATCAAGGACATGTGGTTCTATTTCTTAATTCCTTTCACAAGCACCGCTCGCGTGATCAGGAGAATTCCAGAATCACCTTAGAGTAAGCTTTTCTTCTCCCGCGGCGCCGCCAGATAATTCTTGGCACCCATATATTCTTCTTTGGGCTGATGGGGACGGGTACTTCCGCTGGCAAGAACGTCGAACCATTCGTAATCATACGTTCGAAGCAGTTCCATGATGTCCGAAGCTGCATAACCCCAGGGGCGAGTTACCAGGTCAAGCACCTCGCAGATGATCAGAGGGCGAATCCGAGATAGCAGGTTGTCGGCGCCGCGGAACGCGTCCATTTCCCCGCCTTCCGTGTCAATCTTCATTAGGTCGACTCGGCCGATTTTCTCGCGGCGCAAGTATTCGTCCAGGGTCATCGTCTCGACCTTGATCTGATTGGTGACTTGATCCATCGCCGGTATTCGGAGGCTATTCATCGTGGTAAAGCCATCAACGACGACAGACAACGACGCCACGCCCACTTCAGCGGCCAACGCGTATGGCTCAAGAGTTACCGATTCCATTCCGTTGTGACGGAGATGAAGGCGCATCCGTTGCCGCTCTCTTGGCGAGGGTTCAAAGGCGATCACCCGCCCATCGCGCCCCAATTTCTTCGTTGCAATGATGCTGTAGAGACCATGATGGGCACCGATATCTAGGAAGGTCATCCCGCGCTGAAGATATTTCCAAAGAAACCTTATATCTCCGATGTCGTCGCCCCAATACTCGAACGCGCTCCGGTCCGGGCTAAAGGTCGCCGGGAAATATGACCACCAGAAATGCAATTGTTCTTGAGGAGTCAATCTCAAACGCACCTGATGTGGGGCGTAGGGCAACTTTGCGAGCCACATCGTTGCGAAAAATCGGGCTGTAGTCCGCTTTTGTTCGGGGGACTTCCTTAGGAAGCTTTGAACACGCTCAAGTGAGATCATGTTCATCATTTGGCAATTGTAAGGTGCTGATCGTTTTCCGACTTGTCTTGCCGGCGGCGGCCGAAAGTTCCGTGTGGCCGCCGGAACGACCGGCGGAGAATTCAGGCAGTTCCTCGCAGGTATTCGAGAAACTGCACGGTATATTCAGGAAGCCCGCCCACTCATCTAATCGATGCGTCACCGGCTTCGTTGCCACGACCAACTCGGGTACGCCTTCCCAATCGTCAATTGACCCATGCTCACCGTGAAGAGTCACGCGCCAGTTATAGGCGCCTGGACGCAAGGGAAGCGTGGGAAGTTTGTATTCGAACCTATGTACGCCCGCTTCGAGCTGCAATCCGTCGAACCCAGTGCCCCACAGCAGTTGCCGATCGGAATTGTAGAGGACTATCCCATGGTGGATGTTCCGGAGGGGCTGCTTCACGAGCAGGGTGAATCGGATCACAATTGGGCCAAACGAATCGAGAACATTGGAGAGCTCTCCGCGAGGCTCCAGGATCTCCCACTTTTGAAAGCTGGCCTTCAAGTTCGGAGCGTCGGACCTGGCCTGCGACTCCAGTCGCCCGGAGCCGGCGGCTTCGTAGGCAGCCGATACCTCGGCCGTTGGACCTTGACGCCGAATCTCGCCGCCGTCAATCCAAAGAACGCGTTCGCACAGGCGGCGAATCTGGTTCATCTGATGGCTGACGAACACGATTGTGCGGCCGCTTTTCGACACTTCCTGCATTTTGCCGAGGCACTTCTTCTGAAATTCGAGGTCGCCGACTGCGAGCACTTCGTCCACAAAAAGGATCTCGGGTTCCAGATGCGCGGCGACGGCAAACGCCAACCGCATCTGCATGCCGGTGCTGAAATGTTTGAGCGGCGTGTCTATATACCGTTCGACGCCGGCGAAATCAAGAATCTCGTCGAACTTACGGATGATTTCGCCTTTCTTCATTCCGAGGATTGCTCCGCTCAAGAAGACGTTTTCGCGGCCAGTAAGCTCTTGATGAAATCCCGTGCCAACCTCGAGAAGACTGGCAACCCGGCCATGAATCTCAGCGAACCCCGCGGTAGGGCGCGTGATGCGCGAGAGAAGCTTCAGCAGCGTTGTCTTGCCGGCGCCATTCCGCCCGATTAGGCCGACAACCTCGCCTTGTTGCACATCGAACGAGACATCTCGCAGCGCCCATAGGTAATCGCGCGTGCGCCGCTCCTCGCCGCGCCGGAATGGGGCCGTGAATGCGCGCGTCAGCACATCGCGCAACGCAAGGTACCGCTCGCGCTCGCCGACGCGGTAGCGCTTGCCCAATCCTTCAACGTGAATGACAGTTTCGCTCACGCTCTAATCCGCACTGGCTCTAAACAACATCCGCCACCGTCGTTTCCATTTTCTGAAAATATCCGACGCCACTCAACAGGACCACGATCACCACCCCCACGGACACAGCAAACATGCGCCCCGGCGGATCGCCACGTCCCGTAAGCGACCACCGAAATCCCTCGATCACGCCCGCCATCGGATTCAGCCCGTAGAGCCAGCGCCATTTGACTGGAACGAGCGAGCTCGCATACACCACGGGCGAAGCAAACATCCAGAATTGCACCAGAAACGGTAACACGTAGCGCACGTCGCGATAAATCGCGTTCAGCGCGGAAAGCCACAATCCCACGCCCAGAGCGGTCAGAATCGCCAGCAACAGAAACACCGGCAGCCACAGTATCGCGGCGCCGGGCCGAATCCCGTAATAAACCATCAACACGAGAAACATCAGGAACGAAACGCCGAAATCAACCAGACCGGAAAGAACGGCTGAGAGCGGCAAGGCCAGCCGGGGGAAATAAACTTTCGTGATGAGCCGCTGGTTTTCGACGATCGTGTTCGTCGCATTCTGCAAAGCCGCCGCGAAATACATCCAGGGAAGCAATGCACTGTAATAGAAGATCGGGTACGGCAAGCCGTCGGACGGAATGTGCGCCAGTTTCCCGAAGAAAAGGCTGAAGACAAGCATGGTGAGTAATGGCTGGAGAACGGCCCATGCAGCACCAATTGCCGTTTGCTTGTAGCGGATTTTGATGTCCCGCCACACAAAGAAATAGAGCAGCTCGCGATAGGACCACAGCTCGCCGAGCGGGATAGCCCACCAGCGGCTAGGCGGTGTAATGCGGAGGACAAAAGGCTTTGCGAGTGCGGATGGTTCAGCGGTAGCGTTCAAGCTGTTCACTCGGGTTCCCGGGACTTGAGCTGATTCACATCATCCTGTTCGATACGATCCATCAACTGCTTTCGACGCATCAGATAATTCTTCACCGTCTGAGATGCCTCCACGGGAACAACCGCAAACTGGTTATATGCCGCATCCCGCCAGGAAATCGGACCTCGCGACGGAATTAAATGCGTTCCCCATTGGAAGATGAGGCCCAAATTCCAGATAGTCAAGATCGCCGTAGCGCTCACGGAAACGATCGCAGCGCGCCGCTCCGTCCATATGCTCCCCAACCAATCGAACAATGCCGCCAATCCGATTACGAATATCGAGGTCAGTGAGACGAAGAACCGGTTGCCATAAGAAGAAACCCCCGCCCAATTCTGATAACAGCCGATCGCGTACCAATATCCCGCAAATAGGGCGATCAAATACCAGGACAGCACGCGGTCGCGTCGCCCCAGAATGAAAAGCCCGACCACCGCCAGAATAAGGATCGGCGTCCAGCTGAATAGGCCGTGATCGGCGGAAAAACCGGCTTTGAAAAATGCTGGCGATCTCCAGAACCAGCTCTCCCTGTATCCGAAATTGAGGTAACTCCCGTAGATAATCTTTTTTGAAATCAGGGTGGGCACGAATAGCGCGAACAGAGTCGAGGCAAAGACCGCATTATTCAGGAGAAGCCGACCAGCACGTTCTCTCCCCGATCCCTGCAATCTTTCCCAATAACCGGCAACCGATTCGACCAAAGGCATCAACAGCAGGACTCCGCTCATATAATAGACGTCCATCATAAGTCCGCCGATCGCCCCGAGAACGGCCCATTGTCCACACGTCCGCGCGCCGCGCGTTCGTATCCAGTACCAGAGAAACAGCGCCACCATGAACGCCGAATGAGCGTGGGACCAGGATGGATTGAAATACATGTATACCGGCAGCGAACTCGCAAACCAGATGCCAAGAGTGGCGAGAAAGGCCCAGCGCTCGGCAACATATCGTCGCGCCACCACGAAAGAAAACATCAGCGCGAGAAACCCGTAGAGCGCCGTTCCCACAGCCATGGCCACTCGGTAAGGCTTCGAAAAACCATCGGCGGGAATCTGCCCGCCCAGACGGTCGAACAGTAGGACGCCACCGTGCGCCACCGCGAGGAATGGAAACCACAGAATCGCGGGTCCCACGGAAAAGTGGTTGTCCAGGTGACCGGTGACGGTGTACTCATCCGGCACGATGTTTCCCCCGGCGTCCGTGCGACCCATTCGAAAGCTGGCGTTTGCCGACAGCCAATCCTTCGTGAAGTCCAGGCGGTGTTCAATCAGAATGGCTCGCGCAAAAGCGTAGTAGCCCACGCCATCGCCTCGGACCCAGGGATTGCTAAGCGGCAGGGTGAGCAGAAATATCACTGCGAGGAGCACTTCGAATTTCGTGAACCTATGCAAGTGAGTTTCGCTTCCTCAACCGGCGCGCGTCCCCGCTTTTGTGGCAACGCATCAAGGCTTTCGCCACAACGGTTACGACGCCACGGTCGCCGTCGAAGTCCCTCGCCCCTCGACTTTGTCCTTCCGCAGTATCGCGATGATGGAAAGTGGCGGGAGCGGCAACCACGAGTCCACTATCCGGAAGATCGGCGTCAAAATATTCAATAACCGTATCTGCCCGAGCCCGAATGTCTTTCGATGCAGGACGCGCCCATTGAGCCACCACGCCGGTACGCCCGGCCGGTTGAACTTCAGCACCTGCTCGACGCGGAACCCAGCCTGCTCGGCAACGTCAACAAGCTGATCGCGCGTGTAGCGACGGAAATGCCCCAGGACCTCGTCGAGGGTGCCGTAGAGCTCCGGCCCGCACGGAACCAGAATTATGGCGCGTCCGCCCTCGCTTAGCGCGTTCCACACATTTCGCAGCGCGCCCAGATCGTCCTCCACGTGCTCGACGACGTTGAGGCAAACGACTGTGTCAAATGATTGACCGGCCGGAAATGTCCCTCCGTCCATCGCGTTCGTATAGGCCACGCGCATGTACGGCCGCGTCGCCCGTAGCGCAAACAAGAAATCCAGATAGTGCGGATTCACGTCCGTCGCCCAGTAAACCGACCGCGGCATCAAGTGCACCGACATGTTGCCCGTGCCGGCCCCCACTTCCAGAACCCGATCGCCGATGTAAGGGCGAATCACGTCAGCCATCCAACGCGTGAACCGCGGAGCTCGGTTCAGCCGCTCCAGAATTGCTCCGCCGCCTTCATCTTCGGTGTAGATGCGGTCCGAGGCTGCGTAGTGCAGAATCGCCCACAGCGCGCGCACGCCGTCGGTCCATGTGATCTTCTTGCCTTCTCCGTAAGTGCGGCCCGAATAGCTGATCGGCACCTCGAAGATGCGGCTGCCGCGCTTTGCCAGCTTGATCGTGAGTTCCGGCTCCACGTCAAAAGTGGAACTCTCGAGCGGAATGCTCTTCAAAAGCTTGCTACGCACCATCTTGTAGCAAGTCTCCATGTCGGTGAGGTTCAGATCGCAGACCAGATCACACAGGAAGGTTAGCAGCTTGTTTCCGAGAGCGTGCCGAAAAAAAATCGCCCGCTTATATCCTCCGGACATGAAGCGAGAACCGAAAACCGCATCAGCATCCTCGTAGAGAAATACCTCCACCATCTTCAGCAGGTCGGCGGGGTGATACTCCAAATCGGCATCCTGGATCACGACGAGGTCGGTATCCACATGCGTGAGTCCGGTACGGATGGCCGCCCCCTTGCCCCTATTCTTCTCGTGGCGCACGAAAAGCCACGAGAATTTCGGGGTACTTTGGGATTCGCGCAGTTCACGGAAACGGGCGATCGCCTCTGCCGTAGCGTCCGACGAGCCGTCGTCCACCACGATCACTTTGATGCGTGTGAGGAGCGGCGATTCGCCGAGTACATCGAGTCGCGCCAAGCTCGCCTCAATCAAGAATTGCTCGTTGTATGCTGGGACGATAACTGAAAGTGTCGTCCTGGTTCGATTCGCTTCGAGGCTTTCACCGACGCCCCGTGACGGTTCGCTAGTTGCTCGGGACGACAGCAAATCTTCAGCACGATCTATCGGTGGCATTTGGGCTCGTTCTTTCTGCGACTTACAGTCGAAAGCACGCCAAAACGTTATGTTATCCTAAATGCTCTGTTCCAGCACCCTCAACGGCCTTCGACTATATTGGCCTCTTTTCGAGTCGAATGGAGAGGCGCTCATTGCATGCTGCGCCCGGACAGGTGTAGATTGCGGTTTCAGGGTTGACCGGAGACAATTCCCAGCGCAGAACATCTGACCTCGTACCCCGCCGCATCGTTGGCATGAGGGTGTGACAAAACCATGAATTCCGAATTCCGTTTATCAATTGCGATTCCTGTTCACAATGAAGAAGCCGTCTTGCCATCACTCTTGATGCGGATATCCGCGGTGCTAAATGAGATCTCCGGAGGCCCGCATGAACTTGTTTTTGTGGACGATGCCAGCAGCGACCAGACTTTCGCGATACTCGAGGATGCGGCGCGACGAGATTCCCGTATTGTCGTGATCTCGCTCTCGCGCAATTTCGGACACCAGGCTGCGTTGACTGCGGCCCTTGACCATGTCACCGGTGATGCAACTGTGATTATGGACGGTGATCTTCAAGACTCTCCCGAAGTCATTCCTCAATTTGTGGAACAGTACAACCAGGGCTTCGACGTGGTATACGCCCAGCGGATACGCCGTAAAGAGCCATGGCCCTTGCGGCTCTCCTATTTCGTCTTTTATCGAATAATGGCGAAGCTATCCGATGTCCAGCTTCCTCTGGATGCGGGCGATTTCGGCCTCGTGTCACGCCGCGTTGTCGAGCAACTCCGCCGAATGCCCGAACATCACCGTTACCTCCGGGGGATGCGAACTTGGGTGGGTTTTCGGCAGGTCGGACTTCCGGTGGAACGCGGAGAGCGCCACTCAGGCAAGAGCAAATACAGTTTCTTGCGTTTAGTGAGGCTTGCCGCAGACGGCATTTTTGCCTTCTCGATCGTTCCGATCCGGCTTGCCGCGTTGCTTGGCTCAATCGTTTGCTTCTTCTCGATGCTATATGCCTCTTACGCGCTGTATGCGAAGTTGTTCTTGCAGCGATCTCCTCAGGGCTTTACCGCGCTGATTATTACCGTGACTTTTCTTTCAGGCGTGTTGCTGTTTTTCCTTGGAGTGATCGGTGAATATGTCGGCCGCATTTACGAAGAGACAAAAGGCCGGCCGATTTATCTAATCACCCGGGTCGTCGGTGGACGCGCGGACGAGAGAAAAGCCCATGTGGCACGAGCCCCTCGCTAACCCTGTGCCGGCCACGCGCGACGTCGCGTATTTGTCGGCCCCCGCCAAAGTTAGCATGGCGGATCGATGGTTTGAAATTGCCTCAATCAATCATTTCTGGGTGCGGCGGCGATTTGATGTCTTCCGTCGGTTGACGGGCAAACTGGTTCCGAACGCACGGGCGGTTGCTGAGATCGGTTGCGGTCACGGCTTACTCCAACGCCAGATCGAAGATCAGTACGGTCGCGAAGTCACCGGATTCGACCTCAATGAATTTGCTCTTAAAAAGAATTGCAGTCGGCGCAGTCCGGTTTGCTGTTATGACATCTATCAAAAGGATCCAGCCCTGCATGGACGATTCGATCTGGTTTTTTTGTTCGATGTCCTCGAACATATCGAAGAAGAGGACCAATTTCTCGCAGCGGTCATGTTTCACGTAGCGCCGGAAGGGAGGCTGGTCGTGAACGTTCCTGCTGGACAATGGGCCTTTTCATCGTACGACGTCGCCGCCGGACATGTGTGCCGTTATTCGATCCGCTCGCTTAACGTTGTCGCAAGGCGCAACAACCTCCAAATCAAAGAGTGGAGCTACTGGGGGCTTCCGTTGTTGCCTGCTCTGGCGCTCCGGAAAATATGGCTAGCTGGAAAGCGTGACGAAGGCAAGGTCATCTCAGCCGGTTTCGATTCGCGGACGGGCACCATCAATAGTTTATTAGGATTGCTCTCCAGATGTGAGCGGGTCCCGCAGAAACTTGCTGGCACTTCGCTAATGGCCGTTCTCCAACCCGGCGGCGACTTCCAATAGGGCACAGATAGAGCCAGGATAACGAGGTCATTCTCCGTGAATTCGAATGGTTCTTTAGACACTCACACCTCACGAACAACAGAGCCGCAATATTCTTCCCGATTCTGGCTCAGGCCGAGCTGGCAGCTCATACTCGTCGTTTTTGGCCTCAATGTTGTTTCGGCAATGCTGTTCATACATTTCGTTAATCGTCCGATTTACGACGACCAATTCAACATCCTCGACGTTCACATGTTCGCCTCGCAAGGACTGACGGTAGATACCATCCGCGCGATCAAGACACCGCCCGGCCCGACTGGCTTCGCGTGGTTGGCTCTCGGGGTACGCTTCTTTGGCGGTGAGGAATTGCGCGATGCGCGCATCGGTGCCCTCCTCACTTGGGCGCTGATTGTAGCGGGAGTGCTGCTGGGAGCGCCTCACAGCAGATTTCCCGAGCTTTGGTACGGCGCGCTGCTAACGTCGCTCGTCTTCCCGCACTCGGTGGAGGCCGCCGCTCTTGTGCTGACGGAAGGCCCAGCTTTGCTTTTTGCGGTCCTGGGAACCTTGGCTTGGGTTGAACTTTCTTCACGCCCAAGCGTTACTCCGTCGGTTCTTGCGTTCGGCATCCTCGGAGCCTTCGCGATGGGCCTCGCGGTTACCAGCCGGCAGTATTTCTTGGCCCTGTTGCCAGCTGCAATGTTGCTGGCGATCTGGCAGTCGCGAATTCAGAATCCCACGAAGAGCGCAAGTTGGGGATTTTGGATAATATTATCGTTGGCAGTTGCTGCAGCGCCGGTGGTTGTGCTGGTAATGATATGGCATGGTTTCTCCAGCCCTGGCATGGCCATGGGGACTTCATACCCTGGATGGCAAGCGGGAGTCGGTTTGAGTCTTACCCGGCCACTGATCGCCGCATTTTACACTGCGTTTTATCTTGTTCCGCTCACGCTTCCAGCGGCGTTGCGCGCGAACACACCTTACCGTTGGCAGATCATCGCGTCAGCGTTACTTGGCGGGGTACTGGTGGCGCATTTTAGCCGCTCAATACTTCAACCCGGTCCGCTTCGCACAGTTGTTCACGTCATTGGCAGGAGTTCGGCGACAGAATCCATCATCCTCGGGTTGATTGGCGCGCTGACGATCTATAACACCGCGACGGTGGCGCGACTATTGTGGGTGGGGCGCACCGCGTTGCTCTCATGCCCGCCGTTCTTGTTCGGGTTGCTAATGGTTATGTTTTTTGTTGCGGAGCAGTGTGGCGTCGGCGGAAACATTCCGTTTTACGATAGATATCTCCTGCAGGTGGCCCCGTTTCTGGGCCTCATTGCCTTCGCGCTGACGCCGCGTCTCACTTACCCGCGCTTGCTATTCTTGGCAACAATGTCCGGCGTAAGCCACGTGATGTTGTGGCGCTTTGCGCTTGGTGCACCTGGCCTCAGCTAGCCAGAGGGGATCGCAAAGCGTTTTAGACCGACGCTGTCGCCGACGAAGTCCGGGTGGATGCCGGCGCAAGTTCGCCGTTCGCTTTGCCTCGGAAGTGCGCCACCACACGGTCCACGATTTCCGATAGCGGAGTCCTCGGGCGGAAACCCGTCAGTTGCTGCAGTTTTTCGAGCGCAGGCACGCGGCGCTGCATGTCCTCAAAACCAGGCTCATAGGCCTGATCGTAGGGAATGTAAGTGATCGCCGATTCGCTCTTGGTGCGCTCTCTCACGATGTGCGCCAGACCTTCGATTGAAATCTCCTCATCGCTGCCGACATTGACCACTTCGCCGACGGCGCGTTCGGTCCCGACCAATCTAAGAATAGATTCAATCGTGTCGCGCACATCGCAGAAGCAACGCGACTGCCGGCCCGTCCCGAAAATGGTAATGGGGGCGCCATCCAGCGCCTGACGCACGAAGTTCGGAAGCACCATCCCGTACCGCCCGATCTGCCTCGGACCCACGGTGTTGAACAAGCGAATGACTATGACAGGCTGCTTCCGTTCCTTCCAGTACGACAGCGCGAGAAACTCGTCGAGTGCCTTCGACGCCGCATAGCTCCAGCGGCTCATGGTCGTTGCGCCGAGCACCAGATCCGCATCTTCGTGAAAAGGAACTTTGTCACTCTTTCCATAAACTTCCGACGTAGAGGCGGTGACCACCAGTTTCTTTTTCTTCGACGCTGCGTCAAGCACGAGCTGCGTGCCAAACACGTTTGTTTCAAGCGTCCGCACGGGGCTCTCAACGATCAGGCGCACGCCCACGGCGGCCGCCAGGTGAAACACGACGTCCGATTCATCCACGAGTTCAGCTAGAAGTTGTTTGTTCGTGATCGAATCGAAGAAATAATGGAAGCGCTCGTGTGTCTTCAAATGGCGGATATTTTCCACGCTACCGGTGGAAAGATCGTCGAGAATAAACACTTCATCGCCGCGCTTCAGCAGCGCTTCCGCCAAGTGTGACCCGATAAAGCCCGCTCCGCCCGTGATCAAGTGACGCAAAATTTGCTCCTGGCGCTAAGACCCGTTGTTTTCATCCGGCCCGGATGGAAATTGCGGCGTTTTCGCGACGTCTTCCCCATACCCATACCCGTACGCATACGGATAGTAGCGATACGAGTAGTAATAATCGGGCGCGCTCGAATCCACGGCGTTCAGAACGACACCCAGCAAACGGCTCTTCACCGCCGCAAGCAAATCCCGGCTGCGCGTGAAGGCCTCCTTTGGCGTTTCGCCGCTTCGCACTACCAGCAGCACTCCGTCGGTCAACGCAGACAGAATCACGGCATCCGTCGCTGCCATGATCGGCGGCGAGTCAATCACAATGAACTTAAACCGTCGCCTCACTTCTTCAATCGCATCACGCATCCGGTGGGATGACAGAAGGTCCGCGGGACTCGGAGGCACCGGGCCCGTTGTCAGTGCCGAAAGGTTGCTGATCGTGGGATGAGCCAATATTGCCTCATCGAGCGTACAGACACCGGCGAGATAAGAGCTCAAGCCCAACTCTTTACCGATCGTGAGATTCATCGCTCGGCGAATTCCGGGCTTGCGCAAGTCGGAATCCAGCAGGAGCGTGCGATCACCCAGTTGTGCGAGCGTCACGGCCAGATTCACTGCCGCCGTCGTTTTTCCTTCTCGCGGCAGCGCGCTCGTCACCAGGATCACCTGGGGCGGATGCTCGGCCTGCGAGAGCAGCAGCGACGTTCGCAGCGCGCGAAAGGCCTCCGAAATTTGTGACTTCGGTTGCAGATAGGAGAGCAATTCAACGCGCGGTCCTGTACCCGCTTGAGGAATCGGATCGCGAGACGGCCACGAAAATCGGCTGTGTTGCCCGGCCAATCCCGGCAGCGAAGGAACTACCGCCAGCGACGGAAGACCCGTCAGCGCCTCGATGTCATCCGGCGATTTCACGGTATTGTCGAGATACTCTCGAAAGACCGCGAGACCAATCCCTCCGACAAGTCCAACCAGAAACGCCAACAGGATATTCCGGGACTTCTGCGGCCGCGAAGGGCCCGAAGGCACGAGCGCCGGGTCCACGGAGTGAATGTTGCTCGATCGCAGCCCCACCGAAATCGTGGCCTCTTTTAATTTCTGCAGCAAGCCATCGTACAGTTGCTTGTTCGCTTCGGCATCGTGCTCCAGGATGTGGTATTGCACGAGCTTTTCGGCCAGGTCGTTTGCTTCCGCTTTTTGCTTGTCAAGCGAGCCCTGCAGGATGTCGACATGGGTGCGGGCCGTGTTGTATTCCTCTTCAATGCTCTCGACCATCGTCTTTTGAGCGTTGGCCAGGTCGTCGGCGAGTTGTTTCTGTTGCGCTGCGAGACGCTGCACCTTCGGGAAGTTCGGGCCGTACTGGTTTATCGCGTCGGCATAAGCAGCGTCCGTCTCTGATTTCCGTTTGAGCAAGTCTTGGATAACGGGATTTTCGCGAGCGGCCGGCAAGGCATCCACGTTTCCCGATTGCGCCATGCGGTACAGGGCTTCCCTTTCCGCCACTCCAGTTTGCGCTTCTGTCACGGCTTTGCTCAGATCGGCCAGCTTCTCCGTCGTAATGTCCTGCTTTTCGTCAATTTGCCAGATCTGGTTCTGTCGTTCGTATGCTAGGCGGGCGTCTTCGGATTTTTCGACCTTAATTCGAAGTTCTTCCAGTTCCGACGATAGCCAGTTCGACGCCTGGGTCGTCGCGTCGTACTTGCTGCGGAAATTCTGTTCGATGTAGTTCTGTATATGCGCATTCACGATCTGCGCCGCAAGCTGCGGATTCTCGGCGTCGAATCTCACCTCGATCAGGCGGGTGTTAGGCACGCGCTTCACACTGAGGCCGCCGAGAAATGCACTCAAGATCGCCGGTCGCCTCGATCCAGCGCCTCCTTGGACGGTCGCCAGTGCATTCGGCCCGCCCCCAAACTCGGGATATCTCCCCAGATCGAGTGACTTGATTGTTTGAAAGGCCAGCGTCTCACTTTCCAAAATTTTCGTCTGTGTCTCGAGGTAACTGTCCATGTCAACGTACTCGTCATACGCATTCTCGTCCTGGAAGGGAAGTGTGTTTTGAGAGGATTCCTTGTCAACTTCCACTCGCGCCGCTGCTTCATACACGGGCTTCATCTTGAAGGACGCAATCGTTACGACGGTCACTACGGTGAGAAGAAATGTAAGAATCAACCACTGGTGCTTCCGAAGAATAATCAGGTAGTCCAGCAGGTGTGGTTCCCTGGGCATCTGGTCCCAGGGAAGCACCGAAGGCGCCGGAATCACGGCGAGCGACTCTCCCGCCTTCCGCTCCCGTATGGCAAATCTGGATGCGTCTTCCATCGGACCCACTGGCTCACCCCACAATCAAGTCGAACGCGATCTGCACGCGCTATGGTCTAGTAGCGATAAACTGCAAGACCCGTTCCGATGCTCACAGCTGCCTCGGCGCCTCTGGCAAGTACTTTCAATCCCTTGCTGTCCGGGATGTAAAGCACGTCGTTTGACTTCATCGCCACGTCATCGATTTTGTGATCCTCAATGGCTTTGATGTGGACAGGAATTTGGTCCCGATTTCCCGTGGCGGGATTCAAGCGCATGATCACCGCTGCGTCGGACTTCGCGAATCCGCTCAACCCGTGCGCCAGGGCTACGGCCTTCAGCACCGTGACCTGTTCTCCGCGGCTCTGCAAGACATACCCGCCAGGTTGCACCACGCCGAGTCCCAACACGTATACGATGCCAGCATGAGGAACGCGCACCACATCGCCGCCGTAGATGGGAATGTTAAAGACGGAGTTTCCCGATTCCAGCAGGTCCTGCAATCGGATCGTAATGATCTGCTGGTCCTTGTCGGGGTCGTCGGTCGCGCTGGTCTCTTTTGTCTTCGGCGCATCCGGATTCGCAGGGCGTGTGATGACGACCACGTTCCCCGCATCGTCGGTGATGCCGCCGGCCGCCGAAAGTACCTCGAGCAGAGTCGTGGGACGTATTACCTGGTAAACCATGGTGTGCTGCACTGCTCCCACGACGGAAACCGGCTGGCTGTTCTGTTCCTTAACAAATACGGAAACTTGTGGATGCGACACAAGGCCGTTCTCGACGAGAAGTTCTTCGATCTTCGCTTCGAGTCCGAACGGGGTCAAACCGGCCGCAGGAATTTTACCCGGGATCAGGGGATAGCTGATGTCCCCTGCATCACCGACGCGAACGTCGCGAGACAGTTCGGGCACGTCGAAGACCTCGATTTGAAGCAAGTCGCCGGTTCCGATAGGAGAATCCACCGGATGAGAGCGCGCGAGACTGGCGAGCTGCTCGATCTTATCGTTTGTCTGCTGTTGGGTTTGTTCCGTCGCCTGGCCATAGGCCGCCTGCCAGGTGCCAAATACCAGCACCGTCAAAAGCAAGAAAGGCTTCGCCCACTGCCAGTCCGAGGACCCGCGGACCGTAAAAATCATCGCTAGAGATGACCCCGGAAGAACTATGGCTTAGCGGTAGCTTCGCTGTCAACGGGGAGATTACCTGGCACGGAGGCAACCTTTTTGCGTTTTCGCTTCATATTTCCGCGCCATTTTGCACGCCCGACTGCGCGTCCACCGGCCGCCTCACGCGACGCCGCTCGCGCGGCACAGCGGCCTCCGAGGGCGATGGCGGCGAGGTGACCAGGTAGGCCTGTAAGAGAAAAAGCAGCGCGTTCGACGGAATCTGTAAATTGAAATCCACGAAGCTGTGAAGTAGCAGGCCGCAAACGGCCATGATCGCCGCAGCGTGAAGACCTCGTGAGAAATGTCCCTGCTCGGCCAGAAAGCTTCTTCGCCCCTCGCTATACAGCCTCCAGAGGAAAGCCGCACCGCAGAGCCCTCCAAGGAGTCCTGTTTCGGCCAGACCCTCGATGTAGTCGTTGTGGGCGTGGTCAACCAGCCTGCCGTCGTAGGCGTTTTCATAGCCCGGGAAAACGTCCACCAGCGTCCCCAAGCCGCAACCTTTGATCGGATGGTCGAGAAAAATGTGCCCTGCCGCGCGAGTCATGGAAACGCGCCGGCTGATCGTGACATCACGGATGTTCGAACCCGAAAATCTCTCGATCGCCCTTCCCGTGCCGACCCATGCAACGATCGCCAGGGCTGCAAGCGCCACAATCGCGGCGGCCGTCGTCCTTCCGCCCTGCCATGCGTTTCGGCTGCGCACCAGCAGCACCAGAATCCCTATCTCAAGGCCGAATCCGATAATGCCGGCTCTGGAAGCTGAAAGTATGATCGCGCTGACCGGAACGATCGTCAGCAGGGTCACCAGAGGAATCAAATCCCGCCGCACGCCGCGAAACGCCATCAACCCAAGGCCCACCGGCAGCGTCAGCTCTACAAATCCGGCGAAGTGGTTGCGGTTGACATACGGCCCGAACGGTTCGCCTTCTATCTTCAATTTGGTCAACCAATAGATCTCAGACCCGGAAGTGAAATGCTGAATGATGGCGAGCAACGACACTGCGAAGCTGAACGCGATCACGAACCATGCGAGCTTGTACAAATCCTTCCGCACTCGGAACGCCTGCGCCAGGAGGAACAACACCAGAAAATACGCCGCCAGCTTCAGGAGCATCGTGCGCGTGAGAAACGGATACGCGGTCCCATGGAATATCAGTTGTAGCAGACCGACGCCGACCAGCCCGAGCAGGGGCGCATTCAGCGGATTCCAGTAAATTTTCGCGCCTGGATTTCGATAGGCTACGACCGCCCACCACAAGAGCAATAGCGCGGCTCCGATTTCCAGAACCGATTGTGACCACACCTCAACCGTGCCCAGCGCCAGTACGCTGAACGCGAAGAGAAGGCACAGTCCGATGCGCAGCGGTTTCATCGCGACGCCGGCCCGGCCTGCGCGGTCGAGGCGATCAGCGAAACATCCGCTATCCAAACGGTTCCCTCGAGCTTATTTTCGAAGAGCCTGCTCGGCTCGCGAATCAATCTCACGAGCACGAAGTGAGTCGCGGGTCCCGTGGTGAAGTCAACATCCACGGGCGTCCACGCATGCGAGCCCGTGAAATTATCGGTAAGCACATTCAGCGCGCCGTTGTGGTTCGGGTCCAGGACTGAGAACCGCATCCCGCTTTCGGTCGTAATCCCTTCCGTACGCATGTACGCATGGAAATGATAAGCGCGGCTCGGTTCCACGGGGACGTATTGCGAAGGGCCGGCAATATCCAGGTTGCTGCCTCCGTTGAAGTCCATGCGAATCGCCTGCGAGCCGTCCGGCGCGGGCTCGGAATCAACCTCGATTGCGACTCCCATCAGTGGGGTCCAGCGCCAATCGAGCCCGCCATTCGCGAATTCCCGCGCGAAATTTCCGTTCCAAACCAGGTTTAGCCTGGGAGGCTCATCGTGTGGCAGGCCGGCCGTGGCGAGCGCTTCGCGCCAGGTGCGCCGTGCATCCTCCGCGAGGTCCTCGCGAATCAGCTCCTCGAAAAACGGGAATACGCGTGGAAGCGGAAACGGTTTCCCAAGACCTATGAGGCGCGGCCACACCGCCAGGGCCGGTTGCGCCTGATGGATCGAAGCAAGGAAATCGAGTGTCTGCAAATAGGCGTCGGCGTTGGCGGGAAGTACGTTGTTGAGGAGGTCGTTCACATCCTCACTGGATCGCCAGGTCCGCGATATCACCAGCGGCAGAAGCGTTGGATCGGCGCGAACGGCTCGCTGAAACTCCTGGAACGCTTCGGGGTACTGCTGCTCGCGCAGCAGATAATTTCCATAATGAAACGCGACCTCGGCGGAGGCTGGGTAGACCGATTCAGCCCGCATATATGCGTCGCGCGCGCGCGCGTCGTCTCCGGAAGTCTCGTACGCGCTCGCCAGGTCCATCCAGAAATGTGCGGAGCGAGGATCATCGCCGACCGCCTTCCAGTAATCCTCTATAGCGCCGGGCAGATCGGAATTCATAAAATCCCACTGCCGCATGCGTCCCAGGCGATCCCAGGCGGAGCCGTCGCCAGGCAGCAGAGCCGCTCCGCGTTCCATGAGCGCGATCTTTTCGGAATCGAGCCGGTGGCTCGCGAGCCAGATTTCGCCGGCTTGAAAGATCAAGACCGCAGCAACGATTAACGTCACCGCGAGCGCGATTCGCCGCCGTCCCGGGTCCTCGAGAGTGATTTCCATCGAGCGGTAATCTGCTATGAGCCTTGGCCCCTACGCAAGTGTAATGTTGGAATTCGCGCTGGCAGGATCTCGGATCACCCCGCTGCTGTTGCGAAGCAGAACCTGCTTCATAGACGAAGAACAAGCTCTACTTCGTGCACCGATAAAGAGCGTGGTTGCGGGCGAAAGGGAACCGCCCCGCTAGTGAGCCGTGGTCCCTTCTAATTCCGAGTGACCGCGCGGATGCTTTTGTCGCCACTCCCACTGCGAGCGCAGAATCGACGGCAGATCCGACTTCAGCGCCTTCCAACCAAGGACCTGTTCCGCTCTCCTTGGGTCCGCCACCAATCTCGGCGGGTCGCCTGCGCGAGGACCTTCCATTCGCGTTGCAATCGGCCTATCGGTAACCTGACGCGCGCACTCGATCACTTCCATTACCGAATATCCGTGCCCGGTCCCGAGATTCAGGAAATCGGAATTGCCGCCGCGGCGAAGATGTTCGAGCGCGAGAATATGAGCCTCGGCAAGATCGGCGACGTGAACGTAATCGCGGATCGCCGTTCCATCAGGCGTAGGGTAGCTCGTCCCGAATACGGAGATTTCCTTCATTTCTCCTGACGCCGCCTTCAGCACATTCGGCGCAAGATGAGATTCCGGCTCATGATCCTCGCCGCATCGCTCGGTAGCTCCCGCAGCGTTGAAATATCGCAATGAGACGGATTTCAACCCGTAGGCTCCGTCGTAGCTCGCCAACAGTCGCTCCATCACCAGCTTCGACCAGCCGTAAGGATTCACCGGCCATTGCGGACTCGACTCGGGTATGGGAACTTGATCCGGCTCGCCATAGGTGGCACACGTCGAAGAAAAGACCACGCGCTTCACGCCATGGCTGACCAGCGCTCCCATTAACGCAACGCCCTGCTCGACGTTATTTTCGAAATACTTTGCCGGTTCCGTAACCGACTCGCCGACGTAGGCGAGTGCGGCGAAATGGACGCAAGCGTCAATCTGATGTTCGCTGGTGATGCGCTCGACGAGTGCGCGGTCACCGACTCGCCCGCGATAGAACGGTACGTCTCGATGCACAGCGGACCGGTGGCCGCGCCCCAGGTCGTCCAGCACCACTACTTGCTCGCCCTTGGCCTGCAAGCGTTCGACGGTAATGCTCCCAATGTAGCCCGCCCCGCCTGTCACCAGAACAGTCATTGTTCTCCGATCCGTCCCGTCGAATCAAAACTCCCGGTCAAGGCCCGTGATTATAGCCGGAAGCTAAACAACCAGCTTATGCGCTGTTTGATTTGCGCGTGCCAAAAGTTGGAAAGATAAAAATGAGGTCAGGAAAACTTTCTTCTTAGTGACGAGGATGTGTAGGCTTGCGGCAGTAGCGTCATTGACTGGAAGCGTCCGCCGCACGGTCACTTCCTGCCGAAGCGGTAAACGAATCCGAACGAAACTCGCTTGCTGCCCTGACTGGGGACGCCATTGCCCAGAAATTTGGCGGTTCCGTAATCAAATTGAATCAACCGAATGCCCCAGTGAGTCCAGCGGTTCAGGTCCAGCCCGCCTCCAACCTCCCATGATTGAACGACTACGGCGTTCGTGTTTCCCCCATAACCCGCGAACGGCGGGACTGCGGTCGTATTGATTCCAGCTCCGTATAGAAAGTGCCCAAACGGGGTGAGCTTGCGATGGCCAAAAGGATAGAACTTGGGACCAGCCATGGCGGTAAAGACGTGCAGATCCTGTGCCGGAATTAGCGGAACTTTGAGTGAACCGCTCACACCTACAAACTCACCCTCCAAACCGAGCCAGCGGAGAAAATTGTAATCGTACGACCCAAAGCCGCCCAGCATGTCGGTTGTCTTTCCGTTCGCACCGTAATACCCGCGGATCGTAAATCCGCCGGAGATCTCAGCCTTCGGCGTCGGATGCGTGGCCTTCACCTTCACGGGCTCGGTCGGCGCCGTCGGTGCCTGATCCTGAGGCGGGGTCGTGCTGTCCTGCGCGGCCACGGGCAAAATGAACAGCGCAAGCAAACCGAACAGCCCCACTAGCTTCTTCATCTACGGAATCCTCCTCGGGAATGAGTACGGAAAGCGCCTCTCCTTGGAGGCGTCCTGGTCCTCTCGGGTTGGCCTGCCCTTATTGACCCTTTTCACAGGTTGGCAAATGGAGATTTCACCGGAAGGAAATATCGCAGAAGCGGAGCAATGATGGAAGAGAAAAGCCCGAGCGCGCGGGCACGCGACCCTGTTGGACCAGTTCGAGGCTTAGCGCGCGGCAAGACAAAAACGGCGCAGCCGATTGCCCGGCTGCGCCATTTGGATCGTTAATTTGCGTTACTGCTGCTGCTCGAAAACACCGAGGCCGATGGTCGCAATTTGTGTGTTATTGACGGTCGTCGAATCTACGTCCACATGCAGCAGAAGCGAACTGCTTGCCTGATAGATCGTGATCTGATTCGGGGTCGCTGCACCGTTGATCGTAAGCGCGGCGGTGGATCGCCCGGCGTTTGCGCCATCCGCAGTGTAGGTTCCGGTGACCGTGACGGCAGGAGTCTGAGCAATGGTGAGCTCGTTGTAATCCGCCAAGCCGCCGAACTTCGACGTCCCGTCGGATGCTACCTGCCCGAGAAGGCCGTACCAGGCAAATGCACTAGACGACTGAAACACGCCGTCCTGGCTGAACGCAAAGTTACCCGTGAACGTTGGGCCTGTAGCCTGGGGCGCCACAATCCCGATACCGATATTGTTCACGTCCAGATCCAACATCACCGCGCCACCCCCACCAGAAGCGCTGTTGGGATCAGCGACGTTGATGGCCGGATCAATCGCGTAGATACCGAAGTTCGCAAGACCATCGGTGTTCAAGCCCGACAACGTGATTGCGCCGTAGCCGTTGGCGTTGACAATATAGGCGGACCCTGTCAGAGCGCCAGCCTGTATCGGGTTGCCATCACCTTCGTTGACGTCAGCGACGCCGGCGGACAAAGCGTTCGTTCCGTTGCCGGTGTATTGACCGGCCGCCGAAAAGGCGCCAATGTTTATCCCTTGTTCAATGCCGGACTGACCGAAAACGAACTTCGATCCCATCATGTTTGCGAAATTCCCCGCTCCCTGCCCATACATCGAGCCGACAGCGAAACCAACATCGTCGAATTCAATCAGGCGAAACGCTTCGGGGCCCACAACATAGTACGCGACCGTGAATGCACCGAAGTTGGGGTCATTCAGAGTGAATGTCCCTCGACCGTTCGCATCAGGAGCAGTAAACGAAGATCCCGCTGTAATCGAGAAGCCAAAATTCGTGGCACCTTCAAGATCATCGTCTGCCTCGCTGGCCGTAAGCGTAGCGCCGTTGGACGTCAGCACTCCACCGAAGGCGTCGGCGAACGCCGAATCGAGTAGCGCGAACGCGTTGCGCCCCGTCGGGACTGAGCTGGGCGCCGTCTGAAGATCGAGTGATCCGCTGGCGGTCGCGGCGGCGTCAAATTCTGTAATGAGAATGTGCTTGTTATTGACGACTGTGATGCTAAAAGTCTCGGCAGGGGCAGATGTCGGAGTCAGGCTGAGCGTACCCCTCCCGTCGTCTCCGACGCTGATTGTTCCTGTGATGATTGGATCGGCAGGAAATATAGCGGGCGTATTGTTATTGAAGTAGTCTTGCTCCCCGCCGGTAATCATACCTGTTGCGCCATCAATGGCGATGCTGCCAGCCACCGCGTATGCCAGAGTATGTTCCTCTTCGACGCCGCTGACAGAAAAGGTGTAGGTCCCCGTAATATTTGAGGTGTTGGTGACTGCTGTAATATTCACTGAAACGTTCTTGGTTTTCCTTGGATTTTTCGTGGACGTTGCGATGATCGTCACCGGACCTGCCGTTCGCGGCGCCATGTACTCAGTTGAGGCCCCACTGGCTGTATGGTCCGGAGTGAAAGTTCCGCACGAGCCGGACGGAGTGCAACTCCAATCAATGCCGGCAGAGGAACCCCCACCCGTAATGGTCGCCGCAATCGTTGCGAACTGATTTACTTCCATACTCGCAGGGGGGGCGGTTGAGATCTCAATAACGGTGTTTGATCCGCCGCATCCGGCAACTAGCATCGGAACCGCAATGGCCATGCCGACGAGCAATGTTTTGATATTCATCGTCCGGCTCCCGTAGAAGAAGTAGCCTTGAGGCGCGCCGCCGAGGCAGGAGCCACGAGGAATCCATGTTCACTCCTGACCATAATTGTGCGGTCTCCCACCTGGAGTGTGCGTACCAAAAAGAGGTTATGGTGGTTAATCGTCGTCATGATGCCCACGAGCTTGATGGATTCCCCGGAAACAAACGATGTCGGGTTTCGGCCCGCAATTAGATAATTGCCGATGTGCGCATCTACGGTGCCCTGCGCTGTAGAAACCATCAAATGCGCGCCCATCAGCGTCCCGGGTGCCGGTTTCTTTATCAGGCTCTGAATGGTTCCGGTTAAGGTGACTTCGTTACTCAGGTCATATTTCGAAGCAATTACCGTCCTCTTCGGCGCCACGGACTCGTTGGCAAAAAGCGGGGTCGCGAGCAACGAGATGGCTAGCGTCGCCAGAAGGCACAACACTCCCAAATGTTTTCTCATATTCGTCTCCTTGCAGAATTTCGATTGCCTGTCCGAACGGCACCATCGAACAGTTGAGGTTGGCGTCGATGACTAAATTGACGGATGACGAACGGAAATTGAAATGAGCGGAAGGCAGATTCGCACCCTAATTTCTCCCGCATCAAGGCGGTCAAGATCAGGAGTGTAGACACTGCAGAAAGGCATGAGACGCTATTCACGTGGAACATTCCCCTCAGAATGTCTGTGCTCCAACGCGTTCTGGGTCGCCCCTGGATGCTGGAACCAGGCTCGACCGTCCCATTGTGGCACGTACTAGGACGGTTCAAAATGGAAATCCGTTGTACGCGTGCCGAACCGAGCACGGCTCAGGGATGTTAATAGGGGCCTGGCGTGCCAATTCGGAACACCTTGGCCAGAATGCTCGTCCATAGCCGGCTTCGTCAATTACAGACTTGGCGAGATTAGCGCCCGTGCGTCAGTCCCAGCTGGTGGCATTTTTCATCGATCACATCGCAGAGGTCACCGATCCGCGAACCTTCTCGATGTGGCCGCAGTCGTAAGATGGGTACCGTCGTTACCAGGCGGCCCAATAACTCAAACTCGCGTGCTCGCATATTCTTGTCGAGCATGTTGGTCGCATAAGAATTCGTAACCAGGGCGACCAGGGCTTCTCCCGCCGGCAGGTTCTCCACATAAGGCGCTGCAGGATCCGCAACTCTTTCACCCAATAGAAACACCGCGCCGAGCGGCATTTGCGTTTCCTGAAATCGCAGTCGATTTTCCGCGAGCAGCAGCTGCCGCTTATCGTAGCCAGGGGAAAAACTCGGAACTATTTTCTCCGCACCATACAGGATATTCACGGACTCTTGCCATAACGAAAGATAGGGATACGCCGGAAGTACGGAGAATGAGCCTTCACGTTCCATGAGTGCGACGATGTCATCGGAAACCACCGCGTGACCGCGGTTTGCCAGTGCAGCGGCCGTGGTGGACTTGCCGGCGCCCTCGGAGCCAGCGAAGGCCACCGTGAAATTACCGAAGGCCACCGCACTCGCATGTAAACAGGGAACTCCTCGCAAGCGCAACAAAAGACCCAAAACAGGTCCTAAAACATAGGTCGCAACATCTTCTAGTGACAGGGTCGCGGGCCACACGGCCCATACGGCTGTTCCGCCGGGGTCGAGCCAGAATTGGGTGCCATCGAAATAGTCCAGGCGCAGGAATGCTCCCTTCGCAATTTTCCATATTCTTAGCGCGGGCTCGCCGAGCTCCGTAGTGTAGGAACTGGCAAAAACGAGTTCAGCGGATTCGCGCGGAGCTCCATCAAGTGTCGCCGGGATCAGGCCCAAATGAATCGCTACGTCGGCTGACTTATTCGATTTGTGTTCGGGAGTTAGACCGGGAATTCGGAGATTGGACCGCAGGAGCAGACCGAAGGCAGAGTAAAGGAAGGTCACTTCGTTCGACTTGGGAAGAGTCGCAATTGCGAACTCTCATTGCCCCAATTTGCGGGAGTGCTTATGCAACAGCGATGAAGCTTCCGATCCCTCAAACATGAGAAATATACTGAAATCACGGTAAAACTGGGAACGAGTGGGAGCCCTACCCGATAGCGGTTTTGTGCTTGAAACCGACTGGCACACTATCAAGTCTGCCGCCCGCCTGGTTCGACTGGGTGAGTTCGCGGACGGTGCCATGGACGGTAAGGATCGGTGCTGTATAGGCCTTCTTCGGCCCACCGCTTACCGGTTTAGACATGCCGTGCCTCCGCATAATTGTTATACCGGACTCCGCTCGCCGACTGCAACCAAAAGTTCAGACACTTAGCCCGAGTGGCGATGTTGGCACACTCGGAGTCCTTTTGCTCATTTAATAACGGCAATGCCGAGGTGTTCACGTATCGTTCGATCTGCTCGGTCCAGCGAGCGTGATCCACCCACACTGCGCCGGGACGACTCAACA
This sequence comes from uncultured Acidobacteriota bacterium, assembly GCA_963842425.1. Lineage (GTDB taxonomy): Bacteria > Acidobacteriota > Terriglobia > Acidiferrales > UBA7541 > Palsa-295. The sequence continues at coordinate 232,474 of CAWJGQ010000005.1, read as the reverse complement.
GCGCCATCAAAGGGTCGCCACCAAGTGGCGTCTTACGCCTCTGCCGAATGTTCTCCGGCAAGTGTCCCGACATCGCCGCGCGCACGAGTTGCTTATGAAACGTCCACGGGAATGGCGGAATCGCCAGAAGGTAATTCACAATCCGCAAATCGAGGAATGGATAGCGCACCTCGACCGCGGAGTGCGTCAGGCCAGGGTCCGCCAGTTCAAACACTCGAGACCATCGCGGCGAAGAAAGAGACCCGTGAGCCTTCGGCACGATCGGATGCTTTTCGGTCGTCGCGTTACTCGCCCCTTCGGTCCACCGTTCCTCAAGGCGGAGGCGCCGAGTCAACTCCGGCGCAAGCCATGTTGGGAATGTAGGCCCTTTGCCCAGTAACCGTTGAGCCCGTCTCCGAATTCCTCGCGACGGAAATTGTCGCAACCTCAGGAACCGTGGCACTTCGGTCCACAGTCGCCGCCATTCGTGGCTTCGGAACAGGTCGCGCGTGTACGGCAACATCTGGAAATACATCAGTTCATCGCCGCCATTGCCCGAAAGCACCGCGCGGCAATCCGCACCTATGGCCTTGTAATGATCGAACAGCGCGGCGGCAAAGGGGTCCTCGACCGGCTCGGGAGGAACGAACGCAGGATCGTTCCAGCGATCGAAAAGTACCAGGCCGTCCAGGGCAAAGCTGCGCATGGGAATCCGGAGAAATTCGGCCACCGTCCGTGCGTGCTCGCCTTCGCGGTCGGGGATCAACGAGTTATAAACAAACGTATATGCTCGCAGGTCCGCCGTTCCGCCGGCTTTCACAGACAACTCGCGAGCTGTTGCGGCGATTGAGGAAGAATCGAGGCCACCGCTCAATAGAATGCCGGCCCGATTAATTCGCAGGCGGTCGGCCACCGCCGATTGCATAAGAGCTTGAAAATGTTCGATGTACTCGTCGGGGCGGTGGTAGCGAATCCGGCCATCGGTGGGCGCGGACCAATAGCGCTGGGTGCGAATCCCCTCCGCCGAAACGCTCAGGAAGTGCGCCGGGGGCAGCCGGCGAATATCGCGAAACGTGGTGGTTGCCACGTCGCAGTTCAGTCCAAAGAGAAGAAAATCTGCAATCGCGGATTCGTTAAGCTCCTCGGAGACTTCCGGGTGCTGCCGCATGCAATCGAGCGTGTTACTGAAAAGAAACGCGCCGCCGAGTTCTGAGTAGTAAAACGGCTTGACGCCAAAATGATCGCGCGCGCAGAACACGGTTTTTCGGCGTGCGTCCCAGATGGCGAATGCGAAATCTCCGCGCAAGTGCTGCACGCACGCTTCGCCCCATGCGGCATACGCGTGAAGGATCAGCTCGGGGTCGGGCGCAGCTTGCCGAATCTTGCGCCCCGCCTTGATGAGTTCGGCCTGGAGTTCCGCGCGGCAGTCTATCCGTGCATCGGCGGTAATCCAAAATTGACGATCGAGACTCGCGGGCTGGTTCTCGGCGAGAGATTCGTAGGTCGTGCGAAGCAGCGTGTTGCCAAAGCCGACGGATCCATCCGCCCAGACCTCGCACGCATCCGGACCCCGATAGGAAAGAAAACGAGTGAGCGAGTGCAGCAGTGGACGATCCACCGGAGCCCCGTCGCGCCCGAAAATTCCCACAATGCCGCTCAATGTGGTTGCGTCCCCATCGAAATGATCGAGCCGTCGAAAGGAGCGAAGTGCAGATGCGCTTCGCCGGAATCGTTCAGGACCAAACTTCCCGCTTCCACCCAGGCGTGCGCCTCGAAGCGCCCCGCCTCTTTTCGAGCACCGATGCGCAACTCGACCGGAATGCCGCGCCTGCTGAGGAGCCACCACAGCACCAGCGATTGCTCGAGACAACTGGCGTGAAAAATGAGATGCCGGCAAACCGCGTCCTGGATGCGCGCGATCTCGCGCGCGGCTTCGACTTCGGCCGCGCCCGGAACCTTTGCAGAATCACTCGTGTGAGGAGTCAGCCATACGAGCAAAGCCTTCCAACGCCGGAACCCGGCCAGGCGCAGCCCTACCTTTGTCGCGACAAGCGCCACCGCCGCTTCGAGTGCCACGCGCTGCGAGCGTCCGCTCATGCGCCAGAATCCACGCCAGGCTCTCACTGTTGCTTTCAACCCTTTAACTCTCAGAAAGTCGCACGATACAACCGTAACTTCGTGCTCTCGGGAAGCCGCCAAGTAACGCACGAATGGAAGCCGAAGGTTATGCGCTTGTCGCCGCGCTCTTTACCTGAATCAGCCCCTCGCTACGCATCTTTTCGAGTAGCTCGAGCAGGTCGGTCTCGCAGCGCCCTGCTTCCACGTCATACTCGTCGAGCAGGGTGTCTCGCAGCTCGCCAACAGTTCTCGCCTGCTGCAGCAGATTCCAGACACGCGCGCCGACCGGGTTCAACCCGTAATAGACGGTGTTCTTCAGATTCAGGATGGCCGACTCTTCGCCGAGGGGGCAGGAGACCTGCTCGGGAGCAGCGACCACAATCGAACGGACGGAGAGGTTTGCATCCATTGCGGCCGGCACAATCCCTCAGGGCTGGGTGGGTACGCTCGCCGGCGAACGACGCCGGTGGCGCTTGGTCCGCGGGAACCCGCACGCTCCGAAGCGATTCCTCGCGAACCCGGTGTATTCTACCGAGTCCCACCCGCAACCGCAACGGGCGGGTGCCGCGCAAATGAAAGTCCGATTGATACTCGCGCTTGCCGCGCTGCTCTGCTTCGCAGCTGCCGCGCTGCACGCCCAGACCGATGACGCGACCAAGCAGCTCGCGCGCGATATTTTCAAGCAGCTCATCGAGATTAATACCACCGATTCGGTGGGCAGCACGACCGTTGCCGCCGAAGCCATGGCGCAGCGGCTGCGCGACGCCGGATTCCCCGCGAGCGACGTGCAGGTTCTAGGTCCGAACCCGCGCAAGGGAAACCTGGTCGCGCGCCTGCACGGCACCGGCGCGCGCCGGCCGATACTGTTGATCGGTCATCTCGACGTGGTCGAAGCGCGCCGCGAGGAATGGTCCGTGGATCCGTTCCAGTTCCTCGAGCGCGATGGCTATTTCTACGGCCGCGGCACGCAGGACATGAAATCCGCAGATGCAATTTTTGTGTCCACTCTGATTCGCTTCCGCAAGGAAGGCTATCGTCCGGATCGCGACATCATCCTGGCGCTCACGGCCGATGAAGAAACCGGCGATTCGAACGGCGTGGAGTGGCTGCTGCAGAATCATCGCGACCTGGTTGACGCGGAATTCGTCCTGAATCCCGATGGCGGCGGCGTTTACACGCGCAATGGCAAACCCGCCATGATGTCGGTGGACGCGAGCGAAAAACTTTACGCCGATTTTCAGCTCGAAGTGAAAAATCCGGGCGGGCACAGCTCGCTGCCCGTTGCCGACAACGCGATCTACCATCTCGCCGACGGCATCGCGCGCATCGAACGCTATCAATTCCCAGTCGAACTCAACGGGATCACGCGCGCGTATTTCCGGCAGATGGCAACGATTGAATCCGGCCAGGTCGCCGCGGACATGAAGGCCGTCACGAAGAATCCGCCCGATGCGGCCGCCATCGCGCGGCTGGATGCCGATCCGCTGTCCCATGCGACGATGCGCACCACGTGCGTTGCCACGCGCCTCGATGCCGGCCACGCGAACAACGCGCTGCCGCAAACCGCGCGTGCCATCGTCAATTGCCGCATTCTGCCGGGCCATACGGCCGAAGAAGTGCGGCTGGATCTGATTCAGGTGCTGGCTGACCCGAAGATTGTCGTGAGGTACGTTAGTGACGCCGGCGAAATTCGGGAGACGGCTCCGGACCAGCCGTCCGGCGCGCCGGTCTCGTTGCAGCCCGAAGTGATGAACCCGCTTGAGAAAATCGCCCATGAGATGTGGCCCGGCGTGCCCGTGATACCCGCGATGGCCACGGGAGCCTCCGACGGCGTGTTCACGAATGCGGCCGGGATGCCGACGTACGCGATCTCGGGCCTTGCGGTAGATTTCGACGATGTGCGCGCGCACGGCCGCGACGAGCGGTTGCGAGTGGATTCATATTTCGGCGGCCTCGATTTCTACGGGCGCTTCCTGAAAGCCCTCTCTTCCCCTCAATGAAATTGAAACTGGAAGTTCCGGCCTTGGACCGAATGCCATGAGTTTGATCCGACGCATCATCGTCAAGGCTTCCGAAAGCCGTTGGCTGCGGGAACGCGCGCCGCGCATCGGGTTCGTTCGCGCCGCAGCCGCGCGATTCATGCCCGGCGAAAAACCCGAGGACGCGCTAGCAGCCGCCCGCACACTCGCTGATAGCGGCATCAGCACCCTGTTGACGCAACTCGGCGAAAATATTACCGAGCGCGCCGAAGCGGAAGCAGTTGTCGCGCACTACCTTGATCTCATTGAACGCATCCGCGTGGCGAACCTGCCCACGGAAGTCTCCGTGAAGCTGACGCAGCTTGGCCTCGATCTCGATCGTGAATTCTGTTTTGCGAATCTCGCGGCGCTCATCGAGCGTTCCGGCGCGGCCGCCCCTGAAAAAACTCTGTGGATAGACATGGAGCAGAGCGCATACGTGGACGCCACGCTGGAACTCTACGCCCGCGCGCGCAAGACGAGTCGAAACGTGGGCGTGTGCGTGCAGGCGTACCTGCGCCGCACGGAAAAGGATGTGGACTCGCTCGTTTCCATGGGCGCTGCGGTGCGGCTGGTGAAAGGCGCGTACAGCGAGCCGGCCGAAATCGCATTCCCGAAAAAAGAAGATGTGGACGAGAATTATTTTCGGCTGGCGCAAATGTTGTTAAGCCCTGAGGCGCGTGGCGCGGGTGTGCGGGCCGCGATGGCCACGCACGACGCAAAATTAATCGCGCAACTCACTGAATGGGCCGCCGCGCAGGGCATTGCCAATAATCAGCTCGAATTCGCCATGCTCTTCGGCATCCAGCGCGCCGAGCAATTACGCCTGGCGCGCGAGGGCTACCGAAGCGGCGTGCTGATTTCCTACGGCTCATTCTGGTTTCCATGGTTCATGCGGCGGCTGGCGGAGCGTCCCGCGAACGTGCTGTTCCTGGTTCGGAACCTTTTTTCGAGCTGAATTTTTCAAACTGAATGGCGCGCGCGGGGTCTGAAAAAGTGTGTCACTTCTTTGGTGGTGCTTTCCTTTGTTTTCAATGACTTACACGCGAAATTACTTTGCATGGTGTGTCACTTAATTGGCGAGTTCGTGAGCGGTGGTGACGCGTCGAGTGGCGCGCCTACGGCGCTCTGGTAGTTTTGTCCCTTACCGGAACCCTCTATTCAGTTTTCAAAGAGCTTCCGACTCTCGCCAGGAGAGCGGACGACATTTTGTCGTCGCTAACAGGCTGGCAAATTTTGGAGCGGGCGTCTACTGTCCGGTGGTGCAAGGCAGCGCGCACCTGTACTTTTCGAGTCGCGCGGACCGACCGGGCATTAATCGGGGATGCCGACGCGTTTCACCAGTGCCGCGAACCTTGGGTCCCCGTGCAGGCCGTCGAAGAGCAGATTAAATCTAAGGTTCGTAAGGAAGCCGGCGCGATCTTGAAACGCCTTTTCCAGCCAGTCGAAAGCGGCATCCTTCTCGCCGAGGCGCGCGAGAACGGCTGCGATAAAGACCGACCACGGGGAGCCTGGCTTCCAGGTCTTCTCGGCTTCGTCGAGGATCCTGCGCGCGTCTTCGGTCTTGCCGACCTTGGCATAGGTGGCTGCAACAACCAAGCGGATCGTCGGCTGGCTCTGGTGCTGCGCCAACGCCATTTCGCATTCCTCGATGGCTTTTTCTGGTTGACCTGCACAGGCGTACACATCGGCGAGGGTGGCGTGCATCCTGGGATTGTCCGGATTAGTTCGCATACCCTTCCGCATGCATTCAATCGCAGCGTCAAAGCGCCGCGCTGAGTAGTAAGCGCTACCCAACAGGAAGAGAGGCACGCCGGAAATCGGGTCGAGCTCGATCGCGCGTTTCCCCGCGGCGATCGCGTCGTCGAACCGGCACCGAATCAGGTTAAACATCATTGTCCCGGTGTTCGCCAGAAACAAGTCCGGGTTCAACTCCAAGCTGCGCCGCAGCTCCCGCTCGACGCCCGCAAAATCCCAATCCTGAGCCAACACGAAAGCCATGCTCGCGTGGGCATCTGCGAGGGTTTCATCGAGTTCGAGGGCCCTTCTGGCCGCCGCCTTCGCTTGAGGGTAAGCCTCCGCCGCCGGAGCGTATCCGATCATCGCCATGAGGCCGTACCCATACGACAAGGATGCATACGCCGCAGCATACGTCGAATCGATTTTGATCGCGCGCTGGCAGAGCGCAATCCCCTTGGGTATTGCCTCGGGCGACCCGGTGTAGATGTAATGCTGTGCTTGCAACAGCAGGCGGTAGGCTTCGTTGTCTTGCGTGGGTCGTTTCCGGAGTTTCTTTTTCTCTTCCCCGGTGAGTTGCAGCCGCAGTTTCTCGGATATTTCGGTGGTTAGGTCTTCCTGCAACGAGACCAGGGCCGTCATCCTTCCGTTGTACCGTCCGCCCCAAAGCTGCGCTTGCCGCTCCACGTCTACTAAGTCGACTGAAACGATCAGGTCTTCGCCCCTCTGCACCACGCGCCCCGCCAACACGGCTCTCACGCCCAGCTCGCGCCCAACGGCGAGCGGATCCACACCCGGCCCTCGATAACGAAACGCCAGCGCTCGCGGAACGATCCGAATCTTGCGAAGCTGCGCCAGCGTATTGATCAGCGTTTCGGCGATCCCGTCGCTCAGGTATTCCATCTCCGGATCGCCGCTGGCGTTTTCGAGAGGTAGAATGGCCAGCGAATCAATCGCTTTCGTTTGCCTTCCCGAAGAGGATTTATCAGCGCTCTTCGCCCCGCGCACCGCTGGTGCTTTCCCAGCGAAGGCGCCAGTGACGGTACGGGCGGAATCGGTGTCGCGTCGGAGGCGCTGCAGGTCCGCGCGAATGTCCGAGGCGTGCTGGTAGCGCAATGCGCGGTCTTTTTCGAGCGCCTTGTTCAGAATGCGCGCAAGCTCGCGGGGCAGATCGGGATTCAAGCGCACCGGCGAAAGGGGAGCCCTGTTAAGGATCGCGTCGAAAATCGTTCCAGACGTGGGGCCCGAAAACGCCTGGCGACCGGTCGCCATCTCGTAAAGCACGACGCCAAACGAAAATAAATCGGTGCGCGCGTCCATCTCTTCGCCACGCACTTGCTCGGGCGACATGTACGCGACGGTACCAAGGGCGACGCCTGGGCTCGTCAAATTCGGGTCGGGATCCTCCGTTGTTATCTCCTCCGCAGCTGCCGAGGCACGGCTTTGCGGCAACTGCTTCGCCAAGCCGAAGTCGAGAATCTTGGCGTGGCCGGAGTCCGTCACGAAAATGTTGGCGGGCTTGATGTCTCGATGGACGACGCCCCTGGCGTGCGCGATGTCGAGCGCGCCGGCGATCTGCCCACCGAGGTCGAGCAGCGCGTCCGTGGCGAGCGGCTTTCCGCCGATGCGCTGGCGAAGCGTTTGCCCTTCGAGCAACTCCATGGCGATGAAGCGCTGGCCCTCATGTTCGCTGATTTCGTAGATGGTGCAAATGTTCGGATGGTTCAGCGCCGCGGCGGCGCGCGCCTCACGCAGAAAACGCTCGAGCGCTTGCGGGTCGGTGGAAACTTCGGCAGGGAGAAACTTCAGCGCGACGTGGCGGCCCAGAGTGGTGTCCTCGGCGCGATACACCACACCCATGCCACCCCCGCCGAGCTTCTCGCCGATGCGATAGTGCGAAATGGTTTGGCCCGTCATGGCAAATGTTCGCCGCCTCGATCAGTCCGGTATGCCAATGCGTTTCACGAGCGCATCGAACCTTGGATCCCCACGCAGGCCCTCGAACAGCGGATGGACTTTGAAATACACGAGGAAACTCTCGTGCTCGTGAAGCGCCCTCTCGAGCCATTCGAAAGCTGCATCCTTTTCTCCCAAACGCGCGTGAACGCCAGCGATAAAGTGTGACAGAGGATCACCCGGCTTCCACGCCGATTCAGCTTCCAAGAGGATCTTCCGCGCGTCTTCGATCTTGCCAATCTTGACGTACGAGCAAGCGACGCGCAGGCGCACAATCGGGGCGCCCCGGCCTGCCGCCAGTGCCTCTTCGCATTGCTCCGTGGCCTGCTCTGGCCGGTTCGCGCAGGCGTATGCGTCGGCGAGAAGCGCGTGGACGACTGCGTTGTCTGGATAAATCTCGAGAACCTTAAGCAGCTGCTCGATGGCGCTATCCAGCCGCCCAGCCAGGTGGTAGGCAACGCCCAAATGGTGACTCGGCAGCCCGAAAAATGGCTCCAGGTCGAGCGCACGCTTTGACGGCGCGATAGCATCCTCGAACCGGCCCCGGATGGCATTCAATGCACCCATTCCGAAGTGTCCGCCGTAATAATCCGGGTTTAACTCCAAGGTGCGCCGGCACTCGCGTTCAGCGCCCGAAAAATCCCAGCTTTGAAACAACAAGACCAGAGCCAAGCTTAAATGGGCCTCGGCGAGCGTTTCGTCCAGTTGCAGGGCCTTCTTAGCCGCCACCTTCGCCAGAGGGAGCAGCTCCGCCGCCGCGCCGTAGCCGAAAAACACCGACTGGTTATAGGCGAGCGATAGCTCGGCATATGCCGCCGCATATCTGGGATCGATCAGAATGGCTTGCTCGCAGAGGGAGATCGCCTGTCGCAATCCCTCCGGCGAGAATTTCGAAAGGGCGTGGCGAGATTTCAAAACCAGCTTATAAGCTTCGGTGTTCTGCGTGGGGCGCTTGCGGAGTCTCTTTTTCTCTTCTCCAGTCAGTTGCAACCGCAGTTTCTCGGATATCTCGGTGGTCAGCTCTTCCTGCAACGCAATCAGGTCCGCCATCTTGCGCTGGTAGCGCCCACCCCAGAGTTGCGCCTGCCGGTCCACATCCACGAGTTCGACTGAGATGATCAAGTCCTCGCCCCGCTCGACCATGCGTCCTGCCAGCACGGCGCGCACCGCGAGCTCCAGTCCGACGGCCAGCGGATCCAACCCTGGCCCGCGATGCCGGAAAGCGACGGCCCGCGGTACGACACGGATCTTGCGAAGCTGCGCCAGAGTATTGATCAGCGTCTCGGCAATCCCATCGCTCAGGTATTCCGTTTCCGGATCACCGCTGGCATTCTCCAGCGGGAGGATCGCCAGCGAATCAATTGCCTTCGAGTGTTTCTCCGAGGAAGGTTTGTCGGCGCTTTTCGCTCCGCGCGCCGCCGCCGGTTGAGACGGGCGAGCGTCGGAGGCGCGCCCCGAACCGGAGTCGCGTTTCAGGCGCTGCAGGTCCGCTCGAAATTCCAAGGCCGATTGGTATCGGAGAAAGCGATTCTTCTCGAGCGCCTTGCTCAGGATGCGGTCGAGTTCGGGCGGCAGGCTGGGGTTCAGACGCGCTGCCGGCTTCGGCGCGCGGTTCAATATCGCGTCGAAGATCGCGGCGGACGTCGGCCCGGAAAACGGCTGCTGGCCTGTTGCCAGCTCGTAGAGAACGACTCCCAAGCTGAAGAGATCGGTGCGCGCGTCGAGGTCCTGGCCGAGTGCTTGCTCGGGGGACATGTAGGCAACAGTGCCAAGCGCAACACCTGAACCCGTCAGGTTCGGGTCGTTAGCGTCCACCGTTTTCTGGTCCGCGGCTGCCGTGGCACGGCCCTGGAGGATCTGCTTGGCGAGGCCGAAATCGAGAATCTTCGCCTGGCCACTCTCGGTGATGAAAATATTCGCGGACTTGACGTCGCGATGCACGATGCCCTTCGCATGCGCCGCGTCGAGGGCACCGGCGATGTCCGTCCCGAGGTTCAGAAGTATCGCCAGGCCCGGCGGGCCGCCGGTGATGCGATGCTTCACAGTCTCACCCTCGAGCAGCTCCATGGCGATGAAGCGCTGGCCTTCGTGCTCGCCGATTTCGTAGATCGTGCAGATATGCGGATGATTCAGCGCAGCGGCCGCGCGCGCTTCGCGAAGAAAACGATCGAGGGCCTGCGGATCGCGGGAAACCTCAGGAGGAAGAAACTTCAGCGCGACGGCGCGACCGAGAGTCGTATCTTCGGCGCGGTACACCACGCCCATGCCGCCTCCGCCGAGTTTCTCGCCGACGCGATAGTGGGAGATGGAGCTGCCGACGAGGGGGTCTGCATGCGGCATGGAGCAGGAATCTTATGGGTACGCAGATGGAGTGTCAACGGCGATACGGAATGGCGGGGGCTACAGCGTGCGCCGGAGATGAGGTACAACGGCACTAGCCACAGATCAACACAGATGAACACAGACACTGCTGGAGAAACTACGAGATCTATTGGGTCGCAAGGAGCAGCCGCCGTTAGTTATTCGATCAGGAAAGACTTATGCGCCAATCGGCGGGGACAATCACGTTTCTTGAATAACTTGCCCAACAGATGGTCGCCCTCGGTGGCAATCAACTAGCGGAGAGGCGTGGTGTTGGAAACGGCAATCATGCCGCGATATCCCATCCGGCAGAAGCGGATGGAGGCTACTGCGTGCGTTCGTCTTTTTCGACTTTGCCGTCGCGCACGCGGATCACGCGATGAGCGCGTGCGGCGATATCAGGTTCGTGCGTGACCAGAATGATCGTGTTGCCACTCTCGTGCAGCCGCGCGAAGAGCCCCATGATTTCCTCGCCCGTAGCGGAATCCAGATTCCCTGTGGGCTCGTCGGCCAGCAGAATTGAGGGATGGTTCACCAGGGCGCGGGCAATTGCGACACGTTGCCGCTGGCCGCCGGAAAGTTCGTTCGGCTTGTGCATCATGCGGTCGGTCAAGTCCACCTGCGCCAGAGATTGCTTCGCACGCTCGATGCGCTCTTCGGCGGGCGTGCCGTTGTAGATCATCGGCAGCTCGACGTTGTGCAGCGCCGTCGCCCGCGCCAGCAGGTTGAAAGTCTGAAACACGAATCCAATCTCGCGATTGCGGATGGCAGCAAGCTCATCGTCATCGAGCTGGCTGACCAAACGCCCGGCCAGCCAGTAATTTCCCTTGGTCGGCGAATCCAGACAACCGATCAAGTTCATCAAGGTGGATTTCCCGGAGCCCGAAGGACCCATGATCGCGACGTATTCGCCCTTGCGGATAACAATGTTCACTCCGCGCAAGGCGTGCAACTGCTCGGTGCCCATCTCGTACGTCTTCCAGAGATCCTCGGTCTGAATGACGACGCCGGAATCCACCAGGTCCTGGCGAAAACTCTGCGAGCCGACTTCTTCGACAGCCATGGGCATTGGGCTCCTCGAACGGTTACATCCTATCTAGCTGCTGGACGATGAAGAAGACGCGTCGTCGGACTTGGGCGTGGAGTTGTCCACCTTGACGGACGCTCCGGGCTTCAGCGAGCGAAGCGCCTTGAAGCTGCCGGTGACGATCACATCGCCTTCGCGGATTCCACTGGTGATTTCGATATCGGTGACTCCGCTGATCCCCGTTTGCACGGGGACGAATTGCACCTTGCCGTCACGCACGACGAACACGCCCTGAATATCCTTATTCGTGCCTGGCGCGCCTTCGGCCGTGGATGCCGCGAGCGTCACGTTGCCGCTCGTGCCGTTCTTCGCTTCATCGAGCTCTTTCTGCGTGCGTTCGGCGAGCGCCTGAATTGGAATGCTCAGTACATTTTGCTTTTGCGCCGTTTGAATCTTCGCCGTGGCCGAAAGTCCCGGGCGCAACGATTCCGGCGGATTGTCGAGTGTAATCACGACCTTGAAATCGCGCGCTTCCTGCGTGTTGGCCGTCTCTTCCGTCATGGACGCCTGGCCAGACGTGCGCAGGATGGCAAGCTCGCCTACTTCCGTAACGTGGCCTTTGAAGACCGTAGTTGGAATGGCGTCAATTGTGACGTCGGCTGACTGTCCGTTGCGTATGCTGGTGATGTCCGTCTCATCCACTTTCACTTCGGTTGTGACCACGCTCATGTCGGAGATCGTGAGAATCGAGCTGCCCGCCGTGCCCTGGATCCCCGGCACGACGTTTTCTCCCACGCGCACGGCGATATAGCTGATGATGCCGTCAATGGGAGCGGTGTAGGTCGTCTTGCGCAAGATGTCCTGGGTATGCCTCAGCACCGCCTGGCCCTGCTGAAGATTCGAACGCGCCTGATCCCGCGAGGCCCGCGCCTGATCTACCTGGGCCTTCGCCGAAGTGGCGGCCGCGACAGCGCTGTCGTAGGTAGCCTTGGCGGCATCATAATCCTGCCTGGAAATGAGCTGTTGCTTGTAGAGTTCCTGCCCGCGCTGCCAATCGAGCTGGGCCTTCGTCAGATCGGACTGGCGCTGCGCCGCTGTGGCGACCGCCATATCGAAATTGGACCCTGCGGCTTTCATTCCGGACTCCGCCGCCTCGATGCTGTCCTCCTGGGCCTGGACGTCGGCTCCCGGCTGGATGTTTTCCAGATGAAGGAGAACGTCTCCCTTCTTCACGTGATCGCCTTCTTTGACCACGATATCCGTGATCTTCCCGATGCCCTCGCCCAGCACGTTGGTATATGTCTTGGGACGGATTTCACCCGAGGCCGTAACCAGTGAAGTCAGGTCTTGCCGGGCGACTCGCCCCGTCTGCACCGTGACGACGTTCTGGTTCGCCTTGTAAATGCTGTACCAGGTGATTCCCCCAATAAGGAGGACCACCACCACCGCAATCGTTGCCTTTTGCCAAATCTTCATTGATGAACCCTTGTTTTGACGGCCGGGATTGACAAACTCGCCCTACACTTGATACATACGCTTGGACGGGACGGAATGTTTCTCGGCTCAGCGGCCGTGCTCAAATTTAGGTCAGAGGCTGGACCGGGAGGACCTGGACCAAACCAAGCCGAAATCTCCAGCTCCCAGCGCACACCACTCCACGTTCAAGGCTACCAGGACGATACGCAGGCACCATTCTAGTTCGTTTCTACCCGTCGGGAAAAGAAAATAGTTCCGGTTGCGCGCGCCGCTTTGGCATTGGTTCCGGGGAGCAAGTTGATCGGCGCATCGGGTATCCTTTCTAATGAGATCGGCAGAATTGGGCGCCTCCATCACTGGCGCCGAGGAGCGAGGCAACCCGCGGCGATGCTTGGCATTCCAAGCGGGTAAGGGGCAGCCAGACCTGGGGAAAGTTAGATTGACCTGTACTTTAGGACAGGTTAAGATTTCCAATCGGAAAAAGGGTGCTGCTATGGATCGGTCCGTTAGGACGTTCCTGTTGTCGTTTCTGGCGGGAGCATTGACGCTCTCGCCGGTTGGCTACGCTCGAGCCTCGCAAGCACAAGACCAGCAGAACCCGCAGAGCCAACCCGACCAGCAAGACCAGAAATCCCAATCGAAGAAAGCTGCTAAATCCAAGCAGCAGAGCGATAACCAACTCAAGAAAGAGCTCGAGTCACCGTACAAGAAGTGGCTGGACGAGGATGTGATCTATATCATCTCGCCCGAAGAGCGCCATTCCTTCCTCCACCTCGCCACGAATGAAGAGCGGGAGCAATTCATCGAGGCGTTTTGGCAGCGGCGAAATCCCGATCCCGATTCGCCCGAAAACACATTCAAGGAAGAACATTACCGGCGCATTGCCTACGCAAACGAACACTACGCCTCGGGGATACCGGGCTGGAAGACCGACCGGGGAAAGATCTATATCATGTGGGGTCCCCCGGACGAGGTTGACTCACATCCAACCGGCGGAAACTGGGATCGTCCACAGGATCAAGGCGGTGGTTCGACCTCGACCTATCCATGGGAAACCTGGCGCTACCGGCACCTGGACGGTGAAGGCCTTGGCGAAAACGTTGAGCTGGAGTTCGTTGATCCCACGTCCACTGGCGAATACCACATCACCATGGATCCCAGCGAAAAGGACGCCCTGCTTCACGTCCCGGGCGCCGGATTAACGACCGCCGAATCCATGGGCACGGCCGACAAATCCAGCCGTTTCACGAACACTGACGGAACGAATATGGCCGAGAGCCAGCCCGGAGAGAACGGGCAAAGCGCCCAGAACAACGAATTTAGCCGCCTCGAACTCATGGCCAATATCATGAGGCCGCCTCCGGTGAAGTTTAAGGACCTCGAGGCCATCTCGACGTCGCGTCTGGTGCGCGACCAGCTCAAATTCGATTATCGCTTCGACTTTTTGCGGATTACCTCCGATACCGTGCTGGTGCCGGTCACCGTGCAGATTCCCGTGCGCCAGTTGAGCTTCCAGGAAAAAGACGGCGTGGATTCTGCCTCCATGAACGTTTTCGCACGGATCACAACGCTGAGCGGCAGGATCGTCCAGACGTTCGAGGACACGCTTCGTGCCGACTATCCGGTTTCACTGCTGCAAAAATCGCTCGGCACTTCCAGAATATATCAGAAGGCCATACCGCTCAGTCCCGGGCTCTACCGCCTCGATATCGTGGTGAAGGACATCAATAGCGGCAATGTTGGCGTCGTCAACACCCGGCTTGCCGTTCCACGCTTCCAGGACGATGAGCTGAGTTCGAGCTCCCTGATTCTGGCCGACGACATCCAGCGCGTGTCCACTCAGGACATCGGACTCGGGCAGTTCGTTCTCGGCGACGTCAAAGTTCGGCCCAGACTCGATCAGACCTTCGCGGAGAATGACAGCATCGGAATCTTCCTCCAGGTCTACAACCTGAAGGTGGACGACAAGACGCATAAGGCAAATGCATCGGTTGAATACCGCGTCACCAAAGACAAGGAAACCGTTCCGACCCTGAAGTTCAGTATTCCCGCCGACAAGGTTCCCGAGCACGGCGAGGAAATGACGATTGAGAACAGGATCACGCTGGCATCGCTTCCGCCCGGAAAATACCAGCTGTCCGTGGCGGTTACTGACAATCTTGCGAACCAAACGATTACGCCGACTACGGATTTCACGGTCAAGCCGGCTCCGGCGGCTGCACCGCAACCCGCTCCGCAAGCCCCGCAGGGGAGGTGAAGTGAAGCATTTGAGTCTACGAGCGATTCGCGTCGTCTTCGGCCTCGGTTGCTTCGCTATGCTGTGCGCGCTGCCCGTTACGGCCGCGCCCGGAGCGAACAAGATCTCTGGCGTCGTCGTGGACCCCGGCGGCACACCACAGATGGGCGCGACGGTTCTGGTCTCCTCCGAACAGCTCGTCGGCGCATCGCCGGTGCAGCTCCTCACGAATGATCGCGGGCGTTTTTCAACTGCCACTTTGCCCGCGGGCCTCTATTCGATCCGTGTGACACTCGCCGGATACCTTCCAGTGATGGAACAGCACGTTGATGTAAACACCGAGCACGCCACACTGCTCCAGATAGTTCTCGGTTCCGTGTTTTCGTCATTTGAGAAATTGCGCCGGCAGGACGACCAGCAAGCGGATTCCGATGACTGGACCTGGGTGCTGCGCACCTCGGCCGCCACGCGCCCCGTGTTGCGCTGGCAGGACGATTCGAGTGTGTCGGGCACCGCGGCGCTGCAGGAATCCACGTCCACGGAAGCGCAACAGTTTCACGGGCGCCTGGAACTGACTTCAGGTGCGGATCATCCGGGCTCGATTGGCGACCTTGCTGATTCGCCCGGCACCGCATTCGTCTACGATGTGGGACTCGGTAGCAAGAGCCACTTCGTAATGGCCGGTCAGTTTAGTCAGGAAGACGGCTCAGCGGCTGGCGGTTTTGCCGGAGAATGGCTCCCTTCCGGGCTGCCGGGCGTCGGTCCGGTTACGACAATTCTGGTACGCGAATCGCAACTCGGCCCGGATGGGCCGACGTTTCGAGGAGTGCGGCTGTCGCAGGACGATCAACTTGCTCTAGGCTCCAAGGTGAGTATCCGCTACGGCGCGGATTTCGTGATGGCTGGATTCAATGGCACAGCTTCGGCGCTCAGCCCGCGAGCGGAAGTCGCGGTTCAGTTAGCGCGAGCGTGGCGGGCCTCCGCGATCGTGGCGACCCATCCCTGGCAGGACGCTTCCGGTTCCGAGGGCGCATTGCAATCCGCGCTCGATACGCTCGATGCGTTTCCGACTCTCATGATTCGCGATGGCCGTCCCGTTCTTGAGAACGGCCTGCACGAGGAGCTTTCTATTGACCACGCGCTGGGCCCTCGCGCGGATTTGATCGCCTCGGTCTTCCACGATCTTTCATCCCACACCGCGGTTATCGGACGTGGCGGGCCGGGCAGCGCCGATTTCCTTCAGGACTATTTCTCGGATGCGTTTGCGTATGACGGAGGTTCCTCCAGTTCGGGCGGCGCTCGGCTGGTATATCGGGAAAAAATCTCGAATAACCTGACGACCACGATCATTTACGCCTACGCCGGCGCGCTCGCTCCCGACGGCATATCTTCTACCGAGCTTCGCGACGAGTTGGCTACCCGCTACCGTCAGAGCGTCGCGGCGGCTGTCACGACTACTGTCCCGCGCTGGGGCACAAAGTTTACCGCAAGCTACAAATGGCTCAGCGGACCCACCGTCTCGCAACAGGATGGATACGGCGAGTCGCTGTATCACGTTGACCCGTACCTCAGCATGGAAATCCGCCAGCGGCTTCCCAACGTTTTCCCGTGCCACATGGAAGTTCAGGCCGATATGGGCAACCTGCTCGCCCAGGGATACGTGCCGATCTCCACCGGCGATGGCTCCGTAGTGCTCGTCCCTTCCTACCGTTACTTCCGAGGGGGCCTAAGCCTCCAGTTCTAGCGTTTTCGGCGGTTACTGGAATCGGGAATGGACCTTCCACAAATGGAATTTGCCTCGATATATAAAAGTGACACCTCCGCAAACGACTCACAACGCACTGGTTAGCGTAGGGACAATTAATGATTCGCTGGAAGTCAGCGTGCTAGCATAGAATCGCAAAGGGTCTCGGGT
Source organism: uncultured Acidobacteriota bacterium (assembly GCA_963842425.1). Taxonomy (GTDB): domain Bacteria; phylum Acidobacteriota; class Terriglobia; order Acidiferrales; family UBA7541; genus Palsa-295. Next base: position 215,651 of record CAWJGQ010000005.1, on the reverse strand, counting down.
GGAGTTGGATGAACGACGGTCTTCGAATACGGCTGGGTGCGGTTATCCTGGCATTTCTGACGCTGGCGGCGGTGATCTTTGCCGTTCTGAACTTCCAGCAGCGCTCGCGTTTCGTCGTTCCCGATGACGGCATAACCTGGATGGACACGGCCAGCGGCGTGATGGCCTGGCACGTCGCTCCCGGCACCCCCGCCGACCGGGCAGGGCTCAAGCAAGGCGATTACGTCGAAACGCTTCACGCGACGCCCATCCACCGCGCCGTGGACGTTACCAAGTTGCTGTTTCGCGCCGGCCCATGGACTGAGGTGAAGTATCGCATCCGGCGCGGCGGTGAATCTTTTGACGTACCGCTGATCACCGCACCTCAGGATAATCCGTCCTCGATTGAAAATTACCTTCGCCTTACTGCGCTGCTGTATCTCTTCATCGGGCTTTTTATCTTCGCCAAACGTTGGAACGCTCCGCGCGCCATTCATTTCTACATCTTTTGCCTTGTGTCGTTCATTCTTTACAGCTTTCATTACAGCGGCAAACTGAACTCGTTCGATTGGACGATCTACTGGGGCAACGTGGTCGCGCTTCTGCTGCAGCCCGCGCTGCTCGTCCATTTCGCGCTCGTATTCCCCGAACGACGCCGGGCGCTGTGGCCGAAATTGCTCGCCGTTTATATTGTTCCTCTGCTTCTGCTGTTGGTCCAGATTTCCGTGGCCAACGTGCAGCTCGATTTTCTGCCTTCAATCAGTAGTCGCGAGTTTCTCGATACCACCGCTCTAGTGTATATGGGGGCTTACTTCCTCCTCGCCGCGGGCATCTTCCTAGCTAGCTATCTCCGCGCGCCGAGCGGCATTCTACGGCAGCAACTGAAATGGGTCACGGGCGGGACCTTCGCCGGGATTATTCCGGTTCTGCTGCTGTACATACTTCCGCGTTTCGTGAACACGGTGCCGCAATCGTGGATGAAGTTTTCCGTGTTTTCACTCGCGCTGATTCCGCTCTGCTTCGGCTACGCCATCATCCGCTACCGACTGATGGACGTGGACATCATCTTCAAGCGCGGCCTCGCTTATACTTTTGCAACCGGCGCCGTCGTCGCCATTTATTTCCTGGCAATCGCGCTGGTCGGCGAATTGACGCATACGACTCTGACCGCGGGGCCGGCCGGAGCGATTATCGCCATCGTAGTGGCCGCATTTTTGATCCAGCCACTGCGCGATTGGGTGCAGGCGCGCCTCGATCATTTTTTCTACCGCGACCGTCTCGACTATCGCCGCACGCTGATCGAATTCGGGCGAGCGCTCACCAATGAAGTCCGCCTCGAGCCCCTGCTCGGCTCCGTGCTCGACCGCATCTCCCAGACCTTGCTGGTGGATCGGCTCGCTGTCTTTCTCGAGGATCCTGCCCAGCCCGGCCAATTTGTGCTTTCGCGCTCGATGGGACTTCGGCCGGCGGGCCCGCTCGATCTGAGCTTTCTCGATCCGGCGCGTCCGGCGCTCGAGCGCGGCTGCCTGTTTTTCGAATCGGCTCGCGCCGCCACGGACGAAAGCGAATCGGTCCGTCGCACCATTGAAGAACTCGACCTGAATTATTTCATCGCCTGTCGCTTCCACGACCGCACGGCCGCCGTGATCGGTTTGGGAAAGACGGTTGACGGCGATTACCTTTCAAGCGACGACCTCGAGTTACTCTCCACCATCGCCGGCTACGTCGCCATCGCCGTGGAAAACGCGCGGCTCTACCAATCGCTCGAACAGAAGGCCCTGCAGATCGAGCGCCTGAAGGACTTCAGCGAAAACATCGTCGAATCGTTGCGCATCGGCGTCGTCACCGTGGATCTGGACGACTGCGTCGAATCGTGGAATCCGCAACTCGAAGACTTGCTCGAAATTCCGCGGAGCGAAGCCCTGCGCCGCAAGCTTGCGGACATTCTTCCGCGCGACCTCGCCGGAGAAATCAGCGCCCAGGCAGCGAGCGACCATGTTTCCGGCATTTACCGGTTCCATTCGAACACGCGCAGCAACCGCCATCTGGTGGTCAACGCTTCGATCGCTCCCCTGCTTGCCAAGAACGGCGCGCGGCTGGGGCGACTAATTTTGTTGGATGATATTACCCAGCGCGTGCGTTTAGAAGATCAGATGGTTCAGACCGAAAAGCTGACTTCGCTGGGCTTGCTGGCCGCCGGTGTGGCGCACGAGGTGAATACTCCCCTCGCCGTGATCTCTAATTACATCCAGATGCTCGCGAAGCAGATTCCCGAGGACGACCCGCGGCAGAAAACAATCGAGCGCATCGTGAAGCAGACATTTCGCGCGAGCGAGATCGTCAACAACCTGCTGAATTTCTCGCGCACCGGCGGCACCGAACCCGTCGAAGTGGATTTGAATTCCGTGCTGGAAGAAACTCTCACGCTGGTCCAGCACCCGTTCAAGACTGCGCAGGTGAACGTCGTCAAGAATTACGCCGAACGTCTTCCGGTGATCCTGGGATCAACCACGCGCCTCCAGCAAGTGTTCCTGAATCTTTTTATGAACGCGCGCGACGCCATGCCCGGAGGCGGCATGCTCGAGGTCCGCACCGGCGCCCGCAACGGCTCGGTCGAAATCGAAGTCACCGACACGGGAGCGGGCATTCCGCCCGAACATCTGCACCGCATCTTCGATCCATTTTTCACCACGAAAGCCACTGGGCGCGGAACCGGGCTGGGCCTCTCCGTAAGCTATGGCATCATCAAAGAACACGCGGGCAAAGTGGACGTGCGTTCGACGCCCGGCAAGGGCACATCGTTCCGGCTGGAGTTCCCCGTGGCCAGGAAAGCGGTCCATGCTTAGAGGCTCGATACTTGTTGTGGATGACGAGCTGGAGATCCGCGAGGGTCTCGAGGCGCTGCTCACTTCGGAAAGCTTTCAGGTGACGCTCGCGGAAACCGGGCAGGCCGGCCTGCAAAAACTGGAAGATCAGCCCTTCGATCTGATGCTGCTCGACGTGAGCCTGCCGGACCGCAACGGCCTCGACATGTTGCGCGAAATCCGCCTTCGCGATCCGCACCTTTCCATCATTCTCATCACCGCCTACGGCTCGATTGATATGGCCCGCGCAGCGTTCAAGGGCGGCGCGCAGGACTACATCACCAAGCCGTGGTCGAATGACGAACTGATCGCGCAGATTTCGATGGCAATCGAAGGCCGCCGGCTTCGCGAAGAAAACGTTCATCTGAAGCGCGCGCTGAAGCAGCGCTACAATTTCCCGAACATCGTCGGCAAAAGCGAAAAGATGCTGTCCGTCCTGGACCTCGTCACCCAGGTCGCGCCTTCGCGCTCCACCGTGCTGATTTCCGGAGAGAGCGGCACCGGCAAGGAAGTGATTGCCAAAGCCATTCATGCCGCTTCCACGCGTACGGACAAGGCCTTCATCCCCATCAACACCGGTTCGATCCCGGTGGACCTGCTGGAATCGCAGCTCTTTGGCCATGTGAAGGGAGCCTTCACCAGCGCCGTCGCCTCGAAAAAGGGCCTGTTCGAAGTCGCTGACCAGGGCACGATTTTCTTCGACGAGATCTCCACGATCGGTCCGGAAACGCAGGCGAAGCTGCTGCGCGTGATTCAAGAGCGCGAATTCATGCGCCTGGGCGGCACCGAAACAATCAAGGTGGACGTCCGCATCCTGGCCGCTTCCAACGAAGATCTTCGCAAACTCGTCCGCGAAGGCCGCTTCCGCGAAGATTTGTTTCACCGACTCAACGTGATTTCGATTCAGCTGCCGCCACTGCGCGAGCGCAAGGAAGATATTCCGCTGCTCGTCGCGCGCTTCCTCGAGCAATTCTGCAAGGACAATGGCAAGCCGGCTCGTATTTTCACAGCCGCGGCGATGAAGCTGCTTATGGATTACGATTGGCCCGGAAACATCCGTGAGCTCGAGAACGCCGTCGAACGCGCCGTTGTCCTTTCGACGCAGGATTCCATGGACGCCGACCTGCTGCCCGAAAGCGTCCGCACGCGCGAGATCGTCAAGGGCGTTCGACTGCAGCTGGCTGAATTCCTGCCGCCGCTGCCGGGAGAGATCGGCTCGCGCAGCTCCGTGCCTCCGCCTTCGCTATTTGAAATCCTCGAGGAGGTCGAGCGGCGCATCATCGTGGACATGCTCGAACGCACCCACTGGAACCAGACCGAGGCCGCCGAGCGTTTTCAGATTCCCCTCTCGACCCTCAATCAGAAGATCAAGCGCCTCGGCATTGAGACGCGCCGCCGCCCGGGCGCTCCTCGCGGCGGACCAGGAATTCCCTACGGCGAAGACGCCGCTGAATTCTCCGCTGGAAAATAGCGTCGGTTCACAATTCAGATTGATTTAACAATTTGTGCTTAACGGTTGGTTGCTTGCGGAGGCACGCGCTTTCTGCTGCGATCGCCGCTTCATTTCATATAACGCGTTGTCCGCTGCTCCCAGCAGGGCGTCGCGTGTATCTCCGTCGAGTGGGTACACCGCAGCACCGACACTCACCGCAATGCGCGGCGCCTCAGCGTCTTCCGCCACGCGCTCGGTGATTCGTTGCACCACGTGCATGGCCTCTTTCGGCCCTGCCTCCGGAATGACCAGGCAGAATTCGTCGCCGCCGTAGCGCGCCGCGGTGTCTATGTCGCGGCAATGGACGCGCAGAATGTCGGCCAACCTGCAAATCGCCCGGCTGCCGGTCAAGTGGCCGTGCCGGTCGTTAATTTCCTTAAGCCCGTCCAAGTCCAGCAGCAGCACTGCGAAAGTCCTTCCGGTGCGGCCGAATCGCCTGATCTCGGTGTCCAGCACGTCAATCAGTTTTCGATAATTCGCCAGGCCGGTCAACGGATCGGTCACCGCGAGATTTTGAATCTGTTCCTCGGCGCGCCGCCGCTCGGCCGCCAAAGCTGCCAGCGCGAGCGTCATCACGGCCACGATACCCATGAAAGATTGCAACAGAAGCAGAGACTCGTTTTTCGTTCCGATGGCAAAGGGACCGTATCCGTGAAGCGTGCCCCAGACCGCTACGCCGGATAAGAGAACCGTCACAGACGCGGCCTCCCGCCGCCCGAAGCGAAGCGCTGCCCAGATCAGGAACGGCACGCACAAGTATTCGAGGGGATATTTCCTTGGCGCTCGAAACAGGAGCCCGCAGAAGACGATCTCGGCAATCAGTAGCATGCTCGCGATCAACGCCAGCATCTCGCCGAGCTGCTTCCAACGCCATCGTAATCGGAATTCCGAAATCCAGAGAATCAGCGGAGGTGCCACCATCACGACGCCCACGCCATCGCCCAGCCACCACGTCAACCATATGTCCTTATAGTCCGCCCAGGGAGCAAAGCCCCCGAGTGACAAAGACGTCACGCCGAATGTGGCGGCCACCGCCGTGCCGACCGTGCCGGCAAGAATCGCAAACCTGAAAGTGTCGGGCCCGCGCTCGAATGCGTTCCGGCCATTCGCGAATCGCGTGACTAGATAGGCGCCTACCAATCCTTCCAGCGTGTTTCCGGTCGCAATTCCGAGAGACGTCAAAATGGTCCCCGCCGTCGTCACGTTTACCAGGAATGCTCCGAGGAAGACCCCGGGCCACACGCGCGTGCCCAGGATCAGAAACGCCGCCAGAGCGATCCCGGTCGGCGGCCACACGGCCGTCGAACTCGGGTGCACGAACGCCATGCTCAGCCCCAGCTTTCCCGCCAGGAAATACACAACGGTCAGCCCGCCAATCGTCAGCAAATTCCTTCGCCGCTCGTCCAAGTTGCCGCCTTTCGCCGTATCTTCACTCATCTCGATCATCGCTGTTCGCTACCTAATATGACGCAGCGAGACGGAATTCACCGATCGGGTATAGGCAGGCGAAACGCGAATCAGTTATACCGAAAACCCTGTAGTCGGGATTTGTGACACTAGGAAACGAGCGGACGTCCGGCGATATTTTCGAGGATTCGATACGGGGCGTAATCCGGCGCAACCAGCGCTTTCGGCGGAATCAGGAAAGTCTGCTCGAGCGCGTACTGGCCGGACATGGCCGCGTGCGCCACGCCATCGGTAAACACAAGCCACGTCGAGAGCGGAGGAAATTCCAGCCGGGTTTTCGGGCAATCCTTCTGAAACGCCGCATTTTCCTTCAGATAATCGTGAAACCCGAGCATGAACATGTCGTAGGGGGTGCGGCCCATTCCGCGGAAGCCCAGCTTCTCGCCCAGATCCTGCACCGTCCGGCTGACCCAGGAATCTTCGGCGATCCGCTCCAGGCCGGCGTCCATGGCGTACCGGCGCGCGAGAATCTCGAAGTTCTCGGTCGTGTTCCATACGCGCGCCTTCGCGGGATTCAAATTCGTGAACACGCGTAGGATGCGCCCGCCGCGTGTAGGGCGGCTCGGAAACGCGTCCACGTGCAGCAGGTCGTTGCGCTTGTGCAGCGGCAGACCGCGCCTTTCCTCTTCGAATGGGCGAAAGCTCGAAAAATCAACGGTCCATTTCCCGGCGTAGGGCTGCAGAAACTTGGTTAGGAAATCGGTCAGTTGCGTGCTGTAGCTGCGAAGAATGGTATGCACACGCTCGACCGTCGCGGCGTCCCCCGTCACGCCTCGCAAAATGTCTTCGGTCGGGCGGTAGGAGACGTTCTTGTGCATGCGCAGCTCGGCCCATTCCTGCGCCACCAGAAAATCGCGGTCCGCGCGCGGAAGGTCGAAGGGCAGGTCGTGGAAGAAAAGAATCTGGCCGCGCTCCAGAAGTTCGCACCACGTGCGCGACCGCGCGTCGCGCTGTTCGGGTCGCGTCCACCCACCGGCCAGTTTGTAGTCCTCTACAACAATCCAGGGCAAGTTCACTCCGTGGCCTTCATCCTCTTCAGACCTTCGCCGGGCCCGGCGCCGTGTATCCGCGCGGCATCAAGGCCGTGGCAAGCCCCTCGGCACGCGACAGGTCCACCCCATCAAGTTTCGTCTCGCGCAGGATCGCGGTCTTCAGAATCGCGCCCTCGAATTCCGCTCCCTGGACGTCCGCGTCGCGAAAATTCGCAGCGCCAAAATCGGCACGTCGGAGGATAGCTTGCCGCAAGCTCGCGCGAAAGAACTCCGCACCCCCGGCTTGCGCTTCGGTCAAATCCGCGCCGCTCAGATTGGTCTCGGTCAAATCCGCCTTGCGCAGATCGGCGCCCTGCAGGCGCGCTTTGCTCAAGTCCGCCGAAGAGAGCTTCGCTTCGCGCAGGTTGGCGCCCGCCAGATTTGCGCCCTGCAGATCGGCATACGCGAGTTTCGCCTTAAAGAGGTCGGCGCGAGTCAAATCAGCACCGGCCAACTCGGCGCGCACCCCTCCGTCTTTACCGCTCACGAATAGCGCATGCGCTGCCAGAATATCCGCGAGCGTTTTGCCGTTCACGCGAATCTTCTGCGGCGATCGCAATCCTCCGCCTGTCAATGCACTGAATATGCTCATGGTCACCCACGGGATGAGATACGGTCTCCGTTGCATTTTACTAGAGACGGCGGTGCTCTGCACCCCTATACGGAGCGCCCCGTCGCGCCGCGTGTGCTAAGTTGAGCCAGATGAGATCCCTCCCCAGGCCCGCGGCAACTGCCCACACGCTCGGCGCGGTGCTGGCAATCGCTCTCTTGTTCGCTGCCTCCCTGGCGACAGCGCAGGACCCAGCCAACACGCCAAACGAGGAAATTGTCGCCAGCCTGTCCGCTGGCCGCGTGGTTGTCGCCGTCGTGAAAGGGGCGGTACTAATTGGCACCATCGAAAATCCCATTGAGGCGGACACGCACCCGCCAACGCCCGTCGCCATCGGGAGCGTCCGCGTCGGCGTGATCTTGGGCGCGGTTCGCTGGTCTTCGCCCTCCTCGCAGCGGGAAATCGCGCGACTCGACGAGGACCTCCCGCATCTTCGGAGCCGTGCCGTCACCCAGGCGCCGCATCTCGGTTCCGATCCGGGTGGGACCGAAGCCACGGATCTGGAAATGGTGGGCCAGGGATTGCTCGATCGCCTCAACGAAGTCGCGCAGGATTTACACGCCAAGGTGGACCTGCCGCCGAAGGAGCCTCTTGTCGAATTAATTCTTGCGGGCTATGCCACGGGCTACGGCCCGGAAGTATGGCAACTCGCCTACCCGATGAAGCAGATGGAAGCAACACCCGGCTACTGGACCACGCGAGTCCTACTGCCAAGCTATGTGCAATTCTGGCCGCCGGAGAAGGGGCAGCCACACACGCTGATGGAATTCGCCTATCCGCCGGAAAGCGCGCCTCCGACTTTGCTCGATTTGCTGCGCCAGAAGGACCCGCGCCTGGAAAAACTGATCGCCTCGGACGCGAAAATGGCGGAGGTCGCCCGGCTCTTCCTGCAGGGTGACAGCGGCAAAATCCTACCCCCGGACGCGACGCAGTTCCTCCGCGCCGCACTCGACGCCATCGCTCCGTCCGACACGCGCGAGACGATGGCCATCATCCGCGAGGAAGAGGGCTTTGCCTGGGTTCTCGCGCCGCCCCGCGAAACCGCACTACCGGGCATTCAACCGGCCCGCCCGCCCGACGCCCCTTCGCTGCTGCACCCCACAAAATAGCCCCGACTCCCGTCAGCACGCGCACGCGTCAGCCCGGAGCGATGGCTTCGTAGGGGCATGGCATGCCATGCCCGGCGCAGATACTTGGCGCAATGCCGCCAATCCGCCAGAATCGCGACACCCCTACGCTCTGTCGCGGCAACGTCGCACGAGAAACCGTGCCCAACGAATCTCTGCTATTTCATTTCGGAAATTTGCTTCTGCAGGCGGGCGTTCTTTTCGGCCACCGACTTTACGAGTTCTTCTTTGTGCGCCACAAGCTTTCGCGCGATCTCCGCATCGGACAGCCCCAAAATCTCCGCCGCGAAAATCGCTGCGTTGACGGCTCCGGCCTTGTCAATCGCCATCGTCGCCACGGGAATTCCGCCCGGCATCTGCACGGTTGCGAGCAGCGCGTCGAGACCATTCAGCGTGCTAGTGGCCATCGGCACGCCGATTACCGGCAGCGTCGTGTTCGCGGCCATCACTCCCGCCAGATGAGCCGCCGCTCCGGCCGCGGCGATCAATACCTTCAATCCTCGTTTCACCGCCGTGGTCGCATATTCGTGGGCCCGAGCCGGTGTGCGATGCGCCGAAAGTACTTCCATCTCGTACGCGATGCCGAATTTCCCAAGCGTTTTTCCAGCTTCGCTCATCACCGGGAAATCCGTATCCGAGCCCATCACGATTCCCACCATCGCCATTACCGGTTTGCTTCCCGTCGCCAATGTCGCTGTCTCCTTAGGATTGCCAATTGCGATTAACTACCGCCTTTTGCCGATATCCTTGCGATAGTGCGCGCCCGCGATCTTGATCTTGCCCACCGCGTCATACGCCACGCGCCGCGCTGCTCCAAGATCTTCGCCTCTCGCGCTGACCACCAGCACTCTACCACCGTTTGTGTAGCAGGTTGCTCCGCTCCCTCGCGTTCCCGCGTGAAACACGACCGCCCCGGGCACCTTCGCAGCATCCTCGAGGCCAAGAATCTCCACGCCCGTCTGCGGATCGCCCGGATATCCCTTCGACGCGATCACCACGCACACAGCCGCCCCCGGAAACCAGTTCGCCTCGAATCCCGCCAGGTCTCCGTTCGCCGCTTGCATGCAGGCCTTCGCGAGATCGAAATCGGCGCGCAGCAGCACCGCCTCCGTTTCCGGATCGCCGAGCCGGCAGTTGTACTCGAGAACTTGCGGACCTTCCTCCGTCAGCATCAATCCAAAATAGAGGAAACCGCGATACGGCACACCGTCCGCGCGCAGACCATCGAGCGTGGGACGCACGATCGTCTCGATAATCGTCTTCTCGAGCGCCGCCGGTAAAATGTCGTCAACGGAGTAGACCCCCATTCCTCCGGTATTCGGCCCTTTATCTTTGTCGAACGCGCGCTTGTGATCGCGCGCGGGCGCCAGCCGGATAAAATCGCGCCCATCCGTGAGGATGATGTAGGAGAGCTCTTCGCCCACGAGCCCTTCCTCAAAGAGGACGCGCGAGCCCGCCTCGCCGAATTCGCCATTCACCATCATGCGCTCGACGAACTCCGTGGCCTCGTCCGCGGACATCGTGACCAGCACGCCCTTGCCCGCGCACAATCCATCCGCCTTGATTACGAGGGGCCAATCCACGGAATCCAATGCCGTGTAAGCCTCCAGCGCCTCGATGTAAACCCCGTAGACTCCCGGCGTCGGAATCTCGTGGCGCTGCATGAACTGCTTAGAGAAAACTTTGCTTCCCTCGAGTTGCGCCGCCTTCTCCCCGGGTCCCAGCAACTTCAGCCCGCGCCGCTCGAATTCGTCCGCGATCCCGAGGACCAGCGGCATCTCCGGTCCCACAATCGTCAAATCCGCCCCGAGTTTGGCCGCCAGATCCGCCGCCGCTTTCACGTTCTTCACGTCGAGCGGCACGCATTCGGCGTCCTTCGCAATTCCGCCGTTTCCCGGCGCGCACCAGATTTTCTCCACCGACGGGCTCTGCGCGAGCTTCCATACGAGCGCGTGTTCGCGTCCGCCTCCGCCGATCACCAATATCTTCACAGTTGTACGCCTTCGAGAATGAAGCACCATACGGCGAGCCGTCCGCCGCTGTCAACCCCGCATCGCAGTTCGTTCCGGTCCGTAGGGGCGTAGCACTGCTACGCCCGCCTGAAATGCTTGGCATCTATCAACCATGAGCTCCGGCATCGCCAGAGATAGGTTTCGATACCTCGGGAGTTGGGAAGCAACGCCCCCGCCTGTGATATAAATTCCGGGTAATTCTCCTTAACGCCATCCTCGCGCAGGGCAAAAGGCATTCGCATTTGACTCACGGAGGTTTTCTGGTGATGAAGCGTCAACTCATCTTGATTGCGTCGCTGTTATTGATAATTGCCGGCTCCTACGCCGTTGCCAATGCTCAGGACGACGAGGACGCCTGGGCGAAAAAAAAGTCCGCGTGGTTGTTGCTGACGCCGGCCCAGCGGCCTCAGGTGCAGGAGTTCGCCGAAGATTACAAAGCCTATCTGAAAGTGGCCAGAACCGCGCTCACCTCCACAAGAGAAATGACCCGTCGCGCCCAAGCGGCTGGCTTCGTAGAACTCACCGATCCCAAGCAGGTAAAGCCGGGCGCCCGCCTGATCATTTCGAACCGTGAACGGGCGCTCATTTTGGCGGTAATCGGTACCGAGCCCATTGTGGACGGCTCCCGCGTCGTCGGAACGCATCATGATAGCCCTCACATTGATTTGAAGGGTCGCCCCATTTATCCAGCCAGTGGTTTCGCGCTCTTCAAAACGATCTACTACGGCGGCATCAAGAAATACCAATGGGCGAATATCCCGCTCGCGCTCCTGGGTAGGATTGACACCACCGACGGACGCACCATAGATGTCTCCATCGGCCTCAATCCCGGCGATCCCGTCTTCGTGATTCCCGACAACGCCCCGCACTCGGACAAGGATTTGCGCGCTCGAACCTATACGGAGGTGCTCGAGGGCGAGGAGCTTGATCCGGTGGCCGGAAGCATTCCCGGCGAGAGGGAGTCCGTCGCCGTAGAAGTGGCCAATCAGCTGGCGGCGACCTACAAGATTAAGGAAGAGGATTTGGTCAGCGCGGAGCTTGCTCTGGTGCCCGCGGCAAATCCGGCGGACGTCGGCATTGACCATGGTCTCGTGGGCGCCTATGGGCAGGATGACCGTCTCTCGTCATATTGCGCCGTCCGCGCGATCATGGACCTGAAAGCTACGCCCAAATATTCGGCGTTGGCCTATCTTTCCAACTTCGAGGAAGAAGGTTCGGTGAATAACACCGGGGCGGGTTCCCAATTCCTGAATTCGACCTTCGCACGGCTGATCGGCGCTCAAAAGGGGGCAAGCTATAGCGATCTGGACCTGCGGCACGCCCTGCACAATTCTCAGGTGATTTCTGCCGACGCAAACGACGGCATCAATCCGATCTTTCCGGAGACGAGCGAGCCTTCCAATGCCTCACGTCTCGGGTACGGCGTGGCCATCAAGCTATACGGGCGAGGATTCGATGCTCCGTCGGAATATACGGCGCGGATTCGCGCCCTGATGGATCTAAACGGGATTCCCTGGCAGACCCAAACCCAGAAAGTTGATGTCGGTGGCGGCGGCACCATCGGAGGATTCATGTCCAGCGAGGATATGGAGGTGATTGATCTCGGCGTGCCGTTGCTTTCGATGCACTCTCCGTTTGAGATGTCCTCGAAGGTGGATGTCTGGTCATTTTATCGCACCATGAGTGCGTTCTACGCGCAATGAGGCGCATGACTTAAATCATGGAGAGCAGCGGCTTCCCGGACACATTAAGTAGGTTTGCCGAACGCCTGCAGGGCGGCGGCCTCTTCCGCGTGGATCTCGAAAATCCTGTTCAGGTGGGAAATCTCCAGCACATCCAGAACTTTCTTGTTCACGCAGGCCAGCTTCAATCCGCCTCCCGTCTGTCGTACGACGGAATAGGACCGCACCAGCTCACCCACACCGTGGCTGTCTATGTATTCGACCTGCGCGAGGTTGAGCACGAATTTCTTCGCGCCTTCGCCTGTCGAGACGTGAATCAGATCGCGGAGTTTGGTGTGGCCGTCCGTCAAAGTGAGCCGCCCCACTGCCTCCACCACGACCACTTGGCCGACCGTTCGCGTGTGGAGTTGAAATGCCATTGCGGCCTCGCCTCCCAACCACAATTCCGCGAAAGCACTTGCTGCGGAAGTAGCAGACCTAGCTTGATCCCGCGCGGGCCCTCAAAATGTTCGCCGACCCTGCGTGCTTGGTCTCTTCTTCGATCTTCTGATGCGCCAGCTGCGGCTCAAAACAACGGCGGCAGCGTGCCTCATACATCCCGGTTGCGCCCACGACGATCAGTTCCTCCGACGCCACCAGCCGCTGCGTGTGCACCGCCGGATTACCGCAGCGCATGCAGATCGCGAGCAGCTTCGTGATTTCCTCGGCCACCGCCAGCAATCGCGGCATGGGCTCGAAAGGCCTGCCCATGAAATCGGTGTCGAGCCCGGCCACGATCACCCGCTTCCCCAGTTCCGCGAGCCTCGAACAGGCGTCCACGATTCCTTCGCCGAGAAATTGCGCTTCGTCAATTCCCACGACCTCGGTGCGGGCGGCCACGCGATCGAGAATTTCGGTGCCGGCGCCAATCAGCTCTGACGGAATCTCCAAGCCGGAATGCGACACGATCCCGTTTTTTGCGTACCGCTGATCAATCGCAGGCTTGAAGATCTGCACGCGCTGTTTTCCATATTCCGCGCGACGCAAACGCCGGATCAGCTCCTCGCTTTTCCCGGAAAACATCGGTCCCACGATCACTTCAATCCAGCCCATGTTGCCCTTGACGATGTCCACGTCGCAGCCTCCGCGCGCTAGCCTATCACTCAAACTCAATATCCAAACCAAGTTCTGCGCACAATTTTGGCGGCAAGCCGGACGAAGCACATCGTGTGCGCGGATTATTGCGCCGCAGCTACGAAATAGCCCGGACGCGCGCGTAGCATGAGGTTAGGACGTGAAACGGTGACCTTGATTTCGTTGAAGCCCAACGGAGGATCGATGCTCGGCACATAGCTGAGAACATACTGCGCATGCAGCTCACCACCAATTCGATCAATCCCCGCGCGTATGGTTTCATCGCGAAAAGCCCGGTAATGCACGCCACCAGTGGAGGCTGCAGCAACCTCGAGTTGGTGATTCTTGATCTCGTTGGTGCCCCGGCTGAGAAGCCAGATCGCCACAGCAAGGTAATCGGAGTCTGTTGATACAGGAGGCAAAGGCTTGGGAAGCTTCAACGGAAGCGGCTGGCGATCGCCCGGTTTTTCGTCCTTGCCATAACGAAGATCAGCGCTGCTGCTGCTGGGACCGACGGCATAAATAGTAATGTTCGCGAGTTGGGCTTCGCGGGCGATATCTCCCAGCTTTGCGTCGCTCCCGTAGTCCTGGGATTCGCCGACGACCAGCATGATACGGCGGTAAGGCGATGGCTGAGCCTTCAGAAGCCTCACTGCCTCTGCCATGCCATCGTAGAGCCTTTTCTCGGGCGCCCGAAATTCCACTCCGGCAACGGCTTTTTCGATGGACTCGTGATCCTGCGTGAAAGCCTGAGGGACATCCACTGCAGAATCGTACGTGATCACCGCTGCTTTGCCACTCAAAGCCATCACAGTTTCCGTGAAAATAGTTCCCATGCCACGAATGGTCGGCGCCATCGCCTGGATGTGCGAACTCGCCTCGATGACCAAGGCCACAGCCAACGGATCGCCGTCGACATCGAAACGATCTATGGATTGTTCGACGCCTCCGTCGAAAACGTGAAAGTCCTTTTGCAAAAGATCTAACGCAGGCTCGCCTTTGCGGTCGGTCACTGTAACCGGCACGATCACTTCATTCACATGCGTGCGAATGCGGTCCTTGGCCTGCGGTGGCTCGCTCGTTTGTTGCTTGCCGATTGAACCCGCAGTAGTGCTCTGGCTTTGGGGCTGCGCGCAAACTTCGGGAGATGACGTGAGCGAGAGCAACAACACGCCAGTGCAAACGCATTTGGTCGCTCGACCCATGGCAAGATTCTATGTGATTCGCCGGCGCGTGGTCCCGTTGTCCAGCGACATTCGGTCCCGAGCCGCGTCGCCCGACAGCCCTTGCCCCGGCGCGGCAAAGATGTTTTCATCTGACGTGATGCACTGGGACTTCGCGCTCATCCTGATATTTTTCGGCACGGCCGTTCCACTGCTCGGGCGGCGCCGCATCCGGCAGCTGATGCGCATGCCGGAAACCACCAAGCGCGACCGGCTCACTCTCTACGCATCCACAGTAGCGTTCCAGTGGTTCGCAGTCGCCGTCATCCTGTGGCGCGCGAATGCTCACGGGATCTCGTTAACTCGCCTCGGACTCGCGATTCCTAAACCGGCGCTAACCGCGATCGTCACAATTGCCTTGGCGTCGCTGGTTCTCGCGAACCAGCTATTCAGCCTGCGACGCTTGGTTACGCATCCCGCCGAAGCGCGGGGCGTACTGCCGCAGCTTGCGCTGAAAATATTTCCTCAGGACTCTGTTGAGCGCCTCGCGTTTTTCGCGGTCGTGCTCACAGTAGCCGTGTGCGAGGAGTTGATTTATCGCGGTTTCGTACAACGAGTATTCGAAGACTGGTCCGGGGGGCTCATCGTCGCTGGCATTCTTGCGTCCGCAGTGATGTTCGCTGTGGCTCATCTGTACCAAGGCGCGCGCGGCCTGATAACTACATTCGTAGTTGGCCTTCTCTTCGCGGCTATTCGCGCTTGGACCGGGAGCTTGCTCGCACCATTGATCGCGCACTTTGTCGCCGACATCACCGCAGGCATGCTAGCCCCGTCCCGGCTGCGATCGGCGATGGCAAAACCCCCGGAGATTCCCGCATCAACTGATTTTGTTTCATAGCAATAGATATATATACTACAGTCATAGTATAAATGATAACCATCACAAAATCACTCATCGAAGACACCCTACGGCCATACGGAGTCGCGATCGAGTCTTCAACTGCGGATAGGATCCGCACATATATTTCGCTTCTGCTGAAATGGAATCACACGATTTCGCTGACGACCGTTGTGGATCCGGTGGAAATACTCAAATTTCACTTCGGCGAGAGCATGTTCGCAGCTTCCGTTGTGAATTTCGGAGAAAGTCGGCTCGCCGACGTTGGCTCCGGTGCCGGTTTTCCAGGCTTACCGCTTGCAGTGATCGTTCCCAGCCTCACCGTCACGCTAATCGAGTCAAACACCAGGAAATGCGCGTTTCTCTCCGAGGTCGTCAGGGAGCTGCAGCTATCAAACGCCATCGTCTTTCGCGGGCGCATGGAGGAATTTCCTCCCGCGCCTGATCCCTTCGATTTCATCGCCGCACGTGCTCTGGGTCAATTCGATGTGCTCCTGGCGTGGTCGAAGGAGCGTATCTCACTCGCCGGCAAAGTCGTGCTGTGGCTTGGCGAAGCAGATTCCCGAGAAGTCCTGCAGAATCGCGGCTGGATTTGGGAGCGGCCGACTCTGATTCCGGGCTCCGAAAGAAGATACCTGCTGGTTGGCTCTCCGAGGCCCGGAGTCTGATGCGAATAATGCGAAATGTTCCACGTGGAACAGTTCCGCACCCTGTTTCACAATTGTTCCACGTGAAACATCTTGCGCCTCATGAAAACTCTCTGATACATTCGCGCTGTATTCTGGGGGGATTCGCTTGGCGCGAGTAATCGCCATCGCCAACCAAAAGGGTGGCGTTGGGAAGACGACCACTGCCGTCAATCTCGGTGCCTCCCTTGCCGCGTCCGAGAAGCACACGCTCATTATTGACTCCGATCCGCAGGGAAACGCCACCAGCGCGCTCGGGTTCGCCAAAGATCCTGCCCGCCGGACCCTCTATCAGGCACTGATTCTCGGGGAGCCCATCGAACGCGTGGCGATTGACGCCCAAATTGACCGCCTCGACCTGATTCCTTCGGACAAGAATCTCGTCGGCGCGGCCGTTGAGCTGATCTCGATGGAGAATCGAGAGTATCGCCTCAAGGATGTCATTCAGCCGCTCCGCGAAAAATACGAATTCATACTCATCGACTGCCCTCCATCGCTCGACATCTTAACCGTGAATGCGCTTGCCGCAAGCGACTCTGTACTCGTGCCCGTCCAATGTGAATTCCTGGCTCTCGAGGGAGTCTCGGAATTGCTCGACACACTCGCGCGTCTTCGCCGAGCGATCAATCCGTCCCTTGCGATCGAGGGTATCCTTTTGACGATGTACGATGATCGCACGACCCTGTCGAAGCAGGTGGCCGCCGATCTCAGGAGCTTCTTCGGTGCACAAGTATTTGAGAGCGTCATTCCCAGGAATGTCCGACTGGCCGAAGCCCCAAGCCACGGCATGCCCGTAATCTTCTACGACATACATAGTAAAGGTGCAGAGGGCTATATCCAACTAGCTAAGGAGGTTATCGCTAATGCCCAGAAACGCGTTGGGCCGGGGACTGAGCGCGCTGATCAGGGAGCCGGAACAGCAGCAGCCTCAGCAGCAGCCGGTAGCAGTAGTGGGGGGAGCAGCGGCGGCGGTAGCGCCGGCCCTGGCCCCGAATGATACGTTTCTGCAGGTTGATATTGACCTGATTGACCCGAGCCCCTTCCAGCCGCGCACCCGTTTTCGCGAAGAGGCGCTCGAGGAATTGGCGCGATCCATCCGCGTCAGCGGCATCGTGCAGCCGCTCGTGGTTCGCCGGATGGGGACTCGCTTCCAGCTGATCGCTGGAGAACGCCGCTGGAGAGCGGCACAACGCGCGGCGCTCGGTCGCGTTCCCGCGGTTGTTCGCGACGTGCGCGACGAAATGGCGCTTGAGATGACGCTGGTCGAAAACCTCCAGCGTGAAGACCTGAATCCCGTCGAGCAGGCCCGCGCCTTTCAACGCCTTACCGACGAATTCCACCTCACCCAAGAGGAGGTCGCCGACCGCACAGGCAAAGACCGCGCGACCATCGCGAACTCCGTTCGCCTCCTCAGACTCGAAGAGCCCATCCTAGACCTACTTGAAGAGGGGCGCCTTTCCGCCGGACACGGCCGCGCGCTGCTGGCGATCGCAGAGCCAAAGAACCGGCTCGAGCTAGCGCGTAAAATCGCCCGCGGCGGAATGACCGTGCGTCAAGTTGAGCGGCTCGCGACGCGCGGCGCCAAAACGAAACACGACCCAGCCGCCGCGTCGGTTGACCCAAACACGAAGTGGGCGATCGAGGAGCTGCAGCGAAAATTCGGTACCAAGATCGTCCTGCATCCGCTGCGGCCCGGCCGACCCGGCCAGTTGGCTTTTGAGTACTACGACGCGAGCGATTTGACCCGCCTGTACGACCATCTGATGAGAGAATGAACCTATGAACCCAGGAGAATCGCATGGCGTGGTTTGACCGGAAGAAGAGCGATCCGGCCGAATGGACCGGTTTCCTCGAACAGGGCGTAAAGGTCGAGGGCAAGCTCGAAGCCTCCGGCACGTTCCGGATTGACTCCGCGCTGAAGGGGACTGTCACGTCGGACGACACGTTGGTTCTTGGGGAACACGCGTTGGTGGAAGGGAACATCCACGGCAACTACGTGATTATCGCTGGCCGCTTCGATGGCGTGATTCGGGCACGCGGCCGCGTGGAAATACTGCCGAACGCCATCGTCACCGGTGAGATTCACAGCCCCTGCCTAGTGATAGAGCCGGGCGCCGTCTTCGACGGCCAGTGCCACATGCTCGCTCCCACCGAAGCTTCCAAGACGGTTACGATTCCGATCCGTTCCGCCGCTGGTCAGAATTCCCGCTAGAATTTCGCCGCTCGGTCCCCCATTTTGTGTGTCACTTTGTTGGGGCACCCATCCTTTGTTTTCAGGGAGTTACGTCGGAAATCACTTTGCACGGTGTGACACTTAATTTGCGAGCGGTGGCGGCACCTAAAGTCCCATGGCTGAAGCCATGATTGAGTGCGGTGTGTTTCGTGGGCCTGAAGGCCCACGCTTTTACCGGAACGCCCGGAGGAGTCTTTGGGCTCGTCGCGCCTGCGACTCGCTCGCGATTGCGATCGATCTCCCAGGTTCGACTTACCGTCGGCACTGGGGGCCCTCATTTTCGGATCCCAGGTTGTCAAAGAGCAGTACGGAGCTCGTCAAGAGAGCCGCGGCATATGCGCGGCCGACCGATCTCCCAGACTCGACTTGCCGTCGACACTGGGAGCCCTGTCACTGGGGCAAAAATCGCCCCGACTGACGTTAGTGCAATTTGATGAGGCTGTCTATTGTGGAAACTACGAAGACCCAGGACCGTAGATTATTCAACAACGATGCGGAGGAATTTTTTCTTCCCTGCGCGCAGCAGAAACTCCATCGGCTTCGACAGGTCAATTTCGCGTTTCACGTCGTCCGCGCGCTCACCATCTATTTCGACGCCACCCTGTTTGATCAATCGCTCGGCCTCGCTGCGTGAGGCCGCAAGCTTCAAGTCCACGAGAACTGCGGAAAGACGTTTGGGTGCGCCACGCTGCAGATTGTGACGCGGTGCTTCTTCCGGCGCCTGCCGATCGCGAAAGACGCGCTGAAATTCTTCGGTAGCCTTCTTCGCGGCGTCCTCGCCGTGGAAGCCGGCAATGATCGCGTGCGCCAGCTGCATCTTCGCATCCATGGGGTGCAGCGCGCCGGTGCGGACTTCCTCGCGCAGCCGCAAAATCACGTGGGGCCCGAAATCCGTCAGCAGATCGTAGTAGGACCACATCAGCTCATCGGAAATGGACATCAGCTTGCCGAACATTTGCCCCGGCGCTTCCGTGATGCCCACGTAGTTGCCAAGGCTCTTCGACATCTTGCGTTCGCCATCGAGCCCCACAAGAATCGGCATGGTGAGTACGACTTCGGGAGCCTGCCCGTATTCACGCTGGATTTCGCGGTGCACCAGCATGTTGAATTTCTGCTCGGTCGCGCCCAACTCGATGTCGGATTCGAGCGCGACGGCGTCATAGGCCGTCAGCAGCGGATAGAGCAGCTCGTGCACGGAGATCGGTAGATTCTTGTCCAGCCGCGAGCGAAAATCCTCGCGCTCCAGCATCCGCGCGAGGCGATAGTGGCCGCAGAGACGCACCACGTCGTAGCTCGACATTTTCCCCAGCCATTCGCTGTTGTAGCGTACTTCCGTTTTCTCGCGGTCGAGGATTTTGTACACCTGCGCGAGATACGTCTGCGCGTTCGCGTCCACCTGCTCGCGCGTCAGCGGCGGCCGCGTTTCCGATTGTCCTGTGGGGTCGCCGATCATCGCGGAAAAATCGCCGATCAGGAAAATGGCGGTGTGGCCCATATCCTGAAAGTGTTTCAACTTGCGCAGTACCACGGTGTGGCCCAAGTGAATGTCCGGCGCCGTGGGATCCACGCCGAGATACGCGCGCAGGGGCTTTCCCGTCTTCGATGATTGCTCGAGCTTCGCGCGCAGCTCGTTTTCAGGAATGATTTCCGCCGCGCCCTTTTTCAGGTACGCGATTTGCTCGTCAACGGGCTTGAATTTCGCGGATGCCACTTATTTTTCTCCGGCCTCATTTGGCTAATGCGTCAGTTCGGCAGCCGAATACTTCCATCCTCCGCTATCGGAAAAGACGGATTCCACGCAACCTCCCACAGAAAATCGTCAGGGTCAGCGAAGTATCCTGAATAGCCGCCCCAGAAGGCATCCTGAGCGGGCTTCAGGATCGTCGCACCGGCCGCTTTCGCCTCGGCTAGGACGATATTGACTTCGTCACGGCTCCGGGAATTATATGCGAGAGTAATTCCAGCAAAGCCGCGGCCTTCTCCCGCGACATTTGCATCCTCGGCAAGCTCCGGTCGCGGGTACAGTGCCAGCGCCATCCCACCAGCCTGGAAGAAAACAATGCCTTCGGCACTCGCCATTGACCGCCGCCATCCGAGGCGCTCGTAAAAAGTCCGGCTGCGCTCCAGATTCGCAACTCCGAGCGTCACGATGCTGATGCGTTGTTCCATCTCGTTTCTCCCGCCCTGACTACGAATTCACCAGCACGCGCCGCCCGTCCATGCGCCAGCGCCCCTCGAGCACAATTCGCACGGCCTCGGTGTAAATGCGATGTTCCTCGCGCAGGATGCGTTCAGCGAGCGTGTCCGGCGTGTCGGTGTCCTCGATCGGAACTACGGCCTGCATCACAATCGGACCCGCATCCAGATTCTCGTCCACGAAATGGACCGTGCAGCCGGTGAATTTCGCGCCGTGCTCCAGCGCCTGCCGCTGCGGTTCCAGTCCCGGAAATGCGGGTAGCAGCGACGGGTGAATATTCAGGATGCGCTGAGGAAATTTTTCCACGAAGAACGGCGAAAGCAACCGCATGTACCCCGCCAGGCAAACGAGGTCCACATTCTTTTCTTGCAGCGCCGCAACCACCTGCCTGTCGTATGCTTCGCGCTCGAGTCCCTTGGACGGAATCACGCGCGCCTCGATTCCTCGCGCGCGCGCCTTCTCGATTCCCTCCGCCGTTTCCCGATTGCTGACCACGATTGAAATTTCGGCGTTGGGAATGCGCCCCGCGGCCACGCTCGCCGCCAGCGCGTCAAAATTCGAGCCGCGCCCCGAAAGCAGCACGCCAATGTGCTTTTTCATGAGTAAGCGAAATTAGCATAGTTAGGCAGGTGGGCAAAACGGGTTAAAGCCATTCAGATTTGTGATTGCCCACGGCTCGGAGGCGCTATCTGAATTGGGTGCGGCTCAACAAGAACCTCGCCGTCCGCCTCCCACGAAGTAGGCTCTCGTCGACCCTGCTCGACCGCAGCTTCCATAACTTTCTTGCCGTTCACCCTGCGTTGTGTCGGATTCGTGGGGTCAGGTTCCAGGAGATCATCCATCAGCGGCACTGAAACAAAAGCCGACTCAGTCGTCACGCGTCGAAGGCGAACTGAAATTGAGTAGCGCGGCATGGGTTAGCTGTCCTCCAGAATGCGACCGAAATTAGCATAGTTCGCTCAATCGGCGAAGCGGCCCCAGGCGGCGAGGGCAATCGAGGGTCACTGTCCGAGTCGCACAGTACCGACTGTCCTTCTTCTGTCCTCACGATCAGTAGTTTCGCTTCTCGGGGACGTTTAACCTCCAGACGCTTCGGGCCCCCAGCTTCGCAGTCCCCGGTGCAAAACCGCTTACTGGGGGCCAAGTGCATTCCATCGGATCAATCAAACTTCGAGCCAAGCAACCGGCAGTTTTGTGTGTGCTGTTGGGATTGTCAGTTATGGCTGCGCACGCTGCGTCGCAGCGGGAATTCACCAAGTCCCACCGCCATCAGGTGGCACCTGCGATCACAACTGAGCCGGCCAGTCGCACAGTCATCGCTGGACAGACGGCGACTTTCTCCGTCGCGGCAGCTGGAACAGCCCCCCTGACCTATCAGTGGCGGCAGAACGGAACCGCGATCAGCGGAGCAACCTCATCAACGTATACGACGCCAGCAACGACGACATCAGAGAGCGGCACGCAGTTCACCGTTGTGGTCACCAACGCCGCCGGCAGCGTCACGAGTAGCGCGGCAATCCTGACGGTCAATACCCAAACCGCCCTTTTGAGCAGTAGTTCGGCGAGCGTCGCCTTCGGCAGCGTTAACGTCTCCACCACTGACGCGCAGACCGTGACGCTCACCAACGCCGGAAATTCCAGCGTGACGATATCGAACGTAGTGGTGGCCGGCGCGGGATTCAATGCCAGTGGCGGCGTTCTCGGATTGATTCTATCCAGCGGGCAAACCGCCGCACTGAACGCGACCTTCGATCCGTCGTCGGCTGGGAATGCGACGGGGCAAATTACAGTGACGAGCAACGCTACGAACTCACCTATGGTCATTACCCTGTCGGGCACCGGCGTCGCGCCGACGGCGCATTCAGTCTCGTTAAGCTGGACTGCCGGCCCGTCCAGCGTGACTGGCTACAACGTATATTCGAGCACCGTATCCGGCGGTCCCTACGCAAAGCTGACTTCGCCGCCAGTCGCCGCGGCGGACTACAGCGACAGCAGCGTGCAGTCGGGGCAAACATATTACTTCGTGGTGACCGCGGTGAACGCGCAGAACGAAGAGAGCGCGTATTCCGCACAAGTCTCCGCCGCCGTTCCGTAAAATCGGACCGGAGCACCTCCGGCCACTTGACACCGTGTCGCGCGCCGAGGCATCTTCCTCCCCACGAACTCGATTCACTGGAGGATTTGCCATGGCTCGCAACCGCTCGCTGTTGTTGATGATCGCCGCTACCGTTGCGGCTTCGTTTCTCGCCGCGTGTTCCCAGCCGCCCGCGCCGATTGACACGCGCAAGGCTGACGAGGCCGCCATTCGCGCCGCGGGCGACGCATTGGGCCAAGCCTTCGAATCCAAAGACATCGAAAAATCCCTCTCGTTCTACGTGGACGATCCCGTCCTCTTCGTGCCCAAGGGCCCCGCTGTCATCGGAAAGGACGCGCTCCGCAAGGCTTTTGAGCCGTTCATGTCCCTGCCTGGACTGAAGGCCTCCACCAGCGGCGTGATTATTGACGTCGCGCGATCCGGCGATCTTGCTTTCGAGCGTGGCAGCTTTACCAATACGATCACCGACGCGAAGGGAAAGACCACCACCGAAACTGGCAAGCTCGTCCTCGTCTGGAAAAAGCAAGCCGACGGCTCATGGAAAGTCGCCGCGGACACCAACGCCGACGATCAGTGACGCCGCAAGTTTCCGCGGCGCGCACAATTCGCAAGTTCCCAATCGAAGGCAATATGGGCAGCCCTTGACACCGCGTCCCCGCCGAGTCATCTTCCTTCCGCAGGAACGCGACTCACCGGAGGTTTTTCCATGGCTCGAAATCGCTCGTTTTCGTTGATCTTTGCAGCAGCTTTCATCGCATGTTTCGCCACGGCATGCGGCCAGCAACAACCCGCCGCGCCGCCCGACACGCGCGCCGCGGACGAAGCCACCATCCGCGCAGCCGATGCCGACTGGGGCAAAGCCGCCGAGGCGATGGATCTCGAGAAGTGCATGTCGTACTACACGGAGGACGCGGTGTTTCTAGGTTCTGGCGTGCCCGCGACGGTGGGCAAAGACAATATTCAAAAAGTGATTCAGGGACTTCTGGCCGCGCCCGGATTGAAATTCACCATAAATATTGGGAGCGTAACCGTGGCGCGAGCCGGTGATCTGGCGATGGATCAGGGAACCGTGGAAGAAACGACGACGGACAAAAAGGGCAGGTCGGTGACGAACACGAGTCAGTACGTGCTGGTGTGGAAGAAAATGACCGACGGCTCATGGAAGATCGCCGCGGATACCAGCGCCAATCAGAAGTTGCCGGAACGGCCCGCCACCAGGAAATCGGCGCACAAAAGACGGAGGCGTTAAAGCTGGAGTTCCGCCCGTTGCGATATAATTGAGTTGGCGCGCGCGAGTAACCATCCATGATTGACACCGTCGAACCTCTGATCCTCGATCTCCTGGAGTGGGTGGCCAGCGGAGAGAAAAGCTACGAAGAGGTGATGGATGCGTGGCGAACGTCGTGCCCCAGACTCCCGGTCTGGGAGGATGCGAACGATCGTGGACTGATCACGACCGAGCGCGTGAACGGGAGGTCACTTGTCAGGATTACGCCGTCAGGCCTCGCCCTTCTTCAGCAGCGCAAGCCCCTGCGGGTTGTGAGGCATGGCGAACGGTCCGGCTAAAGCGCAAGTTTCCCCAAGTAACTAACGCGTGTTTTTCCGCGGGTGGCGCGCTCGACGCGTCCGATCAGGAAAAATTTCTCGCGGCGGCGCTTCAATTCCGCCTCCACGCGCGAAATGTGCTTTGTGGGAACCACTAAGATCATCCCGACACCGAGATTGAAAGTTTTCAGCAGCTCGTCCCGCTCGATCCGCCCCAGCTGCGCTAGATATCGGAAAATCGGCAGCACCGGCCACGAGCCCAATTCGATCGCCGCCTGCATGTTGTGAGGGAGCGCTCGCGGCAGGTTTCCCGTGATTCCTCCGCCGGTGATGTGCGCCATGGACGAAACCCATCCGCGCGCCAGAATGTTTTTCAGCAGCGGCCAGTATGAGCGGTGCGGCTTCAGCAGTTCCGCGCCGATTTTGTTGCCGACTTCGGCGACGTACGTATCAGGTTCGAGCTTGGCCACGCTGAAGACCAGCTTGCGCGCCAGCGAATAACCGTTGGTATGCAGCCCGCTTGAGGGAAGCGCCAGGAGCAAGTCGCCGGGGCGCACGTGACGCGGGTCCAGTATTTTCTTGCGCTCGACAGCACCTACGATGAATCCCGCCAAATCGTAGTCGCCGGGGGCGTACACGTCCGGCATCTCCGCTGTTTCGCCGCCGATCAGCGAGCAGCCCGCCTGCTTCGCCGCGCGGCTCATGCCCTCGATCACCTGCTCGAGGATGCGCGTGTCGAGCTTGCCCATGGCGATATAGTCGAGGAAAAAAAGAGGCTCGGCGCCCTGCGTCAGAATATCGTTGACGCAGTGGTTCACGATGTCCGCGCCAACCGTGGAATGAATTCCCGCCGCGCAGGCGACCTTCAGCTTCGTTCCAACTCCGTCGCAGCTCGCCACCAGGACGGCGTCGCGCCAGCGTTTCCGGTCGAGTTGAAAGAGCGAGCCGAATCCGCCGATTGGCGCGAGCACGCCACGGCGAAACGTTTTCCCGGCCATCGCGGCGATTCGCCGCTTGGCTTCATCCGCAACCGTGATGTTGACGCCGGCATCGGCGTAGCGCATGTGAGAGGCTCGTTTTCCGAAAGGGGGCGGGCCGATTCGTGAATTCTACAGCGTATGGAAAAGCCGCTTCCAGCGCACCCGGCCTGGATGGATGAACACGCTGGCGTACGTCTCGAATCGCTGGACGGCGAATCCCGGGCCCCACACTTCGTCCGGGTCCGGTGCGTCAATGGACATGTAGATGATCAGCGGCGTGCCGATAATATCCGCGCGCGGCACGAAGCCCCAGAATCGGCTGTCGCGCGAATTATCCCGGTTGTCGCCCATCATGAAATATTCGCCGGGCGGGACTACGATCTCGCCATTTACCACATGGTTCGAAAAATCGTCCGTCCATTCCTGCGTCACGCCGGATTCCAACATCTTGATGCTGGTCGGCGGATAATTTTCGACGGCCGAAGTGTCGGCGCCATAACCATGAACCGCATACGGCTCGTTCAGGCGCACACCGTTGACGAAGACGACGCCTTCGACAACCTTGATGTGGTCGCCCGGCACGCCGATGCAGCGCTTGATGAAATCCGGATAGCCCTCTTCGGGCAGAGGCGCGCGGAACACAATAATCTGTTGCCGCTTCGGATTGCGCCACAGTGGCACGTGCCAATCGGTGAACGGAACGCCGGCATCGTAGCCGAAGCGGCTGACGATTAAATGATCGCCAATCAGCACGGTATTTTCCATCGAGCCGCTGGGAATCACACGCGCCTGCACCATCGTTCCTTCAATCAGCAGGAACGCCACGATCACCCAGAACCACGAAACCACTTCGCGCCAGACGCGCTCGTTGGCCGTGGACGCAGCCGGCTTGCGCTTTTCTTCCGCCAGCGCTTCCGCCGTGTCAGCTTTCACGATGTGCCTCCACTTCCAGTTGCACCAGCTCGGTCGGATAGTTGCCGGTGTAGCACGCCGTGCAGAATTTTCCTTCGGTATCTTCCACGGAGGCGCGCAGCGATGGAAGCGAGAGATACCCTAGCGAATCGGCGCCCAGGAATTTGCGGATTTGCTCCACGGAATTATGCGACGCGATCAGCTCTTCGCGCCGCGGCGTATCCACGCCGTAATAGCAGGGCGAAATCGTCGGCGGACAGCTGATACGCACGTGCACTTCGGTCGCGCCTGCTTCGCGCACCAGCCGGACAATCTTGCGGCTGGTGGTGCCACGCACGATCGAGTCGTCCACCAAAACCACTCGCTGCCCCTCGAGCATGCGCCTTATTGGATTCAGCTTCAGCTTCACGCCGAAGTCGCGAATGGCCTGCTCCGGCTCGATGAATGTGCGGCCCACATAGTGATTGCGGATCAGCCCCATGCGAAACGGAATCCCGGATTCCGCGGCATAGCCGACCGCGGCCGGCACGCCCGAATCGGGCACCGGCGTCACAATGTCCGCATCCACGGGATGTTCGCGCGCCAGCAATCGTCCCAGCTCCTCGCGGCTCTGGTTCACCGGACGCCCGAAGACCACGCTATCGGGCCGCGAAAAATAAACGTGCTCGAAAATACACTGTTGGTGCTGCTTTTCCGGCGCGAAGCGGATGGATTCGATTCCACTGCGCGAGATGCGCACCATTTCTCCCGGCTCCACTTCGCGCACGTACTCGGCGTCAATCAGATCGAACGCGCACGTTTCCGAGCCCGCCACCCACGCGCCGTCAAGGCGACCCAGAATCAGCGGCCGGAATCCGCGCGGGTCGCGGATCGCGTACATTTCGTCGGTGGTCAGCAGCAGCAGCGAGTACGCGCCCTCCACCTGATTCAGCGCCTCGGCCAAAGCACCCGGCAAATTTCGCGCATTGCTGCGCGCGATCAGATGCACGATCACTTCGGTGTCGCTCGTCGTCTGGAAAATCGCAGCGCGATGCTCGAGCTTTCGCCGCAGCTCAAGCGCGTTGGTCAGGTTGCCGTTGTGGCCCAGTGCCAGCTTGCCCTTGTTGAAATCAATCGCGATCGGCTGCGCGTTGATCAGTGTGTTGTCACCGGCGGTCGAGTACCGCGTGTGGCCGATGGCGGACGCGCCGGGCAGCCGCTCGATCACCTCTGGCGTGAAAATTTCCTGCACATGACCGAGGCTTCGATGCAAATGCAAATCCATTCCGTCGGACGAAGCGATGCCTGCCGATTCCTGACCACGATGCTGCAGCGCGTAGAGGCCGAGATACGTCAGCTTCGCCGCCTCGGGATGCCCGAACACGCCGAACACGCCGCAGTGATCGTGGAAATGATCGTCATCGAGCGTGATGATTTTGCTCATGATGCGGTCTCGCTAGTATTCCCGAGCGATTCGCTCCACGTTCGAAGAAACGAATCCGCCTTACCTTGAATCACGGGAGCACCCTTATATTGGATGCGAAAATCGCCGCGCGTGACACTGCCGATTTGCTGAACCTTAACATCATATTGTGCCGCAATTGCCGCCGCACGGGCAAGCGACGCGGGCTCGACCGACACGACTGCGCGCGCGCCGCGTTCGCCGAATAGCGCGAATTCGGCTGAGTCCTCAGGGGCTAAAGCCCCGTCCTTCTTGGCACCGCTTATGTCGCGGCTAAAGCCGCGACCCACAAGGCTCACGTCCGCCGAAAGTCCGTCGCTTGCGAAGCACGATTCCGCGACGGTTGTAGTCACGCCGCCGTCGCTCACATCGTGCGCCGACAAAATTGCGCGCTCGGCCGCCAGTTTCACCAGGCAATCAATCAGCCGCTTTTCCGCCGCCAGATCGATCGCCGGAGGCGCGCCGGCAACAATCCCGTGAATCGCCTTCGCGTATTCGGATGAAGAAAACTCGCTGCGCTGCTGGTCGCTCGGAACCGCTGTTGCGCTCCCATCGAGCAACAAAATCACATCGCCCTCATTCCGAAATCCGGAACCGAGCGCGCACTCGGCATCCTCGAGCAGTCCCAACACGCCCAGCACCGGCGTCGGATAAATCGGCTTGCCCAGCGTTTCATTGTAGAAGCTGACGTTGCCGCCGGTGATTGGAGTTTCGAGCGCGCGGCACGCCTCGGCGATTCCATCAATCGCCTCGGTGAATTGCCACATCACCTCAGGCTTTTCCGGATTGCCGAAGTTCAGGCAGTTCGTCGCGGCAATAGGGCGCGCGCCCGTGCACGCCACGTTTCGCGCCGCTTCGGCGACGGCATGCATCGCGCCCAGCCGTGGCGATAAAAATCCCCAGCGCCCGTTCCCGTCGGTTGATAGCGCGAGCGCGCGCTTGGTTTCCTTCAGCCGAAGCACGGCTGCATCGCCCGAACCCGGACCCACGCGCGTGTTCGTGCGCACCATGGAATCGTATTGCTCGGTTACCCAGTATTTCGACGCGATGGCAGGCGACGCCAGCAGCCGCCGAAAATTCTCAGTCAGATCCGTTCCCTCGCGCGAAAAGTCGACGAGCGGCGCGCCGGAAGCCGCCGCGGCCTTCGGCGCCGCGATCGGACGCTCGTACCGCGGCCCTTCTTCAGCCAGCGCGTGCGCGGGAATTTCGGCGGCCACGCGCCCATGATTCAGCACGCGCAGCTTGCCATCGTCGGTGACGCGCCCGATTTCCACCGCGTCGAGTCCCCATTTCTGGAACACGGCGAAGACTTCGCCCTCGCGCCCACGCTCGGCGACGAGCAGCATGCGTTCCTGCGATTCGCTGAGCATCATTTCGTACGGCGTCATCCCGGTTTCGCGTTGCGGCACGCGCGCCAGATCAATTTCGATTCCCGCGCCGCCCCGGGACGCCATTTCTGAACTCGTGCTCGTCAAACCCGCCGCGCCCATATCCTGAATCGCCACGATCGCGCCCGTGCGCATCGCTTCCAGGCACGCCTCCAGAAGCAGCTTTTCCATGAACGGGTCGCCGACCTGCACGTTGGGCCGCTTCTGCTGCGATGCCTCGCTGAATTCCGCCGAGGCCAGCAGCGACGCGCCGTGAATTCCGTCGCGCCCCGTTTTCGCGCCCACGTAGATTACCGGGTTTCCCACGCCGCTCGCCCGCGCGAAGAAAAGCTCGTCCTTGCGAGCGATGCCCAGCGCCAGCGCGTTCACCAGCGGATTATTCGAATAGCAGGGCTCGAACATCACCTCGCCACCAACGGTCGGCACGCCAAAGCAGTTGCCGTAGAACGCGATGCCGCGCACCACCCCGTCGAGAATGCGACGATTCTGTGTAATTTCTTCAGGAGTGACTTCAGGGGCTGAAGCCCCTGCTCTTTCTTGCGACTGAATGTCGGAGCTGAAGCTCCGACCCCCTAAAGTGCCGCCGGCGACCGCACGGCGGGCTCCGGAGATATCAGAGGTGATCGGGCCGAAGCGGAGCGAATCGAGCACGGCGATCGGCCGCGCACCCATGGTGAAAATATCGCGCAGGATTCCCCCAACGCCTGTCGCCGCGCCCTGAAACGGCTCTACGAAACTCGGATGGTTGTGCGATTCGATTTTAAATACGGCGACGAGGCCGTCGCCGATGTCCACTACGCCCGCGTTTTCGCCCGGCCCCTGCACCACGTGCGGGCCGCGCGTCGGCAGCCGTTTCAAATGTACGCGCGAGGATTTGTACGAGCAGTGCTCGCTCCACATCACGCTGAAGATGCCCAGCTCGGTGAGGTTCGGGTCGCGGCCCAGGATTTTCTGCGTGCGCGCGTATTCGTCGGGGGAAAGACCGTGCTCGGCCGCGATCTGCGGCGTAACTTTAATCTCGGTATCAATCATCGAAGCGAAGGCCAGGATCAGGAGCGCAAATTTTCGCAGCAAATTAGGCGCAGCGCAAGCTCGCGTTCTGTTGGCCTCAGGGATGCCAATCGAACAGACCCGGGGCGAAGGTGCTTGCTGGAATGTGCTGCCTTAAGTCGTCGAGAAATTTACCCTGATGAATCTGAAAATAAGTATGTTCGACGCGCGTCCCGTCGCGGCCCGTCACCGTTACTCGATAACCCCGCGATACCCATTGCGCGAAAAACCCGGCTCCGTCCTCCTGCCAGTCGGATGTCACGCTTGATACTTCAGTCCACGGAACAAAAAGATGGTGAAATCCATACGACCGATACGATCCAAGACCTGTGGAGCTGGTGACTATCGTCCGCGGTCGCGTGAACAGAAGTGCGAAGAGGAACAGCAGGCAAAGCCATAGTGGCAGCTCGTCCGGCGTACGTCGCATGCCGGGAAGGTACTCAACAAGGGTCAACAGAAGTGCCGCGATTGTCGCGTAGTAAAATAGCCGCCAGCCGATTTTCGGCGGGAAAATGTTGGTGCTCTCCTTACGAACTACAACGGACTCGAAAACCTCCAAGGACAATAGGACGAATAATACGAGCAGAAGCTGTTGGTTTTCCGTCACGACAAGCTCTTCGTCGAACGCGCTAGGCGGAAACGCGTTCAACAGTCCGGCGTGAAAGGCTCTCGACCATGGAACGCAAAATCACCAGCCCATCCGCCGAGCCGAGCGGCGATTCCACTGCACGCTCCGGATGCGGCATCAGCCCGACAACATTCCGTTCCCGGTTGCACAAGCCCGCGATCGCATGGAGCGCCCCATTCGGATTCGCGTCGAAATCGTCAGGGCCAGCGTCGCGCCCATCCGGGTGAACGTAGCGGAAAACGATCTGTTTGTTTCGTTCGAGCTCCGCCAGCGTGGCCGCGTCGCAGAAATAATTCCCTTCCATGTGCGCGATGGGCATTTTCAGAACCTGGCCGGGACGCGCGGCGCACGTAAACGGCGTATCGGTATTCTCGACGCGCACGTGCACCTGGCGGCACAGAAATCGGAGGCGCTTGTTGCGCATCATCGCCCCGGGCAACAAACCCACCTCGAGGAGAATCTGGAAACCGTTGCAGACGCCGAGGACCAGCCCGCCCGACCGAGCAAAGCTGCCGACGGCCTTCATCACCGGTGAAAATCGCGCGATCGCGCCAGTGCGGAGATAATCGCCGAACGCAAATCCGCCGGGAAGGATGATGGCGTCAAAACCGGAAACTTTCTCGGACTGATGCCAGATGAATTCGACCGGCTGCCCGATCACCGCGCGGATGGCGTGATACGCGTCGTCGTCGCAATTCGAACCGGGAAATTGCACCACGCCGAATTTCATGGGAACCGCATTTTAGCACAGTTGATGCAAGAGAATGGCTGGCTCAAGAGGCTCGCTAGCAGGTAACTTTGAGGTGTTTCTTGTCAGGTTGCTTGCGGATCAGCGTCCAGTATTCTTCACGAACATCTTCATCAATCGGAGTCGGCCTTGGACCGTAGAGACCATCGGCTCCGTCCCGTCTGGGCCCCGAAATCCAGTATTCCTCGCGAGATTCCACATCGTAGTGGTTGAACTTGTATCCGCCCTTGTAACGAGCGAGCGTTCGTCCCCGGTAGCAAAGACTCTGGCGACTCTTTGAGAAAACGACGCGTCCAATTCTGGCGGGCCCCTGGATACCCGGCAGGTCTGGCCCGGCGGACTTGTTTTCGATGTACATTATTCGCGTCAGGTGCGCCATGCATCTATTTTATCACCGTCAAATCAACCCTGACATTTCACTGAGACGGTGCTTTTTCGTACGGATAACCCGGCTGCACCCAATCCGTGTAGAAATTCGTCGGAATCAGAAGCGCGCGCAGACGCTTGAATCCCATGTCTTTCAGCGCCACGAATGCTGGACGAAGATTCGGGCAGTGGTCCAGCGGACAGCAGCCGCAATAGATCACGATATTTTCTGTGCGCGGTTCGGACTGCGCCCACTTCTTGAGGTCGTCAATGCCCTGCGCGCTGCTCCCGGGACCGTGGAAGAGAGCGCCCGGAATATGCCCACCTTCGTACAGCGCGTGCGGTGCAACGCAGACGACCTTCGGTTTGTCCGCGCCTTTCGCGTCGCCGAGTTCCTTCGCGAGGTCAGCCGGCTGGACGGTTTGCGCCGCCGTCCAGGGATCCGCTTGCGCATCGGCGGCGGCAGCACCTCGAACGAGTCGCGCGCCTCCCGCCGTGCAGACTCCGAGCAGGATAATAAGGATTCCGCCGATCGATGCCTTGAAACCGTTAGACCGTGGACCGCGCATTCGCGTTCCTCCAAGAAACAGGCGCATGATACTCCCGCTCTGTCCTCCCGGGCGGCCAGAATGTTTTTGTCTTCGTAGGGGTCTGCCCAGGCGGAGTACGCCTGGCACAGATTCATGGCGTGAAAATGCCATTCGGTTTGAACGCAGGAGTGAATTACCGGCGGCGAGACTTGGGGCGAGGACGCGGTTTAGATTTTCTGCGCCGCTTCGAAGGCTTCGTCGGTTTCTTTGCGGCAGCAAGCTCACGACGCCGCGCCTTCGCCCACCCCAGCTTATTGACTTGCCGGCCGCGTGCGAGCGCAAGCGCGTCCGCCGGGACACTTTCGGTGATCACCGAGCCGGCCGCGACGTACGCACCGTCGCCAATGCGCACCGGCGCGACCAGCGCCGTATCGCTGCCGATGAAAACGCCCTTGCCGATTTTCGTTTCGTGCTTCGCGACGCCGTCGTAATTGCACGTGATCGTGCCCGCGCCGATATTCGCGCCGGGGCCGATGGTCGCGTCGCCAAGATAGCTGAGGTGGTTGGCCTTCGCGCCTTCGTGCACCACGGACTTCTTTACCTCGACGAAATTCCCGATGTGCGCGCCCGAGCGAATGTCCGCCCCGGGCCGCAGCCGCGCAAACGGTCCAACCGTCGCGCCCGGGCCGATGCGAGAGTCAATCGCGTTCGTGTGCGGACCAATGATTGCGCCGTCATCCACGCGCATGTCGTGCAAGATGCTTCCGGTGCGAATCTGGCAGTGCGCGCCGATGCGCGTCTTGCCCAGCAGATGGACGCCCGGCTCGATCACCGTGTCCGGCCCGGCCGTCACGTCGGGATCAATCACCACGGTCTCGGGGAAATAAATCGTCACGCCGGAATCCATCAGCTCCGCGGCCTTGCGCGCGCGCAGGACGCGGTCGGCAACGGCGAGATCCGCGCGTGTGTTGCAGCCGAGAACTTCGTTGGCGTCGGAGGCGACCTGCGCGAGCACACGTTCGTTGCGCGCGCGAAGCATGGCGATCGCGTCGGTAAGATAGAGCTCGCGATGCGCGTTTTCCGGGCGCAGCGCCGCGAGGCACGGCCACAGTTTTTCGAGCGTGAAGCAATAGATCGCCGAGTTCACTTCGCGAATCGCGCGCTGCTCCGATGTCAGGCTGCCATCTTCGACGATCGCCTGCACGCGGCCCTCGGCGTCACGCACAATCCGGCCATACGCGCCGGGATCAGCAAGCTCGGCGGTCAGAATCGTGGCGTCCGCTTCGCCGCGGCGGTGCGTATCAAGCAGCGCGGCGAGCGTTTCGGTGCGAAGCAGCGGAGCGTCGCCGGGGAGAACGATGACGAGCTTCGCGCTCTTGCGAATCGCGCGCCGCGCCACCTGCATGGCGTGGCCCGTGCCGCGCTGAGGAATCTGCACGACGGTTTGAACGGGTGTTTGCGCGCCAAGCTGCTCGGCGAGCGCGGCGACTTCCTCGGCCTGGTGGCCCACTACCACCAGAATCTGCGCGGCCTTCAGCGGCTGGCACGCGCGAATCACCGTCTCGAGGATCGGCCGTCCACCCGCACGATGCAGAACCTTGGCCAGGTCCGAACGCAGTCGCGTTCCCTTACCTGCCGCGAGAATTACGATGGAAGTATCGGTCGAAGGCATCGCTGCGAGCATTGTCGCCCCGCCCCAACCTCTTTCGCAACGAAAACAGCGGATTCGTTGACATTACGCTGCCGAAAGGATAACCAAGTAAGCAAATTTTAATGGCGGTAAGTCGGTCCGGAGGTGTGGCGATGTTCTGCGCTCTGTGCGCTGCGGATAATCCGAACGACGGTCGCTTCTGTACCAAATGCGGCGCGGTCCTGCAGGGACAAAGAGGCATGGCGCCGTCCGCGCCGGGCTTCGATCCTCCGGCCGCGCCGTACACCGGGCCGACTGAAACCAGCGGCAAGGCTATCGGCAGCCTGATCTGCGGATTCCTGTTTTTCGTTCTTCCGGCCGCGATCGTCGCGATCGTTCTCGGCCATCTTTCGCTGGCGGACATTCGAAAATCCGGGGGGCGGCTGACCGGAGACGGAATGGCGACGACTGGCCTCGTGCTGGGCTATGTGGGTGTCGCTTTTATTCCCTTCATTTTAATTGTTGCAGACATCGCGATTCCGAATCTGCTGCGCGCGAGAATGGCGGCGAATGAAGCTTCGGCGATTGGGTCCGTGCGAACGATCGAGAGCGCGGCGTTCAATTATCGGGTCGCATATGCCAATGGCTTCCCTCCCAGCCTAAAGGTGCTGGACGGAGGCGGGTTTAACAGCGAAAGCTGCGACCGCGCGGAATTGATTGACCCGAAGCTGGCAACTGGGCGCAAGAACGGCTACGAATTCGTGTACGTTCCATTGACTGACCCAGGAGCACTGGCTACCAATTCTCCGACGGAGGCTGCGAAAACTTGCAGCGCGGCCGGTGTGGCGTCTTTCGAGGTGCACGCAGATCCCATCACGCGGGGAACCACGGGACAGCGGAGCTTCTACGCCGATCAATCAGGTATGATCCGATTCAACGTCGAGGGCCCTGCAACGGCGGATAGCGCGCCAATCGAATAGACGCGGGATTCTAGTCGGCCTGAACTCCGGCATCAACTGAATCGGACGAGGAAGAGTGATCCGAGGCTGAGCCTGGCGCACGCGCTTCGGTGGTTTCCTTCCAGAGCGAGTGATCTTCCAGAAGCCGCGTGACCAATTGCGTGTGCAGCGCGTGGCCCGCCTTGTGCGCGACGATCCGCGCCTGCAGCGGCCGACCGACCAGCGCCAAATCCCCAATCAAATCGAGCGCCTTGTGGCGCCCAAATTCGTCCGCGAAACGCAGCGGACCGTTCAGGATGGAGTTATCGTCCATGACGATCGCGTTGGCCAGCGAGCCGCCGCGAATCAGACCCATTTTCTGCAGCGCGACAAGCTCTTTCACGAATGTGAACGTTCTCGCCGGGCCCAGCTCGCTATTGAACGACTCGCGGTTGACGGACATTTCGATTTCCTGCGGGCCGGCGCACGGATGGTGATAATCCACAAAGCAGTGGACGCTAAAATCGTCCGCCGGATAGATCCCGATGCGACGGTCACCATCAGAAAATTCCAGCGGCTTCACCACGTGAATATAGTGCCGCTGCCGTCGCAGGCGCCGCGTGCCGGCCTGCGCGAGCATCTCGATAAACGGCTTCGACGACCCGTCCAGGATGGGAAGTTCGAGGGCGTTGAGTTCCACGTAGATGTTATCAATACCGCTGCAATACAACGCCGCCAGCAAATGTTCAGTGGTGGAAATCAGGACGCCCTGCTTCATCAAGCTGGTGGCGTAGCTCACGCGGGCGACGTTGCGGACGTGAGCCTCGATCTCAAAATTGTCGAGATCCACGCGGCGGAAAACGACTCCCGTATCCGCCGGCGCGGGCACCAGGCGCAGCCGGCTTTCGACCGCGGTGTGGAGACCGATGCCCTCGATTTCGACCGGGCGCTGAATTGTAAGTTGGCTGGGCATCTAAGAGGGCACTCGTTAGTGGCACTTCGGGGGCCGTAGATATGTGATTCTGTGTCTTTATTTGCTATAACTTACAGACCATGTAATGCAGGTCTCGCGATTGCGTTGTAATTGTACAACACTTCGGCCCGTTCAGATGTGGCTCTAATAGAACAGGTTCCCGAAGCGGAACCCCCGTCCCGGGGTGTCCGCCGGAGGTAAGTGCGAGCGGCATCGCATTCATGTTCGGGCGTTGCGGCGGGACCCGGAATCGGCGCGATCGCACGACGAGCGGATTGTTTCAAAGGTTTCAGATGCGTAGAATGAAATCAGCTTCGGACGCTGCTACTGAAAAATGGCTGCTCCTTTCAACATATTGCCGAACAACCCCGCTCCGCCGCCGGGAGGACAACCGCGTCCACCGTGGCTAAAGGTACGATTTTCGGGCGGCGAGAATTTTCGGGAGCTCGACCGGATCATGCGCACGCTCGAGCTGCACACGGTGTGCGAAAGCGCGCGATGCCCGAACATGGGCGAGTGCTGGGAACACCGCACGGCGACGTTCATGATCTTGGGGGACATTTGCACGCGGGCCTGCGGCTTCTGCGCGGTGCCGAGCGGCAAACCTCTGGGTCCGCCGGAGGAAGATGAGCCGGGCCGCGTGGCGGAAGCCGTTGCGCGGATGGGGCTGCGCTACGCGGTGGTGACGTCGGTGAATCGCGATGATCAGAAGGACGGCGGCGCGGCGATTTTCGCGCGCACGATCGAGGAAATCCATCAGCACGTTCCGGATTGCAAAGTGGAAGTGCTGATACCGGATTTTCGAGGGGACTGGGCGGCGCTGGGAACGGTGATGGCGGCTCGGCCCGACGTGCTCAATCACAATATGGAGACAGTGCCGCGGCTATATCGCCGCGTGCGCAAGGGGGCAGTTTACGAGCGGTCGCTCGAACTGTTGCGCCGCGCGCGGGAAATGTCGCCGAATGTACCGACAAAAACCGGAATGATGCTGGGCCTGGGCGAGACGCGAGACGAAGTGCTACAGGCGATGGAAGAAATCGCCGCACAGGGAACGCACATTTTGACTCTCGGGCAGTACATGCAGCCGACGCACGAACATCTGCCAATCGAGCGGTACGTCCATCCGGATGAGTTTGCCGAATTCAAGAAACTTGGCGAGCAGATGGGATTCAAGCACGTGGAAGCCGGTCCGCTGGTTCGTTCCTCATATCACGCCTTCGAACAGGAAGAAGCCGCACGGCTTTGATGGAATAGAGTCTGCCCGGGAGTAGCAAAATCGGGAATCCAGTATCGGAGAGATTCTCGAAACAGGCGATCCTGCGGCGTCATCGAATTCTCGCGGAGCAGAAGCACTTAGCGTACGACGGTTGTAAACCTGCCATTGACGACGGGATTGCGCTCGGTCGCCGGGTCGCAGTCATACTCGTCGGTCATGCGGTTGATGTCCGTGACGCGCACATAGGTAATCGTCGTCTCCATTGGTTTGGCCAGCGCCACGGGGTCTTCGGTCGTGAACTGAATGTGCATCTCATCGCGGTTTACCATCCGAATGCGCTCCGTGAAGTGCAGCTGGTCGCTCATCGGTACGTCCAACTGGACGAATCCGCGTTCCAGCACCGATATCTCCGGCTTCGTCGCCACGGTGTCAACCACCAGCGTGTCGCCGTCCCAGTGCCCCACGGAGTCTCCCATTTTCGTGGCCCAAAGCTCGTCCTTTGGAGGGTGGGAGCGCCCATCGGTATAGATATGCCGCACCGATCCCAGGGTGTTAATGAGCGTGGTTTCCTCGGGCGTCACGCGCCATTCGAAAATCCCCGGACGATCCGTTGCGGGAAAGGGCGGCGCCGCGCACGGCTGATGCGTGACAGGCGGCTGGTCTGGCGCCGCGGCGATGGCCGCGGCGAGAGCCTTCCGTACCTGGTCATACTTCGGTTGCCACGCCGCAGTAAACGAGGGGCGCATGTCGGACATATACTCTTGGGCCTTGCGCAGCCCCGCCGGACTCAGTTGCTGTCCATCCGATTGCCCGGCGAAAACGTCCCATTCCCACAATCCCGACCAGTCCGGAAGCTTGGCAAACGCCGCAATGCGTTCGGTCGAAGAAGTCTGCGCGTGCGCAAGGAACACACAGCTCCCCAACAGCGCCAACATCACCGCTGCCTTTACTTGACGGGTCATAATTGATCCTCCCGCGAACCCGATTACTGCGAAGGCTCCGGCGGTTTCCCGATCGCTTTCCCATCCGGACCAGTGGCCGACACAATCTGACCGCCGGGCCGGCCGTCGCGGAGCGGATTGATTACGACGCTGATTTTGTCGCCTGGCTTCAAAGATCCGGGCTTCCATCCGCTACGAAATAGCGCCAGCGGGCTATTCAGCTCGATACTCCACTCCACCGGTGGGGCTTGAGGGTTGCCTGCGTCCGGCACGAGGAGTTGAATCCAGCAGTGCGGATTGTCCCACTCAAATTCCTTCACTGTGCCGACGAGTGTAATTTTCTTATCCGCGTCGAACATCGCGTGGGAGTGGTGAGCGAATGCCGAGCTTGGCA
The DNA here is from genome assembly GCA_963842425.1 of uncultured Acidobacteriota bacterium. Lineage (GTDB taxonomy): Bacteria > Acidobacteriota > Terriglobia > Acidiferrales > UBA7541 > Palsa-295. Next base: position 177,322 of record CAWJGQ010000005.1, on the reverse strand, counting down.
TCAGCAACGCCGCGATGGCGATTAGAGTATTCAACGCTCTGCTCCTACGCATCCTCGCGCCGCACTCCTCGGGAATTCTGATGTTGCGTCTTTCGTTCGCCCGGGAGCATAGCCCTGCTGATTTTTGGTGTCAATTCAGTGGAAGGATGCGAGGAAGGAATTGGCTAGTTCGCGCATGCGAGCGGCGCAGGCGGAATCGGGAATGGATGTTCTCCGCACGGCGTAAAAATATTCCGATGCCTTCGCGTTGCGGCCCAGCTCGGCGTTGAGGTTGCCGAGAAGGAGCATAAAAATTGGATTCTGCGGGTAGCGCGCGAGGAGCGGCTCGGCGTCCGAGAGCGCTTCTTCGTATTTCTGGTCGTAGGTGCGCAAACTTCTCGCGAGAATGAATCGGATATCCACGGCCAGAAACGAGCCCTGACTCATACCGATTTGCATTTGCTTGATTCCAGTCTGTTTGTCGCCTCCGGGAATTCCCATAAAGATGCGCAATAGCTTTACGATCGGGGAGAGCGTGTCCACGTAGTAGTTATAAATCCCAAGGGCGGCGGTGGCGTCGGCCATTTCCGGATCGAGTTTTAGCGCGTTCAACATTTCGTTGCGCGCGCTTACCCCAGCGTGGGCGGCGGCGCGGTTCTCTCCGCGCAGCGCATAGACTCTGACCTGGAGCGCCCATCCCAGACCAGCGAGCGTGTGCATCTCCGCCGTGTCAGCTTTGGCGAGCTGCGCTTCCGCGAGCGTGGTGACTTTTCCGGTGAGCGCAAGATACGCAGCGTCGTCCGGATCCTTGGTTTTTTTCCACGCTTCCAGGATGCCGTATTTGATTTCGCAGGCAACGCAGTACCGCTTCCACCATTTCGCTTCGCTTTCGATCAGGAATCCGAGCGGATGATCGGGTTGCGCCTGCTCGATTTCATGCGCGAGAGCAATCGCTGCGTCGGGATCGCCCGAATAAATTTTGTCGAGTGCCTGCATGGCTTTCGGAGGCAGCGCGATGCCGGTAGCACGCGCGGAAGGTGCGACAAACGCGGCGACCAAAATCACACACAGGGAAACGAAAATAAGACGGCCGCAGTACACGTTTCTCATTTCACTCTCTTGAGCCAGCCGGCGAGCCAGGCGGCGGTAACGTACATTGCGAAGCATTCCAGGGCAAAAGGAATAAAGCCGAGATAGCCCGGCGCGGGCATCTCGAAAATCCTGGTGTGCTGGAACATCGGAAACGTGTAGCGCCATTTCGCATGCGCCCAATAGTTCCAGAATTCCCAGAGCCAGCCGCAAATCCAGCCGGAAGCAAGAAATCCATAGAAGCGGCGCGCGAATCCGTCGGAGAGATCACCGAGAAAGGAAGGCAGGCGGAGCCGACGATTCAGCGGGTCGAGCAAAAGAATAAATCCCAACCACAGGAGAGCGAAAAGATACGAGGCGACGTGCCGTGGCACCACGAGTGGGGCGATCAAGAATGCCGCGCCGCACGCCATCATCATGTTTTCGGCCAGGCGTGAAAGTTTCCACGGCTCGACGGGAACCGCAGGCAACAGCGCCTGAACGAGATCGGCGGTTTCGAACACGGCGGGCGTGATCGTAGCAAACGACCAGGCGTACCCCGCGATTTCAGCGAGCACGCTGGACGGCACGCCGACATAGATCCAATTTTGGAGGCGGAGATTATACGCTTCGAAGATGACCCACAGCGGAATCGAAAGGAAGGCCATGCGCGCCAGCGTAATGGGTGCGTCGTGCAAGCGTGAGCGGTTGGTCAGCGCGAGAACGGCTGCGTCGGCGATCAGTATGTAGGCGCTCCAGGCAATGGGCGTGAAATATGTCGCCACGGGGTCAATGCCCGCGAAAAGCATGCCTTCCGCGCCGACGAGCGCAACGATCCCGAGCCAGCCATGCGCCGGAAACGCGCGCCGCCGGCGTCGGCGGAAGAATCCGGCGACAAGAACTGCGATCGTGACGGCCGTGATGGCGAGGCCGATGATGACGTGGAGCGGCAGGGGGAACGTATGTTCGTCCATTGGCTCGACGCGTATGGTAGCGCAGTTGGCCGGAGTTTTCGGGGATTGGACCGGTCTTTATTGGCCTATTCGGATTGCGCCCTGGACCAAAAGTCGGCCGAGGTCAGCACGAGAACGATTTCGAAATCCACCAGATCATCCCAGCGGCTGATCCACGGAGCCAGCGAGTCTACGTGGGGCGCCTCCATGATTTGAAAACAACGAGCGCCGGATGAGTCCATCCAGCTCGCGTGATAAGCGACACCTTCCGGCAGCATTCGTCCCTGGCGTCTGAACCGCTCACCGACGAGCCCAGCGTCGCCGTTCTTGAAGCGCTCGATGACCATGAACAGCATGGACGGCAGTGTACCCGAACGCGCATTCGCAGCAAACTGACGCCACGCCGGTTTTCAGATGATGGCATCGCGTTTCTTGCTATGCTCTGCCTGCTTTTTCGGAAGCAAAAGGTCAGAGACTGCGCATCACGGAGGCGCGGAGAAAGGCTGTGCGGTGAACGACGCCGCAAAACTCGAACGCGGGCTGGGGCTGATCGAAGCGACGTCGCTGAACATGACGTTCATGGTCGGCATCGGGCCGTTCGTGGTGATTCCGTTCGTGATTCAGGCGATGGGCGGGCCGGGGAGCCTTGTGGCATGGGCGGCGGGCGCGCTGCTGGCAGTGTTCGACGGCTGCATCTGGGCGGAGCTCGGTGCGGCAATGCCGCAGGCCGGCGGGAGCTACGTCTATCTGCGCGAAGCGTACGGAGCGCAGCGGTGGGGACGCCTGCTCTCGTTTCTCTACATCTGGCAGACCCTGTTTCAAGGCCCATTGAGCATCGCCTCGGGTGCGCTGGGGTTCGCGACGTACTCGCGTTACCTGGTGGAAAAATCCGATCGCGCGTCTGGAATCGTGGGCGCGTTTGGAACGCACGGCGACAACGTGATTGCCGGGGCGGTGATCGTGCTTGTCGTGGCGCTGCTCTACCGGCGAATCACAGAGATCGGGAGAATTTCCGTGGTCTTCAGCGTGATCGTGGTGGGCACGATTCTCTGGATCATCTGGGGCGGCGCGCGGCACTTCGACGCGGGGCGCGTGTTCGATTTCTCCGGCGGCGGATGGAATTGGTCTTGGCTGCTTTTCGCGGCGCTGGGGCACGGGACGGTGCAAACGATTTACAGCTATCTCGGTTATTACAATGTCTGCAATCTCGGCGGCGAGATGAAGAACCCCGAGAAAAATATTCCGCGCGCGATTTTCATTTCCATCGTGGGGATCACGGCGCTCTATCTGGCGATGCAGACGAGCATCCTGAGTGTGGTCCCGTGGCGCGAGGTGGCGCAATCGAAGTTTATCGTGAGCACGTTTATCGAGCGCGCGTACGGCAGCCAGTGGGCATCGCTCGCGACGGCGCTCATTTTGGTAACGGCGCTGGGATCGGTGTTTGCGGCGATGCTGGGATATTCGCGCGTACCCTACGCCGCGGCGCTGGACGGGAACTTCTTCTCGATTTTCGCGCGCCTGCATCCAACGAAGCATTTTCCGTACATTTCGCTCGTGGCGCTGGGCGCGGCGGCGATGGTGTTCAGCCTGATGTTCAGCCTCTTCTCCGTGATCCGCGCCATCCTGGCGATGCGCTGCATCATCCAATTTATCGGCCAGGGGGTGGGATTGATCCTGCTGCGGCGCCGCTGGGGGGGTGAGCGGCTGCCGTTCCGCATGTGGCTGTATCCGCTGCCCGTCGTGGTTGCAATCATCGGTTGGATGGGAATTTTCATTGCCACTGGACGAACGCCGATGCTGGCCTCGCTCGGTGCGGCGGCAGCCGGAATTCTTGTATATTTGGGACGCGCGCGATGGATGCGCCAATGGCCCTTTGAGGAGACTGCCTGATGCTTGGAAGGACAGCACGATGGATTTCGACTTTGGCCGCGATCATTCTTGCTGGAGCGGCGGTATGGACGGCTGTCCCGTCCGCTTCGGCGCAGTCGCTCGCGGACACGGTTCAGGCGATCAATAAGGCTCGCATAACGACTCGAATCCTCTACGTAACCGCGCACCCCGACGATGAAACGGCCGGCCTGCTGGCTTATCTTTCCCGAGGTCTCTATGCCGATGTGGCCGTGCTGACGATCACGCGCGGGCAGGGAGGGCAAAACGCAATCGGCCCCGAGCAGGATGGGCCGCTGGGCGTGGTACGTACCACGGAATTGCTGGCCGCGGATTCACATTACGGCACGCATCAATATTTTACGCGAGCGGTTGATCCCGGATTTTCGAAGAGCCCCGAGCGAACCATGAAAATCTGGGGAGATCAAATTCCGCTTGAAGACATGGTGCGGGTCATTCGCATGTACCGGCCGAATGTGGTGATCAACGGCTGGGGCGGAGTTCATTTCGGGCACGGGCAACATCAGGCAAGCGGAATTCTGACGCCGCAGGCGGTGGCTGACGCGGCCGATCCCGCGAAATTTCCGGAGCAGATCGCGCAGGGACTCGCGCCATGGAAAGTTGCGCTCGAATTGCGTCCTGGGAGTTTTGGATTTGGTCCTGCTACCACGCCCACCGCGCCGGGCGGAGTGACGTTGCCGGTAAACGATGTTTCGCCGCTATGGGGAAAGAGTTACGTTGAAATGGGAATGGAAGGACACGCGCAGCACGTGTCGCAGGGCACGCCATCGTTTTCTGGCAATCCATTTTTCCGCAGGCCTCCCACGCTGATTGTGGAACACGGGCAGGATGGCGGCGGATCATTTGATGCGAAGGAATTGGCACAATCCATTTCGTCGCTGGCCGACCGGTATTCGCAATGGCAAAGCTCGATGGCGCCCGCGCTCGCGGCGGCGGATCAGGATCTTGCATCGGCGGCGAAATCAGCACTCGAATTGGATCGGACGGCCGCAGCGAAATCATTGGCGGCTGCGGGCAAGGAAATTTCGGGATTGCGGCAGAGGGTTTCGAGCGCGGGTGGCGGCGACAGCGCGGCCGCGGTGTGGGACCTCGATAGCATCAAGCAGAGAATTGACGGCGCGCTCAGCTATGACGTGGCGCTGCCCGTGGACACGGAGGCGAGCCGACACGAGTTGGTGGCCGGCGAAACGTTCACAGTGGACGTGAATTTTCTCGACAAGCCTGCGACGCCGGTGAAGTGGACCGTGAATAAATCGAGCCTGGTGTTGCCGGAGGGCTGGAACGCGAAGCTCGACGACGCCGATGCCAAGGGCACCAACTATCACTTCACGGTATCGGTTCCCGCGGGTGCGAAACCGCCGAGTTCGCCCGCCGATGCGGTGCTGCCTTTTCCGCCGCCGCTGGTGACGCTCGCGCTGCGGATGTCTGTGGACGACTATGAATTCACATTCGTGAAGGCCGTCGAATCCGCCGAGGCGAAGACCACGGCGATTGTAGTTTACCCGCTCGAACTTGTTCCGGCAGTGACGCTGACGGTCGAGCCCGCGCAGGTCATGGTGTCGGCGAAACGCGCCGAGGCGCCCGCCGATCTGCTCGCACGTGTGCGTTACCACGGAACAAAACCGGCAACGGTATCCATCGGACTGGATGCACCGCAGGATTGGAACGTCACGCCGATTGCGGCGCTGAATTTTTCCGGTCCGGGAGATCAGCTGGTGCGCTACGTCGTGAAAGCTCCGGCGAAGATTGCTCCAGGTGCGTACGTCTTGCATCCATACGCGAAGCTCGGCGATGAAACGTTTCGCACGTCGGTCGAGCCGATTCCCACCCTACCGACGCGCAATTGGAGCCAGCCCGCAGACGTGACCGTCCACGTGCTCGACTTGACCGTGCCCGCGGGACTCCACATTGGGTATATCGCGGGCGATAACGACGTGCTGCCGGAAACTTTGCGGCAAGTTGGCATCCAGGTGGACTTGCTCGACGAAGTGGCGCTGGCGTTCGGCGATTTGAGCCGCTACGACGCGATCGTGGTGGGCATACGGGCGTACGAACTTCGTCCCGATGCGATCGCCGCGAATCCGCGGCTGCTCGACTACGTGCAAAATGGCGGATCGCTGCTGGTTTTGTACGAGCGGGACTTCGCCTGGGCCAAACTGCTTCCCGCGCCATTCAAGGCCGAGATGGCGGCGCAGGCCGTGCGCGTGACGGACCAGAATTCTCCCGTGCGATTTCTCGCGCCGGATAATCCCCTGATGAATTCTCCGAACAAGATCACGCTCGACGATTTCAAAGGCTGGGAACAGGAGCGCGGGCTCTATTTCTGGAGCACATGGGATCCGCGTTACCAGGCCGTGCTCGGGTTGACTGATCCGGGCGAGCCGGAAGCGACGGGCGGGCTGGTCTATGCGCGAGACGGCAAGGGCGTTTACATATACACGGGACTTTCGTTTTTCCGCGAGCTACCGGATGGAGTGCCAGGGGCGTACCGGCTGTTCGTGAATCTGCTGAGCCAGACTCTGCATTCGTCGCCACGAAAGTAAGCAGGAAGAGAGGCCCCTCGGCTCCGCCTCGGGATCACAGCCGGCTAATCGCCGCTCCGCACGAGGGATGTACGCCATTGCGACACACAGTGCGACTTCCGTTTGCCAGGTGGTTTTCGCTTCGTGCTATGCTCCGAGCCGATCCGAGACGGAGGGCGAATGAAAATAGACCATGTAAATTTCGCGCGCATGCGCTGGCTGATTGGCATGCTGGCCGCTGTCTTGATCCTCACTGTTTCCTCGAGCGCCCTGGCTGGCCCGCAAAATAACAAGAAAACAAAGGTCAAGACCAACGACCAAACGGATCCGAATGCGCCGCCGATGCCGGCGGGCTCCGATGCCGATCAGATTGACCGCGACATCGGCGAGATGCTGGCCGGATTTGAACTTGGGAACGTGGAAATCATGCACAAGTATTACTCGGACAACGTGACGTTCGTTAGCGGCGCCTACGAGCCGCCCATCGTAGGCTGGCAAAATTACGTGCCGCTGTACCAACGGCAGCGCGCGGCGTTTCAGTCAATGCAACTGGTCCGGCGAAACACGATCATCTTCCCGCACGGAGACGTCGCGTGGGCCATGTACCAGTGGGAGTTCGATGCGCTGATGAATGGGCAGCCGTACACGATGCACGGCCAGACGACGCTGGTATTCAACAAGGTGGGCGCGAACTGGCTGATCGTGCACAACCACACGTCCGAGATCGCCCCGACGCCCGGTCCGGCGCAACCGCCTGCAACACAGCCCGCACCGGCAAAGCCGTAGCAGGGCGCAGGCGGGCACCTTATCGAGCCATCAGAAACTCTGGACGCTTTGCCAGATCCACATGCCTGCCATCGTCACCAGGAGCACGCCTGACAGGACCATCAGAGCCACGATCGGACGGCTAAGCCTCTCGATTCGGGCGACGATCAGGCGCTGCTCTCGCGCCATGGAGTCTCCGGCGGCATCGAGAAAAATCTGATCTTCCTCCCGGTTCTCGAGTGCGCTCCGGTAGATCCACACGCAGACCAGGATCGAAGTGATCACACCCCAGGCTATTAACACCATTTGAAGCTTTCCCATGGGTACCTCCCGTGCCCGCGGGTCGTGGGGGGACTCTGCCTGACGGCAGGCCGGCCCGTGCGGGCCCTACGGCTCTAATTTGGCGGGATTATAGCACTGACAGCGGCGACGGGTGTCAATTGGGGCCGGATTCGGAGCTCGTGGGAGGCTACCGGACTAGCGGCGTTCATCGGGGAATGAGACGCCCCAAAAATCGCGCGAGGGATGCAGGATTTCGACGCCCAGCTCGTACAGGCCATGATCTTTCTTGCTTCTCAGGGAGATGACGCGAAATTCACGCACCTCTTGCGAAAGGCCGTGCAGAACCTCGATGCGGGAACCGAGCTCGGGCAGGAACGGCAGCCGCAGCAGCGCCCCCGTGCGGCTCACGGAGACGACCTCGGCAGAAGCGTCACGCGGCTCGCCATCTATTTCGTTGGAATGAACTCTTACAGGGATGCGAGTGCGAACGCGGCTTGAACGGCGGCGCTCCAGCATCGCGCGGGCAGTTGCCATGGTGTGCCCTCCTCTAACTCGCGACCGCAGGATTAACTGTAGGGATTGCCCGGGCTCGGGTCAATGGTACTCCGCCGGGGCGTGCTTCGTTGACAAACCACCGGCTGAGCGGCAATATGGATTCGCCTCGCTTTGCTGCACGAAATGCCCAAGTGGCGGAATTGGCAGACGCGCTAGCTTCAGGAGCTAGTTCTCGCAAGGGAGTGGAGGTTCGAGTCCTCTCTTGGGCACCATACACTACCCGTTCTCTCACAGTAGCAGCACGTCCGCCCCCCGCGATTTGAGGGCGCGATCAAACGTCACGAGTTTCACACCTGTTGTGGCCGCGAACGCCAGTAGATAAGCATCTCCCCAAATCTTCGGAGACCGGCTGGCAAGTCGCGACCGGCGGCGGAATTCCCTCTCGAGTGCGTCCGGTTCGGGAAGAAATGATATTCGTCGGTCGGCCCAGACTTGATCCCAAACTCCCCAGGCGCCAGTCATGCTCTTCGCGTCGTGTCCCATAATCTGCGGCGTAGTAAGGAGCCTTAGAACCGTGAGCTGGGTAAACCGGCAGAAGAAGAACTGTTCATCACTGGATTGCTCGAACCACTTCGTTGCTCTTTCAGAGTGAACGTGGCGTCCCCAAAGAAGGGCGAGCCACACGTTGGCATCAAGGAAATTCAACGTGTTCATAGATCTGCTGGTTGGTCAGAGTGACTTTCGGGCCTTTGGAATCAATTAGGGGAAAGCGCACTCTTTTTGGGCGCGGGCGGTGACTTCGGAGAAGTACGTTTCGGACGCCAGCCAGTAGCAACTCGCGGACGGAGTTTCCCTGCGCGGCCGCCTGCTCCTTGAGCTTGCGATAGAGCGGCTCGGGAATGTCAACGGTAGTGCGAACCGATGCTTGCTTCATCTACGAATTATCTCAGTTTTGCCATAAATATGGAACATCAGCTTGATTCATCACTATTGGCACTGTTCCAAGCACCATAACTACCTGGTCTCGCCCGCGATCAGCAGGTTTTCGGCGTACAGCGCGCCTTCGGGCGTATCCTCGTGCTTGAAATAAGCGAACACATCACCGCGCTGCGCGGCCTCCGCCACTCGATTCGATATCTTTTTGCGAGCACTGGGCGAGTATTTCTCTTTTCGCAGGCGGAGATAGCAGAAATCGGCGGTGGCAACGTCCGGCGTCTCGAGCTTATCGCTTTCGGCCTGGCACAGTGCCACGTTGGCGCGGCCCAATCGGTCGTACACGTCGTCCACAAACCACGACGGGTGCCGGAATTCCACCGCGGCGCGCATGCCTCGCGGCAGTTTTTCTAGAAACTCGTCGAGCCGCCCAAGGTCACATTTGAAATTCGGCGGGAGTTGAAACAGAAGCGGTCCGAGCTTGCCCGACTCGCGCAAAGGGTCAAGCGACTTCAGGAACTTGGAAATCTGGCTGGCCGCGCCGCGAAGTCGCTTGATGTGCGTGATCGCCTGGTGCGCCTTCACAGCAAATTTGAAATCTACGGGAGTCGCCCCGATCCATTCTGCCAGCTGCTTCTTCGTGACCTGGTTTTGAAATGTGTAGTTTACTTCCACCGAATTCAGGCGAGTCGCGTAGTGGCCGAGAAATTTCGCGGAAGCGAGCTTCGCCGGATAAAACTTCGGCTTCCAGCTCGTGTACGCCCATCCCGAAGTGCCTGCGTATACTTTCCCCGTTGAAGATTTCGCAGCCATGACTTCCTTTCGCGCGTTTCGAGCGATATTCGCCGAGCGCGGAAGTCTATAACACAACGCCTTAAGGTTTGGGATAGTATGCGCCCGTGCTCGCAGGCGTGGGCGTCAAGCGAGCTGGAGGTGCCGAATGTACCCCTCGCTTCTAACCGTTATGATTCTGGCCGCTGGACCGCAGATCAGCTTTCCGCAGGGCGCGGTTGTCACCGAACAAATTGCGCTGCGCTGGATGCATCTGGTGGCCGGGATCATCTGGATCGGCCTGCTCTATTTTTTCAATCTGGTGGGCACGCCCACGTTGAAAGGGCTGGAAGCTCCGGTGCGCGCCAAGATTTTTCCCGCGCTGATGTCACGCGCGATGTGGTGGTTCCGGTGGTCCGCGCTGGTCACGGTGATCGCCGGGCTGCGCTACTTCTGGATGATTTTATCCGCCGACGCGCACAATGCGGGAGACCCCGCGCTCGCTTGGCGCTGGATGGGCTGGTGGCTGCTGGTGTGGCTGGTGGCGTTCGCGCTGATTTATCCGTTCCAATTGCCGCACGCGGGAATTCTGGATAGCGCCTGGGTGCGCACCATCGCGATTGCCGCGATTGCCATCGCCGCATCGTGGATTGTGCTGGTGCTGAATTCCAATCCGCAGTCGTCCAATGGCCATCTGGCGATCAGCATCGGCGGCGGCATGGGACTGCTGATGCTGCTGAACGCGTGGGGAATTATTTGGCGCGCGCAGAAGCGGTTGATCGCATGGACGCGGGCGAGCGCCGAACAGGGCACGCCGATGCCCCCCGAAGCCGCGTATTTCGCGCGCTGGGCTTTCCTGGCGTCGCGCACAGGATTCTGGGTGTCGCTGCCGATGCTTTTCTTCATGGCCGCCGCGGATCATTATCCGTTCCTCAGCGGGATCACGAACTAACTCATCGAGCATAGACCGCGACAGTACATACCCGCCGTACGATTTGTTGCGTCTAACTTGGTAGATACGGGAGGGCGCGATGAAGCAAATTGCACGATGGGCCTTGTCAATTCTGCCGCTGGCGGTCCTCGTCGCGCAGCCGGCATTCGCCTATAACTCTCCGCTTTCTCCCGAGGCCATCCGCGAAGCCTATTTCCTCGGCAAGGAAGACGCGAACAAGCGGGCGGACTTCATCAGCAAATACACGCTGCAGTTACCCGCCCCAAAGAAAGGCGTAGATGTTGGGGCGATCGAGTTTGAGACGCCATTTGTCATGATCGCGAACCGCGTCGCGCGGAGCGTGTCGAACTATTTCGCCCCGGATGCCGAGCAGGATTATCTCGGAAGGCCCGAAATCTGCCGCGTGCGCGTGTTCATCTATTTTAGCTATGACAATTTGGGCGTCATATACGGCACCGGCCCTCAAATAGACTTCGCCGTCAAGCTGAGGCAGCGCGACAAAGAGATTTTGAGCCAAGCGCACGCTTTGGTGCCGATTGTTTGGGATGGTCCCGGCTCGGGCGCTGCGGGGATGGAACTCGATCTCGATTACGATGCGGACAAAATTGATTCCTCCGCGCCGGCCGATGTGGAAGTTCTTACGCCGGATGGTCAGGAGATTCATGCAACGTTCGATCTCGACAGTTTGCGGTGAGCGAGTATGAGACCGATAGTTCGGTCGTTATTGCCAGTTTTGCTGGCGGTCCTGATCGCGCAGCCGGCGCTCGGCTTCGACTATCCGTTTTCCTCCGAAACGATCCGCGAGGCGTACTTTCTCGCCAAGGCCAATCCCGAAAAACGTCAGGAGTTCTTCGAGCGGTACCGGCACAATCTGCCTCCTCCGAAATCGGGCGCCAATGTGGGATTGATCGAGGTCGAGACTCCCTTTGGTTTCCTCGTGGACGCCCTCACGCAAACGCCAATGGACTATCACGCCGCTGATGCGGAAAAGGACTACCTCGGGAAGCCCGGTCAGTTTCGCGTGCACGTCGAAATCTACTTCACGGACACTTACCCGAAGCCGACGGACACCGCGGGAACGCTAGGCGAGTTCTGGAACGACTTCCACGTGCACTTGAAACAGGATTCCGAAGTCCACGCTCGCTCGGTCCATGGCGCGCCAATTTATAGCGACGAGACGATCAGTGGTTATGAAGGGGCGCTGATTGATGTGGACTACGACGTGAATAAGCTCGACTCCGGGGCGCTCACTACAATCCAAGTGGACACACCCGACGGGCAAGAGGTCGAGACAACTTTCTCGTTGAACGAGCTTCGCTAAATCGAAACTTCCTGGGCGCCCCGTGTATCAGCGATCCGGGCTACCCTGTCCCTCGATGAAATGAAACGCGTCCTCGACGGCGCGGGCCGAGGCGTGCGAGCCCTTCGCGTCCGTGGTGAATTGCGGGCGCCGCCGCACTGAAAATCGCGTGGGGTCAAACGTGCCGCGCTTGGTGTGGAACACCCAGACAAACTCGTAGCGGGCCTTGTCCAGATCCGAGATGGATTGGAGCGCCGTGTCCACCGTGGTCATCGGACTGAAATCCGAAAATCCGTTGCGGTCGGTATGAACCGCCGCGGGCATCGCGGAATTGAACGTATCGGAATCGTGCGCGAACAGGATCACGTAGTCCACGCGCGAGAGATCCGGAGCGGGGCAAATCCCGGCATACTGCTTGCGGCGATTTTCGACCAGCCACTTGTACTGCGCCGGGGCCAGGCCGTACGCGGAGAAAAATACCTGGCAGGCCGGATCCGCGCTTTCGTTGTCCGGCTTCGAGTCGGGATAATCCTCCAAATCGGCTGGCTGCGTTGAATGCTCCACGATCATGATGTCGGCTGATGGCGACGCATTCGCGGACGTGTCTACCATCTTGGCGTTGACCGGCGGCATCGTTTCCTTTGCCGGGACGACCGTCGCAGTTGGTGCGTACGGTTGCGAGGCGGGAGCGGTGACCGTTGCCTTCGCGGTTTGCGTCGTGGCAGCTGGCTTCGCTGGAGTCTTTTTGGGCGCAGCCGGTTCCACGACAACCGTGGACCCGCTCGCCTTCTCAGTCGGGCGCGTGTGCGACGGCGTCGCGACCGCCGATGCCGGCTTCACGTTCACAACGACCGGCGAATTGGATGCCGCCACCGCGGAATTCGCGGGCAGTGTCGCAGGTTTTGACGCAACAACAGCTGGCGCAGGGGACGGTGGAGTTGGCTTCGCCATAGGCGGCGGAGCTACGGCCAGCGGCGCGACGGCAGGGGGCGCTGTCGTTGACGCTACCGCGGCTGGCGGAGCAGCTGGATGCGCAATGGCGCTCGCAAGTGGCCGTGCGCCGACGAGAACGGGCGGTTTATCAGAGTCATCCGGCGGAAGCGCGGGCAAATCTGGAAACACGGCATCGGGAACGTAACCTTCCACGCCGCTCGCCGTGCGAATTTTGACGTAGCCTTTCACGCGAGAAAGAATTTCAACGGTCTCGCCGCACTTCAGCCGCGTTTCAACGTCAAAGCTGTTGAGCGACTCGTAGACCCACACGCGGTCCTGATTCACCGAACATTTCACGGCGCCAATGTCCGACGCCGAAGCAGGCGGCACCAACGCAAGTGCAAGCCCCGTTGCGAAGACGGTTAGAAGTGAACGATGCACGGCAATCCTCCCATGTAACGAGACAGAAAGAAGCGCCGAAAACGACAGCAAAACTATGCGCTATCGCAGCGAGGGCGAACAACTGGACGAAGGGACAAGATTGGTGCAGGGCAAGAGAAAGCGAATCGCCGTTTTTTCTTCGTAGGGGCGTCCTCCGCGGCGAATGGCGGGCGACATTGCTTGGAGTAGCCTCGGCCATTCACCTTGATCCGGCTCCGCCGCTGTTGTGTAGCGCACGCCTTTAGGCGGGCATCTTTGCTGTCGGGCGAAAACGCCGAAAACTGCGATTGGAACCTACGACCGCCACCGCAGCGTAATCGGTCCCGCCACGGGATGGCGCATGGGCTCGCCGGTACGCAGCGATTCCAGATGCGCGGCCTTCAATTCGAAATACCAGCGCGCCTGGCGGTCGGCGTCGTCCACCAACATCATGCGGTCCTCGTATTTCAAACCAAGCCCCTGCTTCTCGATCACTTCCGTATCCTGCCGGATGAAACGCGGACCGAGCACATGAATGATGAACGAGACGACGGGGAACCACGGAAGAATGTTCCACGCGGCGACAAAATCCAGCCGGCAAAGATCGCGGCGCACGGGCGTTACGGTGGTGCGGCTCGATAGCCAGTATTTCCCCGCGCGAATTTGCTCGAAGCGCTGGTTGGGCAGCACGAAATCAATTGTGGTCGTGGCGGGCTCGCCAGTGATGAGCTTCAGGAGTTTGTACGGCGCGCTATTGGCCGAAGGCGCGTGCGGGCTCATGCGGAAACCGTTGGGAATCGGCTCGAACTGCTTGGCTTTCTCACGGATGCTGCGCCGGCTGCGCCACCACCACGCCTGATGCACGAACGGCCCGTGCGCGGGGTCCATCAATCCGATGATGCCGTGGTCCACGCTGCACGGCAGATCGGCCGAGAGCCTCGCAATCTTGTAGTGCTCGCTGAAAGTTGGCAACTCTGGCGCGGGTGGGATCGGCCCAGCAGGATTACTCGCCGCACTCTGTGAAGATGCCCGGCCTTCGGGATTCGTCGTGAACGCCCAGATGTAGCCGTCGCGCTCCTCGCAGGGAAAACTGCCCGCGTAAATCCGGTCGCATTTCAGCTTTGAATCGGCGGTAAGTGAAGGAATATGGCGGCACTGGCCCGTGTGCGCGTCGAATTGCCAGCCGTGATAGGCGCATTCGACCGACGCGCCGTCGAAGCGGCCGAACGAAAGCGGAAACGCGCGGTGTGGGCAGACGTCGCGCAGCGCGAACGGTTTTCCCGCGGAATCGCGTCCGAGGACGAGCGGAACCTCCAGCAGCATGGCGCGCTCGAGTTTGCTTCCGCGCAATTGATCGCTTCGCAGCGCCGGATACCAGAATCCCCAGAGCATGTCGCTCGTCGGATCGCTGGATTGCAAAGGAGTGTTGTCGCTCATCGGCGGGCGCTTATCGTAGTACATTCGCCGTGCTGGCGGCAAAGGTTGGTGCCAGAGCACAATTGGTCAGTTTTCCACGATCGGACCAATCGGGACTTATGCCAACATCCCCTCGTTAAGAGTTCGCGGCAGACGAATGCGACTCGCGGCGAGATCCGTGATATTAAGGCCGCAACGGAACCGGGTAGTTACGGCTGCCCAAATCCAATCGTTACGGTTGAATCGACCTCGACAGGCTTGGAATTCAGAAGGGTCGGGCGATATCGCCATTGACGGACCGCGTCGAGAGCGGCCTGGCCAAGTACGGGATCACCCCTAACGAGCGTCGCCTCTTTAACCGCACCGTCGGTTCCGACAATGACGTGTAGGACGACATTCCCTTTGACTCCTGCTGCCCTTGATTCATCGGGGTACACAGGAGGAACTTTGTAGGTAATCTGCGGCGCCAAGACATTGCCCCCGATGCGAATCCGAAGCGGGGGTGCGGTACTGAGAGCCTGAAGCACTTCCGCATCTAGAAACCGGAATGCACCATCCACGTAGACGAAGTAACCGATGCCCGACACTGGGAACGCTTCTTTCGGGTTATCGCTCTTGCCCTCCACGTAGTAAAGCGGAGTCGGTGTTGCCATTGCTTCCACGGCTACCTGAGCCAGACGTGGGCCTGGATCAACGGGTTTCTGCAATACAGTAATCTTGAGATTCGTTCTGCCGTGAAACAATGCGGTTTCAAAGAGTTTCCTGAAGTGGTCTGGATCCGCCGCTAACACTTCTCGGTATTTTGCATCCAACCGGGAGCCTTCGGTGGGACCGAACGCTTTCACAAACCAAGCCATGTGATCGGAAATCAGAAGATTCGTGCAATACGCAGAAACCTTTGCCGTGTCGCCTGACCTGATCGCGCCGAAAATGCTCCCCACCAGGTCCCGTAGTCCGTCGGGGGAGTCAGGATATGAGGACGGAGAGGGATTTAAGGCCGTTGCGGTATTTGCTTCCTGAGCGAGAGCACAGGTCGCGCTCGCGCAAATTGCCAGCGCCGCTGCAAGACTACACACCAAGAAAATACGCATAGTTGCGCTCCTCAATCCGCCGTCGAGCGTCACCGTTGAGAAAGTGTATCTCAAAATCGGTAAAGCGCGACTCGGTGCTTGGTTAACGTGGTAGCCGGAAAATGACCGGCGATCCTGTTCAGCGAGGCTTTCGATCGCGCGCTACCCGTGCAGCCAGGGCAGCTGGCTTTTGTGCGCGAGTGCGAGCACATCCATCGTCGCAGCTACAGCGCAGTGAACGCACACGCCGCCCCAGATGGATTTCGTCTTCCACGCGAGGTATCCGAGAATAAATCCTGCGACGACCGACGCAGCCGCCTCCGGCAACAGCTTCGTGAAATGGATCATCATGTAGGGGATCACGGACACGGGGACGGCGAAGATTCCGATGTAGCGCCCGAGTCCGCCAACCAGAAATCCGCGAAAGAAAAATTCCAGCGCGACGAATTGCCCCGCGTACATTCCCTCCCACATCAGCAGATCGAACCACGAGCGGCCCGCATTGCCGTACATCGGGTAGAACGTATAAAAGGACGGCGAGAGCGACACGACCCAGATCACCGGAAGCACCGCAGCGTACAAGCCGACGTAAATCCAGAAATGTTCGCGGAAGCCGCGAAACCCAAGATTGCAATCGCGCAGGCGATTGCCGGGCAAAGAGCGCATCAGCAGGGCAGGCAGCGCGAGAAAACCGATCAGGATCGAGCCGACCCACCAGGCCTTGACGCGTAGCACCCAGTAGGGATCAAGGCCATGAATCGGCGCCGGAAAAAACGAGATGTAGGTCTCCTCGCCCCCGCCGTACTCCATGATCAAAAGCCCGAGGCAGGCGGTCGCGCAGATGGCGGCAATAGGCCAAAAGCCGGGCGCCGCCGCAGCGTCCTTCAGTGGCAGCAGCGGGCTCGAACCTGGAGTTTCCGGATATAGCTGAACGCTCGCGCCCGCATCGCGAACTTGAGCCGGATTCAGCCGGCGCTCGCGCTTCTTGCGCGAAACTTGCGGCAACGTTTGCGGCAAGGTCGTGCGCTGCGGCAGGAGTCGAATCGGAGTTGGCGGGATTCGAGGGAGTGGCATCGCTGATGGTGCTTACATCAGGCGGATTTCAAATCAGCGCGCCTTGCGCATCCGCGATGGTCGCGTAAATTTCGAACAGCGGATCCACGCCCGTGATCTGCAGGATGTTCTTCACGCGGTAATTCAATCCGACAAGCACGAGTTTGCGCCCGGCTTTGTGGCAGGAAACGAAAGCTCGCACCAGCGTGCCGATAGCCATCGAATCCAGCGACGATACTTCGGTGAAGTCAACGATCAAGCGCGGCGCCGTCGTGGCGGCGAGCGCGTCCTGGAACGCAGGCGAAGAGGCAAACGTGATCGCGCCCTTCACGCTGATGATTTGCACCGTCGCGAGCGATCCGTTGCGCTGGGATACCTCAAAGGGCTGAACTGGCATGGCCCGCATTCTAGCGAAAACCCGGGCGCATTAACAACGATGTC
Organism: uncultured Acidobacteriota bacterium; assembly: GCA_963842425.1. Taxonomy (GTDB): domain Bacteria; phylum Acidobacteriota; class Terriglobia; order Acidiferrales; family UBA7541; genus Palsa-295. The sequence continues at coordinate 160,061 of CAWJGQ010000005.1, read as the reverse complement.
TATTGATGCGAGCGCGGCAAGCCGGCGCGTTCGGGCGAAGATGGGTCGAAATTTGTGGATGGGTACGAAGGTACCGGAACGATTGAACCAAGCTGTCTATCGACCGTGCCGCGTACTACCGGCAGAATCACTGTGGATTCGGGGCCAGTGCCCCGAGTTGCTGCACCTCCATCACCCCCAATGCCCACGAGCGGCCGGTCCCCCCACCGGCCGCTCCCCCCTTCTCATCGCTCCCATTGTGCAACTCCAAAATCGCCAGCGTTCCAATGAAAAGGCCCGAACCGCCCTGATGCGTTCGGAGGCGATCCGGGCCGGTATTCCAAAAGCCTGCTCAACTTACTGCAAAGGGGCTGCGGCGGGGACGAGACCGGCTCCGAAATTCCGGGGCGCGGTCAGCCGCTGCCACTCGGAAAATTCAGCGCGGGCCGCGCGCCGGGCGATAGCTCGCCAGCGGGCGTGGCCGCATGCGGAAACGCGGCGCCAGCGGCGGCGGCACATTATGAAGTGGAGCGCCGCAATTGCTGCAGATTTCCTGTGGCGTGCCCTGCACGCGAAGCCAGTGGCCGCGCGCGGGACACTCCGGAGTCAAACACTGCACCGTCCAGCCGGGCAGATATTGCATCCTTTTGCCTCGCAGTCAGATGGGCCGGCGGAAATTGAACGCAGAACGCCGGCAAGCATGTAAAACGCAAAACGCCCCGTAAAACTGGCGGGATTGTGCGCCGGGGCGTCTAGTGTGTCAAGGGAAATATATACTATTAGTAGGGGTGCCGTTCCGAAACAGCTCAGAGAGTATCCCGGGCAAAAGTTCGCGCGGGCAATTTACCTGTCTTTGTCGGGAGGTGGCGCGTTGGCCGGCGGAGCAGCCGGTGCGGGATTTTGAGGAACGCTTGGCGCCGGATTTTTGGCCTGGCTCTGTGCGGCTTTCTCCTGCGATGCCGCTTCGTTGGCGGCCTGGGTCGCGGAATCAAACTTCGATTGCAACTCGGCCAGCTGCTTTTCCGCGGCGGCGACCTGTTCCTGCTTGTCGTCTATATCTGCCTTTTCGCTGGCGAGCGCTGCAGCGCCATCTCGGTCGGCGGCGTAGTTGGTCTTGCCGTAGTAGGTGGACTGATCCATCACATATTTCCGCTGCGCCACGTCGAGATCGGCCTTCAAGTCCGCGAGCCGGGATTTGGCGGAGTTGAGGCTACCCTCCAGAGCGGACTTGGTGGCAGCCGCGTTGGCAGCACTTTCGGCAGGCGGAGCGGCGGTGTCATTCCCTGCGACTGGTGTGGAGCTGTCTTGCCCGATCACGTTAATTCCGCCGGGCGTGTCTGGCAGATTGTCGTTGTCCCAAACCTTGGCCGGCTTCGCGGCGCTCGCCTGCTGCGCCTTCTTTTCCTGCGCGCGGCGAGCGGCGGCCGCGACCGAATCGTCCTGCTGCTGCGGCATCGCGGAGGCGGTCCTCAGCGGCGCGATCAGCGGCGCTAGCAAAACAACGGTAAGTGCCCAGAGTGCGATTCTCATCGTACTTCTCCCTCATCGAGAGCGCGTGCTACACGTCCATATTAGTCGCGCCGCAAGCTGCGTGGCAATCCGCGTCCGGCGCGGCATCCAAAAAGGTAACTGTACGTTGCGGCAGGGCGAAAGACCCGCGTCAGGGAATATGCACATTGGCGTGGATTGAGATTCGAGATTACTTGGGCCGATCGCCTACCCAAGAGAATTCAGCATCCTGCGCGGCAATATGAATGAACGAGTTCCAATCGTGCACGTAAAACCGACAGCAAAAGGCACCAGCGGCCAGCTTGGGTTTCAGAATCTCAAATAGTGGGAATTGGCTCGGATCCTCAGGTAATCCATCGAAAGTCAACTTCGTGCGCTCAGGGTAAAAAAGTTGATCGGGATGCGGCGGATCTATCGAAAAGTAGTGAAATTCGCGGAGTGTCAGCACCGCTCGATCATACACATCGCGGTCGGGGCTATCGGGCGAGTTGCCGCGCAGATTCAGGTGTAACGTCACGGTACGATTCTGGTAGTCCAGGGTGAGGCTGTGTATCTCCGCGTCGTCGAAGCCGTTCGGAAATCTCCGATCCAATTCATCAAAGGTCATGTCGGGGTTCACGCGTCAGCGAATTTGACCAGCATCTTGCCGGTGTTTTCTCCGCTGAGCACGCCAATCAGCGCGCGGGGCGCGTTCTCGAATCCTTCAATGATGTGCTCGCGGTGTTTCAGCTTGCCTTCCTTCAGCCACTGCGCCATTTGCGCGATGCCTTCCGCGAAGCGACTCGCAAATTGGGTGACAATAAAACCTTCCGCGCGCGCTTGCTTGGTGAGCAGATAGGCGTACGGCCGCACGCCGGGTTCCGGCTTCGCGGAATTGTATTGCGAGATTTGTCCGCTGATGGAAATGCGCGAGCGCACGTTCAGTACCGGCAGGACAGCGTCGGTGACGGCGCCGCCCACGTTGTCGAGATAGCAGTCAATCCCGCTGGGGCAAAGTTCCTTCAGCTTCGCGACGTAATCCTGCGTGGTTTTGTAATTGAACGCGGCATCGAAACCCAGTTCGCCCGTGAGCCACGCGACTTTGTCGTCGGTGCCCGCGACTCCCACGGCGCGGCACCCCTTGATCTTCGCGATCTGGCCGACGAGCGATCCGACGGCCCCCGCGGCGCCGGAAACGACGACGGTCTCCCCGGGCTTCGGCTGGCAAATATCTAGAAATCCGAAATAAGCGGTCATTCCCGGCATCCCCAGCACGCCGAGCGAGGTGGAAACGGGCGCGAGATTCGGGTCCAGCTTCTGCAAGCCTTTGCCGTCCGAGACGGCGTACTCCTGCCAGCCCCAGTAGCCAACGACGAAATCTCCGGCGCGAAATTGCGGATTCGTGGATTGCACCACTTTGCCGACGGTGCCGCCAACCATCAGCTGCCCGATATCAACTGGATCGGCATACGTGCGAACGCCTGTCATCCGGCCGCGCATGTAGGGGTCAACCGAGAGAAAAATTGTGCGCAGCAGGATTTGTCCGTTGGCGAGAGCGGGAATCGGCGCCTCGACTAAACGGAAGTCGGATTCCTTCGGCATCCCCACGGGACGCGCGGCTAGCATGAATTGGCGATTGACGGTCGGAAGCGTGCTTGCCGTGCTGGCGGTCATAATGGCGGCATTATGCCAGACGGTAAGGGGTGAGGGCGAGGATTGAAGAGCGAGTCGAAATGGCATTGCGCATTGGGCGCGCTAACGAGATACTTTCGCGCAACGTCTTAGCTGGCAAATGGGGGAATGATGACGAAGAGGCTCGCTTTCCTTGTTGGAATCCTGGCGCTCGGTCTGCTATTCCATTTCGCACCCGCCAGAGCGCAAGCGCCGCCCGGGCCGATTCCCCAGGCACAAGAGCAACAGCCCGCGCCGGGCACGCCGGAGGCGCAGGCGGCCGCGAAGATCGTGACGGCGTACACGCTCCCGCCCGATCTTTACGCCAAAACCAAACATCTCGACAAAATCGAACTCGCGTTCTTCTTTATTAGCGCGATCTACGGACTGATCGTGCTGTGGCTGCTCCTACGATGGAAGGTGGGCCCAAAGTATCGCGATTGGGCGGAAGGAGGGTCGAAGAAGCTTTTCCTGCAGGTCCTGATTTTTGCGCCGTTATTTATTCTGACCCTGGACATTCTCAGTATTCCGCTGAATATCTTCCAGCAGTGGGAATTGCGCAATTACGGTATCTCCGTGCAGGGATGGGGATCGTGGGCGTGGGATTGGACCAAGGGCGAGCTTGTCAGCGTAGTTATCGGATTCATATTGGTCCTGATTCTTTACTTCATGATTCGCGCGTTCCCGCGGCTCTGGTGGTTTTATTTCTGGCTGGCGTCGCTGCCGCTGGGATTCTTGCTGATTTTCCTGCAACCGCTGGTGGTGGACCCGCTATTCCACAAATTCGAGCCGCTGGCGGAGAAAGATCCGGCGCTCACGGTCGCGCTCGAACAGATGGTGCACCGCGCCGGCCAGAATATTCCGCCGGAGCGGATGTACTGGATGAACGCCTCGGAAAAAGTGAATGCATTGAATGCTTACGTTACTGGGATCGGGGCTTCCAAGCGCGTGGTCGTGTGGGACACAACGATCGCGAAAATGAGCACGCCCCAAATCGTGACAGTGGCCGGCCATGAGACGGGCCATTACGTTCTCAATCATATTCCCAAGGGCTTAGCGATTTTCGCCGTCGGATTCCTGATTGTCTTTTATCTCGGCTATCGCAGCATCGGCGGTTTCCTTGCGTGGCGCGGGGCGAATTGGGGAATTCGATCGGTGGATGATTTGGCATCCCTGCCAGCCTTCCTCCTGCTGCTCGGCGTCGTCTCGTTCGTCCTGACCCCGGTCACCAACGGCATTAGCCGCTACTTCGAGCATCAGGCCGATCAATACGCGCTCGAAGTGACGCACGGGCTGACGCCGGATTCAGGGCAGGTGGCGGCGCAAACGTTCCAGATACTCGGCGAGGTGAATCTGGAGTATCCCGATCCCAGCCCCATAGATGTGTTCCTTACGTACGACCACCCGGCGATTCGCGATCGGGTGCGCTTCAGCCTCACGTACGATCCGTGGTCGAGCGGCGGGACGGGCGAGTTCGTGCACTAACTGCGCGAGTGAAGCGTCATCTGAATTCCGTGGCGGGGACGCAACGTCACCAGCGGCTCCGGCACCACCGGATGGCCGGGGACCATGCGGAAGCTGAATTTCTGCGCGATGGTTGCAGTCACGATGGCCGCTTCGAGCAGCGCGAATCCCTGTCCGATGCAGCGGCGCGGTCCGTCGCCAAACGGAAAATAAGCGCCCGGCGGCAGGCGGTCCGCCAACCCGTCGAGCCAGCGCTCGGGACGGAACGCTTCCGGATCATCGTAATACCGCGCATCGCGATGCATGATCCACTGCGACAGCACAATCGTTGATCCCACGCGAAGCTCGTAGCCGCCGACCTCGCAAGGTTCCACCGTTTCGCGCGCCAGGATGTACGCCGGCGGATATAGCCGCAGAATTTCACTCATCACCGCCTGCAAATAAGGGAGTCGCGGAAAATCCGCTGCTTCCGGGGGCCGTCCGCCGAGCACTCCGCGCAATTCCTCGTGCAGTTTGGCTTCGACGGCGGGATTTTGGCTCAGCGCGTACCAAGTCCAACCGAGCATCTGCGCCGTGGTTTCATGGCCGGCGAGAAACAGCGTCATGGCTTCATCGTGGAGCTGCTGCGGAGTCATCTGGCTGCCGTCTTCGTCCATCGCTCCCATCAGCAGCGCGAGCAGGTCATTGTGATGATTGGAATTCCCTTCCGCGCGGCGCTCCGAAATCATGCGGTAAACGAGCGAGTCAATGAATTCGAGCTCCTTATTCGCTCGGCGGTTCGCGGGCGTCGGCCAATTTTCGGGAATGCGAAATGGCAATCGCTGCCGCCGCAGCGAATACCGCATCAGGAAGGTCATCGCGTGGCCCACCTGGAGCGCTTCTCCCGGCAAAGTGGTTCCGAAAAGGGTGCGCACGGCGATATCGAGCGTGAGCGCTGTCATTTCCAGCGCGATGTTTCGCTCTTCCCCATCGCGCCAGTCGCGGATGTGGGTCTGCGCGATTTCGAGCATGGTCGAGGCGTAGTCGTTGGTGCGGCTGCGGTGAAATGCCGGCTGCGCTAGCCGCCGCTGGCGTCGCCAGAATTCGCCTTCGCTGATCAGCAAACCCTGGCCGAGCATCCGCACCGTGATTCTGCGGGTCAGCTCGCTCTTATGGAATTTACCCTGCTGGATCACGAGCACCTGATTGATCAGGTCGGGGCGATTCAGCAGGACGCGTTCCTGCATCATCACGTAGAAGCGGACGACATCACCGTAGTCGCGAGCCATCTGCCGCATCCCGGCGAGCGGATCGCGGCGAAGACTCAACGCCATGCCCAGAACAGGCAAGCCCTTCGGCCCCGGAGGATTTTGGTTCCCGTTTGCAGTCATATTCGCGCGCTTCGCAGGTTACATTCTACAGCCTCAGCAGCCCTTTGGCGCTTACGCCGGAATCGGATAAGATGCTCCCTCACCGCACTCTGTAGCATCTAAGAAGAGATCGCCATGAACATGGAGCGCCCCGATTGGCTCACCCAGATGGAAGACATCCTCGAAACGCTCAATGAGGGTGTGATGATTCTCGACGACTGCCGCGACATCCTTTTCATCAATTCGTGCCTGGAGAAGATGTTCGGCTTTCCGGCCTCCGAAGTGGTCGGCCGTAATGGCACCAGCTTTTACACCGACGAAGAGCGCAAAGTCATGGCCGGCCACATCGAGCGCGGCAGGGAGAAGGGCCAGAACCGCTTCGAATTCGTCCTTCCCGTAAAAGACGGCAGCAGGTTGCCGGTCATTCTCAGTTCCCGTATGTTCGAGGATCCAGATGGGCTTGAGTTCGTCGTCGTAACGTTCACCGATATCTCCGAACAGAAACAGTCTGAGGCGGAACTGCGCAGTGCCAATGCGAAGCTCGAACAGCGCCAGAGCGAAATCGAAGAAGACTTACTGCTGGCCGCGCGCGTCCAACAGAGCCTCGCGCCGCAATCTCTCGTCTGGGGCGGGATGCGGGTGGACGCTTACTTTCATCCGGTCCGCTCGATCGGCGGCGACTTCGGCCTGGTCAGCCCCCTCGACGATCGCCACCTGAACCTGCTGGTGTGTGACGTTTCAGGCCACGGCATCGGGTCAGCGCTGGTGGCCAACCGCATCTACAGCGAGACGATGTCGCAGTTGCGCAGCGGCGCGCCGCTCAACGAGATGCTGCAGAAACTGAATCGCTTCGTGATGCAGAGCCTGGGCAGCTCGGCGCTGCTTTTTACTCTGGCCGCCGCGCGGATTGACACGGGGGGGCGGCGAATGATCTTCGCCGGCGCCGGCCATCCTCCGGCCATGATCGTGACGCCCGGCGAGGAGCCGCGATTGCTGGAATCGCGCAGCATGGTGCTCGGCGGATTGCCAGATGCAGTTGACACCGAGGCGGCCATCGAGGTGGACCTCAAACAGGGCGACCGCGTGGTGCTTTACACCGATGGCATCAGCGAGGTCTTCGATACCAACGGCGAGATGCTCGGAACCGAAGGCGTGCAAAAAATCGTGCGCGAAACCGCGCTGCTGCCTTTCGGCGATATGCAGCAAGCGATGCTGAATCGCGTCGCGGCGTGGCGCGATGGCGCACCCACGGACGATATGTCCCTCGTGCTGCTCGAAGTTTCCTGAGCGCAGAGAGAGCCTCGCGCGCCACATGAGCCCGCTTCACGTCGCGCTGGCCCGTTGAATCGTGTACACTTCTGCCGTTTTGAATCCCTCATGGATCCTGTAACTCACGGAATCGCTGGCGCGCTCCTCGGCAAGGCGTTTTTCTCCAGGCGCCAGGAGCGGGTCGCCATTTTCGCCGCGACGCTCGGCGCGGTTTTCCCCGATGTGGACATTTTTGCGGAGGCGTTCTCGCGCGATCCGCTCGGCATCGTGAAATATCATCGCGCGATCACCCACTCCTTCGTCGGCTTGCCATTTTTTGCGATTCTGCTTGTCCTTCTGACGCGCGCACTCCTGCCGTGGGTCAAGAGGAAGTGGCCGCGCTTTCACGACCTGGAATCTCCGCCGTTGTTAATGCTCGCGCTGATCTACGGCGTGGGCATCGCAAGCCACATCATTCTCGACGGCATGACCTCGTTCGGCACCCGCATGTGGTATCCGATTTCTTCCCAGCGCGTCGCCTGGGACCTGCTCTTCATCATTGATTTCAGCTTCACCGCGATCATCCTGGTGCCGCAGGTGATCGCCTGGATCTACCGCGACCGGGAAAAAAGCCGCGCACGAGCAATCCGAATGTGGATGCTCTTCACCGTTGGCGACGTATTGGCCTGGCTGATGACGCGCGCGGCCGGATATCCTTTCCGCCTGTGGGTTGCCGCGCTCGCGAGCTTGTTGTTGGCCGCGCTTTTTTTCGGGCCGGCGAAGAACGGCTGGGGATTTGGCGTAACCCGCGCGCATTGGTGCCAGGCGGGATCGTTCGTGGCGCTCGTGTATCTATTCGCCTGCTCGGTGGCGCATCACGAAGCGATCTTGCGGGCCAAAGCGTTCGCGGATCAGAACCACATCGAAATTGCGCGCATTGGCGCGCTGCCTATCCCTCCGTCGTGGCTTGATTGGGGCGACGCAATACGCTCGCCCGACGGTATCTACGAATCGCAGTTCGATCTCCGCGCGGCGGGGCCGACTATTTTCAACTTCATTCCCGATTCGCCGCCGAACGAGTTCATCGCACGCGCCTTCCAGCTTCCCAATGTAAGACTTTACTGGACTTTCGCGCGCTTCCCGTCGATCCACAGTTTCATCGAAGACGGCCATCCCGTCGTCGAACTCGGCGAAAACCGCTTTCAGGACGGCCGGCGGCGCGGCCCGCAACCATTCACGTATCGCGTGGTATTCGATCAAGCCGGCAACGTGCTCGAGGAAGGCTGGCTGACGAACGGGATGCTGCAGAGCCGCATGAGACGGATGGTTCCGCAGCAACCCGAGCCCGGCATCCCTGCAAAGAAAACTCAGTGAAAGTCCTGATCTTCAGCGATGTTCATGGTGATCTTCGCGCCCTGGCGCGGATCGTCGCGCAGCCTGCCGACGTGTATATCTGCGCCGGCGATCTGGCCACGTTTGGCCGCGGCCTGGAGCCTTGCGGTAAGGCTCTGGCGCCGCTCGGCGAGCGGCTGTGGGTGTTGCCGGGAAATCACGAGACAGACGACGACATCCGCGAATTCTGCCGGCGCTTCGGCTTCGTGGATTTTCATCGCCGCGTGCTGCAGACGAAATCCACGCCATGGGCGGGGCTCGGCTACAGCAACATCACCCCGTTCAATACTCCCGGCGAATTTTCCGAAAAAGAAATCGAGGAGGCGCTCGCGCCGTTCAACGGAATCGCTAAGCTTCATCTGGTGGTCCATTTTCCGCCGTACGGAACGCGCCTCGACGAATACGATGTCGGAAAGCATGTGGGCAGTCCGGCGCTGCGGGCGTGGGTCGAGCGCGAACAGCCGCCCTATCTTTTCTGCGGGCATATCCACGAAACCGCGGGGCTCTCCGACCAGCTCGGTGGAACTCTTTGCATCAACGTGGGAAAAGAAGGCTACGCCTTTGAAGTGTAGGGGTCGAGGCGCCAGCGCGTAGAGCCTGTCATTCCGAGGTCCGCCTTCGGCCGAGGAATCTCTCTTCGTCTGAGCTATCTTTTATTCGGAGGAGTTGCTGGGTAAACCACAAGCTGTCGGCGATCGCCGGAACCTTCGCTCTCGGTGCGCACGCCTGCAGCGCCATTGAGCTCAAGGTGAACGATGCGGCGCTCGCGCGACGACATGGGGTTGAACTGAAACGGCTGTCCGGTTTCGCGCACGCGCTGCGCCGCCACGCGCGCCGAAAGCTTTAATTCCGCAAGTCGCGTGGCGCGATACTCGCCGCAATCAAATCGCACGCGATCGTGCAGCCTCGGGTCGAGGTGCAGCCAGCGATGCGCGATGTGCTCGAGCGAAAGCAGCAGCTCCGCGCTGTTTTCGAGCAGTAGATCCTGATCGGCTCCGCTGAATGTGACCAGAACTTCCGCGTCGTCGCCCGATGGCATGGAGACGTCGAATTCCACGGCGAGGCCAATTTCGCGCACCGCGAGTTCGAGAAAGCGCCTCAGCTCCGCAATGGCGCGCTCGCGGTCGAGCGGCGGCGGAGGAGCGCTATGCTCCCGCCGGGGAAAATTCCGGCCAGGCGCGCGATTCACGCGTGGAGTTCGATCGCCGTTCATGGCAGTTTCTTCTTTTTATTCTTGAATGGGCTGTTCGTCGGCAGCGGCCGGGTTCGGTTCAGATACCATTGCTGGCCCACCCCCACCAGGTTGCTCGTGAACATATAGAGGTTCAGGCCGCTCGCATAGGTGAAAAAAATAGCCGCGAACATCAGCGGCATGAGCTTCATCATTTTCTGCTGCGACGGATCAATCGCCGCGGATTGCGGCGTCATTTTTGTCATCAAATACATGGTGATGGCCATGGCGACCGGCAAAATGTAATAGGGATCCCGGACCGACAAATCACGGATCCAGAAGATGAAAGCCGCGTGGCGCAGCTCGATCGCACCCGTCAACACGCGCCACAGCGCCCACCAGATTGGCATCTGGATTAGCATCGGTACGCACCCGCCGAGCTGCGCCATGGGATTGATTCCGTGGCGCTGGTAAAGCTCCGCCATTTCGTCCTGCATGCCCTTCTTGCGCGGATCGGTCATCGAATACTTTTTGTACTTGTCCTGGATCTGGCGCATCTCCGGCGCGATTTTCTGCATGTCCTGCATGGATCGCCAGCTCTTCATCTTCAGCGGAAAAACCACGAAGTTGATCACCAGCGTAAGCACCACGATGGCCCAGCCCCAATTGGGAATATAGCGGTGCAGCCACTGCAGCGCGAAGAGCAGCGGCTTCGCGATCACTCCGGTCCAGCCGAAATTCACCAGCTGTTCCAGCGACGGCTGCACTTTAATCAGCAGCCCCAGATCTTTCGGGCCAACGAAGACTCGCGCCTTCATCGGACCGGGGGCGGTGGGACCGACGGCGATTTCCGCTTCGGGCGAACTCGCCGGCTGATTCTCCGCGGTGAAGTGATGCCATTGCGTCCAGTGCCAGAGCCCCAGATCGCTTCCGTCGGGAATAAACGCGGCGGCGAAAAACTGGTCCATGATCCCGGTGAACTGCATTGAGCCCGACTGATGAAATGGCTGGATCTGATTCCCGGAAACGCCGAGCTTCTTGTATTGCAGCAGGTTGAGGCTGTCCGCCTGCTTGTAGAAAACGGTCACCAGCTGCGAGGCGTTGCGTACGGCCTTGTCGCCGAATCCACCGCGCCACGCGACGGCAGGCGCGAGCGGCTTGCCGTCGAGCGAGGCCGACACCTCGATGGACATCTCGTAATCCTGCGTGAATTTCAGTTTCTTGGTTACGTCGAGGTGGCCATCGCTGTAGTGGAAAGTAATCTCAGCGGGCGCGGTCAGATTCTCGGAGCTGGGCGTGACCTCATAGAGCGCGGAATTCGCCTGCGCTTCCAGCTGCGGATCGGCCAGCATCAGCGAGAGCGGCCAGCCGAGTTCCTGCGCGACATCGGGGTTCACCAGATCGAGCGGCCGCGGCGGCTTCTGATCGTCGAAATATTTCTTCAGCTGCCAGCTTCGCGCCACCGCTCCATGATTCGATAGCTCGACGCGATAAAGATCGCTCTCAACAATGATGTTCGTTTCCGCCGACGCCTGCATCACCGGAATCTTCACGGGCGCGGCGCCGGCGGCCATCTGCATGGAACCCTGCGTGGCACCCGGTTGCGCCGTTCCCGAAGCGGCCGCTTGTCCGGGCGCCGTCTGGCCCGCAACCGTTCCGGCCTTCTGCGGCGGCGGAACCGGCGGCTGGAAGTAATGCATCCACACAAACGTGACGATGACCACGATCACTACGAAAATAATTCCGCGGGTCTGGTCCGACATCTCGTTCACTGCCGTTCACCCTGAGAGCGCGACAAGCGATCGAAGGGTTCACCTTGCGTTCGCGCGAGATGTGCGAACGAGTGGGACGAAGGCTGATCCGGGACGGGATCGAATCCGCCCTTTATAAAGGGATTGCAGCGCAGCAGCCGCCGAAGTGCGAGATAGAAGCCCCGCGCGGCGCCATAGCGCGCGATAGCCTCCGCTGCGTAGTTGGAGCACGAGGGGTGAAACCGGCAAGCTCCTCCAAAGAATGGCGAGAGAAACGTAATGTAAAAGCGCACCAGCAGAAGCAGCGCCCACGCAGCAGCCGATTTCCCGCGCGCGGTCAATCGGCGCGCTTCGCCGGCCGCGTTCAAACCGTGGGTGCGCGAGGAATCAGCTGCAGCAATTCCCTGGTGAGCGCCAAAAAGTCCGCCGTGGCCGCCGAGCTGCGCGGGTGAATCACGATGTCCCATCCCGGGGCAATCTCCTGTCGGTGCAATCTCAAAATTTCGCGCAGCCGTCGCCGGATGCGGTTGCGCTGGACCGCGCCGCCCAGCGCTTTCTTGATGCTCCAGCCAAATCGGCTGAGATCGAGGCCATTGGGGCGAATGAAAATGGTGAACTCGCGGCTCGACCGCCGCCGGCCCTCGCGATAAACGGCGTCATATTCAGCGCGGCGCACCACGCGGCATTCGCGCGGCAATCCGAGCGACGGCGCGTCAGACTCGCGTGAGGCTGTGGCGCCCTTTTTTGCGGCGTCGCGCAAGGACTTTCCGTCCACCCTGGCTCTTCATGCGTTTGCGAAAACCGTGTTTTTTGTGACGGCGGCGCACATGGGGCTGAAACGTACGTTTCGGCAACGATCTTTCTCCTCTATTTTCGCGGGCTGGCCTGTTCTAGCGGCGGTGTCGGCGCATCGGATGCCCTTCGCGGACCCAAGCGAATTACGTAGTGTATTCGACCGGCGCAGCACGGTCAAGGAATGCGGCCGTGTTGAATGGTTCAATGGGCGATGAATGGTTCAACACAGTCGTCGTGGGCCCGGGATACCTCGCAGACATCCTGTAAGAATCGAAAGGGGATAACGAACGCGTCCCGCGCTCTTTACATTGGCAACTGCATTGCATATAAGAACCCTGCAAGCCCGCGGGGGCTAATCTCAAACGGGGAGAAACCACATGGCAGCCAAGAAATCAGCAAAGCGTCTAAAGAAATCCACCAAGCTCGAAGCAACCAAGCCGTTGACGGCTACTCACAAACTGCGGTAGCTCTATAGTTCTCGGCTGCCGGCGCCTGCTTCAACAGGCTGCCGCGGCCCACGGTTCAAAGGGCTGCGCTTCCCCAGGCAGCCCTTTTTCTTTTTGTCGCGATCTTCGAGTGAACCACCCGAAACTCAGACCTCGTTCGACATTCGAACGGGTCTGTCTGGTCTGGCGCCGACTAGGGCGCGGTCGAGCGGAAGGCCAACAGGAACAACGCGGCGAAGAGAAGATCAACGCATCCGAGCCCTAGATCGCCCGCGCTGAGTCGCCGCTGAGCAAAGAGCACGATCGCCGGAATTCCAAAAGCCAGCTTCTCGACGACCGACGGAATCATCATCAGCCGGAAACGTACCGGATCCCTTGCGATCGCGAAGAACGCGAATTGCCACGCCAGCGCCACCCCGACAAAGCCGTAAAAGAACAAGGGATGGGTAATCGCCGGCGGATCCTGCCGCCCAATCATATTGAAAATGAAGTAGAGCGGCGCGAGCGTCAGCACCCCCCAAATCCCCGCGACCCAAAATACGATTTTCGCGAATTTCATTTCGACCTGCCCGAATCGTCCGGATCAGAATCCCGTTGCGCCAAACGCCTGCTTTACGTGCGGCCTCAAGAGATAAATGATGACCCACAGATCAACCCCCACCACGATGGCTTGCCACACAACAATAAGAACGCGGAAGTGAATCAGGGCGTTCACCACGCCAAGTCCATTGAAAAGCAGTCCCAGACCGCAGAGAACGATGGTCAGTACCCGCGCCCAATTTTGGAGTTTCAGGAATCCCAGGGCGACCACCAGATAAAGAACAGCCAGGCCCAGGAAAATCACGGCTACCACCGCGCCCCCGACACCCCCAATCATCGCTAGTCCCGGACGCGTCGCCATGTTCGCAACCATCGCGCCGCCGATGAACATGACCAAAGCCGCCAGCACCAGACAGCCCGTACATATGAAGCCCAGCACCGCCAAAATCGTCACGCCCAGGGGACGTTCCATGTAACCTCCAATGCGGGATAAACCGTTTCGATTGAATGCCCCCGGACCGCAGGCCTTTCGCGGCGGCCGGATTGCGCGCGAAGGTAACGCCAAGCTAGGGCACGGTCAAGAAGAAAGAAAACGCAACTCGCAACACGAGTTCGATGTAAACTCCCCGCAGCCGAAGCAAAGAATTGGCCCGGTGCGGTGGGCTCCGGGCGGTCTTGGGAGTTCCGAATGAACGCACCAGCGGCGAAGCGTCTGCGAATTTCTGCCGTCATTTCGTTCGGCCTTCTGCTCGCCTGTGCGGGCAATGCGCGCTTCGCTCTGGTGCGCGCCCAATCATCCCAGGCTCACTCATCCTCAGCGGCACCTTCACAAGATGCGTCACCGCAGCAGCCTTCGACGGCAGCAGCTCCAGCCCCTGCAGCGCCCGCGACCGCCAGTGCGGACATGGCTGAATTGACCACAGAGGAGGCCTCCGTCCCTCTGCGCGTGCTGGTGAATCTGGTGCCGGTCCGGGTGATCGTGCGCGACTCAAATGGCAACGCCGTCGCCACGCTCCACAAGGAAGACTTTCAGCTCTATCAGGACGGCAAACCTCAGATCATTTCGAACTTCTCGGTTGAGACGCCTGCGTCCGCCGCTCACCCGGTCGTTGCGACGAACGCCGCGCCGGCAGCTCCCCCTCAGCCCGGGGCGCCCGCCGCCCCGGCGTTTCAGGCTGCTTCTCGGTTCGTCGCCCTCGTGTTCGATGACGCCCTGCTCACCCAGCAGGATTTAATGCAGGCGCGAAGTGCCGCCGATAAATTCCTCGATTCCTCCGTCAAACCGACGGACCGCGTGGCCGTATTCACGGTTTCCGGCCAAAACCAATTGGACTTCACCGACGACAGGGTCAAATTGCACAAGGCCCTGAGCGAGTTGAAGATTATTACGGTAGCGGTGGGTATTACATCCTCGAGTGAATGCCCGCCCATGGAGCCTTACGAGGCTGATTTAATTCAAAACCGTCACGACCAATTTGCGCTGGACGTTGCAACATCGGACGCCCTGGCATGCTCGGCGTCACCGAACCCCAGCCCGACCAGTAATGGCCCATCCGCGTCCGACATCCTGCGAGCGCAATCGCTCGTGAATTCAGTGGCCCTTCGCATCGAGCAGCAGACCGAAACACAAACGGAATATACCCTGCGGCGCATGCGGGAAATCATTGAAAGGCTGGCGGTACTCCCGGGCCAGCGCAATTTGGTATTGATCTCGCCCGGGTTCCTTTACACAAATCTCGAAAATGAGTATTCCGACCTGGTAGATCGCGCCATCCGTCAGAGTGTATTCATCAACACGCTCGATGCGCGCGGCCTTTTTGTGCCCGATATCGGCACGGACATCAGCCAACAGACGAATGACCCCAACCCGACCAACGCCGGGCTTCGCACCCAGTGGAAACTTACCGCTCAAAGCCTTCAATCCGCGTCCCTCGCGTATTTCGCAGAGGATACCGGCGGCTACGCTTTCCACAGCAACAACGATCTCGCCGCGGGATTGCGCGAGGTGGCCGGGGCGCCCGACGCGTACTATTATCTCGCGTTCGTTCCGCAGAATATTAAATACGACGGTCACTTCCACACGCTGAAAGTCACTCTGGTGGCCAGGAATAAATTCACGATCCAGACGCGGCGTGGATATTACGCGCCCTTGCACGGAGAGACTCCCGCCGAGGTGGCCCGGCGCGATATTCAAGATGCCGTTTTCTCGCAGGAGGAGCAGCACGGCGTTCCCGTCGGTATTCAAACGCAGTATTACAAAACCGGAACAACCGACGCGAAGCTTTCCGTGCTCGCCCACGTGGATCTCGCTCACGTTCGGTTTGCGAAGGCGGACGGCCGCAATCAGGACGACCTCACCGTGGTCACCGCAATTTTCGACCGCGATGGAAACTTCGTCACCGGAACGCAGAGGCTGCTCTCCATGAAGCTGCGCGATGAAACCTACCAGCGCCTCAGTCATTCCGGTGTGACCGTGAAAACGAGCTTCGATTTGAAACCGGGCGACTACGTCGTGCGATTGGTCGTCCGGGATGGCAACGCCGCGTCGCTCTCGGCTCAAAATGGCGTTGTCGAAATTCCATATTAGAACGGCAAAAAGGAAGGTGAGTCATGAGGCTCCGGCAGATCAAACCTCTTCTGGCCGCCGCTCTTCTTATTCTGGCCGCCGGGTGGTCCGCGCGACGCGCGATCGTCGCCCCGGCGATTGTTCGTGCCCAGCAATCTACCCCTCCGGCTGCTTCGCCGGCCCCGGCCGAACAGGCTCCTGCTCCCGGTGCGCCGGTCATCCGCGCCGAGTCGCGCGTGGTGCGCGTGGACGTGATTGTCACGGACAAGAAGGGCAATTACATCCACGATCTCACCGCCAAGGATTTTCACGTCTTCGACAACAATCAGGAACAGCCAATCATCAACTTCTCCTACGGTTCCGCGTCCGGTCCCTCCGGCGCTCCCGACCGCCGTTACATGGTTTTGTTCTTCGACGATTCCACCATGGACCTGAGTGATCAGGTCCGCGCCCGGGCTGCAGCCGGGAAATTCATTGATGCAAATGTCGGACCCGATCGCGTGATGGCTGTCGTGGATTTCACCGGGGCTTTGCGCGTCGTTCAAAATTTCACCGCGGACGCCACTCGCCTGAAGCAGGCTGCCGCGTCCATGAAGCCCTCGGCCGTCTCGCCAAACACCCCGGATCCTTCCATGACCAACGCCTCGACCGTCGGAAGTCTTGGCGGCGGTGCTTCCCTGCCCAACGCCGAGGCCGATTTTGGAGTTCACACTCTATTGCTCGGGATCAGGAGCCTGGCTAAGAATCTGGTGAACGTGCCCGGGCGAAAGACCGTGGTTCTTTTCACGGCCGGATTTCCGCTCACGTCGGAATTCACGGCCGAGCTGACCGCGACCATTTCCGCTTGCAATCAAGCCAACGTCGCCATCTATCCGCTGGATGTTCGCGGCCTGATGACGGCGATGCCAACCCCGCCTCCTGGCGCTCAGTTGATGCACGATGACGGCTCGCCCGCGCGGTCGTCCAGCGCGGCTCGTCGTACTCCTGGCGATTTCGCAAGCGCGCCTCCGCACATGCTCCTCGCGTCGTACCCGACACCCGCCGCTGCTGAGCCCGCCGATCCGCCGCAGCATGGTGGTGGCGGAGGCGGCGGTGGAGGGGGTGGAGGGGGTGGCGGCAGGGGCGGTGGTGGTGGAGGCGTTGGCGGGGGCGGAGGGGGTGGTTCTCCGGTCGGTGGTGGCGGAAGCAGTGGCGGCAAGGGCGGGTCCCCGACTGGAGGCTCGGCTCCGCCGGGCGGCGGGGGCGGCCCTACCAATCCCATGGGAGGAATGGCCGGAAATCCACTGGTGCCAAATGCCGGGAACACGCAATTGATCATGCCGACGATGCCGGATACCGGCTCCGCGAACCAATCGGTGCTCTACGCGCTCGCCGACGGGACAGGCGGATTCCCGATCCTGAATAGCAACGATTATCTCGGCGGTCTTACAAAGATCGCGCACGAACAGGACGAATATTATTTTCTCGGGTATGCGTCCCCGAACACGCCGGACGGGACGTGCCATGCTCTGCGCGTGAAGATGGAGCGCGGCGGGCTTCAGGTCCGCTCGCGCAGCGGATACTGCACCGCGAAATCGAAGGACATGCTCGCCGGCAAGCCCGCTGGAACTGATCTCGAGTCCCGCGCCGCTGCTGCGGACAAAGGCACGATCGCCGGCACGCTCGAGGCTCCTTTCTTTTACACCTCGCCCAACGAGGCGCGCGTCAACGTGGCCATGGAATTTCCCTCCGCGTCCGTGGATTTTTCCAAGGACAAGGGCAAGTACCACGCGGACATGAAAATTCTCGGCATCGCTTATCGTCCCGATGGAACGGTGGCCGCCCGTTTCAGCGATGATGTCCCTCTCGATCTCGATAAAGACGAATGGAAACAGTTCACCCAGAGACCCACGCGCTACTCGAACCAATTTGAAATTGTTCCGGGGACCTACCGCCTCGATGTGGTGCTCACGGCGGGCGGCCAGAATTTTGGAAAGTTTGAAGCCCCGCTGGTCATTGATCCCTACGACGGCAAAACCTTCAGTGTGAGCGGCCTCGCTCTCAGCAATCAGGTCAATCAGGTGGAAGGCATGGGCGGTGCCCTGGAGGCCGATCTGCTCTCCGATCGCACTCCGTTGATCGTCAACAATATGGAGATTGTTCCGTCGGCCAGCAACCATTTCAAGAAAACGGACGCGGTAGCTTTATACGCGCAGCTCTACGATCCGCATCTTGCTGAGCCCCACCCGCCGGCCGTTCGAGTCGCTTTCAACATCGTCAACGCAAAAACCGGCGAGATCATCGCCTCGGCCCACGATGTGGATGCCGCGCCGTTCATGGACAAGGGGAACACGGTCGTGCCGCTGGGCCTCAAGGTTCCTCTGGGCGGCTTGCCGCCCGGAAACTACCGCCTGGATTTCCAGGCCTCCGACGCCAGCGGCGCGTTGAGCAAGGTTCGCTCAGTAACATTTGATTCAGAGTAGCCGTCGCGCCACATTTCAGTAAGCGTAGGGCCACGTCGCCCCGCGCGAAGTCTGTCGAATCGGCGGGCAGAATCCACCCATGGAGGAAATCCCTTGAAAAACAAAGCTGCGCTGGTCTCGTTATTTGCCGTCATCGTTCTGATCTGCGTTCCCTCTCGCTTGCGAAGCGAGACGAAGGAATTAAAGATGGGTGCGTTCCAGGTGCAACAAGAACTCGTTCTGCCCGCGAGCCCCACGGATGTGTACGACGCCGCAACCGGCGACATCAGCGGCTGGTGGGATCACTCCTTCTCCGAGCATCCGAAAAAACTTTACATCGAAGCAAAGCCCGGCGGCGGCTTTTATGAAATTTTCGACGATGCTGGCAATGGCGCGCTCCACGCCACGGTGATCTACGCCGACCGCGGAAAAAAGATTCGCTTCACCGGACCGCTGGGCCTTTCGGGCCAGGCGATCACCTTGGTCACCACATACGAATTTCTCCCCGATCCTGCCGGCACGAAGATGCGCGTCACCTGCGACGTTTCCGGCGAGATTTCCGACGGCGAGGACAAAATCGTGGACGCGGTCTGGCATCATTTCATTTTCGAGCGCTTCAAGCCCTACATCGAATCCGGCGCATATAAGAACAAAACGAAACACTAGACAGCCTTTCTCCTGCGCGTCTTCTCCGCCCTTTGGTACGATGAGTATCCGGAGGAAAGTTCGTTGGGGAAATCGCGCACGTCATCCCGCTCGTCGAAGACCAGGACCGCCAGGTCACGCGTCGTCAAGAAGTCCGCGAGCGCGGATCGCCGCCTGAGAGTCGGCCTCATCGGTTTTGGCACCGTCGGCCGCTCCGTCGCGAAGATTCTTTCCCAGGATACCGGCGGCCCGCTGCTTCTCACGCACATCTTCAATCGCGGCATCAAAAAGAAAAAAGTCGTTTCCCTGCCTTCGAACATCCGCTGGACCGAAAATGTTGACGACGTGCTTTCCTCCGATGTGGACGTCGTCGTGGAGCTGATCGGAGGCCTCGAGCCTGCCGGTGAGTGGGTCCGCAAGGCGCTGCGCGCGGGCAAGTCCGTGGTCACCGCCAACAAACTGCTGATTTCCGAATCCGGCCCCGAACTGCTCGACCTCGCCCGAAAAATGGGCAAGCGCCTCGAATTTGGCGCCTCCGTCGCCGGAGGAATTCCGGCGATCATCGGCATTCAGGAAGGCCTCGCCGGCGACCGCCTTTACAAAATCGCCGGAATTCTCAACGGCACCTGTAATTTCATTCTCACCAAGATGGAAAAGGACGGCGCAAGTTTCGATACCTCGCTCAAGGAAGCGCAGTCGCTCGGCTATGCCGAAGCCAATCCCAGCGCCGATGTGGACGGCATGGACGCCCGCGCGAAACTTCTGATCCTCACGCAGGCTGGCCTCCGACTGCGCGTGGGCAGCAAGCAGATTCCGTGCCGCTCGATCAGCGCGGTCGCCGCGGTGGATTTCATGTACGCCGCGGGCCTCGATTGCACGATTCGCCAGATCTCCGTGGCGCAGAAGGAAACGAAAAAAGGCGTGCGACTCGCGGCCGCCGTTCAACCCGCGCTGATTCCCGCGGCCTCGCTGATGGCACACGCACAGGGCAGCCAGAATATCGTGACCGCCACCGGCGAATTCGGCGGCAAAATGATTTTTTCCGGCTACGGAGCCGGCGGCGATCCCACGGCCGTCGCCGTGATTTCCGATCTCTACGCGATTCTCCGCAGCTCCGGCGCGCCCGCGGAGGCGCTGCCCGGCGCGGCGGAAGTTCCGGATTCAGTCAGCGGCGATTTCACCGTGCCGCACTATCTCCGATTCGTCGTGCGCGACCGCCCGGGCATCGTCGCGTCCATCGCCGCGATTCTCTCGAAATACGAAATCAGTCTCGACGCGCTGCTGCAAAAGCCGGGCTTCCCGCATTCCGCGCTGCCCTTCGTGATGACTCTCGAGGCCTGCGACAGCGCCGTGCTCAATCGCGCGCTCGCCGAAATTGCCCGCCTCGATTTCCATGTCGAGCCTCCGCTCTGCCTCCCCATTTTCCTGGATTGAATCGGCGCGCCGCCGGCAAACCTCCGCCGGTGATATAGTGTCCCCGCGATTTACCCGGCCATGAGTTTCACACTCGATCAGCACCCGGAGTCCCCGAGCGATGGCTGCGCCGGTCATTGAAGCCCCTCCTCCGCGATTGCGCAGCGCGCGCCAGGCGCTCCTCATCATCCACGGCATCGGCGAACAAGATCCCTACGAGACGCTCGATAGTTTTGCGCGCGGCGTCTTCACCCATCTGACCCGCAGCCGCGGACTGAATGCCAAGCTCTGCCCCATTGAAATCGCCCACGAAGATTGGACGCAGGTCGGCATGCGCATCGGATTTTTCGCGCCCCATCGCAGCGCGCCTCCCTGCCCGGAAAAAGACGCTCCTTCGGACCGGCCGCAGAGCCCGAACGACCAGCCCGCAGCGTATGTGGATCTCTTCGAGTACTACTGGGCGCCGTTAACGGAAGACAAACTCAACGCAGTGGACACGCTCAAATGGGTTCTCCAGACGGATTTCACTCCGCTGAAATATTTCGCCGACAACCTCCAGGAAATGATCGGCGCTTACCGTATGAAAATGCGCCACGCGCTGCGCGAGGTGCTCGCAATTTACGGCCGCGAACTCGCGCGCGTTTTCTTTCTCTACTCCGCGCTCGCCGTGGGAGTATTGATGCTCCTCGCCTGGATTGCCAAGCCGCACAATTGGGGCGCCGCGCTGAAGAATCTCACCGCGGCTTTCAAGCCCTATCTCACCTTCGAACATTCGGTCATCCTTCTGTGCTACGCCGGGTTTCTGCTGATGGCCTGGTTCGGCCTGCAGTCGCTCTTCGAGATCCACCGGCAATCCGGCACATCAATCGAGCAGACTGCCGAGCGAGTCTGGTTTGCGCTGGACGCGATCGTTGCAGCGGCTTTCCTTGCCGTCGCGGTCTGGCTCGATCTGCGCCCCGGAAATCACGCGCTCGCTCACGCCGTAGCGATCGTCCGTCAGAAGCAGATATGGGAGCCGCTCGGCGGCGCGGCGATCGCCGGGATTGTTTCCTACGCGCTCACCGCGTACGTCGCCGACGTCGCCGTGTACGTCAACACCGACGCGAAATCGCAAGACTACGTCGCGCGCAGCGCAATTCTGAAAGGCTCCACGGCCGCGCTGAAGATGCTGCTTGCGAGCGGCTCCTACGACCGCGTAATCCTGGCGGGCCATTCGCTCGGCAGCGTAATCGCCTACGACACGATCAATGGCTTGCTCGCCGAGCGCAACGCGCAGCCGGGCCAGCCGTGGGACACGCCTGCGCCCTACCTGACTCTCGATCAATTGCAGAAGTTGAAGGGATTGGTCACCTTCGGTTCGCCGCTCGACAAGGTGTTCTATTTTTTCCGCCAGCACGTGAAGCGCGATCAGGCCATCCGCGCGCAGATTCTTTCCATGCTCTATTCGTTTCGCCGCGCGCCTTCGGGGCGCACTTATGGCCAATTTGAATTCAACTACGCCTTTCGCCAGCTCGATGGTGATGATCCGCTCGTGTGGCTCAACGCGTGGGCTTCCATGGACCCCGTCAGCGGCGAGCTGAAATTCTATCTCCCGGACGATCAGCGGGAATTTCCCTACGCGCTGCCCGTGCTCGCGCACCTCAGCTACTGGGGCGATCCCAATTTCTACGAATATTTCTGCGGGCGCCTGCTCTAGCGCGCGGCCATCGCGCACCATTTCGGCTATCATTGGTCGGGAAAGTTCCATGCCTCCGCCGGACATCAACGCGAAAGCCTTCCACGAATTCGAGCTCGATGGATGGCAGCACGCCTCCGATGGCTACCACCGTTATCTCGGCAGCTTGACGTCGCAAACGATCGGCCCACTGCTCGATTCCGTCGCGGCCGCGGGCGGATCGAGCCTGTTGGACATCGCAAGCGGCCCCGGATATGTGGCCATGGAAGCGAAGCGCCGCGGATGGGCGCCTGTGGGAATTGATTTTTCGGAAGCGATGGTAGCGATGGCCGGGAAGCTTCATCCAGGCATCGAATTTCAGGTCGGCGACGCCGAAGCGCTAAGTTTTCAGGACGCCGCTTTCGACCGCGCGGTGATGAACTTCGGCATTCTGCATCTCGCCCAGCCCGACGAAGCCGTTCGCGAAGCGCATCGCGTGCTGCGAGCGGGCGGAATGTTCGCGTTCACGGCCTGGGCGAAGCCGGACGAGGCTCTTGGATTCCGCATCGCCCTCCGCGCGCTGGAGGTTTTCGGCGATCCGGGCGTCCAGCTTCCGCCCGGCCCGCCATTTTTCCGGTTCAGCGATCGCGAAGAATGCGCGCGAGTGCTGGCAAGCTGCGCTTTCACAGGCGTCACCGTGACGCAGCTTCCGCTGGTCTGGAAACTCGCGTCCGCGGCCGACCTTTTCGAAGCTTTCTACACTGGATCGGCTCGAACCGGAGGAATGCTGCGCGCCCAGCCGCCCGCGGCGCTCGCGAAAGTGCGCGACGCAATTCAAGAAAGCGCCGCCGCATTCCGCTGCGGCGATCACCTGGAAATTCCGATGCCCGCCCTCGTCGTCTCCGCCCGGAAAGCATCAGCGAAGTAGGGGCACCGATTCACCCTGAGATACAAAGGTTTGCTGCGCCCCTCGGAAGCGGTAACGTTCGCGTAGGGCTTATGCCGTAGCCGATACGCCTTTGAACCGCGGCACAAACTCCTCGCTGACGAACGTCTCGTACGAGGTCGGCGTCGTGTTCGCGGGAGAACGCTTCTCGAGCGCCACCATGTGGCCGGAATTCAGGCCGCCGGCCATCTCGAGAATCAGGTCCACGATGCTTTTCGACATGCCCATCTGCAACATCGCTCCCTGAAGCTGTTCGTTGGGCAATTGCGTGTAGGTGAGACCGGGCTTGCCGATCGCGCGGCCCGCGATTCCCGCAACCTCCGTCATCGTGATGTCGCGCTCGCCCAGAAGTTCCGCGGTGCGGTGGCCGTCGAAATCATGCCGCAGCAGCCTTTCCGCGGCGGCAGCGCCGATGTCGCGCGTCGCGATCATGGGCAGCTTCAGATCCTCGCGCAGCGGACCGGCCATCAAGCCCATCCCTTTGATGATGCCGATTTGCGCGAACGTGTTCTCCATGAAATATCCAGCGCGGAGGTGCAGCACGTGGAGACCGGGAATCTGATTCAGCTTGGTCTCAAGATCGTGCAGGCCCGCGACGGGGCCGTTTCCGGATGCTTTGTCCGCCCCGAAGCTGCTGAGCGAAACCACGTGCGTCACTTTCGCTTCGGTCAGCGCGCCTGTCAGCGCGTTGATCACGTGATCCTGGTGCGCGCGGTAATCCTTCGCGCTTTCGTCCGGTGGAACCATCGCGTAAACGCCTTCCGCGCCCGCAAAGGCCTTCGCCAGCGCCGCGCGATCGGTCAAATCGCAGACGAACGCCTCGGCTCCCTGTTTCGTCAGGCTCTGCAAACGCTCCGCGCTTCTGCCGATTGCTCGAACCTTTTTCCCCGCTTTCAAAAGCTTTTCCGCAACAACGTGCCCGCTGTTTCCGCTTGCTCCTGTGACAACGTACATAGTTGTCTCCTTTCGTTCTGATCGTACTGACGAATATCGGATGATGCCGCAAGGGGCCGGGATTCTCGAATCTGCGTTACGCTTGATGGTCTCGTCGAGGGCTAGCCAGAGGCGAGGCAAATTCATCTTGGCCCTGCGCAGAGGCGCAGTCAAGCGCGCCCGATCGTCAGCAATGCGTCCATTGATCACTCGTCAGGACACGGCTTCAGTGGTGGGAGCACGATGTTCCGAGCGCCGTAGGCGCGACAGACGTTAGCCCAACCCGGCAGGGTTGGGAAACCAAGCCAGCGCCATTTCAAGCGCCGTAGGTGCGACACGACTCGAGGGAGACATTTCAGCGATCCTGGAAGAACAGCAGCAGAGTCTGCAGCGCGCGCTCATCCGCCTCGCGCACAATTTCGTACGCCGCAATAATCGCCGGCTTCGCCTTCCGCAGCTCTTCGCGGCACACCTGAATGAATTGTTCGAGGATCATCAGCGAAATAATACGGACTGGGTCCATTGGCGAACAATGGGCCATTGGGGCGAAGTTGTCGTGTCGGCTATCTTTCACAGCAGCAAAGGCACGCAAGCCGGTCTCTGGCGTGAGGCCGTTTGACCCGCATCCTGCCGTCCCCTAGAATGAAATCGCGATGAGCGCGACACAAACCGAGAAAGCGACGAAATTTCGGGCCCTGCACACGGGACCCCGTGCGTTCATCATCCCAAATCCGTGGGACGCGGGTAGCGCGCGGATTCTGGCTGGACTGGGTTTTCAAGCTCTGGCAACGACCAGCGCCGGTTTCGCGTTCTCGCTCGGCCGGCGCGACGGCATGGTCACGCGCGATGAAGTTCTTGCGCATTGCCGCGTGATTGCCGAAGCGACGGATCTGCCTGTGGCCGCCGATCTCGAAAATTGTTTCGGCGACGATCCGAAGACGGTTGCCGAAACGATTCGCCTCGCGGCTGACACAGGAATCGTCGGCGGGTCAGTGGAAGACGCGAGCGGCGACGACAGCCGCCCGATTTACGATCCCGTGCTCGCGGTCGAGCGCGTCGCGGCAGCGGCCGAGGCAGCGCGGGCGCTGCCGTTTCCGTTCACGCTGACGGCGCGCGCCGAAAATTTCCTTCACGGACGCCGCGATCTCGACGATACGATTCGCCGTCTTCAGGCGTTCGCGACCGCGGGCGCGAACGTGCTCTTCGCGCCGGCGCTTCCGAGTCTGGAAGCGATCAGGACCGTGTGCGCTGCGGTTGCGCCGCGTCCCGTGAACGTACTCGCGGGCATCAAGGGTCTCGCGTTCTCCGTCGCGGAGCTTGAGGAGGCGGGCGTGCGCCGCATCAGCCTGGGCGGAGCGCTCGCGCGCACGGCGCTGGGCGCGTTGATCAGCGCCGGACGCGAGATGCAGGAAAAGGGAACGTTCACTTTCGTCGAGCATGCCACGCCCACCGCCGAAGTCGCCGGCTTCATGATGGCGCCGAAAAATCGCGCCGGCGTGCCCTGAGGCCAGCCCAAGGGCGCAGCCTGGGAAACGAAATCCTCCCGCCAATAAAGTCCACAGGCGCAACTTCACAACATCTCTTGACATCGTGTTAGCGTTACAGACTAGGGCCCCCAGTGTCGGCCTGGATAGGGCTCCCGAGGCCAAGGGAACAGGGCTCCCAGTGTCCACGGCAAGTGGAGCCTGGGAGATCGATCGCGCTTGGGAGATCAAATCGAGCCTGGGATATCAGCCGTGGTTCGGCCCGGAAAGGACGAGAGATGAGACGGCGTGAACCGATGGTTCTTGACCGGTTTGAATATGGCGGGGTTTGTCCTCCGCGAAGCCGAACGGAAGCTTCCCGCTCGGCCCCATACTGCTCGCGTTGCGCCAAATTAAGTGACACACCGTGCAAAGTAATTTGCGACGTAACTCGCTGAAAACAAAGGAAAGGAGCCTTAATTAAGTGACACACTTTTTCGAGGTCGCCCGGATGGGCTTTAAGCCCGATTTGACCGGACCCGTCATGCCACTTAGAATTGAATCCGAGTCGCACACATGTTTGAAACCTTAACCGACAAGCTGCAGCGCGCGTTCAAAAACCTGCGCGGGCAGGGAAAGCTGACCGAGGAGCACCTCGACGGCGCTCTCGGCGAAATCCGCGAAGCTCTGCTCGAAGGCGACGTCAACCTCGGCGTCGCGGACGAATTCATCGCCCGCGTCCGCGAGAAGGCTCTCGGCTCCGATGTGCTCCTGCAGCTTTCGCCCGATCAGCAAGTGGTCAAGATCGTGCGCGACGAACTGGCCGAATTGCTCGGGCGCGAGGCGAAGCCGCAATTCGGATCGCGTCCGCCGGCCGTGTGGCTCATCTGCGGACTGCAAGGCTCCGGCAAAACCACGTCCACCGGCAAGCTCGGTAAATGGCTCGCCGAGCACGGGCACCGGCCCATCGTGGTTTCAACCGACGTCTATCGTCCGGCCGCGCGCGAGCAATTGGCGCAGGTGGCGAAGGCGACCGGCACGTCCATCTGGCCCGGCACGGGAACGGACAAGCCGGTCGAAATCGTGCGCGGAGCGTTGCGCGAAGCGAAACTTTCCGCGTCCGATGTGATCCTGGTGGACACGGCCGGCCGGCTGCACATTGACGACGAACTAATGAACGAGCTTTCAACGCTGAAGCGCGAGCTGAATCCCACGGAAATTCTTTTCGTCGCGGACGCCATGATCGGGCAGGACGCGGTGCGCTCCGCGGGAGAATTTCACAAGCGGCTGGGCGTGACCGGAATCATCCTCACAAAAATGGATGGCGACGCGCGCGGCGGCGCGGCGCTTTCGATCCGCAAGGTCACGGGCGCGCCGGTGAAATTCGTGGGCGTGGGCGAAAAATACGACGCGCTTGAGCCGTTCGTTCCCGACCGCATTGTCGGGCGGATTCTGGGGATGGGCGACGTCCTCGGGCTGATCGAAAAAGCTCAGAAGAACATTAACGAGAAACAAGCGCGCGAGATGGAACGCAAGCTGCGCGAAAACGAATTCACGCTCGCCGATTTCCGCGATCAGCTGCAGCAAATCCGCAAAATGGGCTCGATGGAGCAACTGATGGGCATGCTGCCGAAAGTAGGGCCGTTCGCGAAAATTCCCAAGGACGCTCAGATTGACGAAAAGCAGCTGAAGTCCACCGAGGCCATCATCAATTCGATGACCGCCGCGGAGCGCGCGAACGACAATTTGATTGACGGCAAGCGCCGCAAGCGCATCGCGCGCGGCAGCGGCACCACCGTGCAGGAAGTTAATCAGGTGCTGAAGCAGTACGCGGACATGCGCAAGATGATGAAGCAGTACGGCAGCATGGCGAAAATGAAGATGCGCGGCCTCGGCAAGCTCGCGGGGATGAAGTGACGATCCGACAAGGATCGGCATCCCGAGGGCACAACGTGCCCGAGGGATCTCTCTTCTTCGAGTTCGCGCCGGTCCAGGAAATGCTGTGCCGAAGTTTATGCCAGCTTCAAAGGACGCTCGGTCCATTGGACATCCCAGTAGCGACCGAATTTCCGGCCGACTTCCGTGTAAATTCCGACGGGTTTGAAACCGCAGCGTTCGTGCAGCGCGGCGCTCGCGTCATTCGGCAGCGTGTAGCCGGCGACGATGCGATTCACGTCTTCGTCCTTCAGCGCTTCGAATAGCGCGCTGTACAGCCGCGAACCGATTCCTTTGCCGATCGCCTCTTGCGCGCAATAGATGGTAGTTTCCACAGTGGTTTCATACGCAGCCTTGGGGCGAAATCGCATCGTGCCTGCGTATCCGAGGACCGCGCCGTTCTCTTCGGCCACGAGCAAACGGTGGCGCCCGGTCGCGCCGAACTGATCGAACCAGGCCGCGCGCTTCTCGACGGTATAAGGCTCAATATCGAACGTGACCGGCGTGTGGATCACGTAATGGTTGTAGATTTCGGTCAGGCGAGGCAGGTCGCCGCGAACCGCGGGACGAATCAGGACGTCAGCCATGTGGGGCCTCTCGCGGAAATGATAGCGAGAATCCCATGTAATGTATGCGGCCACATTGGCCTGCCTTCAGCGCTGTTTGCGGTGCGGCGCACGAGCGGAGCGCAAAACCGCACAGACAAGAGTGTCTGTGCCACCAAAACCTTCTGCGCCCCCAGATACCGATTGGTGAAAGGGGGCGGGGTCCGCTATACTAGCGAGATTCAAATCAGGAGGAATTTCGAGTGTTAACGATTCGTTTGGCGCGGATTGGCAAGAAGAAGCGTCCCTTTTACCGCGTGGTGGTTACCGAAAAGACGCGACCGCGCAATGGCCGTTTTGTCGAGATCGTCGGGACCTACGACCCGCTGAAGAAGCCTGCTGCAGTGCAGTTCGACCACGACCGGGTGCAGTACTGGCTCGGCAAGGGCGCACAGCCCAGCGACACCGTCCGCAGCTTGATCCGCAGCAACCCTAAGCCTGCCTGAAGCGTCCTAACCACAGACGGTCATGTTCATAACTCTTGTTCACGCTCGAGCGAGTCTCTCCGCTGGGCACGGCAAGCTGTGGAGGAAGCGCAATGAGGGAACTTGTGGAATCTATCGCGAAAGCTCTCGTAGATCATCCGGACGAAGTGAAGGTAAACGCAGTTGATGGCGAGCAGGTAACGGTTCTGGAATTACGGGTTCATCCTGAAGATCTGGGAAAAGTAATCGGGCGGCAGGGACGCACGGCGAAATCAATCCGCACGCTGCTCGGCGCCGCCGGGATGAAATTGAAAAAGCGGTTCACACTCGAGATTCTGGAATAAGTGAACACGCAGCATTCATCACAGCCACCGAAAGCACCACAGCCCGCGAGCGTCACCGTGGCGCGCATCCTGCGTCCCCACGGGCGCCGCGGCGAAGTGGCCTGCGAAATTCTCACCGACTTTCCCCAGCGATTGAAAAGTCTCAAGTTTGCGGAGCTGCGCGGTGTACATGGCGAGCCGAGACGAGTCGGAATTCGATCCTGCTGGCTGAGCCAGAGCCGCGGCGGCCAGGCGATCTTTCTTTTCGAGGGCTCGGATTCGATCAACGACGCCGAGAAACTTGTGGGCCTGGAAGTACAGATTCCTTTCTCCGAGCGCGTCAAGCTTCCCGCCGGGAGCTACTACATCACGGACCTAGCAGGCTGCGAGGTGCGTGAAGCACCCATCAGCTCGCCTGCCGGCGAGACCGGCCCCGCGATCGGGATCGTCCGCGAAGTGCAAATCGCGGGCGAGAATGTTGCGGGAACGCCGCTCCTGGTAGTGGACACTCCGAGTGGCGAGCTGCTGATTCCGCTGGCGCAGGATATTTGCGTGCGGGTGGACACCGCCGCGCGCGTGATTGAAGTTGTGCTCCCCGAAGGCCTCCGCGATTTGAACAAGTAGGACCGGGCTACCGCCTGCGGTAGGATTAGCGCGATGCGTTTCGACATCATCACAATATTTCCGGAGTTTTTCGGCGGGCCGCTTGATTATGGAATCGTGCGGCGGGCGCGCCTCGCGCGCCTTGTGGAAACGTGCGTCCACGACTTGCGGGATTACACGCACGACCGGCACCGCACCGTGGACGACAGGCCCTTCGGCGGCGGCGAGGGAATGGTGATGAAGCCGGAGCCGCTGTTTGACGCGGTCGAGACGATTTTGAAGGAAAAATCAGAGAATCTGCCCCAAACAGCGATTGTGCTGCTTTCCGCTTCGGGAAAAATCTTCCGGCAGGAGACGGCGCGGCGGCTGGCGAAGCTCGAACGGATCGTGCTGATTTGCGGGCGCTATGAGGGAGTGGACGAGCGCGTGGCCGAGCATCTCGCCACCGATGAAATCTCCATCGGGGATTTTGTGCTCTCCGGCGGAGAATTGCCGGCGGCGATGATTGTGGAAGCGGTAACGAGACTGATTCCCGGCGCGCTGGGGAATGAAGATTCGACGGTGAATGAGTCGTTCAGCGAGCCGGAGGGAGCTTCAGGGGCTAAAGCCCCGGAGAAAAACGCAGCTAAGTTGTCGCCGGTAAACCGGCGACCCACAAACCTTGCACCCGAAGGCAATACGCGCGGGATCCTGGATTATCCGCATTACACGCGGCCGCAATCGTTTCGCGGCTGGGATGTGCCGGAAATGCTGATGAGCGGCAACCACGAGGAAATTCGCCGCTGGCGGCGCGAAAGGGCGCTCGAGAAGACGCGGCGCAATCGGCCTGATTTGCTGGACGACGGAGATTCAGGGGCATAGAATCACACCACATCTTTGGGCCCCGTATCTGTCTGCGGGAGCGCACGTGCTGAAGAACCGCTCGATCATCATCCTGACAATCAGTCTGGCGGTGCTGTTGGGCACTGAGTGTAGCTATCCTGCGCTGCCGATCAGCTATCGTTTCGTGCTGCCTGATAACTACATCGGATGGGTGCGGATTGATTTCGGCGTTTCGTCAGCGCCGCAATGGCACTTCTCTCAGTTCACAACGACCGTAACAATCCCTGAAACAGGAGTGGAGGAGAGCAAGTTAGAGATGTTTCAGTTGAATCCCAAGGAGCAGGTTCTTCTCTACTATCAGCGCGGCGGCGACCTCGTGACTGTGCCGGATGAATTACATAGCCATCCTCTTGTCCCAAATTATGTTCTTGTGCCGCGCAATCGAAAGACCGACATGATGAAAAAGGGTTCCTGGTATTTCTTCGTGGGACCTGCCTCGCTAAGAGGGTCCTATTCGGCCAAAGCGGTGTGGGGACGGCGCGATAAGGTTCCCACGCCGGGACGAATCACTACTCCTACGGCGGAGCCTCCGCCAGCTCCCAGTGCGAATCCGTGACGATGCATCAATTTACAGGGCGCAGCGAGCAGCGCCCCAACGAAACCGTCGGTATGTCACCGATCTCGGAATTCTCGACTATCCGCATTAAGTGCGGCCGCAATCATTTCGCGGATGGGACGTTCGGGAAGTGCTGATGAGCGGCAACCACGAAGAAATTCGCCGTTGGCGCCGGGAGACGGCGCTCGAAAAGACGCGGCGCAATCGGCTGGACTTGCTGGGGGTGTTCGAATGAGCGGCACAACTCTAAAAAAGACGAAGTGGCCAAGACAGATGACCATCACTTTCCGTCTTCCGGGCCTTTTCAAGATCGAAGGCCTTTCGTGGGCCGTGCCTTACGGGATGAAGTTGGAGGTGCGGGGAGATTGACGATTCAGGTTAAGATTTCGACCGTCACATGGCCGTTGAACCAGTCACGCTGCTGAGAGAGTTGGCGAAAAGATTTGGGAAGCGCGTTCGCAAGATTAACCTGCTGGATCGGAACGTGTGCACAAGCCCAATCGATGGCGAACACCCCTGGGAAATATTGGCGTTGCCAGGGGATATGTTCCGACATTTTGTGAACTTCGAGTTTGCCGGACGACAGGTTAAATTACTCGCCAATGGAGAATTTGTAGCCGTCCAAGTTCGCGGCAGCCTTGATGTGGAAGTGCTCTCATTCAACCGGCCGGATAAGATCTTCAACCTGCAGCGAAGCTCATTCCAAATAGACGAGTTGCCTTCCGTCACGGTGTTCGCTCGAGGATCCTGTGGCGATATCAGCGGGCTTTTGGGGTCGGGAGACTTGCACCGCGCGTTGAGTTTGCTTCTAGAGAGGCCTGCTGCAAGCCTGCATATCTATCGGAACGGGCTGGTGTTCTATGATCGACCAGAGGCCTCGGACGAGGTATTGCTGGCTCTGGATGCTCTCTGCGATTTGGCGGCTAGCCTCCCGACGCTCGAAACTTAGTAATTAGTAAAGAGTGGGCGAAAGCGACGGCTCTAACGGCTTCGTACTGCCGATCGCAAAGAGTAATTTCGCCTAGGCAGAATGGGGCGATTTCGATATAATTTGTGATTGTGCGTTGTGTGCTGGCCCCACCTGAGCGGGTCTGCCGGGAATAATAGCCATGAAGCCGATCGTCGCAAAGGTGCAGTCGTCCCAAATTCGCAAGGACCACCCCGTTTTCCGCCCGGGTGACACGATTCGCGTGAACGTGCGCCTGAAGGAGGGCGAGGGCGACAAGGAACGCATCCAGCCATTCGAGGGCGTGGTGATGAGCCGCCGCGGAGAGCTTTCGGGTGAGAGCTTTACGGTCCGGCGCGTGAGCTTCGGAGTGGGCGTCGAGCGAATTTTCCCCGTTCATTCACCGATGATTGGCTCGATTGAGATGGTAAGACAGGGCCGAGTCCGCCGCGCCAAGCTGAATTACCTGCGCCAGCGCAAAGGCAAGGCTGCACGCATCAAGCGCGTGGAGACGTATACCGCACCCGTGCCAAGCAGCACCAACGAATAACGAGTTTTTGTTTGCGGATTTGGCCCGTACCGGCTTCGCCGATGCGGGCTTTTTCTTTTCAGCAATCCTGTCAAACGAGTACCAGGCGTTTCTTCACACGAAGAGAGATTCCTCGGCCAAATACGGGCCTCGGAATGACAGCGACACGAAATCAGCCGTACGACAAGAAAATCCACAGCCGGATTGCGAACTCCGCGGCACAAGTCGTGTGCTAATATTTCCGACCGATGGGACGTCTTTGTTCGGCACGGTACGAGCGCGACGCGCGACAGCGCGGCTGGATGCGCATCGCTGGACTCGATGAAGCGGGGCGCGGATCGCTGTTTGGTCCGGTGGTGGCGGGCGCCGTGGTGCTGAACCCGCGGCGGCGTATTGTCGGCCTGGACGATTCCAAAAAATTGTCACCGGAGCGGCGCACCGAACTGGCCGAACGCATTCGCGAGCACGCGCTGGCGTGGGCCGTGGCGGAAATTGACGCGAGCCGGATTGACGCGTGGAATATCTATCAGGCGAGCCGGCAAGCGATGGTCGCGGCCGTGTCGCAGCTGCGTCCCCTGCCGGATTACATGTTGCTGGATGCCATCGAGCTCGATTTGCCGATCGAGCAGAAGGCACTGATTCACGGCGACGCGCGGTCGGTATCAATTGCAGCGGCTTCGATTCTGGCGAAAGTGGATCGCGACCGGCGGATGGAGGAGTTCGACCAGCTCTATCCGATGTACGGGCTGGCGCAGAACAAGGGTTACGGCACGCCGGATCATCTGGAAGCATTGCGGCGGCACGGGCCATCGCCGTTGCACCGGTTTTCGTACGCTCCTGTGAGGGAGTCGCGCTGCTGGGCCGCGGGAGCGGAGCAGGCGCCGCTGCCGTTGGATTCTCCGGCGAACGCGGCCAATGATTGAGCAGCTTGAGAAGAAAGAGATCCTGAAACGTTCCTCAGGGGTTAAAACCCCTGAAAAACAAGCGGCTAATGTCGGAGCTGAAGCTCCGACCCCCTAAAATGCGATGGCGTAGGGCGCCCCGCATGTGAGATTCGATTTCGTAAATTCGGGAGGAAATGGAAATGATCAAGGTTGGAGTGTTTTATCCGAACAATCCGGGCAGCAAATTCGACATGAAATACTATCTGGAGAAGCACATCCCGCTGGTCCAGCAGAAAGTTGGATCGGCGCTGAAGCATGTAACGGTGGAGCAGGGAGTCTCAGGCGGCACGCCGGGCGCGCCAATGACCTATCGGGTGATCTGCCATCTCTCGTTTGATTCCGTGGATGCATTCCAGACGTCGTTCGGAGCCCACGCGCCCCAGATCATGGGTGACATTCCGAATTACACGGACATCCAGCCGGTGGTGCAAATCAGCGAAGTGAAGATGTAGTGCTGAAAAAGCGGCGCTACAATTCCGGCGCGAAGGCGGTGAAGCGACTTTCGCCGCCTTCGCCTGCTGACTAGTACTAGGGTACCGTCAACGGCCTCGCCCTGTTATCCCCTTCGGCACTATCCCCGTGGCGCTTCATAGACCCTGCTTTTCCGCGCATGCTAACCTTTCACGTTGGCCAAACCTTCTCGCCAGACGCTGGGGTTGGGATAGGCGCGGCCGGGGAACGCAGGACCATTCATGGCTTTCAACAAAAATAAGGCGCTCGAAAGCGCACTGAAATTCCTCAACCAGGGGAAGGTCCCCCAGGCGATCGCCGAATATCAGCAAATCCTCCGTCAAGATCCAAAAGACCAAGCGACATTAATGACTGTGGGCGATCTTTTCGCGCGCCAGGGCGACATGCCGCAGGCCATCGAATATTTCGAGAGGCTCGCGCAGGTCTACCTCAACGACGGATTCAACAGCAAGGCCATCGCGATTTACAAGAAGATCGCCAAGCTCGCGCCGGCGGAGCTCGAGCCGCTGGAGCGGCTCGCCGATCTGTACGTGCAACAGGGAGTGCTGAGCGAGGCGCGTCCTTTGTTCCTGCAAATCGCGGAAGTGCACTTGAAGGCCAACCGCGCGCCGAAGGCCGTGGAGGTGCTGAACCGCCTGCTGGAAGTGGAGCCGGATAACCCGCGCGTGCAACTGCGGCTGGCGGAACTCTACAACGTGATGGGCCAGAAGAAAGAGGCGGCCCATACGTATCTAGGCTACGCGCAAAGGCTGTTCGACCGGGGCGAGAGCGAAGAAGCGCAGAAATTGATCGAGCGGGCGCTCGGTGTGGAACCTGCGAGCGCGACCGCGATGCTTTTGAAGGCAAAAATTCTGGCGGCGGGACAGAAGGACGATCAAGCCGTCACGATCCTGGAGGGCCATCCGGAAGCGGACACGGGCGGCGAGGTGACGGATCTGCTGCTGGACCTCGAAATCAAGTCCGGCCAGATGGACAAGGCAGCGATCCGCGCGCGCAACCAACTCTCCCGTGGAAGCGCGCATTCACGTCCTTTGCAGACCGTGGCCGAAGCGCTGATCGAAGGCGGGGAGGCCGAAAAAGCTCTTCCGCTGCTCAGCGAACTCCGCGACCCGATGGTCGAGACGAGCGAGCAGGATAAATTCCTGAAGTTGCTCTCGAGCGCCACCGAGAAGCTCCCCGACAACACCGAGGCGCTGGAAATGCTCGCCGATTTCAGCCGCCATACGAGCGACCCGCTCCACCTGAACGACGCGCTCAGCAAGCTGGTGGACCTCTACGCCGTGAGGGGCGATCAGGGACGCGCCGAACATTTGATGAAGGAGATGATTGACCGCAACAAGGGCGACGAGCGGCTGGTCGCGCGGTTCGAACAACTCCGCAAGGGCGGCAAGGAATCCACGGCGGCGCCGGCGCCAGCAAGCGTGCCGGAAACGATGGCGGAAGTGACGCTGCGGGATGACTCGCCCGCGGAAGAAGGCTCCGCCGAAGCGATGCTGATTGAGTCTGCCGTGCCAGAGGCTCCGGTGCGGGCTGCCGATGAAGGACTTGATGAGGAAACGCAGAAATACATCGCACAGGCGCTGACCGATGTGGACCTCTTCTCGAGCTACGGGCTGACGCAGAAGGCCACGCACCTGCTCGAAAACGTCCTGCAGCGCGCGCCGCGGCACACGCCGACACTCGAGCGTTTGCTCGATCTCTATCTGGGCGCGGGCAACGAGCGCCGTACCGCGGAGCTCGCCGCTCAGCTCGAACAGATTCATCGCGAGCGCCAGGATACGGTGAATACAGAACGCTTCGCCGAGCTTCGACAGAGATTCCAGAAAGTGGCCGGGATTACGGCGGAAGAATTGCCAGCCGCGCCACCGGCTCCGACACCAGCCGCTGCTCCGGCGGTGGTGGAGGCCGCATCGGTGGAGCCGGTGACAATCGAAGCGGAAGCTCCCGTTCACGCAGCGCAAGCGCCTGCGGAATTCGAGATTCCGATTGCGACTTTTGAAGTGGAGGCGGTCGCACCAGAGATTGTGCAAGCGTCCATCGCACCGCCAGAGGCGCCCGTGGCCGGGATTCCCGTTGAGGCGCAGCCTGCCTATACTTCGGCCGCAAGCGAGGAAGTGGACCTCTCGGACGAATGGGAAGCTATGGTGCAGGAGGTGGCCGAGCCCGCAGCCGCGGCGCCGGCGCCGGCACCGGAAGAAGTCGCTCCGGCTCCTGAGCCCGTGCCGGTGGAAGCGGCAGCGGAAGAAGAGCGTATCGAGATCGAAGTTCCGTCCGACGAGGTTACACCGCTGGAGGTCGCGCCGATCGAGGTTGCACCTATCGAAGCGGCGATTGAGATTCCGGAGGCGACGATCGAGATTCCGGAAGCGACAATTGTCCCCGAAGTGATTGAGATAACCGAGCCGGCTGAGCTGCCTATTGAGGTAGTTGAGGAAGCTGCGGCTGAACCTTCGA
Organism: uncultured Acidobacteriota bacterium; assembly: GCA_963842425.1. Classification (GTDB taxonomy): domain Bacteria; phylum Acidobacteriota; class Terriglobia; order Acidiferrales; family UBA7541; genus Palsa-295. Next base: position 124,033 of record CAWJGQ010000005.1, on the reverse strand, counting down.
TTGAAATTATCGAGGAGACCGCAGAAGAAGCGCCGGTTGCAGAGCCAGCGCCGGCGGCAAATATTGAATTCGAACTTGAATTGACGCCGGAACCGACCGGAACAAACGGCAAGAACGGCGCGGCAACCACGGAAGATTTCCTGAGCGAGCTGGCTTCGGAAATCGAAGATATGGAAACGCCGTCGCCCACGCCAGCGCCGAAAGCGCCCGCCAAGGCTCCCGCTGAGCCGATGCCCGTGGCAGCAGCGTCCGCGGCGACGCCGCCTGCCGCGTCCGCTCCAATTCCGGAGACAACGGCGGAAAGTCTGAACGAACTCGCCGAAGTGTTTCAGGAGTTTCGCAGTGAACTCGGTGAAATGGAAGACGAAGACGAGGACCTGGAGACGCACTACAACCTCGGAATCGCCTATCGCGAAATGGGACTGCTCGACGAAGCCATCGGAGAATTCCAAAAGGTGGCCAAAGCGGTGCAAAAGGGCAAGCCATTCCGCTATTCGATGAATTGCGCGACGCTACTTGCGCTCTCGTTCACGGACAAGGGCGAGCCAAAGATCGCCGCGCTGTGGTATCAGCGGGCGCTCGATGTGCCGGGGCTCGATCAGGAAGCGATTCTGGCGCTGCGCTACGACCTGGCGATGGCGCTCGACATGGCGGGCGAGGCCAACGCGGCGCTCGACAGCTTCCGCCAAGTTTATGCGATGAATATTGATTACCGCGACGTTGCCGACCGCATCGCCACGCTGCAAAAGCACTAATCCTGACTTACTGGTTCCCGTGCCGCATAACCCTTCGATCACTTCGGTTCACGCGATGCATGGGTGCGTGCGGCGCGACTGCCTGTTGCGACTCCGGCGACAATCTCCCATAATCCTAACTCGACGATGAGCCGGATCGCGCGCATCACCATTCTGCTGCTCTGGCTCATGCTCGGGCTGGCGCTGATCCTTGTGCCGTGGTCGGACATCTGGGAAACCAACTATTTCCTGTTTCAATACCCGGCGATGGCGATTTTTGTGAAGAGCGCCTATCTGCGCGGGGCGATCTCCGGGCTGGGATTCATGAACGTCCTGCTGGCGCTGGAAGCATTTCGCCACCCAACCGCAGCCGCTGCGAACCGCACGTAAGAAGCCACCCGTGAAACCGATCGTCTGCTACGTCACCGACCGGAAAGCGCTCGGCGCCGCCGATGCTGCTGGAAACTTGCTCGCGAAGATTCGCGCAGCGATGGCGGCGGGAGTTGATTGGGTGCAAATCCGCGAGCGCAATATGCCGGCGCGGGAACTTCTGGAGCTGGTGAAGGCGGCGATCGGTGTGCGCGAAGGCGAAGCGCGGATCCTGGTGAACGACCGTCTCGACGTGGCGATTGCGGCGGGCGCGGCGGGCGTACATCTGGGTGGCACGTCCATACCGGCGCGCGAAGTGGTCAGCTGGGTCCGGAAAGGCAACGCGCCGGCTGAATTTATGGTTGGGGTTTCCTGTCACAGCCTGGAAGAAGCGCGCGCGGCGGAAGATGCGGGAGCCGGCTACGTGTTCTTCGGGCCGGTTTTCGAGACCCCGTCGAAGAAATCGTATGGACCGCCGCAGGGCATCGCGATGCTGGCGGAGGCATGCAGCGCCGTTGGCATTCCGGTGATTGCAATTGGCGGCGTGAATGAAGAGAACGCAACGGAATGCATACGCGCGGGAGCGGCGGGAATCGCAGCGATACGAATGTTTCAGGAGTCGCGCGAGGCTGAGACACTCAAGCGAGCGATTGCCATGCTGCACGGCGGATAACGGCGCGGGCTACGCGCTCAGCCAGCGGCCGACGGGATGCAGGCTTTCCACGTGATCGCAGACCACTTTGAGGACCGCTGTGATGGGAACCGCCAGAATCAGTCCCATGGCGCCCCACATCCAACCCCAGAACAGCAGCGAAATCGTCAGCGCGAGCGCGTTCAACCGGACGCGCCAGCCCACCAGCGCTGGAATCAGCAGGTTGGCCGTGACGATATGGAACACGGTCAGCACAGCGAAGATGCCGACGAAGGGCGCCACGGTGTGGTACTGCTTGAGTCCGACCAGCAATGGCGGGACCCAGGACATGATGACGCCGAGATAGGGGACCAAATTGCAGATGCCGGACACCAAGCCGATGAGGAACGGAAAGTCGAGCCCCAGCATCCAGAAGAAAAGCGTGCTGGCGATGATCAGAATCAAACCAACCAGCGCGGTTCCCATCAGGTAGCTGCGGAGGACCAGCGTGACGTCGGCGAGAGCGTCGCGCACTTCGGTGCGCTCGTCCGGCGCGAAAAGCTGCATCGTGGCGTGCCAGACCTGCCGCTTTGCCGCCAGCATAAAAAACAGGAGAAAAGGAACGAACGTCGCGGCCAGCACAAACTCATAGAGCGAACTGAGGCGCCCCACCATCGCATCGCGCACGGTGTGCGATTCTCCAACGGTTACGATTCGCTCGCCGGCTTTCGCCGCGGGCTCGATTTCCGAAACGTGCTTTTCGACGGACTCCATCCGGCTTTCCACCGCTTGCGTGGCGGCGCGGAGCGGCTCCCGATATTTCGGCCAATCGGCGCCAAATTGATCGGCGCGGTCAAGCAACGAATATCCCATCATGGACAACAACCCCACGGTGAACAGAACGATAATCAGGGAACCGAGGGCGCGCGGAATGTGCAGGCTCTCAAGCCAGGTGACCACCGGATCGAGAAAGTAAGCCAGCAGCGCCGCGACCAGCAACGTGACGAGCACGGTCGAGGCCCAGTAGCAGAAAGCGACCACGATTCCCGCGGCAATGATCTTGGAGCTGACGGAACTCCCGGTGACGAGCTTGGTTTCCTCAACAGGCATGGGCGTACGATATCACAGCTGCCGCCGCGGCAGGCATGCGCGGGGCGGTGAATCGTCGCGATGGTAACGCTTTCGGCGAAGGCCCCCGTGGCCGCCGCGATGCTGTGAACTCTCCCGGTGCTAGAATTGGTAACCCGCGCGCGAAAGGCACTGATTCCACCTACATGGCGAAACAACTTTTTGGCACCGACGGAATCCGCGGAATTCCGGGGAAGTATCCGCTGGATGACGCGACGCTCGAACGCGTGGGCTTTGCGCTGGGCGAACACGTGCGCTCGCACGCGCGGAAAAAAGGCCGGCGTCCGCGGGTTTTGATCGGGCGCGACACGCGCGAATCAGGTCTTCATATCGCCGCGCAGATCGCTCGTGGGCTGCGTGTGGCGGGGGTGGAACCGGTCTCCGCGGGCGTGCTGACCACGCCGGGAGTGGCATGGCTGGTGAGCTGCGAGGGATTTTCCGCAGGTGTGGTGATCTCCGCTTCACACAATCCATATCACGATAATGGCGTAAAACTGATCTCTTCATCGGGAATGAAGTTCCCCGATGCGGTTGAAGCCGAGATCGAAGGCGTCATTCTGTCGGATAAGCCGATCGTGGCCGCGAAGACCGCTGCGGGAAAAAGGAAGAAGATCGACCAAAGCGGAAACGCGAAGCTCCACAAAGACTATCTGGCGGGGCTGCGCAAGGCCATGTTTCCCGCCGCCAAAATCAAGGGAATGAAGATCGTGCTCGACTGCGCGAACGGCGCGGCCAGCAAGCTGGCACCGCAGCTTTTCCGGTCGCTGGGCGCAAAAGTTGTGGCAATCAACGCCAAGCCGGATGGGCGGAATATCAACACCGGTTGCGGATCGCTGCATCCGGAAGCGATGCAGAAACGGGTGGTGGATTCCAGGGCGGCGCTCGGCGTGGCGTTCGACGGGGATGCGGACCGCGCGGTTTTCGCGTCAGCCTCCGGCAAGCTCGTGAATGGCGATGGAGTGCTCCTCGCTGCGGGCCGCTATTTGAAGTCCACGGGCAAGCTGAAGGGTGGGGCGATCGTAGGCACGACGATGGCGAATCTGGGCCTGGAGCGCGCGCTCGAAACTTCCGGATTGAAACTGACCCGCACGGACGTGGGCGACCGCTACGTGCTGGAGGAAATGCAGCGCACCGGAGCAAACCTGGGCGGCGAGCAATCCGGGCACATCCTGTTTCTCGACGACGCCACGACCGGCGACGGCATGCTGACGGCGGTAAAGATGGCTTCGCTGATTTCGATTGCCGGGCCGCTCGACACGCTGGTGGCGGACTTGAAGATTTTTCCGCAGAAGATCGTCAACGTTCCCGTGCGTTCGAAGCCACCGCTCGATTCCCTGCCGGAAGTGGCTCGGGCACTCAAGGATGCGCAGAACGCGCTTGGAAAATCGGGGCGCGTGGTGCTGCGCTATTCGGGCACCGAGCCGCTCGCGCGCGTGATGGTCGAAGCCGAACGCGAAGAAGATGTTCGCCGCTGGACCGATGCGATGGCCTCCGCCCTGCGCGCCGCTATCGGCGCTTAAGCCACACCCCCACGGATGGGCGCGTCGGAATTGGCCGATAGCCGGCCGTTATCACGGTGATAGGCGAGATCGATTATTCCAAAGAATGTAGAATTTTGTACCGTCACTTTTCATAAACTGGATACGTGACGATTCGCGCTTACATCGCTTTATAGGTCCGTCGCCTAACCCATTTTCAGACAATGAGATAGCCGCAGTCTGAAATACGGACGGGCGTGGCACTGTGCGTGCAGATTATCGCCCCGGCTGTCTCTTATCCCGGGGTGGGCCGGTTTCGTCGCGCCGAAACCGGAACTTGGGGATGGAGCAAACGGGGGCCCGGGTGGGCCCCCATTTTTATTTCTACGCACGTTTTCAATTCCTGAGAATCGAATCCCCTAGACGCAGAAAAGACGCCCGCTAAATCGTCGGCTGTGGTTTATGTTTTGGGCGTGGAGATGAGCTAACAACTCTTCGCGGCTTGGTCTGGGACGCGCTCGTGTTCAGTGACGCCCCAAAACTGGGCACACTCGCTGGCGTCGAATTCGAGCACCTTAAGGATTTTCTGGATCATGAGAGCTGGAATCAGGTCGTCACCTTTCCGCTGCTTGATCGGATAAATGGGACCCTTGGAGAACGGGAAGACTCCGCGCTTCTTGCCAAAGAGCCAAACCCAACCAACGGGGGCAGGTGGACTCAGTACCGCATTGGCTCCGATCAGCTTGAGCCGGTTCAGGAGGCTAGTGAACTTGAGTGCTTGTACTCCCATCTGTCGGTACTCCTTGCATCCAAATCGGATTGCTGTCCTCAGCAACGCAAGGTTGGTTGAGTTCCAGCTCGATTGTCTCTACCCGAGTTGGTCGATCGTTATACTTCAAACTTTCGGCAAACCGCCCCCATTCTTCTCGGCTTGCACCGTCTGCGAGACCCTCCGGGTAATTTGAATAGCAGTGCTCGATGAATTGCTTCACTGCCAGCTTCAGATTTCCCCACGCCTCGTCGGCTGTCTCGCCACACTCCATCAAGTCAAAGTTTAGGCAATGGGCAAGGTGGAGCTTGGTTTCCTTGTCCCAGTCCATCAGGCACGAAAGCATCCCCATTCTCGAAATGTCTGTCTTTGACATGTCAGCGCCCCCAATCCAAAGAATCGACTTGGATTATGTGGAGTCGGGCTTGACGTGTCAAGTTTGGCGCTGATACCCGTTCCCGGAATCGCACACAAAACACTTTTTTGAAAACTTTTGCAATTCTGGTCGTACCTCCATACAAAATTCATCAGTGAGCTCTTAGCTGCAACCCGAGGTTGAGCCGCAGTTGGAGCACTTGTAGCAGCTCCCGTTGGGCGTCATGAGCATGCCGCATTCGGAGCAGTAGGGCGCGTCCTCGGCTGCGGCGCGCGGGCGCGTGGTGGTTTCAGTTTCGGCAATCCTGGCGGGCGTGGCAGGAGCCTGTGCCGGAGCCGCCGACGCTTCCGGGGTCGAGGCCACAACCGTTACGGCCCTGGCTTCGGTTTCCCCCAACGCGGCGTCGTTATCCAGATAGTCGGGTGAGATGAATTTCGCGCCCAGCCAGCGCCCGATGTAATCCACGACCGATTTTGCGTAGCGGATCTTTGGATTGCCGGTGTAGCCCGAAGGTTCGAAGCGAGAGTTGACGAACTTGTCCACCAGCGCGCGCAGCGGAACGCCGTACTGGAGTGAAATCGAGACGGACAGCGCAAAGGCGTCCATGATGCCGGAAAGAGTGGAGCCTTCCTTCGCCATCTTGATGAAGATCTCGCCCGGGTAACCGTCCGCATACATTCCGACGGTGATGTAGCCCTCGTGGCCGCCCACGGAGAACTTGTGGGTGATCGAATTGCGCTCCGACGGCAGCTTCCGACGCTTCGTGCCCTGGAAGAGCTCTTGCTGTAGCGACGCTGGGACTTCGGCCGGGACAACTGCCGGCACGACGACCGGCACCGCAGCTACGGCAACTTTCTCGTCCTCTTTCTTGCCTGCGGCGGAGAGAGGCTGCGAACGCTTGGAATTGTCGCGGTAGATGGCCACGGCCTTGAGCCCAAACTTCCAGGACTCAGTGTAGGCCTCCATGATGTCTTCGACGGTGGATTCCTCCGGCATGTTGATCGTTTTGCTGATGGCGCCGGAAAGGAACGGCTGCGCCGCGGCCATCATGCGCAGGTGACCGCGCCAGGCGATTGAGCGCCCCCCGCCCATCGGCGACAGCGAGCAATCGAAAACCGGAAGGTGCTCGGGCTTCAGACCGGGCGCTCCTTCGATTTTTGCCTGCGCGTCAATGTAGTCCACGATCTTGGCGACGTCCTCGGGCGCGTAGCCGAGCCTCATCAGCGCCTGCGGAACGGTGTTGTTGACGATCTTGATCACGCCGCCGCCGACCAGGCGCTTCTGCTTGACCAGTGCGAGATCGGGTTCGATGCCGGTTGTGTCGCAATCCATCATGAAGCCGATGGTGCCGGTGGGCGCGAGGACGGAAACCTGCGAATTCTTGTAGCCGAACTTTTCGCCCAGCTCGAGCGCGTCATCCCATGACTTCTGGGCTGCATGGAGCAGAGACGGCTGGACGTGCTCTTCCTTGATCGGCCGGAGCGAATCGCGGTGCATGCGGATCACATCGAGCATCGCTTCGCGGTTGCGCGGGTAGCCACCGAACGGTCCCATGCGCTCGGCAATGCGAGAGGATTGCGCGTAGGACTCACCGGTCATCAGCGCGGTGATGGCGCCGCAGAAATCGCGGCCGGCATCGGAGTCGTAGGGGAGCGCGAGCGACATCAGCAGAGCGCCCAGGTTGGCGTAGCCGATGCCCAGCGGGCGATAGTCGTGCGAGTTGCGCCCGATTTTCTCCGTGGGATAGCTGGCGTTATCCACCAGAATTTCCTGCGCGGTGATGGTGATGTCCACGGCGTGGCGGAAGCCTTCGCTATCGAACTGGCCGCTAGGCCCGAGGAACTTCAGGAGATTGATCGAAGCCAGGTTGCAGGCCGTGTCGTCCAGGAACATGTACTCCGAGCACGGATTCGATGCGTTGATGCGATCGGTGGCCTTGCAGGTGTGCCAGCGGTTGATCGTCGTATCGTACTGCATGCCGGGATCGCCGCACTGCCAGGCGGATTCGGCCATCTTCTTCAGCAATTCCTTGGCGCGATACTGATCCGTGGGCTCGCCATCGTTGACGTTGCGCGTCCACCAATCGCGGTCTTCCTCGGAGGCGCGCATAAAGTCGTCGGTGACGCGGACCGAATGATTCGCGTTCTGGAAGAAAACGGAGGAGTAAGCTTCGCCGTCAATCGAGGAGTTGTAGCCCTGCTCGATCAGGACGTGCGCCTTGCGCTCTTCCTTCGTCTTGCTCTCGATAAACTCCATGATATCCGGGTGATCCACGTTGAGAATCACCATCTTGGCGGCACGGCGGGTCTTTCCGCCGCTCTTGATCACGCCGGCAAAGGCATCGAAGCCCTTCATGAAGCTGACCGGCCCGGAGGCGATGCCGCCGCCCGAAAGCGATTCGCGGCTGCCGCGCAGCGAGGAGAAATTCGTTCCCGTGCCGGAGCCCCACTTGAAGAGCATCCCCTCCGTCTTGGCCAGGTTCATGATCGAATCCATGCTGTCCTGGACGGAGTTGATGAAGCAGGCGGAGCACTGCGGCTTGGCCTGGACACCGACGTTGAACCACACGGGCGAATTGAAAGCCATCTTCTGCTCGACGAGCAAGTGGGTCAGCTCATCGTGAAACGCGTGTTTCGATTCGGCACTGGCGAAATAACCGCCCTCCATGCCCCAGCGGACGATCGTGTCGGCTACGCGGCTGATCAGCTGGCGCACCGAGGTTTCGCGCTCGGCAGTGTTCGGCTTGCCGTGAAAATATTTCGAGGTGACGATGTTCGTCGCCGTCTGCGACCAGGACTTGGGGACTTCGACATCTTCCTGGCGGAAAATTACCTGCCCCTTATCATTGCCGATCAATGCCGTGCGGCGCTCCCATTCGACTGCGTCAAAGGGATGCACCTTTCCGTCGGTGAACCTACGAGGGAATTCCAAACCGGTCGTACGCCGAGCGGTCTTTTCCGCCTGAAGATTAGAATTAAGGGCCATTCGAGTTTCCGCCATCGTCTGCCTCCGCGCCGGCAGTCGTGCCGCCGAACAAGATGCTGCAGGCACCAGCGGGAGGGACGCAAACTCCATTGTACTCCCAACCGGGCCCTAGGTTTTGTTGCGTGTATCAGAGATACACGAGTATGAAGGGAACCTTGGCCAGAAGAGCGGGCCGCTTCGACCCCCGAAAAAGTCCGCCCAAAACCGAAAAACGAGAAAAGCGCAGCTAAGCCGCGCAAAATGCTGAGGCGCGGTTAGGGGTAAGGCGCATCCCTCAGGCTATTCGGTTGAACCCGGTCTGGCTTATCGCGAGGAGGCCGTCGGCGCTGCAGCAGACGACCAGGTCACGCTTTTGTTGCCGAGTCTGGGTGCGAAGTATCGTGGGTTGTGGAAAACTTGTCAAGGGGAAAACGGCACGCGACCACAAAATCTTTGGTTTCGCGTGTCGAAGTCGTCTACAGGTAGTGGTGTGACCGCCGAACTTCCACTACACGTCGAGTAGCATCACATGTGCCGTTCAAAGCACACGGCAGAATTGACTCCAGCGCAGCACGCGAAAAAAAATCAATAATGAATGCCATGAGCACGCCCGCCATCGAAATCCTCGGACTCACGAAGGATTTCCCCGTCGGCTTCTGGCGCAAACGGATGCGCCGCTCGCTCGATAACCTATCGTTTCAGGTAGATGAAGGGGAAGTATTCGGATTCCTCGGACCGAACGGCGCCGGAAAGACGACCACGATGAAACTCCTGATGGGGCTGATCTTTCCGACCAGCGGAACAGCGCGCGTGCGCGGGCGCTCGATTGACGACGTGGAGATGCATCGCGAGATCGGTTATCTCCCCGAGCAGCCCTATTTCTACGATTACCTGACGGCGCGCGAGTTGCTCGATTACTACGCGCGGTTCTCGAATTACAGCGCTGCCGAACGGCGCGAGCGGGTTTCGAAGTTTCTCGAGCGCGTGGGGCTGGCAGCCGCGGGAGACGTCCAGCTCCGAAAATTCTCGAAGGGCATGCTGCAGCGCGCGGGAATCGCGCAGGCCATCCTGCACGATCCGCCGGTTGTGATTCTGGACGAGCCGATGTCCGGACTAGACCCCGTGGGACGCCGAGAAGTGCGCGACATCATCCTTGAGCTGAAGAAACAGGGGCGAACGGTATTCTTTTCGACGCACATCCTTTCGGACGCGGAAATGCTTTGCGACCGGGTTGCGGTTCTGGCGGGCGGGAAGCTGCAGGGAGTCGGCGCGCCGGGAACTATCGTCGCAATCAAAGCGCCCGCGATGGAAATTCTATTCGAGGCCCGCGAAGGCCATGCGTTGCCGGCGGGTCTTGCCGAGCGTGCCACGCGGATCGGAGGGCGCTGCCGCGTGGAAGTTCCCGAAGAAGGACTCTACGGCGCGCTGGAACAACTGCGCGGCTGCGACGCACGAATTCTTTCAGTCTCGCCCGTGCATCCGACGCTGGAAGATTATTTCTTCCAGCTTGTCGGCGGCCCGGCGGCTTCCCGTGGACTCGAGGAGATTTCGCGATGAGCGCGACCGTAGGGCCGGTGGCCATCAATACGTTCCGCGAAGCTGTTCGCGACCGCGTGCTCTACAACCTGGTGCTCTTCGCGTTGCTGATGATCGGCGCGGCGATTCTGGTTGGCGAGATTTCGATCGGCATCGAGCGGCTGGTGATCATCAACCTGGGGTTAACGGCGATTTCGATCTTCGGGCTGGTCATGGCGATCTTCATCGGCGTGGGACTCGTCTACAAAGAGATTGAAAAACGCACGCTATACAGCCTGCTGGCAAAGCCGATCCGCCGCTGGGAATTTCTGGTGGGAAAATATACGGGCCTGCTGCTGACGCTCGCGGTTAATACCGCGTTCATGACGCTCGGCCTGGCCGCCGCGCTTTTCTATGTGGGACGTCACTTCGAACGCTCGGACGCGTCCATTCTGGTTGCGATCTATTTCATTTTGCTCGAGTTCGCGCTGGTGACGGCACTGGCGCTGTTTTTCTCGTGCTTCACCAGCCCGATGCTTTCGACCCTGTACACGCTGGGAATCTATATCACCGGCGTTTTCGCAGGCGATATTCGCACGATCGGCGACTTCACGCAGAATCCTGCGATTTTGGCCATCACTCGCACGCTCTACTATCTGGTCCCGAATTTTCACAATTTCAACGCGATCGCCGCAGCGGCTCACGGCGACTCGATTCCCTTCTCGCTCATCTGGCAGAACACGCTCTATGCCGCGCTATATGTTGCGCTGCTTTTGCTCGCGGCCTCGGCTGTGTTTTCCCGTCGCAATCTGAAATGAATCATCCCGGTCAAACACGCGCCCTGTGGACTGCCGTCGCCGGCGTGCCGCTTCTATTCGTGGCCATCGCAGCGCTGCAAGTGAAGATTGATGCGGGGACTCACGCGAACACACTGGAAAGCGAAGAACTGCTGCTGCGCTCGGGATCCGCGGTGCGACGAATGAGCCTCGGGTACGATTCGCTGCTCGCGGACATTTACTGGACGCGCGCCGTGCAGTATTACGGCAGCCGCGCCGGAATCGAGGGCGCGAGGTTTGAACTATTGTGGCCCCTTCTCGATATCGCCACGACGCTTGATTCAAAACTGATCATCGCCTACCGTTTCGGCGCCATCTTTCTATCGGAGCCGTCTCCGGCGGGAGCGGGACGCCCGGACCTGGCCATCGAACTCGTGAAACGCGGGATAGCCGCAAATCCGGACCAGTGGCATCTCAACGCCGACCTCGGCTTTATCTACTACTGGCGCTTGCGCGACTATCCAAACGCCGCGGCAGCGTACCTTGAAGGAAGCAAAGATTCGGGCGCGCCGTATTGGCTGAAGATGATGGCCGCCCGCATTACGGAAAAAGGCGGATCGCTGGAAACATCGCGTCTGATGTGGGCACAAATTTACGAAACCGCGCAGGACAAGACGGTTCGCGACAAAGCGCTCGAGATGCTGCGCAATCTCCGGGCGCAGGAAGATGAAGAGCAGCTCGATGAACTCGCGCAGGAATACCAGAAGCGCTTCGGGCACTTTCCCGCCTCGGCCGGCGACATGCGCGATGCAGGTCTCCTGCGCGGCAACCCCGTTGATCCCGCGGGCTTCCCCTATGTCTTCGGAGCCGACGGAAAATCGAGCCTCGATCCACAAAGTCCGATTGTCATTGCGCCGAAACTAAATCCTCCACCTGAAGAATCAAAATAGCCGAACGAAACAGATACAATAAAGATTACAACCGGCGGCCCACGGCGGGAATCTCATCAAGGGACACAATGAGGATCTCGAAGCGCTCCCCAATTTTGATTCTGGTTGCAACACTCGCCATGGCGGGCGTGGTCCCCGCGGCCGGGCGGCGGCCGGACGCATCTTCCCAGTCCAAGCCCCAGGCGGGCTCCCCGGCGAGTTCGCAGTCGCAAGCCCTGACAGATGACGAACTCCGCGCCCGCACTCAGAAGCTGCTGGCGAATCAACACAGCGACGACAACGCACTTGAACTCTACGATCGAGTGGAGCGGCATATTGACCGCACCGGCGGCGCGACTCCCCGAACGCTTGACGACAAGACTTACCGCGTGGTTCCCACGGGCACGGGGAACACCAAGATCCTGCTCCACGAAGAAGGAAAACCCACGGTTCCCTCGGCCTACGCCAGCCAAATGCAAGCGCTGGTAGCAGTGCTCCAAACGATGGCGAACTCGGACGACCCAAAAGCGAAAGCGGCCTACGCCAAATTTCAGAAGCGCATGCACGAACGGGCCCAGTTTGTGGACGCCGCAAAACAAGCGTACATAGCCAAGTGGGTGGGGCGAGAAGACTGGAACGGACGTGATTGCGATGTGATCACGCTCGACCCGGATCCAAAATTCCAGCCCCAGTCAATGTTCGAGGCCGCGTTCGCGCACACCACGGCGAAACTCTGGGTGGATCACCAGGCCATTCAGATCGTCCACGGCGAGGCCCACGTGACGAGCGACATTCCCTTCGGCGGGGGCATTCTGGGAAAACTCTATCGCGGCAGCGTGGTTTCCATGGATCAAGCCGAGATCGCGCCGGGAATTTGGCTCCCGACGCGTTATCAGTACGATTTCGCCGGCCGAAAATTCCTGTTCTCGTTCGACCAGCACCAGATCATTGACGTGACTCGCTACCGCCGGATCGGTCCCCCCAAGGAGGCCCTGCAGATCGTGCAGAACGAGTTGTCTAGTGGGAAAACCTTCAGCGAAGATCCGTAACTTCCCCGCGCTTCCGGGTGTTCAATATAAGTAGCCCAACCGCCCCAATCCAGGGAGGCTTTATGAACCATCGGTCCCTTACCCTTCTAGCGGCAGTGCTATGCATGGCGGGCGCCGGAACAGCAGCGCGCGCCCAGAGCAGCTCGTCTGGAGCGGCAGCTCCGGCGGCGAGCCAAACCTCGGCCACGAACGCTTCGCCGGCCACGCCTGCGCCGCCGGCTGGGAAGAAAGTTTGGACCAACGACGACGTCTCCGACCTGCGCGGCGAATCGGTAATTTCGACGGTGGGTTCATCCAATGCGAAGGCTGCCAGCAAGCCCGCGCCGGCTGCGAAGAATGCCAGTGCGAAATCGTATCAGGCTCAGATCGAGAGACTCGAAGCACAAATTCCGCCCCTCGACGCGCAGATCGCCGAGCTGCAAGCGGCAATTGACGGAAAGCCTACCGGCGACGGGAAGACATCGCAGCGGCCGCGCAGCGTAAAGACCGACGACTGGTCGGTGGAGATGCAGGAACTCCAGAAAAAGCGCGACGACACTCTGGAGCATATTGCGGCGCTGAAAGACCAGGCGCGCCACCAGGGAGTCGCCCCGAACACGCTGCCGTAGCGGGCTGCTGGTTCCAATTATCGCGCGGCTGCGGCGGATTCCTTCTCGATGGGCGCGCCAATCAAGTTGCCCCACTCGGTCCACGAGCCGTCATAGTTCTTCACGTTGTTGTAGCCCAGCAAATATTTCAGGACGAACCACGTGTGCGAGCTTCGCTCGCCGATGCGGCAATACGCGATCACCTCGCCAGAACCCTTCACGCCCTTGCCCTCGTAAAGCTGCCTCAACTGGTCGGCGGATTTGAACGTGCCGTCCTCGTTGGCCGCCTGCGCCCAGGGAATGTTTGCTGCGGTCGGAATGTGCCCGGCGCGCTGAGCGGTTTCGTTCATTCCCGGCGGCGCAATAATTTTCCCTGTAAATTCATCCGCGGAGCGAACGTCCACCAGCTGGCCGCCGCCCGTCTTCTCGATCACAGCGAAGATGTTTTCCTTGCGGGCGCGCAGGGATTCATCCGGTCCGGTGGCGCGATACGTGGCGGGCGCGACCTTTGCGGCATCGGTCGTCAGAGGGCGCTTCTCCTCCAGCCACTTCTTGCGGCCGCCGTTCATCAGGCGCACGTCTTTGTGGCCATAGTATTTCAGTTGCCATAGCGCGTAGGCGGCGAACCAGTTGTTATTGTCGCCGTACAGAATAATCGTGGTGTCGTTGGAGATTCCGGACTGCCCGAGCAGCTGCTCGAGCGCGTGTTTGGTAATCAGATCACGGCGAATATTGTCCTGCAGCTGCGTCTGCCAATTCCAACCCACAGCTCCCGCGATGTGGCCCTGATCGTAGCCCGTGGTGTCCACGTCCACTTCCACCAGTCGAATCTTCGGATCGCTTGAGTGGTCCGCTACCCACTGCGTCGAAACCAGAACTTCCGGATGCGCGTATTCAGCCATGTGACTTCCTCCCTCGGGAATTTCGCTCGGTCTTGCGATTTGGTCCAGTCTCGTTAAAACAAAAAACCCACCGGCCAGGTCATTTCTGGCGGTGGGTTCAAGGAATCTTGAGCCGGAATCGGCTTCCTAGATGACTTGCTTCCCCGTGCCAGAGGACGCGCATGCGCGACATGGGCGACAACAACACTGCGCCAGCCTCTGGTGGTAGCTCATCCAGTGCAGGATACACCGCCATCGCCCGGAACCGCAATGGCCCGCCGGTAGGTCACTTCTGCTGGGCGGCCTTCCAATCCCTGAACGAGGACTGGATTGGTTTCTTCATGCGTTCCGGATTCTCCAGATAACTACCACCGGTCACCGACCAGCCGTAATACAGAACCGCGCCGCTCTGCGAATCCACGATAGCGATGTCCACAACGACGTAGTCCACTTCGTTCACGCCGGCAATTGCGCCGAGAACTTTCTTGCCGCCCGTATTCACCACGCCAGAGGCGCGCACGAAAACCAGCGCGTCCGCAGCCGACCCGGGATTGAAGTTGGCGACTTCATCGCCCATGGTGAACCGGCCGTTGCGCACATCCTTTGGTCTATCACTCAGGTGTTTGTGCAGCGCGTCGAAGCGATCTTGAATATCCGCCAGGGCGAATTTGAGATCCGGATTCTTTTCGAGCGCCTCGGGTGAAAATATATTGTCGAGAACCGTACAGCCCTTTGCCTGCATGGCTTCCGCGATGATGCCCGGCAGGGCCGCCTCGACCATTTTCGATTCCGGCAACAAGGTTTCGTTGCCCTTCATCCCGGATTTGGTCACGCTCGCGTGTGGAGGAAGAACGAGCACTTTGCGTATTACGATCTTGCCGCTTTTCAGGTCCGGGCTCGCGAATTGCGCGCGCGCAAGCGAGAAGCTGCAAGCGATCATTAGGAAGATGAATCCCGCGTATGCGAACACCTTATTCATCTGGACCCCTTTGTTAACTCTGTCGCGATTCTTCGTCCGCCAGCAGGCGCCATTCAAGGCTTCGGGGAAGGCGCGGCATTCGTCGCAGCCGGCGGCGTGACTGCCGGCGCGCTCGCCTTCTCAGCGGCATCGAGACGTCGGCGAATCTGTGACCGATCCATGGCATTCGGGCGCGAGTTCGAGATATTTACGAAACTCTCCAGCGCACTGCGCGGGCAAGTTCTGCTCCTCGTAGAGAAAGCCCAGCCCCCGGTGCGCGGCAGCGTTTGCCGGATCAAGTTCCAGCGCCTCCTCGTAGGCCTCTGCGGATTGCTTTTCGCTCGCGGCCATGGCGGCCTGACCGGCAGGACTGGCCATCAGCGCGTTATCGTATTCCTGGTCCGTGAGTTTCCATTCCATCTTGCGAGCGTCCTTTTTTCCTTTGGACGATAGCTCCACGGGAGTGGGGTCGGGGGTGCGCGGCCCCAGCGCGCGAAACGCGTCGCCGAGCGCTCGAAAATCTTCCGATGATCTTGGGTTTTGCTTTGTCAGTCGCTCTGCCACGGCGACGGCTGTCCGCTCCCGGCCAGCGCGAATGTCCAAAGCGACGTTGTCGCGAGACACTTTCTCGGTTGCCGCGACGTACCTTTCTTCCTCAACCATAGGGTGCCGCGTGTGCGGGCGAGTCTCGTGGATTACATCGCTCAAATAGCTGATGCGATCCTCCAGCTTCGGATGATCCTGGTAGAAGACGTGAGAAAGTTCAACCTCATGGCTCGATTCGAGCAACTTGAACGCGTTGATCATCTCCTCCGTTGAGTAGTCGGCCTGGTTGACCGCTGCCACGGCGCGGATATCGGCCTCTTTCTCCAGTTCCCTGCTATAGCCGTACATCGTGGACTCCACTATGGCGGGAGCGACGGTTCCCATGAGGATGGCGGCGGCCCCGCCGATTCCTCCTACATCACCGCCCGCGGCGCCGACCCCGATTAGAATATTCGCGGCGACGGATTTCTTTCGATAGCTGCGATTTTCCAGATAGGGATGCCTGTCGAGGACATGCGTCTCCTCGTGAGCGAGCACGCCCGCGAGCTGCGCTTCGTTTTCGAGCAGCGCCAGCAAACCCGTGTTGACGTAGATCGAGCCATTCGCCAGAGCGAACGCATTGGGAATCGGATCGCGCAACACATGAAACTTCCAAATGACATGTTCCGGGTCCGGACCCGGCGGCTGCAGATCATCTCCGAGTGCCGTGATGTATTCAGTGAGCGCCGGATCGGAGTAGACCATTCCCTTTTCGTCCATGTATTTGTCGAGTTCGTTCGACTTTTCGAGCAGATCGAGATCCACGTCAGTGAACTTGAAAGCCGGCGGTGGTGGAAGCGCGGGTGGCTGCTGAGCGGGTGCGCCTTTGACGCACACGAGAAACACGGCCAAAACGAGGGTGGCCCAGTGGAAATGCGTACTTCGCCTGCATTTCAGGAAAGAAGCCATGCAATGAGGCTAAGTGAGGCCGCGAGCGCAGTCAATTGCGAGGCGGCGTTTAAGGCACTGGCTGCAGAGATCCATTGGCGGCAGCCTCCAGCTCGATGCGAAGCAGCCAATCGAAATGAAATTTTCCGGCGGCGAGCCACTTTTCAAGCTCTTCGCGCCCCGGAGCATCAAATTCGGCGAGCATCTTCCCTTCCTGCATGTTGAAAACAACGCGGCGCGCGGCCACGGGCTTTCCGCCGAGCAGGCGCTTGGAAAGTTCCTCGGCGCCCTGGCGCGTCAGACAGGCCAACGTGTGCTGCGAGATGTAACGAGGCATTTGGTCTCCGGATCAATCGAGCTAAGTAGCGGAAATCGCACGGAAATGGGATACATGGCCGGCGCGGAAAAAGCAAATCCGCGGCGCGAGCGATTCGCCGGGAACCTTTGCCGCGCGAGGCGAACTGAACGATGGGACAGGTGACCAATTCTGAAATTCGATGGCCAAAAACCAGGGACGGCGCCGACGCGAGGGCTAGAATGGATTTGCGAGGTGCCAGGCATGAAACCATTGCAGCGTTCCGTCTGCTGTTTGTTGCTGGCTGCGGCGCTGGGAATTGCCGCGACCGCGCGCGCCAACGGGCCGATCGGAGAACTCCAAGGAACGGTGCTCGATTCGAAGGGTAAACCCGTGGCCGATGCAACGGTCACCCTGCAAACGTCGGACGGCAATCATCCACACGCCACGCACACCGACGTCGGCGGGCACTTCAAGTTCACGCGCTTCGAGACGGGTCAGTACGATTTGCGGGCTTATTCCAAGGGCATGTTCTCGGAATGGACGAAACGAGTCTCAATCCATTCGAAGAAGACGACGGAAGTGACGCTGCACATGCCTCCGCCGGCGGACGAATCCGTAACCGTCACGCAATAACCCCCGTCTTTTGAGGCAGTACTACTACTCCGGTACCGAAAAAACGTACCTCACGAGCCATAGTTCCCCTCCGGTTCGATCGCAGAAGATATCACCGCGGGTTGGGAGCTGCGTTGCGGGGACGACGGTTCCGAATGGAGCCGTAGCACGCTGACCAACCCGTTGAACCCTCCTGCCGACGTACCCCTTCCAGACCCCCGTCTGCAGGACGGGTTTGCGTGGGGCGCTCCGCGGTACCTCCGAGCCCTGAACGTAACACCTGTGGCGGCGATTCGCGCATGGATGGTTTGGCAGATGTCTTGCGTCACCAAAACGCGGGTGCGCATGCATCATAGAGAAACTCGTTCAGAATCTTTCTGAGATGACTACTCGGCGGCCCCGGAGCGACGCAGCATTGCGACACGTGACGGAAAAATCTGGCAGGACCGCGCGGAGACCCGTGGCTGTGATTGTCGCCGTGTGGTGCGCGCTCGCGGCGCCGGTTCGCGCCGAAGATCTGCAGCCGAAGACGGTCGAAGCCTTTGACCATTACGTGCAGCTCACAGAGGCGCAGATTGATTCCGAATCCGCGCGCCACGACCCGTATCTTTGGGTTGAACGCCTGCCGGAAGACCGCCGAGCGGCCGCCGTAGCGCAATTGCGCGCGGGACAGGTGGTGATCGAACGCCTCAACACAGTGGATCCGGGCGAACCGGAAAAACACATTAATGTGCCGGATGGCATGATCCACCATTGGATCGGCACTGTGTTCATACCCGGCGCCACGCTGGCACAGACGCTCGCGTTGGAAGAGGACTACGACCATCATCAGGATTATTTCCGACCGGATGTGATGCGCTCAAGAATTCTGCGCCACGAAGCAAATGATTTCACGGTTGAGTTGCGGCTCTACAAGAAAAAAGTGATCACGACGGTTCTCGATACCGAGCACGAAATTCACTATGCGCTGATCGATTCAACGCACGCGTCGAGCTTTTCGCGAACCACGCGAATTCAGGAAGTGGACAACGCTGGAGAAAAGGACGAACGTCTGGAACCCGCAGGACACGATCGCGGATTTCTCTGGCGCATGAACACGTACTGGACCTTCGAGCAAAAGGATGGCGGAACGTACGTCGAATGCCAGTCCATTTCGCTGACGCGAGACATACCCGAGGGTCTCGGATGGCTGATCGGGCCGTACGTGACGAGCGTGCCGCGCGAATCGCTGACGTTCACTCTCGCGACAACCCGCAGCGCCGTCCTGCAGCGGATCGCGGCGTCCGCGGCGCCATAGAAACACCGCCTTGCACCCAAACAACGACAAGCGATTTGCGTGACTGGCTTACTTGAAGGTAGCGGTGGCTGTGTAATTCTGAATGGCGGCAAAAATGCACGTTGTAGCGACGGTCGGCGGCGTGGTCGCAACGCAATTCGTGCCGAGCACGCTTCCGCCCCAGGTTATGAAGGTGGACTTGGGGGGCACGGTGGACGCCAAGGCAGTAAGCGTAATGGAACTGCCGCTCAGATACCGCGCCGTGCAGGTGCCCGATTGAATCGGGGGCCCTCCGTTGACCCCCGCTGTCTCAACACAACTGATCTGCCCCGTAGTGTCCGTCACCGTCCCGGATCCCGTGCCGTTTGTTTCCAGGAGGCTCACCGTCAAATTGAACGTAAGAGCCGAACTCGCCAGAAATACATCCTCGAGCCCGTTCGAATCGTTTGCGACGAGATTGTCCGCGAAGGAGATGAAGCTGACCGTATTGCCGTCGCCGCTAATGGAGGGCGCAACGCTCTGCCCGTCGGCCGGCGGAGGTGAAGCCCCCGCGGGTTTGCTGGCAAGCAGCGTATAGGTCACACAGCCAGTCGTGGTCGTTGTGCTGGTCGCCGCGACATTCAGGCACGGGTTGCGGACGAAGATGTTTTCGATTCCATTCTCAACAGTGCCGTTAAGATTCGAGGCCTGGGACGCAAAGGCGAGGGCCTCACCGGTTGTGCAAGTCGCGGTCGACACCACGTCGCACTGGCTGATGGTCGGCGCTTCGCTGAAACCATTGGCCGGCGTCGTGCCATCCGGCGTGGAGGCGATTAACGTGGTTGGGGTGCAGGTCGGCACCTCGATGATCTCAAATCCCGTGCAGGTGTCGCGCATATATACCTGCTGAACGGGACCGGCACCCGGGATCAGGTTCTGTGCGGTCGAAGAGAACGCGACGAAGCGTCCTTCCTGCGAAATCGAGGGTTGTGCACTGGCTCCGTCGGCCGGCGTGACACCGTCCGGCGTGGATATCAGGCTGGTGGCCGGTGCGCAGGTGTTGCCATCCTCACCGATGGTCGTCACGCAAGTGGACCGTTCAAAAACCTCGCTCGCGGCGTTCGGATTTGACCCGGTTACCAAGTTTGTCGCCGAAGACACAAACGCAACGAAAAGACCCTGATTCGCAATGGCGGGATGGGAGCTGGGACGATTTCCTGTTGCCGTGCCGTCGGGTGACGACGAAACAAGGTACGTCGTGGGCACACAGCCACCCAGCGCGATCGGTGGAACAAGGCTGCAAGTGTCCCTGATGAACACTTGCGGCGTGACACCGTCAAACCCGCCAACGGGCGGATTTGTGAGAAGGTTCGTGGCGAGCGAGATGAACGCGACGTAGCGGCCATCCGAACTGATCACCGGATTGTAACTCGCGCCGTTGCCTGGGCTAGACCCATCGGCGGAGATGGAGACGAGGGCTATGGTAGGCTTTGCGGCCGTGCAGTCCACTGCGGTGGTGCAGGGCACCTGCCAGTAGACCTGCTGCGTTAATCCAGTCACCACCACATAGTTCACCAGATTGCTGGCCGTCGAAGTAAAGGCAACGTGTGTACCCGAGCTATCGAGGGTTGGCTCGGAGCTCGCTCCATTGGCAACGGCGCCATTGGGCGCCAAGCTGATCAAAGTAGTTTTTGGAGTGCACGTGGAAGAGCCCTGGGAGACAACCGTGCCACTGAAGCAGGTGTCACGCAGATATATCCCGCTGGATGTGGTTACCGGGCTGACGACCAAGTTGGTGGAAGTGGACGCAAACACTATAAATTCGCCCGTCTGGCTCGAGGACGGTCCGGCAGTCGTAAGCGTGGGGACTCCGCCCACGCAGGTTGCACCACAGACGCCCGAGTTGGCCTGCGTACCATCTGGCGCGAGATCCACGATCTGGGGCAGTCCGCCCAACTCCGTGCCGTTCACGGCGAATGCGGTGGTATTCGACGTTCCGCCGCCACTGCCGCCATCGGGAGGATTGACGACCGCTATCTGCAGGACTCCCGCATTAGCGAAGTCCCCGGCGTTCAGCGAAGCCTGAATCGTCGTTCCGGACGAAAAAGTCGTCTGGCGCGGAGCGCCGTTCAAGGTGATCACGGAGTCGGGTACGAAGCTCAATCCGGCTACTGCGAGTAGAGTACCCGCGCTTCCCGCCAGGATGGCGGGAGGCGACACCGACGAGATCGTTGGAACTGGATTCCTGACTGGCAGCGGAAAGAAAGCGGAGCTGCCTCCGCCGGGCGACGGATTCACAACGGCAATTTCCAATGTGCCCGCGTTCGACACGTCGGTTGCAAGAACCGCTGCCGCTAGAAGTGTTGAGCTTTGGAAACTGGTTGTTCGAATGATGCCGTTCACGGTAACCGTGGACTGCGAGACGAAGTTCGTCCCCGTCACGAATAGTGTGAACGAAGCACTACCCGTCGAGGCCGACTTGGGCGATAGCGAGGTGATCTGGGGCACGGCGCTGTTAACGGCGTCAATCGTAAACGTAAGGGTCTGGGTCGTTCCCCCGCCAGGCGCAGGCGTCTCGACGGCGACCGTTGCCGTCCCGGCATTCTGGATGTCGCTTGCGAAGATCTGAGCGGTCAGTTCGGACGTGGTGCCAAAAAGCGTGGTCCGCGGCGACCCATTCCATAGAACAACTGAGGCAGGCGTGAAATTGTTGCCATCCACCTCCAAGGTGAAGGCCGGCTGGCCCGCCGGCATGTCCGGTGGAGCAAGTTTGGAAATGCTTGGCGTCGGAGACTTGATCTGCTCCTGGCAACACGAAAGCATGACGGCCAGGATGCATACCAGCGAACCGAAAAAGAGACGAGCTATGCCCCGCAAGTTTCTCACTCCTGAGTCCGCAGGTCGAATCCAGCGGCTAAGCGTAATCGTAGAGACTACTAGAGATGGTCCCAACGGGCAATCGGGATGCCTGCCCTAACCCGGGGCCCGACCCGTGGCAACGGCTCGCAAAGTAGACCGAGATATGGCGCGCTCGGGGGCCCTGTTTGCGGGGCCCGTACGAACAACCGGGAAGGGGCCCCCCGGACGGCGCGCTGATGGTGGACGTTGCGTCCATGTGCCCATGCTAGCGCGCGGGATTCGGAGCGCGATTTTCCGCGCCTGTGGACTTTTTGGAGCCGCAGAGAACCGCGATCAAAGAACGGCGTAGTAGGTGAAGATCGTATAGTCGGGATTCGCGTGGCGCTTGGCCGTGCCGACGATTATCGTGCGAGTGAGCCAGTCGTGCGGGCCGACGGGCGTATCGAAATACGGAGTGGTGCGGAAATAAAATTCGCGATCGCCGCCCCAGCTGGGATCGCTACGGTCGAGCGGCTTGCGGTCAAGCGGGTAGAGGTATCCCATGTTGTTGATGTAAATCATGGCGCCGTCGGCGGCTTGCAGCATATAGTGCGCGTCGAGGCGCCCGTTTCCTCCGTAGTCCGCGCCGCTGTGCGGCACCACTTTTCCCTGCAGGCGCGGGCCTTCGATCACGCCCGAAACCGCCGACACGTAGGCGCGATGGCCATTGGGCGTGTCGAACGAAACCCGCTCGCTGAAATCTATGCGAATCTGAAACACGTATTCGAGCTTGATCGGCGGGACTTCGCCGAGCGATTTCGGCGGAGTCTGAGGCGCAGCCGCGGCAGCAGCCGTCGCTCCATTCTGCGTCGCGGCCAAAGCCGGATCGGGAAGCAGTCCGAGCAGGCTTTCAGCGAGCACCGCGCTGCCGCCCAGGACTGAACCCTTCAGCAGCGAGCGCCGGGCGATGGACATATTCGGCGTCTTGCGTGAATAACCCCGGAAAATTTGCTCATCGAGGTGATTATTTTTCATGCACGTGAAACCTCCTAACCAGTTGGTCCGATGATCTGGAGTTGGCGGACGAACCGCATTTCTGGCGCTACTTCACGCATTCAAAACTGCCGGCATCCTCGGCATTGCCCTGGCCCTTGTATTGCGCATGCTTTGGATATGCGCAGAGCGGACGACTGCGCCCGGGAAAAGCCTTGCCCGTCGCGACCACGGAATCGGGAGCGGTTCCGTCTTCGACCCAGCTGACCACCGCGCCCAGCAGATCAAATTTGTCGAGAGCGGCGGGCCCACCCTGGCAGTGGTTCATCCCAGGAACGAAATAGAATCGGCTGGAATTCATCACCGAATCCACGCCGCCATTGGCCTCGGTCATTTTTTCGTAGTAGGCCAACGTGTCGAATGGTGAGAAAACCGGATCGCTCGTGCCGTGATAGAAGACAAGTTTGCCGCCGTGTCCGAAGAACGTGCTGAGATTCGTCCAGGTAGTATCAGTCATTGTCTGACTTTCGTTGGCCTGAACGCCGGCGACGAGCTTATCGATATCCATGTCGGCTGGCGGGAGCACGGAAGCCAAAATGTTGGGCCCGCTGCTCGGCAGAAAACTGCCGAATGGGCCGCCCACGCCGGATAGATATCCCGTATCCCATGGAAACGCGGAATAGACCTGGTTCCCGTGGGAATCCTTCGGACCGCTGAACGCTTTCTCGAGCGCACCTGCCTGCTGAGACGTGAGGCACGAATCCGACTTCGCGCCCTTGCACTTCAGAACATTCGGATCGAAATGGCAGGCTTCGGGATTAAATATCATTCCGTCCTTCAGGCCGTCCTTTTCGTCGCAGGTCTTCATGATTGCATCGGCGAGCAGCTTTTTATCGCCGTCAGAGAAATCCTTCGTGGGATCGGGTTTGCCGGCGGCGTCCTTGGGGGCGATTTGCGCGAAGGCGACCCTGGCCCAGGTAAGCCCGATATTTGAATAGCCCGTGCGCATAGCCGGATCGCCGGAAATGATGCCGTCGAAATAGGTGGGATAACGCTGCGACATCAGCATGCCTTCGCGCCCGCCGGTCGAGCAGCCGTCGTAGTAGGAATGCTTCGCGGGCTGGCCGTAATACTGCGCGATGATCTGCTTGGCGAGAACAGTCACTCTGCCGACGGCAATGTAGGCGAAATTCAGGCTCGCCAACTGGTCCTTCATAAACGACGCGTCAAACACCGCACCCTTGTGTCCGGTGTCTGTGGAGACAACCGCGAACCCCCTGGCGAGCGCCGGAGAGTCTCCCGCAGCCTGTCCACCAAGAGGCGGGTTCACCGAGCCATTCAGACCACCGCCGCCCTGAAACAGAAACCGCCCATTCCAATTGTCGGGCAGGGCGATGGCGAAGCTGATCGCGTATGGTTTCCCGTCGAGACCGGTCCGCGGGTCAATCTTTCCCTCTGCGCGGCAATAGGACGGGATTGCTACTGGAATCATCTCCGGCGATACGGCCGAGGCCCGCACCGTACCAGCCGGCGCGGTGGGTATCTCTTCGGCTTTGGCGATCACCACCGTTGAGGATGGGATTTTCAGATTCACGAGGTCCGCGCACTTTTGCACGGGAGTGATTCCATTTGCTGTCGCGCCGGATGCCTGGGCGCGGGACATGGAGGGAGCCGCGAGCGCCAACAGAATCAAAGCCAAAAGCTTCCCTGCCTTCGCTACTCGCCTCATAATTCGTTCCTCCGCCACGGCCACGTTTCGAAATGCCGCACTCGCGCGCATCGTTCCTGACGCGATGGCGAAAGTACATCACCGGGGTACGGGACGGCAAATGAAAAGAGGCCGATCTCCCGGTCCGCGAGAGCTCGGCCTCTTTGTCGGAGCTAGATCGTGGCGTCGAGCGATAGCGTTTCGATCATTCTGTCGAGCTCCGCCTGCGCTTGATCCTGTTTCGATTTTAGATCAGCGGACTCGCGCTGCAGGGTTTGCAGCCGGTTCTCCTGATCGGCGAGTTGCTGCGTATAGCGTTGCGTGAGGGCGCGTTCCTCAGGACTTCCCTTGAGAGCTTTCAGGTTTTCACGCAGACGCTGCTGGTCGTCGTAGATCTTCTGGGTTTCATCGTCGCGGCTGGTGGTTTCTTCGTCGAGGGTCGCGATGAGGCTCTTCTGCTCGACGATTTTACGGAACGCCGCCTCGATCTCCGGAGTGATCGATTCCTGCTTCAGGAATAGCTTGATCTGATCGTCCGACAGATTCGTGAGCGAGAAGCTGGCATCGAGCGGCTTGGCTTCCCGAATGGCAAGCGTGCCGGTAGCTTTCGGATCAACGCTGATCCGGAAACGATACACTTCGGAGGTCGTTTCATCGGGCTTCGGGCCGCTTTCAGCGATCCTCCAACCGACGCGCAGTGGATGCTCGATGAGCACCGTGCGCGGCGACGTGTCGTCGTCACGAATCGTGTACACGGTTTCCTCACGAAGCTCGCTTGTCTGAACCATTACGCCGTGCGCGATTCGCACATGCGTCACGCGCTGCGGAGTGTTTTCGGACTTCGCATCCACTCGAACGCCGAGATCGGCGGCATAGGAGAGCAGGCGCTTTTCGCCCGGCTTGATCGAGTCGGTGAGGCCCTCGCCGGCGAACGCTTCACTCTCGAGAATGCTGAAGCTGCCGCCATCGAGGGTGAGCGGACTCGAATTGGTAAGCCACAACGCCCGCAAGGGCCGCGGAGATCCAAGAGATAGATTCCAGAGCGAGATTTTTTCCGCCTGCACGTGGGCCTGCACGATGGGGACGAGAGAGGACTCGTTCTTGTGAATCGTCACGCGGTCTTTGAGCTTGTATTCGAAGAGATCGCCCAGATCGGTCCCCTGCGCGGCGGCATTCATGGCGCCGCGAACTTCATTCAGGGTGTTCGCGCTGGGGACGCCGCCCTCGGCGCCCCCCACGACACCGCCGGTAAGCGCCAGCACTTGGGTGGAGTTTCGCGAGGCAAGAGGCATGCCGCGGACATCGCGAGCATTAACGCTTGAACCGAGCGCACCGCCTGAGCCGACATTTCTCGAACCCGCGACGCCAACTGTTTCAGAGGATTCGGCGTTGAGAGTTGAAGCCTCGGCGGTCACGGTTACAGTCTGGGTCGTGCTTCCGACCTGAAGCGCCGCGTTTTGGGTCAGTTCACGCCCGCCGCCGAGCGACATTCCCTGAACCTCGTAGTTCTTGAAACCAGGGCTCGAAAAGCTCACGCGATAGTTCGCTGCAGGGAGGTCCCCAAGCTGGTATTTCCCTTCACGGTCTGTGGTTGTGGTCGCAACCAGATCATTCGAATCCGAGTAGACTTTCACCTGCGCGCCGGGTATGGAGCCACCGGACGGGTCCGTTACCACGCCGAATAAGCCACCGAGGCCGCCCATCATCGAACTCTCGTGAGTTTGAGGAGTCAGTTGCGCTGTTTCCGAAAGTGGAATGACCGGGCGCCGCGCATAGTAAGGCTGCGAGAGCGGCTCAATGAAAGACTGTGGCGCGCCTGCGACCAGCGATAGCTCCACGTTGTTCCAGTCCTCGCCCACCGTGTTGTCCACAATGGCCCAACCTTGCAGAAGCGGCTCTTCGCCGGGCTTCGACGGCAGCACGATTCGGTAAGTGGTCTTCCATACCGGAACCTCGCTGATGTAGCTGACGTAGAGTTGCCGGTCGCCCGTCCCGGCCGTCGCGATTGTCATTCGACGAATATCCTGTTGGCGTACCGAAGATAGAAGCCCCAGATAGCGGCCAACCTCGTCGCTCACTCCGCGTTCGGCAATGCGCACGCTCACTGCCGGGGTGATCTCAACGCTTCGGACTTCGCCCGTGTCGCTCACGAGCGTGGCGAGATCCACTTCGAGCGTGGTGCCGCCGCTGACGCGCGTCTTGCGTTCGACGCTGAGCAGCCGGCCAGTAACAACGGTCGTTCCCGTTCGGACTTCGAGTCGCGTGCCGCGGAGCGCTCCGTAGAAACTCGACAGGTCGGTCTTCTCTTCCAGCGGCAGGCGCAAAGTGCCCAGGCGCTGGCTGAGCGGGGCCTCCGCGTTGTAGTTCACTCCAGCGATGCGTCCGCCATTCAGATCGAGAACCGTAAGCGACTGCAATACGTCGTTGAGCTGACCGCTCGTGAAATCAATCCGCACGGCCTGGTCTCCATCTACGCGCCCGAGATGCTCGAAGTAGCCAACGCCCGTCTTATAGAGAACCACGCGCCGGACCGGAAGGTTTGCTGTCGGCGACTCACTGCTCGATGTTGCCTCGGCCGCCGCCGTGGAAGCCTGTCGAGTGCCCGAATTGACAGTTGGTTCCGCGCTCTGCGATCGAGACGCCTGGGATTGGGCTTCAGAACAAACGGCAAACACTGCTACCGCGAAGGCACACACGCACACCTCAAGCATTCGCATTTTCGCCTCCTAAGTTTCGGTTTACTGCTCCCTCAGGGGCCTACGTTCGTATTTCTTGTTGGATCGGCCGAACCGGCAGAGTCGCCCTTCGCGCTGGGTGCACGAGCCGCAGATCGGTGAATATTTAGAGGGTGGTCGCGTCTCGGATGTTGTATGCCGTGCTGGTGCCAGTACTCACAATTATTCTAGGTGGGAAGCAGAGCCGCGAGGTGCAATTCGATTAATTCGAGGGGTTGGAAGGAGAATGCGAGGCCCAGTCTTGTTGCGCGAACTCGACGCCCCAGAAATGCGGGCTGGGGCACAGGAATTCAACTCCCACGCGCGTGCCCTTCTCGGAAGTGTCGCCCAAATAGACGATGCGGCATTCCTGCTCTTCCTCGGTCGCGGGATTGATGAGCACGATATCCGCCCCGAGTTGCAGTTCCTCATTCAGATAGAGCAACCCGCCGTGGGCGTTGATCACGATGGTCTGGCTTTTCGCCCGGAATTTCTGGCCGAGCACGTTTTTGCCCTTGGCTTGGACAGGAATCCGCGTGAAGACCCGGGAACTGCGCCGCTCGCTACTGGTCTGCGTTTCTGGCATCGTCCTATACATCGTGCAATGCGATTGCAGCGGAGTCAATCGTGCGGCTTAGGAACGTGCCCAAAGAAGCAGTTCGCAAAAGTGTGTTGAAAATACGCGCGCTTGGGTACTATGACAATACTGCTTTGGGGGGACGTAAGCTTACTTTCCACAGCGGGCCGGCCGGGCGGCAATGGTAATTTCATCCCCGGGGGCCAGGAGCGCTGAATGGACCTGATCGGTTACATCGAATCGAAGCGCGAAGAACACCTGAACGAACTGAAAGAGCTTCTACGAATACCCAGCGTCAGTACCAAAAGCGAACACAGGCCCGATATCGAGCGGGCGGCTCACTGGGTGGCGGAAAAACTCCGCGCCGCGGGCCTGGACAACGTCGAAATCACGCCCACCAAAATGCATCCGCTGGTTTACGGCGAATCGCTGCATGCGCCCGGCAAGCCCACCGTACTTTTCTACGGTCACTACGACGTCCAACCTGCCGAACCTCTCGATCTTTGGACCACCCCGGCATTCGAGCCCACGGTGCGCGACGGGAATCTCTACGGCCGCGGCACTGCTGATGACAAGGGCCAGGTGCATATCCACATCAAAGCGCTCGAGGCGCTGCGCAAGACAGCCGGGAAGCTGCCGATCAATGTAAAAGTGATGGTCGAAGGCGAAGAGGAAGTAGGCAGCGTGAATCTTTGGGAATTCGTGCAGTCCCACCGGGAGCGGCTGAAGGCGGATGCGCTGGTCGTTTCCGATACGGCCATGCTCGCGAAGGGTGTGCCTTCGATCACATACGGGCTGCGCGGCCTGAATTATTACCAGATCGAGCTTACGGGACCGGCGCAGGATCTGCACTCCGGAGTGTTTGGCGGCGCGGTTCCGAATCCGATTACGATTCTGGCGGAAACGATCGCGAAGCTACACGACCGGAATTTCCGAGTAGCAATCCCGGGATTCTACGACGATGTCGCAACCGTGTCGCGCAAAGAGCGCAAAGCGCTGAATTCCCTGCCATGGAAGGAAAAGGAATTTCGAAAGACGGTGGGCGCGCCGGCGCTGAACGGTGAGAAAGGCTATACAATCCGCGAGCAACTCTGGGTTCGGCCGACGCTGGAGCTGAACGGAATCTGGGGCGGGTACCTTGGCGAGGGAGCGAAGACGGTGATCCCGTCGAAAGTTCACGCGAAGATCTCCACACGCCTGGTGCCCAACCAGGACCCCGCGAAAATCGCTCGGATGGTCGAGCGGCAGATTCGCAAGTTGCTGCCGAAGTCAGTTCATTGCAAATTCGATGTTCTCAGCACGGGCAAGCCGTGGGTGGCTCCGCACACGCATCCGATATTTCAGAAGGCGATTCATTCGCTCGAAGCGGGATTCGGGAAGCGCGCGGTCTTCATCCGCGAAGGCGGCTCGATTCCGTTCGTGACCCAGATGCACGACACCTTCAAGGTTCCCTGCGTGCTGCTCGGATTCGGATTGCCGGATGAGAACGCCCACGCCCCGGACGAGCACATCGCGCTTGAAAATTATTTCGGCGGCATCAAGGCCATCGCGCTGTTCTACGAACAGCTCGCCACTCTGTAGAGAGTGGCGAGTCCTTCCTCACTCTGCCAAAAATGCCGATTTTGTGGGCTTTTTTAAACGTTTGTACTTGCGTTCCCCTGGAAGGACGGATATAGTTCGCGGCGGCATCCCGGAAGCGGGGCCGATCAGCAATTACACCTGAGGAGGAAAGAGAATTCGATGGCCACCCCGTTGAGCAAGTCTAAGATTATCGCCCACATGGCTGACAAGGTCAGCACCCCCGAAAAGCCGATCTCGAAAAAGCAGGCGGCAGCCTTTTTCGACGAGCTGTTCAAGCTCGCGGTGAAGGAAGCCAAGGGCGCTGGCAAGTTCGTCATTCCCGGCATCGGTCGAGCGGTGAAAGCGCATCGCAAGGCGCGCATGGGCCGCAACCCCGCCACGGGCGAAGCGATTAAGATCAAGGCCAAGACTGTGGTCCGCCTTCGCGCGGCGAAGGCGTTCAAAGACGCCATTTTGAAGTAGTTCGGCTCGGCGCGAATTGGGCCCAAGGTTTCGCGGCGAAACCCCCACGTCCTTCCTGCCCTACAAGGCAGATGGGACGCTTGGGGGTTTTGTCTTTTGTCCTCATCGCATGACGCTAAAACCAATCACATGAGTGAATATTCCGGCCTGCTTACCGATCTCTACGAGCTGACCATGGCGGCGGGGTACCTGCAGACCCGCTTCGATGGACGGGCCACGTTTGAACTCTTTGTTCGCCACCTTCCAAAGCGGCGGAACTATCTGGCGGCAGCGGGACTCGAGCAGGCGCTCGAGTTCCTCGAAAACGTCCACTTCACGCCGGCTGAGATTGATTATCTGCGGCAGCACCGCGTGTTCCGCCATGTTCGCGAGGATTTTTTCGCCTACCTCGCGAAATTCCGCTTCACTGGCAGCGTCTGGGCAATGCCTGAAGGCACGCTCGTATTTCCCGGCGAGCCGATGCTGCGCGTGACGGCGCCGATCATCGAAGGCCAGATTCTGGAGACATATCTTCTCGCTACGCTCAGCTACCAGACCATGGTTGCGAGCAAGGCCGCGCGTGTGGTCACCTCGGCGCAGGGCCGCCAGATTGTGGATTTCGGCGCTCGCCGCGCGCATGGCAGCCAGGCCAGCTTATTGGCCGCGCGGGCCGCGGCGATTGGCGGTTGCGAGGGTACGTCGAATGTTCTGGCCGGACAGCAGTTTGGAATGAACACGTATGGGACGCAGGCGCATTCCTGGGTGATGGCTCACGAGGGCGAGGCTGAAGCGTTTCGCAATTTTCTCGACGCTTTTCCGGAAGACGCCGTTCTGCTGCTGGACACGTACGACGTGCGACGCGCGCTCGCCAAAATCATTGAGATGGGACGCAAGCCCGCGGGCGTCAGACTCGATAGCGGCGATCTGGCCAGGGACAGCCGTTGGGTGCGGCGAGAACTCGACCGCGCCGGATGGAAGGATGTGAAAGTTTTCGCCTCGGGCGACCTAGATGAAACCAGGATCGCGGCGCTGCTGGCCAAGGGTGCGGCGATTGACGCGTTCGGGGTAGGCACCGCGCTCGCCACTCCCGGCGACGCTCCGCATCTGAATCTGATCTACAAGCTCGTCGAAGTGGAACGCGACGGAAAAATCCGCGAAGCGGCGAAATTGACTAAATCAAAGGCCACGTATCCGGGCCGCAAGCAGGTGTACCGCTACTATTCCGCGAATGGAGAATTTAAGAGCGACCGCATCACGCTTGAAAGCGAGCCGCCCAATGGCGGCGAGCCATTGCTCGTGGAAGTGATGCGCGACGGCCGCCGCATCGCGCCCTCCGAACCCATCAATATTCTGCGCGACCGGTGCATCGCGGGGCTTGCGCGGCTCCCGCAGCGCTATCGCCAGATCAACCGCGCGGCCAAGTATCCTGTCAGCTACAGCAAAGCGCTTCAAGGCTCACTTGAAAAGGTCCGCCAGCGTATCCGTAGCTTTGCGGTAAAATAGGTTTGCAAGCCCGGGGGCCCAAACCGATGGCGCTGCAGAAAACCGTTTTTGGGGAAGTGGACGCCCAGGCAGATTTTATGTTGCCGGGAGGAAAGCTATACGTTCCCGGAGCCGAGAAAATTATCCCCAATATTGAACGCCTGGTCTCCGGAGCAATCGAAGCGGGTGCGCTTCTGATTTCCAGTGGCGATTCCCACCCGGAAGGCGATGTCGAATTCGAGCGGTTCCCACCACACTGCCTTCGCGGCACCTCCGGAGCGCGAATTATTTCCGAAGGACTGGCAGCAAACTTCTGCACGATTCCGAATGATGCATCACGGACCATGCCGAATCACGTTCTGAGTTTTCCCCAACTGATTTTTGAAAAGCAGACGCTCGACGTCTTCGACAATCCCCACGCGGGCGCGCTGGTCGAACGTTTGCCGGCCGATGCAGACTACGTGATCTTCGGCGTGGTCACAGAGTATTGCGTGATGTGCGCCGCGAAGGGATTGCTCGAGCGCCACCGCAAGGTTGCCGTCGTGAGAGACGCGATCGAAGCACTCGACGCCGAGGCTGGCCGGAACGCGCTGGAAGAATTGCAGACTCTTGGCGCGCGGCTGATTACGACCGAAGAAGCGCTCGCGGGATTGAGCGTTCGCGCGTCGGCCGCTCCTTTGCGACGATAAACGTAAAATGCCAGCCGACAAACGCAAACTCGCCTGGGAAATTTTCCAGCAGGCGTACCAGGCGCAGATGAATGGCGAACTCGATCGCGCCGCTGAGCTTTACCGAACTTCCATCGAGATTTTCCCGACCGCCGAGGCGCACACGTTTCTCGGCTGGACCTATCATTACCAGGGAAAAGTGGAAGAGGCGATCGCGGAGTGCAAGCGCGCGATCGAGGTAGACCCGGACTTCGGCAACCCCTACAACGATATCGGCGCGTATTTAATTTCGCTGGGGCGCCACGACGAAGCCATCTCGTGGCTCGAACAGGCCATCAAGGCGCCGCGCTACGATCCGCGGCATTTCCCTCATTTCAATCTGGGCCGCGTCTATTACGCCAAGGGCCAGTTCAACCGCGCCCGCCGGTGCTTTCAGGATGCTTTGCGTATCGAGCCGCGCTACACGCTCGCCCGGCAAGCGGTCGAGAATCTCCGCCGCATGGTGAATTAGGCGACGCTCAGGCTGCAGCCGCGACGGCGGGACTCATTCTCCTGTGAAGCGCGAGCACCATGGCACCGAGCCCCCACATCACGGTAAGCAGTCCGACCCAAAACCCGGCATAAGGCACCATGTGAAGGACACGCAGGATCGCGAGGCCAAGCGCCAGCCTCCCGAGCGCAGGTCCAATTCCCACTCCCGCGCCGAGCAGTTTCTCCCCCAGCCACGCGCCGACGAAAATCTTCGCGGCGTATAAAGCGACTCCGTAGAAAAGAAGTACGGGTATGCCAACGCTCAAGCCCACGATTGTGGCGCAAACGATGAGCGCAGCGATGGGCGTCGCAAACAGGAACAGCGCACCGAAACCGAATGCGGGAGCTATCTTTTTGCACATCTGTTCGGTGTCGAAGAAAAATCCCGGTGCGATCAGAAGTATCACGAGGCCCAGCACAAAGCTCGCGCCCCAGTACATTACCTGATGCCAGTAATAACGGGGACGGCTGTAATTTGGACCGTGTTTGAGCAGGGTGAACTGAATCGGACTTCCCAGCCTTGCGCTCGGAGAAACCTCCGGCTCACGGTCGCCCGTGAATTTCGTCTGGCCCACAATTACGGCATTCGGGCCTATATTTAACTTCCCACCCCGGACAGTCACGTCGTGGCCCAGCGAGCCGCCTATGTTCAAATCGCCAACGTACGCGAGCAAGTCTCCCGCAATCTTGCCGTTCAGTTCGGTGGCGCCGGAAAACATCGTCAGCGTGCCGCCGACCGTGGACTTCTCATCGAACTCCGAAGCGCCCGTCCAGGCCATCACGTTTTTCGCAACAGCCGAATCGAGGGTGAAAGTCTGGCCCCACACGCGCACATTGCCATCCACCGGGCCGTTCACGCGGACTTCCGCGCCGAAAGCAATAA
This sequence comes from uncultured Acidobacteriota bacterium, assembly GCA_963842425.1. Taxonomy (GTDB): domain Bacteria; phylum Acidobacteriota; class Terriglobia; order Acidiferrales; family UBA7541; genus Palsa-295. The sequence continues at coordinate 90,835 of CAWJGQ010000005.1, read as the reverse complement.
TGTCTCCCTTCACGTGTCCGTTCACGGTCAAGCTGCTGGAAAAGGCGATCAGATCGCCGTCCACGTCTCCATCAATTCGCGTGCGGTCCGCGGTTACGATGAGATCGGTTTTCACCTCTTGCCCGGCCGGCAGCGTGTAACTGGGATTGCCGTGCTCTACATCCGCGGCCGCCACCGGTTGAGGCAGCGTCAGCGCGACAGCCAGCGCGCCCATCACGAATGCAATCGCGGTGAAGCGCTGCCATTGCTTCCGGAGCAGCCAAATTGCAACCGTCCCGAGAGTGGCCACCGCCATGAATTCCGTCAAGCTTCGCATCGCGTCCCATCCTTTCCAGAAAGCGCCGGTAAAAAAGAGCATGGTCATAAGATTTCCCTGCGTGAAACCTGCCTGCGAGGCCTGTGCGTACCACGGTTCCACGAAACTAGTCCAAAGCGTGTAGGCGCCGCCGGTGCCGAGCGCGAACGCCGCGATCCATCCCCAGTGGGCCCCGCCGCGTGCCGGGGCCGCGATCACGCTGGCAGGAATTGATTCATCTTCCACGGCGAGAGCTTCCCTCAGCCAGAGGCCCTCTGCTTCAAGTGCGTGGACGATTTCGCTGCACGCGCGACACGACCCGAGGTGCGCGGAGACTTCGCTCGCGCGGCCCGGGTCTAGCTGACCCTCTAGATAGAGCAGACCGGTCATCTCGTCGAAATGACCATCTGATTGGTTCATGGCGTACCCCCTGCGGAAGCTTTTAGAGCGCTCACATCGCCGCTTTCGCTTAGCTCATCGCGCAATTGATGCCGCGCGCGCAGCAGCAAAACTCCCACGAACGCACGGCGCACGCCCAGCGTGTCGGCAATTTCTTCGTAGCTCATGTCCGCGTAGTAGCGCAGCACCAGCGCCATCCGCGCGCGGTCAGGAAGCCGCGCAAGGCCCGTGCGGACCTCTTTGCTCGTGTGCTCGGCCTGCAGGCGTTCGAGCTGGCTGGGGTCGGGATGCTCCAGTGGAAGTGTGTCCAGGTCGCCGGTCTCCAGGTCCTGGCGAATGCGCCGGCGGCGCAGCGTGTCCCAGCAGTGGTTGCTCGCAACCTTGTATAGCCAGGCCGTAAACGGCCGCGAGGAATCATACGTACCGAGTTTCTGGCGCACTTTCATGAAAATTTCCGTCGTCGCGTCTTCCGCGTCCTCGCGGGCCGGCAACAGCCTGCGGCAAAACCTGAAAATCGCCGGAGCGTATTGGCGATAGAGCTCGCCCCAGGCGTCGGTATCGCCCGCCCGGACTTGGGACAGCACGTCTGCCAGATCCGCGTCGCTCATCGTCCCGGTCGTCTTCTGTCTGTCCATGGATTAATACGCAGGGCCGCAGCCGAATATTTCACAACTATCACATATCAACGTACTTGTCTGCCTCACATATCCGCCCGCGGCCTGCCTCTCGTGTCTGGGCCCTCTGCGCCTCCCTATCCTCAGTGCCCTAGCGAAGGGGTGCGGCCCGCTTTTTCTGTGCTCTCTGCGCCCTCTCGGTCTCCTCTGTGGCCAGTCTTAAGCCATTCTCGGTCTGGTATACTCGCCTCCCTGCCGGCCATCCGCGATTCAGTGGGTGCCAGCAACCCTATTTTCATGGCCCCGAAAACCACAAAGCGCCTGTTCCTGGTTGACGCCATGGGCTACATCTTCCGTGCTTTCTTCGCGCCCATGGACCGTCTGCAGACCTCCACGGGTATCCCTACGAAGGTCCCTTACCTCTTTGCCACCATGATGCGGCGGCTGATGCAGAGCAAAGACCTGCGCCCGGATTACCTGGCGGTGGTCTTCGACGTCGCCGCCCCCACATTCCGCGACAAGCTTTTCGCCGAATACAAGGCCCAGCGCCCTCCCATGCCCGAAGACCTCGCGATTCAGATCCCGTTCGTCCGGCGATATTGCGAGGCGATGCGCCTGTCCATTCTCGAATATCCCGGTTATGAGGCTGACGACGTGATCGGCGCGCTCGCGCGGCAGGCCGCGAAAGAAGACCTCGACGTACTGATCGTCACCAGCGACAAGGACCTGATGCAGCTCGTCGGCCGGCGCGTGCGCGTTCTCAATCCGGCCAAGAGCGACCTGATCATTGACGAGAAAAAAGTCGAGGAGATCATGGGCGTTCCGCCGTCAAAAGTGGCCGACGTGATGGCCCTGATGGGCGACTCGATTGACAATATTCCCGGCGCGCGCAATCCCAATGACAAACCGGCTCCCGGCGAGCGGCGAAAACCCGGCATAGGCGAAGTCGGCGCGCGAAAGCTGATTCAACAGTACGGCAGCGCCGAAGAGGCTCTGGCGCACGCCGCCGAAGTGAAACCCACGAGCTATCGTGAGGCGCTCGAAAAGAACGGCGAATTCGTGCGCCTCAGCAAGCAACTCGCCACCATCCCCACCGACGCGCCTGTTCCGCTTTCGCTCGATGCGCTGCGGATTCAAGAGCCAGACGTCGCCGCCCTGCGCGCGCTGTATGCCGAGCTCGGCTTCACGTCACTTCTGAAGGAACTCGCCGTCTCTTCGCCGGTGGCTGCAGACGACCGCACCACCGACTACGCCGCACTCGATTCGCCTGCCGCGCTGCGAAAGTTGCTCGACGCGGTTCCGCGCAGCCAGGAAACTGCCGTCTGGCTGGGACTCGATTCGCAGGACCCGGATGACGAAGGCTTCGGCACGCGCGTGACCGGCGTCGAAGTTTCTTCGAAACCCGACGCGGCGCGAACATCCGCAAACGACGCGGAGAACAAAACTCTCGCGGCAATGAAGGAATGGCTCGCCGACCCGAAGCGCCCCAAAGTTGTGCACGATCCGAAGCTGTTCCACTTGCTGGCCTCGCCAGATTCCGCGGACGGCGCAAGTGCTGTCGCCGGAATCCGCCACGCTACAATTCTTTATTCCTATCTACTGCGGCCTACCACCGCCAATCACGCGCTCGCCGAGGTCGTGCTCCGCAATATGAATCGCACGCTTTCCGGCGCGCCTGGCGAGCGAGCCGATTTTCTGCTGCGTCTCGCGCCCGTGTTGCGAGCGGAAGTGGAAAAGCAGGGCCTCGCGGACCTTTACGAAAAGATAGACCTGCCGCTTGCGCCAGTGCTGGCTCGCATGGAGGTCGCAGGCATCGGAGTGGATTCGAAGGAGCTGGAAAAAATCTCAGTGAAGGCACAGGAGGAGATCGAGGCGCTCGAAAAAAGTATCTTCGACCTCGCTGGATTCGAATTCAACGTCAAGTCCACGCAGCAGCTTGCGGAAGTCCTTTTCGATAAATTGAATCTGCAGCCGCCGCTCCGCAGCCGCGCCAAGGCGCGTTCCACAGCCGCCGAAGTCCTGGAGGAGCTGGCTCTGGTCCACGAGCTGCCGAAAAAAATCCTCGAACATCGCGAGCTGGCGAAGGTGAAGTCCACTTACGCGGACGCACTGCCCAAGCTGATCCATCCCGCGACCGGGCGTCTCCACACGCGACTCAGCCAGACGGGCACTGCAACGGGCCGGCTGAGCTCGTCGAACCCGAATTTGCAGAATATTCCGGTGCGCACCGCGCTCGGCCGCGAAATCCGGGCCGCGTTCGTCGCGCCGCCGGGACGCGTCCTTCTCTCCGCGGACTATTCGCAGATCGAGCTGCGCATTTTGGCGCACCTTTCCGAGGACGCCGTGCTCACCGAGGCCTTCCGCCACGGAGAGGACATTCACTCGCGCACGGCGCAGGAAGTCTTCGGCGTGGGGCCCATGGCGCAAACGCCGGATCACCGCCGCGTCGCGAAGGTGATCAACTTCGGCGTGATCTACGGCCTGTCCGCGTTCGGCCTGGCGCAGCAGCTTGGAATTGACACGAAGGAAGCCTCTAAATTCATCACCGCGTATTTCGAGCGCTACAGCGGCGTGAAAAAATATCTCGACGCGCAGATTGCGGAGGTTCGCAAGGCCGGATTCACCCGGACGCTATTCGGACGTACGCGGCAAATCCCCGAGATCAATTCGCCACAACCGAATTTGCGCAGTTTTGCCGAGCGCACCGCGATGAACACACCCATGCAGGGCGCCGCCGCCGATCTTATCAAGCTTGCCATGATCGAACTCGACCGCCGCCTGGCCGGTGATTTCAAATCGCGCATGATCCTGCAGGTTCACGACGAATTGCTGTTCGAGGCGCACGAAAAAGAATTGCCGCGCCTCACGAAACTCGTCAAGGAAGTCATGGAGGGCGTGCACAAATTGCGCGTTCCGCTGGTCGTGGACACTAAGGCAGGTCCCAACTGGCGCGACATGAAATGATCCACAAATCTGAAACCGGTTTTCTCCGTGAACTCTGTGCCTTCTCCGTGTCCTCTGTGGTAGAGTTTTTTCCTTCTCACGAACAGGCGAGGTGAAGCGATGGCTCCGGATCATCCCGAAGGATTCTTGAAGCTCGTGCAAGCCGCGAAGTCGCACATCAAGGAAGAAGACTTCCGCGACACGAAAAAGCGGCTCGACGCCGGCGAGAAAATCATCGTCGTGGACACGCGCGAAGATTCCGAATGGGCGCGCGGCCATATTCCCGGCGCGATCCACCTCGGCAAGGGCATCATCGAGCGCGATATCGAAAAGACGGTCCCGGACAAGGAAGCTACGATCGTTCTATATTGCGGCGGCGGATTCCGCTCCGCCTTGGCGGCCGAAAATCTTCAGAAGATGGGTTATCGCAACGTGATTTCCATGGACGGCGGCTGGCGCGGGTGGACCGAGGCCAATTTTCCCATCATCAAGGATTAACGGAGAGAGTTGGCTGGGGCGGTTGGACTCGAACCAACACCGTCCTCATTAACAGTGAGGTGCCCTACCAATTGGACCACGCCCCAACTCTGTCGTGAGTTATTCCATCTAAATTTACACGAAACTTGCGCTGGCGTGAATGCGCGTGGAAAGAATTCCTGCCGGCATCGTCGAGGCGAAGATGAAGTGAAGTGTTGAATGCCTGCACACCCCGCCGCACATCGGAAGGGGTAGGCGAAAGTAACGGACGGCGGTAGTGGCCGGGGGAAGGAAGCCGGCCCAGCCCTCAATCCCCTATAGGGATCCTCGGCTTTCCTCCCCCTGACGCGGATATGTAAGGCACGCCAAAAACCAAAGCTAAGCTGCTGAAATCAAACACCGTGTCGAGCGAGTCCCGGGTAAAAAGTCCTTGCAGCCAGCAAAAACTTCCGCAGTACCATTTGGCGAACGGGGCGAAAGGCGAAAAGTACTACGTTGATCGAAACCGAGCGTCTGTTGCTTAGAAACTGGAAGAAACGAGACCGCGAGCCATTCGCACGCTTGAACGCCGACGCGCGAGTGATGGAATTCATGCCCGCGCGTCTATCGCCCGCCGAAAGCAATCTCCTTGTTGATCGCATCGAGAGTCATTTCCGCGAACATGAATTTGGCCTGTACGCGCTCGAACTTCGCCAAGAGGGTGGGTTCATTGGATTTGCGGGGCTCTCGATTCCGTCCTTCCAGGCTCATTTCACGCCGTGCGTAGAAATCGGATGGAGGTTGTCCGCGGAGTATTGGGGACGAGGCCTTGCCACGGAAGCGGCCGGCGCGGCGGTTCGCCACGCGTTCGAATCGCTGGCGCTCGATGCCTTGGTTTCCTTCACCGTCCCCGCGAACATTCGTTCGCGCCGCGTGATGGAGAAGATCGGCATGACTCACGACCCCGCCGACGACTTCGATCACCCGAATCTTCCCGAGGGCCATCCGCTCCGCAGACACGTTTTGTACCGCCTGCCCGCGCCTTCCCGCAAGCCGACTTGACCGCGTCCCGCCGCACTTGCTAAGTTGATAGATTACACTGGGCGCATTCTACCCAGTGTGTAGTGGGCTCGTCTGTACGGGACACTTCATCCATGGGTCTGAAGAAAATCGTTATCCGGGGCGCCCGGCAGCACAATCTCAAGAACATCAGCCTGGAAATCCCGCGCAACACCCTGACGGTCATCACCGGGCTGTCCGGCTCGGGCAAATCCTCGCTCGCTTTCGACACCCTCTACGCCGAGGGCCAGCGCCGCTACGTGGAGTCGCTCTCAGCCTACGCGCGCCAATTCCTCGACCAGATGGAGCGCCCCGACGTGGATTCGGTCGAGGGACTTTCGCCCTCGATCGCCATCGAGCAGAAAACCACCACGCGCTCGCCCCGATCAACCGTTGGCACAATCACGGAAATCTACGACTACCTCCGCGTGGTCTATAGCGCTATCGGCACGCCGCACTGCCCGAAATGCGGCAAGGCCATCGCGCGGCAATCCACCGAACAGATCGTGCAGGCTGTGACGGCGCTCAAGCCGGAGGATCGCATCATGGTCCTCGCGCCGGTTGTCCGCGGACGCAAGGGCGAGTACCGAAAAGAACTCGAAAAGTACGCCAAGGAAGGCTATGTCCGGGCGCGCGTGGATGGCGACCTGGTGAATATTGACGAGCCCGTTGCGCTCGACCGTCGCAAGAATCACACCATCGAGATCGTCGTGGACCGCCTGCTGCTGAAAAGCGGCATCGCGCAGCGCCTCGAGCAATCCGTTGAGACCGCGCTGAAACTCACCGGCGGCCTCGTCACCATCGCCGTGGTCGGCGGCGAGGAGCACGTGTATTCCGACAAGCTCGCGTGCCCGGATTGCGGCATCTCTGTCCCACAGCTCGAGCCGCGCTCGTTCAGCTTCAATTCGCCCTATGGCGCTTGCACGGAATGCAACGGCCTCGGCTCGAAATATGATTTCGATCCCGCGAAGATAATTGTGGATTGGACCAAGCCGCTCTTCGAGGGCGGCCTTGGCCCCGGCTCCGGTTCGAGCTATCTGCAGCGCACGCTGCGAATCGCCGCCGCGGCTCATGGTTTTGATCTGGACGCGCCGTTTGAAAAGCTGCCCCGCAAGGTACAGAACTTGATTCTGCAGGGGAATCCTTCCAATGGTTCCTCGAGCAAGAGCTTGAATTTTCAGGGAGTCTTGGGGCACCTGGAAAGCAGCCTTGGAGATTCCAATTCCGATAATTACCGCGAATGGCTCACGCAATATATGTCGCCCGCGCCCTGCGCCGCTTGCGGCGAGCGCCGGCTGAGGCCTGAGAGTCTCGCGGTGAAAATTGCCGGGCTTTCCATCGCGGATTTCACGGCGCTCCCGCTCACGCGGGCCCGTCCGGCCGTGGACAAAATTCGCAGCCGGCTCACGCCGCGGCAGCTCAAAATTGCCGGGCGCCCGCTCACAGAAATTGCCGAGCGAATTGATTTCCTGCTCAACGTGGGACTGGGATATCTGACGCTCGATCGTTCCGCGGCAACTCTTTCCGGCGGGGAAGCCCAGCGCATTCGGCTCGCCACGCAGATTGGCTCCCGCCTCCGCGGCGTGCTGTATGTCCTCGACGAACCTTCGATCGGCCTCCACGCTCGCGACAATGGTCGTCTGCTTTCGACGTTGGAGACCCTGCGCGATCTCGGCAATACGGTTCTCGTCGTCGAGCACGACGAGGAAACTATTCGCCGCGCCAACTTCGTAGTGGACCTTGGCCCCGGCGCCGGAAAAACCGGAGGTTACCTGGTTGCGTCGGGCGCGCCGGAAGAAATCGCCGCGAATCCGGCGTCGCTCACCGGGCAATATCTTTCGGGGCGGATGAAAATCGCAGTGCCCAACGAGCGACGCAGTCCCAACGGCAAATCGCTCGCGATCCTCGGCGCGCACGGGAACAACCTGAAGAATATTGACGTGACCATTCCGCTCGGACTTTTGTCGGTTGTCACCGGCGTTTCCGGTTCCGGTAAATCCACGCTCGTGAACGACATTCTCTACCGCGCGCTCGCCGCGAAACTCTATCGCTCGATGGAAAAACCCGCCGCTCATCGCGCCCTGGCCGGCGCCGAGCATATTGATAAGGTCGTCCAGATTGACCAGGCGCCGATCGGGCGCACGCCGCGCTCGAATCCCGCCACTTATACGGGAGTATTCGCTCCCATTCGCGAGATATATGCGATGCTGCCCGAATCCCGCGAGCGCGGATACAAACCGGGCCGGTTCAGCTTCAACGTGAAGGGCGGCCGCTGCGAGGCGTGCCAGGGCGATGGACAGCGGCGCATCGAAATGAATTTTCTGCCCGACGTGTACGTCACTTGTGAAGTGTGCCGCGGGAAGCGCTACAACGCGGAGACGCTCGCGGTGCGCTACAAGGGCTGCTCGATTTCCGATCTGCTCGATTTGCCGATCGAAGAAGCTCTCAAGGTCCTCGAAAATATCCCCGCCATCCAGCTGAAGCTGCAAACTTTGGTGGACGTCGGCCTGGGCTATGTCCAGCTGGGGCAATCGGCGACCACGCTTTCCGGCGGCGAGGCGCAGCGCACGAAACTCGCGCGCGAGCTTTCGAAGCGGCAGACAGGCCGCACACTCTATATTCTTGACGAGCCTACGACGGGCCTACATTTTGATGACGTCAAGAAGTTGCTCGACGTGCTCAATCGTCTCGTCTCGCTTGGCAACACGGTGCTGATCATCGAGCACAATCTCGACGTAATCAAGCAGGCGGACTGGATCATTGACCTCGGCCCCGAAGGCGGCGAGGCTGGCGGGCGCGTCGTAGCGGAGGGCACGCCCGAGCAGGTCGCGCGCGTAAAGAAGTCCTACACAGGCCAGATTCTGGCCCGCGCCCTCCAGAATTGACGCCCACTCGCGACGATGAGCATGAACGACGAACTCTCGCTTCCTCCCGAACCGCCGAAACCCGGCAACGTTGACCCTTCGTCGGAAACCTCGGGCGAAGAGGACTCAGCCGCGCGAGGGCTTCGCTCTTCGTCGCCGACGGATGTACCTGAAGATCTCCGCGTGCCATGGAGCTGGCTTGACCTGTTAACCTTCGGCCTGGCTTGCATCGCAATTGGGCTTCTCTCGGTTGTCGTGTTGGCTATCGGCCTCAATCTGCTGGCTGTTGCCAGGCCTGGGCCTCACAAATCTCTCCTCGATAAAGGCAGTGCGGACGTTTTGATTTCTGTCCTCTTGGATCTCTGCATCCTCGGATACTTGGCATTGCAGATGCGCCTGCGATTTGGCCGTCCCTTTTGGCGCACGATCGGCTGGCACGCGCTCGAGATTTCCGGATTCCCTCGTACGCTGAGCTACGCTGCGTTCGTTCTTGGCGGATTATTTCTAGGGTTCGCAACGTCGCTGGTCGCCGCCCTTTCCCCGCCGAAGCACAGCCTCCCGATCCAGTTACTCTTCCAGAACCGCCACGCCGCACTTTTTCTGATGTTGATGGCTGTCACGGTTGCTCCGGCGGTCGAGGAGACAATCTTTCGAGGTTATATCTATCCTGTTCTTGCGCGAAGCTGGGGGATCGCCGCGGGCGTCCTCGTCACAGGAGTTGTTTTCGGGATGTTGCACGCGCGGCAATTGTGGGGCGGGCCGTGGCAGATCGCTGCTCTCGTATTCGTAGGTATCGTGCTGACGTATGTGCGGGCGTCTACCCGTACCGTCCTGGCTAGCTTCCTGGTTCATACGAGTTACAACTCATTTCAGGTGATCGCGACGCTGATCGGCACACACGGACTGCGCCACATCCCGCCTCTCCACTAGCTCCGCAACTTTCTTCGCTGCCGAATCAGTTAGAATAAATGACTGATGGCGAAGGCGAAGCGGCCCGGAATTGTGCGCCGCGCGGCGGAAACGGAGAAGAATATTGCGAAGCGTTGAACCAATCCGGTGGACATCCGAAGGCGTGATTTTGCTCGACCAGCGCCGCCTGCCCGGTGAGGTCGTCCACCACACGTATACGGACTACCGCGAGCTCGCGCAAGCCATCAAGGACATGGTTATCCGCGGCGCGCCGGCGATCGGCGTGGCCGCGGCCATGGGCATTGCGCTCGGCGTCCAACGCTCGAAGGCGAAGACGCTCGCGGAATTGCGATCCGAATTCGCAACGATTTGCGACACCTTCGCGCGCACGCGCCCTACTGCTGTGGATCTCTTCTGGGCCATTGACCGGTTCAAAAAACGGTTTGACGCGCTCGCGCTGGCAGCCACGAACGACGGTGAAGCTGGACTCGCGCGCGTTAGGACCTCGCTCGTCGAGGAAGCGCAAAACCTCCACCAGGAGCGCCGCGAAGCCGACGAACGCATCGGCCGATTCGGCGCCGAGCTGCTGCCAAAAAGCGGCCGCGTGATGACCCAGTGCAACGCAGGCGCGCTCGCCACCGGCGGAATCGGCACGGCCCTCGGCGTAATTCGCATGGCGGTCGAGGGCGGCTACCGTATTGAAGTGCTGGTGCCCGAGACGCGGCCCTACCTGCAGGGCGCGCGGCTGACAGCTTGGGAGCTCCATCAGGACCACATTCCGCTCACGCTCATCACCGACAACATGGTTGGGCATTTTCTGAAGACAGGAGGCGTGTCGGCCGTCGTTGTCGGCGCCGACCGCATCGCGCGCAATGGCGACACCGCGAACAAAATCGGTACGTATGGAATTGCGGTCCTCGCGCGGGAAAACAAAGTGCCGTTCTATGTCGCTGCGCCGATTTCGACGCTCGATCTTTCGATTGCCTCCGGAGATCAGATTCCCATCGAAGAACGCTCGGAAGAAGAAGTCACGCACCTCGCCGGCGTGCGCATCGCCCCCGACGTCCACGCAGCTCACCCTGCTTTTGACGTCACGCCCGCGCGTTTCATCGCCGCCATCATCACCGAGCGTGGCGTAGCCCGCGCTCCATTCGAATCGTCCCTCGCGTCACTCACTGGGACGAGGGGCGAGGGTTGAGGGGCGAGAGATGCCTGGCGACATTAAGCACTATCGCGACCTGCTCGTCTGGCAAAAGTCTATGGACCTAGTCGTAGCTAGTTATGACCTTGCGAAACGACTTCCGCACGACGAAAATTTCGGCTTGATCTCTCAAATTGAGCGGGCAGCTGTCTCGGTGCCCGCGAACATCGCTGAAGGCCATGGGCGGAAGCACACCGGTGATTACTTGCATCATCTCTCGATGGCGAGGGGATCGCTGCTCGAACTCGAGACGCACATATTGATTACTGTGCGTCTGGGATACCTGCAACCGAAAGAGACTGAGCGAATCTTGGGGCTGACTGACGAAGTGGGCCGCATGATTTCTGGCCTAATCCAGCGACTCCGTAGCAAAGCAGGATAACGCCGGCTTGGCCGAGGGTTTCGCTCGCCCCTCGCCCTCACCCCTCGCCCCTACTCGTAACGTAACGCCTCAACTGGATTCAACCGCGCCGCTTTCCACGCCGGATATACGCCGAAGAATATCCCGATCATGCTGGCGACCGACACGCCGATCACCACCAAAGTGAACGAAACGGAGGCTGGAAAGGACGAGAACGCAAGCCGGATCGCAAGAACGATGATGCAGCCGAGCAGCACGCCGACGGTGCCCCCAAGCCCTGCGAGCGTTACGGCCTCGAGCAGAAATTGCGCAAGGATGTTTGACTGGCGCGCGCCGATCGCTTTGCGCACCCCGATCTCGCGCGTCCGCTCCGTCACGCTCACGAGCATGATGTTCATCACTCCGATGCCGCCCACGAGCAGCGCCACCGAACCCACCGCCAGCATCACAATGAATATTCCGCTCGAAATCTCGTTCCAGGTCTGGACAAAAGTATCCGTGGTCATGATTTCAAAATCATCTTTCTTATCGGAGGGGAGCTTCCGCATCCGCCGCATATACCCGCGGACCTCGTCAACTGCCGCGGGCAAATCTTCCGTGCTGTCTGCCTTGGCGAGAATAATCACGTCCTTGAATTCCGGGTGCAGCTTCATAATCACCGAAAACGGAACACAGGCGATGTTGTCCTGAGGATTGTCGCCAGTTCCCAGCGCCTGCTTTTGTTGCTCCAGCACGCCGATCACCGTGAAGACATGCCCCTCCAGCAGCACCTCCTGCCCTATCGGATCCTCGCCGTTGGGGAAAAGCGTCTTGACAGTTGTGGAGCCTAGAACCACGACCGAAGAATGGTAGTCGTTGTCGGTTTGATTGAAAAACCGGCCACTCGTCAAATTGAAGTTGCTGATCTGTGAGATGGAGGGACCATCTCCTTCCAGAATCACATTCTTTGCTCGCAAATTCCCGCGTCGCACTTCGCTAGATCCCGCACCGACCTCGTAGTTCGCTATCTGTCCGGCCGGACTGGCGGCCACGATGTGCGGCAGCAGCGCCACGCCGTCAACCCATTCCGCTTTGATGTCCTTGCGCTGCAGCACTTCCATCGGGATACGTCCGAACGTGGCCCACGAGATCCTGGAAACGATAATCGTGCTCGAACCAAGCGATGAAATGTTGCCGAGCACGTTGGAATTTAACCCGTTGATGACGGCACCGATCACGATGATCGTCGTCACGCCTATAACGATTCCCAGCACGGTCAGAAACGACCGCAGCGGATTCCGCCAGAGCACGTCGAGCGCGAGCGCGATCGCCTCTTTGAATTCGCCGAACTTTCCTGTCTTGCGTATCGCCACTGTCTCTCCCGATTAGTCGGCTCGCAACGCAACCACCGGATCGAGCCGCGCGGCCTTCGCCGCCGGATACACACCAAAAAATAGCCCCACGCTCGTGGCCACGATCAACCCCATCAGCACCGACCAAATCTGCACGGAACTCGGCAGCGACGTCGTTAGAGTCACAATCTTGGCCAGCAGGATGCCCAGGGCCACTCCGCAAATTCCTCCAACTAAAGCGATCGTCGAGGATTCGATCAGGAATTGCATGCGGATATCGCTCTGCCGCGCGCCAAGTGATTTTCGCAGGCCGATCTCCCGGGTCCGCTCCGTCACCGATACGAGCATAATGTTCATGATCACGATTCCGCCCACGATCAGCGAAATTGACGCGATCCCGATCGTCACCCCGAAAAACGTGCCGCTGATGCTGCTCCAGATCGAAAGGAACGATGCGTTCGTTTCCATCGCGAAATCGTCGGCGTCCGCGTACTTCAAATGCCGGCGTCCGCGCAAAATCATCCTCACCTCATCCATCGTCGGATCAAGTGCCTTGGTGCCGTCCGCCTTAACCCATAGGCGGACCGAATCGTCCCTGGCATACATTTCCTGGTAGGTGCTCAGGGGCATAATCACCCAATTGTCCTGGGATTGTCCCATTACCGATCCGCGCTTTTTCGCCACGCCGATCACTTCGCAAGTGCCCGTGTCCACCTTGATTTCCTTGCCGAGAGGGTTCGATCCGGGCAGCAGCTTATCCACAATGTCAAATCCCACATCGCACACGGGCGCGCCGCGCTCGTCGTCGAGCTGAGTGAAATAGCGCCCCTCCGCAAGTTCGCGGCTCAAGACCTCCGGCATTTCGTGCGTAAATCCCACGATGTTCGTGTCGGACAGATAGTTTGTGCCGTATTTCACCTGCCCTCGCTTTTGCATGTTCCCGGCAACGGCTTCGCAGCTGTGGCAGGCGTCTCGCAGCGCCACGTAGTCGTCGTAGTGAAATTTCCGGCGTTTCTGCGCAGCCTCCCATTGATCGATGCTGGTAATAATCGAGGGCGAGCGGTTGATCATGAAGACGTCCGCGCCCAGGCCCACAACCTTTTCAGCCACGTAGCGGTTGAGTCCGCTCACCAGGCTGACCACAGCGATCACCGACGTCACCCCGATGACGACTCCCAGCAGCGTAAGCACGCTGCGCATTTTGTGTGCCCACAGGCTCGCTGTGGCGATCCGTACGGCCTCCCCTAGTGTCATGGAGGTCTTGCCGGAGATGGGTATTCTGGGAGCCATGGGTGTCGTTTGGGACGCGCTACGCGCTCGGGTGCTCATCCATTATACGCGCAGGGAGCGCCTGAAGTTGCACCCGGCGAGCGTACAGATGCCGGAACCGGCGCTAAGCTGATGGTTTTCGACCGGGGAGCGGCGATCCTGGCAAGCGGAGGCAAAAAAATGGGGAGCCTCGCGGCTCCCCATTACAAATATCAGCTCACGCCCTGAAACGCGGTTAGAACTTGAGCTGGAGTGAGAACTGCCCGAACCGGCGCTCGTCATGGTTGCCGCCAAGGGCGAGCGAGCCAAGACCGCCCTTGTATGCAGTCACCTGCAGCGGCGTTGACTGCGGACCGTCATAATCGAGATTGCCCCCGAATACGTAAAGATTGGCGTGGTTGAACATGTCGAAGAGTTCAGCCCGGAACTCCAAGCCGAACCGCTCGGTAAGTCTGAAAGTCTTGGCGATCGCGAGATCGGAGTTCCAGGCGCCCGGCCCGCGAAACGCATTTCTGCGAGTCATGTTGGCCGGATAGGGCCCGAAGTCCGAAATACCCAGCGCTGGATCAAGAGGAGCAAAACTGGCTGGTAGGGGCACCGTCAAGACATTGAATACGCCCGCCGCTCCACTGGGCACTGCAGCGCCGGTGCGGTACTGCGTGATCGGAGTAGCAGGTGTCAATCGCGGTACCGTATAAAAGTTAAAGTCGTTGGTGTAGTCGTACACGGAGAACGGAATCCCCGTGCGTGCCGTGATGATGCTCGAGAATATCCAGCCGCCCAGCGCTTGTCGCTCAATGCCGCTGCCGCTCTTGAACCAGGGCGTCTCCCAGATCGGAGAAACTACGATGCGGTTTCGGATGTCGTAGTCCGAGCTGCCCCAATCCAGCTTCGGATCGAGCACGTTGGTGTATCCAAGGCTGCCGATATATCCCGAGCCGCCTTGGAGGTCTTCCGAGAAGGTTGAGCTGATGTCATCCAGCGAGTGCGACCATGTGTAGTTGGCGACAAGGCTCAGGCCCGTATTGTGGATGTTTTGCGTCTGAAACTTCAAATTCAGAGCGTTGTAGCTGCTGGAACCCAGGCTGCCGCGCATGTTGATGTTGGAATACTGATTGTTTGGCCGCGTAAGGCAAATAGGTTCATCCGTGTCGGGATCATTCGGCGTTCCCTCTCCCGCGCATTCAGCGCTGGAAGGATTTTCACCCAGGTACACATTGCCGGCACCCACCAGGTTGATGTTCTCGATATCGTACAGATGGACCCCATGTGTTCCGCTGTAAGAAACCTCAAACACCGTGTTTCTTGCCAGTTCCCGCTGAACGGCGAGGCTCCAGAATTGCGTCGAGGCCGTCTTGATTCGCGGGTCCGGCATGCGCAATTCTGCGGGCGGAAGCAAACTGGGCATGCCAGGCTGACCAAGAGGGCCAAGATCGTTATTGGTAATGACCGACGTGCACGTGATGGATCCGGCCGGGCAGGTCGCGGACACCACGGCGCTAGCCGGCGGATTGAAGCTGGCGTTGTAGGTCACGTTGCCGAAGTTGCGCTCGTAGCTGATCCCGTAGCCGCCCCTCAAACTGGTCTTGCCGTCTCCAAAGATGTCGTAGGCAAAGCCAACTCTTGGCGCCGGCGTACCCCAGTCCGGAGCCCAGAATTGGCCAATGGGGCTCTGTGGAGCGATCTGCACTCCGCCGCTCTGGACTTGCTCGTAGAGTCCGCTGCCGGGACCAAAGTAGAAGTTGGAATCGAGGTCCTGGTGATTGTTGTGCTGCACGCCAAAATGCTCAAATCGCAGACCGTAGTTGAGAGTGAGACGGCGTGTTGCACGGAAGCTGTCTTGCGCGTAGAGCGCCCAGTCTTTGTAGCGATAGCTTCGCGCAGCATCGGCGCCGCTCAGCGGCGGTGTCACCGTGCAGGCAGGAGTGCCGATCAGATCGGCGGGGTCGCCTGTATTCCAAAACGCTGGCGTTGCAACGCATGGTAGCGCGCCTTGGGGATCCACCCTCGCTGCAAAGTTGATGAGCGGGCTGCCATTGGGATTGTCGAACGTGTTGACCAGCGCATCCATTCCCGCCTGCAAGCCGCCCGTGCCGCTGAGCTGTTCCACTGCTTGAACGTACGCACCGTACGCCACGTTCAGTTGTATGTACGTAAACTGCCCGCCGAACTTCAGCGAGTGCTTCCCCTTCGTCCACGATAGGTCATCCTCCACCTGAAGCGTGTTCTGCGGACCACCGAAGGGCAGGCCGCCAAGGCCGGGTGCTACGTTTTCCAGCCCCGGCAAATCAATCACGTTTCCGGTGGCCGGGTCCGCGGGCGAGCCCGAATTGATAAACAGGTTCGGTGTGTTTGTCAGTGCCGTGTTGAAGGAATCCAGGTCGTTGAACCGCGTGAAACTGACCTTCGCGCTATTCAGAACATTGGCGCTGAAGGTGTGATTCAACGTCACGAGGTACGACTGGTTCACGTTTGCGCTGCCTACGTTATACTCGGGATACGCTGAGTAGGAAGTCGCGCCTGCAAATTCATCTTCATCTTCGCGGCCCACGCGGAAAAACATTGTGGTCTTGTCGCTCAGGTTGTAGTCAATGCGTCCCAGCAGCCTGTATGTGTTCTGCGGAACGTCGCCGCCGGCGTCGAATGGCGCCCTAAAGTTGATAATATCGAAGATCGGCTGCGTAGGCGAAACCGGGGTTACGCCGTTGATCGGATTGATTGTCACACCGTTCGCGGCCAAATCCCCTGCCGTCACGGTGGCGGAGGGAGTCGCGGTGGCGCCTGCGAAGGCGGTGAAATACGCCGCGGCATTCGTCGGCAACATCGCCGTAAAGCTTGGATCGAACACCTCCGCCGTCACGCTCGCCGCGCTCCGAACTCGCGTCCACTCCGTGCTCTCAAAAATGAACAGCTTATCCTTAATGATCGGTCCGCCAGCCGCGAAGCCGAACTGATTCCGCGTGTATTCGCCCCTTGGGACGTCGTTTACGTTGTTCTCATACGTGTTGGAGGTGTACGCGGACAGCCGGTTGAATTCCCAGGCAGAGCCGTGGATTTCGTTCGTGCCCGATTTCGAGGACACGTTGACCACACCTCCTGAAGCGCGGCCATACTCGGGAGAGAAGTTGTTCGTGATGATGCTGTATTCCTGCACGGAGTCTATGGGGACTTGCTCGCCCACCGTGGCTCCGAACACCGCTACGTTTTCAACACCATCCAGCAGGATTTCCGTGCCGGCCTCGCGTTGCCCGTTCAGCGAGTAGCCTACGCCTTGGCCGCTGATGCTCTGGGAGCTCGACATCGCGTTAGAGGTGGTCGCATCGCCGCTGCTAACATTCCCCGAAATCGCGACAAAGTCGTAAGGGTTTCGCGTGAGACTGGGTAGGTCCGCCAGTTCCTGAGAATTGACGGTCTGCGAAAGCTCCTGCGTCGTCGTGTTGACCGCCGTTCCGCCTTCGCCCACTACTTCCACCACCGTCGTTTGGCCGCCCACGCTCAGTTGCGCATCCACGGTAACCTTGCTGCCCACCGTTACCTCGGCGCGAATCTTGAATGCCGAAAAGTTGCTCGTGGTCACCGAAATGTCGTAAAGACCCGGCGTAAGTGCGGGAATCTCGTAACCGCCGCCGGCTCCGGTTTTCGTGGTCCTTTCCGCCCCAGTCGCGACGCTCTTCGCCACCACGTTGGCCCCGGGGATTACCGCCCCTGTCGGGTCCGTAACAGTTCCGGAGATCGTTCCGGATTCCACTTGTGACCAGGCCGGTTGGGCGCTGAACACTACCGCCGCTACCAGAGCCAGAATAACCAAAAACGTATATTTCATCGCCCGCCTCCTTGGATTCTCGTGCGCCGGAGCCCATCTTGCCGGCCGGGAAAACTCACCCCATTGGACAAAAGACACGTAAAGATGAATTGCGTATGGCAAGTTGATACCCATTGATTGCCATAAATAAATCCATCAAAATCAACATGTTAGTGAATTATGCAAAACTGAATGCGGCCTTGAATCCAGTTATACATATACATAAATTGGAACCAAGCCGTAATGGCATAATTTCTGGCTTCGAACAGCCCGGTGCAGCCCTGCCAGCACCTGGATTTGGCTCTGCAATCGTCGCGGGAGGCGGGGTGCGGAATTCCGACCGGTCCATTTTCCGTCTGCAAGTGTCATTGTACGAATCGGGCCCGGTTCGAAGTATGCTGACCGGGGTAACTCCAATCAGGAGGCCGGCATCCAACCCCTCTCCAGTCCAAAGCTTCGCCTGAAATACTCCCGGAAGCTCGATTTGTGTCTCGTCGGTGCACGCGATACAGCAGTGGCCAATTGGCACAAGCTTCCGGAAATCAATCACTCCCAAGGAGGAAGTTCTCATGCTGCGTAGACTGTCTCTGTTGGTCGGACTGGTTTTGCTGACTTCGCTGGCGGCACGTGCGCAGGGACTCGGCGACAAAGTCGAACTATTTGGCGGCTATTCCTACATGCGCACGGCTTCACCTTCGTTCAATTTGAACGGGTGGGAACTCGCCGGCCAGTACAAGGTGACAGATTGGCTCGGCGCAGTTGGCGACTTTGACGGCCATTACGGCTCGCCAAACGGCTTCAGCACCTCACTGCACACGTTCCTGTTCGGACCGGAAGTCTCTTGGCCGGCTCGCGTTTCTCCCTTCGCACACGTGCTTTTCGGCGGCGCCCACGTCAGCTCCGGCGGCTTTTCGGACACATCGTTTGCTATGGGGATTGGCGGAGGAATTGATACCCGGTTGGTCCACGGAGTCTACTGGCGGATCATCCAGGGCGATTACCTACCGACATTCTTCGGCAATGCCCGGGAGAATAACGCACGGCTCTCGACCGGAATCGTGGTCCGGTTCTAGCCGAGAGTCCTGTCCGGCGATATGGGAGCGGGTCTCCTCGGGCGGGCCACGATCCGCTCCCGAACGCCAACCTGC
Organism: uncultured Acidobacteriota bacterium; assembly: GCA_963842425.1. GTDB lineage: Bacteria > Acidobacteriota > Terriglobia > Acidiferrales > UBA7541 > Palsa-295. The sequence continues at coordinate 72,184 of CAWJGQ010000005.1, read as the reverse complement.
GACTTCAATCCAGTACAAAGTTCACGGTGACCTGCGTCTCTACCTCAACCGCCTGCCCATCCAGCAGAGTTGGACGGTAGCGCCACTGCTGCACCGCCGCGCGTGCGGCTTCCGCGAGGATGGGATTTCCACTTAGGACTTCGATCTCGTGTACCTCGCCATCGGTGCCTATAACCGCGCGAAGCACCACGCTGCCTGAGAGGCGCATGAGCTTTGCGATCCTTGGGTAATCAGGCTGCACCCGATGAGTCAGCGAAGCATCCATCACTCCCAAACTGACCATGCGGGGCTTGCCTGCCGGGGCGGGGCGGGCGATTTGAATTGCCGGGCCGGTTTCACTCCCACCAGGAATTTCCGCCGACGGGCCCGGCTGTCCAGTCGTAGCTCCGTACGTCTCAACGCCGGGAGGCTCTGGATCTGCGTTATCCACGACATGCACAGGGATGACAGGAGGTTGAAAAATGGGCCGATCGGTCGCATTGCGCGGAGCCACCGGGTGATGCTCGGTCTGGTGAGGCGGCGCCGGCCTTGAATTGTGCTCGCCGTGATATGGCGGAAGCGGCGTCAAAGTGAGTTGCGGTGAAAGTACGCCCAGCGTTACCAACGGCCACAGCAGCATGCCTGCAATCACAACGACCTCGAGCGCAAGGGATGCCACCAGCGCCTTCCCGCGCAGCCTCCTCGCACGTTTATTCGAGGCCGCGTCACTATCCACCATGCACTGAGACAGGTTTCCTAGATCGCTCATGGGCACACCTCCAGCGTTCCGTTGGAAACGCTTGAATTTGCTTTCCGGTGCGCGACCCAGCTCGGTCGAGCTGGCGCCGTGCTAGCCGGACCTGGAGTTCGAGCGACCTCTACATTGCATAGACACCGGTGCGGCCCGGCGGTTCCCGGACCGCACAATCGAGGCCTGAAAATCCACGTAACGTGCAGTAAAAAGGAGGCTTGGCTGTTTCATGAGAAAGCTGCATCACTTCATAGGGTCCGTGCGTCTAAGGTTCTGTAGGCGCCCCGATTGGGGGTCATAAAATCATAGAGGGGTTATTTATATGAATCGTTCTTCTGCAGAGACAGTGGGTGTTCGCTTCACGGCCTGGGCCGCGCTGAACCGCGACCCTCTCGAAGACAAGCTTGAATTCACCTGCCCGCATTGCGGGACGCGGGGAACCAAGGCCGCCCGCCGGCCGCGGTCCGAATATCATTTCACCGATGGGTTCGTACAGGACCTGCAGGGCGAGATGAGCCGGTGCGCAGGCTGCAAGAGGTCGCTGCGTGTTTCTCCCGTGGTCCTGCTGCATGACCGGGATGAACAGCGGCGATTCAATGCCGTCTTCCTGGCGGACGCGGAAATCTCCAAGAACTAAACCCGCTCGCATCGGAGCCATGTGGAGTGCGGCGGCTTGCCGCCGCTGTTTGCCGCACGGGCTTGCCCGGGCGTGCCGCAAGCATTCGAATACGCCACGGATTGCGCGGGCGAAGCTTGCTTCGCTCAAGAACGGCGGCGCCGCGGAACTCGTCCGCTCCCAAACCTAGACGACGTCGGGCGCCAGGTGGTATTTCTCCATCTCACTGCGAACGTGATTGAACGCTTCGTCCACCGTATCGGCGAACTGCAGCATTTTGTACTCCCGCTCGTTCACGGTGCCGGTGCGCACCATGTGCTTCCAGTCAATCACCTTGTGCCAGTATTTTCGCCCGTAGATGAGAATTAAGTGGTGCGACGACATTTTCTTAGTCTGCATCAGCGTCAGAACTTCCCACAGCTCGTCCATCGTTCCGAATCCACCGGGAAACACGATCAGCGCCTTGGCCATCTGCGCAAACCACAACTTGCGCATGAAAAAATAGTGGAAGCAGAAATTCAGCTCCGGGCTGATGAACGGATTCGGCCGCTGCTCGTGCGGCAGCTGAATGCTCAAGCCCATGGAAGTCCCTCCCGCCTCGGCCGCGCCGCGGTTCGCCGCTTCCATGATTCCCGGGCCGCCGCCCGAGCAGATCACGAAGCGCTTCGGCTGGTTCCCCAGCGTCATGGACCACGACGTAATCCGGCGCGAAAGCTCGCGCGCCTCTTCGTAATAGCGCGACATTCCCACGATGGATTTCGCGGCGATCAGTTTCGTGCGCCAGGTGCCGGTGCGGCGCCCTCGCGCGGCCCGGCGCAGTTTCTGCAGCTGCGCCAGAGCGCGATCGCGCGGCTGAATGCGCGCCGATCCGAACATCACGATCGTGTCCGCCACGTTCGCCTTGCGAATACGGTTGATCGGATCGATATATTCCGCCAGGATCCGCAGCGGCCTGGCCGGAAGGCTCTCCATGAATTCCGGATCCTCGTAGGCCAGTTTCGACATCGGCAAATGCCCAAAGCGCTTCATGATTCCCCCTCACAAGTTGTGCAGGAAGCATTCTAGCCCGTCGCCCGGCGGCAGTGCGCCGAGATCGCGAGCGAGCGTACGATAGTGTAATGGCCCGCTCGCGGCTTGCGTGGATTGGATTCACCTGCAGAATGGTGCAGATGAAAAGTACAGGAGAAGATCAGCAAAAAGTATAGGACCCGGAGGAGAGGTATAGGACTGTCCCTGGGGACAGCATGCGGAGAATTTACACGGCGCCGCGAGCGCTTCCGGCTGCTTTTGGATCTTCGCCGAGGAGTTCGCGAGCGGTGAAAATCGAGCGGTAATTGTATTTCGCGCGCAGCATTTCGGAGCCGCCCTCTTCGCGGTCCACCAGGCTGATCACGGCGACCACTTCGCAGCCCTCGCGCTCGGCGGCTTCGATGGCCTCCTGCGTGGAGCCGCCGGTGGTACAGACGTCGTCAACAATCGCGACGCGCTTGCCGCCCGTTTCTTCCATTCCTTCGATTTGCTTCTTGCGGCCGTGATCCTTCGCCGCCTTGCGCACCAAGAACCCTTGCACGGGCCGCTTCTCAATCGCGCTCACTACAATCGCCGCGGACACCACGGGATCCGCGCCCATGCTAAGGCCGCCAATCGCGTCCGGCTTCACGCCCATTTCATCGAGCAGCTCCAGAACGCAATAGCCCGTGAGCCGCGCACCCTCGGGGTCGAGCGTCGTCAGCCGGCAGTCGAGGTAGTAGCTGCTTTTCTTGCCCGAAGCGAGAGTGAAATCGCCGCGCTTAATCGATTTCGCACGCAGCAGATTCGCAAGCTGTTGTCGATGACTCATTTCTTCTCCGAATTTGGGATTCGAGTCGCGGTCCACGTGCCGCGGACGCCGGATTCGTCGACAAAACTGCCGACGATTCTATTCCCTGACATCCTACCAACGAGATAGGTCTTCAGGCGTTGTCCGTCAGGCTCGACGAGTTTCATGTTGAAGTCCAGGAGACCGCCGTCCTTCTTGCCGTAATCGTCGTTGTCATCGCCCTTTTCATCCGGTGCGCCGGGGATATCGACTTCCAGCCATTCGCCATGCGGACCGGAATAGGAGATCTCCAAAGTCTGAGAGAGCTTGCCATGTGGACTCGTGTATTCCGCTTTCCACTTCCCGAGACCGATCCATGCATACTCGACGATCAACTGCGGGGCAGGTACCACAACTTTGACTTCAACTCTGTCCAAAGAGTTCGGAAACGACGTCGCGGTTGCGGCGTCGCTCGAAGCAAAATCGAAATGATAGGTGACGTGAAATGTCCCAGCAGTATGGGGTGCGAATTTCCACGTTTTCGCGTTGTCCTCAGCTGCCTTCCGAAGCAGGGGCGGCCCGGATTCGGCTCGGGCATCGACGACGGATTGGCCATCTGTGACGATTTTCACGACCACGTCACCCATGACGTGCGCGGTCCTGGCGATCGCCGGATAAATCGCGTCCGCGTGGGAAACCAGTGTGGGCAGGGATTCAGCTGAGTCTTGCGCGCCTGCGGCGGCCAGCGGCAGGAGCGACAGCAAAAGAACTGCCCACAGATTTCGCATGCGTCACTTCTTCTCCGGCTCCGCCGCGGGCTCTTCCTCGAGGATGGCGGCGGCAGCGGCGATGCGGTCGCCTTCATCCAGGCGGAGCAGGCGAACGCCCTGCGTCGAGCGGCCGGCTTCGCGGATTTCGCCGGAGTGCACGCGAATCACTTTGCCGTGGCCGGTGATGATCATCGTGTCGGAATCCTCGCGCACCTGCAGGGCCGCCACCACCGGGCCATTGCGGTCGGTTGATTTCAGATTGATCACGCCCTTGCCGCCGCGCGAGGTGACGCGGTATTCGGCGAGCGGCGTGCGCTTGCCGTACCCCTTTTCAGCGACGGTGAGCATCAGCGACGTGAGCGATTCGCGGATCTCGTCGCTTTCGAGCTCGTCGAGGTCCTGCGTCTCCTTCTTGTATTCCTTCTGAATGATCCCGAAGTCCACCTGAACAGCGTCCATGGAGACCACGAAATCGCCCTTGGCGAGATCCATGCCGTTGACGCCGCCGGCGGCGCGACCCATGGGACGGACTTCCGTCTCGCGGAACAGGATGGCCTGGCCATCATGGCTCGCGAGGAAAACCATCTGCTTGCCGTCAGTGAGCTTGGCGCCGATCAGCTCGTTATTCGACTCAAGATTGATGGCGATGATTCCGGAGGGCCGCGGATTTGAGAATTCGGCAAGCTCCGTCTTTTTCACCGTGCCGTCCTTGGTGGCGAGCAGGACGTAGCGCCCGGCCTCTTCCAGATTGCGTGTGGGGACAACGGCCCGGAGGGTTTCGCCATCCTGAAAACGGACGAGATTGGCGAGCGCTTTTCCGCGCGTCGCGGCGGCGGCTTCGGGGATTTCGTAAACCTTCAGCCAGTAAACGCGGCCCTTGGAGGTGAACAGCAGAATGTAGCTGTGCGCGGAGGCGGTGAAAAAGTGCTCGACGAAATCGTCGTCGCGGGTTTTAGCGCCGATGCGGCCCTTCCCGCCGCGCGACTGATGGCGATAGGTGTCAACCGAGGTGCGTTTCACGTACCCCGCGTGGCTGACGGTAATGGCCATCTCCTCGTCTTTGATCAGGTCCTCGAGCTTGATTTCCTCGACGCGGTCCACGATTTGGGTGCGGCGTTCGTCGCCATAGGATTTCAGCACTTCGCGCAGCTCTGCAACGATGACGCTCTTGAGCTTTTTTTCGCTCGCCAGGATGGACTGCAGCTCGGCGATGCGCTCGCGTATCTGGGCGAGTTCCTTGAGGATTTCGTCTACCGATAGTTGCGTCAGGCGATGCAACTGCAATTCGAGAATCGCGTCAATCTGGATGTAGCTGAGACCCAGACCGGCGCCGGAGCTGATGGCCGTGATGCCATACTTTTTGGCGTCCAGCTTGATGCCCTTGATCGTGGTTTCGCGGTTGCCGACCATCACGCGGACGGACTTATTCTCGAAGAATTCGTGCAAGTTCTCGCGGGCGTTCGCGCGGCTGGACGATCCGCGAATGATTTTGATGACGTCGTCAATGTTGTCGAGGGCGATGTGGTAGCCGAGCAGGATGTGCTCGCGCTCCTGCGCCTTGCGCAGCTCGTACTGGGTGCGCCGGCGCACCACATCCACGCGGTGCTCGATGAACAGGCGCAGCAATTCGAGCAGTCCCAGCTCGCGCGGCTGCCCGGCGACGATGGCGAGCAGGATCATGCCGAACGATTCCTGCATCTGCGTCTGCTTGAACAGGTGCGCGAGAATGATTTGCGGCTCTTCGTCGCGCTTGATTTCGATCACAATGCGCATGCCGTCGCGATCGCTTTCGTCGCGGATGTCGGCGATGCCTTCAATTTTCTTGTTCTGGATCAGCTCGGCGATGTGTTCGATCAGCCGCGCCTTATTCACCTGATAGGGCAACTCGGTGACGACGATGTCCTGGCGGTCCTTGCCGCGCTGCTCGATGGCGGCCTTGGCGCGCACCTGAAACGATCCGCGGCCCGTTTTGTATGCCTGCTCGATTCCTTCCCGGCCATAGATAAAGCCGCCCGTCGGGAAATCCGGGCCGGGCACAATTTTCATCACTTTTTTCAGATTCGCGTCCGGCTCTTCGATCAGCAGGATTGCGGCTTCAACGGTTTCCTTCAAATTGTGCGGCGGGATATTCGTCGCCATGCCGACGGCGATTCCGGTCGAACCATTGACCAGCAGGTTGGGAATCCGCGTGGGGAGAACGACAGGCTCATGCTCGCTTTCATCGAAATTGGGAATGAAATCAACGGTTTCCTTTTCGATGTCCGCGAGCATTTCCTCGGCGATTTTCGAAAGGCGCGCTTCGGTGTAACGCATCGCTGCCGGAGGATCTCCGTCCACCGAACCGAAGTTTCCCTGCCCATCCACCAGCGGATAGCGCATGTTGAAATCCTGCGCCATGCGCACCAGCGCGTCGTACACCGGCGAATCGCCATGCGGATGGAATTTGCCGAGGACTTCGCCGACGATCTTCGCGCACTTGCGATAGGACTTCGTCGAGGTGAGGCCCAGCTCGTACATGCCGAAAAGGATGCGGCGGTGGACGGGCTTGAGCCCGTCGCGCACGTCGGGCAGGGCGCGCCCGATGATTACGCTCATGGCGTAATCGAGGTACGACTTCTTCATTTCCGATTCGATATCAACCGGAGTCAGAATCTGGTTCGGATTCGGATCGTCAGCCATTTAAAACCTTTCGTGACTCGAGATTCGTGACTCGAGATTCGTGGAAAACCGGCCCTGGCCGCGTTTCGCGACCCTTGAAAAAGTGTGTCACTTCTTCAGGGCGCCCATCGTTTGTTTTCAATGACTTAGGCGGAAAATTACTCGGCATGGTGTGTCGAGTCTTTTCGCGCAAATCGGCGCTCTCTGGGGGGCCTGACGCGCCCGCCGCCCGGCGCCGATCGTTCCCTTCGTACTCAGTCAAAGTGCTCATCTCGTCGAGAATACCAACCTCAGGCCAAGAAAAAATGTGGTGCGCCTGTGGACTTTTTCGATTCCACAAATCCATGCTGGCCGAAGCCCCACGGCTGAAGCCGCGATTCTTGAGAGCCAGTTTTCGCGGGACATAAGTCCCGCGCTTTCACCTGGCCTAAGAGCGAATTCACTGGTCGGCGCATCCAGCTATTTCGCGGCTGGGTCATATTTCACGGCGCAGACCAGGTTCCCTTCCGTATCAAGAAACTTCACGTTCCAGGCGACGCCGGGAATCGCGGCTTTGGGCATCACGATCTTGCCGCCATTTGCTTCCACGGCGCGGGCGGCGGCGTCCAGGTCGTCCACAACGATCGAACATTCAAAGCCGATCACAGGCTGCGGCGCGGAATTAAACTTGCGCGACTGAATGGCGCCGAGCGGCGCGAGCATGTTGCCGGCCGCGTCCTTGATCTGGCAGAAGTCAGTGATCGGGCCGCCATAGCCCTGAAACGTCCAGCCGAAGACGCCGCCGTAAAATTTCCGCGCGCGTTCGAGATCGTCGGCGTGAATGGCGAAATGCGCGAGTTGATTGGTCATTCGACAGTCCCCCAAAAAATTCCTTCAACGATTTGTAGGTCGCGGCTTCAGCCGCGACGTAATCGCCGCACTTAAAAGGGGCTTCAGCCCCTGAAGTTCCCGTCGTCGAATTCGCATGCATCCAGAACAAAGTTTCCGCTCGCAGAACCGTGAGCGTAACCCCTTGGAGATTCCGCGAGGCGCGCTTTGACCGGATTTTGCTCGATGTATTGCTTCCGAATCCGATATTCATGCGCGTCTCGAATCCAGCGGTCGTGAAACCCCGTGTGCCAGACCGGGAGTTTGCGGTCGAGCGCCTTGCCTATTCTGAAGGACGAGCCCCCTTTGATCATTTGAACTGCTTTCTCGAGGGAAACGTCTTCGCCTGGCGTCATCACTATGTGCAAGTGTTCGGGCATCAGGACAAATTCGTGCAATTTATAGAATCCTTTGTCTCGACAACCTAAGAGTTGGTCGATCACAATTTCGGCCGCTTCCGGTTTGTCGAAGAGCTTTCTTCGCTGCCAGGTGTCCGTCGTCACAAAGTAGACGCCCGGTTGTTTCACGCGTCTGGCGATTAGACTCATTAGGGAACTTCAGGGGCTAAAGCCCCTTCTCTTTTGCTCGTCTTATGTCGCGGATAAATCCGCGACCTACAAAGCTCTCTTTAAGCAGCTGCCCGGGCTCTATCAGGAACAAATACAAAACCACGGAACCCAACTGCTCCCGCCCAGCGGCCGTCGCTAAAGCCCCATCTCCTTCGGTTCGGCTGATGTCGCCGCTAAGCTGGCGACCTACAAAGCTCTCTTTAAGCAGCTGCCCGGGCTCTATCGAAGGCAATTACAAAATCCCGGAACTCAACTGCGCCCGGCTAGCGGCTGTCGCTGAAGCCCCGGCTCCTTCGGTTCGGCTGATGTCGCCGGTAAAGCGGCGACCCACAAGGCGCTCGTTTCGGCGCGGCTAAAGCCGTGCCCTGACGAAGAAGGTGCAACTCGAATCCAAGCCTCCGATCAAATATCCAGATTGACGACTTCGAGGGCGTTTTGCTCGATGAATTTGCGGCGCTCCTCGACGTTTTCGCCCATGAGCGTCGAGAAAATTGTTTCGGCGGCGACGGCGTCTTCGAGGCGCACCTTCAGCAGCGTGCGCGTCTCGGCGTTCATGGTGGTGGCCCAGAGCTGCTCGGGATTCATTTCGCCGAGGCCCTTGAAGCGCGTGATGGTGAAATCTTTTTTCGCGTCCTCAAGGACGTAATTCAGCACGCCGAGCGAATCTTCCTTCGTCACTTTGTCGCCATTGTGCGTGATGGTGAACGGCGGCTTGTCGCTTTCGTCTATGGCCTGACGCAGCACGCGTAGGCGCTTGTAATCGGGTGTGGCTGCCAGCGCCCAATTGATGCGGCGCTCGCCGCCGTTGGTGAGCACCAGTTCGTGCAGGCTGTGCTCTTCGTCATAGGCCAGCTTGACCTCGAGATTCAGCTTGGCCTTTTCGATGGCCTTCACCAGCTCCTGCAGCTTTTTCTTGTCCGCGAAATCGGCTTTCTTGTCGAGATCGCTTTCAGCCAGCAGCTCGACAAGCTTCGGATCGCGCAGGCGGCGCCCGAGCTTCGCGGAAATCTGCTCCAGCTCCTGAATGTTCAGCAGGAATTGGGTGAGGTCGCCGCCCTCGAGCGGTTTCCCGGTCTTGCCCTTGACCATGTGCTCTTCGGTGGCGCGCTTCATCAGCTCGCGCGAAAATTCGCGCTCGTCGCGGATGTAGCGGTCCATCTTGCCGCGCTTGACGCGATAGAGGGGCGGCTGGGCGATGTAGATGTGTTCCTTCTCGATGAGTTCGCGCATGTGGCGGAAGAAAAACGTGAGCAGGAGCGTGCGAATGTGGCTGCCGTCCACGTCCGCGTCGGTCATCAGAATCACTTTGTGATAGCGCAGCTTGCTGGCGTCAAAATCGTCCTTGCCGATGCCGGTGCCGAGCGCGGTGATGATGCAGCGGATTTCCTCATGGCCGAGCATCTTGTCGTAGCGGGCCTTTTCGACGTTGAGGATCTTGCCCTTGAGCGGCAGGATGGCCTGGTAGCGGCGGTCGCGCCCGCCCTTGGCCGAGCCGCCGGCGGATTCTCCCTCAACGATGAAGATCTCGCAGCGCGCGGGATCGCGTTCCTGGCAATCGGCGAGCTTTCCCGGGAGGCCGCTGGAATCGAGCGCGGACTTGCGGCGGGTCAGCTCGCGAGCCTTGCGGGCCGCTTCGCGCGCGCGCGCGGCGTCAATGCACTTGCCGATAATCTTGCGGGCGATCGAGGAGTGCTTGTCGAAATATTCGCCGAGCTTTTCGTTTACGAGAGATTCGACGAGGCCTTTGATATCGCTATTGAGCTTGCCCTTGGTCTGGCCTTCGAACTGCGGCTGCGGAAGTTTTACCGAGACGACCGCGACAAGACCCTCGCGCACGTCGTCGCCATTGATCGTGACTTCGTCCTTCTGCTCCTTGAGCATGCCGAAGGAATTCGCGTAGTAGTTGATGGTGCGCGTGAGCGCGGAGCGAAAGCCGGAAAGGTGCGTGCCGCCGTCCACGGTGTTGATGGTGTTGGCGAAGGTAAAAATATTTTCGGCGTAGCTGTCGTTATATTGAATCGCGATTTCCATGTCCACCTGCTCGCGCTTGCCCTCCATGTAGATGGGCGAATCGTGCAGGACGCCCTTGCCGCGATTCAGGTGCTTGACGAATTCAGCGATGCCGCCGGTAAATCGAAACTCGGTTTTCTTGTTCGAGCGTTCGTCCTCGAGCGTGATTTTCAGGCCTTTGTTCAGGAAGGCCAGCTCGCGGAGGCGCTGCGACAGCGTGTCGTAACTGTAAGTGACCGTGTTGAAGATCGAAGGGTCGGCATGGAAGGTGATCTTCGTGCCGGTTTTTTTTGTTTTTCCGGATGCTTTCAATTTCGAAGTGGGGACGCCCTTTTCGTAGGATTGTTCCCAGACTTCGCCTTCGCGCCAGATCTCGAGGTCCAGCCAGTCGGAAAGCGCGTTGACGACCGAAACGCCGACGCCGTGCAGGCCGCCGGAAACTTTGTAGGTATCGCTATCGAATTTTCCACCCGCGTGCAGCACGGTCATCACGACTTCGGCGGCGGGCTTCTTTTCGGTGGCGTGTATGTCCACGGGAATGCCGCGGCCGTTGTCCGTGACGGTGACGCTGTTGTCGTCGTGCACGACGACGTTTATCTCATCGCAGTAGCCGGCCATCGCTTCGTCAACCGAGTTATCGGCAACTTCCCAGACGAGATGGTGCAAACCCATTTCACCGGTCGAGCCGATGTACATCGCGGGGCGTTTGCGGACGGCTTCGATGCCGCCGAGGACTTTGATCGAGGTCGCGTCGTACTTGTGCCCGCCCGCGGACTTCGCGGCAGGAGCTTCTTTTTCAGCCATGAATCGTGCGTCTCCCCTCAGATGGCGAGCGATGCTTAGCGAAACTATGATTCTCGATTGGTGCTAGGGAAGGCGGTCGCGCGGAATGTGCCCGACATTGCCTTGCCCATTGGTCCCATTCCCTCGAAAAATTTCTGACGAGCTGGGACTCGAAGGGTTTTTCAGGGCTCCATCCCATCCGATTCCGAAATTTTCGGGCGGACGCGGCGAAGCCTTTTTTCTCCCCGCGGAAGAGGGAGTGTAGCTCTTGCGACTCGCCGTTTTCAGCCGCCGGTTCTGGCGACGGCGGCCCTGGCGCGACGCAAGTTTGGTACGAACAAAGTGCCGTTCGGGAGGAATCTCGAACACCTAAATTTTACCGGATGCCGGCGGAATTCACAAGGCGATTCGCAGACTGCGACAGTGCAATATCATTCGTAATATCAATGTGTTACAGCGCCCCTTGCGGGACGCGATTCTGGCGTCCGCGGCGCGCAGACGAGGTGGTCGCGGCGAAGCTTTCCTGCGTGAATCACGCTCGATAAAGGCGTACGCTATGGGCACGGTTTTGGGGGGCAGCGATGAAACGGTCCTGGAATGCAAGTATTTGGGTAGGATTTTTTCTGGTTCTGGCCGGCGCGATCAGCTACCCGCTATTTTTCGTGCGCTTTCCGGTGTTGCGAGATGTTCCGTGGGCAAATTTAGCGATCATCGCGCTCGCGCTAGTTTTGTTGGGCGTGGGAATCGTGCGCGCGTTTCGGCGACCGGACGCGTATCGCGGAAAAATATTCGGCAGCATCCTGGGAGTTGCGGCCGTCGCGTTCACGGTATTTTTCTGCTACGGAGTTTTCTACGGCACGCGCGAAACTACTGCGTCGCACGGGGCGCCGCAAGTTGGCCAGGTCGCACCGGACTTCACGCTGCCGGATTCGAAAAATAATTCGGTGAGTTTGTCTGAGACGCTCCACGCACCTTTCGCGCCGATGGGGCCGTTCGCCGTCATTGGCGCGCCGCCGTTCGTCGCGGACAAGACTGCGGGCGTGGTTCTGATTTTTTACCGGGGCTATTGGTGACCGTTCTGCAACTCCGAGTTGCGGAGTTTCGAGAAGGCGTTGCCGGAATTCAATTCCCGAAAAATTCGAGTGATCGCCATCAGTGTGGATACGCCCGCGGAGTCCGAAAAGCTGCGCGAGTCGCAGGGCTATACGTTCCCGATACTTTCCGACGCGAAGGATGAACTGATCAGGAGTTGGGACCTGGTGCACCCGCACGGAGGAGTTGACGGCGCAGACGTCGCGCGGCCCGCCGAATTCCTGATTGACGCGTCGGGCAAAGTTCGTTGGGTGAATCTGACTGACGATTTCCGCGTACGCACGCGGCCGCAGCAGGTGCTGCAGGCGTTTGATGGGATGAATTCGGCGGAGCGATCCGGCCAGTAGCAGAGATTTTGCGCGCTCAGATGCGCATGGGCATGACGACGTAGCGGTAGCGGCTGGATTCGTCGCCGAGTGGGCGAAGCTGGCCGGCGGATTGTTCGTCCTTCAGCTCGAAGCTGATCGGGCCATCCGCGGCGGCGGCGAGAAAATCGAGCAGGTACTGCGCATTGAAGCCGATGGCGATGGTCTCGCCCTTAAAATCCTTCTCGATGACTTCTTTTGCTTCGCCGTATTCGGGGCTCGACGCGGAAATTTCCAAACCTTCCTTGGAGAGCATGAACTTCACGGCGTGCGAGCGTTGGTCCGCAAGCTGCGAAACGCGGCGGAGCGCGTCCTGGAGCTCGCTGCGCTCAAGGGTGACCGTTTTGGTGACATCGCGCGGCAGGACTGCCTCGTAATTCGGGAATTGGCCGGTTAGTTTGCGGCAGGTAAGCAGGCGGCGGCCAAACTGGAAAAAGAGATGGCTCTCGTCCTGTCCGAATTCAACCACGGCATCATCGCCCGACTCCGCAGCGAGGCGCTGCACTTCGTTCATCGCTTTCTTGGGGACCAGCACGCGCGTCTCGGTAGGAAGACCTTCGAATTTATGATCCGTCTCGACCATGGCCAGGCGGTGGCCGTCGGTCGCGACCATTGTGAGCGAGCCCGGCTTGATGACGAGCAGCGCGCCATTCAGCGTGTAGCGTGACTCTTCGAGCGAGATTGCGAATGTGGTCTTGGCGATCACGCTGGCGAGCAGCTTCGCGGGAATCTTTACGAGCGCGTGCGGAAATTCGGGTAGCGCAGGGAAATTGTCCTTCGACATGCCGACGAATTTGTAGTTCCGGCGGTCGCAGGTGATGTGGACGTAGTGATTTTCAAGCAGCTTGAAGCGGATCTCTTCGTCGGGAAGCAACCTGACCAGCTCCAGAAGTTTCTTGGCTGGGATCGTGCCCGCGCCCTCCTTCTTGACCTTGGCCTCGCACGACGTGCGAATGCTCAACTCAAGATCGGTCGCGGTGATCGTGAGTTGGTTGCCCTTAGCTTCACAGAGGAGATTCGACAAAATCGGAATCGTCGTCTTGCGTTCGACAACACCCTGCGTCAACAAAAGTTCTTCCAGCAAGTCAAACTTCTTTACGCTGAATTCCATCTCTTGTGCAGTCCTTGCGCTGGTTTCTGGGCTCATCGTCGAGTACGGCTACTGTACTTCTTTTCTTAAATTCTATAAAGATAAGAAAACCGTCGCCGTCGCCGCATCTGTGGATTTCCGCAAAAGCGATCTAAGCTGCGTTCCACACTGCGCTTAACGTACTGGTGGTACTGTGCAAATCCAGGTGCCGCGGTGCAAAAGAGCTGTCGGCGTGCGCGTGATTTGGGCCGAAGAAAGTCTTGCACAATTGATTCACAGCCGGAGAACGCGCGCCGCCCACTTTGGAACGCAAACTCTAACCGAATGAGTCCAGTAGCCTGTTGATTGTTTTGTTCAAATCTTTATCAACCTGGCGCAGGGTCTCGATCTTATTGATCGAGTGCAGCACGGTGGTGTGGTGCTTGCCGCCGAACTGTTTGCCGATCTCCGGAAGAGATGCGGAGGTGAGCTGCTTGACGAGAAACATGGCAACCTGGCGCGGATAGGCAATGACCTTGGAGTTGCTGCGGATTTTCAGGTCCTGAGCGCGTAGGCCGAAGACCTCGCCGACGGCCTTCTGGATCTGCTCGATGGTGACCTTCTTTTCCTGCGTCTCGATTATGGCCTTGAGCACCTGCTGCGCCGTCGGCAGATTGATCTCCGCACCGGTGAGCGAGGCGTAGGCCATCAGGCGGATCAACGCGCCCTCAAGCTCGCGGATGTTGGACTTGATGGCGCGGGCGATGAATTCGGCGACGTCGTCCGGAATGTGCACGCGCTCGTTGTCGGCCTGTTTCTGAAGAATGGCGATCTTCGTTTCCAGATCGGGCATCTGGATATCGGCAATCAATCCCCATTCAAACCGCGAGCGCAGGCGTTCTTCGATGGCGGAGATTTCCTTGGGCGGGCAATCGGACGAAATCACGATCTGTTTCTGCTGGTCGTAGAGCGCGTTGAAGGTGTGAAAAAACTCTTCCTGCGTCCGCTCGGCGCGCGCGATGAACTGAATGTCGTCCACCATCAAGACGTCCATGTTGCGGAAACGGTCGCGGAAGGCGGGCATGCGCTCGAAGCGGATTGAAGCGATCACTTCATTGGTGAACTTTTCCGCGCTGATGTAGGTGAGCCGCAGCGCCGGATTGCGGCGCTTCAGGGTGTGGCCGATCGCCTGCATCAGATGCGTCTTGCCCAGTCCCACACCTCCGTAGAGGAAGAGCGGGTTGTAGGATTTCGAAGGCTGCTCGGCTACAGCGACGGCCGCGGCATGGGCGAACTGGTTCGACGAGCCCACGATGAACTTGTCGAAGGTGTAGCGCGGGTTGAGCTGGTTACTCGAGGAATCGAAATCGAGCCTCGCCTGCGGAGACACTACCGGGTTCGCGGCGGGTTCCGCTTCGACGCAGACGAACTCAAGCGCCAGCCCCGGCCGGCCGATCTCCACCAACACCGCTTGCAGCAGCTCGCCGTAGGTTTCCGTCAGGCGCTTGCAGAAGAGGCGCGTGGGGACGCGGATCACCAGCACGTTTTCGTCTGAACGTTCCTGCCGAGTGGGACGGAACCAGGTGGCGTAACTATGCGGATTTACGCGACGCTCCGCATGCTGCAGTATTTTGTCCCAGAGATTCATTAAGAAAATCAGCCCCCGCGCATTTTCCACCGATGTGGAAATGCTGTGGAAACCCTCTCTCCCTACGAAAGAGGTGCTTGGTGGTCTAGCCTTTCAGGCTCAATGCTGCAAGTTCGCGCCACGTCCCTGCGGCATTGTTTACGTGCTGGAGAACGATTGCAAAATGTCTCAGTCAGGCGAGCGGGGATTCTGCCTAAACGCAACGCGATGAGCAAGAGAAAATTTCACGAACAAGAGATACTCGCTCCACATACAATTCACAGTTTTTCCACAGCGCAAATTCAATGAAAGATTTCCAAGAAAAGCGCATTTGCAGCGCATCGAATGGGCCTGACGACGGAGTTCAACACGAAAAATTCCACACGATTTTCCACAGGCGCCATTTCAACAAGCGCTCCTCAATCACTGTTGTGCGATGCCGGCGATTGTCTTTCGGGCAGGGCGAAATCGAAAATTCCCAGCGAAGCGGACGCGATCAAGATGCGGTCGTGCTCCACAAGAATCGCGCTGGGTTCGATGCGCACACCATCTTTCGTGGAAGTTCGATAGGCGGCGCGACGATTGCCGTCCTTATCGAAATGCACAAGCTCGTCGCCGATGGCAATCCAGAGTTCCTGCGTGATTGGATCGGCGCCCAGTGCGCGAATCGCGGGCTTCGTCGAGGCGGGCGCGGCTCCCTGTTCAATGGTAATGGTGGTCCAGCGCTTGGCCTCAGCTTGCGGTGTGAAGTCCGACATGGGCAGAGAAGCCTCATAGGAGACATAACCAAACCGATCGTACCGACGGAGCGTGAGGTCAGGCAAATCACTGAAGACAAAGTAGATATGTCCGACAAGGTCACCATAAATCCGGCCTGGACTCAGCGGTTGATCTTTGCCGCCGCCGGCTGCTGAGCCGGGAGTCTCGCCGAAAGTGCGGGCCAATTTTCCATGCGCGTCGAAAATGCTAACCAATTGTGCGCTGCGCAATCCTGCGACCGCGAACTCGCCTCCCTGAAGCGCGACGACCGACATCGGACTTGCGACTGGAATCATGGCGTCGAGTGAGCCATCGGGCTCGAAAATTTTCACGGCGTTCGCACCGCGATCCGCGACGAAGAGACGGCCCTTGGAGTCCACGTCAATATCCTGCGCGTAGACGATCTTCGCGCCGCGGGAATTCGCGTTGGGAATCCGGCCGATGAGCTTGCCGTCTGCTTGATAGACGGAAATCGTGTTCGCCGGATCGGCGAGCACGTAGTAGCGCCCGGCGGAATCGCTTTTGATTGCTACGACGCCGGGCCCGATTTCGGGAAACACGCGCGCGCGTGCGAGAAGCTCGCGGGAGAATTCCTGATCTTGATCGGCAACGGACGCGGCCGCGCGCGAAAGATTCCATCCGGCGGCGATGGCAACCAGAATGAGGACACCTGCGCCGATTTGTACGCGGCGAAACATGGACTGGGCAATCTTATCCGTTACAGGGGGAAGGATGCCGACGCATACAGGAGCGTTGCTTGCGCGGAACCTGTCCGAGCGCTCAGGTGCGCGTGAAGGAGCCCTTTAGTCTAATCGGAAGTTGAGGCGTTCGATCGAGCGGGCGTGGCCGGTGGATTCATCCACGTCAATGAACACGGAGTTCATCTGGATATCACCCTCGGCGACCACGAAGCGCGAGGGCATCGTATTGTCGAAAAAGTGTTCCAGGATGCCCTGCTTTTCCATGCCGATCACGGAATCGTGGGGGCCAGTCATGCCGACATCGGTGATGTAGGCCGTGCCTCCGGGCAGAACGTGAAAATCAGCCGTGGGTATGTGCGTGTGCGTACCGAGCACGGCGGAAACTTTTCCGTCCAGGTGCCAGCCCATGGCTATTTTTTCCGACGTGGCTTCGGCGTGCATGTCCACCACGATCACTTTGACCTCCGGCGGAATTTTGGCGAGCTCGCGCGTGGCCACCAGAAAGGGATCGTCAATAGGAGTCATGAAGGTGCGCCCCTGCAAATTCAGGACTGCATAGCCGACGCCGTTCTTCGCGCTGCCGACGTAGAGGCCGCTGCCGGGCGAGACGCTGGGAAAATTTGCCGGGCGCAGCAGGCGCGGCTGCGTCGGAAAGTAATCAATGATTTCCCGCCGCTTCCAGATGTGGTTTCCGCTGGTCAGGACATCCGCGCCCGTCGCGAAAAAATCCTCCGCGATTCTGGGCGTCACACCAAAGCCGGACGCGGAATTTTCACAGTTGATGATGCACAGATCAATTTCGCGCTGCGCGAGGATGTCCGCGAGCCGGTCGTGAACAATCTTGCGGCCGGGCGAGCCTACGATATCGCCAACAAATAGGATTTTCAGATCAGAACCTTTCCGGCAAGAAATCGGGCCCCTCGGCTCATCGCCGCGGCTAGCTCGGGATCACAGCGGAAAATCGGCCCCTCGACTCACTTCGCGCGGTGAGCTCGGGATCGCAATGAAAAACTCAAGCCCCTCGACTCACTTCGTTCGCTCGGGGCTACCCGCCGCGGCGGGCTGGTCGCCTCGTAGGAGCGGTCCACTCGGCCGTGCGCTGCTAGGCCCTGAACCCCTTGAATAGGTGGGTGCCCGGCGCCTGCTTTAAGGCTTCCCGGTTTTACCCGGGATGCACAAGGGCAGGACGACTCAAGCTCCCTGGGATCCAGCATTGGTTCAAAAGGCTTTCGCAACGTCACCTGCTTCGCAGGCCATCTCCGCGGAATATTGTAACAGGAATCTTCCGCACGACGTTTTGAGCGCACGCGAACCAGATGAAGCGGCGCGTCAGGTTTGGGGACAGCCCCTCGGGGGGTGTACCGAGGGGCCGTGGGGTGGTGCGGGGACCTAGTGATAATCCTCGGTCAGGGACGCGAGAAAGGCCGAGAGCGCCGCGACGTCGTTTTGGTTGATGGACATCCCACCGAACTCCAGCGGCGGATTGCGAAGCTGCCCCAGCCGAGCGAGCTGCGAGCTCGCGATATAGAACTGGATGACGTCGGGAAACTTCAGCTTGCTGCCGTTGTGAAGATATGGCGCCGAGTCCTCGAGATCGCGGAGCGTGGGTGTCTTGAATTGCGCGACGGTAGTGGGCAAGCCCTGATCGGTCGCGCAATTCTGAATGTTCGCGCAGACGACGGACGCGAGATTCGTTTGCGGATTCGGCATATCGGGATTCAGGTAAACGTTCCAAAGTCCGAGGTCGGCGAACTGCGGGCTGCCGGCGACGGCGGGATGACGGAAGCTCTCACTGGCGTTCGGATGATTTGCCGATGCGGGCAGGTAAGAGTCGTAATCCGCGGTGCGCGCGGCGAGCGTGGGAATCGCGAGCGTGGCAAAGGCGCCCGCTCCGTTGGCCGCGTCGTATTCCTCCTGCGAGACGCCCGTATTGTGGAAGCGAAAGTCGGTGAAATTGGGCGCTGCATGGCAGGCGGCGCAGTTTCCGGCGTGCTGCGAGCCGTCGGTCGTCCCGTTTGCGACGTGGAGAAAGATTTTCAAACCCGCGAGTTCGGTCGCGCCGAATACAAATGGCTGCGAGTGAAATTGAAAGTGACCCAGCGTCCCGTCAACCAACCTGGGATGGGGAAGCACTCCTATTGCTTGGGAGAGCCGCTGAGAGTAGTGCGCGTCCGTCTCGCCCGAGTCAGGCTGTCTCGGCAAAAGGTTGATACGCAGGAAGACGTCGTAGGGCGAGCCGATGTAGCGGCCCCTGGCGTCCTGCTGAAAGAGCAGGCTTTCCATGTACTGCGTGATCAGCTCCGCGACGGCGTCCAAAATCTGCTGGTCGCTGGCAGACGAAACGTCGAGCCGATATTGCGCGGGAAGGAGGTACTCCGCCGGTATGCTCGGGTCGGTACCGAGAAACACAACTGCGTAGGAGAGATTTCCGTACGACGCCGCAATGCTGCCCTGGCCATTGTCCTGGCGGATCACCTGGGCGATGTGAGCCATGGCCTGCAAACTCTGATCGGGCGCCCAGCCGAAGTTGCGGCCGGTCAGCGTCCCGCGAACCAAATCCTCCGGCGTGGAAAACTCACCATCAAAGTGCAGGAACGCGGGGCCGGCATGGGATTGCAGTGAGCCGACCATTTGCATCGCGTTGCGCGGAGTGCTGAGAAACCCGGTGAGCAGGCGCGGAATCGGGCTGTGGTCGGTGAAGTCCGCGTAGGTGCGATTGCCGGCGTTCGGCACTCCCTGAAATTCGTCCACGAAGTGGCAGGTGCGGCAGTTGATTGACTGCCCCGCGAACGGGCCGGGCATCGGTCCACCGTTGATGTTCTGCACTTGATTTACAACGGGATCGCCGACAGCGAGCGGCGCGTTGATGTCGGTCATGTTGGCGGCGAAATATTCGGCGAAGCGCGTCTCAAGGAAAAGCCGCTCGCCGATGGTCTGCTCCGGAGGATCGAAATCTGCCGCGGCGGGCGGTGGCGGCGAACTGGCGCAGCCAGCCAAGAGAAGCACTCCCGCAAGCAATAGTGCACGCGCTCCGGCCCGTCCTGCTGGCACCTGGCCTTGGGGAAGCATCAACGATTTCACGGGGCCTCGACTAGAAGTTAAATTTTGCGGCGAGTTGGAGGAGCCTCGGCGGTTGCGCGCTTACAACGTCACCGAAGGTTGAGCTGTCAATATTTCCGTCAACGGACTGCGGTCCGAAGAACTGGGCGTGATTAAAGATGTTGAAGGCTTCGATGCGAAACTGCAGCGATTTCGATTCGGTCAGGCGGACGTTCTTCAACAGAGCCATGTCGTAGTCATCCAAGCCGGGGCCGTAGAAGAAACGGCGCTTGGCATTGCCCGGCGTGCCGAGGGCGTTCTCGGGGAATTGGGCCGTGTTGAAATAGGGCTGTCCGTTGCGAGGGTTCTGATTCAGATCGAGAGGGCCGCCGGAGTAATCGGGCTCGTCCACGCCAAAGTTGTTGATGCCGTTCGGCTCCGATCCGAGCAGCGAGTTGTCACCGAAGTTGACCAGCGTCACGGGCAGGCCGCTGCTGAAGCGCGTGATTCCGGAAAGCTCCCAGCCGCGCGTCCAGCCGTTGGAAACACCGAAGAGGCGCTCTAACGGAAGCTGGTAGGCATAGCTCACGACGAAATTGTGCTTCACGTCGAATGAGGAGAGCGCCTTGCTGAGCGAGGGATCGATCGGATTGACCGCCTCTCCCAGATTGGACGACTGATCCTGGGACTTGCTGAAGGTGTATCCGGCCAGCACATTCAGGCGCTTGCCGGTGTGGCGCAAGGTAACCTGCAAGGCGTCGTAATTCGAATTGCCGATGGTGGCTTGATTGGCGTTGCTGCCGAAATTCGATCCGAGCGGCCCTCGCGTGCCGATGAATGGACCCTCCTTACCGTTGTAGGTTACTCCCGCCTTCGTCACGTACGTAGTGTCCTCGCCGAAAGGACCGCATGGAGTTTGTCCGGGCGCCAGGTTGGCGGGATTGCTCAGGAACAGGCACAAATTTGGATCGCCGGGGTTCGCTTCCTCAATTACGAGAAGACGGTGCGCCTGCGTGCCCACGTAATTGACGCTGAGCACAGTATCGGATCCCAGCCCGCGCTCGAGCGAGAGCATGTATTCCTCGGTGTAAGGAATGCGGTTTGTGGTCAGGTAATTTGGGAGTCCGGTGATGGGCTCAAACTGCGCCCAGTTGATATTGTCGTCGGGATGCTTCGCGGTGGAGTTCAACGGCGCAAGAGTCACGGGGAACACCTGTCCGAGAGTCTGGCCGCTGGATGCCGTCACGAAAGGCGTAGCGAATAGCGGTGGGGCCGGGCTGGTGTAGGTGGTTCCGTAGGGCGCGTTGGCGGCCATCACGCCGATCGTGAGGGCTTCGATCGCGGTGTAAAACATTCCAAAGCTGGCGCGGATGCTGGTCTTGCCCGGGCCGCCCAATAATTTGGCGAACAGGCCATCGCCGGAAGCAGTGGGCGAGTAAGCCAGGCCGATGCGCGGCGCGAAATCTCGATTCCCCGGAGGGGCCAGCGTTCGCGGCACTCCCGGATCCGTGGGATAAAGAATTCCCGCGGGCGCTCCCGGGAAGACGACCGACTGCTCGTTCGGTATGAACGTGGCGATCTGGTTGAACTTCTCATACCACGGCTCGATTCGATCCCAGCGCAAACCGTAATTGAGCGTCAGATTGTGCGTCACGCGCCAACTGTCTTGGCCGTAGAGGCCGACGTATTTATTGCGGCCGTAAAAGGGCTGCAACTGGCTCTGATTGTACTGGCTGGGAATTCCCAGGAGGAAATCGGCGAAATCAGAGCCGGTCTCCGTGCCGAAGAAAAGAAAGCTGCCGTTGAATTGCGCGATCGCGTTGACATTAATCTGATCGTAGTGGAATTCGCCGCCCACTTTGATGGTGTGGGTTCCGAACACTTTTGAATAATTGTCGAGGACTTGAAATGTGTTGCCGGCCTGGCGCAGCTCGTTGGTGTTGGTGCCGATCGTGAAGCTATTGAAGCCGACGCTTTCCACTCCCTCGGTTTTCGGCGAGAGCGAAACGATTCCAAGAGTTCCGGTGCCAACTTCGAAGCCTTGCGACGCCAGGCTGACGCCCACTCCCCCCACCGGCTTGCCGAGGTCGTTGGAATCGCGCAGATAGCTGAAATGGAATTCGTTCAGCGCGGTCGCGCTCAGAGTCTTCGTGTCACCAAGGTCAATCAATTGCGAGCGCCCCTGATAGAGAGCGTTGAAACCGGGGACATTCGCGCCGCCCTGCGCAACGGGGTAGGGATTGTCCTGCGACCAATCATCGAGGAAGTAGTAGGCGGTCAGCATTCCCCAGTGCGTATTGGCGTCGAGGCGGTAGGCGCCCTTGTCGTCACGCAAAGTTTCGTTGAAGGCGGAAGTCGAAAAAGTCCCATTCGCGTTGTTGGGCGTCGGAATATATTTCAGCAGGTTCATAGCGGGCGCGGACCACGCCTTCGTGGGGATCACTGCTCCGGGGAAAACGCACGTTGAAATGCTGCATCCCGGCGTGTAGTAAGGCTCGCTGGCAGTGACGGTGTATCCGAGCCTGTCCGACAATACTCTGGCCCAGGACGTACCGGTCACGGTCGTGGGGACCTTGTTCCCTTCAGCGTCCGTGGTTACAAACGAACTCGCCAGGTCGGACAAGTTGCCCATCTGGTCCTGCGCCGAGGGAACGGGGATCTGGCCGGTATCAACTCCCTGAGTCGAACGAGTTCCCTGGTAATCCGCAAAGAAGAAAATGTTGTTTTTCTTGATCGGCCCGCCGATTGTCCCGCCAAACTGGTTCTGATCGAACTCCCCTCGCGTGGGAGAAAAGAAGTTGCGCGCGTTGAAGTCGGTGTTGCGCAGGAATTCGAAGGCGTTACCGTGAAATGAATTTGTGCCGGATTTCGTTACCACATTGATCTGGCCGCCGCTGAACTCGCCGTATTCCGCGTCGAAATTATTCGTGAGAATCCGGAACTCCGCGATGGAGTCGAGGTTCGGAACAACGGCCGCGCCCATGTTGACGTCCTCTTCCACGTCGCTTCCATTTACCAGGAACGCGTTCGCAAACTCGCGCTGGCCGTTGATGGAAATGGTCCCGGGATTCAGATCGCCGGAGGGCGAAAGCGCGGCGGCGCCGACGTCCTGCACCGTGCTCGACGTGATCGAGGTGGTGGGAACCACACCCGGCTGAAGCGACAGCAGATCGGTAAAGCTGCGTCCATTCAAAGGAACCGCAGTCATCTGCGCGCCGGTCACTATCTCTCCCATTTGAGAGTTGACCGTCTCCACGTGAGCGGCGGACTCGTTTACGGTGACGGTATCGGTCTTCTCGCCGATTTCGAGCGCCGCGTCCACGACAAGGGTGCTGTTGACGTCAATCACGACATCCGCACGCCGGTAGGGCTTGAATCCCGCGCGCGTCACTTCGATGTCGTAGTGCCCCACGGGCAGGCTTAGGAACGAGTAGCTGCCCCGGTCGTCGGTCGTTGTCGCTTGCTGGACTCCCGTGCTCGTGTTCGTCGCGGTGACGGCTGCTCCAGGTATCGCCGCGCCGCTCGCGTCTTTCACGTCGCCGGAGATACTGCCGCCGACGCCTGCCCATGTGACCAGGGCGATGCATGGAAGAAGAACAAGTGATGCGGCTGCGAGAAATTTCAAGAAGAACGATTTGGCCGGGAGCAAGTTCGGTCCTTGTGTTCGTGTGATTCGCGAGCTAGAATCGCGCGTTTCTCAGTTGCAAATGATTGTCAACTGAGGGATGGAGGTTAGTCCAGTTGAAAATGGTTGTCAAGAGCTATTTGCGAATCATTATCAACTAGAATTATGGAACTGCGCATCGCTCAGCTTGGCTTGAATGTTTATTCGCTGCTGGCTTACGGCACCGAGACGCGCATGCGGTCGGAAGGTTGAGGGGACCGCACGGCGCTCAATTCAATCCCGGTTGCTGCGATCCTGATATACGGGCTCGAGGAGCCGGAAGAGCAGGAACATCGGATCCCCGGCGCGCGGGTCTCGAAGAGTGGCGCGAAAGGACTGCGTCGCCAGCCGATGGTCCAGCAACTGCAGAATTCGAAGATGTAAACCGCGAGGAACAGCCGCCCCGGATTCCCATCGGTTCACGGTTGTCCATGTAATCCACAGAATATGCGCGAAGTCCTCCTGCGAGAAGCCGAGGGCCTTTCGAATCTTCCGTACGCGGGCTGGTGTCATGTTCCGCATATCGTCTTTACCTCGGATTAACCGAGGCTTGTGCAACCTCCCGTTTGAACGACGGCGTTGCGAACCAAACGGAAAGGAGCCCGGCCAAATGCGACCCGGACTCCTCCCGCGACTGCGGCTTAGAAGTGGAAGCCGATCTCTGCCGTCACCGTGCGCGGCGTCACGTAGTGCGTGCCGCTGAACGTTGAGAGGAAGTTATAGAGCGCGTACTCGTTCGCGAGATTGATCACGGTGAGTTTGGCGCTCCATTTATAGAGGTCGGCGTGGAACAGGTTGTCGTCCCCGATGGCGATATCGAAGAGATTTCGGGGAGCGATGCGCGGTGGATTCTTGTCGTCCTGCTCCGTGCCCGGGGCCGGAACCTTTATCAAATTCGACCCGAATTCGTTCGCGGGGCATGGATCGGGAATGGACCGGGTCGGCGTAGCGCGCACGGTTCCACAAAAGAAGCCCGCCTGGAATTCCTGGTCCGCGGTCAACGGAACACAGCCGTTTCCCACCGCCTGGAGCGTGAGGCACTGCGGATCAACGAACGGAGCGCCGCCCGCACCAGTAAAGGACTGTGGGCAGGAATTCTCGTCACTAACGCCATAGCAGGGAGTGGCGCCGGCCACCAGACCGCTATCGTAACGCCAGTTGAAGCCGAGCCAAGGCCCGCGTTTCCATGGTTGGTACTGGAGGTGCGTGGTCTGGTTGAATTTCTCGTCGTGGTCAATTCTGAAGGGCACAAATTCCCCCGGGGTGGATACCACGGGAACGGAGCCGGCGCCGCCGATTTGAGGCGTGAAGAAGCGCGCGGCTACACTGGACATCACCACGTACGCCGTCAACCCGTGGACGTTCGTGACGTTGACCCGAGCGGTAAAGCCGGGAATCTTGGAGTTGTGCCACTCGATGGGGAACGTTATCGGTGTATTGCCGAGCACGCTGAAATCGTAGCCGTTGTGCGTGTATTTCCAGATGTACTCGCCGTCAAAAACGACATGCTTGCCAAATGCCTGCTGCAGCCCCGCGTGGAACTCGTTGCGGAAGCCGGGAGTCAGGGGAGACAACGCATTGGACGAGCAAAGCAGCAGCGGATTCAGAACCGGAGACGCGCATCCGACGCTCGATAGCACCAAGTTTTCATTGAACGGCGTTTCGAGCGTTCGCGCGTAGGAGGCTCGCAGGACCGTGTTGCTCTGCTTGATGTTGTAGGCCACACCGAGCCGCGGCTCGGCCTGGCTTGCCGTGGTGAGTCCGTTGTAGAGGTCGCCGCGGATCCCCAGGTTGAAGGACCAGCTACCCTTGGTGATTGTGTCCTGCACGTAGAGAGCAAGCTCCTTGACGTCCGTGTGTCCGCGGAACGTGAACAAGCCTCCGTCGCGCGTAAGATCAAAGGGCAGCAGAATCGGATTGAAGTTGGGGTAGAAGATGGCGCCGAGCTGCGCGGGCGAAGCCGGGTTCGCGGCGGTGTTCGGTTCGTCCCCCGCCGGGCATTCCGAGGGATCGGTAAATCCAGCGACCGGAACGAAAGCGAACGCGCTGGGTCCGGTTGCCGGGGCCAGGCACGGCGCATTCAGCGTGGGATCTACGATTCCAAGATGGTCGTTCTCGGTAACAAACGTTTGTTCATAGACGACGCCGGCCTTGATGTTGTGAACGCCCCTCACGTAGGAAATACTGGCACGAGCACCGGCATTGGTGAGAAAGCGGAGTTGAGATACGGATTCTCTTTGCAGATTCACCGGGCCTGCATCCGCGAGAGGGTTGTCGCTGGGATAGTAGTTGTACTGGTCGTGGCGCACGAACGCGCCCACGGTGAGCACGGCATTCGGGCCGAGCAGGCGGTTCCATGTGGGGGCGACGTTGAACGTACGAATCTGAGACCGCTGATCCGCGGGGCCGATGAGCGTGGGATCTGCGGTGCCGAGCAGATCGCCTTCGGTGATGCCCGTGTTCAGGTTGTCGAAGGTATTGGGAGTTTGAAACCAGGAACGCGAGAACCCTAGATTGAGGTGAAGAGAGTCTGCCGTAGTGAGCTGGTAATCCAGACGGTCGAAAAAGTTTTCTTCATTGCCTTTGTCGTGCATCACGATGAACTCGGGCGGATCGAGGAACCGGCCGCTGTTCAATCCGCTGGCGGAAATAAAGTTGCCCCAATTCTGGCCACCGTAGCCGAGGTTAAAGCCGAGACCGGACGTGCCGAACGCGCCGTAGGAAGTTGTGATGGCTCCGTGGGGAGTGGACATGCCCTGGCCGGATCGCGTGGTGACGTCAATCACCAGGCTGGTTTTGTCGCCATATTCTGCGGGTGGCGCGCCGTCAATCACCTCGAGTGATTGAATGGAATCCACCGGGATCTGGTTCGAGAAAACCTTGCTCTGCTGGTCCGTGATCGGCTGACCATCCACCGAGAAGGAATTCTCGGCGTGGTCGCCAAGACCGTGGAAAAGTCCGTTGGAATCCGCCGCCACTCCGGGCGATGTCTGGGTGACCAGCGCGCTTACGGACGACGATGCGCTTTCCAGCGGTACCTCATTGAACAGCGCGCGGTCAACGTCCGTATGCGACGTCGAATCCGTCTCGAGCAGATCGCCCGCGGCCTCCACCACGACCGTGCTGTTGCTTCCGGCGAGCTGGAGGCTGATTTTCAGGCTGATCGGCACCGACGACCGCACGTCAATATCCTGCACGTAACCGGCGAAACCTGTGGCGCCGACGGTCATGTGGTAGGGGTTGAACGGGACGTTCGCGATGCTGAAACTGCCGGACGCGTCCGTGGTGGTCGAGCGCTCGAACTGGCTGACCGGGTTGTGGATTGTGACGGTCGCCCCGGGAATCAGGGCGCCGGAAGGGTCCGTCACGGTTCCCGTGACGTTCGTTGAATTGCCGTTCTGGGCCTGCGCAACCGGTCCGGCCGTGAAAAAGCATAAGACGACGAGGACGACTCCGAGAAAAGCGCTTACGAATCTCATGATTTTCTCCCTGTATGAATGCGGCCGCAGCGCATCCCTGCGCAGTGGCTAAGAATGAATGTGGAAATCCGCACGCGCCGCGCGACAGGCGCCGCGTGCTGGGAGAGAATTGTTTATCCTGGGAGAACGCTGTTAGGCCGGAGGGGCTCGCGGAATACTGAGGGTGTAAACAAATTCAAAATTGGGCGCAAATTCCTCGGCGAGTACGATTCTCGCTATGGGAGCCGCCGCCTGAACGGCCACTTGCGCGGCTGGTTGCGGAATGGCCGCATGTCCAACGTGGCAAACCTGGCAATGATCCTCGTCGTACTCGTGGGCGTGCCAGTGGCTGACCGCATGCGTCGAGAGCGCTGCGAGCGCCAGAATGGCCGCCACGGCCAGCAAACGTTTGGCAATTCGTTTCGTCATGCGCGGCTCAAGGTACACGTCACCGACATTCTACCCTGATCTCAAGGTAACGAACAATTACAGGTTTGCCTGTGCCTGATTCCTAATCAGCCAGTTAGCCGGATGCATTACTCCTGAGTCGAGCTTGCTGGAGTGGCATAGCGGCGAGGGCGAACCCTGCCGGTACCGAGCGCAAATGGGAAATTCGGGATGAGCCCTCCAGGGCACCAGATTGCCCGCTAGGACAGGTACTTCTTTCAAACCATTCTTCAAGTTGCTGCATCGACACAGTAGGTCCTGTTTGTTAGCCTATTCTAGCGATTGTGCCAAAAGTCGCCTGGGGGGAAGTCTGATGGTGCAATCATGGCTGCGAACCGCGACTCTGATGGTCATGTGTGGAGCTGCGGCCCTGCCTGGGATGGCCGCAGATTCTCTCGCGACGCCGCCTCGGCAACCTGAGCTTCTTGCGCTCGTGGCCGGCAATGCTCAGCAGATTTCCGCGCCCGATCCACAGACGGGAACCGTCACGGGCACCGTGACCGACGTAAACGGGGACGCCGTCCCCGGCGCCACCATCGTGCTAGAGGACCCCTCGGCTAACGATCACCCAACGGTCACGGCGAACGAAAACGGATACTTCCAACTCAAGAATCTCAATCCGGGAATACCCTATCGCATCACCGTCACAGCCAATGGATTCGCAGACTGGGCCTCGCCCGACATCATTCTCAAGCCAGGCCAAGTGGAGGATCTGGCGGCCATCAACCTCCAGATCGCAACCGTGGTAACTACGGTGGTTGCACGTAGTTCCGAGCAGGTCGCCCTGGAGCAGGTCAGGGTGGAGGAGAACCAGCGCGTTCTCGGCGTCATCCCCAACTTCTACGTCGTATATGACCGAAACGCACAGCCGCTCACCTCGAAGCTGAAGTTCGAGCTCGCCCTCAGGAGTTCCGTTGATCCCGTTACCTTCTTCGGCGTCGGCGTACTCGCAGCCGTTGATCAGGCGGCCGACACCCCCAACTACGTCCAGGGTGCGAAGGGATATGGCGAGCGCGTGGGCGCCGCCTATGCGGATGGATTTAGCGACATCATGATCGGCGGCGCCGTCCTGCCGTCGCTGCTGCATCAGGACCCGCGCTACTTCTATCAGGGCACGGGCACAACGAAATCACGGATTCTCCATGCGCTCTCCAGCCCGTTCATCTGCAAGGGAGACAATGGACGCTGGCAGCCGAACTATTCGAGCGTCGGCGGCGACCTGGCATCGGGCGCCATCGCGAATTTCTACTACCCAGCGAGCAATCGTGGCGTGGGGCTGGTGTTTGGCAACGCTCTTATCACCACCGGGGGCCGCATGGTCAACGGGCTGGTGCAGGAGTTTCTCCTGCGCAAGCTGACGCACAATGTCAAATTAAACTAGAGCTATTGCGGATTTCTGTTTTGCCAATTCTGCGGCTGTGCTAAAAGCCGGCTAACTCCTGATTAGTCGGATTCCCGGGCGGGTTCGTTCCACGGATTAGAGGGTGCTTCTGGCTTCGTAAGCGATACCAATCAAACCTGCAGCACGTCGCCTTCGCGAGCGACCGCACGATAGAGCACGGGATCCACGAAAATCGCGATGCACAACCGCGAAATCAGGCCCGCTACGATCACGATCGCGAAAGGCTTCTGTGTGTCCGAACCAATCCCGGTCGAAAGCGCGGCAGGCAGCAGGCCCAGGCAGGCGACGAGTGCCGTCATCATGATCGGGCGCAATCGCATCAGGGCTGCTTCGCGCGTTGCTGTGCGTATATCCCTGCCTTCCTGCCGCAGCTTGTTGATGAACGACACCAGGATTACCGCCGTCTCAACCGAGACCCCCATCAGCGCCAGCAGGCCGAGTATGGACGACACGCTGAACGGCGTGCCCGTGAGCTTCAGCGCGATCAGCGCGCCGACAGGCTCCGTGATCACCACGCCCAGCGCAATGGCCATCGGGAATTTGAAATTGCCGTAGAGCGCGAACAGAATCATGAAAATCAGCAGCAGAGCCAGCGGGCCGATGACTTCCAACTGGTGCTTCGCTTCCAGAAACTCGCTGTACTCCCCGCCCCACGTCAGCCGGTAGCCGGCCGGCAGCGATTTTTGAACGTCCGCGATGGCGCGCTGGCCTTCGGTGACGGCGCTCTGCAAGTCGCGCCCTTCGACGCTGTATTGCACGCCGATGTAGCGCGAGTTGTTCTCGCGATAAATGAACGAAGCGCCGCTCGCTTCGCGAATATCGGCAAGCTCGCGCAGTGGAATCTGCTGGCCTGCGGGCGTGCCGACCAGCAAGTTGCCGATCGCCAGGGCATTTTCGCGGAATTCCGGCTTCATGCGCACCACGAGGTCAAATAATTTCTCGCCTTGGATCACCTGCGTCGCCGCCTGCCCGCCCACGGCCGCCTGAACCACGGCTTCGACGTCGGCCACGTTGATGCCGTAGCGCGCAATCTTGTCGCGGTCGGTATCAATCAGTAGGGTCGGCTGCCCAAGCTCGCGCACCACCGTGAGTTCGCTGAAACCGGGAACCTGCGAGAGCCGCCGCTTGATCTCAAGTGCTTTGTCCTGCAAAACGTTTAGATCGGGACCGTAAATTTTCACGGCCAGCGAGCTCTTCAGGCCGGTGAGCGCTTCGTCCACGGCATCCTCGGCGGGCTGCGTGAAATTGAAGATCACGCCGGGAAAGGCGTCGAGCTGCTTCTGCAGATCGGCCGTCAATTCGGCTTTGTTGTGGATTGGGCCTTTCTTCCAGGTGGCATCGCCGTAGGGTTTCAGTCCCACATAGAATTCGTCGTTGAAAAAGCCGGTAGAGTCTGTGCCGTCATCGGGGCGGCCGAGTTCAGAGCCGACGTCGGTGACCATCGGATACTTCATCAGAATATTCCGCACCTGCGGGCTGAACTTCGCCGCTTCCTCGTAGGAAATTGTGTACGGCATGGTCGCCCGAACCCACAGCGCGCCTTCGTCGAGGTGCGGCATGAACTCGCCGCCAATAAACGGAATCAGCAGCATCGTCGCGCCGAAAATGGCGAGCGCGACCAGAATCGTCGTTTTCGGACGATCGAGGCAGCGGTCGAGCTGCGCGGCGTATTTCCCGCGGATCCATTCAAAGGGCCGGTTCACGGCCTCGTGAACGCCCTTGCGGAACAGGTAAGAGCACATCACGGGCACGAAGGTCAGAGTCAGGATCAGCGCCCCGACCAGCGCGATGGACATGGTGTCCGCCATCGGATGGAACAGCTTTCCGGAAGGCCCGCTGAGCGCGTAAATGGGAATGTATCCGGCGATGATCACGGCTACGGAATAAAAAATCGGCCGGTCAACGTCCTTGGCCGCCGCCAGAATCACCTCGTTCAGGTTGTATTCCGTGCCTTCGCGCAGGCCCAGCTCCCGGAAAATGTTTTCGACCATAACCAGCGTGCCATCAATGATGATACCGAAATCTATGGCGCCGATCGAAAGCAGATTGGCGGCCACGCCGCGCGCGTGCAGGAAAATGAAGGAGAAAAGCAGCGCGACCGGAATCGTCAGCGCGACGATCACCGCGGCGCGGCCGCTGACCAGGAAGAAAATCAGCACGATCAGGACCAGGATCATCCCGCGCATCAAATTGCCTTCCACGGTATCCGTGGTCACGCGCACCAGATCACTGCGATCGTAGAACGGCACGACTTTCACGTCCGGCGGCAGGATGCTTTCGTTCAGCTCCTTCGTTTTGGCTTCGACGCCTTTCAAGACATTCTGCGTCTGCTCGCCAGTGAGCATCAGGATGACGCCTTCTACCGAGTCGTCGCTCTTGTTGAAGCCGAATTCTCCCAGGCGCGGCGCGTTGCCGATGGTCACATCGCCGATATCGCGAATGCGCACGGGCACGCCGTTCTGCGATCCAACGACTACGTTACCGATGTCCTTTTCGTCGCGCAGCAGACCGAGCCCGCGCACGTAGTAAAACTGGCCGCCCTGCGAATAAAATCCTCCACCGGTGTTCGCGTTATTGACGGAAAGCTGCTGGATCACTTGCGGGACAGCAATGTGATAGCCGTAGAGCCGCGCGGGATCGAGCAGCACTTGGTACTGCATCACCGTGCCGCCGAATCCGGAATCGTCCGCGACGCCGGGAACCTGCTTGTATTCGCGCTCGATCACCCAGTCTTCGAACGTCTTGAGTTCCTGCGGCGTGCGGTCCGGGCTTTGCAGCACGTAGCGGTAGACGAGGCCCGAGGGGCTGGAAAGCGGCGCGAGCGTTGGCGTAACTCCGGATGGATACGTCACTTCGCTCAGGCGCTGGAATACGAGCTGCCGCGCAAAATAATTGTCCGTGTCTTCGTTGAACGTGAGAATGATGTCCGAGAGGCCGTAGAGCGAAATCGAGCGCTGCACGTCCAGCTTCGGCACGCCGTTCATTTCGATTTCGGTCGGCAGCGTGACAAGCCGCTCGATTTCTTCCGCCGCGTGGCCCGGCCACTGAGTGATGATTTCAACCATCGGCGGCGAAAGATCCGGGTAGGCGTCCACCGGCATGCGCTGGAACGACACCCCGCCGCCGACGGCGATGAATGCCGTGAGGATCAGAATCAGAAACCGCTGGCGCAGCGCGAATTGGACGACGCGATGAATCATTTTTCTTGGGCTCCGTCCTTATTGTTGAAACGAATTCGCGAACTGCAGGAACAAGCTGCCGTTGCCCACCACTTTGTCTCCCACGGAAAGCCCCTTCAGAATTTGCGTCTGGCCGCCCTGGCTGTCGCCGATGTCCACCGCCCGCCGGCCGAATTCATTTGAGGAGGCCGCCACGTAAACGAACGGCTGATTCTCGTCGTCGCGCAGCACGGAGGCGTCCGGCACGCTGATCGCGTTCTGGATCACGCCCGCGGTCACGATGACCGTGCAATACATATCGCGCTTCAGTTTTTCGCCGGGGTTATCAACCACGATGCGCGCTTGCAGCGTGCGAGTATTCGGGTCCAGCGCAGCCGAGACGTACGAAATTTTCCCGTGGAAAGTATCGGGATACGCGTCCGTCTGCACCACCACGTCGTCGCCCATCTTCACGTACGCGAGATCGCCCTGATAGACGTTGGCGAGCACCCACACCGTGCTCATGTCGGAAATCGTGAACGCCTGCGTCTGCCCCGCCTGCATCACCTGGCCCGGCGACACCAGCCGCTCGACCACCTGGCCGCTCATCGGCGCGATCACGGGAATCTGGGCGGACGCGGCCGACTTGGCCAGATTCTCCGGATCCTTGATGCCCAGAATCTTCATACCCTGTTGCGACGCGTTCAGGTCCGCCTGCGCCTGATTTCGATCCGATTCAGCCTGCAGCAAATCGCGCTCGGCAATCGCGTTGTGCTCGTAGAGATCCTTCGCGCGATCGTAATTCTTGTCCGCCACGCGGAAGGTGTCGTTGGCCTTCAAATATGTGGCGAGCAGCAGCGAATAATCCGGGCTGGATACTTCGAGCATCGGTTGACCTTCGCGCACGTGGTCACCCGGCACCACCAGAATGCGGCTCACCGGCCCGCCCACCTGCGTGATTACCGGCGTGGTCTTGAACGCGTTGTAGGCCACCGCGCCCGTCAGCCGCAGCGTGCGCGTCAGCTTTGTCGGCTCGATCGTGACGACCTGCACGTGCGATACCTGATCCTGCGGAATGTTGAAGAGCTGGGGCGTGGCCGATTTTGACGCCTGAGAGGAATAGGACGTCATTTCGCTGGCGCTGCGGTCCGAGCTGCATCCTGCGAGAGCGCAGGCGAGTACGACCGCGAGCGCAAATGCAGCGGCGATTCCAAGCAAGCGGATTGCGTACTTGAATTGTCGAATGATCATGGCAGGTTCCTCGTTCCCACGGCTTCGCGGAGCTGCTCGAGAGCCAGCAGGTACGCCGCGAGCGATTGCCGGTATGCGAGTTCGGTGGCGCGATAGCTCCGCTCAGCGTCCAGAAAATCGAGCAGGCTCGCGGCGCCGCGCTTGTACGCGTATTCACTGATATCGCGGTCCTGCTGCGCGTCGTCGAGATAGCCGGAGCGGTAGAGTTGGACGATTTGATCGTTCGATTGCAGGCCGTCGTACGCGTCTTCCACGTCCGTGATCACCTGGTCGCTGGCGGCTTTTTCGGTCTCCTGCGCCTGGGTGATGACGAATTTCGTGCGCGCGATTTCTCCCTGGTTGCGATCGAATATCGGAATCTGGACCTGGCCGAACAGCGAAACCGAGCTCAAAGCGGCGACGTGCGTGTAATTGATCTGCCCGGTCACGTCGCGTTTGCCGTTCGCTTTCGCGAGTCCGTACTGGCTGTTTGCGGCGGTCACACCCTGTTGCGCGGCGCGCAGGTCGGGACGCGTCGCCAGCGCCTTCATTTCCAGGTCTTCTACCTTCGCGTTGAGCGGCTGGTAGTCGAATGGACCCGCCACGTCGTAATCGAGCGGCACGGATTCGCGTCCGAGCAGTTGCCGAAGGTCGGAAAGCGCCTGCAAGCGCGCCAGCTGCGCCTGTGAGGCATCGCTCTGAAACTGCAGCAGCTGCAGCTTGATCTTCAGGTAATCGTCCTCGCTGATGTCGCCCGCGCGGTAACGCTCCTTGCTGATATCCACCGAATTCTGAAAGCTCTTCAGGTCCTGCTGCGCCAGATCGAGCGTTGATTCAGCGAGCTGCGCGTTGGTGAAAAGCGTCGCCACTTGAAAGGTAAGGGTGCGCTCGTTGTCCGCCACGGTCGAGCGCGTTACGGCGGTCGCATCCTTCGCTGCAGCCAGCCGGTGCTGACGCTTCTTGCCGCGCTCGAACAGGTAGCTGACCCCGATATCGAACTGCGCCAAATTGTCCACGTAGTTCGAATCGAACTGGTCCGCGTTGAAGACCGGCAGGAATTGCGCGTCACCCAGCAGCACCGGGTTGGGGCGCAAGTTTGCGGTGGTCTCCTGCGCTTCGTTCTGCTGGATCGTGGTGCGCTCGGCCAGCAGCGTGTGGTTGTGCGCGAGCGCCATCTGGATCGCATCGTCGAGCGTGATCTTCACCGGTCCCTGCGTGGGTGAAGGTGTCTGTGCATGCGCGGGCGCAGCCCAGCCTGCAAGCGACGCAGCAAAAATCGAAACCGCAAAATACATAGGTCGTGTACGCATAAAAGTTCAAACCTCAGCAAACGGAACGGACTTGGATTGGTGTGCCGCGAACGGCACGGGATAAGCCGGGTTTTAGGCGGTGGGTGGAGCTCGTGCGGGGACTCGCCGAACCGTGGGGCTCGGCGCCAGGCCGGTGTCGCGGGGTTCCGGCGTGGGTGCTACCAGTGCAAAGGTCAGAGCGTGATTCGCCGCAATCGGGCGGTCAATCGGCTGGTGGCTCAGGTGGCAGATCGGGCAGCTGGATTCGGCGGTGCCATCGCTGTGATGATGCAGGACGACGCTGCCGAACGTCATTGCCACCAGCAGCAGCGCGAGTAGCGCCACTGGAATCACCAAATACCGTGTTGGACGTCGCTTCAGCATGGCCTGCAGCGGTTACTGGAAACCTCAATACCGATCATATAGCAGATGTCCGCGCGATCCAATGGGTTGCGCCCGCGAACGTACCGGAAAGGTAGGGTTGAGCGCCGGTTTGAGAGGCCTGGCGGCCGGGCTATCTAATTCGATTGTTCGAGGGCTTTTTCCACCAGCGCGACGCACTTTTCGACGCGCTTGCGCAGCGGGCCGTCAATTTCCTGCTGGCGGTCGCGCAGCATGAAAAGCTCGTCGGCGATATTCAGCGACGCGAGCACCGCGACCTTCAGCGAGTCAACCATCCGCGTGGCCGTAGCAATCTCGCGCATTTTAGCGTCCACGTAGGCCGCGACTTCTTGCAGATGCTCTTCGTTCTGATCCGCATTGACGTTGTAGGACTGATCGTAAATTTCGATTTTCACGTTCGCGCTCCCCGTTAGATGGATCGCTGGGTCGCCGCCATTGTCGGCCATTGCCCGCGGCGGCGCAACGGTTGGTTTGGCTCGTAGGGGCGCTGCTTGCTGCGCCCCTTTGCTGTGCCTCAGATGGCTCGCAGGGTTGCGCCCAGCTTGGTTTCGAGCGCGGAGACAATCTGCGACGAGCATTCGGCGATCCGCGCGTCGGTGAGCGTCGCCTCACCGCTCTGAAACGTCACGCGAATCATCAGCGAGAATTTTCCCGCCGGCATTTTTCCGCCGCGGAAGAGGTCGGCTGGCTCGATGCTTCGAAGCTCCGGAATAGCGAGCGCGCGAATCGTTTCGGCCACCTGCGCGAACTTCACTCCATCGGCGAGCACCAGCGAGAAATCGCGCTCGACGGCTGGGAAGCGCGGAATCGGCGCGAATTTCTGGGTCGCCCGCGCCGCTTCGATGCCCGCGAGCAGCGGCTCGAGTTTCAATTCCGCGACGAAAATATCCTGGCGCAGCTTGAGCTGGTCGGCGATTCGCCGCGCGAGCTGCCCCGCGACGCCTTCGATGAGCGTGCTGCCATCATGAGGTTCGCCGTGCCGCCCGATTGAAATCCGCGCCGCGTGGCCGCCCGCGAGCCAGCCCGGCCCTCCGGACTGCCAGGCGAACCCGCCGGCCAGCGCGCCAAGACCATCGAGGTCGCCCTTCAAATCCTCGAAGCCAAATTCCCGCGCTGGTTCGTAAATCGTCTTCTCGCGCGCCAGGCCCGTCGCGCCGAGCGTCAGGACAGGTGTCTCGACCGGCTCGCCGTTCCGCAGCTCGTACGTCTTGCCGATTTCAAACAGGCGCAGATTCCGCTGGCCGTGATTCAGATTCCATTCCAGCGCGCCGATCATGCTGACGATCCCCGTCGAACGCATCACCGACGCATCTTCGGCGAGCGGGTTGCCGATCACAGCGGGCGTCACGCCCTCTGCGCGGAAGATTTCATCGCGCCGCGAATCCACCAGCGGGATCGCCACAATTTCCTGATATCCGGGCGCAACCACGCGCTCGCGCAGCCTGTCCTGCGCCTCGGCGTGCGGCAGACGATGCGCGGGCTGCTTTGCGGGCGGCAGGCGCGGCGGAAATTTGTCGTATCCGTAGTGCCGCGCCACTTCCTCGATCAAGTCAATCCCGCGCGAAGCGTCCCGCCGCCACGAAGGCTGGGCGCATTTCCATGACGCGAGCAGGCCATCGCCCGAGCGTACGGGATGAAATCCGAGCGCGCCCAAAATTTCCTCAATGTCACGATCGGGGACGTCCGCACCCATCACGCGCAGCAATTCCTTGCGCGAGAGCTCAATCGAGGGCGCGGGCGAGCGACCCGGATACACGTCCACGACGCCCGATAAAATCTCGCCTCCGCCCAATTGCTGAATCAGCTCGGCGGCGCGGCGGGAGGCCGTCTCGGCCATCTCCGGATCGGCGCCGCGCTCGAAGCGATACGACGCCTCGGTCCGCAGGCCGAGCGCCTTCGACGTGCGGCGCACGGTGATGGGATCGAACCACGCCGATTCGAGCAGAATATTCCGGCTCGCGAAGCCGATTTCGCTTTCCGAGCCGCCCATCACGCCGGCAATTGCAACCGCGCGCGACGCATCGGCAATCACACACATGTCCTTTGTAAGCGCGCGCTCCGCGCCATCCAGCGTGCGAATTTTTTCGCCGGCGCGTGCGCGCCGCACCACGATCCGGCGCTCGCTGAGCTTGTCCAGATCGAACGCATGCATCGGCTGGCCCAGCTCGAACATCACGTAGTTCGTCACGTCCACCACGTTGTTGATTGATTTCTGGCCGATGGCTTCCAGGCGCCGGCGCAGCCAATCGGGCGATGGCTGAATTTTCACGCCGCGCATCACCCGCGCCGTGTAGCGTCCGCAAAGTTCCGGCGTTTCGATTTCGACGCGCGTCGCGTCCGACGCTCTTATCGCCGCTTCCTTCAGCTTCGGCTGTAGCGATTTCACCGGCAGACGGTAAATCGCCGCCACCTCGCGCGCCATGCCGTAGTGGCCCAGGCAGTCGGGACGATTCGCGGTGATTTCCGCGTCGAGCACCGGCCCCGCCGCCGATTCCTCAACGGAATCAACCGAGATGCCCGCGAGCGAAAGCCGCGAACGCAGCTCCGCTGCCGGCGCCGTCGCGTCCACGAACTCCTTCAGCCAGTTATAGACAATCTTCATACCGAGCCTGAAATGTCCTTCCGTCGACAAACCACGGAGTTGTCATTCCGAGGAGTCACGGCCGCTCTTTGGCCGGGGCGACGAGGAATCTCTCTTCGTGTGAGGAATTCGCCAAGCGTCACCACGAAGAGAGATTCCTCGCTTCGCTCGGAATGACATCGTTGAGTCTTCACCCCGAGATCCCTGCCAGCTGCCCGTAATAAATATACGTCACGTAATCGAACGACACGTTGCCCTCGTCGGAATGCTCGTCGAAAAGCTCCTTGAGCGCCGCGAGCATCGGCTTGTGATTCGGATGCTCCGGTGGTGGCGCGTACGACGAACTCCGAAGACGTCCGCTCAGCCCGTCGAAATCGAAAATCTGCCGGTTCGGAGCCGAATGCTCGCGGAATTTCCCTGCACCGAAAAACTCGGCCATTCGCGCGGCGCTGGGATACGTTTCCGCCACTTTTCCGTAGTCCGTCCCGAACTTGCGCAGAAAAGCTTCGTACGCGCGCAGAAACGGAGTCGCATCCTTCTTCCGGTGGTTCGCGACCACCACCACCCAGCCCCGCGGACGCAAAATCCGCCGAAACTCCGCGCGCGACGCCCGCGGATCGAACCAGTGAAACGCCTGCGCGGCCACGATGAAGTCAACGCTCGCGTCCGGGAGCGTGGTCGCTTCGGCCGGGGCCGCTACGCTGCGAAATTTCGTGTAGGCGGCCAGAAATTCCTCGCCCGCAGCCCGCATTTCCGCATTTGGCTCGACGCCGTACACAACGTTCCCGTTTTCCAGCAGCATCTGCGTCAAAATTCCCGTGCCGCAGCCAATGTCCGCGACGATGGACTCCGGCGCGAGGCCGCACTCATCGCGCAACAGATCCAGAACCGCGCGCGGATACCCGGGCCGGTAGCGGACGTAGTCCCCCACGCGATTCGAGAAGCGCTGTTTCGAGTCTGATGCTGTGGTACCTGTGCTCATAAATTCTCGTTGGGCCTAACGCGTGTCATTCCGAGGCCGAATTCGGGCCGAGGAATCTCTCTCCGTGTGAAGCGTTCGCCGTCCGGACAATCGAAGAGAGATCCCTCGGTCGTCCGCCGCGGCGGACTCTCTCGGGATGACAATCCTGATCGGATTGTCACGGAAACTGCCGCAGGAAACGCACGTCGTTCTGCGTGAGCACGGGCAATTCGCCGACGCCGTACTTCATCATCGCCAGGCGATCCACGCCCATGCCAAAAGCGAAGCCCGAAAACTTTTCCGTATCGTAATTCACGAAGCCGTAGACGGCTGGGTTCACCATTCCCGCGCCGAAAAGTTCGATCCAGCCGGAAAATTTGCAGACGCGGCAACCGCTCCCGCCGCAGACGTGGCAGGTCGCATCCACTTCCGCCGAAGGCTCGGTGAAGGGAAAATAGCTCGGCCGCAGGCGCGTCTTGGCCTTCGGTCCCAGGAACTCGCGCACGAAATATTCCACTGTGCCCTTGAAATCGCAGAAAGTAATGTCCGTGTCCACGGCCAGTCCTTCGATCTGGTGGAACATGTAGCCGTGCGTCGAATCGGGATTATCGCGGCGATAGACTTTTCCGGGAACGATAATTCGCACTGGCGGCTTTTCTTTTTCCATCGTGCGAATCTGCATCGGCGAGGTATGCGTCCGCAGCAGGTGCCCGCCGCGCGCGCCTTCGATATAGAAGGTGTCCATGTTGTCGCGCGCGGGATGGTGCTCGGGAATGTTGAGCGCCTCGAAATTGTAGTAGGGCGTCTCGATTTCCGGCCCTTCCACCACGCGGAATCCGATGGAGAGGAAAATTCGTTCGAGATCTTCGTAGGTTTGCCGAATCAGGTGGCGCGTCCCGATCGCGCGCTCGACGCCGGGAAGAGAAAGATCAATTTGATCGCGCGCGGCGGCCGATTGCTCGTGCGCCGCGTCTTTGGCGAGTGCGAGCGCGGCGAATTGTCCCTCGATGTGAGCTTTCAGCGAGTTGAGGTTTTGGCCGACGGCGGGCTTGATTTCTTTCGCCGCGGGTTTCAGCCAGTGATCGCCAATCTCGGCCAGGATTCCCGCTTTTCGACCGAGCCACTTCACGCGCGCGGCTTCCAAATCAAGCGTGCTTATTTCCTGGGTCGCATCGCGATCGAACGCGGAACGCAAGTCGTCGAATACGGACGCGACTTTGGCCGGAGAATCAACGCCGAGTTGCGCGAGCGTCTGCTTCGTGGAATCGGTCGTGGCCATTGAAATGTTGGTGCGCGATGCGGACCGGTGACGCGTTCGCACGCCGCCGCGCAACCGAGCCAATATTACACGGGATTGCGAACGGGCCGTTGCGCAGATTGCGCGCTAAGCCGTGGGCTTCGCCGAAGCCTTGGGCGGCGCGGTCATGTGGTGCTTCGCCGATGCGACCAGCGCGGTAAATCCCTCGGCGTCGCGCACGGCCATGTCCGCCAGAATCTTCCGGTCGAGATCAATCCCGCCAGCCTTTAGGCCGTGGATCAATTGGCTGTAGGTGGTGCCGTTCGCGCGCGCAGCCGCGCCGATCCGCTGGATCCACAGCGTGCGGTAATCGCGCTTGCGCGTGCGGCGGTCGCGATAGGTGTACCGCAGCGAGCGGTTCACCGCTTCCTTGGCGGACCGGAAAAGCTTTCCCTTGGTGAGGAAAAATCCCTTCGCGTGTTTCAGCAGCTTTTTGCGGCGGGCGCGCCGCTTGGTACCGCGTTTAACTCGTGGCATGGTTCTGGTCTCCTCGTGCGCGCCTCGCGGGCGCTCTCAATGAATGGCGATTCTCAAATTCAATTTAAGGAATGTTTCAACGGGGAGACAAACGATGCCCAGCCGCCCGCACCAATACGCGGGAAGCAGGACGGGTTTGTCTCATTGAACTGCATTGCGCCCCGAAAAATTCGGGACAACCGGTTGGCAGGCACCCGTTACGCTCTGCCGAACGCGGCCGAAAATCTACAATCCTAAAAGCTAAAGTCCGTAAGGAAGCGCGAGACGGATATTGCGCACGTCCGCCTTGTTCACCTCAACCTTATTGAGCAGCTTGCGCATGCGCCGTGGCTTCTTCGTGCCCAGCAGGTGGCGCTTGCCCGAATGCCACCGCATGATTTTCCCGGTGGACGTGATCTTAAAGCGCTTGGCCGCGCCCCGGTGCGTCTTCAACTTCATTTTCTTGTTCTTCTTCACAATTCCCTCTTCCTCAAAATGTCTTTACGCCTGGCCGCCGGCGGCTGGCTGCGCGGGCCGCGTGGGCGGTGCGCTCGTCGCGCCCTTCTTCGGCGCGAGCAACGCGAGCAAAATATTCGCTTCCATTCTCGGACCGAATTCCACCAGCGCGTGGTCCGTCACTTCCTTCAGCAGCCGGTCCATCTTCGCGCGGCCCACATCCTGATGGGCCATCTCGCGGCCGCGATGGAAAATCATGGCCTTTACTTTGTGCCCCTCGCCGAGGAACCGGATGATCTGGTTCTTGCGCACCTGGAAATCGTGCTCGGCGGTGGACGGCCGGAACTTCACTTCCTTGATGTGCGAGCTTTTCTGATGCTTCTTGGCTTCGTGGGCTTTCTTGCTCAGCTCGTACTGAAACTTGCCGTAGTCCACCAGCTTGCAGACCGGCGGCACGGCGCTCGGCGATATTTCGACAACGTCCAGGCCGGCATCGCGCGCCGCCTTCATCGCGTCGAACAGGGTCATCACGCCAAGCTGATTCCCTGCTTCATCCACCACACGAACTTCCCGAGCGCGAATACGCTCGTTGACCCGAAGGCCCGGAGGACCACCACGTTCTGCGATAAACCCACCTCCCGGGCTCGAAATTGGTTTTCGATGCCCGCTTGCCCGCCGTCCCGCTTACAAAACACCCGCGGGGAGCGACAGGCCAGAAAGTATAGCACGGCTTATCAGCCTGCCGGGCGGCGTTTTGCGCGCGACCCGCGCGATCAGGGCCTCGCGTTCGCCGGCATAGAAGCGGCGCAGGCATCGAGAGCTTTGCGCGTTTCATTCGCCCACTTGGGGAACGAACGGGATTCGAGCGATTCCAGGACCTCGGAATCGCCTCCGCCCACCGATTCGTGAAACTGGTAGAGGATTGGATGCTCATCTTGGGCGTCGTCGTCGCGCGGACGCACGAACGTGATGTTTTCGAACGCCTTGTACTGCGCTGCAACGGCCGGGCACTGCTCGGGCGTGAATTTCCACTCCTGGATTTTCAAATCCTGCCGCAGCTGTTCGTAGGGACGCGACGGATCCTTGGCGTGGAGAGTTAGCAGCTGCTGGTAGACCGGCGCGCCCTGCGCTTCGCGAAGAATTCCGCGAATCGCGCGAGGTGTCTGCGTATTTTCCAGCACCACCGAGAATTCGGGGACATCGTTGACGCCGTCGCGGTGGGCGCGAACGGCGATGAAATCGCCTTCCGCGTGCTCGATGGGAAAGAATTCATCGAACGCCGCCATGAAATGCTTGTCGGCCCAGCTGCGATCGTCCTGCGTTTGCGGCTGGGCGGCCCAGCCGGCGAGCGCGAATCCAATGACCAGCGCGCCGGTTTTCAGAATCGAGGTTTTCATTTTGCCAGCCGAACTCGCGCGTTACAGGATGGCGCGAGTATCAACCTCGGCGTGAAGGTCCGCGATGAATTGCTCCACCGGGCGCGGACCCAGATCGCCCTTGGTGCGATGCCGCACGCCCACCGTGCCCGCTTCGGCCTCTCTTCCTCCGAGGACGAGCATGTAGGGGATTTTTTGCAGCTGGGCGTCGCGGATTTTCGCCTGCAACTTTTCGTTGCGGTCGTCGAGATGGACGCGGAAGCCGGCGTCTTTCAGCTGCTTGGTGATTTTATTCGCGTACTCCGCCGTTTTCTCGCTGAGCGGCAGCACCGACGCCTGCACAGGAGCGAGCCACGCCGGAAATGCCCCGGCGTAATGCTCGATCAGCACGCCGAAAAACCGCTCGACCGAACCCCACAGCGCGCGATGAACCATCAGCGGCCGGTGGCGGCTGCCATCCTCGCCGACGTACTCAAGCTCGAAGCGCCCCGGCAAATTGAAATCGAACTGGATGGTCGAAAGCTGCCACGGGCGGCCGATCGCGTCCACCAGCTTGACGTCAATCTTCGGGCCGTAAAATGCGGCCTCGCCGGGAATGTATTTGTAGGGGACGTTCATGCGCTTCAGCGTGTTGGTCAGCGCATCCTCGGCGCGTTTCCAATCTTCGGGCGATCCGGCGTAGATTTCGGGATGCGCGGTGTCGCCTCCGGAAAGTTCGACCACGTAATCGCTGAAGCCGAAGACGCGCAGCACTTCCCAGGCGAATTCGACGCAATCCTGCACTTCCTTTTCGATCTGATCCGGCATGCAGAAAATGTGCGCGTCGTCCTGCGTGAAGCCGCGGACGCGCAGCAGTCCGTGCAGCACGCCCGAACGCTCGTAGCGATAGACAGTGCCCAGCTCCGCGAGGCGGATCGGCAGCTCGCGATAGCTGCGCAGGCGCGACTTGAAAATCAGCACGTGCCCCGGACAATTCATCGGCTTGAGCTGGTAATCGGCTTTCTCGACTTCGACCGCGCCGAACATGTTCTCGCGGTAGAAATTCGCGTGGCCGCTGGTCTTCCACAGGTCGAGCCGCATGATGTGCGGCGTATAGACGAGATCGTAGCCGCGCCGGGTTAGCTCGGTGCGCAGCCAATTTTCCATGATGCCGCGAATGATGCCGCCCTTCGGGTGCCAGAAAATCAGGCCCGGGCCGGCTTCGTCCTGAATGCTGAAAAGATCGAGCTCGGCGCCGAGCTTGCGATGATCGCGGCGCTTGGCTTCCTCGAGCTTGTGAAGATGCTCGTCGAGTTCCTTCTGTTCCACGA
Source organism: uncultured Acidobacteriota bacterium (assembly GCA_963842425.1). GTDB lineage: Bacteria > Acidobacteriota > Terriglobia > Acidiferrales > UBA7541 > Palsa-295. The sequence continues at coordinate 29,244 of CAWJGQ010000005.1, read as the reverse complement.
AGCAGAGGCCGTAGATGCGCTGCATCTGCGGATTTTTTTCGTCGCCCTTCCAGTAGGCGCCCGCGACGCTCATCAGCTTGAATGCCTTGATGCGGCCGGTCGAGGGAATGTGCGGGCCGCGGCAGAAATCTATGAATTTTCCGGTGGTGTAGAACGAGACCATCGGCTCGACGGCCTTTTCCTCCACCAGCTCGCATTTGAATTCCTGGTTCGACTTGCGATACAGCTCGAGCGCTTCCGGCTTGGGGATCATCTTGCGCTCGTTGGGAATGTCCTTCGCGGCCAGCTCGCGCATTTTGGCCTCGATTTTTTCGAGGTCCTCGGAAGTGAACGGCTGCTCGCGCACGAATTCGTAAAAAAATCCGTTTTCAATCGGCGGCCCGACGCCGAGCTTGACGTTGGGATAAAGCTCGAGCACGGCGGCGGCGAGCAGATGCGCGGCGGAGTGGCGAAACACCTGCACCGCGTCCGGATCTTTCGCGGTGAGGATCGAAAGCTTGACGCTGTGGTCGAGCGGCTTCGAAAGATCCACCAGCTCGCCGTCCACGCGCGCGACCAGCGCGTCCTTCGCAAGGCGCGGCCCGATCTGGCCCGCGACCTGTGCGGCGGTGGTGCCGCTGGGCACGTCGCGCATCGAACCATCCGGCAGCGTGATTTGAATGTTGTCCATTTTGTTTTGGGGCCCGGGCCCGAATCGCGCCAACCCTGAAAATTGGCGATTAGAAACGGTTGCGCCCGTTTATTTTCAGTGATTTAGCCTAGATTCTAATAACGGGAGGCGGCCACCGGGTCGGCGATTACAAATGCGCAGGCCGCGGGCGTGCGTGCGGACGATGTGGCCGTCTCGCCACTCCCTGCCGCCGAATTTTCTTTCTTGCATCATCGCCATAACGCCATTTACCGTAGCACGATCCCTGCACGATTTCATCCGGTTGTTGGCGTAAGGAATTGCGGATGCACAAGTCGCTATGGGAGTTCGCTGGAGGGCACCAAGTTCGCGGCGACAAGAAAGTTGGCGGCAAAGAGTGCGGGTGCGTGCGATACTTCCGGTGTTGTTCTGAGGAGACGACGAAAATGGCAAAGAGCAGGCTTACGAATGCGGCAAAAAAGATTGGCGCGGCAATGGGCAAGGCGGATCGTACGGCGCACAAAGTCGCGAAGGCCGGAGTCCTGGCCAAGAGCGAGCTGAAGGATATTTCGAAGCAGGTCGAAGCTCTGAAGAAGCAGTTGATGAAGACCACGAAGAAGCTGCAGAAGGCGTTGAGCTAGCGCCTCCCCGAAATCGGGCCGGACAATCCCCCTCTCGGTAAATCGCGGCGCCCCGCCGTAGCCGTACTTCCTTGTTTTCTGTGCTCAGCATTCCAATGTAGCGAGCCATTCCAAAGTACAGGTTTTTCGCGATCTGTACTTTTTCTAGACTCTCGACCAGCGGCGCGCCGGAACCATCGCGTGCTAGCCTGCTTCGGTAGTTTGAAAATGAATTTGAATCCAACAAGCGAAGCGGGCCTTCGCTGCTTGAGTGCTCTTTGACAACCTGAGATCCGAGGATTATGGCTTCCAGTTTCTACGGTGAGTCCAGCCCGGGAGATCAATCGCAGTCCCGAGCGAGTCGCCGTAGCGACGAGCGGAGGGATCTCTCCGTGCGTTTCGGTGAAAGCGTGGGCCTTCCAGGCCCGCGAAACACACCAACCCGGAATGATGGCTTCAGCCATGGGACTTCGCATGCCGCCACCACGCACAATTCACCAAATCAAGTGACACACCATGCAAAGTAATTCTCAACGTAACTCGCTGAAAACAAAGAAAAGCGGCACACACAAAGTGACACACTTTTTCGAGGGTCGGCGCTACGGAATTTGCCCGTGGAAGGGGTCGGCGCCGATGGTGTTGCGCAATTCGTCGAGGTAGGCGGGCGAGCTGACGCGAGCCAATTGCGCGCTAGCGAGCGCGAAGCGACTGTCGAAATCTATGTCGTCCTGCGGCGGAAACTCCTGCTCGGCGGCACGGAACTGTTCGAGCGCATGAATGTGCCGCCGCCAGAGCGCGATATCGCGCTGCTGCTTCACGCGGAGGCGCTCGTTGTACCAATCGCTCGAAAGCAGGGCTTCGCGCGTAAACATCCCGCGAACTTCCGGGTGGTCCACTGCCATGCCGTAGTAAGAACCGTGCGCCATGATTTCGAGCAGGGCGCGCAATGGCGGGCACGCGGCCTCGAAGCTGCCGTCCTCGAAATAATTCATCGCCACGCGCCGCTGCGATTCAACGATGGCATCCACGCCCGCGGCAAACACGTCCAAATCCTGCAATTCCGGCCGCAGCATCTCCAAGGGGAAAACCGAATCCGGCGTCTCGAAAATCCGGCCGAGAAAATGATCCACGAACGCCATGGTGATCCGATAGCCAAGGCGGCTGGCGAGCACGTTGCGCCCGTCGAGCGTGAAATCCTCGATCTTTTCGAGATGGCCGTTATCCATCAGGAAGCGCGGATCGCGCTCGGCCGTCCTCATGCGGCACCAGATTTCCGGAACCAACATGCTGACGTCGTGATCCACGCGAAAATGCGGGCCGATGTGTCCGGCGGACGTCGTGAAGCCGTTGTCTCCGGTGAGAATCGCGGAGACGAGCGCGTTATTGAGATCAACGATGGGCCAGAGCGCGTTGAACGGACCTTTGGTGAGCGCGCCTTCGCTGCCGAATCCCGTGGTCGCCGGAGATTTGCCGGTAAGGCTCGAAATGCACTCCATGAAAAGCTCGGGCAGCTCCTGATAGTGAATCGGACCATACACCGCGAGCGGAGGCAGACCGGCAGCGGCGTCCGGCGGGCTGTTCTTGCGGCCGGCGAGGACGGCCGTCACAGGAAAGTGGACAGGTCTTGACGCGGGAATATCGCGCTCGAGACGCGCGGCGATCTGTGCGAGATAGGTCGCGCGCGGAGCGACAAGGTCCGGGCGCTTCTGGAGATAGCGCGGATTCAGCGAAGGCTTGCCATTGACGATGCGCGGATGCGACGAAGAAACCACGTAAGCGCCGCCATTGTTTGCGGTTCCGTTCGACGCGAAGTCTTCGAGCAGGCGTTTCATAGGATCGGTGTAGCGGTCGAACTCGACCACATGATCCACAAGAGCGCGGACCTGTGCACCGGTGAGCGGCTCGTAATTCGATAGGAATGTGCCGGGGCTGGAGATGTCGGCTTCGGCCTGGTGGTCCACGCCGGGGTTGATGGCTTCATCGGGACGCTGGAACAGAAGAGTCTCGCAGTTGGCGACGAGCTTGACACTTTCACTCTTGAATTCGCGGTCAAGATCGTTGAGGGTCGAGCGAGGGAGAACGACAGACGCGGTGATGTCGTCCTCCACCTGAACTTTTTCCGCGGGGCAGAAATCGGGGCGCAGCTTGTAAATGCGCCAGGCACCGTCGCGATCGTGGCCTACGCGCAAATAGTTGCTGACGAGCGGCTCGTTGTCGAATTTGAGTTCGTGGCCGAGAAATCCGTTGATGCGGTCCACGGTGAAATGTTCGCGCCAATTCTCGCCCCACTCGGGCCGGTAGTAGCGCTTGACGGTGAACAGGAGCTGGCGCGTCGTCTGCGGGAGACGGCGCAACCATTCATTGTGTTCGTCGGTGTACTCGGGCGACACGGTGAACAAGCGAATCACTGAGCCCATGGTGCGGTCGGAGCTGAGGATGCTCCGGCGGGAGCGGGCGTCGGGTGGGCGCGATTTATAGATGGATGAGAAATCGCGCTCGAAGATTTCAGCGACCTTGGCCATGTCCTCGCGGTAGTCGCGAACGTACACCGGCCCTTTCAGCAGGGCGTGGGCGATGGATTTCGAGATTTCGGATTTGCCTCCGCCGGAAACCGTGCACGGCTTGTGGCAAAGCGTGCCGCGCGGACGCGAGCCGATCAGCCGCCAGGCCGTGCCGGAGAGCTGCTTTTCCAGGTGCACGCGGAAGCCCGAGGGCAGGACGTACACGGCCGAGGGATGCAGCGTCAATTGCTCCGTGCGGCCCTCATGCTGCCAGCGGACGAAACCGTCGCGCAGGGTGAAAACGGAATCTTCCGGGATGTAGAAGACGTCCGGAAAGCGGCGATCTATCGCGTACCCCTCCGGTTGGCGCTCGACGAGTTCGCTAAGCAGGGCCATACCCTGCTCGAACGTGGCTTTCTTCAGGCTGACGGTTCGGCCGGCGAAAAACTCCGTGCCGAGGACGTAAGTGGCGAAGGCGATGGCGCCGCCGGCATGTTCCTCCTCGGCGAGCCCGAAAAGATTCGCGGCGTAGCTGATCTGGGTCTTCACTTCCTTCTTGCAGTAGCCATAGTAATTGTCCGCGAGGATGGTGACCATGACGCCGCGATGATCGCGGGCGCAGATTTTGAAGGCTGAGCCTTCGTTATAAAGCTCGTCCGGACTGGTCCAGCACATCCCGTCGCGGCGCTGGCGGTCTGTGGCGTCGTTCGCATGCGGCAAGCCGAGCGCGGATTTCTTCATACCGACGAGATGCGGAGCGAGGATCACGCAGCCGGTGTGGCCAGTCCAATGAGCCACGTCGAGAGCGGCGTCATTTTCAGGAAGATGCGGATCGCCGCCATTGCCGAAGATCCCTTCGACAAAATCGAGATTGCTTACAAGGCTTCCGGGAGCGAAGAAGCGCGTTTCCATGGTTCGCGGCGCGTCGGTTCCGGTGGCGGGACAAGCCAGCGGACGGAGTAATAAGGATACGAAGAGATGAGCCGCGTCGTCCTGGCCTGCGGTGAAAGGCAGCGCGAGAACGTCGCGCGGCGGGCGGAGCGCGGCGGCGAGCAGCGCGGCAAACGTCTGCTTGGGAACGGCTTGTTTATCGGCGGGAATCGGGAAGCCGCCTTCGGCAATGTGGAAGACGCCCCGCGTGGTGCGTCGGTCGCTAGATGGATTGTGCAGAACGCCCTGCGGAATGCGATACGAGCGCACGTAAGGAGATGAAAAGCTGTTGGAATCAGGCGGCAGCGACATGGCGCGAGCCAGGCCCGCGCGGTCGAGAATAAAGGTGCTTGCGGGCAAGCGAGGCGCGCCGTCCGGACAGCAATCCGCAAGGTACGCGTCGAGAAACGACTGAATGCGGGTGTCCGCGGGACACAAATATTTTCCGAGCAGGCGTTCCTTTTCGTAGTGATTGCGCAGGAGCGGCCGGGCGATTTGCAGGAAGCGAGCGTCAGCGGAGTTTCTTGCGGCGGGCTGGCCGAGCGCAGCGAGCTTCAGATGAAGATACTGGACTAAGTCGAGCTCAAGCGCACTTTGGGGCGTGGCCATACCACCGTCCTGGCCCCCCCACCCCTTCTTATTTCCTAACTCGTTCGCCTTGAGACGAAGTTTACCAAAACGTGGGGGAAGCGACTAGCAGAGGATGCGAGGTCGCCGGAAGCAGAGGTGGATGGGCGGCATCGCGCCAAGAATGTGCGCCGGGCGCAGCATGCTGCGCCCCTACGAAACCAGCGGCGCTGGGCGACGCCGGCTCAATTAAGGAATGATGACGCCGGGGAGTCCGCGGAAATGCGTGTTTGCGGTGACGAGCTGGGCCTGACAGACGCGCGCGGTGGCATACACGATGGCGTCGGTGCCGGTGAGGCGATGGTCGAGACTCACATTGGCTGCGGCGAGGGCGACGGTCTCGTCCAGCGGGATCACCTTGCGAAGGAGCGCCTGGGAAGCGAACCGGTCCGCGAGCGGCCTTCCGCGATGCTTCGCGAGGTGCCGATAGACTTCGAAGATGACCACCGACGGCACGAGGATCGAGGCTTCGCCTTCGAGGTAATGGCCAAAGGCGGCCGCCTTCGAGTCTTCGGTCAGGTATTCGAGCCAGCCGGTGGAGTCAACGAGGTAGAGATCAGAACCGCTCCGTGTGGTCACGATATTCGTCTTTCCATCTGAGGCCTTTGGCGATGCCGCGGAGCTCCTTGATGGACCGGCGGGGCACGAGGCGCAGCGACCCGTCGAGCGCGTACATCATGAGCTCCTGTCCCGGCTCGATCTTGAGCTCTTCGCGGAGAGCTTTGGGGATCACAACTTGAAACTTGGGAGAGACGCGAACCTTTGCTTTCTCCATTTCTCAGAACCCCCGGGCATGGTATCGATTGGCACTTCGTATGTCAACATGGCTATCGATAGGGCTGTCGTAATACGGCTGGCGGCGAGGCATTCAGTATGGGATTCAAAGCATGAGGCTTAACGGGGAGATTTCGAAAAGTGGAACGGATGATTGTGCGCGAGATTTTTCAAGAATGCGCGCGAAAATTGTTGACCTGTCGGCGGGTCGACATCAAGAATGCGCGCGAAGAATTTTGCAAATGCGATTCGCCGCGCGATAAATCCTCGGAAATTTATTTCTTGCGCGCCCCTTCCATCGCGTCCCAGTCCGCGTCCGACATTTCGGAGAAATGATTGAACTCGCCGGCACCGTTGATCCACTCGCCGCCGTCAATCACGACGCACTCGCCGTTCACGTACCCGGCCTGTTCGCTGATGAGATACGCCGCGAGGTTCGCGAGCTCCTCGGGCCGGCCAAAGCGCTTCATCGGATGATGATTTCTCGCGCGCTCTTCGAGTTCCTGCGACGGGACCAGGCGCGAGAACGCGCCTTCGGTCGGGAACGGTCCAGGGGCAATCGCGTTGAGACGAATGTGATGGCGCGCCCATTCGACGGCGAGGGAGCGCGTCATCGCAAGTACGCCAGACTTGGCGCACGCAGAAGGAACGACGAAGCCCGAGCCGCAGTTGGCGTCGGCGTAGGTGGTGACGATATTAAGGACGGTGCCCGGCTGCTTCGCGGCGATCCAGCGGCGGCCGAGCGCGAGCGTGCAGTGGAACGCGCCCTGAAGGACGATCCCGACGACGGCGTTGAATGCGTTCGGCGAAAGCTTTTCGGTGCGCGCAATGAAATTGCCGGCGGCGTTGTTCACCAGCGTGTCTATTCCACCAAACGGACGGCCCAATTCCCTTTCCGCCGCGGCGAGCGATTGCTCGACGGCGGCGAAGTCGCGGACGTCGGCCGAGAACCACGCTGCGCGAGCTCCTTTGGCGACAATATCGCGGGCAGTCTCCTTGAGCGGATCCTCGCGGCGGCCGATGAGGAATAGAGTGGCGCCGAGTTCGGCAAATCGAAGCGCCATTGCGCGGCCGAGGCCGGTGCCGCCACCGGTGATCAGAATGGTGCGGCCCTTGAGCAAGTCGGTTTGGAACATGGCTGAGAACCTCCCAGGATTCGTGCGGTATTGTTCGCGCATCGGCAGCCGATTCGCAAGGTACAATTCCTTGAAGTTCGCCAGCGCATGCCGAGCGCGCCGGAGACGAAATGGAGGGCGAATATGAAGTCATTTGTGATCGGTCTGATCGTGGGGCTGCTGATACTGCCGCTGGCTTTCGGGGTGTATGTGGCGACCGGGCGCATGCCGGTAGCGACGTCGGATTCGCCGATGCCGTTCGAGGCAGCTCTGGCTGGCGCGGGACTGTACGCACGGATCAAGCGCGAGGCTCCGACGCGCGATGTTTCCAGCGTGCCGACGGCGGAACTGGTAAGCGGCGCGGACGTGTACCAGAAAAACTGCGCTTTCTGCCATGGATTGCCGGGGCAGGCGGTGCCTCCCGTGGCGCAGGGAGAGTTTCCGAAACCTCCACAGCTTTTCACCGAGGACGGGCGAGTGAGCGACGATCCGGCGGGCGTTACCTACTGGAAAGTGAAGAACGGCATACGGCTGACGGGAATGCCTGGATTTCACGCGTCGCTGGCAGATCAGCAGATATGGCAGGTCACGGCGCTGGTAGCGAGAGCGGATAAGCTGACGCCCGAGGTGCTTGAAGCGCTGAAGCCCGTCGCTCCGGTGATCCTTATTACTGCGGGGGCGGCGAATCCGACGGTGGAATCTACGGCAGCCAATCCCAAGCCGTAAGGCTATATTAATCAGGTGGTTAGCTGCTACTATCGCGGCGTTATTTCTTTTGTTGCAGCCCGGGACCCAGGACGACGGCTCCCGAATGGCTACGGATTCTCAAGGAACTTTGCCGGGCGCAGCATGCTGCGCCCCTACAAATTCGTCTCGCCGGTCGCGCCGCGAGGGAAGGTTGGCACAGCGCCAAGAAATTGTGCCGGGCACGATATATCGTGCCCCTACAAATCCGGCCCGATCAAAAGTCAACGTGTAAGCGCAAGCCGGGGACGGTGATGGGGCCGCGATCCTGGTTATAGCCGGGATTGTTGATGTGCTGGATATCGAAGGAAGCGAAGAAGCCGCGCCAGAGATGTGCGGTATAGAAGCCCTCGAAGATCTTCTCCGGACCGTAAGTCAGGGCGCCGTCTCCCAGCAGAAAACCCAGGCCGCCAAGCCCCAAATATTGCTGGTGCGCGGCGACGATTCCGTTGGCCACGAAGGCCACGCCCGCGCGATCGTTGCGCCGGTGCCATGGCGTACCCATCGAGAATGCTCCGAGCTCGAGCTCGCGGTCGTCTTCGGTGTAAGCCCAGGATTCGTTGCGACCATCACTCCAGCCGAGCCGCCCGAAAACGCCGATATCGTCCGTTAAGGACTGCTCGAAATTCAGGCCGAAGCCGTACCGGTGACGGCCCTGGCGGCGCGTGTCTACGATGTTCGGTGTGGCCGTATCGTGATCGAGGAATTCGGCGATCGCCTGCTTGTAACTTCCCATGTCGGCCTGGTTGACGTAGCTCAGCAGGCGCACTGTGCCGGAGCGATGCGCGATAAGTTTTCCGCTGGCTTGCAGCTCGAGATTTTCGGCGCGCGCGCGGGCAATATCGGCATCGAGATTGATGCCGTTCGCGGACTTCGGCTCCATCGCGACGGCGAAGCGGGCGGCGAACCAGTGGTCGTCATATTCCAAAAGCGCGCCGTCGGTATAGCCGCGCGTGTTGGCGGCGTAGTCGTAGGCGCCGTTGTTGTCCACCGTCCAGTTCAGGAATTGCAGATGGCTGTCCTGGCCCCAGGTGTTGAGGTCGAAGAAGTCGGCGAGGTCGAATTTCCCGATTCGAAATTCGATGCGACGCACCGGAAGTGAAGTGGCCAGATGAAGTTCGTCGCGCTCGGCCATGGTCTTTTCATCGGTCAGCGGAATAATCTGCCGCAACATCAGGCGAGCGAGGTACGGCGTCGTGGAAAGTTGCGCGCCGGAAACCGTCCGCACGGAATCAAGATTCGTGTAGCCCGCGAGGCCAAACGCCCGCCCGATGCCTCCTCCGGTCGCGTACTCGAAATCGGCGAAAAGTTCAGTGGTCGGCGTGACCGTCCAGCCGGTGTAAAGAGTTACAACGTGCGTGGTCGCGCTCTGCCCCTCGGGAGTCATGCTGTTTGTTCCGGAGTATTTTGCCGGAAACGACGGGTGCCACTGGAAGACGACGTTCGCTTGAGCGGAAATCCAGTAGCCGTCCGTATCGGAGTGCGGAAGAAGAGTAACTTTGTCAGGCTCAGCGGGATCGTATAGCTCTTGCGGATTCGGCGCGGCTGGCTGCGGGGGGCTCTGGCCGGTGCTTGAGCTGGAATTCGAAGAGGGGGGCGAGGATTGCTCCGTTTGCGTATATTGCGGCGGCGTCTGGACGGGCCCCTGGGCGCGCGCCACGAGCGGCAGGGGCATGCACACGAAGACCGCCCCGCAAACGAGGCCGATCAATTGATCAACGCGCACGGTCTATCTTAACCATAGTTAACACGTAATGTAAATGGGCGTGAATATAATGCCGCTCCCGGATCATGCGGTGCTTATGTGGGGACAGCCCTACGAGGTTTCGCCAGTCCCAATAGATCACGAATGGCCCGGACGCTGCGTTACAGGCATGTTAAAAGCGGAGCCAAGCTTCGCGGCGATGATTAGACAGGAAATGTAAAGACAGGCTTCACAACTTTGCCCGCCGCCTGATCTTCGATCGCTTGATTGATTTTCTCGAACGGATACTTCGTGATGAGCTTGTCGAACGGGAAGCGCCCGTTCATATGAAGTTCGACGAGGTGCGGGATGAAAGTATCCGGCACGCTATCGCCCTGAACGATGCCGCGAATCGTGAGGCCGCGAATCATCACTCGAGACATTTTCGGCGCCTCCGCAGGTACGGTGCAGAATCCGAAGCAGCCTTTCGCGGCGAGCGATTCGATGGCTTGCTGATTACTATCCACGCGACCAGTAGTATCAAACGCGTAGCCAACGCCGCGGGGAACAATCTTCCGAATTTCCTCGGCGACTCTTATTTGCGGACCGACGGCTACCGTGTGCGTCGCGCCTAGTTGCCGCGCCATCGCGAGCCGCGATGCCAGAACATCCACAGCGATGATCGCTGAACAGCCGCACACTACCGCGCCCATCACGGCGCTGAGTCCCACAGGACCCGCGCCAAAGATAGCGACCGTGCTTCCCGCTGGCAGATGCAGAGAGTTCATGATCGCGCCCGCGCCGGTCTGCACGCCGCAGCCGAGCACGCCGAGAATTTCAAGCGGCGCGTCTTTGCGCACGGGAATTGTGTTGCACTCCCGCGTGACGGCGTAATTTGAAAACGATGATTGGCCGAAAAAGTGGCCGTGAATCGCGACGCTTCCCTTCCTGAACGAGCCGGGCTCGCCCGCGCGACCGTCCGTGAAATTCAGCGGCGACATGAGATCGCAATACGCGGGATTGCCGGCGATGCACGTGGGGCAAGTGCCGCAGGAATCGCCGGTGAGGACGACGTGGTCCCCGGGCTTCACTTTGGTGACGCGCTCGCCGACGCGCTCAACGATTCCCGAGCCTTCGTGTCCGAGCACGACAGGCATGGGAACGCCCATCGTCCCCTCGCGCGCTTTCACGTCCGTATGGCAAAGCCCGCAGCCGGCCATGCGAACCAGGATATTTTCCGGGCCGGGATCGCTCATCTCGAGTTCTTCGATTGAGAACGACGGCTTATCTTCGTACGCTACGGCGGCGCGCACCTTCATGATTTTTCCGTGTTGAGCGCGGAGGAGTTCACTGCCCGGCCGTCGGCATCACGAGTTTGCCGACCACGGGAACGGGCAGAGCGCCCTGATCGAGGACGAGGTCGTGGAACTTCAGCATATTGAACTTGTTTCCGGCCCTGGCTTGATATTCCTTGCGCACGGCGAACCATTCGCGGAGACCGACGTAATAGGTAGGCAACTGGGTGGAACTGAGTTTGGCGCGCAGGAGTTTTCCTTCGGCTTCAGCCTGCGTTTGAAACGCATCTTTCGTCATCAGGTCCATGGCCTGCTCGTCGGTCATGCCCATGGTCTGCATTTTGACGTCGAGAATGGTGTTGGCGAGAAGGCGCAGGCGAATTTTGCGCATCATCATGCGGAACCGCGGATCGTTATTGAGGAAGCCTTCGTCCATCATCACCTGCGCGCCATATTCCGCCCAGCCTTCCACGTATGCGCCATTTCCGAAAATCGCCCTCAGCAAGCGGCGCGATTCCGGCTGGATGTTGTTCGCGTGTTCGGCCTGCACATAGTGTCCCGGCAACGCTTCGTGGAGTGAGAGCCACTGCAAGGTGAAATTGTTGTACTCGCGCAGGCGGGATTCAGTCGAGGCTGGCGGCGCCTTGGGATCAATCGGCGTCACCCAGAATTCGGCTTCGGCGTGCGGCTCGAGCGGAGGCGCGCTGTGAAATCCCGCGACGGAATAAATTCCGCGCATGAACGGCGGCGTCGGTATCACCTTCAAATTGTCGCGCGAGCTGAGCGTCACGATTTTCTTTTCGCGGATGAACGCGATGATGCCGGTGAGGTCGGACTGAATCGTCTGCTGCAATTGGTCGGGGCGGCAATGATCGTCCGAGATTTTCTGCAGCACTTCACCGATGATTTTATTTTCGCGGTCGCGGCCGGTCAGATCGGAATGGTCGCCATGCGAGGGGAACATCTGTGCGTGCATGGGCAGGGCAAGCCCGAGCATTTCGGCGCGAACGTCCTTTAATTCGCGTTCGGCATCGGAGAGCAGTGCTTCCGGCGTGACGTCCGTTTCCATCACCAGCCGAAATTTCTGATCGTAGAATTCCTTGCCCAGCCGCCAGGTGCGTCGCGAGGGCTGCTTGCCGAGATCGTCTTTGAGCCACGCCGAGAAAGTTTTCAGCGAAGTGATGACGGCGGGGGCAACCTGGTCGTATTCCGCTTTCAACGCCGATCCGGCGGGCATTTCGTTGGCGATGTCGTTCTGGATGAGATCAATGTTTCCGTCGTTTTCCGCGATGGCTGTGCTGGTGAAAATTGGATCGGCGTCGCTGAGATATGCCTTCACCTGATCGAGCAGCCGGGGAATTTGGCGGACGCGCGAAAGCACGTGGCCGAGGCGCACGTCGAGCGGCGCGTAGCTCTGAGTCAGCGGGAGAAACAGCGCGTTGCCGATCAGCTCGACCGGCACGGTGGGATTGTGGCGATAATTTTGAATCCTATCGAATTCGAGCAGGTTCAGGCCGATCTGATCGTCAATGAGCTGCCAATCGGCGGCGTCCTGCGGGTCGAGCGTCGCGAGCGGCGTCTCGGTGCGGAATCGCGCGCGCCAGCCGGAATAGAATTCCCGCTGCGCGTCCATGGCTTTCAGGCTCAGGTCGTCGAGCTGCGCGTCGAGTTCGATCTTGTCGCCCGTTTTCGGATCAACGTGAACGTGATATCCCGCCTGCGAAGCGGTCACCGGCGAAAGGGCGAGCGAATCCTTCATGAAGCGGTCGCTCAGCTCTGCAAACTTCTGCGAACCCGAATCGGCGGATGCGTTCGCGGCACGCCGCGCCGGATCGGAGCCTGATGGCAGCAGCACCATCAGCGAAAGTATTGTGCAGAAAACTGAAACACCGGTTGCCTGCATCAACCACCCCCTGGGAATTCTAAAAATGCGCTCTAGCTACGGCGTAGCGCCGCTAGTACGCGTGGCGGCGTCAACGGAAACTCGTGCATGTGGACACCTGTCGCGTCAAAGAAAGCGTTCGCGATGGCCCCGGCTGCGGCCGCCATCACCTCTTCGCCCGCGCCGGTGGATTTCTGGTCCACCCGCTGCACGACGATGGGCGTGACCTCGGGACATTCCTCAAAGCGAAGGATCGGGTAGCTATTCCAGTCGAGGCTGGTCACATTCGTTTTGTTGAACGTCACTTCCTCGTGCAACATGCGGCTGACGGTTTGCACCAGCTGTCCACTGATCTGGTTTTCGATGAACGCGGGATTCACAGCGAGGCCCGCGTCAATCGCGCCGTACATGTGTTTCACCGTGACCTTGCCCGTTTCCTTATTCACTTCGAGTTCGGCCACGGCGCCGCCGAACGAGGTGAGATGCGTGCCGAGTCCGATTCCGCGGCCGCTGGCGATCTTCGCGTCGGAAAGCTTCGAAGCGGGCAGGCGCGGCTCCCACTTCGACACCTGCGCGACCGCATCGAGCACGCCCATCCAACGTTCGTTGGTGATGTTTCGTTTGCGAAATTCGTACGCGTCCACACCTGCTAGCCGCGCGAGCTCGTCAATCGTTTGCTCCGATGCGAACGAAAACGAAAGATCGAGCGGCGAACGCAGCCACGCGCCCTTCAGATATTTCAGTCCCGGCACCTGATGATTCACGAGCCGCACGTTGGGAATATCGTACATGCCGCCGCAATCGGTGGGATTCACCTGCTGGGCCGCGCCCAGTCTCCACTCCGCCGCCGGAGTGCCGAGCGCGAGCTGCGCGGACGTCTCGATGGCGCTCCAGTTGTGGTGCCATCCGTCGTACTGATACGCGACAATTTTTCCGTTGGAGTCGGCTGCGGCGCGGATCTCGCCGACGTGCGCGGGGCCGTAGTTGTCCCAGCCGTGCTCGTCCCAGCGCATGAACTGCAACCGGACCGGCTTGCTGGCAAGCTGCGAGAGAATCGCGGCCGCCTGTGCCACATCGTCGTAGCAGCTGTGGCCATAGGTGCCCGACCCTTCGTAATATTGCACGCGAACTTTTTGCGCGGGCAATCCGAGCACGCCCGCGAGAGTATTGCGCGTGGCATAGACATCCTGCGTCGAGCACATGACCAGGGCGGAATCGGATTTCACGTCCGCGAGCGCGCCATTCGGCCCGAAACCCGCGTGCGCCTGATAGGGAGCATGATAGTTCCCCGAAACAACATGCACGGCCTGCGCGAACGCGCCGGTCACGTCGCCTCTTTCGAGCACAACACGGTCGGTGGTTTTTTCGGCGCGCATCGCGTCGTACACACCGTCGCTGCCGGGCAGCGTGGCGGGCATGTCCCAGGTTATTTTCAGTTGTTGCGCCGCGCGGACTGCATCCCATTCGCGATCCGCGACCACGCCGACGAAATCGCCCTTGCGGAGGACCCGCGCGCCGGGAATTCCGGCGATCGACGATTCGTCGAGGCTCGCTACTTTTGCGCCCGCCCCGTATACGCCCTGGCCGCGAGGGCGAACAACGCGTCCGTGAACCATCCCCGGCAGGCGCACGTGCTGCAGGTAAACGTATTTGCCGCTCACTTTGTCCGGAATGTCGTTTCGCGTCGGACTCTTGCCGACCAGCTTGTAATCCGCGACGGGCTTCAGCGGCGCGGAACCCGTGAATGCGAGGCTGAACGGCTTGTCACCGACGAGCTCGCCGTAGGTGACGGAGCGCGCGGTGCCCATCGCCGTGACGACTCCGCGAGATACCGTCAGACGCTCGACGGGCGCATCGAGTTTTTTCGACGCGAGCTGCAGTAGCGCCTGGCGCGCCTCAGCGGCTGCGGTGCGGATCGCCGGACTTCCGCGGGCGATGGACGAGCTTGAGTATGTGCCGCCCTGATTCGGCGTGATGTTTGTGTCGAGGCGGATCGTGCTGACCTGGTTCATATCGAGGTCGAGCTCTTCGGCAGAGATTTGAAGAAGCGAAGTCGTCGAGCCTTGTCCGAGCTCGACGTAGCCGATGTAGACGGTTGCGGTATTGTCGGCGTGGATGGCAAGCCATGTATCAATTTGTTTTGGATCGGGAGGGCCCGCCAGGCTCCCGCGGGCGATTGCGGCTCCTTGCGCGCCGAGAACGCCGCCGGCGAGAAAACCCCTCATGCTGAATCCGATGACCAGCGCGCCGCCGGCCTTCAAAAATTCGCGGCGCGGGAACAATGAAGGCGCGATTTGTTTTGCGGCGCTCATCGCGCTGCCTCCGCGGCACGCTGAATCGCTTTAATGACGCGCGGGTAGCTCCCGCATCGGCACAAATGGCCGTTCATCGCCGTGCGAATTTGCGCTTCGGTTGGCTGCGGCGTCTTCGACAGAAGTTCGGCGGCCTGGATGATCATGCCGTTGAAGCAGTAACCGCACTGGACGGCCTGCTCGTCAATGAAGGCCTGCTGCACCGGATGCAGCGGGGCAACCTTGACAAGCTTTTTCTGTTTCGCATACCAGTGTGGAAGACCTTCGAGCGTCGTCACCGATTTTCCCGCGACCGCGGATACTGGCGTCACGCACGACCGGATCTCTTCGCCATTCAGCAGCACGGAGCATGAGCCACACTGCGCGAGTCCGCAGCCGAAGCGCGGGCCTTGCAGCTGCAACTCATCCGAAAGGACGTACAACAGAGGCGTATCCGGCGCGGCGGCGATTTCGGTCACGCGCTCGTTCACACGAATCCTCAGTTTGCTCGCCATCGCGCGCGCCTCCGGTTTGCGGGGAAACGAGCTAGTGTTAACAGGTTCGTTTGCCCTGTCAAGCGCGTGGTCTGCGTCCGAGGTTGTTGGGAAGGCGCGCGGCATCCCAAGGTTTTTCCGGGGTGCGCCGTGGTTTTGGCGACAGCTCTGCGAGAGTCGAAGGATTCAACCTCTCGCGCACGCGAACGTCACACACTCACCCAGACGGCTAGTGCGAAGCCTGGGCGATGAGCTGAGCTACTTTGGAATTGGGGCCAACGGGCTCGACAAAAAGAAGTTGATTCGGATTCAAATACATCCGGTCCGGCTCGTGCAGTTCTTTCCCGCGCTTCACCAGCACGTTGTTTGTCTGCTTCGTCTCCGGGTTCGTCTGGGTCACGACGTAGTAAACGTCCGTGAGTACCGGATTGTGTTCCCCGTATCCCTGCAGATGTCCGAAATATACCGAGCCGTTCGTCAGGAGCACCGCCTGGTACGGCGTGGTGAACTGCACCGACGAGCCCCTCATGTGACTCACGAGGTGCCAACCGACCGCAATGATCACGAGCAGTCCCGCTACAACCCATATAACCTGCACCAAACCCATCCCTCGCTGATTATTGCTCATCTCGAAGACCTTCCTTTCAAGTGCAGATCGCCGTTGCGGCGACTTCCATTCTGAAAGCGGAGCGAGCCTACCACTCCGGCTTTTCTCCCGCAATTGTTATCCTGATTCGCAGACTCGGGGCGGCCGAGACGAGCCCTGGAATGAATCCCCGAACGCGAAAGCGGCGAACCAACATCTGGCTCGCCGTCTTGCATTCCTGCTTCCCAGTTTTCTATCGGCCTACCCGAACGCTCTTCCTTCGGTGGAATGCGCCCAGAGCCAGCAGCCCGGCCGCCAAGAGCAGCAGTGCGCTCGGCTCCGGCGTTTGAACGTTCTCAGGCGCCACCGCTTCTAGCTCCACGCAACTATCGCCAGTCTGGCAGATCCCGCCTGTGGTGTCGTAGCTGATGTCCCAATACCAGCCTGCCAGGGTGAATTCCTCCGACGACGGCGCATTGGCAAACGCACCACTCTCGGTGCCCGTGTAGTTCATGAGGTCAAACGCTTCGTCATCCGTCAGCGTCGCGTCGCTCAGGAGCGTGATGCCCAACGTTGCCGAATCTTCCAGCGTCGCCGGACCGGTCACGCTCAACAAGCCATTGCCTGTGGGTCCGATCAATTCATCAAACGTGCCGCCAGACTGCGTGTAGCTGCCATTGATGGCGAGGCCGCTGAGCGACGGCAGGATCGTGCCGGTGCCGCTTAGGGAGTAAGCTCCGTTGATCGTTCCACCGCCCTGGACCAAACCGCCCGTCTGATTGAAGTTCTTCGCGGAAATGGCGCCGCCGGTTTCGATCGTGGTCGTTCCGTCGGTGTGCTGGTACGTCGTCGTGTTGAGATTGCCGGTCACGTCTGTCGTGCCCGTATTCGTGTAACCGCCATTCGCAGCGATCGTTGCCGTGGCGCCCACCGTTACACTTCCGGAATTGTTGAAGAGTCCCCCGGCCGTCAACGAGTCGCCAGCGCCATTCAGGCCGATCGTGCCGCTATTGGTGAGTGTGCCTGCGACGCCAATCGAGTTGCCGCCGCTGGCGTCACTGCCCGTGGTGATCGCACCCGAGTTGCTCAAATTGCCGGCCACCGCGAGCGTGCTTCCCTGATTCACATTCACGATGCCGCTCGCTGTGAACGTGCCACCCGATGGCGTTACGGTCGTGGTCTGCCCGTTCGCCAGCGTCAGCGTGCCTTCCACGCTGGTCAATCCAGCCAGTGCGCTGGTCGTGCCATTCACTTCAAATGTGCCGCCCAGGATCAGCCCCGAGTTCGCATTGATGTCGGTGATGCCGCCAGGTTGATTCACCAGGTTCAGTGTGGCGCCACTGGCGATGTCCAGAGTGCCGGAGGTCATGGTGAGACCGTTGATGGTGATCGTCGTCGGGCTGGAAATCGTAACGATATTGCCAACCGCGGAGTCCAGCGTGGCCGTGTAAGTGTCCCCGGAAGGAGTGCCGTTGTTAGGAGTGCAAGGCGACAGCGTTGGAGTGCAGCTCCATGTGACGGCGGTCCAATTGCCCGAGGCACTGTTCCAGGTGGCCGCGAACAGGCCCGGAGGTGCGGTCACGGTCTCCGCCTCAAGCTCGACGTTGTCACCACTATCAACCACTACCCACTTCTCCGTGTCGTCGTTGAACGTGTCGTTCAGGATGTTGCCAAAGGCCAGGCCTGTCGTCGAAGAACCGGTCGTAGCGATCGTCAAGATCGTGCCTACCGATGGATCAAAGGTGTCCAGTTGCTGGACGTTCAGCGTGCTGCTGGCAGCCAACGAGAGGGAACCGACGATGTTCAGAACTCCGAAGCCCGTGCCGGGCGTGCTCGAATTGATGACTTCAACAAGCGTGCCGGAGATGTTGAGCGAATTGGCGAAATTCAGCGTGCCGGATTGCGTGTTGCTGAGGCCAGGCAGGAGTGTGCCGCCTGCGCCGATAATGGTAGCGCCGCTGATTGTTCCGCTGCCCGGTATCGAAGCCGCGCCATTCAGCGTGCCGCCATTGATGTTGACGCCGCCCGTGCCGGTCAGCGTTCCGTTCACCGTGGTCGTACCGGCGCTCTGCGTGTAGCTGCCGGTGCCGGTGACACTTTCGCTGACGCCGATCGTGACTGTTCCGCTGTTCGTGAGGGAAGTCGCACTCAGGACATCGCCGCTGCCGCTCAATGCTACTGAACCGCCGTTGTTGTTGAAGTTGCCGCCGACCGACACCATGCTGCCGCTGCCTTGCAGCTTGATCGAACCGGTGTTGGTGAAGTCGCCGCTGCCGGTCGTACCCAGTGCCTCGTTGGTGCCCGCTACGGTAATCGCGCCGGAGTTTGTGAACGACGAGCCACCCAGCACGTCGTTGGTACCGTTCATCGTGATGGTCCCGCCGTTGTTCGCGAAGGCGCCGGGCATTACGATAAAGCTGCCGTTGCTTGTCGAACCAAACGTGATTGAGCCACCGGTATTGTTGGTAAAGGTAGCTGAGCCCGTGTTGAACTGGAATTGCTCGTTGGTGCCGTTGATATTGATCTCGCCGGAATTCGTAAACGCGGAGGCGTTCAACTCGTCCCCGTTGCCGTTCATATTTACTGTTCCACCGTTGTTCGCGAATGTGCCGACCACATAGACTCCGGCTGCCGGGCCGCCCACGCTTGTGGAGCTGAACGTGAGCACGCCGCCGGAATTGTTGTTGAAGTCACCGTAGTCGTACAGCAACTCCTGATTGCCATTCAGGGTGATCATGCCCGAGTTTTCGAAATCGTTGGCGGAAAGAAAGTCACCCGTACCATTCATAGACACGTTCGCGCCGGTGTTGTTTTTGAAGACGCTGAACCCGTACACCTCGCTGCCGTTGCTGGTCGAACTGAACGTGACCGACCCCCCGGAATTGTTATTGAAGGCGCCGACTCCCGATGTATCCGAGCCTACGAGGTCGCCGGTACCGTTCAAATTGATCGCCCCGGAGTTCGAAAACGAGGCAGCGAACAGGTTGCTACCCGCCAGCGTCGCCGTCCCACCATTCAGATTTACCGTCCCGTTATTCGTGAACGAGCCCGTCACATTGACATCGTCGCCGTTGCCTTGCACGAGGAGACCGCCGGAATTATTGTTGAAGGCGCCCAAGTCAGTCACAGTTTCGAGAACGCCCGCCATTGTGACTGTGCCGGAGTTCGCAAACGAGCCGACGCTGAGCGTGTCCTCTTCACCTAACATGTTCACGGCCGCGCCACTGCCGTTAGTAAATGTGCTGGCCACCGACGCATTGTTGAAGACGCTGGCCGCAGCAAAGTTGAGCGATCCACCGGAGTTGTTGGTGAATGCGCCAAGGTCGGTCAGCGTCTCGCTATTGGGACCGAGAGTCTGGCCAGTCAGGGTAATCGAGCCTGAATTCGTAATTGTGCCGGCAGTCAGCGTGTCACCGCTGCCGTTCATATTCACGGTCCCGCCGCTATTGTTAAATGCGCCGGTCACCGTGAGGGCGCTATTCGTGCTGCTGGCGCCAAAAGTCACTGACGCGCCGGTATTGTTGTTGAAATTTCCGGAGACGGTTGAAGTCGCAACGGCAGTATTTCCGGCGTTGAAGTTCAGTTGCCCACCTGCGTTGTTGTCGAAATCTCCAGTGGCGCTCAACGAGTCGCCAGCGCCATTCAGGCCGATCGTGCCGCTATTGGTGAGTGTGCCTGCGACGCCAATCGAGTTGCCGCCGCTGGCGTCACTGCCCGTGGTGATTGCACCCGAGTTGCTCAAGTTGCCGGCCACCGCGAGCGTGCTTCCCTGATTCACATTCACGATGCCGCTCGCCGTGAACGTGCCTCCCGCTGGCGTGACGGTCGTGGTCTGTCCGTTCGCCAGCGTCAGCGTGCCTTCCACACTGATCAGCCCAGCCAGTGCGCTGGTCGTGCCATTCACTTCAAATGTGCCGCCCAGGATCAGCCCGGAGTTGGCATTGATGTCGGTGATGCCGCCGGGTTGATTCACCAGGTTCAGTGTTGCGCCGGTGGCGATATCCAGAGTGCCGGAGGTCATGGTGAGACCGTTGATGGTGATGGCTGTCGGGCTGGAAATGGTAAGGAGGTTGCCTTTCGCCGCATCCAACGTGGCCGTGTAGGTGTCACCGGAAGGAGTGCCGTTGTTAGGAGTGCAAGGCGACAGCGTTGGAGTGCAATTCCAAGTGACGGCGTTCCAATTGCCCGACGCGCTGTTCCAGGTGGCCGCGTACAGGTTCGCAGGCGGCGTTACGCTTTCCGCTTCGAGCTCCACGCAACTATCGCCGACCGGGCAGATACCGCCCGTGTCGCCGTAGGTGAGGACCCATTGTTCGGTGCCGCCATTGAAGGTCGGATCGGTGATCGAGAAGTTCTGGCCCGTGAGCGTGCCCGTGTAGTCCAGGATCGAATAGGTTGTTCCCACCGCGGGATTGAAGCCCGTGCCGAGCAGGCCGACGGTCAGAGCGCTGTTGGGTGCGAGAGTCACGTTCCCGATGAGGTTGATGACACCATTCGCCGAGTTGCTGATCAGCTCGCTGAACGTGCCGCCGTTCTGGCTGTAGCTGCCGCTGATATTAAGCGTGCCAGGGGTGCCCGTCACGCCAGGCAGCATCGTGCCGCCGGTCATGGCCACATTAGCGATGACGGTGCCCGTGCCCTGGAAGAGCGTTGTGCCGCTGATGGAGACCGTGGCCGGATCGAGAGTTCCCAGCACCGTGACCGTGCCGCCACTTACGTTATAGCTGCTGATATTGGCCACACCGCTAGCCTCAATCGTCGTGTTGCCTCCCAATTGCGTAAAGAAGATGGGAGCGGCGGCCGTGCCAAACTTCCCGGAAATGTCAGTCGACCCCCCGACCTGCTGCCCATAGGATTCGGCAGTGAGGGTTTCGCCGGCGCCGATGCTCACGCTGCCGCTGTTGACGAACGCATCCGCGTTCAGTGTGTCGCCGCTTCCGGTTAGGCTCACAGTGCCCGCGTTGGTGATTCCGCCGGTGATGTTCACCGTGTCGCCCGTACCGTTCATGGTCAGCACGCTGCCGCCAAAGTTAGTAAATCCGGCGCTCGTAACGGTCAGTGAGCCGCCCTGTACGGTGACGGTGCCGGAGCTCAAGTTCGAGAATCCGCCGACGCTGAGCGCACCCGATACACTGGTGTTCCCGGAGTTGCTAAAGTTGTCGGTGACGGAAAGAACTCCGCCGGCGCCCACGGTGGCGGTCCCGCCGGTGAGGTTGGAAAAGCTACCCGCATCGAGGGTACCGTTAACGACCGTCGTCGCACCGTTGGTGTAGCTGTTAGTGACGGAAATCGTTCCGCCGTTGTCCACAGTGGTGGTCCCGCCGTTATTCGAGTAACCGCCGGCGCCCTGAACCGTGATCGTGCCGCCGGAGTAAACCTCTGTTGTTCCGCTGGTCTGCGTGTAGTTGCCGGTGGTGGTGAGTGAGGCCGTCGGGCTGATGCCAACACTCACGGTCCCGGCGTTGGTCAGCGATGCTGCGGTCAGGCTCCCGCCGTTATCAACAAACACCGTCGAGGTGGCGTCGTTCGATAGCGCGCCGTTGATGTTGATCGTGCCGCCGCTGGCAAAAACATCGCCGTCAGTCTGGCTTGTCAAATTGCCGCCGATCGTCAGGACGCTAGAGTCCTGTGCCTCAGCGGTCCCTTCGGTCATCGTGAGCGCACCGGTCGTCGTCAGAGTGGCGCCACTACCAACCGAGAGGATGCCGTTGCTGATGTTGGTCAAACCGGTAAGCGCGTTGGCATTGCTTGCGTCTGTGAACTCCGAGCCGGTTCCGCTGATCGTAACGGACACGTCCTCAATGACTTTGATATCGCCAGCGAGCTTCAGCGTGCCGTTGATGGCCGTGAACTGGCCGCCGGCGCTGCCGCTCAGGACGCCCGCCGCCGAAAGGTTGGTCAGGTTGACGCCACTCAAATCGAGTGTGCCGCCGGCGGCGCCAAGGTAATCGTTGTTGGTCACCGAGCCCCCACCGGTGATGGTGCCGAAGCCGTCAATCGTTCCGTTGTTGATCAGGGCACCGGATTGGGTGAGTGTTCCGCCGGCGAACTGCAGGGTGGTGATGAGGCCGACGGTCGTCGTGCCCGTCACTGCCAGCGAACCGCCGCTGCCAAGTTTCAGTGTGCCAAGCTCCATACTCAAGCTGCTCACGGTGACGGCCGCGGGCGTATCCGTGCTATCGAGCGTGAGGGTGTGAAGGTTGGAGTCGAGCACGACGTTGTAGGTCGTATCAGCGGGTGTGCCGTTGTTGGGCACACAGTTGGTAGCGGCGCCGCCGGAGGTGCAGCTAAACTCTGCGCCGGAGCCTTGCGTCCAATGACCCGTCGAATTCGCCGACGGCGCAACCGGGCCCCACGTTGCGGTGACCACCGAGGCGTTGCTTTCCGCCTCCAGCTCGACGTTGTCGCCAACATCAAGCACCACCCACTTCTCCGTACCGCCGTTGAATGTGTCGTTCAGGATGGAGCCGAACGCCAGGCCCGCCGTCGAAGAACCCGTCGTGGCGATCGTCAAGGCAGTGCCCACGGTGGGATCGAACGTACCGAGCTGCTGGAGATTCAAAGTGCTGGCGGCTCCCAACGAGAGGGATCCAGTGATATTCATGGCACTGAAGCCGGTGCCGGTCGTTCCCGCACCGAGCACTTCGGTCAGCGTGCCGTTTATGTTGAGCGAGTTACCGAAAATCAGCGTGCCGGACTGGGTGTTGCTGAGGCCCGGCAACAGAGTGCCTCCAACGCCGATAGTGGTTACGCCGTTAATATTTCCGGTGTTGGGGATCAAAGCAATGGCCGTGCCTTCCAGCGTGCCGCCATTGATGTTCACGCCGCCCGTGCCCGTCAGCGTGCCCTCCACGGTCGTGATGCCCCCTGCGGCTTGCGCATAAGCGCCGGAGGAAGTGAGTGTGGTCCCGGACAGAATCTGAACGTTTCCTGTGTTGTTAAACGACCCTACCGTCGCCTGAGTCGTGGTCGTGCCAACGGTCGCCGCCAGCGTGAGCGTGCCTGAATTCGTGAACGCATTGGTCACCGCCAGACTGCTATTCGCGGTTTCGGCAGACGCTAATCCTACAGTGATGTTCGAAGAATTGGTCACACTGTTCGCGGAAAGCGAGCCGCCGTTCTCCACTACGATTCCCGCCAGCGTCTGGTTTGTGAGGTTGCCACCCACGGCGGCCGAGCCGCCGTTCAACTGCACGGATCCCAACGCCTGGTTGGTAAATCCTCCAGAAACGCCCAGCGTCCCGCCGGATTCGACAAGCAACTGGGCGCCGTTCTGGTTCGTAAAGGTTTTGCCGAGGGTTACATTCAGCGCGCCGCCATTTTCGACAGTGACCGTTGTCGTGCCCGCGGTGCTGTCGCTCGTAAAATTCCCGGCAACGCTCACGGTGGCGCCACCGCCGGTGCCGTTTACAAGTACTGCACCGCCGTTCGTGTTGGAAAACGCCCCGTTCACGGCCAGCGAACTGCCTCCAAAGGCTGAAGTAACTGTGCCGCCGTTATTTGAGAAGGTGCCACCGCCGGGCGTGATTGTTTCGCTCGCTCCATCATAAACATCCAGGAAACCACCATTGTTGTTAGTCAGCCCAGCCAGCGCATCCCCTGCTCCATTCGCGATCTTCGAACCAGCTCCATCGAGAATTACCGCCGTCGTGGACCCGGAAATGGTGGTTACATTTCCGTTGATATTGAGGATGCCCCCTTCAGCGGCCTGATAACCGCCGCCGGTCAGTACGCCGCTCGCAAGGTTCGTCAAGGTGCCCACGTTGACCGTGCTGCCATCGGCTCTGATTACATCGTCGACCGAGGCGCCCACCGTGGTAGAGCCGCTTACCGTAAGTGATGCGCCGGAGTTCACATCCAATTCACCCGCCTCGATGTTCAGGTTGCTGATGGTGACGTTGTTGGGCGAATCGGTTCCGTCCAGCGTCATCACATTTCCGGCGGAATTGAGCACGGCTGTGTAGTTGAATGGGGAGCTGTTATTCGGTACGCAACCGCTCGTCACAGAGGTGGAACACGTCCAATTCGTATTAAAGCCGGGTGAGCCGCTGTTGGTGGTCCAATTCCCGGAGCCGGTGGTCCAGGTCGCTGTCACTGCCGTCGGACCGATGGCTGTTCCGAGCGTGAGGATTGCGTCCTGGGTACCACTGACGGTCTGATAAGCCAGTGTCCAGTTGTAGCCATCCTCGACAAAACTGCTTCCGTTCGAGAATGTTCCGCTGAGGCTGGTGGCGTCCAGAATCGTGAACTTGTCGCCAGTCACAGGCGTAAATCCGGTCGCAAACGTAATGTTTAGCGCCGTACCCGAGCCCATGGACAACGTGGCGTTGCCCATGACGGTCAGAATGCCGTAGTTCGATGTGCTGCCGATCAATTCGTTGAAACTGCCGCCTGACTGCGCGAAGTTTCCTTGCACGGTGAGAGTGCCGGGAGTGTTCGAAGCCAGCAGGCCTGGGGTAATCGTGCCGCCGTTGAGCGTGAAGCTGCTGCCGCTTGTGTTGATTGTGCCGTTGCCGTCAATGAAGCCGCCCGTAATCGTCGGCGAATTCTGGAAATTAACGGTTGAGCCTGTATCCCTCGCTTCGATCGTTCCGCCCGTGTTGGCGACGTCGGTTTGAATGCTGAGCGTGCCGGTCCCAGTCGCCTGCATCATGCCCGTGTTCGTGATTGTTCCGGTAGCCACCGAGAGGGTGCCGCCCGCTACGTTGGCGTTGATCGTTCCCCCATTGACCAGTGCAGAGAGACCATACTGCCCGATTAGCCCGGCGCCTTCGATCGTGTTGTCCGCATTGGTAAGAGTGTAGGTACCGGAGCAACCCACGGGACAACTGCCGATATTTGCCGTGCCTGTGCTAGATGAAAGCACCACGGTGCCACCGCCCGACAGGGCCGTATTGCCATTGAGGTAAAGAGAGGGGCTGTTGCCCAGGTCAACGACATTGATGGTGCCCTTGTTGATGATTGACCCATTGACGTAAACAAAACTGTTGTCGTTGACAGTGAAGGTTCCCAAATTCGTTATCGCGCCGTAGGTGCTGCCATCGAGCGTGTCGCTAGTGCCTCCGGCGCTTCCCATTGTCCCGCCCACGGTCGTGTTCAGCGTGCCGCCCTGGATGGTTGCTCCGTTTGAAGTCAGCAGAACCTGGGACCCGGCGCCGCTGGAAAGGATCGTGCCATTCTGGTTGTCCACGATCGTTTGAATCCCAAGGATTCCGCCGTTGGTCGCTTCAAATGCCCCGGTGTTCGTGGTCGGCGCCGAAGGGGTACTGCTCGTGCTTACAAACAGCACGCCACCGGTGACGTTGGCATCCACGATTCCGTTATTTATAAATGTCAGATGGTTGTTGGTGCTCCCGATGATCCCCTCACCCTCGATCGTATTGTTCGTGTTAATGAGGGTGCCCTGAAACCCGTTGAGGTTTGCCGTACCCATTCCAGTGGTCGAGAGCACCACCGTGCCGCCGCCTGTGAGGGTCGCTGTGTCACCGCTAGGAATATTGAGGGTGGCCCCATTGTTCACGGAGGCGATGCTGATTGTGCCCTGGTTGACGATTGTCCCGACGATGTTAACGTTGCTGTTGTCGTTGACGGTGAAGGTTCCCAAATTCGTTATCGCGCCGTGGGTGCTGCCATCGAGCGTGTCGCTAGTGCCTCCGGCGCTTCCCATCGTCCCGTCGACGGTTGTATTCAGCGTCCCGCCCTGGATGGTAGTTCCGTTTGAAGTCAGCAACACCTGGGATCCGATGCCGCTGGAAAGGATCGTGCCATTCTGGTTGTCCACGATCGTTTGAATCCCAAGGATTCCGCCGTTGGTCGCTTCAAATGCCCCGGTGTTCGTGGTCGGCGCCGAAGGGGTGCTGCTCGTGCTGACATACAGCACGCCACCGGTGACGTTCGCATCCACGATTCCGTTATTTATGAATGTCAGATGGTTGTTGGTGCTCCCGATGAACCCGTTGCCCTCGATCGTATTGTTTGTGTTAATGAGCGTGCCCTGAAACCCTTCGAAGGTTGCCGTATCTGACCCGGTGGACGAGAGCTTCACAAAGCCGCCGCCCGTCAGGGTTGCGGTCTCACCGCTTGGGACATAGAGTACGGTACCAGCCGTCAGGGCATTAACAGCGATCGTGCCTTGGTTGATGATTGATCCGTTGATGTAAACAGTGCTGGTGTCGCCGACAGTCAAGGTTCCTTGAATTGTCATCGGGGCGAAGGTGCTTCCATCCAGCACGACGTTTGCCGCTGCCAGGCTTCCGCCGTTGGAGTTCAACGTCCCGCCATAGATAACTGTTCCCGCGCCCAAATTCAGCAAATCCACCGTGGCTCCAGGGCCGCTAGAAATGGTACCGCCGACGTTGTTGATGGTGGATTGGATACTAAGAATGCCGCCATTGGTCGCTTGAAGTGTTCCCGTGTTCGTGAAGGCGTTGGTAGTAATGCTCAGCGTGCCGCCTGAGACATTGGCATCAACCGTCCCCTCGTTAATCACGATCAGGCCGCCATTCCCTCCGATATTGCCTGCGCCCTGGATCGTGTTGTCCACGTTGGTCAGGGTTGGGGCGGTGCTCACGAATGGGTAATTCGTGAGATAGGCGGTGTTCGTCGAGCTGGAGGAGAGCGTAATTGTGCCGTGGCCTGATAGGGTCGTATCGCCGGAAAGCTGAAGAGCTGCGCTATCGCCCGTGTCAATCACGTTGATTGTGGCTGAGTTGATGATTGTTCCGGCGATGTTAACCACGTTGCTGTCGTTGATGGTGAAAGTTCCTTCAAGCGTCAGCGGGTTGCTGGTTTGGCTCCCATCGAGCGAGACTGTGGGCCCGTTAGTTTCCATCGTCCCGCCGTTGGAATTCAACGTGCCGCCGTGAACAACTGATCCGTTATCCAGGTCGACTGTGGATCCGGGGCTGCTCTGAATGGTCCCGCCGTTGTTCTGGACTGACGATTGGATACCGAGAGTGCCGCCGTTTGTCGCTTCCAGCGTCCCCGTGTTCGTGGTGCCCGCCGTACTTAGAGTGAGCCCGCCCATCGAGACGTTCGCGTTGATCGTCCCCTCGTTGATGAGAGTCAGCTGGCCGTTGCCGAGATTCCCGTCGCCCTCGATCGTATTGTTCACGTTCGTGAGCGTGCCCTGAAACCCGGCGATCAAGGCCTCACCATTGCTATTGGTCAAACTGGACGAGAGCACCACCGTTCCGCCGCCAGTCAGGGTCACACTGTCGTTTTGATTGACATTGAGGGTGGCATGGTTACTCACGGCGTTTATATTGATCGCGCCGTCGTTGTTGATTGTCCCGCTGTTGAGGTTGACCTGGTTGTTGTCGTTGATGATGAAGGTTCCCTTAATCGTCAGCGGGCCGTTGGAGGCGCCTCCATCGAGCGTGACCGTTCCTGAAGTCTCCAACGTCCCGCCGTTGGAATTCAAGGTCCCGCCAAAAACGGATGATCCGTTTTGCAGGACAACGGTGGATCCGGGGCTGCTCTGGATGGTCCCGCCGTTGTTCTGGATCTTCGACTGAATACCGAGCGTGCCTCCGTTGGTCGCTTCCAGTGTTCCCGTGTTCGTGGTGCCCGCCGTACTTAGAGTGAGGCCGCCCATCGAGACGTTCGCGTTGATCGTCCCCTCGTTGATGAGAGTCAGCTGGCCGTTGCCGAGATTCCCGTCGCCCTCGATCGTATTGTTCACGTTCGTGAGCGTGCCCTGAAATCCCGCGATGAAAGCAACACCATTCCCGTTCGTCAAACTGGACGAGAGCGCCACCGTTCCGCCGCCAGTCAGGGTCACAGCGGCAGTTGAATCGATGTTCAGAACGCTGTGGTTGCTTACGCCATCAATCGTGATCGTGCCCGTGTTGCTGATTGTCCCGGTCGTTTCGTTAATGGCGCCGCCATCCTGGATCGTGATGGCTCCTGCATTCGTTAGCTGAGAGCCGTCAATATTGAGGGTTTGGCCTGAACTAATGATGAGAGCGTTTCCGGTGGCGAGCTGCAGGCTGGCAACGTCTTCGCTCGTGTCTAGAGTGACGGTACTCGAACCGTCCGTGATGCACACGTTTGTGCCGCTATCGTCAGGAGCCGTGGCCGGGTTCCAATTCCCGTCGGTACTCCAGTTGCCATTGCCGTCAATCCAAGTGGTCGCCGAACTCAGGTTGCACGTGCCGGCGCTCGCAGGGCGGGCGCTAAAGGAGAGCAGAAGACTGAAGGTCAGTAACGCGGACGCAAACGAGGCGGCACGCCTTCCGTTTCTCGCATTCGATCCAAGCAAAAGATGGCCCGGGCCCCTGACTCGCATCATGCTCGCCCCCCCGGCACACACTAAGTTCCTAGTGCAATCGATCACTGCGTGCATTTTCAGAGCCAAATACTGGATGTGGTTCGTTAATTTAATTGGCTTTCAAAACATATACTTACGTATAGGCTGGGCCTGCCGGGAATCTCGTATATGCATAACATTGCATAGATTATCAACCCACGGTTCGACTCTGTTCCGTCCGTAGGTAGAGGCAGGCTCGAGTCGGCTCACCCGGACACCGTGCCGTCCGCCACCTGGTCGTATACGTACCAGAACGCAAGAGTTGCGGTGATCGCCGGCGAATGGGAGGAGGTACTCCTATAAGCGTGGCGTACTGGCAGATTGGTAAACTTTGACCGAAATTCTTGGTTTCGCTCACAGTCCACCTCATCGACCTCTGATACCCGCGCGTTTTCGGCTACAATTCTCCAGGATGCCAGGTTGGAGGGGTGGCCGAGCGGTTGAAGGCGGCGGTCTTGAAAACCGTTAGACCCGAAAGGGTCTCGTGGGTTCGAATCCCACCCCCTCCGCCATTCAGTCAGCACTTGCTTAGATAGTAGAGAGAAGTGGCCAGAAACTGCCTTTTTCGGCCCATTTCCGCAGCTATTCGTCACGCACTGAATCTCTCAGTTCCCATTCAGGTGAACGAGGGCGTAGAAAGCGAGCGACATTCTCCCACGATCGTCGGCCAGGTCCCTTCCGAGAGGTCCTGAGATTTCGAATTGTGCCCCCAGTCTTAAAGGCATCCCCGTGAAAAGGAACTGAGAGTTCGAATGTCTGTCCC
>CAWJGQ010000004.1:0-835465 GCA_963842425.1 uncultured Acidobacteriota bacterium | reverse complement strand
GCCCCGTTGGCAGCACACGAGAGGAAGCTAACTTGGCTAAAGAACCGAAAGACGCAGCCGCAGCTCCGGCAGCAGGCGCAAAGCCGACCAAGCGAAAGAAGGAATTTCGCAAGAAGAAGGAAAAGCGCATCGTGCCGCACGGCCTCGTGTGTATTCAGGCGACGTTCAACAACACGATCATCACGCTGACCGATCCGGACGGCCGCGTCGTCAGCTGGGCTTCTGCGGGATCGTCGGGCTTCAAAGGATCGCGCAAGGGCACGCCCTACGCCGCGCAGCAAGCGGCGATGACGGCGGCAGGCGTTGCGCGTGATCAGTACGGCATGAAGTCGGTGGAAGTGCGCGTCAAGGGTCCGGGAGCAGGACGCGAATCAGCGGTCCGCGCGCTCGCATCCTCCGGCTTGCACATCAACGCCATCAAGGACGTGACGCCCGTGCCGCACAACGGCTGCCGTCCGCCCAAGCGCCGCCGCGTCTAGTTGTTGGTTTCGTAGCGCCCGCCTTTAGGCGGGCAGGTTTTGCTGTTGCGGTTTTCGGTGAAAGCGCGGGACTTCAGTCCCGCGAAAGACGAACCGGAATAAACGGGGCTTCAGCCCTGGGACGTTCGAAGGAGAATAGAAATTGGCAAGACATCGTGAAGCGGTTTGCCGGCTGTGCCGTCGGGAAGGGCAGAAGCTCTTCTTGAAAGGCCTCCGGTGTTTTACGGAAAAATGCGCGATCGAGAAGCGCAACTTCGTTCCTGGGCAGCATGGCCAGGCGCGCCGGCCGAAGATGGTCGGCTACGGCATCCAGTTGCGCGAAAAGCAGAAGGTGAAGCGCACCTACGGGCTGCTCGAGCGGCAGTTCCGCAACTATTTTGAAAAGGCCGAGCGCACCAAGGGCCCGACCGGTTCGAACTTGATGGTCATGCTCGAGCGCCGACTCGACAACGTGGTCTATCGCTCGGGTCTTGCCGGATCGCGGTCGCAGGCTCGTCAGCTCGTGCTGCACGGCCACATCCGCGTCAAGGACAAGAAGGTCAACATTCCCAGCTACCTCGTCGAAGTGGGCGACGATGTCGCGCTCAAAGCCGACATGCACGAGAACGCAATGGTGCTCGAGGCGCGCAATCTGGCGCAGAGCCAGGGAGTCGCGCCGTGGCTCGACATTGACCGCGCGAATTTCAAGGCGCGTGTCGTGGCCATGCCTCGCCGCGAGGACGTGCAGACGCCGCCGATGAACGAACAGCTCATCGTCGAGTTGTATTCGAAGTAGCTTCGGTTTCATGTAGCTCAGGTCCGCGAGTTGGACATGAGGCTTTTCGGTCGCGGTTTCGAAGGGGCGCTGCATGAAGGGCTCACAGGGTGACGGTTAGTCGAGCCTGGGAGATCAAAAGCGCCCGGTTTTCGGTGGAAGCGTGGGGCTTCAGCCCCACGGAAGGCCGGCTCTGTTTCCGGGGGCTTTAGCCCTGGGAAGTTGAAGTTAGGCTTTGTAGGTCGCGGCTTTAGCCGCGACGTAACGGGAGAGAAGTGAGAAGGGGCTTTAGCCCCTGAAGTTCCCGGATTCGGATTTTTTCGAACTGTTAACGGGCCCGCCGGTCGCGGGCCGGGAGGAAGGTCAAAATGTGGAAGGGCTTTCAGAAACCAAAGCGGTTGGCGGCAGAACCCGAGACGCTTACCGACAAGTACGGGAAATTCTCCGCGCAGCCGTTTGAGCGCGGTTGGGGAACCACGGTCGGAAACGCTCTGCGGCGCGCGCTGCTGAGCTCGATCGAAGGTGCGGCCATCACCGCCGTGAAAATCGAAGGCGTCCTGCACGAATTTTCGCCGATTCCTGGCGTCGTCGAGGACGCAACGGACATCATCTTGAACCTGAAACAGGTTCCGCTCAAGCTCAATACCGACCAGTCCAAGACCATCACCCTCACCGTGGATGTTCCAGGACCGGTCACGTCCGCCAAGATCGAAGAAGACGCCGATATCGCCGTGCTCGACAAGAACATCTACATCGCCACGGTCAGCGAAGGCGGCAAGCTCGAACTCGAGTTGCGCGTCAAGAACGGCCGTGGCTACGTCGCTGCCGACCGCAACTTCGACGAAGATCTGCCCATCGGCTACATCCCGATCGACTCCGTTCATTCGCCGGTGCGCAAGGTCAACTACGCTGTCGAAGCGGCGCGCCTCGGTCAAATGACGGACTACGAGAAGCTGACGCTCGAGGTCTGGACGAATGCCGCGATCACTCCGCAGGATTCCATCGGCCTCGCCTCAAAGCTCATCAAGGACCACATGAGCATCTTCATCAACTTTGAGGAACAGCCGGAGCTTCCCGAAGAGGCCGTCGAAAACTACGCCGACCCGCGCCTCGAATTCCTCGACCGTTCCGTCGAAGAGCTCGAACTCTCGGTCCGCTCCTACAACTGCCTCAAGAACGCCAACATTCAGAACTTGCGCGAGCTGGTTCAGAAGACCGAATCCGAAATGCTCAAGACCAAGAACTTTGGCCGCAAGTCGCTCAACGAGATCAAGGACATCCTGCACAAGATGGGCTTGAGCCTCGGAATGAAGTTCGACGATCACGGTCGCGTGATCTGGCCGCCGCTTCCGAGCCAGACTGCGCCTCCGCCACCGGAAGGGGACGCGTCGGCGATCTAGCCGGGGACTGACACATGAGACACCTTAGATCAGGCTCCAAACTTGGCAAGCAGCCGGCGCATCGCCGGGCCGTAATCCGCAATCTCGTCACGAATCTCATCGAGAAAGAGCGCATCCACACCACCATCCTGCGCGCGAAAGTGGCTCGTCCCGTCGCCGAGCAAATGATCACGCTCGGCAAACGCGATTCGCTCCATGCTCGCAGGCAGGCCGCTGCTTTCCTGATGACCACCGCCGCGACGAAGAAGCTCTTCACGGATCTCGCGCCGCGCTTCGCCGACCGTCCCGGAGGCTATACGCGGATCATCCGCACCGGTTGGCGCATCGGGGACGGCGCGGAGCTGGCGATTCTGGAATTCATCGGCTCGGAGCTGAAGAAAAAAGACCGCAAGCCGCGCAAGGGTGCGGCCGAAGAGGCTCCGGAAGAAAAAGAAGAGAAGGAAGCGGTCGCCGCAAAATAACTTTTCACCGCGAATATTTCTCGCGCACGAAACTCAAAAAGTCCCGGGAAGTTTCCGGGACTTTTTCTTTCTAGGCGCTGGTTTCCGCGGGCGGTTGTTGTTTCCTCTTTTGCCGCAGGTGGCCCCACACCATCAATCCTGCTGCGACCAGCTGCGCCGCGATCCCACCGGTGGTATCAATCAGGACGTCTCCCACGGCGGCCGTGCGCCCGGGGACGAAGTGCTGGTGCAGCTCATCGAGCGATGCGTAGCAGGCGACAATGGCGATGGCCGCGAGCGCCCAGGCGAAGCGCGAGCCGGGACGGCCGGCGCGGATGCCGCGCAGGATCAGCAGGCTCAGAATGAAATATTCGGTGAAGTGCGCGCATTTGCGAATGATGTGGTGAAGCCGGTTCAGCGTGTGCATGGATGCGTGCGGCAGCAGCCAGTGCAAAATCGGAATGATAATTCGGCTCGTGTGCTCGGCGGTGAAAACGCCGGTGGAAAATGCTGAAATTACGACCGCCCACGCCAGCGCTGGCCACCAGGTCCTCAGCCAGTTCACTCTAAAAGTCCCCGGCCATGTGGCGGCGCATTACTCCAGCCTGTAGTTCGGAGCCTCGCGGGTAATGATCACGTCGTGGACGTGGCTTTCGCGCAGACCGGCCGAGGAGATGCGGATAAATTTGCTGTTCTCCTGCAAATCTTTCAAATTTCGTGCGCCGCAATAGCCCATGCCGCTGCGCAACCCGCCCACCAGCTGCTCCACCAGTCCCGCGAGCGGCCCCTTGTACGGCACCTGCCCTTCGATTCCTTCCGGGACGGACTTTCCGCGCTCGGCATTTTCCTGCGCGTAGCGGTCGGCGGACCCCGCCTCCATCGCGCCGAGCGATCCCATGCCGCGATAGGATTTGAACGTGCGGCCCTGATACAAAATCGTCTCGCCGGGCGATTCCTCGGTGCCGGCAAAAAGGCTGCCGATCATTACAGCGGAAGCGCCGGCGGCAATCGCCTTGGTGATGTCTCCCGAAAATTTGATGCCGCCATCGGCGATCACGGGCACGCCGCTGCCATACGCGGCGCGCGCGCATTCGGCCACAGCCGTGATCTGCGGCACGCCCGCGCCGGTAACAATGCGCGTGGTGCAAATCGATCCGGGCCCGATGCCGATCTTGAGGCCGTCCACGCCCAGCGAAATCAGGTCGCGCGTGCCTTCCGCCGTCGCCACGTTTCCGGCCAGCAGCTGCATATCCGGCAGCGCGTGCTTCACGGCGCGAATCGCGTCCATCACGCGAGTGGTGTGGCCGTGAGCCGTATCAATCGCCAGCGCGTCCACTTTCTCGCGCGCCATTTCCTGCGCGCGCTCCAGAAAATCTCCCGTCGCGCCGATGGCCGCGCCCACTCGCAAGCGCCCCTGTTCGTCTTTCGTCGCGTTCGGAAATTCCAGTTTTTTCTGGATGTCTTTCACAGTGATCAAGCCCTTCAGGTTGTAGTCCTTGTCCACCACGAGCAGCTTTTCGATGCGATGTCGCTGCAGAATCCGCTCGGCCTCGTCAAGTGTCGTACCCACGGGCACGGTCACGAGGCTTTCCTTCGTCATGATGTTGCTGACCGGCTGATCGAGGTTGCGCTCGAACCGCAGGTCGCGGTTCGTCAGGATGCCGACCAGCCGCTGCCCGCGCGTGACCGGCAGTCCGGATACCTTGTACTTGTTCATGATGTCGAGCGCCTGGCGCACGGACATCTCCGGCCCGATGGTGACCGGATCCACGATCATTCCGCTTTCCGAGCGCTTCACGCGGTCCACTTCCTCGGCCTGCCGCTCGATGGACATGTTGCGGTGCACGAACCCGATGCCGCCCTGTCGCGCGATCGCGATGGCGAGGCGCGCGTCGGTCACGGTGTCCATGGCGGCGGCCACGATCGGAATGTTCAGCGCGATGCGCCGCGAAAGAAATGTGCGCGTATCGGCGTCGGTGGGCAGCACGTCGGATTTGCCGGGCACGAGCAGCACGTCATCGAAGGTCAAGCCTTCGGGAATCGCGTATCCGGCGTTGCGCTCGCCGGCGATCTCTTCCCGTGTGGCCACAAAGAGGGATTCTCTAGCCATGTACTTTGCTCCCTATAAACACGAAAGCCCAGCAAGCTGCGCTGGGCGTGGAAAAAATTCCTTTGTCGAGGACGGACGTCATCAATCAACCTATTTTAAGCGCTTCGCCACATGAAAGCAAGTTCACGCGCGGGCGACCTCTCGCCGGCTCATCGCGTCGCGCTTCCTCCGTGCTCTCTGTGCCTTCTCAGTGTCCTCTGTGGTAATCCTTCAACCTTTCTCTGTGTCCCGCTTCCTGGCACACCCAAAATATTCATCCTCCTCTAATCATTACTGATGTATAACTATCGCCATCCTCGCAGGGGAGGTGTCGCATGTCCGTGGAAGAAAACATTGTGCTGATGAGGCGCTGGTTCAGGGAAGTTTGGAACGAAGGACGCGTGCAAACGATTTACGATCTGCTCGACGAGAATGCCGTCGGCGTCGGACAGGACGCCCCGGGCGTCGTAATTCACGGCCCCGCCGATTTCGCGCGGCTCTTCGATCGCCTTCACGGCGCGTTTCCCGATATCAAGGTCACGCTCGAAGACGTTTTCGGCGCGGACGACAAAGTCACCGTCCGCTGGTCCGCCGTAATGACTCACACCGGCGATCAGCTCGGCATCCCGCCAACCAACAAATCCGTTCGCATTACGGGCATCACCATCGCGCGCATCGCCAACGGCAAAGTCGTTCAGGGCTGGGACAATTGGGACCAGCTCGCCCTGATGCAGCAGCTAGCCACCCCCGCCGCCGCTGCCGCCCATTAGCGCGCGCCCTGCTCGAGCCGGACCTGGTTTTCGTAGGGGCACGATATATCGTGCCCGGCGAACATTCTTGGCGCGATTCAGCCATCCGCCAAGAGCCAGCCGTGCCGCCTTCGTAGCGCCGGCATCTTGCCGGCGTTTTTTCGGACGCCGTTGCCTTCGTAGGGACACAGCAGACAGGGCTCCCAGGTCGACGCAGGACAGGGCTCCCGGTGTCCACGGCAAGTGGAGTCCGGGAGATCGTCGAGCCTGGGAGATCAGGCGCGCCCGGCAAACTTGCTTGGCGCGATGCGTCCCATCCATTGGGGGCGGGCAACCCGCCAGTGGCTGAATTCCTCAAGTTATGGCATAAAAGGGAATCGCGATGAATCTTCAGTCTCCATACTCGTGGTTTCCGGCGTATATCGCCGCTGCTTTCGAGACGGACTTTGCCCGCCTCTACGAACGAATTGACGTGGCATTAAAAGAAATCGAGGAAAGGCTCGACGGGCCTCGAAAGCTCGACGTAGCCGAGTACCACGAAATTCAAGAGGCTCTGCGCGCGCTCCAGCAATTAAGCACCGACGAAGCGCGCACCTACTCAAAATCCTGAGTCCTCTAAGGGGGTGGTCATGAGGAAATACCGCTCGATTTTGTTCCTCTTCGTACTCGGTTCGCTCTTCGGCGCTGTAGCAACGCCTGCGCAAATGACTCTTCAAGGGCGTTCGCAGTACGGAGGATTGCTCCGGAACATCAACTCGCAGAGATGCATTGACGTAATCGGAAGCAGTACCAGCAAGAATGCCAACATCCAGCAATACGCGTGCAATGGTGGAGGAAATCAGCGCTGGGAATTCATTGACGTGGGCAACGGGCAATTCGCCATTCGGAACGTAAGAAGCGGCTTGGTTATGGACGTGGCCGGGGATAGCCGCGCGAATGGCGCAAACGTGAAGCAGTTTCCTTGGAACGGCGGTAAGAACCAGCGATGGATTACCCGCGGACCATACAACAACTTCGAATTGGTGAACGTGCACAGTGGAAAATGTCTCGACGTCCTGGGCGCCGGCAGGGGCAACAATGTAAACATTGTGCAGTGGCAGTGCAACGGCGGCAGGAACCAGCGCTGGTACGCCGGCTATGCGATGCCCGGCGGCCCTCCCGGACCAAGATAATCGGCGGATCGCCCAGCCTCTGCCACTCGATTTTCCCGG
The DNA here is from genome assembly GCA_963842425.1 of uncultured Acidobacteriota bacterium. Taxonomy (GTDB): domain Bacteria; phylum Acidobacteriota; class Terriglobia; order Acidiferrales; family UBA7541; genus Palsa-295. Next base: position 828,343 of record CAWJGQ010000004.1, on the reverse strand, counting down.
CGCCCCCCGTTGCCGCGCCGGGGCGCGCATCTTGCGTCCCGGATGCTGCTCCGGGACTCGCCTCCGCGAGCGTAGGCGGGCTGGCGGTTGGCGCGGGCTTTAGCGCCCGATCAGTCGCGTGTCCCATCCAGCGACGATGCGCGACCCGCCACAGGCCCAATTCCTACCGGAAGCGTCCTCAGCGTTGACCGTATGCCGCCAGCTCATTTACCAGTACGCCAACCGCCTTAATCGCTCGCGCACGCGCAAAAAAACGACATCTAAGCGGTCCAATGCTGCAATTATTTGCAGTACGTGCGCGAACTGCCGTCGCCAAGTCATTTCGCTTCAGCGCGACGCGATTGGCCCCTTTCTTGCCATTTGTAGCAGGACGAGATAGGTGTGGTCCCCTCGCCTCCCATTGGATGGCGGTGGCCGCAGGAGCTTGAAAATGCGAATAGCCAAGTGGGTATTCCTTACCGTACTGCTCGGCGCGACCGCCGCACCAAACGCGCTTGCAGACTCCTTCAACATCACCGGCAACGCGACGATCTCGCTAAACACGATTACGTGGACTGGCAACACAGTGCCATTTTCGCCGGACGAGTCGCTGATCTCACCCGGTGCGACTGGGATCTTTTCAGCCTTGGGGGGCACGACCGCCACGATTGATGACCTGAACTATTCAACTGATCCGGTCGGGACCCCATTTACTTCCGAGCCCTTTCTCTCCTTTGACGCCAATCCTGCTCTGTCACCGCTGCTGATCAACTTTATCTACCCAGGTGTCTATTCATCGGCGGGGTGCACGGCGTTCCCTCCCGCTGTCGGACAGACATGCACCCCGAGCTCGCCGGATATTCTCTCGCTTCTCAGTTTGACAAACACTCCTCCAGTTCCTGGCGGTGGATCTTCGACGTTTTGGGTGGTCCAGGGGGTGTCGGCTGATGGTTCGGAGACTTGGTCCGGCATCTTCACGTCCCAGTTCCCCGAATCGTTTCAGCAGCTGCTGGCGACGTTGGCTTCCGGAGAATCGGTAACCGACTCGTACTCCGCTGTCATTGATGTCTCGGGAACATCTCCTACCGCACCGGTCCCGGAACCATCATCGCTGCTCCTATTGGGAAGCGGCTTACTAGGTCTGCTGTGCGCGACATACAAGTTGCGCCGCGCCTAGCGTCCAACTCCTTTCGATCCGCGTCCTCCTGATGGCGGATGGCCCATTCTTTAGCATTTGATTTTCTGGTTGCCCCATCCCTTGCGTAGCAAAGGGTGGGGATTTTGACTTGCCTCTCCCTATCTCCCGCCCCCAGATCGCCCCCTTGCCGCGCCGCAGCTCGCCCCGGCGAGCGAAGGCGGGTTGCCCCGCCGTGGCGTGCTTTGTGCGTCCCGGATGTTGTGGCGGGACTCGCTCCGGCGAGCGAAGGCGGATGACGTTCAACGACTTCAACAAATGGCTCGCCAGGGAAGGCGGCAGCCCGCGCGAAGTCTCGGCCAGATACCGCATCAGGGAAATCCTGGGAATTCCGCACAAGAAAGCGATCTAGCTCGCCGGGTGTCAACGTTTCCTTGGTTTTCTTTGCGCGAATCTTGCGTTCTAAATGCAATATTTACGCAATTACGATCAATGGTAATATCACTCCGCGTTTGGACTCCCGACAGAAAAGCAACGTGCGAAGCCGATACCAACCAAGACCCCGGCGTTACCTCAGCGGGTGCGCTACTACCGAAATGCACCAGCGCAGCAAACTCCCCACTGCCGTCGCATCGGCCCCCCGCGTAACGAATGCCCCCCCAATCGGCGGCCGCTGAAATGATTAACGAAATTTCGATATCGAATTTCAAATCCCTAAAGAATGTCGTGGTGCGGTTTAAGCGAATGTCGTTCTTCTGCGGACCCAACGCAAGCGGGAAGACAAACTTCTCGGAGGCCGTTGATTTCCTTTCCCATGTCTTCCGAAGCGGGCTGCAATTCGCCGTTGCCGAAAAGGGCGGCTTCTACAACATGAGCCTGCGTCGGATGCGACGGTCCAAGAGCGCCATAAGTTTCGGAATCGCCGGAACGGCGAATTTACCCAAAAAGGCAATTTGCGATTTTCAGATTCAATTCTCGTTAAGCACATTCACCGAAGCCATACGCTCGGATTTTCGAGTGGTAAGCGAGTCTTATGCCTTCAATTTTCGCGGGGATGACGACAATTCAAGCCTCCTGCTGACGATTGAAAGAGGAGAAAACTCTTTTCGCGCCGAGTCGACTCATCCTAAACACGCATACTTCATGAAACACTTGGGCTTCGAAGACCTCGATGCTCTAAATGGTCATTTCTCGAGCGGGTTTAGACCGCGAAATCAACAGATTCTTTTTGGCCCGTCGCCATCCTTCGCCTGGGAGTTCGTACTGAACTCGAGGAATATTGCGAAGGAACTAGAGGGGCATCCGCGTTTTTCAAATCAATCCTCGCAGCGCGCGTGAGCCTGGAACGCCCTCGGTAACGGAGGGAATCGGAAGGCACGGCGAGAATCTGGCGATAGCGGTTGCAACCTTCCTTGCGAACAAGAGGCTCGGCCCACGTCTGCAGTCGTGGATGCAAGACGTAATACCGAAGTTCGAGCATCTCCAAACGAGATACACGCTCACAAAACAGGTTGGCCTCTTCCTCCAGGAAGCTGGATTCGGAGCGCCGTGGTATGCCGAAGATCTTTCCGATGGAACGGTGATGTCCCTAGCGCTATTCCTCTGCCTGCTAGAGCCTTCCCACCGCACTGTTCTTCTCGAGGAGCCTGAAAACAGTATGCATCCCTGGCTACTTAAACGGTTTCTAGACAGGGCCCGAGAAGTTTCCGACGAAAGGCAGATTGCGATCACGACACATTCACCGCTCGTCGTGGCAGCCGCCAAGCCGGAAGAATTATTCCTCATCGAGCGAATCGACGGCTTCACCCACATAACGCCGGCACTCGAACGGGACCCCAATCTCAGCGAAATAATTCGGAAGAATATTATGGACCTGGGCGAGTACTGGATGTCCGGGATTATAGGAGCCGTACCCGGGGAACCAAGCCCCGAAACAACAATAGAAGAGGAAGAATAGTAGGCGACATGGTCTCTTCAATATCCCACTCATGAGAGTTGCTGTCATCGGCGAAGGGCAGACCGAGTACTACTGTCTTCCGACGATTGTCGGGCGCCTCGGGAACACAGTCATAGGACAGGCGCACTTTCACGGTGCCGGCCATTCCTTTGACTGGGAACAAATGATCACGAAGAAGGTCATTCCGTTAGTTCTGGCAATGTCCGCAAGAAATCCCGAGAAAATCTTGATCGCTCTAGATCGTGAAAAGAGGTCGGACTGCGCACCGGACCTAGCCCGAAAAGCAGTCAACCTAATCCAAGCGAATTGCGGATATCACCTAACGAAATGCACAGTCAGCGTCGTCGTTTCGAACCGCAGCTTCGAGGCCCTACTTTTTGCAGATTACGCCGCCGTGGACACCCTAGACATCCTGCGGAATAAGTGCAGCGGCACCTTTCCAGACACGACCGACGAAAGAGACGTACTTTCGTGGATCAGACCCCACCTGAAACGGGGCCGCAGCTATCATAAACACAACCACGGCAAGGAACTCGCGCAGAGACTCGACCTGGATAGCGCCGAAGTTCAGCGAAGAAACTGCTCCATTAGAAAGCTCGTCAAGGATATGAAACCGCGGCGTTGATGCGCGCAGCCGCGGGCCCAGGCTTTAGCGTTTGACTTTCTGTGCGCCCCACTTTGCGTAGCAAAGCGCGGCGATCTCTCCCCGCCCGTCATCCCTCGTCGTGAGTCGAAAGTCCACAGGCGCACATCCACAATCTCCCTTGACACCCTGCTAGCTTCCAATGAGGGCCAGCACCAGCTCTCGCGGCCCCAAAGGAGCTACGCATCATGATCAGAGGCAGAGGTCACCGGCCCTACAGGCCGCCACAGCTACTCACCGGCCACATTGACGATTTCCCCCTCGTCCCCGAAACGCCCATAACATTGCCCTCGCGATTCGAAGACAGGGCTCCCGAGGCTACGCAAACAGGGCTCCCAGTGTCCACGCAGGACAGGGCTCCCGAGGCCACGCGAACAGGCCTCCCAGTGTCGACGCAGGACAGGGCTCCCGAGGCCACGGTGAGTGGCGCTCGGGAGATTTGTCGAGCCTGGGAGATCAAACGCGCTCGGGAGATTTGTCGAGCCGGGGAGATCGAACGCGCTCGGGAGATCAGCCGCGATCCACAGACCATCGGGAACCGAGGGACCGATTCTCGCTGCGCCCACCGCACCGACCACCGAAGAACCCGCCCCACCGTTGTCACGATTCGACCAGAATCGGGATCCCGAGAGACCATCGGGAACCGAGGGACGCCCCATTCTCGGAGTGCCCACGGCGCAGACCGCCGAAGAACCTGCCCTACCGTCGTCACGATTCGACCAGAATCGGGATCCCGAGAGACCATCGGGAACCGAGGGGCAAGTGCCCGCCGCCTTCACCCCCCCGCCTCCCGGCAACAAAGCCGCTGTCGAATATCTCGAAGCAGCCAAAGAAATGGCAACAATCTCTCCATCCGTCGCGAATGCTATGCTCCAAATCCTCGAAAGCGGGGAGCGCCATCCTGCCGCAGCCACAACCACGATCGAAGTCGCGGCCCGCAAATCGAAGTCCAGGCTGCGAAAGAAATCGCATCCCAAAAAGAAGAAAACTTCCACCGCCCGAGCGCTTGTCTCGCCTCGAACTCCATCAGTCGCACTGCAAAATCTGCGGCTACGAGGATCAGGACGAAATAGACGAGGCTTTTGTCAGCTGGGAGAACGTCAGCCGAATCGCCGAAGATTACGACGTAGATCGCCGCGCAATTTATCGCCACGCGAGCGCCACCGGCCTATACGCGAAGCGCGATCGCAATATTCGCTGCGCCCTGGGCCGGATCATTCAAAGAGCTGACAGCGTCCCCGCCACCGCCGACTCCGTTGTCCGCGCCATCAAAATCCTCACCCACGTCAACGCGCGCGGCGAATGGGTCCAGCCGCCCACGCACGTCATTTTCTCGTCCACGACGGTCAACCTGCGGCCAAAAGAAGTGTCACACCATGCAAAGTAAAAAAGGAGCTAAATCCTTGAAAACAAACGACGGCGCACCTAAAGAAGTGACACACTTTTTAACCCAGCGCCCGGGCCGCGGTTTTTACCGCCAGCGTCTCGAAAACGAAGTCGGTCGCGTCTTGACCTTTCGCCGGCCAGAAGCCGTCACTCGAGAGATCAATGCGCGGTGTGCACCGCTAGCACGAATTCCCGCGTCCGGAAACGACGCGTCGCGCACTACCCGGCGCGTGGTGGACCCGCGATGCCGGGACACCAATTCGCTGAGATCACGAACTGCGTCTATCGGTCAAGCCGCGTCGGTTGTCGCGCTGGCCGCGCCGCTCTTCAAACTTGGGCGCGCGGGAAACGCTTTCAGGTCGAAGAGGACGACCGAAATAGAAGTTCCGGAACCATCCAATCGGACGCGAATGGATGGCCCTCCCCGGCTAAAACTGAATCCGGCCGAGCCCACTTCGTCCAGCACCGTGCCATCGTGTCCTTCATACGGGCCGCACATGATTCTTACTCGAGAGCCCTTTGCGATCATCGTACGTCTCCCTGTTCCGCGCGAGGTTCGGCCAGACTTCGCACTCGGCAGACCTGGCGCTTCGGTCGGTGACATGATGAAACTTCCGCTGGCGATTTTCTGTTCCGTTTTGGACACTTCTGGCGGGAAGCACCCGCCCTCGCTCGCCAGAGCGAGCCCCGCGACGACATCCGGGGCGCAAGATGCGCGCTCCGGCGCGGCAAGGGGCAGGAAGCAGGGAAGCAGGGAGAAGCGACGCCGTTCACCGCAGAGACGCAGAGGACGCGGAGAAAAATCAGAGGATTACCACAGAGGAGGCACAGGGAGCACAGAGTGAGCAGCAGAAAATGAGCTGGCGAGACGCCGGCTGTACGAGTCACCAGTTACGAGTTACGGACTTCAGCCCATGAAGCCTAGCGTGGGCGTCGTGAAGTTCGCGAGGTTGGGGAAAATCGAAGGCAAGTCGGAAGGCTGCACGCCGAACCATGTGGCGAGCGTCGCGCCGTACTGGTCCACCGAGGTGGTGGGGATCCAGCGGCCGTTGTTGCCGGCGTCGTTGGGACCGCCGAGCGCGAGAGTGGGGAACTGGCCGAAGATGTCGCCGCCCTGCACGGCGCCGCCGACGATCAGCTGGTTGCTGCCCCAGGCGTGGTCCGTGCCGCCGTTGGAGCCGGGCTGAAACGTGCGGCTGAAATCGGACAGCGTGAACGAAGTGACGTTCGGTCCGACGCCAAGCTCGACGGTGGAATTGTAAAACGCGGAAAGCGCCGGGTCGAGTTGGCCGAACAGGCTGACTTGCGTATCGAGCTGATCGCTGTGCGTGTCGAATCCGCCGAGCGAGCAGAAGAAAATCTGGCGCTGGAGTCCGAGCGCGGCGCGGGCTTGAATTATCTGCGCGACCTGCTTGAGCTGCTTGCCGAGACCCGTGTTCGGGAATTGAGTTTGCAGCGCGGGCAGTCCTCCGAGCGCGGAGGCGAGCACGGCGCTCTGCGCGAGGGTTTGCGTCATCACCGCGCTCGCGTCCTGCACCAGAGACAGACCCGTATCGAAGGTGAGCAGCTGCTGGAACGAAAGCAAGCGGGCATCCTGCGCCGCCGAGCCGAAGTAACCGTTCAGGCCCGGCGACGCGCCAGGGGACAACGTGAAGGGAACTGTCTGGTCGCCAACGCACATGATGGCGCCGCCCGCGACGGAAGTGATCGGCGGATATTGCGCGCCGGCGTTCAGCGACTGGAGCTTGTCGGCGGTGCGGCCGCCCCATCCGGAGGGGCTGAAGCCGGCGAAGTTTGCGGTTTGCATCTGCGCCTGCTGGTCGGAGTGCGAGAAAAGATTTATGGGCAGCGTCGCGCCGCCCTGTTGATACTGCGCCTGCGTGGTCGGCTGCGCGAGCGTGCCGACGTTGGCGAGAACGGCGAGCTGGCCGCTGCCGAAAAGTCCCTGCAAGCCGGGGAGCTGCGGGTGCAGGCCGTAGGGCACGTTGCCGGTCTTCGCGATGATGGGCAGCAAAGTATTTTGCGGCAGCGCGAGATTCGCGCGGATGGTTGAGTAGTTCAGGTAGCCCGCGGGATCGTTGGGGATGATCATGTTGTTGCTGTCGTTGCCGCCGAAAAGGAAAATGCAGACGAGCGCGCGGTAATCCGTGGCAGGCGCTGCGAAAGCTTGAATCATATTCAAGCGGCCGAGCGCGGCCGTCATGCCGAAGGACGCGGCGGTGCAGCAGCCGATCCTGACGAAGTCCCTGCGCGACACTCCCTTTTCACGACGCATGATCACACTCCTGCGGCGAACGCCGCGCAAATTCTAGTGCAGCACCTGATACTGCGAAGACGTGCCGATCAAATAGATTGCCGTCTGCGCCTGCTGAAGCGCCTGGTTCGGTCCGGCCGGAACTGCCTGCATCGCTGCGAGGATACTGGACTGCATGTTGGCGGACATCGTGCCGTGAAGCATCAGCGTATTGAGCGACGCGAGCAGCGCGGTGGGGTTGGACGCTTGCGCCGCATACGAGTTGAAATTCACCGTGGTTCCCGAGCCGAGCGATCCGAAGACGTACGAGTTCGTCCAGTTCACCCGATTCGGAGCGGTGGCGGTCGTGTAGATCTGGAACTCCGGCCCGAGCAGACTCCCGCCCGTGACCACGTAGCTCGGCGCGAAGAAGTTGAACACGCTGCCTGGGAACAGAGCCGTTTGGCCCATCGAGCCGCCGTCCGATGCAAGATTCGAGCCGTCGCTGACGGCCATGAAAGCGCGCAACATGCCGGTCATGTAAAGGATCGGCTCCTGCAGGTGGCCGCCGGTCGCGCTCATGTTGGTGGGATCGTCGCCCTGTCGCGCTTCGGGATCGAGAAGGATCGCGGTGATTACGGCTTGCATGTCGCCGCGAACGCCGGTGCCATTGTTCTTGAAGACATTCGCGACACGCTGGATGTATGCGGGGCTCGGATTGCTGGTGACGAGATGCTGAATGAGCTGCCTGGAAATAAACGCGGGGACATTTGGATGATTGAAAATATTGTCGAGGGCGCCCTGCAGATCCTGTTCCGCGGACTGGCCGCCCGGCAGCAATCCGCCGGAGGCCGCGCCGGAATATTGGAGCAGCTGCTTGGGATCAGTATCGTGGTTCGATTCGTCCGCGACCATCGGGCCGATCCAATAGGGAGGATTGTGCTCCTGCGCCGTGGAGCCGGACTGAGTGGGATACGTCCAGCCCGTGTACGCGCGCGCGAAGGCTTCGACGTTGTCCTGCGTGTAAGCTGCGATCGGATTTCCGCTCGAATCTAGTTGCAACGAGCCATCGTCATTAATCAGGGAAGTGCCCATGGTGAAAAGCTGCATCAACTCGCGGGCGTAATTTTCGTTGGCGTGCGTGCCGAGCGTGGCGTTCGGCTTGTCGTTGTCCACCATGTCGAGGTAATGGCCCATGGCGGGGGAGAGAGTAACGTCCTGCATGATCTGGCGGTAGTTCGTGAACGAATCGTTGCTGAGCAGCTGCAGATATGCGGTGAACCCCGGCGGCGAGGTGATCTTGTCTCCGGCGATTACGGCGATTTCGCCCAGCGCAAACGCAGTGCGCTGCCTTAGTTGGTCAGGGGCGTAAAGTGCCTGACTAAAGAATCGCTCCTGGACCAGAGACAAATCCGTTTCCGTGGAGGCAGGCGTAGCGTATTGAGAGACTGGAAGCGCGAATTGATTCGTGACGAATCCTGGAATGCCGGCTTGCTGGACCTGCGTGATGAAATTGGGACTGGCTCCGAAGGTGGATTGCTCGAGGAAGCGGTCCGCTACCTCGGGCGTGGCGAGAACGCCGACAACCTGCGCGGTGATGGTGCCGGATGCGGCGGAACCGGGATTGGGATTTATGACGGCGATCGCTACTGTGGTGCCAACGAGTGATGCCGTGGTAGTTCCAGTGGCGTAGAGCTGGGTGCTCGAGACGAATGTGGTCGCGAGCGGGGTGTTGCCAGCGGTTACGACGGCACCTGGGACGAAGCCCGAACCGTTCACGACAATCGTGTATGAAGTGGGGCTGATGGCCGGCGGCGTCAGCGCGGTCGCAACCGGAATAGGGTTGAGGAGCGAAGTGATGGCGTTTCCGGTGACAGATGCGTTGGTGGACGCCACGGCTTCAATGGTTACGGTATTGGGTGATGGCAGAACCGCGGGCGCGACATAGGTGGCGGTGAAGGGTCCGGTGGATGTGATGGTGCCGAGGGCAACGCTGCCGCCTGCCATGCCATTGACGGTCCAGGTGACGCTATCGGACTTGCCCTTATCGTGCGGATAGCTTGCCGTGAGGGGTTGGGAGTCTCCCGAGCGGACCTGCGGCGCCGCCGGCGAGATCGTGACGACGTCCGCGCCCGGCACGGTGACGGTTCCGGCGCAGCTCACTGTAAAGCCCGCGATGAGGAGCACGACGAATGTGAATAACAAGCGACGCACGGTAGCTCCCTCCCGGCTTGAGATTGCATCATTCAGGCGACGGGCAGACGACGCGACGAACCGGCAGCCGCCAATAAAAAGCGGCGAACTCCCGGCGAACTCAATCCAAGCCGATTCGCTCTTTATTTTGCGGCGCGAGCCTAACAAGGGTGCGGAGCGGGTGTAACTGGCGTGAAGCACAGGTTTGGTCTACTGGCCCGACGTACCACGGACGCGGAGCCGGACAGGCGAAAGCCCGTATATCTTCCACATCTCTTCCATATGCAAATGTGATTCTTTCGAGCGGAAACTTGAATTGGATTGGATTTCAGCGCGCGCGTACACTCACCGCATGAATGACCAAGTTGGAGTCGCGAGCCAAGCTGGTAGTTTTCTCCCGTCCATGGCCGCGCGACCGCGGGGCGAGGTCGTCCGAGCCTGGGAGCCGCCGCCGAAGAAACTTTCGCTGCTGGAGTCGGTGAGCGCCGGCGCGTTCCTGATTTCTTATCTGGCGGCGTATCTCGCGGCGGGTTTCGCCGGCGTGAGCGTGATGGAATGGGCCTGGATGCGAATTTTCGGCTAGATCTGTTTCCCGCTTGCGCCTGACGCGCGGCGCGACGCGTCGCTTCTTGCACCTCCTGTTTCGTCGCATTGCTTTTCGCGAAAACATGCATATCTACTCGCGATTTCTCTGGTTGAGTGCGTTCCGAGCCTCCTTGCTTTTGAAGTTTCCAGGTGCTCCAATACTCTCAATGGTGTGAGTCTGCAAGCAGTGGGGTGGGCAGACGAGACTCTGAGAGGTTGCTTCTGCCGATGCGACACAAGCCACGGGCGAGTTCCTCTCGACGACGGCTGAAGCGCATCGCGCCCGCCGCCGGCGCCGCTGCCGCGACTCCCGCCGCCGCTCCCACTTCTTCGAGCGAAGAGCGCTTCCGCATGCTGGTCGAAGATTTGCACGTGGGCGTGCTGATTCTGGGGCCGCGTGCTGAAATTCAGTTTGCGAATCAAGCTGCGTTGCACATCTGCGGAATGACGGCAGAGCAAGTCGCAGGAAAGACAACTCACGAGCTGGGCCTCGTCGCGATTCATGAAGACGGGACCGAAGTTCCATTCTCGATGCGCCCCGGGCCGCGGGCGGTGTCGGGAGAAACGATTCGAAACCAGGTGATTGGTTTCCGCAAGCCCGATACGGGCGAAATCATATGGATCTACGGAAGCGCCATCCCGCAGTTCGCCGAAAACGGATCCGTGCGGCGGGTGATCGCTACGCTGACGGACATCACCGACCGCAAGAGCATCGAGGCGGCGCTGGAGACAACGAGCGAGCTTAACCGGCAGATACTGCTCAGCGTGCAAGAAGGAATCGTGGTTCACGATCGCGAGCTGCGGTACGAGCTTTGGAATCCGTTCATGGAACGAATGATCGGACTGACGAGCAGCGATGTGCTGGGGAAACATCCTCTGGATGTGCTTCCGTTTCTTGCTGAGACGGGCACCTACGAACATATCGAAAAAGCTTTGCAGGGAGTTGTTTCTTCTGCGCTCGACATTCCCTATTCAGTTCCCGAGACGGGGCAAGCCGGATGGTGCGATGGGGATTTCGCTCCGCTGCGCAATGAAAAGGGCGAAATCACCGGCGCGATTGTAACCGTGCGCAACGTGACCGAACGCAAACGCCGCGAGGATGAATTGCACCAACTGTCGTCGCGGCTATTGCAGCTGCAGGACGAAGAGCGCCGGCGCATCGCGCGGGACCTGCACGATAGTTTTGCGCAAAGCCTGCTCGCAGTGAATCTGAATCTGGCGCAACTGAGCAAATCCGGCGGCACTTTGAATCGGCAGGGGCAGCGCGTGCTGGCGGACGCGCGGAAAATCATGAAGGGGCTGGCGCAGGAGATTCGCTCGCTTTCGTACCTATTGCATCCACCAGTGCTCGACGAGCTTGGACTGGCTTCCGCGATCGAGGAATATGCCAGCGGGTTCAGCAGGCGCAGCGGCATTCGCGCGGACGTGGAAATATCGTCCGAGATCGGCCGGCTGCCGCAAGAGATCGAAACGGCGCTATTTCGGATCATTCAGGAAAGCCTGGGAAATATCCAACGCCATTCCGGAAGCGCGAGCGCCAAGATTCTGCTGAAACGGGAACTCTCGAAGCTGACGCTGGAAGTGAGCGATCAGGGACACGGGTTTCCGGGCGAGAGTCTGAAGGAATTACCCGCGCGGCCGAGCACGCTGGGAGTCGGCATTTTGGGCATGCGGGAACGCATGAGGCAGCTAGGCGGCCGGCTGGAAATCCGTTCAGGCAGCTCGGGAACGACAGTGATAGCAGCACTGCCACTCGGAGCGAAGGTCCACATTGCCAGTTAGCATACTCATAGCGGACGACCACAGCGTGGTCAGAAAAGGACTGCGCGCTCTTCTGGAATCGAAGAGAGGGTGGAAGGTTTGCGCGGAAGTATCGAACGGCCGCGAAGCGATTGCAAAAGCCGAGGCGCTGAAGCCGGACGTGGCCATCCTGGATATCGGCATGCCGGGCCTGAACGGTGTGGAGGCGACGCGCCAGATACGCAAAGTGTCGCCAAACACGGAAGTGCTGATTCTGAGCGCGCACGGTTCGGAAAGATTGGTGCGCGAGGTGATTGACGCGGGGGCGCGCGGATACTTATTGAAGGAAGATGCCGACCACAACCTCTTCGCGGCGGTGGACGCCCTACGGCGGCATGCTCCCTTCTTCACGGCGAAAATTGCGATGTGGGTTGCGCGCCACAAGAAAAGCCTGCAAACGAAAACTCCGCGGACGCGCCTGTCGCCTCGGCAGCGAGAAACGCTTCAATTGCTTGCTGAAGGCAAAACAAATAAAGAGGTGGCGACGATTCTCAACATCAGCGTCAAGACGGTGGAGACGCATCGCGCAAACATCATGCTGAAATTGGATCTGCACTCGGTTACGGACCTGGTGCATTACGCGATCCGGAACGAAATCGTGCACACGTAAAAGGTTGTATCGAGCGGCCCTACAGTTTTTCCCCTAGTGATTCCACCGAATTTACACGACCCTCCCGAACCCCCATTCTGTAGTGATGGAATCCAATCGCCGGAAGAAGGGGGACAAGTGGATACTGGAAAGCCCATCCGGGTCGTCGTTGTTGATGACTCCGCTGTGGACCTGGGTGCCCTTTGTTCGTTCTTGAAGACTCAAAATCGAATCGAAATCGTTGGAACAGCTAAGAATGGCATTGAACTATTGAAAATAGTGGAAACACTAAGGCCGGACCTGGTTATCACCGACCTCCACCTGCCACGCATGAGCGGCATCGAATGCACGTTGCGTCTTCGCCAGACGATGCCGGAGACTCGATTCATCGTTTTCACGGATTTGAACTCTCCGTTTACCGAAGCGGATTGCGCGAATCCGGGGGCTGATTTTTATCTCTACAAAGAGCACATGCCGGAAAGAGTTGTCGCAGCAATCCACCGGCTATTCCCCGACTTAGGCCAGCATCACCCGGACCCCGACATAAATTGTGGCGAAGGCATCGCCTGCTAGTGGTTTGACCGCGACCGGGGCGCCGAAGGCCTGGCGCTCCGGAACCGCGACCCGCCAGAGTTGCGCGAACTGCGCTGAGTGCCTACCATAGAACGCAGTGAAAGACTTTCTACCGCACCGCTCCCTTCGCAATCCTCATCTGATGACCATCGCGGCTGCTTTCTGGCCGCGAAAATTTCCGAGGCTGCCCGCGGCGTCGCCGAGACTTTTTAATGTGGAGCAGGGAAGCCAGGTGCGCGCCGACTGCCACTGGCAGGCCGATCCGCGGATGCATCCCACGCTTGTGGTCCTGCACGGCCTGGAAGGTTCGAGCGATTCGGGATACATGCGGGGTTGCGCAGAAAAGGCCACGCTGGCCGGATTCAACGTGCTGCGGCTGAATCAGAGGAATTGCGGCGGCACGGAACATCTGACGCCGACCCTTTATCATTCGGGCCGCAGCGGCGACCTTCGCGCGGTTGCACTCGAGCTGATCCAGCGGGACCGTTTGCGCGAGATTTTCTTCGCGGGATACTCCATGGGCGGCAATTTGGTGCTGAAGATGGCGGGAGAATTCGGCACTGCGGCGCCGCAGGAACTGCGCGGAATCGTGGCCGTCGCACCGTGCTTCGATCTAGCGGCGTGCGCGGACGCGCTGGGCGAGAGACGAAATTACGTCTATAACGCGCACTTCGTCCGGCGACTGAAACGGCGCATGCGCCGGAAGGCGCGATTGTTCGCGGGCATCTATGCACTCAACGGACTGGACCGCATCGGATCGGTGCGCGATTTCGATGAAAGGATCACGGCGCCATTCTGCGGCTTTGAGAGTGCGGACGACTATTACGCGAAGGCGAGCGCCACGCGCGTGCTCGCGGCGATACGCGTGCCGACGCTGATTCTGACGGCGCAAGACGATCCCTTCGTGCCGTATTCGACGTTCGACAATGCGGCGATTCGCGGGAACGCCAATATTCGGCTGGTGGCGCCGGTTTATGGCGGGCATTGCGGATTTATCTCGCAGGAACGCGGCGAGGAGCGATTCTGGTCGGAGGCGCGGGTGGTGGAATTCTGCGCGGCACACTCGGCGGACCAGCAAGGCCGAAAGATTAGACACAGAGGACACTGAGAAGGCACAGAGAACACAGAGACGGCGAAGAGACGCAGAGGAAGCAGAGGAGGCAGAGGAAGCGCAGAGAAAACCGCGACCTATGTAGGCGCGCCGCGCCAATCGAGAGTCAAATCGAAGAGAGATTCTTCGACTGCGTGACCAGACGTCCCGCAGGAGCGGGACGAGGCAAAACGTCCGGTCACTCCGCTCAGAATGACAGCTCTCTGCCATCACATGGAGAGAGGACTTTCGGTTAGTGGAGGCGCTTTACGGCTTCGACTGCGTGACCGGACGTAACGCAGGAGCGGGACGAGGCAAATCGTCCGGTCACTCCGCTCAGAATGATAGCTCTCTGCCATCACATGGAGAGAGGACTTTCGGTTAGTGGAGGCGCTTTACGGCTTCGATGGCTAGATCGTTCAGGCCGTGGCCGCCGTGCGCGACATATTCGGTGATTTGCTTGCGCATGCGGGGTTCCCAAAATTTCTGGAGGTGGTCGGTGACGCCGGCCACGGCGTCTTCTTTCGGGTAGCTGGCGAAAAAGAGAGCGATCTGATTCGCCATGTGAACCATGTTCTCTTCTTCCATGGCTCAGTCGTTGGCGGTAGATTCTTTTTCGATGCGCGTGGTCTGCTTGCGCGTCTCGAGGTAATGCTCCTGCCATTCGGACATGTGACGCGCAAGTTGAACCTGCACGGCGGTGACCTTGTACTCGGGGCAGTTGGTCGCCCAGTCGGAGAATTCAGTGGTGACGACGTTCGCGCCGGTCATGGCGTGATGAAACGTGGTGTAAACAACGCCGGGCTGCATGCGCTCGGAGATGCGGGCGGGCAGCGTGATATCTCCCGCGCGGCTCGCGAGTGAAACCAGGTCGCCATCCTTGATGCCGCGATTTTCGGCGTCGGAGGGATGGATTTCGAGCACGTCCATGTCGTGCCAGACGTTGTTATCCGTGCGGCGGGTTTGCGCGCCGACGTTGTATTGCGAAAGGATGCGGCCGGTGGTCAGGATCAGCGGGAATTTGCCTGTGGTGCGCTCGTCGGTGGGCACGAATTCCGTGATCATGAACAGGCCCTTGCCGCGGACGAATCCGCCGATGTGCATAACCGGCGTGCCTTCAGGAGCCTTGGCGTTGCAGGGCCACTGAATGCTGCCCAGCTCGTCTATTTTGTCGAAGCTGACGCCGGCGAAAGTCGGGGTGAGGCGCGCGATTTCGTCCATGATTTCGGAGGGATGACTGTAATGCATGGGATAGCCCATCGCAGCCGAGAGCGCCATGGTGGCTTCCCAGTCGCCGAGGCCAGCCAAGGGCTCGATCGCTTTGCGGACGCGGCTGATGCGGCGCTCCGCGTTGGTGAAGGTTCCGTCCTTTTCGAGGAATGAAGTTCCCGGCAGAAACACGTGCGCGTAACTGGCAGTTTCGTTCAGGAAAAGGTCCTGGACCACGACGCATTCCATGGAGGCCAAGCCGGTGGAGATGTGCTGAGTGTTCGGGTCGGACTGAACGATGTCTTCGCCCTGAATGTAGATTCCTTTGAAGGTGCCGTCCACGGCAGCGTCAATCATGTTCGGAATGCGAAGGCCGGGCTCGGACTGCAACGCAACGTGCCAATCTTTTTCAAACGATTCGCGCACGGATTTTTCGGAAACGTGCCGGTATCCCGGGAATTCGTGCGGGAATGAGCCCATGTCGCAGGAGCCCTGCACGTTATTTTGTCCGCGCAGCGGATTGATGCCGACGCCATTCTTGCCGAGGTTGCCGGTGGCCATGGCCAGGTTGCACATGCCCATGACCATGGTTGATCCCTGGCTGTGCTCGGTGACGCCAAGGCCGTAGTAAATCGCTCCATTGCCGCCGGTAGCGTAGAGCCTGGCAGCAGCGCGGACATCGGCCGCAGGAACGCCGGTGAATTTCTCCATCGCTTCCGGAGAATTCTTTTCTTCGGCGACGAAATTGCGCCACTGCTCGAATGCGGCGAGGTCGCAACGTTCCTTGACGTAAAGTTCGTCCACGAGGCCTTCGGTGACGACAACGTGCGCGAGCGAATTGATCATCGCGACGTTGGTGCCGGGCAGCAAAGGCAGGTGATAGTCGGAGTGGACGTGAGGCGACTTCACCAGATCAATGCGGCGCGGATCAACGATGATTAGCTTGGCGCCCTGGCGCAGCCTGCGCTTCATTTGCGAGGCAAAAACCGGATGCGCGTCCGTGGGATTCGCGCCGATGATCATGATGACGTCGGCTGCTTCCACGGAATCGAAATCCTGCGTACCGGCTGAGGTTCCGAGAGTCGTCTTCATGCCATAGCCCGTGGGGGAATGACAGACGCGGGCGCAGGTGTCGGTGTTGTTGTTGCCGAAAGCGGCGCGGATCATTTTTTGGACTAAGTAAGTTTCCTCGTTGGTGCAGCGCGAAGAGGTGATGCCGCCGATGGAATCGCGGCCGTACTTTGCCTGGATGCGCTTGAATTCGCTGGCGGCGTGGTTGATGGCTTCTTCCCAGCTGACTTCGCGCCACGGATCGGTGAACTTGGCGCGGATCATCGGTTTGGTGATGCGGTCCTTGTGCGTGGCGTAGCCCCACGCGAAGCGGCCCTTCACGCAGGAGTGGCCATGATTCGCCTTGCCCTCTTTATGGGGCATCATGCGAACGACTTCGTCGTTCGTCAACTCGGCCTTGAACGAGCAACCGACCCCGCAATAGGCGCAGGTGGTGACCACGCTGCGGTCCGGCGCGCCCTTGGCGACGTATCTTTTTTCAACAAGGCTATCCGTGGGGCAGGCCTGCACGCAAGCGCCGCAGGAAACGCATTCGGATTCGATGAAAGGTTTGTCGCCGGCGGAAACCGCGGATGCAAAGCCGCGGCCATCAATCGTCAACGCGAAAGTGCCCTGGACTTCCTCGCAGGCGCGCACACAGCGCGAACAGACGATGCACATCGCGGGATCAAACGTGAAATAAGGATTCGATTCGTCCTTTTCGGAATGCAGATGATTCTTGCCGGCGTAGCCGTAGCGGACTTCGCGCAGTCCCACGGCCGCGGCCATTTCCTGGAATTCCGTTTGCCCGTTGCCGGAGCCATGGAGCATCTCGCGCGGATGGTCGGAGGCATACAGCTCCATTACACCGAGGCGTAGCTTGGCGACCTTGGGAGATTGCGTCCGAACTTTCATGCCCTGATCGACGGGAGTGGTGCAGGAAGCGGGAGTGCCACGGCGCCCTTCGACTTCAACGAGGCAGAGGCGGCAGGAACCGAACGGCTCCATGTTGTCGCTGGCGCAAAGCTTGGGAACCTGGACGCCGGCCTCGGCAGCCGCGCGCATTACGGACGTGCCGGCGGGAACGGTGACGGGCTTGCCGTCAATCTCAAGGGTGACGAGCGTCTCGGAAATCCGTTTCGGCGTTCCGTAATCGGTCTCGTGAATCAGCGCCATGGTTGCGTCTCCTGACTCTTGTTCGGCCTAAACACCGGCGGGGGAGGCGCCGGCTTTTCGAAATCTTCCGGAAAATGACGAATCGCGCTCTGCACGGGGAAGGGAATCAGCCCGCCGAGAGCGCAGAGTGAACCATCCGTCAGCACTTCGCACAAATCGCCGAGCAGCTCGAGATTTTGCGCCCGATCCTGATCGGCGATGATCTTGTCAATAACCTCGACTCCGCGCGTGGAGCCGACGCGGCATGGCGTGCACTTGCCGCAACTTTCGACCGCGCAGAATTCCATGGCGAAGCGGGCTTGATGCGCCAGGTCCACAGTGTCGTCAAAGACCACGATTCCGCCATGTCCCAGCATACCCTTTCGTTCGGCGAAAGCCTCGTAGTCGAGGGGCGTATCGAGTAAAGACTCCGGAAAATAGGCGCCCAGCGGACCGCCGGCTTGCACTGCGCGCAGCGGGCGTCCGGACGCGGTGCCGCCGCCGAAATCGTAAATCGCTTCGCGCAAGGTGAGGCCGAAGGCTTTCTCCACCAGGCCGCCGTGCTTGATGTTGCCGGCAAGCTGAATCGTCAGCGTGCCGCGGGATTTGCCCATTCCGAAATCGCGATAGTATTGCGCGCCCTTGTCGAGGATGATCGGCACGGTGGCGAGCGAGATCACATTGTTGACCACGGTCGGCTGGCCGAACAGACCTTTGATGGCCGGGAGCGGCGGTTTGAAGCGAATCTGGCCGCGCTTGCCTTCGAGGCTTTCCAGCAGCGAGGTTTCCTCGCCGCAGATATACGCGCCCGCGCCCATGCGCGGCTCGAGATCGAATCTTTTCCCGCTGCCGGCGACATTTTCTCCTAGGTAACCTTTGTCGTAGGCGATGGCGATGGCGCGCTGAAGCTGTCGAAACGCGTGAGGATATTCGGATCGGAGGTAAATGTAACCGCTGGTGGCGCCGACGGCAAATCCGGCGATGGTCATGCCTTCAATGAGGACGAACGGATCGCCCTCCATAATCATGCGGTCGGCGTAGGTGCCGCTATCGCCTTCGTCCGCGTTGCAAACGATATATTTTTGGTCGGATGGCGTGTTCAAAACCGTCTTCCACTTGATGCCGGTCGGGAATCCCGCGCCGCCGCGGCCGCGCAGGCCGGAGTTGGTGACTTCTTCAACGATCGCAAGCGGAGTCAAGGTAAGGGCGCGCTCGAGGCCACGATAGCCGCCGTGGCTGACGTAATCGGAAAGCGAAAGAGGATCGGTGATGCCGCAGCGCGCGAACGTCAGGCGCTCCTGCTTCTTCAGATACGGGATTTCGTCGGTGACGCCGAGGTGAAGACGATGCGGTTTGCCGTCGAGGAATCCGGCGTCGAAAAGGCCGGGGACTTCGTCCGCCGTCACGGGACCGTACGCGATCCGGCCGCGTGGTGTTTCGACTTCGACGAGGGGCTCGAGCCAGAACATTCCACGCGAGCCATTGCGGACGACCGACGCATCCAGACGCCTGGCTGCAATCTGGTCAGCCATCGCTTTTGCGACGGCCTGCGCGCCGACAGAAAGCGCGGCTGCGTCGCCCGGGACATAAATTTTCACGCTCATGCGTGCCTCTTGGCGTCGTCAATCAAGAAATCGGCGACATCCGACGAAACGCGACCATAGAGTTTGCCATCGAGCATGACGGCGGGAGACAGGGCGCAGTTCCCGAGGCAGTAGACCGCTTCCACCGTAAAACTGCGATCTTCGGTGGTCTCGCCCAATTTGATTCCGAGGCGATTCTCGACGTGTCCGATCGTCTTCTCGCAGCCCATTGACTGGCAGGCTTCCGCGCGGCACATTTTCAGGACATGCCGGCCCGGCGCATCGTGGCGAAAATCATGATAGAAGCTGATGACGCCGTGCACCTCGGCATGGGACAGATTAAGGGCGCTGGCGATGAGCGGAACCGCAGCTTTGTCCACGTAGCCGAACTCATCCTGCAGCGCGTGCAGGATAGGAAGCATGGCGCCGGGGAGGCGCTCCAATTCCTGAATGCGCGCTAGAGCTCGATCGGCGTCCCAGTCCTGGCTATGGCTCATGCGAAGCTACCTCTAACTCCCGACCCGACACAGAGATATGGTCCGCGCAGACTTCGACTACCCAGCAGTCAAGCCCAATTCTAACACAGCCATGTTGGGGCGATTATGATTTTGTCCGGCTTGCGAATATTGCCGCGCTGCGTGGTGTTGTAAGAATGATGCAACCAACAGGTAACTTTCTTCGTTCCAATTGCGATTTTAGAGTGGACACACCGCCCGTTGTGGCTCAAATTAAGGAGGCAGGCGAGGCGTTGGGACGCTTCTGGGGAGATAGGCGATGAGGCAGACTGCATTACTGTTCGCGGCAATCCTTCTTCTTGCGGCCAGTGCGGGCGCACAAGCCAATCCAGACAACCCTCTACCGCTCGCACCCCTGGCTCCGGAAACTACCGCCGCGGCCGCTCCTGCATCGCTATTTGCGGTGAATGCTGCTCCGGTTCTGACTGCAACGAGCGCGCCCGGCACCGCTGCGTTCGCAACGCCGTCATCGAGTTCGACGGATCAGCAACAACCTAGCGTCTACGGCGTCTTTCAAAACTACAATTGGCAGGCAACCGCCGGATACACTTTTTTCCGCTTCTATCTTGTGCCTCGTATCACGGAAAATTTGAACGGCCTCAATCTTGGCCTGGTTTATTATCCCGGCGGGCATTGGTATGCAGCTGACGGTGAGTTCGTTGGGGCGTGGGGATCGTTGATTGGATATACCGCGAAATACGTCCAGGGAATGGGCGGCGGGCGAGTTCGGTGGTCCGCGCCGCGCGGGATCGAAGTCTGGGGTCACGTGATGGTCGGGGGATCGCACTTTCTGCCGCAGACGGCATACGGCAACCAATCGGCATTTGCGTATGAAGCGGGCGGAGGGGTTGACCTCAACATTCATCAGAAGAGGATTGCGTATCGTGTGAGCGCGAACATGGTTGGGACGCGCTATTTCAGCACCTATCAGTACAGTCCCAATGTAAATGCCGGCATCGTCTTCAAATTCTAACCAGCGATTGGAACTTCATTCCTGCTTTCATTAACGAACTGAAAATCGCGCGTGTTCGCTTGCTTGCGCTAATTGGTGATTCCTAGTGGCTTGAGGAACCGGCCGAAAAGCGCGCGAGCCTCCGCGAGTCCCAGAGCCCAAGTTCCCGCGAAGTAAATGATTCCGTAAGGCCCCAAAACAAATAGAGCGAGAAGAATTGGCCCGTGATGTCCGGCGAAATGATGGATGGCCCAGCCCGCGGCAGCTGCAACCAAAGCGGTTGCCCAGAGCTTCGCGAGGTAATCCGCGGGAAGCCCGGTGCGGCCGATCCGCTGGTTAAGCGCGCGCCGCAAAAGGTGGAACTCGACCCAGGAGGCGATTCCGGCAGAAATGGTGAGACCGGCGACACCCCAGCGCGGCTCGATCCCAAGCATACGGGGCAGCGGGAGGGCGCAAAAATAGCCAAGAACAATCGTCAGGATGACGCGCACGATGGCGAAGCGCAATGGAGTGCGCGTATCGCGCAATGCGTAATAGGTGGATGAATATAGCCGGCCGAGCGTGGAGGCGAGCAGACCAACTGTTGCCCCGGCGAGTATCCCCCAGACATAGATGACGTCTTGTTGCGTGAATCGTCCCGTCCTGTAAATTGCACCGACGACGACATCACCCAATATGAGAAACGCAGCGACAGAGGGCACCACGAAAAATGCGATTTGCCGCAGACCGCGATTCAGGCGCCCGCGGAGCGCTTCGGCAACCTCGCTTTCGTTGCCAAGCGCGCCGGACATTTGCGGCAGCTCCGCGGCGGAGACCGACATGCCGAAGAGACTGACCGGAAGCGTGTAGAGCGTTTGCGCGTAGGAAAGACCGGCGACCGCGCCGGTGACCTGAATCAGGCTGGCCAGCCAGACGTCCGCGTACGCGCTGACTTGCACGACGCCGCGGCCGAGAAATACAGGAAAGAAATTGCGCACGATGGTCTTCACGTTTTCCGAGTGATAGCCGAGCGACAAGCGCAATCCGCGCAGCAGGCGCAGGACTGTGGGCAGTTGAATCAGGACTTGCAGAGCGCTGCCGGCTACCGATCCCCACGCCAGAATTCCCGCGAGTGGAACCTGCGCGTAGCGGCGTCCAAAGACCAACAACGTTCCGATCATTGCCGCGTTCCATGTGACCGGCGCAGTGTAGGAGAGGAAAAAACGCCGATGACTATTGAGGATCCCGAGGCACCACGCCGAGAAAACCAACAGGCCCGCGCCGGGAAAAAGAATGCGCACGAGGCGAATCGTAAGTTCGCGCTTTTCGCCGTGAAATCCCCAGACGACGAGGTCAATCAAATAGGGAGTGGCGAGGACGCCGATCAGGACAATCGTCGAAATCGTCAGCGCGAGAAGGCCGGCCACCGCGCCTGCGGTTCGCCGCGCCTCGTCTTCGTCATCCCGCGCCAACAAACCCGCGTAGACGGGAATAAACGAGGCGGAAAGCACCCCTTCGCCAAACATGTTCTGCAGAAAATTAGGAATGCGGAATGCGGCGCGGAAAGCGTCCGCCACGTCGGAATTACCGAAATAGTGCGCGAAGACGCGGTCACGAAACAGACCCGCGATGCGGCTCAGGAAGATTCCCGTACCGACCAGAAAGGCATAGCGCCGCGAGTCGGATCCCGCCGATTGACTATCCGCGGGGAGCGTCACGGCCAAAATGCAGCCGGCGCGCGCATTGATTGTGAGCAGTTCATGGCAGTGGTTTCAACGGCGAGAATAACACGGAGAACAGGCGCGAAAACGAACCCGCTGAGCTCGAAGTGTCCATGCCGAAACGCCGCTAGTGATGGCCGGCGGCGCGGATGACGGAAATTGCGCGGGATTGTCAGGGAGATGCGCTGAGGACCGGATGGAGGGTGAGTTGGCTGTCGTGCGAGACCTCGAGGTCGCGCGCCCAAGCCTGCTTGCCCTGGGATTTCACTTCGACGCGATGGGAACCGCTCGCGAGACGGATGGTCGAAGGAGTTTGCCCCACGAATTTTCCATCCACGTAAATTTCCGCGCCGGGTGGATCGGACGCGATCATCACGCTGCCGTCCGGAGTGTGTGCGTCGGAATCTCTTGCGAGCGCCGCCGCTGCGGGAGCGGGGCGCAGCGGGCCATCGTGGCCGATTGTTTCCACCGGCGCGCTTCCATACGAGACGGGATCGAGCTTGATATCGAAGCGGCCCGACTTCAGAAGGAAATAGTTTCCGTGGTGACGTCCATTTACCGCGACCCACTCGAACGGGCCCTCGGTAAGAGTCCTCTGCTCGCTGAGATAGCCAGTCTTCGAGACTTTCACCGTGATCGAGTGATCGAGGCGAGTACCGAAAACGGTGTGCGTCTTGTGAAAATATCCGCCGGGGTAGTCAATCGTGAAGGGAGTGGTCCCAGCGGCGTGGCCGTCAATTTCGACGGAGGCACCGGCGGGCGAGCTTGTAATGGTCAGCGTTTCAGCATGCGTTCGCGGGGCGGGCAGAAGGCAGACGAGCAGCGCGAGCGACGCATAGAGACAGTGTCTCCTCGATGGCTGCATCGGAGCCCTCCGAGGGAATTAGAAAGACAGACGATCCTACTTACGGGACCGGGTGTCAATCCGCAGAAATACGGACTCGATGGGGCGCGGGTTGGCGCATTCGCCGTCTCATAACAGGCCGCGTTCTCATGCACTTGCCGAAACGGGAATGCCCCAGCGCCTCGGGGAGGGGGATTACTGATTTAATTGCACGTTTCTCGAAACCAACTCCGGAGCGCCGCATCCAATTAGGAGGACGTCTGTGTATGTGCAGGCAGTTGAACACGCGCGGCGTCCGGCCACAGAAATCCGGCAGCGATGCCCGATTTTCTGTGGATAACCTCTATCCCACAGGAGCCAGGTAAAAATGCGCATTCGTGCAACACGATCAATCGCAGCCCTAGCGGTTCTTTTTCTCGCCGTGCCTCTTTTTGCTGCCAAGAACGCGGCGGGCACAAACTCGGCCAAATTCTCGGTGAGTGAAGTCACCACGGTTGGCCAAACGCAATTGAAACCCGGCGAATATTCGCTGCAGGCGGTAGATGGCCAAAATGAACTCACGATTCTGCAAAACGGCAAGATGATCGGCAAGGCCGCGTGCCACTGGATTGCGCTCCCGGCCAAGGCGCAGTCGTCGCAAGTCCTGACGGATAGCGGCAAAGTCACGCAGGTGAGTTTCAGAGGCAACGCGCAGGCAGTCCAGCTGGACTAAGTGCTGCCCGGCCGAAGAAGACTGAATTGGCTCAGCCTTCTTCGGCCGCGAATGCGTTCGAATTTAGCCGCTACTTCAGATACGTGGCGAGCCAGCCGAGGAACGTGCTGTACCAAAGCTCGCTATTCTGCGGCTTCAAAATCCAGTGGCCTTCGTCGGGGAAGACGAGAAGTTTGGAAGGCACGCCCTGTCGCTGGAGCGCGCTGAAAAATTCCAAGCTCTGCGTATAGGGCACACGGAAGTCGAGTTCGCCGGCAATCACCAGCGTCGGAGTCTTGTATTTTCCGAGCGCGCCAGCATATTCGCTCGCCGACCATTTCCGGTAGGCCTCGGGATTCGACCATGGAGTGCCGCCCATTTCCCACTCGGGGAACCAAAGCTCCTCGGTGGCATACATGCTGAATTGATCCCAAGGGCCGGCGTGACTGATCAGGCATTTGAAGCGGCCCGTGTGCGTGGCGATCCAGTCAACCATGTAACCGCCGTATGAACCTCCGGCAGCGGCGATGCGGGAGCCATCAATGAACGGATATTTCGCGATCGCCGCATCCACACCATTCATCAGATCTTCGTAAACTTTTCCGCCCCAATCGCGGCTGATTTCCTCCGTGAACTTGTGGCCGTATCCGAACGATCCGCGGGGATTAATCATCAGCACGACATAGCCGGGAGCGGCCATCACCTCAGGATTCCAACGATAGAACCAGTTGTCGTCCCATTCGCCCTGCGGACCACCGTGGATCAGCACCAGCAATGGATATTTCTTGGTGGCGTCGAAATGCGGCGGGCGCAACAACAGGCCTTCGACTTGCGTTTTGGCAGCGCCCTCGAACCAGAAAGGCTCGGCGCGCGGAAGGTCGAGTTGCGATAGCAGCGCGCTATTGGCATGAGTGAGCTGGCGGACGTTCGTGCCGTCGGAATTTGCAGTGAAAACTTCCGAGGGCATGGCGATATTCGTGCGCGTGAAGGCGAGCGTGCGGCCGTCGCGGCTGATGTCGAAGTCCGCGTTGAAACTATCGCCGAGGATTACTTTGGGAGTGCTGCCGGCGCTCGCGGCAATCGAATAGAGCGGCATCTGGGCCTTGTCTTCCGTTTGGAAGTAGATGGTTTTGCTATCAGCCGACCACGCTGCTGAATCCACGTTGCGGTCAAAACTCTCGGTGAGGTTCGTGATTTTTCCGCTCGCGCGATCGTAAAGCATCAGGCGCCAGCGATCGCTCTCGTATCCGGCTTGGAGCTGGGCGCGATAGGCGATCCATTTTCCATCAGGCGAATAGGTGGGCCCCCAATCGTCGCCGGGATTGGTCGTGATGCGCTTGGGCGCGGCTGCGCCGCTGGCCGGAACGGTGAAAAGATCGCCATTCGTGCTGGTCGCTTCGTCCTTGTCTGTGTTCGCGGTGAAGCAAAGTTCGAGGCTATCGGGCGAAAATCCGATGGCCTCGGCGCCGTCGAGGCTGAATGGAGGCACGTCATAGTCCGCGCCAGGAGTGAGGTCGCGCGGTGTTCCACCGCTTGTGGCGACGACGAAAAGGTGGCTGCGCTTGCCGTCCGACCACGCGGTCCAGTGCCGATAGAGGAGCTTTTCGTAAACGTACGCTTTTACCTTGCTCTTTTCTTTCGCGGCATCGCGCGCGACGTTGCAGGCGTCGTCGCGGCAATCGGGATACACGCTCGAGGTGAAGGCAATCCATTCTCCGTCGGGCGACCAAATTTCATTGTCCGCGCCGCCGGAAAGGGAAGTGATCTTAACCGGGTCGCCGCCGTTTACAGCGACGGTGTAAACCTGTGCCGTGCCGTCAGGCGAAGAAAGAAACGAAACGGTCTTGCCGTCCTGCGACCAGCGGGCGCGTTCGTCGGTGCCACCGTGCGTCAATTGACGAGGCTCGCCGCCCGCGACGGCGACGAGCCATATGTTCTTGACGAGATGATTCGCGTCGTAATCCGGAGTGGCGACCCCGTAGGCGATCCATTTGCCGTCCGGAGAAATCTGCGGGTCGCTGAGGCGGTGCATGGAAATCATATCGCGGAAGGTGACCGCGCGCTTTTCCGGCGCCTGCGCGCCGGCGGAACGCGCACCAAACGTTACGGCGACCACGGTCGCAAGCAACGCGACGCTTAGAACGACGACGATCGGTGCGGCATTATTTCGGTGGTTCTGACTCATACTGCCTCCTGCAATCCTTAGGAAATGCGCGGCCGTCGAGTGTCTTCCGTTACGGCGCCAGGGGGTGAAGAATTTCGTCCAACACGTCGGCGTGGTTCGGCACCTTTTGCAAATGAGGATGTTTCGCTCCGCCGTGGTAATCAATCGAGTAGGTTCCTGTCTCACTCCCGTTAACGACAGTCAACTGAACTGGCGATGCGGTGGATGCCGCAACTACATCGTTCAGAGCTGCGAGCGTAAAGGGCTTGCCGCCAACCTGGGTGATTTTCATTCCTGGTCCGAGGCCGGCATTATACGAAGGTCCCTGGTACAAGACCTCCGCGATGATTCCGTCCTCCGTCGCAGTCAGCCCGATCGAATTGATCTGCCTCGCCATTTTCCGGACGGTATCGCGGATGGCCTCGAGCTCATTCGGCTGATCGTTGTAGACGAGTTGCCATCCGCTGTTCTGGAGGGCTTCGGCCGGAGTCTTGGTCGCGACGGAATCGAGCCGCGAGCGCAGGAACGTGGTCCAATCATTTGGCGCGACGCTGTTGAGGCCCGCGACCACATCTTCGAATGTGTAGGTCTTCAAGTCGGGTTCGCCGCCGGGTCCGCCATAAAACAGGATGCAGAAATCATTCAAGGACTTCTTGTCCTTTGTGAGGCGGCGAATGGTCGTGTCCACATCGAGCCACAGAAACTCTCCTTCTTCGTAAAAGTCCACCGCCCGCCGCCAGTTGGTCCAATCGTCATCGGCGTCGTAGAGGACAACAGCGGAATCGGCGGTGTCCTGCAGCGACCTCCAATTGCGTCCCGGCTCGTGATCGAAGAATGCAGCCAGGCGGGCTATGGATTCGTGCTCCTGGTCCTGAGTCACAAGTCCGCTGCGCGCGGACAGCACGTCGCCCCAATATTCAGTCAGGCCCTCGTAGACCCACAGCAGATCGTCTCGCATCGGCTGGTGATAATTCGCCGTTGTGAGATCCCCCGGCCGGCGATATTTACCGTTCCAGGAATGCACGAATTCGTGCGGAAGCAGATCGGCGCTGGCCGTGCGGTACGCCGGGTCAGTCATAGTTTTTTCATAAATGCGATCGTCGCTTGATTCGTGGTGTTCGAGGCCGAAGTGAGCCACGTTGTCGCTGAGCGTGAGCAGAAAATGATAATCGCGATAGTGACGAACGCCGAAAAGCGCGCCGGTTTCGGCAATCAGCTGGCGGTAGTGCGCCTCGGTTTCCGGCGGCATCGCGAGGGCAGCTTCGCTATCCGCCGCGATATCAATTTCGTGAGACGGGTTCTGGCCCGGCGTGAGCTGAATCACACGGAAATAGCGGCCGGACAGCACGGGAGAATCAACCAGCATGCTCAGCGAAACGGGTGCGAAGGTAATCGTGTCGCCGGTCTGCTTGGCACCGGGCAGCGCAGTCCCGAATTTCCATCCGGCAGGTATCTTCAGGCTTGGGACGTAGGTGAGATCCGTGGAGGCGTAACCCTGCGGATAGAGCAGCACCTGATTCCAGCTCAAATCGTTGAGATCGGCGGTCGAAGATGCGCCGGATGAATAGCCGGACCCTTCGCCAGAAATCAGAAAATCGAAACTAATGTCGAGCGACGTGACGCCCGGGGGAATATCGAGATGAAACTCAAACATATCCAATAGGTCGCGCCGCCAGGGAATCGTTTTCTTGCCCGCCATGAATTTCAGCCCGGCGATATTGTTGATCGGCCCATCCGGCATGTGCTCACCCGGAATCCACTGAGGGTAATAGAGCACGAGCGGTCCAGGTTGCACGGGCATCGTCAGGTGGGTGTGCAGGATTTTCTGCGGAGCGCGGGTTTCGTCCACGTCCACGCGAATGACGCCTGGACGCGTTGCTGCTCGGGGAGCCGAGCAGGGAACCAGAACCAACGCTGCGAAAACCATCCACCACACGGAGCGCTGGCCGAAAGATGCCGTCATACTTTTCTCCTTGGCGTGATTCTTCCAAGAAACACGGCTTCGCTTGGAGAAGACTCCGCCCTTTGTTTTGAATGAGTTAGCTGAATTCCTTACAAATATAGCGGAACTATCCTATTTCATCGAACTCAAAACGCAAAGCGCCCTGCTGTGGAATTTTGGGAGGGCCGCACGCATGTTGGCTGCTTGCGCAACCTGACACGGCGAGTGGTACTACCCGGCTGCCTCCAATGTAGTAGCGTTTGAATCATGCCCACCGACGACCAGAGCCGAGCTGCGGAAGCCCAGATCGAGGCTCGCACCAGTCTCGTATTGGCGGAACTCCGCCAGATGAATGCGCGGCTGAACGCGCTGTTCAACGCTTCGAAGTTGAATTGCATCGTGGCGACGAACCCGGACGGGGTGATCACGCTATTCAATGACGGCGCGGAACGGATGTTGGGTTATACCGCCGAGGAAATGGTCGGAAAACAGACTCCGGGAATCTGGCACCTGGCATCCGAAATCGAAGCCCGCGGAAGGATTTTGAGCGGACAGTTCGGGCGCACGATTCAAGGCTACGAGGTGTTCATCGAACTCGCGCGCCGCGGTGAGACCGAAGAGCGGGAGTGGACGTACGTTCGCAAGGACGGCAAACAGCTGATCGCCAGCGTCTCGATTAATGCGGTCCTCGACACCGCGGGAAAGATAACGGGTTACATCGGCATCGGCCACGACATCACGAAGCGCAAAGAGTCCGAGGCCAAACTTCATTCGTTGACTGAACGCCTTTCGCTGGCAACCTCTGTTGCGGCGGTGGGAGTCTGGGAATGGGATGTGGCCAACAGCGCCATGACCTGGGACGACACGATGCGGGAGATATACGGTTTTGCTTTGAAGGAGGAGTCGCCATACGAGCAGTGGCGCGCCTCCGTGGTCCCAGAAGATTTGCCGCTAGCCGAAGGCGCGCTGAAAAAAACTTTGGAAGAAAAAGCCCGCGCGACAGTGGAATTCCGAATCAAGCGACCCGATGGCACGGTGCGATATCTTTCGGCGGCGGAAGGTCCCGTGCTGGATGAAGAGGGGAACGTCAGCAAGATCATCGGCGTCAACATTGACGTCACCAATCGAAGGAAAGTGGAAACAGATCTGCAGCGGGCCAAGGACGAGGCCGAAGCAGCAAACCGAGCGAAGAGCGAGTTCCTCGCGAACATGAGCCATGAAATCCGCACGCCGATGAATGGAATCATGGGGATGACGGAACTTGTTCTTGATACCGAACTGGATTCCGAACAGCGCGAATATTTGAATCTGGCGAAGATGTCCGCGGATTCGCTGCTCTCGCTGATCAACGACATATTGGATTACTCGAAAATCGAGGCTGGAAAGCTGGAGATAGACGCGATTGACTTCAATCTGGGCGATTGCCTTGGCGACACCATGAAAACGCTCAGCCTTCGCGCGCACCAGAAAGGCCTGGAGCTCGCTTTTGAGATCGAGCCGAACGTTCCGGACTGCGCTAATCGGAGATCCGGGGCGCCTCAGGCAGATCATTCTGAACCTGGTAGGCAACGCGATCAAGTTTACGGAAGTGGGCGAAGTGGTTTTGTCCGTCCAGCTAATGACCCATGTGAGCGACGATCTTCAGTTGCGGTTCACCGTGACCGACACGGGGATTGGCATTTCGCCCGACAAGCAAGCGGCCGTGTTCGAAGCATTCAAACAAGCCGATGGAACCATGACCCGCAAGTACGGCGGCACCGGGCTGGGCCTCACGATTTCGTCCCGGCTCGTGGAATTGATGGGGGGACGCATCTGGGTGGAGAGCGAGCTAGGCGAGGGAAGCCGGTTTCACTTCACTGCGAACTTGAAGGTACAGAAGTCGGCGGCACGAACGGTGGTACCGAGGGATCCGACGACATTGCGCGACATGCGCGTGCTGGTGGTGGACGACAACGCAACGAATCGCCAGATACTGGTGAAGATGCTGGACGGCTGGCACATGGTATCCACGGTTGCCGATAGCGGCGCAAAGGCCACGGTCACCTTGACCGAGGCCAAAGGTATCGGGAGAACTTTCCCGCTGATCCTGCTCGACGCGCAGATGCCTGAGATGGATGGATTCGCGCTAGCCGAGTACATCAAGCGCCACCCAAGTTTTCGAGCGGCGACGATCATGATGCTGAGCTCC
The DNA here is from genome assembly GCA_963842425.1 of uncultured Acidobacteriota bacterium. Taxonomy (GTDB): domain Bacteria; phylum Acidobacteriota; class Terriglobia; order Acidiferrales; family UBA7541; genus Palsa-295. The sequence continues at coordinate 798,187 of CAWJGQ010000004.1, read as the reverse complement.
GCTGGACAACGAGGGGACGCCATGCGATGCCGCGAACTGGGCGTCGCCGCATATCTGACCAAGCCCGTCCGGCAATCCGAGCTGATGGACGCGATATTGACGGCCCTGGGGACGCGCGCGAAGGCCGAAGACAAGCCCGCGCTCGTCACGCGCCATTCTCTGCGCGAGAGCCAGAATCGCCTTCGCGTGCTTCTCGCGGAGGACAACGCAGTGAACCAACTTGTCGCGCTGCGACTACTCGAAAGGTTCGGACACACGGTCACGGTGGCGGCCAACGGGAAAAAGGCGCTGGAAGCTTGGGGAAAGGGCGGATTCGACGCCATATTGATGGACGTGCAGATGCCGGAGATGAATGGCTGGGAAACAACCCGAGCGATCCGCGAGAAAGAAAGGTCATCTGGGGGACGCATTCCCATCATCGCCATGACTGCCCATGCGATGAAAGGCGACGATGAGCGGTGTTTCGCCGCCGGTATGGACGATTACCTGACCAAGCCGATACGGACAGAAGAGTTGATGACCGTACTCGAAAAGGTAGGAGCACGCAAAGCCGCTCGCGAGGTTCGGCTGGATAGGGCGACTTTCAGACGCGTCGCCAATCAGGAGGCAGAGGCAGTTGATTTGGCGGCTGCGCTCGAGCGTCTCGGCGGTGACCGCAGCCTTTACGACGAGCTCGTGGGTGTGTTCAAGAACGAGTGTCCGGGCATGACAGCTGAAATGCGCCGGGCGATTGACGATCGGGACGGGAAGACTCTCGCGCGCAGCGCTCATACGCTTAGGGGATCGTCTTCCAATCTCGGCGCTGTAGCAGTTGCGGACGCAGCCCTGGAACTGGAGAAGCTGGCCCGATCCGAAGAACTCGAGGGAGCCGGCGAGCAATTCAAAGTTCTTGAGAGCGAGATTGAGAGACTGTTATCCGAGCTGGAAACCCTTCGCGCACACTGATGACCTGGTCGGTTCAATTCAAATCGCGCCTCAGTTGCGAATGAAAAGCCAAAATGAGTAATGAATTAAAACCGAAAAAGCGCGTCCTCATCGCCGAGGATGACCCCGTCTCCTGCCACCTTCTGAAGAGCTTCCTACTAAAGTGGGATTACGAAGTGGCAGTTGTCACGGACGGTATGGCGGCCCTGAAAATTCTGGAAGGCGACGACACGCCGCGCCTGGCAGTGCTCGATTGGATGATGCCCGGCATGGAAGGGGTCCAAATCTGCCAGCGCATCCGGGAGCGAAAGAATCGGCCGTACGTGTATGTGCTTTTGCTGACGGCGCGCAGTGAGAAGCGAGACCTTCTCCGCGGTCTCGAGCTTGGCGCCGACGATTACCTTACGAAGCCTTTCGACTCCGAGGAACTACGCGCGCGCCTTATGGTCGGTGAACGCATTCTCACCCTGCAGGACGATTTGATCGCGGCGCGGGAAGAGCTTCGCTTCCGGGCGACCCACGACGTACTCACCGGGCTTTCCAATCGCGGGTCGGTGATGGACGCGCTCCGCAACGAGTTATCGCGCCAGGTGCGCGAGAGTAAGCCTTTTGGCGTCATTCTGGTGGATATAGACCACTTCAAGAACGTCAATGACACGTACGGACATCTCTGCGGAGACGAGGTGCTGCAAGCGGTGGCGCGGCGAATGAAGGAGTGCGTGCGCCCGTATGACACTATCGGGCGTTACGGCGGCGAGGAATTCCTGATCATCGCGCCAGCCGCCGGCGCAAAAGGCACGCTCGCTCTCGCCGAAAGAGTCCGAAGTATTTTGGAGTCCAAGCCGGTGGTGACGCAGGCCGGCGAGGTTCGCATCACCGCGAGTCTCGGTGCAGCAATTAGCACGGATGCCCGCGGCACCGATCCTCAGTCGCTGCTGCGTCTCGCTGATAAAGCCCTCTATCGCGCGAAGGACAAAGGCCGCAATCGCCTGGAGTTTGCCGGCGCGTCGGAACCCAACGCTTCGACACCAGCTTCTACCGAGGACGTTCCTCTGAAATCCGGCAACCGCTGAAAAGCCGCCTCCGCGGGATTGGCACAATCTCTCGAGTGACTCTATAGATGTTTGACATTTGTTAGATCGAAGTCCTCGCTTTGCCCCACCGACAATTCCTCCGCGATTTATTACGATTCTGTGCGGAACGGAACATCCATAGCGGGACACGTGGTTCAAACTGGCTCATCGGGATTGTGAATCCGAGAATCTTGGATTCGAGGGAGACGACAATGTTTGGATACGGATTGATCGGAACCATAGTAATTATTATCGTAATTGTTTGGATTGTGAGGAGCTTGTAAGAGGGGAATCCTATTGACTATAACTGCCGGCTAGACGGTTTCGAAATCAATCGGCGAAGATCGCCGCTCAGTCGTGCAGGACAACGCTCATTAAGGAGCGGTTTACCTGAAGGCCGCCGTTGTATTTGATGAAGCCCAGTTTCTTGAATTTATTCATGAAGAGATTCACTCTCGAGCGCGTCGTGCCAATCGTCTCTGCCAGCGTTTCCTGCGATATCTTGGGAAGAACACGATGCTGTACATTATCCTCGCCATAGCGTGCCAGCAACAGAAGCGCGCGTGCCAGCCGTTTCTCCGTAGAGTTGAACAGCTGGTCAACCAGGTCGGCCTCAATGCGGATATTCCTGGTCAGCATGTAGGAGATAAAGCGGTCCGAGAAACCGTGTTCAGCATGAAGGACGCGAATCATCTCATCTTTTTCAATGATGAGTACCGTGGTCGGTGTACTTGCCGTCGCCGCCCCGATGCGAATCGGTTGACCTGCAAGACAGCCTTCTCCGAAAAAGTCTCCCGGTCCGAGGACCGCCACCACGGCTTCCTTGCCGGTTCCATTGACTACCGTAAGCTTTACGCGGCCCTCCTGAATGTACATGACGGACTTGGCGAGATCGCCTTGCGCAAAGAGGACGGCTTTCTTGGGGTACTCGGCAATTTTTCTGGCCACGCCTGCTGAATCGAGAAACGCCTGGGCGTCAAAGGATAACGGTTTAACGGTCTTTCGGCGGGTTCGGGCAGTGGCCATCGTGTTAACCCTTGGCTGTTCATCATACCACCGGCACATGGACGGACAAGGAGAATGAGCAAGTGTCCGCAACATGACAGATTCGCAAGGTCGCATCTCTTAGTATGTGTGCCGTGGGGAGTCACGAAAGAAGTCGAAACGAAATCGGCCGTCCGAGCTTCCGTTAAGTAGATTCGTCCCTTTCCTCCCACGGAATTACCGTACTTTCGGACTCGCTCATCGAGATGGCGACGACACATCGGCCCAGGTCGGAGTGTCTGCGTGCGAAGAGAAAGAGAGAGAGAAATGCCGTTACTTCAAGTACTCGTCGTTCTGGTGGTGGTGGGTCTTCTGCTGTGGCTGGTTAATAGTTTCATACCGATGCAGGGCACGATCAAATCCATTTTGAATGCGGTGGTGGTGATTGCCGTAGTTCTGTGGCTTCTGAACATATTTGGACTGTTCCATTCATTCTCCAGAATCCATATCGGAACATAAGCAAGTCTGAATGAAGGATCGGGATACGAATTATCTTTCTTCGAACGGAAGCAAAAAAGCCTAGCGGGGCAATCAACGCTCCGCGGACGAATTCGCGGTAATGGAGGCAACACTCATGAAAATACTCGGAGTCATCAGCACATCAGCATTGCTCCTGCTTCTCGGAGCAGCGATTCCTGCCTACGCGCAGGACGACCACAAAGATCAAGATGCCAAGCCGGAGAAACAGGAGCAAGCCAAGCCAGCGAAGCCCGAGGAAAAGGCTCAACCGGCGAAGCAAGAAGAAGCGGCGAAGCCAGCAAAGCAAGAGGAGCAGGCCAAGCCGGTAAAAGAAGAGGAAAAGGCGAAGCCAGCAAAGCAGGAAGAGCAAGCTAAGGCCCCGAAACAAGAGGAACAGGCCAAGCCAGTGAAGCAAGAGGAAAAGGCGACGCCAGCCAAGCAGCAAGAACAGGCCAAGACCGAAAAGCAGCCGAAACAGACCGAGCAAGCCGAGCAGGAAACCAAGGTCAACGCTGGCGGGCAGCAACACGCTCAGCGGACCGCGGCAGAAGAACAAAAGCAGCGCTCAGTGCCGGCATTGCGGCTCAGCGTGAGAACCGATAGCCGGATACCTGATGCACGCTTCCGTTCCAATTTTGGCCGTGGACACGAATTCCGCATCGGCAGTCCGACGCTGGTTGGCGGATATTCGCGCTTCCAGTACGGCGGATTCTGGTTCGGGTTCGTTCAGCCGTGGCCAGCGGAGTGGTACTACACCGATGACGTCTATGTTGATTTCATAGACGGCGGCTATTACCTGTGCAATCCGTACTATCCCGGCCAGCAGGTCTCTATCAGCGTTGTGATCTAGCTATCTTTCCGAAACCCGGCTTTGGGGGCGACTGAGACGCAGGCGGGTCCAGTCGCCCCCGGGCAGGGCCGCCAATGCGACGAAGTCACACTCGCGCATCGGCTGGAGTGAAAGAAGGGGAGAAATACGATGCTCGGAACTATCTTGATCGTCGTCCTGATTCTGGCACTCTTAGGCGTTCTGCCACGATGGTCACACAGCAAGAATTGGGGTTATTACCCGACGGGCGGACTGGGTCTAGTGCTTTTGATCGTGCTTGTTCTCCTGATTCTCGGTCGCATCTAAGGCGCGTTGGCGGTGATTCACATGACGGCCTCTTTTCGTCGATGTGATTTGTGCCAGCGTGAATATGGTCGAGTCTAACAAGCGTCATTAGAAAACTCTTGCTTCCGTTAGCAATTCCCTGCGGTCGTGCATCTTCCCCCTCCCAAAGCGCCTCACCATTCTGGTTGGCATCGTTTGGAGGGACCGCCTGAAAACTAAATCTTAATGTGTGTTCAACAAGACAGATTCATCTGTGCCGATACGCCTAGTATCAGCTTCCGTCGAGATCAGCAATGCCGACACTTATTAGGAGGAAACGAGCATGAAGACACTGAACATCGTTCTGGTTGCGCTGGTACTTACGTTCGTTGGCGCGATCTTCGCTTCGGGTACTCAGGCAAATGATTGGAACAAGGTGACGGTGATGACGTTTAGTCAGCCGATCGAAATTCCGGGGCAAATTTTGCCCGCCGGCACCTACACGGTCAAGCTCGTAAATATAGATACCGACCGCCACGTCGTGCAATTTTTGGATGCGGACGGAACTAAGGTAATCGCCACCGTTCTCGCGATCAATGACTGGCGGCTTCATCCGACCGGCCAAACCGTGGTCAAATTCGCGGAGCGATCGGGCGATAACCCGGAAGCCATGAAGGCGTGGTTCTATCCAGGCGATAACTTCGGCCAGGAATTTGTTTATCCGAAGCACCGCGCGATTGAGCTAGCCGTCGTAGTCAAAGAACCGATTCCGGCGCTTGCTGAGGACACAGCTCCGGCTGACCTGGCGACCGCTTCGATTGTTGCGATTACCCCGGAACAGAAGGAAGTGCCGGTAACCGAAGCGATCCAAACCACTCAACCTGCCGCGGACTCAACGCCTCTCGTGGCAGAAAACACCACGAGTCTGCCGAAGACGGCCAGCTCGCTTCCGCTCATCGCATTGCTGGGATTTGCATCGCTGAGCGCCGCATTCGTAATCAAGCGTTACGCGCTGTAGATTCATAAACTAAATCAGCCTCCAAGGCGCCGCGGGTCTCACTGGTGATCCGTATCCCGCGGCGCAGGGAGACCCCTTTGAATCTGAGCGCGCGATCCAACGGACACATTCCATCCGGGGCATTTTATCTGCTGGTCGTGTTGCTGATCTGTTTCAGCGTTTCCGTTGATTCGCACTCTCTGTCGGCGCAGTCCGCGTCTCCCGGCCCAGATGGCCAATCGGCGATTTCCGTAAAGACGGAAGTGGTTGTGCTTCCCGTCAGCGTCACGGACGCCAGCGGGAATTTCATTTCTGGTCTCAGCCAGCGGAATTTCCGCGTGTACGAAGACGGACGATTGCAAACGCTTACCTCGTTTCGCGAAGGGGATACTCCCGTCACCGTGGGTCTGATCGTTGACCACAGCCGCAGCATGGGCCCTAAGCTCGCGGAAGTAGCGACCGCCGTCGCTGCCTTTGCAAGTTCCAGCAATCCTGAAGATGAAATGTTTGTCGTGGACTTCAATGACGATGTTTCGGTGGAGTTAATGGAAGGCGAGCCTTTCAGCAACGATCCAAGAGAACTCGCGAAGGCAGTTTCCGCAGTCCGGGCGCGTGGACGAACGGCTCTCTACGACGCAGTATCGGAAGGGCTGATCCACTTGCAGCTGGGCCATTGGGACAAAAAAGCTCTGATCATCGTAAGCGACGGCGGGGACAACGCCAGTCAGCAAAAATACTCGCAGATCTTGACGCTCGCTCAACGCTCGCAAGTCACGATCTACTCCATCGGACTGACGGACCCGGACAGTGAAAACGAGGAAGAAAACCCGGATGTGCTTAAACACCTCAGCAAGAACACCGGGGGGCTCGCATTCTTCCCGGCGTCCCTGGAAAGCGTTGCGGACATATCCAAAACAATCGCGCGCGATCTTCGCGAACAATACACTCTCGGATTTGTTCCGCAGGAAACCGGCACCACGGATTCCTTTCGTCAGATAAAGGTGAAGGTTGACGCTCCCGGCCGGGGCAAGATTCAAGTGCGAACCCGGCCCGGCTATTTCAAGACGGAGCAACAGCAGGTTCCCGCGAAGCTGGGGAAGAATCCGTCGTGAATCCTGGTCGCCTTGTCGCGAAAGCGCCTCGGAAGGCAAGGTCGCTGGTCGTTCGCGTGGCGCACTACTCATTACTGGCGGTCGGAGTGTTTGCGCTGTCCTACACCGTTTACGTGATCGCGGATGCGCATGTCTATCAGACGAGCGAGCAATCGAAATTCGAAAGCGAAATCCGAGGCACTCCACGGAAAGACAATCTGAAACAAATTCGAGATCGGCTTCCGGTGATCGACGGAAACCCTATCGGAGAAATGGAGATCCCCCGCCTCGGGCTGAAAGCCATATTTGTTCAGGGCGACTCGCCGAAAATCCTGCGGCACGCGGTCGGCCACGTCTCTGAAACGGCGATGCCGGGCGATCCGGGGAACGTCGTTTTGACCGGCCATCGCGATACTTTTTTTCGTCCGCTGCGCAACGTTCAAAAAGGTGATGCGATCACGTTGAGAACCCCGGACGGCGACTTTCAGTACCAGGTCGAATCTACTGCTGTGGTGCCTCCGAGCGATGTTCAAGTCTTAGAGCCATCCAGCGGGCGAATGCTGACACTGATTTCGTGCTACCCGTTTTACTACGTTGGACCGGCTCCCAATCGCTTCATTGTTCGCGCTCGCCAACTCGATTTAGTGCCGCAGGCCAGCACATCGGCCCTGGAACCATAATGGGAATGTGTGCCAAACCAGACAGACGCCTCTCATCAAAAGGTTCAATCTGCCGATGTAGAGAATGGCAATAGCGCTCGGACCCGTCGAACCGATTGTCTTCCCACGCGCAGGGAAAAGCTCCGGAGAGAAGAAATCTCCCGAGCCGAAATTCTGATCATGGAGGTCAGCGATGCTACGTAAGTCAATGTTTGTTGTCTGTCTCACACTTCTCACCGCAACTCTTTGTGCGGCAAACAATAAGGAACAACAGCGCCTGGCGAACGCCGGCACCGTAATGCAGGAAATCATGAATATCCCTGACAACATTCCTCAGCAGGTAATCGAAAAGGCCAGATGTGTCGTCGTATTCCCGTCTGTTCTCAAGGCGGCGTTTGTGGTCGGCGCAAGCTACGGCCGCGGCGCGATGGTTTGCCGGACTGGGGAGGATTTCAGAGGACCGTGGGGCGCGCCCGCGATGATGGCGCTCGAAGGCGGCAGCGTCGGATTCCAAATCGGCGGACAAGCTACGGATCTCGTCCTGTTGGTCATGAATGACAGCGGAGCAAAGTCCATTCTCGAGAGCAAAGTCAAGCTGGGCGGCGATGCTTCGGTAGCAGCGGGCCCCGTGGGACGCGATGCGGCGGCGAACACGGATGCGTACATGCGAGCAGAGATTCTCAGCTACTCGCGCACTCGCGGACTGTTTGCGGGAGTTTCCCTCGAAGGTTCCACACTTCGCCCCGATGACGATGCCAGCGCGGACGTCTATGGGCGCAAACTGACGGCAAAGGAGATCATTCTGGGCGGAAACGTCCGAACTCCAGCGTCGGGTCGTCATCTGGATGCCGTGTTGCAGAAGGGCTCACCGCACAACGAGTCGAAAGAATCCGCAAAGGACTAAGAGTTGAACAGTTAAAGCTCTGTGCTGGCCGGGCCGGGAGTCCAGCGAAGGTTGTTCCTTCGAACTCCCATCCCGGCCACATTTATTTTCTGGACGCGATAATTTTGCGAGCTTCCTCGATCTCTGGATTAGCGGCACCTTCGAATAATTCCAATTCGGTAATCGCCCAATCGTAATTGTTCCATTGTGAACTTCGATCTGACGGTCCGCTTCTCGTTACCTCATTGATTCTCCGCATACTTCCAACAAATTCGGTCGGTACGCGGCTGGCGCTGTACGTGCTCTTTTCGTCCTGAAATTGGCGGTGTGCAATTTGGAAGTGTCGCGCCGGGGGAGTGAATCGGTTTGAAGGATTGGTGTCGTTCGAGTCCGGACCGTCTGAAGTTCCGCGACGTTAGTCCACCCCGCTGTGGTCCATCGCGAAAACGAATAACCCGTCGCCGAGTAAAGAGGAGTGCAAATGAAGGGATACAAGATCAACACACTAGGCTTCCAGAGCCTCGCGATGGCGTTCTTACTGACCATCATTTTGTCAGGATGCGGCCGACAGCAGACATCGGGCCCGGTGACACCCGTGGTCATGTCCACGTTGCCCGCGAATGGCGCTATCGGAGTACCAGTAGCGCAGGCGATTTCCGCAACTTTCAACGAGGTGATGAACACCGCGACGATAGACGCATCAACCGTTACGGTAACGGGACCAGGTGGTGCTTCAGTGACGGGCGCGGTCACCTACTCAGGGACCAAAGCGACGTTCACGCCAAATGCAGCTCTCGCACCTGGCACGCTTTATACAGGGACGATTACGACGGGAGCGGCGAATCCAACAGGGACCGGCCTTGCGACCAACTATGTGTGGACCTTCACGACGGGAACAATTCCGACGGTCGTCGCGACGATTCCGCTGAACGGTGCTACCAACGTCGCCCTCAACCAGAAAATTATCGCAACCTTCAGCCAGGCTATGAACTCCGCGACAGTTATTGCGCCCGGGGAGTTTGCGCTCGCGGTGACAGGCGGGGCAGCTGTGCCGGGAACGGTGACTTACGTGGCGGCGACCAACACGGCGACATTTGCGCCGACGGCGAATCTGCTGCCGAGTACCCAATACACGGCGACCGTGAACACGTCCGCGCAGAGCGCGACGGGAAACCCCCTCGCAAGCAGCTTTGGCTGGAGCTTTACGACAGGTCTGGCCGTTAGCGCTACATCACCGACCCTGATCGTGACGACCCCTGCGTCAGCGGCGACGGGCGTTGCCGAGAATCAAAGGATCGCCGCGACCTTCAGTAAGGTAATGGACCCGGCAACAATTACGGCGCCGGGGACATTTACGGTGGCGGTGGCGGGACCGGGGGGCGCCGCTGTTCCCGGAACGGTTACCTATTCCTTCTCGACGGCGGTCTTCACTCCGACCGCGAATTTGCCACCCAGCACTGAGTTCACAGCCACGATCACGAACGCCGCAGAGGACCTCAGCGGTAATGCATTAGTGGCTGGTGGTGTGCCCAATCCGTGGAGCTTTACGACAGGTGCCAACCCCGATACGACGCCACCTACGATCACGCTCGCCAACCCGGCGAGCGCTGCGCCCAACGTTCTACTCAACCAGACGGTGAACGCAACGTTCAGCGAAGCGATGGATCCAGTAACGATTCTCGCTCCCGGTACATTTACTTTGGCGGTGGCTGGACCTGGCGGCGCCGCAGTCGCAGGAAACGTCACTTACGACGCCGTGAGTCAGATCGCGACGCTTACCCCCACGGCCAACCTCGCGGCCACCACTCAATACACCGCTACGATTACAAATGCCGCAACGGACCTGGCCGGCAACCCGCTCGCAGCTGGAGTCGCGCCGAATCCATGGAATTTCACCACGGGCGCTTCTGTCGGGCCCGTGGCGCCTAGTCTCGGGGTGGCTGCGACTTTTGGGTCCCTAGGAGGCGGCGCGGGCATAACCAACGAGGGAATCAACACGGTGATTAATGGGGACATCGGGACCACCGGGGCTTCCACCTTGTTGACTGGGTTCCACAACGCGGGTCCCGGATGCACTTACACGGAAACGCCGCTCAACGTGGGAATGGTGAACGGGAACATTGACACCGCACCTCCGTCTCCCACTGTGGGGTGCCCGTCCGAAGGCACCGCGGCAACCCTCTTGATCGCCACGGACGCGGCAAATGACGCGATGACTGCATTCATTAATCTTTCTCCCGCTTCGCGGCCCGGAGGAACCGATCCCGGCGCAGGCCAGCTGGGCGGACACGTTCTCGCCCCCGGCATTTACGAAGCCGCAGGCGGGTCTTTTCTGATCACTGGGTCGGACCTCACTCTCGACGCCCAGGGCGACGCGAACGCAATCTGGGTCTTCCAGATGGCGAGCACGCTCACTGTGGGCGCTGCCGGAGCGCCTCGGAGCGTGATCCTGATCAACGGAGCGCAGGCCAAGAACGTTTTCTGGCAGGTGGGCAGTAAGGCGACGATCAATGCTGCCGGCGGTGGCACGATGGTCGGCACGATAATCGCGTCCGCAGGCGTCACGTTCTCGACGGCCGGAAACGCGGCGATCACGACGCTCGACGGCAGAGCCCTGGGACTCAATGCGTCGGTGACCATGGTCAACACGGTGATCAACGTCCCCGCTCCCTAACAAAAATTATTTGAGCGAGAAGCACAGGCTGGCTGGATCAATCCGAAGTGAAGGTCTTGGCTCTACGGGCATGCGGCACAGTTCAGGAGGCAACGATGAGACTGGAAGCGCGAGTGATTGTGACCTTGGCGATTGCTTTTCTACTGGCGCCTGCCCTGCGTGCCGACGACGAGACAAAGTCCGCGACAACAACGAAGGAGGTTGAGCCTGCCGCTTCGGTCGCCGCGCCAACCGCAGTCGCGGGGAGCCAGCCAAATACCGACGCCGCGGCTATCCTTGAATTTTCAACTAGCGCGCAATCACCGTCCGAGGCATCCGCGGAACCAGCCGGCGCCGAGCACACATGGTACGCAACGGATTACGACACTCCCACGTTTGAGCTGTTCATGGGCTATTCGTACATTGGAGCTGCCCCGAGGAACAATCGAAACCGGGTGGTGGCGTTGAACGGCGGCAGCGAATCGCTGGCCTTCAACCCAAATAAATACTTCGGAATCGTCGCCGACTTCGGCGCCTACAGGAGCGATCACCTCACACTGGGAGGTGTGCCGCCGATTAACGTGAATGCCGACGGAGGCGCGTTCGGCTACATGTTTGGCCCTCGGGTCTCCTTCCGGAGCAGCAGGATCACTCCGTTCGCCCAATATCTGCTCGGAGGCCTGTACGCCACTCGTGTGAAGCTCCCCGGATGCTCAAGCGGAGCGGCTTGCACGGCTCTCCTGTCGGAGAATGCATTTGCCATGACAGCTGGGGGCGGAGTTGATGTCACCCTGACGCGCCACATTGCGTGGCGTGCTTTTCAAGCTGAATATATGTTCACGCGGTTCAGAGATCCCACTTCCAGCACGGGGCAAACGGCGAGGCAGAATGACGTGCGCCTTTCGACCGGAATCCTCTTCCGCATGGGAGGAAATCCTCCTCCCCTGCCACCCGCTGGCCCGCCGGTGGCCTCCTGTTCGGCCGATAAGAGCATGGTCTACGCAGGATCGGGCGAAGTGGTTGTTGTGCGAGCGGAAGCCAGTGACGCCGGCAATAATCCTTTGACGTACTCCTGGACGACGAGCGACGGCACGGTGGAAGGCACCGGCCCCGAAGTGCGATGGAATTCCTCGGGTGTAGCCGTGGGGCCGCGCATGGTCAGAGTGCGCGTGGACAACGGCCGAGGTGGGACGGCGGAATGCTCCGCGGAGATTCGCGTTGAGCCGCAACCGAATCACCCTCCTACAATGAGTTGCTCCGCGGATCCCAGCTCGGTGTCAGTCGGCGACTCCGTGCGGATCACCGCAACGGCGAGCGACCCGGACAACGACCCGCTGACTTATAGCTGGGACACAACTGGTGGACGGCTCACCGGTTCAGGGCCGTCTGTGAGGCTGGATACGTCCGGCCTTAGGCCGCATGGGTATACGGTGAACGGCCATGTGAACGACGGCCGGGGAGGGACCGCCGATTGCTCGGTGTCTGTGGATGCGCAGCGCTCGGTTGCGGAAAGACAGCTGGAAGCGAGGCTTTCTCTCCACAGCATTTATTTTCAGACCGCCCGACCTTCGGAGAAGAATCCGGGCGGCGGTCTGGTGGGGAGCCAACAGGAGGTCCTCGCGCCTCTCGCCACCGACTTCATGATGTATCTTACTTTCGAGCCGGATGCCCATTTGATCCTTAGCGGCCACGCCGACCCGCGAGGATCGGTCGAGTACAACAAGGCTCTGACGCAGCGACGAGTTGACCGTGCGAAGAGCTTTCTTGTTGACCATGGAGTTCCTCCCGACAGGATTGACGTTCAGGCCTTTGGCAAAGAAGACGAACTGACTCCGGACCAGGTGAAGCAACAGATGCAGGACAATCCGGACCTTGGCCCGGATGACCGCCAGAAAATGCTGGACAACTTTCAGGTAATCGTACTGGCCAACAATCGGCGCGTGGACGTGTCCCTGAGCACGACGGGACAACAGTCTGTTCGCCGGTATCCGTTCAACGCGAAAGATGCGCTGGCGTTGATCAGTACGAAGGGCGTCGAGAAGGAGCCAGCGGCCAAGAGGAAGCCCCAGGAATAACGAAGCGAGCTCCGAGAAACCGCTCAATCTCGACAGCGCTTCCACAGACCGCGCAAAGCTCCAGGCGTCGAATGGTTAAAGCTCTGTGTTGGCCCGGCCGGGAGTTCATCGAGTTTGTTCCTTCGAACTGCCTTTCCGGCCATTCGGGCGGCCGTCCTCTAAACAAGCAAATTGAAGGACGCACCAATGTCCTGAGCTTTTTCTTCCTGGAGCCTGGGGTCAGCTCGAACTAAACCAAAGAGGAAAACCGCTTACGCTTTAGCCGCTGAGACACGTTTTTCGGAAATTCCGCAGGACGAAGACCCGCGCGTATGCTCATTTGGAGAAATGATATATTTCAGGGCACATAGTGACTGAATCGCCACCGCGTCAATCCTGAATCTGTGTTGTGCTGGTCTAATCTGAACGAAGCATATTCGCGCCAATCCAAATTGAGGTGAAGCCGGATGGGAAATTCACGCACTGAAGGGCCGAGCCGGAATTCCCTCGTCCATGGGGCGATGGTGCTCGCCATGATGTTTGTGCTGGGTTCGGAGTGCCGCGCGCAAAGCGCCAAGCCGATTCAACCTCCCGTGATGCCGTGGTCAAATGATGTAAAGAACTATCCGGGACTGCCCGTCGAGGCCGCGCTGTTATTCGCCAAGCTCCAACAGAACGTACAGTTTCCCGTGGCGCGGCGCGAAAGCCGGCTTTTGCCTCTGCTGCCGCGCTCGACGTTTTCCTATGTGGCGTTTTCCAACTACGGCGACGCGGCCGACCAGGCGCTGAAAATCTTTCACCGGGAATTGGCGGAGAGTTCGCTGTTGCGCGATTGGTGGGCGCACGGCGAACTGGCAAAACCCGGACTCAAAGTGGAGCAGTCTCTCGAGCGCTTCTCGCAGATCAGCCAGTATCTCGGTGACGAAATCGTAGTATCGGCCGAGATGAAGGGCGATTCGCCAAAATTTCTGGCAATCGCCGAAGTGCGGAAGCCGGGCCTGAGGAAGTTCCTCGAAGAGACGATTCAGTTGTGGGGCGGAGCGAAACCGCCGGTTCGGGTGTTGGGGCCAGAAGATCTATCTGCGGCAACTGAGGGAAGTTCGACGGAACAACCCGTCATACTCGTGAGGCCCGATTACTTCATCGCGGCAGCCGATTTGGCAACGCTGCGCGAGTTCGTTGCCGGGCTGGACGCCGGCAGCCGAGGACTTGCAGCCACGCCATTCGGGCAGCGTCTGGAGAGGGAATACCGAGACGGTGTCACGGTTTTGGCGGCTGCTGACCTTCATAAAATCGTGAGCCTGGACCCGTCGGCTACCTGGTACGGCGGCACCTTCCAACAATCCGGGTTTGCCGATGTGCAATACATGGTCTGGGACCATAAGACAATTGGCGGCCAACGAGTCAACCAAACGGAATTGAGTTTTACTGGGCCGCGGCACGGATCAGCATCGTGGCTTGCAAACTCACGCCAGCTAGGCGGCCTCGATTTTGTGTCCCCTAAAGCGGTGGTTGCGGCCACGGTGGCTCTTTCCGATCCTTCACAAATTTTCGAAGACGCCAAGGAACTTTCGCGACAGTCCGGTTCGAACTCTTTCGCCGCAATCCCACAGTTCGAGCGGGCGCTCAATCTGAGCTTGAAGGACGATTTGCTGAGCCTGCTTAGCGGTGAATTGACGGTCGAGCTCGACAAAGTAGATTCGCCCGAGCAACTCCAGTGGAAAGCGATGCTGCAGGTGAAGGATGCCAGCCATTTGCAGCGCACTTTGAGTACCTTGACTGGACCATTGAGTTTCGGGATGCAGCCCGTCGAGGATGGCGGCGTGACCTACAATGGATTCCGGGTTCCTCACGGCAAAACGCCCACCGAAGTTGATTACGCTTTCGCGGATCGATATCTGATTCTTGGTTCTAGCAGGGATGCGGTTGCAGAAGCCGTGAACATGCACAAATCGGGCGCATCGTTGGCAAAATCCAAAGCTTTTCTCGCGGCCCTTCCGCCGCAGAGCTCGCTGACAGCTTCGGCGCTGTTCTACGAAGATCCAGTTGCAATGGCTGCGATGCAGATGCAGCGGGTCGCTCCGAGTCTGGCCGGCGCGCTATCGCGATCGAACCAAACTACGGCGTCAGTTGTTGGCGTGTATGGGGACGACACGGTAATCCGCGAAGTTAGTTCGAGCCAAGCGTTGGATGTTTCGGGCGTCTTAATCGTCGCTGCGATCGCCATCCCCAATTTGCTGCGTTCGAGAATGGCCGCCAACGAAGCGAGCGCCGTCGGCAGCGTTCGCACCGTGAACACGGCCCAGATCGCGTATTCGGCGACTTATGCGGATCGAGGATTCGCTCGCGATCTCGCGACACTGGGTATGGATCCGCGGGGGCCCACAGGTTCGTCGCCGGAATATGCGGGTTACTTAGACAAGTCCCTGGCCAATCAAGACTGTGCAGGCGATGGATGGTGCACCAAATCTGGATTCCGCTTCAGGGTTGGTGCGGTTTGCCAGCGGCAGTTGTGTAAGGATTTCGTAGTGATTGCCACGCCGGCATCGAGCGCCACCGGCACGAGGAGCTTCTGTTCGACATCAGACGGGGTGATTCGCTATTCGGTGAATTCGGCGATCGATTCACAACTTACCGTAGCGGAGTGCCACGCTTGGCAGGTGCTTCAATGAAACATATCGCGCATTCTAAGATGTAGCAGAAAAACATCGAGAAACCGTTTGCCTTTCGACTCGCCCGAAATAGGGGCGCGCTCAGGACGAAATTTCGCTTCGCGAAATTTTGGAGGCGGGGAGAGTTGCAAACTCATTCGGCGTCAGAATGAGTCTGACCTGAGCCGAGTCGAAGGGAACCCCTGATTAGCGCGGCTTTCTTGGCCCGCGACCAGCGCTTCAACTGATTCTCGCGTTTGCGCGCTGATGATAGTGTCGAGTGTTCTTCCGTCCACACAAGCTTCACTGGGCGGCGTGCCGCAGTCCATTCCGAGCCCTTCCCCTCGTTGTGGTGCCGTTCTCGCTGCTCGGGATTGTCAGTCGCGCCTACATAGAGCGAGCGGTCCGCGCATTCGAGGATGTAACAAAAGAACATCGAAGAACCATTTGCCCTTCGACTCGCCCGAAATAGGGGCTGGCTCAGGACGAAATTTCGCTTCGCGAAATTTTGGAGGCGGGGGGAGTTGAACAATCACATGGTACTGATACCTCACAACTTGTAGATTTCCCGAAGTACCAGAACGACTCAAAAGACTCGAATGCAGCTGTCACCGTACAAAAACACGTACAGCGAACTCATTGTGTGGTAAGATGTGCAAAGTATTATGATCCGCAAAACCTTCTACCTCGACAAGCGCCAGCACACGGCGCTGAAGAAGATCGCTCGACGGCGAAAAGTCTCCATCTCCTCGTTGGGACGGATGGCAATCGACCGCGTTCTCCGCAAATATGACAAAAGGGAGAAACACTCGTGAAGGACACCCCGCAACCTGATTTCACAATCGACTGGAACGAGACGATTCGCCCGATCAGCGTTGCGGCGCACGACTGGCTTCGGACAAACGGGGCGAGAATCAGCCGCAGGTTTCTGGAATCTCAAATGATGGGCGCGGGACTGTGCGCCCGACGCATCTTTCCCAACGGTACGTTCGTCCAGAGCGTGCCGATGAAGGAACTGCTCGCCCCACAGGATTTGCTCGGAATGAAAACGAACGGCTGGGTGAACTAAATGCAGAGGGCAATCGAGACGCCGGTGGAAGGGAGGGTCCAATGAAGCACGCACTCTGGTTCATCGTGGCTCTTGGCGTCGTGAGTCTCGCTATGGAGGCACACGCTTCAACCCATCGCAACCAGTGGGTAAAGGACCAGAACGCGCAGGACAACAAATTTGGAATACGCTTCGCTGCCGAAGGCACCACGCTCGTGGTGAATGATCCCGTTGAGAACCGCGCAGCATTTGATGTCGAAACCGTCGCGACCGATCCGACATTCAGTCGCCCCGTCCTGCGCGCAGGATTCAGGACCGTGCGCGCCGGAACTTTTGTGGAGAGAATTAATGAGCGATAACACAGCATTGGCTCGCACACGCCCTTGTCAGGAATGCACAGCAGAACAACTTTGCAATTCGCACGGAGTGGGTTGCGCGACGAGAGTTGCTACGGAACTATTGTGGGAGTTCCGACAGGATTTTCCCGAGGCAGAGCTGATTGATGCCACGCCCAAGGAGCGTGTCATTTGGCGCTACTGGGACGCTGGTTATGCGAGATCATTCCATGGCGAAGCGGCCATCGTCGAGTTGGGTGAAATAAATTAAACCCGTCGAGATTACGCCGGGTGCAACTGGGTAGGAGGCACGATGAACAACAAGATAGTTGAAACCTTGGAGCTGAGACTCACGGACGCACAGATCGCTGCGATCCGCCTGCGCCATCAGCGACGCAAGCGAAACGTCGGAGGAAGGGGCGAGTTAGACCTGGGAGACATTTCATCTGGGAATGGCAGCGACTCGTCGAACGCGTGTTCGGTAGCCTCTACTCGTAAAGCAGCTGACACATTACGGTGCGAAAACCACGTTTTGGCCGGGGGAAGCGGCTACGCGTAAGCGCGCGCGAGACCCGAAGACGCACCCTTCTGAGAAACTGCAAGTGCGGAACGCCTTTCAGTGTAATTTGTCGCTCGAATAGACTCGGGTACGGACTGCGAGTGCCCAGCCATAATTTCTGGAGTTCAAAGACGCTCAAGGGTAGGCCACCCGCAAGCTGACGCTGAGTTCATTTTCTCTGTTTAGCAAATCTATTTCATCAGCCCCATAAGCACGTGCGCTAAAAAGTAAAGGCTGCATATGATCACGACTGCCATTTCAACTCGAAGATCCGGGGCCTGTTTCTTCGGGCTTTCGTTGCCGCGCCGGAGCCGAATCACCAACCAAGTGTTCACGCCGACGACCAACACACCGGATACCGCAGCCCACAGCCAAAGCGGAGTATTGCCCGGAATGGCGAAAAGCGATGCAACGCTCCCCAAGAATGCCGCAGCGTTTAGCACGGCCACCTTTTGCCAAGTTCGCATCGTGATTGCTCCGCCTATTTTAGCATGTACAAAATACATTTTAGGGAACACAAGACGAGGTGCTGGTGCATATGGGCGGCTTAGGCGGAGTCGGTGCCGCCGGTGGCGTGACCACATTACGAACAACCGAAGCCGCCGACGAAAGTGCCTTCGTTGCACTTGAGGCGGTGAGCAAGGCGTCCGCCGGATTTTTTTGAGCCTCCGCCGGATTCCTGGCCAATGACGCGGCGGAAGAGACAGTCGAGGCGACGTCTCCCGCCTTTAGGCTGTTCGCTTCGCTTGCTTTTAGGATTGCCGCCCCGGCCGTTACGACGTAACCAGCGGGATTTGTAACGGTGCCTATGCTTCCTGCCTTCTCGTCGGTTGTCTTGGCATCGTGTCCGCTAGCGGTCATGCCGATTCTTGTTCCGCCCATTACGGTCGTTCCTTCGCCGCTGATAAGTCCCACAGCGGCCCCAAAGGCGCGTCCGGCCACCGCAAGCTCGACCGATGCACCCATCGTGCCGACGCCAGCGAGTATCTCCTCCGCCCCTTGGACCAACTCTGGATTGTGAGCCTCTTCATACAAGCCCATGGGCAGGGAGATAGATGTCATTGCGCCCAAAACGCCGTCGTCGTGTCCGTCTTGATCTAGCCTGGTCGTCGGGTTGTTGCGGACATAGTCGTACAGACTGAGCGACTGCGGATCGCCGAATTCAGCGTACGGCACGCCTTGCGGTTTGCCCGACCAGTCCGGCGTCATGAAGCGTCCCATGCTCGATGCGTCGTACCGCGCGCCAAAGTTTTCGAGGCCAGTTTCGGTGTCGTGTTCTTTGCCGGTGAAGTGCATGGGGCTAACGTCACTACAACTCCCGGATGTGGTCATCGCGTCCCCGAAGGGGAGGCTGGTAATGGATTCGCATAAAGCACCTGACACATTGCTGCGGGCGCGTTCCGTGGCAAGCCAATCTGCGTGGATGAAGTACGTCGTGCCACCCGTACCACCGCTGTAGGTTGCAACGTGACGCCCACCCGCATAGACTTCGCCCCGAGTCCAGCTTCCTGTTGAGTTGATCTGCGAGACCTCGTGACCCGCGAGATCGTAGAGGAAATCAACCGTCCCGCCAGCAACTGTAGTCTTGCGTACGCGGCGGCCCCCGGCGTCATACACGTAACTTGAGGCTCCACTCATTCCATTCGATGCCGTGATTATGCGTCCCTCCGCGTCGAAGGTGTAGGTCGTCGTGCCGTCGTCCGTCGTGTCCCCAGCCGCATCGTATGTGACGCCACTCCCCGCGACGATGTGATTGTTGGCATCAAAGCCATAGCTTGGTGCTGGACCGGTTCCCGCTGTCACGTTCTGCTTCCAGCGATTTCCGAATCGGTCATAGAGGTAACTGAAAACATTTTGGCCGCTGTTTTGATTCGAGCCGGTGAGGCGATTGAATCCGTCGTAACCGTAAGTCCAGTTGCCGTTCACGCTATCGTTCGCCGCGAGAATATCGTTATTCGGCGCATAACCACTCGGGATCGTCAAAGTGTAGACCGATCCATCGGTGATGCCGGTAAGCCGCAGCCTCCCATCATATGCGCGCGTTTCGTTAATTCCATTGCCGAGCGTGACTGAAAGGATCGATCCTGCTGCATTGTAGTGCGCAACATTTTGATATCCGAATGGCGTTCCGGGATGATTCGAGTCCGAAAGACTGCTTGTAAAAGATGTAAGGCGAGCGCCAGCATTGTAGGAATTTGTTAGAGTCACTGCCGCGCCGTTTGTGGATGTATGGACATCTCCGAGCAAATCATATGTGTAAACGATGGAAAACGGCGTCCCCGAGCAGTTTTGCGGCGTGCACTGAGAATTGATGTTCACTCGACCCGTCGGATCGTAGCTGAAGACCGAGCCGGTTGGGTTTGTTCCAGCGGTGCTCTCCGATGATCTTCGTCCGATCGTATTCGTTAACGTCACTCCCATTGCCGAGCCTTGACCATAATTGTACGTTGCCGTGGGAGTTCCGTCCGAATAGCTCTTTTCCAAAAGTTCATTTATAGCGTCATATCCGACCGCTCCATTGCATGTCGATCCAGACCACGCCCCGTAGCAGATCGTGGTGCCCCGAGCGTCTTTCTTGGTTATCACGTTTCCGTCGGCATCGTAGGTGTAACTCGTCGTCCCAGCTTCTGGATTGGCGCTGCTTGTCAGCCGAGACAAGCTGTCATAGACAAATGTTCGCGCGTTCAACGGGCCTTGCGCGACGGAAGTAAGATCGTCGAGGGCATCGTATGCATATGTCGTAAGGAATCCGGTGGCGGCGATGTCCTGCCCACAAGCGGCGGGTGTCGTGCTGCCTGTAATGCCTACCGCCAGAGTTGAGCTCGTCACTTCACATAGGGAAACGAGGCGGCCCAGGCCGTCGACTTGAGAAACTCTCTGAACTCGCTGAGTTCCGTTTCCTTCGTCTTGCACGCTGGTGGCTCTTCCTGTGTACGAAGTCAGAACAGTCGAGGCGTCGGAATGAGTAACGCTCGTTTTGCGACTCAACGCGTCATATGCGAAAGAATCCCCAAGCTCCGGCGATCCGCACGAGCGCGAGGTCGTAAACGGGCCGGAATCCTGGAAGGGATAGGAGTTGAAGCTAACGCGACCCATGCCGTTGTAGCAGGTGTCGGCTTCGTCATAGGACACGGATTCGCCGTTCGTCACGGCTTGGCGGATTTTGCGGCCCACGCCATCGACCATGAGGTATGAAAGTCGGTTCGCCGAGCTGGTAATTTTTTCTGAAATCACGGCTTCGTAGGGCGGATTCGATTTAGTGCAGGTACCGCCGTTGCTTTCAGTGCCGGTGTCGGTGTAGCAGAAGAGCGTCTCACCCCCGTCAGGGTTGTCGACCTGCAGGGTGCGAAGCATGCTGTCATACGCGTAGCTCGTCAGCTGATTGTTGGGATCGGTAGTGGAGACCGATAGACCTGTCGTGAGATCGTAGCAGTTAGAAGTCGTCTGATTCAGTGCATTCTTGACGGACGTGGGTCCGGAACCTGCGTAGCCCGAATTGGCGGGGCACGATGAAGGCGCGTAACCATACGTGGTCAGGTTGCCTTTAGGATCAGTCGACGACGTAATAAGGCCATTGGAGCCGAACACGTAACTCGTCGTGAGGTAGGTGCTCGTTGTATTGAGCCACCGGTTTACAGAAGTTAGATTCCCGCAAGTGCCTGACGTACACCCCGATGTATCGTAGCCGTAAGTCGTGTTCGAACCAGGCCCCGAGCCAGTCACTTGCACAGACGACGGCAGGTCCAGCAGATTCGCACTCAGATAGCTCGAATTATTGAGTGCGAGAAAAGTGCTTGTGGTTGTCCGCAGCGGCGAAGAGCCGCCGTAGTCGTATTCATTCTTTGTCAACGCTTTCCCATAAATACCTGTGCCGGAGGCGCCTCCAGTAAGGTTGTAAGGCGAGGCGTATGCGAAATCAGGGGCGTCGGCTGTGTACCCCGCATCATAGGTGTACGTCGTTTTCGCTTGCTGCCCATTGGCCCACGTCGTGGTGACTTGGAGCGGAACGGCGTTCACTACTGGGGTTAACCAACCAAGATTCGAATACGAAAACTGGGTGGCGACCGTTTTGAGCAAGGTTCCACTTGTGTGCGAACCTTGGTAATACTGTGTCTCATTTTCAAAGGGGGAGCAGTCCGGGTCAATAAAAGTGTGCAGGGTATCGTCCGGCGTCGAGCCGCTCGACGGCGGTGCACTGACGGTTCTAGTAGTGCCTGAATAGGCGTAACTCCAGGTGGACGACGGAGTAACCCCGTCGTTTGGATTTAGCGTGCGGACACCTACGGCCCGGTTGTAGTCGATCGACTGGCTGCAATTGCCAGCATTGAAGTTTTGGTAAGACCCGTACGAAAGCGTCCCTCCCGTTGGGAAGATGACTTCAGCGAGATCGGCATTGCCGTCCGTGGTGTATTCAAAAGTCCAGCTCGTGCCATTCGGCAAGACCACGCTTTGAAGTTCGGTTCCGGTATAGTTGTACGCGGTACAGACACCCACACCTAAACATTCAGTGCCAATCGGATTGGTTTCGCTGAGCTGGACATAGCAGAAGAGAATCGGAAAGGTACCGCCATTCACGCCAGGGAGGCTCCAGGTACTCGCGCTGCTGGGAGCATACGGCACGCTCGGCGGCTGGGGACATCCGCTCACATTGGATGTCGTTGCGGGTATCGACGGGATAGTTCGACCCATCGTATCCGTCGCTAACACACCGGAGCCGGATGCGCCATAATCAATCGCGTTGCCGTTGGTGTCTTGGCGGTACGGCTGCCCCGACGAGGGATAAACATATTTCGTACCAGCCGAATCGACAACAGTTGTACCTGGGGCATTGTAATAGCCCGAACCGAGGGCCCAAGAACCGTTCCCCAAACCAAGTTGAAACGATGTGGCGTCCAATGATTCCCAAAGTGACGATGTCGAGTTCCCCGAAGTTGGCGCCAACGGATGCGTTCCACCATCCGGCATGTACACTTCTGTTCCCGAAAGGATGGTTGTGTTCTGGCTTACAATATGGCCGGATATGAAATCACCTATCGCATCCTCGTCCACGATGCGAAAACCGTGGCACAGCATTCCGCTTACCCCACACCAGCCCGGAACGAGGACTGCCGCCGGCGTCCACACGCAGATTTGCCCGCCAGGGGTTTGATAACAAGTCGGACTATCTGTTGCGCCGACATTCGCGTACCGAAGATGATAATCAAGCTTTAGTTTTCCGCCTCGCTGCGGATAGGACATCAACGGAATATCCAGCGTGAGCTGACCGTTGAACAATTGGACGTTGTCGATATTTCCACCGTGATATGAACCGAACGGCTTAAGACCGGTTGCGAAATTTGGGTCCGTCGCATCCTGTGCTCGGGTACACGCGACTGCAAACATCGTGCAGAAAGTAAGCAGAAGGCTCAGCGCTCGGAAGTAGGTCACGGGCGAATCTCCTAGTTGCTAGCGATTTGTACGCCGGTGTTAAACGTCACTGACGACAGCTGAATATTGAGTATGGGAACCGTTGCTAGCACAACCTGTATGTGAAGGGCGACGAACCTACCTTGCACCTGCTGATAATTCGAAAACTCTACCCGTTCTTCACTGGACACTGGCTGCGTCGGATCGGGGCCGTTCGCCGTCCATTTGTATCCTCTAGTCCGTAGAACTATGGCCTGAGGCAGGATCGATGAGGTGTCGACGTACAGGTCCTCTTGACCGAGATGGATCGGATACGAAGGGCCAGGACCCGTAAGTACCTGTTGGCCCGGTACCTGAAAAGAATTTGTGAGGAGGTCTTGGTTTGCTTGTGGCCAGATTGAAACATGTTGCACCAGCGAACTGTTGAGCGTCTCCTGGCCTACATAGCCAGTAACATACGTCGCGGGAGCCGTAGCGGCCATGACAAGCGTAGGACAAAACCAAGCTGGGTGCGGTGCCATTGAGTCTTCTGGAGCCGTGTCTTGAGTCGTACCGGTCGGTCCAGCTACGCTTGATGTTCGAGGATTTGTGGCGTAGTTCTGTGTCGTAACCCAATTCCCCGAAGGCAATGTAATGGAGATCTGACTCTGGCCAGCGGCGGTTGCCACGAGCATTATCGTGCCTGATTCGGTAGTTAGTTGGTTTGGGCTGCTGGGGGACGAGGCGCTGTTTTGGGTCACGGTGACCGTGCCGGTCATGGTCACGTCAGTGACGGGCGCGCCGCCGGTCATAGCAGCGAGGCTCTGCTGAATGATCGATGCGGCTTGGGGAGTTTGTGACCCACTAGTCGTGCCGGTCGGCGTGGACTGTTGAGCCACAAGCAATGCCGGAATCACCGAGCAGAGAAAAAGCAAGAGCGCGGGCTGCGAGCTTCGCATGGGTCCTCCAGTCGAATAGTTGCGCGGACACTATGTCTCCGAAGTTACAGTGCTAACTGAATTAACTTTCTGCTTATAGTTATAAGCATCGGGACGTACCGTATATCTTATTTCGGACGCCCCGCCGCAGGTTCGAAGCCCTACGACGCTCGCAATTGCATGTTCTTCTGAGGGGGCTAGTTGCGGGAAAACATTGGACGTTTGGGACTAGGCGGGGGTGTCTGCTTACTGTTCGACGCGGCGGCGGGCACCCCAGGCAATCGTTACCTGTCGCCCAGTTCATGCACCACTTGCTTGAAGATGTGCTGCCCGCAACAATTCGGAAATCTTTCGACACCCCGTAAGAACCGTGGTCCCCTTCGGGCTCACTTCTGCGCAACGATCTGGTTGGGCTCGGTAGCGACGATCTCCGGCGTTCCGCGATAACTCGTGATCTTGCCCGTTACGCACACATTCTTGTCGCGATAATCCGTTTCCGGCGTACCAAACTTGGAGCGGTCCTCGCCCCAAATCAAGATTGTGAATATCTCTTTGGGATATGGCTCGTCTAGGTTCAGAAAAGTAGGCTGGCCTTTGCTTCCCGAGGCGTACCGCGTGCTCACGACTTTTCCGCAAACTGTTTGGTTCTCGCCGACGTGGGTTTTCGCTTCTTGGGCGGTGAGATGAGTCTTTTGCGCCGAAGCGAACAGTGGGGCTATCAAGAAAGCTGCAACAATCCATTTCCGCACTGGGACTCCTTCTAATCCGTCAGTTCGCCGAGCCGATTGCTGTCGGTTGCGGGCAGGGCGTGTACGAACTTGCTGTGGAGTTTTGTGGGCCATTGGAAAAATCCACCACACTGCTCCCGAACGCCACAGTTTTGGCATTCCTCGACGTAAGCGTTCTTCCAGTCAGAAATCGATTTCCGAGCGAATTTCCATAGCGACTTTCGAAGCACGCACAATTGGTGATTGTAGATTGAGACGTTCATCCCCCGCGTCGAGAGGATTTCGACGGCTGATTCGAGCTGATCCTGATAATCGTGCGGATCGATCCAAAGCGTATCCATGTTCCTCGGTGCATAGCCGATATGTTCAAGGCCCATCAGCGCGACGTGCTCAGCAAATGTCAGATTCCTGTAGATGTACTCGGCAAGTTCCGTGAGCCGAGGGATCGTCACCGCGTGCAAAACGACGCGTATCTCAACTCGCATGCCGTGTCTGGCAAGTTGGTGAAGTCCTAGCAACGTTTGGTCGAACGCGTCCTTGGCCTGCACAACATAGTCGTGAACTGTCGGATCGTCCGAATAAAGAGGAATTCCGAGCACAAAGTTAGGATGCTTTAGTTCGGCGATCCGGGACGTGAATGCCGACCATGCAAAGATGCGACCGTTCGTCAGCATGTGCAGATAGGTCTCGGGGAACTTATCCCGAAGAGCGGCGATGATGGTGAACAGCCTTTCGCCCAATAGGGTTTGCGATTCTGATCGTCGGCCTGTCACCCGTCTTCACCAGCACACCCGCGGGCCAGACGTCGCCGAACACCAAAAATCAGGGACAATTTCTTGTTGCCAGCCGTGGCCTGCCCGATCCTCTATTCCACGATTCCGTTGTGCTGATGCTGCCGATTAAGGAAGGGCCGCTGATGGTCGGCCTAATTATCAACAAGCCCTCGAAGATCAAAGTGCGCGACGTGTTCCCGGATTCTCCCGCGCTTCAGAAAATTGACGCCATGGCCTATTTCGGCGGCCCCGTTGACGCGGATGTGGTCGCACGCAGCGCTATCTTCCGCTCGAAGACGCCTCCGAAGGACGCGACCCCGGTGTTCGGGGATGTTTACGTCTCTTTTGATTCCGATACGATTGCTGCGTTAGCGGGCAACTCTGAGCAGGCCGCCACTCTGCGTGTTTTTCTTGGCCGCGCTCAATGGGACCCGGCGCAGTTCGAAAATGAAGTCGCCAGAGGCTCGTGGCATAGCTTTCCTGCCAGCGTAGATTCCATCTTCAGCGCGTTTCCCGAAAATCTGTGGCGTGCCCTGATCGACAAAGCCGAACCCCGCCCGGTGGCGCAGAACATGCCATCATTAGTCCCACGCGCAAACACGTTCGCGGCGCATCACTTCAAGCCTCGATTCTGCTCTCTTAGCCGGTGGGGATAAAAGTCCTCCGTTCGAGACCGGCACGTAGGGGAAAGGATCATAGCGATAGTGAGAGTCGGGTACTACATCTTCCGTACCATTGAGCCCCAACCGCCGACCAATTACTATTGAACTGAATCACCTTTGCCAAAGGGAACTAGCCCTTCGGCATGGCGTCGAGGTGGGAATCGCTGATCTCGCGATTCTGCCTGAGGACGGTACAGCCTGATGTTCCGCATGAAAACGCATCCCAAGTTTTCCGATGACGACGGAGGCACTTGGGTTCACGAGACCTTGGTTCAGGAGTTCGTGGAATCCTATCCCGAGGCTGTTTGGATTTTAGGCGGCATCTCGCAAAAAGCCGAGCCGCTGGACGGAGCCAAATACACATGTGTACGGAACTAGCGCGCATCCAGAAACCTCCACTGGCCGAAGTGGAAGAAACCCCGATTGTATCGGCAGAACCGCTGACCGTCGTATATGAATTCTGGCGTGAAACCCAAAGCCAATACCACTACAGGGAAATCGGAAAAGTGGACTTGGGTTCGATGGACGAGGAAATCTAAGAATGGATTCCAAACCCTTAAACGAAACTGCTCTCCACGAATTTCTAGATTCCGAAGCATGGCATTTCAATCACTGCCCGCGATGTGAAAGTGGCCGCACGATCTCACCCAGCCATCAGATAGGAATGATGCTCTGTTTAGATTGTGGCCTTTACTTCGATGTTCGGAACTTCCTCAAACTTAATTAAATCACTTAGATTGTCGGACCACAAAGAGCGAGCGGGATTCGGTCCTGACAGTGAAGTAATTCAACCCGTCGTGAAACCGATGGGCCGATTATTAAGTGGCACTTGTGTAGCGAATGCGGCTGAGAGCCGCTCATAGTGTTTCTTGCCCGCGTAACTCGGACAAATTCGAAACTCTCCCCAAAAGAATCGGTCTTCGTCGCCGAATTCTGAGAAGTCCACAAAGCCGCGAGAATCATCCCATTTGCGCAGCTCAAGCAGGAGTTCTCCACGCATACCGTGAAAATTTCTAATTAGTTCGACGGCTGACACTCTCACGCCAGCATCTTCCAAGTATTTTAGGAGAGTTCCCATTGTCGTAGGACGCCCCTGCTCGCCACGATCAAAAGCCAGACCATATCCGAGAATCAGCAACTCGCAAAATTGAGTGTTCATGTGACGGAAACCTCGCTGGAAATCGTAGCACTGTCAGTTGATGGCAACAAGACGGCGAGCCATTGGTTCTTGAAAGAAGGGAACGCTCAACGAGTCCTGTTTTCCCCGCCGCGCCATTCCTATTCAGTGCCGAAATACTTGAGCGTGAGATCGTCGAACTCTTTATTGGACTTGCAGGTTATCTCGGGGTGACCGCTTGGGTGGACGTTGCACAGTTGCGGTTCATTGCTGTTGAACACAGGCGACACAAACTCACCTAATTCTCGGCCTCCAAACGCATCTCGAATAAAGGCGTTCTTGATGGCGTGCTCTTTGTGATCGTCGGTCTCGCTTGCATTGAAGTAGTGCTCGTTTGTAATTTCCACGTAGCACACGCTGGCGGTCGCGTCGTAATGGCTCGTGAAAGACACGTCGGCGGGATTGACGAGCGGGTTCTTCTTATATTGTTCAGCAACCCTCTCGGATTGGTCTGCGCACAGCTTCTGCTGGTCCAGAGTGCCTTGCGGCGGTGTGGGTTTTGCCTCCCGGGCAAACGCCGGTGCCGCGATCAGGACGGACAAGACTAGCAGTATGCCCTTCATTAAATCCTCCGCGCGCCGGGCGAGAGCGTGGATGAAACTCCGATTGATCCTCTTGCCAGTCTTCGCGGAAAAAATCGGCTACTCTGGCGAGTCACAGAGACGGGTTATTCTTCTTACAGGGTGAACACGAGCACCAGTGTTCAAACCTTCCGTTAAGGCCCTTCCATCCTACATAGCCTTCTTCGCCTGCGAGTCTGTGCGCCAGTGTGTCGGCTTGATTCTCCGTCAAGTCTATCTCTGCCGCCCTATCGTTACCCCGCCCGATGACCGCGTACCTGTCCGGCGTTCGTTCCTCAGCGTAGTAAATCACGGATAGATGACCTCCATGCGAGCACGGCTCATTGCGCTACGGCGAGCTGCTTCTGGAACTTGTTCGCATCCAACCGCACGTCGCCCTGAACAAACGCGGTAATTTGCGTGCCCTTGGGGATCGTAATGTCCTTACCGTGCATGAGCAGGAAGAAGGGTGCCGCAGGCCACAGAACTAGAGATGTTGCGACTATTGCCCCAGTCATCGCTCCTGTGTGCCCGCCACCTTGAACATCCTTGACCGCGCGAAGCAATGCCTTCTCGCCATCGGCAAGTCGGACTTTGTCGATGTTGATGTCGAGCTTTCCGGGCTTGCCGAGATGACGCTTATGTTCGGCCTCCGTCACCGTGGCCCACGCGGTCGAGCCGCGAGGGATGACAAGAAGGCCGTTCACCACGATGTCGTCCACGACTTCAAACTCAACGGTTTGTCCAGTGACCGCACTTGCAGAGGACAGGGTCTCGGATATAACGAGATGAACAGGCGTGGAGTCTTCTAGCAAGAATCCTTTTGGAGCCAGCGCGTCGGTCGGCGGCTGCGACACCGATGTGGGAACTGCCTCAGGTCGCGCCGCAGCCGCAACAGGCTCCGCAGCCTTGACGGCTACGGCAACTTGGCGGCAAGCCCTTCCGTTGATAACTGTTTCATCCGGCCCGATATAGTTGCCGCTGGCGGCCATATCGCGGCATTCCATCTGGATTGTCTGCGATTGTTGCGCCGATATCGGCAATACAAAGGTTGGAACTAGGAAAAGTGCTAATGTGCGTCTCATTGCGTTGTCCTCCAAGAGTGGGGCTCACAACGACTCTGGATGACGGAATGGTTAAACACGATGGTACTTTGTCGTGACAGTAAATAGATGGCGGTTTGCGCAAGAACCATTGACGCATACGAACTTCCCCGCGAGTCTAGTAACGACAACAAATCCGACCGCTGACCAATTTCCCGATAAGAGGTTGGGAGGGAAGACAATGAGATCAATTTTACTCGCGACAACCCTAGTCCTGTTCGGACTCCCGGCATTCGCCCAAACACAAACGCAAACAAACTGTAATGCCAACGGGAATCAAATCAACTGTACGAGCACATCGTACGGAGACAAGTCCGCTGCCATCGCGCAACAACAAAAAGAAATCGACGAGAACCTCCAAAAGTCTGGCGCAGCTCTTGGCGCGATAGTAGCCCAGCACCGTGCTCAGAAGAACATGGAAGACGCGGTAGTCCGCAGCCTGACTTATTGCGGAACGCACCCCGACGAGAAAGTACTGAATCCGGTGAACAACACTGAGGTGGGTTGTCCGGCATTCGTGGAGCGCGCGAGAGTGGCTTGCATCTCATATCCCAAGGATCACTTCTGCAAGAGCGTGCCTGCGTCTCAGTCGTCAGCGTCCACAGCAGCAACCGCAGCGACGGCTCCAACAACACCCGCTCCCATTTCTTCGCCGTCACCAGCCACGGTAGTGGCTGCGTCCGCTCCCGCTCGCGTACTGACAGTGGAGCAAAAAGACGCCGCTTCATACTGCCAGCGAAATCCGACCGCAACGATCACATGGAATAACGGAACGGTGAGTCCCTGTTCGTCGGTTCTGGGTGGGCGATAAGATGCTGACTTTGCGCGTTGAAGCGCTAAGAGCCATGAAAACCTACACCGTATTCGCCATGTGTAAGACAGAGGATTGCAAAGGCGAAGTCAACATTGGTATAACCAACGCTAGTCCGAACGATCTAATCGAACGAGTACGGAATTTTTCGGCACAAAAAGCTACTTGCCCTGTTTGTCAGCAGGAAGCGGATTACACGCCCCTGAATTACACCGCTCGTCCGCTAAGAAATCGCGAAGAGTAGCAAACTCTTTACCACAAAACAGGTGAATTCTCGGCCCGTCATCTAAATCAGCGACATGCCCTTTTGGGTGGAGCACACCCCTCTCGTCGCGCGGAATCGCAGCGAACATTTCGTCCCAACTCGAATAGGCTTTTTCATCGGCCATAATTTATCTCCATAAACGCCCTGACTCGTCCGCAGACTTTGTAGGCTCTTAGAATGTTCCCGCATCGAGTGTGGGCACACTGGCAATTTCGGAATGCATGAAAGAACTCCGCGCAGAACGCTCGGTGGCTTCACGTTTCAAACGTGCCTTGTATCTGTGCCGGATTGAAGCCCCTAACGAGCACAGCACGATTGCAAAACCTACTGCGATTGCGTCTATCATGTTTTTCTTTTCCTTACGTGGTGGTGATGTATGCCAGCGTAGGGTAACGGGCGGCAACGTACGGCATCAGGTGGCAAGACACGATTGCCGACCCGTGGCCCCACAATTTGTGAATTAGAAAGTGTAGACGGTGCCGGTGTAGTCCAGCCGCCAGATGCAATCCCCACCTTCGTTTTGAATCTGAATTAAATCGGACTGCATCGGGTTTTGGTTGCTAGAAATAAAGGCTGCCGCCCAGTTTGCGCCGCTGTATGTACCCAGCAGCGTCCCGTCAGTTGAGGTTGTGGGGTTCACCGTGACGACACCCGTGGCATCCAGCTTCCAAACTACAGCGCCGCTACGATTTTTTATTTGCATCAGGTCGAACTTTCGAACGCTGTTCTGGGGAAATGCCGCCATGAACGAGCTGCCACGGAAGACGCCTTGGATGACGGTGTTAGGAGTCGCGCCCGTCAGCACGGCTGTAAAGTTGACGTTGGGGGTATCCGCACCGCTTATTGTTTCGTTTCTACTCGTGGGCGAAAAGACGAACCCGGTTTTAGACGGAGTGATTGTGTACGCCCCGTTCAGCAAATCTAGGATTGAATAACTCCCATCTGCGTCGGCGACGACTTGACCGCTTCCTGCTCCTGAATAAGACACGATGGCGTTGGCTATTCCCGCGTGACCCGAGATCGAATAGGTGGTGGTCTGAGTCGCAGTAAAGTTGACGCCGGTGATATTTGAACCTGTTATGGTTTCGCTGGCACCGGGGGGACTGAATGTGTAACCCGCCGCAGATGGTGTGACGGTGTATGACCCTACCGTAAGACCTGTGATCGAGAAGTTTCCACTCCCGTCAGCCGTCGTGCTGCCTGACGAAGTGCCAGTCCACGAGACTGTGGCCCCTGCGAGACCCGCGTTGCCGGAGATTGAGTAAATGGCTTCCGCAGATACCAACGCCACTGCGCCCGTTTGATAAGGGCCTGCAAAAGACGCACCCCCAGCCGGTACCGTGTTAAATGCTGAACCATAGTTTCCAGAACTGACGACGGGCTGAAATGCAGACTGATTGGTGCTTCCGTTTCTTTGCAATCGCTGAAAACCTCCGCAAGGTACGCCCAAACTTCCACTAGCACTACCGCCGTTCAGGGTGAAGCCAAACGAAACCAGCAACTGACCCGCCTGCGCCGCGATTGAACTACTCGCAATTTCAGAGGAACTCAGAGAGCCGGAAGCGACACCCGAAGACGCAGCAACGGAACAAGGCGACAGCTCGGCGATATGTACTTGGGGAGAACTACCAAGTCCGGGGATAGTGACAGAGATTGTTTCACTGCCAGCGGCGGAAGAGGGGCAGAACCAGACACTTACTAAGTTATAGGCAAAATCGCCTCCCGATCCTGTTGCCACGGCATTTGACATTACCAACGTCCACGAATTGTTGAGGGTGTCGGAAATGCCCAAACTGCCGCTAACGTTCGTCGTTCCATATGCGATAACAAACAGAGAATCTCCCGCGGTCACGTTATTGTTGAGATCACCTGCATTGTTTGACTGAACGATTGACGGCGTGCCGGAAAGGGGTGTCGGTGTTGAGGACAGCGTGAATCCGCACGTTCCGATGTTGGCCGTCGAGCCGCTCGTCGTAAAAACGGAGCCCACGTTGCCGGAACCAGCCAGTGCTTGATACTCCAAAGATATCTTTGTCGGATCGTTGATCGCTTCTTGCGTGAAGCCCACGCCGACGCCGGTTATCGTGGCTGTGAGGAGGGCCTCGCAGAGGCCTACGAGCAACTGGTTGGCCGCGCCCGCGAACGTCGCAGACGATCCCCCGTTAGCGAAACCCGACGTGCCCTGAAACACGCTGGGGCTAAATTCAGCTATCAGGATAGGGCTAGCCCCACCGGATATGGAGACGGTGCAGGCACCACTTGCTTTGCTTGATAGACAAACAGCAACAGTGATGACTGTGCCGCCTGCAACTCCCTCCATGAAGATCGAGTAGGTGTTGCCCAAACTATCCGATGGAGATGCGCCGTTCGGAGTCAACACGACCAGCATGTCGCCTTCGGTGACGTTGGATAAAAAAGCAATGCCGCCGCTACTGGATACCGCATCGTTATACTGTTGAAGTACAGGACCGCTCATGTTTGTTTCCTTTTGTGTGCGTACACACGTCCGCTAATGCGGATTAGACTTTTGAAAATACGGGACTACGGGGCTGGGGATTACGGGCGACGCCGATCTTTTAGGATCGCGATCTTCGTCTCGGCTTCTATCTTCTTGCGGAGTAGTGCTGCCTTGATTCTCATTTCTTTATCGGGTTGCTGCTTCTTCATGGGACTCTCCTCGGTGGGATGCAACCCTCAGTGAGGGATGGACCCAAAAGAAATTGGTGTTACTCAACTCTGTTGTAATCGTGGCGATAATAGATGTGTCCCGGGGATTTAGCACAAAGGCTCGAAATTCGCGATGCGCCGTCCGATGAGCTACTGCCCTATGCGTGCCGTCGATCAAGAAAGTAAAAGCCCGCTGCTGATCGTCGAAGCCCATCACTGCGACGCCGGGTGTATCGACATCGCGGACATGATCCGCATGGGATTCATCGAAATCATTTACGCTTATGTAGAAGTTCAGAAGTTTTTCTGGAATCACGCGGGGTGTTTGTCCTACGGTGAATGCTTCCGCGACGGTTTTAGAAAAAATAAAGCCGTTGCCTTCGTACATCTGCGGGTCGAAACGCCAGTCACACTTCACACAAGGACCCGGAGTCGTGGTCCCCACCTTGTCGGGGTATTGCGGAAGATCAGCGCACTGTGAAAAGAAAATGAACAACTCTTCATCCGTCATACGGCCTCCTGACAGAGCGGGCAATTGGGATTCCTAAGGTTGCGACGGACGTGCCAGCGAATATGGCAGACCACCCGACCGCTTTTACGCCCGACTTCCGATTTCTGCTCCGGCGAAAGACCGAATATTCCCGTGCCATTCTCTTTATGTTTGCGGCCAGTGATGCGACCGCCCTTTGCTTGCATACCCGGTGCAAATACTCCGGTGCCATTCTCTTTATGCTTGCGACCAATGATGCGACCCCATCTACGCTGCGCTCTTTTTGTTTGTGGCAACGCACTCATACGAGTCATGTGTCCGTTCTCGGCGCACTTGCGACCGCCCTTGCCTACATTCTCTGGTGCGAATATTCCTGTACCGTTCTCTTTGGCTTTGCGACCTTGAATGCGACCCTGAATGCGACCGTTCCTACGCTGCGCTCTTTTTGTTTGTGGCAGTTCGCGGATACGATCAAGTTGTCCGTTCTCGGCTGCCATGCGTCCTGCGATGCGACCGCCCTTCGAAGCCATTCCGGGTGCGAATATTCCTGTACCGTTCTCTTTGTTTTTCAGACCGGCTTTGCGACCATCCTCTGACATCTTTTCTGGCGAACGACCGCAGGCCCCGATTTTGTTCTCGGCACACGTGCGCCCGCCCTTACCGCGATTTTCGGGTGCGAAAATTCCGGTACCGTTCGCTTTATTTTTCAGACCGCTCTTGCGGCTATCAGCAAAATGTTGCTCCGGTGTTCTGCCGAAAAGCCCGATCTTATTCTCGAAGTTCTTGCGACCTGTCTTGAGGCCGGATTTGCGACTGCCTTCGGAATTCTTTTCCTGCATCCAGCGAATGTCTTCCAGCGTCGGGGATTGACCTATTTTCAAATCTCCTGATACGATCCTTTCGGTGAACTCTTCGAAATCGAGTCCACCTTTACTGCCGTTGCAAGTCGTGTGCACGCCGGTCAGATTCTTTAGCGAGTTG
The DNA here is from genome assembly GCA_963842425.1 of uncultured Acidobacteriota bacterium. Classification (GTDB taxonomy): domain Bacteria; phylum Acidobacteriota; class Terriglobia; order Acidiferrales; family UBA7541; genus Palsa-295. Next base: position 764,124 of record CAWJGQ010000004.1, on the reverse strand, counting down.
GCTTGCTCACATGCTTCTTCGATTGGAAGCGAGGCTTCCGCGAAAACGAAAAGTGGAATTGCGTGGTCGATGACCGTCGCGAAGGCTTCGGCGGATAGCATTGGCTTCTTGCAAATCTCACAAACACCCAGCTGGATGTAGAACAAATTCTCCCGCAGGGCATCCGCATCTGGGTACCGCCGCACGAAATCGTGGCGAATAGCTTTGGTTCGCTCAGCCATCTCGTGCTTAGGTCGTCCGATTATCAGTGACATTTGTTTTTCTTCCTTTCGATTTTAGAAGTTCGTCCACGATCTGTGATCCGTCGCCCCACTTTTCCTGCGCTTCATCAAACCTGCGGCCTATATCGACGGCTTGCGGTACTCCCGACAGCAACGGGTTGGGTTTGAACGTTTCGCGGTGGCATCGCTCGGCGGCTTCGCTCAGGGGGGCGCCCTTCTCGATCAGTTCGTGGAATACGGTCCGCTTATGATTTCCGACGTGTGCGCCGTGCTCCAAATTGAACGCGTTTAAGTTCAAACTGTTCGCCCTACAATTCCGCGCGCAGGCTTCCACAAAAGAACGTGAGAGTGAGGGGTCCAGATTGGGACTTTCTGCGATTCGCTGATTGACCACGACATCAAAATCGAGCGAGGGCGCGAACCACATTTTCTCGATTTGCGATTTAAGGTCAGCCTGCTTCTGGCGGAACTTGCGGACTTTCTCCCGGCGAGCCTCGGCTATTGGGAGCTTGCCCGCCGCCACGCGGACGGCGTCCAGTTCCGCGCGGTGTGCTGCCTTTGCTGCCTTCTCGGCTTCCAACTTTTCTAATCGCTTGCGCGCGCGCCATCGCCGCTTGCGGACGCGTGCGCTCGATAAAATATCGTGCGCCATGGGTGAACCTCCTTTGGGGCTGCGTAGAGCGTCTGCAACGTGGGCAAGCCCCTACCACGTAGGCGCATGCGATTCAGGAAACGGGCTTCTGGAACCCGCATAAACATTGGTGTTTTGAAGACCCAAATGGGTTTATCCCTAGACAAGCCCAGAGACAGGTAGGCTATTGGGCTAGTTCAGCCAAAACCTGGGTCTGCCGGGTTCGGTTTTCCTGTTCCGCGGCTCCCCTCCGGCGTTCTCGGTACGCCTTCTTGCGGCACGATGCTTTGGGGCAGTACAAGGCGTCCGCGCGGGTGGGGTTGAAAGGGTCGGCGCACACAATGCAAGTCTTCCATCCCTCGGGGAGTGTTCCCATCTTCTCCATCTGTTTCGCCGCGGCTTTCCGGCGATTACCGGCTCCCCGACAATCGCGGCAGGACGCAAACTTCGAGTCGTGCTGCACGCGCATCTTCTTGCCACAGGTCACGCAGGTTGCTCTCACGGTCTTCGTAGTGATGGGCTCTGCACCGGGAATCCATTCTTGAAGGGCGTCTTTGTTTGGCGAGGATACTTCGCTGCTGCCCTCCGTGCATTTGGACGCCACGAGATACCAAATACCGGCGCGCTTCAAAACGTCGGGTCCACTTCCTGATCGGCGTTCGCGCTCGGCTTGACATCCCAGCCGAAACGCCAAGTCATCAATTCCGAATTGCCGAAGACGTTCAGGCTTCGAGACACGCAGTAACAGTTTGGGATACAGAACTGAGGACTCGGGAAACGCGGCAAGTTCTGGCGGAATCTCAACGCCGCGGAATTGCGAGTCGCTCTTTTCCTGCTGTGTTTCCTCGCTCAATACTTCCGTGATCGTTTCCATTGCTGTTTCTCCTTGCGGGCACACTTATCCGCGAACGTTTGCGGCTTGTGTGAAATACAGGACTACAAAACTACAAAACTAAACTCAAGGGTTGGGTCTTCAGGTTGCGGGGTGCGAAATAAAATGCTGCGTGCGTGTCCGGCTCCCCGGCTGGGTGGGGTAGTGGGTGGGGGCGTCCCGGCATACGCCATGCCCGCGCCGAAAGAATGCTTTCCCAGAAAATATTTCGAGGGCGCGAGCACACCGACGACATCATCGGCGCGAACGACACAGCAGCAGAGCCCGTCTGCTTTTCCTTTTAAGATCGCGACGACTACATTCGTACGTTGCGTTGCTTCGTTGCGGGATGGTCAAATCTTGCTCGTTGACAATAACCTAACGACTGGGATATCGTGAACGCATGAACGAGAAAGAACTGATCTCCAAGGCAATGCGACTTCTGGGAAGCCGAACGTCCAAGAAGAAGGCCAAGTCTTCTCGCGCGAACGGCAAGCTCGGTGGACGCCCACGAAAGGTGAAGCCATGAAACACTTAGAGTCCGAACAAATCCTATCCTTGCTGCGCGCCGCTCGTGAACACTCCACGCGTGATTGGGCAATGCTTTTGCTGACATTCCGTCATGCGTTGCGGTCGAGCGAAGTCCGCGGGCTGAAACTCTCAGATATCAACCTCACAGACGGCACGATCCGCATTGAACGTGCGAAGGGCTCTGATTCAGGCGTCCAGACGCTGGATGCACACAAGGGCGAGCCCACGCTTGATGAGTTCGTCGCTCTGCGGGCGTGGCTCAAGGAACGAATTGAGGACGGATCGAAGGTGCTCTTCCCATCACAGAAGGGCGGAATGATGACCCGGATGCAGCTCCTCAGGTTATTCAAGCGGTACGCGACTGCTGCTGGTGTCTCGGAAGAACTGGCACACCCTCACGTTTTGCGACACTCGATCTGCTCGATCATGGCGGCACAGCACGCGGACATTTACGCCATCCAGCGACGGGCAGGACACAAGAACATTTCGAACACGATGATCTACACTCACGTCAGCGACGCGCAGGCGTCAGAAGCCTGCCACGAATCCCTGATGGCTGCTTTCGCGTAGGTGACAATCTAACCGCTTTGTAACCTCTCGCTGCCGCAAGCCCTTTGAAACGATCTACCAGCCACCCTGAATCCGGGTGGCTTTTTCTCGTAATGTCACATTTTAACGCCCGATGATCGCCTGTAGCGGGCGTCACGACCGGCACGCGAGGAGGACTCAGCCAAACTTGGCACAGTCCAGACGAGGGGAAAATGTTTCCCCTCAATGTTCGCCTTTCATTCCGGGGACTGCCGCTTGCGAGCACTTCGGCAAACGTGCCCGAGCCACCGCGGCGCGACCGGCGCTGTAGGATTTCCTACAGCGAAGATGACAGCTTGTCATCTTGGGTACAAAATTGTACCCGCTAGATCACGGTAAACACCCCTATTTGACGCCTAGGAGCCTCGCTGGCCTCTGCACGCCTTCTCGGGCACTGCGCTCCGCAAAATCGCTGTGCGTGCTCCCCAGAGGGTATAAACAGGGCTTTAAACGCGCCCTCTGAACAGCCCCAGTGTGTAAAAAGTGCTTGGAACGGCGGGTTTTGGGTTGCGTACAAGGTCGTACGGATGAATTGTTGCGTTAACGCCTTTACAATCAGCAGTTTAAGTTCTTGGTAAATGAAAAGTGTGTCAAATGTGACACACAGACGACACTAAAGGCGTGAGTGTGGTTCACCTACCTGCGTGAAACCACAGACCCGGCTCGCGCGACGCTCGCGCGCCACGCGGCTCCCGACCGGCGTCCGGCGCGAAAGTCACGCGATAGCGCCGCGCTGTATCCCATTGGACCCCAAGCAAAAGCGCTTTTGGGGTGCCCATTGGCACCCAAGAATCCAAAAACGCCACCGTGTTTGTTTTCAACAACTTACAGAGAAATCCGTTTACCCCCTCCGATGAGGGGCGAGAAATGTGTTTTTTTATCTATTCTCTCTCTCTCTCTCTCTCTCTCTTTCCTCTCCCACCACTTGGAAATGGTTTTTGGCTCGGGGAGCGACATTCTAAAGGAGTTCCCACAAATAAATGCTTGGGCCCCAACGGGGTATGCTGCTTGGGGTCCAATGGGACAAAATAGAAAAACGGGAAATTCCGCTTTTTTGACCTCTCCGCATCGGCGCATAGCCCGAATGCCCGGCTCATGCGTTGTGCTCTGCGTCGGACACCTCGGACTTCGACCGTATAAGGGTTAAGCCCTTAAACGATGCCGCCTCCGGCGCGGATCGCATCGGCGCGTCTACGACGGCTTGAGATCACGCGTCGCTCCCGTCTGCGGCTCTGCCAGCTTCTGCGTCCGTCCCTCAATCGTCAAAGCCCGCCGCCTGATTCCTCGCGGTGGTCCGCTTGTTGTAATCCAGCATAGCCACGATCTCGGGACTGAGCACCCAATGAACGTTTCCCGGGACGTAGCCTCGGGATGAATCCTTGCGCTCGAAGGTCATGCCCTTCCCACTCGACGTATGTCCCGGCGCGGGGTTGTCCTTGGCAAACTGCGTAAAGGATAGCCAAGGCGCGTACACCTCGACGCCCCACTCCTTGGACTTGGAGTTCTTGACTCGCCGGGTAAAACTTCGCCACGCGCGCCATTCGTTGCTCGTCGCCGACAGCCTTTTGAACATCTTGGGTTTGCTCACTGTTTATCTCCCCAGACCATCTTTTTCAGCAGGCGCACCCTCGCTGGATCGCCTTTCGTACCTGTCCCTTCTTGGCGGATGTAGTGGTTTTTAAGCAGTCCGCTGTACGCCTGATACCAGAGGCTCGTTCCGTACTTCATCGCGCCCAGATCATCCTCCAAAAGCGTCTTCTCTACGACGCCGCCGTGTTCCTCGATATACGCCAGAATTTGCTGCTGAATGTTTCCTTCCTTGGTGACGGAGTCGAAGAGACGCAAATGCTTCTTGACCTGACTCTCATACTCCACCAATGCCACGCCGCGTTCGACGCAGTCCTCGTCAATCACGTCCAGACCCAAGTCGATGGCGAAGTACAAGGCGAACTTCTCGGCTCGAATCACCTGTCGGTTGGTGAAGCCCCTATCGAACATGGCTTGCAAAGGCTTCCGGTCCAAGATTGGAAACGAGGCTCGATTAATAGCCTTGTCAATCAGTCGTCTCGTGTCGCCTGATGCAACCTTGGTATCGACGTAAAGATGGACCGTCATGGGTTTTAGGACTTCGGGCTGCAACAAAATGAAGAACCGATCATCGAAACCCGAATCTTTTTCGTTCATCTCAGCCCACTTAGGACGAAACGTTCCTATGGGTGAGCATAAGATCAGAGACACACAATAGGAGCGGGGTTCGAACGAGAACGACTCTTTTCTGTTCTTAATTTTATTCTGGTATTTGCCGGACTCGTAGATCGTCAATAGTTTCGAGCGCATTCCGCTGGATTGAATTCCGGCTTTCTGGATCAGCGTTGTCATCTCGTCGTAATAGAGCACAGCATTCCGACACTTGAGGCGCGACATGTCGAGCCCCAATCCTTCGGGAGAACCTGCTTCCCAAACCAATTGTTTTCCGTTGGCGTTCTCCATTTCTGACATAGCGTGTTCGAGAATTCCCGCGGACTGCGAATATTCCATAGCGGATTCGGCACAGCTACTCTTGATGATTTCACCGCGCTTGCCGACGCAGGCTAAATAGAGGCTCGGAATGATGTTGTCTTGCTCGATTCTTACTTTGTTTGCCACGTAGTTCAACAGCAGAGTTACGGCAGGCATGAACATAAACTCTTCATGACGTGAGTTCACATCGCAGTAGGGCTTCACCAACCCGTTGTAAATTGAAGTGCCTGTCATCACCCACTTCGGAAACTTGGGGTAGGAGATTTTATCCAATCCGAGTTCCGCCGTGATGGCATCGCCTTCGACGTGCCGGGCTTGGGCTGCGGCGACGAGGCTGGCTTCGAATTTCTCTCGGGTTAATTCCGCGGGTAGGGTCGCAGGCACAGCCCCAACAAGTGGCACGCCATCGAGGGGTTTGGGGCCCATATAAACTGTCGGGTCTGCCGAACCCACCGAATATTTGCACGCCTGAATGGCTTTCTTGCGGCACATGTCCAAATAATCTTCGCCATATCTCTCACATCTTTTCTCGCAGACCTCGACGATGTGATTGTAGATGCCCTCTTCTTCCAGCCCAATGTTGCGGAGGCTGCAAGCAATCCTGTACAGCGTCGAATCATGCTGACCATAAGGGATGGGCTTACCTTCGAGCGTGGCATCCAACTTCTTGTCGGTTGTCTGCTGTGCTTTAACCCAGTCGATCAGCCATGAAGGACATTCAATGATAGGAGCGTCGGAGACTACAGTATAGGGTTCGCCGGAGATAGGATGAGTTGAGTTTGCCGCAACTACGTATTCGTTGTTCACACGAACCGAGAAGTCGCCGTGCTTCACCTTCGATTGAGCAATGTTGTCCATGGCGATGCTCTCGGCGGTTTGTTTCCAGTAAAAATGTCCGCGCCCGGGACGACTGCGCACACGATAGGTGCGGGGAATCTTCTGACCTGTCTCGGCTTCGATACGGTCCACCACAGAGGGATCATCGATCTCAAGGAACCAGACGCCGCCGATACGTGCCTGAGCCACTGCCCCGCAGTTCGCATCAGGGGTTTTTGCGTTCCACTGTTCCAGCGCTGCGACATCAGTCGTCGCCAGCGCAGGCCAATCCGAGTCCATTGCGATCTTCGTGCGCGGTCGCAGACGAATCGTGGGCACGTTCCGTTCAGCCATGGGTCTTGCAAGTTCGATGAATGACGGCATTAGCGTGCACCCCCCACTGTGGGATTAATGCGCGCATTGATAGCCTGTGGGAACTTGCCACCGTTAACAGCGGGGGCTACATCGAAGTGCACGATTGAATTCAGCGGAGGATCGATCATGCCTGCCGGGAATTCGACAATTGCTGAAGCGTGCAGAAAATAAATCTCGTTTACAGTTACGGCTACGATACCCCAGCCGCGATTCGACCAACTCCTCAATCTTCCGATCATTATAAATCTCCTCATCGTTTACCAATAGGCTGAGCATGGATGCTTGCCGTCCTGCGATGAGGGCTTCTCGAACCTGTACGACGAAGGTTTTCTCGCCCACTTCTAATGCCTGAATCTCAAGCGGCTATCGCCGCACTGCTACTGCCACCAGCGGTTCGAACGATATTCGATCAAGACTGTTTCTCCGGGACACCACCAACTAATTGCCGCGTTGATGTAGACGCGAAGCCCTTCTTTGTCAGCAAACTGGCAAGCGCGGTCAACCATCTCCGCCAGTTGCTGGTCGCCTTCGCAATACGGCTGGATAACGAACACCATATCGGTACCGCCGTCTTCCCGAAACCATTCGGCGTGGTCCTGATCGGGCACGCGAAGGGGATGGTTGCCAACACATTGCTTGCCACACTTCATGCCTGTCTGGAGCCGGAACCGGCAATATGAATGTCCCGGCTGGGGAACAAGCAAGTGCCCGCCGATATAGTTTTGTTGCCGGACATCTGCTGTCTCGGCTTTCTCGGTTTTGCCCAACCTTAACTCGATAAGTTGTCTACCGTTCATGATGCGACCTCCACTTCCGAAACTTCGAGGGGCGACAACTTCGAGGCGCTAAGTAGAACTTCGATTATTTCGTCGTCACCACCTTGGGTACGAGCCTCGTTCAGGGATGCCATCACCTTCTCCCAATCCTTGGCGACGCCCTGATCGCGGCACGATCCTGTGGTTATGCGGAAGAAGTTTTCGAAGCCATCGATAACAAGTCGAGGCGCGAAATCTTTCCCCAATTTCTTAGACAAACGCCGGTACAAAGACACTTCGTCTTTGCCGTATCGACGCTCAGCAGCAAGTTGCTCCGCAGCCGTGGCAATTACATCCTCGAAATAATCATCCGGGCTGCCGCTAGGAGCTACACCCAGCGCGCGCTGCCGACAGTTATTTGTAAAGAAAGGAAACACGTCGAGAGAGTCCGAACCGTAAAGAACAAACCGAGACGAGTCCCCCTCAGTTGTAAGTCCGAAGTGGACAATGTCTTGGCTGTGGGTCTCTTCCCCCAACTGAATCAGGATTGGAATACTCACCAGCGCCAGTCCCAACATGGGTACGCGGCATAGTTCCGGTGATTCTTCACCGTTTACGAGATAATGAAATTCCCAGCGGTCAGGCATGGAAATTAACTGCTGAATGTTCGCAACTCGATTAGTCATCGTGATTCCTTTCCATAAATACTCTTTGCATCTCGCGCCGGAGTCTTAGCCCACGGCATCCTCACTGAAACCCAACCACAAGGTAGAGCCCAACCGACAACGGAGACTATGGGGTTGTCGTCGTATTCCGTAGCAAAGTGGCGGCGACCGCAATTGCTGCATAAGAAGTCGAACGTTACGCTCACCCCGCGTCGCGGATCGCGGCGCACCACAACATGTTCGGCCAGCACTGCGCCCTTCAAGTCCTGACCTGATGTATTCGCAACGACAACGCTTTCGAGTAACCCTTCTTCGATTTGGACCATTGGTTCCTCCTTATCCCTTTTTCGCTTCTTCCACATCCACAACAGTCACCCGCAGATCGCCGCTATCAATTCGTTCCAGCACTCGTTTCAAGACATCTGCTCGGCGATAGTCCAGCGGGATTCCGCCCAGTTGAGCTGCGAGTGCTTCCAGCTTGAGCGCGGCGTTATACAACCGCAGCGCTTTCTCAGGCGGTGCAGATCGCTGACCGTTCAGGTAGAGCGACACGTCGCTGATGCTCACGCCCGCCAACGCCGCAACACAGGATGCCGGAGCGTTCAGCGCAGCCAATTTCTTTCGGACAAGTTCGATCAATTCCAGTGACATATTCCTCCTCACAGACAACAGTGTTCTTTTCCCAAATCTCGGGGCGAAAAAGTTGCGGCCTTTGCTCTACCCCGCCGAAGCGAGATGCGGCAAAGGCCGCGGATGGGAACGATTTCGTCGTTAGAGCGACGGTGCGATTGTTCGCACTACAGAGGCTGAGTACCCCTGCATTTATGGACACTAAAAACGGTTTCTCACCGATCTAAAACCCCGTAGTTCCCCATCATTACTACAAGTTACGAGACAAAAAATTTCCCCAAAGCGTGCCTTTTCACGTCTTACGAAACCCCTCACTCATTCTCAGACTCCTTGGGTTTGTAATAGCGCCGGTGGTGGAAGTCCTTCTTTGGACGCTCGCATCCACAGCCCAATTTCCAAGTCCTTGATGCGACGTCGAAGTGCGTTGCGAACAGCAGAACTCGGCTCGGAGGTGTCGTAGTGAAATCAATGAAGGTTTCGCCCGATGTCCCTAGTTCCACGAGCGAGTGGATTTTGCAGAATGCCCTCTTAACCGATTCCAGAAAGCCGCCACGTCCTTTCCTCGGGAGTGGTTCTCCCTGCGCCATAAGTTGTGCGTGAGTGGGAGCAAACGTTGAATCCGTTTCTGGATTTTCTTTCCGCTCCACCTCATAAATATCCACTTCGTCTTTGGGGGGTGCTGCGCCTGAAGGGCGCACACGGCGAACGGGTGAAGTGGCGTGTTTATGCGAATATTCAACTTTTTCACTTTTTTGTCCCGCAAGTTCTTTACCCTCGTGCTTAATGGCGGGATTTCCCTCAAGAGTGAGTAGTTCGTTGCGAAAATCGGCACCTTCAATAATACTCAACGCCCGTGCGTCGTATCCGCCTGAAATAGCGTGGTTCAGGGCGTCTTCATTGCGTGCTGAGGCTTCTTCCGCCAACCTCTCTTTTTCTACGACTTCGCCACGCTTACGGGCGTCGTAGGCGGATTGCCTCTCGGCGTTCGTTGCATATTTTCGGGGGCGTCCGCCAACATTTTTAGGCGTGGCGGGTGCCGCTCCCGCAGCGGGGGTTTCCGCAGCAAGGGATGCAGTGCCACGGATAATGCACGAGATTTGCGACAAGGCGGGAGAATCCGCCTTCGTTTTGAATGTGGAAAGGATTTGAAGCGTGGTGGTACCTGAAAGTTCTGAAAGTGATGCCATGATATATCGTTCCCTTGCGCCGTGGCGCGCCGCCTCTAAGCGGTTCCAGTTTTAGCGGAACTGGAAAGCATTTGGATTGCAGGACGGCAGGTAAGCAGGGCGAAAACCCAACGCTATTAACGCCGACTACTTGAAGGTTTTAAGGCAGGTAAGCAGGGTAGAAGATTCCCAACGCTGTTAACGCCTACTGCGGGTGCTCCGAGGGATTTTGCCCTCTCATTACTTAGATGCGGTGACAACCCCTTGAGGTTGCCTGAACTCCTTTAATCTCAATATGATACAGAAGCAGCGTCTTTGGGGCTTTCCGCGCCCTTCAAAACCTGTCTGGGTTGTGTCATGCCCTCCTCAAAACTGGTGCGGCTTACCGTATGGGTTTCCGAACCTCCTCAAAACCTGTTCGGGTGCGGGCACCTATTTCCCCTCCTACAAGATGTTCCAGTTGTGTCATGCCCCCCAAAACCTGTCTTAGCAGGATCGCGACCCGTACGGCTTTAGATCGTGGCCGCACACAGGCCGCGCCGCACGTCGTGGTAAAATCCGCACCGATGCCGCCCACTACCGCCCGGCGACGAGTTGCGCGAGCCCGTGCTCGTTTGGCGGCGTCTAGAAAATTCCAAAGCTGGGGCTGGGGAGATCGCGTACGTGGTGAAGCACACAAAGCCAGCAACTCGCTTCTCAAGGATTCTCCCGTCGAACAGAAACATTTCTCACCCACTGAACTGGCGAAAGTTTGGGGTGTAAGCACGGTAACGATTAGACGAATTTTCGAACGTGAGTCAGGTGTTTTAAAACTTGGCAAGACTCACGGGAGGAAGCGCCGATACGTGACGTTGAGGATTCCTGAATCTGTGGCTATTCGAGTTCACAGGAATCTGGCTGCATAATGCTAACGATATATCGTCGGCATTCAGGGGATTGTGAGCAAACTAGCCGCCGCTACCGCCGCTGCAACTGTCCCTGCTGGTGCGAAGGAACTGTGGAGGGGCACTATTTCCGACAATCCCTGAAAGTTCGCAGTTGGGGGCGCGCACAAGAAATTGTTAAAAACATGGAAGAGGGAAAGTCGCAACCCGTGGACATCGAGAAGGCGTGCGACGCCTTCATAGCGGATGCTAAGGCGCGGGGACTACGAAAGCCCAGCATCTACAAGTACGAACTCCTGTTCAAGCAGCTGAAGGCTTTCGCAAAGAACGAAGGATTCGCGCTGCTGAAAGATTGTGACGTAACTACGTTGCGGCGATTTCGTGAGTCGTGGACCAACAAGAACTATTCGGCTCGCAAGAAGTTGGAAGCACTTCGAACGTTCTTCAAGTTTGTTCACACGTCAGGATGGCTTCCGACAAATCCCGCAACCTTAATTAAGCCTCCGAAGGTTGAAGACTCCCCCACGATGCCTTACATGAAGGAAGAATTTCAGAGAGTACTGAGGGCTTGCTCAATCTATCCGCACAAGGGGCATCCCAACAAGCTGTACGGCGCGCGCCTGAAGGCACTGGTCCTGCTACTGCGCTATTCCGGCTTGCGGATCACTGACGCGGTAACTCTTTCGAAGGATTCCATCAAAGACGGCGTGCTGACGCTGCGCACAGCCAAGACCGGAACGGATGTTCGCGTGCCGTTGCCGCCCCTCGCGCTTAAAGCATTGGCGGGGATTCCGACAACGAACTACTATTTCTGGTCCGGCACGTCCACGAAGAAAGCGTGCGTGGGAGACTACCAGCGGGCGTTCAAGAAACTTTACGAACTCGCCAAGGTCGAGGGCGGTCACGCACATCGGTGGCGCGACACCTTCGCGGTCGAGCTACTGCTCGCGGGTGTTCCTATCGAGCGCGTCTCCGTGCTACTAGGGCACGTAAACGTGCAGACAACCGCTCGGCATTACTCGCCGTGGAACCTTGTCAGGCAACAGCAGCTTGAGAAGGACGTACGCAACTCGTGGACAAGAGCTTCTTGATACGTACATCGGTCCGTACGTTTCATTGTGACAGCACGAATAGCCAATAAAACATTGGCTAGAATAAGATGGAGGCGGGGGGAGTTGAACCCCCGTCCGAGAAACCTTGCAACCCGAAGACTACATGCTTGTCCCGTTCCGAAGGTTTCACCGAGGGAACTCAGAGCGGGCAAGACGCGCCCTCGGCTAGTCCGATGATCTCGCCGCCGAATTACGGACCGAAATTCGACAGCCAGCCTACTGTGTGACGCCTCATCCCAAACGCGTAGGTGACGCCTGGGGAGACGCGCAGCTTACTTTTGGTTAGGCTGCGAGAGCCAACTGTGAGTTGCCAGTTGTTGTTTTTCCACCCGATTGCGGGCAGGTGGGGCCCGGCATGCCTTCGAGCAGCGGCAGTTTCCGTCGAAACCGTGTCGCCCCCGTTGGAGACTCCAGAATACCACTCCAAGCGAGCGCGGTGCAAAACGGCCTGCCGTGAATTACCAGTTAAGCATGATCGTGAGGGGAACAAACGATCAGCGGGTCAGGAAGGCGATCAGCGGGGCGTAATTCGGGTATTGCCCGCTCAGCGCGTCGCGTTTACCAGGCTCGAAATCCGCCGGATCAAATCCGGGCGCCATCGTCGTTCCCATCAGCGCAAATTTCCCCCCGGGCGCGAGACGCGAGCCTTGCCACGTTCCTCCCGCGACGGCGTGCTGCAAGCGCATTCCCGCGAGTAAATCCTGGCCCAGCAGAACGGCTTCCGCGGCTCCGTCGGGCTTGAGCATCAGCATCTCGACTGGATCGCCCAAATAGAAGTGGTACACCTCGTCGCCCTTCAGCCGGTGCATGGCGGAAAACGTGTCGGGCGTCAGCATGTAGTAGATAGCTGTCGAGAGGCCGCGCTCGCCCTCATAGCAACGCGAGAGCGATGGCTGCGCGAGCGTGTATTTCGAGCGGTAGGATTCGACGAAGTAGCCTCCCTCGAAGGGGAGGGGCTGAAGCTTCAAGAAGTCCTGAATCTGCTTGGCAGTCAACATCGAAACCGAATCGCCCTCGCTTGGAGCCACGAAGATACGAACCCAGGGCAGGGAAGGCAAGCGAAACCTCCGGCCGGGTGGCGTCCAGCCGGCCGCGGGACTGCCTGCTGCATGGGCAGGAACGCGTTGCGGGAATGCCAGTTGACACCCCCTGATGCCGTTTCCATAATCTGAAAAGGGTAGAAATCCCTTGAAAGAACGCCAACGATCACTGGAGCAGGCCCTCGAAGAAGCCGTTTCCCGGGCACTGCGCGACAATCTGGCGCCGCTGCAGCGGACTGCGGACGAGCTGCATCAGGCCTACGCCGATCTCGTGGCCGCCTGTTCGTCCACGCGGCCGAGCAACGCGCTGCCTGCGATGTTGCGGGCACAAACTGCGGCTTCCGCGCTGGCCGCGGGACTTTCTGTGCTTTCGAATTTCGTGGCTGTGGCGCTGAATCCGCGTGAAAGCCGAAGCTCGGACGAACATGGGGGCGCCAAAGCCTCCGCCGTGGCAGAATTGGAACCGGAGGCTCCGGCCGCGGAACCAGAGCTTCGCGCGCCGACGCGATTCGAACCGAAGTCTGATTGGGCAGAAGAGCCGGTTGCGGAAGAATCCGCCGAGACGTCGGCCGAGATGCCGGTTCATGCGGCGGCAATCGAAGAACCAGTGGTTTCCGAGCCGGAAGCGGCCGTGGAAACTGTTTCCGAAGAGGCGGCTTTCGACGTAGCGAGTCTGTCCACCGAGCTTCGCGATCTGCATCGCCGCGCGAACCGGGTAGCCAAAGTGGCCATGCAAGACATCAAACTATTGCGGCCCAAGGATGTTCGTCTGGGTCGCGAAAACAAAGACATCTGTCATCGGTTGCGCAGTGACATTGACAAGGCCCGCAAAGAATACGACCGCCGCTTCCGTGCGATACAGGATCATCCCGTGGATTATTTCCATCACTGGATGCTGGAAATCCTCGCCGAGGGAGACGCCCAAGCCCTTGGAGAATATCCTTATCCCTCGCCTGTGCTGCGGCACTAAGATCATCGCCATGGGATCCGCGCGCCGGCTCGCTTGCGCAGCCGGAACTCTGCTGATTCTGTGTTCGATTTGCTCCGCGCGTCCGAACACGACGGCTGCGAAGCCCGCCGCAGCTCCCCCATTCACCGATAAGCAGCTCGAGAAACTTTCGCGCGCGCTGAAATTGCCAACTGCTTCAGCGGCTTACCTTCAGCTCAGTGCGATTGCATCGCGGAAATCATCCGGCACGCTCGGAATGCGTGCGTCGCTCGCGCTCGGCTACTACGATTACGGCAAAGGAAATTACACCCAGGCTGCCAAATGGCTCGCTCGGGCCGAGGGCGATCCGTTGGTCGCGGACTACGCGCTCTACTGGGCCGCGGAGACCGATCTCGCCCTGGGCCATAGCGCCGACGCGCTGGCCGAATTCAAACGCTTTCGCAGCGAATATCCGGATTCAGTAATGACGGACGCCGCGCTCCAGTCGCTCGGCGACGCCGCATTCGCGGCGAACCAGCCGGGCGAAGCGGTCGCCGCTCTTGACTCCTACTCGCAGACAACGCAAAGGCCCGCGCTGCTGCTTCTGCGCGGCGCGGCCCGCGAGCAGGCCGGCAAGCCGCTCGATGCCGTCGCCGATTATCAAGCTGTGTATCTCCGATTCGCCACCAGCGAACAGGCGCGCCAGGCCAGCGTCAAGCTCGGCTTCCTTCGCAGTAGTCTCGGGGCAAAGTATCCTCCGCTCGCGGTTGATCAGAGAATGGCGCATGCCGCGATGCTATTCGCCGCGAAAACCTGGAACGACGCACGCAACGAATACGCCGATCTGATGCCTGAGCTATCAGGCGCCGATCGCGAGCGCGCGCAATTGCGCATTCTCGAATGCGGAGTGGCGCTCGGATCAGGCCCCGGAGACATAGCGGCGCTCCAAATCAGCGACCCCGATGTGGACGCCGAGCGTCTGGACGCTCTCGCGGAATATTACCGGGCGCAGCAACAGGAAGCGCAGATGGTTGCTGCCGTCGAGGGGGTGGTTTCGCGGGAGCCGTCGAGCCACTGGGCGGAATCGGCGTTATTTTCGGCAGGGAACTATTATTGGGTGCAGCTCGATCGCGACCGCGCGTCGGGTTACTACAAGCGGCTCGAGGAAAATTTTCCGACATCCACAAACGCTACCGCCGCGCAGTGGCGCGTGGCGTGGTCCGCCGTCCTGAAGCGTCAGCCCGAAGCCGCCGCGATGCTGCAGGATCACCTGCAGCGGTTTCCCGGTTCATCGTATACGCCCGACGCTCTCTATTGGCTCGGTCGCCTGGCGGAGGAAGCAGGAGTCGCGCCGCTCGCGCGCGGTTATTACGCGAAATTGGCCGAGCGCTATCCTCAGAACTATTTTCAGACTCAGGGTGCGGCCCGGACTCGCGCGGTAGGTCCCGGACCGGTCGAAAAATCGGACGTGCTGAATTCAATTCCGCCGGTCTCCGCGATACCGAAACTCGATGGACCGATCCCACTCGCCGCAGTCGGGCGGCAGGCGCGCGCGGATGCGCTGCGCTCGATCGGATTCGACGCTTCAGCGGAGCTTGAGTTGCGAGCAGGATACGCCGCGACCGGCGAGCCGCGATTGTTGCTCGAAGCGGCCCAGTCAGCCGCGGCAGCGGGCCACTACGGCGCAGCCATCGTCACCGTGCGCCAGATTTTTCCGCAGCTCGAATCGCAGCCTTTCTCCGACGTCCCGCGAGAAGTATGGCGCGTAGCGTACGCGCTGCCGTTCGAAGCTTCCATCCGGCGCTGGTCCGCGAAGTCCGGAGTTGACCCGATGCTTGTCGCCGGGCTGATCCGGCAGGAGTCAGCGTTTGAGCCCGACGCCCGCTCTGGAAAGAGCGCGATTGGATTGATGCAACTGATCGGACCAACTGCCCGCATCTGGGCGAAGCACGAGAAAATCGGCTACTCGCGCGCGAGGCTCACGGACCCGGATTACAACGTCAGGCTCGGCTCGGCCTATTTGGCGGGTCTCGAAAAACAATTTGGCGGCGCTGACTGGGCGTTGGCCGCGTACAATGCCGGAGAAGACCGGGTGATACTTTGGACGACAGGGCAGACCTACCGCGAGACGGCCGAATTCGTGGACTCGATTCCGTTCACCGAAACTCGCCAGTACGTGCAGATCGTCACGCGTAACGCGGATATCTATCGCCGGCTTTATGGAGCTCAACCAGATGAACCCCGCCCAGCCCGAACGCGCTCTGGCCGCTAATCCCACACTTTCCCTGAAGGCCGAACGCTTCACCGAATCCGTAATTCGTGAAATGACGCGCCTGGCGCTGCGCCATGGAGCGGTAAACCTCTCGCAGGGCTTTCCCGATTTTCCCGCGCCCCCCGAAATCAAGCGCGCCGCGCAGGACGCGATTTCCGCGGATATCAACCAGTACGCCATCACCTGGGGCGCGAAAAGATTTCGTGATGCGATTGCGGCGAATTTTCAGCGCACGCAGGGTCTTGCGGTGGATCCGGAGCGCGAAATCACGGTTTGCTGCGGCTCAACCGAAGCAATGATGTCCACCATGATGGCCATCATAAATCCGGGCGATGAAGTTGTGGTGTTCGAGCCTTTCTACGAGAATTACGGTCCCGACGCAATCCTATCCGGCGCGACTCCGCGCTTCGTGAAGCTGCGGCCACCCGATTGGTCGTTCGATCCCGACGAGCTCGCGGCGGCATTCGGCCCGAAGACGAAAGCGATCATTCTCAACACGCCGAACAATCCCACGGGGAAAGTCTTCGAGCGAGCGGAATTCGAGCGCATTCGCGATCTTTGCGTGCAGTGGAACTGCTTTGCCATTACGGACGAAATCTACGAGCACATGCTCTACGACGGCGCGAAACACATCTCGCTCGCCACGCTTGATGGCATGCGCGACCGAACGATCACGATCAACGCGCTTTCGAAAACGTATAGCGTGACCGGCTGGCGAGTGGGTTGGGCTATCGGTCCGCCCGATGTAACGGCGGCGATTCGCAAGGTGCACGACTTTCTCACCGTAGGAGCCGCGGCTCCGTTGCAGGAAGCGGGCGCGGTGGCGATGCAATCGCCGATGAGTTATTACGAATCGCTCTCGCGCGAATACCTGGTCCGCCGGGATCGCCTGCTGGGAATTCTCACGAATGCGGGCTTCAATTGTTTTAAGCCGCGCGGCGCGTATTACATCATGACGGACATTTCCGCATTCGGCTTTCCCGACGATGTGACCTTCGCAAAATATCTGGTGACAGAAATTGGAGTCGCGGCGGTTCCCGGTTCGAGCTTTTACCGCGATCCCGCCGACGGTCGCACGCACCTTCGCTTCACATTCTGCAAAAGGGAAGCAACGCTTCAGGCCGCGGCCGAGCGCCTGGCCAAGCTGAAACCAGCCAGATAGGATTTCGCGTTACGCATTCAGATCGAACGACTGCAGGTAGGCCGGAATCGTCACCGGCCAGTGATACTGGCTCGTGATCGCGTCCCGCAGCGAAGTCAGTCCGCTGGGTTCGCCGTGAATCATGAACGTCTGGCGGGGCGGCGCCTGGATGCCGGAGAGCCAGCGCAGCAGTTCGCTTTTTCCCGCGTGCGCCGAAAGCTGGCCGATATCAACAATCTCGGCTCGCACCGGCACTTGTTCCCCGAAGATACGCAGAAACTTTGCGCCATTCTGCAGCGCCTGGCCTCCCGTACCTTCCGCTTGATAGCCCACAAGCAGAACGGAACAGCGCGAATCCGGCAGCCGTTGCGCCAGATGATGAAGGATGCGGCCGCCGGTGATCATGCCACTGGCCGAAATGATGATGCAGGGTGAAACCACATCGTTGATCTTCTTGGAATCTTCGACGGTGCGCGTCAAATGCACCTCTTTGACGTTGAGCGGATCTGCGCTGGCTTGCGGTCTTAAATCGTGATCCCCGCGATGCCGCGCGTACATGTCCGTGACGCTGATTGCCATGGGGCTGTCCACGTACACGGGTAATTGCGGAATCCGCTTCTGATCGGCGAGTTGGTGCAGGTAGTACATCAAGAGTTGCGTTCGATCCACGGCGAACGCCGGAATCACGACAGCGCCACCGCGTTTTGCCGTCCGGTTGATGACGTCAGCGAGTTCGTCCGTCACCGAGCCGGTCGGATGCTCGCGATCGCCGTACGTCGCTTCGCACAGCAGGAAATCCGCGCGCGTGGGCGATTCGGGATCCTTCAAAAGCGGCTGATCGTAGCGGCCCACGTCGCCGGAGAACACCACCAGCATCTTCTTCCCGCCTTCCGTGATCGTCAGTTCCAGCCATGTTGCGCCCAGGATGTGCCCGGCGTCGTGCGGGAGGACGGAGAATTGAGGGCTGATCGTGAAAGCACCGTTGCTCGGAATTTCTCGAAATTGCGTGAGGGTCGTTTGCGCTTCCGCCACGGTATAAAGCGGCAGCGGCGGTTTGTGGCTGCTGTAGCCCTTCTTCGCCGCAAATTTCGCGTCTTCTTCCTGTAGGTGAGCCGAATCGGGGAGCAGTACCGCGCACAGTTCATGAGTGGCGGCGTTCGCATAAATCGGACCGTGATAACCGTTGTGCACCAGCCGCGGCAGATAGCCGGTGTGGTCAATGTGCGCATGCGTCAGCAGCACCCAGTCAATGGTCGCGGGGTCTATCGTTAACTTGTCCCAGTTGCGCTGCGTTAGATCTTTTGATCCTTCGAAGAGCCCGCAATCCACCAGCAGCCGCTTCCCCTCCGCTTCGATCAGATACTTCGAACCTGTCACCGTGCCTGCCGCACCTAGAAAAGTGATTTTGGCCATAGGGGCGATATTCTAGTTCGTATCGTGCCTTTAACCGGCTTCTTTTTTTGCTCACCCTCGTTCGACAACGAAACTGTGAATCGCGCGTGTTTGACGCTTTGCAGCTTGGAGTGCTATAAAGGCAAGCACTCTGTTTTGTCTTCCGTGGGGCCGTAGCGCAGTTGGGAGCGCGCCTCGATGGCATCGAGGAGGTCGCGGGTTCGAACCCCGCCGGCTCCACCAAATTTCCGGTCGCGGGTCAGGGCGATTACTATCCAGGAATCGTTCCAAGCTGCTGAAAATAGGCAGCTTGCCTGCAGTGCTTTAGGCATATCTCCCCCGACACAATTTTCTGCTATGCTCTGCAACATAGTTGGGCGAACTGGTGTCTAACGATAGCATCAGGGTTGCCCCGAGGAGCGCGGCGCACGCAATGGGCGAACTGGCACGAAGTCTGCCGTGGGTACGCGACGAAGGTGAGCTTGTCACCGAGCTGCAGGCCGGCTCGGACGCGGCCTTCGACTATCTCGTCACCTACTACCACTCGAGTGTCTACAACCTCGTGTACGGAATTCTCTCCGACCGCGCCGATGCCGCAGACGTAACCCAGGAAGTTTTTCTGCACGTGTTTCGAGGCATTCGCGGTTTCCGCGGCGGGAGCTCGCTGAAGACCTGGCTCTACCGCATCTGCGTGCGCCAGGCCCTGAATCATCGCCGCTGGTGCTGGCGCCATCACCGCATGCAGACCTCGATTGATGTCGAGGGGCCGGATAAGAGTCCCGTGCTTGAACTGAAAGACGCTGAGGCCACTCCGTTCGAGCAGTGCGCAGCGCACGAGGTGCAGGCGACAGTTCGCCACGCGCTCGCGACTGTGCCGCCTGTGTTCCGCAGCGCCGTGATTTTGAGGGATCTCGAGGGGCTTTCCTACGAAGAGATCGCCGAGGTTCTCGAGGTTTCGGTGGGAACGGTGAAGTCCCGCATCATGCGCGGAAGGCGAATGCTGAAAGAGATTCTCGATCCATTGTTGCGCGCGCCTCAACCTGAGTTGCATGAGGTGCCAAGCCAAGCCGTCTCGGGGAATGCAGTCATGAGCTCCGGGTCTCGGACTTCGCCCCGACTTCGCGCCAGGGTTCATTTTGAGGCGCGGCCGGAAACGATCGAGACGTCTTGCGCGGAACCTATCAAAGCGACGGAAATGCACGGGGGCGCGCAATGAACTGCCGCGAAGCCCAAAAGCATCTGCCCGGCTTTCTCGACGGCGCTATCCGTGCGCGTGACCGCTTCCTTCTGCGCGAACATTTGAATTCCTGCCACGAGTGCCAGCAGGAGCTGGCGGGCTATCGCTTGCTGGCGACTCACTTGGCGAACGTCGAGCCTGTGGACGCGCCCGCGGGTTTGGCCGCGCAGATTCGTGCGCAGGCCTCGGAGGTGCGTTCTCCTTGGGCTTTCGTGAATCGCTTGTGGGTGCGCGCGCTTTTGGTCTCTCAGAATATTCTCGAGCCGCTCGCTGTTCCGGCGACCGGCGGAGTGCTCACAGCGGTCGCCGTCTTCATGTTGGTTGTCCAGAGCATGCTCGTGGGGATGCCGCTGGGCCGTGTGGAGGCTGATGATCTGCCTTTGAATTTGGTTCAGCCGGCACAGCTCGAAAGGCTGGCGCCGTTCCCGGTTCCTGGCATTAGCCGAACGGAGGGCCAACCCGACTCCGGTCCCCTGCTGATCGAGGCGACGCTGAACGCGCAGGGCCAAGTTCTCTTTTACAAGATTCTATCCGGCCCGAACGATGCGGCAGTACAGCGGCAGCTCGACCAGGTACTTCTATTTTCCAGTTTCCGTCCCCAGCTGGGCTTCGGCCGTCCCATGGGCGGCGGGCGCGTCCTGCTGAGCTTCAGCGAGGTCCGCGTCCGCGGCTAGCATTCGGTCCTGATCTGCCTCCAGATGGTCCCTCGCAATTCTTGACTCCGCTCCACTGGCTCGCTAGAGTTCGAGCGGTGCGGTGTGTTGCGCTGGGTGGCGCGACGAATTCCGAAGTAAACGCTTGCCCACCGAACCGCATCCCAAGAGGAATAACGATTGAGGAGTTTGCCGATCCGAAATTTCGCTCCTAAATTGGTCCCCGCGTGCGCCGCGCTCGTGCTTTTGGCCAGTGTGATCGGCCTTGGCGGCGCGGTGCGCAAGTTACAGGCGCAGGACGTTCCGCAGCAAAGCGCCACTGGCATCAGCGTCGAAACCAGCCAACAAATCTTTGCGGTCATGTGCGCGCTTGACGCTGCGGGATTTGACGCCGAGCAGATCTTGCCCGCGGACATGCCCGCGCGGATAGCGCTTCGCGATGATCTGCTCAAGATGCAAGGCCCGGCGGCCAAAGCCATGCGCCAGTTTTATCGCGAGCATGTTTTGGCGAGCCCAACCGAAACTCTTACCCCTTACATGACCTTCGCTCTGGTGGCTGACCCTCCGCCGAGTTTTCAGTTGCCGGCCAATCGCGATGTGCTTCCGCCATCCGTGCTCACGATTGACGGGTTTCAGGACGTCATCTCCGATTTCTATAAGGAGGCTCATCTCGATTCGCGCTGGTCCAAAATCGAGCCGGAATCCGAGCCGGTCGCGGCCGGCTTCCGGTCCGCCCTCCGAAGGATCGTAACCGTTTCCGATGCGTATCTGCGCGAGCTCCCCAAGCCGGCCAACGGGCGCACGTTCACCGTGTATGTCGAACCGCTCGTCGGATCTCGAGCGAACTTCCGTAACTCCGGCGACCGCTACGCGATCATCGTGGGAAGCCTGTCCGATTCTTCGGCCGATACGATCCAGCACGCCTACTTGCACTACATGCTCGATCCTTTCGTACTGCGCTATCGGCCTGTCGTTTACACCAAGCGGGCCTTGCTCAACGTGGCGGCCCGCGCGCCTCAACTCCCCGCCGAATATCATGATGATTTCGTTTCTTTAATGGACGAGTGTTTGATCAAGGCGGTTGAGCTGCGCCTTCATCATCTCTCCGGTGACAGGCTCGAAGCCGAGCTGAAGAATGAAGATGAATCGGGCTACATTCTGGTTCGCCCTCTCGTCGCCCAGTTGCAGAAGTTCGAAAAAGACTCGCCGGCGATGTCGTATTATTTCCCCGGCCTGATTACGGGCATTGACGTCGAGGCGGAGCAGAAGCGCCTGCAGGGCGTGACCTTCGCTTCGGCCAGCGCTCCCCTCTTGCTCGGCGCGCACGGACAACCCGTGGCGCCGCAATCGGAGCTCGAGGAGTGGATCACCGAGGGTAATCGCCAAATCGCGAGTAAGGATATCGCTGCCGCTACGGCGACGTTTCAAACCGCATTCTCGAAGTATCCAAATGACCCGCGAGCAATGTACGGGCTGGCGATCGTGTCGGTGCTTTCGGGCGAAGGAGACCGCGCCAAGGACCTCTTCGAGCAGCTTGTTTCCGCGCGGGGCGCGACAACACCCGGTGCAGGCAGCGTTCCCGCTCCGGACTCGTCCATTCTGGCGTGGTCGCATGTGTACCTCGGGCGCATTCACGACCTCGAGGATGAACGCGAGCTAGCCGTGAACGAATATCAGGCAGCGCTGACGGTGGAAGGAGCGCCCGAGGCCGCGCGTGCTGCCGCGCAGAGCGGCGTCGAGATGGCCTACAAGCCTCCGACGCGGCCCGCCGAAAGCCAGCAACCCCAGCCGTGAAGCAAAGGTCTGTTGTTATGATCTGGTCATGAAATATCGAGGAACAGGAGGACCGATCTCTATGAACATTCCACCTTCGGCGCGGTTTGCTATTCGGGCCTTGTTACTATCTTTCGCCGCCAGCATTTTGGTCGCGCCTATTTCTCGCGCGCAAAGGGGCAATCCAGCCACTCCGGTGCAGGAATCAACGGACATGCAACAGACCGAGATGCACCAGCTAACCGATGTGCAAACGCAGCCGGGAATTAGGATCGAGCCGAAAGAGCAGAAGGCATACGACGTCTTTTTCCACATGGAAGATTCGGATAAGAAAATCCTGCTCGGCAATGCTTTCCTGGAAAAGTACCCCACAAGCATTTTCGCCGAGGCGGTGGATGCCGGACTTGCGAACGCCTATTACGACAAACAGGATTGGAAGGACTTTTACGCTGCGGCGGACAAAGCTCTCGCGCTCAAGCCCGATGATGTGGATATCCTGTCCACGGTGGGCTGGGTCATCCCGCACTTCTACAATCCACATGATCCCAACGCGGACCAGCAATTGAACAAGGCGGAGACCTGCGAGAAACACGCTATCGAAGTGATGGCGACAATGCACAAGCCGGCGAGCCTGACGGACGCCCAGTTTGCCGCTGTGAAAGCGTTGAAAGCCAGTGAGGCACACAGCGCTCTCGGGCTTATTTATTTTCGTCGCGAGGACTACGCCAACTCCATGGCCGAGCTTCAGCAAGCTACACAGAGCAACCCCAATCCAGATCCCACGGATCTCTTCGTATTGGGAATGGACCTGCAAAATCTGGACAAGTTTGCCGACGCCGCCGAAGTATTCGGGCGTTGTGGTCAGATTGCAGGGAATTTGCAGGACCGATGCAAGCAGAACGCTGACATGGCTAAAAAGCAAGCTGCTCAGCCGAAGTAGCGAATGCCAAACTGCACCCAGGAGAGGGACACGTACATGAGGCCACGATTTATCGCTTTCGGAATCCGAATTCTGTTTTTGACCGTTGCCGCGAATTTGGGAGTTGCGGCCGTATGCTCTGCACAGGGAGCGCCTCCCAGCTTGAAAGGCACGCCTCCCGCGTCCTCGTCGTCGAGCGGCCAGCAGGCGCCGTCGGCGCAGCCGAATCCGAACGCGCCGCCGGCAGCTCCGAAAGTGGATCCCGCGGAGGAGGCCGCTTATAAGGCTTTCTTCGAAGCCGGTCCGGGAGCCGAGGACACGCGAATCCAGCTCGGGACCGATTTCCTGCAAAAATATCCGACGAGTCATTACCTCGAATCCGTTTATGCAGAGCTGGTGCAGACGTATTACGTGAAGCAGGACTGGAAAAATTTCTATTCGTATGGCGACAAGACTCTCGCTTTGTATCCGGATGATGTGACCGTTCTCACCATCGTTGGCTGGGTGATCCCTCATGTCTACAACCCGACAGACCCGGACGCAGCCAAGAATCTCGACAGAGCCGAACGATATGAGAAACACGCGATTGAAGTCGTTGCGATAATGCCGAAACCAATGGGTTTGACTGACGATCAATTTGCCCAATCCAAAGCGGCGGTGCTCAGCGAGGCTCACAGTGGCCTCGGCCTGATTTATTTCCGGCGCCAGAATCCGACCGAATCCGCGTCGGAGCTGCAGCAGGCCACGCAGGCCGCTGCAAGTCCCGATGCCACGGATTTCTACGTCCTCGGCCTGGACCTGCAACAATTGAGCCGTTATCCGGAAGCTGCCGACGCTTTCACGCACTGTTCTGAGATCATGGGGGCTCTTCAAGATCGCTGCAAACAAAGCGCGGATGCCGCTCACAAACAGTCAGCGCAACCGAAGTAAGTCAGAAAGGCGATCCGTTCATGACGGCAGAGGAGCTGGGCGAGCTTGAGACGGTGCTCGGTCATCGTTTCGGCGAACCCGACCGCCTCGAACGCGCTCTCACTCACCGGTCGCGTCGCCAGAACAACGTTGGAATTGACAATGAGCGGCTCGAATTCCTTGGCGACCGCGTGCTCGGCCTGGTGGCGAGCCAGCATCTCTTCGAATCCTCACCCCAATGGGACGCGGGGCAGCTTTCGAAGGGATTGGCGCGATTGGTGAGCGCTCCTTCGATTTACGGCGCAGCTCAGCGCTTGATGCTGGGCGGTCATTTGCGCCTCGGTCCGGGCGAAGAAAAGACCGGCGGCCGTGAGAAGAGACGCCTGCTCGCCGACGCTTATGAGGCGATCGTCGGCGCCATCTATCTGGACGCGGGTTTGCCGGCAGCCGCCGCGTTTCTGCGGCGAACGCTTCTCGACCCCGCCTTGGCGCACGGCGTCGAAGGCCTCGAGCGGCCCGATCACAAATCCGCATTGCAGGAATGGTTGCAGCAGCGCGGCCTCGGCGCCGCCGCGTATCGTGTTAAGAACGAATCTGGACCCGAGCATAACAAGACGTTTGAGGTCGAGGTCTGGCACAACGGTGTGAAATTGTCCGCGTCGCACGGCCTCAGCAAGAAGGAAGCGGAGCAGGCCGCCGCGAAGCTCGCGCTCGAAATTCTGGGGCAAAGCGGTGAGACTGCCTGAATGGAATCGCTCGAAACAGGAACCCCGATTTCGGATTCGGCCGAAAACGTACCGCCGGCAGTTGCGCCCGCGCGTCCTGGCGCGCCGAATGCCACTTACGTTGATTTCCTCGAATCCTTATTAGTCACTATCCTGCTGGCTCTTTTCCTAACTACTTTTATATTGCAAGCCTTCAAGATTCCATCGCAATCCATGGAGCCGACGTTGCTCGTCGGCGACCACCTGCTGGTGAATAAGTTCATTTTCGAAGGCAACGGTGCGTGGTACGAAAAGCTGCTTCCGTACAGGCCCATTCGCCACGGCGACATAATCGTCTTCAAGTATCCCTTCGATGATCATCCCCACTTCGTCAAACGCGTGATCGGACTGCCGGGCGATCGCATCCGAATCATCAACGAGCGGGTTTATGTCAACGGAGTGCACCTGGCAGAACCTTATGTGGTGCACGATCCTTCCGCGGATGATCCCTTCGGGGACAATTTCCCTCCGTCCGATGCTGCTTTCCCTAGACGTGGGCTGCGTCCTGAATGGGCGGACCAGATTATGAATTCCGTCCAAGCTGGTGAGCTGATCGTTCCGCCCGATCATTACTTCGTCATGGGCGACAACCGGAACGTGAGTTTGGACAGTCGCTACTGGGGATTTGTGGACCGTCAAGCGATCATGGGTCGCCCCATGTTGATTTACTGGTCTGTCGAAGCGACCGCTGGGGATTACAATGATCGCAGTCTCTTAGGTACCATCCGCGGCATCGAAGAGGCGTTGATTCATCTCTCCAGCCGCACGCGTTGGCATCGCATGCTGCGCGAGGTTCACTAAGCGTATCCGGGTCCGTTCGACAGGAAAATGGCGATAAATTCCTAAAGATCCACAATGTCAGACATTCTTTCCGACGCCATCCCCCACGTGGAAACTCTTCAGCCGGCGCACTCGTGGCCTCGGCTGTGGATTCGATTGATCAAGTGGGCGCTTCTTTATTCTCGTCGTCTTGTGGATTCTCACGGAACTGGTTTCCCTGACGATCCAGCACACGGCTCTGCGCAGAATTCTGACCGCGCGAATCGAAGCGGCTTTCGGACGGCCCGTTGACGTCGCGAGCTATAATCTCAGTTTGTGGGATGGACCCGCGCTGGATGCGAACTCCGTAACCGTCGGAGAAGACCCTAGATTCGGCCACGAATATTTCCTGCGCGCCGATTCCATGACCGTCAGGCTGCGCTGGGCCAGCCTGTTGCGCGGACACATCGAGCTCGGCACGCTCTCGCTCACCAGGCCGAGTCTAAACCTTGTGCGAAATGCGGCTGGCGACTGGAATCTCGCTCAGTGGCTTCCGCAGCCGGCGGGGAATCCGGCGTACAGAGTGCCAGTTGGCCCGTCGCTCCCGTTCGCGGCCGTCCGCTTCCGCAGGATTGACGTGGACGGAGGGCGCGTAAATTTCAAGAATGGCGACGAAAAACTTCCGCTGGCATTTGTTGGCGTGAAGGGAAATCTTGAGACGGACCGCCCGGGCCGCTGGATCATGAATCTCGACGCGACTCCCTGGCGCGCCGCGATCGTGGTGCAGCAGGCGGGCACAATTCACGTCTCGGGCGATCTGGGCGGCACGTCCTCGAGGCTTCGCCCTGCGGCGCTCGATATTTCCTGGACCGATGCTTCGATCTCGGACGTGCTGCGGCTCGCGGGCGGTAATGATGCCGGGATTCGCGGCGCGCTCGCGATGGTGATCAACGCTCGCACGCGCGACCAGGATGACGGCTGGGCTATTCAAGGGCGCGCGCAACTGCAGCAGGTCCATCGCTGGGATCTCGCGCTTCGGCCCGACACTCCGTCCGTGAACCTGACCGCGCGAACGATCTGGCATCCCGCAGCACCTGGAATCGAGTTCACCGACGTTGCCCTCGATGCGCCCAATTCGAGCGCGCATGCTTCCGGGCACCTACGTTGGGATTTCTCGGAATCGTCGGCGGCGGAGAAATCTCCACCCGTTCAATTCACGGTAACGTCACTCCTTGACGTAAACGATCTTCTGCCGTGGCTGCGTGCATTTCATCCCGGTATCGCGGATAGCGTTTCCGTTCGCGGCCGGGCGGAAGTGAACGGCGAGGCTGCGGGCTGGCCGCCGCGCGTCGTGAGTGCGACCGTGTCGAGCGCTGGGCTCGATTTTTCGGGCGCGGATCCTCGCAGGTCTGCCCATTTGGGACAAGTCGAGTTACATTACGCTCAGGGCCAATATTCATTCGCTCCGATTTCTCTTTCTTGGGGCGCCGCGGCTGGTCCATCTGGCGGCTTGTTTCGGCTGGACACTTCGACCAAGCCCGCGCGCAATACGCCTCCCGGTTGGCATATCGCAGGAAGCACCAGCCAGGCGCGCGATCTGATTGCAGGAGCGGCTGCCCTCGGATGGAATCTCTCCCGGGGCTGGGATCTCTCCGGTCCTTTCGCTTGCGATCTACGGTGGCAGGAAGCCCCCTATCCGTGGCCCGGCGGCGGGACGAGCCAGTCTGTTGGCTGGGTCGAATTCGGTGGGTCAGGCGCCGCCGCGGGTCCAGGTTCGAGTGGCGATTCGCTGCGAGCGCCATTCTTGAACCGGTCCGTAGATCAAATAAAGGCCCGCGCGGAATGGAAGCCGGGCGCTCGCCATATAGCTCTCACGTCCGCGCAGGCTTTCGGCGCGCGCTGGAGCGGCACGTTCGACCGTCGCGACCCGTCCGCCGATTGGCAGTTTGCGCTTTCGGCGGACCATCTCGCGGCGGCGGATCTCGATCGCTGGCTCAATCCCGCGTGGCGGCAAAGTTTTCTCGACCGCATGCTGCCGTTTCTCAATTCGCGCGCGCAGACGAATGCCGCGCCGGAAAATCTTCGCGCGATCGGGCGCCTCTCTCTCGATGAGTTCACGCTCGAGCCTTTGCTCATCCGCCATCTGCAGGGCGATCTCAAAATCGAAGGCCGCCACATTGTGCTTACGGATGCGGCCGGCCAATTTTACGGTGGGCAGGTCAGCGGCATGTTCGACGCGGATTTAAGCGCCTCGCCGGGTTATCAAGCAGACTTGGATTTCTCGCGCGTGGATATCGCTTCGCTCGCTGCCGCGACGCCGGCGCTTGACGGATTTACAGCGGAATCCGCAGGCGGGCAGCTTTCATTTGTTGCCCGCGGCGCCAATCGGACCGATCTACTTGCGTCCCTCACCTGCCAGGGCCGCGTGAAAGCGGATAGCCCTGAGCTGGTGAATTTTGATTTATCGAAAGCGTTGGGAGGTCGCCCGCAGAGTTCCGGATCCGCTCGATTCCAAAACGGCGTCGCGACCTTCTCCTGCGCTCAGCGCAAGATAGAAATCCAGAGTTTGGGATTGGCCACGAATGGCGATACTTCCGTCAACGCATCCGGAACCATAGACTTCAGTCGCAATCTCGACCTGCGATTCAGCGCGCCCGACGGCTCCTTCCGCCTCACCGGATCGCTCGCTGCGCCAAAAGCTGTGGTGCCGCCGGGTCTGGTCCGACGTTCGCGCTAGCGTCGGTTTGCCTCGCTCCCGTGCGTATGCTAGCGTTCTTTCGATGCAGTCGCGCCGCGTGTATTCGGTTCGTTTCACTTTATTCGCGTGTTTGACTCTGTTTATGTTGGCGCTCGCAGCCACGGCGGGTGTGCGTGTGCGCTTCGCTCCTAAATTTGCTCCCGGCGAAGTCCTTCGCTACCGCATTGAATCGCGCACCACCACAACCGGAGCAACCACCACTCCCATCGTCAATCCCGAGGGCGGCTCGAAATCAACGCAGACGATCCACATGGTCGTTCGCCTGGAAACGCGCGGCGTTTCGACCGACGGCAAGGTCCGGTTCCACGCCACGTACGAAAAATCCAGTGCCGAATCCGAGACAGATGCGCTTGATCTCGCGGCCACTTCGTTCACTGATCAATACAATCGGCTCGAAGGCCGCTCCGTCGAGTTCACGTTGCAGCCGTACGGTCAATTCACGGACTTCCAGGATGTAAGCGCAGCCGCTTCCAGCCAACCGACCGCTGGCCAGCGGAACGCTGACCAATCCGCGGCCGAATCGGCGCTGGCACTACTTCAGGGCCTTTCTCCCGGCAGCTCGTTTCCGCAGAAGGGCGTCGCCATCGGACAGAAATGGACAAACGAGCAGCCGATTGCCGGCGCGCTGCTCTCCGGCCTTATGAGGCGCTCCGATTCGTCCTATCTGCGCGACGAAACATGCGGTTCGTCCGCCGCATCGCAGGCTTCCGGCAGTCCAGCGAGCGCGCGTCCGGACGACTGCGCCGTAATCCTGACCCATTTTACGATCCTGCGCCGCGGTTCCACTCATGCCGACGATACGCCCGACGACTATCGCCGCAACGGCCTGCGAACGTCCGGTACCTGGACAGGTTCGGGCGAAAGCCTCGATTCCATCTCGCTCGCGACCGGCCTCCTCGTCAATTCCACGCAGACCAGCACGCAGGAAATGGACTATCAGATCATCAGTGCCAGCAGCGGCTCCAGCATTCATCGCGTGGGCAAAGTGCAGAGCCAGTCCGAAATCACGCTGATCCCAGATCATCCTTAGCTGCAGCTTCGCACTGGGAGGGAATTCGTAGGGGCGCTGCTTGCTGCGCCCCACGCGATGCCGCTTTGACAGAAGGGGTATAATAAAGAGTTTCGAGCACCCCAATTTTCGGCCCAGAGGCGATGCGCCATGAAATTCAAGCTAGCCAGTGACTACGAGCCCCGCGGCGACCAGCCGGAAGCCATTTCCCAGCTTGTTCGGGGGCTGACCGACGGCGACCGCCACCAGGTTCTCCTGGGAGTCACCGGCTCGGGCAAGACCTTCACGATGGCGAAGGTGATCGAGCAGCTCAACCGCCCCTCGATCGTCCTCGCGCACAATAAGACGCTGGCGGCGCAGCTCTTCCACGAGTTCAAGTCGTTCTTCCCGCAGAACGCGGTGGAATACTTCGTGAGCTACTACGATTATTACCAGCCGGAGGCCTACGTTCCTTCGAGCGACACGTTCATCGAAAAGGAAGCCACGATCAATGACGAGCTCGACAAGCTCCGCATGAGCGCCACGCGCTCGCTCTTCGAGCGCCGCGACGTGATCATCGTCGCATCCGTTTCCTGCATTTACGGCATCGGCTCGCCCGAGGCGTATTTCGGCATGATGCTGATGCTCGAAAAGGGCCAGCAAATCGCGCGCGAATCCATCCTGCGCAAACTCGTCGAAATCCAGTACGAGCGCTCTGAGGATCTGCGCCGTGGCACGTTCCGCGTTCGCGGCGACATGATCGAAATCTATCCGCCGTATGACGATCTCGCCGTGCGCATCGAGCTGTGGGGCAGTCAGGTGGAAGCGATCCGCAAGATTGATCCGCTCACGGGACAAATCCGCTCGAAAGACGGCGAAATCTCGCGCCTGCCGATCTACCCGAAGACCCATTACGTCCTGCCTGCCGCGCAGAAAGAGCGCGCCATCCAGACCATCTACGAGGAGCTCGATTGGTGGAAGGGCGAACTAGGGCGCATGGGGAAGATTGTCGAAGCCCAGCGCGTCGTGCAGCGCACCCACTTCGATATCGAAATGATGCGCACCATCGGTTATTGCCACGGCATCGAGAACTATTCCCGGCACATGTCCGGCCGCCTGCCCGGAGAGGCTCCGCCCACGCTGCTCGATTACGTCCCCTCGGATTTCCTGCTCTTCGTGGACGAATCGCACCAGACCATTCCGCAACTTCGCGGCATGTACGCGGGCGACCGGTCGCGCAAGCAAACGCTCGTGGATTACGGTTTCCGCATGCCTTCCGCGCTCGACAACCGTCCGCTCAATTTTGAGGAGTTCGAGCATCGCGTCAACCAGGTCGTCTATGTTTCCGCGACGCCCGGTCCGTACGAGTTGACGAAATCCGGAGGCGTTGTGGTCGAGCAGGTGATCCGCCCGACCGGGCTTGTGGACCCGGAAACCGAGGTGCGTCCGGTGAAAGGCCAAGTGGACGATCTTCTGGAAGAAATTCGCGTTCGCACCGCGCGCAACGAACGCGTCCTCGTCACTACGCTCACCAAGCGCATGGCCGAGGACCTTTCCGAGTATTTCTCCGAAGTCGGCGTGCGCTGCCGCTATCTCCATTCCGAAATCGAGACGCTCGAGCGAGTGCGAATTTTGCGCAGCCTGCGCCGCGGCGAATTCGACGTGCTCATCGGGATCAACCTGCTGCGCGAAGGACTCGATCTGCCGGAGGTCTCGCTCGTCGCGATTCTCGACGCCGATAAGGAAGGCTATCTACGCAGCGCCACGTCGCTGATTCAGAGCATGGGCCGCTGCGCGCGGCACATCGAGGGTCGCGCGATTCTCTATGCCGATCGAATGACCGATTCCATGCGCCAGGCCATCGGCGAAACCAGCCGGCGTCGCGCGAAGCAGGAGGCATACAACCGCGAACACAACATCACGCCGATGTCTATCATCAAGTCCGTGGACATGCAGCTCGCGCGAATCGTGGAAGCGGATTACATCACGGTACCGGCGGACGAAGTGCCGATTGGCGACATCACCAACGAGCACGAGTTGAAGCAGGCCGTGATTCAGCTCGAAGCCCAGATGCGCGAAGCTGCGAAGAATTTCGAATTCGAGCGCGCCGCCAGCCTCCGCGACCGCATCCGCGCCCTGAAGCAGCGCGACCTGGGCGTAATCGCCGCCACCGAAGTCCCCCTGGCGCCCGAAACGAAGAAGGCTTCGTAGGGGCGCAGCACCATCAGGCCCGTCCCAAATGCTTGGCGCGCCCGACCGATGCGTCCCAGGGGCCTCGAAAAAGTGTGTCACTTTATTATGGTGCCCATCGTTTGTTTTCAATGAGTTAGGCCGGAGATTACTTTGCATGGTGTGTCACTTCTTTTGATGGTTGGCGAGCGGCGGCGCCGTGCAAAATCCCATGGCTGAAGCCATGACTAGAGGCGGTGTGTTTCGTGGGCCTGAAGGCCCACGCTTTCACCGGAACAGCGGAGGCCGCACGGAACCCAACGAGAAGTTCTTCCGCGGTGGCTCGTGATTGCGGCGGCGGGGCAGTCGCAAGAGCACAGACATGAGTGTCTGTGCCACCAGACCCAAAGGACTAATTCAGTTTTCAAAGAGCGATACAACCCTCGTCTAGAGGGAGGGCCCGCCGTCACACTGCGCGTTACGGCGCGGCAAGCGAGCCGATGTGCAGTGATGCTGCACAGAATCGGCCAGCAGCGGGGCGAAAAACCGCCCCGACTCACGCTAGTTGATTTTGAGAATTCTGTCTATTGTGGAAACTACGCACACTGCGTAACCGGCTGATGATTCTATGGTTGTAGGGAACTTCAGCGGCTAAAGCCGTCTCGATCTGCCGGGGTTATGTCGTGGCTAAAGCCACGACCCACAAAGATTCCCTGCTCCTCACACGGGCTCCGGAACACGCACGCTTCTACCGAGGAATGTCGCGTCATGACCCCTTCGGTCAGACAACTCCTCGCCTCAACTCATCCAGTGAATAAAACGTCCCTCGCCAGGTAACGCCGCCCTGCCATAGAGTCACAATCGTGGACCGCGTCAGCATCCAGCAGATAATCACCGCGCCCAGCGGATACGTCAGCGCGTACGCGACTGGAGCCCCTAGTTTGATAGCCACTCCGGCGCCGATGATGGCGGGCAAGGCCACAGCAACCAGCGCGAGTGTGAGCGGCCATCCGCGCACAAACGGCAGCGCGAGCACGGGAAACACAAACATCAGCAGCGTCCCCAAAATCTGCGCGGTAATCAGCCACAGTTTAAAGCCAGTCGCGGCAAAGAAATTCTTTGTGGTTCCGCGAATCGTGTTGCCCAGCCCCGCGTGCCAGTGGACACTCACGGCATTGCCGCCCGTCGCCACGCCCGAGCGAAGCCCTGCTTCCTTGACCAGTTTCCCCAGCTTGATATCGTCAATCACTTCCATCGCCAGCCGCCGGTGCGTTCCCATTTGTTTGTAGGCGCTTCGCCGGATCAGTTGGAACGCTCCCACGCCCGTATAACCACGCGATTTCGGGTCATTCGCCCGCCAGGGCTTCGTGCCCATCAAGAAACAGATTCCGAAAAAAGTCAGCGCCACTTTTTCGCCGAACGTGTACATCTTCGGCGCGCCCAGTAGCGTCATGTGGTCCCAGTGATTTTCTTCCGCCAGCGCGATCGCGCGGCGCAGCAGGTCCGGCGCAAAATGAACGTCCGCATCCGTGAACACCAGCCACTCGCCGGTCGAACGTTCATACGCCTGCTGCAGCGCATGCGGCTTCCCGAGCCATCCGGCGGGCAGTGTATCCACGCGTGCGGGCTTCAGGCGCACATCCTTCTTCGCGGCGGCGGCAAGAATCGCGCCGGTAGCGTCCTCCGAGCGATCATCCACGGCAATCACTTCGTATTTGGGATAGTCGAGCGCGAGCATCGTCTCGATCGCGCCCGGCAGTTTTTCGGCTTCGTCGCGCCCGGCGAAAAGAATGGACACCGGCGGGCACTGGGAATCCCTCAGGGGAGCAACGCTATCGAGCGCGGGAATCGTTTGCACGCCCAGCGCGAGCTCGATCGCTCCGGCGATCCAGCCGAAGGCGATGAGTCCGAAAAGCACAGTCCAGAAAATGTGCAACGCTCAATTTCCCCCGGCAAGAGGAACGCAACCACAGATGAACACAGATAAACACAGATAAACCGAGAGAAAATAGAAACAAATTCCAACTACCACGGTATTCTACCACTCCGCATGAAGCGCACTCTTTCCATCGTCGGCGCGGGTCGCGTAGGCAGAACGCTGGGCAAACGCTTGCGCGAGCGCGGCTGGCGAATCGGTGCAGTTGTAACGCGCTCCGCTGCGACGGCGCGCGCGGCCGTCCGCAGCATTGGCGCGGGCACGCCTTTCAGCCGCCTTACGGCCAACTTGTTTGCCGCAGACGTGATTCTGCTCTGCACGGCGGATGACGATCTCCCGGCGCTTGCGCGCACTCTAGCCAAAATCGGCCGCGCCGGATGCAAAGGCAAAATTATCCTGCATACCAGCGCCACGCTCGACCGCACCGTCCTCGCGCCGCTCGCGCGCTGTGGCGCCGCGACGGGCTCGCTTCATCCCATGCAAGCGTTCGGCGGCAAGGTAATTCCGAATCTTCGCGGCGTTATCTTCGGCGTCGAAGGCGATCCCAAGGCCCGGCGCATGGCGCAATCCATCGGCAAATCGCTCGGAGGGGTCACGGTCGCCATCGATACCCGCGACAAGCCCATTTATCACGCGGCCGCCGTCATGGCGGCCGGCAGCACCTATCCCGCGATCGAAGCGGGCGTGCAGCTCCTGATGCGCATCGGCTTCACGCGGGCGCGCGCCATGCAAACGCTCATACCTTTAATTCGCCAAATCTTCGATAATATAGAGCGCATCGGGCCGCGCGCTGCGTGGACCGGGCCGCTTTCGCGAGGGGATTACGCGATTGTTGCAAGGCACGCAAAAGCGCTGACAAAGTATCCGCGCGAATTTCGGCAAGCGTATGCCGCGTCGTCTCTTCTGGCGGGCCGCGTGCTAGCAAAGAGTCCGGCCGCGGCACTGAAGAAGATCAAGCGCGCGCTCGCAGCCCGTTGATAGATAGGCTGGTTTAGCGAGTCGGAGCTTTAGAGAGTTTGTGTGAGCGCTGCAAAATCGGAACTTCAGCGGCTGAAGCCGGTCCGATTTTGCGGAGCTGATGTCGTGGCTAAAGCCACGACCCACAAAGATTCTCGAGTTGCCACACTGACTCTTTAGCTCGGACAAAACGGCCCCGAGAACGAGGGGGCTTAGCCGCTGAGGACAATGCTGCTAGCGACCAATTCAAAAAGTTGCTAAGAAATCTCGTGGAGGACAATCGTTGAATCCATCGCCAAAGCATCTGCACATTCCAGTCGAGCACACCACGCTCGCCAACGGCTTGCGCGTCGTCGCGTCGCCGGACCGTTCCGCGCCCTTCGTCACGGTCGGCGTTTATTATCAAATTGGTTTTCGCCTGGAGCCGCACGGCCGCAGCGGTTTCGCGCATCTTTTCGAGCACATGATGTTCCAGGGCTCGGAAAACGCCGGCAAGATGGAGCATATTCGCCTGATTAATTCCTCCGGCGGCATGCTCAACGGCACGACGAATTACGACGTGACGAATTATTTTGAGTCCGTGCCATCGAATGCACTGGAGCGCGTCCTCTGGCTCGAAGCCGACCGCATGCGCGCGCTCAAAGTGGACGACGAAAATCTCCGCAATCAGCGCGACGTCGTGAAGGAAGAAGTTCGCGTCAACGTTATGAACCAGCCTTACGGCGGCTTTCCGTGGCTCGATCTGCCGCCTGTCGCGTTTCGGAACTGGCCCAACGCGCACAATTTCTACGGCGATTTTGCCGATCTCGACGCGGCCACGCTCGCCGACGTGCAGAAATTCTTTCACACCTACTACGCGCCGAATAATGCAGTGCTCCTGATGCTCGGCGATTTCGAGCCGTCCGAGGGCTTCGCTTTCGCGAAGCGCTATTTCGAAGATATTCCGCCGCAGCCAATGCTGCCGCACGCGGACGTGAGCGAGCCGCCACAAACTGAAGAGCGCAGAGGCGAGGTCGAGGAGAAGCTCGGTCCGCTTCCGGCCATCGCCATCGGTTACACGCTGCCTCCGCGCGGCACCCCCGATTGGTTTGCCGCGGGGATTCTCGATCGCGTGTTGCACGGCGGCCGCGCCGGGCGCGTCTATCGCAAGCTGGTGCTCGAGGAAGAGATCGCCGTGGATGTGGACGGCAGCGCGGACGTCTTCGACACCAACGGCCCGACGCAAATGGTCACGCGCATCTTCCACAAGCCCGAATTCACGTCCGAGGGCACGGTCGCCATTTTCGACGAAGTGATTGAAGAAATTCAGCAGAAGGGAATCGCGCTCGACGAGCTTGATCCCGTAAAAGTGAAGTTCCGCTCGGACTACTACTCGATGCTCGAGGGCGGCATGGGCGCCGCCATGCCACGCTTCGGCTTGATGCACTATCTCGCGTGTTTCACGCTTTTCGACGGCGACCCCAATCGCATCAACACGATGCTGGATGGTTTTCTCGCCGTCACGCCCGAGCAGGTGCAAGCGTTCGCGCGAAAATATCTGATCCCGCGCAACCGCGCCGTCCTCTTACGGCGCCCCGTGACTCCCGGAGGCGCGCGATGACCACGCCCGCCGCGTCCCCAATTGTTCGCACGGAGCCGCCGGCCCTCGCGCCGGAAAGCGCAGTAGCGTGGCCGAAGCGTACCGTTCGCACGCTGTCGAATGGGTTGCAAGTCGTCCTGGTCGAATCGCGCACCTTCCCGAAAATCTCCACGCAGCTCTACTTCCGCAGCGGCAATGCCGTCGTGGCGCATAGCGCGCCCGGTCTGGCTGAAATGACGGCCACAGTGGTTCGCACCGGAACTGCCTCGCGCCCCAGCCGGCTGATCGAAGAAGATCTGCGCCGCATGGGCGCAGGCCTTGGCACGCACGCCGGAGCCGATTCCAGCGCCATTTCCGCGTCGGGCCTCGCGGAATTCTCGTCCGGAATCTTGGAGCTGATGGCGGACATCGCGCGCAACGCTTCGTTTCCCGAGGATGAATTCGAGCGCGAGCGCCGCCAGCGCCTCGAAGAGCTGAGAATCGAGCGCACGACGCCCGGGTTCCTCGCCAGCGAACGCCTTCGGCGAATTCTTTTCGGCGAGCATCCGTACGCCGTCGTCGCGCCAACCGAAGAGCAGCTCGCCGGATTCACGCGGGATCAGCTCGCGGAGTTCTACAGGAAGCACTACGTCCCGGCGGAGTCATTGCTCATCGTGGTCGGCGATTTTTCCGCGGACGCCATGCTCGAGCAAATCGAGAAAATCTTTGGCGCTTGGAAGGCGCCCATGCCCACGGCGCCCGTGTCACCGGAACCGCCGCGCCAGTCGGGTCGCCGCGTGCATCTGGTGCACCTGCCGGGCACCGTGCAGACTCAGGTGCTTCTCGGCAATATCGCCATCACTCGGCGCAATCCCGATTGGTTTCGCCTGATGCTCGCAAATTCGATTTTCGGCGGCGCGTTTCATTCGCGTCTCGTCCTGAATATTCGCGAGCAGAAGGGCTATACCTATAGCCCCGGTAGCGGCGTCAACGCACTGCGCCAGCAGGGATATTTTACCGTGCGCGCCGCGGTGCGGAACGATGTGGCAGCCGCCACGCTCACCGAAATGTTCTACGAAATGGACCGCATGCGCTCCATTCCAGTTACAGCGGAAGAACTCGATAGCGCTCGCAGCTACCTGACCGGCGTTTTCTCGCTCGGGGTTGCCACGCAGGACGGCCTCCTCGGCCAGCTTTCGACCGTCTATCTCGATCAGTTGCCGGAGGGCTACCTCGAGTCGTATCGCGAGAAAATTCGCGCGCTCACTGCGGAGGATGTCCTGACCGCCGCGCGGCGCCATTTCGATTCCGCAAACGCGCAGATCGTCCTGGTCGGTGACCGCGCCCTAATCGGCGAACAAGCCGCGCTCTTCGGCCCGGTTATCGAATACGACGCCACGGGAAATGTGGTGGCTTAAACGCAAAGCGCTACTTCGGGTTGCGCAGCCAAGGCGAAATAAGTGGCCTAAGATGAGTCTTAGAATCGCTGCGAATTTGACGAGCTACGCTGCGTTGCTATTTCTGACGCTGACGGCGGCCATCACGTCTTCGGCGAACAAGAATCCGCCTACGCATCCGATTGACATCAATCTCGCGTCGGCGAAGGAACTCGAGGAACTTCCCGGCGTCGGGCCCACCACCGCCAAAGCCATCATCCAGTTCCGCACGAAGACGGGACGTTTCCACCGAGTGGAGGATTTGCTCGCCATCCGCGGCATCTCCGAAACGAAACTCAAAAGATGCGCCCTTACATCACTGTGGGCGCGCCGCCTCAGAAAACGCCTCCGCCGGTAAAAAAGTCACCGCCCACCCCGCAGGCATCGCCCGCGCCGAATCACTGACGCCTATTAACCTGCCCTTCATTTGACCGTCGCATCTGGCCCGGCATACCATGGCTGCGAAACTTGCATCGGCGGCGCGCGCCGCGTGAGGAGATCTCAATGGCACTTCGCCGTCTTTTTTCGTCACTGACTTTCGTCATGCTGATGGTTTTTCTCGCAACAGCTGCTACGGTCGGCAGCGCCCATTTGCGCGCGAAGAGCACGTCCGCCCGCGCGGATGCAGCGCAAGCACCCGGGCCTTCCGGCTACCACCTCCTGAAAAAAATCAAACTCGGCGGCGAGGGCTTTTGGGATTACCTCGCTTTTGACTCGCCCACGCGGCGCCTCTTCATTTCGCGCGGCACAAAAGTAGTCGTCCTCGACGTGGACACGGAAAAGGTTGTCGGCGAAATTCCTGACACCGCCGGCGTGCATGGCATCGCGCTCGGTCCCGGCAACGGATTCACCTCCAACGGGCAGGCCGGCACCGTATCCATCTTCGATCTCAAGTCGCTTCAGGTGATCGGCCACGCGCAGGCTGGCACAAACCCGGACGCGATCGTCTACGATCCTGCGACGAAGCGCGTGTTCACAATGAACGGGCGCAGCGGAGACGTTACGGCGATTGATGCGATCACCGGAACCGTCGTGGGCACAACTCCGGTTGGTGGCAAGCTGGAATTTGCAGTCTCCGACGGCGCGGGGCATCTGTACGTCAACGTCGAGACCAAAAGTGAAGTGGTTCAGTTCGACTCGAAGAATCTCGTCGTCACCGCGCATTGGCCGCTGGCTCCCTGCACGAATCCGACCGGCCTCGCCATTGACGTGAAGAACCACCGACTGTTCGCCGGCTGCGCCAACAAGATGATGGCTGTGATGGACTCCGATACCGGAAAAGTCATCGCGACCCCGCCCATCGGCGCCGGAGTGGACTCCAACCAGTTCGATCCGGCCACTGGTTTTGCCTTCGCGTCAAATGGGAGCGGCACGCTAACTGTTGTGCACGAGGATTCTCCGGACAAATTCACCGTGGTCGAGGACGTGCCAACCCAAACAGGCGCTCGCACCATGGCGCTCGATCCAAAGACTCACGAAGTCTATCTGGTGACTGCGGAATTCACGCCGGCGCCCGCGCCCACTGCGGACAATCCACACCCGCGCGGCGGTATGGCGCCGGATTCATTTGTGGTTTTGGTTTTCGGGCGGTAGCGGTTCGGGCTAGATAACCTGGTGGCTCTGCTTCGCCGGCTTAATCGTCAGCGGTACCTGGTCTGCGATCTCGATGCCGTAACCCTTGAGCGCGACGACTTTCCGAGGCAAATTCGTGAGCACGCGGATTCGGCGCAAGCCAAGGTCCTTCAGGATTTGCGCGCCGATTCCGCTCTCGTGCTGGATCACGCGTTGCACGCCGGGATCGCGCTCCACATGCCCGCGCTCATGAAAGATGATTTGGGGCAGCGCAGCCACTTCATCATTGCGCGAATCAATTCGAAATCCGCGTCCGGTGTGATGCAGATAGACGAAAACCCCGCGGTTCTCCGCGGCAATCGCCTCGAGCGATCCTTCGAGAATTTCGCGGCAGTCGCATGCCGTAGAACCCAGCACGTCGCCCGTCAGGCAGTGCGAATGGACGCGCACCAGCGGCGGGTTCCCCTCGTCTGAGACTCCGGGAGGATCATTCGCCAAATCGCCGCGCACCAAAGCCACGTGAATCTCGTGATCCACGTCGCTCGAGTACGCAATCATCCGAAAGTCGCCGTACTTTGTGGGCAGCACGGATTCGGCGATGCGCCGCACGTTGCGCTCATGCTGCATGCGATAGCGGATCAGGCTCGCGACCGTCACCAGCTTCATCCCGTGAACCCGGCAGAACTCGATGAGCTGCGGGATGCGCGCCATCGTGCCGTCTTCGTCCATGATTTCGCAGATCACGCCCGCAGGGCTCAGGCCCGCGATGCGCGCCAGGTCCACGGAAGCCTCGGTCTGGCCCGCGCGCACCAGCACTCCGCCATTGCGCGCTCTCAGCGTGTACACATGCCCCGGCCGCGCCAGATCCTCCGGCTTCGTATGCGGATCGGTCGCCACCAGAATGGTCGTCGCGCGATCCCATGCGCTCGTCCCGGTTGTGGTGCCTCGCCGCGCGTCAATCGGTTCGCAAAATGGCGTCCCGAACATGGACGTATTCCGCGGCGAAATCGGCTTCAGATCCAGCGTTTCGCATCGCTGCTCGGAAAGCGACAGGCAGATCAGCCCGCGCCCGAACTTCGCCATAAAGTTGATGGCTTCGGGGGTGATTTTTTCCGCCGCCATGGTCAGATCGCCTTCGTTCTCGCGATCTTCGTCGTCCACCAGCACGATCATGCGCCCCTGGCGAATATCCTCGACAGCCTCTTCAATCGTTGCAAACGGCAGTGTGTTTTCGGTCATCTCATCTCATCTCATCCAGTGTAAGAACAACAAATAAAATATCGCGCCCATCAAACCGGCGCCGGGAATCGTCAGAATCCACGCCCAAAGAATGTGCCGCGTAACGCCCCAGCGAACGGCCGTAATCCTGCGCGACACTCCCACTCCCATAATCGCGCCGGTGATCACCTGCGTCGAGCTAACCGGAATTCCCGCCGCCGCCGTGCCGATCAATGTGATCGCGGCCGAAGTCTCCGCGGCAAATCCGCCAAAAGGGTTCAGCTTCGTGATTCGCTGTCCCATCGTCTTGACGACGCGCCACCCACCCGCCATCGTTCCGCCGGCCATGGCCAGCGCACAACAAATGATAACCCAATCCGGGACCCTGTAGACGGGCATGACCCCGCCGGTGACCAGTGCGGCAGTAATGATTCCCATGCTTTTCTGCGCGTCGTTGGTGCCGTGGCTGAAGCTGAAAGCCGCCGCTGAAACCAGCTGCAGCCGGCGGAACCACCGGTCTATTTTCTGCGGCGCCTGCCGCCGGACGATCCAGCTGCTGACGACCGTCACGATAATGGCCGCCGCCATCCCAATCATCGGCCCGATGAAAATGAAAATGATCGGCTTGATCCAGCCGTGCACGATGATGGCTCTAAATCCAACCGCCGCGATCGCCGCTCCGCCGTAGCCCCCGATCAGCGCGTGCGACGAGCTGCACGGGATCCCGAGCCGGATCGTCGCGTAGTTCCAGATGATCGCTCCCAGCAGGCCTGCGAGCAGCACCTGCGGCGTCACCATTTCAAGGTGCACCAGCCCCTTGCCAACCGTGGCCGCAACCGCCGTGCCGAAAGTCAGCGGAGCCACAAAATTCCAGAACGCTGCCCAGACCACGGCCCAGAGCGGCCTCAGCACGCGCGTGGAGACCACCGTCGCAATCGAGCTCGCCGCGTCGTGCCAGCCATTCGTGAAATCGAATGCCAGGCTGACGAAGACGATCACGACAAGTAGATGGAAGGACGTCACGCCGCCGCTCCATTTGCCGACAACGGCTCGCGCCCGGACGCTTCCAGGCCTACCTTGGAAATTGGATGGGGAATCAGCACGGGATCAGGCGTTTTTCAGAGTGACGGTTTCAATTACGTTGGCCACGTCCTCGCATTTGTCCGTGGCGAATTCGAGCGTCTCGATAATTTCTTTCCATTTGATCACTTCGACCGGATCTTTTTCCTGTTCGAACAGGGTGACAATCAAATCCCGGCACTGGCGGTCCGCTAAATTTTCCAGCCGGTTGATTTCGATACAGTGGTCCAGGATGTGGTCGCCTTTGTCGAGCAGCCGAACCGCCGCTACGATCTGCGTGGAAGCCAGGCGAACCGTCGTTGCCAGATCGAGAACGCCCGGACGCAACTCCTTCACGCGGTA
Source organism: uncultured Acidobacteriota bacterium (assembly GCA_963842425.1). Classification (GTDB taxonomy): domain Bacteria; phylum Acidobacteriota; class Terriglobia; order Acidiferrales; family UBA7541; genus Palsa-295. The sequence goes on along the minus strand of CAWJGQ010000004.1, from coordinate 722,558 downwards.
GGTCACCATCCGCGTGGCCGCCGCGTCCACCAGATCAATCACGTCGTCAATTTTGCTCGCCAGCTCGTGAATGTCCTCGCGATCGAACGGCGTTACGAAGGTCTGGTTCAGCTTTCGCAGGATGTTGTGCGTGATCGTATCCCCGATGTGCTCGAAGTCCTCGACCTTGTCCGCTCGCGCCGCGGCGTCCTCGAAATGCTCCAGCATCTCGACCATGGCGATTGCGCCCGCCTCGACATTTTCCGCCTGCTGGTTGAACATCTGAAAGAACGACTTCTCGCGTGGGAGAATTCTGCGCAGGAATCCGGACATGAAACTATTCGCCTCCGCGAATTGAATGTTACAGGAAGATGAACACACTATACCAAAGTGTCCACCCGGGCAAGGAAGGGCTCGCTTGGAGGGGATCGGTATGCGAGCCGTAGGAACCGCGCCGTAACGCATCTCTCCCGGGGCGCTACTCCCTTCAGTGTATAGCGCCCGGCGGCCTATCCGTCTACGATGCTCTCGAGTCGCACCCGGATGACTCACTAAAGAAGGAGGTTAATCGCACATGCCGCTACTAAACATCCTGTTAGTTCTGGTCGTGGTGGGCGTTTTGCTTTGGCTGGTCAATGCGTACATACCGATGCAAGGGACGATCAAATCCCTGTTGAACGCCGTCGTGGTCATCTGTACCGTGCTCTGGCTCCTGAATGTTTTTGGGCTCTTTAGCTCCTTCTCGCACATTCGCGTTGGCCACGGCTAGATCGGAATTCTTCGGGCGCCCCAGGCCGGGCGCCCGAATGCTCCGAGGACTGTCCTCATCCTCTTACGGGTGAGATACTTACACCACTCAGATGACTTAGGCCTCGCCTCAAGGTATTCTTCCGCGTGCATTTCAGCCACCCGGTTTTCCTTTTTTTCGCGGCGTTTATTGCGGGCACCATCAACTCGGTCGCCGGAGGCGGCAGCTTCGTTTCTTTTCCGGCACTGCTCTTCGCGGGTATCGCGCCCATCGCTGCGAACGCCACCAACACCGCCGCCGTCTGGCCCGGAACGGTGGCTAGCACAGTCGCGTATCGCAAGGCATTCACGCCAGAGGTGCGGCGCCTGTTGCCGCCCCTCATCATCACTGGTGTGATCGGAGGCGTGCTCGGAGCGCGCATCCTGCTTGTGACGCCCCAGGGCACCTTCATGCGCATGGTTCCGTGGCTGCTGCTCGGGGCCACCCTGCTGTTCGTGTTCAGCGGGCCCATCACGCGTTGGATTCGCGGGCGCGCGAATCTCAAGGCCGGGGACGCACCCGGTGGCACGCGCGGCCCGCGCACCCTGTTTGCGGGCGTGCTGTTTCTTGAGTTGCTCGTTTCGATCTACGTGGGCTACTTCGGCGCGGGAGTGGGGATCCTCTTCCTGTCGCTCCTCGCCCTGATGGGCATGGAAGATATCCACGCGATGAACGGCATGAAGACGCTGCTGGTCAGCATCGTCAACGGCGTGGCGCTCGCGACGTTTATTTTCGCGCGGGTGATCGTTTGGCCGCAGGCGCTGGTGATGCTGGTGGGCGCGCTGATCGGTGGCTACGGCGGCGCCTACGTCGCGCAGAAAATGAATCCCCAGCACGTACGTTGGCTGGTGATCGTCATCGGCTTCGCCATGTCCGCCTATTTCTTCATCCGGCGCTAGATTCCCTCGTCTTCTGCAAGGGTACGCCCCTTCGGGGCGCTCGGAAGTCCATGCGTCGAGGGCCGTCACTCCCGCATCCAAGAGGTTCTGCGGTATATTGCTACGGCTGCGAAACGAACGAATCGAAAAGGAGCTCACAATGGCGAACAAAGCGGATGTGAAGGAGCGGCGCAAGGCCCCGCTGGCGACCCCGTCCGACATACGGCCCGGAGCGGTCAAGAATATTTCCGGCGCATTAAACGCGCTGGTGGCGGACGTATTCGCCCTCTATCTCAAGACCAAGAATTTCCACTGGCACATGAGCGGTCCGCATTTTCGGGACTATCACCTGCTGCTCGACGAACACGGCGACCAGATCTTCGCGATGACCGACCCAATCGCCGAGCGCGTTCGCAAAATCGGCGGCACTACGATTCGCTCGATCGGACACATTTCCCGTCTGCAGCGGCTGGACGACAACGACGCCGATTTTGTGGATCCCGGCGACATGCTTGCCGAGCTGCGCGAGGATAACAAAGCGCTCGTCCTCAGCATGCTTGCGGTTCATGGTTTGTGCGACGAGGCCAACGATGTGGCGACCGCCAGCCTGCTCGAAAACTGGATTGATGAGGCTCAGCGCCGCGTGTGGTTCCTTTTCGAAGCAACGCGGAAACAGTAGGCGCCACGAGGGGGCCGAAGATTTAAGCGTAGCGCCGCGGTCTTTAGCGCGGCACTGTGCTCACGCCGGCTTGATGTGGAAAATCCGCTCCGCATTCCCATGATAGAGCTTTTCGCGTTCTGCCGCCGACACGGGCGCGGAATCCATGAACGCCACCGCAGGCGCGCTCGGCTGATACGGATAATCAATCGCCCATAGCACGTTATCAACTCCCAGCGCCTTGATCGAAAAATCGAGCGCCAAATGCGACTCCTGCCCGCTCGTGGTGATCACAAAATTGCGCTTGAAATATTCGCTGGGCGTCAGCTTCGTCTTCGGCGCGCTGCCCCTGTTCTGCGCGTTTTTGTTCATATAGTCGAGCCGCCAGAGCCAGAAATGCACCGCCTCGCCCATGTGACCGATGCAGATTTTGAGTTTCGGGAAACGGTCGAACACTCCGCTCACCATCATGCGCACGGCGTGCGTGGAAACCTCCATGCCGTAGCCCCACTGCGCGCTATCGAGACCGTAATCGCGGAACGGCGCGGCCATTCCGTCCGAAGCGGCTCGCGGGTGGATGTAAATGCAGGCGTCGAGTGCCTCCGCAGCTTCGAGAATCGGAAAGAATTTCGGGTAGTCAAGATATTCGTTGTTCGTGTGCGAGTTCACGACGAAGCCGTTGAGCTTGAGCTTATTGATCGCGCGTTCCATTTCCTTGGCGGCGCGCTTGGGCGATTGCGGAGCGAAGCTGGCGATGCCCGCGAAACGCTTGGGGTGCTTCTTTATAACCGCGGCCAGCTTGTCGTTCGCCAGCGCGGCGAGCTCCGTAGCGGTGTCGGCGTCAAACATCTGCACGCCCGGCGCGGTCAGCGACAGCAGGTGCATGTCCACGCCGTTCTTGTCCATCTCCTGCAGGCGCTCATTTTCAAGATCGAGCAGACGCGGCAGCAACCGCGCCTGAACGTCGTCCGCCTTCGCATCGTAGATCCGCTGAACCAGAATCAGATCCTGGCTTATGGTCGGCGAGCGCGCCACGTCGCGCAGCCCCGCGGCGATCTCCGGGATCGAAAAAGCCTCTTCCGTTGCGATGCGGCGAATCGGTTTCGCAGTGGCAGCCATGAATAATTCCTTTCGTCACGCCTTCAAATGATTTGGACAGCAGCCCGTGTTTTACGGCTGCACAGCTTCGCGCTTCGCGCGGCAAAATGCAAGCAGATGCGATCTTAGGTAGTGGTTCAGTGCGCGAGGCTATATCAGCAGGGTGCGCGGCTGGAGGAAATCGGGTCGCGGGCGGTGACGAAGGGGATGGAAGTGCAATCCCTCTCGCCACCGAGCGCGGCATCCACTTTTTCGAGTTGGGAGTTGATCAATCGACGTTGATGCGCGTACCGGCTGTTGATCCCGTGACCTCCGCGATGGGGGTTCCGACGCCGACGGCAGCGAAACTGGGAGGCCAGAGTTTGAAGTCGAAGGAACCGCTGTAGGTTTGGCCGTTGCGTGCAACCGTATCTTTTTCGTCCACGGTAAAAATGTTTGAAACCTTGCCGTCCGTTCCAAACATTAGACCGATATGGTGTAGCTTAACGCTCCCTTCGCCAATGTCCTTCCAGACTCCGAAGCAGATGTTTCCGCCGGTGGGAGGCATAAACGCGTTTTCAAATTCGGTTCCATCCCCGTGCCAGATCTTGAAGGATTCGAGGAACGGGAAGGGGGCTGGAGGGAAAATAGGGGCGCCAGTTTCGGTTTCGGCGGTGTAATTCAGGTGCCACAAACCCACAATGGAAGCAGATTCGCTGAATTCTTCGCCCTGTTGATGGTCGTCACCGTGAAGGCTCACAAAGGGAATTGCGGTAGCGGCTACCGTCTTGGATGGAACGGCGCAGCCGGCCGCCTTGGCGCCGGATGCGGTGAACAAAAGGCCCAATCCTACCAACGCAACTAGAGCGGAGAACCGACCGCCCCGAAGTAGCCGGAACAGGTTCATTCGATTCATTGGTTTTCTCCTTGAGAATTGGCCTGAATGTCGGGCCGCTTCTTACCGAGCTGGCGCAACTTCGCACGGGACTCGTTTGGCGGCAATGCACGGACGTTCTCGAAAATCTCAAGTATTTATCATCTGACAAATAACTAACACGACTAGGTTTAGCCCGCATCCGACTCGGACCGTGGCTAGGAACTTACTACTTGAGTTATACTCGCGGCCGACGAACCCGGAGTGGCGCAACAATGCAGGCACCCAGCTCGAATCCCAAGGGCTACCGCTTCGGCCTGTTTGAGGTCGATCTTCTCTCCCGGGAGGTCCGTAAGAACGGCCGTCGTATCAAGCTGCAGGACCAACCCTTCCGTGTCCTTGCGCTGCTTTTGGAAAGCCATCCAAACATGGTCGCACGTGACGACTTGCGGAAGCGGCTATGGGATCAGGATACATTCGTCGAGTTTGATCACGGCGTGAGCAATGCCGTCAGCCGAATCCGTGAAGCCCTCGGCGATTCCGCTGGAAGCAGCCGGTTCATCGAAACCCTGCCGAAGCGCGGCTATCGTTTTATGACGTCGGTCGAGCGGATTGATGAGAGTGTCGCCGCGCCGTCTCAGACGAACGGAAGTCGTTACAGAGCCTTTTCCCTGCCGTTAGGCGATGGGCGCCGCACCATAGCGGTGGTGCCCCTGCGGTCGCGGACCGGCGTTCCAGCAGACCGATTCTTATCGGTAGCCTTGGCGGAGACGATCGCGAATCGGATAGCTTCCGCTCCAAACCTCGTTGTGCGTCCCACCGCCAACGTCATGAAGCATGCCGTGAAGGGCGCCGATTGGTCTCAGATTGCGCGGTCTCTGAATGTGGATCTGGTGGTTGAGGGTAGCATTCAAAGACTGGAAAACAGCCTGCGGATTCTGCTCCAAGTCTGGGAACTGGGTAAGGCAGGTGCGATTCACTCGGTCAAGCTCGACGGCGAGATGTGCGAGCTGTTCAGTTTGCAGGACCAACTCGCCGATTCTGTTCTTGCTGTTCTTACGTCGCCAGCGCCCAAAAAATCCGCGCCGATCACCGCTCCGGCCACGCGCCACCCCCTCGCATTCGAGCTGTACATGCGGGCGCTAGATCGGGCGGTTTTCTTCGACAAGTTGGAGATTGCGTCCGCGGTCGAGATGCTTGAGCGCGCTATAGGTCTCGACCCGGGATTCGCGGACGCCTGGGGCACGCTCGCAACCGTCTGCTATCACATGGGCGCGCATGTGGACCCCGATCCCAAATGGTTCGAACGGTCCGAAAAGGCCGCCGCCGCGACGCTGGAGTTGGACCCCGTGAACTGCGACGCCTTTTGTACGCGCGGAATGATTTTGTGGTCGCCTTTGCGCGGGTTCCAGTTTCGGCCCGCGCTGAGAGCCCTGAACGCGGCCCTGAAGATCAACCCGAGCCGGTACACCGCCCGCGCGCATCGCGCCGCAGTTCTATTTCACATGGGCTTCCATGAAGCCGCCTTCGCCGACTACGACGAAGGTGTACTGGCGAACCCGGAATTCGCGTTGCTCTACGCGGGTCGCGCCCACATCTGCGTGTACGCAGGCGAGTACGGCGCTGCTGACGACTGGAATGAGCGGGCCCTGGCTCTGCAGCCCTCGCTGGTCCACGCCAATTTCAATTCGCCGTTGCCGTGGATCTGCGCGGGGGAACTGGACAAGGCGCGGGAGAAACTCCGAAAGGCGCGCCTCATGATTCCCGAAGAACCTCAGATTGACGCGATGGAGGGCCTAATTTTGGCCCGGGAGGGGGACTACACGAGGGCGGAACAGCTCGCGGACAAGGCCGTCGCGAGTAAGAGGAGCATGGTCCACTCGCACCATAGCTGGCACTGCGCCGCCGGAGTGTATGCGATGTGCGGCAGGCCGGAGAAAGCGATGGCCGAGCTGAAGCGATGCGCTGAGGGAGGACTGCCTAATTACCGCGCATTTGAAAGAGACCCGCACCTCCGGTCGCTGCACAGCCATCCCGAATTCCTGGGTCTCATGAAGCGACTTCGCCGCGACTACGGAGCTTTCCGCGACGAGTTCGATCTGAGCGAAACTTACGTCCCCGCGGCCGGCACCGAGCTCCGGTAACTACCGAGTGCCGATTTCTGACGCGCGCCGACATCCCCTAAGCTGATGCGGGAAATGCCAGATCACGTGCGCTGGGCGGCGCGCAGCGGCAGCCCAACCGTGCGACCGTGAGCGCGAGAGAAAAAGAGCTGCGCGCGCTCGAAGCTGCCATGATGGCCGCGGCGGAAAAGGGCGCCGACGGTTACATGTCTTTTTGCGCCTCGCACAACTAGCTTGACGCCGGCTCGGGTTCGCTGATATGCAGCCAAAGATGAAATGTTTCACGTGTGGCGGAGAATTGCCGGCCAGTGCAACGTTCTGCCCTTCGTGCGGAACTGCCGTCGCTATTGGGTCCACCCTTACGGCGACTTCCAGTGGTTCGTCGCCGGAGACACCACGAAGCGGGAAACCACCTGTATCGAGCGGCAGCCCATCTGCGCCAGGTGGCGTGCGGCACGATCAATACGTTGCCGGTGTCACGCTGGCCGGCCGCTATCGCATCATCGCGCTTCTCGGTAAAGGTGGCATGGGCGAAGTCTACCGGGCTGAGGATCTCGCTCTTACGCAAACGGTCGCTCTGAAGTTCCTCCCGGTTTCCATGACGCGCGACGAATCCGCGCGCGCGCGATTCCATCAGGAAGTTCGGCTGGCCCGCGAAATTTCGCATCCCAACGTCTGCCGCGTCTTCGACATCGGCGAGTTCGAAGGCCGCTTGTTTCTCACCATGGAGTACGTGGACGGCGAAGATTTGGCCTCGCTACTGCGCCGTATCGGCCAGCTCCCGCAAAGCAAGGGGCTCGAAATCGCGCGGCAGATGTGCGCCGGCCTGGCCGTCGCCCACGAACATGGCGTGCTTCATCGCGACCTGAAGCCGGCAAATATCATGCTGGACGGCCGCGGGCGGGTCCGCATCACCGATTTCGGTCTCGCCGCATTTGCGGAGAATCTCGATGCCGAGGAACTCCGCGCGGGCACACCCGCGTACATGGCCCCCGAACAGCTTTCTGGGACGGAGGTGACCGCGCGCAGCGACATTTATTCCCTCGGCCTTGTTCTGTATGAGATTTTTACGGGAAAGAAAGCGTTCGAAGCCAACACGTTGCCTGAGCTGCTTCGCCTTCGTGAAAAAAACACCCCGTCCCATATCTCTACGCTTGTGCGCGATATTGACCCGCTCATCGAGCGCGTCGTTCTACGGTGCCTCGAAAGAGACCCAGCCAGACGGCCAGCCACGGCGCTGCAGGTGGCCGCGGCACTTCCCGGGGCCGATCCGCTTGCCGCTGCGCTTGCAGCCGGCGAGACGCCATCGCCCGAGATGGTGGCTGCAGCCGGTGAGAAAGAAGGCCTGCGCCCCGCGATCGCTTGGCTTTGTTTCTTACTCACGATCGCCGGTCTGGGTGCGATCGCTTTCTTATCGAACAAGATTAACCTGCCGAATTTTGTCCCTCTCCCTTACTCGTCCGACGTCCTCGTCGCGCGCGCACGCGACGTGACCCGTCAGCTGGGTTATTCGGCGACGCCAGTTGATTCCGCCTATGGATTCAGCGCCTCGACTGGATACCTGGACTACGTGAAGGCGCACGATCAATCGAAGTCGCGCTGGGAAAACCTCTCGACCGGAATACCGCCGGTGGTCATCTTCTGGTATCGCGAGAGTCCTCAGTTCATGGTGAATCCCGACTTCGATTTGACTCCGGTTGTGGAACCGGACAATCCGCCGAATTCAATCTCAGGGATGTGCCAGCTGTTCTTTGATACGAAAGGCAATTTGCGGGCGTTACTGGCCGTGCCGCCGGAGTTCGATCCGTCCACTGGCGCTGCGCCCGCGCCGAATTGGCAGCAGCTTTTCGCCGCTGCCGGACTGGATATGAGCTCGTTTCGGCCCGTCGCGTCGGAATGGACGCCGCTCGTCACCAGCGACGCCCGCGCCGCTTGGGAAGGGACGTGGCCGGGGCATCCCGAGCTTCCGCTGCGCGTCGAGGCGGCGGCCTACCGGGGACTTCCTGTTTACTTCGATCTCATTTCTTCGTGGACAGAGCCGAGTCGAATGAAGAGTGTAAATCCGAGCATGATCTCTACCGTTAAGAACGCCATCTCGTTCGTAGTACTCTTTGCGATTTTGACCTTCGGAATCATTCTTGCGCGGCGCAACCTCCGCTTGGCTCGCGCCGATCGCCGCGGAGCGTTTCGCCTCGCTCTGACTGTTTTCTTCCTGTCCTGTACGGCCTCCGTTCTGTTTGCGCATCATGTTCCAACCCTCGCGGAAATGACGATCCTCCTGACCGCCATCGGTTGGGGGCTGATTGCCGCCGCCATCGTTTGGGTGCTCTACATTTCCCTCGAGCCGCAGGTTCGCCGCCGCTGGCCGAACTCTCTCATTTCCTGGAGCCGTGTACTTTCGGGTCAGATCAAAGATCCAGTGGTCGGGCGCGATTTACTGTTGGGACTCCTTGCGGGAGTTTTGTGGGTTATCGCGCAGAGCTCGCCGCGTCTCGCCCCGGCTTGGATGGGTGGGAAACCGGCTTCTCCCAGCGCCCAGTTGGACATGATTCAATTCACAGGGTTGCGAGTCACATTGGGCGACATCATGCTCAACGTGATGATTTTTGTTTTTGTGGCGCTGGCGTTCTTTTTTCTGTTCTTTCTTGCCAGGGTGCTTCTGCGCAGGGAATGGGTCGCTGGTGTCGCAGTCTTGACAGTGATGATTATCCCCGCAATTTTTGGCGAGAGGCCCGTGCTGGACGTGATAACCGGTATCATCGTGTTCGGGATGGCGCTGGTGATTTTGATTCGCTTCGGCCTTTTGGCGCTCGTGGTGGCCCTGGTATTGACCAACGTTCTGCAGGCGTACCCGATCACTGGTCATTTTGCTGAGTGGTACGCCGAGCCGACAATCCTCGTCTTCGTCCTGATCCTAGCTCTCGCCTCCTTTGGTTTCTACACTTCGACAGCAGGCAAGCCGCTTTTCGGTTCCGTCTCGCTTGACGACCACTAAATGCGGCGATTGGATCGCCCTCTGCGATATCATCCCTCGTCCCTCACCTCATGATGCAGACACCCGAACCGATTCCGGCGCAGGTCGCCAGCAGAGTTCCGCGAACCTCGTGGCGCGCCTGGTGGCCCGTGACGATGATGCTGGCCTGCTCGCTGCTGAGCTACATGGACCGGCAAATCCTCGCCGTGCTCTCGCCGATGATCCTCGCCGACCTGAAACTGAATGCTGAAAAGTACGGCGAAATTGTGAGCGCGTTCAGCTTTGCGTACATGCTAGGAAATCCAATATGGGGCGCGATTCTGGATCGCATCGGCCTGCGCAGAGGCATGACGATCGCCGTCACCATCTGGACGATTGCCTGCGGCGCGCACGCCGTGCTCTCGGGGTTTCTCGGATTCGCAGTTGCGCGCGCGATTCTGGGATTTGGCGAGGGCGCCACATTTCCCGGCGGCTTGCGCACCTCCATGGACTGGCTCCCGGCGAAGCAGCAATCGCGCGGCATCGCGGTCGCGTATAGCGGCGGATCGCTGGGCGCCATCATTACGCCGCTGATCGTCACTCCTGTCGCGTTGGCATATGGCTGGCGCGCCGCGTTCATCGTTACGTGCGCGGCGGGTTTTGTGTGGGTGCTGATCTGGCGCGGTACAGTTGATTTTTCCGCTGAGTCGCGCGGCACGCAGACGCAACGCATTACTCTACCGAATCCGTTCGAGCGGCGATTCTGGAGCCTCGTTGCCGCCTACGGTGTGTGCGCGCTGCCGATCGGACTAATTCTGTACCTTGCACCGCTCTATCTTTCGCAGGTGCTTCACTTCTCGCAGGGGGAGATCGGGCGAGTATTCTGGCTGCCGCCGCTCGGCTGGGAAATCGGATATTTCATTTGGGGTTGGTTCACGGACCGCTTCGCGGCCGGCAATGCGCGCCCCACCTGGATATTCGTCGGGTTCGCCGTACTCGGCTTGCCGCTGATCGCGTTAACGGAATTCACCAGTTCAGTTGTCGTGCTCGGACTGATGTTTTGGTCTATGTTCATCGCGTCCGGATACGTCGTTGTCTCCCTGCGGACCAGCGCGATGGTGTATCCGAAGGAGCAGACCGGCCTCGTCGGGGGGATTGGCGCAGGGTCGTGGTCGGCGCTTGTCGGGCTGGTTGTGCCGAGCCTCGGCCATATGTTCGACATGAAGCACTATGCGAACGTATTTTTGTTCGCGGGGATCGTTCCGGTGATCGGGACGTTCTGCTGGTGGGCGCTGACGGCGCCGCGAATCGAGCGCGCGAAAGTCTAAACGGCAAAGGAAGGGAGCATCCGCGCGGGCCGCAATCATTGAATGCGCGGCGCTCGGGAACTTATACCGAGCGGGCCGTTTGCGGCCAGAGCTGCCTGCTCGCCTGAGCCGCGCCGGCGGACAAGGCACGAAGCTTCGCCCAGGCGATCTGGGGATGGATGCGGCCGCCCATGCCGCAGTCCGTGCCGGCGATCACGTTTTCACGCCCGACCGCGTGCGCGTACCGCATGATCCGGTCGGCGACTACCTCTGGGTGCTCCAGCACATTTGTCTTGTGGCTCACCACTCCCGGGATGACTGCTTTGCCGGCGGGGAGTTTCGCATCCTTCCAATCCTTCCACTCGTGCTCGTGTTGAGGGTTCGCCGCTTCGACGGAGTACTGGCTTGCTTTTACCTTCAGCATCAGATCAATCACGTTTCGCAGCGGCAGGTCGGTGCTGTGCGGGCCTTTCCAGCTGCCCCAGCAGATGTGGTATCGGACCTTCTCCTCCGGAATCCCCGCCAGGGTGTGATTGACCAGCTCGATGTGCGACTCGGCCCACTTTCGGAATGCAGCCATGTTTCCGTTCATTGAGTATTGCCACTCGTACACGTTGACGATGATGGGATCGTCCAGTTGCACGTTCAACCCGGCATCCGTAATCGCTTTGTACTCCTCTCGCATCGCTTCGGCCACAGCGGCGGCTTGCTCCTCGGGGTGCTTGTAGTATTCGCCCGGCAAGAACGTGACGCCGGTCACTGCCGCCGTCATGAACGCGTCTTCGACATTCCTGCCGGCGAGCGCGGCTTTCAGGTTTTTGATGTCGCGCTGAATCAGTTCATGTCCCGTGTACTTGATCGGCCCGACGTTTACCGAGAATCGAATCGGGCGCGTTGAGGGACCGGCGTAAGCTTCCGGCGTTTGGTAATAATCCGCGAAATCCGCCCGATCCTTGCTCCCTCCCATGATGGACTTCAGCGCGTTGAAGTCCTTGGGCAGGTCGCGCATCTCGAAGCCGCTCAAGCGCTGGTAGATGTATGTCGCCCACGCGCCATAATCAACCTCATCGGACATGGGCTTTCCGAACTCGCCGTCGTTAACGACATCAATGCCGGCTTCGACCTGCTGCTGTACCACTTCGGCGACCGCGGTCGTCAGCCTCGATTCGAGCTTCTCCGCCGGCGCCTGGTCGCGGTACATCTCAATGAGATCCGCGGGCCGCGGCAGGCTGCCCACATGGCTCGTGAGTATGCGATTCGTGCCCCGTTTCATGTTTTGGTCTCCCGCTGACTCGCAAGGGGCGCGAGGTCCGCGAATGAATTACTTAGGCTTCGCCACATCTGCCTGCCTTCTCGTCGCATCTGCGTTCTGCTTGCATTGATTCTGCAAGCTGCTTGCGATCTGGCCGCACGCCCCGAAAGCGTCCGCTGCTTCGCCAAAGCGGCTCAAATTTTGCAGGTCCGCGCCCAGAACAAATAGATCGGTTGGATCGGGAGTCGGATTATCCTTCGTGGCCAGCTGAAGTTCTTTCGCGGAATTTTCATAGTCGTCGCGCCGGAAATAGACCAGGCCCAGAGCACTGTGCGCCTGGATCGTCCTCTTGGCTTTGGACGCTGCAAACTGCGCGTCGGTCATGTCTGGGGGTTTGGGAATCTTGGCGAGCACCTCGATGGCATGTTTCGAGTAGGTCTCCGCCTTGTTCAGCTGCTGATCAGCGTCCGGATCGCTCGGATCATAGACGTGGGGAATCGTCCAGCCGACCACGGTAAGCACGTCCACGTCGTCAGGCTGCAGCGCGAGCGCCTTGTCCGCAAGCCGGTACGTATCCTTCCAGTCCTGCTGGGCGCGATAGACTTCCATCAAACCGGAATCCACGCGCTCGTCAAGCGGGCTCTTCGGATACGACAGCAGGAAGTTGTTTCCCAGTTGGATTTTCCTGGATGGATCCTGCTCCTTGAGGAACGCCTGGTAGGCCTCATTCTGTTCTTTTGCCTCTTGAGCGCCGATGGTTCCGATCGTCAACTGATCGGTTATTCCGCCACCCATTGTTCCCATTTGGGTCTGGCTGCCGATCCCTTGACCTTGGCCCCAGGAGGCTGATTCCAATCCGAAAAGTGCCGCGACCGCGACACATGTAATGCGCAACAGTTTTCCTGCGAACGAAGTATTCATGCTCTTGCTCCGTGTTTGCTACTTTTACCCCAGCGGCGAATTGTTATCACCGTAACGCATCGCTGGTCAAGTGCGGGAATTAGTCGGAGTTGCGGAGTGTGCGCTACCTGCCGAACAAACGCGCGAAACTTCCCGAAACCTGCGTCAGTGGACACCTGAAAAGTGTGTCGAGTAATTGTGACACCGATCCTTTGTTTTGAATGAGTTAGGCCGAAAATTACTCGGCATGGTGTGTCGAGTAATTTGGCGCCGATTCGACGCCGCTCCCGAGCCATTTCGTCAGCGATTGACCGGGTCATGCCTCTCTTCCTTTCCGGGGGCCTATCTCCCAGGCTCGACTCGCCGTCGAGACTGGGAGCCCTTTCTGGGGCCCCGACTTAGGCTCGCACAAAGAAGCCTTGGCCTTGTCAAGTTGCGCCTGTGGACTTTTGGTTCGGGAAGGGGAATCTGCGTGCGGGGCAAGGCAGGAGAAAAAAGAGGCGCATGGCAGAATCACACGCGCCTCCCTTACAGATCGTTCAATTATTCGTGTACCTCAGGGATCACCTCCTTCTCGGCAAGAACGCCGATAACGGCATTATAGAACCCGGTTGTATGATTTCGTCAAGGGAATCAGCTGTATTGGGAGTATCCGACAATATTTGAACCGAGGATGGTTCGGAGTGATTACGGTGCGGCCTTTTCGGTTGTGCCCATGAGCGGGTGCGAAAACAAGAACGGCCAGCGCGTCGTTAGATCCTTCACGATGGAGTTCGAGGCATCCCACGAACAGAACTCCGCGCTGATTCCAATCATTGCCTCCAGTTTGTCGGCAGGAATCGCGCGCGGCAGACCTTCGCGGCCGAGTTCACCCATTGCACGCATACGATGTTTATGCCCCTGTCGCTGCCACCATTCAAGGCTCGATGGCCGGGGAGCCGATTGCGCTGCGTGGGTTGGCCGGTGTAGAGTGCACGACAGTTCGGCCCCGCCGCCGGTGTTTCAGATCAATCGAGAGAGGGGGAAAAATGAGAAAACTCATTCAGGCTGGATTGCTGATCGCGTTGTTCATGCCCGCCGCTGCCATGGCGCAGAGCAATTTCGACGGTACGTGGAAGTTTGACCTGAAGACGGCCAAGTTCCCGACGAAACCCGATGTCTTCGTGCTTCAGGACGGAACGTATGAATGCAAGACTTGCATCCCGCCAATCAAAGTGAAGGCGGACGGCCAGGATCACGCGGTAACCGGTCATCCGTACTACGACACGGTCAACATCAAGGTTGTTGATGACCATACGATGGTAGAAACCGACAAGAAAGGCGGAAAGACCGTCACGGTTGGAACAACAAAAGTTTCCGCCGACGGAAAAACCCTGACGTTTGAATTTACCGATAGCAGCAATTCGAATGCCGCGCCGGTCACAGGCAAAGGGACGGAAACGATGGTAACCGCGGGTCCGGCAGGATCGCACGCAATTTCCGGTTCATGGCGAATGACGAAGTTCGATTCAATGTCGGATAACGCCGTTACTATGACGCTGAAAGTGGACGGCGACATGTTGCATATGTCCACTCCGACGGGACAATCCTACGCGGCGAAACTCGACGGCACCGACGCCCCGTACAAGGGCGATCCGGGCATCAGCAGCGTGTCGGTGAAGTGGTTGGACAAGACCACGATCGAGGAAACCGACAAGCGCGACGGAAAGGCGATCTCGACCGCACAGTTCACGGTCGCGGCTGACGGCAAGACGATGAACTTGACCGGCCACGACTTGCTGGCGGGCACGACCAGTCACATTTCCGCGACAAAGCAGTAAGCCCCGAAAATCAAATGGGCGTCCCGGTTGATTCAACCGGGACGCCCTTTCGAATCGCGGCTGGCGAGAATCCCGAAGAGAGATTCCTCGCTTCGCTCGGAATGACAACGCAAATTCCGAACGTGTTTAGTACATGCCGCCCATACCGCCGCCACCGCCGGGCATACCGCCGCCCGCACCAGCGCCAGCACCTGCCTTGCTCTCTTCCTTGATGTCCGCGATCAGAGCTTCGGTCGTGAGCATAAGGCCGGCAATCGAAGCGGCGTTCTGAAGAGCGAGACGAGTCACCTTGGCAGGGTCAATTACGCCCGCCTTGACGAGGTCGCCGAACTCTCCGGTTTCCGCATTGAAGCCGAAGTTATCGTCCTTGGATTCGCGAATACGGCCAACGATCACAGCGCCTTCGTGTCCGGCGTTGTGCGCGATTTGCCGCATGGGCTCTTCCAGCGCGCGCTTCACGATGTTGACGCCGATGGCTTCGTCATCGTGGAGCTTGAGCTTTTCGAGAGCCGAGATGCAACGGACCAGAGCCACGCCGCCGCCGGGGACGATGCCTTCATCAACCGCCGCGCGTGTTGCGTGCATAGCGTCTTCGACGCGAGCCTTCTTTTCCTTCAACTCCATCTCGGTCGCCGCGCCTACTTTGATTACCGCCACGCCGCCCACGAGCTTCGCAAGGCGCTCCTGCAGCTTTTCCTTGTCGTAGTCCGAGGTGGTGTCCTCGACCTGCGCACGGATCTGCCGCACACGGCCTTCGATCTCGCTGGACTTACCGCCGCCTTCGACGATGGTGGTGTTGTCCTTGTCTATGGTGATCTTCTTGGCACGGCCGAGGTCCTCGACCTTCACGTTCTCGAGCTTGATGCCGAGATCTTCCGTGATGGCCTTACCACCGGTGAGGGTGGCGATGTCCTCGAGCATGGCCTTGCGGCGGTCGCCAAAGCCAGGAGCCTTGACGGCGGCGCACTGCAGGGTGCCGCGGAGCTTGTTGACGACGAGCGTAGCAAGAGCCTCGCCTTCGACATCTTCCGCGATAATCAGCAGCGGCTTGCCCATCTTGGCGATCTGTTCGAGAAGGGGAAGCAGGTCCTTCATCGAGCTGATTTTCTTCTCGTGGATCAGGATGCGGACGTCTTCAATGGCGCATTCCATTCGCTCGGGGTCGGTGACGA
Organism: uncultured Acidobacteriota bacterium; assembly: GCA_963842425.1. Lineage (GTDB taxonomy): Bacteria > Acidobacteriota > Terriglobia > Acidiferrales > UBA7541 > Palsa-295. The sequence goes on along the minus strand of CAWJGQ010000004.1, from coordinate 706,778 downwards.
AGTAGGGCGAGAGGTAGCCGCGGTCGAACTGCATACCTTCGACCACTTCCAGCGTCGTCTCCATCGTCTTGGATTCCTCAACGGTGATGACGCCGTCCTTGCCCACTTTCTTCATGGCCTCGGCGATGATGGAACCGATCTGCTTGTCGTTGTTGGCGCTGATGGTGCCGACTTGCGCGATCATGTCGCCCTTCACGTCCTTGTGGAACTTGGCGATTTCTCCGACGGCTACTTCGACGGCCTGCTCGATGCCGCGCTTCAGTGCCGTTGGGCTTGCGCCGGCGGCAACCGTCTTCACGCCTTCGCGGAAGATGGCTTGTGCCAGCACGGTTGCGGTGGTGGTGCCGTCGCCCGCGACATCAGACGTCTTGGAGGCGACTTCACGCACCATCTGCGCGCCCATGTTTTCGAGCGGATCCTGCAGCTCGATTTCCTTCGCTACGGTGACGCCGTCCTTGGTGATGATCGGCGCGCCGAACTTCTTTTCGATAACCGCGTTGCGCCCCTTCGGGCCCAGCGTAATCTTCACGGCGTCCGCGAGTGCATTGACGCCGCGTAGAATCGCCTGGCGCGAATTCTCACCAGTTACGATTTGCTTTGCCATATCTCTTTCTCCTCTTCAGTCTGTCTGGAATGGTTATCCGTGGTCCGCCGTGGCGGACTCGCGGGAAGTTACCGTTTGCCGCCGGCCGCTTTGGCCGAGCCGCCGATCTTGGCGAGGATTTCGTCTTCCTTCAGGATCATGTACTCCTCGTCGTCGATCTTGATGTCGTTGCCGCTGTACTTGCCGAACAGGATGCGATCGCCCGCTTTGACGTCGAGCGGGATGCGGTCGCCCTTCTCGTTCAGCTTGCCGGCGCCTACGGCGATCACTTCACCCTCTTGCGGCTTCTCTTTCGCCGTGTCGGGGATGATGATGCCGCCCTTTACCTGCTCCTTCTCTTCCAACCGCCGGACCAGGACGCGGTCATGCAGCGGCGTAATGTTGACAGCCATTTTTGCGATTCCTCCGATGGTCACCCGTTCCGATCAATCGGGACGGGATGGTTTGTTGAGTGTTACCTGGATGAGTGCGTGGTTAGCACTCACATCAAGCGAGTGCTAATATAGCAAAGATTGATGGACAGTAAAAGAAAAATCTATCGGTGGGCCGAAATCGGGAAGTCGGCTATTCTATTGTAAACTTCCTATAATCAGTTAGATACAATATGTCCGATTAATCCGACACTTGGTCATTGAGTTGCCCTAAGGCTGGGGCTAGAATCCCTAGCGAAGAGGCCCCAGGTGGCTCTGCTCTTCTACGTTCGGCTAATTGCGCTGACCGCTGGGACGCTCGTCTACCTTTTTCTGCTGGCGCTGATCCTGGGGCACCGCCGGCCGCGGCTGTTTGAGCGGTTGCTGTTCTTTCTCGTGCTCTCGCTGTTTGCCATCTATGCTGGCGGGTTGCTCGAGATCAACGCCGAGATTCAGTATGTGGCGCCGCCGGAGGCTACGCGCCTGCTCTACAGGGCGCTGATGGTTCTGGGCATATTGTTTATCGTTCCCCTGGTAGTTCAGACCCACCTGCAATATGAACGTCAAGTGCGCCGGGTCGCTGTGCCGGGATGGGCCCTGGTCGTCTCGTATTCGTTGTATTTGCTACCTGCCGCGATGCTTGGTTATGTCGCGATGACTGCTCGCACACATACTTCCTGGGGATTCGACGGCTCTCTCGCTGCGCTGGGTCGCCAGTCCGGGCTTGTGCTGGTGTCCACGATCATTGCAGCGATTTTCGAGCTGAGAATTGCGCTGCAGGCCCGCGAGAGAACTGAGCGCGGTTTGTTTTGGTGTCTGTTCATTTCGACCGTGCTCATCGTGGTGGCCTGGGTGGTTGGACTTTCGGTAGCGAGCGTCACGGTCGTCGGAGTGCTGCCCGGGGCGCTGCTGATTTACTACTCTCTGGAACACAACTTTCTCGATTATGGCGCGCAGCGAAATCTTGTTTACGCGCTCTCGGCAACCGTTCTTGCGCTGCTCTATCTCGGACTTGTGCACCGGATCAGCGGGTGGCTCGCGCCCGTGTTTCCTCCGGAGGCGACCGCCAGCGTTTTGCTTTTCGTGCTGATTTTTCTTTTCGAGCCGCTCGAGCGGGCGATCGGGCCTGTGCTGCACCGGCGATTTCGCGAGCGGATGAGCCGGATGCAGAATCTTACGCTGGATTTGCAGCAGGAGGCGCGGCATGGCGATCTCGCGCGACTGACCGCCCACGCGGAGGGGCGGATTCGCGAGGAATTCGGACTCGCGGCGGTGCGCATTGCGATCCCGCGCGACGCGTCGCAGAAGGCGCTTGAGTCTCCGGGCGGATTGGGCCATGTGGTGCGCATTCCGCTGATGAAGGGCCGCGAGGAAGTCGGTCTGCTCGAAGCCGCTTCGACCGGTTCGTATTTGACTGGCGAGACGTCCGCGGGGCTGGAATTTCTGGCCGAGCAGTTGCCGCCGATGGCGGACCTGTGTCGCTTGATCGAAGAAAAGCTGAGGCTCGAGCGGGAACTCGCGGAGCGCGAACGTCTAGCGTTGCTAGGGCAAATGGCCGCGACCGTGTCGCACAATTTACGCAATCCGCTCAGCTCGATGAAGACAGTCTTGCAGGTGCAGCTCGAAAAGCCGGATTTGCCGGCCGACCTGCGCCACGATTGCGCGCTGGTGGTCAGCGAAATAGATCGCATGAGCGCGAAGCTCAAGCAGCTCCTGAATTTCGCGAAGCCTTCCGTGAATGGGCGAAGCGTGGCCGCGGTTGCTGTAGCGAAGCAGGCCGCCGTGCTCTTCCGGCACGATGCCGAGCGGCGCAACGTCGTCTTGGAATTTGACGCGCCCGACGAGGAGATTTCGATTCTCGCGTCGGAAGAGGCGCTGAGCGAGATTTTGTCGAATCTGATCGTGAATGCGATTGAGGCGCAGCCGGGTGGCGGACGCGTGGAAATCAGGCTCGCGCGCAAGGGCAATCATCTCGAAATTCAGGTCGAAGACCGTGGACCGGGAGTGTCGGCGGAGCTGCGCTCGCGGATATTTCAGCCGTTCTTCACCACGAAAGCCACGGGAACGGGCCTGGGTCTGGCGATTGTGGCGCGCCGCGTGGACGAAATGGGCGGGACGATGTCCTGCGAGAGCCCGGTTAGCGAAGGGAAGGGCGCGCGATTTATTGTGGCGCTCCCACTGAGCGCACGGGACGGAACGGCGAAACCTGCGGGGGAACATGCGAACGATTCTGATCGTGGATGACGAGGCGGCGGCGCGTTACGGAATGCGCCGGGCGCTTGAGGGAACTTACGAAGTGGTTGAAGCCGGCTCAGCGAGCGCTGCGCGTGACGCGATCGCGCGGCAAAGCTTCGACCTGATTCTGCTCGACTTGATTATGCCCGGCGAGGACGGCCTTGCATTTCTGCGCTCGCTGCGCGCGAACGGAGACGTAACGCCGGTGCTCATCGCTTCGGCGCTCGATACGGCGCGCACGGCTGTCGAAGCGCTGCAGAGCGGCGCGGCGGACTACATCGTGAAAGGTTTCGATATTGAGGAACTGCGCACCCGCGTGGCGAATCTCGTTCGGCTTGGGGAACTCGGCGCGGAAAACGAGCGCCTGCGCCGCGAACTCGTCGCCGAAGGGCAATTTGGACGAATGCTTGGGGGCACAGCAGCGATGCGGCGCGTGTTCGAGATGGCCGAGCGAGTTGCGCCGACGGACGCGACCGTCTTGATTCTGGGAGAGAGCGGCACGGGCAAGGACCTGCTCGCGCAGGAAATTCACGCGCGGTCCCCGCGTGCCGAAAAACTGTTCGTTGCGGTGAACTGCGCGGCGCTGCCGGAAAACCTGATCGAATCGGAGCTTTTTGGTTACGAACGCGGCGCGTTCACAGGCGCGGCCCAGCAGCGCAAAGGGAAATTCGAGCTGGCCTCGGGTGGGACGCTTTTTCTCGATGAAATCGGCGACATGAGCCCGGTGACGCAGGCGAAAGTGTTGCGTGCACTGGAAAGCCGCAAGATCGAGCGGCTCGGCGGATCGCACTCGATTGACGTGGACGTCCGTCTGATCAGCGCGACGCATCGCGATCTTGCGGCCGAGATTGCGGCGGGCCGCTTTCGCGAGGATTTGTATTATCGCCTTCGTGTCGTCACGCTGGAACTCCCGCCGCTTCGCGCGCACAAAGAGGATCTGCCCCTGCTCGCCGCGAGCTTTCTTGCGCAGCTCGGAGCGCGCCACAATCGCCGCGCGGCATTGACCCGGGAGGCGATGGAGCGAGTGCGCCGCTACGACTGGCCGGGTAATGTCCGCGAGCTGCGAAACGCTCTCGAGCGCGCGATCGTCCTCAGCAAGGGCGATGAAATCGGCGCGGCGGATCTGCCCGAAGAAGTGCGCGATAACGCAGCCGGCGTCGGAGCGCAGCGCGACGGGGAAGGGAATTCGTTTCTGAGCGAGGCCGATTTTAGGGAGGCGAAAAGGAAATTCGAGATTACGTACCTGAAGCGCAAGCTTGAGGAACACCGCTGGAATGTGTCGAAAGCGGCGGCGGAGATTGGATTGCATCGCCAGAGCCTGCAGGAAAAGCTGCGCGAGTTGGGAATTCAAAGGCCAAGGAAATGATAAGGACGGTGGAGTTGGAACGCTTGCGTTGATGGCAACTGATTGCCAAGCATCTGCGCCGGGCACAGCATGCTGTGCCCCTACGGGAAAAACCGGGCGCGAAATTGGGCGGGTTCTAAGGAAATGAGAGGGACGCTCGGGATGGAACGTTTGAAGCTGATGGCCAGCGATTGCCAAGCATTTGCGCCGGGCACAGCGTGCTGTGCCCCCACGGGGAAAAGCGTTCGAGAAAGTAGGCGAGTACCGAGGAAATGAGTTCGAGGGCACAAGTCGCGGGGTTCATATTGGCCGGGGGCGCAAGCTCGCGCATGGGGCGCGACAAAGCGCTGCTGGAATTGGGCGGCGTGCCGCTGATCGTGCGCACTGCGCGCCTTGTCGAATCCGTGGTTGGTTCTGCGACCGTGGTCGGAGATTCGGCAGCGTTTCGAGCGCTCGGCCTGCGCACGATTGCCGACGACTGGCCGAGCGCGGGCCCGCTCGGCGGCATTGCCACCGCGCTGCGGGCGTTCGGTGCGCCATGGAGCCTCGTCGTTGCGTGCGACCTGCCGTACCTTACGAGGCCATGGCTGGAATACGCCGTGGCGCGCGCGATGGCGTCGCAGGCCGATGCCGTGATCCCGATGAACGCCACCGGCACGGAGCCGCTCTGCGCGGTTTATCATCAACGCGCTGAGCCGGGGATTCGCGGGCCGCTCGCGCTCGGAAATCGAAAGGTGAAAGACGCGGTCGAAAGCCTGCGAGTGGAAATCATCGAACCCGCCGAATGGAAAGCCTTTGATTCCGAGGGGTACCTGTTCAAGAATATGAATTCACCTGAGGATTACGAGGAAGCTCGGGCGCGATTGGACGGCGGCGGGTCGCGACGCACGGAGCGTCAATAAGGGAAGATGAGCGGCCACTACCTCGAATTCCAAAACGTATCAAAATCGTTCGATGACAACGCCGTGCTTAAGGGCGTCAGCTTTTTCGTTGATCAGGGCGAGACGGCCGTCATTATGGGCCGCAGCGGCGTGGGCAAATCGGTGTCTCTGAAACTGCTGCTTGGATTTCTCGAACCCGATGAGGGCCGCATTATCGTTGCCGGGCAGGACGTAACTGGCTGGACGGAAGCGCAGTTCGAGAAAATTCGCCGCCGCGTGACGATGGTGTTTCAGTCCGGCGCGCTTTTCGATTCGCTCACGGTCGCGGAAAACGTCGCATTTCCGCTGGTAGGGCGCCACGACACGGGAACCCCGGAGGAAATTGACCGTAAGGTGAAGGAATTGCTCGCCATGCTTGAGGTCACGGAGTTTGCCGATCGTTTGCCCGCCGATTTGAGCACCGGAACGAAGCGAGCCGTGGCCATCGCGCGCGCTCTGGCGGAAAATCCCGATGCGATTCTTTACGACGAGCCGACCACAATGGTTGATCCGTTGATGGCGGGGCACGTCAGCGACTTGATCCTGAAGCTCAAGACAACCCTCCACAAGACGTCCATCGTTGTCACTCACGATACGCATCTGGGCAAGAAACTGGCCGATCGCGTGATATTTCTACAGGACGGCGGCGTGGCATTCTTCGGGACGTGGAAGGAACTCGAAGCATCGAAGGATCCCTACCTTCGCAATTTTCTGCTGCAGGACGAATTAATTCCCGCGCTGGACGCGACCGCGTGACGGAACTTAACTCATCCGATCCAAAGAAACAGCTTCGCCGCGCGATGGGTCCGTGGGATTTGCTGCTGTTCAATGTTGCCAGCGTGCTGGGACCGCGGTGGATTGCGGTGGCCGCGCACAACGGAACCTCCTCGATCAGCCTGTGGATCATAGCCGCCGCGCTGTATTTTCTGCCGACGACGATCATTCTGACCGAACTTTCCACGCGATTTCCCGAAGAAGGAGGTCTCTACGTCTGGACGAAGAGAGCATTCGGCGAATTCCACGGTTTCGTCGCCGGCTGGACGTACTGGGTTTACACCGTCTTCTATTTTCCGGGGCTGCTGATGGCCAGCGTGGCGATGAGCGTCTATGTCGGTGGCGCCAGCGCCGCGCACTATGCCCAAAATCGCACGTTTCTGTTGGTGGGCGCGTTCCTGTTTTTGTTTGCCGCCGTCGCGCTGAATATCGTCGGCGTGGGCATCGGCAAATGGCTGCAGAACGCGGGCGGCGTGGGAACCTACATTCCTTTGTTGATGCTCGTCGGCATGGGCACGTATCTCGGGCTCACGCACGGCTCAGCGACGCATTTTACCTGGCACAATGTCTTGCCGCAGTGGAATTGGGGAACGCTGAATTTCTGGCCGCAGATCGCGTTCGCGTTCAGCGGGCTCGAACTCGCCAGTTCGATGAGCGAGGAAATCCGCAATCCGCGGACGACGTTTCCGCGGGCCATCCTTGGATCTGCGGTCATGATCGTCCTGATTTACATTGCAGCTACGATGGCGCTGCTGGCGATTCTGCCTGCGGGCGTTGTGGATCCGAAGAGCGGCGTATTTCAGGCGATGACGACGGGTTCCGCGACGTTACGCATGGCGTACTTTGGAATCCTCGCCGCCGTCCTGGTTGTGTTCGGCAACGCCGGCGGCGTGGGAGCCACGGTTGCCGGAGTGGCGCGCATTCCGTTCGTGGTTGGAATAGACCGTTACATGCCCGCCGCGTTCGGCTGGATTCATCCTCGCTGGAAGACGCCGTGGGTCGCGATGCTGGTGCAAGCGGGAATATCCTGCGCGATCCTGTTTGTGATTCAATTGAATGAAACCGCGAACAACGCCTATTACATTCTGGTGGATATCACGAATATTCTTTATTTCATTCCGTTCGTCTACGTGTACGCGGCCGTCATCCGGCTGGCATACTTCGGCGACCGTGCCGCGAACAAGGATGCGGTGCTGATCCCCGGTGGAAAGTTCGGCGTGTGGCTCGCCGGATCGCTCGCGCTCTTCGTGGTATTCATGGCAATCACTCTGTCGTTCATTCCGCCTGGCGAGCAGACGCGCATATGGCTCTTCGAGTTGAAATTGCTGGCGGGTACCGTGGGCGGAATCAGTATCGGCCTCATTTTGTATTTCCGCGGCGTGCGTGCCAAGCGCCGCGAAGCTGCCATGTCGCCGCTGGGCTGAACTACGAGTATCCTGAAGTAACGTAACCACTAAACACGATCGCCTATGAATCTAAAATCCATACTGCGGGGAACGTTCCGCACTGGCATCACATTAAAGGGTCTCGATGGCCTGCTGGAAGCTGTCGGCGGGGTGCTCCTCTGGTTTATCAAGCCGGAAGCCCTCGGCTCGACACTGCAGGAAATATTTCAGCACGAGCTCTCGCGCGATCCTCACGATTTTGTCGCCGCTCATCTGCTGCATATTTCTGAGAAAATCGCGTCCAGCGATCCGCTGTTCGCCTCGATTTATCTTCTTTCGCACGGTCTGGTGAAGGCGGTGCTTGCCGTTCTGCTTTGGATGAACAAGCTCTGGGCGTACCCGCTGGCGACCGTTATTTTCAGCGCGTTCAGCGTCTATCAGATTTATAGATACACCCACACTCATGCGTTCGCTTTGCTGGTGCTCACTCTGTTCGACGCGATCATCGTTTATCTAACGTGGGAGGAGTATGGCGCTGAGAAATTGAGACGAAGTAATCGCGCCGGAGCTTAAGCCGTGCGCGCCGCCAGCAAGCTTTCGACGTATTTCGCCAGGATATCGCATTCCAGGTTCACGGCGTTACCTGCAACCATGGCGCGAATATTCGTGTGCTCGTGCGTGAAAGGAATAATCGCGAAATCAGCGATGCCGTCCTGCCAGCGCGCGACCGTGAGGCTAATGCCGTCAATCGCGATCGAACCTTTTTCGGCGACGTAGCGGCGCAAATCCTCCGGCACGTCCACCGATAACCACCAGTTGTTGCCTTCGGGAACAAGTTTCGCCACGCGGCCGACGCCATCCACGTGCCCCTGGACGAAATGCCCGCCAAGCCGCGCGCTCGCCGCGAGCGGCCGTTCGAGATTTACGAGGTCGCCGGTTTTTTTCTCGCCGAATGACGTGCGGCGCAAAGTCTCGCCCGAGAGATCGGCGGAGAATGCCTGCGCGTCGAATTTGGCGACGGTCAAGCAGCAGCCGTTGACGGAAATGCTGTCTCCCAGCTTCATTTCGGCCGCGATTTCGCGCGCGCCTGCGAGGCTCACGCGCAGCGCGCCGCCGTCGGCGCCGCCCTCGAGCGATTCGATCGTTCCGACGCGTTCAGTGATCCCCGTAAACATCGTGAAAGTATCCTTCGAGTAGGAAATCCGGGCCGTAGCGGGTTGCCTTCAAATGCTCAAGCGCCGGCGATTTATCAAACCAGCTTGACGAAATTGCCGCCATGGGCACGCCGCCGGTTCCCATGAACTTCGGAGCATAGAAGAGAGCAACCTTGTCCACAATATCGCTTTTGAGCGCGGCGCCGTTCAGTTCCGAGCCAGCTTCCAGGAGGACATGCAGGACCTCGCGCTTGCCAAGCTCGCGTAGCACTTTGTGAAGGTCCACCTGGCCTGTGCGTGCGGGCAACTTCACCACTTCGACGCCGGCCCGCTTGAGCGCACGGGCCTTGGGAGAATCCGCGCGCTGCGAGGTGAAAACGATTACGTCACCCTGGACGGATTTCACCAGCTTCGATTTCAGCGGCAGTCGCAGGCGCGAATCCACGACCGCGCGGAGCAAAGGTCGCCTGCGCGGCTTACCAGTACGATCGGTTAGCAGCGGATCGTCGGAAAGCACGGTGCCGATGCCAGTCAGCAGCGCGTCGGCCGAATGCCGCAGCTGTTGGACAGACTCAAGCGCTCGCTTACCCGTGATGGATGTTGGCTTGCCGGCGCGCTGCGCGATTTGGCCGTCGAGCGTCATCGCTGTTTTCAACGTGACGAAGGGCAGCCCCGTGCGAATCCACTTCGCAAAGTCTTCGTTTAGTTGGTGCGCGCTCTCGCCCTCGTCTCCGACCGTGACCTGGATGCCCGCGCGCTTCAACTCCGCGAATCCGCGCCCTGCCACTGCGGGATTCGGATCCAACATCGCCGCGACAACGCGCGTCACGCCTGCTTCGATAATCGCCTTCGTGCAGGGACCGGTGCGGCCCGTCGTACAGCAGGGCTCCAGCGTGACGTAAAGCGTCGCTCCGCGGGCCTTGTCGCCGGCCTGCCCTAGCGCGACGATCTCCGCGTGATCACGCTTGTCGTATTCATGAGCGCCCTGCCCGACTATCTCGCCGTCTTTCACGAGGACCGCACCGACGCGCGGATTTGGATGCGCGAGCGCGCTCGCATCGTGGGCGAGCCTGAGTGCGCTCACCATCCACAAAAACTGCGCGGGGCGATCTTCAATCGAAGATGGAGTTGACATAGGTTTGCGCGTCAAACGGAACGAGGTCATCAATCTGCTCGCCGGTACCGACAAATCGGATCGGCAGATTCAGCTCGTGCGCGATGGCCACGACGATGCCGCCCTTCGCGGTGCCGTCGAGCTTGGTCAGCACGATGCCCGTCACGCCAGCATGGCTCCAGAATTCGCGCGCCTGGTTTAAGCCGTTCTGTCCCGTGGTCGCGTCGAGAACGAGCAACACGTCGTGCGGCGCGCCGGGTACTACTTTCGCGGCGGTGCGCTTCATTTTATCGAGCTCGGCCATCAGATTCGATTTCGTGTGCAGGCGGCCGGCGGTATCCACGATCACCACGTCGGCGGAGCGCGATTGCGCGGCGGAAAGCGCGTCGAAAATCACGGCCGAGGGATCGGCGCCGGATTTCTGCTTGACGATTTCGACGCCTGAGCGTTTCGCCCATACTTCCAGCTGCTCGATCGCCGCAGCGCGAAACGTGTCTGCCGCGCAAAGCACCACGCCTGCGCCATCTTTTTTCAGGCGATTCGCAAGCTTGCCGATTGTCGTGGTTTTTCCCGTGCCATTCACGCCGACCACGAAAAGCACGCGCGGAGCCCCAGCGGCGCCACTGCCGGGCGCACCCGTGAGGCCGCCGCCCGAGCTGTTATCGGACGCGACGAGGATTTTCACGATTTGCCGCTTCAATTCCTCTTTGAGCGCCGTCGCGTCGGAGATTTTGTGCTCGTTTACTTGTGCGCGCAGCGATGCCAGCACTTCCTTGGTGGTGCGCACGCCGATATCGGCGCTCAGCAGCGCGGATTCCAGTTGTTTCAGCAGCTCGGGATCAACGGGCCGGTTGCCCGTCAGCAATTGCTCGACGCGCGCCGCCAGCTCTGTGCGCGTCTTGCCGACCGACTGCTTGAGCCGGTCGAGAAGGGAAGCCCCTGATTTGCCGAATAGTGAAATCATAATATTTGTCGCGTGTCAGCGAAGCGATCCATTTTAGCAGGGGAAATGCAGGGAACGAGGATCAATCACCGGGCGTTTAGTCGCCGATAATGCCTCCAAACGGCACCCAGCCCTGACCGTCGAACCGCATCAGGAACAATTGGTGGATGGGCTGATAATCGTTCGGAGTCGTTTTGATTTTGATTCCGGGGCGCAGCATCCCAATTTCCAAATTAAGATTGGCGGCCTGCTTCATCACGTTGGCGCGCGTCAGATTGTCGCCGCATTTTTTCAGCACTTCCACCAGAGCCTCAGCGCGTTCGTAGCCCGCCACGTTGTTTTGGTCCCGCAGGCTGGCCTGCGGATTGTATTTCGCCATCCAGTCGAGAAACGCGCGGACGTCAGGATCGCCGTGCGTTTGCGGTTCAAGCCAACCCTTAGACCGCGCGTTGGTGATGATTCCCTGCGCTTTCTCAAGCCCCGCCGGATCGAGAAACGCGGCGGTGGATAGCGACGCGTTGGGAATGAACTGCAACGGGTGCCAGTCCAAATCATAAGCCTCGCGAATCGCCTTTGTCGCAAACGGACCCACCGAGAGATTCAGGAAGACGTCCGCGCCCGAATCTCGCAGCGCCGTTACTTGAGGATCAATCGTCGCATCGGAAATGTGATATGACGCTTCCTTGACGATCATGGAGGGGGCCTTGTCGCCCAGCCCGTCGTGGACGCCGGCGAGATATTCTCTGCCCGCGTCATCATCCGCGTACAAGATCGCGATCTTCGCGTTGGATTTATTTTGCAGGATGTACCTGGCGTACGCCCGGCCTTCGGAGCGAAACGTCGCGAAAAACCCCATGGTCCACGGAAAATGCGCGGGATCGTTGAACGCTGCCGAGCTTGTTTCAACGAAAAGCTGCGGCACCTTCTTGTCGTTCAGATACGTGCGGATCGCGAGGTTGGTTTCGGTTCCCAGCGCGCTGAAGACGAGCAACACTTGGTCGTTCTCGACCAGCTTTTGCGCCAACTCGACGGCCGTTCCTGACCGCGAGGCGTTATCCACGCTGATGAAGGTTATCTTGCGTCCGTTTACGCCGCCGCGATCGTTGATCATCTGGAAGTAAGCGGCCTCGGCGCGGCCGATTGCGCCGTAGGCTTCGCCCCAGCCGGTGTACGCCATGATGTTGCCGACTTTGATCTCGGAGTCGGACGCGCCGGGATCGTAGGTTTTCTGCGCCGATGCCGGCGAAGCGAGCGTGACGCTTCCGAGTAACGTCACAGCCAGAATACGAACCACGCTACCGTTCACTCGAACCGCTCCTTTTTTTTGGCGCCATCTCCGAAGTGCCGATGGTTCCGCGTCCCGGTAACCACATTTCCCATTCCAAGAATATGATCTTGATCAAATTTTGTCTCCATGTTGTTATGCGAGGACGATGGGAACGACGAATCGAGGAGGCGTCCCGATGAGCGAGAGAAAGAATCCGCCGGCGCTGGCAACCATATCCATGCGGCGCCAGATGATCGCCGGGCTGGGCATTGCGCTAACCGGTCTGGCCGCCGGCTCCGAGGTTTGGGGAGAGCCACGGCCGCAGACCATGAAGGCATCAGGCAGCGCGCCAGCGAACGATACGCGCGCGTCGCTTCACCAAGAAGTCACGTTCAACGTGACCCCGCAGCGGTTTTATGAGGTACTGCTGGATTCGAAGCAATTTGCCGCAGTAACGGGACTGCCGGCCGATATTGATCCGAAAGCAGGCGGCGCATTTAGCACGTTCGGCGGATTGATCGTCGGTCGAAACGTCGAATTGATCCCCGGCCAGCGAATTGTGCAGGCGTGGCGTCCCACGAATTGGCCTCCGGGCGTCTACTCGATCGTCAAATTTGAGCTGAAGCCGCAGGGCTCGGGAGTCCTCGTTGTCCTTGACCACACCGGTTTCCCTGAAAGCGATTTCGACGGCCTCAGTTCCGGCTGGCCTGAAAGATATTGGGAGCCGCTGAAGAAATATTTCGCGTAGGCGTTGACCTTTGCACCGCCATGCCTGAACGATTTGTCTTCTCCGATCTCCGCGAGCTATTCGCCAAGGCGAATGAGGAGAAGTCCGGCGACCAGTTGGCGGGAATCGCGGCGCGTTCGGAACGCGAACGCGTGGCCGCCAAGCGCCAGATCGCGGACCTGCCGCTCGCCACTATCGTCCAGCAGCCTCTGATTGATCCAGACACCGACGAAGTAAGCCGGCTGATCCTCGATTCCTTCGACCAGCAAGCCTTTCAAGCGATCCAGAGCACGACCGTGGGCGAGTTTCGCGAATTCATCCTTGACGACGCGACCGGCGACGCGGAACTGAAGCAAATTCAGCGAGCCATCATTCCCGAAATCGCTGCGGCGCTGGCGAAGATCATGAGCAACAAGGACTTGGTCCTCGCGGCCGCGAAAATCCGCAACGTGACGCGTTGCCGGAACACCATGGGCGAGCGCGGCGTGCTCGGCATTCGCCTCCAGCCGAATCATCCGGTTGATGATCTCGGCGGGATTCTGCTCGCTGCTTTCGAGGGCTTGCTCTATGGCTGCGGCGACGCCGTAATCGGCGTGAATCCCGCATCGGATTCGGTCGAAACGGTGAGTTCGATTCTGCGCGCGCTCGATCGCCTCGTCGAAGCCTACAAAGTGCCCACACAGACTTGTTGCCTCGCGCACATCAGCGCGCAACTCGCCGCCATGGAACGCGGCGCCCCCGTGGATCTGCTTTTTCAGTCCATCGCCGGGACCGAATCGGCGAACCGCAGCTTTGGCATTTCGCTCGCGACGCTGCGCGAAGGCCGCGAGCGAGTTCTTGAGCATCACCGCAGCCGCGATATCGCCTGGAAGGGTTCTCAAGCGATGTACTTCGAGACAGGGCAGGGAAGCGCGCTTTCGGCCGAAGCGCATCACGGTGTTGACCAATTGACGCTCGAGGCGCGTGCGTACGGTGTCGCGCGGGAGTTCGATCCGTTCATCGTGAATAGCGTGGTCGGTTTTATCGGTCCTGAATATCTCTACGACGAGCGGCAGATCATCCGCGCCGGCCTCGAAGATCATTTTATGGGCAAGCTGCTCGGACTGCCGATGGGCTGCGACGTCTGCTACACAAATCACGCGGCGGCGGATCAAAATTCGGCCGACAATCTTCTGCTGCTTCTGGGCGCGGCTGGCTGCAATTATTTTATGGGCGTTCCCTGCGCCGATGACGTGATGCTCAACTATCAGTCCACCAGCTTTCACGACGCGCTCGCGGTGCGGCGGCTTTTCAAACTGCGGCCTGCTCCGGAATTTCTCGCGTGGCTCGAAGCGGCCGGAATTTACCGCGATGCGGAGCCGGCCCTGCTGGACGCCCCGGCGCGCCGCCAATTGATGCAAAGGCTGGAATCGTCGCTCGAGGAGATCGTCTGAATGGCGGACGAGCGGGAATCATCGCTGGCCGCTTCCGACATTCCGGAAATCGTGCGCAAGGTTCGCGCGCGCACGCCTGCGCGTCTCCTGGTTGGCCGCGCCGGGGCGGCTTACCGGACGAACACGCAGCTTGATCTGCGCGAGGCCCATGCTGCCGCGCGAGACGCGGTCCGCGCAGAGATGGATCTGAAATCCGCTTTAGGCGCCGATTTCGTCGAGCGCTGGGGGCTCTTGGAGGTCCACACGAGCGCGGTCACGAAAGACGAGTACCTGCTGCGCCCCGATCTCGGACGGAGATTTGACGAGGCGTCTCGCGCCGAAATTCAGAAGCGCTGCCCGCGCACGAGTGACCTTCAAATCGCCATCGGCGACGGCCTCTCTGTTCCGGCCGTGGCGGCGCAGGTGCCGGCATTGCTCCCGCTGCTCAACGAGGGCGCCACGGCGCGCGGTTGGAAACTCGGCCAAGCGTTCGCGATTCATCATTGCCGCGTGGGCATCCTCAACGAAATCGGCGAACTCCTGGGCCCGCGCGTCGCCGTGCTGCTCATCGGAGAGCGCCCCGGACTTGCCACGGCGGAGAGTCTCTCGGCATACATGGCGTACCGCCCGCGCGCAACCCATTCCGACGCCGACCGCAATCTCATTTCGAATATTCACGCGAGAGGCCTCGGCCCGAAAGAAGCAGCCGCACGCATCCTTAATCTGGCGGCGCTGATGATGAAATCTGGTTCGAGCGGCTACCTGCTGGGGGAAGAACCACCAGCGTTGGGCTAACAGGTGAAAGCCTCGCGGAAAACCTGAGCCAGGCTCCCCCCGTTTTACAGTATTGAACACGTTCAAGATTGCGCTTGACATCGCCCGTCAGTTCGCGCAGAATCTGAACATGTTCAAGAACGCACCGACCGAGAAGGGTGAGCAGACTCGCACCGCCATCTTCGAATGCGCCCTGCAGCTTTTCCGCGAGAAGGGCTTTGACGCCACCACCATGCGTGACGTTGCGGCCAAGGCTGGGGTCGCCCTGGGCGGTGCGTATTACTACTTCCCGAGTAAGGAAGCCATCATCCAGGCCTATTACGAAGTCGTGCAGGCGGAGCACAACCGGCGCGTGCGCGTGGCCTTAGCGGAAGGGAAGCTGGATTTGAGGGCGCGGATCCAATTGGCGATGCAGTCAAAATTGGACATCCTTCGGAACGATCGCAACCTTCTCGGTGTGGTGTTCCGCTATACCGGCGAACCCGATCATCCATTGTCGTGTCTCAGCGCTGGAACGGCCCATATTCGCCGGGAAAGCATCGAGGTGTTCAGCCGTGCCATCGGTGACGAAAAGCTGCCGAAGGACTTGCGTCAATTGTTGCCCGTCGCGCTTTGGGCCTTCCAGATGGGTCTCCTGATTCTGTTCATTTACGACAATTCGCCCAATCAGCAGCGCACGCGCCGCCTGATGGATGGCGCGCTAGATCTGACCATTCGGATGTTGTCTCTGGCGAAGTTCTCGGTGCTGAAGCCAATCCGAACCAAAGTGCTCGACCTATTGCGCGACAACGATCTTCTTCCCGATTTCGATATCGTTTCATCCGACTAAGGGCCAGCGTGAAGTTCGTTCGTAACGCCGGCCCGCGGCCCATGTTTTCACCTTGGCAGGAGGTAACCGGAAATGAATGACACGGATAAACCGGCTCTCAACTCGTTCCAGTGGAAACTGATTTTTCTGATTCTGGCCGTGGCCACCGGAAGCGTGATGTACCGATTGATCGTATGGAAAACAATGGAGCAGACTTCGGTGCTGTTTGTTGGCATTCCCACCGTGTTAGCGATCGTTTTGGCCGTGACTCCGAAGGCAAAGACCGCGATGGGCGGAATCATGCGGGGCATCACGCTTGCTCTTCTTCTTTCCGGCGTGCTCCTTGGCGAGGGCTTCATCTGCATCGTGATGGCGGCACCACTGTTCTATGCGGTGGGGGCCGTTGTGGGAGTGCTCGTAGGACCGGGACGCAAGGGTCTCGACTCAACGACACGCTCGTTTGTGCTGCTGCTTCTCCTGCCGATGAGCCTTGAAGGTGTGACTCCCGCGCTGTCGTTCAATCGCGACGAAACGGTGCAAGCGTCGCAAGTGGTCACTGCTACGACCGAAGAAGTGCAACGAGCGCTGAGCGGCGTACCGCGCACAGATGTGCGTTTTCCCTTTTATTTGCGCATGGGATTCCCGCGGCCGGCTGAGGCGACGGGAAGTGGCCTCGAAGTAGGTGCGCTGCGTACGATTCACTTTGCCGGAGGCGAGGGACGTCCGGGCGATCTCGTTCTGCGGGTGGAAGACTCCCAGCCCGGATACGTTCGCTATGTCGCACTATCCGATCACAGCAAGGTCGCGCACTGGCTGGCGTGGCGCACGTCGGAAATCAGCTGGACTCCGGTGGACGCACAACATACTCGCGTGACCTGGACGCTTCGCTTTGAGAGGAAACTGGACCCAGCGTGGTATTTCGGTCCGTGGGAGCGATACGCGGCCCGACTCGCAGCGCAAAGCCTGATCCAAGCGAACGCGACCCCGCGCCTACGGCGGTAGGGAGGTAGGCGGCGATGGATCGCACCATTGCCATCCGCTGCCTGTCGCTGTATTTGCCGGTCGTGGTGGCATTCGCTCTCGCCTATCTGCGGCCCGGCGGGCGAAGGCTGCTTGGCGCTTGCCTCGTGGCCATGGCATGGGTGCTGACATCGCTGTTGGCTGTTCAATTGTGCGATCTTCGCGCAGGTTGGTGGACATTTCACGCGCAGGGCGGACTGTTCCGTGGCATGCCGGTAGATCTTTTTCTCGGATGGGCGGTGCTTTGGGGCGCGATTCCGATTCTCGCATTCCGCCGGGTCAGAGTCGCTTGGGTCGTAGCGATCTTCTTTGCGATTGACCTCGTCCTGATGCCGTCGTGCAGCCCGGTCGTGGAGCTTCGTAGCCGCTGGCTGATCGGCGAGGCCGTTGCACTGGCGTTCGTCTTGACTCCCGCCCAGATTCTTGCGCGATGGACGCTGAACGACACGCGTTTGTATGAGCGGGCGGCATCCCAAGTCCTTTTGTCCGGGAGCGTTTTCCTCTTTCTGGTTCCAGAGATCATTTTCAGGTTGCGACACGGGCACGGTTGGAACGCACTGCTTTCTGGGCCTGTGTGGTCGCGCAACTTGGAGCTGCAAAGCATCGCGCTCCTCGGCGTATTTGGAGTTTCGGCTGTTCAGGAATTCGCGGAACGCGGCGGGGGCACGCCGATTCCGTACGATCCGCCAAAGCGACTTGTGACGACTGGCTTTTACCGCTACATCGCCAATCCAATGCAACTTTCCTGCGCGATGGTGATGACGGCATGGGGTGGTGTGCTGCGCAATCCCTGGATCGTAGCCGGCGGCGCAATGTCGTTCCTCTACAGTATGGGAATCGCGGGGTGGGACGAAGCCGAGGACTTGAAACTTCGATTCGGCGAACCGTGGCAGCGCTATCGGAGGCACGTGCGCGCCTGGGGATTTAGGTATGCGCCTTGGCACGACTCCGATGCTCCGCCGGCGCGGCTCTACGTTGCAGAAACCTGCGGCCCCTGTTCGGAAGTGCGGCGGTGGTTTGAAGCGCATCGCGCGATCGGGCTTCAGATCGTCGCTGCAGAGGACCACCCCGCGCGCGATTTGCGGCGCATTACTTACGACCCAATGGACGGCGGAAATCACGCTGAGGGAGTGCGTGCCTTTGCGCGCGGGCTGGAACACATCAATTTGGGCTGGGCGTTCGTCGGTGCCTGCCTGCGCCTGCCCATAATTTCGCAGTTCGTCCAGCTATTGATGGATGCCAGCGGATTCGGCCCGAGTATCGTCCTCCGGCGCGTCTGCAAGCCACAAGCATCCATCTCGGAAATGTAAGGTATGCAGGCGGGACGAGCGATTCTGATCGGATCGTTAGACTTCGACGAGGGTGGCGGAAAGTCGCAGCCGGCCGGCGGCGATGGCGGTTTCGAGCGCGGTGACGACGTTGGGGTCAAACTTGGTGACCGCGAGAGACCGAATGCGTTCGAGCGCGAAATCCACGTCCATAGCCGATTGATAGGGGCGATTCGTGGTGATGGCGTCGAAAGTATCGGCAACGGCGATGATGCGCGCCATCATCGGGATCGAATCACCCGCCAGGCCGTAGGGATACCCGCCGCCGTCCATGCGCTCGTGGTGGAGTTCGATGCCCGGCAGCATGTCCTTGAGTTGCGCGACGGGACGCATGATGTTCGCGCCCTTCACCGTGTGCTGCTTCATTAGCTCGAATTCTTCATCGGTGAGTTTACCGGGCTTTTTCAGCACTTTGTCGTCCACGCCGATTTTGCCGACGTCGTGCAGCAGCGCCGAAATCCGCAGCCGGTCGAGGTCCTCGGCATTCAACCCGAGACCGTCCCCGAGAATCAGCGAATATTTCGCCACGCGGCCGGAGTGGCCTCGCGTGTATGGGTCCTTTTCGTCAATGGCCGCGGCGAGCATGCGGATCGAACCCAGGAACAGCTCGCGGTTTTCCGTCGCAGCCTGTTGCAGCCGCTCGACGTACTCCTCGATGTCGCCTGCCATGTTGTTGAAGGTTTCCGCGAGCTCGCCGATTTCGGCGGCGCCGCGTACGACCACGCGCTCGTGGAATTCAGCGCGGCTGATCGCGCGCACGGATTCAACCAGGCCGCGAATCGGCCGCGTGATTCCCACGGCGAAAAGATATCCGAGCAGCAGCGCGACGAAAGTGACGCCGACGACGAAGCGCAACGCCTCCGCGGTGAGCTCATTCACGCCCGCGTCCACGCGCGCATCGTCCAGGCTGCGCTGCGCGATCACGGCCCACCCAAGTTCAGGGATCGTGCTGTAGGTGCCGATCATTTCGATCGGATGACGGCCATCCTTGGCCGTCGTCAAAAAGTTTGAAGTCTGCGTCGCGCGCAATTCCCGCGGCAGCTCGGTAATCTGTTTCGCGAGCGGTGAAGTGGACGCGACATCGCGCCCGGGCACCATTTCTCGTTCATCCGGGTACGCGACGATCTGCCCATGCACGTCCACGATGAAAACCTTGCGATCGCGCACGCTGGCATCATGCAGTCGCGCCTGCAGCCGGTCGAGCGACACAACGGCGCTCAACATTCCGGCGAATTGTCCATCCGCAAGCAGCGGCACGGATATGACCAGCGCCGGGCGGTTGTCCTGGCCGAGAGCGAATGGTTCGCTCAGCGAATCGAAGCCCTGCATGCTGGAGGTAAACGCGCGCTTCCAGGCGGCTTCGACGAATGGGTCACGGTCCGCGCTAACGCTCCCGGCCGCCGGCCCCTTCGCTTCCTTGTTCACCGCGGTCACGTAAAGAATGTCCGGATTGTTTTCGACGAAAACCTGCAGAAGCCGTGCGAGCTGCGGCGCGTGCGAGGGATCGGCCACATCCTGTATCCAGCCGGTCAGCGCCAGCATTTGCCGCTGGCTCAGCAATTGTTCGCGGAGGCTTTGCTCGAATTGCAGCGTTTCACTGGCGAGCGAACGCGTGATCTCGCTTTGCTGCACGCGCTCGGTGTCCTGCAATTTTCCTTCGCTCAATTTCAGCGCCTGGCGGTGATACAGCCAAAGCGGCGTCACGCTGACGAGCAACAACGCGCCCATAACGATCCAAAGAATGCGTAGTCGTCGCGTGCTGAAGACCTTCAGGGGCTGATTGGGCATAGAATTCCCGCATGAAAATGCTAACGGAGCGGGCTCGCCGGTACAACGGGACTATCGTACGGGGGGTGCCGCATAAGCTACATCGCTAGAAGCAGTTGAGGGGACCGCGCGGGTACAAGCAGCGTGGCTGTGAAGTCTGGCGGCGCCGCTATTGTCGTGATCCCAGGCGGCTTTCTGTCCCGGCGATCAGGCGTTCTATGTTGCCGCGATGCTTGGCTATCACCAGCAGAGCAACAAAAATCGTGCACAAGCTGACGTATGTCGCTGGCGCGTGGTGCGGCGCATAAAACAGATAAACGAGAACCGGCATCGCCGCCGCGGCAGAGATCGAGCCGAGCGACGAGTATCGCCAGAACGCCACGACTATCAGCCAAACGACCGCCGCAGCCGCGACCGCTTGCCAGCAGATCGGTAGAAACACCCCCAGGCTTGTGGCCACGCCCTTCCCGCCTTTGAACCCCAGCCAGATCGGGAATACGTGACCGATCACAGCTGCCACGGCGGCAGCCATCATCCAGTGGCCGTTGCCGCCGGTTCCGCGCGCGGCCAGCCACACCGCGAGATAACCTTTCCCGGCGTCCAGCAGTAGCGTCAGCGCGCCCGCGAGTGCTCCGGCGTTGCGAGCCACGTTGGCCGCGCCGATGTTGCCGCTGCCGGTCGAGCGAATGTCAGGGCCGCCCAGCGCCTTCACGACCAGCAGCCCGAACGGAATCGAGCCGAGCAGATATGCGACGCCGATTAACCCGTATGGATTCACGCTGCCGCCTTCACGCCCTTAGTCCGATAAACGAGTAACTTTCGATTTTCCGGTACTCGGCGCCGCCGGGCTTCAGCAGGCTCTCGAACAGGTGAAATCGCGTCTCGCGCGCGGAGCCGAAA
Organism: uncultured Acidobacteriota bacterium; assembly: GCA_963842425.1. Taxonomy (GTDB): domain Bacteria; phylum Acidobacteriota; class Terriglobia; order Acidiferrales; family UBA7541; genus Palsa-295. Next base: position 685,891 of record CAWJGQ010000004.1, on the reverse strand, counting down.
TCGCGCGACGCCCATTCGGTCGCCGAGCGTGCGAGCGCGTCCACACCCTCGGGCGATTTGAATCGCGCCAGCGTCAGATGCGGCACGAACGCGCGCGTTTCGCGCGGAATTCCCAACGGCTCGAGCCTGAGCTCGATATCGGCCGCGAGCTGCGCGAGATTTGTAGAGGCCTCGACGCCGCACCACATCACTCGCGGACGGCGCGCATCGGGGAAAAATCCCACGCCGCGATAGCGCATGTCCACGGGCTCGCTCGATTTCACGGCCGCGAGCGCGGCGCGCACAGCGTCGAGTTTTTCGGCGTCGCCGCCGGCGATCGCGTGCCCGATAAATTTCAGCGTCACGTGCATTCCTTCGGGCCTTGCCCATCGCGCCGCACGGCAGAGCGGTTTCAGCTGTGCGATCAGTTCGCCGAGCGCGCTCCGCACCTCGTTCGGCAAATCGAACGCGACGAAAAGCCGCATTGCTACGTGCGCCCGGGAGGCGGGAACAGATAATAGCGCCGCACCAGATCGAGCGCTCGTTGCGTCGAAAACTGGCGAATGCGCTCGCGGTCGCCCGGCAACTGAATCGGCGTTTCGCGCGCGCCGCGCTCGTCCGCGATGCTGATATGTACCAGTCCGACGGGTTTTTCCGGCGTGGCGCCGCCGGGGCCCGCGATTCCCGTTACTCCCAGGCCGAGCGTCGCTCCCGTCCGCCTGCGAATGCCCGCGGCAAGCGCGAGCGCCACTTCCGCGCTCACCGCTCCCTTTGTTTCGATCAGTTCCGCCGGGACGCCGACCATGCTTGTCTTCAGCTCGTTGCTGTAGCAGACCACTCCGCCCACGAAATATGCGGAGCTGCCCGGCAAGCTCGTTAACCGCTCGGCCAGCAAACCGCCCGTGCAGCTTTCGGCGACCGCAATCGTCGCGCGGTTTTCCGTCAGCAGGTGCGCGACGATCTGCTCGAGCGATTGTCCCCGCGTCGAGACAAGATGCTCGCCCAGCGCCAGCGACATGCGTTTCACAAGTTCGTCGAGAGTGGCTTCCGCTTTCGATGGATTGTCCGACCACAGGCGCGGATGAAGCTGAATCCCGGTTGGCGCCGCGAGGATCGTCGTCTCCGTATCGGGGTACTGCGCGTATAGCGGCGAAACACGCTGCTCGACATCGGATTCGAATATTCCCGAGATGCGCAGCTCGCGCGTGTAGAGGCGCTCCGGGATGCCCAGCTTCAGCAGTCGCGGCTTCACTTCGGTTTCCATCAGCGCGCGTAATTCCTGCGGCACTCCCGGCAGCAGCACGATGATGTGCCCGCGCGCTTCCAGCCACAGTCCCGGCGCGGTCCCGCGCGGATTCTTCAAGACCGTCGCGCCTTCGATCACCATCGCCTGCCGCTCATTGATTTCCGGCATGGCGCGGCCGAACCGGCGAAATCTTTCGTGGATGGAACGCAACACCTCTTCGTCGCGGAAGAGTTTTCGCCCAAGCAAATCCGCCACCGTCTGGCGCGTGCGGTCGTCGTCGGTGGGCCCGAGGCCGCCGGAAGACACCACCACGTCCGCGCGGTCGAGCGCGTGCTCGAACGACGAGCGCATTTCGTCCGGCGCGTCGCCGACCACGGCCTTGTGCACCACGCGCAGGCCAACCTGATTCAGCTCCGCTGTGAGGAAAAGGGAATTGGTGTCCAGCCGAAACGGAGTGAGCAGTTCGGAACCGACTGCGATGATCTCAGCCTTCATGTCTTAAGAGTTTTACTCGATGAAGCCAAAGGAGCGCAAGCGACGCGGGAATCCGCCGCGTAAGGGAGCGGAACGGCACATTTAGTGTCCCAGGGCTTTCGGCACGTTCCAGTGGCGCCACAGGCTGATGACTCGCAGCAGGAAGCAAGCAGCTCCGCCAAGACCGGCGGCCAAATTCGCGGGGACGCGTATTCTGGTCGCAACAATCATGACCACGGAGCCTAAAGCTGCGGCGGTGGCATAGACTTCCAGGCGCAACACATTGGGAACCTGGGTGAGGAGAATGTCCCGTACAGTCCCTCCTCCGACGCCCGTAATCGTGCCCAGCAGGACCGCGACCAGCGGATTCATTTTGTGAATGATGGCCTTCTCGGTTCCCGCGATTGCGAAGATTGCCAGTCCTGCGGCGTCCAATGCCTGAAGCGCAGGGACGGGGATCGCGCGCACATAGCCGTTTAGCGCGAAAACCAGCACCGCCGCCGCAAGCGCGATCGCGGGATAGCGCCAGTCCCGCAAGGCCGCGGGTGGCAAAGCGCCCAGCAATGTGTCCCGAATAATTCCGCCTCCCAACGCGGTGCAGAAAGCGAGCGTCATGATTCCGACGAGGTCGAGGTTTCCATTGACGGCAGCCATCGCGCCTTCCACGGCGAAGACGAGCGTGCCGGCGAGATCGGCGGCGAGAAGTAAACGGTTCGCGCGTGCCGTTCCAGGCTGGTTTTCAGAATGCGCCACGACAGCTTCTCCTGACGCCCCTGATTCTATCTGAATAGGAGGCATCCCCGAGTAACCGTGGATGAAGCTGTGACCACTCGGATTCAGGGGAGCCCAACCAGCGCAAGGGAGCGGAATAATCAGGAGTGGCTAAATTCGCTGGCCGAGGGGACAAGTCGTTACTTCGTGGTGGGATTCGAGGATCGTTTCCGGGTGGGCGACGACCCACCCGGAAAACATATCCGCGAATAGTTGAAGCGTTTGCCTCGGTTGTTCTTAGTGTTTTCCCGAGCTCACATGACCGCGGCCGTCGCGCATCTCATTTCCTTTGAAATGCGAAACGTTATCGAGATGCTTTGACGGCTCAGGCCTGTCGCCGACGTTCGGCCGTGCGCCTCTATAGCCGCGCTGAACATCGTAACGGTTGTTTACGTGGCCTCGAAAGTCGTCCCGACCATGAAACCACGGGCCGGCGCCAATGAACACACCGCCCGAATACCATTCCGAGCCGTAGTACCCGTAAGGAGAACAGGCATACGGAGCGTAGTCGTAATAACCGTAAGGGCATGCAGGGGCGGCTCCGAAATTCACGCCGATGCTGACCTGAGCTTGCGCTCTGGGAGCGGTCGCTGTGAAAAAAACTCCAGCAAGTGCAGCCAATATCAGAAATCTGAATATGTTCATGGATTACCCTCCGGGGTTCACTCGTATTCCGATCATGCATCCTGCATTGTGGACGCAGCGAGCCCATGAGTCTGTCTTCAAAGGCACACTTAAATCTTGTGTTTTCATGAGTGTGCCGGTATGGGGCAGTTCCCGAAAACCGGGATTATCGGCATCGAAATTGTTCGTGCACTGTGCGAATAGGGACAGCGCCTGCCCGGGCCAATGCGTACGATTCTCGCTGCACACAAACCGCCCGTAGCGGCGGCGTTTTGCATCGAGCAGCACCGCAAAGGAGAATCAAGATGAAGTTACTGAAGGCATCGCTGGTTTCGGGCGCGTTTTTGGTGGGGCTGCTCATTGCCGGATGCAACACGACTCCGGCGGCAGGACCGGCGGGCCCTCAAGGACCTCCCGGGCCACAAGGCGCCTCGGACCACGATAGAGATCGGGATCGAAATAGGGACACGGATCAGGCGCGACGAGATCAGGCCCAGCCATGTCCCGGCGGGCAGCATCACGATACAGACGGCGGTTGCATCAGAGATTAATGGGGGATGACGGATGGCGCTTCCGCCCGCAATCAGGGCGGGAACCGTGTTCGCATTACCCGTTCAGCGGAAGGCCCTGAACGTCCCAATCAAGCGTGAAGAGCGCGGTGTGCGTGGTAATCATCGCGCGATGCGTCGGCAGCAGCGCGAGCCCCACGATATTGCTGCCGCTAAGCACGATCTCCGGCTGTGCCTCGGGCGTCAGGCGCACAATTCCCCGCCGGCCACCGAACGACGCCGCCACGTAGAGATTTCCATGGCGATCGAACGCAAGTCCCTGCGGACGTCCCAGTCCGCGGAAAAACACGCTGACCTCGCCCGCCGGAGTGATCCGGTGAATTCGCTCGAAGCTCGAAGTCGTCGGTCCGCATACGAATAGGTCGCCCGAGGGGCTGAACGCCAAATGATATGCCGCGAGCGAAGGCTCGAGCGTGGCGAAAACAAAAATTTCGCGGTCCGGTCCGATTTTGAAAATCGTGCCGCTGCGATCGCCCACGTAAAGATTCCCTGCCTTGTCGAACGCCAGTCCCGTGGCCACGCCCATGCCTTCAATCCACTGCATCGCGTGGCCATCGGGCGACACGCGATGTATCGTGCCGTCGTGGCGGCAGGAAACGAAAAGATAGCCGTCGCGGTCAACCGCAAGGCCCGTGGGATTCATCATGTCGGTGACATAGGGTTTCACCACGTGGTTCGACGAGACTTTGTACAGCGAGACGGGAACTTTCTGCCCGCGCTGGCCGCTGAACGTGACGTAGATGTTGCCGCTCGAATCCACCGCGGGATTGCCCACCGGGTGGAGGTTGTCCGCGATCCGCGTGCCAAGCGAGATGGGGAATGGCGAGCTTTCGATGCTGCCCATTTTCACGCGCACTGCGCCGCCAGTTGCTCCTTCGGGAACGCTTGCGATCAGCCGGTTTTCCGACGCCAGCATTACCACGGCATCGGAAACTCCGAATTGCACCTGAGGCCGCGTGTGGTTCCTCGCGCCGAAGCCGCTGCCAATGACCGCGACCTCGCCGCCCGGCAGCGCCGCCGCCGGTTTCACGCTTTCGATCCTCGGTATGCCGTTCGTTTTCACAGGTTACTACGTCTCGCTGTCATCCCGAACACAGTCCCGCATGTCTTTGCCTTTCCCCCCGATTTTTGAGGGGCGCGGGACGCAGCCGAGGGATCTCTCTTCAGCTCTGCCAAATTGCCTTCGCTCACATCATCGTCGCAATGCTACAGCCCCGCCGCTCGCGCGATCCATAATCCGATTCCCGCGTAAATCCCGGCGACCCAATCATCCGCCATGATTCCCCAGCCGCCCGGCAACGATTCCACCTGCCGCGCCGGAAACGGCTTCCATATATCGAACACCCGAAAAAGTATAAAACCCAGCAGCAAATATTTCCAGTTAAGGGCAGTGTGCGCTGAAATCAAGCCCGCCGGGAAGTAGGATCCGTCGAAATCGAGGCGCTTCCACCAAATCGGTATCCCGCACCCCAGCAAGAGTGTTAGATGCTGACCTGATACCTCGTCGATTACCACCCGCTGAGGGTCCTTTTCGTTCCAGTGTTTCGAGGCGCGGTCTGCACTAAGCACCCCTATCAGTGCGACCACGACCGCCAAAGAAATCTGGGCCCACAAAAATATGTCTGTTGAATCGTAGAGATGTACGGCGTCGAAAACCGCCTGAAGATCGCCGCCCTTCGCTTCGAGGTAGAGGATTAACCCCGCGAAATAAATCCACAAAGGAACAAGTGCCAAGAGTAGCCCGGCGAGTGAGCCAAAGGTGCCGGGTGCCATTGGAATGTACCCAAGTCCACCGGCCGTGGCGATAAACAGAGCAAACCGCGGCTTGCGCGCGACCGCCGTTGGCGGCGGTGTCAAAACATCAGATGACCGGACCTCAGCGCCCGGGCTCATCCTTGATCGTCCGCGTCGGATGGCGGCGCGTCTCGTTCGAGGTCCTCGAACATGGACTCATCGAATGCCGGTTCGCTGATGACGTATTTTTCGCTCGCCCAGTTCCCGAGGTCGAACAGGCGGCAACGGTCGCTGCAAAATGGAAATTCAGCGTCGGCTTCCGAATCCGTCGGCTTCTTGCATATCGGGCAGCTCGCCGTCATGCAGAGAGCATACCGCAAAGGCATCGCGCGCGCAGCCCGATGCGACATGACGACCGTCAGCCACCGGCGCGCAGTGGCGGCCGGCATCGCTGATGTGGAGTGCGGCGGCTTGCCGCCGCTGTATGCCGCACGGGCTTGCCCGTGCGTGCTGCACGGCGTAGTGCGGTGGCAGGCGGATGGAGTTGGCGCATTGCACGCGCGAGCGGTTGGTCGGGCGCAGCGAGTTATTTCTTCTGCTCGCCGCTGGGCGGAGCTGCACCGCGGTCCTGCGTCGAGATTCCGTGTTCCAGCCCCAGATGGACGAGCGCAAGCCGCTGCGCCATCATTTCGTATTGCGCTGAGATATGCCCGCGATAAATCGAAGCGTCGCGATAGTAGCGCTGCATGCGCTCGCCGTCCTTCGCTGCGGTTGAACCCGACGTGCGAAACAGCATCTCGACCGCTTCCCAGGCGAGCCGCCCGCCGTGTTCCAGGCTCGCGACCAACTCGAGGTCCTCTTCCATGGTGAAAGGCTCGCCGCCTCCGAATCCCCGGCGGCAATATTCCATGTACACGTCGCCTGCATTCAACACCAGCCGCTTCGCTGCGTTCATCAATCCGAGCGCTAGCCCGAAGTTGCGCTGGTAATCGTGATTCAGGTAGCGCGGGATCATCGGCGGGTACATCGTGTTTTTCGTGCGCAGGATGTGCTCGTACTCGTCAATCGCCGCGTAACCCAAACCCACCAGCACCGAAACGAGTTCGGCGTGGAAAAATGAAAGACACCGGCCGGCATAAATCGGATTTTTGTGGAGGTGAGAGCCCGGAGTGCCGCGCGAGAGATCAATGTTGAGCATGTCGAGTTGGATTACGTGACTTTTCGGCACGCGCGCTTCCTCAACCACGATGGAGTTCGAGCCGCTGCCGCGCATGCCGAGAATCGCGCCCCAATCGTCGAGCATTTTCCATTGCGACCGCGGAATGAGCGCGAGTCCGGCGCGAGGCTCGTCCGGTTTTTCCACGATCAGCACGCTCGGCATGAAGTGCGTCGCGTACGGCGCCCCGGAGGCATACGCCCATTTGCCTTTGATCAGCCAGCCGCCTTCGACCGGTGTCGCTTTTCCGTTGGGCGCAGCGACGGACGGTGCCGCGAACTCGCCGTCAGGTCCAAAGCCGTCCGCCTGCGCCTGTTCGTCGAAAAAGGAACCAAGCATCAGCGCGTGGCCCGCGCCGACGATCAGGCACCATCCCGTGGAGGGATCGCCGCGCGAGATTTCGATGCCGATTCGAAGGTAGGTTTTCAGATCGAATTCGTAACCGCCAAATCGGCGCGGTTGGAGACAGCGGTAGAATCCTGCTTTCCGAAATTCCTGCTGGATGGCTTCGGAGTGAACTCCGCGGCGCTCGGTCGCGTCCTGCTCTGCACGGAGCAGCGGCTGTAGAGCCGTCGCTCGCGCGACCATTTCGTCGGGCGTCAGATTCGGTTCAGGAACCGGAACTGGCCGAAAATCAACTCTCGCGCTCATATTGTTTATTGTTTGCGCCACGACATCTGCTGACACGATCGAGCGCCGCGATTATACATATTTCAACGCGACGCGAGTATTGGGAAGAGGGTGTTCGCGGGAGGAGGAATTTGCTCGGCGACGGGAGGAGCAGTGAACTCGATGACGCGGCCGATCAAGTCGTAGTCTTTCGTTTCGGTGATTTCGATCGTGGCCAGCGTGCCGGGCGCGGGCAAATCTGCGGCGTCGTTCACGCCTTCGAATTCCGTGACGTAAACCTTGCCGTCGATTTCAGGAGCCATGCCTTCCAGGCGCGCTTCCCAGATGAGATCGGTGTCCTTCGAGGGGCCCTCCAGCATCACCTGCAGCCTCTGGCCGACTTTGCCGCGTAATTTGCGTTTCGAAATTGTCTTTTGCAGAGCCATCAGCGCGTTCTTGCGGCGGACGATCGTCTTTGCGTCAATTTTATCGTCGAGCGCAAAGCTCTTCGATGCGTCTTCATCCGAGTAGGAAAACACGCCCATCCAGTCGAATTCCGCGGCGCGAACGAAATCGCACAGCTCGCGAAAATCCGATTCTGTTTCGCCGGGGAAGCCGACAATGAATGACGTGCGGATGGAAACGCCCGGAATCGTCTTGCGGACTTTCTCGAGCATTTTCAGGAACGCGGTGCCGCTGGAGCCGCGTTTCATCCGCGCGAGGACATTGCGGCTCGCGTGCTGCAGAGGGATATCGAGATACTTCGCGAGGCGCGGATGTGCGGCGATTGTCTCCAGCAGCTTCGTCGTGATGCGATTCGGATAGCAATAAAGAAAACGAATCCAGCTAAGTTCTTCGATCTGCGCAAGGCGCTCGAGAAGAGTGGGCAGGCCGTCGCGCAATCCGAGATCCTCTCCGTAATAGGTCGTGTCCTGGCCGATCAGCGAAATTTCGCGCACGCCCGCCGCCGCCAGATTCTGCGCCTCGTTCACCACCGATTCGAATCGCCGGCTGCGGAATTTGCCGCGAAGCTGCGGAATGATGCAGAAGCTGCACGGATGATCGCAGCCCTCGTTGATCTTGATGTAAGCGGTGTGGCGCGGCGTGGCCAGCACGCGCGGCGTCAGGTCGTGATAAAGATACGTCGGCACGCCGGCCGGGTCCGCGTCGGGGCGAATTCCGCCCTCGCAGACTTCGAGGATTTTTTCGACTTCGCCCGTGCCGATCACGGCGTCCACTTCCGGAATCTGTTCGCGGATTTCGTTGCGGTAGCGCTCGACCATGCATCCGGCGACGATCAATTTTTGCGCGCGGCCAAATTTCTTGTACTCGGCCATTTCGAGAATTGACTGCACGGATTCCTGCTGCGCGGGGGCGATGAAGCTGCAGGTGTTGACGACCAGGACGTCCGCATCGCCCGCCCGCGGAGTGATCTCGTAGCCCGCGCGCGTGAGAATGCCCATCATCACCTCGCTATCCACGAGGTTCTTCGGGCATCCCAGGCTCACGAATCCGACCTTCGGCATCTCAGCGGGTCCTTTGCGGAGTGAGGAAACAAGCAATTCTAGCACGGCGCGGGCTCGTGGATCGGCGGATCAGCGTCGTGCTGGATTTCCGGCTTGACCATCCGGCAAATGGTCCTATGATGGCGGCGCAATGCGCGCGGTACCCAGCGGGCGGGCCGGGCAAGGAGACGCACGTGAAACAGCCGTTACTCGGAATCGTGGCCACGGCGCTTGTGATTGCCGTCTCATTGGGTTTCATTTCGCTATTCGCTTTTCCGATTTTCGCGACTTGGGTCGCGTTCCTGACGATCTGTTTCATCCCCATGGAGATCGTCATGTCCGTAACCTGGGGTTGTAACCATCCCGGATTCGCCGCTGCTCGTTCCCAACCCACCAAGGGAATTCTGCTGACGCTGATGGCGCTGGTCGTTGGAGCGATCGTCGCCGCCGTCCATTTCACGACCGTGGGCGGCGGTATCAATCCACCCCCGCCGATGCTGGCGATGTGCATCATTACATCCGTGATCATCATGTTCTGGCTGGCGATCATGTGGGGCGGCTGGCCGTTCAACACGCTGATCAAGAATCCGCTGGGAGCGGGGTTCGCGATGCTGGCGGCGTCCTACATCATCAATTATTTGTTGTTCCGCCTGCTGTTCAATTACGACTTCATGAAGGGCGCGCCGGTATACGTCGCGTCGCTCGATCCGCACGGGCTTTTCAACGCATGGAACGTGGTGGTGTTTTACGTCACCGCGATTGCGGTCATGTTCCTGTCGCTCAATTTCGATCTCTGGCCTTTCACGGCCTCGCCGGCGCTGATGAAGCAGCCGGTCTTAGGGTTTGTTTGGACAATCGCGGCGCTCGTCATCGGTGGCCTGGCGTTTTATCTCGGTGTGTATGTCATCGGGATGGATGTGGTCTCGTTCATGGTGCGCGTGCCCATACCCTTCATCTTCGGCACGATCATCGTTCTGAACATGATGCACGGATCTTTGTTCGGCAAGTTTGCGCAACCGTTGAAAGGCCTGTTGAACGCGCTGACCTCTGGAGTGATCGGCGTCGCGCTCGCGCTGCTTTATGGAGCGCTGGCGCCGATGGTGACAGGCGCGGTGAAGCCAGGCCCTCCGAGCTACGATTACGAGATTTGGCTGGCCTCGGCGCTGCTGGCCGTGACGTTTCCGTTCCTCATTTTCTACGCGGAGTTCTTCAAGATGTGGCCTCTGCACAAAGAGCAGCCGCAGGCGAAAGCGGTCCCCTCGGGAAATTAGAGACGAGCGGGTGCGAACACCGCAGCGACTAAGACCCAAAAACACCAGTTCATGCTCTTGATGGTTTGTGCGAGCGAAGGGATTCGCGGATCGAGCGCAGGAGAGACGACATCTGCTCGATCGGAGCGGGATGATTGCCGAAGCGGGCGGACTGGTAAAGGTCGGTCAACTGCGCGATGGGCGCGGAGAGATCGGCGGCGGGAATCGCCGACGCGAATTCGAGCGGAGTTTGCGACGGTGATTTTTTCCAGCCGCGTTTCTCGAGCAGGCGCAGCATTTCCGTGTATTCAAGCGATGCGAGTGACGCGGTCAAGTCGCCGCCACGGCGGGCGCGCAGGCTCCAGCGCGCGATAGCGTAACGAATCATCGAACGCCCGCGCAGAATAAATAGCAGAGCCACAAGGCAAACCAGCACGCCCGGCAGAAAATACGGCGAGGCTTCCGTTCTGCGATCGAGCGCGAGAATCGCGCGCATGATCCTGGCCTGCTCGCGATGGTAGAGGGCGTGGGCGCGTTCGTTCCAACTGCGCGTGGAATCGCGCGCGTTCCGGCCGAGCGTCATCTGGTGCGAGAAATCGTAATTGATCACCCACTCGTTCCAGCTGAGCTGAAACCAGTCCCAATACATATCGAACCGGCTGAAGAAGCTGCGCTTTTCATTTCCCGGGGGAGTGGGATCGAAGGTCATCCACCCGTAGCCGGAAAAATAGACTTCCACCCACGCGTGGGCGTCACTGCCGCGGATGATGTAATCGCCGCCGACGTCGTTATATTCACCCGGCAGAAATCCGGTGACGTAACGCGCCGGAACGCCGATCGAGCGAAGCATGATGGTCATCGCCGTGGCGAAATATTCGCAGTGTCCGGCGCGGCGCGTAAAAAGGAAATACGCGAGCGGGTCTCTGCCTGCGTTGGTGAGATTCAGCGTGTAGCCGTAGTTTGCGATCAAGTAGCGCTGGATGTTGGCAGCTTTGTCGTAGTCGTTCGTCGAATGAGCGGTGATGTCCCCGGCGAGTTGTTTGACCCGGGGATCGAGATGCCGCGGCAACTGAAGATATGTGTCGCGGATTTCATCGGGATAGTCCGTGGGAGCGGCGCGCAATTCGGCTGGCGCGATGAGCGGAATGCGCGCGGTGCCTTGATATCGGATTTTCGAATTATTGTGCGACGGATTGAAGAACGAGCCCGTGCGGTCCATGAACAGGTATCCGTGGTTGGGCTGTCCGCCCGGGCGAATGGCGTCCGCGCCGAATTTTCCGCGGAGCGTCTCGATAGGCGGCGCAACGAAGATCGCGTCCGTTGCGATCGGCTCCATCAGCACCGTATAGAGCATGGAGTTGAAGCGATCGCCCACGCGCGGCGGCGCGCCGAAATAATATTCGCCGGTGGCATTCGGCTCAATCACGGTTTGCCCTTGCGAGGGAGTGCTCCAGTTGTGCCCGTCGAAATTCGTGAGAACGATGCCGCGCCAGTGCATGTCGGCAGCGCGAGCGGGCTCGGGCTCAACGCGGATGCGCATCACGACCGCGGTGTTTTTCTTGATCTCGCCGATTTGGCCGAGCGCGACGTTGTCGCCGAAGCCGGTCAGCAGGCCGGGCTGAAGGCTGAGCGATCCGAGGTAGCCCACCGTGAATCGCGGAATGATGAAGAAGATCACGATTCCCGCCGCGAGCACTCCTCCGGCGACCACGAGCGACGTAAGCCCGAGTGCGCGATTCAAGCGGCGAGCCATCATCGAGCCCGGTTCGAATGGCGGCGAGTCCGCCCCCACGGAACTTCGCCTAATTTCGAGCGCGACGAACGTGGAGACAGAGAGCACCAGGAAAATGGCCAGCGCGATCAGGAAACCCGTCTCGACCGTAAGAATCGCGGAAACCAGCATGGAGGCGACGGCGAGGACGGCGAGAAAAGCGTAGTCACGATTGGAGCGCGCGGAGAACAGCCGGACGAGCGTCGCGAAGATAATCAGGTGAATCGCGGAAAGCAGCGCCGCGTACAGCGGCGGATTCGGCGCGCCTTCGGCCAGGCCGCGAGACAAGACCCACAGGTCCAGCGGAAAAAACAGAAAATATCCGAGAACAAGCCACGTCGCCACGCGCGGCGTGATTTCCGGGCCGCGCCCGCGCTGCATGCGGATGCCCTTGTATATCAGCGCGACCGAAGGAATCAGGACCGAGATGATGTCCAATTTGCCGGTGGAAACGATGGCCAGCACGCCCGTGGCGACGAGCAGAAAGAGCGACACCTCAAAATATCGCTGCACCGCCGGAAGCGGCGGCGCTGGCGTGTGCGCGGCGGAAGCCATTTTACGATGCTAGCACCCGCGGGCAGCGAGCAGGCAGGCGCGACGCGAAAGGGCCAATGGCTGAAAGGTTTTATCGCGGCGCGAGAGCGGCGGCGATTTTGTGCGTAGCGCTGGAAACAGGAAGGTCTGCGAGTCGGTCGAGCGGCAGAACGCGAGTACGTGCGCGTTTCGGAAGCCGCGGGACGCGCGCGAGAAATGGCAGCAGCGTGATGTTGCGGAATGTGACGCCGTGGCGCGCGGTGGGCAAAGGTTCGAGGTGGAGCGAGCTGCTGTCCATCTGCAAGATGTCATGCAAATGAGCTGCCAGCTCCGCCTCCGGGTGACGCGCGACTTCTACAGCGGGGAATTGCCACATGCGCGAGAAAAGCACGTCGTCGTGCGCGCCGGGATCGCGGACAAGGATCGTGCGGCCGCGCGGGTCGCGCAGAATCGCGGCGGCGACGCGTATTTTCACGGGGGCACGCTTCAGGCGAGGCGAGGGAATTTCGCGCGTCAGGTTGCGCGCGCGGGCCATGCATCTGCGCGAAATCGGACACGCTCCGCAACGGGGAATTTGCGGCGTGCAAATCGTCTCGCCGAGTTCCATCAGCGCCTGGTTCCAATCACCGGGTGCCTTGAACGCGAGCAGATCTTGCGCGAGTTCGCCGAGCTGGCGCCAGCGAGCGGGAGCACGAAGGTCGCCACGAATTGCGCCCAGGCGCGCGAGGACACGGGCAACGTTGCCGTCCAGCACCGCGAATGGTTGATCGTAGGCGATGCTTAGAACGGCTGCCGCGGTGTAACGTCCGATGCCCGGAAGCGCGAGCGCCGCTTCGAGCGTGCGCGGGAATTCGCCGCCATGGCGCGCCGCAATTACTTTTGCGGACTGATGCAGATTGCGCGCGCGACTGTAATAGCCGAGGCCGGACCACAGTTGCAGCACTTTTTCCTGCGGTGCGCGCGCGAGCGACTCGACCGTCGGGAAAGTTTTCAGGAAGCGATGGTAATAGGGCAGCACGGCGGCGATGCGCGTTTGCTGCAGCATCACTTCCGCTACCCAGGTGCGATATGGATCGCGGCTGGCGCGCCATGGGAGATCGCGTTGATGCGCGCGAAACCAATCGAGCAGGCGGCGCTGAAAGGTTTTCAGCGTGTGCGAAGTGAATTGCGGCGGCATGCGGGCGGTATTGTCGCACGAATGCGTTCGCCGCGATTGGTTACAGCTGGTCGATGAACAGGAAATACGAGGAGGACCAGAGGCCGGTGGGGATGGTGCGTTGCGCGCGGGCGGTGATGATGATCTTGAAAATCTCGGATTCGCTGGCGAGCTCATCGAGGAAGGCGCCGCCGGCGGCTGACGAGTCCGACTGGATCAGCGCAAGCTCGCGCAGCGTGTCGTAGATAATTTCGCCGGCGGGAGCCATGGGAGTCGAAAAGCGGTTGGTGCGAAATTGCATCACCGAATGAATCTCATGGAAGTGCCAGGCGATGCAGGCGGCGAGCGATACGGCGCGCTCGAAACGTTCGGTATGCTCGGCTTCGGCGAGGCGGCCAAGATCGGCGCGCGGCGGGCCGAGAAAAGGATCGAGAACGAGCATGACGCGGCGCTCGTCTTCGCGCGCGAATTCGCGGACCACCAGGCGATTCGTCTTCGCTGAAACTTTCCAGTCCACGAAGCGTGCGCTATCGGTCGTCACGTAATCGCGCAGGGAATGCAGCTCGTGGCCGCGGCCGCGAAAATGGCTGGCCATTTCGCCGGTCAGGAGCGGTAGCACTTCATAGAACTGGTCGGTCGGCTCGACGCGCGGGTACACGGCGATCTCAAGATTTGAATTCACCTGACGCGTTTTCTCGAAGAAGCCAAAGGGGAAGCGCGTGCGAATGCCAAACGAATCCTGCCGGTAAACGCCGCGCCGCGGGAAACGCAGCTCGACTTTCTGGCGCGTCGCGCTCATGCGGGGAATGTACGGAAAGAAAACCGGCCGCGCGAGAATTTCAGCCGGACACTTTTTCTTGCCGCCGATCACGCGCAGCGAGAAGGACGGCCACATCTGCTTGTCGTTGCGCAGCTCGACTTCGGCCAGGATCGGCTGCTCGGCGAAAATGTGCTCGGGCAGATCGAATTTCAGCCCGACTCCGGTGAGTACGACGCGCGAGAGGACGCCCGAAATCAGGATGCCGGCGAGCAAGCAGGCGAGTATCAGGAAAAGCAGGTTGTTGCCCGTGTTGACCGCGGCGAGAACCAGGACGAAAACCGCGCCGAGGTAGATGACGCCGTCGCGCGTGAGCTTGTAGTCAATTTGATAGGCGATCCAGCGAAGGCTGGTGCGCCGCGCCAGAGCGGGGACGATGGCAATGGCCACCCAGGCCGCGATTCCGAGCGCAATCAGCGTGGTGATTCCGGCAACCCAGATGCGGCCTTCCTGCGCGGCCGCCGCGGAAAACAGCGCGATGATGAAAGCGACGGCGAGCGCGAGGATGGCGATGCCGAAATTACGCCAGCCGGCGCGGTCGCGCCCGTGCCACATGCGAGCGACGATAGAGTCTTGCGTGGTCATCGGCGGACTATAGAGGAACGCGAGTGGTATCGAGGATTTCGCTGAGGATTGCTTCGGCCTGCTCGGATTTCTTTTGCGTGGAGACGTAACGCGAGCTTACCACGACGCGATGCGCGAACACTGGCACGATCAGGCGTTTAAAGTCGTCCGGGAGGCAGAAATCGCGGCCTTCGAGAAACGCGCGCGCCTGCGCCGCGCGATGAAGCATCACGGTGCCGCGCGGGCTGACGCCCAGGCTTAGCTGTTCGGTGGTGCGCGTGCGCTCGACAATCTCCAGCGCGTAATCGAGCAGGCTTTCCTCGACCTTCACCTGCGAGACGGTCTCCTGCATTCCGGCCACATCGGCCGCGTCCATCGCGGCGACAATCTGGTCGGGGCGTCCGGCGGCGGAATGATTGCGGATAATTTCTTTTTCGCTTTCGCGCGCGGGATAGCCCATGCGGATGCGCATCAGGAAACGGTCGAGCTGCGATTCCGGCAGCGGATACGTGCCGTGGTGCTCGATGGGATTCTGCGTCGCGAGAACCATGAACGGCTGCGGCAACGGATGCGTGTGATTGTCTACGGTGATCTGCGCTTCGTTCATGGCTTCGAGCAGGGCCGACTGCGTTTTCGGCGTGGTGCGGTTGATTTCGTCGGCGACGATAATGTTGGCGAAGATCGGGCCGGGCTTGAATTCGAATTCCTGCGCCGTGGGATTGAAAACGCTGACGCCGATCACGTCGCTGGGCAGCAGGTCGGACGTGAACTGGATGCGCTGAAACGAGCAATTGAACGAACGCGCGAGCGCTTGCGCGAGAGTGGTTTTGCCGACGCCGGGAACGTCTTCAATCAGCAGATGACCGCGCGCGAGCAGCGTGGTCAGCGCGAGCTGGATCACGTCTTCCTTGCCCTTTACGACGCGGGCGATCGAGCGCTGAAGCTCGGCAAGACGTGTGCTGGCGGGGCTCATGGTTTTCGCGTTCGTCGCGGTTTGCAATTGATCCAACCTTCTGCAAAAATGTACCGGTCTCAAATGCATCGCCGCTCTTTAGAGCGGCATGCCGGCGTTAAGTTTGTGTTGCGAGCTTTGTAGGTCGCGGCTTCAGCCGCGACGTTCCGGCCCGCGCTTCACGGGGCTTTGGCCCCTGAAGCTCCTTCTACATGGGCGACTAGCTCAGTGGTTAGAGCGCTCCCCTCACACGGGAGAGGTCCAAGGTTCAAGTCCTTGGTCGCCCACCATTCACCCAAATCATTCTGCCATCGAATTCCATACGATGTGAGCACACCAACGGCAGGTTGTTCCAGGAACGAACCACCGCTCCGGCGGGCATATGGCTGCGAATTTTGCGGGAAACCTTGGTTTGATGCGGCCCGGCCTAGTCGTCCGCGCGGCTGCCTTGACCCGCGCCTTTTCTTTTCAGCGGCGCGGCGTCCTCGGCGCTCTTGGCGTGATCGCGCGCGAGCTCCTGTTCCGCGATCAGCCAGTGCTCTTCGGCGTGGCCGTCTTCGCTGCCGCTTTCCAGATAAAGTTCGTACGCCCGTCGCTCAATATCTTCGTGCTTTGGGAATTCGTCTTTTCCTTCCGTCATGGTCTGCCTCCGTGCTGCTAATTTCGGGTTGAAAGGTCAAAGTGTGAGTTGTGCCGGCGTGATTTTCGTCTCGCGTTATGTATGCCTTCAGAGGATGCGCGGAATCGAAATGGAGGCGCGGGGCGAGCGATCGCAAAAGGTGATGGAAAGCCGAAAATCTGTTGCGGGCAATTTCTTTTCATGGGCGCCCTCTCCCACCAACTTAGACGTGCCGCACCGCCGCAACGGTTACGTGCGCGGCGGCCCATGCGCGAGAATCCACGTGAGCACGCTGGAGAAACTTGACTCGAATTTGTATTAGGAAAATCGAATCGCAACAGCGCCGATGAAGGTAAAGAACAATCCAACCAGGCAGGCGGCTCCGGCGCAGATCATTGAGATCACGCACCAGGCCCGGATATCACGATCTGCGACTCGAAATCCGCGCGAGACCCGAAAAATCCCGACACCCGCGAGTGCCAGACAGCCCAAGCCAACACCAAGCAGAACTATTGAGCCCGCAAGTCCGTTTGGACCGCCGCACGGGCCACCGGTCATCGCGAGGGCGGCGACGGGCAATATCGCGAGCGAGCCCCAGCAAGACCACAGACCTTTCTTTAACTCGGAAGCGGACTCCGTTGGAGCATTGGCAGTCGAGGACATGGCTGATCATATCCTGAAATTAACTATCCAGGCATCATCGCGCGCGATTGCATGGTGACTGACGCGGCAGGCGCAGCGTGTTAGGCTTTTCAGGTGCAGGCCGCGCCCGAAGCGGACTGCGCGCAGTCGAGGCATGCATGAATTCGGTACTGAGATTTGTGAAGGTTCTCGCGCTGGGCACTTGGGTTGGTTCGATCATCTATTTCGTCGCTGTGGTGACGCGCGGCGCGTTCGCGCTGCTGACGCGTGATCAGGCGGGGCTGATGGTTGGATTCACGCTCGGAGGCCTGCATCAACTGGGCGTGATCGCGGCGGTGGTTTATTTGGTTGCGGCGCTGGGCGCGGCGAGATCTTTGCGCGCACTGGTGCGGCCGGCGGGGCTTGGCGTGATCCTGATGCTGGCGCTGACGCTCGCTTCGCAGCGAATCGTGATTCCGCGAATGGATGTGTTGCGCGCAGAGATGGTGTCGGTGGACTCGACCCCCGCGAGCGATCCGCGCCGTGCGGAATTCGACCGGTTGCACAGCATTTCGGTGGATCTCGAAGCCGGCGTCCTTTTAATCGGCCTCGTCGCGCTGTTCCTCACCACCCGCGAGCACTCATCGTAGAGACGCCGCTCACTCCGCTCCCCAGCGCCGTAGGCGGCCCTGTTCAGAGCCGGGACAGTGAGCGGTGGTCATCTCAATCAATCGCCGTAGGCGCGGCCGAAATTGGCCGAGCCCGCTAGGCATGGGACATCGACCCGTTACCGTCCCAAGCGCCGTAGGCGCGGCCGAAATTAGCCCAGCCCGTCAGGGCTGGGAGACCATCGGCGCGAAGGCGCCTTCCACTGCGCTGGCCCTCTCGCAGCATGTGTTCGATCGTTGCCGCGTGCCGAACAACTCCTTTCGCATCACTTCCAAGCGGAATCCGTATTTCTACGGATAGAATTCGCGATTTCAAGTGTGCTACCGTTTTTCGTGCAATTCGGCGAACGGCTAGGCCCACGCAACACCGGGCTAGCAGTCCGTCCCCACCCGATCCCACCGCGCTCCACCCTCTCCGCTGTTAATTCGCGCGTCGCGAATCACCAACCACCGTCCGCCAATCCCACAATTAAGTGTCACACCATGCAAAGTAATTTCCGGCCTAACTCATTGAAAACAAACGATTGGCACCATCACAAAGTGACACACTTTTTCAAGCCCGGCTCTGCACAGCTCGCGCCGAAATCCCGCAGATTATTTGCCTTTTCGGGAGGCGTGCTTTTGCTTCTTCGCAGCGAGGCGCTTCTTCGCTGGCTTGGCTTTCTGGATTTTCCGAGCGGCGGGGCCGGCGAGGTGGACGGCGCGCCACATGTACCAGCTGGCGGCGGTGCGATAGGGCCGCCAGCGTTCGCCAAACTTCAGCAAATCCTTCGGCTTTGGGATGGTCTTCTTGCGATAGGTGATCGCCCAACCCTTCTGCACGCCGTAATCGTGGATCGGCAGGACATCGGGGCGGCCAAGCCGAAAGATCAGAAACATCTCGACGGTCCACGCGCCGATGCCGCGCACGGAAACCAACCGGTCAATAAGCTCCTGGTCCGACAGTTTTTCTGCGGCTTCGATCGTGGGCACGACGCCATCAATTGTTTTTTGCGCCAGATCGCGGACCGACGCAACTTTAGCGCGCGAAAGACCGGCTTTGCGCAGTCTCGGCTTACTCACGCGGAGCAATTCCTGCGGAGTAGGGCAATGGCCGTCCGTGCCGAGGGCTTTGATCCGGGCATAAATCGCCTGCGCGGCTTTGCCTGCGATGCTCTGGTGCATGATCGCTTCGAGCAACGATTCGTACACGCTGTCGCATTCGTCGAGTTTGAATTGGAATTCGCCGACTCGCTCGATCAAGCTCGCGAGGCGCTTGTCGGTTTTCGAAAGGTGCGCATGCGCCTCGACGTGATCGAACGGCAGCGCGAGTTTGCTGGACGCGGAGTTCATCGCTCGGCGCTAGTTCTTGTCGAGCAGCGATTTCAGGCGCACCCAGGAGTCGGCGCGGGCTTTTTTGTTCGCGTCATTTGCATCGGGAGCTTCGCCGGCGCGCATGAATCCATGGCCCGCGCCGTCGTACGTCACAGGGTCATACGCTTTGCCAGCGGCTTTCATATTCGCGGTCGCGTCGGGGATTGTGGCGTCAATGCGGGCGTCATTACCTGCGTAGAACGCGTAGACGGGCGCGTGTATGCGAGACATGGCGTCTTTATCGGGCGGCGGACCATAGAAAACAAATGCGGAAGAAAGATCGGAACGATTTGTCGCGAAGCGGAAACTTTGCCCTCCGCCCCAGCAGAAACCCACGACATAGAGCTTGCCGGTAGACGCGGGAAGCTTTTTTCCGTAGTCGGCGGCGGCCATCAGATCCGCTGTGACCTGGTCCGCGTCGAGATGACTCACGGCCTCTATCACTTTGCTGGGGTCAAATGCGGACGTGCGCCCGCCATTCGGCCCCATGCCGGAAAGCAGATCGGGCGCGACAGCGATGTATCCGGCTGCGGCGACCTGGTCGGCGAGATCCTGCACCCAGTCGGTCATGCCGAAAATTTCGTGGATGATGAGGACGACCGGACGCTTGTCCTTCGATTCCGGGTACACGACGAAGGTTTCAACCGAGCGGTCGCCGTGCTTCACGGTCACCCATTCCTGATGCCGCGGAGATTTCTGGAGAGTCGCTTGCGCCCAATCCTGCGCGGTAGTTGCCTGCGCCGCCAGGAGAATCAGAATCAGCGAAAAATATTTCATCGTGGTCACCTCAGCGTTGGTCTGGAGAGGGCGAAATCATATACGCCATTTATGCAGGGAAGCAAGCGCACCCTGGATGCGGAAAAGCCGACAAGACGGAATCGCTGCGGAAGCGGAATTCTAGCCGTTTGCGAGATAGCGGTGGACGAACGCTACCGCCATCGCGCCTTCGCCGACTGCCGAGGCGCAGCGTTTGACGGAGCCATGTCGCACGTCGCCGGCCGCGAACATGCCGGGAATGCTCGTTTCCATGTAATACGGGTCGCGGTCGTGTTCCCAACTCTTCGGGCGCTCGCCGTTCGTCAGCAGATCGGGGCCGGTCACGAGGTAGCCCTCCTCGTCGCGGACGATGCCGACGTCGGCCGCCCACTGCGTGTGCGGCACGCCGCCAAGGCAAAGGAAAAGCCATCGCGTATCGAGTTTGCGTTCCTTTCCCGTGGTGACGTTTTTCATCGTTACGGCGTTCAAGGCCTTGTCGCCGTGCAGCGCGGTAACCTCTGTGCGAGTCATCACTTCGACGTTCGGCGTGGAGTGGATTCGATCCACGAGATATTCGGAGAGAGTTTTTTTCAAGCACTCGCCGCGAATTACCATGATGACTTTGGAAGCGTAGGGCGTGAAGTGCATGACCGCCTGACCGGCGGAATTTCCGCCGCCAACGACTATCACGGGCTCGTCTTTGCAAAGCGCTGCCTCGCTTGCACCGGCGCCATAAAAAAGGCCCGCGCCTCTGAAGGTGTCCTCGTTTGGCAGGTTCAGCCGCCGGTAATCCACTCCCGTTGCGCAAATAGTGGATCGAGCAACGATCTTCGAGCCGTCGGCCAGATAGCCGACGCCTTTTCCGGGGAAAAATTCGCCGCGCACGCCCTCGCGCAGCAGCAGAATTTCGGCGCCGAACTTACAGGCTTGCTCGCGGGCGCGCTCGGCGAGATCAGCTCCCGAGATTCCCTTTGGAAATCCGAGATAGTTTTCGATCTTGGAGCTGCTTCCGGCTTGTCCACCGATCACCGAGCGCTCAATCAGGACCGTTTTCAGACCCTCGGATGCGCCATACACCGCGGCGCTAAGACCCGCCGGACCGCCGCCGTAAATCGCCAGATCGTACTCGGACTGCGAAGGATTACGGAACCATCCGAGTTTTTCGGTGATCTGGCGAACGGTGGGGCGCTCGAGCCGCGTGCCGTCGGGAAAAATGCAAACAGGAAGGCGAGGGTCGTCGAGGTTCTTGAGCTGGGCCTGCTCGTGGACTTGGTCGTCTGTTGTGAGTTCGATCCATTCGAAGGGCACGTCGCTGCGGTGGAGAAAATCGCGGATCGCGTACGCCGGCGCCGATCCGCGCGTGCCGAGAATGCGAATCTTGTCCTGAGATTGATTCATGGTCATCCCCGCCATTGTAAGCCGACGGGCGCTCTGCGCTCAACGCCCGCCGCCATGCGGCTATGCTACTATCGTCCGCTTATGCAAACAGGAATTATCGGGCTACCACAGGTAGGGAAGACGAGTCTGTTCCGGATTCTCACGCGGGCCGCCGCCACAGCCGGGCGGAGCGTTCCCGGCCAGGCGCACGTGGGCATCGCGCGAGTGCCGGACGCGCGCGTGGCGAAACTGGCCGAAGTTTTCAAGCCGAAGAAAGTCATCTACGCGACCATCGAATACGTGGATGTCGGCGGATTGCAGAAGGATCGCGAGAAAAATTCCGCGTCGCTCGTGCCGCTGCGCGAGGCCGACGCGCTGGCGCACGTGGTGCGGCTGTTCGAGAATCCGGCGGTGCCGCACGAGGGCGGCTCGCTCGACGCGCTGCGCGACATCGGGAACGTGGACCTCGAACTGATCCTGACCGATCTCGAACAGTGCGCGAAGCGGATCGAGCGCGTCGAAAAAGACCTGAAGAAAAAGAAGGAAACGATACTCGAAACGGAATTGGGACTCTTGAACCGCTGCCGGCTTGCGCTCGAAGCCGAAACGCCGCTGCGCGAGCTGGAATTCAAGCCGGAAGAAATGAAAATGCTGACGGGCTTCATGTTCCTGACCCGCAAACCGATGCTCTACGTGCTGAACCTGGGCGATGAAGAGGCGTCGGAGATTGACCGCGTGGTCGAGAAATATCATTTGGAAAAATTGGCGTCGAAGCCGCAAACGGCGGTGGTCCCTTTCTGCGGCAAGATCGAAGCGGAGCTTGCGGAGCTCGATGATGCGGAAGCGCTGGAGATGATGAAGGCGTATGGCCTCGCGGAATCGGGGCGCGACAGGCTGATCGAGGCGAGCTATCGTCTGCTCGGATTGATTTCCTTCCTCACATGTGGCGAGCCGGAATGCCGCGCGTGGACGATCGAACGCGGGATGAACGCGCAGAAGGCCGCGGGCGCAATTCATAGCGACATCGAGAAGAATTTTATCAAGGCGGATGTCGTGAAGTGGGAAGACCTGCTCAAGGCAGGCAGCTTTGCGGCGGCGCGCGAGAAGGCGCAGGTGCGTTTGGAAGGCAAAGAGTACATCGTGCAGGATGGCGATGTGATTTTGTTCCGGCACGGCGGGTAGGCGCGATGCATTCGCCCGAAGCAACTCGAATTCTGCTGGCGCTGCTTCTGGGAATTGTGGCGGCGGGCGCGAATTTGTTGGGCGGGTTGCTGGTGGCGCGAAAGCAGTTGTCGCGGCACTACTTGAAATACTTCATCGCGCTGGGCGCCGGGTTCATGCTGGCGACGGCGATGATCGAAATGATCCCGGAGTCGGTAAAGCTCCGCGGCGACGCCTCCTCGCTATTTTTCAACAGCACCAACTCCGTATTCATGATCGTCCTTGCCGGGTATTTCCTGGTGCATTTTTTCGAGCACACGCTGGCGCCGCATTTTCACTTTGGCGAAGAGACGCATCACGAGGAAATTTCGCACGCGCATGCGAGCTATGCGGCGCTGCTCGGCCTGGTGATTCACACATTCTTCGACGGCGTGGCGATTGCGTCCGGGCTGCTGGTCTCGAACTGGCTGGGCGGCGTGATCTTCGTGGCGATCTTCCTGCATAAAATCCCGGAGGGATTCACGGTGGCGTCGCTGATGCTGGCGAGCGGGCAGAGCCGGCGAGCGGCGTTCGCGTCGTCGGCAATCCTTGGGGCGGCGACGCTAGCGGGTATGGCGCTAATGTTCGTATTGCGAAGTACGGTGGCGGATGCGCTGCCGTTTTCGGCGGGCGTTACGCTCTATGTGGCGGCGTCGGATCTGATACCGGAAGTGAATCGTGAACCGGGAGTCGGTATGGCGCTGCTGGTTTTTCTCGGCGTGGCGATTCTGGTGACGCTCAAGGCAATTTTTCACGTTTAGGCGGTGGTCGGCGATGGCGTGCGTCCGAGGTGGAGCGTGATGGTCGCGCCAAGGATTTGCGCCGGGCACGCCCGATCTCCCAGGCTCGACTAGCCGTCGACCTGGGAGCCCTTCCTGTGGCGCCCCTACGGAACCGCCTTGCGGGCGGCGGCGAAACGCAGGAGCGCTACGAGCATTACCGCGAGGCAGAAGGTGCAGACACCGGGCCAGCCGCGAAGGCGCCACGCATACGCGCCGAGGAACGAGCCTGCGGCTCCGCCTGCGAAATAGCAGACCATGTAAAACATGTTGAGGCGGCTGCGTGCGTCGGGCGCGAGGCTGTAGATTCGAGTTTGATTTGCGACGTGGCCGGCCTGCACGCCCACGTCCATCAGCAGCACGCCGACGATCAAGCCCGCCAGGGTTTTCCCCGTGCCCCACAAGACAACGTAGGATACGAACACAGTAAGCAGAGCCGCGCCGACTGCAAACCGCGGCCCGTGTTTATCGGAGAAGCGGCCCACAAGCGGCGCGCCTGCAGCTCCGGCTGCGCCCACCAGACCGAAGAGTCCCGCGGCCTGACTGCCATAATGAAACGGCGGTGTTTCCAACAGGAACACGAGAGTCGTCCAGAACGCGCTGAAGCAGCAGAAGAGCGATGCGCCCAGAAACGCTGATTCGCGAAGCTGGGGGTAAGTGCGAATCAGGTTCACCGTTGATCGGAGCAGCGCGAAATAAGGAAGCTCAACGGCTGGTTTGCTGTGCGGCAGCATGAACTGAACCAGAATCGCGACGCACATCATCAACACGGTCGCGATGGCGTAGACCGCGCGCCAGCCCAGGTGCGCTCCCACGATTCCGCTGAAAGTTCGCGCCAGCAGAATCCCCAGCAGGATGCCGCTGAAAACCGTGCCGACTACTCGCCCGCGCTCCTCCGGCGCGGCCAGATGAGCTGCAAACGGCAGGAACAGATGAACTGACGAGCCCATCGCACCGACCACGAAACATGCCAGGGCGAGCCACACGGCGTTGCGCGCCGTGGCAACGAAAGCGAGCGAGATCGCCGCGGAGATCAGCAGAACGGTGATCAGCGACCGCCGCTCCTTGGTATCGCCCAGGGGAACGAAGAGAAGCATGCCGAGAGAAGTCCCAACCTGCGTGAGCATCGCAACGAAACCTGCTTTCGTGACGCTTAGGCCGAAGGTGCGGGCGATGTCCGCCAGAAGCGGCTGGATGTAGTAGACGTTCGCGACGATTACGCCCGTGCTCGCCGCCATGAACCAAACGGTGATGGCGGGCACGCGAGGGTGGGCGGCTGGAGCGGGATTGGCCGTGGGGGTGGGATCCAAGGTGTATTGATTACGATGGAATGGGTTTGCGTGCAATGGGTATCGGTGGAGTCAACCCAACTTCCGGCGGGCGGTTACTTTAGTCTCGAATGGCTCGGATTTGCCACGGACTTGCGCCGGGTCCACCGCGGCGGACCCCCACAAAGAGAAACCGTCTCGGGCGGACGGTTGGGGCTGATGGTTCGGGTTGAGCCAAGCACGTTTGCCGGGCACGGCATGCCGTGCCCCTACGAAACCATCGCCGGGATGGCCACGTATCTCTAAGTCATTTATGTGCAATGGTATACGGAACTCAGGTTCGCTGGCGGGTGCGGTCCGTTTCGGGCCTGGAACCGGGTGAGGACACGCAACTTTATGGTAGGGCTTGTGTTAGATAGACTGTGGAGGCCATGGCTCGAAGCGACGTCCAACTGATGCTGGACGTGAAGGCCGGGGACGAAGCGTCCTTTGACTTTCTATTGCAGAAGTATCGTTCGCCGCTGGTCAATTTCCTGAACCGCATGGTGCGGGACACGGCGACGGCGGAAGACCTGGCGCAGGAAGTTTTTCTGCGAGTCTACCGGGCGCGGAAACAGTACACCCCGAGCGCGAAATTCACCACCTGGCTCTTCCGGATCGCGACGAATCTGGCGCTCAATTCGGTCCGCGACAACCGCCACCAAAGGATGGGAATATCTCTCGACGCGCCCGTGGCCGGCGAAGATTCAGCGCCAATGGAATTGCCGGCGCGGGAGATGCGCATTGACGAGCACATGATCGAGCGTGACCGCGCGGATATCATCCGCCGGGCGATCTGGTCGCTCCCGGAAAAGCAACGCGCGGCGGTTTTGCTGCATAAATACGAAGAGATGGATTACGTGGAAATTGCGGGAATTCTGGATTGCTCGGAAGGCGCGCTGAAGTCGCTGCTATTTCGCGCTTACGAGACCCTGCGGGTGCAACTGGCTCCACTCGTGGCCCAGCCCATCGGGCAAGTCAGAGGGGGTGGAGGGGAAGGAAGGCCATCATGAAAAATTGCAAGGACATTTCGAAGGGATTGGTCGCGTATCTGGACGAGCGAGCGAATGCCACCGTGCGTCGCGACGTGGAAGAACACCTCGAAGGCTGCGCGGCTTGCCGCACGCGCGCCGAGGAGTTTCGCGCGCTCTGGAAAGTGATGGAGGAAGTGCCGGCGGTCGAGCCGTCGTTTGGCTTCGATGCACGCGTGCGGCAGCGCGTGGCTGCGGAGCCGAGGCGGAATTGGTTGGGATGGTTTGCGCCGCAGGCGCGCTTTGTGTTTTCGGCGGCAATGCTCGTGGCGCTGACGGTATTCATGGTGAAGCTGCCCAAGAGTAATCCGAAGGCGCCGGCTCCGGCGCCAGCTGCGGCGGCGGTGTCGAGCGATCAGGACTTCGACGCTATCAAAGATCTGGGCGTGCTTGAGAATTACGATGTGCTGACGAAGTTCGATTCGCTATCGGAATCATCCACGACGGCTGCGCCTCAGACGGACAAGACGCAGCAAGGCGAGCCAAGTTCGAATGACTGACGGAGGTAGCTAGGTGAAGTGCCGCAACATCATTCTCGGGACCTGTCTCGCGCTTCTCACGGGGATTGTGGCGCAGCCTGCCTCGGCCCAGAACGGTGAGCGGTGGAGGGAATGGCAGGCCCAGCGCGAGGCGCAACGCGAGGCGCGGCGTGAAGCGGCACAGAAGCAGCACCAGGAAAACGCGGGCGGCGCGGGGAATGGCAAGGGCGAACGGGCAGCGGTGGGCCTGCCGCCGAAATGGGTCGAGAACATGCGCGATATGAGCCCGGAAGATCGCGAACGCTTCATGCAGAACAACCAGGCGTTTCAGAATCTGCCGCCCGAGA
Organism: uncultured Acidobacteriota bacterium; assembly: GCA_963842425.1. GTDB lineage: Bacteria > Acidobacteriota > Terriglobia > Acidiferrales > UBA7541 > Palsa-295. Next base: position 659,583 of record CAWJGQ010000004.1, on the reverse strand, counting down.
GGAAGCAGCAGGTCATTGCAAATCTCCAGAAATGGGACGGAATGCCGCCCGAGCAGAAGGAGCGAATCCGCGCGACGGAGCGCATGCTCGAGGAGGCCACCCCCGAGCAGCGCGAGCACTTCCGGAATGATATCGTGCCCAAACTGGAACAGATGCAGCCGCAGCGCCGCCAGCGCGTGATCGGCCACTGGCGCCGGTTGCAGGCGATGTCTCCCGAGGAGCAGCAGGCAGCGCTGCGCGACCCGGCATTCATGGGAAACCTGAGTCCGGACGAACAATCCGTGGTGCGAGACCTGAATTCGATGGGGAGTCCGCCTCCGCAGTAGTTTTTCTCCTGTCGTTCGTCTCTTCCGACCGCACCGATTCGGGAAAATCCGCGGCTCAGCTGTTAACTCTTACAAAACATTTTCGTGTTTTGCGCGGCTTCGACCGCTAGCGCTCGCGATGCGCGCGAATGCTGCCACTACTGCTTGTGGTTTTTCCTCTTTTGGGCTGGAAAAAATCGCGAAGCGCGTGAATAGCGTCCATCGAAAAATACTTTCTCATAATTGAAACATTCCGCTTGACAACCTGAAGAACAAATCTACAATCGGGGCACAAAGTGGGAAGAAGTGGAGCAGGGTGGTAGAGAGTGTGGGGCGGTGGCCGAGGCCAAAGAGCGAGTGATCTCAAGGTCGAACACGCCGGGCGAAGTTCTGAAGGGCAAACATGCTGCGGGGCAACTATCTAGCGACGGTGGACGAAAAGGGACGCGTGAAAATTCCCGCGGACTTTCTGGTTCAACTGCGCAAGCTAGGCAGCAAGTTCTACGTGACGAGCACGGCGGGCGATCGCGCGCAGATCTTTCCAATGAAGGTGTGGGAAGAGAAGGAAAAGAAGCTCGCGAAGATTTCTTCTCACAACAAGGCCAAGCAGAAGTTTCTGGCACGAACCAACTATTACGGTCAGATCGTAGAGGTGGACGGGCAGGGGCGCATTTTACTTCCACCTGTACTGAGGGAATCGGCGGAGATGAAGGGCGAGGTGGACGTTTCGGGGCACCTCACCTATCTAGAAGTTTGGAATCACGCCCGTTTCCTCGATCAAATGAACCGTAATCCGATCACGGCGGAAGACGAAAAGGCTCTGGACGACCTGGGCATTTAGGTTTTGAGCGTTTTACATACGCCCGTTTTGGCCGCGGAAGTCATTGAGTGGCTTCGCATACGGCCCGAGGGAACGTATGTGGACGCAACGGCCGGCACGGCTGGGCATGCAATCGAAATTGCCAAGCGGCTGACGACCGGACGGCTGGTGGCGATCGATCGCGATCCGAAGGCGCTTGAAATCGCGCGGGAACGGTTGAAGCCTTACGAAGAAAAGGTGGTTCTGGTGCACGCGGAATTTTCGAAGATCGGCGAAGTGGCGGCGGATATGAAGCTGCCTCTGCTGGACGGAGTGATCGCCGACCTGGGGATCTCAAGTCTGGAGCTGGACAGCCCTGAACGCGGATTTTCATTCCGCTGGGCAGCGCCCCTGGACATGAGGATGAACCCCGACACGCTGCTAACAGCGGACGAAATTGTGAATCAGTGGTCAGAGAAAGAGTTGGCCGACCTCCTCTATCAGAAGGCGGAGGAGAGAGATTCACGCAGAATCGCCAGGGCAATTGTGAGGTCGCGGCCCATTCGCGACACCGAACACCTGGCAACGGTTGTGGCAGGGGCTCGTAAAGCAAGGGGAAGGCAGAAACTGCAGCCCGCGACAAAAACGTTTCTGGCGCTGCGGAATGCGGTGAATCGAGAAGAGGAGGAACTCGAGCAGTTTCTTTCGCGGACCCCTGCCACTTTATCTATTGGAGGACGCTGGATTGTCCTCAGCTACCACTCGCTGGAAGATCGTCCGGTGAAGCAGGCGTTTCAGCGCCTGGCGCGCGACGGAAGCTTCGACGTGCTGACCCGGAAGGTGATCCAGCCGAGCGAGGAAGAAATCAGAGACAACCCGCGAGCGCGCAGCGCGAAAATGCGCGTGGCGGAAAAGATCGAGCCGTTGCAGGGGAGCGCGGCTGGGAGCCGGCAATAATGGAAAATTTCACCGGGCAATTCACGGAATACTACACCGTAAAGCAGATTGATAATTCGAGGCTCGAGCGGCCCAGGCATCCGGCGCAAGTGAAGGATTTCTGGCGGCGGCTGGCGGTGGGCGCGGCGATGGCGGCGTGCCTGCTTTCGTACGCGTGGCAGCACTTCGAGTGCATTCAGATCCGCTATCAAATCGAGCAATTGGATAGCGAGCGCGCGCAGGCCACGGAGCTCAACCAGAAACTGCGCCTGGAAGAAGCGACATTACTTTCGCCGATGCGTGTGGACGCGATTGCGCGGAACCAGTTGGGCATGACGGTTCCGGTGCCCGGGCAAGTCGCACCTGTTGACGATTCGAACGACGGCGTCGTGGCACAGGCGCGGACACTTGCGACGCCATCCCGGCCTTAATTTCAGTTTCAATCGAAATTGGCATGAGTTTGCGGCCCGCTGCGGCGAGCCATTTCCGGCAGATCGGACGCGATCGCCGCAGGAGCACGTTTCCGACAGGGTAGGCCGGAGTCCATGGAGCAGCGCAATCCACGTCTCCGCTGGCTGGTCATCTGGGTCCTGGCGATCGTTTGGATGGGGGTGGTCGTCGGCCGGCTAAGTTACCTCCAACTTTTTTCCTACAGCGAATACCTCGCAAAAGCACAGCGTCAACAACAGAGAATTTTCGAAATCAGCCCGATGCGCGGGACGATTTATGACCGCAATGGCCATGAACTCGCGGTGAGCCTGCCGATGGACTCCGTGTTCGCCGATCCGGTCGAGATCACGGATGTCGAGATGGTATCGCGGCTGCTTTCGCGCGTTCTCGATGCGCCCGCCGATGACATCGAAGAGAAAATACGCGAAGCGAAGACTCCCGTGCGCCTGGCGCGAAAACTTTCGCCGGAAACTGTCCAGCGGATAACGGATATGAATTTGAAGGGCGTGTTTTTCCAGAAAGAAAACCGGCGCGTGTATCCGCAGCGGGAGCTTGCCGCGTCCGTGCTGGGATATGTGGACGTGGACGAGAGGGGAATCGGCGGAATCGAATATTCGCTCGACAAGCAGATCCGCGGGCGTCCCGGGAAAATGATGGTGATGGCGGATGGGCACCGGCGCTGGTACGACCGGACGGAATCGGCTGCCGACCCGGGCGCGAGCGTCACGCTGACGATTGACGAAACCATCCAGTACATCGCCGAAAAGGAACTGGGGCGCGCGATTGATGAAACGCATGCGAAGGCCGGGACTGTGGTCGTGCAGGACCCGAATTCGGGTGAGCTGCTGGCCGTCGCCAACTGGCCGGTATTTGATTCCAACAATGCGGGCGACTTTGCAGCGGAGGCGCGAATTGATCGCGCGGTCGCTTCGGCCTACGAGCCGGGATCAACGTTTAAGGTGCTGACGCTGACCGGCGCAATTGAAAACGGCGTGGCGACTCCCGACGAACTGGTGGACTGCCAGATGGGGCAGATCCTGGTCGCGGGGCGGCTGATTCACGACTGGAAGAAATTCGGCGTGCTGAGCGTGCGAGAGATTATGGAACATTCGAGCGACGTGGGCGCGATCAAGGTGGCGCTGCGGCTCGGCGCGCCGCGTTTCTACGACGCGATTCGAGCCTTCGGAATCGGCCAGCCGACAGGCATCGAATTGCCGGGCGAGAATCGAGGGCTGCTGCGGCCGCTGGAGAATTGGTCGGCAAGCTCCATCGGTTCGCTGGCCATGGGCCAGGAAGTGAGCGTCACGCCCATCCAAATTATCTCGGCGATTTCGGCTGTGGCGAATGGCGGAACGCTGTACCGGCCTCATATCGTGCGAGAGATTGACGGCGGCGAATCCGGAGCGCTGCGTCCTCCGCCCGCTCCGCAACCAGCAACGGACGGAAGGACGGCGGCGGCGGTTCGCGAAATGATGGAGGGCGTCGTTCTCGAGGGAACCGGTAAACCCGCGCGGCTGGATGGCTATACGGCCGCGGGGAAATCCGGCACGGCGCAAATGATTGACACTGCGACGGGCCGATATTCGGCGACGCGGTACAACTCATCGTTCGTGGGATTCGCGCCGGTGAACAATCCAGTGATTTCGATATTGGTGGTGCTTGACTCGCCGGTCGGGGCACACCACGGCGGAGAAGTGGGCGGTCCAGTGTTCAAGCGCATCGCGGAACAAGTTCTGGCGTATCGCAACGAGCCGCACGATGTGCCGGCGCCTTCGGACGTGGAGACCGCGAAGAATTTGCAAGCGACGCCGCGGACAAGCTCGCGTGCGGATGGCGCGGCGGATGCAGCGCAGGCGCGTTTTCAAGCGGCGGTGGCGAGTATGAAGACTCCTGGCTCCGTGCCGCAGACGGTCGCGTTTGGAGATCCGAGTGCAATTGTCGTCCCGAACCTCGCTGGCCAGTCGGTTCGCGGCGTGACCGAGGAGTGTTCGCGGTTGGGATTGATGCCGTCGTTGATCGGCAGCGGAGTTGCAATAGAACAGTTTCCGGCAGCCGGGGCGCAGGCGTTACGCGGCACCCGGGTGACGGTGAGGTTCGGGCATCCGGGAGAAGTAGTGCCAGTGTCTGCGCGGGGTGACGGGAATTGAGTGTGACCGTGAAGCAGCAGCGCGGCTTGAGCAATGACGAGCCGAGCGAAGGGCCGGGAAGCCGTGGCATGAAACTGGAAGCACTACTCGCGGGAGCAGAGATTGGGAAAATTCGCGGGCCCGCGGACATAGAGATTCAGTCCGTCGCTTATGACAGCCGGAAGGTTTTGCCGGGCGGGATTTTTTTTGCGCTGCGCGGAGAGAAATTGGAAGGCGTGAAGTTCGTAGAGGACGCGGTGCGGCGCGGAGCCGTCGCCGTGGCCACAGAAGATGTCACGCATGTTTCGTCCCAGGGCACAGCGATCGTGGAACTGCTGCCAGGATCGGAGCGGCGCGGTCTGGCGCGAGCGGCGGCGAATTTCTACGGGAATCCGGCCGATGGGCTCGAATTGGTAGGCGTTACGGGCACGAACGGAAAGACGACGACGGCTCATCTGGTGGATTCGATTGTGCGCGCAGCGGGGCATACGACTGGGCTGATCGGCACGACGGGGTATCGAACGCCGAAAGGCAGCCGCGAGGCGCCGAATACGACTCCCGAGTCGCTCGATTTGCAGCAGATGTTCGCCGAGATTCGAGACGCGGGAGGCACGCACGCGGTTTTGGAGGCAAGTTCGCATGCGCTGGCGATGGAGCGCCTGTGGGGATGCCATTTCGCGGTCGCGATCTTCACGAATTTGACGCGCGATCACCTGGACTACCACAAAACGTTCGAGGAGTACTTCGCGGCCAAGCGGCTGCTGTTTAAGGGCACCGGCACGGGCGTGCCCGAATTCGGGGTGATCAATTCCGATGATCCCTACGCGCCGCAACTGGCGGTATTTGCGCGTCGCACGCTGACGTACGGACTAAAAGGTGTGCCCGATTTGAGTGTGCGAAAAGTCGGGCTCGGTTTCCAGGGCCTGGAATTCACGGCGCAAACGCCGGCGGGAAATATTGAAGTGCGCTCGCCGTTTGTGGGCAGGATCAACGTGTACAACATTCTGGCGGCGATTGGAGCGGGGATCGCGCTCGACATACCGAACGCAAAAATCGAAGAGGGCATCGCGAATCTCGAACTTGTTCCCGGGCGATTTCAACGGATTGACGAGGGGCAGCCGTTTCTCGTGCTCGTGGACTACGCGCACACCGACGACGCGCTGCGCAATCTGATCACGACGGCGCGGGAGCTGGGCTCATCGGCGCGAATTATTACCGTATTTGGGGCGGGCGGCGAGCGCGACCGGACCAAGCGTCCGCTGATGGGTGAAGCGGCGGGTTCGCTGAGCGATCTGGTGGTGCTGACCAGCGACAATCCGCGAAGTGAAGACCCGCTGCTGATCATCAACGACGTGGTCGTGGGATTGCAGAAAGTGAATGCGAAGTACCGCGTGGAGCCCGACCGCGAGCAGGCGCTGGCCATGGCGCTGGAAGAGGCTCGGCCGGGCGACGTGGTGCTGCTGGCGGGCAAAGGCCACGAAACGTACCAGGTGCTGCGCGACGGGACGATCGAATTCGATGATCGCGAGCGGGCGCGGGCGATTCTGCGCCGCAAGGGCTATACGAAGAAGTCAGCGGGTAACTAGCGAGGGCAGCGACGCCAAGCCCCCTGGAGATGCGATGCGGTGGACCGCGGATCAACTGGCCGATGCGTTGGGCGTCGCACGCCCCACAGGGCTCGCCCCCCTGGCCGGGGTGGCCGGCGTCTCGATTGACTCGCGAACTGTGCAGCCCGGGGAACTGTTCATCGCCATACGCGGACCGCGTCACGATGGACACGGTTTTGTCGGAGGGGCGCTGGACCGGGGCGCCGCAGCCGGCGTGGTGGCGCGAGACCGATTCAAAGAGTACCCGGGCGAAATCCAGGCAAAGCTCTTCGCGGTGGACGATCCGCTCGAGGCACTTCAGCGACTGGCGTCCAGGGCGTGCCAGATATGGCGGCAGGGAAAGTCGGGGCGAATCATCGGGGCGGTCGCCGGGTCCGTGGGGAAGACGACCACAAAAGAGATTCTGGCCGCGCTTCTGGGCGCGCGGTTACGCGTGCTGAAGACGCTTGGAAACTTGAACAACGAGTACGGGCTGCCGCTGACGCTGCTGAAAATTGATGAGGAACACGGCGCCGCGGTAGTGGAACTGGGGATGTCGCATCGGGGGGAGCTGGCGAAGCTTGCGCAAATTGCGTCGCCGGAAGTTGGCGTGGTGACGCGAGTCGCCGTCGAGCATTTGGAGTTCTTTTCTTCGATCGAGGAGATCGCGCTGGCGGAGCGCGAGCTGATCGAGAATCTCGCATGGCCGGGTGCGACAGCTGTATTGAACGCGGATGACGAGCGCGTCGCGAAGTTTGCGGAGGTTGCGCGGGGGCGCGTGATCCGGTTTGGTACGAGCGCACGGGCGGAGTTTCGCGCCGAAGCGATTGAAGAGCACGGGATTGAAGGATCGGCGTTCGATTTTGTCTCGTCCGCCGGTCGAACGCGGCTGAAATTGCCGCTGATCGGAAGGCACAACGTGATGAATGCACTGGCAGCGCTGGCGGCGGCAAGCGTATGGGGAGTTGGCGCGGAAGAAGCGGAGCAAGTGTTTCCGTCGCTCATGCCCGCCGACAAACGAGGCGAGGTGGTGCGCTTCGACGACGGATTTACGGTGATCAACGACACGTACAACTCGAGCCCGACGGCGCTGAGCGCGCTGACGCAACTGCTTGCGGCGACGCCGGGATATCAGCGGCGAATCGTGGCAGCGGGAGAGATGCTGGAGCTTGGAGATTCGTCGGAGGAGTTGCACCGCGAATGCGGCTGCGCGGCCGCGAGCTTGGGGAAAATTGACTGGATATTTGGCGTGCAAGGCTACGCGGCTGATTTCGTGGACGCCGCCATCAGAGCGGGGCATCCGCGGAAGCAAGCCGTTTTCTTCGAGAATTCGCACGAGGCCGCGAAATTTCTGGAGTCGTTTATCGCGCCGGGAGATTTGCTGCTGCTGAAAGGCTCACGCGGCGTGCGAATGGAAAGAATCCTGGAAGCGATAGATGCGCGGCACCGGCGCGCGAGTACGAAGCCCGCATCGGAGGCATTGGAAGCAGGACGAAAGGGCCGCAGCTGAAATGCTCTATTACCTCTTCTTCTTCGGGCTGCGGCGCCATTTCAGCGCGCTGAACGTGTTTCGCTACATCACGGTGCGGACGGCCGTGGCGAGCCTGACGGCGCTGGTGCTGTCGCTGCTGCTGGGGCCGTGGATGATCGAACGGCTCCGCGCGCTGCAGGTGAAGCAGTACATCCGCGAAGAGGGGCCGAAGGGGCACCAGGCGAAGGCGGGAACGCCGACCATGGGCGGAGTGCTGATCGTCGCGGCAATCGTGATCCCGACGCTGCTGTGGGCCGACCTGCGGAATACGTACGTGGTGCTCGCGTTGGCCGCCACGCTGGCTTTCGGAACGATCGGGTTCATTGACGATTACAGCAAAGTAGTGCGGAAGCACAACAAGGGGCTGACCGCAGGAGGAAAATTCGCGCTGCAGGCGCTGACGTGCGCCTTCGTCGGCGCGGTGCTGATCGGACTTGAGGCCAGAAACAAGTACTCGACGCAGCTGAGCGTGCCGTTCCTGAAGCGGCTGCATCCGGATCTGGTGATTGATTCGTTGCTCGACCATAGATACACGTGGGCGCTGGCGTTCGTTCCGTTCGTGCTTTTTCTGATCCTGGTAATCGCGGGGCTTTCGAACGGAGTGAACCTGACCGACGGACTCGATGGGCTGGCGATCGGATGCGTGCTGATCTCATCGGTGGCGCTGACGATGATCACCTATCTTTCCAGCAACGCGCGGTTCGCGGAATATCTCGACATTCAGAAGATTCCGGACGCCGCCGAGCTGACAATTTTTTGCGGTTCGCTCGCGGGCGCATCGCTGGGATTTCTCTGGTACAACGCGCATCCCGCGGAGGTGTTCATGGGCGACGTGGGTTCGCTGGCGCTCGGCGGAGCAATTGGAACCGTCGCCGTGATCCTGAAACAGGAAATCCTGATGATTTCGATCGGCGGCATTTTTATTCTGGAGCTGATGTCCGTGATCATTCAGGTCGGATGGTTCAAGCTGACCGGGAAACGCGTATTTCGGATGGCGCCGCTGCATCATCATTTCGAGCTGATGGGCTGGAGCGAATCGAAGATCATCGTGCGATTCTGGATTTTAGCGCTGGTGTTCGCACTGTTTTCGCTGACGACTTTGAAATTGAGGTGAAGTGAGTTGAGACCGGGGTTCGATTTCGCAGGGAAGCGCGTGCTGGTGGTGGGGCTCGCGCGCACCGGCGTGGCCGTGTCTCTATTCGCCGCGGGCTATGGCGCCACGGTGACGGCTACGGACGAAAAGCCCGAGAGCGCCCTGGGTGAAACCGCTGCACGGCTGCGCGCAGCAGGAGTAAAGCTCGAGCTGGGCGGACATCCGGCCTCTGCGTTCCTCGAACAGGATTTGATTGTGGTCAGCCCGGGTGTGCCGGCGAATCTGCCGGCCCTCGCGGTCGCGCGCGCCGGAGGAGCTCCGGTGTGGAGCGAGACGGAGCTTGCGTGGCGTTTCCTGCGCGGGAAGCTGGTAGCTATCACCGGCTCGAACGGGAAAACGACCACGACGTCGCTCGTGGCGCACATTCTCGAGACCGCGGGTGTGCCGACGCTGGTTGGGGGAAATATCGGAGCGCCGCTGATTTCGCTGGTCGAAACGTCAACGGATTCGACCGTGACCGTGGCGGAAGTCAGCAGCTTTCAATTGGAGACGATTGAGGCGTTTCACCCGGAGATCGGAGTGCTGTTGAATCTGACGCCGGACCATCTCGATCGGCACGCGTCGTTTGAGGAATACGCCGCGGCCAAGATGCGGCTGTTTGAAAATCAGCTGGATCGCGATTTCGCGATTTTAAATGCGGACGATCCAGAGGTGACGAAGCGGATGCCTTCGCGTTCGCACGTGTTCTGGTTTAGCCGGCAGAAGCGCGTGGCGGAAGGGGCATTCCTGCTGGACGATCAGATGGTTTTTCGGCACGAGGGATCGGAGACTTTGGTTGGGCGGCGTAGCGAGATTCCGCTGCGCGGAGAGCACAACGTCGAAAACGTACTCGCAGCGTGCGCTGCGGCGTATCTGGCGGGAGCGACGCCGGCCGCAATTGCGAGCGGCGTAAAGACGTTCCGCGGAGTGGAGCACAGGCTGGAATTCGCGGGTGAGATCGGCGGCGTCAAATACTACAACGACTCAAAAGCCACGAACGTGGACGCCGCGCTCAAGGCCATTGAGGCGTTTCCCGGGCTGCTGGTGGTGATACTGGGCGGCAAGGACAAAGGCAGCCCGTACACGCCGCTGCGCGACGCGCTGCGCACGCGCGGGCGAGTGGCGCTGCTGATCGGCGAGGCCGCCGAGAAGATCGCGGCGGATTTGGGTGATGCGGTGCCGTACGTCCACGCCGGGTCGCTCGAGCGCGCGATCGAGATTGCGGCGGATCGTGCGCGGCCGGGCGACGTGGTGCTGCTCGCTCCGGCTTGCTCGAGTTTCGATCAGTTCGAAAATTACGAGCATCGCGGCCGCGAATTCAAACACTTGGTGGCGAAGCTTGGAAACGGGTCAGCCGCGACTACGGCGGCCCACAAAGGATAAACGATGCCTCGCAGCCTGCAGCACGATCGGCAGCTTTTCGGCGTGACGCTGGCGCTGTGCCTGATCGGCGCGGTGATGGTGTTCAGCGCGTCAGCGATGACCTCGCGGGAATGGCACGGGAACGCCTACTTTTTTCTGCTGCGGCAGCTGGTCTGGGTGACGCTCGGGATCGCCGGAATGTTCTGGCTGATGAACACGGACTATCGAAAGCTGCGGCAGCCGAAGGTGATTTTCACTGCGCTTTCGGTGACGCTGGTCCTGCTGCTCGCGGTATTTTTTCTCGACCGGTCGCATGCCACGCATCGCTGGATTCGGCTGGGCCCGTTGAGTCTGCAACCCTCGGAAATCGCGAAGCTGGTGATGATTGTATTTCTCGCGTGGTTCCTCGAAAGCAGGCGCGAGCCGCGCGGCGAGGGAATCAACAACGTGACGCACACGCTGCTCCCGGCAGTTGGAGCGGTGCTATTGATGGTCGCGCTGGTTTACAAAGAGCCCGATATGGGCACGGCCTGCATGATTTTTTTTATCGCCGCGGTGATGCTCTTTATCGCCGGGATTTCCTACAAGTATATTGCGGCGGTAGCGATCGCAGCGCTGCCGCTGGTTTATCTCGCCATCGCCAGCACGCCCTATCGCCTCGAGCGCCTGAAGGCATTTTTGTCTCCCGGGGCGGACCCGCAGGGTCACGGTTTTCAACTGGCGCAATCACTGATTGCCGTTGGGTCAGGCGGATTCACAGGCGTGGGACTGATGGAAAGCCGGCAGAAACTGTTTTTTCTGCCTGAAGCGCACACGGATTTTATTTTCTCGGTGATCTGCGAGGAAGCGGGATTTATTGGCGCGGCGATCGTGCTGGCGCTGTTCGCGGTGTACGGCTGGCGCGGGTTTGTGGCCGCGATGAAAGCCCCGGACGCATTCGGAAAATTCCTGGGAATCGGCATCACGGCGATGGTCATGGGTCAGGCGCTGATCAATCTGAGCGTGACGCTCGGCCTGCTGCCGACGAAAGGCATTCCGCTGCCATTCATCAGCTACGGAGGCTCAAGCCTCCTCGGAATGCTTCTGGCAACCGGAGTGCTTTTAAACATCAGCCAGCACGCGGATGAGACGTGAGCGCGGATGCGAATAGTCTTCTGATCACGGGCGGCGGGACCGGCGGGCATGTGTTTCCGGCACTGGCTGTCGCGCGGGAATGGCTGCGGCGAGGAGAGCGAAGCGTGGTGTTCGTGGGAACCGAGCGCGGAATGGAATCGCGGCTTGTGCCGCAAGCGGGAATTCCGCTGGAGACGATTCGCGTCGCTGGGCTCAAGGGCATCAGCGGCGCAAAGCTCCTGCGAAATGCCGCGATGCTTCCGGCGGGCTTGTGGGACTCGCAGAAGATCATTCACCGGCACCGCTTCGGCGCGGCGTTTGGAGTGGGCGGCTATGCGTCGGGTCCGATGATGCTGCTCGCGGTAATGCACCGGATACCGAGCGTCGTCTTCGAGCCGAATGTCGAGCCGGGATTCACGAATCGAGTGCTCGCTGGCCTTGCGACGCGCATCGCGGTAGCGAACGAGGAAACCGCGGCGCGATTCGGCAGCAAAGCCGTGGTCACAGGTGTCCCAATCCGCAAGGAATTCTTCGCTGTCCCGCGCAAAGAGCATCGCGCGCCATTCCAACTCCTGATTACTGGAGGCAGCCGCGGCGCGTTGCCGATTAACCGGGCGGTGATTGATTCGCTCGACCTGCTGGCCGCCAGAAAAAATGAGCTTTTCATCGTGCATCAGACCGGTGAACGCGACTATAATGCGGTTCGCGTGGCTTATGCGCGACGCCAATTCAACGCGGAGGTCGTCCCCTTCATCGAAAATATGGCGGAGAGGTTTGCCCAGTCCGACCTGATCGTTTGCAGGTCGGGCGCCATCACTGTCGCGGAGGTCTCGGCTTCCGGACGCGCCGCCATCTTTATCCCCTTCGGGGCTTCGACTGACGCACATCAGACCCGCAACGCGCAGGTAATGCAATCCGCGGGCGCCTCCCGGCTGCTTCCGCAGGATGAGCTGACGCCCGAGCGATTGACGAACGAGATTTTTTCCCTCCTGGACCAGCCCCGGAGAATTCAAGAGATGGAAGATCGCGCGCATTCGCTTGCTCGTCCGCGCGCAGTCGAGGACATTGTGGACGTGATCGAAGGAGTGGTCCGGCGATGAGCGTCACACTCCGCAACTTTCAGCGCATTCATCTGGTGGGCATCGGCGGCAGCGGCATGAGCGGCATCGCCGAAGTCTTGCTATCGAGCGGCTACGCCGTTTCGGGTTCGGATTTGAAGGCGACCTCGACGACCGAGCGTTTGCACACTTTGGGCGCAACGATTCACGAGGGCCATCAGGCCGAAAACGTTCATGGCGCGCACGTGGTCGTCGTGTCGTCCGCCGTGGCAGCCGACAACGTGGAAATCGTCGAGGCGCACCGGCTGAAAATTCCGGTGATTCCGCGGGCGGAGATGCTCGCCGAGCTGATGCGCTTGAAATACGGCATCGCCGTCGCCGGCGCGCATGGCAAAACCACGACGACTTCGATGGTCGCTTCGGTGCTGGCGGCCGCGGGGCTTGATCCCACGTTTGTGGTCGGTGGTCGCGTGAATCATGCGGGAGCCAACGCGCGCGTGGGCCAGGGCGAATACATGGTGGTGGAAGCGGATGAGAGCGACCGCTCGTTTCTCTTGCTCGCGCCGGTGATTGCGGTGGTCACCACGATTGATCGCGAGCACATCGGCCAGTACGCCTCGCTCGAAGAGATTCAGGAGACGTTTCTCCAATTCATTAACCGCGTTCCGTTTGACGGCTCGGTGGTGCTCTGCGTGGACGACCCGAACGTGCAGGCGATTCTGCCGCGCGTGAATCGTCCGGTGGTCACCTACGGCACGTCCAGCCAAGCCGATCTGATCATCGGGGACGTGAAGCTCAGCGGGCTTTCGAGCGAATTCGGGCTGAAATATCACGGCGAAGACCTGGGCATGTTCCGTCTGCCTGCCCCGCCGGGAATTCACAACGTGCGCAATGCGGCGGCTGCGGCGGCAGTAGGGTTGGTGCTCAATGTTCCTGCGGACTTGATTCGCGAAGGGCTGGCATCGTTCTCGGGAGTCGCGCGGAGATTTGAGATCAAAGGCAAATTCTCCGGTGTGACCCTGATTGACGACTACGGTCATCATCCGGCGGAGATTCGCGCCACGCTCGAAGCTGCGCGCGGCTGCGGGTTCAAGCGCTTGCTGGTGCTTTTCCAACCGCACCGCTATTCGCGCACGCAGAATCTCTGGGAGGATTTTCAAAGCTCGTTCAATCAGGCGGACATCGTCGTGATCACCGATATCTACGCCGCAGGCGAGGCTCCGATTGACGGCATCACCGGCGAGCGCCTGTCCGAAGCGATCAGCGCGGCGGGTCACAAGAACGTGGTCTTCTCGAGCACATTGCAGGGTGGCATCGAATTTATGCTGCGCGAGTCGCGTTCGGGCGACGCGGTGATGACCATTGGCGCAGGAAGCGTCGGCCGCGTGACCGAAGAGCTGGCCATGCTGCTCGATGCGAGGGTTTCGACAACGCGCCATGCGGATTAGCGACACAGCGGCGGCGTGTTTGAAAGAGCTTGGCGCTGAATTGCGCCAGGGAGTTTCGCTGACGGAGAAGACATCGCTCGGAATCGGCGGCACGACCGACGAGATTTTGCTTGGGCGATATGAGTCCATCCCGGAAGTGATGGCCGTGCTCGCGAACGAGAACGTTCCGCACCGTTTTCTGGGCGGCGGCACAAACGTGTTGATCGTGGATGGCGAGCTGCCCTGGGTGGTGCTGCATCTGCCCACGGTGAAGCCGGGGATGCGCGTGGAAGGAAATGCGGCGTACGTGGATGCGTCGGCCGATCTGGGAGGCATGGTGACGTTCTGCGCGAAGCATGACCTGGGCGGTATGGAAGGTCTCATCGGCGTGCCGGGCAGCGTCGGCGGCGCGCTGAGGATGAACGCAGGCGCGTACGGGACGCAGATTGGCCCGCACGTACGCGAGGTGGAACTCTATCGCGCGGCTACGGGCAAGATCGAAACGCTGCGCGGCAGCGATATTCGATTCGACTACCGGCACACGTCGTTTGCACCGGATGACCTGATGCTGCGCGTGAAGCTCGAGCTGCCGTCGAAGCCGTACAAGGAAATTATTGCCGGCATCAAAGTGTGCAACGAAAAGCGCCGGGCGAGCCAGCCGCTGAATCAGAAGAGTGCCGGCTGCATTTTCAAGAATCCCGCGGGCGGATCGGCGGGCCGGATGATTGACGAGCTTGGTTTGAAGGGCCACCGGGTGGGAGATGCGATGGTTAGCGACCGGCACGCCAATTTTTTCGTGAATGCGGGACACGCGAGCTGCTCCGACATGCTGAAACTGATTGACGACGTCCGCGAGCGGGTGCGGGGCTCGTACGGAATGGAACTCGAGAACGAGGTGATCGTCTGGCGAAACTAAAGGCCATGGACGCGGACGCCTATCCGCAGGAAGTTCTGGCGGATGAAGAGCCGAAGTATCTGCGGCGGCAGAAGCCGCTGGAGATCAAGCGGCGAAAATTCGGCCGGAAGGCGTGGAGCACATATCTGCGCGTGGCCGTGTGGATTGTCGCGGGCACGGTCGGTTCGGCGGCGGCTTACGAACTGGGGCATTTTCTGTTTGCGTCACCTGAAATGGCACTGATCCATCCCGAGCAGATCGTTTTGGCCGGGAACCGTTATGTGACGCCGGCGAGCGTGCTCGAGATTTTCGCGGCCGACCGCGGCAAGAGCGTTCTGCGCATACCGATTGACCAGCGCCGCCGGCAGATCGAATCGCTTTCCTGGATCGAGCAAGCGACCGTGCGTCGCGCTCTGCCGAATCGAATTGAAGTTGAGATCACCGAGCGGACTCCGGTGGCCTTTGTGAGGGAAGCGAACGATATGGCGCTGGTGGATGTGCACGGCGTGATCCTCGATCGTCCCGTCGAAGGCAATTTCCATTTTCCGGTGGTGACGGGAATTAGCGCGGACATGGCTCTTGAAGACCGCGAGAAGCGCATGCAGCTTTACTCCGGTTTCGCGCAGCAGATTGAATCGGCGCACGCGGGCGTGCTCGATCAGGTGAGTGAGGTGGATCTGACGGACGATCATGATGTCCGCGCCACGATGACAGGTCTCGGTAGCGACGTGTCCGAGAGTCAGACGGATGCTCCAGTGCTGGTGCATTTCGGCGACAGCGATTTCGCAGGGAAGTATCAGACGCTGGTCGAAGATATTGGCCAGTGGCGCGCGAAGGCGGGACCGATCGAGTCTGTGGATTTGCGATTCAGCCGTGAGGCGGTGGTGAATCAGGACAGGACTGCGGTGGCGCAGGAGCGCCCGCCGAAACAAGCGGCCTCCGCGCAATCGCAGGCGCCGAAGCACGCCGTCGCGCCAGTTGTGACGAGTTCGAAAAAACCGGGATGAGTACTTGTCTGACGAGAGTATCGCGGAGGACGGATCGAAGGAGCCGTTCGGCCGCGGAGCGGCGATCGTAATTAGCCCGGCACGCAGCGCAGCGGAGTGCCGGGTTCGAGAGCGAGAAGGGATTCAGAAGTCCCGGAGGGACGATTGAAATGTCATGTGAGGCGAACCTCTAAGGAGCGGGCTTGACGAAGAAAGAACGGCACATTGTGGCGCTCGATATCGGCAGCACGAAGACCTGCGCGCTGATCGGCGAAATGGATGACGATGGCGGCGTGAAATTCGCGGCGCTGGGTGCAGCCGAGTCCAAAGGCTGGCGCAAAGGCCAGATCGTGAATCTTGATCTCGCGGTTAGCTCGATTCGCCGCGCGGTCGAGGAAGCGGAGACGATCGTCGGCGTGCCCGTGGAATCGGCGATGATCGGCGTGGCGGGCAGCCACGTGCGCGGGGTCAACAGTCGCGGCGGCATCAACGTGGGCGCGAAGCCGCGGGACGTGCAGCGGGACGACGTCCGCCGCGCGATCGAAGCGGCGCGCGGGGTCACGCTACCGGAAGATCGCGAGATCCTGCACGTATTGCCGCAGGAATTTTCGCTGGATCATCAGGACAACATCCGCGATGCGATCGGAATGGTCGGCCAGCGCCTGGAAGCGAACGTACACATCGTCACGGCGTCGGGCGCGGCCACGCAGAACATCGTGACGGCGGTGAACCGCGCGGGCGTGCGCGTGGACGATACCGTGCTCGAGCCATTCGCCGCGGCCGAAGCGTGCCTTACGCAGGACGAGCGCGAGCTGGGGGCGTGCCTGCTCGATATCGGCGGCGGAACGACCGAGCTGATCGCATATGCAGGAGGAGTGGTGCGGCACACGGCGGCCGTCCCGGTGGGCGGCGATCACTTTACGAATGACCTGGCCGTGGGGCTCCGGACTCCGATTCCGGAAGCGGAAAAGATCAAGCGCGAGCACGCGCAGGCGTTCCGCGAACACCTGACCGAAGACTTCCCGATTGAGATTGCAAGCGTGGGCGATCGGCCGCCGCGAACCGTGTTCGCGCGGATGCTGGCTGACATCGTGGGGCCCCGCGCTCAGGAATTGCTGATGCTCATCCGCGACGAAATGCGGCGCGGCGGCGTTGAATCGCAGATTCCGGCCGGAATCATCCTCACCGGCGGCGGATCGCAGCTCCGCGGGCTGCCGGAGCTGGCCGAGCGGGTCTTCAACCTGCCAGTACGCATTGCAACGCCGCGAGGTCTGGCGGAAATGAGCGACGAGGTTTCCCGGCCCGAGTACTCGACCGCTGTGGGGCTGGTTCTCTACGGGGCGCGCACGCGGCGCTTCGCCGGGGCTCGTCCCGCGGGTTTCATGGGCAAGTTGAAAAGCATGTTTGCTGGGGCGTAACGCTGGGAGTGCCACGGGGGCGTGACATTTTCGCGTGTGGCGGAATTGCGAATTGCAGCACAGTTCAAGACTGAGGGAGGAACTATGGCACCGAAAGAATCGAGCATTCGAGTTTCATTCAGTGAAGAGGCGCAGGACGGCGCCCGAATCAAGGTGATCGGCGTGGGAGGCGGCGGATCGAACGCCGTCAACCGCATGATCCGCGCCAAGGTCGAGGGCGTCGAATTCATCGCCGCCAATACCGACCTGCAGGCGTTGAAGCTTTCGCAGGCTCCGGTGAAGCTGCAGCTTGGCGCGAAGCTGACGAAAGGACTGGGTGCGGGCGCGAACCCCGAGGTCGGCCGGAAAGCGGCGCTCGAGGACACGGAGAAAATTCTGGAAGCGCTGGACGGCGCGGACATGGTGTTCGTTACTTCCGGGCTTGGCGGAGGCACAGGCAGCGGCGCGGCGCCCGTCGTGGCGAACTTGGCGAGCGAACTCGGCGCGCTGACCGTCGCAGTGGTGACCAAGCCGTTCGCGTTCGAAGGTCGGCGGCGCATGCAGCAGGCGGAGCAGGCGCTGCAGGAACTCGTCGGCTGCGTGGACACCGTGATCGTGATCCCGAACGAGCGGCTGATGGAGTGCGTCGAGCAGGGCACGAGCTTCTTTGAGGCGTTCCGCATCGCGGACGACATCCTGCGGCAGGCCGTGCAGGGAATTTCCGACATCATCACGATTCCCGGAATCATCAATCGCGACTTCGCGGATGTGAAGACGATCATGTCCGGCCAGGGCTACGCGGTGATGGGCACCGCCGTCGCGTCGGGATCGAATCGCGCGATTGACGCCGCGAACCGCGCCATCAATAGCCCGCTGCTCGAGGACAACTGCATCAACGGCGCGCAGGGAATCCTGATCAACGTGACCGGTTCGTCGAGCCTTTCGCTGCATGAAATTCACGAGGCTTCGTCCATCATCCAGAAAGCCGCGCACGAGAATGCGAACATCATTTTCGGCGCGGTGCAGGACGACGCGATGAAGGAATCCGTGAAGATCACCGTGATCGCCGCCGGTTTCCGCGAAGTCGCAGGCAAAAAGGCGAACACCCGGCCTTCGTATCTGCCGAAAACGTGGAAGTCAGGGCGCGAGCAGACCGTGGCGCCGCAGCAAACCAACGTGGTGCAGCAGGTTTCGCGCAACGTCAGCGAGGTGCTGCCGGAAATGCCGACGGACGATCTCGACGTGCCGACGTTCCTCCGCCGCCAGGCGCAGAAGGCGTAGCGCTCCATTTCGCCGGGCAAGAGGGCGCGGCAAGCAGCGCCCCGCGACTCTTTCGCGTGTTTTCATCTCGCGAGCATCCCAGTATAGAATTCTGAAATGAGCGGGACCGTTCGAATTCAGCGGGGAGTCGCTGCGGAGTTAGGGAATCACGCCCAGCGGCAGCCGCTGCTGGAATGCTGTGGCTTGCTGGCGGGACGGGACGGCGTGATCACGCGAGCAATCCCGGCGGAAAACGTCGCGAGTGATCCTGCGAAGAGCTACGAGATTGCGCCCAGTGAAATATTCCGATTGATGCGGGAATTCCGCGCTGCGGGGCTCGATTTTCTCGGGATTTACCACTCGCATCCCAATGGCGAGAACGTGCCGTCCGCG
This sequence comes from uncultured Acidobacteriota bacterium, assembly GCA_963842425.1. GTDB lineage: Bacteria > Acidobacteriota > Terriglobia > Acidiferrales > UBA7541 > Palsa-295. Next base: position 640,827 of record CAWJGQ010000004.1, on the reverse strand, counting down.
CGGGATATCGAGCTGGCGTATTATTCCGAGGAAGTTTATTTCATCCTGTCGCCGCGCCCCGATGCCGCGAAGCCTGTGCGCGCGTTTTCGATTCGCGACGGCCGCGCGACGGAACTCGAAATCGAGATCGTCTAGCTGCGGACCTTCAGCACGACGGCGGTGATGTCGTCATTCTGCTGGCTGCCGCCTTCCGCGAACGATCCCGCCTCTTCGAAGAGAAAGCCGAGCGTTTCCTCCGCCGAGCGGTGGCGGCACTGTTCCCCGATCCGGTTCAGCTTATCCCAGCTGAAGTCCTGATCCTCGCGGTCGCGAAGTTCGTGAAGGCCATCGGTGGCGAGCAGGACGGTGTCACCCGGCCCGAGCTGCACCGAATGATTTTCGTATGTCGCTCCGGCCATAAGACCCGAGGGCAGTCCGCCTTCGCCCAGCGGGATGCATCCGCATGCGGAAATCAGCAGCGGCAGCGGGAGACCCGCATTCGAGAAGGTCAACTTGCGAGTCTCCGGATCGAACACCCCGTAGAGCGTGGCAGCGTAGCGGCAGGTGACGGGACGGACGAGCATTCGTCTGTTCAGTAACGCGAGAGAGTCGGACGGAGTCGAGCCCGTTTTGTGCAAACCGCGAAACAAACCCATCACCAGCGCTGCGTACAATGCCGCCGAAAGCCCCTTGCCGACCACGTCGCCCACGTAGAGCCCGACTTTGCCGTCCGGCAACTCGAAGAAATCCGCAAAATCGCCGCCCACGCCGGCGAATGGAGAGAACCGGTATGCAATCTCAAAGGATGGCCGCAGTAGAGGCCCGGAAGGCAGCAGGGAAAGCTGAATCTGACGGGCTTCCTCGCGCTCAAAGCGCGTGATAGGACCGGTGAAACGCTCGTCCAGTGAGGTCTGCAAGCCCATCCTAAGATTGTCTATCGGTTCGGCGCGGAAAAGGGTGAGAGATTCTTAAAGGTTATCTTGCGGGGATGTGCGCACAACTGCACGTACACGTGCGGCTGGTTCAGCGAGCTGTGCGAGCGCCGGCGAGGGCCGCCTCCGCCTGCTCCAGGCGGCGCGTGTAAAGAGGGAACTGCGCAGCGAATGCAGCCACTTCGCCGCGCACGCGCTGCTCGGTCGCGCTGTCACCGAGATGATCGAGCACTTCGGCAATCCAGCCGGCGATCCGCTCCATTTCGGGTTCGCGCATCCCACGTGTAGTGACTGCGGGAGTTCCCATGCGGATGCCGCCGGCTTTCAGCGGAGGCAGCGGGTCAAACGGGATGGAATTCTTATTTACCGTGATGCCGGAGCGATCGAGCGCCGGTTGCGCCACGCTGCCGGTCAGGCCGCGGCAATTGACGTCCACGAGGAAAAGGTGATTGTCCGTGCCGCCGCTGACGATGCGGAAGCCGCGCCTGGCGACCGCTGCAGCGAGCGCCTTGGCGTTGGCGACCACCTGCCGCTGATATTCTGCGAACCCGGGCTCGGCCGCTTCCTTCAAGCAGACAGCCTTGGCCGCAATGATATGCATCAGCGGGCCGCCCTGAATGCCGGGGAAAGTGGAGCGGTCGAGATCCTTGGCGTATTTCTCGCGGCAGAGTATCAGGCCGCCGCGCGGACCGCGTAGCGTTTTGTGCGTCGTCGTGGCGACGAAGTCGGCGTATGGCACGGGACTCGGATGCACGCCCGTGGCAATCAGCCCGGCGATATGCGCCATGTCCACGAAAAACAGCGCGCCGACCGACTGTGCGATTTGCGACATGCGCGGAAAATCGAAAATGCGCGAATAGGCGCTTGCTCCGGCGACAATCATCTTGGGTTTGCGCTCGCGGGCGAGGCGGTCAAGCTCGTCATAATCAATCGTCTCGGTTTCTTTTGCGACGCCGTAGGGCACGAAATTGTAGGTTTTGCCGGAAAAATTCAGCGGGTGTCCGTGGGTCAGGTGGCCGCCGTGCGCGAGATTCATTCCCAGCACAGTGTCACCCGGCTGCAGCGCGGTCATATAGACGGCGATGTTTGCCTGCGTGCCGGAGTGCGGCTGCACGTTGGCATGCTCGGCGCCGAAGAGCGCCTTCGCGCGGTCAATGGCTAGCTGCTCGGCTACGTCCACGAATTCGCAGCCGCCGTAGTAGCGCTTGCCCGGGTAGCCTTCTGCGTACTTGTTGGTCAGGACCGAGCCCATGGTTTCCATCACCGCTTCGGAGACGAAATTCTCGGAGGGGATCAACTCGAGGCCCGTAGCCTGTCGGCGGACTTCGTCACGCAAAACAGCGGCGATGGCGGGATCGGTTTCTTCGAGCGAGCGGCTCATCCTGCGCAGGTCGGGCGTCTCGTGGGCCATACGTGGGCTCATCTTAGCAAAAGCGGTGACGGCTGGCGAGCGCCGAGAAAAGTTGGCGGTGTCCTAAACTCGGAAGCAACGATGAAAAAGTGTGTCACTTCTTTGGTGCAGCTTTTCTTTGTTTTCATGGAGTTACGTCGGAAAACACTTTGCATGGTGTGTCACTTCTTTTGGGGATTTGTGAGCGGTGGCACGACGTGAAGTCCCATGGCTGAAGCCATGATAACCGGCGGTGAGTTTCGTGGGCCCGAAGGCCCACGCTTTCACCGGGACCGCAACGGCGGAAGGTGTCGCACCTACGGCGCTCGGAATTCGACGACTCTGTTTCCCGGCCCTGCCGGGAGGGGCTAACTTCTGCCGCGCCTACGGCGCTCCGATAGACAAGTCCCGATTCTCGCACCGACTCGTACGGCTCACCCTTTCACCCGGACGTACGGAGAGATCCCTCGGCTCGTCGGTATTGCGACTCGCTCGGGACTGCGAATGATCTTCCGGGCGCGCGGCAATACTTACCAAGGGGACGCTCGCAAGAGCACAGACAGGAGTGTCTGTGCCACCAAAAACCATTCAGTTGTCAAAGAGCGATGCGGCGCTCGTCGAGAGAGCCGGGCGCACGAAGCGTCCGACTGATCTCCCAGGCTCCACTTGCCGTGGACACTGGGAGCCCTGTCATCTCTCCCAGACTCGACTCGCCGTGGACGCTGGGAGCCCTATCATCTCTCCCAGACTCGACTTGCCGTGGACGCTGGGAGCCCTATCATCTCTCCCAGACTCGACTCGCCGTCGACACTGGGAGCCCTGTCACGGGGGCCGAAAACTGCCCCGACTAACGCTAATGTATTTTTGGATCGCTGTCTATTGTGGAAAGTACGCACGCCGGTAAAGAACAGAGCAAGCAGGAGTTACGGCGGCGCGGGGGCGGAGGCATTTTCTGAGGGGCTGAGGCTGCCGCTCTTACTGGCGTTAGGTCGAAGCTCAGGCTCCGAGTCCGCCAAAGCGCAAATGATTCGAAACGCAATTCGAAATTTGGACACTACGGCAGCTTGCATCGGGTGCGTGCGGTGCAGGTCGCAGTGCGTGGGATGAAAGAGCCACGGGCAAGAAAAATGCCCGATGCCGCGCTCGCGGCACCGGGCAGGTAGAGGTTTTGGTTGTTCGCTAGAAGCTATATTTCAAACCAAACTGCAGGATGCGCCCGGGAACCGAACTCGACGTGATCTGACCAAAGGTTGCCGAGTTGAGGTCGTTCTCAGGCGGATTGAACTGTGCGTGGTTAAAGAGATTGTAAAACTCCGCCCGGAACTGGAGCGTGGCGCTTTCACGAATCCCTCCGACCACGGTGTTCTTGATGATTCCCATGTCGAAGTTGATCTGTGTGCAGCACTGCATGACTCCAACTCCAGAATTGCCGAAGCCCGTGCCGCAATCGAAGAAGCCTTCTTGCGGGCAGGGGAGACCGCTGGCGGGATTCGTGTTGCCGCCGAACGTGGGCTCACCCGTAAACGCGTTCGGGTTGATGTAGTCGCCTAAGCGCGAAATCATCCCCCCCGAAGTGTTCAAGGGTATGCCCGATTTGCAGACGCCATTGGCGTTGCACTTGGTCGGATCGGCCAGCTCGGCCCGTACAATTGCACCAGTTGCCAGGGAGCTGCCGTAGAGCAACGTGCCGCCGGCACCGTCAATCACGGTGAATGGCGCGCCGCCTTGAATCGTCGTGACGCCCGAAACGCTCCAGCCACCTACCAGCTTCTCTTTGAAGCCCTCGCTCTTAAACGGCAAATCATAGTTGTAGGTAATGACCAGCCGCTGGGGGCGGTTAAACGCCGCGAGGCCGTACTGTTGACTATGGTTGAGAGGATCGTTCATTGAAGCGCTTCCCGAAAGGACGTTTCCGGGAGTAGCAATTCCGCCTCCTGCCTCGCTGGAGTTGATGTCCGTAATGAGCTTGCTCCAGGTGTACGAAGCCTGCATGGTGAGGCCGTGGGAGAAATTGTGACGGAGCTGGACCTGCAAGCTGTTGTAAAGGTGATTTCCGTCAGTTTCCACCTGTTGCAAACCTGACGGGGCCACGCCCAAATAGCCTGCACGGCCCATGACGTTTGTAGCCGAATCAGTCACGACCTGAGTGGATGGGTTCGTGTTCGACGGATCGTTCATCGGGAACGAGTTAAATGAATGCACGAGCAGTTGATCAACGACGTCGCCGGCCGCGGGGCCATTGGGCGCACCTGCTACGAGGTATGCCAGGTTCGGAGCGCGGTTCCAGTCGAAGAGATGGACACCGTGGGTTCCGACGTAGCCGACATCAAGAATCCAGCCGTGCACGACTTCGTATTGGAGATCCAGGTTGTACTGTTGGACTTTGGGGGTGCGCATCGCCGGATTATCGCCGGCGGTGATGAGGCCCGTGCCGTTGCCGCCAAAATTGTCGGCGGTCGCGTACGCTCCGTTCACAGGATCTCCACCAGTCACTTGCAGCGTCCGTGGAATAAAGCCGAGGAACTGCGGGCAAGTGGTGGGAGTGCAGAACGGATTTTGGAAGGTCTGGAGCGGGCTCGTCCCAACGCCGGTGGCGTAGGGTGGCTGGTTGCCAAGGATGTTATCTCCCAGCAGGTTTCCGTACATACGGTCGAAGAACATGCCGTATCCGGCACGCACGACGAAATTCGGGCCAAGCGGCTGCCAGGCCAAGCCAATGCGCGGAGAGAAGTTGTCAATGGGCGGCTTATGCAGCAAGGTGTTGTTGCTGTTGACGAGAATTCCGGTCGAACCAAACTGGCCGGAGAGAGTGTTGTAGCCCGGGAAATTCCGGTTGTAATTCTGTTGGACGATGTAGCCGGCGAGGGTGCCGATCTGATTCGACGGCGCGCCGGGGCCGTCCGCGACTTCGTTGCCAAGGAAGAACGAACCGGTATTAACCAAGCTGGCGGCGGAAGCGGCGAAGTTCGTGAAGATGCCCTCATTGTCGGACGGCCATCCGTCGAATTCCCATCGCAGACCGAGATTGAGAGTGAGCTTTCTGGAGACTTTGAAATCGTCCTGAACGAAGGACGAGTATTCGTTGATGCGCCAGTGGTGAGGGTTCCCTGAACCGGGCGGCAGAAGGCGGTTGGTGAGGTTCAAGAAGATGCCGTTATCCACAGTGGGTGAGCTGGTCATTAGATCGGCGATGTTTCCGCCGTTGATCCACCCGCGTTCCCGGTCGGGCTGCGACCAGTTCCACTGGATGCGCTGGACGTTGAAGCCCGCGCGAATGGAATGCTTGCCGTGGTTCCAGGAAATCTGTTCATTACCCAGAAACGTGTTCTGTAAGCTGTGGGTTGCGGAAAAGAAGTTTCCACCCAGTTGCCATGCGCCCCACTGCGAGCCCGGAAAACCAAACGATCCGATGACCGGGATCAGCGTGTCCTCGCGATTGGGGACGGTCTTGTCCGGGGAATCGGGGCCGCAAGCGACGCCGTTGTTAATCGCCGGGATCATATCAACGCCGCACGAGGTCACGGTCACGCCGTCGGTGACGTTCAGGAACAACCGCTGGAACGAGAAGAATGCCTCGTTCACGAGATTGTTCGTGACCACGGTGGTCAGTTTAGTAACAAGAGACTGGGAACCGTAGCGGCCGTCTTCCGGCGCGCCGGGATAGCAACCTCCGAGGCAACTGAAGCTCTGCGTCTGCGGGTCCTTCGAGAAGAAGTACTTCTCCGAGAAGGTGTTCTTGCTGTTCAGAACCCAATCGGTGTTGAGCAAGTATTGATCTTCGTTGGCTGTGGTGGCCTGCGAAATAGTTGTTGGCGAAGAGCACGATGGTCGAGAAGAAACAGCGGGGTCCGCGCAGATTGGCAGGTTATTGGCATCGTATCTCACGCTGGGAACGTAGTAACCGTTGTTGAAGCCGCCCCTCACTTGCGGAATACTCTCCGTCGCTTGCAGCAGGTTGATGAACGACTGGTTGATATTCGACCCGTCGGGCAACACCGCGACTCCCGTGCCAAAGCCGAGGCCCGGCACAAAGTGCAAAACATCTACGTTATTGGCAAACGCGCATCCGAGGTATTCGCGATAGGTATTGTAGTCGCACGCGGCCCCCCCCAGTGCGTAGCCCTCAGGAATGCTGCCGGCATTTCCATCGGAGCGCGCGTTCGCAAACGGAACGCCGGGTTCGTTGAATGGCAACAAGCTAACGGCAGTGATGCCCGTTGCGAATCCGTTGCTCCCAATTCCGTTAAGCTGGCGAAGTCCCTGATAAGAGCCGAAGATAAAGATCTTGTCCTTCTTGATCGGCCCGCCGAAATTGCCGCCGAATTGATTTTGCTTCAGTTCCGGAGGTGAGTTCGGCAACTCCTCAGTAGCCTCAGAACGCTTGACGAAGAAATCGTTGGCGTTGAAGAAATTGTTGCGATTGAACTCCCAAATGCCGCCGTGGAACTGGTTCGTGCCGCTCTTGGTTACGACGTTCACGTTGGCGCCGGGGTTCTGACCGTATCCCGCGTCGTATTGCGAGGTTTGAACCTTGAACTCCTGGATCGAGTCGGGGTTGGGGATACCGATGCCAGCATAGCTGCCGGATTGCGCCGCGCCGCCGCTGCCGTAATTCGTGATCACAGCTCCGTCCATCATGTAGGTGTTCTGATCGGAGCCGGAGCCGTTTACGTTGATGTCCTGGGTTCCGTTTCCTACGGCTGTGGCTGTCGCGACGTTGGCGACGACGCCGGGCGAGAGGTCAATTACCTGTGTGTAGTTGCGCGTGCTGAGGGGCAACTCCGTCACGGTTTGGCCCGAGACCAATCCGCCGACGGTGGCGTTTTGCACCTGGATCGCTTCGACAGTCGCTTCGACCGTGACCTGTTGAGATTGTGCGCCCACTTCCAGCGAGTGATCGGACAAATGAGTTTCTGTCACGTCAACTGTCACAGAAGTGACCTCGGCCGTCTTGAAACCATTTGCCGAGAACCTCAGGCTGTAATTCCCGGTTGGCAGAAGGGAGATTTTGTAAGCGCCGCTGGAGTCCGTGGTTACGGTTCGAGCTTGGCCGGTTGCAAGGCTCGTGGCCGTCACGGTCGCGCCGACGATGACGCCGCCGGAAGGATCGGTGACGGTTCCGGCAATCGCGCCGGTTGAGGCGCTTTGTGCTTGGACGCCGCTTGCGCCAGCGAACATTAAAAGCAGGGCTGCCAACGCACAGATCGAGACACACTTCAACGCACGATTGAAATTACTGGTCATTCCCCCACCCCCCTGAATTTCTTGTGAAGATCGTCGTAACGCCCCCAAAAGGCGCTTTGTGCTCGGCCTTAGTACTACGCCCCTCAATCTCCTGTCAAGTTCAATCCACACAATGTGGTGCGGTTACGTGACCCTCTGGCTGAGCTCAAGGGCCAGCCAAACACGATGGGTACGAGGAAGATACGTAACGCAGATAGAAAAACTCGAACCCAACCCCATGAATCGTTGACGGCGCTCCAGAGGAAGAAATAAGAGCCGCTCAATCCCGGCACCGTGACTCACCAGGCGCGCGGAACAAACTCTGGACGTGGCAGCATCCCGCCTTGATAATGAAGATCCGCCGAGTGGTGAATTGGGTTGCGCGGGACTCGGTGCGGACAAGGAAAAACAAGAGAATGTCGGACATGAAGCTGACGACGCGCGCGGAAGACTTTTCGGAATGGTACAACCAGCTCGTCCTGCGAGCCGAGCTCGCCGATTACGCGCCGGTGCGCGGCTGTATGATCGTGCGGCCCTACGGCTGGGCGCTGTGGGAAAACATTACGGCAGCTCTCGACAAGCGGTTCAAGGCCACCGGACACGTCAACGCGGCATTTCCACTTTTGATTCCGCGCAGCTTTATCGAGAAGGAAAAATCGCATGTCGCCGGATTTTCACCTGAGCTCGCGGTCGTCACGCATGGCGGCGGCGAAAAATTGGAAGAGCCGCTGGTGATCCGGCCGACTTCGGAGACGATCATCGGTCACGCGTATGCGAAATGGATTCAGTCGTACCGCGACCTGCCGATCCTGATCAATCAATGGAACAGCGTGGTGCGCTGGGAACTTCGCACGCGGCTGTTTCTCCGCACGCTCGAATTTTTCTGGCAGGAGGGGCACACCGCGCATGCGACAGCCGAGGAAGCGGAAGCGGAAACGCGCCAGATGCTCGACATCTACACGGATTTTGCCGTGCGCGAAGGGGCGGTGCCCGTGATTCCGGGGCGCAAGTCAGCGGCGGAGCGCTTTGCCGGCGCCGATCAGACCTACTCGATCGAAGCGATGATGGGCGATTGCAAGGCCCTGCAGGCAGGCACGTCGCACAATCTCGGCCAGAATTTCGCGAAGGCATTTGAGATTCGCTACCTCGACAAGGGCGGCGTCCTGCAGCATTGCTGGACGACCTCATGGGGCCTTTCGACGCGGTTCGTCGGCGCGATCATCATGGTTCACGGAGACGATCAGGGGCTGATTCTGCCGCCTCGCCTGGCGCCGTTCCAGTTGGTGATCGTGCCGATCTATAAGACGGACGACGAGCGCGGCGTGGTGATGGAAAATGCGCAGCGGCTCCGGCGCGAGCTGGCTGACGCGGGCATCCGCGTCAAGATGGACGAGCGCGAAGGGATGAGCCCCGGATTCAAGTTCAACGATTGGGAGATGCGCGGAGTTCCTCTGCGGCTCGAGCTCGGGCCGAAGGATGTCGCTAAGGGCTCAGTCGTTCTCGCGCGGCGCGATCGCCCCGGCAAGGAAGGGAAGTCATTCGTCCCTCAGCAGGGAATTGCAGCTGCGGTGGCGCAAATGCTCGAAGAGATTCAGAAGGCGCTGTACGATCGCGCGCTCGAATTCCGCAAATCGAATACGGCGGAGCCCTCTGACTACGGAGAATTCAAGCAGGCGGTCGAGAAGGGCTTTGCATTTTCCTGGTGGTGCGGCGGGACCGAATGCGAGGAAAAGATCAAGGAAGAGACGAAGGCGACCATGCGTTGCATTCCGCTCGAGCAGCCGGGCGGCTCGGGAAAATGTATCTTTTGCGGCCAGCCTGCCACCGATAAGGCGATCTTCGCGAAGGCTTACTAGCGGCACTCCCGGCCGTACCCCCGCGTTTACTCATCGCAAACACAGATTCTTCTCCGGCGGTTCGCCTCCTCGTCGCCGTGGTAGCTTGGAATGACGGGAAGAGGCCCCGGAGGGCCCAGTACTACCATGACTCGGTCAAAGAGAAACGGCGAACAGGGCGGCTCCAAGCTGAGCCTCCTGGTGACGCTGATTATCGTCGGAGCGCTTGGGTTTACGGCGGTGAAGATCATTCCCGTGTACGTCGAGGCCTACCAGTTTCAGGATTCCATCGAGGCTGAATCACGATTCGCGCTCACCGGCTACCCCAAGAAGAGCATTGACGACATTCGCGACGACGTTTACAAGAAGGCCCAGGATCTCGGTATTCCGGCGAAACGCGAAGACATTCGCGTCAACGTGACCAATGGTAGCGTCGAAATTGGAACCGATTACTCCGTACTGATTGACCTGAAGATCTATCAATACACGCTGCAATTTCATCCCCACGCTGACAACCATACCATTTAGAATAGAACTTCATCGAAGCGGGCTGCCAGGGGGAAGGCTGGACCGATCCAGTCCTGGCAGCGCGGAGTTTGCCCCGCTTTCTTGATGCGCCCCAGCGCTCTGCTGACACTTTACCGGAGAGACTGATTGCGGATTCGAATTATCCCCGGATTCTGGACGTCCCGGTTGGGCATCACACTGCTTGCGGGTGGTCTCGCGCTATTGCTGACCGGCACGGTCATTCTCACGTATTACTACATCCAGTTCGGCCACCTGATTAACGAGCGCCTCACCGGGCAGATATACCAGAACACATCGCGCGTCTATTCCGCGCCCGGGCGCATCTACGCCGGCGAATCGCTGCGTTCGAGCGATCTTGCCAGCTACCTGCTGCGTGCCGGATATCAGGAAAGCCAGCTGGCGGGTTCGCCCGGGCAGTTTCACGCTACCGCCTCGATGGTTGAAATCACGCCCTCCACGGAATCCTATTTTCAGGGTCACAACGCCCTCAGAGTGGACTTCGCGGGATCTCAAATCTCGCGCATCGAGCAACTCCCCGACGGCTCGCAACTCGACGCGGCGCAGATCGAACCCGAAGTGATCACGAATCTTTTTGATAGCTCGCGCGAGAAGCGGCGCGTGGTCCGGTATGAGGACCTGCCTCCCGTGATGGTGCATGCGCTGCTGGCGGCGGAAGACAAACGCTTCTTCGAGCACGGCGCGCTCGACATGGTTCGCGTGTTCGGCGCGGCGTTCTACGACGTGAGCCGCGGCCAGAAAGCGCAGGGCGCCAGCACGATTGACATGCAGGTCGCGCGCACATTCTTCTTTTCGACCAAGCGCGAGTGGCGGCGGAAAATGAAGGAAATTCTGATGGCCGCCGAGCTGGACGAGCGTTTCTCGAAGCAGCAGATTCTGGAGCTTTACGCCAACGACATCTACATGGGCAATCGCGGAAGTTTCGCGATTCGCGGCTTTGGCGAGGCCGCCGAAGCCTATTTCGGCAAGGACGTTCGCGAACTGACGCCCGGAGAAGCGGCTTTCCTGGCAGGAATAATCCGCGCGCCGAACCGCTACTCCGCGGCCGAGCGCCACACCGACCGCGCGGAAGAGGCGCGTGACCGCGTGCTCGGGCAAATGGTCGAGGATGGCTATCTGACCGCCGAGCAGGAGGCCGTGGCCAAGCACGCGAAACTGCATTTCGTAAACGGCGGCGTCGCCAGCAGCTCCGCACCATACTTCGTGGACATGGTCAAAGATCATCTCCTCGAAAAATATTCCGAAAGCGACCTCGAAAATCAGAGCTATCGCATCTACACGACGCTCGATCCGGACCTCGAACGCGCGGCCACGGATGCAATCCAGATCGGCGTGCAAAACCTGGACAAGCTTCTGGCGCGCCGCTATGCCATCTGGAAGAAAAAGGGAGAGCAGGTTCCGCAGGCGCAGGTGGCGATGGTGGTGCTCGATCCGCACACCGGTGAAATTCGCGCTCTCGTCGGCGGCCGCGATTACGGTGAAAGCCAGCTCAATCACGCGCTCGCGCGGCGGCAGCCGGGGTCCGTCTTCAAACCCTTCGTTTATGCGGCGGCGTTCAACAATGCTGTTCTGGGGTATCAGCCGGTGGTGACTCCTGTGACGACCGTGGACGACAGCCCCACGACCTTCGAATTCGACGGCAAAGAGTACACGCCCGACAACTACGGCGAGGAATTCTTCGGGACGGTCACCGTCCGCGACGCGCTGATTCATTCGCTCAACGTGGCCACCGTCAAAGTCGCCGAGATGATCGGCTACCAGCGCGTGGTGGATCTTGCGCGGCAGATGGGACTTGGAACCAATATCCAGCCGACACCTGCCGTTGCGCTGGGCGCGTATGAAATGACGCCCATCGAGGTTGCCGCCGGTTATACGGCGTTCGCAGCGAATGGCGTCCGCGCCGAGCCGCTCTTTATCCGCAGCGTGGTTTCCGCCGACGGAAATGTTGAGGAATCGGCAGAGCCGACGACTCGAGCGGTGCTCGATCCGCGCGTCGCATATTTGGTGACGAGCTTGATGGAGGACGTGATCAATCACGGCACGGGTTTTCCTGTCCGTCAGCTCGGATTTACCGCGCCGGCGGCGGGGAAAACCGGCACTTCGCGCGACGGCTGGTTCGCCGGATACACTTCGAACCTGCTGTGCGTCGTGTGGGTTGGCTTCGACGACAATCGCGACCTGGGTTTGGCGGGCGGCGCTGCGGCCGCGCCGATCTGGGGCGAATTTATGAAACGTGCGGTGGCTTTGCCGCTGTATCGCAACACGACAACATTCGATCCGCCCGCGGGAATTGTGGAGGATGCCATCGATCCGCAGAGCGGACAGCTCGCCACGCCCTCCTGTCCGGAGACAGCGAACGAATACTTCATCGCTGGAAGCGAACCCACACAGTTTTGCCAGCTGCACGGCGGAGAGAACGCGCAGGCAAGTCAGGGCTGGCTTTCGCACCTTTTCGGGAAAGATCAGAATTCTTCGGCGCCGCCTCCGCCAACGGTGAATACTTCGGGGCAGCCCATCGGCGCGCTGCAGAACCAGCGACCGACTTCCGCCCAGAATGGTAAACCCAGCCAAAAGCCAGGTGATCCGGGCGTACCCTCAGCCGAGGAGCCTGAGAAGAAAAAGGGTCTTCTCGATCGAATATTTGGTATCTTCGGGGGAAGCAAGCAGCCTGCGGACGACTCGAAACCCAAGCAGTAGGCCGCAGGAGACCGCAGCGATGCGGCAAGGAGAAGGGCAATGACGCGTTTGGCCCTCTTCGCAATCGTATTTGTTTTAATCGCCGGAACGGTACGAGCTCAGCAAGTCCCACAGGCCCCTCTGGGTACCACGCCTGCGGATACCCCCACCGAAAGCCCCGCCTACCGTGCAATGACGCCGCAGGAGAAGGTCGAGATGCGAGCCGACCTTTTCATGGCGCGCAAGGAGTACGAAGAGGCCGTCAAGGCGTACAAGACCGTGCTGATAGACGACCCTCACAACGCGAAAGTCCTCAATTTCGTGGGAATGGCCTATCAGCAGATTGGCGATGGCGAGCAGGCGGAACACTACTACAAGCTGGCTGTCCGCGCGGACAAGAAGGACACGAATGCCCTCAACAATCTGGGCACGGTTGAGTACTCGGAACAGCGCTACGGCCAGGCGATCAAGTATTACCGAAAGTCGATCGCCCGGGGGAATGCCGCAGCGACTGTTTACACCAACCTCGGCTACGCCTATTGCGGCGTCAGGGAATACCCGAAGGCCATGGTGGTGTTCGCTCAAGCATTGGCGCTCGATCCCGAAGTCTTCGACCACAAGGGAACCGCCGGATCTGTCTTGCAGCAGCGTTCCTCCCCCGATCCGGGAGCGCTTCATTTTATGCTCGCGAAATCGTACGGGAGGATCGGCGATGCCGAGCGCGCGGCGCGTTATCTGAAAATGTCGCGCGACGAAGGCTACAAGCAATACCGCACGGCCGAAAGCGACCCCGATTTTGCCAGGGTAATCAAGGACCCGCGCGTGCAAGAGGCGCTGCAGGTTCAGCCCGCCTACGCCTCTGAGGCGCCCAAGCCCGTCGCGAACTAAGCCGTCCGCTCATGGGACTCCTCGCGGCGCGCCATAATCGGGAGTAGCTAACTAAGCAGCGACTTTCGCGGCTCGACATGATTGGTTCACACCAGCCGTCGAACGTGGCATCATAGAGAGCGTGGTAGGTCAGTTTCAGGTGCGTGCGAAAGTCAGCGAGGTTTCATAGATGGCGGTTCCGGGACCGATATCTCAAATGTGGGCGGTTTCGTCGTACGTCGTCCGCCAGAAGCTCAAGGGGCGCAAGCAGTACCCCCTCGTGCTGATGCTCGAGCCTCTGCTGCGCTGCAACCTCGCCTGCGCCGGCTGCGGCAAGATCCAGTATCCGGCGCACGTTCTGAAGAAGAACCTGACCCCCGAAGAGTGTTTCCGCGCGGTGGATGAGTGCGGCGCGCCGGTGGTGAGCATTCCCGGTGGCGAGCCTTTGATGCATCCGCAGATTGCCGAAATTGTGAAGGGACTTGTCGCGCGCAAAAAGTACATCTACCTTTGCACGAACGCGCTGCTGCTATCGGAACGGCTCCACGAATTCACGCCGAGCAAATATCTTTCGTTTTCCGTCCACATGGATGGGCAGCGCGAGCACCACGATTTCTCCGTCTGCCGCGAAGGTACCTACGACAAGGCCGTGGAAGGAATTCGGCTCGCGCTCGAGCGCGGCTTCCGCGTCACCACGAATACCACGCTGTTCGACGGCGCCGATCCGCAAAGCGTGCGCCAATTCTTCGACGACATGATGGATCTCGGCGTCGAAGGCATGATGCTTTCGCCCGGCTACACCTACGACAAAGCTCCGGACCAGGAGCATTTCCTCACCCGTAAGAAAACGCGCAATCTCTTCAACCAGATTCTGAGCAACCGTTCCGAAAAGTGGCGTTTCAATCTGAGCCCGCTGTTCCTGGAATACTTGATGGGCAAGCGGGACTACAAGTGCACGCCGTGGGGCATGCCGACGTACAACATTTTCGGCTGGCAGAAGCCATGCTATCTGCTGCAAGACGGTTATACCGACACATTTGACGAATTGATTCGCGAGACCAACTGGGAAAATTACGGCACCGAGAGCGGCAATCCAAAGTGTGCGAACTGCATGGTGCACAGCGGCTATGAAGCCAGCGCCGTAAACGACACGTTCGGCTCGGTCGGCGGTTTTCTGGCCACCGTGCGCGCCACGCTTTTCAACAAATATAAAGATCCCGACGCCATGGGTGGCGCGAGCGGCAATCCGGGCGAGCGTTCGGGCCAGCTCGTGCAGATCATGACCGCGCCGAAGGCCTAGCGTTTCCGATCAGCCATGTCCGAACTCCACAGAAATTCCCCAGCCGAAGGCGAAGACGAGCATCTCGGTTTCGTCCACGAAAATCTGGAAGGCTGGATTCCTGCCGTTTCCACCGACGCTGAAATTCGCGAAGCACTGGAAAAGGCGTTCGACTACCGCGGCGATTTGACCATCACGCTGAAAAGCGGCCCAAAAATCGAAGGGTATCTATTCGATCGCAAAATAAAGGGGCCTTCGCTCGCGGAGTGTTTCGTTCGCCTGATGCCGAAAGACGGCAGCGACAAAGTTTCGGTGCCCTACAGCGAAGTTGCGGCGCTCGCTTTCACTGGGCGCGATACCGCCGCAGGCAAGAGTTTTGCGGCGTGGGTGAAGAAGTACAATGAAAAGAAAGCGGCGGGCGAGTTGAACGTGGGCATTGAGGCTGAACCGCTCGACTGACTATTTCTCGTTCTTCCCCTGGGATCTCTGTACCTTCTCTGTGAACTCCGTGTTAAATCGTTGGATGTAACGATCTTTCACGCCGCGCGTTCATTCCCTTGCTATACTATGCATCCGTGATGGCTTTCCGTAGATCGCGGCGGCTGGTTTTCTGCGTTTCTGTCCTCGCCGTGGCGTTGCTTGGCTTCGCAGCCCGCGCTGCCGCACCCGCTTCCGCTCTGGCGGATTCTTCGCCGTCCTCGAATGCCAACGTAGTCCAGCTCCGAATTGACGGCGATATAGAGCCGATCCTCGCCGAGTACATCGTCAACGGAATCCAGCAAGCGAACCGCGACCACGCCACTTTGATCCTGATCACAATTAACACGCCCGGTGGCCTGGACACCTCCATGCGCGCGATCATTCAGGCGATTCTCAATTCGCCGGTGCCCGTCGTCACATACGTGTACCCCACCGGATCGCGCGCCGCCTCGGCCGGATTTTTCATTCTGCTCTCTGCGGACGTGGCCGCCATGTCGCCCGGTACCGACACCGGCGCGGCCTCGCCGGTGATGGAAATGTTCGGACAGCCTGCCAAGATTGACGAAACGATGCACAACAAAATTACGAACGAAGCGACCGCCTACATGCGCAGCTACGTCACCCGGCGCAACAGAAACGCGGACTTGGCGATCACGGCGGTCACCGACGCGAAAGCCTTCAGCGAAAAGGAAGCGCTCGATGGCAAGCTGATTGATTTCGTTGCGAACTCTCCCGAGGACTTGTTCGCCAAGCTCGATGGGCGCACCATCACCCGCTTCGACGGATCAACCGTGCAGCTTACGCTTTCGCATGTCACAACCGAACCGATTGGCATGACCGCGCGAGAGAAATTCCTCTCCCGGATCGTCGAGCCCGATGTGTTCTTTATCCTTTTGATTGCCGGCGCGCTCGGGATCTATACGGAGTTCACGCATCCCGGTCTATTTGCGCCGGGCGTCTTCGGCGGAATCGCCCTGGTGCTTGCGATCATTTCCATGCAGATGCTGCCGGTGAATCTGGCGGGATTGCTGTTGATTGTGCTCGCGCTCGCCCTTTTTGTGCTGGAAGCAAAATATCCTACCCATGGTGTGCTCGGCGTGGGAGGCGTAATAGCCATGGTTCTGGGCGCACTGTTCCTGATTCGAACGCCGTGGACCGGCATGGGCGTGAGCCTCGGAACGGCGTTGGGCGTGGCGCTTCCGTTTGCCGTGATCGTGATTATCCTGATGCGGCTGGTGCTGCGTTCGCGAACCTGGAAACAGGCGACGGGCAAGGAAGAGTTGCTGGCGGAAGAGGGCGAAGTCACCGAGGCGGTCAAATCCGCGCCTAGCGAAGGCGAGATCACCGGAATGGTTCGCATCCACGGCGAATTGTGGCGCGCCGCGGGGCCTGCCGGTCAGACGATTCCGAAGGGCGCGCGAGTGCGCGTGAGAAAAGTGGATGGGCTGACGCTCGAAGTCGAGCCGGTCAATCCTCGGCCCGTTTAGATGTTCGCAGGCACGACGAACGATTTTCTCGTCGTTGGGCAAGGCGGTTGGGTTCTTGCCCCGTGCAGCAGAGGAGACAGAGATGAATCTCGATTTTGTGACGCTGGGAATGGTGGCCGCGGTCGTCATCTTTCTATTTTGGTTTTTCAATTCGATTTACGTCATCAAGGAATGGGAGCGCGGCGTGGTCTTGCGGCTGGGGCGGATGCTCCCCGAAGCCAAGGGCGCCGGGCTGCAGCTTGTCCTCTATCCCATTGATAAGCTCACGCGCATCTCGTTGCGGATCGAGACTCTCGACGTGCCGCCACAGGACGTGATCACCCGTGACAACGTGTCCGTGAAGGTGAACGCGGTCTGCTATTTCCGCGTGGTGGACGCAAACCTCGCGCTTTCGCAAGTGCAAAACTACCTGTACGCCACCTCGCAGCTCGCCCAGACCACTTTGCGCAGCCTCGTGGGCCAGTTCGAGCTGGACGCCATTTTGTCCGAGCGCGAAAAGGTAAACGCCAAGCTCCAACAAATCCTTGACCAGGATACCGAGTCCTGGGGTATCAAGGTAACGAAGGTTGAGGTCAAGCAAGTAGACATTCCGGAGAACATGCAGCGCGCCATCGCCAAGCAGGCGGAGGCCGAGCGTGAACGCCGGGCGAAAATTATTCACGCCGAAGGAGAGTTTGAAGCCTCGGCAAAGCTGGCGGATGCGGCGGAAATCCTGGAGAAGCAGCCTGCCGCGATTCAGCTGCGCTATTTACAGACACTGACCGAAATCGGCGTCGAGAAGAACACGACGATCGTGTTCCCGCTGCCGGTGGACATCATCTCGCAGTGGGTGAAGGCGTTCGCGGAGAAGAAGTAGGAATAATGGCTGGAAACGGAAAACGCGGAGGCGGTGACCGGGTGCTGGAAAGCAGGCACCTGGTGAGTCTATTTCTGGGCGTCGTGCTGCTGTGCGGCGTTTTCTTTACGCTCGGTTACGTGATGGGCCACAACCAGTATGGCGGCCCGGTGCACGCGGCCGATAGCCTGGACAACAGTGCGCCTTCCGTTCGCCCCGCGCCGAAACCGAAGGAAGTCGAGGCTGCCCCCGTCGCTGCGAACCCTGCGAACAACGAGTGGGATTTCTACTCCAAGAAAAACAACGACGACCACGGGGAGCCGCTTGCCAAGCCTTCCGTAAGTACCGCGGCTCCGTCTCCGGCTGTTTCCACCCGCGCGACGAATTCCGTTCCCGCCGCGCCTGCCGGAAATGCAAAGACGGTTCAGGCTTCGGCCCGTTTTCAACCGCCGCATCTGGTTAAGGGTTCAGTCGTGTTGCAGATCGCTGCGCTGACGCGCGAAAGCGACGCTCTGGCCATGGCCGACGCCCTGCAGCAGAAGCATTTCCCGTCATTCGTGGTGACGCCATCGACCGACAATTTCTACCGCGTGCAGGTCGGGCCGTATCAGGATGAAAAAGCCGCCGAATCCGCAAAGGCCGCGCTTGACCACGCCGGTTTCATCGCAATCATCAAGCGCTAGCGTCTCGTTGGTGTACTCTTCTAGTCGAAATCTACGGAATACATAACCTGATGAATTTTTCCTGGTACACGCGCGTGCTTCTCGCTCTCGCGAGCGGCGCCGCTCTCGCTCTTTCGTTTCCGAATTACAATTTGTCGCTGCTGGCGTGGATCTCGGTCGGTTTGCTGGTCCTTGCATCGTTTCGGGCGCGGCCCGCCGTCGCGCCTGTGTACGGCTTGCTTCACGCCCTGGTGTTTTATCCCATGTGCCTGACGTGGATTGATGTGGTCGTGCAGCAATACGGCGGCGTCGGCCCCTGGACGTCCGCCGGTCTGCTCGCGCTGATCGCGCTCGCGGGCGGAATCATCTGCGCTGTTTTTTCGTGGGGAGTTGCTGTCGCGTCGCGCAAAAGCATACTACTCACGTTGGTGCTCGCTCCCGATCTTTGGGTGGCTCTTGAATACGCGCGCGCGCATCTGCCCATTTTCGCCTTCCCGTGGAATCTAATCGGCTACGCGGCCAGCGGCAACCTGGCGCTCGTCCAACTGACCGCGGTCACAGGAATTTACGGGCTGAGTTACATCATCGCCCTGTATGGCTCGCTCGTCGCCTGTGCGATTCTCGCCGGTCGCCAGCGCTTGTGGAAAATTGTGATCGCGTTCACAGCCGCGCTGATATTTGTGGCCGTTGGCGGCCGCTATCTGGTGCCTTCCGAATCGCCGCGATTCACCGCGCATCTGGTGCAGACAAATTTCGCGCAGGCCTACGATTACCCGTCCGACTGGATGCAGGTGCACGCTGGCGACCTCGACGAGCTTGGGCAGATCAGCGTGGACGCTGCGCGCAGGATTCCCGGCCTGATCGTGTGGCCGGAGGCTCCCGCGCCATTCAGCTTTCAGGACGCCGTGTTCGCCGCGCGCGCCCGGCGGATCGCGCAGGATTCTGGCTCCGATTTTCTGGTCGGCGTGGAGGATTGGAATAGAAACGCCGCAGGGACATGGGATGCCACGAACAGCGCGGTGCTGCTGAATCCATCGGGCCAGCGCATATTCACCTACGACAAAATTCATCTCGTGCCGTTCGGCGAATATGTCCCACTGCGGAAGTGGCTCACGTTCACGGGCAAGCTCACCGCCGATCTCGGCGATTTCGCACCGGGTTCGAGTTATAGCGTGGGCAGGCTGCCCGACGGTCGTTTCGGCTCGTTTATCTGCTACGAAGCGGTTTTCCCCGATCTGGTTCGGCGATTCACGGCCGGCGGCGCCGAGCTGCTGATCAA
This sequence comes from uncultured Acidobacteriota bacterium, assembly GCA_963842425.1. GTDB lineage: Bacteria > Acidobacteriota > Terriglobia > Acidiferrales > UBA7541 > Palsa-295. The sequence goes on along the minus strand of CAWJGQ010000004.1, from coordinate 621,357 downwards.
TATTTCAAATGACGGATGGTTCGGCCGTTCCGCCGCTCCCGCGCAGCATTTGATGATGGCGCGTGTGCGCGCCGTCGAAAACCGTCGCTGGCTGCTGCGTGACACCAACAACGGTTTCACCGTCTCCGTGGACCCGTACGGCCGCATTGCCGCGCAACTTGCGACGGACATTCGCGGCCAGCTCGACGCCCCCTATGATTTCCGCAACGACCTTACGCTCTACGCCCGCTTCGGCGACTGGTTCGCGTGGCTCTGTGTACTTGCCTCAATCGTGCTCCTCGGTGTGGCGCTTCTCAGCAGACGCCCTGCAAATCCACGATAGCGGGCGACTGACGCAAGCTCGAGTTTCGATTTTCGCATTTCGAGTTTCGTGTGTAGAATTCAACCATGGCTGAACACATCGAAGACCTGCAGCAGCGCTACGCCGATCTCCAGAAACGCATGGGGCTCGTGCGGAGCTTTCTTTGACGCCGAGTCTGCCCGCGCAAAACTGACCTCGCTGGAAGAAAAACTAAACGCCCCCGATTTCTGGAATGATCAGATAAAGGCGCAGGCGCTGTTGCAAGAGCGCAAGGTGCTCGAAGAACGCGCCAACGGCGAAGCTGCGCTCGATAGCAAGCGCAGCGACCTCGACACCTATTTTCATCTCGCGCAGGAGGAATCGAATGACGCCCAGCGCGATTCGATTCTGGATGACCTCGCGAAGGAGCTCGTCGCCGTGGATAAGTACGTTTCCGATCTCGAGACGAAGACGCTGCTCGCGGGCGAGAGTGACGCCATGGATGCCATCATGACCATCAAGCCGGGCGCGGGCGGCACCGAATCCCAGGACTGGGCCGAGATGCTTCTGCGCATGTATCTGCGCTGGGCGGAACAGAGCGGCATGAAGGCCACCATTCTCGACTCGACGCCCGGCGAAGAAGCGGGCATTAAGTCCGCGACAATCCAGATTGAAGGCGAGAACGCCTTCGGAATGCTGTCGGGCGAAAGCGGCGTCCATCGCCTTGTCCGCATTTCACCATTTGATCAGCAGGCTCGCCGCCACACTTCGTTCGCTTCAGTTTTCGTCATTCCGGAAATCGACGATCGCATCGAAATCGTCGTGAAGCCTGAAGACCTGCGCATTGACACATTCCGCGCCGGCGGCCACGGCGGCCAGAACGTCAACAAGGTCGAGTCCGCCGTGCGCTTCACGCACCTGCCTACGGGGATCGTTGTGCAGTGCCAGAACGAGCGCAGCCAGCACAAGAACCGCGAGATCGCGATGAGGGTGCTCAAGTCGCGCCTGTACGAGCTGGAGCTCGAAAAGCGTCGCGGCGACCAGCGCAAGCTCGATGCCACGAAATCCGAAATCAGCTTTGGCAGCCAGATTCGCTCATACGTGATGCAGCCCTACCAGATGATCAAAGACCACCGCACAAAGGTCGAGCGTGGCGACGTCCAAAAAGTGCTCGATGGCGACCTCGACCCTTTCATTCGCGCCTACTTGCTCTACCGCCGCGACGCCGCTTAGCGCGCTTCAGTCTCGCGGGCTCTGATTATTCGGGTGTGAAAACCAGCGAAAACGGAGAAGGCAGACAAAGCAGACAAAGGAGAGAAAGCAGGGAAAGTAGGTTGTCCGCGACGAGGAGAGCGCCGCCGGTGACGGCAGACGCAAGACTTTTCTCCCGGCGAATTATTACTTTTTAGCCAAACCTCGGATGTAACCGACGAGGCCCTTAATCTGAGCGTCCGTTACCTTGCCCTTGTACGCCGGCATGGTTGTGCCCTTACCGTTCGTGATGCTGTCCGTTAATTGCGCGTCCGTTTGCTTCTGCACTTCGTCGGACCGCAGGTCCTTGATACCTAACTGTTTTCCCGTATCCGTGCTGCCGCTGCCGTCGGGCGCGTGGCATACGGCGCACTGGGCCTTGAACACAGCGCCCCCATCCTGCGCCCGAGTCGGCGCGGCGATCGCGAGCACCAGAGCGGCTAACAAAAGAACTGTGGACCGCGTTCGAACGATTCGATGATTCATTTCTCTCCTTCCGTTTCCTGAATCTTCGCGTTTCAAAAAGCGTACCGGAACGAGAATGTCGCGTTACTGCCATTAAAGTCCTGCAGACGAATTGCTTGAAGTCCAAACGGGTTCGTTGTTCCCGTTTCGTTGAAGCCGTAATAATTCCACGACATTTTGTAGGTGACGTTCTTATAGACATCAATCGCAATGGATCCGTACGGCCTTTGGTAATTGAAATCGAGCGTGCCGGAGGGCGTCAGAGGATTCAGGAAAGTCGTGTTGCCGCGAACGAAGCTGCCGCCGTAGCCGATCATCGCCGTCACGCGCTTCATGGGTTTCCAAATCACGCCTGCATGGGCGAAATGATCCGTGCTGCCATATATCGCAAGCGCTCCCAGAGGGGACGACGCACCGGCAATCGGGCACGCCGCCCCCGTCGGGAGCATCGGGACACCTGGAGGAAACGCAGACACGGTGACAGAAGCTGGAGCCGGCGGGGGCAATGGGTTCGCGGATGTGGTGGAGTAGGGAAAGCAGATCAGCGATTGAGTGTAAACGTTCCAGTAGTTGTACCCGAAGTCTATGGTGAGCCGCGGATTCGCCGTCAGTATCGTGGCGAAGCTGAACGAGCGGTCGTGTTCAAGATTGTTTACCGTTAAAACGTTGTCGCGGTTTTCGTGGATTTCAAACGCGCCGTCCACAGTCGCCCACGGCCGCGGTTTGTAATTCGCCTTCAGCTTGTAGGACTGCACTTGCCGCGGGTCAATCCGCGTATAGGAAGCGTCGTTATAACCGAACTCGAAATCGCCCGTAATTCGCAGAGTATCCATGGGGCGCAGCACCACTCCCAGCAGCAACGCATTCTCGTTGATGCTTGTTATGTTGCGGGTTGGGCTCGCCGCTGCGGGGGCGGTAAAAGTCACCGAGCCGTCCGCATTGAGCGTGCAGCCGGCCGGCAACGCGCCAGCAACCTCGACGCAGCTGCCACGCGCGGCGAGGAAATCATTCTCCGCCGTTGCGGTTGCCCCACCCGGAAAATAGATCAGCTCTGAGTCGTTCGTATCGCTGAACTGCGCGATGGTTCTGTTCGTGTAGAGGTAGCCGATGTGCGCCATCACGCGCTTGTTCAGGTCGTACTCAAGCTCCAAGGTATTTGATTTCAGGTTCTGGCCCAAAAACGTTGAAGTGAGGCCGGTGATCACATCCGCGGCCGAGCCTGTTGACGTGGCCGTGATTCCCAGGTGCTGCGGGCAGGTTGCCGCGTTGGAGGCAAGAGGGCAATTGGCCAGATTGAAGACTGCCTGATTCTGCTGCAAGCCGGCGATGCCAGGAAATCCCGTGCCAAAGATATTTGTTTCATCGAGCGCCCACATTCCGGGGATGCGCCAGTTGTCGTAGCGGAAGGAATCGAGGATCCGTAGTTTGTCGGTCACGGCATACACACCAGACCAATCCGCGTTTACGGAGACGCGCCTTGCGGCCGCCGGGCCACTGGTCGTGCTTCCGCGCTCTGCCGTGCGCACGGTCCATCCATCCACCGCCTCAAGGAAATTCGGAATCCGATTGCTGCTGGTGCTGTAACCCACCGAGCCGGACATCTCGAAATTGTTGAAGTAATTGGATTGGAAGCGGAGCCGTTCGGTCGGCATGAAGTTCCGGGGGCTGCCAACCTGGCTATAGGACAGGAATCCGTTGCAAGTGGGGTTGGCTGTGTTTGGCGTGCCCGCAACAATCGGAGCGGCGCAGGGAAGGGCTTCGGAGGGCGTTTGGGTGGTCCAAATGTTTCCGAGGTCCACTGGAGTGCCGTTCGTCGTCCCCGTCCCCGAAGGGTTTGCCAGAATAAATGCGAAATTCTGCGGGTTCTGGACCGGATTGTCGCTGACCGCGTTGTTCTGCGAGAAATAACTGAGGAATTGATCGTAGGAAATTGTCGTCCGCGGGAAAAGTTTGACGTCAACTCCAATGCGGTAGGCGTTAGTCGTGTAGCTATAGTTCTCGTTGAAGTCCGATATCGTTCCCCCGTCCGTGGTGAAAAATCCGGGGCCTTCGTCGCGGTTCCGGGAGTATCCCAGCCGGACTTGCACAGCCGAATTCGGAAGCAGCGTGAGATCGTAATCTTGCATCCGTCGCACAAGATCCAGCGCATGAGGTGAATTGTTAATGGCGACCGACGGCGACGAGCAATAGGCCGGAGCGCCCTGGGGAAAAGCTCCCGTAGGCGGACCCACATAGCAGCCGGTCGTCATCGACCCTGGCGGGTTTAGCGACGCCGGGTTTAGCGGGTTTGCCAGCAGGTTGTAGTCCCAGAAATTCTTGTCCCGGCGGAACAGCACTCGAAAGTCGTACAGCTTGTTTTTCCCGATGCGCAAGCGAGTCACGTCGTTCGGATCGCCGCCGTACCCGAAGTTGCTGAAGCTCAGGTCGTCAAACAGGAATCCCTTGTGGTCGAGCGACCGCATTTCCAGCGTGTAATCAAACAGACGAACGCCGGAACCCAGGTTCTCAAACGTGTCGTACGTGTCCTGGTTGCCGTTGATTTCGCTCGCGCGATAGCCGAACTCGATGGATTGATGGATGTTGTAATCGCCCGAATCAATCCCCTTCAATTCACTGGCGTCATCTTGGGCGCGGACAACGGGCGAAAGAAACAGTGCCATCACAACGATCGCAAGATAAATCGGGCGAACCCGCTCGCGAGCAATCATGGCTTGCTGTCCCATCTTCGAAAATCTCATTCCCGGGTCACCGTCTCTTTGGCTCGCATCACTTCATCCCCAACTGAAAAAGAATTCATCGCGCCTCTACTTGAAGAAGGTCGCGTCGAAATTTGAGCCGTGAATTTGCGAGTGGCACAACAGGCACGATTGAAACAGGCTTGCCTGATTGTGGAACGAAGGCGCTCCCGGCGCGGAGCTGAAGCTCGAAGTCGTGTGGCACTGCAGGCAAAGCAGATTCACGTTGCTGAGTTTAAGCATGTGGGGATTCGGGCCGCCATGCGTCAGGTGGCAGGACTCGCATCCATCCACCTTGATGGGCGCGTGCTCGAACACAAAAGGTCCCTGCTTGTCTATGTGGCATTTGAAGCACACCGCATCCTGTGTGGATGAAGTTCGCACCTGCTTCGGTCCCACTGTTCCGTGCACGTTATGGCAATCGCTGCATTGGATCAGCCCCTCGTTCACTCGATGATGGAAAGGCATGTCGAACTGGGCTTTCTGTTGGAGATGGCACGTGTAACAAAGTTCGGGCTGCGCTTTTACCAGTAGAAATTCTTTGGTCTCTGCGTGGTGCGGAGAATGGCAGGAGACGCAACTGACGTCATTCTTCGAATGCACCGAATTGATCGTGTTCATGTGTTGCGTGCCGCCCGCGTGGCACGTTAGGCAGCGCTCGGTAATCTCCTTGGTCGAAGCTCTTTCGAAAAGGAAAAGCTTGGACGTGTCGGCCGGATTGGCGACGTGGCTGGCGGCGGCGCCGTGGCAGTCCTCGCAGCCGTGTTTTGCGATGCCGCCTTCTTTGTACGTCTGCTTCCAGTGCGGGCTATTCTCCCAGCCGGTGTAAATGGCTGCGTGACATGTCTTGCAGGCTTCCGCGCCCGCGAAGCTGGCGGGACTCGTCGCAGGCTTCGGCGGTGCGTTCGTTTCTTGGACTACCGGCGTGGATTTGTCGGTGCTGGCGGGCGTTGCTTGCGACTGCGCCAAAGCGAGAGTGGGAAATAGAGCGGACGAAATCAGCAGCGCCAGGACTCTCGACATACGAACCCAGTAACTTCGCCCGCGCCGTCCCGTTTCAAGCGAGGACTTCCTCCGGCCGAAGGCGGGTGATGGGGTTCTCGAATTATTCTTCTCAGGCACCCTTGTGAGTGTCGAAATCTTCCAACATGATGCAATCGTGTTTTCGGTGTAAGGGTTGCCGGCGGCTCGTTCACCAACCGCTGAAGGCGTTTCTGGTTAGGCGGTCTTGCCCTTGCAGCCCGCGTGGTTGCACGTGCAATCAATGTCCGGCGTCTTTTCCATCGCCTCGCACTGCGTGCTGCAGTACTTGGCCGACGTCATGCAAGAGCAAACGGGGTGTGAGCACTTCTTGAGGGTCTCGCTCGTCATAGTCTTCTCTCCTGTTTCGGATCAGGATGGAGCGATCCGAGACGCTATGTTAAGGCGGGGGTTAGAAGCGGTTCTGTATAGAAACGACCACATTTAGGTTTTATTCAAGAAGCTGTATCAACTCACTTTCGGGCGGCTATTACGCCATTCAGCCCCAATTTAAGGCCTTTCCGTGCATGCAATTGACACCGCTATGCCCCTATGCTAGCGTCACTGATTCGGTTAACCTAAAAAGCGCAAACTAGGCAGTTTAGCTGCGTCTTAATACCCCCGGAGGGCACTGTTTTGGCACATTCCGACGAGAAGTTCCTGTTTACCTCGGAGTCCGTTTCCGAAGGGCATCCCGATAAAATCGCCGACCAGATTTCCGACGCCGTCCTCGACACGGTGTTGAAGGTTGACCCCATGGGCAGGGTCGGCTGCGAGACGCTGCTGACGACCGGTCTTGTTGTCGTCGCGGGCGAGATCACCATTAAGAAGGAATTCCGCGGCGTCCTCGACTACGACACGATCGCCCGCGGCGTCATCAACGATATCGGCTATAACCGCGGCAAGTACGGCTTCGATTCCGAAACTTGCGCAGTGATGTCCGCCGTCAAGGGCCAGTCTCCCGACATCGCCATGGGTGTTGATACCGGCGGCGCTGGCGACCAGGGCATGATGTTCGGCTACGCCTGCGACGAAACGCCCGAACTGATGCCCATGCCGATCCAGTTGGCGCATCAGCTGATGCAAAAGCACGCCCAGGTCCGCAAGAAGGGCGAAGTTGATTTCTTCCGCCCCGACGCGAAGTCCCAGGTTTCGATTGAATACGTCAATGGCCGTCCGGTCCGTGTGGACACCGTCGTCATCTCGACGCAGCATAGCGACAAAGTTTCGCAGAGCGACCTGCGCGAAGCCGTGATCGAAAAAGTCATCAAGCCTGTTCTTCCCGCGAACATGTTCGACAAGACCACCAAGATCCACGTCAACCCGACGGGACGCTTCGTCACCGGCGGTCCGATGGGAGACGCGGGCCTTACCGGCCGCAAGATCATCGTGGACACTTACGGTGGCTACGGTCGACATGGCGGCGGTGCGTTCTCCGGAAAAGACCCCTCGAAGGTGGACCGCTCCGCGTGTTACATGGCCCGCTACGTAGCGAAGAACATCGTCGCCGCGGGTCTCGCCCGCAAAGTGGAAGTTCAGCTCGCCTACGCCATCGGCGTGGCCGAGCCTGTCTCGGTAATGGCCGACACATTCGGCACCGGCACGATTCCGGATCATCAGATCACCGAACTGATTCGGGTAATCTTCAAGCTCACGCCCAAGGCCATCATCGAAACCCTCGACCTTCGGCGTCCGATTTATCGTCCCACGGCTGCGTACGGCCACTTTGGCCGCACCGGTCCGGGCTTCACGTGGGAGCGCACGGACAAGGCCGACGCCATCCGCAAGGAAGCGGCGTCGCGCGGTTCCGCAGTCGCGTCTCGCGCTTAGTTTTCATCGCAATTAAAATCGAAAAGGGAGTCTCTAGTGGAAACAGCAGTCAAGGTAAAGGGCGACGTGAAGGACATGTCGCTTGCCGAACAGGGCAAGCGCAAGATTGAATGGGCGAATCAGCACATGCCCGTTCTGCAGTTGATCCGCAAGCGCTTCATCAAGGAGCAGCCGCTCAAGGGCATTCGCATGGCGGCTTGTCTCCACGTCACCACCGAGACGGCCAACCTGGCCATCACGCTGCGCGACGGCGGTGCCGATCTGGTCGTCTGCGGCTCGAATCCTCTTTCGACCCAGGATGACACCGCGGCATCTCTGATTAAGGACTACGGCATTCCAACCTACGCCATCAAGGGCGAGGACAACGCCACCTATTACGCGCACATCAGCGCCGCGCTCGATCACCGGCCACAGATCACCATGGACGACGGCGCGGACCTCGTCACCCAGTTGCTCACCAAGCGCACGAATCAGATCCCGGATGTAATCGGCGGCACGGAAGAGACCACTACGGGCGTCATCCGCCTCCGTGCCATGTCCAAGGACGGCACGCTGAAGTTCCCGGTCATCGCCGTCAACGACGCGCTCACCAAGCATTTCTTCGACAATCGCTACGGCACCGGTCAATCCACGCTCGATGGCATCATCCGCGCCACGAACCTGCTGCTTGCCGGCCTGAAATTGGTTGTCGCTGGATACGGCTGGTGCGGACGCGGCGTCGCCATGCGCGCGAAGGGTATGGGCGCCGATGTCATCGTCACCGAAATTGATCCGACCAAGGCCATCGAAGCGGTGATGGATGGTTTCCGCGTGATGCCCATGAACGAGGCCTCCAAGATCGGCGACATCTTCGTCACCGTCACCGGCAACAAGGCTGTTCTCGCCCACGAACATTTCGAGCGAATGAAGGACGGCGCGGTGATCAGCAATTCCGGCCACTTCAACGTCGAAATTGACATCGGAGCGCTCGAAAAGCTTTCCAGCGGCCACAAGGAAGCCCGTCCGTTCGTCGAGGAATATACGATGAAGGACGGCCGCAGGATTTATCTCCTCGGCGAAGGCCGCCTGATCAATCTGGCCGCCGCGGAAGGACATCCCGCTTCCGTGATGGACATGAGCTTCGCGAACCAGGCGCTCGCGGCCGAATACATGGTCAAGAACGCCAAGGAACTCAAGGCGCAGGTCTATTCAGTTCCCGAACACTTGGACAAGCACATCGCCAAGCTCAAGCTCGACTCCATGAGCGTGCTGATAGATAAGCTCACCCCGGAGCAGGAACACTACCTCGCTTCGTGGGACGAAGGCACGTAGTCCTGGCAGAATCGTAAACCGAAAACTTAGAAAGCCTCGCGTCATCCGGCGCGGGGCTTTTCTTTTTCTGGCAACTTTCGCGTGCGTACTCGTGTGCGAGGAGGTCGTGATGCAGGAGTTCTGGTATGAAAGCGATGGAGTCCGGCTGTACGCCGTTCAAGAGGGAAGTGGCCGTGCGATCGTGATGCTCCACGGCGGAGGCGGTGACCATCGTGCGTGTCTGCCGGTCGTCGCGCCATTGAGCGCGAGCTACCGCGTCATCACTCCCGATCTGCGCAGCAGCGGCAAATCATGGTGCGCGAATCCGCTCACCTGGGATCAGCTTGCGGATGACGTTAGAGCTTTGTTGGATCACATCGGCGTGGCACGCGCCGTCGTCGGCGGAACATCCATGGGTTCGGGAGTCGTGCTTCGGTTCGCGCTCCGATTTCTTGATCGCGCCGCGGGGCTCGTCATAGCTTTGCCTGTCTATCGCGGCGAAGAGTTGGGATTCACGGAATATCAATCCGCCACGTTTGCATCTCTCATCCCAATTCTTGCGAGAGCGCGTGAAGAGGGGATTGAAGCGTTCCGTCCGCTCTATCAGAAGGCGCCGGGAATGGAAGCGTACTTCGACGCCATGATCGGCTCGCTCGACATCCCAAGTTTTATCTCCACGAATCAGTTCATGGCCGCCGGCATTCAGCCGTTTGCATCCGTCGCCAATCTGGAATCAATTTCGGTGCCAACTCTCGTGGCGCCGGGCAACGATCTGATGCACGCAGGCGAAATCGCGAAGATGTATGCGGCGAAAATTCCGCGGTGCACCACAGTCGAGCTGTCGGCGGCGGCCGATTCCGATACCCGCAACGCCGCGATCTCTGCCGCCATCGGCGATTTTTGTGAGCGCAGCGCCAGCTGGTAGCTCAGGCTTGCCCTGAGTTCCCTCGCCGTGGGTGTGCGATCTTCCGCTGTCGAACTACTTCGGCGTGAGGTGGTACAGTCCGCCAGGATTGCCGTCTTCCAGCATCCAGAGCGAGCCGTCCGGCGCCTCCTCGATATCGCGGGCGCGCATACCAACGCTCCAGCGCTGCACCGCAGTGGCGCCGCCCTTGCCGTCGAACGTGACGCGGACGAGCGCCTTGGGACCCAAACCGGTGATCAAGCCGTTGCCATCCCACGGGAAGACGCTTCCCTTGTAGAACATGAGGTTGCCCGGCGCGATCACCGGCACCCAATAAATTACTGGCTTGGCCAGGTCGGGCCGCGTATCGGGGCTGGGAATTGGCACGCCGTTATAATTCGGGCCATAGGAAACCAGCGGCCAGCCGTAATTCTTGCCGGGCTCGATCAGGTTCAGCCTGTCGCCGCCTCGCGGGCCGTGCTCGAGTTCCCAGAGTTGGCCATCGGGACTAAAGGCGAGGCCGTAAGGCGTGCGGTGGCCGCTGGTCCACGTTTCCGCCGGTGTCAGGTTGGGCCCGGGGAAAGTATAAGTGCTCACCACCGGCGCAGTCTTGGCCGCCTCTGTATCGCTCGATGGATCGATCAAGGGAATGGTTTGAGCGCCGGTTTTGCCCTCCATCGGATTGCCCGGCGCCGGTTTGCCGTCCAGCGTCAGCCGCAGGATCTTGCCTTCCGGCTGGTTCGGATCCTGAGCGGGGGTGAAGCGCTGTCGGTCGCCCACGGTGAGGAAAAGGAAGTTGCCGTCCGGCGAGAAGGCTATCTGCGCGCCTGCCTGGCCGCCCTTGCCCCTCGGCATCTGGCGCCACAGCACCTGAAACCCGTCCAGCCTGGCGCGCTCGCCGTTGAAGACAAGCTTGCCACGGCCCAGCGCCAGGCCGCCGCCATAATCACCCGGTTCGACATAGGTGAGATACACATTGTGGTCGGTGGCGTAATGGGGCGAGAGGAAGACGCCCAACATGCCGTTCTGGCCTTGCCAATAGACAACCGGGACGCCGCCAACCTCGGTCTTGGCGCCTTGCGGCGTAACCAGATCCACGCGGCCGACTTTTTCGGTCACCAGCATGCGGCCGTCCGGCAGGAACGCGATGCGCCACGGCAGGTCAAAGGTCGCCACCTGCGTCATGGTGAAGGGAAGGCCGGCATCGGGTTTCTGTTCGCCGGCGTTGGTTTGCGCATAGGCCGCGCTTGATAGCAGAATCGTCAGAAAAACCGCGTTCGCCAAACTCCTCATTCGCATGTATGCCTCCCCCCGCCCGAATCGTCGAACATCCTAACACCAACATCGCCGGAGTTGCCAAGTCCCGATTCACGCGCGATGTGGGCCGTACTCGGATTTCCAGAGTCGTCCGTCGAACCGCCTCAAGAAAGAGCGTGCGCGTCTCTCCGCCACTAAAGACAATTCCTGCGATCACGATGTAGAATCCCCAGTTCGATGGCCCATCGCCCCATCAGTCTCATCTTCGGCTGCGCGCTCGTCCTCGCAGGCGGTCTCCGGTCATCCGCGGCTTTCGCGCACCAGGACCAAGCTTCGCCCGCCGAGCCGGCCACGCCAGCGCCGGCCGCGTCGCCTTCACCTTCAGCGCAGTCTGAACCTGACGAAGTTCGCTTCACCGGCGAAGTAACGCGCAACCAGCCATTCACGCGTGACGTCGGCCACAATCTGACATTTCGCCTGACTCCCGCGGCAGCCGACGAAGGCGGAGGCTGGGTCATCGAGATGCTCCCTCCTGTCGAGCCGGCGGATGACCCCGTCGAATTCGCGGCCATCGCCACGCCTCCCTATCATGCTTACAACGATCGCTACCTTGCAGGCGCGTTCGGGTACTCGGCAAGGGAGGCCGTCCAGGTCACGACGCGAAAGTTCAATTTCGTTCTGTCCCCGGACGACGAGCATCTGGCGGACGAAGTCGTGAACGCCGCGCTGTACCCCAGCACCGTGGGCGAGGCCGATAGAAGCCGCATTGCCGCCGAGGCCGCCGCTCTCAAGCTGGGCACCGGCCAACTTCGCATCCTCCACTCGCGCATTACGGCGGGCAAGGAAGGATCGCCGGACACCATCGCCTGGGTTAAATTCGAAGTCGTGCTGAATTTTTCTCCCGGCCTTACGTTACAGGAGGTCCTCGCGCCGCACCCGCCGGCCACAAAGCGCTGACGGCCGCAGCGCGGTCCGCGCCTCGCAGCAACCGCCATTGCCAATCAATTTTCATCGCGATAACATCCGCACCGCGGGTAATCCGTAGTCTTCGGGGGGGAATCGTGACCAGGCGAGTTCGCTGTGTGTGTGCGTGGTCGTTCGTAGTTTTGATGGCGCTGGCGGCTCCGAATGCCCACGCTCAGGAGCATTGGGTCGCCACCTGGGCGGCTTCTCCGCAAACTCCGCGCTTTTCCTTTCCGCGGATTCCCGCGCCCGCTGCGCAGCCGAACGCCGCTCAGCCCGCGCCTGGAGCCCCGGCCAATCCGCCTCCCCCGCCGCTCTTTCCCGCTCCGCCGACGATCAATAACCAGACCGTGCGCATGGTCGTTCACACCAGCATCGGCGGCCGCCGCGTGCGCGTCCAGCTTTCCAACGCCTTCGGCACCAACCCACTCCCGATCGGCGCGGCTCACCTCGCGCTCCATGACAAGGATTCGTCCATCGTCGCCGGCTCCGACCACGCGCTCACCTTCAGTGGCAGAGCGTCCGCCGTCATTCCGCCGGGCGCCGAAATGCTCAGTGATCCGCTCGATTTCGACGTCCCCGCGCTGGGCGATTTGGTGATCAGCGTGTACGTTCCCGTCGAGGCCGCCACACCCACAATCCATCTCACCGGCCTGCACACCACGTACATCTCGCAAACCGGTGACTTCACCGGCGCCCCGAGCATCGCCGATCCAACCACGCGCGAGCTTTGGTACTGGATTGCCGCGGTGGATGTCGTCGCGCCCGCCAAGTCTGCCGCGATCGTCGCTTTTGGCGATTCCATCACTGACGGCGCCACTTCCACGCCGAATACCAACAGCAGCTGGCCCAGCCAACTCGCAGTTCGCCTCGCTTCGGAAAAATCCACCGCTGGCGTCGCCATCATCAACGAAGGCATCTCCGGCAATCGCCTCATCGGCGACGGTGCCGGTGTTAACGCGCTAGCCCGTTTCGACCGCGACGTCCTCAGCCAGCCGGGTGTGAAATGGCTTATCGTCCTTGAAGGCATCAACGACATTGGCCTCGGCAACCTGCCCGGAACTCCGCCGAATGAGATCCCTACCGTGGATGACTTGATCGCCGCGCAAAAACAGATCATCGAACGCGCCCACATGCGCGGAATTAAGGTCATTGGCGCCACGCTGACGCCCTATGTCGGCGCGGCCTACGCAACCGACCGCGGCGAAGCAATGCGCGAAGCGGTGAACGAATGGATTCGCACCGGCAAGGCCTACGACGCAGTAATTGATTTCGACGCTGCCGTCCAGGATCCAGCCAATCCAAAACAGATTCGCCCATCGTTCAACATCCGCGACCACCTGCACCCCAACGACGACGGCTACAAAGCCATGGCTGCCGCCGTTGATCTAGCCCTCTTCAAATCCAAATAATTTCCGGGGACCACTAATGAGGTTGTTGCTCTTGCGGCGGTGAAGACGTGAAGAGTGGCTTCGTTTACATTCTGGCAGGCAAGTCGGGTGTTCTTTACACCGGTGTGACGAGTCAGTTGGAATCCAGAGTCGCGACCCACCGCCGAAAAATTGTGGAGGGATTCACCAGGAAATACAACGTCACGCGCCTCGTCTATTTCGAGTCATTCACGGACATTCGCGTTGCGATTGCTCGCGAAAAGCAAATTAAGGGCTGGCGGCGCGCCAAGAAGATCGCGTTGATCGAATCCGCTAATCCTCTCTGGAAAGACCTCTTAGAGGATTTCTTTTCGTACGTGCAGAACTAACCTTTTCGCAGTGCGCCCACTCGAATCACGCCCGCCCGAACCGTCATTCTGAGCGGAGTGACCGGACATTGTCTTCCGTCCCGCTCTTGCGGGACGTCCGGTTACGCAGTCGAAGAATCCCTCTTCGGCTTCGCATCCGCCACAAGTCCGCCCCTCGCCACTCGAACAACTCGCATTCTTTACACAACGCCGCCCTTGCGCCCGGACGATATTCCACTAAGATGGTTTGTGAATCTGTAGGCGATATTTTCGAAAGCGCGAGACAGCGACTGTAACCCAGGCGGCTTGGAAATAGCTGTCATGTAGGGAACCCTCCAACAAGATGTTTGCACGAATTCCGTCGAAGGCGCTGTTATGAAACATTCTTTAGGACGCTACGCATACGGCTTGGCGGCGATTGGTTACGGCATCGTTGCCTTGGTGTGGGATAACTACGACGCGTTTGGCGATGTTCCTCACCGCAATATTCTCATTTACATTGTGGCCGCAGTCGTAATCCTGGGAGGCGTCGCCGTTCTGTGGACGAGAACGCTTCGAGCCGGTGCTGTCGCAATCGGTACGATCTACTTCATCCTCGCCTTGATGGGTGTACCGCCCATCGTTCACCATCCGCTCGTCTACAATAATTTTGGCAACTTCTTCGAACAATTCTCATTCGTAGCGGGGGCCATGATCCTCTATGCGTATTCCGGTCCAATCGCCGCGGCTCGAACATCAAAATTGGCTCGGTTTGGCTACTACTCGTTCGGTATTTGCGTAATCTCGTTCATGCTGGAACAGCTTTTCTATCTTTCTGCAACGGCAGGTTTCGTTCCGAAATGGATTCCGCCCGGACAAATGTTCTGGGCAATCGCAACCACCGTCGCGTTTGCTCTTGCCGCTATCGCTCTGCTCACTGGTTTCATGGCCCTGCTCGCCTCACGGTTGACCACGGCGATGATCGTGGGTTTCGGTCTGCTGGTATGGCTCCCGGCCCTTTTTGCCGATCACCATAGCTTCCTGAACTGGTCCGAAGGTGCGGAGACCCTCGGGATCGCCGCGTCCGCGTGGACTGTCGCGGACTTTCTCGGTCGCCGTCGCTCGGCGGAGTCTGCACCCAGGGATTTGCGTGAGTAATTTTCGCTGGCCGGGTCATCCGCATCGCCCGCGCAAATTTTCATTCTTTACGGAACCTTGCCCTTGCACTCTCTCCACTTTCCACTAAGATGGTTTTGTGAATTTTTGGACGATATTGTCGAAAGTGCAGGCTAGCGTCGGTAACCCCGGCGGCACGGACGTGTGTCGCCCGAAATTACTCGACACACCGTGCCGAGCAAATTTTGCTGCAAGTGTAAGAAAACAAAGGAAAGCGTACCAAATTACTCGACACACTTTTCGAGGGGTGGCGAAGCCACAATGATGCAGGAATTGGCCAATTCGGCGATCGAGACAGCGAAGCGCCGCGGCGCTTCCTATGCCGACGTTCGCGTGATGGACATTCGTCATCGCGATATCTCCACCAAGAATGGCGAAGTCGGCAACCTCGCGGAATCGGAATCGCTCGGCATCGGGATTCGCGTGATCGCCGGCGGTGCCTGGGGATTTTCCTCCACAGATCGCCTGACCAGCGAAGGCGTCCAGGCCTGCGCCGCCGAGGCCGTCGCCATCGCCAAGGCCTCGGCGCTCGCGAAGCGCGAAAATGTTTCGCTCGCGCCCGAACATTCGCACGTGGACACCTGGCAGAATCCGTTCCTGAAAGATCCCTTCCGCATTCCCGTCGAGCAGCAGATTGACCTTCTGCTCGCAGCGGATAAAGAAATGCGCCGGGTGAAGGGCGTCACCGTCGCGGAAGGCTCGATGTCTTTTCGCCGGATCGAGCAGCTGTTCGCCTCCAGCACAGGCTCTTCGATCCACCAGATCAAGATGTCGTCCGGAGCGGGAATTGTCGCCACCAGTTTCGCGGGCACCGAAATTCAGAAGCGCTCCTATCCCAATAGCTTCGGCGGCCAGCACATGCTGCAGGGCTACGAGCTGGTCGAGTCGCTCGACCTCGTCGGCAACGCCGGCCGGCTTGCCGAGGAAAGTGTCGCGTTGCATTCCGCCGCGCAGTGTCCCGAGGGGCAGCAGACCATCATCCTCGGCAGCTCGCAGCTCGGCTTGCAGATTCACGAATCCATCGGCCACCCGATCGAGCTTGACCGCGTCCTCGGCATGGAAGCAAATTTTGCGGGCATGAGTTTCCTCACCACGGAGAAGCTGCGAAAATTGAAATACGGCTCCGACATCGTCAATGTGGTCGCGGACGCGCGCCTCGAACATGGGCCGGGCCTCGGCACATTCGCCTATGACGACGAAGGCGTCGCGGCGCAGTGCACGCCGATCATCACCAACGGGCTCTTCACCGGCTACCTGAGCAGCCGCGAAACCGCCGCGTCCATTGGCGAAAAGCGATCGGGCGGCACGGTTCGCTGCGAAAGCTGGAATCGCCTGCCCATGATTCGCATGACGAATGTCAGCATCAATCCGGGCACATGGAAATACGAGGACCTGATCGCGGATACGGACGATGCGATTCTGATGGAGACGAATCGCTCCTGGTCCATTGACGACAAGCGCTACCATTTTCAGTTTTCCACCGAAATTGGCTGGGAGATCAAGGGCGGCAAGCAGGGACGCATGATCAAGAATCCCAGCTACAGCGGAATCACCACGGAATTCTGGAACAGCTGCGACGCCATCTGCTCGCGCGACTACTGGACGCTGTGGGGCACGCCCAATTGCGGCAAGGGCCAGCCCCAGCAGGTGATGGGCACGGGACACGGCGCGTCCCCGGCGCGCTTCCGCAATATTAAAGTCGGCGTCGCCTTCGCGAAATGACCATGACCCACTATCACGTTGTCATCCAAACACCGCCGCCTGTCATCCTGAGCGGAGCGTCCCGACGATTTTTTTCCCTGCCGCAGGCAGGTCGGGACGCGGAGTCGAAGGATCTCTCTTCATGTGAAGCGAGGACTCTCACTTCCTAATGGCCAACAAGAACGCACAACTATCGCCGGCGGAACTCGAGCGCATCGCCGAGAAAATTCTCAAGCTGAGCGAAGCAGACGAAACGGAAGTGGACGTCAGCGCCGGAACCGATGCGCTGACGCGCTTCGCCAACAACACGATCCATCAGAACGTCGCAGAGCACACGCTCGGCATCTCCGTCCGAGCAGTCGTGGACGGCCGTACGGCTCGCTCCTCCACGAACAAAACGGATGAAGAATCGCTCCGCCGCGTTGTGGCGTCCGCCGTGACCCTCGCGCGCAACCAGCCCGAAAATCCGGACTTGCTGCCGATGACGGGCAAGCAGAAATATCAGAAGGTCTCGCGATTCTTTTCGTCCACGGCCGGGACCACACCGGAAGACCGCGCCAAGGCCGTCACCCGTGTGTGCAAGCACGCCGACAAGGCCAAACAGACCGCCGCTGGTATCTATGCGAGCGGCTCCTACAGTTCGGTGCTGGCCAATTCAAAGGGTCTTCGCGCTCGCCACGAGCAGACGCGTTCGGAATTTTCGATCACGATTCTGGAGGCGAATTCGTCCGGCTGGGCGAAGTCGAATTCGCCCGATATCCGCAAGCTCGATCCTGAGGAGCTCGCCGAACGCGCTTCAGACGCGGCCATGGGCTCCCGAGCGCCGCGCGAAGTTCCGGCGGGCCGCTACACCACCATCCTGAGTCCTTCGGCAGTTCTCGATCTGGTGGGCTTTCTCTTTTACGATTTTGCCGGCACAGCAGTTCACGACAAGCGCTCCTGCCTGACGGGCCGAATGGGCAAGAAACTGTTCGGCGACAACATCACGATTTGGGACGACGCGTACCATCCGCTTCAGAGCGGTGCACCGTACGACGGCGAGGGCGTGCCGCGGCAGAAAGTCCTGCTCGTGGACCGAGGCATTCCGAAGAATTTGGTCTATTCGCGCGCCACCGCCAAGAAAATGAAGGCCAAAACGACCGGCCACGGCTTTTCGCTGCCGAACGAATACGGCGAAGCGCCGATGAATCTGGTCTTTTCGGGCGGCGACAAATCCACGGAAGAAATGGTTCGCACCACCGAGCGCGGTATTCTGGTCACGCGCCTTTGGTACATCCGCGAAGTGGACCCCTACGAGAAGATTCTGACGGGAATGACCCGCGACGGAACGTTCCTGATCGAAAACGGCCGCGTCTCCGGCGGCGTGCGCAATTTCCGCTTCAACCAGAGCGTCATCGAGATGCTGTCGAATGTCGAGATGCTGGGCCGGGCGGTGCGCGCGGCGGGAGAAGAATCGTTCGAAATGGTCGTGCCTCCGATGAAGGTTCGCGACTTCCACTTCAGCGAAGTGACGAAGTTCTAGAATTCCGGCTTCGCTCGCTATTACCTAACTCATTGCGATATAAGGACTTCGGGCGACGCGGTGGACCGGACGCGTTATGCGTCTTTTCGCCGGCCCGGCACGTAGTATTCATATGACGGGTTCGATCGCGGCCATCTGGGAGGGGCGATTGGGAGTTGACGCCGCTGTTCTGCAGCTCCGGCGCGGTGACCCGGACGCGCTCGCCACGCTGATGGCGCGTTATCAGAATCGCATCTATCGTTACCTGCTGCGGCTGGTTCGCGAGCCGGCGGACGCCGACGATCTTTTTCAGCAGACCTGGTTGCGGGTGGCAGAGAAAATACGGAGCTTCGACACATCGCGCAACTTCGACGCATGGCTTTTCACGCTGGCGCGAAATCTGGCGTTCGATCACCTGCGGCGAATTCGGCCGAGCAGCCTCGACCAGCCGGTCAGCGACGATTCGCCGAACGAAACGATGGTTTCGCGGATGACCAGCGCCGATCCCGGGCCGTTCGATCAAATGTTGGCCGGTGAACGCGCCAGGCTGCTGGCGGGCGCCCTGGAGAATTTGCCCTTGAGCTATCGAGAAGTGCTGTCGCTGCGATTCGAGGAAGAGATGAAGCTGGAGGAAATCGCCACCGTGCTGGCGACGCCGCTTTCCACGGTGAAGTCGCGCCTGCGGCGTTCGCTCGAACAGCTCAGGGAAACACTCGATATGGGGAACGCAAGTGAGGCGAGGCAATGAGCCGCCCGGACGAACACGCCGAAATCCGGAAGCAACTTGCGCTCTTCGTTTCGGGTGCGCTCGATGCCAACGAGGAAGCGCGCATCGCGCAGCACACCGCGAGATGTTCCGATTGTGCGGCTGAACTCGAACGCTGGCAGTTGATTTCCGGCGGGCTCCGCCGATTGCCCACGCCGCAGCCTTCGCCGGCGCTTTTCGAACGCACATACGCGATGGCATCCGCGCAACTCGCCGCTCAGGCCGAGCAGCGCAAGAATCGGTTGATGCTGATCCCGCTGATTATTTTTTCATGGACGGTGACGGTGGCAGGGTGGCCGTTGTTCCGCTTTGCAACCAACGGATTGCTCTCGGTACTGGACGTCCAGTTTCGCCGGATATGGCTTCTCTTCGCGATTTTTTCAGCGCTCACGTGGCTGGCTGGCGGCAGCGCTGCGGTGCTGCTCTCTCTGCGGCGGCAGTATGATCGGAGACTCGCATGAATGACACTCGAACCAAGAAATCCGTAATTCCGAAACTGGTTTACGTGCTCGCGGGCGTCGCCTTTGTGGCGATGTTCCTGGTCATGAGGTACGCCGCGATTCCCAGCGATCCGAAAAACGTGAACTGGCCCGAGGCGGGAAAAGTTCTTCTGAGTCTTTTCGCGTCCCTCGTCGTCGCGGCTTACATCCTGGCGATCGGATACATCTATGGCGACGCGAAACGCCGTCTGATGCGGGCCTGGTTGTGGACCCTGCTCGCCATCTTCATTCCCAACGCGATCGGGATGATTCTTTATTTCTTCCTGCGCGATCCGCTGCCGTTTTATTGCTCCATATGCGGAGCGTCGGCAAAGTCGGCGTACACATTTTGTCCCAATTGCGCTGCGCCGTTGCGGCCGACGTGCGCTCGATGCGGACGCGCGATGGACCGCGGCTGGGCGCACTGCCCGCATTGCGGCGCAGCAGCAACCGCGCCCGGCGAAAGCAAGATAGTTCCGCCGGCCGTGTCACCACCGTCGCAGCCGCTCTAGAGCGAATCGATGAGAAGGAATTGCGCGACGGAAGGGAAGAGCGATCGCGCTGCTAGTCGGTAAATTGCAGGCTTGAGATTGCGCGGGCGATCACGTTTTCCTGGATCTGCACCAGGTCGTTGTCAGCGCGGGTCATACCGAAGATGGTGTAAAGCCGGGCGCCTCGGGACACGAGCACAACCACTCCGGACCAGTCGTGCTCGTCCACTTTTCCGCGAAAGCGATGTTCGGTTGCTGGCATGCCGGACACCATGATTTGTTTCTCATCGAGCGCGCGAAAATCCACCATCACGTCGCGCAGACGGCGCTCGGTCGTGTCCATGTCAGTTGCCATGGATTTTCCAGCGGGTTCCTGTCCGATCAAGAGATACGTGGTGTCGTCGCCGGTGCCCATCGCGGTAATTGCGCCCGGCAGAACGGCCGGCGCGGTCGCGATCACGTCCCAATCCGGCGGCTTGTACATGTGGAAGCGATAGGTTTCGTTCGTGTAGATGTTACCTTTCACGGCTTCGCGAATAGGCTCTGGCGCGGGCGGCTTCGGCGGAGCTGAAACCGCTACGACGGCTGGCGGCGCAGCTTTGGTAACTGGCGCTGCGGCCGGCGCAGGCGAAGGGTTCGCGGCGACTTTCGTCGCAACAGGCGGAGGCAGCGCGGGCCTTGCGACCGGCGCGGCTTTGGCGTCGGCCTCGGGTTGGCCCCCGGCCATTGCGGGCAGCGGCGGCAGCGCAGCAGTCTTCACGGGCTCCGATTTCGGTTTTGCGGCGGGCGCGGATTTTTCGGCGGCCGGCTCAGCGCTCTTCCCGGCGGGATCAGCGGCTCCCGTCGAAATGCTGATGGAGACGACCTGGTCTTTCTGCACAACTGCGAAACCGTAGCTCGTCTTTACTTTGAAGGATTTTTCTTCGTAGCCGACGATGGTGCCGGAAATTACGGAGCCATCTTTGAGTTTCAGATCATCGGCGCGCACCGCTCGAGGAGCGAGCAGCATGGCGGACGTGACGGCGCAAACCGGCAAGATCAGCGCGGCGGTCCCAAGGTGTGAAATTCCCCGCTTCATGTAATCCAGTATGGCTTCGCGCAATCGCTCGGGCAAGTGTTGCGACTGCGTCGTTGACGGGTTAGTCAGCATCAGCGCCTCCGGCGCGGAGCGGAACTGGTGCGACGGGTCTTCGGCTTCGTCTTCGACGCTTTGTTTGAGGACGGCGCCGGCGTCGGGTGCAGCGCCAGCAGTTCGCGCTTCAGTTCTTCGAACTCGCTTTCCAGCACGCGGAATTCCGCGACGGCGTTACTGAGGTTGCCGAGCCGTCCCATGGCCTGCAAATTGCGCGCGGTGCCCGCAGCTTTATGCGCACCAACCAGCGCGAGCGAACCCTTGAGCGAGTGCGCGACAGTGGCGAGAATTCCGGCGTCTTTTTCCGATATCGCGCGGCGCAGCAGGGAGAGTTTCTTCGGCGTGTCCGCGAGAAACGTCTTCACGAGCGAGCGCGCAATTTTGTCATTGCCGCCGGTCGCACGGCGCAGAGTCTGGGCCAAATCGTCGAGAGAAGGATCGGCTGCGGCGAGATCCGCTTTCTCGGGGCCGGTTGGCTGAGAGCGGCGCGCCAGCATTGCGAGGAGGCTGAAGATCTCGGCCGCGCGCACGGGCTTTGCGAAGAAGGCGTCCATACCGGCCGCGAGGCAGCGCTGTTCATCTTCCGGAGTGGAATTCCCCGAAATTCCCACGATAATCGGGCGCTTCTGCCCGGGGCGGTTCGTTCGAGGATCGCGCGGGTTGCTTCGATGCCGCTCATGCCGGGCATTTCTTCGTCCATGAGGACGATTTCGAAGGTGTCTTTGGCCATTGCCGCGAGAGCTTCGCGCCCGTCGAGCACGGCGGTGACGGAATGTCCGCTATGGCGCAAAAGCTCGGTCAAGAGTTCGCGGCTGCCTGTGTCGTCGTCGGCTACCAGGATGTGCATGATTGTTCGGGCCCCACGCGGCGGAGCATATGGCGCGCGGCAGGCTCTACCAAACAGCATCAACCGGGAGATTGGATGCTGCAAGGACTATTCTCGGATCGTGACCGCGGGATGCAACGTAGCGCATTCACGCTCGGAACTCCTAGCGATCGAGGAATGCGCGGAGGCGCGCGTGGCCGGCGCGGCTGACCGGAAGTTGCGTACCGCCGGAGAGCACAGCGACGTGAGTATCCTTGCCGAACGGTTCGATTTTGACGACGCGCTCGAGGTTGACGATGTAGGAGCGGTGAATACGCAGAAATCGAGACGGATCGAGCGCGGCTTCGAGGCTCGAGATGGTTTGCTGTTTTAGGTGTTTCTTGCCGCCGGACGCCAGTGCGACGTAGTCGTCCTGCGCTTCGGCGTAATCGAGTTTCGCGACCGGAATGATAAATACGCTGGTGCCATCGCGAACAGGAATGCGGTCGAGGTACTGCGCGGGCGGCCTCGCGCTGGCCGCAAGCTCCATCGCGGGAAGCGGCGCGGACGGCAGCTTGCCGGAGAGACGTTCCTTGGCGCGGGCAAGCGCCGCGTTGAAGCGCTCGGCGCTGATGGGTTTCAGCAGGTAGTCCACGGCGTGGACCTCGAAGGCGCGGATGGCGAAGGTGTCGTAGGCGGTCACGAAAACGACCGCTCGATTTGCGCCGATTAATTCCAAAACCTCGAAGCCATCGAGCTTGGGCATCTGAATATCGAGAAACAGAAGGTCAGGCTCGAGTTCCGCGGCGCATTTTACGGCCTCGAAGCCATTCGCGCATTCAGCGACAATTTCGATCTCCGGATGCGCGGAAAGGAATTCGCGGAGAACCTGGCGGGCGAGGTCTTCGTCATCTACAATCAGCGTGCGGATTCTTTTGTTCGCGTCTGGGGTCACGATACGCGCTCCTTGATTTCCACCGGCAAACTGATGGCGACGCGGAAACAAGATCCGTCAACACTCGTGGCGAACCTTGCCCGATTACCGTAGCGCGCTTCGAGACGCTGGCGGACGTTTGCGAGTCCGACGCCGCTTTTGCGGCGAGGCGGCGCCTCGGGGTCGAAGAGATTTTCGACCACGATCGAGAGTTCGCCGTCGCGGCGCTCCGCTACTAGCCTGATCCAGCCGCCCTCGATGAGATTCGCGATCCCGTGCCCGACGGCGTTTTCAACCAGAGGCTGAAGCAGCAGCGGCGGCACTTGCGCGTCGAGAACCTCCGCGTCTATTTTTTCCTCCATCTGCAAGCGGGCGCCATAGCGGATCTTTTCCACGGCAAGAAACGCGTGAATCAGCGAAATCTCTTCGTCCAGCGGAATCGCGGCTTTTTCGCCGAGGCCCAGAGTTCGGCGCAGGAAATCGCCGAGCAGGATGCACATCTCGCGGGCTTTGGGCGCGTCCGAGGTGGTGAGGGCGCTGATTGAATTCAAGCTGTTGAAAAGGAAATGCGGATTGACCTGCGCTTTGAGCGCTCGCAATTCCGCTTCGCGCGCGAGAACGCTCGCCTGCATCATGCGAGCTTCGGCTTCCCGCGATGCTTCCAGGGCCAACAGCACGTAGTGAAAGCCGACAGCCAGGAGATAGAGGAGGGTGCCGGTGGCAAACAAGAGAGGGTAATCCTGCGAAAGCTGCCGATCAATCCCGTGGAAATCCTCGAGGCCCGCGAGCATTCGGCCGAGAATCCTCGCTGCTACCAGCCAGAGCGCGCTAGCCACCACGGCGCCGGCGGCGTGGGTTAATAAGAACCGCGATAGCCCGGATCGTTCGAGCGGCGTGGCCATGCAGGGATACCACGCAGCCAGGCAGACGAACGCGTACAGGAGGCACAACACAAATGCGACAGTCGTGGCCTCGATCCAGCTCAAGCCGCCCGGGAGGGCCAACAGATACGTGAGCATCCCCGCGAGGGGAATCCAACCAAGAAGGTAGAGGAGCAGTCGGCGGAGTTGGGCGAGGATCGGATGCATAAGGGCGGCTAGTTCTTGACGTTCAAACCTCCGAAAATCGCAACGCCCTTGACGATCAGTCTTTTCGGTTGAGGGACAGCCGAGCCGTCAGCGGGATAGGGTCGCGTATTCGATGCATTGGGGTGGAGCGTCCTATCGTTGCAGCCTCCGAAGATTCCCACGGCTTCCATAACGATCTCCCAATTGGGGGGAACGCGGATGTCGCCTCCGCCGAAGATGTTGACGACTTCAATTTCGGCAATGTTGCCGAGAATGTCGGCGTCCCGGAGGTCAATGTCGAAGCCGCCGAAGATGGTGACAATTTCGCCGCCGATGAAGTTCTTTGCGACGATGCGCCGCTTGCGGCCCCAAAAAATATTTACCTCGTCCAAGCGAGGCGCGGACGAATCGTACCAATGGCCGGCATCGCGAAACGAATTGTTCATGCGCTCACCGAATTCATCCATGCGGTGATGGAACTCATCCCATTGATTGTTTGGCCGACGCGAATTTGGCGGCTGGCCCTGCGCGAAACCCGATTGCGTCCACGACGGGCCGCCGGTTGGAGGTGCGTAGGACTGGGCGCCAGCTGGAGGCGCACTGGCCGGCGCGCCGGTCGTTCCCGGCGCCGAGGTTGGTGCGGGCGGAGTCTCGATCGGCGGTTGCGGCGGAGTGCCAGACGGAGTCCACGGCGGGATGCCAGGAGGCGGATTGGGCGGTGGAGGATTTTCCCAGCGGTTGCGCGTCTCATATCGTCGCAGAATCAAAAGTATGCCGGCGCAAATCAGGAAGACGGGCCAGATCACTACGACGTGGACGTGGCTGAGTCCGAGCTCCTGCAGTTGAAGCGAAATTCCCAAGAGAATCAGAAAGCCGCCCCAGAACCACCCGGTGGTACCCCCATGCCGGGTGAGCCGATTCACGCCGAAGTAGATCAGGATGAGCGGCCAGAACATGAAAATCCTGTCGGGGTCGAGGAGCCCGATCTGTCCGAACAGCAAAACAACGCCGACGACAAGAATCAGCACACCCACGACGAAATGCCGATTCGAGCTCCTCGAGTACATCACCGCGTTACTCTCCCTCGCGGACGCCGCGACGTGCGGCCGAACGATTTGAAGTTCTGAGCGCCATCAGGATGCCGAGTCCCGACGCCACGAGCACCAGCGGCCAGAATTGGAAAAGGTCGCCGAGTTGGGGAGCGTTGAAATGGAGGACCAGCAGGTTCCATGCCGACTCGACGATCATCATGGCAGGCCACAGATCGCGAGGGTTGAGGTTTCCGTACCCGAGCATGCCCAATTGAAACATACTTCCAAGGAAAATCAGCGCGGCGGCCGGCAGCAGAAGCGCTGCACGAAGTGTCAGCCTACGGGGAACGAACTGGGGTTTCGTGTCCGTCATCATCACCATCGCCTCCTGCGTGAATTCAGGATTGAACATGGCGAGAGATTATCGGGACTCCATGGACGCGTCGCGCGCTAATCGGCGAATGGCGGTGATTTACCGGCGAGCGACGCCGGCACAGGGCCATTCCGGGCCGGCGCGAAGACGTTACCGGCAGCCGGAGCCGTTTGCCGGGCAGACGGATTCCCCGGCCAGGCGGGCGTTGTGGATCGAGAGGAACGTATGAAAGCCGGTGTTCACGGAGGCCCCTATGAGCCATCCGTTCTGAAACTTCCCGGTTCGATCGGAGATTGTCTTCGCATGATGCTGCAGCAGAATCTGGAGCGCGGTGATGGAGAACGCAATGCCGTACATTTTCGGGCGATCGGGGCGCGACCCGAAGAGCGGATTGATTTCCCTAGCGTCCGGATGGCTCCGGAGAGCCCACTGAGTGGTTTCCCCATCGGCCACCGTTGCGGCGACCTGGACAGCCGCCATTAGCCAAAATCGGCGGTTGGAGCGATCGAAACGCACTTCGGGCGCGGATTGCTCCGGCAATTTTGCGAGTTCGGGTTGAGAAGGCTGCGGCTGAATTTCTGACTGCGCGTTAGTGGAAGCTACTACGAGAAGAAACAGCGAAACTGCTACGGCTACGACGAGCTTCATTTTGGGGGCC
Source organism: uncultured Acidobacteriota bacterium (assembly GCA_963842425.1). GTDB lineage: Bacteria > Acidobacteriota > Terriglobia > Acidiferrales > UBA7541 > Palsa-295. Next base: position 595,531 of record CAWJGQ010000004.1, on the reverse strand, counting down.
TTTGGGATATTGGTTTCCTGAGGATGTTGCAAACACGGTCAGCCTGCGGATGAAAGGATCCGCGGGCCGGCTGGACGGAGAAATGAGTTGGGCGTTTTGGTTGTGCGAAATTCCTTGCGAAGCAGGGAAGCGCAAAAGAAGAAAACTGCGGATCAAAGAGTCATACCAAGCCAGAAGGCCGCGACCAGCACGCCTGCGAGCAACAACATCAGGCGCAGCCATTTTTTTCGTGCCGCGACCACGAGGATACCCATCGCGCAGAGGAGGAAGACGAGTTCGGGCCAGAAGAGCCGCGAGGTGAAGGCGTCAGTCCACTGGCCGGCGTCGTCTCGAAGCCAGACTGCTGCGACCGAGGTAGAGGCGGCAATCGAAACCGCGATCACTCCCCCGAGGGCGACTCCCTTAGCCCATTCGGGGATGACCCAGGTTTTTTTCGCGTCGCGCCAATCCAGCCACGTCTGCGTGACGACGACACCCACCAACATCAAGACGAACAGCGCCACGTGCCCTCCCAAGTCCCCACCGCTGCCAGCTACGTCCGCGCTTGTATCACGACCAGTGGCAATCCGCCTACCAAAGACGATCCAGGGCACGCTGGAACAGTGTTTTGCTATGTGCTGTTCTTACAGGAAGATGGTGCTGGCTCGTGGCGACGATTCTATGAGTCCGTCATGGAGCAGAAATATCGGTACGCGGAAATGGAATATGTAAGAACGAATTTGCACGTAGAGATGCGCGACAGCGTGGCACACAGGGCTAGCAGTTCTGGTACTCAATCGGCTCGCGTTGCCATTCTCACAACCGCGTCGCTGGCGTGAAATGGGCTGGACGGGCGAATCTGATAGGATTATCGGACACATGCGAGCCCCCTGGATAGTCGCGCACCGAGGAGCCTCGGGAAATGCCCCGGAGAACACCATGGCGGCCTACGAGCGCGCCGTGGCGCTGGGCGCGCAGTTTATCGAGACCGATCTGCATCTGACACGCGACGCGCGATTCGTGGCGATCCACGACAAGACGCTGGAGCGCACCACCAACGGCAAGGGATCGGTTCGCGATTTCACGCTGGCCGAGCTGCGCGAGCTCGACGCCGGAATGTGGTTCGACCGTGCGTTCATGGGCCAGCGCATTCCCACGCTTGAGGAAATTCTGGAGTTTGGGCGAAAGCACGACGTGGTTTTCTATCTCGAAATAAAATACGACGAGTCGTGGGGCATGCATCACGCGCTGGTGGCTGCGTTGGGAGGCGCGGGAAACGCGGCGCGGACCATCGTGCTCTCTTTCGACCCGACGACGCTTACTTCGATCCGGCAGCTCGACGCGTCCATCATGCTGGGTTTGCTTGTTGAGGGCGAAAACCGGGACTTCGTGAAATCGGCGCTCGATGTGGGCGCTCGCCAACTCTGCCCGCGCGCTGACCTGGTGACCAAAGAGCTGGTGGATCAGGCGCACCGGTCGGACCTGCATGTGGTCACATGGACCGTGAACGATGCGGCCAAAATGAACTCCATGATTCACGCAGGCGTGGATGGAATCATGACCAATCTCCCCGATCGGCTCCGCGCCACACTCGAAGACCAAAAACGGTAACCCTGAGCAGGTACCTAAGCGATAGCTGCGAAGAGTGCGGCGAAGTGCGGGAGCGGAAGCTGCTCGGCGCGGGCGTCCGGGCGCAAGCCGCAGGATGCCAGCGCTTCGTGGATGCGCTGGTCCGAGGCGATGGTGCGCAGATTGTTGCGCAGCGTCTTGCGTTTGTGGCCGAAGCAAAGCTGGATGAACTTGAGGAATTTGGCTTCGTCGGCGATGCCCAATGACGCGCCCTCGCCGGGCAGCTCCATTTGCACGAGGGCTGACTTCACTTTCGGTGGCGGGCGAAATGCGCCCGGAGGAATCTTCAGCGCGATCTTCGGCCGCGTATAGAACTGGCATGCGGCGGAAAGATATCCGTATTCGCGGCGGCCCGGGTCTGCCACCACCCGTTCGGCGACTTCCAACTGCATCACCACGTGGATCGAAGCGATCTGATTCGCGCAGCCAAACAGCTGATGAAGTATGGGAGACGTGATGTAATAGGGCAGGTTTCCGTACACGCGACATTTGCTGCCGGCCAGCTTGGCGAGATCGAGCTCAAGGACGTCGCCCGAGACGATTTCAACGCCGGGCCATTCGTCCGGCCGGGAGCGCACGGTCTCTTGCAGGTTGGCAGCCAGCCGAGGGTCGGCTTCGATGGCGATCAAACGGCGTCCCTCGGCTGCGAGGATCCGCGTCATTTCGCCATGACCCGGGCCAATCTCGATCCAAACGTCATCGGAGCCACGCGGCAGAGTGTCGAGAATTCGTTTCTGCCACCCCGGTCCGCTGAGGAAGTGCTGGCCCAGCCGTTGTCGCGACATAGGAGTCCGAGTGTAACAACCAGCTACTGGGCGCGGTAGCAGTAACAAACCGAGCGTGCAATCCGGAGATTGGCTTGACGTACGCTGAGGTGTCCGCTAACGTTTTTATTCCAGCTGAAAACCCGTGAAAATCCTATTCGTATCTTCGGAAGGGCTCCCGTACTCGAAAACCGGCGGCCTTGCGGATGTTGTCGAAGCGCTACCCGCGGCATTGCAAGCGCTCGGCCACGAGGTGGCCATCCTACTGCCTCGGTACCACGGCAATAAAATCGCGTCCACGCTCATATCGAGCGTCAGCATTCAACTGGGCGACAAAATGCGTTTTCCCGCGATCGGCGAAGGCGCGCCGGTCAAAGGCGTGCGCTATTTCTTCGTGGACGATCCGCCGTTCTTCGATCGCGCGCACCTCTACGGCGATAAAGCGGGCGACTATCCCGACAACGCGGAGCGCTTCGCCGAGTTCTCGCGCGTGGCGATTGAATTCATGAAGCGCGTGTGGCTCCCGGATGTGATTCATTGCCACGACTGGCAGTCCGCGCTGGTGCCACTGCTCCTCCGGACGCAGCACACAACCGATCCAGTGATGCGATCGCTGCCGGTGGTCCTCACGATTCACAATCTGGGCTATCAAGGATTGTTTCCACAAACGGCGATGAAGAGCATCGGGCTGCCCGATACCTTGTTCACCATGGATACGCTGGAATTCTACGGCAAGGTAAATTTCCTGAAGGGCGGGCTGATCTTTGCGGACTACCTGACGACGGTCAGCCGGCGATACGCGAAGGAAATTCAGACGCCGGAATACGGTTGGGGACTCGAGGGCGTGATCCGGAATCGCGCCGACCGTCTGGTCGGCATTCTCAATGGCGTGGATTACAGCGTATGGAGTCCCGAGGTGGATACGCTGATTGCGCAGAACTATTCGGCGCAAGATCTGGCAGGCAAGAAGTCGTGCAAGAAGGACCTTCTCGCGGCGTTTCATCTGCCGGAGGAAAATCTCGACGTGCCGCTGATCGGCATCGTCTCGCGGTTCGCGGATCAGAAGGGATTCGATCTGATCGCGCAGATTGCGAGCGAACTCATGAAGGAGAATGTCGCCCTCATTGCGCTCGGCACTGGACAGCCGGAATATGAGAAACTGTTCAAAGGGCTCGCGGACAAATATTCGGCTCGCGTGGGCGTGAAAATCGGGTACGATAACACTCTCGCACACAAGATCGAGGCGGGTGCGGACATGTTTCTGATGCCCAGCCGCTACGAGCCGTGCGGGTTGAACCAGATTTACAGCCTGCGGTACGGCACCGTCCCAGTGGTGCGCGCGACTGGCGGGCTGGACGACACGATTCAGAATTTCGCACCGAAGACGCACCACGGAACGGGTTTCAAGTTCGACGAGTACGACGGGGGAACGCTGCTCGGATGCATTCGAGCGGCGCTGAAGGCGTACCGGGACCCGAAGGTGTGGCACACCATACAAGCGAACGGCATGGCCAAGGATTTTTCATGGAAAGCCTCGGCTGCCGCGTATGTCACGCTGTATGAAGCCGCTAAGAGGGCTCGAATCCCGCGGGTCGTTGGATTATCTAAATAGGGGCGCGTGGAACGGCGTTGGCCGGGCATGTGCCACACGAGGAGACCATGTCAGACATTCTTCAAGCGGTAACGGACGCGAGCTTTGAGGCCGACGTAATCGAGGCCAGCAAGACCCAGCCGGTGATGGTGGATTTCTGGGCCGATTGGTGCCGCCCATGCCATATGTTGACCCCCACGGTCGAAGAGATCGCGCGCGAGAAGGCAGGCAAGGTCAAGGTCGTGAAGCTCAACGTTGACGAGAATATGAACGTCGCCGGAAAATTCAGCATCCGCGGTATTCCCACTCTGCTGGTTTTCAAGGGCGGCCAGGTAGCCGACCAGATCGTCGGCGCCCAATCGAAAGAGAACATCGTCAAGATCCTCGATCGCCACATCTCCTAGGCGTTACCCCACTCGAATTTGAAGTTGCATTCGCGGCACGTCGGGCGTGCCGACGGCCGCTGGGCGCGCTCAAGTGGGCGCCCGAGCGAGGCAGGCGGGGGCGATTGCTTTGAATATTGGCGAGCCCAAGGCGCCCTTGGTAGGGGATAGCACGGAACAGAAGAGCTGTCCTTTCTGCGGCGCGCGCTTTGGCTGCATGGCCACCCGGGAAGCCTGCTGGTGCTCGGAAGTGAATCTCAGCAGTAAGGCGACGGCGGATTTGCGGACGCGCTTCACCGGTTGCCTTTGTCCGCGCTGTCTGGCGCTTGCCGCTGCCGGACACGAAGTCCCGCAAGCTGGCGCCAAGAATCCCACCGAAAAACCTGCAGGCTAACTATCGAGAGGCGCATCCTAGACGTGAATCTGAACGCGAGCGACGGCCGACGCCGATGCCATTGGGCGCAGAGCGCTCTTATGGCCGAATATCACGACAGGGAATGGGGCGTACCGTTGCACGACGACCGCGCCCTGTTTGAGTTTCTGATTCTCGAGGGCGCGCAGGCCGGATTGAGCTGGGAAACGATCCTTCGGAAGCGCGAGAATTATCGCCGCGCTTTCGACCGGTTCGACGCTGCGAAGATCGCGCGTTATAACAAAAGGAAAGTTCGCGCGTTGCTCGCGGACGCCGGAATCGTTCGTAATCGCCTGAAGATCGCCGCTTCGATTGCGAACGCCGCCACGTTTCTGGCGATACAGAAAGAGTTCGGCAGCTTCGACCGCTACGTGTGGTCCTTTGTCGGCGGCAAACCGAAGAAGAATTCCTGGCGGACGTCGCGGAAGGTCCCTTGTAGTTCGCCGGAATCGGACGCGCTGAGCAAGGACTTGAAAAAGCGCGGATTCCGCTTCGCTGGCACCACGATTTGCTACGCGTTCATGCAAGCCACGGGCATGGTCAACGATCACGCATTGGGTTGTTTTCGCCGCAACCACTCCGGGTCCGCAAAATAGTCTTCACGCGCAGCGCCTTCCCTCTTGACAACCGGAGGGCTTGCAGCCATGTTAGTTGACTTTACTTTCGGGGCGAAATCGCTCCGGAGGCTTGCGCGCAACGGGAGAGCGACTTGAAGGTTCGCGTCTGTTTCCACGACAAATGTTTCGACGGGGCCTCGTCCGCGGCGATTTTTTCTCGTTTTTATCACGAGCGCATCAATGCCGACGCTGAATTTCTCTACACCGGGATGACGCACAAGGCGTCGGCGCCGTTCGAGGACGGCACCTTCGATGGCGACGAAAACGCGATCGTGGATTTCAAGTATTCCAGCTCGCCCCTGCTGACATGGTGGTTCGACCATCACCAGAGCGCGTTCCTTAAACCGGAAGATGCCGAGCATTTCAGGCACGACCATTCGGGCAAGAAGTTTTACGATCCCACGTACAAGTCCTGCACGAAATTTCTGGCCGACATCGCTTCGCAGAAATTCGGATTCGACGCCAAGCCGCTGGCGGAATTGATCAAGTGGGGCGACATCATTGACGGCGCGCAGTTCGCCTCTGCCGAAGAAGCCGTGGGGCTCACCGAGCCGGCCACGCAGCTGGCACTGGTGATTGAGGCCGCGCCGGAGCCGTACCTGGTTCCGCGGCTGATTCCAGATCTCGCCGAACTGCCGCTGGCGGAAATCGTCCAGCTTCCGCTGATAAAGAAGCACCTCGGTCCATTGCTTGAGCGGCATCGGCGGTCCATTGACATCATGCGGGAGCGGACGGATTTTCGAGGCGGCGTGATTTACTTCGACGTGAGCGATCTCGACCTCGAGGGCTACAACAAGTTCGTGCCGTACTTTCTGTACCCGGACGCGCTCTATTCGGTGGGAGTCAGTTCTTCGCCGGCGCGCGCAAAAGTTTCCGTGGGAACGAATCCGTGGAAGGAGATTCCTCCGGACGTCAATCTCGCGTCGCTGTGCGAAAAATACGGCGGCGGTGGCCATGCGCGCGTGGCTGCGATATCGCTCGGCCCGGGCGATTTGGTCCGAGCGCGCCAGGTAGCGAAGGAAATTGCCGCTTCGTTGCGCCGCTGATTGCGGTTTGGTCGGTTTCCCGCTGCGTTGGGAACGATATTCCGTCGTGTTAGAATAAAAGTACGCTGGACCGGTAGCTCAATGGTAGAGCAGCTGACTCTTAATCAGCGGGTTGTAGGTTCGAGTCCTACCCGGTTCACCAATTCTCTTCAGTAGCCAAGTCTCTCAGTCTCGGTCGTTACGCGCCAGTACGTCCGTGAGCGGGAACCATCGCTCTGCATCGCACGTTCCTGGAATCCGGCAGGCATCGCCTGGAATAAGCTCAATTGGAAAGTGTGCGCAACGTGACAGACCTCCCGTTCTCGTCCGGCTAATCTGCTACCTGGAAGCATACGATCGCAGCCCGTCTCGCGCTCGGAAACGAGGAGATGAAAACATGCTCGGTTTTATCGCCGCAGTGTTGATTATTCTCTGGTTGCTCGGGTTTTTCGCATTTCACGTAACCAGCGCTTTCATTCACGTTGCGCTGGTCCTGGGGCTGATATTGCTCGTGCTGCACTTCGTGAGAGGCAGCTCGGCAAGCGCGTAGAACGCGCGCCAACGCCAGAACTGGTGAGCGCGGCTGCGCGAGCGAAGTATCAATGTGGCACTACGTGCCAGCTATCATTTCGTCGCTGTTTGAGATTGAATTTCGAATTTAGCAAAGGAGAAACGTGAAAAAACTAAGATCGTCATTAACCGTAGTCACGCTGTTCGCTCTCGGGATTTTGGCCGGATGTTCCGCAACAGCCGCCAAGTCACCCGATGTTTCCGATAGCGTTGGCAAAGCACTCGAACAGGCAGGCCTCAAGGACGTCACTGTCAGCCAGGACCGGGATAAGGGCGTTGTGACGATCGGCGGAGAAGTAGCGAGCAGCGACGACAAGTCGCGAGCCGAATCCATCGCAAAGTCTTTCGCGGGCACTCAGGTCGTCGCGGATCAAATTGCCGTCGTTCCGGTTGGCATAGAGAAAGAAGCAAAGGCTGTAAATTCAGATCTGGACGAGGGTATCGAGAAGAATTTGGACGCCGCCCTGCTTCAGAACAGAATGCATAAGCACGTGAAATACGACGTGAAGAGCGGCGTGGTTACCCTGACAGGTGAAGTGAATTCGGAAAACAAGCGCGCGCTCGCCGAGAGCGTGGCGACTGCGGTGCCAAACGTTCAGCAGGTGGTGAACGATTTGCAGGTCAAGGATCAGAAAGCCAGCTCTTCGGAATAAGACTTGCGAAGTTGGTTCGCCGTGGAGAATAGAGAGCGGCCGGATTCCGGGCCGCTTTCCGATGCGCGCTCAGGTCGGGCTCCCGAGCGAACGCTGCTACGGTTGACTCGATTGGAGATGATATGTCCTTCGGAATTTACGCGATCGGGTTCGCAATCGTGATCAGCGGACTGATTTACGCCGCATATCTGATGCATATGCCCGCGCACTGGATCGCGGCGGGCGCGATCGTGCTTTTGGGACTCGGGATACTGAAGGCTGTCACAACGACGCGTCAGAAAGATCCTGCGGGATAGCAGATTTGGCCTCGCTTTGTGGGCGATAAATCTCCGGAGGAGATTTATCGCCTCACGACTTCTCTTCGGCAAGCCACGGCTTCACGTGTGCCGCCTCACATTTGTCGAGATTACGTCCTCGCATCTGTCGTAGCAGCCTAAGGTCCTTTCTCTAGCTGGTACAGGTGTATCAGGTATGGCCCTCCCCTGACCTCTAATGCAGAATCGTCGCGCGATTATCGGTTCTGACTCGGTCAACGCAAGGATGTGATCGCAGCGGCATGAAAGAGGAAACTTTATGGCTAGCGTGGCCTATGCAACGAATCATTACCCCGAGACTTCGGTAGGGACCGACGAACATTCATCTGGCGTGACCTGGTCAGCAATCGCGGCCGGGGCGTTTGCGACCGCGGCGCTGTCGCTGATATTGCTCGCACTGGGCGCGGGAATGGGGTTGTCCGCGATTTCACCGTGGTCGAACGCGGGGCTATCTTCGACCGGCGTCGGAATGGCGGCGATCATTTGGCTGATCGTCGTGCAGATAATCGCATCGGCAATCGGCGGTTATCTGACTGGGAGGCTTCGTGTCAAATGGGTCGCCGTTCACACCCATGAAGTATTTTTCCGCGACACCGCGCACGGTTTCCTCGTGTGGGCGGTAGGTCTGGTGATTTCGGCTGTCTTCTTCGCAGCGCTAACGGCTGCGATGGCGACCGGCGCGGCGAGAAATACGGCGGGCTATTCGGGTGATGGTGCTGCGGCGGCCGGAAATGGATACTTCGTGGACTCCATGTTCCGCACGGACCATCCCGCCACCGATCAGAACGACGCGTTCGTGCGAACCGAAGCGGGCGTGATTCTGGTTCACGCGCTTCGCCAGTCCGATCTGTCGGCGCAGGACAAGACCTATCTCGGGCAGCTCGTTGCCGCAAGAACAGGGCTCACCCAAGCCGACGCCGAACAGCGGGTGACTGACACGGTCGCCGCGGCTCGACAAGCCGCTGACACTGCACGCAAGGCCGTGGCCCACATGCTGTACTGGCTGTTTGTGGCGCTCCTCATTGGCGCGTTCTGCGCAAGCTTTGCCGCGACGATTGGCGGCAGGCAACGCGACCATGTTGCGATTGCGTAGAATCGTCAAGTTTTCTGATTCACAAGGAGGCTCACGATGCGTTCGATTTTACTGTTGCTGCTGGGCGTGCCGATACCGTTCATTATTTTGATCGGGTTGTTCAGCCACTTTTGAGACAAGCCTCTCGAGGCTGGTTTAGTACAAGGGCAGGCGGCAGTTGACCGCGCTGCCCGGCGAGGAAAGCGACATGAGAACAGTTCTAATTATCTTGCTGGTTTTGCTGGTGCTCGGCGCGCTTCCGACTTGGCCCTATAGCGCGCACTGGGGATATTATCCCAGCGGCGGACTGGGCTTGCTGTTGTTGATTCTTATAGTGCTGGTTCTCACAGGCAGAGGTTGAGTCGGAGACTTTAGACAGATTATTGCCCGCGAATAGATCCGTGGGCGATTCTCTCCATGAGGAGGCACGATGTCCTTCGGACTCTATGCGGGCGGCTTCGCGATTGTTATTGGAGGGCTGATTTACGGTGCTTATCTGATGCACATGCCCGCGCACTGGATCGCTGTTGGCGCAATCGTGCTTGTGGGTTTTGGGATATTAAGCGCCGTGAAGGCGACGCGGCAGAAAGACCCAGTGAACTAGGAAAGGCCCAGTTCACTCTCTCGGCATTAAGCACGCCAGCGGCGGCCGAGCGCGGGAATGATGGCTCCGCCGACGTTCGGCAGGCTGAAATCCGGTAGCGGCGGACGTTCGGCGCGAGGATTAAGGCCGCGAATCAGCGAGCCGATCAGGCGCATCGCCGCTGAGAACTTTTCGCGGAATGAATGGCTTGGCTGGCGCCCATTGGCGCGCACGACGAGCACGGTCACATCGTCTTCGGACAAATTTTCCGGGTACCGCTCGCCGATTTCCTTCAGCAGCGTTTCGATCATATTTTGCGGCTCGACATCACCCAGCAGCTTCAGGATGCGCAGGACGCCGGCCTCGCCGAGCATTTCCCCATCTGCATCGCGCGATTCGATCAACGCGTCCGTGTAGCTGACCAGGCAATCGCCGGCTTCCAGCTCCACGTCGAATTCCTCGTATTCCGTGATGTCCATGATTCCCAGGGGCATGTTGCTGAACTTGCGTTTGTCGTCCGCGCCATCCTGCCCAAGCAAACTCCACTGTTGTTGCGCGGCGCGATACAAAACCGGCCGCGGATGGCCCGCGTTGGAAACGAGTAGCCGGCGGCTTGGCGCGAAGAATGTGGTGACGACTGCTGTTGCGAAGGATCCGGTGCGCGACAATGCGACGAACTGCTGATTGAGCAGCCGAACGAACTCCTTTTGGTCCAGGCGATTGACGAACCGCCGCATTAGCGTTCGCAAATCCGCTGCGGTCGCCGCGACGGAGGTTCCATGTCCGGAGACATCGGCCAGCAAGAGGCGGCTGATGCGTCCGGTGGCGCAGCTTGAAGCGTAATAGACGTCTCCGCCGCGCTGGGCCTGGCCGAAGGGCTTGCTGTAAACCCACGCGTCCAGCCCGCCCATTTCAATGCCGCGCGCGGTGAGCTGGCTATCACCCCAGACTTCCATGCACGTCATGTGCTGTTTTGGCTGTTCGCTCACGTCCACATTATACCCCGGGGCAAATGGAGCGAGGGGAGATCGGACGTCCGGGATTCGATTCTTACGAGGCTGGCTCGGGCGCCGGTTGCGGCGAGTCGGCTGCGGGTGCATCCGCTGCGGGGCCGCCGCGGCGAACTGTGGCGACGAGCATCAAAAGGTTGCTCAAGAGAATTACCGAAAAAACAAGGCCCGGAAGAGAATTGAAGCTCGCGCCCTTGGCATCAACGATCTCGAAGGCCAGGACAGCCGTGATGAGTCCGCGCGGAACGAGCAGACTGATGGTTTCAATGTCCATTGGCTGGACGTCTCGCATGGCGAGGCTGCTGAACTGCGCCGAAATCCAGCGCGCGATGAAGATGACCGCGACAATTCCAGCCGCCGGAAGCGCCGCGGCGCGAAGTCCCGAAAACTTAACGATCAGCCCGAGCAGCACGAAGAAAAACGTGCGCACCAGAAAGGCCAGCTCGGAATGGAATACGAGCAATTGGCGATGAGTGTTGCCGGATTTCGGCGCGACCCACCATGCGAATTCGAAATCGGCTCTCACCTTGCCCGGGAGATTCGCCAAAGTGGCTCCGAACGCGATCACCGCGAAAAGATTGCTGCCTCCCACCAAATCGGAGATGGAATAGACGAGCAGGACGGCGGCGAACGTGAGCACCTGCCAGAAACGCTCTTCGGAAATCAGCGGAAGCAGCCGGGACCACAGAAATCCAACAGCCAGAGCCAAAGCTAAAGAGATCACCACGCGCAGCAGGAAGCCTCCCGCGACGCCGCCTGCCAGAGACGATTTCGTGCCCTGCGCGGCGGCGTGCCGCATCAGCAGAGTCGTCACGTTCGTCTGATTCCCGGCGTGGGAAGGCAGTGTCAAATCGAGTATCGCGCCGACTCCGAGAACTCCCAGCGCGTCGCTTAGAGCGCCTTCCACGACGAGCGTGGTCTTGAGCGCGGTGCCGATATTCATCTGCTGCAGCACGGGCAGCATCACCGAGCTGCTGACGCATGCGAACGCTGCCGCCACGAGACAGGCGTCCATTCGCGGCAGGTGAAGTGCAGTTACCAGGAACGCGGCGATTGCCACGAGGGTCAGACCGTAGCTCAGCAGGGCGAGCAGCACGCCGCCGGGGAAATGGCGGAGGGCGTTTCGGAATTCGAGGTCGAGCCCAGCCTCGAAGAGAATCAGAATCAGCGCGAGCGCGCCGAATCCGTGAGCGACAGATTCAAATTTCGAGGGGTCGAGCAGATGGAAGACCGGGCCGAGCAACATCCCGGCGCCCATCAATACCACGACGTCCGGCACGCGCGTCCATCCTGCCAGACGATTGGCGACAAAGGCGAGAACTATGATCCCGCCGAGCAATCCGAAAAATGCGGTCAAGCTCATCGCGCTCGATATTACCCGGAATTGCGGCGCCATTTGCGCGAATTGAGGTAAACAGGGTCAGCGCGCCGGCTGGGTCGCGGTGAGTTCGATTCCCAGAAACTTGGCGGCATTGTAGAGCAGAATTTTCGGCCGGACGCTGTCCTTCAGGGGAAGCTCGGCAAATTCAGCGAGCCAGCGCTCGGGAGTCATCATGGGAAAATCGGTGCCAAAGAAGGCTTTGTCTTGCACGAGCGTGTTGATGTTGTGCACGGTAGACGCCGGGAAATACTTTGGCGCCCAACCGGAAAGATCCATGTATGTGTTTCCCTTGTGGCGCAGAACGGCGAGCTGATCGTCGTGCCAGGGCCACGAGGGATGCGCCATGATGATGCGCATTTCGGGGTACCAGGCCGCGAGGTTGTCAATGTAAGGAATCGGCTTACAGTATTCGAGCGTGATTCCTTTACCGCCTGGAGAGCCTGCCGCAACCGCAGTGGTGCCCGTGTGGAAAATCACCGGCAGGTTCAGCTTCACGATCGTCTCGTAAATCGGGAAGAAACGCTCGTCGTTGGGATTGAAGCCCTGCGCGGCCTGCTGGAATTTCATGCCGCGGAGACCCATGTCCGCGCAGCGCTGCACTTCGATTTCGGCGATCTTGCCCTTCCATGGGTCCACGCTTCCGAAGCCGACGAACGTGTCCGGATATTTTTTCATCCACGCCGCGGTCTCGCCGTTGTCCATCTTCACGCCGCTGCGGGTTTCGCCGTCCACGTCGAAGATGACTGCCATCATGTTCTGGCTCTGGTACATCTCCGCCATTCCATCGGGATCGGAGCGCCATTTTCCGGTGTTCATGGGTAGCCCGGCCTTGGCGATGTGCCCCCAGCCTTGCTTGGCGCGCTCGCCCGTCTGGATGTGGGCGTGCATATCAATCGCCTGTAACAATTGAGGCCTCCGTGGAATCAGGCAGTCGGCTGCGCGGCGTGGAACTTCGCGGGAAGATTCATTTCCTTGCAGTCGCTCGCTACGCGCAGCGGCGCTTCGGTCTTCGCCTGTACGGCTTGTGGATCGAGGCCCGGCGCGAATTCGCGCAGGATGAGTCCGTCGGGCGTTACGTCAATCACGGCCATGTCCGTATAGATTCGCTTCACGCAGTGCGGCGCGGTGAGGGGCAGGGAACACTTGTTCAGGATTTTCGGTTTGCCCTTGTTGGTCACATGCATCATCGTCACCAGAATATTCTGCGCGCCAAAGGCGAGGTCCATCGCTCCGCCTACTCCGGGAACTTTTTCGCCCGGAGTGCGCCAGTTGGCCATATCGCCGTTCGCGGCCACTTCGAGCGCTCCCAGCACGGCGTAGTTGATGTGCCCTCCGCGAATCATCGAGAAGGAAGTGGGATGATCGAAGAAGCTCGCGCCGGGATTCAATGTGACGTACTGCTTGCCCGCGTTGATGAGGTCCGGATCTTCATGGCCGGGCGCCGCGAGCGCTCCCATGCCCAGAATCCCATTCTCGCTGTGGAAGAAAACATCTTTGCCCGCCGGGATATATCCCGAGACTAGGGTTGGGATGCCGATGCCAAGATTTACGTAGCTGCCTTCCGGCAGGTCGGACGCAACGCGAAAGGCGATTCCATCTCGTGAGAGCGACATTTCCTACCTACCTTCCGTGGTGATTTTCAGATACTCGGGATGACGAACGACCTGCACTACGTGGTCCACAAAAATACCGGGCGTGTGAACGTCTTCCGGGTCAATTGCGCCGACGGGCACAAGCTCGTCAACCTCCGCGACCACAAACTTCGCGGCCGTGCACATGGGCACGTTGAAGTTGCGCATGGCCATGCGGTAATTCAGATTGCCGAGGCGGTCGCCGCGGTACGCGCGCACAAACGCGAAGTCTGCGTGCAGCGCCTTTTCGAAGATCATCTCGCGTCCGTCTATGACGCGGGATTCCTTGCCCGCGGCCAAGTCCGTCCCGGCGCCGGTCGGCGTGAAAAATCCGCCGAGGCCCGCGCCGGCGGCGCGGATACGCTCCGCCAGTGTGCCTTGCGGGACCAGTTCTAGCTCGACTTCGCCCTTGAGGTACTTCTCCTGGAATGACTGATTGCCCGGATTGCTGGGGAACGAGGCAATGAGTTTCTTGACCTTGCCATCATGGATCAGGCCGCCCAGCGAGTGCGTGCCGCCGCCGGAGCCATTGTGCACAACCGTCAGATTCTTCGCGCCTTGCAGCCGTAGCGCCTCGAGGATTTGCCCCGGCAAGCCGGGATCGCCGAAACCACCCAACAAAATCGTCGCGCCGTCGAAGACTGGCGCAACTGCCTCCTTAACTGTTGCCAGAGTTTTGTCTACCAATGCTCCCCCCGTTGGGATTGAGTTCAGAAACGTATCACGCGGGCCGTTCCGGAAGCAATTCCGGCATTTGAGGCATCCGGGAGGCTTCAAAATTGTGTGTCACTTCTTTAGTGCCGCTTTTCTTTGTTTTCAGCGACTTACGCGTGAAATTACTTTGCATGGTGTGACACTTAATTTCGCGCAGTCTCAATCGCCCGCCGAGAGATCCCTCGGCTCGTCGCCACGGCGACTCGCTCGGGACGCCGATCCTAATCGGATCGTCGATTACTTTGCATGGTGTGTCACTTCTTTTGGGGATTTGTGAGCGGTGGCACGACGGAAAATCCCACGGCTGAAGCCATGATTATTGGAGGTGTGTTTCGTGGGCCTGAAGGCCCACGCTTTCACCGGAACTGCGAATTCATTTCACCGGAGCGGAGAGATCCCTCGACTCGTCGCCACGGCGACTCGCTCGGGACCGCGATCGACCTTCCGGGCGCGCAGCAATTCCTGGCAAGGAGTCGGTCGTAGGAGCACAGACAGGAGTGTCTGTGCCACCAAAAAACATCCAATTGTCAAAGAGCATCCGGCTCTCGTCGAGAGAGCGGTGGCACGACGGAAAATCCCATGGCTGAAGCCACGATTATTGGGGGTGTGTTTCGTGGGCCTGACGGCCCACGCTTTCACCGGAACTGCAAAGACAGGGAGTGGCGCACCTGCGGCGCTCGGGACCTGAAGGCCCCGTTTCCCCGGGCTGTCGGGCGCGGACCGAACGACGGTGTGTGCGCGAGGCTGATGGCATTGATCGCGCCAAGTATCTGCGCCGGGCACGATGTATCGTGCCCCTACGAAACCACACCGCGTTCGTCTGGGCCATGTTGGCTCTGCAGCAAAACGCCAAGTGGAAGCCAAGAGGGTGCGGAGGGATCCCTCGGCTCGTCGCCACGGCGGCTCGCTCGGGATGCCGCTTGATCTCTCAAGCTCGACTCACGATGTTCGCCACGGGGGTGCGGAGAGATCCCTCGGCTCGTCGCCGCGGCGACTCGCTCGGGATGCCGGTTGATCTCCCAGGCACGACTCACCGTCGAACCGGGAGCCGTTTTTGATCGGATCGTCAGTTGTCAAAGAGCGGTACGGCTCTCGCCGGGAGAGCGTGACGAAATTTTCTCGTCATTTACAGGTTGGCAGGATCGCAGCGGGGCGCCTACTGTCCCGCCAGTCAGTTTTGGTGCCGAGGACTCTACCTGTACTTTTTCGATTTTGTGCGATGAAAGGTACGCCGGAAACTATTCCACCAGGGTGCGGGGAACGTCTTGTTTCAGGAACTGGGCGGCGACGATAAAGAGAATTCCGCCGATGAGCGTGGCGACGGCGGCGGTAGACATGGAGTAGCGGATCACGTTTACGCCGAGACGGTGGCCAAAGTGGTCGTTGAAGGCGCCGATGAAGAGGCTGCCACCGCCCAGGCCGATAAGTTCGGAGATCAGATAGAGCAGAGAGGTTGAAAACGTGCGCATGCCGACTTTCACGACCGAGTGCGAGACGCTGATGATCGGGCCGACGTGAACAGGGCTGGCCGCCGAGATTACGGCAAATCCGGCGAGCGAGAGGACGGGGCTTGGAGAAAAAAGAAACAGGAGGGCCGCTGGGCAGGCGAGCATGGAGCAGATCGCAGGGACGTAGAGGCGCCAGCGCGGATCGCGTTTCCCGAACCAGTCGGTGAGATAACCGCCGATCAGAGTGCCGACGAGACCTGCGACGCCGCGCACGGTGCCGAGATATGTGCCGATCTGGGCGGAATTCAAATGGCGAATGCGGCCGAGAAATGGCGCCGTCCAATTGCCGAAGCCAAATTGAATATAGGTCGTGAAGGAGAAACCGATCAGAAGCAGAACGTAAGATTTCTGGCTGAATATGAAGCGCAGAGTTTCGCCGACCGGCTGCTGGCGCGTGTTTACCTTCGTTTCCTCGGTGGTGCCGCGCACCGGCTCTTTCACAGTGAGACGAAAAATGAGCGCGACGATCAGACCCGGCAGGCCGGCGACTAGGAACGCGCGATGCCAGCCGTAATATTGATTGATCCAGCCGCCGATGAAAGCGCCGAGGAATCCGCCGAAGACCGGTCCGAGCTGATAGACGGACATCGCCATGGCGCGCTGATCGCCGGGGAAAAGATCGGAGATCATCGAGGTGGACGGCGCGGTGCCGGCCGCCTCTCCGACACCGACGCCGAAGCGGGCGAGCGTCAACTGGAGTGCGCTGCGGGCGATGCCGGCAAGCGCGGTCATCCCGCTCCAGATCGTGAGCCCCCAAGTGAGAATCGAACGGCGGTTGCCGCGATCGGCCCAGCGCGCGACCGGAGCGGCCAGGATCGAATACATGATCACGAAGCCGAAGCCGGTGATGAAACCCATTTCCGCGTCGGTGAGGTGATAGTCGCGCTTGATGGGGTCTATGAGGATGTTGATGACGGTGCGGTCGAGGAAATTCAGCGTGTAGATGATGGTGAGCATCGCCAGGGTGTAGCGCGCTGCGCTCGAGGTTTTGCCGAGGCCGGCTGTCTCGCGTGTGTTGGAATTGTCGTTCGGCATGCGGGTCCCTGGGGACATCGCGCAGACTATGATGTACAGGGGGCGGCGTCAACATCGAGATTTTCCCGCGCGTGGCGTTGCGGACCACGGGGCGGTATAATTCGACGCTCCTCATGGCACTTGCCTCCGGCACAATGCTCGGCCCATATGAAACCCAGGCGCTTCTGGGCTCGGGAGGCATGGGCGAGGTGTACCGTGCACGCGACACGCGGCTGGGGCGCGAAGTAGCAATCAAGATTCTGGCGCAACATCTCTCCGCACAACCCGAGCTGAAAGAACGCTTCGATCGCGAAGCTCGCGCGATTTCATCATTGAATCATCCACGCATCTGCACCCTGCACGATATCGGCCATCAAAACGGCGTGGATTTTCTGGTGATGGAGTACCTGGAGGGTGAGTCGCTCGCCGTCCGTTTGCAGAAAGGTCCGCTGCCGCTGAAAGAAACGCTGAAGATCGGGATGGAGGTTTGCGAAGCGCTGGAGGTAGCGCATCGCGCGGGAATCACCCACCGGGATCTAAAACCGGCAAACATCATGCTGACTCGCAGCGGCGCAAAGCTGATGGATTTCGGGCTGGCGAAGTCCGCCGCGGGCGCTGATGGCGGAAAGCCGAACGCCCTTTTGTTGTCGAGCGCCAAGACCGTGGACGCAGGAAGCCCCCTTTCGCCGCTAACCACTGTGGGAGCTGTACTCGGCACGATTCAGTACATGTCGCCCGAGCAGATTGAAGGGCAGCCCGCGGATCAGCGATCGGACTTGTTCGCGCTGGGGGCGGTTCTTTACGAAATGGCTACAGGCAAGCGTCCGTTTGACGGCAAAAGCCAGATCAGCGTGGCCAACGCAATTTTGGAAAAGACTCCCGAGCCCATCTCGGTGACCCAGCCCGTGACACCGCCGGCGTTCGAGCGTGTCGTCAGCACGTGCCTGGAGAAGAATCCGGATGACCGATTTCAATCCGCGCGCGACGTGAGGCTCGAGCTGAGCTGGGTTTCGGACACGGCCGCCCAGCTCGCCCCGCACGACGCGGTGCCTGCAATGCAGAAATTTCGCAACATTCTGGGATGGGGTGTCGCGCTGATTTTCGCGTTGGTCGCGGCCGGCCTGTTTTTTCTTGGCAGTCGCGTAAAACCCCAGCCGCGGTTTACGAATGTGACCTTTCGTGAAGGAGCCTTGCAAGCGGCGCGTTTTTCTCACGACGGACAAACGATCGTTTACAGCGGCGAGTGGGAAAATCAGCCTCCGCAAGTTTCCGTAGCGCGCGTAGGCAGTCCGGAATCGCGATCACTCGACATTCCATCGGCTACTATCGCATCTGTTTCTGCGTCAGACGTCTTGGCTGTTCTTCTCGGTTGCGAACAAGTGTTCCTTATTGATTGTAAAGGCACCCTGGCGACCATGAGCCTGGCTGGGGGAGCGCCACGCAGCTTGGCGGAACATGTCGCCTATGCCGACTGGGATCCGGACGGCAAGCAACTTGCGATATCTGTCTTCTCTAGTGAAGGAGCGCGGCTGGAGTTCCCGCCCGGACATGTGCTGTTCCAGCAGAATGCGGGATGGTTCGGTCATCCGAGATTTTCGCCCGACGGCACCCATATCGCTTTCGAAAACCACCCCATTAGTGGCAACGACGAAGGCGCACTCGAAACTGTTGATCTCAGCGGCAAGCGAACGGTGCTTGTGCCCGACGACGTGAGTCTGGAAGGGATCGCCTGGAGCCCGGACGGGAAGGAAGTGTGGTATGCGGGAACCAGTAACGGAGGCTGGGCTGACACAATCTATGCCGTGAGCTTGTCCGGGAGGAAGCGAACCGTTTTGACGATGCCTTACGTACGCCTGCACGATATCGCAAAGGATGGACGAGTCCTTCTGTCCCACGAGAGCTGGCGCAGGCAACTGAAAGGATTTTTCCCGGGAGATAAGACTGAGCGCCCTTATTCCTGGCTCGACGACACCGAAGCGACAGGAATTTCCGACGACGGCCGGTGGATTAGTTTTGCGGAAGGAGGCGAGACCTACTATCTGGAGAATGATTATATGGCCTACTACCGGGCAACTAATGGCTCTCCGGCCGTTCTGCTGGGCGCCGGCACCGCGGCGATTTCGCCTGACGGCAAGTGGCTTCTCTCAACCAATTCCAAGAGTCACAAATTACAGCTGCAGCCGCTCGGCCCCGGGCAACCACGGGAGCTACCCACACCCGGACTCAAGAACTTTGACCATCAGGGCTGGTCCGGTGACGGTCGGCAAATCGTCTATGAGGCTCAGACGGACCAAAACGATTGGAACGTCTACCAACAGAGGATTGACGGTGGGCCACCGGCACTGGTAAAGGCTGGCGCCCGCAATGTTTCCCCCCACCTCTCACACGACGGCGAACTTTTGGCTCTGCGTGAAGAGCAAGGAGGTATTTCGCTCTATCGTGCAGGGAATCCCCAGCCTGTCTCAATGAAAGGAGTGCTCGATTCGGAGTACCCAGTCTTGTTCCTCGCTGACGGGCGATCACTGCTCGTAGGGGCGACGTCGGGCAATGAGCTCGAGCTTACGCTTGTGGACCTGACCAGCGGCCACCGAGAGCCATGGAAAAGCTTTCCGATTGACGTTCAAACAGGAGGTGAGCAGTTCGCTTTTACGGTGACGCCCGATCTCAAGTACTACACGTATTCCTCCCCGAGGTATACGTCGGACCTTTTTATTGTGGAGAACTTACATTAAAGTGGCGCGGCTGGCGCCGGGAGCGGTGTATGGAGCCGCGATGAGTTTTAATCGGCACAAACTGAGTGCTTCTCCGGCGCGCCGAATGTCCCCTCGACCCGCCGCCTTGAAGTACAATCGGTTGACATCAACAGAGTTCGGAGATAAGAAAAGCGATAGGTTATCGAGTTTTTCCACGGGGGGTGGAAAGCAATGGTAATAGATGTCCACGGTCATTTGACTGCGCCTGATTCGCTCTACGTTTTCAAAGCCAACATCCTTTCGCATCGCGGATCGCACGGCCGCGGAAGCGTGAAGATCAGCGACGACGAGATGGTCGCGTTTTTGAACCAGCCGACTTTTGAGACTGGCAAATCGCATATCGAGCTGCTGAAAGAAGTCGGCACGGATATGCAGCTGCTTTCTCCCCGGCCGTACCAGATGATGATGGCCGAGAAGCCTGCGAAGGTTTCGCAGTGGTTCATCGAAGAGTGCAACAACCTGGTCGCGCAGCAGTGCCGCCTGTTTCCCAATGTGTTCCGAGGAGTTTGCGGTCTGCCGCAGACGCCCGGAGTAAGCCCGAAGAACTGCATTCCCGAGCTGGAGCGCTGCGTGAAGGAATTCGGGTTCGTCGGATGCTTGATCAATCCCGATCCGAGCGAGGCGACGAACTACGACACACCCGGAATGGGAGACGAGTATTGGTACCCGCTGTATGAAAAGTTGGTCGAGCTCGATGTGCCCGGCTACATTCACGGCGCGGGTTGCCGTTCCGTGCGCCACAGCTACTCGACGCACTTCATCAATGAGGAGACCATTTCCGTTGTGTCGCTGGTGAACTCGCGCGTATTTCAGGATTTCCCGAAGCTGAAGATCGTTTGTTCTCACGGAGGCGGCGCGGTTCCGTATCATGCGGGACGTTTTCTGGCACCGTCACTCCGGCGCGGCGCACAAAGCAACTTCATGGACAACATGCGCAAGCTTTACTACGACACGGTTCTCTACACGGCGCTCGCTTGCGAGCTTTTGATCAAGACTGTTGGCGCGGACCGCTGCGTGTTTGGCACCGAGCGTCCCGGTGTTGGTACGGCGAAGGATCCGAAGACAGGGAAGTGGATGGACGACGTGCGAGTGTACATTGACGGATTCGCGTGGCTGAGCGACGCGGACAAGAAGACAATCTTCGAGGACAACGCGAAAAAATTATTCAAGCTCAACGTGGGCGCGAAAACCGCGGGATGAAACCGGCTGTCAGCGCATCTGAAATCTGAATTGCAAAAGGCGAATAAAGAGATGTCCGTCGAATACCGAGCCGATCAGGTCGGCAGCTTTCTCCGGCCGAAAGAGCTTCTGGAGGCGCGCCGCAGCGATCCGCCGAATGCGGAGCGGCTGCGTGAAGTCGAGGATCGTTCCATTCTTCGCGTGCTTGCCAAGCAGAAGGAATTGGGATTCGATATTTTCACGGATGGCGAATTTCGCAGATCGAATTTCATGGGCGATTTCACCGACGCGGTCGAGGGTTTTGATTTCGGCGACGGCGTGGCGCGGAGCTGGAAAACGGCGGCGCCGAAGGCTCCGTCCCTTGGCCGAGGACGGGTGGCAGGCGTCGTTGTCGAAAGGCTTCGAGCCGTGCGGCCACTGACGGGCCACGAACTTCCGTTTCTGAAGCAACACAGCCCGGGACCGATCAAGATGACGCTGCCCAGCGCCACCCAGTTCCCGGCAATTTCATACAAGCGCGGGCGATCCGACAGCGCGTATCCGACCTACTCCGCGCTGCTGTGGGATATCGTCGAGATCATGAAGGCGGAAATGGCGCGGCTGGCCGCGGAGGGCGTGAAATATATTCAGATTGACGCGCCGCGCTACAGCTACTTCATGGATCCGAAATGGCGCGAATGGATTCGCACGGAGATGAAGGTCGAGCCTGAAGCGTGGTTCGACGAGTCCATTCGCGCGGACAATGCATGCTTCGAGGCGGCGCGGCGGCCCGGTGTGACGCTTGCGATTCACCTCTGCCGGGGCAATAGCCAGAGCCATTGGTACGCCGAAGGCGGTTATGACGCCATCGCCGAGAAAATGTTCGGGACGCTGGCCGTGGACCGCTTCCTGCTGGAATATGACGACAGCCGATCGGGCACCTTCGAGCCGCTGCGTTTTATTCCGCGAAGCAAAATCGCGGTGTTGGGTCTCGTGAGCTCGAAGCGTTCGGAACTCGAAAGCGCCGACGAAATCATCAAACGAATCGAGGAGGCGGCGAAATTTGCGCCGCTTGAAAACCTCACGCTGAGCCCGCAGTGCGGCTTCGCTTCGACCATGGAAGGGAATTTGATAACCGAACAGCAGCAGTGGGCTAAACTGCGGCTCGTGGCGGAAATAGCCCGCCGCGTGTGGAGCTAGAAGGGTTTCGGCGCGCGAGAAGCAACGGAGGACAGGATCATGGCTAAGGTCGTACTCGGCATGGGTTCATCGCACGGACCGATGCTTTCAACGCCGCCCGACATGTGGCACTTACGCGCAGGCGCGGACAAAAAGAATCCCAGGCATTTCTATCGCGGCGAGGCGTACGACTTCCCGAAGTTGCTGGCGGCGCGCCAACCGGGCTTCGCCGCGGCTATTACTCCCGAGGAAAGCAAGAAACGCTACGATCAGTGCCAGCGCGCGCTCGACAAAATGGCCGCGAAATTCGCGGAGGTCAAACCGGACGTCGTAGTGATCATCGGCAATGACCAGCGCGAAATGTTTACCGCGGAAAATACGCCCGCATTTCTGGTGTACACGGGAGGCAAGATCGAAAATATTCCGGAGACGGAAGAAGCCAAGGCGAAATTCCCACCGGGAATCGCGATTGCGGAGATCGGACATTGTCCTCCCGGCGGCGCTGTGTACAACGGTTCGGCAGAACTCGGCGTTCATCTGGTGACGTCCCTGATGGACCAGGAATTCGATGTTTCCGAATCTTCCAAGCTGCCGAAAGTGGACGGCCACGACCACGGTATTCCGCACGCATTCGGTTTTCTCTACCGCCGCATCATGGTGGATAATCCGCCGCCCAGCGTCCCGGTTTTTCTGAATGCGGGCATTCCGAACAACCTGCCGAAGATCCCGCGGTGCCTCAAGTTCGGGCGCGCCCTGATGAAAGCCATCGAGAGCTGGAAGGAAGATGCCAAGGTAGCGGTGTTTGCGTCGGGCGGCCTGACGCACTTTGTGATTGATGAGGATCTCGATCAGCGGCTTTTGAAGGCGATGCAGACGGCGGACGAGTCCGCGCTGGCTGCGATTCCTGAGAGCTTTT
Source organism: uncultured Acidobacteriota bacterium (assembly GCA_963842425.1). GTDB lineage: Bacteria > Acidobacteriota > Terriglobia > Acidiferrales > UBA7541 > Palsa-295. The sequence continues at coordinate 572,675 of CAWJGQ010000004.1, read as the reverse complement.
TGCTCGGCAACACCTGCGAGATACGGAACTGGATGCCTCTGTCCGTGGGCATGAACGCGCTGGGGAAGAAGATGAACCTGGTGGATTACGTCGCATGCTACCGGACCGAGGCGGGAACGGGCAGCGCCATGGGATTCGTTTACTGGCAGTAGAGTTTCAGAAGGAGAAGGGATGAGCGCAGGCGCAGCGGCAGGAGATTTCGTTTCCCGGCTGAAGAAGCTGGATTGCTGCGCGGTTTCCGACGCGCTCGACAAGCTGCATCTGAAGGGCGCTGTGACCGGGATTACCGAGTTGGCTTCCTCGCGGCGTATTGCCGGCCGCGTCCTGACCGTAAAGCTTGGGGTTGGCGGGCCTCCAGCGGGAAAACCGCGTCATGTGAGCACCACCGCGATCGAAGCAGCGCAGCCAGGCGACATTATTGTGGTCGAGCAACATAGCGGTGTGAACGCCGGGAGCTGGGGCGGCATTCTCACGCTCGGCGCGAAATTGCGTGGTGTTGCGGGCGTGATTGCCGACGGGCCCGTGAGGGATATTGATGAGGCGCGCCAGCACGATTTTCCGGTCTTTGGAAGCGGAGTGACCACGTTCACTGCGCGCGGCCGAATCGTGGAGCTTGCGACGGGCGGACCGGTCGTGATCGGGGATACGGCGGTTAAGCCGGGCGACTATGCGATTGCCGATGGCAGCGGCGTTGTCTTCATCGCCGCGGAAAATATCGAGCGGGTCCTGGCGGCGGCGGAAGAAATCTCCGCGCGCGAAGCGGCCATGGCCCAAGCGCTGCGCGAAGGCAAACCCATCACCGAAGTGATGGGCGCGAACTACGAAAACATGCTGCGCGACTAAATCGAGGAAACCTTCGTGCCAACCCAGGATTCATCCGTCGAGCGCGCAAGCAAGCTTGACACATCCACGATCAGCGATGCGCTGGACAAGCTTGGCATCGGCGGCCAATGCCTGGATATCAAACCGCGCGACTCCCGCTTCCGCGTGACCGGCCGCGCGTTCACGATGTTCTATCGGCCGGTCGGAAAACCGGCGGGCACAGTGGGCGACTTCATTGACGATGTTGCGCCGGGATCAGTGGTGGCGATTGATAATGGCGGGCGCGAGAATGCGACGGTGTGGGGCGATATTCTGACCGAAATCGCGCACCGCCGGGGAATCGCCGGCACGGTGATAGACGGCGCTTGTCGTGATACGGCGCTTTGCATGGAGCTCGGATACCCGGTCTTCAGCAAGAGCTATTCCATGCGCACGGGAAAAGATCGAGTGCAGCTGGACGCGATAGAGGTTGCCATCAATCTCGGGGGCGCGCGCGTGTCGCCCGGAGACATCCTGCGCGGCGACGCGGACGGCGTCGTGGCAGTCCCGCGGCAGCACGAGGCCGAAGTGCTGGCTATCGCCGAAGGCATTGCCACGGCGGAGGAAGCGATTCGCAACAGCGTGCGCGGAGGAACGCGCCTCGACGAAGCACGCAGAGAATTCGGCTATCACCAACTGCAAACGAAGCGTTCCTGACTGGAAGTTCCTGCCCGAAGAAACTACCCCATCCGTTCGCTCTTGAACGACCAGCTCATCCCCCAGGAATAAAACGCGAGGATGATGAGCACGTCCACCGGCAAGCCGAAGACGATGTATAGCATCGGCATGAACAAGACCGATTTCTGCAGGACGATCGCTTGCAGCATAATTTGCAGCGGAACGAAGAGCGCGAGATGCCCCATGGTCATCGCCGTGAGCAGCGCCTTGCGAAGAATGCCGAAATCGAAAATGTAATAGGTCAAGCCGAAGAGAATCGGCACGAAGGTGATGAGCCCAATGGCATAGCCGGTGAGTCCTTCCATATAGCTATCGGGCGAGTGCGAAAAGCGAGCGGGCAGGAACAGGAAGAACAGCAGCGCGGTGACCTGAAGGAATAGAACCGCGCGCAACAGATACATGACCGGCGTGAATTTCTTCGAGAAAAGAAAGCTTGCAGCGAACAGCGCGACTACGACGACAGTCGAGGCCCACCACGTCTGCGCGTCGGGAAGAAGTCCCGGCATACGTGGAAAGGGAATCGCGAAGCGAATATACGGACTGAATTCATGTTCGGTGAGCCCGAGCTCGGTATGCAGCGCGAGCAACCGCATTCCGGTATCGAGGACGGCTTGCCAGAAACGGCAGACCAATGGCAACGCCGCAATCCAGAGAAAAGTGAACAGAATCATCAACAGCGCGGCGGTGACAAGATCCAGAGGCTCGAGCACAAACCGCGCGAGGGCGCGGTGCATGGCGATGACGCCGCCACGGTATCCGCGCAAGCGGCTGCGGTCGGCGAATCTCGGCGGCTGCTTCGCGATTACGAGCGGAGCGCGGTGATCAAAACTCTTTGAATAGTCCAAAGCTGCCACCACCTCGCTGATAGAAAGGGCTGTGGTAGTAATCCGCGACCAGGTTGAAGCCCCAGGTTTTGCCAGTCCATTGGCGCCAGGTGATCGTAAGGTTCTGGCTCCGGAATTGAGTGAGAACGGTGGTCGGCCCCACGATTTGATAAGCCTCTTCTCCGAATCCCGCATTGACGGCTATGTAGTGATGCTGGTTGGTTCCTTCGGTGACCGCGACGAATCCGGCGGGCGAAAACACGGCGCCGGGATTGCTGATGTTGAACCGGATGCCATCCTCAATGATCCACGGCTTTTGGAAGTAGTAAGTCGTGCCGAGGTAGACGCTTTGATCGCGGTGAACGTCCTTGGAAGCGTAGTACCCGTAGCCCAGCGTGGCGATGAGCTGTTTTCGCGAGAGCAGTTTATGGTTGAGGAATGCATCGGCGCGGAAGCGCGGCCAGAAAAACCCGCCGACGCTGGATCCGAGCGTCATTGAAGCATACCAATCGGGGGTAAAGTTGTAAGTATCGCCGGCCGCCAAGTACACGCCGCCATCGTCGAACTCGTGCTGCCCGTTGACTTCGCCCGTCCAGATATTCTTGCCTTCGGCGTAGACGCCGCGAGCGTAACCGCCGCTCCAATCGCCGAAGCCGTTTGTGAGTTGGCGATAGCTGCCGCCAACCTCGACGTAGTTCGTCAGCGTTTTATCAGGCGCCGGCGTGGCGGGGACGTCCGTACCGGCCTGCTGCGGGGATGATGGGGTGGTCGAATCCTGCTGTGCGCTCGTGGCGAACGCGAAGGCCACGCTCATGAGCAGAGCAACGGCAATGATGCGGAAGTGATGGTTACGGATCATTGGCCCAGTGCCCTTGCTTGCACGCCCAGCTGAGTTCCTTCGCCGGCTACTACGAGCCAGCCGTCGGCCTCTTGGCGCACTGTGGCGGTCCCGCGGACGACAGCCGGCTCGCTGAATTTGTCCGTGGGAAATCTCCACGTCTGATGAGCCAGAGTCTTAGGGTCGGCGGCGTTGAGAGAAGCGAGGCCGTTTTCCTCGGTCAGTTTCCACCGGACCCTTTGGCGCGAATTCAGGAAAGCCGCCATCTGAGTCATGGTGTACCAGCGGAAACGGTTTTCAGCCTTCAGGCGAGCCGTCATTTCCATCCAGTTATCTACTTCCTTGTGGAAGGGAAGAATTCCAGGAGGGTGAAAATAAGCGAGCCTCACTTGCTCGTGGCCAACGACGAAATTGGTCAGCGCCTCAAGCCACTGCTGTATGACGGAGAACGAAACATCTTCGCTCGTCAACTCCTCGAACGAAGCGGCGCGATCCATCTGAGCGATGGGGAACGCCCAGATGCTTCTCCCTCCGCGCTTGCCGCCGCGGTAATCGTGCGTCGGGGCCATTCCAGTGTCGCCCGTAAAGTAATAGGCGACGAAACCGTGTTTATCGAGCCAGTGAGTGACCCACACGGGCTGGTCGCCATTGGGCGCGGAATATTCCTCAACCGGTTTGCCCGTGACCTTCTCGAGAGCGTCTTTGTTCAGTTCGAGAAACTTCACCATTTCCGCCGATTCGGTCTCGACGTGCGCCGCAAAGTAGTTGTGAGCCCATCCTCCATGGCTGCCGATTTCGTCGCCGCGCCGCGAGTGAGCGCGGACGACTGCCTGACTCTCGGGATTGTGGAGGACGTCGAAGCCTTTTCCGTCGCCGATCGCGTATGTATCGGGGCCCGCGGTGACGTCAACGGAATACGGTCCCTGCTGAACGATGGACCACGTTTCGAGTTCCTGAAGCGATTTGATGGCGGCGTTGGAGTCCACGTGCCAATCGAGCACCAGACCGCCGACTCCATCAGGCACGGCCATCAGGTAGGGCAGAGAAAGCGTGTGGGTCGCGAAATATTTTAGAAATGCGTGCAGAGGCAGGCCGTCCGTATTGCCCTTCAGATAGCCGAGAGGAAGATTGACAAACAGCACGCTGCCCTTTTGAAACGAATGCTCGCCGGCGACAACTCCAGCTAGCGAATGCAACAAAACGTTCCCCGAGTATTCCCCGGACGTGACGAAACTGGGATAGGCGAGACTGCCGTACTGATAGCGACGGAGCTGAGTTTCTACGGGGGGGGAGGCGCCGGACTTGCCGGGCGGCGGCTGAATAAACGGAAAGTACTTTCCCGGCGGGACGCCGAGCTGGTCCATCACGGGAATGCTGCCGCTGACGTCACTCGATTGAATCGTTGAGGAGCCGAGCGTCTTATAGAGGGCGTAATCAACTCCAGCCAAATCGGAGAGCCGCGAACGATCGCTGGAATAGAATCCCTGCAGCGACTCCACCGCGGCGTCGTAGACGAGCATCAGATGTCCGCCTGTGGCCACGTAATCGTGGATCGAGCCGACAAAGAGATCGCTGGCTTGGCCGTGAATCGAATCAGGCAAAATCACGCCCGCGCACGGCGGCCTGGGAAAAATGGAGCGGATGAAATTGGAATCATGCATGGGCACGACGTGCAGGCCTTCTTCGTCACCGGCGTCGAGCCACACGGTTACTCGCGGATTCGAAAAACTGGTCCCGTCGGGGACCAGAAGTATGATCCGATCCGCGCCGGGGCTGAAGCGATCGTAGGAATACCACGCAAAACCCGCGGCGAGGACAAGCGCAGCAACGACGACGGAAACGAGAATGCGCCGGCGTATCGTCATGCCCTGGGAACCACTCGCCCTTCGCTTCGGGCCCAAAGTGAGCCGAATACGATGACGCCTTCTTCAATCTCAATGGTGGGAGCGGCGACAGTCGTGGGGCTGTGCGGACTCCCGCAGTGCGTCCCGGACTCGATGACGACTCCGTGTTCTGCCAGCACGGGACCGCCGATGCGGCAGTTGGGTCCAACATGCGTGATGGTCGCGCTGAGCAGGCTGCCGTCCACGGAAACATCGGAACCAACGGTCAGGTGTCCGTTGCTTTTCACGCTGCCGAGCACATGCGCACCTGCGCCGATATGAAGTTTTCCGCGTGTCACGATGCTGCCGGCGACGATTTCACCAGCGCGAATCTCGAAATCGCCGTCGTATAGCGTGCGGCCTGCCGGAGGTACCGTCGCGTCAGGGGCGGCATTCACTGGCTGCGAACGGGACTGACCGGCCTCCGTGTCCGAAAATCCCGCGATGATAACCGGCGCGCCGACACGCTGAAATACACAGCCAGATTGCAATTGGATTTCGTAGTCGGAGGAGATCCGTCCGAACAGGTCGCAATCGTGCTCGGCTCGAAATGTTCGCGCGGCGTGGGCCCATCGGATCACTTTGCTGCCGCGCCGGAGATGAATGTCTTTTTCGCCCAGGATTGCGCGGAAGGTGCTGCCTTCTCCGCCGGTCAAGTTTCCGGCGGCATAAATTTCCTTAGCAAAGGTCAAACCGTCCGGGACCACGAGGTCGGTTCCCGCGGCGACAACGGACCGCCAGGTCGAGTCCCTTTTTGTAGCCGGGACAAAGAAAGATTCATCCGCGCTGCCCAGCAATATGTATTCATCACCATCGGGCAGTTTGCCGGTCGCCGTGGTGCCCGACGCGACGCACTCCTGTAACTGGGACTGCAATCCGATGGCGACTCTGCGGAAACCGTGAGCGAAGTGCCGAATGTCGCCGCCGTACTGCTGGATCACGTCGAGCGGTTGAGCGTCGCGCTTCAGGCGCAACTCGGCAATGGCCGGCACCAACGGAAGCATAATCAAAAGTCCCGCTGACAAAATCAGAACCAACATAGCGATCGCAGGGCTCACGGAGTGATCCGGAAGCGTTCGGTTTTGTCCCAGTGGAATTTAGCGCCGGTAATCGGAGCCATCACCTGGGAAACAAACGCGCGGGAGACCGAGAAAATGCTCACGGCAAATCCGAGAACGAGGAATGGGAGCAGACAGATGCGCTGACGCGTGTAGTCGAGGCGAACGGCCGCGGCGATTTCAAAAAACGCGGCGAAGTTTCCCATGGCGGCGTACGCCGTGAACGCGAACAACGCAATGATGCCGTGCAACGGGACGACGCCTTCATAGAAGACTCCCAGCGCCAGGAGCCAGCCGATCAGAGTTACCGGCGCCATCGCGTACACGCCGAGCAGCAGCGTGCCGTCAATGCGTTCGCGCAGAGTGGCGCGATGCTTGCCGAAGAGCAGATGGAACCCGTAGGCCGCCAGTGCCTGGTTGTGACCCTTGGCCCAGCGCATGATTTGCTTGATGCGAACCGGCCAGGTTTCCGGAACTTCCTCGTAGCACTCGGAACGATTCTGGTAAACGGTCTGCCAGCCATTCAGAAGAAGGCGGAACGTGAGGTCCGTGTCCTCTGTGAGCGACTTGTCGTTCCAGCCACCGATTTCTCGCAGCGCGCTGAGGCGGACACCCGCTACCGTGCCGCCATGTTGAGGGACCAGGTGAAGATTCATCCGCGCCTGCTGATCCACTTGATAGCCGCCGGATCGCTCGAGATCGAGCAACCGGGTGAGCAGATTTGTGCCGACATTGAGAGGAACGACACGGCCCATGACGCCTCCGACTTCGGGATCAAAGAAGGGCGCGACGAGCTGCTTGATCAAGCCGCTGCCGGGAATGTAGTCGGCGTCGAAGATGAGAATCACTTCGGTCTCCACCATTTCCATAGCGTCCTTCAGCGCAGCGGCCTTGCCTCCCTTTCCACCCGTGCGGTGAAAAGGGCGAATGCGGCCAGGATGTTTTTCGACGAAGCTGTCAATGATTTCACGCGTGCGATCGGTGGAGCGGTCGTTAACGGGCACAACCAACATTCTGTTGGCGGGATAATTCACGCTCATCAACGCGGACAAAATATTCGCGACGACTTTTTCCTCGTTGTGCGCGGCCACGAGAATCGTGACCTGCGGCCAATCGGCCGTGTCGGTGTCAATGTAGGGATGGCGTTGAAATCCAAACAGGCGATTCAGCGTGAACCAGTAGTGGCGCGCCGTATAAACGGAGATGACGAGGACAATTCCGAAGAGGCAATAGATCATGATATGCAGCCGCCCGCTACGAGCGGACCTTTTCGAGGCGCGCGGTGCTCGCGGTCTCGGTCGCGTCGGTTTTGCGGCGCCGAAGCGCAGGCTTTGGCGGCAGTTTGAATTCCTTTTCGGGTTCGAGCAGCGGCGTTCTTCCCTGATGCCAGCGGGTGATTGCCTCGATGATTCTTTCGGCGGCCCTGCCGTCGCCGTAGGGATTGCCTTCGGCCGACATATCCTGGTACGCCTCCTTGTCGGTGAGAAGACGTTCGGCTTCGCGGAAAATACCTTCGCGCGTCATGCCGATGATCCTGGCCAATCCGAACTCGGAGGCTTCCGGACGTTCCGTGACCCTGCGCAGCACCAGAACTGGCTTGCGGAAAGTGGGAGCCTCTTCCTGAATTCCCCCTGAATCGGTGAGAACCAGGAAACAACGGCGCAGCAAGCTGACGAATGTGATGTAGTCGAGCGGTTCGGTGAGGTGAATTCTGTCCGTATCGCCCAACAGCGAATTGATTGTGCTGCGCACGTTGGGATTCATGTGGACCGGATAGATCACGCGAATGTCCGGGTGCGCTTTCACAAGATCTTTCAGTGCCAGGCACATGTTCTGCTGATCGGTTCCCAAAGATTCGCGACGGTGAGAAGTGACCAACACCAAACGTGACCCGTCCTCGGGAATGCCGGCGAGCGGAGTGTTCTCCCACGAATGAGGCAGCTGACTGAGTCCACGCAGCGCGTCCACGACCGTGTTTCCAGTGACGACGATTTTGTTGGCGGGAACTCCCTCGGCTAGAAGCGCATCGCGCGAGTTGGCGGTGGGCGCGAAATGAATTTCGGTGACGACCGAAACCAGGCGGCGGTTGGCCTCCTCAGGGAATGGATTGTAGATGTCGTGGCTTCGCAGGCCCGCTTCGATGTGGCCGACAGGAATCTTCGAATAATACGCGGCCAACGCTGAGGCAAAGGCCGTGGTCGTGTCTCCCTGTACCAGCATCATGTTGGGGCCGAAACGGTGGCAGGCGTTTTCGACTGTGTCGAGAACGCGGCTCGTGAGCGAACTCAGCGACTGATTCGGGCGCATGACGTCCAGATCGAAGTCCGGCTTGATTTTGAAGTACTGCAAAGCGTGGTCGAGCATGGTGCGGTGCTGACCGGTGTGCACGACCGCCGTCTCAAATTCCGCCGGACGGCGGCGCAGTTCGTGTATGACGAGCGCCAGCTTGATTGCTTCGGGCCGCGTGCCTAGCACTGCGATGATCCTGCAAGGCCTGCTCAAAGGTGATTGCTCCCGGGGAAGGGGATTCCCGCGGCGCTTCGTGCGCGTAGCGTGGCGAGAACTATTTTCCCACGCCTCATGCCGAGCGGACGGATGGTATGGCAGGAGAGTTTGCGAGGATGCGCAATCGTGCACTAGAGAACGTCGCTTACTTACTGCTTACAACTATAAGCAGCGACGTTCTCATCTGTTCCGATTTGAAACTTCCCGTCACTCAAACTGAGCCGCCGCAACCAGCGAAGAAGATTCTCGAATCGGCGTGAAGTCGCGCCCGCATGCAGCCGATCAATTATTTCAGAGACTTACGGGCAAGGAATGTTTGGATTCATCGTGACAGGAGCGGTTGTGAAGAAGACCAATCCACGCAAAGACCGAGGCCAGCCCGACGGGAGCGAAGCGTCCAGGTTCCGCCGAATCGAACGACGAGAGTGGTGGCTCTGGTCGTCCGCCATCGCGGTCAGCCTGCTCCTAACGGTGGGACTGAGCTCGTTCATCATGCCGCAGTTTTGGAATGCGGACGACAATTTCATGAGGTTCTCACTTCCGCAGGCGGTGCGCGGGCTGCTCGGCCTGGTCTTAATATTCGACGTGTACACGGTATTTCAGCAATTGCAGATCCATCGGATCCGGCGACAACTGATGGAGCGCGAGGAACTATTCCGGCTGATCAGTGAAAACGCGGCGGACTTGATCGCGGTCGTGGACATGGAAGGCCGGCGAATCTTCAACAGCATGGCTTACCAAAAAGTTCTGGGCTATTCGCCGGAGGAGTTGAAGGGATCATCCGCGCTGGGACAGATCCATCCCGAGGATCGCGCGCGCGTGCAGGCGGCCGCGGAGGAAGCGCGCCGAACGGGAATCGGCACGAACCTGGAATATCGGATTCGCCACAAGGACGGGTCGTGGCTCGTGTTGGAATCCACTTCAAGCGTGATCCAGAACGAGAAAGGGGTACCGGAGAAGCTCGTCATCGTGAACCGGGACATCACCGAGCGGAAACAAGCGTCGGAAGCGCTGCGGCTGTCTGAAGCAAGTTTCCGGTCAATGATCGAGAACGCGCCATACGGGATTTATCGCGCGACGGCCGCCGGACAGCTGCTTCTGGTGAACCCGGCACTTGAGCGAATGCTCGGATACGAATCGCCGGGCGAACTGCTGACGAAGAACCTGGCCAGAGACCTTTACTTCGAACCAAATGAACACCAGCGAATCATCGAACTTCTCGCGACGCGGAATAACTTCAAGGATGTAGAGGTCGAATGGAAGCGCAGGGACGGCACGCTGACCAAGGCGCGATGCAGCGGTTTGCTCGTAAAAGGCGAGGGAGAAGAGGAAGCCTATTTCGAAGTGTTTGCGGAAGACGCGACCGAGAAACGGCTGCTGGAGCGCCAGCTCCAAGTCGCACAAAAGATGGAAGCGGTCGGACGCCTTTCCGGAGGAATCGCGCACGATTTCAACAATCTGCTCGGCGTGATCATCGGGTACAGCCAGGTACTCAAGAAGAAACTGGGCGAGACGAATCCGCTTCGGGAACACGCCGAGGAAATCGAGAAGGCCGGCCAACGGGCGGCGTCACTGACGCGGCAGCTCCTAGCGTTCAGCCGCCAGCAAGTGCTGGCGCCCGCCGTTCTGGAACTAAACGCCCTGCTAACGGACCTGGGGAAAATGCTCCCTCGCCTGATCGGTGAGGACGTGGAACTGGCGCTGCAGCTCGACCCGAGGATCGGGCGCGTAAAGGCAGACCAGAGTCAGATCGAGCAGGTGGTAATGAATCTGGTGGTCAATGCGCGTGATGCGTTGCCCCAGGGCGGTCGGCTGGTTATCGAGACGGCGAACGTAAACCTGGATGATGCATACACGCTGCACCATCCCGGGTCGAGAGTCGGGCCCTACGTGATGCTTTCGGTGACCGACAACGGCACGGGCATGAATGTGGAGACGTTGGCGCATCTGTTCGAACCCTTCTTCACAACGAAGGAGCGTGGGAAGGGAACGGGCCTTGGCCTCGCCACAGTTTACGGCGTCGTGAAGCAGAGCGGCGGATACATCTGGGTGGACAGCGAAATGGGGAAGGGAAGTTCATTCAAGGTGTACCTGCCGCAGATTGACGAACCGGTGAGCGCGCCTGCTCCTGCCGCGCTTCCGGCGGATTCATTCCGAGGCGAGGAAACGATTCTCCTGGTGGAAGACGCAGATGCGCTGCGAAAACTCGCGCACGCACTGCTGGAACAAAACGGCTACCACGTGCTGGCCGCGGAAAACGGAGAGGCTGCGCTGAAAATCGCAGAGCAAAACCGCGAGTGCATTCACCTGTTGCTTACGGACGTCATCATGCCCGGAATGACCGGACGAACACTGGCGGACCGTCTGATCGCACTGCGAACGGGACTGAAGGTACTTTACATGTCCGGTTACACGGATAGCGCGATCGCAGATCAGGGCGTGCTCGAGCCCGGAACGTATCTGCTTCACAAGCCGTTCAGCGAAGAGACGCTGATTCAGAAGGTGCGCGAGGTGCTGGACGCGGAGGCGCCCGGTCAGTCGGCGCCAAAAGAGACGGAAGTTCTGGCAGGGATTGAATCGCGCAGTATGCGATAGGGGGGAAATCCGCACGTGCGACGACTGCTGATTGTGGACGACGACGAAGCCATACGCCGGCTATTCCGCCTGCAGCTCGGGGATGAATACGAGATCATTGACACCGAGAATCCCGAAGAGGCATTGGCTCTGGCCATGGAGCACAAACCCGACGCCATCCTGCTGGATATGCACATGCCCAAGTTTTCCGGTTTCGATCTATGCCGGACGTTCAATTCCTTCAGCCAGACGAATCTGGTTCCCATATTTGTCGTCAGCGGTGCCATGAAAGAAGACGAACAGGAAGCCTGCGCGACACTCGGCGCGGCCGGGTTCTTCGGGAAGCCGATTGACTTTGAGGCGCTCAGGGCTCGTCTGGCTACGGTGAAGAGACAGACGATGGTGCCGCGAAGCGAGGTCCGCGTGCAGCTGAAGGTGCCCGTTGAACTTCGTGGGACCAACGTTGACGGTAAGGAATTTGAGGAAGTGACTTCGACCGAAAATGTGAGCTTGAGCGGATTTTTGTGCAGCTGCAAGACGGTGCTGCAAAGCGAGTCGGTTGTGGAAGTCTATCTAACCAACACAGGCCATCGGCTGGTGGGCAAGGCGCGCTGCGTCCGGACCGATGCGCGCGAAGGGGAACCGCCGCAATACGCTTTCCGCTTCACCGAAAAGTCAGGAACCTGGATTTTGCAGTAGGCGCGCGAAACGAACGCGTATCGCCTCGCTTGGAACTTACGCTGTGCGGGTAGCCCCGACGAGGTAGTCGTTGATTGCTTTTGCGGCGCTGCGACCTTCCGAGATGGCCCACACGACAAGAGACTGACCGCGGCGCATGTCGCCCGCCGCGAAGATGCCGGGTACCGAACTCATGTAATTCGGTTTGGTGGCGATGTTCCCGCGGCCGTCGAGATCCACGCCGAGTTGCTGGACCATGCCGCGCTGTACGGGTCCGGTAAAGCCGAGCGCGAGCAATATCAGGTCGGCGTCAATGGTGAACTCACTGCCGGGCACGGCCTCGAACTTCGGCGGCGGACCGACGCGAATGGCGTGCAGCTTTTTCACGTTGCCGCTCTCGTCGCCCGTGAATTTCGTCGTGTTAGCAGCCCAATCGCGAACGCCACCTTCTTCGTGTGCGCTTTCGGTGCGCAACTGAAGCGGCCAGAGCGGCCACGGGGTGGTGGATGAGCGCTCCGCAGGAGGCATGGGCATAATTTCGAATTGCAGGACGGACTTCGCATTCTGTCGGTGGCAGGTGCCGAGACAGTCCGCGCCCGTGTCGCCGCCGCCGATGATCACCACGCGCTTGCCATTCGCGAGGATTTGATCCGGAACGGCATCGCCCGCGACGCGCTTGTTCTGTTGCGGCAGATAGTCCATCGCGAAATGAATGCCCTTGAGTTCGCGTCCGGGGACCCTGAGGTCGCGGGGATTTTCCGCGCCGCCGGATAGCAGAACAGCGTGAAATTCCTTGCGGAGGTCGGCCGCGGGCACATTGCCGCCCACGTGAGCGTTCGTTTTGAAAATAACGCCCTCAGCGGCCATTTGCTCGAGGCGCCGATCCAGCACATTCTTTTCCATCTTGAAATCGGGAATGCCGTAACGCAGAAGTCCGCCGATGCGGTCCGCCTTTTCGAAGAGCGTCACCAAGTGACCCGCACGATTCAGCTGCTGGGCCGCAGCCATGCCCGCCGGCCCGGATCCAACGACGGCGACGCGCTTGCCCGTGCGTGTCGCGGGCGGTTCCGGCTTGATCAGACCTTCCTTCCACGCGCGGTCCACGATGGTCTTTTCGATCACTTTGATGCTGACCGGCGGCTCGTTGATGCCGAGCACGCACGCCGCTTCGCAGGGCGCGGGGCAGATGCGCCCGGTAAACTCCGGGAAATTATTCGTGGAATGCAGGACGCGAATCGCTTCCTGCCATTCGTCCCGATACACCAGGTCGTTCCAATCCGGAATGATGTTGTTCACCGGACAGCCCGTGTGGCAGAAGGGAATGCCGCAATCCATGCAGCGAGCCGCCTGCGTGCGGACCTTGTCGTCAGGGAAGGGGCGATAGACTTCAAAATAATCCTTCACGCGCTCCGGAACAGGGCGGCGAGTTGGAGTCTCTCGCGTGTATTCCTTGAAACCGGTGACCTTACCCACGTATCACCTGCCCGCCGGATTGTCTTCCGGCCTTCGCGGTAAGCACGCCGGGAGGAACGCGCGGTATTCCCAGCACTCGCTTGTATTCGTGCGGAAATACTTTGACGAACCTCGGCAGCGTGGATTCCCAATTTTCAATGATCCACTTCGCCTGCGTGCTGCCGGTCAATTCGCTGTGGCGCGCGATGAGCTGGTAGAGGCGATCAATGTCTTTTTGGTCGGAGACCGGTTCGAGGTCCACTTCCGCGCGATTGCAGCGGACGGCCGGGAAATCTCCGAAATTGTCGAGAACGTAGGCGATCCCACCGGTCATTCCCGCGGCGAAGTTGCGCCCGGTGCGACCCAGCACAACGACCAGTCCGTTGGTCATATATTCGCAGCCGTGATCGCCAACGCCTTCGACGACGGCCGTGGCGCCGGAATTGCGCACCGCAAACCGCTCACCAGCCATGCCGCCGAAATACGCCTCGCCGCTGGTTGCGCCGTAGAGACAAACATTGCCGATCAGGATATTTTCTTCGGGGACAAATTCCGACTGGCGCGGATGGTAGATGACTAATTTCCCGCCGGAAAGCCCCTTGCCGACATAGTCGTTGGCGTCGCCTTCGAGTGTCAGAGTAATGCCCTTGGCCAGGAACGCCCCAAAGCTCTGCCCGGCGCAGCCGGTGAACTGAACTTGAATCGTATCGTCCGGCAGGCCCGCTGAGCCGTACCTTCGCGCGATCTCTCCGCTCAGCATGGTACCGACAGTGCGATGTATATTGCGGATCGGCATGCTGAGCGAAACAGGCGCGCGGTTCTCGATAGCCTCCTGTGTCATCTCGATGAGCTTGTAGTCGAGCGCTTTCTCGAGGCCGTGGTCCTGCGCCTCGGTGCAGCGTCGCCCCACATAGCTCGGCATCGGAGGGTTGTAGAGAACGGCCGAGAGGTCTATTCCCTTGGCCTTCCAGTGGTCAATGTCCGTGCGCTGGACCAGACAGTCCACCCGCCCGACCATTTCATTCACGGTCCGGAAGCCAAGCTCCGCCATCACCCTGCGGAGATCTTCGGCGACGTAGAAGAAGAAATTGACGACGTTCTCCGGTTGTCCCTGGAATTTTTTCCGGAGCTCAGGATCCTGCGTCGCGATGCCGACCGGGCAAGTGTTCAGATGGCATTTGCGCATCATGATGCAGCCCATCGTAATCAGCGGCGTGGTGGAAAACCCAAACTCCTCGGCGCCGAGCAGCGCTGCGATGGCGACGTCGCGGCCTGTCTGCAGTTTGCCGTCAACCTGCACGCGCACGCGGCTGCGAAGATCGTTGAGAACCAGAACCTGCTGCGTCTCGGAAAGCCCAAGCTCCCACGGAACGCCCGCATGGCGGATCGAACTGATGGGAGAAGCGCCGGTGCCGCCGTCATAACCGCTGATGAGGATCACGTCCGCATGAGCTTTCGCGACGCCTGCCGCTACCGTTCCCACGCCTGTCTCGGCGACCAGCTTCACCGATATTCGAGCGCGCGGATTGGCGTTCTTGAGGTCGTGGATAAGCTGAGCCAAATCCTCAATCGAATAAATATCGTGGTGCGGCGGAGGCGAGATAAGTCCGACGCCCGGAATCGAGTGGCGCACTCGCGCGATGACGTCGTCCACTTTGTGGCCAGGCAACTGGCCACCTTCCCCCGGTTTTGCGCCCTGCGAAATCTTGATCTGCAAATCGTCCGCATTGACCAGGTAATTCGTGGTCACGCCGAACCGCGCGGAAGCCACTTGCTTGATCGCGCTGCGCCGGAGATTCCCGTTTGCATCGGGCTTGAACCGCGCTTCATCCTCGCCGCCCTCACCGGTGTTGGATCTGCCGCCGATGCGATTCATGGCGATCGCCAGAGTCTCGTGCGCTTCCTTGCTGATTGAGCCGAAGGACATGGCGCCAGTAGCGAAACGCTTCACGATTTCCGCGGCGGGTTCGACATCATCGAGCGGTATCGGCGAGCCGCTCGGCTTGAAATCGAACATGCCCCGAAGCATCAGCAGATCCCGGTTTTGCTGATTCACGATTCTTGCGAATTCCTCAAAGCTCTCGAAACTCGATTCCCTTACCGCGTGTTGCAGCTTGCTCACGGTTACTGGATTCAGGAGGTGGCGTTCGCCTCGTACGCGGTATTGATACTCTCCACCAACCCGAAGCTCGGTATCCGATTCACTCGGAGGCTGCATGGCGAATTCGTGCTTCATCAGGGATTCGCGAGCCAGGATTTCGATGTTAACGCCCTCGATGCGCGAAGAAGTGCCGGTGAAATAGCGCTCGACCACTGAGCGACTCAAACCGACGGCCTCGAAAATCTGCGCTCCCTGATAACTCTGCAGCGTGGAGATTCCCATTTTCGAGAATGTTTTCAGCAGGCCCTTGTCGGTGGCCTTCATATAGCTCTTGAAGACTTTGTCCCATGAGTTTTCGGCCGGGAAGTGGCCGTCAATATAGAGATCCTCTAGCGTCTCGATGGCGAGATACGGATTCACAGCGCTCGCGCCGTAACCGAGAAGCAGCGCAAAGTGCATTACCTCGCGAGGCTCGCCGGATTCGACGATCAAGGCGACTTGATTGCGCGTCTTCTCGCGGATCAAATGATTGTGAACGGCGGAAAGCGCCAGCAAGCTCGGAATCGGCGCATGGCCGGCGTCCACGCCGCGATCGGACAGAATCAGAATCGTATAGCCGGATTTGACAGCCGCCGTCGCCCGCACGCAGAGTTCTTCGACAGCCTTCTCGAGTTCCTGTTCGCCGCCCGTTACCGCGAAGAGGGTGGACAACGTGGTGGCAAGGAAATCGCCCCAACGTACGCTGCGCAGCTTTTCCAGACGCCAGTTCGAGATGATCGGGTGACGCAGCTTGAGCGTGTGGCACTGCTTCGGCGTTTCATCCAGCAGATTTCCTTCGCGCCCGATGTAGCTATTCAACGACATGACGAGGTCTTCGCGGATCGGATCAATCGCGGGGTTCGTCACCTGAGCGAACGTCTGCTTGAAATAATTGAACAGTAGCTGCGGCTTGTCCGAAAGGCATGCCAGCGGCGTGTCTATGCCCATCGAGCCGACCGGCTCTTCGCCCTTTATCGCGGATGGGTGCAGGATCGTGCGCAAATCTTCGTCGGTATAGCCGAAGGCGCGCTGGCGCATCAAAATTGTCTTGTGATCCGTCGGCTGGACGTTTGTGGGGCTCGGAAGATCATCCAGCGTGATCTGATTTTCTTTCAGCCATTGTGCGAAAGGCTGCCGTGCCGCCAGATGTTTTTTCACTTCCTCGTCTGAGATCAGACGCTTTTGCTCGGTGTCCACCAGCAGCATGCGGCCGGGAGCGAGCCGACCCTTCATACGCACTTCTTCCGGTTTGACGGGGAGCACGCCGGCTTCCGACGCCATGATCACGAGCCCGTCCGACGTAACTACGTATCGGCCAGGACGCAGACCATTGCGATCGAGCTTGGCGCCGATTACACGTCCATCGGTGAAGGCGACAGCTGCCGGGCCATCCCAGGGTTCCATCAGCGACGCGTGGTATTCGTAGAACGCCTTTACGTCCTGCGGCATTTCCGGAGCGTTGTCCCAAGCTTCGGGAATCAACATGGACATCACGTGCGGCAGAGTACGGCCGCCAAGCGCCATCAGCTCGACGGCGTTGTCGAGCGCCGCGGAATCGCTGCCGCCCGGAGTAACAATCGGAAGCAACTTCTCCATGTCCTTGCCGAATAACGGCGAAGCCAGAACGGATTGGCGCGCGTACATCCAATTCGTGTTGCCGCGCAGCGTGTTGATTTCTCCGTTGTGGCAGATGTAGCGATACGGATGCGCCAGTTGCCAGCTCGGGAAAGTGTTGGTCGAAAAACGCTGGTGGACCAGACACAGCGCGCTCATTACTTCGGGATCGGAAAGCTCCTTGTAAAAATTGGCGATCTGCGGAGCGAGCAGCAATCCCTTGTAAACGATGGTGCGCGAGGAAAGAGACGGGATGTAAAAAAAGTCCTTCTCTTTGACGTCGGATTCGCCCACGGCGGCCTGGGCTGCTTTGCGCAGCACATATAGTTTGCGCTCGAGCGCGTCCTGATCCATGCCGGGCGCGCGCCGGACGAAAATCTGCATTATGTAGGGCTGGGTGTTGCGCGCAACACGTCCGATGGTGTCGCCGTTGATCGGCGTGTCGCGCCAGCCGAGCACCGTGAGGCCTTCCTCGCGGGCGGTTTTCTCCAGGATGCCTTCGCAAAGGATTCGGTCCTGCGGATCTACGGGGAGAAATACCATTCCAACGCCGTATTCGCCGGGCGCGGGAAGCGTGAATCCAAGACTGGCGCACTCACGCTCGAAAAACTTGTGAGGGATCTGAATCAGGATACCCGCGCCGTCGCCCGTTTCCGGATCGCAGCCACACGCGCCGCGATGCGTCAGATTGATTAGGATCTGAATGCCCTTCAGGACGATATCGTGGGATTTCTGCCCTTCAATATTGGCAACGAACCCGAGGCCGCACGCGTCGTGCTCGTGCTCCGGGCGGTACATTCCCTGAGCCTTGGGCAGGCCCGAAAACGGATAGCCGGATTTCTTTTTGCGCTGCATCTTCATAAGATTGCGGAATTTCCTGAGCGAGAATACATATTAACATTTCTGTCCAGCGGCATTTCCATGGACGCAGCGCTCGCAGACCCTCGTTTTTCTTGGATGCAACGTATCAGGAATTCAAATATGAGCGATTTAGGGAGAGCGGACTGCCTTGGTAGAGGCAGGGCTAAAGGCTTATTCCGGGTGCAGATGCGGCTGTGGGACGCCGCTGATGATCCCAGCGACGGCGGTAGAGCCCGCGCCGAACAACAGTGCGAGGCTGGCGCCGTGGAGCGAAACTCCGCCGCGTGCGGTCAGCTCAAAGATCACCGCAACGATCGAAACGCCGATGGATTGACCGAGGAGTCGCGACATGGTGCTGATGCCGCCGGCGCCGCCACTGCGTTCCTTGGGCGCGCTCGCGACCATGGCGCGGTTGTTCGGAGCGCCGAAGAAACCAAAGCCTGCCCCGCCGAGCGCGGCTCGCCAGACAATCTGCCATTTGTTCGGATGCTCGCCGACGAAGGCTAGCAGTATCAGGCCAGTCGTCATCGCGGCCATTCCGATCGTGCCGAGAACTCGAATGGGTACACGGTCGGCAAGTCTGCCCGAATAATGCGACGTGATTCCAGCAGCCACGGGCCACGGACTCAGCAAAAGCCCGGCCATCACCTGGGAGAAATTCATGACGTCAATGAAATAAAAAGGCAGCACGACCACGGCCAGTCCCTGGGCAACGAATGCGCACAACGACGCTCCCACGGAGAGCGCAAAAATCGGACGCTTGAACAGATCAATCGCGAGCATCGGTATCTTCAGATGGTTTTGGCGCCAAACTAGGGCGACGCCGAAGAGGAACGCCGCGGCCAGTTCTCCCGTCACCATCGCGCTGCCCTTGCCATTACCGATGCCGTCGATTCCGCTGATCAATAGCGTCACCGTAATGCCGTTCAATATTGCGCTCCAAACATCCCAGCGATGGCGCGAGCCTTCCGCCGGCGCAAGGCATCGTTCCGAGAGACTCAGTGCTAGCAGGCCAAACGGAATATTGATCGCGAAAAGCCAGTGCCACGTCGTAATCGCGAGAATAGCCGAAGCGACGCTCGGGCCGGCGGCGGCCGACGTGAAAACGACGAAGCCGCCGAGACCGATTCCGCGACCCAGCAGCGCGCGCGGGTAGGTATAGCGCATGACCGCTGCGGAGACGCTCCAGATGCACGCGGCTCCGACGCCCTGGCACACGCGAGCGAGCACGAGCGTGTTCAGCGAATGCGGCAGAGAGCAGCCCGCCGATGCCAGCGTGAAAATCACCAGGCCGCCCTGATACACCTTCTTGTACCCGATGATGTCCACTAGCGACGAAAGCGGCACAACGCAGATTCCAACGGTCAACAGGAATGCGTTTACGACCCAGATCGAAGCGGCAGGACTGGCGTGGAGTTGCGTCGCGATATTGGGCAGCGCCGTATTGGCAATATTGCCGTCGAGCACTGACATCGCGAGGCCGACCAGGTAACTGAACATCGCCCACCGGCGCTGCGTGCTGGGCAAGCCGTCGGTGAAACCCATTTCACCGGAAACTGAGATTGTTACTTCGGACATTTCGCGCGCGCGACTCCCGGGGTTGTTCGAGTATTTGCGACTGCTCGACCGCTCAAGTCCGCCGCTCGCGAATCAAACGGATGGCATCGGGCAGAGCTGCACCTGCGGTTTTGGCGGAATCTGAATCTCCGTTAGCGCCTTGAGGTTCTTCCATTTGAGTATCGCCTTCGCCAGGCGCGAGGAAGAGATTCGTTTCGATGCCGTGCTGCCTGGTGTAGAGATCGTAGTAACGGCCTTTGGCCGAGTAGAGCGATGCGTGCGTGCCGCGCTCGATGATTTTTCCGCCCTCGACGACCAGGATCTGATCGGCGCGCCGTATGGTAGACAGGCGATGTGCGATCACGAACGTCGTTCGGCCGTGCATCAGGAAGCGCAATCCCTCCTGAATCAGCGCCTCGGATTCGGAATCGAGGCTCGACGTGGCTTCGTCGAGAATCAGAATTCGCGGGTCCGCCAGAATCGCGCGCGCGATGGAGACGCGCTGCTTCTGGCCTCCAGAAAGCTTCACGCCGCGTTCTCCGACAACCGTCTCGTATTTTTTTTCGAATCCCTCGGCGAATTCATCCACGCGAGCGATGCGGCATGCCGCCAGAATTTCTTCCTCGCTGGCGTCGGGTCGGGCGAAAGCCACGTTCTCGCGGATCGAGCCGTCGAAAAGAAACGTTTCCTGCAACACAACGCCCAGCTGCGTTCGATAGGAATCGAGGCGTACGTGCGCCAAATCCACGCCGTCCACGAGCACACGGCCAGCGGTAGGCACGTAGAACGCCGCGATCAGACCGATGATTGTGGATTTCCCGGCGCCCGATGGCCCAACCAGCGCGGTCGAGGTGCCGGGTGCGGATTCGAAACTGACGCCTCGCAGAACGGGTTTTCCGGGATCGTACGCGAAATCTACATTTTCGAAGACGACTCGGCCTTGCACACGATCGAGCCGCTCGGTTCGCTGAGGATCCTGATCCTCGAGCTTTTCGCTCAGCACTTCTCGAGTGCGCTCGAGTCCCGCCAACGCTTCTGTCATTTGCGGCCCGACCGACGCGATCTGCGCCACGGGCGCGATCAGAAAAGCGAGAAAACCCATGAACGATATGAGCGTCCCGACCGACATCGTACCGGCAAGAATGTTTCGCGCGCCAAGAAACATCATGGAGGCGGTGACGATTCCCATCAGCGCCGTCGCGGAAAAACTCATCAGCGAAGTGGCTGTCAGGGTTTGCAACACGTTGTCGAGCAACTTCTGCACGCCGCCCTGAAAGACCCTCTCTTCGCGCTCTTCGGCATGGTAACCCTTCACGACGCGAACGCCACCGAGCGACTCCGTCAACCTTCCGGTCACCTCGGCATTGAGTTTCGGCCGCGCGCGATACATCGGGCGAATCGTCTTGAAAGCCTTGCTTAGCCCGATGCCAAAAATCACGACGGCCACGAAGGCCGCCGCCGTCATCGAGACACTTACGCTTAATAGGTAGACCAAAGCCAGCGTCGCCGTCACGATCCCGCCTGCGAAATCCACGAGGCCCGTGCCGATCAGATTTCGGACGCCTTCCACGTCGTTCATGATCCGCGAAACGAGGACGCCGGTTTTATTTGCATCGTAAAACGAGACCGGCAGGCGCCCGATATGAGCCTGTACGGCGACGCGCAACTCCGTGATCATTCGCTGAGATGATTTCGAGAGCAGCTGTGTGAGCAAGTAAGAGGTAATGCCCTGCAAGATCGTCGCGCCGACAACGGCCAGGACGATGCGGGGCAACAGGTAAGCTTGGTGCTTGCCGATCACCCTGTCGAACAAAGCCCGTAGCGTATAGGGAGCGACCAGCCCGGAAACGCGGTTGATCAGCATCAGAACGAATCCGCCCGCAAGTACCCATCGGCGCGGCTTGATCAGCTCCCAAACGTGGGGCAGCAACTTCCAGAACGGTTGCTTCGAAGGACTATTCTGGGCGGCCGTTGCGGAGCGTGGCGATCTTTCCGCTCCTCTGGTCGCCTTACCGGAAGGGGATGATGGAAATGTCGGCATCCTAAATGAGTTCGTCCACTTTGATTTATTTTGAGCTCTTCGGATTATAGCGGAACGCTGGTTCGAGCGCGATGTTTGCCGGACAAACGGCGAGGGATGGAATCGTCACCTGCGCGGCGTGCCTATTCTGCGGCGCGTCATTGGCGGACGCGCGAAGGATTAAAGCGTCGTGCTCATGTCGCTCGACGTGCCGCCTGCCGCCGGAACGTAACATTTCCGGGTGTAGTCCATCACCATGCGGTCGGCATTGAACCGCCAGCCAAGCGTCCGGATGGTCCGCTTCATGCGCTTGATCCAGCCGCGCGGCAGGCCGTCACGGTCGCGATTGTAGTAGAGGGGAATCACTTCATCGAGCAGCGTGCGGTAGAGGTCTTCGCCGTCCCGCGCATCGTGAACGTCCATGTGGGAATGGGTCCTGCCGGTTCCAATTGCGAAACCGTTGAGACCGTCGTACGCTTCCGCCCACCAGCCGTCGAGCACGGAAAGATTCAGTCCGCCGTTTAATACAACCTTTTGCCCGCTCGTCCCTGAAGCCTCCAGAGGGCGCCGCGGATTGTTCAGCCACACGTCCACACCTTGGACGAAATGGCGTCCGACGTTGATGTCGTAGTCTTCGACAAACACAAATTTATCCGCGAACTGCGAATTGCGCATCATCTGCGCGATTTCCTGCAGCATGCGCTTGCCGGGATCGTCGCGCGGATGCGACTTGCCGGCGAAGACGAACTGCACCGGCCGCTTCGGATCGTTAACCAGGGAGGCGAGCCTTTGGATATCTCTTAGGATCAGGTCCGCGCGCTTGTAGGTCGCGAAGCGTCGCGCAAATCCGATGGTCAGAGCATCGGGACTGAATACGTTCGCGAGTCTTTGCAGGGTCTCCGGCGGCTCGTTGCGGCGCTCGGCTTGTTTCACAGCGCGGCGGCGCACGAATTCCAGCAGGCGCGATTTCAGACTGAGATGAGTTTCCCAAAGTTCGCCGTCGTCTACGTTTTCGATGCCTTCCCAGATGCGCGCTTCGCTGCTGTGATCGTGCCATCCCGTTCCGAGGTGCCGGTCGTAGAGGCGAAACATCTGCGGCGCCAGCCACGTCGGGACGTGAACGCCATTCGTGATGTGTCCGATGGGCACGGCGTCTTCCGTTTTGCCGGGATAAAGCCCCGTCCACATCGCCCGCGACACTTCGCCGTGCAGCGCGGAAACGGCGTTCGCGCGTCGCGAAAGTTTAAGGCCCAGCACGGTCATGCAGAACTCTTCGTCATGATTGCTGGGGTTTTCGCGTCCGAGCGCCATCAGCTGGTCGCGGGACAGCCCCAGAAATTCTCCGAGAGGTCCCAGGTGTTCCTCAATCAAGTCCCCGCCGAACCGGTCGTGGCCTGCCGGCACCGGAGTGTGTGTGGTGAAAACGACTTCGCGTGAAACTCGGTGAACGGCTTCGTCGAATCCCAAGCCTTCTTCCTGCATGCGGTTCCGAATGGCTTCGAGGACCGCGAATCCGCTGTGCCCTTCGTTGAGGTGCAGCACGCCCGGAGTGATGCCCATCGCTTTCAAAGCGCGAAACCCTCCGACGCCCAGCAGCAACTCCTGTCGGATTCGAACTCGGGCATCTCCGCCGTAAAGGCGCGAGGTAAGTTCGACGTCCTGCGGCGCGTTTCCCTCCACGTTCGAATCGAGCAGAAGAAGATCGCAGCGACCCACTTTCATGCGCCAGACTTTCGCACGAATCAATCCGCTGCGCGTCTCGATTTGAACCTCAACCGCTTGCCCATTGGATCCTATCGCCAGCTCCATTGGCAGGTGGGTGACATCCGTTTGTAGGTACTCTTCCTGCTGCCAGCCGCTCGGGTCAAGCGACTGCCGGAAATAGCCCTGGCCATAAAACAATCCGACACCGACCAGCGGGATGCCCAGGTCCGACGCGCTCTTGATATGATCGCCCGCTAAGACACCCAATCCGCCGGAGTATTCGGGGATGGATTCGTGCAATCCGAATTCAGCTGAGAAATATGCTACCGGGCGAGGCCGCAGCACGCCGGCATGGCGTGTGCCCCAGGTGCGATCGGCTTCAAGGTACTCAAGTTTTCGCCGGTACGCGTAGTTGATCCGGCTGTGCAACACCAGTTCTCCGGCTCGACGCTCGATCTCCGCGAGCGGAATTTCGCTCAGCATGGCCACCGGATTGTGATTCAACTCCCTCCAGCGCGCTGGATCGAGGTCGCGGAACAGGCTGGTCGAATCATTATCCCAGGACCACCACACATTTCGGGCCAGCGACCAGAGCCTCTCCTGCGCGGGAGCGATGAAGCGGTCGAGGGTGCGAGCTTCGCTGACCACCGGCGCCACCTCGGCAGCGGCGTTCGACAGCATCTGAATTTCATCCTCGCGAAAAACACGCGCCTCGATGGTCTGCACTACAAGAACGCCCTGTAGAACGCCCCGGTCAATCAGCGGAACGCCGACGAACGATTGGTATGCGTCTTCGCCAGCTTCATGAAAATACTTGAATCGGGGATGATCTTTCGCCTGCTCCACGGCGACGGGCCGCACCTGCTCGGCGACCAAGCCCGCCAAACCTTCGTGGATTCCCATGCGGAGAGTGCCGATGCACTGGCGCCGAAGCCCTACCGTAGCCGCCAGCACCAGATTCGCGCGATCGGGCTCGAGCAGATAGGCCGAACACACGTCGGTTTCGAAGCGCTTGGCGATCAGCGCGACCACGTTCATCAGCGTTTCGGCCGGTTTGCCACCCTGCCGTGCGAGGTTCCCAATCTCTTCCAGAGTTAGGACGTAGTTCGCGTCACGCACGTCCGTACCTTGGCTCACGCTTTGCATTCCCTGGTCATCTGGTTTCCGTCGGACGCCCGATTGTGCCATCGCGTCTGCCTCTATTTATCTCACGCCTTCACGATTGAACGCCGATGTGGCGCAACTCCAGTCGCGGAGATGCAACCCCCATATATCGCCAAAACTCTAGTTGCCGGGCGCAGGCGAAGTCCAATCCAAATTGCTGATTGTGGATATCACCGACAGATCAATGGCCATCCAGAGGCTTGAAGCGGGAACGAAGAAGCAAAGCGCGAAGGGGGACCGTTTTAATGCGCAGCGGTCGAAAGATGAAAAGTCAGGTCCACTTCTCTCTGAAATTCGACCGGCTTCCCATCGAGAATAGTCGGCGTATAGCGCCACTGCCGAACCGCGCTTTCGGCTGCGCTCACAAGCAATCGCGGGCCGCCCAACAGCGAGATGCCGCGAACAGTCCCATCTGGACCGACGGTGACATTGAGTCTAACAGTGCCCTCGGCATTCTCTTGCCTGGCCAGCGCCGGATAGTCGGGATCCACGCGATGAATCAACTGGCCCTGTTTCGCGATTCCTGTCGGCTGCGGCTCCGGCATGCGCAACGGCGGTGGGCCCGCCAGAGTGTGAGAATTAATCGCCCCCGATGACGTCAAGACGCCTTCGGTCGCCGCTGGAGTATCCGCCAACTGCGGTGGATTCTCGGCGATGGGTCCGCTTTGATCAGCAGCTGCGCGGGTTTGTTGGGGGGGGGAAATAATCCATGTGCGGAACCCCGTCTGAGGTTTCTGCGCCTCCGAGGAAGCGTTTGCGTTGGTTTGCCTGTGTGAAGCATCCACAGAATTGCCCTGTGGGCCGTTGAACGGGATCGTCCAGCGTTGACCACTCGCGTTTACCACTTCGATTTCCGATATCCGCGGGACGGGGACCGTGGAGATTGACGCGGTTGCTCGATTGTCCGGGCCCTTCGGTGAAGCAATCGCGTTAGTTTTTCCAAGGAACCGCCCCAGCTTTCCCTGTCCGGCTGCCCATCCCGCCGCGAGCGACGCGATGGCCAGGAGCACTAGGACGGCGGCCGCGGCCCCTCGATTTGCGATGAGTCGCTCGGCACTAGGACTCTTCGCGCCGGCCGTTTGGCCGCTAGCCTCGCGCTCGATTTCATGGGCGCGACCCAAGATCCGTGCGAACGCATCTGCTGTCGGAGGCGAGACCGTTTCGGTGATCGTCGCGCCGGGCATCGGCGTTCCAGTTTCCGAAGCAGGAGGTTCAGTCCTGACGGGATGCTCCGTGGCGATCGTCGGCACCGGAGTGGGGACAGCCGCCACCGCGGCTTCGCGGTTTTCGGGGGTTACTTCTGGAGACTCGTCTACTATCGAACTCGCGACTTCGCCGAGTGCCGTTCCGGCCGGCAACGCCTCATGGATTAGCCATTCTTTGATCCGTCCGCGTGCATCTTCCGGCAGGTCAATGAACTCGAGCCCTGCCAACTTCCTCGACTGGCCAGTCCAGGTGATCCGCGCGCTTGTCTGAATCCAGCCCTCGGACTCGGCGAGCTGAAAGCGCACGGCGGGCAAAACGTCGTCCATCAGACTCGCGAAAGCCTGCACCGAAAGCCCGCCTTCGCTAACGTTCAGGACGATCCCGCCATTGCCCTC
Organism: uncultured Acidobacteriota bacterium; assembly: GCA_963842425.1. Classification (GTDB taxonomy): domain Bacteria; phylum Acidobacteriota; class Terriglobia; order Acidiferrales; family UBA7541; genus Palsa-295. Next base: position 546,663 of record CAWJGQ010000004.1, on the reverse strand, counting down.
ATCGAGTTCCACGTATGCGAGCGTCCGTATCGGTTGCCGAAAGTGCAGGCGACGGTCCGACCCGGCCAGATGGTCGTGGGCCTGCGCGAGAGGGTTGGACATGGTGCCGACTTAACTTCTTTCAGTTGCGGGCCTGGGATCCGCAACAGTTTCTCGGTGTCCGAAATTGTATGCTGGCTGAGCGGTCATTTCAAGGCTTAGCCCGGCCTGGTCCGCCTCGCTGACTGTCAGTTTGAAGTCGAAATGGATGCTGGCTGGAGTTGCGGCGTAACTGTGGCCAGCTCGATTTGATACCGACTCGCCTGATCGAAAAGCACGAATCCTTCCACGCCTGTGACTTGATCGGCCACGAACTGTCTCACTTGGCGTTCTGCTGCGGCGTCTCTCTGCGGCGGCCAGTCGAACGTGTGGCTTATCGCCAGCGAGATGCGCGTTCGGTTCCTGGCCGGCACGAACGCGGCTGAATCCAGACTAATCGGCTCGTCGCTGCTTAAGCTGCCATTAGGGGGCAGGCGGCTCATAATGACGACGTTTGGTCCGCTCGAAAGCCGGTAGTCGCTGTCTGTCCTGTTGTCGAGGTCGTAGAAGAAAACCACTGCCGCATGGGTGGAATCGAGCTCACGCACACGCACGCCCGCAAGCGTGCTCTGGATTGCCCCCGAATTCCATCCATTGGCGGGCGCGGACGAATGCCAAACCGACGAAAACCTTACGAAAAGCAAAATTGCGACTAGCCCGCAAACAGCGAGAGCGATCCAGCCGAGTTTCTTCCATTGCGCCATCGAAAATGAATTTACCACAACGGTCGCGGTTCCACGATGCTTCTAGAGCACGCCGAAGGCTTGACAGGGCCGAGAAGCGAGGATTACCCTTCGGGTCGCACGCGGACCCCACCCCAAATTTTCGGAGGAAAGATGAAAATAAAGTACACCTACGTCTTTGCGGTTGCTGCACTGGCTGCGTTTTCGGCCTCGGCGCAGACCACCACCGGAACCATAGCCGCAATCGAGTACCAAACTCCTAAAGCCGGTATGAGCCAGCAGTACGAACAAGGGCGCAAGCAAAAAGCGGACTGGCACAAGCAGCAAAAAGACACGCAACCGCTTTACGTATTCCAGACGATTAGCGGCGACGACACCGGAACCTATCTCGTCGGCCGCCTGGATCAGCACTGGACGGATTTTGATAAACCGGCAATTCCCGACGCCGACGACACCAACGAATTCAATAAAGTGATCGGTGCTTACGTGCAGTCGGTGATAGACCGCTACTACGAATATCAGCCGAAGGTGAGCAATCCCGACCCCGCATCCACCGGGCCCTCGAAATACACCGAGTTAGTTACGTTTCGCGTGCATCGCGACAAAATACCTGAATTTCGGGGCGCATTGGTCCGGCTCGCCGAAGCAGTTCAAAAGACGAAATGGCCCGTGCATTACGAGTGGTATGAACTCGCCAACGGCGGTTACGACGGTACATTCTTGTTGGTCGAATCGCGCGCGAGCTGGGCGGACTTCGAGGACAAGCCAGATGTGAAGCCGTTCCGTGAAATGCTCAAAGACGCATTCGGCCAAAACGAATCCGACTCGGTTTACGACAGGCTCGAGAGCTCGATCGAAAGCGAGTACAGCGAGATTGTCGAATTCCGCACGGATCTCAGTTACATTCCGGCGAAGTAGCGGAGCCAAAGACGCAGGTTTGGAGCCAGAGCCCGCGAGTCTTCATCCCGGAGCCTTGCGGGCTTTTGTTTTGCGGGGTACCGATGCATCCGAGCGGAACCTCGTGTAATCTAATCGGCATGAGCGAAAAAATAAGCAAGGACGATGCGGAGTGGCGGGCGAAGCTGACGGACGAGCAGTACCATGTCACTCGCAAGAAGGGAACTGAGCCGCCCTTTACCGGAGAGTACGAGAATACCGAGACCGAGGGTACCTACGTTTGCGTCTGCTGTGGGCAGCCGCTATTTGCCTCTGACGCGAAATACCATTCCGGTTCCGGCTGGCCGAGCTACTATCAGCCGATCAAAGCGGAAAATGTCGAAATGGAAACCGACACGGCCTATGGCATGCGCCGCACGGAAGTCATGTGCAGCCGCTGCGATGCTCACCTGGGCCACGTCTTTGAAGATGGTCCTCAGCCGACCGGCCTGCGCTTCTGCATCAACTCCGCCGCATTGCAACTGAAGGAAAAGGACGACGAAAAGAGGGGATAGCGCGGTGCGCATCCAGCCTCTGCGGAAGCGTCCCCGTTCCAGTCTTTAACAGCACAAGCCTAGTGATCCAGCAGAATCAGTTGTGGGTGTGTGTCGGTCGTGTCTTCCGAAATTATTCGGACGCTGCTCGGCGACACAATGTAGAAGATCGAGTTTGTGGGGAATCCGCTGGGCACTGTGCCCGTTCCCGTCAGCGTGCCGCGCCCGTTTGCAGCAGGGTTCGAGTAGGTTGCGGTCAGCGGTTGCGCCAGCTTTGGCCCCGAGGCCCCGGTTGGATCAATCTCGTCCACGACACCTGAAAGTGTTGCGATCCCGTCGGCGGTCGTCTGCCCGATCACATTCTTCACGTTTGCTTCCGCCATGAAGGGCGCGCTCAGGGTGTAGCCGTCGAAGAAGGACTTCGGCGAAAACAACGGCCCGCTTGTCTGCTGTTCAAGCCTTCCCGTGGTGACTGCGGCGTCGCTGCCGATCAGGAATCCCTGCGCGGGGCCGGTCAAGTATGCAGATGCAACGCGTGTCGTCGCCGCGGAGGATCCGAGTCCCGTAAAGGCTACGCGGCCATTCGAGGTGATTGCGCACGTTCCGGTAAACGAAATCGGCACCGCCGCTCCGCCATTGATCGTGCCGCCGTTATTTTCATCATAGGCCAGGTTCACGGCAGCGTTTTGATTACACAGAGTTGATGTCAGCAGGCCCGCGAATATGCTCGCATTGCCCCCCGTGCCTGTGCCCGTTCCGCTTGCGACGCTCGCACCAGCAAGCGTGGATTGATTGAACGCCGTATTCGTCTGCTGCAGAATTAATTCGCCGGAGAGCCGGAACACGGTCGGCAGCCCGGTGGTCGTATCGCTGTCTGCTTCAATGAAATACAGGTCGGAGGGCGTGACAAAGTAGAAAATGAAATTCGCCGTCACCTGCGGTCCGTTCGGCGCAAACGTGAGCTCCGCCGTCCCGCGATTTCCTGCACCGAATGTGTAGTCTCCCGAGAGCGACTGGGTTGTAAAGGTCCCTGCGTCATTGAAGTCGCTGTTGAGACCGCCGATGGCGGGATTGATCGTCTGGTTTCCATCCGGTTTGATAACACCCGCAAGTGCGGCGGGTTTTCCAGTCAAATCGTAGCCAGGCAATTCCAGTGCGTAATTTCCGTTGAAGTTGACATTACCGAAGCTCGCTGGTCCCGTGACGGGCTTCATCACGCCCGCGCCGTGCGTCAGTTTGTGGGCTGGGTCCTGTCTCGTTTTCGTGGTGTAGTCCTCATAATAGTTCACGTTCCCGCTGGAGTCGAGCACCAGATCGTAATCTGCCACGATCTGCGTATTAGCGCCAAAGGCGAAAGCTAATTCCATCGTCCCGCGTCCATCGGATCCCATTGTGTACGTGCTGCCCGGCGGTATTTTCCCACCCGGCGGCAAGATAACTCCTCCCACCGCGACGCCGGAAACACGATTGCTTTCTATGCTGCCAGAAGTGATCAGCCCATCGCCGTTCGCTGTGAGCGTGCCGGCCAGCTCGACCGGTCCATCAACGTCAAAGCCGTTAAAGAGGAATGCGTATTGGCCGCTCAGCAGCTTGTTGTTTGTTGTGCCCGCGTTGATTGCAATCACAAACTGCGCAGAATTGGTTGCGGGCGCGGGAGTCCCATTCGCAGGATTGACTTCGGAATCGGATACCTGAACCGTGAAAGTCGAAGTCGTCACAAGGACGGGGGTACCTGAAATCATTCCACCGCCATTCGCGAGCGTCGAGAGCGATAGTCCGGCGGGCAGTTGTCCTTGGATTACGCTCCATGTGTACGGAGGCACCCCGCCCGAGGCGTTCAAAGTGGCTGCGTATCCGACTGCCGTAATGCCGCTTGTCAGCGGTCCCTCGGTGGTAATCAGCAAGGGCTGCGGCTTCTGAATCGTGATCGAGAATTGCGCGGGAGGTACCGGAGCCCTTTGTGACGTTGGGAGGGCAGAGTCTGACACCTGCACGAAGAAAGTGTAAATCGCCGGGTAGGTTACCGGAGGCGTCGCGTGTGACTCGTCAATCGGTATGCCCGTGATTTGACCGTTGGCGGCATTCAACGACAGGCCGGGCGGTAAACTTCCGGAAGTGATCGTCCAAGTCAGCGGAGCCACGCCGCCGTTTGTCGCGATCGATGCTGGAGGATAAGTCGAATTCAGCGTACCGGGAGGAAGCGGAGCTTGCGTCAGCGTAAGTAGCGGCGGCGGCGCGATCGTGATGACAAATTGCTGACTGACCGGCGGCGCGCCTCCACTGTCCACAACCTGGATCGTGAAAGTGGACGTTCCCGAGCCACACGGCGTCCCGACGATCGTGCCCGTAGTGCTCGTGGACGAAGTGTTCAGCTTCAGGCAATTCGGAATCGAGCCGATCGGCACGGAGTACGTGTAGGGTGAGACGCCGCCTGTAAACGAAAACGTCTGGGTATAGGGGACCGCGTTATTTCCACCCACCAGCGTGCAAGGAAGCACGCCGCTCGGATTGCACTCCGTCGTCGCGAACACGGGCGCGAGGACGATCGAAAGAGTCGCGGTCTTGGTGGTATTCGGGTCAGCAACAGATGTTGCAGTTATGACTACGGAGGTGGTGGCAGTTATTGCCGGCGCGGTGTACGTAACTCCAAATGCAGCGATATTTGTGAGCGTGCCGCAATTTCCGACCGCCAAACCCGAACCTGCGCAGCCGGATTGCTTCGCGAAACTCCATGTTACTCCCTTCGCCGACGTGTCTCCACCGACTGTGGCGGTGAAGTTGAGCGTGTTCGGCGTCGCGGAACCGAGCGGGGTTTGGTCCATCATCAGGATCCCGGTGACGGAATTTATCGTGATCGAGATCATCGAGCTACCGCCGCCGCACCCAGAAAGTATCCCGAGGCCCAGACAGACCACACAAACCACCGCAGCGAATCGCATCGTCTTCATGCAGCCACCCGAATTCCCATGATCGAATCTGCCCCCTTGCGCGGTGTTGCGTTCCATTTGGGCGTACGCCTTCGGAACCGTCTTACTCCCACGGATTTCCATTCGGACGCGGCCGGGATTTGGATAGTCTCACAGGAAGCTCCGGCGCATCTAGCGAATTGACTTGAATAACAAAGCAGCCACAGAGAGTCAATCTGCTTCTCCGCGGCACAACCCTCCCCAACCCTATGAGGGCGCGTTGCATCTTAAGCATGGAATGTGTCTCAACCCGGAAATCGCGACATGCAGCATGAGTCAGCCATGGTGGATGCATCCAGAGTGTCGCTCGTTGCCTGTCGGTGAAGGGTCCGGTGGCGTTGAGGGGCATCCGGCAGCTGGGGCCGAGCGCTTCGCGATCGCGCTTGCCCAAAACAAACGGCATGAATCTTGCTGAAAACGTTGCCGATTGGTTGGCGCAATTTTCTATTTTGATCATTTTTTTGGTATAAGTAATTGCTTACTGGGGCTTGGATAGCGGGTTTGTCCTCTTTTTTTCGCACTGCTCATACGGAGGAAAGCATTGATTGAAGTTCAGAATCTGACCAAGGCCTATGGCCCGGTCACTGCAGTGGATCACGTCTCGTTTACCGTCAACAAAGGCGAAATCCTCGGCTTTCTCGGCCCGAACGGCGCCGGAAAAACCACCACGATGCGAATCCTGACCGGTTTCATGCCCGCGACGTCGGGAACGGCTCGCGTATCTGGATTCGACGTCGCGCAGGATTCGCTCGAGGTGCGCCGCCACATTGGCTATTTGCCCGAGGCGCCTCCTCTATATCCTGATATGGCTGTTGGCACCTATCTCGACTTCGTTCTGCGAATCAAGAATATTCCCGCGGATCGGCGGCGAGCTCGCGTGGACGACGCGCTCGAGAAAACCAATCTCGGCGACAAGCGTAACCAGCTGATCAAGCGCCTTTCGCGGGGCTACAAGCAGCGCGTCGGCTTGGCGCAGGCCCTGGTCCACGATCCGGACGTTATCATTCTTGACGAACCGACCGTGGGGCTCGACCCGAAGCAGATCATTGAAGTGCGCCATCTCATCAAGAGTCTGGCGGGAAGTCACACGATCATTCTCTCGACGCACATCCTGCCCGAAGTCAGCATGACCTGCGACCGTGTGGTGATCATCAACAAAGGCAAGATCGCGGCCGTGGACACTCCCCAGAACCTGACCACCCAGCTGAACAGCGGCCAGAGAATTCAACTTGAGGTGCGCGCGCCGGAGAGGCCTTTGCAGGAATTGCTCGGGCACATTCCGGGGACCAGCCGCGTGCAACTGGATGCCACGCGCGCCGATGGCCATCTGATGGCGACGGTCGAGGCCGCGCCGGGCCAGGATATCCGCAGCCTGATCGCTGCCAGGATCGTCGAAAAAGGCTGGGAGCTTTACGAATTGCGCGGCGTGAGCATGAGCCTGGAAGATATCTTCCTCGAGCTGACTACCGACGACGCCGCCCACGCGCAGCCGTCCAACTAATCGGAGGAAATGATGCGGAGTTTGTACGCCATTTATCGCAAGGAGATGGGCCACTATTTCGTTTCGCCCGTCGCCTATGTGCTCGTGGGATTGTTTCTCTTCCTCACCGGTTTCTTTTTCGATTTGTACGTGAACGCGGCGAACGATCAGGCGCCCGACGCACCCACCTGGGTGCTTCGCGCCTATCTTGGATTTCTAGTTCTTGTTTTTCTCTTTTTCCTTCCGATGGTTACCATGGGCATTTATGCGGACGAAAGAAAGCGCGGCACGATGGAGCTTTTGATGACTTCGCCCATCACTGAGCTGCAGATCGTCTTGGGCAAGTTTTTCGCTTCGCTTACGCTATTTGCCGCGATGTTGCTCCCGACCGCCGGCTGCGTTGTTTTCATCTGGCTGCACAGCGATCCTGTTCCACCCTTTCGCATGGTGCTCTCCGGATACTTGGGGGCGCTGCTGTTTGGAGGGTCCCTGCTAGCCCTCGGTGGTTTTCTTTCGTCGCTCACTGAGAATCAGATCATCGCCGCTGCGATCACCTTCGGTGCCTTTCTGACCCTCTGGGCCATTGATTTCGGCACCCGCGGCGCGGGCGGCACGGTGGGTCAGCTTTTGCAGTATCTTTCGGTGATCAATCATTACGACGATTTCACCCGCGGAATCATTGATACCTCGGGAGTGACCTATTACGTCAGCTTCATAATTCTGTTCATTTTCTTGACCGTCCGCTCGGTTGATTCCATGCGTTGGCGGCGGGCGTAGCGCGGTCTTCGCGCTGGCGGAGGAACTCATAGTATGACTTGGGATTCGAAAGAGGCGGCTCGATCGCTCGCGGCGGTCGGCGGTGCCTGCGTGATCGCGGGATTTCTGCGTTATTCGATTCAGGGCGAGTTGCTGCGAACCAGCAAGATTCTGATGATCGGGGGCGGCGTCGTTCTCGTCGCCGCGATCGTCATCGGCTTTCGGCACATCTTGAGTTTTTTCTCGAAGCGATCTTCGCAGCTCGGCACGAATGCGATCGTGATGTCCGTCGCCGTCATCGCCATCCTGGTGATTTTGAACTTCCTGAGTTTTCGCCACCCCAAGCGTTTCGATCTGACCACCGAAAAACTATTCAGCGTTTCCGACCAGACTCGAAAGGTCGTCGGCGGCCTGCAGAAAGACGTCACCATCGTTCGCTTCGCGCGACCTACGGATTCGACGCCGGAATCTCAGCGTTTCGAAGATTTGATGGTCGGGTACAAGCATCTCAGCCCGCATTTCAAGTTTAAGGACGTCAACCCGCAGGAAGAGCCCGAAGTGGCCAGGGAGTACGGTGCGAAACACCTTGGCGACGTCATCGTGGCTTCGGGCGAACGGAAAGTAAGTCTGGAAGGCAGCCCCGAGGGTGGCTTCTCCGAATCGGACGTTACCAATACGATCCTCAAGGTGACGCGGGACACGGTGAAGACAGTCTGTTTCGTAACTGGCCACGGCGAGAAATCACTAACCGATAGCGGCGTGGAGGGCTACGCGCAGATAGCGGAGAACCTTAAGAAGGAAACCTACGCCACGGAGTCCATCAACCTTGTCAGCGGAAACGGCATCCCCACCGAGTGTGATGTACTTGTGATCCCCGGACCCACGAAGTCCTTCTTCCCGCAGGAAACCGCGATGGTGTCCAAGTATCTCGAAGCTGGCGGCAAAGCGTTGGTTGAAATTGATCCCGAGATGGACCCCAAGCTCGACGCCATTTTCCAGTCGTGGAACATCAATGTCGGGAACAACGTCGTGATAGACGTGAGCAAATTGGGTCAGATGCTCGGGACCGGACCCGCGGTCCCGCTTGTCGTGCAATTCGGAGACAGCCCGATCACCAAGAGTCTCGTGGGTCAGATGACTTATTTTCCCATCGCACGCACGGTATCCATTGCCGATAAATCGAAGACCGATCCTCAGGCTGTGGAGTTGCTGATGACTTCGCCGCAAAGCTTCACCAAGCCGAAGCTTGCGCAAACCGTGACATACGACGCGAAGACCGACACGATCGGCCCTCTCTCGTTGGGAGTGGCCGCCAGCCGAAAGGTGGACGATAAGAGCGCTCGACTCGTCGTCGTCGGAGACTCCGACTTCGCCACAAACCAAGTGCTCGGCGGTCCGGGGAGCGATGGCGACTTCTTCCTCAATTCCATTAATTGGCTCGCGCAGGATGAAGACCTTATTTCGATCCGCCCCAAACCCGAGACGAGCCGCCACATCACGCTTACCGCGGCGCAAGCAACCGCTCTCGCCTGGATTGATCGATTTTTCCTTCCGGGCCTCGTTATTATCGTCGGGATATCCATCTGGTGGAAGCGGCGCTAGAGAGTCCGCGCAGGCGATCATGATCAAGAAAACGACTCTTCTCGTCCTCCTTTGCGCCGTTGCTCTCGGCGCTGCCGTGTACTATTTCGATTGGAAGAAGGGAAGCGAACCCAAACCCGCCGCGGATACATCGAAACCCGCCTTTACGATTCAGGCCTCCGACATTGTGTCATTCACACTCGCTCACCCCGCCCAGCCAGGAGACTCCCCGATTCGCTTTGAAAAGCGCGATGGCGCGTGGCGAATCGTGCAGCCCATCGAGACCGATGCCGACCAGCCGACTGCAGATGGAATCGTTGATCAGCTTGCCGCCGCGCGAATCGCGCAAACCGAGTCAGGCTCGGCTGACCGGCGGAAAGCCTTTGGACTTGACCCGCCGAAAGTTTCGGTGGAATTCCAGCTCGCGAATGGTTCAAAGCATACGATTGTGATCGGGGACAACGATTTCGCCGGTGAATCGGCCTACACGATCATTGACGGCGGGCAAAACGTGTCTCTGTTGCCGCAATTGCTTTCGACCAGCGTCGGAAAATCGCTCGACGGCCTGCGCGACCGTGCCGTCCTGCACCTGAATAGCGAGCAGGTCGCGTCGTTTGACCTCAAAGACTCAGCTGGCGGCCTCTCGGTTTCGAAGGACAATGACGAGTGGAAGTTCGCCACGGCCCCGGGTTTACTCGCCGACAAAGACGCCGTCGATTCGCTGCTTCAGGCCATTGCCAACTCCAAAATGGTTTCGGTTGCCAGCGAAAAGCCCGACGACCTCGCGCGGTACGGCCTCGCGGCTCCGGCCATCACGTTCACCGCCTCCGGCGACAAAGGGGCGAAGTCCACGCTCGTGGTCGGCAAGAAGGACGGAGACCTGTATTTCGCGCGCGATCTTTCACGGCCCACCATTTTTCGGATTGACGGCGATCTCGAGAAGAAGCTTTCGCAGAAATCCGCCGACCTGCGCGACAAACAGGTTCTCCACACGGATCTGGCCGACACACAGCGCATTCAAATCCGGGACGCCGACGGCGCATTCACTCTGACTCGCAAGCCGGATAGTTCAGATGACTGGACTTTTGAATCGCCGGCCGATCGGAAGGGGAAAGCCGCATCCGGCTGGAAAGTTCTCGACCCTCTCGGCACAGTGCGAGCCGAGGAGGTAATTGACCACCCCGCACCGAATCTACTGGCGCAGCTCTCAACCCCTGCCATCCAGCTGACGCTGACGGGCAAGGATGGCAAGGAATTGACTCTGCGAATCTCCAAGCCCACCGGGGATTTCATATACGCGCAAGCGAGCGGCGACGCGGCGCTCTACAAGCTGAAGAAGGAAGTTTTTGACCAGTTGAATGTGAAGGCGGCAGATCTTTCCGCCGCCGATGCGGCGTTACCGGCCAACTGAACGGGCGCTAGGAGGCCTGGCCTACGGGAACCGCTTGGTTCTGCCACGTGGCGAGGAGCAACACCTTGCCGGTCACGGGCGAAACGTGGATGTAATAGACCACCGAATCGCTCTCTACTTCATAGAAACCGTTGCGCTTGGGGTCCGCAGTCGTGCTTGCGCCGCTGGTTAGCAGGGTTCGCAGAGCGTCCACAGTCTCTCTCGGATGATTTCCCAAGTCTTCGATTTGTGCTTTGCCATTCAAGTTTGAAACCATTGCTCGCTCCTTGCCGTCCTATAGATACTACGCGGCACCCTCGCCAAATGTTCCACCGCGTTGTAAAGTGTTTCCAAACTGTGCGGTCCAATGTGGCCTGGCAGGTAGCCGGAAACTGTAGTTGCTAAATAATAGGAAAGTTAACCTTCTTCTTGCTACTTGCGCGGCCAAATCAAAATTGCGATAGTCGCGGGCATTGAGGGCTATCCCATCGTGAAGAAGAAAACGACATCGAAAGCAAAATCAAAGGGTTCCAGCCGGTTCCACCAGGACCGCAGACGCAAACATCGTCACTGGCAGGTTACCGTGTATTACCATGACGGCGAGAAGTTCGGTCGCGTCTACATTGATCGCGAACGCGCCGAGAAGTTTGCCGAACGCCAGAAGAAGTCGCCTGTCGTGAAAGCAACTCGCATTATGGAAGTGGATTAGGCGAATCACAGTTTTTCCTGCCTCGGTTCCCAGGCCTCGAAGCCTCAGGTAACCCCACCTTCTTCCTTTGCGAATTAGGCCTCGGAGCGGGCCTTGTCCCTCTTTAGGTGCCGTGCTATAAATGGCTCAGGCGACGTTCTGTCGTCCAGTAGGCGGGATTCGTATAGTGGTAGTACGCCACCTTGCCAAGGTGGAGGCGAGAGTTCGATTCTCTTATCCCGCTCCATTTTTCCGCTCTATCGTTCAAATCGATCCAGTGGCTCGTTCCGCCGCACCGTGCTAGAGTTCTGCCCGCCCGAAGCCCATGCTGGCATATCTTTGCGGTCCGATTGATTTCGCCGTGGGAAAAATGATTGTTGCCGTCGGGAGCACTCGCAGGCCTAAATTGGACGCCGTCCGCGAGGCTCTCGATGCGATTGCGCCTCGCCTGGGCCCCAAGGCGCTCTTCGAAGTAACGGGCATGGAAGTGCCGAGCGGCGTCCGCCACACGCCGCTTTCCCGCGAAGAAATCATGACCGGTGCCCGTCAGCGCGCCGAGGCTCTACTTGGTATTGCCCGCGAAAAAAATGTCGCCTGGAAATATTTTGTCGGCCTGGAAGGCGGCATTGAAATCGTTCACGAACGCGCCGACCGTTGGGTATTCCTTGAAAATTGGGCTTATGTCACCGACGGAGCCGGACGCACGGCGTTTGGCCAATCGGGCGCTGTCTTGATGCCCGAGCCGCTTGTGAAAACTGTCGTGGACGACGGAATCGAACTCTCCGAAGCCATTGACGCATTCGCCGGCGGCCAGGGCATTCGCGACGCACAAGGTGCCTGGGGCGTCTTGACCGATAATCTTGTCACTCGGCAGGATTCCTTCCGCACAGCGGTGATCAACGCGTTCGCACCGTTCTTCGCGACGGGCGTTTCTCGAAAGTCCTAGGTGCCGGCCGAATTTGGCCGAGTCTTCAGAAGTGTGCCGTTGCGAACAGACTTCCGATCCTGCCGCCACTATGATTCTGCCCGTCCGGTTCCTCAGCCCTGATCAAAGACTCGTGGAAGCAATGGAGGCAAGTCATGAATCTGAATGCACTGAGCACCATGCAATGGGCCCTAATAGTTGCCGTCGTAGTGGTCGTCATTGGAGGCATCGCCACGATGCTATACATGCGCAAGCGCCGCACCGCCAGGCTGCGCGGGCAATTCGGTGGTCCGGAATATGCCCGCGCCGTACAGGAAGGCGGGAATCAGCGTCGCGCGGAAGCCAAACTCGAAAAGCGCGCGGAACGCGTCGAGAGTTTTCATATCCGGGCGCTAGCTCCTGCCGACCACGCACGTTTCGTGGAATCATGGGGCAAGGTCCAGTCACGATTTGTGGACAGTCCCGGAGGCGCGGTAACGGAAGCCGATCAACTGCTTGGCGACGTGATGTTGACGCGCGGGTATCCGGTCAGCGATTTTGAACAGCGTGCGGCGGATATTTCGGTGGATCATCCACTGGTAATGGAAAATTACCGTGCAGCTCACGCAATCGCGGCGCGGCAAACGTTGGGACGAGCGAGCACCGAGGAATTGCGCCAGGCGATGATTCATTACCGGACTCTTTTTGAGGAACTCGTCGGGCAGCCAGAAAAGGCGCGCGCGGTGTCTGCGTCCTGAACTGACGGTGCTGGCGGCGATCGCGATCGTCCCGCCAGCACCCGAGGCCTTCCCCATCTTGAAGACGAAGGGGTCTCTCTTCACTGCCAAACCGTGAAGCGGCCCTCAGCCGGGTTTACAGCCGAATCCCACCGAGCAGGTACACGATCAGCACAATGAGTAGGACCGTCCCGACGATCCCAAGTCCGCCGCCTGCTCCCCATCTCGAATATCCGTAATAGCCGCCACCACCGCCGAACAAGAGAATCAGAATGATAATCAGCAATAACATTTGGATCTCCTTTTAGTTCACTGGCTGCACTGAGCGCGTCAATTTCATTGGCCGAGAACCTTCTCCACCTGTCCGACCTTCTTTTGTATTTTTCCGGCGATCTTTTCTGCTTGGCCTTCAGATTCGAGGTCGGGATCGTTCATCACCTGTCCCGCTTTTTCCTTCGCCGCGCCCTTAAGGTCGTGAAGATTGCCTTCTAACTCGTCTTTTGTGCTTGGCTTTGTCATCGTTGGCTCCCCGTCCGCAATTTCGTTAGCGCGGACATTCTGAGACAGGTCTCCACGCATGTCTGTCCGCTAAGACACATTGTCTGGAAAACGATTAGGCGCGGGCGCGCCGTCGTCGTCGTTTGCCAAAGTAGAAGAGCACGAAAACCGCAGCGGTCACGGCGATTAACCCAAGAACGGTCAGCAGGACCGGATGCCCGTTTTGCGAAATGTAAGTCAGCATCGGCCGTCCATAACGAGCGGACAGAAATCCCAGCAACGTGAACCTGGCCAGCCTGCCCAACGTGAGCGCGGCCAGGAATTTCTTCACGGAATATTGCAACGCTCCGGCGGCGAGCACGAACGGAACCATGGGCACTGGGGGCGGCAGCAACGCAGGGAGGGCGATCGCGCCAAAGCCCCATCGCTCGAAGATCGCATAAACTTTCTTGAGCGTTCGGGCTGAAAACCTGCGCGCAAGCATTTCCTTGCCGCCTTTGCGAGCCAGCCGGTATGTCGCAAGACCTCCTAACACCGAGCCGATCGTCGCCATGATCGCGTAGTAGAGCCACAAATCGCTCCGGCGTGCACATAGGACAACCGTGAGCACATCCATGCTGCCCGGTACCGGAATGATCGAGGCGTCGAGCAGTCCCAGTGGAATAAACCCCAAACCGCCCAGGTGGTAGAGCCAGCGCCTCGCGCTGTGGGCCAGAGTGGGTGCCGCGACCGCGATAAACAGGCGATGGAGCATTTTTTTTTCGTGAATGAGCGCCTCATTCTTGCATGCTGCGCGCGCCGAAGGAAATCCATTCGATCCCGGCACACGGTACGCGATTTCGGGTATTGACCGGCATGTCGTCTAACCCCAGAAGATGCGACCGGGCTCTCCAGGTGCTCGCTTGAACTTGCTATTCCCGAAGACGGGCAAACGCCGTAGAATAGAGAAACCGTCGTGGGCGTTCAGTTCACCATCGCGCTCTTGGTTGCGCTCTCGTTAGGAGCGGACATTCCGGGTTTGACTCCTTTCCGTTCCACTCCCGCAAGTCTTGGAAACGCCTTTCCCGCGGCTCTGGCCGGGGCGCGTGCGGACGCATCGGAACCTCCGGCGATTCCGTCTTCGGATCAGTCATCGAAAACCCTGCAGCCGGAATCGCGATTGCTCCTGGTGCGTTTCGTGGATGGCGAGTTCGCCCGCGTCGTGCAACCACTGCCGGGTGGTAAGAAGGGCTATAAGATTCCGGCGGGAAAACCGCTCGACATGCAGCATTTGAGCGATGCGCTAAGGCTCTACGGCACCGCGGCCAGTCAGGGCGATACTGTGCAGATCACGTCCATTGAATTTCGCGCCAGCCAAATCGTGCTGAGCATCAACGGTGGCGGCAAAAAGCACTTCCACTGGCGCGATCACGTGCAGGTCAGCGTGGGAGGCGCGTCCACTCCACCGCCCGAACAAACCCAGCAAACGTACGCGCAGCAGCAATTGCCCGGGGCGACGCTCGTTCTGGACTATGGACGCAGCCTTCCGGACATGAGCCCGGACGATTTGAAACGCGATCTCTCGGTGATGTTGGATTTCTCTAAGCAGCGTTCCGCCACCGTGAACTGGATTGACACCCTCGCGCCCCAGTTCCAGCAGGCAATCAAGGATGAGCGCGCGGTGGTAGGGATGGATTCGGAAATGGTGCTCGCAGCAATGGGCCGCCCCGAGCACAAAGTTCGGGAGCGCGATACCGAGGGCAACGATACGGAAGACTGGATCTACGGCACGCCTCCCTCGAAGACAACATTCGTGACCTTTGAAGGCAATACCGTCATCCGCGTCAAGGAATACAACTGAGCGGCATGGCGGTGAACCCGCGTTGACTTTTTTTCGCGCGCGCCCTAGCATCATGCGTTCCATGGAAGTCCAACTGGCTCTTCTCGCCGGCAAGTAAGTCTCGGCAATTCTCAGGAGGAAGCATGGCCGTCAAAGTCGCTATCAACGGGTTTGGCCGCATCGGCCGCAATATTTTTCGCGCCGCGCTCGGCGACCCGGCCATCGAGATTGTAGCCGTCAACGACATCACGGACTCCAAGACGTTGGCGCACTTGCTGAAATACGATTCGATTCTCGGCAATCTTACGCACAAGGTCACGCATACGGACGATACAATTTCCGTAGACGGCAAATCCTTCAAAGTTTTTCGCGTGAAGGATCCCGCCGAACTCGATTGGACTTCAGTGGGAGCACAGATAGTTGTCGAATCCACCGGCATATTTACCAAAGGCGCCGATGCGCGCAAACACATTCGGGGCACGGTGAAAAAAGTCATCATCTCCGCACCGGCCACCGATCCCGACGCCACGATCGTCCTCGGAGTGAACGACAAGACGTACGATCCCGCGAAGGATAATGTCATCTCCAATGCTTCCTGCACCACGAACTGCCTCGCTCCGGTCGCGAAAGTTTTGCAGGATACATTCGGAATCGTCGTCGGCACGATGACTACAATTCATTCCTACACAAACGACCAGAAACTGCTCGATCTGCCGCATAAGGACCTGCGTCGCGCTCGTGCCGCGGCTATGTCCATGATTCCGACTTCAACTGGCGCTGCGAAGGCCTTGAGCCTGGTCATCCCCGAGCTCAAGGGCAAGCTCGACGGCTACGCCATGCGCGTGCCGACGCCGAATGTGAGCGTCGTTGACCTCACCGTGATCACCGAAAAGCCTGCGACGGTCGCCAGCGTAAACGCGGCTTTGAAGAGCGCGGCCGAAGGGCCGATGAAGGGCATCCTCGAATACACGGACGAGGAACTTGTCTCGATAGACTTTCGCGGCAACCCGAGCTCCTCGATTGTGGACGCCGGCTACACGCTCGTCGTTGGCAGCAATTGCGTGAAGGTGCTCGCGTGGTACGACAATGAATGGGGCTACTCGTGCCGCTGCCGCGACCTGATCAAACTTTTCGCCGCGCGCCTATAGCGAAGCGATTCCGGCCCGGCGCATCGTTGCCACCACGACCATGAGCAAACTCTCCATCCGCGATCTCGAACTGAGCGGCAAGCGCGTCTTCATCCGCGTGGATTTCAACGTCCCGCTCGATGGCGGCCGTGTCGCCGACGACACGCGCATCCGCGAGACGCTGCCGACCCTGCGCCTCGCCATCGAACGCGGAGCGCGCCTCGTGCTCGCCTCACACCTCGGGCGGCCAAAAGGAAAAGTGGACCCCAAGTACAGCCTCGCGCCCGTGGCCGCAAAGCTCGGCGAGATGCTGGGGAAGCCGGTGGCGTTCGCCGCCAATTGCGTGGGCGCAGACGCCGAGTCCTTGAGCAAGGCGCTTCGCAACGGGGAAGTGCTGCTCCTCGAAAATGTCCGCTATCACGCCGAGGAAGAAGCCAACGATCCCGCGTTTGCGAAGCAGCTCGCCGCGCTGTCCGATCAGCTTTTCGTTTGCGATGCCTTTGGCTCCGCGCATCGCGCTCACGCGTCGGTGGTCGGCATCACGAAGTTTGTCCGCCAGTCCGCCGCGGGCCTGCTAATGGAAAAGGAACTGACCTATCTCGGCAAGGCCATTTCGAATCCCGAGCGGCCGTTCGTCGCCGTCCTTGGCGGCGCGAAAGTTTCCGACAAGATCGAAGTCGTGCAGAACCTGATGAAGCTCGCCGATTCGATGTTGATCGGTGGCGCGATGGCTTACACGTTTCTGAAATCGCAGGGACTGCCGGTAGGGAAGTCGCTCGTCGAAAACGACAAGCTTGATCTCGCGCGCGGTCTGCTCCATGAAGCCCGCACCCGGAACTTCCGCCTGTTGCTGCCTGTCGATCATGTGCTGGCCGAGTCGCCCGATTCCACCGAAACGAGGACAACCAGCATTGCCGAGACGCCCGATGGCTGGATGGGCCTCGACGTCGGCCCAAAAACGATAGCGCTATTCAGCCAGGAAATTTCGAAGGCACGCACGATCGTCTGGAACGGCCCGCTCGGCATGTTCGAAAAGCAGGCGTTCGCGCAGGGCACTCTCGCGATGGCGCGTGCCGTCGCTGCTGCCACCGTTGCCGGAGCCACCTCAATCGTTGGCGGAGGAGATTCTGTAGCTGCAGTCGAGGAGTCAGGCGTCGCCAATCAGATTTCGCATATTTCGACAGGCGGCGGCGCTTCGCTCGAATTTCTCGCCGGTGAAAAACTACCCGGAGTCGAAGCGCTCAGCGAAAGGTAGAGTTCATTGCGCCGTCCCGTAATCGCCGGCAATTGGAAGATGTACAAGACGCAAGCCGAGACTTGCGCCTTCTTTGACGCCTTTCTTCCGCTCGTCGCCGAATCAAAGCATTGCGACATTGTCGTCGCCCCGCCATTTACTTCGCTGGACGTCGCTGCGCAGGCGGTTCACGAAACGTCCATCGCAATCGCCGCTCAGAATGTTCACGGCCGCCCGGAAGGCGCATTCACGGGAGAAATCTGCGCCCGAATGCTGGTCGAGA
This sequence comes from uncultured Acidobacteriota bacterium, assembly GCA_963842425.1. Lineage (GTDB taxonomy): Bacteria > Acidobacteriota > Terriglobia > Acidiferrales > UBA7541 > Palsa-295. Next base: position 529,009 of record CAWJGQ010000004.1, on the reverse strand, counting down.
TCGGTTGCACGGCCGTGATCATCGGGCACTCCGAGCGCCGCCAGTATTACAACGAAACCGACGAGTCCGTGCATCGCAAGACCAAGGCCGCGATCGAAGAGGGCCTCACGCCGATCGTCTGTGTGGGCGAAATCCTCAGCGAACGCGAGAGCAATCTCACGGAAGCTGTTCTGACGCGTCAATTTGAGGGCGGCTTGGGCGCGTTGACCCCTGCGGAGTTCTCGCGTATTCTGTTGGCGTACGAGCCGGTTTGGGCGATTGGCACGGGAAGAACTGCGACTCCAGAGCAGGCTGCGCAGGCGCATCGGTACCTTCGGGAACTTGCCGCGGCCCGGTTCTCTTTCGAGGAAGCCTCCGCACTCAGGATTCTCTACGGTGGCAGCGTCAAGCCCGAGAACATCAAGGCATTGATGGCGCAGGCGGAAATTGACGGTGCGCTGGTGGGCGGAGCGAGCCTCGACCCGCGGTCGTTCGCATCAATCGTGAATTATTAGAGGCGTCATTGAAGGCGGAATTCGCCCTGGCGCGAATTGGGAGCAGAAATGCCAACGTGGGCAAAATGGGCTGTTTCGATGTTGGTGGCCCTCGGATTAATTTGGATCGGCTGGCGGGTATCGGCCGTGCTGGTAACGCTGCACGTGATCGTATGCTTTGTCCTGATCATCGTCATCATGCTGCAAAGCGGAAATGCCGCGGATCTCGCGGGCGCATTCGGCGGAGCGGGCAGCCAGACGGCGTTTGGTCCGCGCGGAGCCGCCACGTTTCTTTCGCGCGCCACCACTTGGTGCGCGATTGTTTTCATGATGACTTCGCTGACGCTGTCCTTTAAGCGCTCCACGCCAGAAACCAGTACGGGCTCGATTCTGGAACAGACTTCGCAACCGGGCAAAGCCCCCGCGAAGCCGGCCACTGCGCCGCCGATTCAGATTCCGGTCCAGCCTCCGTCGCAGGCGCCTGCGCCCGCGCCGAACCCGGCTCCCAGGAACTAGCCGCTTCTGTTACAATTTCGTCGTTAACCTCATTGCGGTCGTGGCGGAACTGGCAGACGCACCAGCTTGAGGGGCTGGCGCTCGCAAGAGCGTGGTGGTTCGAATCCACTCGACCGCACCAATATTTCCGCCGATGGCTGAAATCAAGACTAAGAAAACTGCCGCTGACCCCAAGGCGTACATCAACGCCATCAAAGACGAGCAAGTCCGTAAGGACTGCTGGACGGTCGCGAAAATGATGGAGAGGGCTACGAAGTCGAAGCCCCAGATGTGGGGTCCAAGCATAGTTGGCTTCGGTCGTTGCCGGTATAAATATCCTAACGGCCGCGAAATGGACTGGATGCTCGTCGCGCTCTCGCCTCGTAAGAACTACATCTCGGTCTACACCGATCCCGGCTTCCCCGGTCGCAGGGAACTCATGGCCAAGCTGGGAAAGTGCGGCGCGGGAAAATCCTGCATCAACATTAAGTGCCTTTCGGATGTCGATCTGCCCACCCTGAAGAAAATTATCGATGGATCCGTGGCCGCCATGCGCAAGTCGCATCCCGCTTAGCGCAATCTTCCTACAAATCTGACGCTCGCTTATATATCATGCCTATCTCGCACCGCTTATGATTTCAGGCAAGCAGCAAGCCCGTGGCTCTGCAGCCCCAGCTTTTCTGCTGGCACTTCTTCTGACTCTGCTGGTCCTCGCGACCGTCTACGCTTTCGCGGCTCATCTGTTTCCGCCACCGCCGCCAATTACTTCGACCGCCGCGCTCGTTGATAGACAATACGGACTCACGCTATATGTCGCAGGCGCCGCGTTCATCCTCGCGCAACTGGGCCTTGCATACGCGGTTTTCCGATTTCGCGATCGCGGACAGCGCGCGCGCTTCACGCACGGAAACCCAACGATGGAAATCCTCTGGACCGGCGTCACCTTGGTCGTGTTTGTCGGTCTGGCGATTGCCGGTCGCAAGGCGTGGGCGGAGGACCGTTTCGTGGCGGAGGAGCCGGGAGCGATCCAGATAGAAGTCACCACAACTCAGTTTGTTTACACGTTTCGCTATCCGGGGGCGGACGGCAAATTCGGCCGCCTCGTTCCCAGTCTGGTCAGCGCTCCAACTGGGAATCCGCTTGGTCTCGATCCGAACGATTCCGCGGGTAGAGATGACATCGTTGTTCCCACGCTTACCGTGCCCGTCAGTCGTCCCGTGGAGTTGCTGCTGCGCTCGCAGGATGTGGTCCACAACTTTTTCGTGCGCGAATTGCGTCTTCAGCAGGATTCCGTCCCCGGCATGATGGTTCCAGTGCACTTCACGGCGAATCGCATCGGACAATATGAAATTGTGTGCACCCAGCTGTGCGGGCTGGGCCACAACACGATGAACAGCATGTTGAACGTGGTCTCTGAATCCGATTACGAGAGCTTCCTCAAGCGGCAGGCGGCCAGCCAGTGAGCGCCCGGCGCGTTTTCAGCACGGATCACAAAGTCGTTGGCCTCCAGTATTATTTTCTCGCGCTGTCGGCTGTGACGATCGGCATCGTCCTCTCGCTCCTGATGCGCTTCCATCTCGTGTGGCCCGCCGCGCATCTGCCGTTAGTGCGCGGCGGCATCATGACGCCTGAGCAATATCTCGCGCTTGTCACGATGCACGGCACGATTATGATTTTCTTCGTGCTCACCACTGCGCCGCAGGGCGCCTTCGGCAACTATTTTCTGCCTCTTCAAATCGGCGCGCCGGAGATGGCTTTTCCCCGGCTGAATATGCTGTCGTTCTGGCTCACCCTCGTCGCTTTGCTTTGCGTGTTGTCAGCGTTCGCGGTCCCCGGAGGCGCGCCGATCAGCGGCTGGACCGCCTATCCGCCGCTCAGCGGCCTCGGCGAGGTTACGGGACCGGGTGAAGGAACGGGCCAGACGATCTGGATTGTAGGCATCCTGATTTTTTGCGTCGCTTCGCTGCTGGGTTCGCTCAATTTCATCGCCACGACCATTGATATGCGCGCTCCGGGAATGTCGCTGATGCGCATGCCGCTGACGGTTTGGGCATGGTTCGTCACCGCGATTCTCAGCTTGCTCGCTTTCAGCGTTCTGCTGGCTGGCGGAATTCTGCTGCTGCTCGATCGTTCCGCGGGCACAAGTTTCTTTCTCCCCGCCGGACTCGTCGTGAACGGAGAATTGCAGGGTCATAGCGGAGGATCGCCGCTGCTATGGCAGCATCTCTTCTGGTTTTTCGGCCATCCGGAGGTTTACATCGCGATTCTGCCGGGCATGGGCGTGGTGTCGCACGTCCTGGCGAATTTTTCACGCAAGCCCGTATTCGGATATCGGGCCATGGCGTTTGCGCTTTGTGCCATCGGTTTTCTCGGTTTTCTGGTATGGGGCCACCACATGTTTGTCAGCGGCATGAATCCCTACTCGGGCCTCACATTTTCGTTGCTGACGATTTCAATCGGCGTGCCGTCCGCGATCAAGACGTTCAACTGGCTTGGGACGCTGTGGGGCGGAAAAATCCAGTTCCAGACGCCGATGCTTTTTGCGATCGGGTTCGTTTCGTTCTTCATCACCGGCGGCCTCTCCGGCATATTTCTGGCGCAGCCTGCGGTGGACACAATGCTGCACGCCACCTATTACGTCGTCGCTCATTTCCACATCGTCATGGGAGTCGCGGCGATCTTCGGCATTTTCGCCGCCACCTATTACTGGTTCCCGAAAATGTTCGGTCGCAGCATGGACGAGACTCTCGGCAAACTGCATTTCTGGCTTACTTTTGTCGGCGTGTATTGCATTTTCATGCCCATGCATTTTCTGGGCATCGCCGGCGGAATCCGCCGCTATGCGGATTCCAGCGGCGCCAAATATCTGGCTGGGCTTCAGCCGATCCATGAATTCATTACCATCGCCGCGTTCATCACGGCCGCGGCGCAGCTGATCTTTTTTTGGAATTTCTTCCGCAGCCTGAAGAAGGGCGCGCCGGCGTCCGCCAATCCATGGAATGCGACTACGCTCGAATGGATAACCACCTCGCCGCCCCCACCCGATAATTTTGGCGGTCAATTCCCGAGCGTCTATCGCGGGCCCTACGAATACAGCGTTCCCGGCGAAACGATGGATTTCTTGCCCCAGAACCTCGCGCCGGAAGGCGCAGTACTGGCCAGCGCAAACACGCCCGCCGGAATTTCGCAGCGAGCCTATCAAACCGGCATACTGATGCTCCTCGCCGGTATACTCATGTTCTTCATGGCGCTTGTTAGCGCTGAAATAGTGCGCAGAGGATTTTCAAGCGATTGGCAGCCGCTCGAACTGCCGTGGCGTATTCTTCTTCTCTGCACCGCGATCCTGCTGGCGAGCAGCTTCACCTTGGCTCGCTCGCGGAACCGCTTGCTGGCAAAAGACGATGCGGGATTTCGCCATTGGTGGGGAGTCACCGCGATCCTGGGAGTATTTTTTCTTGCGGGCCTGGCGATCGCTTGGCGTAAACTTGCTGCCGCGGGCATTGGCATCGCGGCAAATCCGAGCAGCAGTTTTTTCTACGTCTTTACGGCCGCCCACGCGGTCCACGTGTTAGCCGGTATCTCGGTTCTGCTCGCGGTCGCACTCCGCGCCCCGCGCCATCTGTCGCGCGCAACGGTTGCCGGCGTCGTCTCGACCTACTGGCACGCGATCAACGCGCTCTGGATTTTGCTGTTCTTGTTTTTCTTCTTGCAGAAATAGGTTACAACCCTAGGGGAGTTGAAATGCGGCGGAAAGAGCGCCAAATTAGGCTCAACGGGGCGGTTGCCGCAGCAATCTGCGCCATGCTGTTCGGTCTTGTAGCGCCACACGCAGCGGCGCAGGGTTGTGCCATGTGTTACCAGACGGCCGCAGCCTCCGGCGCGCCCGCCCGCGAAGCACTGCGCCACGGTATCCTCGTGTTGCTGCTGCCCGCAGTCAGTCTTTTTCTCGGCATCTTCGCGTTCATCTGCCGTCGCAGTCGCGTATCTCGTTGAGCCATAGGCAGGAAACGCAGATTTTGAGACGCCTCTCCCAAATTTGGAATCGGATGTCCCTAGTTATTCCAGATTGTGGAGAGAAACAACTCTACAGCCGCGAGTACGGTGTGGCTATGTCTATTACAATTAGTAGTTTACGCCCCGCCACGAGATCGAATTCCCCGATGGGGCGGCGATTGCATAGGCTTTCTCAGCTACAAGTTTATCTAGGGAGTCCGTTCGCACTGTGCGCTGTGCCCAGTGACAACCAAAACGCTTCTTCCAGCAGAAGTGCAGTGGGTGGTTTTTGGGGACGCCACGAAGCGCCGAGCGATATGGAGTCAGATGATCTTCACGCCTGAGTCGTCCGACAGACGTTACCCCATGGGGAGGTTTTACATGATTGTCAGAATTGGGATGCGGTTCGTCGTTGTTTGCGCGTTTGTTCTTGGGCTGGCGCTTGTCGCCTCGGCCCAGTCATCCATAAACGGTACGGTGACCGATGCAACGGGCGCCGTTGTGCCAGACGTGAAGGTGGTGGCGCAGATGGCGGACACGAACCTCGAACGCGAGACGCAGACGACTGCAACCGGATTCTACTCGATTCCGAACCTGGTCCCCGGCGTCTACAATCTGACGATCCGAAAGACTGGATTTAGAAGTGAGCAGGCGCTCAACGTCACGCTCACCGTCGGGCAGACTCTTACGCTCGACGTCACCCTTGCCGTCAGCGGAGTCTCCACGAGCATCACCGTCCAGGGCAACGAAGTTGCACCCCTCGATACCACGGACGCAGAGCTCAGCAACGTTGTGGACTCGACTCAAATGAAGGCCCTTCCGCTGATTCTGCGGGACCCTTATCAACTTGTGCTGCTGGGCCCGGGAACGATTCAGTCCGACACGCGGCTCGGAGGGTTTTCGGTCAACGGCCAGCGCGAAATGAATAACAATTTCATGATAGACGGCATAGACAACAACGATACGGACGTCCCCGGTGCCGCCGGCGGAATGCAGTCTCTCAATCCCGACTCCACCCAGGAATTTCGTATTATCACCAACAATTTCAATGCGGAGTATGGCCGCGATAACGGCGCCATCATTGACGTCAAATCTATCTCGGGAACAAACGCATTTCACGGCGATGCGATTTACTTCGGGCGCTGGAACGGCTTCGGCGGCGCGCGCGATTTCTTCAACACGAAGGGCACGCCAGGGAATCCCGACCCCCAGAACCCGTATGAACGGAACCTCTACGGGGCTTCGTTGGGTGGCCCAATCATCCCCAACAAGACTTTTTTTTACGTGAATTATGAAGGCCACAAATGGGATACCTCGGTAACGAACGCCTCGCTCGTTCCAACCGATGATTTCAAGACCGGCGTCTTCGATTACTTCGACTCGAACAATCCGACACCCGTCCCCATCAACGTCGCCACGGCCGAAACCGGAAATAACGCTCTACCCTATGGGCTTGACCCCACGATCCAGAGCATTTTTAAGCTCTACCCGTCTCCCAATGCACCGGGCCCGGATAGCATGCGGGGCTTGCTCTTTTTTCCGAGTCCCGACAGGGAAACTGACAACCAGGGCACCGTTCGAATTGACCATCAGCTCTCAAAGAACAATCTAATTTTCGGCCGGTACTTGATTGACGAGGGCGACGCCAGCAATCCATTTCATAGCGACATTCTTCCCGGTTTGTTGGCAGCAATCTCCAACTCCAACCGAACGCAGAATTTCGGCGGCGGCCTCACTACCACGTTCTCGCCCGTGCTCGTCAACGAGCTTCGATTGGGGGGAAATCGGAACACTGTTCCATTCAACTGTGTTGGCACCAACGTTTTCGATAGTTTCGGATTCCAGGACATCTATGGCCGAGGCGCTGACTTCAATTTCACTGGCCCCTCCGGCTCGGGGCTAACTGACTTTGGGTGCCAGGGCTTCGGCGATAACGACAACGAAGCTCGTCACACGGGTACTTACCAGGTAACCGACAATATGTCCTGGTCCAAGGGCAATCACTCCCTGAAGTGGGGAGGTGAGTTCCGCGACGTCTATTCGAATGGATTTGACAACTTTTCGACGCGAACGTCGTTCGGGTTTGACCCGTTCTTCAACAACGTGCCCATCCTTCAAGGGGCCCTCCCGGGTTACATCACATCCAATCCCACGATCGTTGACACCATTGGAGCGCTGCTCGGCGTGGCTACCACGGAATCTCAAAGTCAGTATTACGATGCCGCCGGAAACCGCGTGCCCTCGGATGAGCGTGGCTTCCGTCAGAAGGAAGTCGCCCTGTTCGCTCAGGATTCCTGGAAGATCAAGCCGAACTTGACCTTAACGTACGGTTTGCGTTGGGAATACTACGGCGTGCCGTACGAAGCGAGCGGCAATTTCTCCTCGCTTCTCGGCAACCAGAATCCGCAAGGCCTCGCTCCCGCGGAGGGTTTCGAGTTTTCAATCCTTAAACAAGGTGGAGCCCAGGTTTGGCCGGATAATTACTTGGGTTTCGATCCGCGTATCGGTATCGCCTGGGATCCGTTCAAGAAGGGAAAAACCTCCGTCCGCGCCGGCTATGGCATTTTCCGCGACCGCATTTACGGCAACCTCTTCGAAAACACGCGGGCCAATCCGCCGTTCCTGCAATCAGCCCTCGGCACGCTCAACGACGACTTCAGTTTGCAAGGTTTGGTCGCGACTCCGACTGTGGGGACTTCGGCGTTCGTCCCGGATTTTTCGCTTTTCGGTCCCGTGCTGTTCGCTCCGAACTTCAAATTGCCCTACAGCCAGAACTGGAACGTCGGCATTCAGCAGCAGATCGGCAACAATCTGACGGTTGAAGTGAATTACGTCGGCACTCACACCATACATTTGGCTCGATCCACGGATCTCAATCCGCCGCAGCCGGCGATGGTCCAACAATTACTTAACTTTTGCGTGGCCGGTAACCCGGAGAATAATGGTTTTGCTACTTCCGCGAGCACTCAATTTGGAACTGCCGCTGGGCAGTGCAGTCCGGTGGACATAACTTCTTCCAACCTGTGGGTCGGGGACTGCTTCGGCACGCTGCCCGACATCGGTCCCGGCGGTGGGTTGTTGCCCCCTTGCGAGGCGGGCGTACAGGGCCCTGCCGTCCTCAACCGGGCGTTCACTGACGGTGCCAATGCCTACATAACAGGGGGCACCCTGTATAAATCAGTTGCATACGCATTCTACGATGGCTTGCAGCTGAACGTAACGAAGCGCTATGCGAACGGAATTCAGATTCAGGGTGCTTACACTTGGTCTCACGCACTGGACGACGCTTCCGAGCCGCTTAACCCAGGGGCGGGAAACCGCGACTTTCCTCGAAACACGTTTGATCTTCGCCAGGAGTACGGAAACTCGGACTACGACGTGCAACAGCGGTTCGTAATGAATTTCGTTTACGACCCCAACATCGGTCGCGGGAAGGATCACCTCAATAACGGCTTCGTTGGCCGGGCACTGGAAGGATGGGAAATCGCCGGAATCTTCAGCGTTCAGGGCGGTCTGCCCTACGACGTATTTGGATTTGTGGACACCCAGCACACTGGCCTCTCCGATCGAGCGACCTTGGTTGACCCTTCAGTGCTTCGCCAGGCTCCCGCGAACCCCTCGCCGACTTCCCAGGTATTCACCGGCGTGAATATCGCCGCCTTTAATCCTGACGATCCCGAGGTGATGCCCGTTCCCTATGGAGTTCCCTCGAACCTCCATCGGAACCAGTTCTTCGGTCCCGGCAGCAACAACTGGGATTCCGTTCTGACCAAGACCACCGCCATCAATGAGCGGTTCAAGTTTCAACTCAGGTTCGAGTTTTATAACCTGTTTAACCGTCCGACCTTCGCCCAGCCTGACAATGCGATCGGTGATGGCTCTCTCTTCGGCTACTCCACCAGCGAAGTCGGTCGTCCCGACGGTACGACGGGCAGCAGGCAAATGCAGGTCGGCGCCAAAATCTTATTCTGACGCGAGAATGCCCACTGCATTCGAGCTTTGGCCCTGATGGACGTTCGCGGTGGAACGGCTAGACGGTCTGAAGCTGGGTGAGCCGGAAGGGATCACCGGTCTTGTCGTGGAGTTCGCGCCACAGCTTCTCCGGCTGTGCCATGAACACCTCGACGACCCGCGGGTCGAATTGCTTGCCTGAAAATCTCTGAATCTCTTCGCGCGCCGCGGAAATCGGCAGCGCCTTGCGATACGGCCGATCGGAAATCATCGCGTCCAGCGTATCGGCCACCGCGAATATTCTCGCCCCGATTGGAATCTGCTCGCCCTTTAGTCCGCGTGGATATCCCGAACCGTCGTAACACTCCTGGTGCGACAGTACGATTTCCGCGGCTTCCTTCAGAAATGGAATTCTCTCCAGCACGGCGAATCCGATGTCGCAATGCTTTCGCATGATTTCCCGTTCTTCCGCCGTCAGCGGCCCGGGCTTGGTCAGAATGCTGTCCGGGACTCCCATCTTGCCGATGTCGTGCAGGAACGCGCCTCGGGCGATGTGGCGCAGCAGCCCCTTCTCGACTCCCATCGCTCGTGCGATCGTAATCGTAAACGCCGTCACGCGCTGGCAATGGCCTTCAGTTTCCGCGTCTTTGGCGTCCAGTGCGCCGCCCAGCGCTTCCAGCGTGTAGTCGTAGGACTGTTCCAGATCCTGCAGCGCGATCGAAAGCTGTTGCGTGCGCTCGGCGACCAGTTGCTCCAGGTCGCTCTGGTACGTGCGGTTCTCCAGTACCAGGCCTCGATGTTCCAGCGCCCGCCGGACGCTCAGGTAGAGCTGATCCTTCTCGAAGGGCTTCAGAATGTAGTCGTAAGCGCCGGCCCGAATCGCCTCCAGCGCGATCGAGATGTCGTGCATCGCCGTGACCATGATCACGGGGACGTCCGGATCGTCCATCCTCAGCTCGCTCAGCAGCTTCAAGCCGTCCATTTCCGGCATTACGATATCGCTGAGCACCAGATCGAACGTGTCTTTGCGGAACGCCTCGAGGCCCAGCTTGCCGTTAGACGCGGTCGTGCACTCGTAGCCCTGCGCGTCCAGCAGCGTCGAAATAACCTCTCGAATCGCCTCTTCGTCGTCTACCACGAGGACTTTTTCACTAGGCATGAGCGCTCCGTCCGATCAGCCATTATAAGGCACGGCACACGCGGCAGGAGCGTTTGTTGCCGTATCTTGTAACCGTGTGCTAGGTTTTACAATGGCTCATTAATATCCCCAATCTTGATCGCGAAGTGATCTGTGTCGCGGCCCCGTATCTTTCGCATAGGCCTCCATGACGTTTACTTCCAATCCGGGATTTCTCGCCGTCGCCTTCATGGAGGGCTCCGCTGCCTTCATTTTGCTGGTCTTATATTGGCTGTTGGTTCCCGGCTTTCCCGCGCGATTTTTTCGCTATTGGCTTGCGGGTTGGACGGTTTATGTCGGCCTGGAGAGTTTACGGATCTATTCACTCTGGCGCGGCGGCCCCAATGATCCACGTTTCGTCCCGGAGCTCTCGCTGCTCGTCGCGGCCCTGCTTTTTGCAGCGGTTCTGGAGTGCATCGGGCTTGGCAAGTCGCTGAAATATCTCTGGCCGTTGGCCGGAGTCGCGGCGAGTTTGCTCATCGCACTTGGCTCGATTCCGCACATAGCCCACTTCCAGCGGGACGCCGAATCGCTGTGCGAATGTCTCCTTTACCTCTCGGCCGGCTGGCTATTTTGGCGATCGCAGGAGCAACATCGCGGCGTAGGATGGAAGCTGCTTGCTGGAGGTCTCCTTCTGCGCGGCCTTCACGGCTTGGATCGGGCCGATTGGTCCGCGCACTCGCTCGGGCTCTTCCGCGTTTCCTTCGAAGGCTTGTTCGGAATCATGATGGGCATCGCCATGGCCGTCCTCGTTCTGGAGGCAGGCCGGGTCCGCACCGAAGATCTCAACGAGAAATTGCGCCGTCTGGCGTTGATTACCGCCGAAGCCACTCAGTCTTTCAAAGTTGACGACGCGCTTCAGGGTGTCCTTCGTCACCTGGTCGAGAGTCTGACTGCGACTCACGGGCTCGTTTTTCTGCTGGACGACCCCGGTAAACCGACGGCGCTCGCAGTCCGCGCTTCGGTTGGTTTAAGCGACCGGTTCCGCAAACAAACCGCCCGCATTTCCGCTGCCGAACCATGGGTGCAGGACGTGCTCCACCGGGAGACGCCGTTCGCATCCTATCGCGATGCAGTGTATGCGACGGTTCAGCGATGGATGGAATCGGAAAAGCTCGATGCTCTCGTCCTCGTTCGGATTCCGGGAAAACAGGGCCCGCTCGGGATGCTCGGAATCGGTTCGTCCACTCCGCGCACGTTTGGTAGCGAGGAGGAACATTACCTCGTCAACGTCGCCAATCTTCTGGGACTCACGGTTGAAAACGTCGCACTCTTTGAGAATGCCGCAGCCTCGCGCAGGCAGTGGCTGGATACATTTGATTCCATTGACGACTTGATTTTGGTCCACTCGCTCGACGGCACCATCATTCGAGCCAACCGCCCGCTCGCGGAGCATCTCGCCGTCGAACCGGATTCTCTTGTGGGTAAAGCCGTGCGTGATGTGCTTCGCCAGGGCAGTGTCGTTCCCTGGGTTCGCTGTCCTTACTGCGAAGGCGCAGCCGGAAAGGCCGACGAGATAGATCCTTCCTTCGGAGGCTACTTTCTCGCCACCGATTCCGCTTTGCATGATTCCGAAGGCGGGCGCCGCGGAACGATTCACGTCCTCAAAGATTTCACCAGTCGCCGTCAGGCCGAAAACAAGTTCCGCACACTCTTCGAAAAAGTCCAGGAGGGCGTCTTCATCTCGACGCCCGAGGGACGTTTCGTGGATTTCAATGATGCCTTCATGCGCATTCTTGGTTATGAGAGCCACGACGATTTGCTTCAGGCGAACCTTCCCGCGCAGCTCTACGTGGACCCGTCCGACCGAGAACGCAGGCAGCGCCTGCTTCAGGAATATGGCGAGGTCGTGGACTTCGAATTCGAATTCCGCCGGCGTGATGGCGAGGTTCGCTCCGCTCATGAATCAAGCTTCGCCACTCGCGACGATTCCGGCGCGGTAGTCGCCTACCAGGGCTTCCTGCTTGATATCACCGACCAGAAGCAGGCGGAAATTGACGTTCGCCGGCGCAATCGCGCCCTTCTCGCGCTCAACGCCATCGGGGAAGTCTTGGGCCAATCGGTCGCGCTGGAAGATGGGCTCACGGCTGCGCTCCTGAAAGTCACCGAACTGTTTTCCGTGAGCGCGGCCGCCGTCTATTTCCTCGACCAGCCCACTCGGGTTCTCAAGCGCGCCGCCGCGGTGGGCTATCACTCCGAAACCGCCCGCCGGAATTCTCCCATGCAGATTTCGGCTGGCCTGCTCGACCAGATTCGGCAGGCCCGCGCCACATTGCTTTCGGGATCGCTCCCGGCATTGCCCGAAGAAATTCGCGAGCTACACCATCGGGAAAATATCCAGGTCTCGCAGGTTGTCGTTCTGTGGGCTAAGGACCGCGTGATGGGCGTTCTGGTTGTCGGCAATCGAGAAATGAGGGCTTTCTCGACCGCCGAATTGAACCTCCTGTCCGCCGTCGGCAACCAGATTGCCTCTACGATTGACAAGTCGCTGCTGCTCGAAAAGACCCGCGAAGCCTACGACACCCTCAGGCGCACGCAGGAACAGCTCCTGCAAAGCGAGAAGATGGCCGCGGTTGGGCAGCTGATCTCCGGTGTCGCGCATGAACTTAACAATCCGCTTACCGCGATTCTCGGATATACGCAGCTCTTGAAATCCGAGGAATTTGTCCATCCGCGCGGCGCGGACTATCTCGAAAAGCTGCATAAGCAGGCGCAGCGCACGCACCACATTGTTCAGAACTTGCTCAGCTTTGCGCGCCAGCAAAAACCTCACCGCGCGCCCGTTCAGCTCAATCAGATTCTCGAGGACACTCTCGTTCTTCGCGAATTCGATATGAAGCTCCACAACATCGTGATTCACCGCGAATTCGACCCGCGGCTGCCGATGACCGCGGGAGATTTCCATCAGCTCGAGCAGGTGTTTCTGAATCTTCTGAATAACGCGGTGGACGCCATTCAGGAAAAGGGCGGATCGGGCGAAATCTGGGTTCGCACCGCAACTGTCGGGCAGCGCTTGTGCGTCGAGGTCACGGATAGCGGCCCGGGCGTCACCAATCCGCACAAGATTTTCGACCCCTTCTACACCACCAAACCCGTTGGCAAAGGCACGGGCCTGGGGCTCAGCATCTGTTACGGAATCGTGAAGGAGCACGGGGGAGAAATTCAGGTCCGCAACTCGCCGCCGCGTGGCGCCACGTTCACCATTTCGCTGCCCCTATCGGACGAATCGTCGCCATCGCTGGGCGAACCGGCGTCCCGCCGCGCGGACGTGATGCCGGGCACGATCTTATTGGTTGATCAGGAAGAAGCTCTTCTGATGTTAGAGCGCGAAGTCCTGGTTTCCACCGGGGCGTCGGTCAAGGTGGCCCGCACTGCCGAAGAAGCGATCGAAATTCTCACCCGCGATTCTGTGGACGCCGTCGTTGCGGATATCAATCTCCCGGGCGAAACCTCCACCGCCGGACTGTACCGCTGGATCAAGGAGAATCGCGCGGATCTTGCCATGCGTGTCTTGTTCACGGCTTCCAACGCAGGCGATTCCGCCGCTCACATTCTCCGGAATTCGGGTTGCCCCGTCCTCGCGAAACCTTTTCCCGTCGAAGAGTTTTGCACGACCGTCCAATCGGTCCTCGCGGGTCCCGTTAGCAGCAGCTCCCGTTCAAAATAGCTCGCGGTTCGATTGCACCCGGCATCCAGTTTGGGTGGCTTGCGCTGGAGCATTCCCCTACCTATGATGGATTCATGAGCCTTGATCCGAGCGAACGCGTACCGGCGACACGGGGCGTAAATGGGACCGAGCGATTGAAGACTGTCTCACGCGTTCGTCTGGCTCGTCGCCTCGCATCGCTGTTATTCGCGTTCGTTCTCATCGCCGGATTTGTCATCGCAATCAGGGCAAGTTCAGCTTCGTCGCCAGGCCCCTCGCAAGCCGCGGCCGTGCAGAATCCGGCATTCCTGAAGGCCGCTGACGAAGTTTTGCAGCAGATGAGCATAATTCTTCATCTGCCGATCAAGCAGCCATTGAAGAAAAGCCTCCGCTCGAAGCAGGAGATTCGCGCCTACCTGATTCAGGCGGATAAAGAAGATAAGAACGACGCCCGGCGTTATGCCGATGACAAGTCTCTCGAAGCGTTTGGCCTGATACCCAGGAACTTTCCGCTCGACGCCTTCATGCTCGACGTCCTCACCGAACAGGTCGCTGGACTCTACGATCCGAAAGCGAAGGAGTTTTACATCGCCGACTGGATTCCCTCCGATGAGCAGCGCGATGTGATGTCCCACGAACTCACGCATGCGCTCGAGGACCAATCCTTCGACGTGGATCCGTGGATCAAGGCCGCGCGCCCCAATGATGACGCGGAACTCGCCCGCGACTCCGTGAGCGAAGGGACGGCCCTCGCCGCGATGCTCGATTATTCGCTGCGCGATCAGCATCTCAGCGTTCGCGAAATCGGCGACGTGACGGAGCTGATTCGTCCCGGCGCGGTCGAGGAGATGGACAAGGATTCGAAGCTGGCGCAGGCGCCGATGGTGATTCGCGATAGCCTGCTCTTTCCCTATATCGCGGGCACTTCGTTTTCCCAGCAGTTCCTGAAGGCGCATACGGGCTGGCAGGACCTGCATCTGCTTTTCGAGCATCCTCCGGTTTCGACCCAACAGATTATTCACCCCGATTTTTATTTGAAAGGCGTCGGTCCTGCCAAAGTGACCATGCCGAAATTGCAAGGCGTCGTTCCGGCGGATTGGAAACCGCTCGAGGAAAACGTGATGGGTGAATTCGGCCTGGAAGCAATCCTGAAGCAGTTTCTCGATCCCGCGCGAGCCGCGCAGCTTGCGCCTTCATGGGACGGTGACCGCTACGCGCTTTTCGAAGACGCGAAGACGAAGGAATTGCGGCTCGTGTTTCTCCTGGCGCTCGAAACCAAGGACGATGCAGCGCGCTTTTTCGGCCAATACAGCGAAGCGCTCGAGATGAAATATTCGTCACGCACGCAGCTGTACCGCCGGCCGAATTTCTTCCAATTCCAGACCGACACAGGTGGAGTTTATCTGCGATGCGTTGACTTGCAGTGCATGACAGTCGAAGGCGCGACGCGCCAAACATTCGACGCGATCAATCGAGCCATGGGCTGGCCGCCCGCTCCGGGTCCGGTTGAGGAATCTCCTTCTGTCGCGCAAGTGTCGAGCGCAGTCGTTCACTCCGCGCGCTAGAATTTCACCGATGGCGCTCTTCGAAATGCCGCGCGTTCCCGAGCCTGAAGTGATGGACGATTCGGGCGAGGTCGAGGCATATTCCTCGGCCACCGCTCAAGCTCATCTCAACACCATTGACGACACGCTTGTCGAGCACGCGCTGCGACTCGTCAGAGGGCGCGAACGCGGCGTTGCGCTCGACATCGGCACCGGTCCCGGCCAGATCGTCATCAAACTCGCAAGGCGCTTGGAGCAATGGAAGCTTGTCGGCGTGGATCGCTCGGCGGGAATGATCGCGCAGGCACAGGCGAATCTGGCGGCCGCGGGCGGCGAACTCGCCGGGCGCGTCGAGTTCCAGGTGGCGGACGGAAATCAGCTGCCGTTTCCGGACGGCAGCTTCGATCTCGTGATGTGCAACTCGGTGTTGCATCATCTCGCCGAGCCGCAAAAACTTCTCTCCGAAATGTCGCGGCTGGTGAGTTCGGGCGGCGCGGTTCTGCTCCGCGACCTTCGCCGGCCCGGCCGATTCGCCTATCCGCTGCATGTTCGCTGGCACGGCCGGCATTACTCCGGCGTGATGTACCGGCTCTATTGCGATTCCGTGCGCTCGGCCTATACGGCGCCGGAACTCAAGCGGCTGCTCGCTTCGGCCGCGCTTCCGCGCACGCGCGTGTTCGAGCACCACTCCACGCACATCGGCCTCGAGCGGCCCATCGTTCCATGAGCCGCTTCAGTAGCCGTGCTCAGCAGCCGAGATTATTCTGAAGATTTATCAATCGTTGAATGCTGCGTCGGCGGCGAGGCCGCGCTGGATGACCATCACGGTTTGGTCGTCCACCGGACGCCGGCCGGAGGAATGTTTCTCGACATCGGCAAGGCACGCCGCCACCAGATCCTTCGGTTCCCATCCGTGACGTCCCGCGGTCGCGCGCGATATTGCGGCAATGCCATATTCCTCGCCGGAATTGTCTCGCGCTTCCGAAATGCCGTCGGTGTACAAAAGCAAACTGTCTCCCGGCTCGAGGCGCACGCGTCGCACAGTGTAGCTGCTCGTTGAAAACAGTCCCAAAGGCAGTCCGGTTGCGTCCAATCGTTTCACGCCGTCCTTCGACGTGTGCAGGACCGGATAATGGCCTGCGCTGGCAATTTCGATCTCGCCGGAGCGGCCGGCGCGTCCGCAGACCAGCGTGGCGTACTGCCCCGCAATGGTGCTCTCGCAAAGCATGCGATTCGCCATTTCCATCAGCCGGTCCAGCTCCAGTCCGATGCCGGAGAGCGCGCGAAACATTGCGTGCAGATGAGTCATCAACAGGGAAGCAGCGAAGCCCTTGCCGCTCACGTCGCCGAGGAGAAAAATCATTTCACCATCTTTGCCCGCGCCCGGAATCAAATCGCAATAATCTCCGCTCACCATTCCCGCGGGCCTGTACATATAGTGAACGCGCCAATCGCGATGGCGGACGTCGGTTTCAGGCAGGAGTCCCCGCTGAACGCGCGCTGCGAGTTCGAGGTCGCGTTCCAGAGCGCGCTGTTCATCGCTGCTCAGGCAATCGAGGCACAAGCGTGCGAGAGGGTCAATGATCAGGCGCTCGCTCTCCACTGAACCCTGACACGCATCGCAAGTCCCGTACGTTCCTTCTTCCATATTCCGGATCGCCAGGTCCACATCGGCGAGAAGTTTATGGAAGGGAGCGGACGCGTCCGGCGCGTCGGTCAGAGGAATCGTCGAGATCGCGACTTTGAGACTGTCGCGCCGTTTTTCGAGCTGTTCGCGAAGGTATAGATCGCTGACTCCGGGCACGGTTTTGTTCTCCGCTATCGAGATTCTCGCCGTTTGCGTTGCTGCGCTATCCGATTCTGGCATTGAACTTACCCCCCTGTGCTTCATCTTGATTAGATTCACTGGCGCCTGCTCGGGATTCCGATTCCAGCGCATCCAGAAGGCTCCGGCCGGCCTTGCGCTCGAGGCGCGCCAGGCGCTGCTCGAAGCGCAGGCGGCGGTCGCGGTAGGCCTTCGACGGGATCGTGCCGAGCCGGTTGGCGTTGCGAAGCTCGAGCAGCGCCTTGCGGGCGAGCGCCGCCGCGCGGTGCGGCTCGCGAGTGCGGTGTTCGTAGTAGATCGCCAGCTGCTCGTAGGCTTCGAAGCCCTCGCGCGAATTGCCAAGCATGCTTTCCCATAGGCTACGCGCGAGATCCATATCTCCATCGCGCTTTGCGAGCCGCGCGAGCGAACTGCGCGCAGCGCGATCGGTCTCCCGCGGCAGATCGCGTGTGATGGATTCCGCGTACAACTTTCGCGCGCGAACGGCTTCGCCGCGCCGCTCGCAGATGTGCGAAACGCCGAAAAGCTCAACCCCATCGTGCCCGTGCGTCTCGGGATTTCCCAGAAGCGAAAGCGTACGGGTCGCGAGCGCGGCAAGGCCGCGCAGGTCCATTTGATTGTGATGGAAGATGGGAACGAGCGGCTCGGGCGGTCCGCCGCGCAAATACTCGAAGTAAATTTGGGGAATCATAGCGGACACCATGTCCGCGCCGCGATTCCAACCGAGGACGTGAAGTTCGAGCTCGGCCAGGCGCACCGAACCGATTCGCAGGCGCCAAAGATTTCGCGCGGGATGCAGGAAATCGAGATGGGCGCGCGGGATCGGGGCGCGAACGGATCGAGTCATGCGGTAGCGCGTTTCGAGCAGCGGCCAGTCGAATGATTTCCCGTTGAAGGTGACGAGCACACGCCGCTCGGCCATGCGCTCGGCCAGCGCAACCAACACGGAATGCTCCTCGCTGTAGTCGCGCATGAAAAATTGCTCGACTTCGAGACCGCCCGCGTCCCACCATGCGATGCCGACTAGAAACGGGTAGGTGCCCGTGCCCCCGGCGAGGCCTGTCGTTTCAGTATCGAGGAAAAGCCACTGACGCGGGTCCGCGACTTCCGCGGGTGCGCCGGGCGCCATCAGGCGCAGCGCATCGGCGTTCAGTTCGCCATCGGGGACGCCGAGATCGGGCGCGCTGGCCACCGGCTCCGAAAACCATTTGCGCAGCGCGAGGTGCTCGCCGAAGCGATTGCTGGCGGTCGAAGCGCCGAGAATTTCGGCCAGCCTCGCGGCGCCCTCGGGAATATTCGAGGCGTGGCCACGCGGCGGGGCATCGGCGCCGGAGGCGGCGTTTCGGCGCGCTGGATGAGGCTGCAGCGCTTTGAGCCGGCCGACGAGGCGAGAAATTGTCATCGGCGAGGCCCTCGAAACGCCGAAAAATCGGAAGGGGCGAGACTGAAAAAGTGTGTCACTTCTTTTGGTACCCGACCCTTTGTTTTCATGGAGTTACGTAAGAAATTACTTTGCACGGTGTGTCGAGTAATTTGCCGCAATTTACGGATCGCGAGTAATGAGCCGTGCTTCTCGTTTCGTTTCCTGTGAAGGCTTATGCGCAGATGGACGGCGCGTCGCCGAGCATTTGCCCCGGGCACGATATATCGTGCCCCTACAAAGAAACTGCAACCGCGCGACGAATGGGTAGCGCGTCGCCAAGAATGTTTGCCGGGCGTCCGCCCCGAATTATTGGTGGACTGCGCCCCTACGACTGCCGGTCGCTTGTCACGCATTTCGTCGTGCTCCTTGCACATCGCGACTACCGTAGCATCCGCAGGCAGCAATGAAGGCAATAGCCGCCTGTGGACTTTTTCCCCCAAGGTGCTAGGCGCACAGGCGCTCCAGAATCGCGAGCGCGGCTTCTTTCGTGCGCTCGCTTTTCATTCCCGCGGGGCCGACGCACGAAGGGCACCCGCTTTCGCACGGACACGACGCGATCATCTCGCGCGTCCGCTGCAGCAGAAGCTCGTGCACGCGATAGAGCGGCTCGCTGAAGCCGATGCCGCCCGGGTACGCGTCGTAGAGATACAGGTTCGGCTCGAAATATTCTTTCATCTCGGCCGGGTCGTTCAGCGCGGTGGAAAATTCCTGCCATTCGGTTTCGACGCCGGGGCTTGCGGGACGCTCGCCTACAGCGGTGCCCAGATCGCGCCGATCGCACATCAGCAGCAGAGTGGCCATGGATTCCAGCGCGTGCAGCAGGCCGAAGATGCCGCTCTGGCGCTCGGACAGCGCGAAGGGAAGGCTGGTGAGCAGCGCGCGCCCGAGCGTGATCCAGAACGCGGTGGTGTGCATCTCATTTTCGGGAAGCTCGAGCTTGCCGTCGCCGACATTTTCGTTGGTAAAGAATTTGATTTTCTTGAAGCCGATGACTTGCGAACGGACGAGGACGTCGCCGTGGGCACGGGACGCACATGGCGCGGCCGAAGAGAGATTCCTCTCTGCAGGTCCCGACCGGACTTCGTCCGGAAAAGCAAGAGCGTCAGGATCTTTCGCTGGGAATGACAGATCGGTGAGATTCGGCGGTGATTGAGCGGGAGGCCCGGCGAGGCGTTCTTCTTCGGCGATTTCGAGAACGCGGACCTGGGTGTAGCGAATGGCGTCGGTGTAGTAGTCAATGTTGACGCGGCGGACGTAGGCCTTGCGCTGGTCGAAATCGAGGCGGTCCACGTGGTACTGCTGGCCCTGATGGAGATAGATCGCCTTAGGATGTACGGTGGTGAGCGCGGAGGAGAAGTCCACCTCGCCGATCACTTCCGGCGCGCCTTTCTTGCCGCCGGTGGTGTTGCCGTCGTCGTCCACGGACGCATGAATGATGACGAAATTGTCGGAGGTGACGGAGCGCAGGCTGACGGTATCTGCCGGATAGGCTTCCTGCACCCAATGCCAATTGGCGCCGCTGCGATGCAGGAATCCGGCTTCGGCCATGCGCTCGCAGAGATTTTGCACATCTACTTTGCCGAATTTCTCGTCTGGCGCAATCGGCAGCTCGAACGCGGCGCACTTCAGGTGATTGACGAGAATTTCGAGATTGTCCGGCTGCACGTAGGCGTGCTCAGGGGACCGGCCGAAAAAATAGTCCGGATGTTGAACGATGAATTGATCGAGTGGCGCGGAAGACGCGACGAGCACGGCGCAAGAGGTGCCGCTGCGGCGTCCGGCGCGTCCCGCGCGCTGCCATGTGGAGGCGATCGAGCCAGCGTAACCGGCCATGACACAGGCGTCGAGCGAACCGATATCAATTCCAAGCTCGAGCGCATTGGTGGCGACGACGCCGCGAACGCGTCCTTCGCGCAGGCCACGCTCGATTTCGCGGCGCTCACCGGAAAGATAGCCGCCGCGATAGCCGCGAATGGGTTCAGCGCCGCCGGGCGGCGCGGGATTGGCTTGCTGCAAATACGTGAGCAGGACTTCGGTATGCAGGCGGCTATTCGCGAAGACGATGGTTTGCAGTTTGCGCGAGAGAAGTTCCTTTGCGACGCGCGTGGTTTCCGTGAGATAGCTGCGGCGAATGCCGAGGTTGCGATTGACCATCGGCGGATTGTAGAAAACGAAGAGTTTTTCGGCCGCCGGAGCGCCATTTTCCTCGATGGTCGAGACTTCGCGCTCGATCAACTGCCCGGCAAGCTCGCCCGGATTCGCAATCGTGGCCGAGCAGCAGATGAACTGCGGGCGCGAGCCGTAAAATTCCGCGACGCGCGCGATGCGGCGCAGCACGTTGGCGAGATGACTGCCGAAAACGCCTCGATAGGTGTGGAGTTCGTCTAGGACGATGTAACGCAGGTTTTCGAATACGCGGGTCCACTTGGTGTGGTGCGGCAGGATTCCTGTGTGCAGCATGTCCGGATTCGTCAGGATTATGTGTCCACGCTCGCGAATCGCTTTGCGCGCGTCGCTGGGCGTGTCGCCATCGTACGTGAACACGCCAAATTGATCGTCGAGACGTGAGGCGAGATCTTGAAGTTCGGTGAGCTGATCTTGCGCGAGCGCCTTGGTGGGGAAGAGGTAGAGTGCGCGCGTGTCAGTGTTTTCAAGGATGGCGTTGAGGATCGGGAGGTTGTAGCAAAGCGTCTTGCCGGAGGCGGTCGGCGTAACGACCACGAAGTCTTTTCCCGCGCGGGAAAGCTCGGCTGCCGCCGCCTGGTGCGAATAGAGGCGGTCAATCCCCTTGGCGCGATAGGCGGCGGCCAGCTCCGGACGCACCCACGCTGGCATCGGGCTGTACTCGGCGTCGCGCGCCGGGATGTGTTTGATCGAGGTGAGGACTTCGTCGCCACGATAGCGCGCCGCAAGCGCGGTTAAGGCCTCCTGCACGGTATCGAGCGTCGAATGAGCCCTGCGAGCCAAGCCGTGCGTGGATGCCGCCATGCCGCCTCCCATGCGAATCGAGGCAAAATGCGCAGGCTCTCGCCCGGAATCTGCGCTTCGCCTTTTGTTCGCTCACGGTAACACGGGGCGAAGCGGAAAACAATGGCGAATCGAAGGTGGATTCACGGTGAAAACGAGCAGGGACGAGCCCGGCACTAGATATTCGGACCCACGGAAAGAATGCCGAGAGCATCGCAGCTAATTTGTTTAGCCGCCAGTCCGGAACGGTGCACTCCTAAAAGCCGTTGTTTTGCGATTTTATCGAACCTACAATGGCCAGCCTTGGAGGGAACGTGAGAATCCGCCCAGCCTCGTTCGTCTCGCTGTCTTTACTTCTTGGTCTATTGAGCCCGCACGGGGTGAACGCTCAACAGCCGGCGATTTCCGCGCCTGAGAGTATTGTGGCCGACGGAGTGCCGGCGGTGCCTGCGTCAGTCGCGGAGACTGCGGACCGATATTTGAGTTATAGGCTGGCGTATCACGCCGATTGGCATCCGACCCGGCGGGAGATGCTGATTGGGACGCGCTTTGCCGATACCTACGAATTGCATCTGGTGAAATCGCCTGGAGCGGCGCGGCAACAGTTAACGTTCTTTCGGGAGCCGGTGAGGGTAGGCAGTTTTCATCCGGCGGGTGGCGACTACATCGTATTCCAAAAGGACGTGGGCGGGGGTGAATGGTACCAGCTGTATCGCTACGACATGGTTACGGGCGAGAGCACGCTGCTGACGGACGGAAAATCGCGCAACAGTCTCGGCCCTTGGTCAACTCGCGGCGATCGCATTGCTTACACTTCGACACGGCGCACTGGACAAGATACGGACCTCTGGGTGATGAATCCGGCCGACCCAAAGACCGATCGGCTGCTGACGCAATTGAACGGCGGGGGATGGATCCCGGAGGACTGGTCGCCGGACGACAAGCGCATCGTAATGACCCAGGAAATCTCTGCGACGGAATCGCACCTGTGGCTTGTGGATACGGCGAGCGGTGAAAAATCGGAACTCACGCCGAATGGCGGCGACGAAAAGGTCGCGTATGGGAACGCAAGATTCAGCAAAGACGGGAAGGGCGTCTATTTCACGACGGATGAGAATTCGGAATTTCAGCGGCTGGGATACATGGACCTCGCGAGTAACAAGAAGGTCAGCGTACTGACCGCTGACATCCCCTGGGATGTGATGGAGTTTGCGGTTTCGTATGACGGAAAGAGGATTGCGTTCATAACCAATGAAGACGGCCAGACCATTCTGCGCCTTTTGGATACGGCGAGCGGGAAGGAAGTGACTCCGCGACCTAGAATTCCAGCGGGATGGGTGGCGGGGCCGCGATGGCATCGAAATAATCGCGACCTGGCATTTTACTTGTCATCAGCGCGGCAGGCTGGGGATTGCTATTCACTCGACGTGACGACAGGGAAGGTTGAGCGTTGGACGGCGAGCGAGTCGGCGGTGCGAACCGATGCTTTCCCGGAAGCGGAGCTGATTCACTGGAAGAGCTTCGACGGAAAGATGATTTCGGGATTTTTGTACCGGCCGCCGTCGAAGTTCACGGGGAAACGCCCGGTGATGGTAATGATCCATGGCGGACCGGAGGATCAGGAATTTCCTGATTTCAAGGGACAGTACAACTATTTTCCGAATGAACTGGGAATCGCGGTGATTTATCCGAATATTCGCGGCTCAACGGGGTACGGAAAGACGTACTCGAAGCTCGACAACGGTTTCTTGCGTGAGGATTCTTATAAAGACATCAACGCGCTGTTCGACTGGATCGCGGCGCGTCCGGATATGGATGCCGGGCGCGTTGGCGTGATGGGTGGCAGTTACGGCGGGCACATGACGCTGGCAGTTTCCACTTTCTACAGCGATCGCATCCGCTGCTCGGTGGATATCGTGGGAATGTCGAATCTGGTGACGTTCCTGGAGCACACCGAGGCTTACCGTCGTGATTTGAGGCGCGTAGAGTACGGCGATGAGCGCGACCCGAAGATGCGGGAGTTCCTCGAGCGAATTGCGCCGATGAATAATGTGGAGAAAATCAAGAAGCCCATGTTGGTGGTGGCCGGGAAGAATGATCCTAGAGTGCCGGTGAGCGAATCAGAGCAGATTGTGGCAGCGTTGAAAAAACAGGGGACGCCAGTGTGGTACATCATGGCGAAGGACGAAGGTCACGGTTATCAGAAAAGGCCAAATCAGAATTACATGTTCTATGCCACGGTGGAATTTCTTCAAACATACCTGCTCAATTAGAAGCGGGGCTGCTGCGCCACGCCGTCGCGGTGGGCTGGTTACAACCGTGCGGTTTTCGGATCGTGCTTGCGGAAGTGGGCTACGCGGATGTGTTTGAATTTTTCGTTTTCGACCCGGTAGATGCACCAGTTCGTCGTGATGTAAACGTCGCCCGCCTTCATGGAGCGCCCCGAGAAATTCTCGTAGTCCTTGAAGAAGTGAAATTCGGTGTACATCTCGGCGGCGATCATGTCGCCCTGGATAATTACCGTCTGGACTTCAAGAGCTTCGCGGCAGGATTTGTGGAGCGTCACGTACTGCTCGAGAAATCCTTCGCGGCCCCGGCGCGTGACGGGCGGAGCGTCAGGCGCGGCGAGCATGGTCGGGTATTCAATCAGCACGTCGGGATGATAGAACTCCATGACCTGTTCGTAACGTTTGTGATTGAAGTGGTCTATGTATTGAAGAAGTTTATTTTTGTCCATGGGCGCGGCCCCCTGACCGGGAGGTTTGTAACACGCACCCTGGCAGAACACAACGAACTAGCTGTGCGAGCGGTAGAGAATCACGCGGACTTTTTCGAGTGTCACCAGGCCGCCGCCGATCATTTCGTCGAGGCGCGGCAGGACTTGCTCGATGCGCTCGGCCGATTCGATGACCTCGACGATGATCGGCAGGTCCTGCGACAGGCGCAGGACTTTGTCCGTGTGGTAGACGCTTGAACTGCCGTAGCCGCCGACGCCACGAAGCACGGTGGCGCCGCTGAATTTGTCGCGGCGCAAAAGCTCGACGATGGCTTCGTAAAGCGGCTTACCGTGCCAGCGGTCGGATTCGCCGATGTGAATGCGCATCAGGGTGCGTTCGCCCTCGAACCGTTCGTGTTTTGTGGCATCGGTCATATTGTTCCTCCCGCGGATTCCTAAATTCGATCAGCGATCTTCATTCCCATGAATACGGTGAGCACGCCGCCGACCAAGCTCGCCAGAACGTAGGTCGTGGCGAGGCGCCATTGGCCATCCTGCAACATGCGCGCGGTTTCCCAACTGAAGGTCGAAAACGTAGTGAA
This sequence comes from uncultured Acidobacteriota bacterium, assembly GCA_963842425.1. Classification (GTDB taxonomy): domain Bacteria; phylum Acidobacteriota; class Terriglobia; order Acidiferrales; family UBA7541; genus Palsa-295. The sequence goes on along the minus strand of CAWJGQ010000004.1, from coordinate 504,197 downwards.
TGCGCCGAAGAAGCCCACGGTGATGCCGATGCGCCACTCGGGAGGAATCGTCAGGTGAGCGAGCGCGTATTCGGCGATGCCGCCGAGCAGGAAACATCCGAGCAGATTGACGACCAGCGTGCCCGACGGGAACGTGGACGTTGTGCGCTCCTGAACGATTCCTTGCAGCGCGTAGCGCGCCAAAGTGCCCAGCGCTCCGAATACGATCAGCAATGCAATGCGCACGGCGTCTCCTTTTGCTGTGGGTTTCTGCGCTGGGCTCGGGCCAACAAAAAAACTCCTGGCGCCGGGCGGCGGCCAGGAGTCATCAGTCCGTTGCCGGACGGTTCAGGCGAACTCCATCGCCTTTCAATCTTCGAGGAAATCTTAGCACAGGATTTGGTGCGCGGGAGTACCGGGATTAGCCACAGATGAACACGGATAAACACAGATACTAAAGAAAAAGGAAGAAACACTGCGGAGGCGCCGAGAGCGTGACGAAAGAGCTATGGCTTGGTGGCGCTGGCTTGGGCTTGGGCCTTGGCTTCGGCGGTTATCTCGGCGTCGTAGTCGTGATGAAGCAGCGCTTTGGGGTCAAACGGCGAAACGTGGTGCCAGCGGCCGTCGGCGCCTTCGAGGCACTCATCTTCGGTTATTCGCGCTCCAGGGGTTTTGTCGCGATAGAGGAGCAGGCGGATAGTCCAAGGCTTCGCGTAGGTTTTCGGATCCTCCACGCGAGCCTCGTATCGCATGGTATCCGGACTGAGGAGCGTGTAGCGCTCGACGACATGCAGCTCGTCGCTGTGAAAATTTCCGGATTCGTCGAGCCAGGTTTGGTCGCCGAGGTCGGTGACGTCAACGACGAGCGTGTCTCCCTCCCAGTGGCCGCGGGAATCGCCCATGAAGAAATCTATGCCGTCATCATGCGGAATCGAAGACGCGTCCACGATGCGGTAGGCGTGATTGTCGGTATAGACGATGGCCAAATTTCCAACGCTTTGCACAAATTGAAACGGCGTCGGAAGCAGAACCGCGCGCGGGACGCCGGCCTGGTAACAGTTGGCCGCGGGGTCGGCAGTGACGCGATTCTTGAAATTCGCATCGCGCTGTTTCAAGGCGTCGGGCAAGTAGGGAATTTTGCCATCGGGCGGATCCACGATGGCGCTCCTGGTCACAGGCTTCGCGCCGCCCGAAGGTCCGAGACCTTCGAGATCAATATACGCGAGCGAGCGCGCCTGCCAGATGCCGCGGAAATCCGGCGTGCCATCGGAAAGCCGGGGCGGAGAAAAAGGCGAGGCGGCGCTCTGCCCGGCGGCGCGCGGCGCTGCAATGCAGAGGGCAAATGCTGCGGCAGCCGCGATCAAAATCGAGGATACGAGGCGCTTATTCATGCTTGCTCGCTGCATTGCCTTCCGAGCGAGTGTAGTGATCCACATCGCGTTCGCCTTCGTGGCAATCGTAGTAAACGATCTGATCCTTGGCAGGATTTCGCTTCAGCGTCAAATGCATGGTCCACGGCCTCGTAAACACCGTGGGATCTTCCACGGTCGCGTCGTAGGCGATGGAGTTTGGGCTGGTCATCGTGAAGCGCTCGACGACGTGCTCGTTTTCGTCCACAAAGTTCGCGTCCATGTCGAGCCAGCTTCTGCCGTTGAAATTGGCGACGTCCACGACGAACGTGTCGCCCTCCCAATGCCCGCGCGAGTCACCGTCCCATGCCCAGTAGTGTTTCGGATGAGCGCTGCCGTCTTCGGGGATGATGCGGAGGTCGTGCACGTATTCGAAAAGTATGGTGACGTATTTTTCGTCCTGAATAATCCGAAACGGCATGATGCTCGCGGGCTGTTCGATGTTGCGAGGAACGCCGGGCACGTGGCAGTGCGCCTCGGGGTCGTGATACGGGTCGTGGAGATCGCGATATTCCCTGATTTGGTCGGTGATCGGGAAATACGGGAAGGGAAGAGGAGTGCCGGGGCTATGAATGTCGCCGAGGCCGGCTTTGCGCAGCGCTTCAATTCCCACATCGTTGTGCCAGAGGCCCTGGAAATCCGGGTGTCCGTCGGGGAGGCGCGGGATAGGGCCGGCACTATCCGGCGCGGAAGCGACCCTTACCGTGACGGGAGGCTGCGATGGCGGTGCCGGCGTCGCTGCTTGAGCTCCGACCGGCACGGCGCGCAGCGAAAATATTGCGAGAGCGGCCGCTGCGACGATTGCGACTCTCATACGCGGCAGCGTCATGGATTCGATTTCGGAGCGGGCGCGGAGGAATCCGTCGGCGGCGGTGGAGGAGTCGCGCCGATGATTGCTCCGCCGAGCACGCGCCGGCCGTCGGGCAGCTGCACGCGCTGCGCGAAGGCGTTATGCGAACCGTCCTTGGCGCTGTAGCCGGTAATGATCAGCTCGTCGCCGGGCTTCACGGAATCTTTCCGCCATCCGTTGCGGTAAAGGAAGCTCGGGGCGCCGGCTTGAACGCTCCATTCGGTCACCGTGCCGTCGTCATTCTTCACATCCACGGTGAGGTAGCTGTGAGGATTGATCATCTCCCATTTCACGCAGGTGCCGTGAAGAGTGACCGGCTTGTTGAAATCGAATTCGGCGCCGAACGAATGGTGCGCACGAGCGGCTGGCGCAACGACCAGCAACGCGGCGACGACTGCGATTGCGGCGAAAATTCTTGCGTTCATGGTTTTCCCCAGCCTTATGCAGGCTCCCCGGTAGTGCGTCGAGTGGTTGGTGAATAACACTAAAGTTTGCGCCCGTCAACTTGCGATCTTGGCTCGCTAAACAGGAGTTGACCAAGGAGGCGAGGGGCGGTTCAATGAGTGGACGCAATGTCGGTTGACGAGGCGTTGAACCGAAAGGGAGTCAGGTCATATGGCGAAGGCGAAGGAATTTACAGTCACGATCGAAGACAAGCCGGGCGCGCTGGGAAAGTGTTTCCTCGCGCTGGCCGAGCGCGGAATTAACATAGTCGCTTTTCAGTCGTACGTCGAGGAGGGCGAGAGTCTGGCTCGATTCCTGGCCGACGATATGGCCGGCGCCAAGGCCGTGCTGGGTGGCCTTCGCATGATTTTCGAAGAGACGGACGTCGCCGTAGCGAGATTGCCGCACCGTCCGGGCGCGTTGGGCCGCGCGGCGTCGCGCCTGGGCGAAAATCAGATCAACATTGACTACACTTACTTCGGATTGGAGCCGGGTTCGACGCTGGGGCTGGTGGTCTTCGGTGTGGACAACTTGAACAAGGCAGCCGCTCTGCTGGACGAGCTGGCCGCTGAAAGCGCGTAATATCCATCCGCCTGGGAAATTTCGAAGTTGCGAGGGAATATGAAAACTTTCGTTTGCTTATTTGCCGCGTTGTTGGTGGTTGTCCCTGCGCGGGCTGCCGATGTTTTCCATGTGGAAGACATGGAGCGCCTGTCGCGGGTCGGCGATCCGCAGGTATCTCCCGATGGAAAATGGGTCGCGTTCACGGTGACGCGTAGCGATATCGTGAAGAATCGCATGGTCACGAACATCTGGATGGTTCCCGCGGCGGGAGGCGACCCGCAACAGTTGACGTTTGGAGAGCAGGGGTCCAACGGTGACGTGCGCTGGTCGCCGGACGGCCGCTATCTGTATTTCGTCAGCACACGCGTGGACAACAAACCGCAGATCTTTCGCCTGCCGGTGGCCGGAGGCGAAGCGAAGCAGCTGACCGCCGTTCCGACGGGTGTGGACGCTTTCGTATTGTCTCCGGACGGCAAGACGATCGCGATCACCGCAAAAGTGTTTCCCTCCTGCGCGGACATGGCTTGCAATGAAAAGATGGCGAAGGAGCGCTCCGACAATCCGGTGAAGGCGCGCGTAATCACGGAGATTCCATTCCGTCGGTGGGATACCTGGGTGGATGGCATGCGCAATCACATTTTCCTGATGGCGTCCGAAGGTGGCGCTGCGCGGGATGTCACGCCTGGTGATGTGGATTCGCCGATCTGGACAGAGGACGGCGGGCAGGAAGTTTCATTTTCTCCCGACAGCAAAGAAATTTGCTTTTCCCGCTATGTAAGGAACGAGTCTTTGACGGGCAACAGTAACTTGTTTGTGATCCCCGTCAGTGGCGGCGCGCCGAAGGCCATCACGACGAACAAGGCCAGGGATGCGGCGCCGCTCTACTCCCCGGACGGCCGCTACATCGCATATAGAGCCACGCTGCGGCCGATGCAGGAGAGCGATCTGGATCGTCTCTTCCTCTATGACCGGATGACCGGAGAACAGAAGAACGTTTTCGAGGCGACCGATCGTTCGATTGATTCGTACGCGTGGGCGCCGGACGGCAAGAGCTTGTACGTGACATTCGAGGACCGTGGCCAGGAACCCCTCGCGAGGCTGGACCTAGCCAACCTGAAGGTGACGCAACTGGTCACTACCGGCACGTCCGGATCCTCCGACGTTTCGCGGGACGGTACGTTTCTGGTCTTCTCAAACACAGACTTCTCGCATCCGGCGGAAATATTTCGGTTGAACCTCGCGGAACCGGCCGGCTCTCCCACGCCTCTGACCCGGATGAATGCAGAGGCGTTGAAAAACATCCAGTTCGGCGAATTTTCCAGCTTCACATTCCCCGGTTGGAACGGCGAAACCGTCCAGGCGTGGCAGGTGAAGCCGCCGGGGTTCGACCCTCACAAAAAGTACCCGTTGCTGTTGCTGATGCATGGCGGCCCCGAGAATTCGTGGGGCAATCTTTTCCACTACCGCTGGAACGCGCAATTGTTCGCAGCGGCGGGCTACGTAGTGGTTATGCCGAATTTCCACGGTTCGTCCGGTTTCGGCCTCAAGTTTATGGACTCCATTAAAGGCCAGTGGGGCGGCGCGCCGTATGAAGATCAAATGAAGGCCGTGGACACCGCGCTCACGTGGCCGTACGTTGATACGACCCGTGTCGCGGCCGCCGGCGCCAGTTACGGCGGCTACATGGCGAATTGGATGGAGGGGCACACCGACCGTTTCCGCGCAATCGTATCTCACGATGGCCTATATGACTTGGTGACGATGCTCTATTCGTCGGATTTCGCGGGCGGATCCCAACAAGAGTTCAAGGGAACGCCGTGGGAGAACCCGCAGGCTTTGATCAATCAAGCGCCGGCCACGTTCGCCAGCAACTTCAAGACGCCGATGTTGATCGTTCACGGGGAGCGTGACTACCGCGTGGACGCGAGCCAGGGTTTCGCCATGTTTCAGGTGCTCCAGGCCATGCATGTGCCGTCGAAGCTGCTGGTGTTCGAGGAGGAGAATCACTGGGTCCTCAAGCCTGCCGACAGCATCTTCTGGTATCACAACGTGTTGGATTGGCTGGACGAATGGGTCAAGCCGGATCGCGCCGAATACGAGAAGCTTCTTCGGGCGAGCTCCGGGAATTGATGACGCGATAGAGATTAAGTCTTGATTAACGCGCTTACCGGTAAAGTGGGCACTGGGACCAAGATCTCGATCTCCCGCATTCCGGCGAATCCGGCCTTAATCTTACTTTGCCTCCATCGAATTTTCATTGGGACCTGCCATGTTTTAGAATAATAACCTTGGAGCAAATTTCACGGAGAATCAGCATGAGCAATCTCGACCAGTTGTTAAAACGGAACAAGGAATTTGCTGTCCAGCAGTCAGCCGCGGGCACGCTGATGCCATCGCTTCCCCGGGCGATGCCCAATGTAAAGGCGGTTATCATCGGCTGCGCTGATATGCGCGCGGATCCGGCTCATATCCTCGGCATTAAACCGGGCGAGGCCGTCGTGTTGCGTAATATCGGCGGTCGAGTCACCCCGGGGTTGTTGGAACAGTTAGGTCTACTCGCTCGAATCGGTGAAGTTGCCGGAGAGATTCCGGGAGGCGGTGGGGAGTTCCATCTCATCGTGCTTCAGCACACCGATTGCGGCATGGGTCGCCTGACCGGCGATCCCGCCAAGCTGGCACACTATTTTCAAATACAGGAAGGCGCCCTCAAGACGAAAGCGGTCGCCGATCCCCGCGCGGCGGTTGCCGTTGACGTTGCTGCGCTCCGAGCGATTCCCGCATTGCCGGGCGCGTGGCTAATATCAGGCCTCGTGTACGACGTTGCGACCGGACTTGTCGAAGTCGTCGTACCGCCAGCGCCGATTCGTACTGCGTAAACCTCACGCTAACTGGACAAGTCGAACAGTAGCCACTTGTCGGGTAATCCGGCTAATCGGGGTTTGAATCTCACTCCTACTGCAAGGTAGACAGGAATGCGCGCATTTCGCGAAGCACATCGGCCTCGTTGGTGATGAAGATCATGTGATACGTGTGGTGTATCTGGACGACACGGGCAGAAGGCAAGCCCTTCTGGAATCCATCCGCGATGGCTTGGTCGTCGGCTTCGTCTCGAGCGAGGCCTGCATCACGGGCGACGGGATCCTTGTCGGCATAAGGTCCCAGGCTGTGCCCTACCGCGAAAATCGCGAGAATGGGAACGCGAATATCCGTATATTTTTGCTCGCCGCCGATGATCGCTAGACTCGCGGCCTGTTGGTCGCGGCGTTTGCCGATCCCTCCGGTAGGGGTAATCTCGAATTGCTCGCGGATTTCCGCCTCCGGCATCGCATAGCCCAGAGTGGATTTTCCCCAAGATTGAAACGCCGCGACGCTCGCGACATCAGCCGGGCTTGGGCCAGGATTCATCGGGCCTGTGACGTCGAGACGCGCCCGCAAATTCGCAAGATCAGCTTCAAAACGCGGCAATTGTTCCTGAAGTTCGCTGATGCGGCGCTTTTGGTCATCGAGATTCATGCCCACCTTGAACTGATTGAGGTTCGCTCTTAACTCCGTGAGATCCATCGTAAAGTCACCGAGTGATTTGTTGTGGTAGGCATAGGCACCGCCAGCGTCGAGATAGACGAGGCCTGCGACGCGCTCTGGATGGCGGGAGCCGATGGAGCTCAGTTCTTCTCCAGCGATGGAATGGCCGACGAGAACGGGCCGATCAAGCTTCAAGGCGTCGAGCACGGCGAGCACGTCATCGCCGAGGCGGTCGGCAGAGTAGTTGTTGTCATGCGGAGCGGGGGAGCTGGATGCACCGAAGCCGCGACGCGTGATACCGTATACGTGGTTCGAACCCGTGAGTTTGGGCGCGAAATCGTCAAACACGTGTGCTGTGTTCCCTCCGCCCGCCAAGAGAACCAGTGGTCGTCCGACCCCGCCCCAATCGAGCACCTCTAGCTTCACGTCGGTATCAACGGTGACGAACTGAACTGCGTGCGGGGAAGGGTCGTGCCATCCGCCAGGTTGTTGCGGTGCGAGGTTGCGCGCGAAAAGCAGCACGGCGAGGCCGACAAACAAGACATGACGACTCATCGCATTAAACCTCAGCGCCGATTCTATAACACCCTCGCGACCACCATTGAGCGAGTTGAACCTGACCAACGCGCTAATGGGTAAAGCGGGTTCTGGCGCCCAAGTTACCCGCAATCCGAGGAATCGGGCACTTTGTCAATCTGGCCCGACCGATTATTCTGAGGTGTGACTGAAAATCCAGAGACGCACGCCAAGACCCCGCTCCGGCGAGGCTTTCTCCGGTCTTTCGTTCGATGGTTTCTCATTGGCGTGGTGGTTCTTTGGTCGCTTGCTGCGCTTGTCCTTGTAGCTGCCCGTTGGATCAACCCGCCGACCACGGCGGTGCACATGGAGCGTCGCTTGCTTGCCTGGATTCACCACACGCCGTATCACGAGCGATACGAATTCGTTCCGCTGAGCGAAATCTCGCCCGATCTACAACATGCTGTGATCGCCGCGGAAGACGCGCGCTTCTACCAGCATCATGGATTCGATTGGCACGCGATGGAAATCGCTGCTGAAGACGATATGGAAGGTGGCCGCATTCGTGGAGGGTCCACCCTCACGCAGCAACTGGTGAAAAACCTATTCTTCGGAACCGGCCGCTCGATCATCCGCAAGGGCGCCGAGTTCACGCTAGTCCCGGTGGCCGAATTGGTCCTCGGCAAGAAACGAATTCTGGAACTTTATTTGAACGTGGTCGAATGGGGCCCTGGCGTTTATGGCGCCGAGTCGGCGTGCCGCTACTACTACCAATCCTCGGCGCGGGATATAGACCGGCAACAGTCGGCCCGACTCGCCGCAATTCTGCCGTTGCCCCTGAAGCGACGGCCCGATCGGATGAATCGCTACAGCGACCTCATCCTGGAGCGGATGCGCCAAATGGGTTGGTAGTGGCGCATCGCAATTTTCGGACGCTTCGGCCGATCAGCGGGCGGAAAGTGAAAAAAAGCCCCGCGCGACGTACCGCCGCACGGGGCTCATGATCCCGGGAAAGTTTGTTCTGTCTTAGTCGGACCAGGCGAGATAGCCCGGCACGATGAAGTTCGCAACCGGCACGATGGAGAGAACGCCCCACCAACTCGGTTTGCTGCGCGCCTCCGCGATTCCCATCCACACCAGTATCACCGTGATGATGTTCACGATGGGGATCAGAAACAGGATGATCCACCAGATCGGTTTCCTGGCGATACCGAGCATCAGGATCAGGTTGGCGACTGGAATCCAGGCCATCCATCCGTTTGCCGTGTTGGTTTTCTGAGCGATGGCTTGCAGCGCCAGCGCCATGTAAACGTACGCAATTGCAAAACATACGAATAGAAACCCGAAAGACATCCCAGCTGGAAACGCCCCTTGGTGGCCCATGTCAGAGTCTCCTTTTGCAGCCGATTGGAACTGACGGAGTCGGTGCGCTCCCCTTTCTCAAATCTTCACTCGTGCAAGGTGCCTACCGGTGCGCGTTGTCCTTGTTGGCCGAAACCGACGTGTCCGGCTTTCCGCCTGCCTTCGGCGCCTGGTAGCGCGTCAGGAACAGCAGGAAGGGCGTAACTTCAAAAGGCATTTTTTCGCGGGCGGAGCTCAGTGATACGGGCTTGGCTTTCAGGAGTTCGACCCGATCATCCCAAGGATTCACCTTCACGCGCGAACCGAGCGGCAATGCGGCGACCTGGTCCACCTTGTCGGCGTCCAGCGCCGGTCCCAGAGTTGCCAGCGCGGAGCTGAAAGCCACGCCGTTTCCGAGGCGGGCATCAATCAACGAGGGCAGGGAACTTGAATCCGCTGTGAGCTGTTTCAGAAATAGAGCCGCGTTTCCAAGCTTGTCTTTGTACGGTGAGTGCTTCAAGAGGTCGAACGCTTTCTTGTTCGACATGTCCACTTCGGCGGGCGTGCCCTTGAACGAAAAGCGAGAGAGCGCCTCTCCGGCAGAAACGTTCGTCGTGTCGTTGAATCCCCACTGATCGGTGGACGGCTTTGTGATGATGACGGCGGCCAATTCCTGCGCGAGGACGGCGGCAAGGCTGGCTTCGTCCGGCAGCACGTCAATCAATCCGCGGCTAACGACGATGGTGTGGCCGATCGAGAAGGACTCGAGAGTGCCGGTCAGCATGACGCGGCAGTGAACGTCAACGTCCAGATTGTTCGTGACTTCGAGGTTGTTGACGACTGTTTCGAGAACTTTATCCACTTCTCCCGGGGGTGCAATTAAACCGATGCGTTGCAGGCGGTCCACTACGTTCACTTCCGCCCGCTCCTGCCACTGCTTTTCGGCTTCAATCGGAGAATAGTCCTGCGAATTCTTACCCTGATTCAGCCCCGACTGATCGAGGGGAACTTGACTGAAATCCGCGGGGTGACTGAGATTCGTCAGGTTGTAACCCCACAGGCGAGTCTGCGCCCGGAAGCGAATGGGTGAGTCGGAGGCATTCTTGATTTCGGATTCCTGACTGAAGATCATCGCGGGCAGCCACAGATCCGGCTGGAGATTCATCCGCCAGGTATCAAAGTGCAGATTAAAACCTTTGCCTTCGCCCTCGGATGATTCGAAGACACCGTTGAAGCGGACGATGGCGAATCCCTGATCCTCCGCCCAGATGCGTCCGTTGAAGCGTCCTTTGCCCGTCTTGGGCAGTGGCGAAACGTCGAAGACTACGCAGCGCACTTCGCCCAGAAATTCCCTGCCTACGTAAGTGAACTCGTAGTGCTGGCGATCGAACCCATTCGGGTCAATGTAGACCATCTGAAGAAAGCCCTCAGGGACGTAGCTGGAAGATCCCTCGAGGTGCGCGAACGGATTGAAGTCCGCGATCTTGCCTTTCTTCTTCTTATCGAGCATAGAATCGTCGGCAATGCCTTTCGACAGCTCCGCCTGGCCGAGGAAATAGTGGTCCTTTACCGGGACGATGCCCAATGCCGGGTCTGGCTTCATGTCCTGGACGTACGTCTCGATAATTGGTGTGTAGCTGCGGATCAAGGCGATCTCGTCATGTTCGCGCGCGACAATCTGATCTATGGCCTGCTCGACCGTGCTCACACCTGCGCCATTTGAGCTGGTGGATTGCGCGGCGGCACTGCCCGCGAAAATGCCTGCCAGAACGATGGCAACAAACGACAGAGTCAACGCGCGCATGGAGTTCCCCCTTCGAGAAGCCTGCAAGCTGGATCTGGATGGCCCGGTTACCAAGTAAGGGTAGCAAGGAGCGGCGTTCGGCGGACGGTAGCGCAACTCCCCTGTGCGCCATGAATCAATCGTACGAAAGGACAGGTAGCCGCATTTGTGTGTCACCCTGCGAGTTTCTATTTCCTTTGTTTTCAGTGAGATAGACTGAAAATTGCTCGGCATGGTGTGTCGAGCAATTCGGAGGCACGGAGTCAGGGAGGCACGGAGGCAGGGAACCGCGACCCCTCGTCCCGCAGAAACGACCGGGACGCGTACACCGCGATTTAGTGTCGAGTAACGTAGGTCGCTTTTCTTTGTTTTCAGCGAGTTACGATGGAAACTACTCGGCACGCCGTGTCGAGTAGCTTGGCGGTTCGAGGGCATCCGCGAGGTGCGATTACGGGGTTCGGCCGGCGCGTCGCTGGCGAACTCCGAATCTCGGAATTCCGGTCGGGGCCGGCCAACCACTGATACTCGAAGTGCCGGTTGTGCGCTGAGCCGTTCTCGCTGTCCGGTCATCCGTTTGCTCCTTTCTTGCGCCATTAAAATGCACACCATCGAACGTAGCGCGGCGCGGATGGGATTTCACTTGGACGAAAGTTTAGAAAAAGTACAGAGCGGCGCACCTGTTCGTTTTGGCGGGAAGGTAGTTCAGTTTGGAGGGTGCCTCGTTTGTGACTGGCTCTTGCGGGCGACCCGGTACCCACTTGATTTCATAACAATGTCGGCTCCTTGGACCCGGGTAGACTTTGGTTTGTCGAAGACCAAAGGCTCGGGAGGAAGGAGCCGAACATGATGATTATAGGCGTGGATTATCACCCGAGCGATCAGTACATCGCGTTTGTGGACACCGAGACTGGTGAGAGCGGTGAGCAGCGGTTGAACCACAGCGATGGAGAAGCCGAGAAGTTCTACCGGGAACTGAAGCAGCGAGGAGTCAGCGTGCGCGTGGGAATGGAGGCCACCGGATATTCACGTTGGTTCGAGCGGTTACTAGCAGGGCTGGGTATCGAGGTCTGGATCGGCGACGCGGCGGAGATCAAAACCAAACGAGTCCGCAAGCAGAAAACCGACCGCAACGATGCCGGGCTTCTGTTGAAGTTGCTACTAGAAAATAACTTTCCTCGCATCTGGGTACCGAGTCCTGAAAATCGTGATCTACGGCAACTGCTGTGGCATCGGCATCGATTGGTGCAAATGCGGACGCGGATCATGAACCAGCTGCAGGCTCTAGCGATGAACGAGGGTAATCGGCGGAAGAAGAAGCTGTGGAGCGAGCAAGGCCGAACACAGCTGGAAAAGCTTCCGTTGGCTACCTGGGCATCGCGGCGTCGGCAGGATCTGCTCGAGCTGCTGGACCGAATGAATCCGGCTATCGAGGCATTGACCACAGCCGTCGAGCAGGAAGCGAAGAAATGGCCTGAAGCTCTGCGGCTGATGACCCACCCTGGCGTAGGACCTCTGACGGCGCTGGCCTTCGTGCTGATCATCGGAACCCCAGAACGGTTCAAGTGCGGCAAGCAGATCAGCAGCTATGTCGGACTGATTCCTTCGGAAGACTCCAGTGCCGGCCGTCAACGGCTGGGACACATCACCAAGCAAGGCAGCTCGTTACTGCGTTTCCTGCTGGGAGAAGCAGCACAGGTTGCAGCGCGATGTGATTCGGATTGGAGACGTCGGTACGTCCATCTGGCGATGCGTCGGCAGAGGAACATCGCCAAGGTGGCCATGGCCCGACGACTTGCAGTTCGCCTGTACTGGATGTGGCGAAACGGTTGGGAGTATGCGCAGTGGGTGAAGTTCGGTTCGAACGCGGGACAGCTCGCTACCGGACAGGGCGTGAACTAGAACGCCGTCCACTTGAATGGGCATCCCGCTCCCTCGCAAGAGGGAGTTTGAAGTGGTAATCATGGTCGAAGTTTTGATCGAAGAGATGTTTGGGTCGGACTGAAGCCGACCGATGGATTACAGGCGAGCCGTGGTCATCGACGCTGGGTCAACGAATGCCGCGAACAAACGCACTCTTCGGAGTGGCTGTGGATGTGTGGGCAAAAACAGTTTGACAGAGCCGACATTGTTAGAGATGTCCGGTTAGGGCGGTGGTCTCAATGGGTCGATGCAACACCTGCTCGAAGTCAATCTCGCGGAGTTTAAAGGCCAAATACGATTGCGGGCGTCGATTCAAAGAAAACCCTGTCCTGATTAGGTGTAATTGCGGGCAGCTCAATGGATTGGTCTTCTCTGAAATGTATTATCGGAACTACTATTTAGAGGGTGTTGCGTCGACCGCCTGAGCTGGCAGCGTTAATCAGGAGTCGGGCGAGTTGCAACAACTTAAATCGCATGTTCGGCGAACAAACCTCAAAACGCTATGATGAAGCTCGTAAATGGACAGACAACGAGGGGAACTGCACCGATCATTCCGTTGCCCGAGGTGACGTGACGAGCCTTGGAACCCGGCAATCCGGAAAAGGTCAATCGGAATTGATCAAAACCGGCCTCAGTTTAGGCCTCCTTACCCTGGGCGATACGATCTGAATATGAATTTGCTACGTGAATACCGGAGGGAATGGCTGCGAACCGATGTGATTGCTGGGCTAACCACGGCAGCCGTGGTCCTACCGAAGGCGATGGCATATGCCACGATCGCGGGTCTTCCGATAGAGGTGGGGCTATACACCGCACTTATACCCATGGCGGTTTACGCCATGTTGGGCTCGTCGCTGCCGCTGAGCGTCAGCACTACGACAACGATCTCCCTCTTGACTGCCGCAGAATTGGCGCAGGTGGCCCCCGGCGGAGACCCAGTCCTGCTGTTGAAAACGGCGTCCACGCTAGCCTTCTTGGTCGGAGCTTTCTTGCTCCTGGCGTCAGTTCTTAAGTTGGGATTCATCGCCAACTTCATTTCTGATCCCGTGCTGGCTGGCTTCAAAGCGGGAATCGGATTGTTGGTCATTGTAGATCAGCTTCCCAAGCTGTTGGGGATTCACGTTGGCAACGAACCTTTCTTACGGAAGCTGCTCTCCATCTTGCAGCATGTTTCCGCAACATCGGTTCCGACGCTCGTGCTCGGGCTGATCACGTTGGCAATTGTATTCGGCGTAGAACGCTGGCTGCCACGAGTGCCTGCCATGCTTGTGGCGCTAGCGATGGCGATCGCTTGTTTCAGTTTGTTGCAGCTTCGGAATGTGGGAGTTCAAACGGTAGGGACGGTCCCGTCTGGGTTGCCGCCATTGATTGCGCCGGACCTAACTCTCGTGACGATGCTGTGGCCGGGGGCATTGGGTATCGCTCTAATGAGCTTTACCGAAAGCATAGCCGCAGGGCGTGCATTTGTCGGTCGCAGCGAGCCGAGGCCAAACCCGGATCGAGAACTCCGGGCACTGGGTTTGGCCAATCTGGCGGGGGCGTTCTTCCGAGCGATGCCTGCAGGAGGCGGCACCTCACAGACGGCGATCAACCGGAAGGCTGGAGCTCGCACACAGGCGGCCGAATTGGTTACCGCCGCAGCTGCGGCGGCAACGCTCCTGTTTCTGGCGCCAGTCATTCGGCTTGTACCCCAAGCGGCGCTAGCGGCAGTTGTCATCACTAGTGTGGCGGGTCTACTCAGTCCGATGGAGTTTCGGAAAATCAGAGCCATCCGCGAAGCTGAGTTCCGCTGGGCTCTGGTCGCACTTGCAGGCGTCGTCCTCCTTGGCTCCCTACGGGGCATTCTCGTGGCTGTCGCCGTGTCGCTCATGGGACTGCTGTACGAGTCGAATCATCCTCTGGTCTATGTCCTGGGCCGTAAGCCAGGTACCGACATATTTCGCCCCCGCTCACCGGATCACAAATCCGACGAGACTTTCCCGGGACTACTGATTCTCCGCACGGAAGGCCGGGTCTATTTTGCGAATGCACAGCGGATCGGCGACAAAATGTGGCCAATGGTCCGCGAGGCCACCCCTCGCGTGCTGCTCATCGACTGCAGCGCCATTCCCGACATCGAATACACCGCTCTCGAAATGCTCACGGACGGCGAGGAGAAGCTGCGGCAAGAAGGCGTCTCCTTATGGCTCGCAGCGCTGAATCCGGAAGCGCTGCGGGTAATCCGAAGGTCATTGCTGGGTGAAGTTCTCGGTCGCCAGCGGATGTTTTTCAACACTCAACAAGCCGTGGAGGCATATCAGATGCAGCACGGGATTCACGCCGCAGCTGTTGAGGCAACGGACAAATCCAAGTCGTGATTAGTCGGATTACCGGAGAAGTGGGTACTGGTCCCCACTTGTCCGGTTTGGGCGTTTACCAGGGGTGAACCTTCGGAACCCCGCCGGTCTAGCTGGGGGCTGCTCTGATGGGCAGTTCGTCACGTCGAGGGCAGGAGCGGCGTACGTTGCGCGAGTCGAGGGTTATGCCGGAAATTCCGATTGACTCCTTCGCAGGGCCGCCGTAGTGTCCTGCGTGAAAACCAACCGGCTCCGGGCCCAGAGCCACACCGAGGAAGACTTAACAGGGAGAGACACCAATGAAGCGATTCATCGCAATTTCGATTATTTTCGTATTCTGCCTGGCCGCGGCGGGCCCGGCGCGGGCCCAAGGAAATCCTTTCGTGGGAACTTGGAAGATGGACCCAGAAAAATCGAAGGCCAGTCCCAATCCGGGGCCCAAGGAAGAGACGCGCGTCGTAGAGGCGCAAGGTGACAGTGTCAAGGGCAGCTACGAGGGAACAGCCGCAAATGGCAGCCGCATCGCGTACGGTTACACCGCAAAGTACGATGGCAAGGATTATCCACTGACCGGAACGGGTACACCGGACGGCGCCGACACCCTAGCGCTCAAACGTATCGACACCAACACCTATGAAGTAACCGCAAAAAGGGGTGGCGTCGTCGTGATGACGGCCCGGGTTGTGGCCTCCGAGAACGGAAAAGTCACGACGATTACGACCAAGGGAACGAATGTCAGCGGGAAACCCGACAGTAGTGTGAGGGTTTTCGACAAGCAATAGGAGGTTGAGAAGCCTGTGCGCTTCCCGGCTGCGACTATCAGCGAAAACCCATGAAAACGTCGCTTGCCACGGCAGCCTTCGCTCTCAGGCGGATTACCGGACATCTGATTTTCTAGCACTCGACTCGTCCGGCTAGCGCGCTGATTAGGAGCTTGGATACGGAGGTTTTGTTTGTGATCGTGCGTGTCGCGTTTACTTGAGTTCGACCGTCGTTCCCAAACCCGCGTACAAATAGTTCTCGCCGTACGCCTTCCTCAATCTCGCGAATGCGGGCTCTCCTGTGCAATGCCCCGGCGCAATCCTTTGCACCTTCCACTTCGTCTTTAGATTCTCCACCAACGCATCAATCTCCGACAACGGCGTGGTCACCAAATGTAATCCCCCGAACACGATCTCGGTCCTCGGATCCACTGCGCTCGCCGCTTCCAGAATCGCTTCGATTCCCGCGTGCGAGCATCCGTCCACCAGCAGCAATCCATCCGATCTCTTGATCGCCAGCGTCAACTCCGGAAGCTCCAGCGACCCGGTTTTCTGCGAAACAGTCCGCACGAGGAAAATACCTGGCGAAACTTCAGTCAATTGATTCACCAACACGAAATGCCCGGTGTCGTACAGCTTGCCAAATGCCAAATGTTCGGGCTCCGTTCCCCCGAAATACCGCATATTCGCCGGTAAACTGTCGTCCGCTCGGAAAAACGCATCCGGAAGCGGCGCCCCCCCAAATCCATTCGCTCCATCCGCAGGCGCATACACTGTAACGTTCGGATTCACGCTCAGCACGTATCTCAGGCCCGTGGTGTGGTCTGCGTGCCGGTGGGATATCACCACAAAATCGAGCTTTGTCAGGTCTATGCCCAGAGCATTCACGTTGTGTTCGAAGATCGCGGCATTATTGCCGGTATCGAACAGAATCCGCTTCCCGTCGTGTTCTACCAAAGCGGAGAATCCCCAATCTCTGGTCAACTCTTTTGATTCTCCGAATGCATCGTAGAGAATCGTAACTTTGTCCTGAGCGCGACACGGAATTGCCGCCGCACACAGCAACACCAAGACCAAAATCCGCGAAGCGCGAATTCTCAATGAACACCTCCCAGCGGACTTTTTCGATTTAGACTTTCGACTCGCGCATCGTACGCTGCTCCGGCCACCCACGCAACGAATTGGCCAACCCTGAATTACTGCTGATGGTTGGGCAACCGGAGATGTTCTGGTCCAATACAACTTGTCCGGTCGCGCTCTCCGTACTATCTTGGGTCAACGGTGCCGGCATAGAGTCGCGCCGGATTTTGCGCTAAGCCGGAAAGTGGCGTCGGTTACCGACTTCTATGAATCAAATTCTCCGCTTTCGATCATCCTCGGAGTTGCGGAAGTGGCTGGCTGCGAATCATCGCGAGTCCGATGGGATTTGGCTGCGTATTTTCAAGAGGGACTCGGGAGAATTTTCGGTTACGTATGCTGAAGCGCTTGACGAGGCGCTCTGTTTTGGATGGATTGACGGCCAAAAGCAGCGTCATGATGACTTTTCGTGGCTGCAAAGATTTACCCCAAGGCGTCCCAAGAGCGGATGGTCCAAGATCAACACACAGCACGCAGAGAGGCTAATACAAGCCAGACGCATGAAGGTGGCCGGTCAGGCCGAGGTGGACGCCGCGAAAAAGGACGGCCGTTGGGCAGCTGCCTACGATTCCCCACGTAACGCGACGTTTCCTGAAGATTTCTTGGCGGCATTGCGAAGGGACAAGAAAGCGAATTCTTTCTTCGAATCCCTCCACAAAGCGAATCTTTATGCGATTGCCTACCGGTTACAAACGGCGAAGAAGCCGGAAACGAGACAAAGACGCATGAAAATGATTCTCGCTATGCTGGCCAGAGGCGAAAAGTTTCACTAGTCGCATTTGAGATCCCGAGCGAAGTCGTCTCACCTATTCCACATTGTAGAATTTACTTCAATTCGTTTAGTCGGCCGGGCCGCGCAAAGAGAGTTAACTGCTGGTTGGTCGGATTACCATCCATTTGAAGGGTTGCTTCACTTATCGGGTTAGCGCGTTAATCGGGAGTTGACTCTTGTTTGCTGCTGGTAGTAATCCATTGGCGGACCAACTGTACTACCATGCACTCGGACTTGCTGTTCTCGCTGGTTCTTTGAGGCAACGGGACAAAGGTGAGGAGGAAGATCATGAAGAGCAAAATGACGGGAGCGGCGGGACTGGCCGGGGCGTTTGTTGCAGGCATGGTGGTGGCGACGGCGTTCGGATGGGGGATCACCGGGGCGAAGGGCGCGGCGAAGGCCGCGACGCAGGGGCAGCAAGTTAAAGTGGAGAGGGTCATCAGCCCGACGGTGACGGACGAGGACATTGAGTTGTTGCGACAAGACCTACGCGCGAAAAAAATGCAGGTGATTGGGCAGAATATGTCGCTCTCGGATACGGAGGCGGAGAAGTTCTGGCCGATCTACAATCATTATGTGAGGGACTTGCAAGCGGTGAACGATCAGAAGTATGCGCTGTTGAAGCAGTACGCGGAGATGTGGGCAACGATGTCAGACCAAGATGCGCTGATTTATGTGCGGAACTGGCTGGAGGCGGACGGGCAGGCGCAGGCGCTGCGTTTGAGGTATGTGCCGATCGTGAGCCAGGCGTTGCCGGGAAGGAAGGCGGCGACTTTCTTTCAGTTGGACCGGCGGCTGAACATGATCGTCGATCTGCAATTGTTTTCGCAGATTCCGTTGGCGCATCTGAAGGAATAGGCGGGAAGAAAAATCAGACATGCGTTATGGTCAGTTTAGCCGATCTATCGGCCTCCCACGATGGTGAAAAGAGCGATGAAATATATCTGTGCGGGATACTTCGACACAGGCCAAACGCGAAGGCATGACCGGCCAGGAAGGCGCAATTTCTAGCGGGCCTTGGGGCTTCGCGAACGGGGTATTACGGTTCACTCCTTCGATGGTTCCCAAAGCTCGATCGGATTGCCATCTGGATCTTTAAGCCAGGCAAAGGTTCCCATGGAGGGATATTCTTCGGTCTTTTCGATGACCACGCCCTTACTCTTAAGTTGGCTGAGGAATTCTGTCATGTTCTTCACGGTGTAATTAATCTTGCCCGTTCGCGGCTTGTCCTTGATGTCTTGATCCGTGTGCATGATCGCCCAGGCTATCGTTCGCTTGATCTCCGGGTTTGCGAGATCCCTATAATCGAACGACGCGTAGACTGAACTGCACTCAGCATCTTCGCCCTGAAAAGCTATTCCGAGGATATCGCGATACCAAGCTGCCAATCGCTTTGTATCGTTAGAAAACAGAAAAGCGCCGCCGATCCCATCAATCATAAATTCCTCCGTTGCGCAGTGGCTCGTTTACTGCCGTTCATTTCAATCGTCCCAGATTTTCGGCTGCCAGATTTCAAACTCCTCATCGCTGCCAGTTTGCGAACGGGCAGGCATAGGTCCAATTCGAAATGCGACCAATCCGTTGCGTTTTCTTTGTCCAAGATAACCTCAAGTGCGGGCGCATGTTCGGGCTCGTGGACACTATTGATAAGCCAATCTCTGTAAAGGTAGTCCCAAGCCGTGGCCACCTTATGGATATCGCCGGAAACCTTTATGGCGGCGCATCGCATGGCCGGCATTTTCAATTTCGACATTCCTTCGATGCACTCGAAGGGAAGAGACGAAGCAAAACAGACCTCGTAGCGATAGAGATGCCTTGGGGTCACGTGCGGATCGTCCACCGTCATTCCGAACAGAATTCCTTGCGAAAAAATACCCTGGGATTTGGCCCATTCGATCACTTTCTCGAAGGCGGCAAGTACTCTATCCAGTTCGAAGGCATTCGTAATCCTAAGATAGGCGACTTGCCTTTCGGGAATGTCTATCAATCTCACCGGAAACGCGGCTTTCTTTTCCTCCGCGCTCATGGGGACACCATATTCATCTTGCGGAAAGAGTTCTTTGCGAATCTTGCTCTTTTTGATCTCGCCGCTTTTTCGAAACTGACTTGGCGAAGTATCGTAGCCGGACCGGAAGGCACGTGAAAACGTCGCCGACGACGAAAAACCGCAATCCAAGGCGATATCGGTCAGGCTTTGTTCGGAATAACGAAGAAGACGGGCGGCCTTTTCAAGACGAAGCCGATTTGTAAAATTATTCAGAGTTTCGCCGGAAACCGCTCCAAAAATCCGATGGAAGTGAAATTCCGAGAAGCAAGCAACATCAGCAAGCTCAGCCAGCTTCACCGGGCGATGGAGATTTTCGCGAAGATGGTCAATGACCCGATCAATTCTTCGGGAATATTCGCTGCTGGACCTGGTCTTTGCATTTCGCGGAGATTCTATTGGCATTGTTTCGTAGATATACCCCAATTGGCCGTATGCCGCCAGCATCCAAGAGTCTGACTGCCATTACGACTTGCTTTGCCTGAGGTGCTTCGGCCAGATGCCATAGCGGCCAGCCGACAAAATACCTTTCGGATCGAGGGCGTCCTTCACAGACTCCTGGAGGCGGAGGAGGGAATGGTGGTTATAGGAATAGGTGTCCACGACTTTGTCCATGAAGGCGATGTGCGTGCGGTAGAAGCCCCAGCCATGCTCGGCGGCCACTTCCAACATGCGTTCGTAAGCGGCTCGCGTCCTGGCATTGAGCTTGGGATCATGAGTGACCGGCAAGCCGTGGAACATGATGAACGAGCGCCAGTGGAATGTCTCCGCGTAACCGTTTTGCGGCACGACGCCCATCTCCCGGAAGATGCGTGCGAAGATTTTGCGCGCTTCGAGGATGACTTCACCGGAAACTGGAATGATCGGAGAAACATCCAAGTGGCCGGTGACAGGAGCGTCCGCCTGCAGGAAGCGCAAGCTGGAGAAAACAGACAGGCCCGGAATACCGAGAGCGCCCCGGTCCGCGAGTTTCTCGATCTCCGCGTCGGTCATCGGAAAGCGATGGACGGGTCCGTCTTCGAAGCTCGCGCCGCTGATCGCCGAGAGACGCTCTTTCACGTGCTCCCACTGAGCCGCCGCGACCTTTGCAGGGCCGTAGAAGTGGAGATCCGTTTGCCAGAAGTGTAGGCCCTTCGATTCCGCGTAGCGATTCCATTCCTCGGCACTACCGCCATCGTCTTTGGTCTCCAAGGCGGTTTTTTCCGCGTCGGGTGGGCCATTGAATACGGGGCTCCTGACCGCGAAGTGGGCGTTGATCACTCCGGAGTACATCAGGTTAGCGAGAATGTCCACGAAGGGGATGATGTCGTCGTGATGCTGAACACGGGCGCGGCCGATCAGGCACGCCTCCGGCTCCGGGTAGAGCCAAAATCCCATCTTCGTGACGACGCCAAAGTTTGACTGCGAGAAGATTCCGTCCATGAACGGCCCGGTTCCATACTTGAACTGCTGCCATGTCTGCGCGGTCGGAAGGGCGCCCATACCGGTGCGCACGACTTCGCCACTGGCGAGCACGACCTCCATCCCGCAGTGCGCATCGAAGTGGTCGCGGTAGGGAAGTGGCGTGCTGCCGGCGCCACGGTCTATGGCGTTGCCTATCGGGCTGCCCCACCCCGGCTCGGGGCAGTCAATCCAGAGCTTCAGCCCCTTGTCACGGATATAACGGTAAAGATCGAAGTAACTCACGCCGGGCTCTACGAGGGCGAAGGCGTTCTTTTCGCTCACTTCGAGAACGCGGTTCATGCGTTTGAGATCAAGGACAACGCTGCCGGAGAGCACGGGTGCAGAGCCGCCATACGCGAGGTTGCGCCCCGTCGAAATGGTATAGAGGGGAATGGAGAGCTGGTTCGCAATCCGGACGATCCCTTGAACCTGCTCCACCGTATCAGGACACACTGCGGCTGACGGAACAGGGTCTTCGGCTTCGCCGTAGAGCGGAGAATACGCGTCGCGATAGAGCGCCACATCCTCGTCGGACGTGAACACCCACTCTTTGCCGACGATCTCCTCGAATTGCTTGAGGGCGTCGCTATAGTCTTTTGCGTTTACTCCCGGCGGCAGGTTAATTGATTTGGCTCCGTGGGCTCAAACGGATTGGGACGCTACGTGTATAACGCCACTGACTTGCTGTCAAGCCAACGTTTCCCGAAGGCGTCTCGCATTGCTCCGCCCGGATTGCGCGGCGTCCGGAGACTCATGAACCAGCGCCGCGAGATTTCTCAGACGCAGGCGAGTTAGCTGAGACCCGCGTCTACACGCCTTCCAGCAACGCGGGCACCCACTTTTCTGCGGGACAGCGGCTCCAACTCTGACTGAGGAAGACGAGGTCACGATTCGCTGCGCCTTTGCTCGCGCTTCCGAGCTCAAGGATGAAGAGCGAGCCAGGAGTGTCAGCCAAACGTTCGCTCCTATCTTACGCATTCCGGCATTTTGGGGCCATACACGCAGAAGGGCGAATCGTCATTCGAAATTGCAAGACGTATCGAGCGCCCG
The DNA here is from genome assembly GCA_963842425.1 of uncultured Acidobacteriota bacterium. Lineage (GTDB taxonomy): Bacteria > Acidobacteriota > Terriglobia > Acidiferrales > UBA7541 > Palsa-295. The sequence continues at coordinate 482,326 of CAWJGQ010000004.1, read as the reverse complement.
TCCGATCGTGGCCAAGCCGTGCGTGAGAACGGCTGGGTGCGGCACTGCGTGAATCTCGGTTGGCGAGACATCCGATTTTCAACGATCAAGAAACAAAGTCTTCCGACTGGGAGGGTGTGCCCACTTTCGGTGTGGTATCGTGCCGAGGCCCGATGAGGAAAGGGAAAATACTCGCGCCGGAAATTCTGCCTGGTGTCGCCACGCCAGTGTCCGCCGATGTGACGGTATTCAGCGTGATTTTTGCGATCAGCTTCTGCCATCTGCTGAACGACATGATGCAGATGCTGCTCCCCTCCATATATCCAAATCTGGCTTCGGGATTGAGGCTCACGTTCGGACAGGTCGGCGCGATCACCATGGCCTACCAGGTTACGGCGTCGCTCCTTCAGCCTCTCGTCGGCCTCCAGGCGGACAGGCGGCCTGCACCGTTTGCGCTTCCCGGTGGAACGATTTTCTCGCTCGTCGGACTGGTGGTTATATCCATGGCGCGAAGCTACGGGGCGGTGCTGGCCGGGGCATCGCTGCTCGGCGTCGCGTCGTCAATTTTTCACCCGGAATCTTCGCGTGTCGCGCGCATGGCGGCAGGCAAACGCCACGGCATGGCACAGTCCCTATTTCAGGTGGGCGGGAACATCGGTTCCGCGATAGGACCGCTCGCGGCCGCGCTGGTCGTCGTGCGATACGGACGGTCGAGTCTCGCTCTCTTCGGATTGTTGGCCTTGCTGTCTTTCGCCGTCTTGTGGAACGTCGCGGTGTGGTATCGCGACCACGGCCTGGCTCGTCTCGAGGAAAATCGCAAGAGTCTCGAACAGGCCAGCTTGCCGCCGAGCGCTGCCAAGCGCGGCGTCGCCATTCTGCTGGTGCTCATTTTCTCGAAATACGTTTATTTGACGAGCCTCACCAGCTACTTCACGTTCTACCTGATCTGGCGCTTCAGTGTGTCCATTCGCGTGGCCCAACTGCATCTATCTGTCTTTCTTGCGGCTGTCGCGCTGGGCACTTTTCTGGGCGGGCCGCTCGGAGACCGTATCGGGCGCAAATATGTGATCTGGGTTTCGATCCTCGGCGTGCTTCCGTTCACTTTGCTGCTGCCGCACGTCAACCTTTTCTGGACCGGGGTGCTAAGCGTGATCATAGGCATGGTGCTCGCTTCGGCTTTTCCCGCGATCGTGGTACTCGGTCAGGAACTCGTGCCCGGCAAGGTAGGGATGATATCCGGCCTGTTCTTCGGTTTCGCTTTCGGCGTGGCCGGACTGGGCGCCGCGGTGTTGGGCCGCGTCGCCGATGCTTACGGAATTTACACCGTTTACCGGATCTGCGCTTTCTTGCCGGCAATCGGGTTGCTAGCCGGTTTCTTGCCGGACCTGCGACAACCTGAACGCGCAGACGCACTTTCTACGGCGGACTGACCCTTCATCGCACCGTTCCGATTCCTATGAGAGCGCTGGAACTCGAGGGCCGATTCAGCACGGGGACAACGCGGTTCCGTTGACTTGCCGCCGCGTTTAAAGGCCGCAGCGAAGCTGACGGCCTGCGAAGACTTCTGATGTAGAATTCTCGCCGTTGGTATGCCCTTAACAACTGGCTCGCGGCTCGGCCCCTATGAAATCTCCGCGGCCATTGGTGCGGGTGGGATGGGTGAAGTATACCGCGCCCGCGATACGCAGCTTGGACGCGATGTCGCAATCAAAGTCCTGCCCTCGTTTCTTCCTACCGATCCTGACCGCCAGAGGCGCTTCGAGCAGGAAGCCCGCGCGGCTGCCGCGCTGAATCATCCCAATATACTGGTGGTCTTTCAGTTGGGGACGCACGATGGCGTTCCCTATCTCGTTTCGGAGCTGCTCGAAGGCAGCACGCTACGGGACCCCCTGCAGCGCGGGGCGCTGCCGATACGCAAAGCGATTGATTACGGAGTGCAAATCGCACGCGGCCTGGCGGCGGCGCATGAAAAAGGAATCGTGCACCGCGATCTGAAGCCGGAGAACGTGTTCGTGACCAAAGACGGGCGGGTGAAGATTCTCGACTTCGGGCTGGCCAGGCTCCTGCCACAGCGCGGTGAAGTCGAAGTCAACGGTCCGACTTTGAGCGATCTGACCGATCCGGGCACGGTGATGGGGACGGTCGGCTACATGTCACCCGAGCAGGTGAGGGGAAAACCGGCCGATCATCGCGCGGACATTTTTGCATTCGGCGCGATGCTCTACGAAATGCTAACGGGAACGCGCGCGTTTCAGAAACCGACGTCCGCGGAAACGATGACGGCGATCCTGAACGAGGAACCTCCGGGAGTTTCACAGCTCGTGCCGCTGGCGCCACCCGCGATGCAGAGGGTTGTCCACCGCTGCCTCGAAAAGAGCCCGGAGCAGCGATTCCAGTCGGCGTCCGATCTGGCGTTTGCGCTCGAGGCGCTATCGGATTCCGGCTCCACAACGGCGGCAGGTCCGGCTTCGGCTGATCGAGCGAGACGATCGAAACTAGTCGCTACGGTTGTGGGAATTGCCGTGGTGGCAGTGCTGGCAATCGCCGCGCTGATCTTTTTTCGCGTGCGGAAATCTCCCGGCCCTGCGGCCGGCGAGTACGTCCAGCTCACGAACTTCGCCGATTCGGCGGTGGCCCCGGCGCTTTCGCCGGACGGCCGCATGCTGGCGTTCATCCGCGGCGACTCCACGTTCGTCGGACACGGCGAGGTTTACGTCAAGCTGCTTCCCGATGGCGAGCCAGTGCAGCTCACGCACGACGGTCTCTCAAAAATGGGGCCACTTGCCTTTTCTCCGGACGGCTCGCGGATCGCGTACACGGTGGGGGTAGCAGACGCATGGACAGTGCCGGTCCTGGGCGGAGGTCCGAGCCACTGGCTCACAGTGGGCACGCCGAGCTGGATAGGCACTGCCGGAGGCCAGCCGCGAATCATGTTTTCCGCTGGGACGGGGGAAGGCCTACACATGGGTATCTTCACCTCCACTGAGAGTCGCGCGGACCAGCGCCAGGTATATCTCCCCACAGATGTGAACGGCATGGCGCATCGGTCGTATGCGTCGCCGGATGGGCGTTCCGTATTGGCGGTGGAAATGGACATCACCAGCTGGCTGCCATGCCGGCTGGTGCCGTTCGACGGTAGCACGCCCGGAATGCGAGTCGGCCCGCAGCCATCCCAGTGCACGGATGCCGCCTGGTCGCCGGACGGAAAGTGGATGTACTTCTCGGCTGATACCGGAGAGGGGTTTCACATCTGGCGTCAAAGCCACCCGGACGGCTCGCCCGAGCAGGTCACTTTCGGCGCGACCGAGGAACAAGGGATTTCTTTCGCGCCGGACGGCCGTTCTTTCGTCACTTCGATAGGTGAGAAGCAGAGCACGATCTGGCTTCACAATTCGCTCGGCGATCGCCAGATCACTTCGCAAGGGTACGCGTTCCTGCCGTCGTTTTCTCCCGACGGCAAGCGCTTGTATTATCTTCAGCGCTCTCGCGCAAGCCGGGGCTTCGTCAGCGGCGAACTCTGGTATGTCGAACTCGAGACCGGCACTCGCGAGCGCTTGTTACCAGAGTTCCTCATGGAGCACTACAGCCTCTCGCCGGACGGCAAGAACATTATCTTCATCGCCCTGGACGATGCGGGACATTCACCAGTCTGGATTGCGCCGCTCGACGGCAGCTCGCCGCCGCGCAAATTGACTTCGCTCGATTGTGTGCGTGCGTTCTTCGGCGCCCAGAATGATGTGTACTTCGTCGGCGGAGAGACGATGGCCATGCCTTTTCTGTACCACGTCAACACGGACGGCAGCGGGCTGCAGCGCGTCGTGCCGAACCCAATCGTGTTTCTCTATAGCGTATCGCCGGATGGAAAGTGGCTGGCAGTTTGGGAACAGCGTGCGGTCGTCCTGTATTCGAGCGATGGCGCGACTCGCAAAGTAATCTGCAACAGCTGCGCAACGGCCGGGGCGGAAGACCGTGGCGTCACCCCGCCGCCGGTCAGGTGGTCGAGCGACGGGAAGCTGCTCTACCTCCACGAAAACGCCACCCGTCACGGGATCGAACTGCCGAACACGACGTACGTGATTCCGCTTAAGTCCGGATGGATGGCTGCGCTGCCGGCTTCGGGGTTTCCGTCAATCGATGCGGCCGCTGCGGCCCTCGGGAAAAGTCTTACCTTGGCGGATCGAGTTTTCCCAAGCCCGGATCCTTCCGTCTACGCGTTCCCTCGACTCTCCTCACACCGCAACATTTTCCGCATTCAAGTGCAATAAGAGGTGGACATCGGGTGAGGAACTCCGGCGAACTCCGGCCGCTGGCCGGGAAGCGGGGCTTGACAGTGCGGCGCTTAGGCCGCTAGATAGGTACATGGCACAATCCATATTCATTTTCGATTTCGGCACAAACGAAGAAGCGGCACAGCAGGCCCGCCATAAGATCGAGGGCTGGAAGCAGGGATTCCGGCTCGGCAATAAGATGACGCTGAAATTCGATAGGGAAGATGCTGCTGCGGAGGGCGATGGCGAGGGCGGCGGGCCCGCGAAGTCGGCGAAAAAGAAGTCCGATAAGAAAGACGGCGCAGAAGGTGCGACCCGAGTCCGGTTGCTGGTAAGGCTCGATTTTTCCGACCATGAAAAGCTGTCGCATCAGAGATGGCTTGACCGGATTCCGGCCGAGGAGCCGTTCAAGTCGGCCAAGGCGGAGACCGTGCGGACCGGCGATCCGGAGCATCCGAAGGTCGCGGAACGATTCGATTTGCTGGATTGACGGCTTGGTCGGTGATCGAGGCTAATTCACTGCGGAACACAGATGAACACAGGAAGACACTGATAAACACTGAGAAATGCGGAAAAGGCACAGAGAACATCGAGGAAGCGTAAGAGCAGGCACAGAGTGAAACTTAGGACTGACCACCGAGGACACAGAGAAGGCACAGAGATCACAGATAACTCGTAAGACTCAGCGCAGCGCAGCGTTCGCCGTTTTCAGGACAGGGAAGCGCTGAGAGAACAGAGAAACGGCGGGCGCGGCGAGACAGCCCGGGAGAGCGCTCGTTCTGAGGCGCCAATTTGGATGGCCGGATGTGACTGGGCGCGGGGTTGGGTGTTTGCGCGATAGGCAATTTGGCTATAATGGGCTGAAGGTGATACAACCGGCTGGAATGTCCGCCGGAGGCATACCGGATGGCCTCTCAGGTCAAGACCAAATCGGCTCGATTTGAAGCTTCGAAGTACCACGGCCTCGACCGCGATGCGCTTATACGCATCTACCGCACGATGTTCCTCTCGCGGCGGCTCGACGACCGCGAAATCCAGCTCAAGCGACAGAACAAGATCTACTTTCAGATCAGTGGAGCGGGGCACGAGGCGGTCCTCGTGGCCGCCGGGCTGCTGCTGAAGCCGGGCTACGACTGGTTTTTCCCTTACTATCGCGATCGTGCGCTGGCGCTGATGCTGGGCGTGACGCCTCATGACATGCTGCTGCAGGCTGTTGGCGCGGCGGACGATCCGTCGTCCGGCGGGCGGCAGATGCCGTCGCATTGGGGCAGCCGGCGGCTGAACATCGTGCCGAGCGCCTCGTCAACCGGCATGCAATGGCTGCACGCCGTGGGTGCGGCGGAGGCTTCGCTCTACTACGACAAGTTCCCCAAGGCGCTCGATCAGGCGCGCAAGGCGCCGCTGGGCGATTCGCTGAGCCACCATCGCGATGAACTTGCGTTTGTTTCAGGTGGAGACGGCTCGACTAGCGAGGGTGAATTCTTCGAGGCGCTGAACGCCGCTGCTCTGCGGCGAGTCCCCGTGCTGTTTTTGGTTGAGGACAACGGCTACGCGATTTCGGTGCCGGTGGAAGCGCAGACGGCCGGCGGAAATATTTCCAAGCTTGCCGCGAATTTCCCCAATTTCACGATCGAAGAATGCGACGGCACCGATCCGCTCGAAAGTTATGCGGCTCTTTCTCGCGCGGTGGCGCATTGCCGCGCGCGGCGAGGCCCCGCGCTGGTCCACGCGCATGTGACGCGTCCTTATTCGCATTCACTTTCCGACGACGAGAAGCTCTACAAGACGCCCGCCGCCCGCGACGCCGAGGCGACTCGCGATCCGGTGCCCAAGTTTGGGCTGTTCCTGATGCGCGAAGGGATTCTCGAGGAAAGCGAGATGGAAGCGCTCGAGGCCGACGTGGATCGCGAGGTCCTGGCGGCTACAGATCGTGCGTTGGCGGCGCAGCCGGCGCCGGCTGACTCGATTTACGTGAACGTCTATTCGCCGGATGTTGATCCGACGGGAGCCCAGTTTGATGTCGCACCGAAATTCGCCGGACATGCTGCCGGTGGAGCGGTCGCGAAGACGAAGACGATGGTCGAGATGGTCTCCGCGACGCTGGCGGATGAGATGGCCAGCGACGAGCGAATCGTCGTGTTCGGCGAAGATGTCGCAGATTGCTCGCGCGAAGAAGATCTCCCGACGGTGAAAGGGAAGGGCGGCGTCTTCAAAGCGACCGAGGGATTGCAACGACGCTATGGTTCGATGCGAGTGTTTAACACGCCGATTGCCGAAGCCGGAATTGTGGGCCGGGCGTTGGGGATGAGCGTGCGCGGGCTGAAGCCTGTCGCGGAAATTCAATTCTTCGACTACATATGGCCGGCGATGATGCAGTTCCGCAATGAGCTATCGAATATGCGTTGGCGTTCGGCGGGACATTTCAAGTGCCCGGCGGTGGTGCGCGTGGCGATTGGCGGGTATCTGACCGGCGGCGGAATCTATCATAGCCAGAGTGGCGAGGTAATCTTCACGCACATTCCCGGATTGCGTGTGGTGATGCCTTCGACGGCGCTTGATTTGTGCGGCCTGCTGCGGACGGCTATTCGATCCGACGATCCGGTGATGTTCCTCGAGCACAAACATCTCTACCGGCAGCCCTACAATCGCTCGCCCTATCCGGGCGCGGATTACACGGTGCCCTTCGGCAAAGCGCGCGTGGCGCGCGAGGGCACGGACGTGAGCATCGTCACGTACGGCGCGGTGGTGCATCGCGCGGAAGTGGCGGCGGCGGAATTGGCGCGCGAGGGAGTCTCGACCGAAGTGATAGATCTGCGGTCGCTGAGTCCCTACGATTGGGAAGCGATCGCGGCGAGCGTGACGAAGACGAACCGCGTGATTGTGGCGTACGAGGACACGCGTTCGTGGGGCTACGGCGCGGAAATCGCGGCGCGCATCGCGGACGAACTCTTTGGCGATCTGGATGCGCCGGTTCGACGCGTGGCCGCGACGGATACCTTTTGTGCATACCACCCGTCGCTGGAAGACGCCATTTTGCCGCAGACGGCCGATATCGTCCGGGCGGTGCGCGATCTGGCGGTTTATTAGGTCGGTGCGGAAGCTGCAAAACCGGAGCTTCAGCGGCTAAAGCCGCCCGATTTTCCAGGGCTTATGTCGTGGCTAAAGCCACGACCCACAACGATTCTCGAGTCTGGACAAGGATTCTCGAGTCCGGACAAGGATTCCCGAGTCCCGACCAGGATTCTCAACCCCAGACGAGGACTCCGTGAGGCCGGAAGCGGAAACTTTTTGAGGGCTTGCCTCGTATTCAATAGTGAGCGCGGGAACATGGGTTCGCGCTACGGAGGGTCCGATCATGACTTGCGGAAATTGCCAGAGGGATCTCGCGGACTATTCGAATTTCTGTTACTTCTGCGGAGCGCGGCAACACGCTGCGCCTGATGGTCCGCCGCGCGCGTCCAAGCGGCTGATGCGGTCGGTGACAGATTGCAAGATCGCGGGAGTGTGCGGCGGCATTGCCGAGTACCTGGAATTGGACTCGACGCTGGTCCGGTTGATATGGATTCTGCTGGTTCTGATGCCGGTCCCGGTCGTGCCTGCATTCATCGGTTATTTCGTCGCGTGGCTGATCATGCCGAAGGCGCCCTATCCGATGCCTGCCGCGCCCTCGCAGTCTGCCGCGCCGCATTCGGCGCAGCCGGCCTAAGACATCCTAATCCCTGGACTTGATTTTGCGGGAAGAGGGGCGACCATCGTGGAAGAGCGCCTGATCGAATGAGATCAGGCCGGCGCCGACGGTGGCAAGAGCGAAGGTGGAGACGGCGAGCACAAGCGGCAGCTCGTAATTACCCACGGCCATCGGGTTCGAAATAATGTTGTGAACCCTCCACAGCCCGAAGGCCATTTCGATCGCCAGCAGCAACCCCGCGACTCTGGTGAATAGACCGGCAACCAGCATGCACCCGCCGAAGAATTCGATTACTCCCGCGATATAGACTAAATAGCTGGGAAGTCCCATATGGGCGAAGGCTTGTATCGTGTCCCGGGTGTGCCCGAACAATTTCGGATAGCCGTGATAGATGAAGATTACTCCGACGGCCACGCGAAGGAGCAGCAGCCCAAGCGGCTTCAGTCTTTCGAGGGTCTGCATTCGAATTCTCCTAGGCAGCGAAACCGGGATTGCAGTGCCGGATTGTAACAGAATGGCGAGCGCCCGAACCTTTTGCGACACATAGGCAGTATTTTCCAGGGCACGGCTCGGAGAGGCACGCGACCCTTGGTGTAGAATTCATATTCAGCGTGAAAATCGAATGCATGTGCCGTTAACGGTCAGAAAGCTGCTGGTGGGTTTCGCGGTGGTCCTGGTGATTTGCCTGGCCGCGTATCTGCGGTTTCACCATTCGAAGCCAGTTCTGGATGTGGCGTACGCGGGGAGTCGCCAGGCCATCCTTTGGGATTCGAGCGCGGAGGTTCGCGAGCCCATCGGCACTCTGAAATATGGCGACAGGGTGGATGTGTTGGACCATTTTCAGCAACAGGTGAAAGTGCGAACGACGGCCGGGCTGATTGGATGGGTGGCGCAGAGCGACCTGCTGTCCGTGGACCTGTGGCAGAAGATGCAGGACCTGGAGGAGAGGGCAGCGTCGTCGCCGGTGGAGGCACGCGGCTCGACGAAGGTAATCAGCAATCTGCACGTAGTGGCCGGACGGGAGTCTCCGCGCTTGAGGCAGATCGGCAAAGGCGTTCCGTTGGAGTTGTTCGAGCGGCAGGCGGTGGAAATCCCCGCAGTGGCCATCGCGCCCGCGGCCGTGCACAGCGATGAGGGGGATTCTGCGGGAGCCCCCGCGCCTTCAGCGCGGAAAGAGGATTGGTGGCTGGTTCGCGCGCAGCTGGCCGATAAGACGACGGTCGCGGGCTGGATTCTCGGCCGGTTCGTGGACTTGGATGTGCCTGAACCGCTGCCGGACTACGCCAGCTCGGCCGGGTTGCGCATCGCGGCGTGGTTTGAGCTGAATCGAGTTCCGGATTCGTCGGGTGGCGTAAGGCCGCAATATCTGGTGGTTGGCACGCGAGGCCCGGAAGGGCAGCCGTGCGACTTCACGCAGATGCGCGTGTTTACGTGGGGGATGAAAAGCCAGAGATACGAGACGGCGTTTGTGGCCAGCGACCTATGTGGAAAACTGCCGTTGAAACTGACGCGGGCGCCGAGCGGCGATGCGTCGTTTACGTTTGAGGATTGGAGCACCGGGAGTTCACAGCAACGTCTCTACCAGATGCGCCAGACCAGCGTGCGACGGGTTAGAGAACCGGGCGATGTAACGCCGGTCAAACGGAAGAATAAGCATGTGTAAACAAGCGGCGGGAAAAATCGAACTCGGCGCCTTAGAGGTTCGCATGCGGGGCGGAGCTTTGCTGCTCGTGATGATAACAGCGCTGGCGATTGGTAGCGCGCTGGGAGGCTGCTCGCAGGCCAATATACCCGTGCAGGCGCAGACGCCTCCGCCATTCTCGATTACGTATATCGCGACGTGGGGCGTGAAGGGCGGAGACCCCGGCCAATTGGATCAACCTACCGATATCGCGACCGATACGCTTGGGAACATTTACCTCGCCGATGCCGGAAGCCGCTTCATTGACAAGTTCACTTGGGAAGGCAGACCGTTATTTTCTTTCGGGGAGTCGGGGCTGAAATATCCGCAGGCGATCACTGTGGATAGTGGAGGCGCGATCTACCTGACGGATGTCGGGCGGGGAAGCGCTTTCGTTTTCTTTCCCAACGGCGACAAGTATCACGAAGTGCATTTGAAAAGCCGTCCGAGCGACGAAGATATTCTAGGTGTCGCGGTGGGCGACGACGGCTTGATACACGTGCTCGACGCGGATGCAGGCCACGTGTTCACCTACTCGCCCGGTTTTCGGCTGTTGCGCAACTGGCAGCCGAGCACGAATGTGCCGAATGGGAAGGCGAAGCCGCGAGCGATCGCTGTGGGACCGGACGGCTACCTGTATCTTGTTGATCCCACATCGGACCACATCCTGCGCTTCACGAACGAAGGGCAGTTTACTTCGCTGGTGGATGCGAAGGCCGATGGCGTGGATCGAAAACTCAGCGACCAATTTGCCGTCGGGCTTGGTTACATTTTCGCGATGGATACCGATGGGCGAATGCTCCACGTATGGACTGTGGATGGCCGTTCGAAGCTAGACATTGATCTCGCACCCGAACTCGGACAGGCAAATCGTGCTGCACCGTCGCTCGCAGTCAGTTCGCGCAAGGAGCTGCTTGTTCTCGACCGGCCCGCTGCGCGTGTGCTTCGTTATCGGCTCAACTTCTGATATTTTCCCACTGCAGGACTTTCCCCACGGAATCGAGGTCGCTCGATGTCGTTGCTGCTTACAGAAGCAGATGTGAAGGCAATTCTGACCATGCCGCTGGCGATGGAGCTGGTCGAGGAGTCTTTTCGGAGACTCGCGGACGGCACGGCGGTTTCGCAGCCGCGGCGTAGATTGCGGCTGGCCGAGAAGGGACTGATGCATTACATGGCCGCGTCGGATTCCGCTGGCGGCTATCTCGGGCTGAAGATTTACACCGTGTCGCCGAGCGGCGCGAGATTTCTGGTGCCACTTTTCAGCGGGCACTCGGGCGAACTTCTGGCGCTGATAGAGGCGAACTATCTGGGGCAGATGCGAACGGGGGCAGCGAGTGGCGTGGCTACCCGCGTGTTGGCCCGGGCGGATGCGCGCGTGGCGGCCATGATCGGGACCGGGCTCCAGGCGAGGACTCAACTCGAGGCTGTGGCTCTCGCGAGAAAGCTCGAGTTTGTGCGCGCGTACGGGCGAGACGCCGAGCGGCGGGAAATATTTGCCAGGGACATGACCGCGCGAATTGGCGCGCCCGTGATGCCGGTGGTGACTGCCGAGGAAGCGGTGCGGGGCGCAGACATCGTGATTACGTGTACGACGTCAACGACTCCGGTGGTGGACGCGCGATGGCTGGAGCGCGGGGTGCACATTAATGCGGCCGGCGTGAATTTCGCGAACAAGCGCGAAATAGACAGCGAGACGGTTCGTCGCGCGGACCTGATCGCGGCAGATTCCGTGGAGCAATCAAAGATTGAGGCTGGCGATTTAATTCTGGCGTTTGGCGACGAACTGCAGAGGTGGAATTCGGTTCGCGAACTTTCGGACATTATTTCCGGGAAAGTCGCTGGCCGCACGAATGCCGAACAGATTACACTTTTCAAGTCGAATGGAATTGCGATCGAAGACATCGTGGTCGGCGGCCGAGTCTACGAACTGGCGCGCGAGCGGGGCATGGGGCGGGAAGTTCCGATGTTTCAGTAGGAGGATCGTTCGGCGAGTGAGTATCAGGAGCGATCAGGCGCGGACGCGACGAAGACGCTTGGCGAGGGCTTCGTGAAGCCGCATGCGGGTCGTTTGAGGGAGCGGGGCGGGCTCGGAGTTGCAAAAGATTTCAATGGTCTGCTTGCAGGTGTCCACGACGATACGGCAATCCTTGCACTTGCCAAGATGCTCTTCAATCGAGGCACGAAGGATGGGGTCGAGCGCTTCGTCCAGATAATCCGCAAGCTCGGTGATAATCGTTTTGCACTTCACTTATTTTCTCCCCGCCGAAAGTATTGATTCAGCGTCTGCCGCAATTTCAATCGCGCGCGCAAAAGCCGCGATTTGACGGCGGGCACAGAAAGCCCCAGCGCTTCAGCCGTCTCTTCAGTTGATAATTCTTCGATGTCGCGAAGCTGGAAAACGATTCGGAATGGAGGGTCAAGATCTCCAATAACTTTTGTGAGAATCTCGGAAAGCTCGGTTTGAGCGTAGCGGTCCGCGGGTGACGGGCCCCAGTCTTCCACTTCGCGGGGTACCATGTCTTCGCCGGTGTTCACCTCTTCATCGAGCGATACCACATTGGGACGGCGCTTGCGGAGCTTCATCAACGCCTGATTCACGGCGATGCGCACGAGCCAGGTATAAAAGCGGGAATTGCCCTCAAACGACTGGAGGTGCTCATATGCCTTGAGGAACGCCTCCTGCATGGCGTCTTCGGCGTCCTCGCGATTCTGGGTGATGTTCTGGGTGAGGCGGAAAATCTTGCGCTCGTAGCGGCCCACCAGCGTTTCAAATGCGGAAATGTCGCCGGCCTTCGCTGCGGCAACCAGCGCGGACTCGTCGTCCTTGACTACCTGGGAAGGCAGTGGGCGGCGCGCAACAGGGTCGAGTTTGGAGGAGCTCATGGAGGTTTTTTCCATGGGAAAGGTTAGCACAGCTTTCGGAACCTTGCCGCCGGGAATGTATTATGATAACGGACGACGCTAGATCGCTCCAATTCAATCGCGCTTGCAAGCTTTCGGTGCCGCTGGCCCACCCAGCAAGGCAAGGGGACCGGGAGCCAGAAGCGGATTGAAGCCGGCTCGGAGAACCCTGGAAACCTGATGAGGACGCTGCCCGATTATCTGCGCAAGGGTATGAAAATGATTCTGGTGGGCGCCAATCCCGGCGACCGCTCGGCGCGGGTGGGGCATTACTACGCAGGGCGGAACAATCACTTCTGGCCCATATTGTACGAATCGGGCGTGATTCCAGAACCCATTGGATACGAAGACGACCGGCGCATGCTGGAATTCGGCATCGGCATGACCGACCTGGTGAAGCGGCCGACGCGCGGGATCGAAGAACTCGAGCGGCGGGAATTTGCAGAAGGTCGCGTGCTGCTGGCGCAGAAGCTGGAAGAGCTGCGGCCGCGGGTGATCGCTTTCAACGGCAAAATGGTCTACGAGAAATTTACCGGACGTCCCTGCAAGCTCGGCCTGCAGAAGGAGCTGCTCTATGGCGCGCGCGTATTCGTGCTGCCTTCAACGAGCGGCCAGAATGCGGGAACCAGCCTGGCAGTGAAGAAAAGATACTTCAAGAAACTCGCTGTGTTGCTGAAGAGTCTAAAAGACTAGCCCGCTTCGCAAGGGGCGCGCTGGAGACCGACGGCGATGAGCGTAACTCAACAAGCCACGAGTCCGCTGGTACTGGAAGAGCGCTCGGGCGCAGTCCTGACCTTGCGCCTGAATCGGCCGGAGAAACTGAACGCACTGAATCCCGCATTGTGCCGCGAACTCGTACAGGGACTTCTTCGCGCCGGAGACGACAAAACCGTACGAGCCGTGGTGGTGACGGGCGCGGGGCGCGGATTTTGCTCCGGCGGCGATATCAATTTCATGCGCGACGCGCGGAACCGCCGAGCCGTGGGTGAATTTAAGGAGATGCTCGAGACGGGCAAGGAAATATGCGTGGCTATTGCGTCCATGCCGAAGGTGGTGATCGCGGCGGTGAACGGTCCGGCGGCCGGCGGGGGAATGAGCCTGGCGCTGGCGTGCGATCTGCGGATCGCGTCGGAACCGGCAATCTTTACGCAGGCGTTCGGGCAGCTGGGGCTGTATCCAGATTTCGGCGCCACATTTTTTCTGCCGCGGCTGGTGGGGCTGTCGCGCGCGTCGGAGTTGTTTTACACGGCGGAGAGACTTTCGGCGGAGGAAGCGCATCGGATTGGAATCGTAGCGAGCGTATTTTCCAAGGAGACGTTTGAAGAGGAGACGCGGAAGCTGGCGGAGCGCGTGGCTGCGGGCCCTCCCCTCGCATACCGCGACGTGAAGCGGACGATGGTGGGTGACGCCCACATGCAGCTACAAGAAGCCATTGACGAAGAAAACCGGCTGCAAGTTCATTGCTTTTTGTCGGAGGATTGCGCCGAGGGCCTGGCGGCATACTTCGAGAAGCGCGCCCCAATTTTCCGCGGGCACTAAATCCCTAGTCATTCGCTTGCAAAAAGGATAATAAGGGACGATGAGTGAGGACTTGCTCGCGAATATCGAAGTCACTCCGCGCCAGGTGAGCGAGCGGCTCGAGCGCGGCGATAAATTCCTGTTTGTGGACGTGCGCGAGAAATGGGAACATGACGCATCGCACATCGAAGGCGCGGTGCTGATTCCGCTGCGCGAGATTCCGGAAAATCTGCAGCGCCTGGCAGGGTCGCGCGAGATTGTGTTCTTCTGTCATCACGGAATGCGCAGCCTGGATGCGGCTGCTTGGGTTCGATCGCAGGGAATCGAAGGCGCGCAATCAATGTCCGGCGGGATTGACCGCTGGACGACGGAAGTTGATCCGCTCGTGCCGCGATATTGAGGAGGCGAAAGATGGCCAGCACCAGAAGCAAATCCGCGAAGCGGCCGGCAAAAACCGGAAAGAAAGCCCGCTTCTTGCACAAGCCGAATTGCACGACGTGCCGCAAGACGCGCAGTTTTATGGAAAAACGCGGATTTCAGCTCTATTTTCGCGATCTCGCGAAAGAACGGTTGAGCTCGGCAGAGCTCGAAAAATTGATCGGCAACCGCGACTACACGGAATTCCTAAACAGCCGCAACGAACTCTTCCGACGGAAAAAGATGAGAGAGAATCCACCGTCGCGCAGAGAGGCGATCCGAATGATGGCCAAGGAACCGAACTTGATCCGGCGGCCGGTCGTGGTCGCGGGAGGCCGGGTCGTGCTCGGATTCGACGAAGAGGGCATCGCCCGGCTTTAAGCCACGCGCAGCGTGCCTTGCCCCATCAGGAGACTTCTTCTCGAATGAAAATTGGCGAACGAATCGAAATTCGCCAGGGCGACATCACCGAATTGGATGTGGACGCCATCGTGAACGCCGCCAACAACGATCTCCAACTCGGCGGTGGCCTCGCTGGTGCGATTCGCCGCAAGGGTGGTCCCCGAATTCAAGCCGAATGCGACGAAATCGGCACGATTCCCGTGGGCGGCGCGGCGATCACGTCGGGTGGAAATCTGAAAGCCCGGTATATCATTCACGCGGCGAGCATGCAGCTTAGCGGCAGGACGTCCGCACAATCGCTTCGCACCTCGACGGCACACGCCCTGCGGATCGCCGCGCAGAACGGGCTCAAGTCCATTGCGTTTCCGGCGGTCGGAGCGGGGATTGGCGGATTTCCGATGGGCGAATGCGCGGAAATCATGTTGCGCGAAACGGTGAAACATTTCGAGAGTCCAACTTCGATCGAGCGAGTCTGCTTTGCGCTATTTGACGAGGTAGCCTTCGCCGCGTTTCAGGGAGTGCTTCGCGATCTTCAGGAAAACCTCGCAGATTCGAATTAACTAATTGCTGTCAGACCGTTTCTTAAGCGTGGGCGTATTGTCCGCCGCAGGGTTGGCCGTCGCCGCCGCCGGAACCTGCGCGGGATTACCGCTCGCGGTGGCGGTGGCTGGCGGCGCGGTGCCATCGGGGTTGTAAGGCGTGCGCATATACCGGGCGGCCTCAGACTGCGCACCGGCCGTGTCGTCCTTGGAATGCTGCGCGAGATTGTACTCGTTGACCGCGCGCTCGCGCTGGCCGAGCAAGTCGTAAATCTTGCCCATGTAGATGTGGCCCCAGACTTGGGTCCACTTGGGATCGGCATCTCCGCCTAGCGCCGCACGAAACGCGTTGGCGGCGGCCTGATAATTTTTCTGGTAGAACATCGCCTCGCCCATGCGGAAGTGCGCGAGGGAGTTAGTTGGCTGGACGTCGAGCGCGCGCTGGTATTCCTGAATCGCCTCGTAATACTTGCCGAGCGTCGCGAGTCCCTCGCCTCTGGCGATGGTCGCGCGAACCCGCAGGCGCGGGCTCGATTTCAGGAGATTGTTGTTCGGGTCAATCGAGATGCCGTTGGGCTTGGGGCGGCCGAACGTATCCAGCCTGAATTGCGAAGTGGTGCCGGTGACCAGGATTTTCTTGAACTCCGGATTGCCCTCGGTCTCAACCTTGACTTCCACCGGCATGCGGAACGTATCGAGCTCCTGGTGGACGGTGCCGATCACTTCGAAGCCCTTCGGCGTGCGATAGACGATGTATTGAAGCGTGAATTCCGGAACGCCGGTTGAATTCAGCCACTGCGAAAAGAACGAGACCAGATTGAGCGGAGGTTCGCCGGGCTTCGCGGGCGAAACCTTGGTGGCCGTCAGCCGCTCGAAGCTTTCAATCGTGGCGGTCTTACCTTCGTGCTGTTTGTAGAATTCACGCAGAAGAGCCGTAAAGTTATCGTCTCCCAATTGCGCGCGCAGCATGTGGAAAACCATGGCGCCCTTATCTGCGACGATCGAAAGATACGGATCAGAGTAGGCTCCGATGCGGTCGGCCTGGGAAATCGGGGTCGCGTCTTCGAACATCAGAGCGCCCACGGCAAAATCCTCGAGCGCCTTATTGAGCTGGGCGACGCCGCCCGATTGCTCGGCATACATCGCCTCGGCGTAGCGCGATAGCCCGTCGGTGATCCAGACGTCTGAGCCGGTGGCGGGCAAGACTCGATCGCCCCACCACTGACCGGCCGCAAGTTGCGAGAGGATCCGGTCGTTGGCTCTGGAGGTCCACTGGCGCGCGCTGATCAGCAGCAACCCCGGAGCGGAATAGCCGGCGAGCGAGCCGTCCGGCATTTGCGCAATGGTCAGGCTGGGCGCTCCCCCCTGCTGGTTGCCTAACGGGCCGAATGTCTCTGAGAAAAAGCCCATGATCTGAGCGAGCGATCCCGCGTAGGACCCGACGGTGGACGCTTGCGAGGGAGGCGTATAAAACGAAAACTGATAACCCTCGGTTGGGGCTGGCGAGAGTTGCAGATTCCCCGCGACAAATGATCCGTTAGGGGCGGCTTGGTCACAGTGGAAAACGTACGACGCCTGGCTCGGCGCACCGCCGATTCCGGGCTGCATTGTTGGCGGATCCGCTTTGCCGGTTCCGGCGACGGCGAACGTGCTCGGTACGATCAGATTGAATTTGCCGGTGTAGCGATTCGACGGATAGTTGGTCAGCGGAAACCAGCGAGCAGGCAGCAACAGATACGCGGCTGTTTTTTCGACCGATGCGAAGCGCACGCCTCTTGTTGGGCTGTCTTCCTCGCTTGAAACCGGTCCGGAATACTCGAATATCAGGCTAACCTGTTTTCCCGGCGTTGCGGTACTTGGCAGCGCCACAGTGAGCAGCAGCGGGGAATTATTGTCTCGCGCAAAAGTGACCGGCTGCCCGCCCATCTTCACGGAGGTTACGTGCAAATCCGGATGCAGCTCGACGAGCACCGTTTTCGCCACCTGCTCGGCGACAAAATCCACCTTGGCCTGCCCCTGGATGGTCTGATCCTCCGGATGGAGAATCACTTCGACATCGTAATTCGTCGCGCGGAAAGGGTAGGTGTGCGGCGCCTGCGCCAGCGCGCATGCTGCGGCCAGCAGCGCCAGCGCCAGAACGGCGGGCAATCGGTAGATCTTGAGCAAAAGAGGAATCTCTCCTGAAAAGGACGATTACCTTTAGCTAAGATACCAGATATTCGCGCGCAGTTGCCCGCGTCCCGGGCCTAAAGCATGCGAGCAAAGATGTCGCCGGCCCGCTCGATTGCGCCGCCGGTCCCCAGCCGTTCCCGCACGTCGGCCAAGCCCGCCTTCATTTCATCGCGAGCCAAGGGGGATTCCAGCAGCTGGCGAACCTCGGCCCCGACGGCGGCTGGCGTGAAATCGTCCTGAATGAGCTCCGGGACGACGCGGCGCCCTGCAACCAGATTCACCATGCTGAAAAAAGGCGTGTGCACCATGCGGCGGAGGATGAAAGCGGTTAGCGGAGCGACGCGGTAGACGACGACCATCGGAGTCCCCAGCAAAGCCGCTTCGACCGTTGCCGTGCCGCTGGCGACGATCGCGCAATCGGCTGCCGAGAGGGCGTTGTAGGTCTCGCCTTCGACTCGTTTCAGGGTGAAATTCGAGTCTGCGCCGCCCGATGCCGAGGGGGCGGGGCCGAGTCCGGAAGCCGCGGCGTGAACGAATTGCGGCGGCGAGTCCTTGTCCAATTCGCGCGTGAGGATTTCGCACGCTTCGAGAATCGTCGGAAAGTTTCGAGCGATTTCGCTATTGCGGCTGCCGGGGAGCAACGCGACGATGGGACGGTCGGCGGCGAGGCCGTGACGCGCCGCGAATTCCGCGCGGGTCATCGTAGCTTTCACGACGTCCGCGAGAGGATGCCCACGAAGTCCACCGGCACGCCGGCGTCTCGATAGATTTTTTCCTCAAACGGGAAGATTACGATCATGCGGTTGACGCGCCGCTTCACGATGCGAACGCGGCCAGAACGCCAGGCCCAAACCTGCGGTCCGATAAAATATCCGACGGGAATTCCGTGGTTTTTCAGGCGCCGCGCGACGCCCAGATGCGTTCCGGGAGAATCAACCAGGATCGCTAGCGACGCTTTCCGGCGAACGGCTTCGCGGGCGAGCCTGCGCTGTACGCGGACCACGGACGGGATTTTGTGCAGCACTTCCGCGATGCCGACGACTGCGACCTCATGATAGTCAGCGATCAACTCGACGCCCGCCTCTGCCATTCGCGGGCCGCCCATACCGAAGAAGTGCGCGCCCGTGCGTTCGCGCAAGGCGATGGCGAGGCGCGCGGCGTACATGTCGCTGGAAGCTTCCCCGGCGGAGATCAGGATTTGAGGTGGCGTCATGCGAGCGCGCCGCGTCAGTCGTCGGCGGACAAAGGCTGGGGCGGCTGCGGGAATCCGGGGATCGCTCCGTCAGTCACTGGCACGCCCAGCTCTTGTTCCTTGTACTGGAGCTGATAGAGGCGATAGTAAATTCCGCGGACGAGGAGCAATTCCTGGTGCGAGCCCTGCTCCCGCAAGCGGCCCTTGTGGAAGACGAGAATGCGATGCGCGTGCTGGATCGTGCTCAGGCGGTGCGCGATGACCACAGATGTGCGTCCTGTGAGCAAACGGTCGAGCGCTTCGCGGATCAACAGCTCGGTCTTCGTGTCCACGCTGGACGTGGCTTCGTCGAGAATCAGGAATTTGGGATCGTGCGCAAGGGCGCGCGCGAAGCTGACGAGTTGGCGCTGGCCGACCGAAAGCGTCCCGCCGCGTTCGGTGACGGGGGTTTCGACGCCCTTCGCGAGAGATTGGACGAACGGTCCGAGACCGACTTCTTTGAGCGCACTTTCGGTTGCCGCGCGGTCGATGTTCGGAGTGCCCAGCCGGACATTCGATTCGAGCGTGCCGGTGAAAAGAAATGGATCCTGCAAGACGATGCCGAACAAGCGGCGCAGGTCCTGCAAATCTATTTCTCGGATGTTCACGCCGTCGAGCAGGATCTGGCCGCGCTGGATGTCGTAGAAGCGCAGAAGAAGCTGAATGATGGTGGTCTTACCTGCGCCGGTGTGGCCGACGATCGCGAGCGTTTGCCCGGGCTCGACGCGGAAGGAAACGTCCCGCAGGACCCAGTCTTCATCCTTGGGTGTGGCGCCGCCGTGATAGGCGAACCAGACGTTGCGGAATTCGACCTCGCCGCGCGGAGCAGCGAGCGCGTGCGCATTGGGATCGGGTGCCGGAATGGGCTCATCGAGAAGGCCGAAGATGCGTTCCGAAGCGGCCATCGCAGCCTGCAGAATATTGAATTTTTCGCTGAGATCCTGAATCGGGCGGAAGAAGCTCTGCGCGTAAAGCATGAAGGTGATGAGCACGCCGACTTCGATCCTGCCGGATATCGCGCGCACGCCGCCAAACCAGAACAAGACCGCGATGCCCCCCATGCTGAGGAATTCGACTCCCGGGAAGAAGTAGGAAAAAGCGTCAATCGCGTCGCTTGTAGGCTTCCATGTGGACGCGATTTAGCACCGCGAATTGTTGACGAGCTTTTCGTTCACGATTGAAAAGCTGCACGATTGCCATGCCGCTGATGTGCTCTTGAAGAAATCCATTGATCCGGGCGATTGCGGTTCGGATTCCGCGGTTTGCCTCTCGGACACTGTTGCGAAAGAAGTAAGTGAGCACGATCATGAAGGGAAGAGGCGAGAGAGTTGCGAGCCCCAGAACCGGCTTCCAGGCCAATAGGAATATGGCCAAGCCGAAATAGCTGCACGAAGTCGTTCAGCATCGCCACCACGCCCGATGCGAAAAGGTCGTTCAGGGCGTCCACATCGGTTGTTGCGCGGGTGACGAGGCGCCCTACCGGACTGCGGTCGAAAAAGCTAATCGGCAGGCGCTGGAGGTGTTCGAAGATTTCCTTGCGCAGGTCGTACATCGTTTTCTGCCCGACCGATTGCATGATGCGCACCTGAGCGTATTGCAGGCCGAAGTTCGCGACCAGCGAACCGAGATACGCCACCACAACCCACAATATCCCAATCAACGCGGTGTGTGCCGAGATCGAATGAACGGTGGCGGGAACGATGAACCCGTCCACGGCGACGTGACCGAAGAGGTATGGTCCGACGATGCCCATCGCCGCAACGCCCATCGTCATTGAGACGGCGACCACGACCATCCAACGGTACGGCCAGAGATACTTCATCAGCCGCCGGGTGAGGTGCGTGTCGTAGAGTTTTCCGAGTTTCTCTTCTTCGCGGAAATCGCTCATTCGCGTTCCAGCTCTTCTTCGAGCAACTGTTTCTGATAAAGATCGGCGTAATAGCCGTTCAGTTCGAGGAGTTCATCGTGTGTGCCGCGCTCGATGATATTGCCCTCGCGCAAGACGACGATCTGGTCGGCATTTTTTACGGTGGAGATGCGGTGCGCCACCAGGATTGTGGTCCGCTGGCGCATCACGGAGGCGAGTTGCTTAAGAATCCGCTCTTCCGTATCCGTATCCACACTGGAAAGCGAGTCGTCCAGCACCAGGATTTTGGGCTGCCGTAGAATCGCGCGCGCAAGCGAAGTTCGCTGCTTCTGGCCGCCGGAAAGAGTGATACCGCGCTCCCCCACCATTGTCTCGTAGCGCTGCGGAAAGCTAAGAATCTCGCCCGAGATGGTAGCGATCTCGGCCGCGTGCAGGACCTGTTCTTCGTCCAGGACATCCACGCCAAATGCAATGTTCTCCCGAATCGTTTCGCTGAACAGAAAAGTATCCTGCGGCACAAATCCGATCGCCCGGCGCAGCGTATCGAGCGGATAGTCGCGGATTGAAATCCCGTCTATCAGAAGCGTGTCCGGCGGCGCTTCCCACAGGCGTGCCACCAATGCGGCAAGAGTGGATTTGCCGCTGCCCGTGGGTCCGACGATGGCGAGGGTCGAGCCGGCTGGAATTTTGAGATTGATATCGTGCAGCACGACCGGGCCAGGAGTCCCGTTCGAGCCGGTCGGATAAGTGAACGTTAAATGCCGGAATTCAATTTCGCCGCGAATTGTTGACTGAGCTGACGCGTTTTCTTCGCCGGACCGTTTGGCCGGGTGGCGATTCCCACGAACTCCCTCCGGGAGATCCTCTTCGTCCGAAATTGCCGCATTCCGAATGTTGGGCTCGGCCGTCAAAATGTAATTCAATCGGCCCATGGAAGCTGCGCCACGCTGGAAGATGTTGGTCACAAAACCTATGGCGATCATCGGAAAGACGAGCTGGCCCAGGAACGTGTAGAAAGCCAAAAATGTTCCGAGCGATATCCGTTCGTGGATGACCTGAACTCCACCCATGCCAAGAAGGATCACGACAGTTACGCCGATAAGTGCAGCGAGCGCAGGGAAAAACAGGCTCCAGGATCCAATCAGCTTGATATTGTGGCCAACATAGTCGCGATTGGCGCGGTCAAAGGATTCCATTTCAGGTTTTTCCTGCGCGTAGGCCCGGATCACGCGAACACCGGTGAGATTTTCCTGCGCGCGAGTGGAGAGGACGCCTAGCGCAGCTTGTATCTTCTCGGACAAGCGATGAATGATCTGACCGAAATAGCGCACCGCAAACGCAACGAATGGCACGGGTATCAGGACCCACATGGTCAACACGGGTGAAAGTTTGATCATGAAGTAGACGGCCATCACCATCGTCGCGATGGTATTGGCGGTGTACATGATGCCGGGGCCCAGAACCATGCGGACAGCATTCAGGTCGTTGGTCACGCGCGACATGAGGTCGCCGGTGCGATTCTTGGAGTAAAACTCGGGATCCATGGCCAGAAGTCGCGTTAGGAGATCGTTTCGCAGGTCATATTCAATTTCGCGGGACATGCCGATCAATATCCAGCGCGACCAGAAAGAAAAGAAACCCTTCACCAGCATCACGACGACAAGAATGATGCAGTAGAGACCCAGGGCATGCCGGCTGAGCGGCGCGTAAAACGCGAACAGGGGATGAAGAATTGCCCGGGCTGCCCCGGTAAGAGTCGAAAGTGGCTGCGGCGCGTCGTGGAGCAGATCCGTGATCGAGCCAATGATCAACTGAGGGAGCGAACCCACTAGACCGGTCAACGTGAGTGCAAGGAGACCGACCGCTACCATGCGTTTGTAACGAAATACGTATGGCAGGAGCAACTTCAGCTGAGACCATCCGGAAGGCTTGCGCGCGGACCGGGCGGCGGTTGCGGTGACGGGCTGTGCGATGGCGCTCATCTGCGAGTATTGGACGCGACGGACCCGCTATTCGCTTCAATTGCGGCCGAGCATCTACAGTCAGATTGCATTTCTTGTGGCACCTTCCGGCCCACCCAAAATCACATTGTATAACCTAGATTCTAGCGTTTTGATTCCCTTCGCGGAAGGGCTGTTGCAAATCTCTTTCGGGTCAGCGCGCGGCCACAATTTCATCGAGGCGGGCCTCGAAGTTCTCTTCGCCCTCGGACCAGAGCCGGACCTTTTCAACCGGTAATGAATTCTCGATTCTTCGCACCCAGTCGAGGAGATTGCGGATGTTTTCGCGCGTCTTTTCCTGATATTTTTCGAGGTTTTCGGGCCATGCCATCGCTTCCAGGAAGCGCGCCTCCTCGGGGCTCTGAGCGGGCGCCTTCGGGCCGGGGCGGATGCCGAGCAGGCCGGCGTGGCCGGTGAAGAGATGTTCGAAACCAAGATTCACTTCGAAGTGGCCGCTTTCGCGCCAGAAGCCGTCGTCGTAGTCTTCGCCGCGACAAAGGATTTCGAGCGGCTGCGGCTCGACTTTCGATTTTCCATTGGCCGCATCAAAAACCGCGAGGTCCCAGTAGCAGCCAACCTCGTACGAGGAATCGCTGTGAACCTGATCCCGCGCGATTTCGACGATTCCGGCGGCGTCGTGCGGCACAGAGCGCAAGTCCTGCTCCAGAATCGGAGACTCGGTGGCGTCCACCGCGCGAATGGCCAGGTAGGTGAACCCCGGCTTCGTCGCCGAGAAGGGGACCGTCTCGAGGAACGCGCGCAAGCGCTCGAGCATGAGATCTTCGGGAAAATCTTTGCACCAAACGCTCAGATAGGAATGATTCGCCATGACGGCCATTATACCGGGGCGACGGGTGAAATTCGAAATCGGGGTTGGAGGCTCGCGGACGCAGAAAATCGCAAGAGAGGGATTTGGTGCCTGTTGGAAGCCGATCGGGAACTACTTTCTCGCGGGGGGCGTTTCGTCGTCGTCGCTATCTTCGGCGCTGATATTCTCGGAAATTCCCATCAGGCGGTCCTTCAGGGTGTCGCCCATTCCGGCCAGCACTCTGGCGACGCTCTCGCGCATGCGCTTTTCGGCGGCTTTGGCGAGCGTATCGAGAACCGTCTGCGAATGTTGTCCCAGAGTGGTGGCGGATGCGAGCAGCCAGGAGTTGGAGGCGTTCTCGAGGCGCGATTTGTACTGCTCGATTGATTCGTTGGTGGACTTCTGGAGCTGCGCCATCCATTCCTGATTTTGTCTCTGACGATTCGCTTCGAGCGCTTCAATGATCGGACCAACCTGAGATTGCAGGTGAATCTGCGCCTGCTCGACGCTCTGCAGCATCTTTTCCTCGAGGCTCTTTTGAAAAGCAGTGAGCGAGCCTTCGCGGTTGTACTCCATGTCG
The DNA here is from genome assembly GCA_963842425.1 of uncultured Acidobacteriota bacterium. Lineage (GTDB taxonomy): Bacteria > Acidobacteriota > Terriglobia > Acidiferrales > UBA7541 > Palsa-295. The sequence continues at coordinate 458,275 of CAWJGQ010000004.1, read as the reverse complement.
GAGCGCGCTTTTTCAAGCGCCTGGCGCGAGGACTCCTCGAACCGGCTGAGCGAATCGCCGGTCACCTGCTGGACGCGATCCGTGAAGCCAGCATGTGCAATTTCCGCGTTTTCGCCGAGCTTGGCGCGCTCGCGGTCCACGATGTCCTTTGCAGCTTCTTCGATCTCCGCCTGGCTGTGCTCGACGTAAGAGCGACGATAGTGGTCGAGCTCGGAGGCCACGAGGCTGGAAATCTCCGCCGCTTTTCCACGTAGCGCGGAGGTGGATTGCTCGACGGCCTTCTCGAGCGTGGATTGCATCGTGGTGTGGGCTTTCTTTTGGTACCAGTCGGCTGCCTTGGAAAGCGCTTCGTAAGTTTCGTGCTGCGCGCCGACACTTTTCTGCTCGAACTCTTCTTCAACCTTGGAAAGCGTGGCGCGGACTGAGCGCTCGAACTCTTCGGGGACTTTGGCGGATTCCTGTTTGAGCCGTTCGAGCGATTCCTGCACGGCCTGCTGCGAATCCCGCTGAATCTGTTCGCGTGATTCCTGGACGGCTTGTTGGGATTCCCGCTGAACCTGCTCGCGCGCGGCGGTCTGGATTTGAGCAGCCTGTTCGGCCGCTTTACGAGCGTGCTCGCGAACCATCGCTTCGATTTCGGCGGCCTGATCGGATGCTTGTTGTACCTGGTCGCGAATCGAGCTTTGCAGCCGAGCGGCTTGCTCGCCGGCTGCCGTCAATCCAGAGGTGGCCGTCTGCGCTTCCTCGATTTTCGGCGCCAGCTTTTGATCAAGTTCGGTAGTGAGGCGCTCGATTACCTGCTGCGCGGAGTTCCGGAGCGCGGGCTCAATCTGCTGCGCGCGCTCGGCGATGGCCTGGTCGGCGCGACGAACGGCCTCCTGATGTTGCACGGCTGCCACGTCGTCGAGGTTGCGGCGTGTCTCTTCTATTGTGGACCGCGCCGCTTCCTCGAGGCGTTTCTTTGCCTCTTCCGTGCGTGCGCGTTCCTGCTCGAGGCCTGAGCCCAACGACTGAATGGTCGCCTGCGCATTGGCGACTGCCACATCCATGGACGCGCGAACGCCAGACTGTCGCTCGATAATCTCCCGTTCGGCCTGCTCGAGCGCCGCTCGCACACCCGATTGGCGTTCGGCGATATCCCGCTCGGCCTGAGAGAGCGCTGCTTGCGATGCTTCGCCGATCTTCTGGCCGAGGTTCTGCGAAGCTCCATTCACCGCAGCTTCGAATTCTTCGTTCCAGCGCTGCTTCGCTGCTACGGCGTCAGTTTGTGTCTCGTCAATTGTCCGGGTGCGGACGCGCTGCGCCGTTTCCTCGAGATCTTTTTTCCATTGATCGAGGTGCTGCTGCGCCGCTTCGGGCGATGCAAGAATTCCGAGCGACGGAGCGGCGGCTTCGCGTTGTGAAATTACGCGCTCGACAGCTTCTTCGACGGCGTTTTTCAGACTATGCGCGGCCGCGTGTTCCGCGGCTTGCTTGGCCGCCTGATCCGCAACACTGCTAACCGCCTGTTCGACCGCCTGGCGTACTTTGGCGTCCAGATTCTCGGCGTTTGTATCACTGGCTTTGCGGGCTTCCTCGACGATGGCATTGGTGCGTTCCGCCGCCTGCTGGACGACTTTTTTGACCGCTGACTCGGAAACGCGTTCCATCGAGACCTTGATAGCGTGCTCTACAGCTTCATGGAGCTGGACGTCAAGCTGCTGACGCACGATCGTCATTTCGTCGTTGATTGCGGATTGGGCGCCCCTCTTCAGCGTCTTGTCGAGAGTTTCTTTGGCGTCCTCGACCATCTTGGCCATCTGTCGCGCGGTAGCAAGCTGCGCTTCCGGAGACGGGGAAGGCGGCGCCGCAGGAGACGTAGCGGGCCCCGGCATCACGTGCACTTTGCTTTCGGATGAGGGTGTCGCAGTCGGCGCTGCTGCGCTCGGGGCTCGTGCCGGTGGCGGTGCGACATTCTCCGGCGCCTTGGCGACAGGCGCGGCGGATGTGCTCGCCTCAGGAGCGACGGCAAATTCGGCGGGAGTTGCGGCGACCGGGGATTCGTCGCCCGGATAGCCAGTCCAATCCTCGGGTGGGAACGCGATTCCCCAGACATTACCCGCAACTTCAAATTCCAGGCCGATCTGGAAAAGCTCACGGACGGCGCGCGGGCGCTGAACCCATACAACGCGTCCCTGGACCAGACGTGGCGGCAGGGACGGATCGGGATTGGGAATCTCGAGCTTGATCGTCGAATTCTTGGGAACGTAGTGCTTGGACTGGTACTTACACCCGTGGACGTTGACCATTACGGTTGTGGTGCGTTCCTTGAAAGGCTGGCCGAGCGCATCCACGCCCGCGACTGTAATCGGCACGGCCTGCACAATGCGCGTGCTTCGACGCTTCTGTGTGCTGGCGTCATCCAATGGCAACGACTCGACCACTTGATCCTCCGAGGGGTAGGAATTAAGGGTAGCACCCGGGTTTGGAGCGGGTGGGGCGGGCTGGCAGGGTGGTGCGAAAGGGTAACTTCAGATTCCGAGTGAATAGGCGGTCGGGCCATCCAAAGCTCGGCCGCTATGGGGTGGTGGAGGACCGTCGCGACGAGCCAAGCAGCGCGTCCTTGAGTTCCTTGACGATCCAGATTGGACCCACGAGAAAATAGATGACGCCTTGAAAAAACGCCGGCTTGTTGCCTTCGATCCGATGGCCGGCAAACAGCAGGATCCATCCAGCGACGAAAAGGGCCAAACCGGTGCGCCAAAACGTCAAAACCGCGAGCACGATGCCTGCGATGATGATGGGAATTCCGATGCCGTGCAGGATTTTGTTCCAGGCGTTCGTGTGTTCGTGGTCGTACTGCGCCATGTAGCGGTCGAATGAGGGCATCGCGCGCCTCCGTTGGTCAGTTCGATGGTTTTGGTATACGCCTGTCCGGGCGGGGAAGCAAGCGGCCAGGGAAGCTAGACATCCCGGCGGCCTTCCATCGCTTTCATCATGGTGACTTCGTCGGCGTACTCGAGATCGGAGCCGACCGGAATACCCATGGCGATGCGCGTGACGCGGACGCCAAGCGGCTTGATCAACTTTGAAAGGTAAACGGAGGTTGCTTCGCCTTCCGCAGTGGGATTGGTGGCTACGATGATTTCCTCGACTGTGCCGCCCTTAAGCCGCTCGATCAGGCTTCTGATCTTCAGCTGGTCCGGCCCAACGCCCTGGAGCGGCGAAAGCGCGCCACCGAGCACGTGATACAGACCGTTGAACTGCCGCGTTTTCTCGACGGCCTGGATGTTGGTGGCTTCTTCAACCACGCAGATCATGTTTCTGCTGCGCGTGGCGCTGCTGCAAAAGAGGCACGGGTCGCTGTCCGTGATGTTGTTGCAGATCGAGCATTCGCGGACTTTTTCCTTGGCTTCGCGTATCGCGTCGGAAAGCGCGAGGGCCTGCCCCTTCTCCACGCGCAGCAGGTAAAAGGCGAGTCGTTGTGCGGTCTTCTGCCCGATTCCGGGCAGGCGCTTCAACTCATCAATTAATCGCGTGACGGAAGGAGCAAAATCAGGCATGAGTCAGCATTATCGCAGAGTCGCGTTGCTTTTCGCCAGACGTGAAACGAGCCTTCGGAACGGGCCGTCTGAGATTGGGATGATTTATTGCGCGCGCGACTCCGCGGGAGTTACAATCCATGCGCTTTGTGGTGGGTTTGCGGGGAACCGACTCTGGAATGCTTCCAGCAGCGGATAAGGGAGGAAAGACGGAATGCAAATGAGAATTATGCGACCGCTCACGATCGTGACACTTTTGCTGGCAGCCGGCGTAGCTCCGGCTCTGGCGCAAGGCGGAGGAGGCGGGGGACGTCCGCCAATGGGACCGCCGCTTCAACTCAGCAGCTCGGCATTCACGGACGTCGGCACATATCCGGACAAGTACTCGTGTATTCCCGGAATGGCCGGCGGCCCCCCGGACGCCAGCAAGATGGTTTCGCCGCCGCTGTCGTGGGTCAACCCGCCGGCCGGGACGAAGAGTTTCGTGCTGCTGTTGCACGATCCGGACGCGCATGCGGCAAAGGCATTCGACGATATCACTCACTGGATGGTCTTCAATATCCCCGGCGATGCGACTTCGCTGCCGGAAGGCATGAAGGCCGATTCGACGGTGGCTCCGCAGGCGAACAACATCGCGCGTTCGGCGTCGTTCTTCGGCCCCTGCGCGCCTCCGGGACCTGTGCACCACTACACGTTTGAGCTTTTCGCGCTGGACACGATGCTCGATCTGCAAAAGGGCGCGAGCCGCGACGACGTACAAAAGGCGATGGACGGGCACGTTCTCACTGGCACCGTGCTCATCGGATTGTTCCACCGCACCGCGATGGGCGGACCTCCACCACCGGCGAAATAACGGCAATTCCAGCTTAGACCGTCAAAAAGGCGGAGCTTCGGCTCCGCCTTTTCTTTGTCGGGGCGCAGACATCCCGCCGGAAGAATCAAATGGGGAGGACACGAAGGTACCGCAGAAAGCCTACGACTAGAACAGGCCGGGGATTTTCAGGCCCATGATTCCGGGCACGCTGCCTGTCAGATCTTTCATCTGTTTGGAAAGCTCATCATCCACACGCCGGGTGGCTTCATTTACGGCTGCGAGAACCAGCTCCTGCAACATCTCCTGATCTTTTGCCTTGAAGATGTCCGGCTCGATACGCACTTCGGTCAGCTGCTTTTGTCCGTTCATCTTCACGGACACCATGCCGCCTCCGGCCGACGCTTCGACGCTGAGCCCGTCAATGCGCTTCTCGAGCGTCTCCTGCACTTGCCGGAACTGCGAGAGCATCTGCTGCAGTGCTTTTACTTCCATGGGTTATTCCTCGCCCGGGCGCTTCACACTTGAAATCTGGCCGCCGAATTTTTCCAACATCGCCCTAACGATCGGATCTTCTTCAAACCGGGCGCGCAATTCCGAAGTGCGTCCCATTCCTGCTCGCCCGGAGTCCAGTTTAACACAGACGCGCAGAGGCTGGCCCACGACTTCCTGAACAGCTGTGCGCAATCGCTCCATCGCCTCGCGCGGCAACATTTCCGTCAGCGTGCGATTCTCGGTGTGGAAAAAAAGTCGAAATTCGCCGGCCTCAATTTCGCAGCGCGTAGCGTGCTCGAGAAAAGACGAAAGCAATCTGGAGCTTTGCAGCGTCGCTTTGACGGCATCCAATTGCGCCGCGGCCAATCCGCGCACGCCATCTTCCGCGGCGCGCGCCACAATGCGAGGCGCAGACGCGGGCACCGGAACATTTGGCGCCGAACGCTCCTGAACTGCAGATGGTGCGACTGAAAGTTTTGTCTCCGGCGCTGGAGCCATCCGCACGGCCGCCGCGCCCGACGACGAAACTGAGACAGCTTGCGTTGGAGCGACTGTTCGCGGCGGCGCGCTCGACGGCGCTTGAGTTGGCAGGGCTGGACGACCTTCGCCGCGCAGCTCTCCGAGAATTTCTTCCAGAGGTGCGAGACGTTGCGCGTTCACAAGTCGCAGCAGACCCAGCTCGAGGTGCAAGCGCGGGTCCGGTTTGCGTCGCAGGTCGTCATCGGTCTCGAGCAGGATGCTAAAAAAGCGCGTGAGGTCCTCTTCGCTGAATTTGGCGGCATGTTCGGCCAGGCGCGGGCGCTCGTCATTCGGCGCGGCAACAAGTTCCGAATCGGCGCCGCATACGCGGGCGACGAGCAAATTGCGGAAGTGGCGAATCGCCTCGCGGCAGAAATGCTGCAGATTTTGGCCGTCGGCGATGAGCCTGTGAACGAGCCCCAGCGCGCGCTCCGAGGACTGCTTCGCAATCGCACCGACGAGATCGTCAAGCACGCTTTCGGCAACGACGCCGAGCAGCTCGCGAACTTGCGCGTCGGAAATGTCATCGCCGGCATACGCCATCGCCTGTTCGAGCAGCGAGAGTCCGTCGCGCAGGCTGCCTTCCGCTGCACGCGCGAGGACTGCCACGGCTGCGGATTCAATCTTGAGATTTTCCGCTTTCACGATGTGCTCGATCTGACCGGAGATCTCCTGAAAAGTGAGCGCGCGGAATTGAAAAAGCTGTGCGCGCGATTTGATCGTCTCGACCAGATCCTCGGCGCGAGTGGTGGCCAGGATGAACACGACGCGCTCGGGTGGTTCCTCAAGCGTTTTCAGCAGGGCGTTCGAGGCCTCGTCTGTCAGCTGATGTGCCTCGTCGAGGATTACGACTTTGTAGCGGCTCGATGCGGGCGCGTAACGCACCATCTCGCGCAGCTCGCGGATTTGATCAATGCCGCGATTCGACGCGGCGTCGATTTCGAGAACGTCGAGCGACGTACCCGCTGAAATTTCACGGCAGGAGTCGCACGTGCCGTCCGGCTGGGCGGTGGGGCCGTTCGCGCAGTTCAGGGCTTTGGCCAGGATGCGCGCGGCCGTTGTCTTGCCGACACCGCGCACGCCTGAGAAAATGTATGCGTGCGCCACCCGATTCGATTCGATCGCGTTGGCGAGCGTTCGCGTGACGTGCTGCTGCCCGACGATCTCAGAGAAGGTCTGGGGCCGATATTTTCGCGCGATGACTTTGTAGCTCATTCGATCCTGTTTTCGTCCCTGGAATTCTCACGGGACGGCAGCGATAAGAGGAACTTCGGGTGATCCGCGGCACACGAAGCTGACCCGCTACCGTTGCTCCCTTCCGGGCCTGGCGGGGTTTGCGGGGAATCGTTGCACAGAGCCCGAAGTTCCACCGATCGCCGGTCTGCATCGAAACTTTTCTTGCGATGCGACCGCTTCGCGGAGTCTAGCATACCGGTCTGCACCGCGAAAGAAGATGGCGGAAATCGAAATTTGCGCTGTCCGTCTCGAGTGTCTCCGGATCAACGCTTGCGGATTGCGCGCCGCCGTTCTAGTCTTGCCGTGACCATGGCTCCGGACTTCATCGCGCTCGGAATTATCTGGTACATCGTTTTTCTTTTCTCCACCACATGCCATGAAGGCGCGCATTCGCTCGCCGCCCGCCTTGGCGGCGACCTCACCGCGTTTCACGGGGGCCAAGCGAGTTTGAATCCGTTGCCGCACATTCGCCGCGCTCCGTTTGGCATGGTGATCGTGCCGATTGCCACGTACATCCTCCCGCCGCACTGGATGTTTGGCTGGGCCAGCGCGCCGTACGACCCCGACTGGCAGCGCCGGTTCCCTCGTCGCGCCGCGTGGATGGCGCTGGCCGGACCAGGGGCAAACTTCACGCTGGCGATCCTGGCGGCTATCGGGATTCGAGGAGGTATGGCGTTCGGATACCTGCGCATGCCGGAGTCGGTTAGCTTCACGCACATCACGGAGGCGACTGGCCCGGGAATGGCGGCGTTCGCCGCGACCTTCCTGAGCATCCTCTTCGTTCTGAATGTACTCCTCGGGACGTTTAATCTCTTGCCGGTGCCGCCGCTCGACGGACGCACCGGCGTCACGCTGCTCATGAGCCAGGGCGCAGCGCTACGATTCCTCGATTTTACGAACAACCAAAATTTCGGAATGATGGGAATCGTACTCGCGTGGGTTCTTTACGACAGGATCTTCGGCGCCATTTTCAGCATCGCGCTTGCTCTTCTATATCCTGGTTCGCACTGGGGCTGATTGTTTCGCAAGTGCAGTTCCAAGCGTCGCTGCGATTGTCAAGCTTGGGGAATCCTCGAACGAGTCCTTGTTTGAAACAGCGGTCCCGGTTCGGGACTGCATCCAACCTTGCTTGTATGGAGTTCTCGAATGGAGATTCACTGATCCGCTTTCTGGCGCGTCCCGTTCCTCCCATCAACAAACTCAATCCAGAGGGTTTATTCTTTGCCGTTCGTCTCCTTCGTAGGCTCGACCACAATATTTCGCTTCTCGCAGCCGGCGGCCGTTCTGGCCCACGCCTTGCCTATGCAGTTCGAATGAGTTATGCCGTCCAATCTTCGGGCATCCTAACGGCTAGAAGAAACCTGACGGTCTGTGTGGTGGATGGCGATCCATCGCAGATGGCCTTCACGCGAGATTCGCTCGGGAGGGCGGGATTCCCGGCGGTCGGCACCGTGAGTTTTCAGGAAGCACTCGAGAAAGCTCGTCTGGGGAGCTGCCGGGTCATCCTTGCCGACTGCAAGTTGCCCGGAACAGATGGCCTCGCATTCCTCGAAAAGGTCTTGCATGACGATCCCCGGATGCACGTGATTCTGATGTCGGCGGCGCATTCAGTGGATTCCGCCATCGAGGCGATCAAGCGTGGCGCCTACGATTACGCCTGCAAACCCCTCGATTACCGGCGCCTGATGAATACGCTTGATGACCTGGCGGAGAAATTGCGGAAATTGCAAAACTCCGCGATAACGCTGAACGGGGATTGGCGGCCGATGCCTTTGAACGAACTGCGAAGCATGCATATCCAGCGAGTGCTCGAGACATGCAATGGCAACCGCTTGCGCGCCGCGCGCATGCTCGGCATCGGCCGGACAAGCCTCTACCGTTTCCTCAAAAGTGTGCACAAGGAATCCGCCGTTCGGGCCAGGGCGTAAAACTGCGCCCCGTTCGTCCGGCGCGGGATCGCACCAGACAAACGAGTATGGGTGAATTTTCGCGTGTGGTCCGCCGGCTAGTTGCCGCCGGAAGTGTACGACGCGTTATGCAGTAACGTTGGTGGAAGCGAAAGAGTTGAATCCATACGCACGAGGAAACCCGTCTGCGCGGGTAGATCAACGTCCTTCCCCTTCTTCGCGACCACGTAAGCAGTGCCGCCGACGAGTCCAAATATCGTGCCGCGCAAGACGTTGCTGAAGATGAGTCCGACGGTCGAACCGCCCGCCGTTCCGATCGCCACATCCTCGACATCGCCCTTGATACCGCGGTTTTCCTGCACGACTTCGCCCTCGATGGTCTTCAGGTCCTTCCGCTGCTTGGTCGCCATCGTTCCGCCGCTATAAATGGAGAGAATACTCAGTTTCGCAGGGAAAATTCGGCTTTCCACTTCGATGGAGGTAAACGAGAGGTTCATCGAAGCGCCGCCTTTAAACATCGAGAAATATCGGGGACGCTCGACCGTGGTGATTGTCCCGTGAACCTTGGCTCCCGCGGGCAGGATCAGCTGATTGCCCGAGAATACTGGTTCAGCGACGATGGCCGTGAAGGGATCGCCATTGTGCGCGACGCTGCTGCTCAGTCCATCCACCAATGTGAGCCGCACCTGGGTGCCGGGAATTACTTGACTTGCCTGCGCATGAACCGCCGGGCTCAGCCATAGAGCGAGCGAAAGCACGGCGCAAAAAGCGATAACTCGTTTCATCGAATCCTCCTGTGTCCCGGGCGAAAACGCGTTGGCTTCCGCGGGGATAGACCCTGAGCAAAACAGTACCTAGCTTTGGCGCAGGGTGAAATTCCGGATCAGCGGCGCGGGAGAATCCCCAGCGATGCCTCCGGATGCCCCGTGTCGTGGGGCTTGCCGCTGGCGCAGCGGTTTGGGTGCGGAGGATGCACCCGGGAAATAAGATACATCAACTTCGGACGCGGTTGCCCTGAAAATCAGGCGAGTGTTCCCAGTTGTTGTCGGTTTCGCCACAAGGCGCTGCGCACCTGCTCGACCGCGTTGTAGGCATGGGGTACGCTGCGATACATGGACGACAGAAAAAAGCTGGGGTGGATGGCTGCCGGACTCACGCTGCTGCCAATTGCCTTAATATTTCCGATGCTCGCCGCAGCCCATTTCGGTCCCACTGGACCCGCCAGAGTGTGGCCGGTCCTGCTCTATGCGCCACTTGCAATGTGGATGCAGATTCGCGCGATCGGAATGATGTTCAATATGTACCGAAACGGTCGCGACCCAGTCCTGATCGCGATACTTCCTCTCGGACTTGTTTCACTTTGCACCTACGCCCTCAGCGGATTTCTGATTGTCCTTGCACTGCCCGCATTCCTCTCCACGATTCCGCTAAGCTAGTCCGTAGCTCGCGCCCTCGTTACCAAGACTGCACTGTATTCAGCAGCATAAAACCGCTTGACAGGAATTGGGGCAGGGAATACGCTCCGCCCAATATCGGGCCCTTTTATTAGAATTCTGACGGTGGGAGGGTGGCATGGCCAGTAAACCCGGCGCTGGAGTGGTGAAGGCATCACTTTCGGAGCGAGAGTTCGAAGTTCTGCTTCTCCGCGCTTCGGAATGCACGAAGGCGAGCCCGCTTCGCGTTGTGAAACAGCCCCGACCGGCTCCTCGCCCAATTCGAAGAACGCCCCGCACAGCCGCTTAGATATTGAATGACACCGGGGGCAGGCTCAGCTCGTCAGCTTTCGGGCCGCCATCCCAACCATCAGTCGGGAAATTCCTGTCATCAACAGGTTCACACCCACCAGCGTTCCGATCGCCCATACTGAACTCGACGGCCAGTGTGCCAGGATCAGCCCGCCGATTAGCAGCGCGATCAACCCGTTCATGAGCAGCCACCCGGAGCCAGTCTTGCTCCGTACCAGGAAATACGCAATGAATTCCAGCGCCGCCCCCACCAGGATAATTCCGCCGAGGAGCAATGTAAGAGTCCCCAGCCCCAACAGGGGATGAGTCAGATAGTAAATTCCGCCGACGACATAGACGATGCCTAGAATGACGTGCCAAATGACACGCCCTGTTCCTCCTCCGCTGAAGGCCGCGATCAAGTGCGTCACGCCTCCAAAAATGAGGAGCCAGCCGACTAGAATGGCCACGGCTAAACCAGCGACCTCGGGCTCCACAATCGCCATAATCCCGAGGATAATGAACACGACGGCCATGGCTATAAACCAGCCACTGCCTTTTCTTATCGTCGTCGCTGTTCCGCGCAATCCCTGGGTTGGATTCGCTGTCGCCATCACGCCCTCCTAACGAAGCGAAAGTTGCAACCTCGCGCTCGTGCACTCACTCCCATTTGTCGCCTCTCTAGCCCGTCATCGCCCCTCCGTTAGCCATCTGGTCACGCGATGACGCTGAAGAGGGAGAATGGCTCCGGGGCCTGGACTCGAACCAGGATAACCAGCTCCAAAGGCTGGCGTGCTACCAATTGCACTACCCCGGATTAGCGCAGGAAATTGTAGCAGACATCTCGACGATACGCTGCGGGCGCCAGGCGCCGCCCAATCTCGCGTTTGCCGCGCTGCCATCAATTTGCTAGGCTGCTGAAGCCTCATCGTGCGGAGAGGTGTCCGAGCGGTTTAAGGAGCACGCTTGGAAAGCGTGTGTTGGGGAAACTCAACCGTGGGTTCGAATCCCACCCTCTCCGCCATTCAGTCGGCACTTGCTTAGACAGTAGAGAGAAGTGGCCAGAAACTGCCTTTTTCGGCCCATTTCCGCAGCTATTCGCCACGCACTCAATCTCTCAGTTCCCATCTGGGTGAACGAGGGCGGAGAAAGCGAGCGACATTCTCCCACGACCAGCGGCCAGGTCCCTTCCGAAGGGTCCTGAGATTTCGAGTTGTGCCCCCAAGTGATCGGCCTGACTGGCCAGATGGCCCTCGCTGGAGGATCCCCTGATCAATAATCGCCGGTTATCTTAAGGGTACGGCGAACGTTTCCTTGCAATTCTGTGTCGTCGATCCTCTCGATCGCCGCGGTCGGGTTTTCGCCGTGATGATAGCGGCTTGTGTAAATGTTCAACTCTTCAAGGCCGTCGCAAATGGAAAAAAGCTGGTGGGATGCGCCAACAGCGCGGATTTTAGAAATAATGATGCCAAGCGTATCGATCTCGGCGAGCGCGCCTGCACCCAGGTTCTTGCAGTAAGTCTCAAGGACAGGACGTATTTTCTGCACCACGTCGCGCGGTTGTCCCTCAGCGCTGAGGCAGTATTTCTTGAGAACCTCCCGGTTGGCTCTGTATCCGTCCTGCGTTTCTGTTTCAATTTCCCACTCCCGGATGGTCGTGTTAAATTCGTCGAGCCTCGTCAGCGCCAGACACTTGCGTTCGGCAGCATCGTAAAGCCGGTCCCAGATGCGCTTCAGAAAATACTGATCGTGCGAAAGGACGATCACCTGCGCGCAGTCCTGGCCGCATTTTTTGATCTTGTGAACGGTGCAGTCCTTCCTGAAGCTGTCCTGGCTATTGAAGGGGTCATCGAAAACCACAATCTTGGTTGCGCGGCCTGGGTCATGCTGCAATTGAGCGAGGAAGAAGGCGAGCGCGAGAGTGCTCTTGTCGCCGGCGCTCAAGGTATTCTTGAAGCTCGGCGTGGCGATCGAAGTCTCTGAGTCGCCAAGTTCGACGGGTATGTTGTTAATCATTATTTGATAGCTGGAGCTGGCGACTCCGCCCGGATACGCGTGTCTGGTGCCCGTGATGCGAAATCCCGCGTGAAAATCCTCAAGCAATTGATTGATCGTTTGTTCGTAACGGCCGATCACCTGCTGAGTGTATTCGTCCAGCTGCTTGCGGACAGATGCTTTTTGCTCTTCGATAGCTCGCTTCGCGGCGACGGCGGCGGTGAAATCGGCACATGCTTGCGTCATATCGGGCGTGTGGCGCCTCTTGGCGGCCCGCAAACGAGAAAACTCGGCTTCGACCTTGGCCACATCAGCCGCCTGGCTCGCCGCCTTCTTTGAGGCAATGACGGAATTTGCAGCAGTAACGCCGAGGTTGTAGGTGGTTACCGCGTGCTGTGCCGTCGAAGAACGCACAGCAGCATCGGCATACGACGGGTCTATTGCGATACGCTCAAGGGGTGTCGCCGCTTTGCGATCGAGAAGCGCCAAAGCCGCCTGCCGCAGGCTCCGCAGAATCTCAGGAGGGCCGCTGCCACCGAGCACCGGAGGAATGATTTCACAAAACCTCGACCAGAACTCAACGGTAGCGACATTCTGGACCACAACCGTCTCCATGTTGCCGATTCCTCTGTCACTGAGGATCGTTTCAATCTGACCGCGCAAAGTGGTGATTTCCGAACGCAGCGCATTGTAACTCTCGCTGAAAAAGGCTCTGTAAGCGCCGATGAGCGCTGCCGCACCTTCAAGCGACTGGCCACAGAAGGGGCAAGCAGTCGCGTCGTGAATGTACCCGACACCTTCCGACAGCCACGGCTGTCCGCGCGTGCCCATGTTATGGGCCTTGATCCGCTCGGTGATGCGATTTTCCACATCAGCGGCGATACCTTCGAGAGTCTTGTCCAGCAGGGCCTCAAAAGCCGCACGCGGGAATGTTGGCAGGGCGAGGGGCACGAGCATTGCGCGGGTTCTGATTTGGGCAACCTGACGGACAGCCTCCAACTCCCGCTGCTTGGCCGCGATTTTGCCGTCGATTCCGGGATCTTCTTCGAGTGCGATGAAGGACTCCAGAGCAAGACCTCCCGCGTGAGGCTGGATGGCGGTAGACTTGTCTCTGATTTCGGTGTTTTTGCCGCGTGCGGCGCCGTCGAGACGGTCAATTTCCTCGGCGAGCTGGACGCCCTGCCTGCCAACAATGACGCTGTAGAGGCTGCGCTTATGATCGAGTTCGACGACATCACCGGAATGGACATTCTCGGAGACGAAGGTTGAGTCGAATATTGCAATGTCGGGAACCGTCGCCGTCCATGCGGCGTTGTCGAAAACCGGAGTGCTGCCACTGGCCAGGAGGAGTTTGATTTCGGGTGGTGCGTCGCCTCCAAGAGTTGTGCGACCCAGTATGTAAGCAGGGTCGCCCGACTGGAGTGATCGGAAAATGGCACATAGGGTCGTTTTTCCGCGTCCGTTCTCGGCGAAGACAAGGTTGTAGCGTTTCAGTTCGACATCGCCAGTCGCGCTGTAACTGACGAATCGCCCGACGTTCTTGATCAGAATTATTTTGCGGAGCACGCGTAATTGCTCCCTTTGCTTGTGATGTGGATGGTGCAGAACCAAGCATCACGCAAGAAACGTTCAAGCTCGTTTCATTGCGGCCCAGTATAACGGAGTTCCTTTGACTTTCTTGACATCTTCCGTGAGCGGCAACCTCGATGGAAAGCCTGTAATTGTCTCCGACAGGATGTAAACTTGCGGTTCCATGCGGCCGCTGTCGTATTCCTGACGTGGCGCTTCAGACGGCTTCGCCTGACAATGCGATGGATGGGTGAGCGGATGGAGGGACCGATGAGAAAGGAATTCAGGTACGGCAAGAGGATTCAGGAACTGAGGAGGGAGCGGGAGTGGACGCAGGAGCAACTTGCCGCGGCGGCGGGATTCCAGGCAAGGACGGTTCAACGCGTCGAGCGTGACCAGACGCGGAATGCCGAGACGCTGCAAGCCATCGCCGGAGCCTTTAATGTTGATCTCGAAAGACTCCGCATAACCGTGCGAATTCCCGAATCCGGTCTGCTACGCACTCAATTCGTGACAACTCACAGGGAATTTATCGCCGCGGAAGAGGCGTTTCACGCTCACGCCTGCACGCGCGGCATACTGGCCTTATTGAATGACGATCGTCGGGATGAGATTGAAGACTTGGTAGAACAAGTCTTTACCGACCACGAGCTGATCTCGCCGAGCGAACCGGAGTTGTGGAAAGAATACGTCCGATATGTTCGAGAACCCCTGAATTCGCTGTTCGGCATGGGATTCGCGTTCTTGCTGCTGGACGAGCGGAAAGACCTGCTCTTGGGTTCCGCCCCGGGCCTGCTTAAGCCTGAAATCGACTTCATCGATGATTGGCGGATCCGGCACTATTTGCTGGTGGGGCGGTATGGATGTTTCCAGCAGGAGACAACCGGACTTCTACACCGCTTCGATAGCTGTTGCCGTGAGGCAGGCGAGGCACTTTGGAAACGTTACGGAAACAATGCCGGCATGTTTATCTACTCCAATGTGCTTTACGCGATTATCCGGGCTGGCGATGAACGCTCCGTTCCATGGTGTGAGACGTGCTTCTCTCTCTTCGAGAACGGCGCCAGAGTCAGCTCCGCATATCTGGAACAGATCACCGGCATGACGAAACAAAAACTGTACGAGTTTTACGAAGGCGTGAACGAGACACAGTTTCTTCAAGGATTGTCGTGACGAAAATCAGGCCGGCGCCGCGGGCAAGACACTGGTTTGACGAGGTGACATTGTGAATGAAGCGACAATTAACTGCCCTAAGTGCAAGACGAAGATCAAGCTAACCGAGTCGCTTGCCGCCCCGCTCATCGAAGCGACACGGCAGGAGTATGAACGAAAGATCGCCCTGAAAGATGCCGACGTCGCCGCCCGCGAATCCGCTGTGCGCAAGGAGCGGAAAGAGCTTGCCAAGGCCCAGGAATCAATTGACGAGCAGGTTGCGGCCAAGGTCACTATGGAACGGCGGAGGATTGCCGCCGACGAAGCAAAAAAAGCCCGCCTACTCTTCGGCGCTGACCTGGAAAAAAAGACGAAAGAAGTCACCGATCTCCAGGAGGTACTCACCGAACGTGATATCAAACTGGCCGAAGCCCAGCAGGCCCAGGCTGATGTCATCCGCAAGCAGCGGGAACTGGATGATGCCAGGCGCGAGATTGACCTGACCATAGAGAAAAGGGTTCAGGAATCGCTCGGGACTGTCCGGGAAAAAGCGAAGCTTGAGGCGGGGGAGGAGTTGAAGCTCAAGGTGCTGGAGAAAGAGGAGCTGATCGCATCCATGCAGCGCCAGATCGAAGATCTGAAGCGCAAAGCCGACCAAGGCTCCCAGCAGCTCCAGGGGGAAGTTCAGGAACTCGAACTGGAGTCGCTCCTGCGCGGAAAATTTCCGCGCGACATCATCGAGCCCGTGGCTAAGGGTGAATTCGGCGGCGACGTATTGCACCGCGTTATTGGCACGCAGGGACAACATTGCGGCACAATTCTGTGGGAATCCAAGCGGACAAAAACCTGGAGCGATACGTGGCTGCCAAAACTCCGGGACGATCAGCGGGCCGCGAAGGCAGACATCGCATTGATCATTTCCCAAGCGCTCCCGAAAGGCGTTACTAACTTCGACCTCGTGGACGGGATTTGGGTCACCGAATCCCACTGTGCCATGTCCGTTGCGATTGCCCTACGGCAGACCTTGATCGAGCTTTCGTCAGCCCGGCAGGCGTCCGATGGGCAGCAGACCAAGATGGAGATGGTCTATCAATACCTGACGGGTCCGCGTTTTCGCCATCGCGTTGAAGCCATCGTGGAAAAGTTTTCCGATATGCAAGCGGACCTCGACCGCGAACGGAAAGCGATGACGCGCGGTTGGGCTAAGCGTGAAGAGCAAATCCGAGAAGTTATTGAGTCGACGGCTGGCATGTACGGGGATCTTCAAGGAATTGCCGGAAGTCGTTTACAGGAGATCGAAGGTCTTGAGATGCCATTACTCGAAGCTGCGAAGACTGAGGTCGAAGACACGTCGTAAGGAGAACGCCGCCTGCCGTTCATCACGCTTGTTCGACAGTCGGAAACTCGAAAAGGTAGTCGCCAAACCGAATCTCGTCGAGATTCAATTTGACTGGGTGCTTTTTTTCGAGGTATTCATTGAAGCCCGCGCACGCAATATACAGAGAATCCAGACCGGTAAACTGAGAGGAGCGGACAACTTTCGTTACAAAATCTGTGTTAACAACGGGAATCTCCGCATCATAAACCCAACCACTTGGCACAAAATCCCTGTTCACCACGATGGAATGCAGTTTTGGCAAAGTTGTAAGTTCTACCGCAATCACACTTGAAATCCACTCATGACCCAATTCCTTTATTCGCATGGCGGCCTTATGAGCGATCCCCAGAGCAGACTGTACTTCGTCGTCTTTGGACAATACCTCCTGAACAGTATCCGGCCGTATAAGCCACTTTGCATGCACGAGCAGCAATACTCCGCTTTGTTCGTCATGAAGCATCAGGTCTATGTCCGTGAGAGTCGAACCATCACTCCGGCTGACGGGGACTCTTTTCCTTGCAATGAATCGTGGGGAAGGAAACAGTTTGCATAATCCGTTCAGCTGTTCGTCCTCTTTCTGCGACGACAGGCGATTGTAAAATTCCCTACCTGCGGCGGAGCGATTGAGTAGCGTTATGAGATTTCTCTCGGGGGAACTGGTAATAACCAGATGAGGCGCGATCAAATATGTTTCGTCCGATACCTTAATGATAGGCTGCCAAAATGGGTCCCAAAATCTTCGAGTGGGCTGATAAATCAGTGTTCTAAATATCGCGCGCCAAGCCTCTAGCGGGACGGGGAAAACTCTCCCCGCTTTCATCAGCGAGTCTTCGCTCATTTGCATAACCAGGCTGCCAATCGCACCCCCGCGCGTCCCGACCGTAGTATCAGCTAGGTGGTGAGCACTGATGTGTGCCAGTGTAATGACTACAAGTGACATCCAGAAAGAACGGAACTGGTCAAGGCTGTAGCCGCCGAATTGCCACCTGCCTGACAGTTCGAACCTCATCTCGTTTACCTGGAGACGCGCCCATTCTTTGAAGTATTCAAGCATGTACGGAGGGGTTTCGCATCGAATTGACGACTCTGACGTCTTTTCAATGTAGGACGGTAGAATCGTGTTGA
The DNA here is from genome assembly GCA_963842425.1 of uncultured Acidobacteriota bacterium. GTDB lineage: Bacteria > Acidobacteriota > Terriglobia > Acidiferrales > UBA7541 > Palsa-295. The sequence goes on along the minus strand of CAWJGQ010000004.1, from coordinate 440,843 downwards.
TGATTGGCATAGTGGCAGTTAGGAATTCGATTAGAGCGTAAGCCGGTGGCGGGTCGTCTTGCAGAATCGAATAAATCAATGAAACCGCGTCACGTTGTTGTTCCACGTCGGAGCGAAAGAAAAAACGGACTCTCTTTTGTGCTTTTGTCGTTTCAACGCCGAAGAAGCCTCGAGAATAGAGAGTGAAACACCTGTAAAGGTGGTTGTATTTGAAGCCGAGATTCATCAGTTCGACTGCTTCCCCGTAAGCACCCCAGTCCAGGTCGAGCGATGTGTTTCCCGATTGGGGACAATCACGCCAGACCCATCTCAAAGCCCAAGGTATCGCTTCGTGTGCCCACCTAAGCCTTGTGTAAGATTGAACGGGTTGCGCCTCCAATGCCGATTTCACCATTCCGAAGCGAATCCAATCCTCGAAGGCTCGTAGGATGTGGATCGCTGCCGAGTTGCGATGACGCTTTAGGAGAGGAGTGTGAAGATACAGACTGTCAATGTACGGCTCAACTTCAGAACGAAGAAATTGTTCGTCTGGCACTTGCACCCCATGCGGAACATCCTCAGAAGTATACCGATGACGATAACTCACGGCATTGAAAATGCTCTTGGCTGAGTTAGCAGGTTGTTTCAGCGCTGCGAAGTTATAATACGCGACCAGAGATTAGAGTCAGGATCGGCGAACTGATCCGAGTTGGAGTCGGAATGAGGACGATCTGGCCCGAGGACCGACGCCCTACAGAAGGAGAGGTTGGTCCCAGGGAGCTCGAAGAAATCAAACGCCTGTTTCCTCCGCGTGACGCATCCTCAGTCTCTGACGAACAAGCGTTCTACATGCTCATGTCGAATGGAGATTTGATCGGTGACGAGTCTGAAAGGCGAGGTTATTTTAACCACTCGGTGATTCTTGGATCTGAGAATTATGAGAACCAGAATGAATTCTACAAGGAGCACGGAGCATTGCGCATCGACATCAACGAGTACCTCTATGTAGATGTGATGTTTGCACCGAACGAAGCTCAACGACTAGCAATCGGCAAGATGTATCGGAAGATCGGCTATCACGAAATGACTTGGCAGATTGCATGGATGCCGGACAAGACGAAACGTACCGAAGGAACGTTGCAGCAATTCTTCAAGGCATTGAACGAAGCACTGACCCATCTATCGACCTAGCAAAATTACTCTGTTGCGCCAATCGGACGGCCCATTGGGCCCTTCCTAATCAACAACCGGATGCTCCAGGTGTCCCTAGCAATGTCGGGGCCCCAAAACACCAACCCTGCCAGATTCTCTTTCCGTAGTGTGGTTTCAACACGGCCGCAGAAGTTTAGTTTCCTGCTCTTGCCAATCAAGTGGCACGCCGCGCAGAAATTCCTTGAGGGTGAGGTTAGGTCGATGTTTGCCGGCTAGCAGTGCCTCGACGATCTGAGGTGATAGATGACCGCACTGCAAGATGCATCTGACATATCGTAGGGTCAGGCCCGACTTCTGTGCAAGTTGATTGACCGTAGTGAACTCGCCCGTAGCGATTCGTTCGTACCAGCTGTGTGCGCGGGCTATTGCTTTCACCAACGATGGCACTGGCTTTCCTTCGGAGGATGAATCGCCGTTTGGCGAGATCACACGAAGTTCCCCTCCGCGGCGGAGGACCTGGAAGTTGCCGGCCAGCCTAAGGATTCCATGTTTAATCACGCTTGAGGGACGGAGAGCGTCGGCACTCTGCCCCAGTAGGGTCGCGAGCAGTCTGATTCTGTCAATCTCGACCCACACCGTTGTCTCGCCAACCGTCACTCGTTTCAATATGTTTCTTACGACCTCATGCTGCTTCGAGGTCTCCAGTTTCGGCCATTGTTTCGCGAGATGCTCGATTCGTTCCGTGGCTGCACCTTTAATGGGACTGTTTTTCATCCCGGCCGTACATCTCGACGGTGTTTGGAGAAGGAGTCGTACCTGCGATATGACGAATTGCTCCAGTTCTTGAGCGGGGAAGCGCGCGATCGCGGGCTTGATTCCGTCGTTCCGAACCACCGTTTGGGAAGTGTAGTAGCGGTATCGCTTCGCGTTCTTTACAGCATGTGTTGGTGTGAACCGATTTCCGTCGGTGTCGAACAGCTTGCCGGTGAGCAAGCTCGGCGTCGACCGAGACTTCTCCGTGCGGTGAGCCTGATTGTTCTGTTTCAGGCGAGCTGCGACCTTATTCCACAGCTCCCTGGGGACGATCGCTTCGTGCAAGCCGGGGTGAACCTTATCGCGATGAACGATTTCCCCGATGTAAATGCGATTATTCAATAGATGGTAGAGAGCTCCTCGTGAGTACGTCGCACCTCCATAGGTTCGGCCAGCGGCACTGACTCGAACCTTGCTCCGGATTTGCTTCTGATCAAGGTAGATCTTGAGTTTACTGACGCAACCAAGGCGCAGGTATTCGCGGAAGATCCTTCGTACGATACTCGCTTCTCGGGGATTGATGACGAGGCGACGCTCCACGCAATCGTAACCATGAGGGACGGAACCTCCCATCCACATCCCTTTCTTTTTCGAGGCGGCGATTTTGTCCCGAATTCTCTCTCCGGTGACTTCGCGCTCGAACTGCGCGAACGATAGAAGGACGTTCAAGGTGAGGCGACCCATCGAAGTGGTGGTGTTGAAGTGCTGGGTGACGGATACGAAGCTCACCCCGTGCGAATCGAACACCTCGATAATCTTCGAAAAGTCACCGAGAGAGCGAGTCAGGCGATCAACTTTATAGACCACCACGGTATCGATCTTGGCCGCTGTAATATCGTCCAACAGTCGCTTCAGTGCGGGACGCTCCATTGTGCCGCCAGAAAACCCCCCGTCGTCGTACAAGCTGATTAGGGCAGTCCAGCCCTCGTGCTTCTGGCTCAGAATGTAAGCGCGGCAGGCTTCCCGCTGAGCGTCAAGAGAGTTAAACGACTGCTCCAGTCCTTCCTCAGAGGACTTGCGCGTATAGATGGCACACCGAACGCGCTTGTCAGCCATTGCTCTGCTCCCGAACAGCCTTGGCGCCGTTCAGTTTGAAAAAGGCAGGGCCAGACCAACGCGTGCCGGTGATCTTGCGCGCAATCTCGGACAGGCTCTGGTAGGTGCTCCCGCGATATTCAAAGCCCGATTCAGTCGCTGCGACCTCATGCGCTTCGCCGCGCCATTGCCGGATCAGACGGGTCCCGGATTTCATCTTCGTTCGATACGTCGATTCGGTCGACCCTCCCGGCTTTTCAAGGTCTCGGGCAATGCGGCGGAGTTCGGACAGTGTCGAGGGCTTGAGGCCACCGAGCGCGTTTTCCTGAATTCTATAGGCGAGAAACGGAACTAGCAGCTCTCTTCTGAGTCCTTCTGGGGCGCCTCTCCCATAAACTTTCTGCCAAAGTTCGAGCAACTGCAGCCGGGACAAAGCCCGCAATTTGGCGACCTGACTTGAGATGTTTGCGGCTATTTTCTCCTCCTAGACACCAGCACATTCACGCTCTCGTGGGGCGAACAGTCAAGCGAACTTCGGCCCTCAGGGAGAACGAAATCAGGGACGAATAGAGATTGGAGGACGCCGACGAACGAGGGGACATCCTTTATTCAATTGGGGGAATCCTCCACACTTGGAGAGGCTCGGGCGAACTCGACAACGAGCGCACGGAACCAAAAACTACCGAAAAATGTCCGTGGGAGGTTGCTGCGCGGGATTGCGAATCGGAGAAATTGTACGTGATAAAAATCAAACTTGTGTGCTGAACAAATTTCCAGTAGGTTCGCATGATCCGCGACGGCGACGGTGGAAAGCCGTGAGGGAGTCATCTATATGAGAATTTCTCATTTCAGACGCGATCAGTGGCTTATACGGCTCTTCGATGTAGCCCGCGAGCGGGGAGAGAAACGCTTTGCGGCTGTTGAAGAGGCGGTGCGAAAACATCGGGAGAAGTTTCCGGACGTCCGAGTATCGGAGACCACGGTAAGGAGGGCTCTGGCTAAGCATCGATCGATTGTGCGTCAAATGGCATTAAACCCGGTACCGGGGAATCCAGACGAACAGTTCATCGCCAAATTGCGGTTCGCCTTGAAAGCAGTTGCCACCATGAAACATGAACTTCTTGGCCATCCACTGCCTGCACCGGACGCGCCTGATCCTCGGATAGAGAATGTCCTCGACGTGTGCGCTGGCCCGAGACCGGATTACCCTCGCCATAACAAGAAGGACCCCAACGCCAAACGCCGGCGATAGCAGGGTCGTTTTGGACCCAAACGTGCCGGCGCTCCTACACAAATTATGCCATCGTGGGCCTTGTTCGTTCAAAAGGGGCCCTGGACATGGATCAATGCGCTCTCTCGGTAAGATACGTTTCGATTGCCCGTCTTAAGCTCAACCCTCGAAACACACGCATTCACACGGACAAGCAAGTCGCACAGCTGGCGAGCAGCATCGGGGCTTTTGGTTTTAATGTCCCGATTCTGATCGACGCGAAGTCGAATGTTATCGCTGGGCATGGACGGGTGTGTGCGGCCAAGGTTTTAGGAATCGCGACCGTCCCGACGATCCGCCTAGAGCACCTGTCGGAACAGCAGATTCGTGCGTTTGCAATCGCAGATAACCGGCTCACAGAAAACGCCGCCTGGGATCAGCAGCTACTGGGTGAACAGCTGAAGATTCTGTCTGAAGCTGAAATCGATTTTAGTTTGGAAACGACAGGATTTGAAATGGGCGAGATTGATTTGATGATCGAAAACCTCTCTCTCGCACCCCCTGGAAGGAAAGACCCCGCTGACGCAATTCCTGAGAACTCTTCTGCAGTAGTCACCGAACTCGGCGATCTTTGGATCCTGGGAAAGCACCAAGTCCTCTGCGGGAATGCGCTTTCATCTGCTGATCACGAGCGGCTGATGGATGGCCATAAAGCAAACGTGGTCTTCACCGATCCTCCGTACAACGTTCGAATTTCAGGTCATGCCAGCGGCAAGGGAAGAATATCCCATCGTGAGTTCGTAATGGCCTCAGGTGAGATGACTGAACTGGAGTTTCGTCAATTCCTGACGCGGGTCCTCGGTCGGTTGGTCGCAAGCAGCAGAATGCCCAGCGTCATCTACGTGTGCATCGACTGGCGCCACATGGGAGAGCTCCTTGCGGCAGGTAGCGCTGCTCGTTTGGACCTCCTAAATGTTTGTGTCTGGACCAAGGATAACGCGGGCATGGGCTCGCTGTACAGAAGTCAGCACGAGATGGTCTTCGTGTTTCGGAACGGCAAATCTTCTCATCGCAACAATATCCAGTTAGGGCGATTTGGTCGGTCGCGAAGCAATGTGTGGAACTACCCCGGAGCCAACACCTTTGCTCGGAATTCGTCTGAGGGCAATCTCTTGGCGCTTCATCCCACCGTTAAACCCGTGGCACTCGTTGCCGACGCAATCATGGATTGCTCCTCCCGTGGCGAGCGGGTGCTTGATCCGTTCCTGGGCAGCGGCACGACGGTCATTGCGACCGAGCGAACGGGCAGGATCTGCCACGGAATGGAGCTTGATCCCATTTATGTCGACACAGCTGTACGCCGTTGGCAGGAGTTTACCGGGAAGACCGCAGTACATGCGGCGAATGGCAAATCCTTTGCCGAAATGGAGGAGGAGAGCAATGAAGAAGCGGACCAAGCCAAAGAAACGAAAGTCCCCAAGCGTGGGCTACGGTAGGCCACCGGAGCATACCCAATTCAAGCCAGGCCAGTCCGGCAACCCCAAGGGCCGCCCACGGGGCACTGTGAACATGGCTACGGTGCTCGAACGTACGCTGCGTGAAAAGGTGAACACGGTTGAAAACGGCAGACGCAAGACCATCAGCAAGTTCGAAGCGGCGCTCAAACAACTCACGAACAAAGCGGCGTCGGGTGACCTCAGCGCGCTGCGATTGTTGTCAGCTTTAGTCGCGTCCGCTGAGGAGCGCACCAACGAAGCGACGGCCTCTAGTCCTGTTCATGCCGAGATCGACGAAAGAGTTGTGCAGGGGATTTTGGAACGATTCAATGCAAACCAAGGAGGCGACGACGATGAGCCCGATACTGACACCGAATGAGTGCGCTGCGTGGTTGAGGCAGGATTTGTATGCTTTTACGGAACAGTGTTTCTACGAACTAAATCCGTCGACGACGTTCCTGCGGAACTGGCATATCCAGGTGATTTCGTCAGCCCTAGAGGACTGCAGACGCGGAAAGATCTCGCGCCTCGTTATCAATCAGCCTCCGCGCTCGCTCAAGTCGCACTGCGCCTCCGTTGCTTTTGTCGCGTTTCTTCTGGGCCATGACCCCTCTGCCAAAATCATCTGTGCGAGCTACGGTCAAGACCTGGCTAACAAGCACGCCATGGATTGCCGCACGATTTTGAACAGTCGTTGGTATCGGGCTTTATTTCCCCGTACCCGTTTGTTATCTCAGCGCCAGGGGCTCCAGGAATTCATCACTACACAGCAGGGATTTCGCCTTTCGACGTCCGTCGGCGGCGTGCTCACAGGCAGGGGCGCAGATTACCTCATCATCGACGACCCTTTGAAACCAGACGAAGCTCTCTCGGATACCCAGCGCAAGGGAGTCAACGAGTGGTTTGATCACACGCTATACAGCCGCTTAGACGACAAGAGGAAGGGACGCATCATCTTAATCATGCAGAGACTGCATGAGGACGATCTGGTGGGGCATGTTCTCCGGATGGAGCCTTGGAAATCGATCCGGCTCTCGGCTATCGCTGAGGAAGACGAGCGTCATTCGGTCCAAACACTATCGGGGAGACGATGCTTTAAGAGGAAAGCGGGCGAGGCCCTCCACGCGGAGCGAGAGCCGCTCGAGGTACTAAGTCACCTGCGCGAGGCACAAGGGGAATATAACTTTTCGGGTCAATATCAACAGAATCCATCGCCGCTGGGCGGGGGAATGGTGAAGACGGACTGGTTCAAGACATACACCTCGATTGATCGCCCCGAGAAATTCGAGCTGATCTTCCAGAGTTGGGACACGGCTAACAAACCGGGCGAACTCAATAGCTACAGCGTCTGCACTACGTGGGGTGTATCAAAGAAGAAACTCTATCTACTATTCGTGTTTCGAAAGCGGCTCGGCTACCCAGAATTGAAGCGAGCCGTCCGAGAACAAGCCGAGGCGTTCGAGGCGAAAACGGTGTTGATCGAAGACAAGGCATCAGGCACACAACTGATCCAAGAGCTCATCAGTGAGGGGATGCACCGAATTCAGAAATACAAGCCCGAAGGCGACAAGGTCATGCGAATGAATTCGGTCACGAGCACCATTGAGAATGGTTTTGTTTACCTTCCCGAGAAAGCTCCTTGGCTCGCCGAATATCTACACGAACTGGCAAGCTTTCCCAAGGGAAAGCATGACGACCAGGCCGATTCGACTTCCCAAGGGTTGGACTGGTCCAAGCATAAATCCAAGTACGTTAATGGGGTGCACGACGCTTTAATGATGATGGCAGCGGACCCGGCGAAGTATGGCCTGAGTGTTGGATATAATCGGCGCGATGCGCTCGAAGAGTGGGACCGGCGGATGGGCTTCAGACGTTATTGATCGAGGCTCTGACACTCGCAATTTGCCTTTTCATCGCGGCAGACACATGGAGAAGGAATGCTGCGGGCGAAAGAGTGAGGCACCACTTCACACGTCCGGTAACGCGGACCGGAAAATCGCCCGAAACGGGGGCGACTAGCCCGAGGGACTAGAAGAAACTTCGTGCTGCAACTCTCGCCGTGAAACGTTATTTTGAATCGAAGGGGCAGTCTTCAAACCGTTCCTTGCAGTATTTCCACGTACTCCACTCATCTATGTGGCCAGCACGAATCCTCTGCAGAGACCAATCCGTGCTGCAAGTCACGTCATACGCGCAGGCGTCCGAAACTTCAGGGTGCCAAGCCTTATTGATTTGCCAGAGACCACGACTTTCCCCTCCATCTCCGGTCGCCTCCGGACGGTGCCGAGATTCGTGCGTTACAATCCATTCGGCGACCTGAGGATTTACGCCTCTGGTTTTAGCGGTGCCTTCAACATACGCCTGAATCCTTAGTCGTCCCCGCGGATTGGAAGTCTCCTTCAAGACAGCAGAAGACAGTCGAATTGGAGTTGCCGCGACTTTATGCTCGACTGCGTAGGCCAATGAAGTCCAAAAAATGGCCAGGACGTAGACGACGAAGAGCGTCTTGCAAAACCAATGAGTTGGACTTTTCAAAATCCACCCCTATGTAGGGCCGAGATGTTGCGGCACCCCAACAATACATCCAAGCGAACAAAAAGCGAATAGCTAAAGTTCGGCGATCCTTACTAGCTGCCCGCGAGCATCCCACCAATGTTTTTGGTACTCACGGATTGTCGGTTTCCTTTACAAATTGGCGGACACTCGCTTTGATTTCATCTCGCACGCAACGGAATACTCGTTTCTTCTCCTCCTGCGATCCTTCCACGAGCGACGGATCCTTTAGACTCCAGTGCAGCAGGTGTGGGGTGAACGGAAAGACCGGCGATCGCTCCTTCGCCATATCCGCCAGTGTTATTACGTAAGCGAAATGCTCCTTAAACCAATCCACGACGTTCTTGGGACGTTGAGTGGTGATATCAATTCCCTCCTCCGCCATCACTTCCGCTGCCATCGGATGGATCTCGCCAGCTGATTCGACTCCCCCACTAGTAGCGACAAAACGATCGCCCGCCAAAGATCGCAAAAATCCCTCGGCCATCTGGCCTCGGACGGAATTTTGAATTGAAAGAAACAATACTCTTGGTTTTTGATCCACGTTTTTGTCCGTTGATGAATCTCTGGCAACGGTAATTCGGCCAGCAAAGAACATGCAATCGGGGAGACGCTGTATGCTGTTCAGGTCGCTGCAACTGTTAGGCTCAGCCATAGCGCGGAAGTGTGGAGTACTACGAAAGGACATGTCCCGTAATCCGACTAGCCGGGAGTCAGGACTGGGCGGTCGCGACCAACAAACAACAAATCAGAAAAGGCCACTTGTTAGAGGTTTCAATGGGGATTGGTCCCGCATGGCAACGCCGGATCCGGCTACCCGTACCGTTTTTACTTTAGTACGGACTAATCATTGTCCCGACAGAGTGATTTGATGACCGAACCCTGTCAGCAGGAGAATAACTGCCAGTACAGCAGATAAATTACCCTGCAATATAGGCCTCACTTTAACTGCGGCCCACTTAAGTGTATGTCCCATTCGCTACTTCGCAATTGGCACAAGAAGTGCCTACTAGGTTTCCACCCGCCCATATTTCAAGGAGGTGTACACGTATGATGATACGGAGATCTGTCCTTTGCGTCTCTCTGGCGGGGTCGATGTTGTTGAGCGCGTCAGCGCGGGCATATTCCGCTCCGACGCAATCGCAAAACAGTCAGCAGTCAGCGGATGCGAAGACCGTGTCCGGGAAGGTTGCTTCGATTGGAAGCGACCATAAATCCTTTTCACTGGAAGTTAGTGGCGGCAACACGATGCAGTTCTTGCTCGACAACAACACTCAAGTCCAAGGAAGTGTTACCACAGGTACAACCGCAGTCGTTCAGTACCAGAAAACGGACGACGGGAAACTTCTAGCTCTGAGCATCGCGCCGCAAAATCCGGGGCAAAGTCCACAGTAGCAAACGCAGTATGGGGCAGCCACTGGGCAGGGAGCGCGGGACCGGTAGGTAATCGCATGCGGACCGGTTCCGCATCTCCTTCGAGGGCGGACCCGCCAGAGTTTCTCAAATCGACGTTCGTAAGCGACGTCAGAGATAGAGTGGCGTTCTAACAGTGAGTGTTATATGCGAAGTACGGTGCAAAATCGGGCGGTCGAGTGAGGATTGAAAGGAGAGAATGATGACGACTTGCGCCGACGTAATGACGAAAAATCCCGTATATTGCCTACCGACAGACACCGCATCTCAAGCTGCACAGTTGATGCGTGATGAAAATGTGGGTCCGGTGCCGATAGTAGAGAGTTCAGAGATGAGAACGGTCGTTGGCATCATCACCGACCGAGACTTGGCTCTAAAGATCGTGGCCGAGCGTCGCCCTCCTGACGCACCGCTTGAAGAAGTGATGACGCGCGATCCGCTTGTGTGTCGAGCAAATGATTACCTTCAATCGGCGCTCGATGCGATGGCTGATGGCAAGGTTCGGCGAATACCGGTCGTAGACGATCGCGATCGGCTTGTTGGCATTATCTCCCAGGCCGATGTCGCGATTCGATTTGGCATACCGAGAACAACCGGACAAGTTGTCGAGGAAATTTCGATGCCAAGCCCAACGGCGTATAGCCAGGGCGGTAGTTCGAATACACCTGCTTCATGCCACAAATGGAACTTGCGGAAGGGCTAAGAACGGACGGCCCGAGTCCTGGGCATGATTCGAGAACCGAGATTCACGAATCCGAAACTAGTACGGAATGGTTCTGCAGTCACCGGGGAATCCGTAGAGGGCAACCGCGCTAGATCTAGTCGCGATTCCTCCGAAAGGACCTGAAAGGTAGTTTTACGAGCCAAGTTCCGATCACCGCTAACCGGACATGTGGAGTACTAAGCGAGTATTCGTCCGATCAACTGACGTATCGGGAGTTGCGCTTTGTAAACCCGATTCGACGAAGACCGCACTGTGAGAACCGCAGGAGAGCGCCTCCGGGTGACGCTGTGCTCGGCGGCCCATACCGACCATGTCTCACAATCGAGATTGTGCCTGAGGAGTAACGGACTAAGGTGAAAGCCCGATTGGGACTCACAGATTAGTGAGCCACACTCGGGGTCCCAGCTCCTGAGGAGTTAGTACTCCGTGGCGCCCCTGCAGATTCTGATCGTTGACGACAAGCCGCATGTCCGCTCCGGCATTCGCATGCTTTTAAAGAAGCACCAGGATTGGACTATCTGCGGTGAAGCCAGCGACGGGATCGAGGCGATTCGAAAGGCGGACGAGCTCAAGCCTGAAGTGATCCTGCTCGACATCTCTATGCCAAGAATGGACGGCCTGACGGCGCTGCCGCTGATTCGGGAGAAATCGCCCCAGTCCCAGATCATCGTCCTCACCCTGCACGAATCGCTCGACACCGCGCGCCTCGCCTCCAGCGTGGGCGCGCGCGCATACATCACGAAGTCTCTGATGAACGAACTCCTCCCAGCGCTCCAAGCACTCCAGCCCGGTGAAGCAAGCGGTTGAACGTAGCTGAAGGAAGAATATCGATCCTAGCGGGGGCTAACGATGACACGACGGCCGACCACGAAAAACAAGCATCCGCGACACTCCTCGCCCCAGGTGCAACACGGCACGGGCAAGCGCCGTCACCCAGACACCGGCTCGATTTGGGCCGAGCTCTCCAAAAAATGGTTCCGAAGCGCCGAAAGTTAATTCCTAATTGCAGCGCCCGGGTTTGTTTTCTTCGAAACCAGCACGATGATCAAAGCCATTAGGGGTAGCGTATTAAAAAGGGATCTGCGCGGGTGGCACAGTTCTCAACACCTGATTAATACGCGAATCTGGTGTTGCCGTTAAACTGGAGTGAGTTTATCCGTTTAGGATGGCAATGGCCATGTCTGTTCTCAAGTTGCTCCTTGCCGATGATCACGAGATCACACGCAACGGAGTGCGTTCACTTCTAGAGGCCGAGCTCAACTGCGAAGTCGTCGGTGAGGCATCAGACGGACGCCAGGCCGTTGAGCTGACTACGAAGCTGTGTCCTGACGTCGTGATCCTCGATATCGGCATGCCCGAACTCAATGGGCTTGAAGCACTTCGGCAGATTCTGACCACGCGTCCGCAGACCAAAGTTCTGATTCTGACGATGTATGATTCAGACTACCTAATTCGACAGGTTCTCGACGCCGGTGCCTGCGGCTTCATCCTCAAGTCGGACGCCCGTCGAGACATTATCGCTGCCGTGGATTCGTTGCGTCGAAACAAGACGTACTTCACGCCGCGAGTTTCGCAGATGATACAGGACGGTTTACTGAAGGGCGATCCGCGTCCTGACGACGCAACGAGCGCCGTGCGCCTCACTCCTAGGGAGCGCGAGGTTGTCCAGCTGCTCGCCGAAGGAAAGAGCAGTAAAGAGGTAGCGATTACGCTCGGTTTGAGCGTAAATACCGCCGAGACTCACCGGACGAATATCATGCGTAAACTTGATTGCCACTCAGTAAGCGAAGTCGTCCGGTATGCAATCCGCAACAAAATCATCGAGGCGTAGACAAAATCCCTATAAGAGCCTCGCGCCCAACGGCGGTGTTGCACCCGCAGCTTCACCCTTACGAGTCGGCTGACTGTCCGCAGGAGCGATTCTCGACAACACGGACAATGCCTGAAAGACGAACGAATGCGCTTCGAGCAGTGTTGCGTTATTAACCTGGCTGTCCGCCGCTGTTAGCAGACCAACTTGTGCAGCCCTCAGATGATCCGCGATTCGTTGCACCATAGGATCGGGAGTCGGGTTTCGCCGCGGAGCGCTCATAGTTCACCTCGCTAGAGTTGTCTCTCACCACATAAGGGGTAACGCCAAACGCGGTTGATTGATGGCTCCGAGTGATTGGTGTCCAATCGATAACGCATCGTCTAACTTCCTTGATATTAAGAGTATTTGGCCTAGGCAGGCGTGCGTCTTGCGGGACACTGGCGCAGCTTCAAGAGAAAGGAGCCGGCAGTGTGTTCGGGTGTTTTCAGGCAGGAATTAGCCCGCCGAGTTTCAGGGCCTGATTAACGCTGCCGGTTCAGACGGTCGACGCAACACCCTCTAATCAGTGCTTCCGATCGTACTTTTCAGAAAAGACTGACCTTCTGGGCGGCGCTCAATTAGACCTAATCAGGACGGGGTTTTCTTTGAATCGACACCCGCGAACGGATTTGGCCTCTTAAACTCCGCCAAATGGGCTTCGAACTGGTGTTGCATCGACCCATTGAGACCACCCGACTAATCAGGAGTTACCAGCTCGGGGACTCGCGAAACTGTTTGGGATGCTCCAGCAATCGTTCGGATGTCGCATCGCGAAGTGCTACCACCTTCCCATTTCCGAGCCAAAGAGCGGAATTCTTGCCTCGACCAGCGTACCGGGTTCGGCGCGTGACATCGTCAACTCGCCCCCGAACTGGCGCACCCGTTCGCGCATGCCGGTTACGCCGACACCGAGGCCTGACGAAGCATTCCTGCCAGCGATTTCTTTAGACAAGCCTTTGCCGTAGTCTCGAACGCGAACCGATACGAATTCGGATTGTTTTTCGATTTCCACTCGGGCGCTATCGCTATTCGCATGCCGGCATACATTCGTAAGGGATTCCTGAATTATTCGGAAGATCGTGGTCTCAATATCTCTGGGAAGCCGCGGGAATGTCTGTGGCGTGAAGGTAAGCGAAATTTCGACGTTGCTTCGTTTGGCTATCCCGTCTATGTACCAGTGCAAAGCTGCGCGCAGTCCGGTTTCATCGAGCAACGGTGGGTGCAAGAGGTAGGAAAGATTTCGCACCGTAGCCGCCGCCGTGTCTGTCAGCCGGCTTACTTCTTCCGCGCCGCTGAGCTTGGCCAGGTCCATCTTAATAACGGTCAGTTGCTGGCCCAGATCATCGTGCAGTTCGCGGGCGATTCGGCGGCGTTCATCGTCCTGAACTTGCATTAGCTGCGCCGACAGCTTTTGAAGCTCCAGGGTCCGCAGCTCGATTAGTCTTCGAGATTCATCCAATTGCGACACACGCTCGCGCAACTCCCGGTTCAGAGTTTGGACTCGCTCCTCCGCCTCTCTTCGAACGGTCAGATCCTGGGTCACTTTTGCGAAACCGGACACTGTGCCATCGTCCGCGAATAATGGCGTGATAACGACCGACGCCCAGAACGTGCTGCCATCTTTTCTGACGCGCCACCCTTCATCGGCGAAGCGCCCTTCTTTCACGGCAAGGGAAAGTTCACGTTGGGGCCAGCCGCTTTGCACGGCTTCGGACGGATAAAACTTCGAGAAATGCTTACCGACAATTTCGGTCCGCGTATAGCCCTTCAGAGCCTGCGCGCCGGGATTCCAGGTGAGGACGTTGCCCTCAGGGTCGAGCACAAAGATCGCGTAGTCTCGTATGCCTTCTACGAGCAGACGAAAAAGTTCGGCGGGCCTGACGGGATCGCCGGTACGGATACGGTCAATTGGAACTGGCAGGGGCCTAGAAGCTTCCGCCATGCTAACTCCTCTGAAGCAGCGCTATTAGCGGCCAAGTGTACAATCTCATGCAGCCTCCGCAATACGGGAATCGCTGTATGGCCCGCCTGAACCTTCCAGCCGTTTGTCTTGCCGGTCGATTCGAGCCCAGATACCTCACGTCTTGATTAACGCGCTATCTCTAACGACGACGGCCCTTGCAAGAGTTCTTTCTTCTGCCGATCACTGGGTTTGAGCACACGTGTTCGTCGGCGCACGAACGGCGTGTGTCTCCCTTGCTTCCATTCATCCGTGTCACCCCAACTTGCTCGGCCCGCTTTCGCTTCATCAGTTCGGTGTTGCCCACCAACCATCTCTTCGGTCACCATCGACCATGATGAGTACTTCGAACTCCCCGTAGGGAGGCGGGTAGCCTAATCAATCGGCCGGTGACTCGTTGCACCATAGCGCGTTCCAGGCATCCCCGCACAGGCATCACCCAACCTCTGCTGCATCTGTCCACGACGACAGAACTCGTGATAGTCGATCTGGTCCCGCAACATGATCCACAGCCGGATTCCGAGTTTTCGGGCGGCAGCGACTTTCGCTTTCCCCAAACCTTTCTGAACTAATTTCCGGCGGTAGAATCGCTGCAACTCCGGATCCCGACGCACCGCGTGTGCTGCCGCCTCACACCACAGAAACCGCAACAACGGATTGCCTTGCTTACTCAGGCCGCCGAGCCGCTGCCGACCTCCGCTGGAGTATTCACTCGGAATGATCCCCACGTAACTCGCCAGCGCCTTGCCGTCAGCAAACCGCTTTGCATCGCCCAGGAACACGTCCGTAGCCAACGCCGTGATCGGCCCCACTCCTGGATGAGTCATCAGCAACCTTGCTCCGGGACGCTCGCAAGCTTGCTCCCCGACTCGCTGGTTCAGCTTCTCGATATCGGTCTCGAACTTCGCGTACATCGCCTGCAACTCACTGCACCGATGAGCGGTATGTGGCGCGAGCGGCAACGACGCAATCGCGCACTGCCCGGCTTGGCTCCATAGCGAAGCGCCTCGTCGTAAACCATTCGCCAGCGCTATCGCCTGCAGCGCATTCTGTATTCGTGTCCGCATGCGCACCCACTGATGTCGGTGCAACAACAAGGCTCGCAGATCCACGAGTTCCTTCGATGGCCGCCAGATCGACGGAAAGCGGTTTTCTACCAGCAGCTGTAGGATCAGGTCCGCATCTCGCCGATCATGTTTCTGTTTCCGTGGTTCGGCCGCTCGAATCTTCGCCGGATGGCCAACCTGGCAATCGATCCCCAGCTCCTCCATCAGGCTCAGAAACCATTGCATCGTTCCCGTTGCTTCAATTCCTACACGCACCGGCCCTGGCAGCCTCGAATAAAACTCCTTCACGTCACTGCCACTGTGTGCCAACGTCTTTTCCATCACCTCCCCGGTCGCTGTATCGAGCACCGCCAGTGTTTGCTGGCGAGCGTGCAAATCGCATCCTATAATCCGCATCTCGGCCTCCTTCGGTCCGAGCACTGTTGGGGTCAACACCGAACAGTCTACTCGGGCCGTCGCGAGGCCGGCGTCGTTATGACATCAACCGGATAAGGTCGTACGGGGACCAGCATGTCCGATAATCCCACCTGTCAGGAGTTAGCCGACGTGCCGATGGCTGCCCGAAGATCTACGCCACCTTCGGTCTGCAGCAGTGCGGATTGAAAAATCGAATCTTGAATATATATTCTATTGTGGGCCTGAGACGATTGTCACGAGGAGCAATACAGCGAAGCCAGTATGGCGCGAGCCGGCCGAGCCGCGGATGATACTAATTGCCCAGTACATCTACGTCGGGAGTGAGAATAACGTGCGCCGAATTCTTGTTGTTGATGACCACGAAGTTGTCAGAATTGGGATAGTGAGCCTGTTGAAAGACTCTTGGGATGTTTGCGGTCAAGCGGCGAATGGCCTGGAAGCAATCGAAAAGGTTCGCGAACTCCAACCAGATTTGGTACTCATGGACCTCCGTATGCCAGTCATGGGTGGAACTGAAGCCACGAGGACGATCCGCGCCATGTCACCCAAGACGAAGATCGTTCTTTTGTCCATGCACGAGTCCGAGACGGTCGTTGAATTGGCCAGGCTGATGGGCGCCGATGCGTGCCTAAGCAAACGCTGCGCGGCAACGGAACTGCATAAAGCTATCGCGGCCGTTTTAAGCGACACCCACCGGCAAGGTAACTTGAGGCTGCTCAACCCCACGTAGGCTTTCATACGGACGCGACGCTGCAGAGATCCTGGCACGCTATTTCGAACAATGGATCGAGTAACGGTTGACCTTCGCCTGATTGACGCGTTTATCGAATAAGTGCCAGCTACGCCAAAACACATGTGTTTGTCGTCACGGGAGTCAGTGGATTTCGGGCACGTTTCGTCAATAACTTACAGTACGAATTGTTTAGAGGTTATTGGGCAGCCGTGCAAAAAGACTGGGACATCGGAATTTCGATATAACGAGAAGCGCTGTCGATCGGAAACCGAATCAGCGAGTCTCGATCAACGGCCTGGCTGGCAAGGTCGACGCAGCCTGTTTCGGTTTTGGATCGAACGCCGGAGGCTCCTTCGCGAACGGGATTGTGACTTCAATCAGTGTTCCGGGATTGGCGTTTCGTAACTGCAATTCGCCATCAAATTCCTTTACTCGCTGCCGCATTCCCGCGATACCGACGCCGATGATTTCGGGCTTGAACTCGCTAACGTCTTCCGTGACGCCTTTGCCGTCGTCTCGAACCAAGCACGCGACTTCGCTCTCTCCCTTTGTCAAAAGAACCGACGCCTTGCTTGCTCCCGAATGCCGAAAAACATTCGTCAGAGCTTCTTGCACGATACGGAAAATTGCAGTCTCTATATCCTCAGGGAGCCGTGGAAAGTCAGCCGGCTCTACTTTGATGGACATCTCAATGCCGCTCCGCTTTTGCAGTCCATCCAGGAACCACTGCAGAGCTGAGTGCAAACCAATCTCGTCCAACAATGGCGGATGCAGAAGATACGAGATACTGCGGACCTGCTGGATCGCATGATCAACCAGAGAGCTAAGCTCCACGGCCGATTGCTTGATTGGATCGGGCGAGCCATTTTGCATGACCATCGCGTCCGCAACCATCTTTGCCGCACTCAGATCTTGACCCAGACTGTCGTGCAGTTCCCGTGCAATTCGCCTCCGCTCCTGATCTTGCGCGGCAATGAGCCGATGGGACAGGATGCGCAAATCCCGATTCAGAGTCTCCAGCTGCTGGGTCTTGCGATGCAGCTCGGCAAACACGCTTACTTTCGCGCGCAATAACTCTGGAATGACCGGAACAGAGACATAATCCACGGCGCCGCGTTCGTATCCCCGCAGCTGGTCCATATCAGTTAGGTGTACTGCGGAAATGAAGATGATCGCCGTCCTCTGAAAGCGCGGGTGCTGACGAATGATCTCAGCCAATTCAAAGCCATCGAGTTCCGGCATGCTTACGTCCATCAGGACAACAGCCACGTCCGTCTTCAGCAGGCACTCGAGCGCCTCCCTTCCGGAATTCGCCTTGATCAGATTCTCGCCGAGTTCCTCGAGTATGACTTCGTAGCTGAGTAGCTTTGATGGTTGATCGTCCACCATCAGGATGTTGACTTTTTTTTGTGCGCTCACAAGATCTCCCCGAATCGAAAGTATTTCTAGCGATGAAGCCACATGCGCAAAGCGGACAGCAGTTGCTCCGTGTTCACCGGCTTCGCTAGATACTCAGAGGCGCCCGCTTCTAGGCATTTTTCGCGATCGCCTTTCATAGCTTTTGCTGTCAATGTAATTATCGGCAGGCGACGGAAGAGCGGATTCTGCCGAATCACCTGCATCGTCTCGTAACCATCCATCTCGGGCATCATAATGTCCATTAGTACAATGGCGACGTCTGGAGTGGATTCGAGAGTGGCAATCGCTTCGCGGCCCGTACCCGCAGTCAGCACCGTCATGCCGCGCCGCTCTAGCACGCTGCCGAGCGCAAATATGTTTCGCACGTCGTCATCCACTACCAGCACCTTTTTCCCCACAAGCGCTTCGTCCGACTGATGCAGCCTGTCCAGCATTTTTCGCTTTTGGACCGGCAGATCATCCACGACGCGGTGCAGGAACAAGGCGGTCTCATCCAACAGCCGTTCAGGCGATTCGACACCTTTCACTACAACGCTGCGTGCTAGCGTGTGAAGACGAGCATCTTCCTCGGGAGACAACTCTTTGCCAGTGAAAACGACCACGGGCAGTTCGCTGAGCTTCGGATCGTGGCCAAGCTGCTCAAGCAAGTCAAATCCAGACATATCCGGAAGACGAAGGTCGAGAACGACGCAATCGAAGGGCTGCTTCGTCATGGCGGCCAGCGCACCAGCGCCCGTGTCAGCAATCGAGACATCAATGTCGTTATGACCGAGCAGTTCCTGGATGCTGATTTGTTCGGAGGGATTGTCCTCTACAACCAGTAATCGTTTCCGGCGCGGCATTGTATATTCCTTGATGCGAGATAACGCCGATTCAAGTCCCTGAGCTGTCGTTGGCTTCGTAACGAAGGAAAATGCTCCGCGCGACAGCCCATGGCGACGGTCTTCGTCGAGTGTCAACATTTGGACGGGTATGTGTCGTGTCGCGGAATCCTGCTTCAAGTGATTCAGCACTGTCCACCCAAGCATGTCCGGCAAAAATACATCGAGTGAAATGGCGGTCGGATGGAACTCGCGCGCAAGGACGAGTGCTTCAGCGCCGCGCGTCGCGGCCAGAACTTTGAATCCCTGGTCGCGCGACAAGTTGCGTAGGACGCGAGCATAGTGCGGATCATCTTCGACGATCAGCAGAACCGCGTCGTCCTCCTGCAGATTGTTGCGATCGTCTTCGATCTGTTCGAATGGTTTGGGTGCGCCTACCGAGGGCATTTGCGCGGTCGAGGTTGCGGACGAACCTTTTCGGTCGGCTGGAGCGGCGCCAGCAATTGGGCCGACATAGGTTTGAGGCAGATAAAGTGTAAATACGCTTCCTTTATCTGGAGTGCTTCGCAATTGGATTTCGCCCCCCAAAAGGCCGGCCAGTTCGCGGCTAATTGCGAGCCCGAGACCCGTGCCGCCGTACTTGCGGCTGGTTCCGGCGTCCGCTTGTTGGAACGCTTCGAAAATGATGCGCTGCTTATCGGTCGGGATACCAATACCAGTATCGGCAACTTCAAAGGCAACCACGGAAGCCAGTCCTGAGAGCACGGGATGGCTCGGAGTCCAGCCTGAGTCGACCACCGATACACTCAGTTGAACGCTGCCCTTCTCAGTGAACTTGAAAGCGTTCGAGAGCAGATTCTTTAGCACCTGCTGTAGCCGTTTCGAGTCAGTCACAAAGCTACGCGGAAGGTTCGGGCTGCTTTGAATGTCGAACGTAAGTCTGCGATTTTCCGCTTCATGGCGAAACGGGCGCGCTATCGCATCGAGCAAGCTCGCAAAGAACACTTCCTCGGCCTCGACCGAAACAGTGCCGGATTCGATTTTGGATAAGTCGAGAATGTCGCTTATCAGGTTCAGCAGGTCAGTCCCCGCACCGTGAATCGTGCGTGAGAACTCGACTTGCTTCGGAGTCAGGTTGCCGTCCGGATTGTCGCTAAGCTGTTGGCCCAGAACCAGAATGCTGTTGAGCGGCGTCCGCAACTCGTGCGACATGTTTGCCAGGAACTCTGACTTGTATTTGGAAGTCAAAGCGAGTTCCTTGGCTTTTCCTTCCAAGGCGCCTCGCGCCTGCTCGATTTCCTGATTCTTGCGTTCCACTTCGACGTTCTGTTCGGCGAGCTGCTGGGCTTTTTGGGCGAGCTGCTCGTTTGTTTGCTGCAATTCCTTCTGCTGCGTCTGGAGTTCCGTAGCCAATTGCTGAGATTGCTTCAGCAATCCTTCCGTCTGCATCGTGGCCTCAATACTGTTGAGCACGATCCCGATGCTTGCGGTTAATTGTTCGAGGAATGCCAGATGCGAGGCGGTGAAAGTGCTCAAAGAAGCCAGTTCAATGACCGCTTTAACGTGATCCTCGAAGAGCACCGGCAGCACAATTACGTTGCGCGGAACCGCATGGAACAGTCCCGAGCGGATCGAAACGGTATGGTCGGGGAGTTCACTGATCAACATGCGCCGTTTTTCCTTGGCCACTTGTCCGACGAGGCCGTCGCCAACCTTCAGATGTTGGCGATGTCCATCCTGTCTATCGTCCGCAAAAGTCGAAAGAAGGGCCAACCCCTCGGATTCCTCGCTTTCCATCTGATAGATAACGCCCTGTTGCGCGTTGACCAGTGGCGCGAGCTCTGACAAAAGCAAACGACCCACCGTCGCGAGGTCGCGCTGTCCCTGCAACATGCCCGTAAACCGGGCCAGGTTTGTTTTCAGCCAGTCCTGTTCGTTGTTGCGGTCGGTGGTGAGCCGTAAGTTGTCGATCATGGTGTTAATGTTGTCCTTCAGATCGGCCACTTCACCGCTGGCTTCCACCTGAATCGAACGAGTCAGGTCGCCCTTCGTCACGGCGGTCGCGACCTCCGCTATCGCGCGCACCTGGTTCGTCAGGTTGTCGGCGAGCAGGTTTACGTTACCCGTAAGGTCTTTCCACGTACCCGAAGCTCCCGGCACGTTGGCCTGTCCACCCAGGCGGCCTTCCACGCCAACTTCGCGGGCAACTGTCGTTACCTGATCGGCAAAGGTCGCCAGCGTGTCCGTCATGTTGTTGATCGTTTCAGCCAGCGCGGCGACTTCTCCCTTCGCGTTGACCGTGAGCTTCTGCGTGAGGTCGCCGTCCGCGACGGCCGTTACGACTTTCACGATGCCGCGCACTTGCTCGGTCAGGTTGGCGGCCATTACGTTTACGTTGTCCGTAAGGTCGCGCCATGTGCCGGCGACGCCGGGCACCTGGGCCTGACCACCCAGCTTGCCGCCCGTTCCGACTTCTCGGGCCACGCGTGTCACCTCAGCGGCAAAGGCGTTGAGTTGGTCCACCATTGTATTGATGGTGTTCTTAAGCTCGAGGATTTCGCCCTTCACGTCCACGGTGATTTTCCGCGATAGGTCGCCGCGGGCCACGGCGGTGGTCACCTCGGCGATGTTGCGCACCTGACCGGTCAGGTTTCGCGCCATGGCGTTCACGGAATCGGTAAGGTCCTTCCAGGTGCCGGCAACGCCCGGCACATTCGCTTGTCCTCCCAAACGCCCTTCGCTACCCACTTCGCGGGCCACGCGTGTGACTTCGGCAGCGAATGAACGAAGTTGCTCGACCATGGTGTTGAGCGTTTCTTTGAGCTGCAATATCTCGCCGCGCACGTCCACGGTAATTTTCTTTGACAGATCGCCTGTGGCAATGGCCGTGGCAACTTCCGCAATATTTCGCACTTGGCCGGTTAGGTTGCTGGCCATGAAGTTCACATTGTCGGTCAGGTCTTTCCATGTCCCGGCAACACCTGGCACTTCCGCCTGCCCGCCCAACTTTCCGTCCGTGCCCACTTCGCGAGCCACGCGCGTTACTTCACCTGCAAACGCGTTCAGTTGGTCCACCATCGTGTTGATGGTGTTCTTCAGTTCTAGGATTTCACCTTTCACGTCCACCGTGATCTTGCGCGACAAATCGCCGCGGGCCACGGCAGTGGTCACCTCAGCGATGTTTCGCACTTGGCCGGTCAGGTTCCCGGCCATCGAGTTGACCGAGTCGGTCAAGTCCTTCCATGTTCCTGCGACACCTGGCACATTCGCTTGGCCGCCCAAACGACCCTCGGTGCCGACTTCGCGTGCCACGCGTGTCACCTCGCCTGCAAACGCGTTCAGCTGATCCACCATCGTATTAATGGTTTCTTTGAGCAGCAGGATTTCGCCGCTGACGTTCACCGTAATTTTCCGAGACAGGTTGCCGGTTGCGATCGCGGTTGAGACTTCCGCAATGTTGCGGACCTGACCCGTCAAGTTGCTTGCCATCGAGTTGACCGAGTCGGTTAAGTCTTTCCACGTGCCAGCGACTCCGGGCACCTGCGCCTGACCACCTAGCTTGCCATCGGTTCCGACTTCGCGGGCTACGCGCGTAACTTCAGACGCGAATGAACGAAGCTGATCCACCATCGTATTAATGGTGTCTTTGAGTTCGAGGATTTCGCCCTTCACGTCCACCGTAATTTTGCGCGATAGGTCGCCGCGGGCCACGGCCGTCGCGACTTCGGCGATGTTGCGTACCTGGCCAGTCAGGTTGCTCGCCATGAAGTTGACGTTGTCGGTGAGGTCTTTCCACGTTCCCGCCACACCAGGCACTTCCGCCTGCCCGCCCAATTTGCCTTCGGTACCAACTTCGCGGGCGACGCGCGTCACCTCGCCTGCGAACGCGTTCAATTGATCCACCATCGTGTTGATGGTGTTCTTGAGTTCAAGAATTTCACCCTTTACGTCTACCGTGATCTTGCGCGACAAGTCGCCTCGGGCAACGGCCGTGGTAACCTCGGCGATGTTTCGCACCTGGTCAGTCAGGTTCCCGGCCATCGAGTTAACTGAGTCCGTCAAATCCTTCCATGTGCCCGCCACACCGGGGACGTTCGCCTGGCCGCCAAGCCGGCCCTCACTACCTACCTCGCGTGCCACGCGTGTGACTTCACCAGCGAACCGGTTCAGCTGGTCCACCATCGTGTTCAGCGTTTCTTTCAGCTGCAAGATCTCGCCGCGGACGTCCACCGTGATCTTGCGAGAGAGATCGCCGCTCGCGATGGCCGTCGCCACTTCCGCAATGTTTCGCACCTGGCCAGTCAAGTTGCTGGCCATGAAGTTGACGTTGTCAGTGAGGTCTTTCCACGTCCCGGCCACACCGGGTACCTGCGCCTGACCCCCGAGCTTACCTTCCGTACCCACTTCGCGAGCCACACGCGTGACCTCGCCCGCGAAAGAGTTCAGCTGGTCCACCATCGTGTTCATGGTGTCTTTGAGCTCAAGAATTTCGCCCTTCACGTCTACGGTGATCTTGCGCGACAGGTCGCCGCGCGCTACAGCCGTGGTCACCTCAGCAATGTTGCGGACTTGAGCAGTCAGGTTTCCGGCCATCGCGTTCACCGAATCCGTCAGGTCCTTCCACGTTCCCGCCACGCCTGGTACGACGGCTTGTCCGCCCAACCGACCTTCGGTTCCCACCTCGCGCGCGACGCGCGTGACCTCCGAGGCGAATGACCGAAGCTGATCCACCATTGTGTTAGTAGCTTCTTTGAGCTGTAGGATTTCGCCCCGGACATCGACCGTGATTTTGCGAGAGAGGTCTCCGCTGGCGACGGCGGTTGCGACTTCAGCGATGTTGCGCACTTGACCGGTCAAGTTGCTGGCCATGGAGTTCACGGAGTCAGTTAGATCTTTCCAGGTTCCGGCGACTCCGGGTACCTGCGCCTGCCCGCCGAGCTTACCGTCTGTACCCACCTCGCGCGCCACGCGCGTTACTTCAGCCGTGAACACTCCCAATTGCTGAATCATCGTGTTTACGATATTTGCAGACCGCAAAAACTCGCCTTCGAGGGGGCGTCCATCCACATCAAGTCTTACCGTCTGGGTCAGGTTGCCTTGTGCTACGGCGGCGATTGCGCCTGTGACTTCCGCGGTGGGGCGAAGGAGGTCCTCAACGAGGTTGTTTACGGAGACCTCCATCTCCGTCCACGCGCCTCGCGGCGAACGAAATCGTGTTCGCTCTCTGGTTCTTCCTTCCTTGCCTACCACTTGGCCAACCCGTTTCAGCTCTTGGGCCATGTGTTCGTTGGCCGCGACGATGTCATTGAAGGTGTCCGCAATCTTTCCCGATAATCCGGTCCACGATCCTGGCAGGCGCACCGAGAAATCGCCTTCACGCATTGTGTGAAGCGCAGTCAATACGATCGTGAGTTCAGCGGCCGCGAGGCCGTCGTGACCATTGGAGCTTCCGTTCGTTCCTGAACGCATTTTCTGCTCGTCTGCGAGCGCCAGACCGTCGGTGTTGGAGCTGGTATCGGCTTTCTTCATGTGTTCATCCCCAAGCTAATGGAAACTATTTGAATTATTTAGGCTCTGGTTGAGCCGGTCGGACGTTGCCCGTCTCGCTCGCGATCTGGTGAGAATTCCAATTGAAAGGTTCGCCTTGGATAACGGACTCGAGAGCTGCGAGCAAACTGTGCGCAACTTGGGACTTGGTGACGTATGCACTTGCCCCAGCTTTCAGGGCGGCGGAAAGTATTTGCGGAGAATCGTGCTGGCTAAGGACTAGGATTCGACAGTTCGGAAACTCGCTGCGAATAAGCCGAGTCGCGTGCAAGCCGTCGATACTTGGCATGCTGACATCCATCAGGACGATGTCAGGGCGCAGCTTCTTTGTCTTTTCGACGGCATCAAGACCATCAACTGCCTCGCCACATATTTCCAGCTCGGGGCGCGATTCCAATATTGAGCGGAGACCCCTCCGAAATATCTCGTGGTCGTCGGCCAGCAGAATGCGTGGTCGTTTGGTTTTCACTCTGTTCACACACTCCTACTAAAGTGAAAGAAATCAAACCAGACCAGAAAGACCAAAGGTTCGGCGCCGATATTTTTATCTATGACTCGCGACCAAGGGCATACAGGAAACACCTTACTTTGGCTGGCAAAACTCCGTAGGCTAAATCACTTACGCTATTCCGTGGCGCTGCTATGTCGGATCATCGCAGGAGCGGAAAGCTCTCGGATGCGGCAGGTGGGGGGTACCTAGAAACCCTATTGCTATTGGTCGCGTATGTACCCGAATCGACCATGTCAAAAAAACGGAGGTTCGTCCCGCCCACGACTGGACGTTCTTGAGCGGTCGAGCCCCCGAAGCACCTTTGACTCGTGCGGGCCTTTCTGAGCCTGCGTGTGCAATTACCGTGTAATGAGGGTTTGAAGCCTCACGACCGTTGGGACGTACGGTTGAGAATCGGTTGCGGGAACGAGCGGTCGAAACGTGGTGGGTGCTGGTTGCTAGGATCCTATAGAGACAACTTGTCGGACAATCGGAGTAATCCGGTAGTTACGTCGCAGGCTAGAGGCGTTCAGCCAGTCACCGCTAAGAACAGATTGCCGCGTGATCAGTACCCTAAGCATGCGTTGGGAACCAGCACCCACCCATAAGAACCGCGTCAATGGCGGGCGAGAGTTCGGTTACCAGGTGGTTCTTCGATATAAAGCCTCTCACGCCCACGGATTGAAGTCTGCCGAAGAGTGGTTCCGCATCATACATACTTATCGCTAGGACAATCGTGTCTGGGCAGCTTGCCCGAATCGCCGCGGCAGCCTCAACGCCATTCAATCCTCCCATCGCTATGTCCACTACGGCCACATCCGGGGACGTTAACTTGGCCTGTTGAACCGCGTCCAAACCGTCGGCCGCTTCCGCACACACTTCCCAATCCTGTCGCTGGGTAATTAGCGTTCGCAAAGAGCGTCGAGTACTCCCGTGGTCGTCCGCAACTAATATGCGCTTGTTCACACGCCCTCTCAGACTCCGGCCAGCGTCAGCGGTCTGGCCTCCCTCGTATGGGAGCTTATGTAAGGCGTACTACACATTCAATACTGTGTTTAGCGTATTTCCACGGAGACGGTATTCCAAAGGCTATTCTTCGCCGGCTGATTAACGCGCTGACCGGACAAGTGGAGTAGAAATTCCCTAATCGGTTCCTCGAAATCCCTGATACCACGCCTGTTATGTTTCAGCCTAGTTGTCGGGACGCCAGCATTCGCTCGACCATGAAAGGGGATCGCGGTATCCTCGGTTTTCGTTGGGGCCGGTCCCTATTCCTTTTCAAAAAGGGGAAAGTCAGATGGTCATAGGCGATAAATTAAAGGCGTTGCGCGAAGCGAAGAATTTATCCCAAGGGGAAATCGAAAAACGTACTGGCTTGCTCCGATGCTACATTTCACGGGTGGAAAATTGCCACACAGTGCCAGCCATTGACACGCTCGAAAAATTAGCCCGAGCACTGGAAGTGCCGATGTATCAGCTATTTTATGATGGCGACAAACCTCCCAGGCTGCCCAAACTCCAAAAGCGAAATGCGGAAGGCGCCGCCGAATGGGGATCTTCCGGAACGGACAGTAAGACGCTCGAAAAATTCCGTAGGCTGCTAAGCCGGGCAAACGATAAAGATATGCACCTTTTGATGTACACGGCGCAAAAAATGGCAGGGTCTGCTCGAACGAAAACGCGATGAGCGCGCAACCTTACAGGTGGTTTGAGGCATACCGGTCCGCTGCGTTGGAACACGACTTTACCCGACTCCACAGACGAATAGACCTTGCCCTAAAAGCAATTGAGGAAAGACTAGACGGTCCTCAGAAACTCGACGAAGCCGAGTTCACTGAAATTCAAGCCGCTCTTCGGGCACTCCAGCTGCTAGGCGCCGAAGAAAATGTCTAAATCTCACCGGCTGCAGTGCCACTTACCCGTGGTTGCACCGCTCATTTGAAGCGCACCAGTCGCTCGGTCAAGAATAAAATACACTCGTCCAACCGCATATTTGGTATTCCACGTTATCTGCTTGTCCGTAAAGTCAGCTGGAGACATGGGCATTTCTCCCGTAATTGCAAAACCCGCTGTTCCCTGACGCTGGTCAAAGGTGATGTGTCCCACCCGAGAATCCTGAGAACTATTATCCTCTCTACAAGTGAGATCAACTGATCGAGCATGAGCGGTCGAGCCGACAAACGTGATTGCTCCTAAAACAATCCCCCAGAGGATTTTTCGCGGGCTCACTACACTCTCCTTGCTCTCGCTCGGGTTGCATTCGACAGGAACCATTGGGCGATTGAAAAGACACCGGGTGTCACATATCACATCGAAAAATGATACCAACCCAAGCGGAGGCGCACTGTTCGATATCAAACCGAGTATGAAAAATTTGGCCGAATGATCGCGGAGTGCTATGGTCGCCCAAGTTCGCTTGGAGGACGTCGCACTGTGAACCGCGATTACGATCTCTTCGAGATACTTCCGGATGGTGCTCCCATTTGGAAGGAACTCGTCTCTGGCCACGAAGAGGCAATCCGCAAACTACAAGAACTTGCTAAGCAAACCACGAATGAAGTGCGGTTGATGCATGTGCCCACTAATACGATCATCGCGTCTCTTAACACCCCAGAACTCTAAGCCGCATCAACGGCAGTTTCTCGTCGCAGAATACCCATTCCTCTGTATATACAGCGCCCGCCCTTTTGACGAGCATGGAGCGATGGCTTCGTCGTTTGGGGTCAATGCAAGAGGGGCCGAGCGGAAGGTGCGAATCCTTCTTGCGGACGACCACGACACCATAAGAAAAGCAGTCCGAGCCGTCTTGGAAAGACATCCTCGATTTGAAGTGATCGGTGAGGCGGTGGACGGCCAGAAAGCCATCGAGGAGGCCACCAAGCTCGCGCCCGACGTCGTCGTTTTGAACGTGACTATGCCGGTGCTGAATGGATACGAAGCCGCCCGTGTCATAAAAGCGAGGTTGCCGCAATCGGCAATCGTAATTTTGTCGTCAAACGCTGATAAGAGGTTCATCGAGGAAGCTAAGAAAATTGGGGCCAACGCCTACGTTGCGAAAACGAAAGTGGGCGCCGCCCTAATAAAAGCGATAGAAGACGCTATTAGCGGCGGCGATTTCGTTTTAGTGGAATGATCTCTACACGGTGGAGGCAATGTGGTGGCCGATCCTAGGACTTACAAATGGTCCACCGCTTACCAAGATGCCGTTTTGGCGAATGGCCCCGACCCGGCCGGCTCCCGAATCGCAGAGGCACTCAGCGCTATTAAGGCACGACTCGAATCTGGTCTGCCCGTTGACGATGCCGAATACCATGAAATTCAGGATGCGATTTTAGTACTTCAAGCACTACAGGCCGAAATTTCTCCATCGTAGTACCGACAAATTAGCTCGAACGCCCTCAGGACGGTCCATTAAACCGCAAAGCTCTCAACCCTCGGTTTAACGTGGAACAATACCGTTTCAAACTTCATTGCACAGGGCGTGGCATGCTTGGGTCAGCCGGGCCAGGGACCGGATATGGGAGCGGTTCGGGATCGGGCGGCGGTAAACTAGGATCAGGATGCTTCGGGATCTCAGGCTGAGGCGGTTGTGGCACCGGCTGTTCGGGCTCCGGAGCTTGGGGTACGGGGTAATCGGGCTTGGGACTGCCGGCCTCGCCAGAAGTTAAGCGTTCCACCGTGGTCATGCTCCGCCCTTGCTTGCTTAAGTTTTAAAGCAGAATAATTCTGCCGGTCTAAATCCCAGGGGTTTTCAAAGATCGGTCCGCGAGCCGCCTACGCCGATTCAAATCTCGCGGACGTACCATGTGAACTTTAGTCTTCGAAGACTCGTTCCACTTGACCGATTTTCTTTTGAACCTTGCCTGCAATCTTTTCGTCCTGACCATCAGCCTCTTTGTGGGCATCATTCGTCGCGCGGCCAATCTTTTCTTTGATTTGGCCTTTCACTTCATGGAACTTTCCTTTGGCTTGGTCCTTAGTGCTCTGTTTCATAGCTTGTCTCCTCGTGAGGATTTACTACATTGGAGAATGCACTCAAGACACGAGCACCTCATATCCGGTAAACGCCGTATTAAACGAAACGCGAGCCCCTACCCATAACCGGCCACTGTGCCAATCGGAACTTCGGTAATGGTCAGGTATTTGTGCGGTAGTGCGGCTCATCGGGATCTGGCCGCGATATCGACGCTCGGAGTGCAGAACTTCCCATTGCTTTCGGTATGGCGGCGAGGAATCGCCCGCGAAACCGGAGTCCTATCGTGGGCTATCTGAGGTCTAGAAATTCCCTAATACCTTTATGGGATTCCCTGATATGGTCCCTGTTAATACCCTGTTTCGATTTCTTGATTGGTCCCATTTTTCGCTCAGAAATCCAGTCTTAATGGGCGTTTCTGCTGGGCCTCCACCGACAAGTGTCCGCATTTCCCTGTATTTTTCCCTGTTAGCAGGGAATTTGGTGGAGAATAGTTCGCAGCGGACTGTATCCTCCGCCACACAGTCTTGAGATTTCTCCAAGCTGACCTTGGAAGCCCCTGAATAGCCATTTTACGGGCCGTAATGCGCAAATTGTGGACGAATCAAGATTCTCCCTTTGTTTTACAGGGCGAAACGGGCCGCCCAATCCCTTATTTTCTCTGAGGCGGTGCAGGGTGGTTGACTTCCGCCGCGTCAAGCAATCGCGAGTTCGAATTCACTTTCCTGAGCAGCGTGTCACAACTCAAAATGAACGAAGACAGCCAAGGCGATGGTCGGCAACCAGAACTGCGATTTCCTAGGCAATCAATGCACGCACTTTCCGACCAGTGGTAAACGGGGTTCTGGGCAGAGCTTCGCATCGCGTGCTAGTACCCACTTTGCCGGTTGATGTCATAACGACGTCGGCCTCGCGACGGCCCGAGTAGACTGTTCGGTGTTCACCCCAACAGTGCTCGGACCGAAGGAGGCCGAGATGAGAATTATAGGATGTGATTTACACGCTCGCCAGCAAACGTTGGCGATGCTGGACACCGAAACCGGAGAGATGGTGAGAATGACTCTGCTGCACGAAGGCAACAACGTGCGGGAGTTTTATTCCACGCTTCCACGTCCGGTGCGTGTGGGAATCGAAGCCATGGGATCGATGCAGTGGTTCGTGGACCTGATGGAAGAGCTGGGAATCGAATGCCAGGTCGGTAATCCGGCAGTGATTCGGGCGGCCGAGCCGCGGAAGCAGAAACATGATCGGCGAGATGCCGATTTGATTCTGACACTGCTGGTAGAAAACCGCTTTCCAGCGATCTGGCTACCTTCCAAGGAGGTGCAAGATCTCCGGGCTCTGTTGCGACACCGTCATCAATGGGTACGAATGCGGACGCGCGTACAGAATGCACTGCAGGCCATCGCCCTGGCGAATGGTATGCGACGAGGCCCTTCTCTGTGGAGCCGCGACGGACAACACACGATCGCGTCGTTGCCGCTGGCTCCGCATACGGCTCATCGGCGAAGTGAATTGCAGGCGATGTACGTGAAGTTCGAATCGGACATCGAGAGACTAAACAAGCGAGTGGAGGAGCAAGCCGGCGAGCGTCCGGGAGCGAGACTGCTAATGACCCATCCCGGAGTGGGGCCGGTCACGGCGTTGGCGACCGACGTATTCCTGGGCGATCCGAAGCGGTTCACTGACGGTAAGGCACTGGCCAGTTATGTGGGGATCATTCCCAGAGAATACTCCAGCGGAGGTCGACAGAAGTTCGGCGGGCTGAGCAAACAAGGGAATCCGTTGCTGCGATTTCTCTGGGGTGAGGCGGGAGCCCACGCGGCACGCCGGGATCCGGAGTTGCAGCGATTCTATCGTCGCAAGATGGTCCAGAAAGGTTTGGGGAAAGCGAGAATGGCTGTGGCTCGCAAGCTCGGGATTCGGCTCTGGATCATGTTGCGGAACGAGATCAGCTATAACGAGTTCTGTCGTCGTGGACAGAAGCAGCAGACGAGCGGTGCCGCCTGTGCAGGGATGCCTGGAACGCCCTATGGTGCGACAAGTCACCGACCGGTTGATTAGGCTACCTGCCTCCCTACGGGGAGTTCGAATAACTCATCACGGTCGAGAGTGACCGAAGAGATGGTTGGTGGGCAACACCGAACCGATGAACCGAGAACGGGCTGAGCACGTACGGGTGAACAGGATCGACACAGAAAGACGCCATTCGTGCGTCGGCGGAGACGTGTGCTCAAACCCAGTGACCAGCTGAGAATAAAACTCTTGCAAGGGCCGGCGTCGTTAGAGATAGGGCGTTAATCAGACTTGAGGCATGACAGCTGGGGGTAGTATCGATGCTCCGATTTCCGGGTCCGCGTTGACAAAGCTATGATCGGCTCGGTACGTTGAGCAAATGCAATTCTTAGCAGTAAGATCGGATTGTCCACCGCCTCCTGAATTTCAGGACAAGTTCGTCTTGACGTTCGAAGTGGAATGTTACAAGTGCAATCATGTTAGGTATCTTTTATTCGCGCCGACTTTAGAAACTGAGGGTGATCAAGTAACCGCGCAAGCCATTTGGCTCGATGAGCATCTTCCCAAGGTCTGTCCCGGTCATCTCGACTGGTTTCTCACGCCAGATCGGCCATGATGATACCGCATGGGTTCATACCTCTCACCGGAATTGCGTGCCAGTCACCATTACGGTCTGTTTAAGATTGCCGGGGCCGATCTGCCGTGCCTAGGTGGCCAAGTCCTGATTGGTCGGATAACCGGTAACTTGGGTACCAGAACCCACTTGTCCGGTTAGGGCTGCCGGTTCAGACGGTCGACGCAACACCCTCTAATCAGTGCTCCCGATCGTACTTTTCAGAAAAGACTGACCTTCTGGGCGACGTTCAATTAGACCTAATCAGGACGGGGTTTTCTCTGAATCGACACCCGCGAACGGATTTGGCCTCTTAAACTCGGCCAAATGAGCTTCGAAGATTGGCCGCACAAAGAATCAACAACTTAGCTGAAGTTGGCACTAACGAGCCGATGTGAGCGGAAGGCTTTGTTTATGCGGGCTATCGCGATTCCGGCGCTTTTCTGGCCAACTGTGGCTAGTTCAGGGGTGGGCACAAAACTGGGCACAGTCATTTCGCTCTTTGGCGCTCCCCTGTTCAGAGTGAAGCTGGGCATCACCTTCGTGTCGACGGAGGACTTAAAATCCCGGCAAGCAACTTCGCAGCATAGCGCACAGAAACTCGCCTTTGCGAAAAACGCCGATGTTTATGCGGCGCTCGCGTAATTCCGGGGGCACACCACCGCGCAGCTGTGCGCATCGAAACGGAAAACCAACCGACACCAGCAAACCAGCTCATTTCGCAGCCAGCAGCGATTGAAGAGCAACGAAACACGAGAGCGATTCCCGCAACGGCTTAGAACATCGCCCTCGAGGCTACGGAAAGACGCGGACGTACCGATAAACGACCGCTAGGGAGGCGGCGATACGCGGAACGAAGCCGCCGGGGTGCAGTTGCGGATGGAAGACACGAACGCATTCGCGAGCGCCTACGCACAGCGAAGTGTAAAGAAAGTGGCGACCCGGGTCGGGTCGAGCGGCATCCTGAGCGGCGCTGTTAGAAATGTCAGCGGACATGAGAGTGATCGAACGGATCATGCGGCAAGACGAGGTAGGAAACGCTTATCTTGCGCATGTAGCCATTTTACTTCGCTTGCTGGGATTTAAGATATTCATTCAAGTTCGCAATACGCGCTGTCACCTGAGCCGCGTCCAATCGCTCCCCAACTCTAAGATCCACGCCCCAGATAGGCATTTCAGCCGGACCATGGTCGGGCATCGGTATGCCATTCCTCAGCACACCCGAGACATAGGCGTCGGGGAAACTGCCGCCGTGACGACGGGCGAGCGTGGTCAGATCGGGCGGCACATCTTTGAACGGGGCTGGCGCAGGACCATTTCCCTTTAGATCGTTTCCATGACAGGCGGCGCAAAGCTGCTTGTACAACTGCGCACCAGTTGGCACATTTTCGGCCGAGACTTCCTCACGCTGTGCCTCTTTCGAGGAACGCGGCGACTGTATAGATTCCAAATACTTCACCAGATTTTCCAGCCTGACATTTCCCCGGTCCACGTCCTCCTCTATCTGGTGAAAGATTGGCCCCCACACCGGCATTTCCCGCGACCCGTGCGAGGCGATCATTCCCTCGCCAATGATGATTCTTCGCACGCGCGCCTCCGGAAACTCGCCTCCGTTGTTTCTCGCAATTGCCGTCAGATCCGGCATTGTAGCTTTCAACGCCGGGGCCACCGGTCCGTTTCCTTCGCCAGTCCTGCCGTGGCACGACGCGCAGTATGCGTTGTATAAATCCACACCCTCCAGCGACCGGATCAAGTTCTGCTCTTTGTCCATTTCGGGCGCCTGCTGCGCGTTCTGAGAGTCCGTCTGCGTTCTTGCTACCGCGACGGCAGCGCTGACGCCGGCAATTACGCACATCATCGCGATTCTATTTTTCATAACCATCCTGACCTTCCCTCACGTCCCTTGCAGCGAAGCTAAGTAATTACATAGATTCCTGATGCGCTGCTTCACAATTCTTTCATTCTGTTTGTCGAAATATCGGAAGATCGGACCCCACGTCGGCATATCCGATGAACCGTGAGCGGTGACCCCGGGCCCGAATTCCAGGACATTCGCAACATAGTCATACGGGAACTTACCCAGATGACGCCTTGCGAGCGTGGTCAGATCGGGTGGAGGCGTCTTGAGTAACGGTGCCAGCGGACCATCTCCCTTCGCATCGATGCCGTGACACGTCGCGCAATACTGTTTGTACATCTGCTCGCCGGAAGGCATGTAGGTCGGCGGAAGTTGTGTTTCGTCGACGCTCCCGCCAGCACTCCAAACGGCCGCGATCAACAAGAACGCACCGAACAGAACCAAAGATCGTATTCCCACGATTTTCTCCTCGGCCCTGCGGCGTACTCCCATTATGCAGCGCCCGCAGGTGCAACGATTGAGTGTTCCTCGGTAGCCTATTTCCTCGTCTATTGTTGGCTCAACGGATGAGGTCGCGAAGCAAAGCCCCTATTACGAAGGCTACGCCGGCAGCACCGCCGCCGACCGCAAGAGTTGCGAGGCCCGAGTGCCACCATGGCCGGATCGACCATCGACTCTTGAGCGCACCGATCATCACGAATATCAAGCCGGTAGCCACTGAGGCCACCCAGAAGGCGCTCGTCATCGCCGCCACGAATGGAACGAGCGGGACTAGACCGCAGAGAAGAAACGCTGCAAAGGTCGACCCAGCGGCCCGCCACGGCGAACGCACCGCGATTGGCAGCCCGTATTCTTCTCGGACCATGATGCGCACCCAGCGATCGCGGTCCGCCGTGATCACGGTGACCACGCGGTCGAGCAGGTCGCCAACAATCCCGAGTCCCGTTAATATCTCGCGGACCTCCTCCCGTTCACCTTCAGGAACGGCGTCAATATGGCGGCGCTCAACCGCTTCAGCGTGGTGGAATTCCTCGTGCTCCGCTTGAGTAGCCAGATAGTTGCCCGCTGCCATTGCGAAACCGTCTGCAAGCAGATTGGCGCCACCGAGAATCAAGATGACACGCGGCGAAAGGTGAGCCCCAACGACTCCAGCGACGAGCGCGAATGTCGTCACGGTGCCATCGATCCCCCCATAGACCCAATCCCTGAGATAGCTGTAAGGGGGGCCCGCCGCGAGTCGTTGGTGGATGGCCTCGCGGGTGTGATCGTGCTCTATGAGAGAGACGGCAAACATCATACCTAGCAGCGATGCCGCAAACTTCGACTTGTCGTTGACAAGCAACTCGTAAGAAAGCCTAAGAATCCCTTTCACCACTATTTCCTCTCTCCCCACGGATCAATCTTCGCGAAGCGGTAAAGGCAAGTATAGCGAGCGCGTCATCGCGGTCAGTGACGCCGGTCACAGAGCGAAACCACGCCGTGATTGTTCGCTCGCTTTCTTGACGCTGATACCTGCAAGGAGTCTTTCGATCTTCCGGAGATGCAGACGCGCAGCTGACGTCTTTGTTTCCGTTGCACTCTGCGTCGTTACGAGGTGACCGAGACCACGCTAGAAGGTGACACCCATCACAACGAAGCTGGTGGGCGTTCGTGCAAACTTCGATCCGGGAGGAGAGTGATGAAAACCGCTGAACGGAGCACTCCTGTGACGCTAAAGACCATCCTCTTTGCAACAGACTTCTCAGATTCCGCGAAAAGGGCGCAATCGTATGCAACGGGCCTTTCCAACCGGTTCAGGGCCAAGGTAATTGTCGTGCACGCGAAGGAACCACCCAACTATGCTCTTCCTCCCGAAAGCTGGAAGCGCGCGGACGACGCCGATGCGCTCCATATGCAAGAGTTGCGACAGTTGCTTCCCAAATTGATGCCCGGCTTGGAATGCGAGTTTTGTGTAGGTGAAGGCACCACATGGCAAATCGTCGAGTCCGCCTTGGAAAAAAACAAAGCGGATCTTATTGTCCTCGGCACGCGAGGGCGAACGGGAGCGGCGAAATTGCTGCTGGGGTCGCAGGCAGAAGCAATCCTTCGCCGCGCCTCGTGTCCTGTTTTGACGGTTGGCCCACATTCAAGAACGATGACGCGGGGGGAAAAAGAACTACAGGAAGTTCTGTGCGCGACGGACTTCAGCCCGGAATCGCAAGCGGCCGCTAGGTACGCCGTTTCGATTACTCTGGCACTCCAGGCGCACCTGAACCTCCTGCACGTGGTCGAGCAGCAGAAGGTGGGCGAATTGGTTCATCCAACTGACGTCATTTCTTCGTCCGAACCTCTGCTGGGGAGCCTCGTCCCGAAGGATGCGAAGTTCTGGAGCGAACCTCGGTGCTTTGTTGAAACGGGCGTGGCCGCTGACAAGATTCTTGAAATTGCCGGGCACATCCCCGCGAGCCTGATTGTATTGGGAGTACGCAAACCAGGCGGTGTACCCGGTGCCGCGACCCATCTGGGGATAGCCTTGGCGCACAAGATTATCGTTGACGCGAAGTGTCCAGTTCTAACGGTGAGGCACTAAGGACGGGCAATAAATAACTGCATTTCTGGCGGGATCTGAATAAGGAGACGGACCATGGCAAATATTGCGATCGGATCTCGAATCACGCTCGAGAATTTGCTTTATCTGACAGACTTCTCGCAGCCATCCGAGGCGGCGTTGCCGTTTGCCATATCGATTGCGCGGGAGTACACAGCGAAGGTGTTCGCATTTCACGTGCTGATCCCAGCGATGTACACGTATACGACGCCCGAACTGACTGCGGCCGCGCTCGAAGCCCAGGACGAAGCGGCACAACTAAATATGCAACGTGTCGAAGCGCAGCTCGCGGGTTTGCCGCACGAGTCCATACTGGTACGCGGAACCGGGATCTGGCCGCCGCTCGAACGGGCGGTCAAGGACCATGCAATCGATCTCATCGTGCTCGGGACTCATGGGCGCACGGGAGCGCAGAAGTTGTTGTTGGGCTCCGTGGCCGAGGAGGTGTTCAGGCGGTCGCATCTGCCTGTGCTCACGATCGGACCCGCGGAACATGGCGGGGCACACAAGGCTGCAAAGTTCCATCGCGTGCTTTTCGCAACCGATTTCACGCAGGGGGCGCTCGCCGCGGCTCCTTACGCCATTTCGATGGCGCAAGAGAACCAGGCGCGGTTGATTTTGCTGCATGTGATGAAGAAGCCCGAGACGGTGCCGACAGACCAGGCTGCCGAGGACGCCATGTCGAGTGTGTTATCTCAACTCTACGAGATCGTCCCGGCAGCGGCTGAGCTCTGGTGTAAGCCGGAAGCGATCGTTCAGTATGGCCATCCGGCTGAACAGATTCTCCATGTCGCCAAAGAGCGCGCTGCGGACATAATCATCCTGGGTGTGCGGGATGCGCACGGCTTCATGGGAGCCGCAACGCATCTGGAGCGAACCACCGCACATAAGGTAGTCGTACATTCCACGTGCCCTGTGCTGACTGTCCGCGGCTGAAATGAAGCGCCGGTCATTGAATACGATCACCTTTGAGTCTTCGCGATCGTCGTAATCTAATCAAGCACGGTCCAACCGTCGTTTCCAACGCAACATGATTCCGTCCTGCTATACGCCTCCAGCGGGACTTCGATTCCTCACCTTCGCCAAAACTACTTAGAAGTATTCATGTCTCCGCCGATCTGAACGCGAAGTGAGATGCGTCACATCGACTTGTGACTTCTCTCACCGCGCGTCACACCTCGTTCAGCTAGGTTCAGATCACGTCAACGCAACTGCGGGGAGCCTCAATTAATTGATGCGTTGAGCGATGGAGTACTTGGACGTCGCGTGGCAGGCGTCCATGGGCAGGCAATCAGGAGAGGAGATCCAATGAGGTTGGTGAGTCGAGGAGTATGGTCAAAAGTGACTCTTATGGGCGTTGCGATTATCCTGCCTTTTCTTGTAGCGACGGTGCGAGTACCGAGCGCAGACGCCGTTCCCAGTTACTCGCGTCAGACGGGCTTTCCGTGCCGATCGTGCCACACCACCCCGCCTGAGCTCACGCCGCTCGGACGGCAGTTCAAGCTGAATGGTTACACCATCACCGGAATGCCGGTGACGAAAGTTGAAAAGACTTCCAAAGAAGCCGGGCTCCAATTGCTTCAGAATTTGCCCCTTTCGGTTTTCTTCGAAACCTCTTACACGCAGACCAACGCTGTGCAGCCGGGCACGCAGAACGCCACTTTCGAATTCCCGCAGGACGTGTCCCTCTTTGTCGCAGGCGCATGGGCCACGCATCTCGGGAGCTTCGCACAGTTCACGTACGATGCGCAGGACGATCACTTCAGCTGGGATAATACCGATATCCGCTATGCCAACACCACAAAGTTACTGGGTAAGAGTCTCCAATACGGACTGATGGTCAACAACAATCCTGGCGTCGAAGATTTGTGGAACACGACACCAGCATGGAGCTATCCGCTCGTTGAAGATGACTTCGCACCCAGACCGGCAGGAGTAGCCGTTATCGATGGACCTCTGGCCCAGGACGTCGCTGGATTCGGAACCTACGGAATGTGGAACGATCATCTGTATTTCGCGACAACAATGTACCGTTCGGAGCACCTCGGCTTCGG
This sequence comes from uncultured Acidobacteriota bacterium, assembly GCA_963842425.1. Lineage (GTDB taxonomy): Bacteria > Acidobacteriota > Terriglobia > Acidiferrales > UBA7541 > Palsa-295. The sequence continues at coordinate 403,061 of CAWJGQ010000004.1, read as the reverse complement.
CCAGCCGAACTCCGGCAGCAACAGCCAAGGCGCCGCATACAACATCCACGGCCTCGCGCCATATTGGCGCGCTGCATGGCAGCAGACCTGGACGAACAATTATCTCGAAGTTGGCAGTTACGGAATGTTCATGAGGTCGACCCCGAACGGTGTCGTTGGTCCCACGGGCGAATCCGGCGGAACTCTGACGGACAACTATACGGACGTAGCCGCTGATATTCAGTACGACCGCACGATTCCCAAGTTGCGCAACGACATTCTCTCCGTCCGCGCTTTCTATATTCACGAGAATTCGTCGCTCAATGCAAGCGCCAACGAGTCTCCCGTTCTAGCGGCGTTCGCGCCTCACCATCTCAACACAATCAACGCGAACGCCGAATACCACTTTGGCGACCGTTTTTCTGGGACTTTCGGCTGGTTCGACACCACCGGCACCCGCGACACGACGCTCTTTGTACCCGGCGCCATCAGCGGCAGTGCCAATGGTAGCCCCAAGAACAGTGGCTACATTCTTAATTTTTCCTGGTGGCCCACACAGAACATTGATCTTGCCGCGCAGTATACGGGGTACTCCACGTTTAACGGACGGTCGATGAACTACGACGGCTCGGGTCGAAACGCATCGGGCAACAACACCATGTATATCCTTGCCCGGTTCATTTTCTGACCCGCTAATGGAGCGGAATGGAGCCCGCTAGGACTTGCGCGGGCTCCGCTGTCGCAACGGTTTCAGCGAGATGTGCCGCGCTGACAACGACTGTGGCTGTAAATGCACTGAGCAGATCCGGCCCCGGTTTTACATTGCCCACTAACGATCGGGCGGGCGGAGAAGAGGAGCAGGCCCAATGAAGGAATTTTCAATAGCTCGCATGAGCCTCGTAGCGATGTTGCTGCTGGCCGGCCCAAACGTCAAAGTCGCGGCGCGTGCCACTGACTCGGGCAGAATCTCCGGCAAAGTCTATTTTCAGGGTAAGGCTCCGGCCCTGCGCCCGATCGCAATGGACAAGGATCCAATTTGTACCTCTGAGCAATCGGGGCCCGTATTGCCGGAAGACGGGCGCGTCAACGCCAATGGCACGTTGCCGAATGCGTTCGTTTATGTCTCAAAGGGGACGGGGGATCTTTCGACCCGCGCCCCGGCTAACTCCGTTACTCTCACGCAATCGGGATGCATCTACCAGCCGCACGTGCTTGGCATCATGGTCGGCCAACCGCTGCAGGTAGTTACGGTCGATCCCACGGCCCACAATATTCACGTCTCGGCCACCAAGGGCAATCGCGATTGGAACGTGACGCAGCAACCCGGCACACCGTCCGTCACCACCAAGTTTTCGCAGCCTGCGATCATGGTTCCGGTCCATTGCAACATTCATCCGTGGATGGAAGCATTCATCGGCGTCGTAACAAATCCCTATTTCGGGGTCACGGGCGATGACGGCAGCTTTACAATTAAGAGCGTCCCGCCGGGCGATTACACACTCTCGGTCTGGACCGCGACTTTCGGCACGCAGGATCGTACGGTGACTGTCCGTCTAGGCGAGTCCGCAGTCGCCGATTTCACATTCACAGCCCAATGAAGGCATCGTCGAGCTTCGATTTTCGTCAATCGAGACCGACGGCTGGACCATCACTTGCTCTATCGCAACGCGGAATGTTAGTTTCCTTGCACCGTGAGGCGAGAAGAGATAGTGGGCCGGGCGGATCTGGAGTTGGCAGCTGCTGACCGGTGGCAGCTGCTGGGGTCGGTTCCGGACGCAATGGTGATCGTGGATCGGACCGGGCGAATCGCGTTCCTCAACACCCACGCGGAGCGCATGTTCGGATATTCGCCCAACGAACTTCTAGGTCAGGCTATCGAAGTTCTGGTTCCGGAAGCGGTTCGGGCTGCACACGTTCGACATCGCTCGGAATTCAACCAAGCCCCTCGGACACGCGAGATGGGCTCGGGTCTCGAGTTGCAGGGACTTCGTAAAGACGGCAGTACATTCCCGGTGGAAATTAGCTTAAGTCCTCTCGACGAATCCGAAGGCCATTTCGTGGTTAGCGCGATCCGCGACATGACCGAGCGAAGAGGAATGCAGGAAGCGCTGCGATTGAGCGAAGAGCGCTTCCGCCGGCTCGTCGCCGAGGTGAAGGACTACGCGATTTTCATGTTGGATCCGCAGGGCAATATAAAGACCTGGAATGAAGGTGCGGAACGAATTAAGGGATACCGCGCCAATGAAATCATCGGCCGCCATTTTTCATGCTTTTACACCTCCGAGGAGAATGAGCGCGGAAAGCCCGACGAAGAGCTCAAGATTGCCGCTCGTGACGGACGACTGGAAGACGACGGCTGGCGGATCCGGAAGGACGGATCGCGTTTCTGGGCGAACGTCGTAATCACGGCTTTGCACGACGAAGAAGGAAGGTTGCTCGGATTCAGCAAAGTAACCCGAGATATTACCGAACGAAAACGCGTGCGCGAGGCTTTTCTGCTAGAAGTCACGAACGCCTTGCTTTCGCATCTCGACGTGACGAAGTTGTTCGCAGCGATCGGGTTGTGCGTACGCCAAGTAAAGCCATTCGACCACGCGACGCTGACTCTGTACGACCGCGAAACGAAGAAGCTGCGGGTTCATTCGCTTGGAACGGCTCCGGGAGTAACTCCGTTGTCGGAGGGGATTTTGATTCCCATCGCCGGAACGCCTAACGGGTGGTCCTACGTGTCCCGCAAACCGCTCATACTCAAGGGCTCACCGGAAGGGCAATTCCCGTTTGAACTGCCAAGACACTTAGTACAGGCGTCGGTCAAATCAGGTTGCTGGATTCCACTCATCGGGCGGGAAGGCCCTTTGGGAACGTTGAATCTCTTCAGCTGCCGTGCCATGGCCTTTGTGGACGAGGATCTTGACAACCTTGCCCAATTGGCCAGCCAGGTAGCGGTGGCACTGGACAACGCCCTCACATTCCAGCGCATGGCTGACCTGAACGCAAGACTCGAGAAAGAGAAACTCTATCTCGAAGACGAGTTGCGAATTGACAAGAAGTTTGAGGAAATCGTCGGCAGTAGTAAGGCGCTAAGGCGCGTGCTGAAGCAGATTGAAACGGTTGCGCCGACTGACTCAACTGTCTTGATTTTGGGGGAGACGGGCACCGGCAAGGAGAGCCTTGCGAGGGCCGTTCACGATCTAAGCCCGCGGCGCGATAGAGCCTTTGTAAGAGTGAACTGCGCCTCCGTGCCGGCCGGGCTGCTTGAAAGCGAGCTCTTTGGTCATGAGAAGGGCGCATTCACGGGTGCGATCGCGCAAAGGATTGGGAGATTCGAACTCGCCCATCAAGGCACGCTCTTTCTCGACGAAGTCGGCGAGATTCCTCTGGAGCTTCAGCCAAAGCTCCTCCGGGTGCTGCAGGAAAAACAATTCGAGCGCCTCGGAAACAACCGCACGATGACCTCCGACGTGCGCATAGTGGCCGCAACAAACCGCGACCTCGCGAAACTGGTGGCCTCCGGTCAATTCCGGAGCGATCTCTTTTACCGCCTCAACGTTTTTCCCGTCGTGGTCCCGCCGCTGCGCGACCGCCCCGAAGACATTCCGCTGCTCGTTCATTACTTCCTCTCCAAGTTCGCGAAACGAGCGGGCAGACAGGTCGACGTCGTTCCGCCGGATACGATGGAAGCTCTTCGCCGGTACCCGTGGCCGGGCAATGTCAGAGAACTCGAACACGTTGTTGAGCGAGCGGTGATTCTTTCTCCGGGGCCCGAGCTACGGATTTCCCTGGTCGAGCTTTCGCGGAGCGATGATGTTCTCCCGGCGGCTCCTGCCGCACTCGAAGACGTCGAGCGACGACATATCCTGCACGTCTTACGAGAGACTAAGGGCAAGATCGGCGGCCCCGGGGGCGCGGCCGAGCGCCTGGGCATGAATCGCACGACACTCAATTCCCGCATGCAAAAGCTACGAATCTCCCGAAAAGACTTCTAGTTTCACGTTCCCATCAGCCGAGGGAGATCACGCGCATGTGTGACACACGTCACTGTGTGGTCCATTCCAGTCTGACACTGTAGCAATTGAGCGCCGGCTTTCGCGGTTCTTGCCAAACGGGCCGTATGACAAAGCCCGTCGCCAGCCGACTAGGGCCGGCGCAACGACAGTCTTTCGATTCTGTTCAGACCGGGGGTACCCGACATGGGAAGCAAGAATTCAAAGCAAACAACCCAGAGGCGTGCTCCAAAAGCTTCCAAGAGGGCCAACCCAAAACCGCGGCGCAAAGCGCGGCGACGATCTGACGCTGTCATCCACTAGGGAATACTGACCGATGAACAGATTGCCTATCTCTAATTTCAGAGTGTGACCGGCAGGGCCCGGGCCACTCGAAGAAAAGGACAAGAATCATGAAAGTACAAGACGCCATGATGGGAACTCCCATCTTTTGCAGTCCAGAGACCAACCTCGGTTCTGCGATTGAATTACTGTGGGGACGCAATTGCGGCGTTCTTCCGATTGTTGACGCCATGCAAAAGGTGATCGGCGTCGTGACCGATCGCGATCTGTGCGTGGCTCTCGGAACTCGAAACCGACTTCCAGGACAGATCACGGTCGGAGACGTTGCAACTGGGGAAGTCCACTCGTGCCGGAGACAGGACGACATTCATGAGGCGTTGGAAACAATGGCGAAGAAGCGCGTTCGCCGCCTGCCTGTGGTGAGCGAAGACGGAATACTTGAGGGTGTTCTGTCTATGGATAACGTGGTGCTTCATACGGAATCGGCCGGCTGGGGTCGCAAGCCCGAACTCTCGGATGAGGACGTCGTCAATACTCTGCGACGAATCTATGGACCGCAAGTTCCGCAGGTCGTCGAAGCCCGCGCCGCTCGAGCCTGACTAACCAGATAGGAGGTTAAGGTGCGCGTAAAGCTGCACGATCGAAATGAGGCAGGACGATTGCTCAGCGAGCGCCTCGCGGTGCTCGAGCGTGATCCCGATGTAGTCGTGCTAGCCCTACCTCGAGGCGGCGTGCCTCTCGCATGCGCAATCGCAACGTCCCTTCGATTGCCGTTGGATGTTTTTCAGGTAAGAAAGTTGCGCGTGCCTGGATATGAGGAGGTCGCCATGGGAGCGATCGCGAGCGGCGGCGTCGAAATTGTGGATCCCGATGTCGTGGAAGCTTTCCACGTTTCACCTAAAGATGTTGACACGGCTGTGGACCAAGGGACGGCGGAATTGCGCCGGCGAGAGAGCGTTTTCCGAGGGACTCGGCCGGTCCTGGATCTTCATCGCCGTACAGCGGTCCTAGTTGACGACGGTATAGCCACCGGATCAACGATGCGGGCGGCAATTGAAGGCGTCAACAGGCTCGGTGCCGCCCGCGTCATCGTGGCTGCCGGCGTCGCCCCGCTTTCAACCTTCATGATGTTGCGTCAGGAAGCGGACGACGTGGTGTGTCTCCTGACACCGCGAGAGTTTCCAGCCGTGGGCATTTTCTACGAAGAGTTTCCCCAACTAAGTGAAGAGAGTGTTTGCACTTTGTTGGAAAACGCCCGGCGTACAGGAGCGAGTATCGCCGCATAACAGGTAACTCGAACGGTCGGCAAGAACCAATGGCATCGGATGTCCATGGAAGCACGGTGACGAGCTGGCGGCAACTGTGGCGCAACACAGCGGGCATATCGATATGCCTGTTCGTTTCGGTCGCCGGAAGGGAAGCAGCCAGATGAAATTGTTAATCGCCACTGATCTCTCGCAGGAATCGCAGTGTGTCATCGATGCCGTGAACCGACGCCCCTGGCATGCGAATGGCGAGGCTTGCGTTTTGCACATCGTGGATATGACGCTGTTCCCAATAAATGCGGAGCTCTTGGAAGCTCAGCGGCAAGGAGCGGAGTCTGCGGTGAAAGACGTGGCCGCACGGCTCGGGAAATCGGGACTGAAAGTCCGGACAGAAGTTCTGATGGACTATCCGCGAAGCGCTGTCCCGGAGTATGCGAGAGAGTGGGGCGCGGATTTCTTTTTTGTAGGCTCACATCGTGGTACTGGACTTGCCCGATTCCTTCTCGGCAGCCTGGCCCAAAACGTCGTCCGCACGGCTCCGTGTTCCGTCGAGATAGTGAGGGTCAGCACGGAAAATCCGTCACGGGCGAAGAGCAGTTTCAAGATCCTACTTGCGACGGACGGGTCAGATTGTTCCACTCGCGCGATTCTTTCGGTCGCCAAGCGACTTTGGCCGTCGGGAACTTGCCTGAAGGTAATCAGTGCTGTTTCGCCGTTCTTTCCCATTGCCGGCGTTTTGCCGGGGTTCTTTGATGCCCGGCAGTCAGTTCTGCCAGCAGAAGAGATTGAGAGATCTGCGCGCTTCCGGGCTGCGGAAGCCATCGCGAAAGCTGACAAGCTCCTGTGGGAGGCTTGCTTTGCTCGAGTGGAACGCAGCGCGCCTCTCCTGGGCGATCCGAAATCCGTTATTTTGGACGAAGCCGTACAATGGGGCGCAGACCTGATCGTTGTAGGTTCGCATGGATGGCGGGGGTTCGATCGATTGATGATAGGTAGCGTGTCCGAATCCGTAGCACTTCACGCGCCCTGTTCGGTTGAAGTGATTCGGTAGTCGGTCGGATGATTCGGTTCGCGATTCCGCTCCTCTTTCTAGCTCGTCCGGCGCCTTGCGTCTGCGCGGTTCCGAGCTCGATGGCGAAGTGATTAGACGACATTTCGTCGTCTGACGATATTTCATCCAATTGAACCTCTCAGCCAATTCGTATCTTCCCCGCTCTTAGTCCTCAATACCCCGCGTTGGCAATCACTTACGGCATAACAGCAACAGGGAGCAATCGTGGTTCTTTAGTTGCAACTGTGATGTGCGAACGAGGAGCAAGTGCTAAGGATCACGACAGAACAAAACGACCACTCACTTTCGTTGAAACTCGAGGGGCGGGTCGAGGGCCCGTGGGTTGAGGTGCTTAGAAAAACTTGGACCGATGCGATAGGTCATGACAAGGGTCAAAAGGTGAGTCTGGATTTTGGGGCGGTGAGCTTCGCGGATTCTGGAGGGCGGCAATTGCTTCTCACAATGCAGAAGAAGGGCGTAGCGCTCACCAAGCTTTCCGGATTTATGCGTGAATGCTTAGAACGTGACGACTGAAGTGCCAATCAGACTGACTCCGAAAAATGATGAATTTAGGAGGAAGCCATGCACGCACCTTATGGGATGGACTTGACGGAAGACTGCAAGACTTGCCCGATGCGAAAGAACGGATTTTTCTGCCAGCTGCCGCTCTGCGCGCTCCAGGCATTTAGTAACGTGAAATTTACAACATCGTATCCGGCGGAAGCGGTGCTGTTCGTCGAAGGGCAATCTCCGCGCGGCGTGTACATGTTGTGCAAGGGTCGCGTGAAATTAACCATGAATTCGACTGATGGCAAGACTTTGATAGCGCGAATCTGCGAGGCAGGGGACGTCCTGGGCCTGCACGCCACGGTATCAGGTGAACCGTATGAATTGACGGCAGAGGCGCTTCAACCGTGCCAGGTGAATTTCGTGAGACGAGACGACTTCCTGAAGTTGGTCAGGGAGCATTCAGCGATATCCATGGCCGCTATGCAGCAATTGAGTTCTGGATATCGCCAGGCCTGCCAGGAAATGCGATACCTCGGCCTGTCCCGGTCTGCCAGCGAAAAGGTCGCGCAATTCCTGCTGGAGACGTCCTCGAATGGTCAGCAAACGAATCAAGGCAAGCGTTTCCATCTGGGCCTGACCCACGAAGAGATATCTCAGGTCGTCGGCATCTCCCGCGAAACGGTTACGCGAACTATGACCGATTTCAAGTCCAAGATGCTGATCGCGACAAAGGGCTCATTCGTGGTCATCCGAAATGAATTGGGACTGCGGGAGCAGGCTGACGCAGCCTAATGAAAGAATATATACCCGCGGTGACACCGGTCACACCCAATGGTGACGTTGATTACGGAGGTTCGGCATGCGGTTGGCATAGATGAATGAGAAATAGACTCTCCACTCGGGTTGTTCCGCTCGCCTGAGTGAGGCGTTAATACGGGTCGATTTCAGGAGTCATAGCATGAGCCTGCTCACGCATCACGAAATGCCAATACCGGGCACATATATGTTCGATGGGCAAGCCGCTATGAAGGGCTATGCCCTCAACAAAATGTGCTTTTCGTTCAACAAAGCCGAGAACCGCCGGGAATTCAAGCAAGACGAAGACGCGTACTGCACCAAGTTCGGCCTTAACGACGAGCAGCGAAAGGCGATAAAAGAGCGCAACGTCCTGGCCATGATCCATGCGGGAGGATGCATCTATTACCTCGCCAAATTTGCCGGTATTTTCGGCCTCTCCGTGCAGGACGTGGGCGCGCAGCAAACCGGCCTGACCTTGGAAGAATTCAGAAAGCGGCTCAAGGCTCAAGGAGAGTAAATATGGCACGCATCGTCGGTGGGCTCACGACATCTCATATCCCAGCGATCGGGAATGCGGTTCCAAGGGAAAAGGAGCTTCTCAACGACCCCTATTGGAAGCCGTTCTTCGCGGGCTATCCCCCGGCGCGGGCCTGGCTGGAAAAGGCGAAGCCCGATGTGGCCGTAGTCATCTACAACGACCATGGCTTGAACTTCTTCCTCGACAAGATGCCCACGTTCTCGATCGGCGCTGCCCTTCAATATGAAAATGCCGACGAAGGCTGGGGGATACCTAAGACTCCGCCCTTCCGGGGTGATCCACAGCTCTCCTGGCACATCATCGAGTCGTTGATGAATGACGAATTCGATGTCACATCGTGCCAGGAGATGCTCGTGGACCATGGCTTCACCGTCCCGATGTCTCTCTTCTGGCCCGGGAACTCGTACGGGGGCGTCAAGACGATTCCTGTGTGCATCAACACGGTGCAGCATCCTTTGCCCTCACCGCTGCGCTGCTTCAAGCTCGGCCAGGCAATCGGCCGCGCCATCGAGTCCTATCCCAAGGATCTGAATGTCGTGGTGCTTGGCACTGGCGGCATGTCTCATCAGCTCGACGGGGAACGCGCCGGCTTCATTAACAAGAAGTTTGATCTGCTGTGCCTGGACAAGATTGTGAACGAGCCGGAAATCCTCACTCGCTACTCGATTCATGAACTCGTGCGCGAGGCAGGAGCGCAAGGCGCCGAATTCATACTCTGGCTGGCGATGCGCGGCGCCCTGTCCGGAAAAGTCACCAAGATTCACAGCAGCTACCACATCGCCGTCTCCAACACGGCCACGGGACTGTTAGTCCTTGAGAATGCAGCCTGAGAGCAGCCCATACGAGCGAGGCGGGACATAGGAATTGACACGAGAATCAAATAATTTAACTATGCCCATCGTCACGGATGATGCTGACCCAGATCACATTGCTAGGCGGGCCTTTACATTAAACTCCCGCTGAGGCCGATGGATGTAAAACGCTGTCCTGATGCCTGAGAGGCGCCACACGGCGAGCGTCTTCCTGCTGGTCTTCTGTGGTTCTTCGACGCCGAGGGCGAGTGGCGAAAACCCTGCTCTAGCCGACACCACAACCCGCTGAATCTACGGCCTGAACGCTGGCTGATACTGACAGGGCACAAACAGTTGTTTTTGCCCGACGGTTTAGCTTTCAAATCGCGCTCGAACGGTGGTTGAGTCTAGTGAAGAGAGGCCGACACTAATCTAAGTGCCGCCCAATGACATAGCCCACGCCTGGCATCGTCGTATGCGCCGCGGGTCACTAGTCGAGGTGATGTGCGTCACAGCGAAAAAGTCGAACTGAGCGCAAAACTCGGAGGGAGGTGATGGATGAGAGCCTTCAGCTTTGGAACCCGTATCGAGTTTAAGAACATTCTGTTTGCCACCGACTTCTCTCCTCCTGCCGGAGTCGCAGCCAAGGTTGCGGCAAAGCTGGCAAAGAAATACGACGCCAAGCTTTACGCTCTGCATGTCAGGCCTCCAGTTGTAAACCCGATGACCCAGCCCGCTACCTGGCGCGGCTTGGAAGAAGCAGCGAAGTTAGAGGACGAGCAAAACCGAAAGGAACTCGCCCAAGCATTCACGGGGATTCAGCCGGAGATCTTGATTAGAGAGGGAAACCTCTGGTCGAATCTTGAAGCTGCCCTGGAGGAAAATGATGTCGACTTGATCGTGATCGGAACGCGAGGTAGGTCTGGGATCAGAAAACTCGTGTTGGGTTCTACCGCAGAAGAGATTTTTCGACGCGTGTGTTGCCCTGTCTTGACAGTTGGACCAAACGCGCCGGCGCCCGAGCTCCGCGCTGGCGAGATTTCCAGAATTCTTTTCGCTACAGACTTCAGCCCCGAATCCTACGCCGCGGTGCCCTACGCGGTTTCGCTTGCTGAAGAGTGCCGCGCTTGCTTGACGCTGCTACATGTAATCGAAGATCCGAAGGTCGGCGAACTTGTACACCCGACAGAATTACTGAAATCGTCCGACAACCTGCTGCGCAAACTTATGCCGGCTGAATCCGAACTGTGGTGTGTTCCTGAATATCTCGTCGAGCAAGGTGTTGCCGCCGACAAGATCCTGGAAGTCGCCGCGCGCTGTCGAGCGGAGCTCATTGTCCTTGGAGTGCGTCAGCCGATAGGGTTTCCAGGGGCGGCGACACATTTACCAATCGCGATCGCGCACAAGGTCGTCTCGCGCGCGGCATGTCCGGTTTTGACGGTCCGCGGCTAATCCACATCATCGATTTTTATTGAGCGCGAGAATCCGCGATGAGACTCAGAAGTCGAAAGGTGTATTCGTGAAACGACCCTTCGGAGTGATCGTGGTTTCGATCTTAATGTTCATCGGAGCAGGATTACTGGCTTTAGGTTCACTGGCCTTTTTCGCGTTAGGTGAATTGGCCGTAACAGCAGGCGCAGAGGGCCCCATGTCGCAATTATTTTCGGAAATGGGAGCATTCGGAGCGGGAATATTTCTTGCCCTGGCTGTGGCTTTCGCAATATTGGCAATTTGCCTGTTGAAGACTGTTCATTGGGCGCGGGTTGCGACGATCGTATTGATCTCAGTGGGCTTAGGGTTGGCCGCAATCGGGATTTTGGTTTCGTTGCCGCATCCGAAAATGATGGTATTCGCTTGGCAGATTCTTGTAATCGCCGTCGACGTCTCAATTTTATCGTATCTCACGAGGCCGCTCGTCAAGAGGGCCTTCGCCGCCCACGAACATTACCCCAATGCACACGGCGAAGCTCGAACACTAGCTGGCCAAAATGAACCCTTCAAAACCTTAATCCAGGAAATGAACAGACAGGCAAGTCTAGATCTGCTGGCCCGTACACATTTTGGAAGACTAGGGTGTACCTGCGAGGGTCAACCCTATGTCGTGCCAATCTATTTCGCCTACCAAGACAATTACCTCTACACCTTCTCCACTGTTGGGCAAAAAATCGAGTGGATGCGCGCCAACCCGCTTGTCTGCGTCCAGGTCGACGAAGTGGTGAATCCGCGGCAATGGGTCAGCGTTATCGTCCTAGGTCGATTCGAGGAGTTGCCAGACAGGGATGAGTGGCGAAGCGTGCGAGCTTTGGCTCACGAATTACTGCAAGAAAGGCCGAGGTGGTGGGAACCTGGCTACGTGAAAACAAGCTTGCATGATGGGCCCCGCTCGTTAGAGCCGGTTTTCTACCGCGTCCATATCGCGAAGATTACGGGACGCCGAGCCACTGTCGATCATGGAAATGTATGAGCCCTGTTCCGACCCGCCTGTGATTCACGTTACTTTTGCTTGTGACGATTGACTAGCCTAATGCAGTTTAGCGCCGATCTCCGGCGGGAAATTCGAGGCCGAATATGCTGATCAGAGATTTGACGCCGCAGGAATGCCAGGAAATGATGACTCGGACTTCCTTCGGAAGACTTGGATGCGCCATCGACAATCAACCTTACGTAGTTCCCATTTACTTCGCATATGAACCCAACCACCTCTACTGCTTTACCACGTTTGGCCGGAAGATCGAATGGATGCGCAAGAATCCGAAAGTGTGTGTGGAAGTCGACGAAGTACTAGACCATTTTCACTGGATGAGCGTGATTGTCATCGGCCGATATCAGGAGTTGCCCAATACTGCTGAGCTTAGATCTGAACGTCTGCAAGCGCTGAAGGCTCTTGATAAGAGTTTGCTCTGGTGGCAGACCGCCTTCGCCGCCAGAGAACTGCCAACAAGGCATCAGACTCCTGAAGCTCTATTTTATTGCATCCATATCGACTCGATGACGGGGCTTCGCGCAAGTCCCGATGCTGTCGAGTCAGCAATAGGCCTTAAGGACAAACCCCGGACCATTTGAAACCGAAAGTCGGGCTCTGCGCGCTAAGCGGACAAGTAAGTCCCAGTACCCAGTTATCCGACGCAATATAAAAGGGCGCCCCATTTGGAGTAGGTTTGGAGTGTTCGCCTCAAACCTTTCCAGAAAGGAACGCCCTTATGACAAGCACTAAATATATCGGCATGGATGTGCACAAGGAAAGTATTTCGATCGCGGTCCGAAATGCTGCCGGGAAGATCGTGATGGAATGCGTGATCGAGACCAAGGCCAGCATGATTCTGCAGTTTATCGACGGGCTGCACGGAGACGTGCAGGTCACGTTTGAAGATGAAGGCCGACGGAGAACTCTGCGTGAGTAATTCATCTAGTTTTGTGACGACTCTTTGCAGATGATCCATTTCACTAGGAAAGCGCAGGCCGCTGGAAATTCGGCTGGAGCAGTCTTTTTTGCTGTTGTTGCCAATTGATTGGCACGCCTGCCAAGATCGCCTTCATCGACAAATTGGGTCCATGTGTGCCGTTCAGAATTGCCTCAACGATTCGCGGGGATAAGTAGGCGCAATGAAGGATCCGCAAGATGTAGGTTCGGGTGAGGCCCGACTTCCTCGTAAGGTGATCGATCGACTCAACCTCGCCGGCGAGGATTTGTTCGTACCACAAGCGGGCGCGGGCCACTGCCTTCGCGAGCGATGGGATACGCTTCCCATCAGACTCTGAACCACCAAGAGGTGAGACCACGCGTACTTGGCCTCCTCGGCGGAGAGCTCGGAAATCGCCCGCGAGCCTCAGGATGCCGAGTTTGAGTGCGCATAGGGGCTGAAGAGCGTCGGGGCGCTCCCTCATTAAGGTTGCAAGCAACTTGGTTCTGTCAATCTCGATCCACACTGTTGTCTGGCCGACCGTTACCCGTATCAGCAAGTTCTTGACGAACTCATGCTGCATTGAGACCTCAAGTTTAGGCCATCTGTTTGCCATCTCCTCGGCTTCTTCCACGGCCGCATCTCTACTTGGGGTATTTTTCATTCCGGCCGTGCACTTGGCAGGGCTCTGGAGCAAGTGTGCTATTTGCGACGTAACAAATCGTTCCAGTTCTTCAGCAGGGAACCGGGTGATCACGGGCTTGGTGCCGCTCTTTCGAACCACTACTTGAGATGTGTAGTAGCGGTACCTTTTCGCGCGCTTGACTGAATGTGTTGGCGTGAACCGGACGCCATTGGTATCGAAAAGCTTGCCAGCGAGCAAGCTCGGCGTCGATTGAGACTTCTCGGTTCGGTGGGCCCGATTGTTTTCTTCAAGACGGATTGCGACCTTGTTCCACAGCCCTCGCGGGACGATCGCTCCGTGCAGGCCGGGGTGAGACTTCCCCCGATGGACAATCTCCCCGATATAAATGCGATTGTTCAGCAGATGATAGAGGGCTCCCCGTGAGTACGTCGCACCTCCGTAGGCTCGCCCAGCGGCACTGACTCGAGCCTTGCTACGGATTTGCTTTCGATCAAGGTAGTCTTTGAGTTCACTGACGCAGCCAAGGCGCATGTATTCGCGGAAGATCTTTCGTACGATGCTCGCTTCCTGGGGATTGATGACAAGGCGACGCTCCACGCAATCGTAGCCTTGAGGGACCGCACCTCCCATCCACATACCCTTCTTTTTCGAGGCGGCAATCTTGTCCCGAATTCTCTCGCCGGTCACCTCGCGCTCGAACTGGGCAAACGAAAGCAGGACGTTCAGAGTGAGTCGACCCATTGAAGTGGTCGTGTTGAACTGTTGCGTGACGGAGACGAAGCTGACGCCGTGTGAATCGAACACCTCGATAATCTTGGAAAAGTCACCCAAGGAACGAGTTAGACGATCAACCTTATAGACGACGACTGTTTCGACCTTGCCAGCCAGAATGTCGCCCAATAGTTGTTTCAGTGCGGGGCGCTCCATCGTGCCGCCAGAGAATCCCCCATCATCGTAGCGGGTGGTGAGTGCAGTCCAGCCTTCGTGCTTCTGACTCAGGATGTATGCGCGGCAAGCCTCCTGCTGAGCCTCAAGGGAATTAAAGGACTGCTCAAGACCTTCTTCTGAGGACTTGCGGGTGTAGATGGCACACCGAACATGTTTGTCAGCCATCGCTGCGACCTCGAACAGACATGGTGCTGTTCAGTCCGAAGAAGGCAGGCCCGGACCAGCGCGTGCCGGTGATCTTGCGCGCAATTTCGGAGAGGCTGTGGTAGCTGGCCCCGCGGTACTCGTAGCCCGATTCCTCCACTCTGACTTCATGCGTTTGGCCACGCCACTGGCGAATGAGACGGGTCCCGTTCTTGATTCTGGGCCGATTCCTCGCCTCGGTTGACCCTCCGGGCTTTTCAAGGCCTCGCGCAATGCGACGGAGTTCGGAGCGGGTCGAAGGTTTGAGGCCGCCGTAGGCGTCTTCCTGCATCCTGTACGCGAGGAAGGGAACCAGCAGCTCCCGCCTGATTCCCCGCGGGGCTGCTCTCCCGTAAACCTTCAACCAAGTCTCGAGCAGCTGCGTTCTGGGCAAAGCGCGCAATTTGGCGATCTGACTTGAGATGTTTGCGCCCATTTTCTCCTCCTGTGCATCAGCACATTCCCGCTCGCGGGGGGCAAACAGTCAAGCGAACTCTGCGTTTCATGTTAAGCAAAATGGGCAACGACCCTCCGGGGCTTTGGATCAAGCTTGAGAGCTCGTGGTTTACGAGCTGGGGGGCACTGGGGCCCTGGTAGGTTAAAATAACAGTGCGCCGGAGGAATGATGTCTGAGACCAAAAGACGTACCGCCACAACTAGAGTTGTTCCTTTGCCAGGATGGATCAAGGATAAGGCTAACCAAGAAGAATGGATTGCCCGTTTCATACGAATACTCAAACGGGATTACAGCAATCTCGACTCCACGATTTCAGCTATTCTGAGCAACGAAGAATTGGCGCGAGCCTGCGCAACGAAAATCAGGAGTTATTTGGATAAGGCCGTTACTGTTTATCTTTATAAGCAACGTAAGGCCAGGGGAGCGACAGAGAAGAAGCAATTGGAAATTGCAATTGCGGGAATGAATGCGGCGGCCGGTCTTTACACGGAACGAGGCAATCAGGCAGAAGCGATGCACCTTGGCACACTCGCAATCGAGCTGTCCGCAGAACTGGGACGCTGCAAGACGGCTTTTGCAACCAAGCGGCACGGTCGTGACAGGGCTCATTCCACTCTCAGAGAGTGTCAGTTATTTCTCGAATCACACTTGCAGCGAGCCGTAACCCACGCGACCCTGGCCAACCTGATGAATGCCGGCTACGAGGCAGATGGGAATTCTCCCAAAAACCCTGTCACCGAAGAACACATCCGCAAGAACCTGGCTGCCTTCAGGCGCAATAATCCCGTGTGGCACAATAAGATAGCTCCCCGCTCGGCTGTTCCTTTCGCTCATCCGGCAACAAAATAGACCAAAACAATCGTTTTAGTTGCCTTGTTTGTGTCGGGTCCTTTCCCGTAACTTGAGCCCGAGGTTACGTGAAAATGGAAACGAGACACGGCGGCAAGACAAAGAATAGTGGAGCAACACATTTCCAGAGAACAACAAAGAGGTTGGCCACACTCAAGCCAGATTTGGCCATTGAGTACAAACCCGTAGGAACCCTCAAGCCCGATCCGAAGAACCCTCGTATTCATAGCGATAAGCAGATTCAGCAGATAGCCAGAAGCATCCAGACTTTTGGTTTCAACGTTCCCGTCCTTGTCGATGCTGGTCTTCACGTGATCGCCGGGCACGGACGGTTGGCCGCGGCCCAGCTTCTCAAGCTTGATCACGTCCCAACAATCCGGCTCGAACATCTCTCTGATGCCCAAATGCGTGCCTTCATGATTGCGGACAACCGGTTGAACAACATCTCCGAATGGGACGACCGTCTGCTGGCACAGCAACTCAAGACGCTGGCTGAGGTCGAGCTCGATTTCAACCTTGAGATCACAGGCTTCGAAATGGCTGAAATCGACACGATGATCGAGGGCCTCTCCCCGGCACCTGAGGGCGAAGCCGATCCCGCCGATGCCGCAGCCGATTCCGGGGTCCCAGTGACCAAGCCTGGCGACCTCTGGGTTCTCGGGCGGCACCGTTTGTTGTGTGGGAACGCGCTGGAAGAAAAAAGCTACTTGATGTTGATGCAGGGACGCCGCGCAGCGGCTGTCTTTACGGACCCTCCCTACAACGATCCGATCGACGGCTACGTGTCGGGGTTCGGCAAGATCCATCATCGCGAGTTCGCCATGGCATCTGGTGAAATGAGCGAGGCAGAGTTTGTTGAGTTTCTCGTTAAGACGTTCCGGAATTTGGAGCGCAACAGTAAGAAAGGGTCGCTTCATTTCGTGTGCGTCGATTGGAGACACCTCTTCGAGTTCCTTGCGGCGTCTCGTCGGGTGTACTCCGAATTCAAGAATCTTTGCGTTTGGGTTAAGGAGAGCGGAGGACAAGGCTCACTCTATCGCAGCCGCCACGAGTTGGTGTTTGTGTTCAAAAACGGCAACGCGAAACACAGGAATAACATTCAGCTCGGCCAGTACGGGCGTTACCGCACCAACGTCTGGGAATACCGACGTGTGAACTCTCTTGCGCGGACCAACGAGGAAGGGCTGCCGGGCGTTCATCCGACCATCAAGCCGGCGGCAATGGTCGCAGACGCGATTCTCGATTGCAGCTCGCGCAGAGACATTGTTCTGGACCCATTTCTCGGCAGCGGGACCACCGTTATTGCGGCCGAACGAACTGGTCGGTTCTGCTACGGCATGGAGCTCGAACCTTCTTACGTCGACACCATCGTTCGCCGTTGGCAAGCCTTCACCGACAGGAAGGCGATGCATGAGAAATCCAGACGGTCATTCGGTGAGTTGGAGGAGGAGGCGTCACATGAAGAATGACTCCAAGAAGGAAAAGTACGAGGTCGGTTACGGCAAGCCGCCCAGGCACGCCCAGTTTACAAAGGGCCGATCGGGCAACGTCCACGGGCGACCCAAGGGAACGCTCAACCTTGCCAACGTTCTAGAGCGGACGCTTCGTGAGAAAGTGGTCGTCAACGAAAATGGCCACCGCAGGACGATCACCAAGCTCCAGGCCGCGATCACGCAGCTGGTCAACAAAGCCGCCTCTGGAGACGGTCATGCCGTGCGTTACCTGTGCCAACTCGTCATATCTGCTGAAGAACGTTCCATCGTCTCCCAGCCCGTGACGGAGTTCTCAGAGACTGACCAAAAGGTCATGGACAACGTTCTCAAGCGATTCCAACAGACCCTTAGGGAGGGTAGCGATGAGACTGACTCCAAATGAATATCGTGCACTCATGCGCTCGGATTTCACTGCTTTCATCGAGCGAAGCTTCCACGAACTGAATCCAGCGACGTCCTTTCTACCGAACTGGCACATCGAGGTGATCGCAGCGGAACTTGAGTCTTGCCGTCGCGGTCAAACCAAGCGGCTAATCATTAATGTACCGCCTCGCTCGCTGAAGTCACATTGCGCGTCAATCGCTTTTCCGTCTTGGCTGCTTGGTCACGATCCAAGTGCTCAGATAATTGTTGCGAGCTACGCTCAGGACCTAGCCAACAAACTGTCGAGTGATTGCCGGACTCTTTTTGCCAGTTCCTTCTATCGGGATCTGTTTTCAACTCGATTGTCACCGCAACGTCAGGCCGTGCAGGAGTTCATGACTACCCGCCAGGGATTTCGTCTATCGACTTCTATCGGAGGCGTGCTCACAGGCAGGGGAGCGGACTTCATCATCATCGACGACCCGCTAAAGCCTGATGAGGCACTCTCCGACACTCAGAGAAAAGCAGTCAACGACTGGTTCGACGGGACGCTTTACAGTCGCCTCAACAACAAGAGAGACGGATGCATCATCCTGATTATGCAGAGACTGCACGAGGATGATCTTGTGGGGCACGTTCTGGGGATGGAGCCGTGGAAGGTTCTTCGGTTTCCCGCGATCGCTGAAGAAGATGAGGCCCATGTGATTCGATCCTCATATAAGAGTGGAGCGCGGCGGTTTGTGCGGCGTGCCGGCGAAGCTCTTCATGTGGAGCGCGAACCGTTGGAGGTTTTGAATCGTCTTCGCGAAGCCCAGGGGGAATACAATTTTAGTGGGCAATACCAGCAGGCTCCGGCTCCCCTCGGCGGAGGACTGGTGAAAGCCCAGTGGTTTAAGACCTACTCCGAAGCGGATCTACCCGCCAAGTTCGAGACGACTTTTCAAAGCTGGGACACGGCGAACAAGCCCACGGAATTGAGCGATTACAGCGTCTGCACCACGTGGGGAGTGAAAGACAAACACGCCTACCTCCTCCATGTCCTTCGTAAGCGCCTTGGGTATCCGGAGCTGAAGCGCGCCGCGCGGGAACAAGCAGAGGCATTCAGTCCGCAAACGATACTGATCGAAGACAAGGCCTCAGGCACGCAGTTGATTCAGGAGTTAGTCAGTGAGGGAATGCACGCCATCAAGAAGTACGAGCCGACAATGGACAAAATCATGCGCATGCATTCGGTCACGAGCACTATCGAGAATGGCTTTGTTCACCTTCCGGACAAGGCGGCGTGGCTTCCTGAATACCTGCACGAGCTCTCCAGCTTTCCGAAGGGCAAGTATGATGACCAAGCCGACTCAACCTCTCAGGCATTGGATTGGTTCAAACAACAGTGTATGTATTCTGTATCCGGGATCTTCGAGTATTACAGGCAGGAGGCCGAGAGAATCGAGGCCGCGCGGAGCGCCAACGTCCGTCCGAGTTTCGTTGTTACGCGGGTCGGTTTCCTTCGTTAATGGGATTGGATAAGGTCCCTTGAGAGTCTTGGTACCTTTGCATAAGCGTTCGTCCTCGCGGAAACCCGTCCTATTTGTTCTCAAACCTGTTGAGCGCCCATCACACGAATCCGGGCTTGAGAAATTGGGAACCCGGCATTCCATTCCCTGTTGCTTCCCTGTTAATTCCCGGATCGTTCCCTGTTCCGATTTGTAGGCAAAGGCCGTTTTCTTTCGGTAATGCGCTCCTATACCTGGATTTAACCCGCCGATGAACAGCCCGAGGGCGCAACATTCCCTGTATTTTTCCCTGTTAACGGGAAATTACGACCAGAGAAAAGTTCGCGCCGGACTGTATGATCCGCCATAGAAACTCGCTTTTTTCTCTCGATCCGCGCGTCGCTGAAATTGGAAGGAACGCGTTCATGAATCCCTATGGATCGGCGGCATTCATTCTTCTAGCTGGGTTATTCGTCTGCTTACTGGCTTGCCTCGAACTTGGCTACCGGATTGGGCGCAATAGCTATCGCAGGAATGAACAGTTGGCATACGAGGGCACGGGAACGCTTGAGGGCGCGTTGTTCGCGCTCCTCGGCCTTCTCCTCGGCTTCAGCTTTGCCGGCGCAACATCCCGGCTCGATTCCCGGCACCAGTTGATAATTCGCGAGGCTAATGCCATCAGCACCGCTTATCTTCGACTGGATCTGTTGCCTGCAAATGAGCAACCCGCAATACGTCATTTATTCCGCGAATACCTCGATGCGCGGGTTCAGGCCTACGAGAATTTCGCCAACCGCGAATCATCCGGGCAGGCATTTGCACGCTCGTCGGAAATTCAGCGGCAGATTTGGTCGCAGGCTTTGAGTGCGAGCCAGGCGGATCCCACTCGCGAATCTACCCGGCTTCTCATACCCGCCCTCAACGATATGATAGACGTCACAACGGCGCGGGCTGTCGCGCTCGACATCCACCTACCCGCGTTCATGTTCTACCTTCTGATTTGTATTGCTCTTCTCACGGCATTGCTCGCGGGGTATGCCATGTCGAAACGGCAGCGCCGGAGTTGGTTGCATATTCTTATTTATTCCATAATTATCACGGCCACCATCTACGCCATATTCGACTTCGATAATCCGCGGTATGGTCTGATTAAGGCTGACGCAGCCGATAAAGCTCTCCTTCAGCTGCGAGATTCGATTCGTTAGATGGAAACTTGGCAGTTGCGGGCCTCTCGGAGAATCTGCAAGACCGGGCTCCTCATCGAGGCCGGTTCCGACGCCGTTTGACTCTAACGACGATATTTGTGGGCGAATTCGACGACGTGCCGTCCGACCGTGGCGAGTTGCAGCGCAGCCTTCTCATCCGCGCATGCGCCCGTGGCGTCGAAGACTTTCTCCGTCGTGTTCAGCGTTGCACCGAGTGGCGTGGGCCAGCCGCGAAGCGCATGGACGATCGAACGCAGCGCCGCGAGCGTGCTAACGCAGGCCTGCCATCCGGAGGCGTTGACGATGCATCCGACCGCGCGCCCGTCGAGGTAGCTTCGCTCGTCGTCTCGCAAGTCCTCGAGCAGATCGAGTGCGTTCTTTACCAGCCCCGAAACGCCGCCGTGATAGCCGGGGCTCGCGACAATCAACCCGTCAGCTTTACGGACCATTTCAACTAGTTGACGCTGCTCTTCGTTGCGCTCGGGATTTTCAGGGGCGTAATGCGGAAGCCGCGAAAGGAACGGCCCGTCAAATACAAATGTGTTTGCGCCGGCCTGTTCCGCGGCTTGCAAGGCGATCCGGAGGCCACGTTCGGTGGAGGATGCAGCTCTGGTTGTGCCACCAATGCCGACCACGAGGGGCTTGGCCGCGCCGGAGTCTTGAATTGTGCCGGTCATCGCAGTGATTTTCTACTCTGTATGCGAGGCTGAGTCAAACTCTCTCCGCGAAAGCTATTCCTGGCACAGGTCGAGCGAATCGGCAATTCGGTCGTGAACGTAGTTCAACTCGGTCGGTGATATCGCATAGGGCGGCAAGACATAGACGACGTTACCCAGCGGACGCAGCAGCACACCCGCATCGAGAAAGAACTCATACAGCTTCGGCTTGAGCTTTGAGAAATAGCCCGCGTCATCAGCTCGTAGCTCGACCGCCGCCATGGTACCGATGGATCGAACCTCACCCACCGCGGGATGACTCCGGATGGCCTGTAGGCGCTCGCAATGAATACGGGCGATTGTGTTGACGCGATCGAACACCGGCTCGCTTTCAAATATTCGCAGGCTCGCGATGCCGGCGGCTGCGGCGATGGGATTTCCGGTGTAGGAATGTCCATGATAAAACGTGCGCGTACGGTCCGCGCTGACGAACGCCTCGTGGATCGCGCTTGTGCAGACCGTAGCCCCCATTGGGAGGACTCCGCCCGTCAGCCCCTTGGACAGGCACATCACATCGGGAACGATGCTCGCCAGCTCGCATGCAAACATTTTGCCGCAGCGTCCAAAGCCCGTCAGCACTTCGTCCGCGATGAGCAGCACGTCATGCTCGCTGCACAGTTGGCGTACCCTTTGCAGGAATTCGACTGGATGCACGATCATGCCTCCAGCGCCCTGCAGAAGCGGCTCGACGATCACGGCGGCAATCTCTCCGCCCTTTTCCGCGAGCAGCTGCTCTAATTTGTCCACGCAGTCAATCCGGCATGTCGCGCGCACTTTTCCAACGGGGCACCGGTGGCAGTAAGCGGAATGGACGCGGTACACCGGAAACATCAGCTGGCGAAAAGGATCGCTGAAAGCGGAATCCGCGCCGACGGACATCGCGCCAACCGTATCGCCGTGATAGGCATGTTCGAGCGCGACGATGGACCGCTTTACCGGCCGTCCGACGTTCCTCCAATATTGAACTGCCATTTTCAGTGCGACTTCGACAGCCGTTGATCCGTCGTCGGAGAAAAAAATGTGTTCCAGATTGGACGGCAGAATCTTTTTAAGCCCCTCGCGGAGATGTTCGACAGCGTCGTGTGTGAAACCGGCGAGCAGAACGTGATCTACTTTAGCGGCTTGTTCCGCGATGGCGGAAACGATGGCCGGGTGTCCGTGGCCGTGAAGATTCACCCACCACGACGAGATGCCATCAATCAGGTTGCGGCCGTCGTCGGTGTAGAGATAAACGCCTTCGGCTTTCGTGATGCGAATTGGCGGCGGGTCGAGCGCCTCCTGCGTGAAGGGATGCCAGATTCTTAGGTTGGAACTCACGTGTGAAACACCCGCGGTTGGAAATTCTTGTGGAACGCGGTCAGCATGGAGTCGCGATCAATCTTCTTCAACCAGGGAATCGCACCGACGACTCCAATTTGTCCATAATGCTCGATTGCCTTGCGGTTTTCCGCGTTCGGTTTGCCGACTATGATCACTCCACGCACGTTCAAGCCGGCCGATCGCAACGCAGCGAGCGAAAGCAGTGTGTGATTGATCGTTCCGAGCGCCGTCCGCGCAACGAGCAGCACGGGCAGCCCAAGATGTCTCATTAAATCCGTCATCAGCTGCGTTTCGTTGATCGGGACCAGCGCTCCGCCCGCTCCTTCGACGATCAGATTCTCTTTTGCGCCGATATCGGGCATTTGAATTCTGCTCAGCTCGATCGTCACACCCGCTTTTTTCGCCGCGAGATGCGGAGAAACCGGTGGAGAAAAGCGGTAGGTTTCCGGCAACAATTTTGCGCGCGGAAGTTCTCCCAGGCGTTCCACGGTGCGGCGGTCGGTCCCTTCGCGTGTCCCCGTCTGGATCGGCTTCCAGTAATAGGCGTCGAGGGCGGCGCAGAGCAGCGCTGAGACAAGCGTTTTGCCCACTCCGGTGTCGGTTCCGGTGATAAAGAATCGCTCAGGCATGTACGGCGCTGGCAGCGGGGACTCTCGGCAGCGATTTGCACGCTGCGTCCATCGCCATCGCGAGGCGGCGAATTTCGTCGAGCGAAAGACGGCTCGTTAAGGAGAAGCGGACGCGCGCGCTGCCCACAGGAACCGTCGGCGGCCGGATGGCCCGCACGGCGAATCCACTGCGTTGCAGCTCGCTCGCCACGTGCAGCGCCGTTTCGTTCGATCCGAGCATCACGGGCACGATGTGCGTCGTGCTCGTCCCGCAGTCGAAGCCTCGCGCGGTCAATTCCTCTCGCAACGCGGTCGCGATATCACGGAGATGCGTGCGTTCGACGTCTGCGTTGCGAGCCAGCGCAAGTGCGGCTTGAATCTGTCGCGCGAAATAGGGTGGCATCGCGGTGCTGAAAATGAACGTACGCGCTCGGTTGATTAGATATTCCTTCAGCTCAATTCCTCCGCAAACGAACGCGCCTGCGCTCGCCAGAGCCTTTCCGCAGGTGTGGACGACGGCGAGAACTTCGCGTTCGGAGGCATGCTCTGCAGCTATGCCTCGTCCGTGCGGCCCCAGGACTCCGGTCGCGTGCGCGTCGTCGAGCACGATCACGGCGCCATATTTTCGCGCCAGGCGCAGCAGGTCGTGGATCGGCGCGATATCACCCTCCATGCTGAAAACGGTCTCGGTGACGATCAGCTTCGCGCCTTGATTCCCAGCGTGTTCGCGGAGACTCTTTTCCAGGAAATTCATATCGCAATGTGGATAGATCACCTTCGTGGCGCCTGACAGTCTGATTCCGTCAATCAAGCTCGCGTGGTTGCTCGCGTCGGAGAAAACCGTGTCGCTTGACTTCAGAATCGAGCTCAGCAATCCCATATTCGCGGCGTATCCCGAACCAAAATAGAGCGCCGCGTCGGTGCCCGCGAACTGCGCGAATTCCACTTCCACTTCCTCCCATTCGCGGGCATTCCCGGAGAGCAGCCGCGAGCCGGTCGAGCCAACGGTCGTCGCATGCGCGACCGCATCCAGCACCGCTTGCCTAAGCCGCGGATCGGCCGCTAGTCCAAGATAGTTGTTCGAATTCAGATTTATTCCGGCGGGCGTATCGAGCGTGCGGAATTGAGAATCTGCGCGCAGCGCATGCAGTTCTTGCGCCATGCGCTCATCGATCGGGCGGGCGTTCATCTTACGCGCCCTGCATCGCTCGCATGCCGAGCGTCTCGAGCAGCCGGTGATCGGCGTCCACACCGGGATTCGGAGTTGTGAGGAGTTTTTCGCCCGAGAAAATGGAATTCGCTCCGGCGAGAAAGCACAGCGTGACCGCTTCCTGCGAGAGACCCCGGCGCCCGGCTGCCAGCCGCACTCTCGACGCGGGCATAAGAATCCGCGCGGTCGCGATCGTGCGGACCATCACGAGCGGATCGAGTTCCTCCGCGCCACCGAGCGGCGTGCCTTCGTTCGGCACTAGCATGTTGATTGGCACGCTTTCCGGATGCGGATCGAGAAGCGAAAGCTGTTCGAGCAGGCTGACACGGTCCTCGTCGGTCTCGCCCATTCCCAGAATTCCGCCGCAGCAAACGGTAATGCCGGCCTTGCGCACGTGACCGATCGTTCGCAGGCGATCCTCGTAGACTCGCGTGGTGATGATTTCTCCGTAGAATTCCGGCGACGTATCGAGATTGTGGTTGTACGCGCTCAGCCCCGCTTCCTTCAGCCGCTGCGCCTGGGATTCCGTCAGCATGCCCAGCGTGCAGCACACTTCCATGTCGAGCGCCGCAACGCCACGCACCATTTCGAGCACGCGGTCGAATTCCTTGCCGTCGGAAACCTGCCGCCATGCGGCGCCCATGCAAAATCGCGTCGAGCCGTCCGCTTTCGCGCGCTTCGCTGCGTGCAGCACGTCGGCGGGATTCATCAGCTCCTGTCGCGCGACGCCTGCCTTGTAATGCGCGCTCTGCGAACAGTAGGAGCAATCCTCGGGGCAGCCTCCGGTTTTGATCGAAAGCAAGCTGCAAAGCTGCACTTCCTCAGGGCGATGAAACTTGCGGTGCGCGACCTGCGCCTGAAAAATCAGTTCGGGGAGGGGAAGCCGGTAGATTTGCCGTATTTCATCTCGCGTCCAATCGTAGCGCATTACCATCGGCGGTGGACCTCTCTTCGCCGTCAAAGATATCAAACTCAGCGCCGCGCGGGGCGAGAAAACTGGCGGACAACGACTGTGCGAACGAAGACCGGCTGCGGCGCGCGAGAAATCAGAGAGGGACAACGTGTCGCACCTAAAGCGCTAGGGAAGATTGCGACGTGGATTCCCGGCGCTCGCTGACCTGCGCGAGGTGCCATGGGGCCGGACCGGGGCAAAAGCTTACGGAATTTCCCATTTACCGGATTCGGCTGAGCGAAAGATGGCGTCAATCACAGCCATGTTGAAAACTGAGTCCTCCAGCGGCACGGGAACGTTGCCGCCTTCGCGTATCGCTCTCGAGAACAAATCTCCTTGAATCGTAAACTGATCGCAGGCGGGAATCATTTCCGCTGTGATGCCCGATCCCGCCGCGTCGCCGGGATTATCGTCAATTAGAATCCGGCTCGGTTCATTGATGGGAGGATTGATCGGGCGATCGAGCTCAACGCGTCCTTTGGTCCCAAGCAGAGACATTCGCTGATGGTACGCAAGCTGCGTGCTGCACGTGAACACAGACTGGCCGGCAGGGAATTCGAGAATCGCCGAAGTCAGGCGGTCGGTTCCCATAGCAGGATCGCGCTCGAGCGAGCCCATCACGCGCGTGGGCTCCTGCCCGAAGAGGAACCGCGACAGCGTCACGGGATAGCATCCGAGATCGAGCAGCGCTCCGCCACCGTACTCGCGACTGTTGCGGATGTTATTGGGATCGCGATTGAGGTAACTGAACAGGCCACTGACTAGCAACAAGTTTCCGATGCGGCCGCTGCGGATCAAGTCGCGCGTGCGGAGCCATCGTGGATGCGTCCGCACCATAAAAGCTTCGCTGATTTTTACACCCGCTCTGTCGCGGGCTTCGAGCAGCCTTCGCGCTTCCATCGCGCTCATGCTGATCGGTTTCTCGCACAGTACGTGCTTGCCGGCTTGCGTGGCAGTGATGGACCACGGAACGTGGAGGTTATTTGGAAGGGGATTGTAGATCGCTTCGATATCCGGATCGGCCAGCAGCTCTTCGTACGATCCGTACGCGCGTGGAATGCCGAACTTTCGTGCGGCCTCTCCGGCTTTGCCGCGGTCACGGGACGCGATTGCGGCGATCTCGCTCCAATCGCTCTTTTGCATCGCCGGGATCACCCGGCGAAGCGCGATTGAAGCGACGCCCAGAATTCCCCAGCGGACTTTCTCGATTGGCACCGCGATTTCTCCCGCGAAACGGAAGGCTCGGCGATCGAAGTGACCGGCGGCGAGCGCAAGGATTGTAGCACCGGCGTTCCTCCGTAACGTTCGCTAGGATCAAAATCGCCGGCGGGACGCCTGCGCTACGAGCTGTTTCCGGATGGGCGGCCTCGCGCCAAGCATTCGCGCCGGGCGTAGCGGTGCTACGCCCCTACGAAAAACGGCGCCGATCGGTTAGCGTGCTGCGGCGGTGACTGGCTTTCGTGATGCGCGCGCGCTTGCGACTTCGGCGAGCCCGTTGAGCAAATCCTCGACCAGATCTTCGGCGTTCTCGCAGCCTGGTGACAGGCGAAGCAGCGTGTCGGACAACCCGAGCTGAGCGCGCGCTTCGGCGGGGATCGAAGCGTGCGTCATGGTCGCAGGATGGCACAGCAGCGATTTCACTCCGCCCAGGCTTTCGGCGAGCGTGAAATAGCGCCGCGAAGACGCGAACGCGATTACTTCCTCGATGGTTCCGTCCAGTTCGAATGACACCATGCCGCCGAACCCGGTCATCTGCTTTCGCGCGACGTCGTGGCCGGGATGGCTCGTGAGGCCGGGGAAGTAAACCCGGCGCACGAGCGCGTGCCCGTCCAGAGCATTCGCAATCGCGATGGCATTCTCCTGGTGGCGCTGCATTCTGAGCTCGAGCGTCTTCAGCCCGCGCATGGTGAGCCAACAATCGAACGGAGAAGGGACCGCGCCCGTAGCGTTTTGCAGAAACTTGATCGGCTCGAAAACGGACGCCTCTCTTGCCAGCGCCGCGCCTTGCACCGTATCGGAATGTCCGGCGAGATATTTCGTGACGCTGTGGACGACGATGTCCGCACCCAGCTCGAACGGTTGCTGGAAGCACGGCGTAGCAAACGTATTGTCCACGACGACGAGAGCGCCGCGGGCATGTGCCAGCTTCACGACCGCCGCGATGTCCGTGATCAGCAGCCGCGGATTCGTTGGCGACTCGATCCAGACGAGGCGCGTCTTGCTGGAAAGCGTTGCTTCGACAGCTTTCAAGTCGCTTGTGTCAATCTGCCTCGTGACCACGCCGAAATTCTGGTAGACCTTGTTCAGGATCCGGTACGTGCCGCCGTACACGTCGAGCGGAATGATGATTTCATCGCCCGTGCGCAGATAGGCTTGCAGCACCGCATTTTCGGCGGCGAGGCCCGACGCGAAAGCGGCCGCGAACGGCACGCCTTCGAGCTCCGCGAGCACCGTTTCGAGGCGCTGGCGGGTGGGATTGTTCGTGCGCGAGTAGGAAAAGCCCTTGTCCTGGCCGGGCGATTCCTGTTCGTACGTCGAAGTCTGAAAGATCGGGGCGACCAGCGCTCCGGTTTCGGGTTCCGAGGGCTGTCCTGCGTGAATCGTTCGTGTGGCGAACTTCATTGTGTCTCTCCCGTTCTCCCAGCCTCGACTCGCCGTCGACCTGGGAGCCCTTTTTGGCGCTCGCTCTGGCGAAGACCCTGTCCGCCGCGGCGGATGCCAAAGCCTTGGCGGTCGCTCGTTGCGCCGCAATAGAAAAGCACGCTAGCCGCCGGGAAGCAGAGGCCCGTACTTCTCCGGACTTCAGTTTGGGAGTTGAATCTTCAATCAATCCCGAGGACTCGGGATCAGTTGAGGATCTTATCTACCCCCACTGGGCAGGAATTAGCACCTTGGTTCTCGGACCAGGTTGCTGTGGCTTCCTAGGGCCTGTCCCCTCAGCCACTCTTGATAAGCGCTGCGGTTAAGCAGCGAGCAAATCGTAACAAACGCTGCCCTGCGGCGTCAAGAGTGCCCTCGGCGGGGTGGCTGCGGCTCAGTCTTCGATAATCCAAGAGCGAGAAATGAACTGCGGAGCTTCGCGCCAAGAATCAGTGTTGGCTGCGGCGGGCGAGAAATCGGAGAAGAAATCGGTGCGTCACATATTGCCTGAGGCCACGGGCGGAGCGGCAGCACGACTCGCGAAGTTGAAGGTATGGATGCGGGAAGCAAGTCCGAGCCGCTTGAAAATGCAAATGGTGTACCAGTTGAAGTCTATTTCGTACCACTTCAAGCCGTGCCGGGCCGAAACCGGGTAGGCGTGATGGTTGTTGTGCCACCCATCTCCGAAACTTAGCAGTGCCACCCACCAATTGTTGGTGGACGCATCGCGGGTCTCGAAGCGGCGCGACCCCCAAATGTGGGAGACCGAGTTGACAAGCCACGTGGTATGTAGTCCCGCGACGGTGCGAAAAAATGTTCCCCACAGCAAGAACGGCAATCCACCAATAGCATACAGCGTGATTCCAACGACAATCATTGGCGTGAGATGGTATTTCGTAAGCCAGACGTGAACTTTGTCATCGGCTAGGTCGGGGACGTAGCGTTTGAGTGTTGGTACGTCCTGGCGCAGGGAATGTCCAAAGAAGACCCAACCTGCATGTGCCCACCACTTGCCATCGCGCGGGGAGTGCGGATCACCTTCCTTGTCCGCGAATTGGTGATGCTTGCGATGATTGGCCACCCAGAGCAGCGGGCCCCCTTCCAAAGCCGCCACAGCGCAGATCGTAAGAAAATACTCAAACCACTTGGGCGTCGCGAAGGAGCGATGGACGAGCAGCCGGTGATAACAGATGCCGAGTCCCAGGCCCACCGTCACCCAGTATAAAAAGAGCGCTACGAACAGAGCATTCCAGGTGAAGAAAAAAAACGCCGCCACTGCACCAATGTGGAACGTTGTCAGGACGGGCGTGATTTTCCAGTTCAATCGATTCTTGACGGGCTGACTATTCTGCAAACCGAGAAAATTCAGGGAAGTTGTGGTGGTCATAGTCTCCGTATGTTTTATGCACGTCCGTGCGAAATAAAACTGATCTAAATTGACCACCTCTTGAAAGCAGCTGATACCCGGAAGGCTTGGACCACGGGAATCGCAGAATTGCATCCGGGCATACACTTGAACCTAAACGGCGTCCTGGCGACGTGCTTCCCGACTGCGAGGTCGTGAGCGTTGAGTGATGCGACTAACGGCTTGTGAGTCTCAACCGTTGCGGTTTGGTGGGCTGCCACTCTCCCTGATTAGCGCGGCACGTTTCAAGTTCGAACTATATCACTTTGCAGCTGGCAAGATGGAGGCTGTCGAAGTCGAAATTCGAGCGGCGGCTCTTCGTTCGGGGAGCAGTAGCTTGAAATTTGGGCGCATCGTGAGCGCGGTTCAGCGCCCGTCTTTGGGCGAGATCTGAACGTGAAAGCCATCGGGATCGAGGAGGTTGACCGTAGATACTCCGTCATTTGCCTGAAAAGCGGCCCTCGCTTTAGCGTCCGGCAGTTCGGTGTTAATTTTATCCGCCAACTGTCTCGCAGAGTCTTGATCAATATGGTCTATGGACACGGAGAAATGCGTGATCACACCCTTTTTTTCGGCGACCGAGTCAACACTAATGTACCCGACCGGGAAGTCCATGTGAATGCCCGGACCTGTGCTCGTTGCGGGCCAGCCTTTTGTGACCCCGAATAATTTCTGATAAAAAGCGAAGGACCGCTCAACATCGCTCACCGTTAGCCCGACGTGGTTGACGCCCAAGCCGCGCACAATCGGAGCGGGAGCCGGGGCAGCATCCTGCGCCAGTATCCTCGCCGGCAGAACCAGTGCGGCCAGCGCTTGGACAAGATGCCGGCGTGTGATACTGCCGCGTTCATACTGATCGAATAACGAATCAACCATGGAAGCCATTGGCGTTTCCTCTTTCGCAGTAGGCCAGGATTTTTGTGCTGACCTCGTGGATAGCGGACTCTATGCCCGGTGCATTATTGCACCGGCCTCGGCTCGGAGACGAGCCGAATCATCGGCTGGTCTTAGTCCGTAGCCGTTCGTATCGCAACCCCACCGACCCATTCGAATATGCCTTACATTCTGTCAGCTTGAAGTCACGTTGCGGAAACTTGCCCGGGAATCCCGGTATGCCATCACCCAATAGTGTTGGGCTAAGGCCGATGAAGAGCTCGTCCACCAAATCCTCTCGCAGGAAACTGCGGGCCAATTCGCCCCCTCCGCCGAAATAGATATCTTTCCCCGGGCGGCGTTTTAGCTTTTTCACAAAGCCCGTCAGCGATCCGCTCACTACTTCGAATCCCTCGCGTTTTCCCGGCTTCCACCGTCGAGAGACTACGTAGTAGACCATGCCCGGCATCTGGGGCATTTCTCCACTCTCGCGCATTTTCACCATGCCTATCGCGGTCTTGCGTCCCATGATGGTGGTGTCTATCGTGGCAAAAAATTCCGCCATCACCGATTCACCTTCTTTATCTATGACGAGATAATCCAGAGCACCGTTTCGCCTCGCAATATAACCGTCGAGGCTGAGGCCGAATCCCAGGATAACTTTTCTCGACATGCCGCAAATGTAAAGGGACGTTCACGCACGGTCAACCGAAAACGAATCGCACGCACCTTACAAAGAGGGAGAAAGGATATTGACAAGCCATAACCACATGGTTATGATTCTGGAATGCAAGCTGTGACGAACGTCGTTTTCAAGGCCCTCGCCGATCCGACCCGCCGGGCGATCTTCGAGCGCCTCGCCCGTGATGGGGAATTGACGGTTCACGCCTTGACGGATCGCGCTGGCGTATCGCAACCGGCCGTGTCGAAGCATTTAGGTGTTCTAAAGCACGCCCGGTTGGTGCGCGACCGGCGCGAGGGACGCGAGACGCACTACAGCGCACAACCCCAGGCTCTGTCGCCCCTAATTGATTGGATGAGCCTCTATGGTGCTTTCTGGCGGAAGCGGTTTGATCGCCTCGAATCCTTGTTGAAAAGGATGGGTCAATGAGTGAACCAGATACAACCACCAGGTCAGTTGTCGTCGAAAGAGAGTTGCCGCATCCCCCTGAAAAAATCTGGCGTGCGCTCACGCAAGGGCCGTTGATAGAGGAGTGGCTGATGAAGAATGATTTCCAGCCGGTCGTGGGGCACCGTTTTGCCCTTAGCGCAGACTGGGGCTCCGTCGCCTGTCAGGTGCTGGCAGTCGAGCCGAACAAAACGCTGTCTTATACATGGGGAGCCTTCGGGCATGGGAGTGTCGTCACTTGGACTCTCACCGCCACGAGCACGGGAACTCACCTGCGCATGGAGCAGTCGGGCTTCGGGCCGGATCAGCAACAGGCCTACCACGGTGCCCGGGCCGGGTGGCCGCGGTTTCTTGCAAAGCTGGAGCAGGTGGTGGCCAAGCTGGGTTAGCTGGATAGAGAGAAGTGCACCGAAAAACGAAAGGATAGACGATGAAACTCAAACTCTTCGGCATCTTCGTGGACGATCAAGACAAGGCCCTAAAATTTTATACCGACGTTCTGGGCTTCGCCAAGAGATTGGATTTCCCGATGGGGAAATTCAAATGGCTCACAGTGGTCTCCCCTGAAGAACCAGACGGAACGCAATTGCTTTTAGGGCCCAACGAAAATCCGGCCGCTAAGGCGTACCAGCAAGCGATTTTCGAGCAGGGGATCGCCGCGGCGATTTTCTTCGTCGCGGACATCCAAACGGAATACGCGAGGCTAAAGAAACTCGGCGTGACGTTTACCAAGGAGCCGACAAAGGCTCCAGGGTCAACCTTCGCGGTGCTCGATGATACCTGCGGCAATCTCATTCAGATCGTCCAGCTGGGCTGACCTTGGTCACCCACACTCTGCGCGAAAGGAGAGAAAGGACATGAGTAGCAGTGAACAAGCAACCGGGAAATCCGCTTCCCGGCTTATTGACGAGCGGATTCGTGATCTGGGCGGATGGCGCGGTGGGACCTTGGCTCGGATGCGGGCGCTGATCCTGGAAGCCGACCCCGAGATCACCGAGGAGTGGAAGTGGGCGATTCCGGTTTGGTCGCACCACGGGATTGTCTGCACCGGGGAGGCGTACAAGAAGGTCGTGAAGCTCACGTTTGCCCGGGGGGCCAGCATCGAAGACCCATCGCGCCTCTTCAATTCGAGCTTGGCAGGCAACACGCGAAGGGCGATTGATATCCACGAAGGGGAGAAGGTCGCCGCGCAGGCGTTCAAGGTGCTCATCAAGGCCGCGGTGACCCGGAATGCCAAGTCGGCGAAGAAATGATGAAATCTGCGATGCCGGTAGTCGAGCGAAAGCAGACGAAGGTAGAAAGTGATGACACTGCAGCCGCGCGGCGCATCAGTTCGTTGGTAGGATTCGCCGACGGCGCTTCTGGTGGCGATGTTGTTGACCTTGTAGGTCCATGCGGCCAAGAACTTTGAGTGCGAGAGAAAAAGGTGTCAACAAATCCGAGGCTTCGAAAAAATCCAAGTCTCCGGCCAAAACCGCTCTCGCCCCGAATTCCCACTACGACCGAAATGTAACTGAAGCAGAGCTGATTGAGGGACTTGACGAGGATCTTCGCGATGCCTGGCAAAAACTTCGTGCCTTCGGCGCTGGTCTTGGCACTCAGCGCATCTATGCTTCTGCCCAGTCAATCATGTTTTCAAAGAAGGTCTGCTATTTCTTTGTAAGACCGAGGAAGACATTTCTCGAAGTATGGCTCTTTCTTCCACGTAAAATCGACGGGCTCAGATCCATGCAAGGTCCCACCAGGAAAGTGAAGTACTGCAACCTGTTCAAGCTTGTTCACGCTGATCAGGTAGAGGAGCCGCTCACCGACTTGATTCGTGAGGCGTTCGATTTTGCTCAGGAGCTGGGCCGACCCTAGTTCCAAATATTTCAAATGTTCGAAAGCCTCAAGTCGCCGGGGCACCCGTCTCGACGCTTCCCGTTTTTCGTGAAAACGTAGTCTCTTGGCTTAACGATCGTATGACACTCGAACCCGCACCTGGCGTCGTTCGCCTTTTGCGGGTGGTCAGCCAAGGTGCCGGGCTCGATCGTATTGGACGCGCCGTCCCTGTCGAACAGGGCGTGTCCCCATCCGCCGCCTTTCACGCAGGCGATTCGCTAGGAGCACTGGCGAATGAGTAACGAGAACGCCAACCTTACCGCAGCCACTCGGCGGTCAACGATTATGTGCTAACTTGCTCGCTCCACCCTTTCGTGTTCGGAGGTACCTAGGATGACTCGATCTCGATCCTGCTCTCGATGGATTTGCCTTTTCGCGACCCTCGTTCTGGTTCTCGGAACAGCGCAAGTGGCGTCGGCTCACGCGATCTTGGTAGACTCGACACCCAAGGCGAACTCGACCGTTAAAGGCACGGAGTTGGTGGTGGACTTGCGCTACAACGTTCGAGTGGATGGAACCCGCTCAAAGCTGGTTCTGGTCGGACCCAATGGGCCGGCCACAACCCTCGCTATCGCCAAACAATCGAGTCCGGATCACCTGCAAACCCACGCGACGGGCCTAATTCCCGGGGCTTACAAAATCCAATGGTTTGTGCTTGCCTCCGACGGGCACATGACACATGGAGAAATCCCCTTCACTGTGAGTTAGGCTTCCCGTGAACCTTCAACTCGCCGACCTTTTTGCATATTTTTCGGTTCTGCTTCGCGCAGCAACCCTGGTGTTGCAATCCCTCTTGTTGGGCGGGGTGCTGTTTGTGCTCTGGGTCGCGCGAAGATCGTCGGGAACGGCGCAGGATGGCATCGAAGCCGTCCAGTATTCGTCCTTACGCTTATTTCGGGCAGCTGCACTCGGTCTCGCCGTCGTACAAGTCCTCTATCTCTACGTTGACTCGAAAGTCCTGATGGCGATTGCCGATATTGGCTTTCGCCAGGTAGTCGGAGCGAATTTCTTTCTCGCTGGAACGGGTATTTTCATCGCTGCGCTGCTCGCGTTCGCGGTCTCATGGATGCCTCGAAATATTCGAGCTGTTTGCTTGCCGCTCGTGGTGGCGGCCGTTCTCGCGGCATCACTCATGACGAACCACGCGGCCTCTCGCCTTGATAACCGCCCCCTGCTCGTCGCACTCACAGCCATCCATGAGGCGGCAACCGGTTTGTGGATCGGAGGCCTGCCGTTTCTGATTCTGGGGCTCTGGCGCGCGAAAGACGGGTCAACGCGTTGGTACTTAGCCGAACGATTTTCCCGCATGGCGGTCGTTAGTGTTGGAGCACTTGTCTTAAGCGGTCTCGCTCTAAGCGTCGAGTTTATCGGTTCGTGGCGGGCGATCCTGGGAACCGCTTACGGCGTGATGGTCTCAGCCAAAGTTGTAATGCTTCTCGCAATGCTCGTACTGGGTGGCGCCAATTTTCTTGTCCTGCGCAACAGTAGCGTTGATTTCGTGATGCCTCGCCTCCGCTGGCTGATCGAGGCGGAGCTCGGCATTGGGATAACGATCATTCTCACTGCAGCCTCGCTTACCTCGCAGCCGCCCGCGATTGACCTGGTCAATAATGTCGTCTCTTCTCAACAGATCATTGCTCGCATCACGCCAACGTGGCCGCGGTTCGGCTATCCCACTCCGGTGCCGCGTCATTCACCCGGTGCGCTTGCGATAGCCTACATAGGGGCAAATGGTACTACGGTGGCAAGGGATGTTGACGGCGTCGCGTTGACCGTAAAGAAGCTGGCGGATATCGAAGAGTCCGAGTCCAATCACCACTGGATGGGACTGATCGTCCTTGCCATGGGAGTCCTCGCGCTTTTGGCGAAGACCGGCAAAGCCCCTTGGGCCGAATACTGGCCCTTACTGCTGATCTCGATTGCCATTTGGATATTTCTGCGGGCAGATACCGAATCGTGGCCCTATGGGCCCGACGGATTTTGGGCTACTTGGCTGAGAACGGACGTGTTTCAACATCGCCTCGCAGCACTCGTCTGCGTATTTTTTGCGGTATTTGAATTGAGAGCCCGCAAACAGAATCTGACTGCAAGCCCCTTCCTCCTGATCTTTCCGCTGATGTGCGCCATTGGAGGCGCCGTTCTGCTGACGCACTCTCATAGCATCACAAACGTCAAAGAAGAATTGCTCGTGGAATTGAGCCACGTGCCGATGGGAGTAATCGCGGTCTTCGCGGGATGGAGCCGCTGGCTTGAACTGCGGCTGCCGCCGGCCAATCGAACGGCGCCTGCCTGGATCTGGCCGATTTGTTTTGTGCTGATCGGCGCCGGCCTGCTGAATTATCGCGAGATGTAGTTCCACATATTTCAGTGGAGCGTGTGGTCCGGGAAGTCGCCTTGGATTCTTGGGGTACCTCATCCTCGGCTTATGGGAGCGGAGCTTTCGCAGCCACGCTAAATGAGGAGCAAGTGACCGAAGCCGTAAATGTGCTTCAGGCCTTTCGCCATCAAGGTAGATTGAGGAATCCACTGATCGCCGGTCGCGGGATGGAGCACCTCAAGCGATATTCTGTCCGTTTAAGTAGCGCCATGCGATCATGCGCGCGCCATCCCAACTGCGGCATTAATGATTGGCGACCTCAAATCCCGGGCCGCCAGGCTATCGCAGCTCCGTTTGCAGTTGGGAGTATTCAGCTTTGGCTTGCTTGAGGATGGGGATATCGGGGTCGGCGTCCTTCCATAACGCGAGAAAATCCTCGTACGCGGTCTTCGCTTTGGCGTTATCGCCCGCCAGCACGTAAGCACGACCGAGTCCGAGGTGCGCGAGTGCACCGATCGGTTCGTTCCCCACGACGCCGGCGTGATCCAGAATCTTTTGGAAATCGTTGACCGCCTCCGCGCCGTGCTTCGCCGCCAGATGTGCTTCACCGCTGAGGTAAACCGGGTACAGAGCGAACGTGAAGGAAGTGTTTGTCTCTCCCAGTTCGTAGGGTGCGGACGCCGCCAATGCCTCTACGGCTTGTCCGCTATCACGAGTCTGAAGTATTTGGGCGCCGCGTATCATCGGCAGGTACTCGAACTTTACAATCGTGTCTTCCGGGAACCGTTTGTTCAGATCGTCAGCCAGGCGTCCGGCCTCGGCACTCTCGCCGGCCAAGGCCAGTGCAATTGCCGAAAACCCCTCGACCTGCCTGCCGTGCGCCGCCGCGAGAGCAGTACCGGACTCTCGCTTGGCGACGGCCAGATTGCCGACCAATGCCTGGCGTACGGCGTCATGCGCCACGTATTCCGCCGCCGTTTCTGTCTGATTTACTCTTCGCGCAGAGTCGGAAGCGCGGAGCGCGAGTTCCTGCGCCATGCCAAACCCGCCGTGATACGCGGAAGTTTCGGATTCGAGAAACAGTATTTGATCGTCAACCCCTGTTTTCCCGGTCGCTTCTGCTACTTGCTTGTCCATCCCTGCGGCGTCGTGTTCAAGAAAAGCGACGGTGTAAAGAACCAGAGGAATCCACGGAGAGTCAACGTTGCGATTGCGTCCCTCTTTAGCGGTCTCCACGGCCTGATCGAGCTGGTTGATCCACTGGTAGCTGTAGATCAAATTCACAAGGTTATTGCCGCTCGCGGAGTTGTTCTTTTCCGCCTGGAGCGCCGCAGCATGGCCTTTCTCGTAGTCTCCCATAAAGGTGTAAGTGATCCAGAGACTCTCCGGCGGCTCCTCATCCCTCGGATATGTCTGGGCCCACAACTGATAAGAGGCACGGGCTGCCTCAAGGTTTCCGGTGACGACCAACTCGTAGAACGACGAAATCGCAAGCTTCTCGCTTTCGCTCGTCCGCTCCCGTAATTCGTAAGCCTTGCGAGTGTTTTCGGCGCAAAGGTTCATCTCACCGAGAGGCTGATAACTCTGGCCCAAGCGCAAATAGGCCATGGCGAAATTCGGATCCAGGGAAATGGCCCGTTGAAATAAGGGGATTGCAGCGGCGTAGTCATTTGCCAGGTCACCTGTTTGACTTCCGAGGGTATATGCCTGCAGCGCCTCAAGCGATGGCGTCGTCACGTTCTCCGGAAGAGCGTCGTATTTCTGCACCGAGGCCAGCGATTCTCCGAGCTTGGCGCGGATTTTGGCAGCGGCGTCGCCAAGCGCATTGAGAACTTGCTCCTTTCCAGTGGCCGTTGCCTGTGCTTCCGCCAAAAGCTCGCCGCTTCGGCAATTCACCGCGCGCAGGCCCAACACGTACTGGCTGCCCAAACTGGAGATCGAGCCCTCGATGGTGGCGGCGCTATGCGTGCGCTGGCAAAGGTCACGCGCAAGTTCGGGCGTGAGACGCGTCTGTTTCGGCTGGTTCATCAGTGTGAGCGTCTGGGCAACAAGCTCATCCGAAACGAGGTTTAAGAATGGCGACTGCTCCAGCTGCGCCGCAAGGCCCTGACGCAGAGTGCTGTCAAACAGCGGGTCGCCCGTCGAGTTTGTAAAATCCGTGAGTACGACAGAATCCTTGTCGGTCAGCACGGGCGCACGATGAAGATAGATATATCCTCCCGCCGCGAGCGCTGCGGCTACGATCAGCCCCGCGATCGAGTACGCAACTATCCTGAGCGGACGCCGCTTGGCGTTCTGCGAATTCGCGTTCGTCGGATTCGCCGTGTACTGCGCGCCGGTCGCCGAAGCCGAACGCCCTGAATCTGTGTCGCGCTGCAACCGCTTTAAATCTGCGCGAATATCCGAAGCATGTTGGTAGCGCAGTGCGCGATCCTTTTCGAGCGCCTTGTTGATCACGCGCTCCAGCTCCGGCGGCAATTCCGGATTCAATCTCGCCGGCGACGTGGGCGCCCGGTTCAAAATCGCGTCAAAAATAACAGCGGACGTCGGCCCCGAGAACGCTTGTCGCCCTGTCGCCATTTCGTAGAGCACCGCACCGAAGCTGAAGAGGTCGGTGCGCGCGTCCACGTCCTGGCCGAGCGCTTGTTCGGGTGACATGTAAGCCACCGTGCCGAGTGCCACGCCGGGGCTCGTCAGGTTTGGATCGTCGTGACCCATCGTTGCCTGCGTCTCGCCTTGATATCCTCCGTGTCTGCTTGCGGGCAGCTGCTTCGCCAGACCGAAATCGAGAATCTTTGCCTGCCCGCGCTCGGTGATGAAGATGTTGGCCGGTTTGATGTCGCGGTGGACGATGCCATGCCCGTGTGCTGCGTCCAAGGCGTCGGCCATCTGCTCGGCCAGACCGAGAAGCGTACTCGTATCCATGGCTCCGCTGGCGATGCGATGTTTGAGCGTTTGCCCCTGCATCAACTCCATGGCGATGAACCGGCGTCCGTCGTGCTCGCCGATTTCGTAAATCGTGCAAATGTTGGGGTGGTTCATAGCAGCTGCGGCCCGCGCCTCGCGGAGAAACCGTTCGAGGACCTGTTTGTCACGGGATACGTCTTCCGGCAGGAATTTCAGCGCGACGGCGCGGCCCAAAGTGACGTCTTCGGCCTTGTAGACGACGCCCATCCCCCCGCCGCCCAGTTTCTCGACGACGCGGTAGTGCGAGATGCTTTGACCAATGAGGGAATCCCGCTCGGACATTGCGCAATATCTTATGGTTCGCTTCTCGGCAAGTCAACGCAACGGCGCGACCCTGCAAAACGGCACCGCGACCTTTTCGCTTCGCTTTTCACCGGCGCGACAAACGGTTATACTCCGCCCCGCTGCTGCCTCCGCGCGGGAGTCCTCGCTGGGCCGAAGAGCTTTGCGAATCCTCTCCAGTCATTTGGCTGGAGGATTATCAAGAATGGGGGAAACGAACATGCCTCTTAAAATGACCGAGCGGGAAGTGGACGGCGTGACCGTTGTAAATCTCGAAGGGCGCGTCGTGCTCGGGGAAGAGACGAACGCGTTCCGCGAAAAAATCAAAGCTCTGCTTGCCGAGGGCAAGAAAAAAATCCTCCTGAACCTGGACAACATCACTCTGATTGACAGCACCGGCCTCGGCACTCTGGTGTCCGCGCATCACAGCGCGTCAACTCGCGGCGCATCCGTCCGCCTCTGCCATCTAGGCGCCAAATTCCACGAAGTGCTGCAAGTCACCAAGCTATTGACGGTCTTCGACGTCTCCGACACCGAGGCCGACGGCATTCGCAGCTTTTCGAAATAGCGCCACGTCCCGCCCGCAGAGCGCAGGGGTTGTGATTCCGGTTCGAGTACACTCGCCGGATGGCGCGGCGAACTGCATCCGACTTCGCGTGCTACAATTTTCGCCTTGAGCAAACCGAATGCCTGACAATCCCTCAAACGGCGAAATCGGCCTCGAGGTCGTCTCACCCGACCGGTCTCGCCGTTTTGTTCGTTTCGCCGAATTGCCATTCCTCATTGGCCGCTCCGGCGCAACCGCCAAGCATCTGCAGCTAACGGACCCGCGCATTTCGCGCCAGTGCGCCGCTATCGTCTCCGAGGACGACCGCTATTACCTCGAAGATCGCGGTCAGCGCCACGGGATATTCGTCAACGGTGAGAAGACGGCTCGCCGCATGCTGGAAGATGGCGACGTGATCAGCTTCGGCGTTGATAATTTCTACGAATTGATATTCCGCTCGTCGTCGTCGCTCGACACCACGCTTCCCGATCTTCTAAGTCGCATTGATGTGATGTCCAGCAGCGACGCGTCCCCCGGCGGGCTCCACAAGCTCAATCTTCTGCTCGAAGCGACCGCGCTGCTCCATTCGCGCCTTCCGCTCGAGGCCGTGCTCGGCAACATGCTGGACCACGCCATCGCCATCACCGACGCCGACCGGGGATTCCTGCTCGAGGCCCAATCCGCCGGGCCGCTTCGCGTGCGTCTTGCGCGAGGCCGCGGCGGCACTCGTCTTTCCACGAACGAGGCAGCTCCAAGCCAGACGGCGCTGCGTCAGGCGATCGAGCAGCAGGAGAGCATCATTACCGAGGATTTGGCGCAGGCTGGTCATGATCTTCGGGCGGCGGAAAGCATCATTGCCCAGCGACTTCGGGTGGTCGTCGTGATTCCGCTCTATGCCATGGCGCGGGCCAGCACTTCGGATTCAGCTGTCCAAAATAAACGTGGCGATTTTCTCGGCATCGTGTATCTCGATTCCCGCCGCCCCGCCGCTTTTTCGAAACTCGACCGCCGGATTCTGGACGCGCTCGCCGTCGAAGCCGCCAGCATTCTCGATAACGCGCGACTCGTCGAACTCGAACGCGAACGCCAGCGCATGGAGCAGGAGATCGGCATCGCGCGAGATATCCAGCAGGCGCTTCTCCCGCGCGGCTTCCGCGATTTCCCCCATCTCGGCGTCAGCGCCATCAACCTTCCTTGCCTCACGGTGGGAGGAGACTACTTCGACGTTTTCCCGATGACCGACGGCCGCACAGCCTTCATCATCGCCGACGTTTCGGGCAAGGGACTTGGCGCCGCGCTCCTTACAACAATGCTTCAGGGCGCGCTGTCGGGGATGCGGATCGGCATCGAGCCTGCGCTGCTAATTGCTCACATCAACGAGTTTCTCTGCGAACACGTGGAAGTGGCCCGCTACGCCACCATGTTTTTCGGCATCCTCGACCTCGACGGCCAGATGGAATTCATCAACGCAGGCCATCCCTCGCCCCTTTTGCTGCACCGCGGTGGGATTGACGAACCGTTCACCGAAGGCTCTTTTCCAGTCGGTCTGATGCCGGGAACTCAGTACTCAACCGTCCGTACGAAGCTCCGGCCGGGCGATACGCTGGTTCTTTTTAGCGACGGGGTCACCGAAGCCATGGACCCGGACCTGAACATGTATGGCGTTCCCCGTTTTCGCGAGGCGCTCGCCGATCTGCACGAAGCGTCCCTAAGCCACGTCCAGAAGACGGTCCTGGAATCCATTGACACCTTTACCCGTGGCGCGGCACAGGCAGACGACATCACCCTCCTTCTCATCCGCTACCGGGACGCTTCGGCCTCCTGACATCCCCGGCAGTTCGAATGCCCTAGTCGGCCCGCGGCTGTCCCTAAGGACGGTAATTCCCTCGCGTCTACGCCTATCAAATCAGTAGACAGCCCCTCGACGCCTCGATCTAATGAAATGTGCGGGGAACACGCGGAGCGGTGTCTGAGGGAGATGGGTGATGAGACACGTTGCGTTTCTGTGCGGGATTGTCCTGATTTTCGCGTTCACGGCAGGGGCCCAGGTGAACTCCGGGGCGTCATTGCTATTGGGATCGCCTATGCCTGCATTCGCGGTTCCCGCTGCTGAACCCGCCGAACCTGCTCCCCAGGGTGTGTACGGAGTCCTCCAGAACTACAACTGGGAGGCTTACGCCGGATACACGCACTTCGTGTTCTACGAACTCCCGGGCGTCACAGGCAATCTGAACGGTTTCAACATGTCGCTCGTGTACTACCCCCACGGAGGCCACTTCGCTGGGGATGGCGAATTTGCAGCCGCGTTCGCTCCACAGGGCGACGTTAATACCACCATCGTGATGGGATTGGGAGGAGTACGCTACCGGTTGCAAGTCGGCCGCCAGATTTACGTGTGGGGACACGGCATGGTCGGTGGTGCCAAATTCACGCCCCAGACTGCGTTTGGCGGCGAGGATGCCTTTGCATTCGCGGTCGGCGGCGGAGTGGATCTCATGCCCCGCCACGGACGGCTCGGAATCCGCTTGCAGGCAGATATGGTTGGCACCCGCTTCTTCGGCACGCACCAGTACAATCCCAAGGTTTCCGCCGGCCTCGTTTACCACTTCTAGCCGAACGTCGCGACAGCTCGGCCAGTCCGCTATCAAGTTCGATCTCCATCACAGCTTGTAACCGATCTTGCGGACAAACTCGCGCCGCTCGGTAGCCTGCTCCGGACTTTCAACGCCCTTCGGCGAGCTGCCGTCCACTACGCCCAACACGCCGCGACCTTGTTCCGTCTGGGCGACGACTACTTCCACCGGGTTCGCCGTCGCGCAGAAGATCGTGCATACCTCAAAGCAGTCCCTGACCCGGCTGAGCAGATTAATCGGGTAAGCCTGCCGGATCAGCAGGACGAAGACGTGTCCGGCGCCAATCGCCTGCGCGTTTGCGATGGCAGCGCCCCGCAACTCGTCGTCATTCGATTCCACCCGCACCAGGCATGGCCCGGATGCTTCGTTGAACGCCACGGCAAATTTGGCGCCCGGCACGGTGTTGACCACCGCTTCGTAGAGATCTTCCGCGGTTTTGATGAAGTGCGATTGCCCTAGAATCAGATTCCCGTCCTTCGGAATATCAAGGCGAACGGTTAGCAAATCCATATTTTCATCCCTCGCTCGGGAAAAAATTCCCACAATTGGAATCAAGAAGTAGCGTTCTCTGGTCAAAGATCGCGAAGAGCCCCGTATTAATAGGAGATTTGCAATCGGCGAAACGTTCCATTGTTGGCAATCTACATGCTCGAAACAAATCAACGTCCGATTCATGGGCGATGCGTCTAACAGGGTGGAGTGGGCCGAGCAGATGTTCATTAAGAGCTTGCAACAGGGCAAACGCTTCCTGAAGATTCTCGTCGGGTTCACTCTGCTTGCTCTCGGCGTTGCCATGATCTTTACGCCGGGCCCGGGCTGGCTGACGATCCTGCTCGGGCTGGGAGCTCTGGCAGCCGAATTCGTCTGGGCCCGTCGTCTGCTTGATCAACTGAAAGCGCAGGGTGGGCGAATCCGCGACACCGTTTTCCCTCGCAACGATCGTTCCGACCGCGCCGCCTGAGCCGTTTCCGAGTTCCATTTCCTTCTTTCGAACCTTTCCCGACTGTGGTTTCATGCCTCGTGGTTTCGAGGAGGCGTCCGTGAG
Organism: uncultured Acidobacteriota bacterium; assembly: GCA_963842425.1. Taxonomy (GTDB): domain Bacteria; phylum Acidobacteriota; class Terriglobia; order Acidiferrales; family UBA7541; genus Palsa-295. Next base: position 360,286 of record CAWJGQ010000004.1, on the reverse strand, counting down.
CGGGAATCCGTCCATGAGATGGGTCGGAAAGTGGGCATTGGTCACCGGAGCAAGCGCCGGAATTGGTTTGGCGGTGGCCCAGGAGCTGGCTTCTGGAGGCGCGCATCTGGTTTTGACAGCGCGGCGAATAGACCGGCTGCAGAAAATGGCGGCCGAGCTTGCGGCGAAGCGCGGAATCCACGTCGAGGTGTTCGCAGCGGACCTCCTCCGGCCTGAGGCCCCGGCCGAGATTCTCGCCTTTACGCAGCGCAAGGCAATCGAGGTCGAGCTGCTGGTGAACAACGCCGGTTTCGGTGCGTTCGGGTATATCCACGAGATCGCGGAGTCGCGGATGCTCGAGATGATCCAGGTGAACTGCTCCGCCGTCGTGCAGCTCACCCGGTTGTACGTTCCGGGGATGGTCGAGCGCCGCCATGGAGACATACTGATCGTGGCCTCCGTGGCTGGCTTCCAGGCCGTGCCGTTCAATTCGGTGTATGCGGCGACGAAAGCATTCGATCTTATTTTTGCCGAGGGAATCGCCGAGGAGTTGCGCGAATTCGGGGTGCGCGTTTGCGCGCTGTGCCCCGGTTCGACCACGACCGAATTCCAGGAAGTAGCGCGGCAACCGGACCGCGTGTTCCGAAGCGCCGAAACAGCGGAAAAAGTCGCCCGCGTGGGACTAGCGGGGCTCGCTGCAGGCAAAAGCTGCGTGATTTCGGGCGCAAAGAACCGGCTCATGCTGGAAGGGGAGAGACTTGCGCCGCGGCGATTCATCGCCAAAATGGCCGCGAAGATGATGCGCCCCTCGGAATCGTAGGAGACTCCCGGCATTTCAATGAAGTTAGGCTCGCGAGAGCAGTGAGCCATAGCCCGGTGCGCGCCCGCTGAACCCGAGCAGGCGAACTCCGGCCCAGAGAGCGTGTGGGAGGCTCGAGACAACGGGAACCTTGCAGCGCTCTTCGAGCGGCGCGAGAAGCTCGAGGGTTTTCAACGCGCCGCACGAAACGAGCAGAGCGTCGGCTCTGGGCGCTGATTGCCAGACTCCGGCGCTGAAATTCAGCAGCTCCTCCGATGTCACCGGCGGCCTGTCCTCAAATCTTTCAATGCCCATGCCTTTGACAACCAGCACTTCGAATCCCGATTCCTCCAGAAACACGCGCAGACGCTGGCTCACGTCCTCGTTGTAAGCCGTGGCGACCGCGAGCCGGTGCCCGCCGACGGCCTTCAGGCCTTCGACGATGGCCGTGCTCATGGTTGTCGCAGGCAGCCGGGTCGCGTTGGCGACGCTGTCCTGAAGCTGCTGATTGAACGCCGCGCCCTTGTAGAATGTGAGAGATGTGCCCATCACCGCGATGGCGTTGGCTCCGTCAGCGGCCAGCTTTTGCGCGGCCGGAACGATGCGGCCGACCACTTGGTCGTATCCTTCAGGGGTCATTCGCTCCAGGCCGACGCCTGTCGCGAGAAATCGAATTCCCGACGGATACATCAGATGCGCCTCTGGCGGCACCGGAGTGTTCGCCGGTGGGAAGATCATTCCTAGGACAGGATCGACGGCGGCGCCAGCCGGAGTTCCGAGACCGGCGACCGCGACACCGGCGGTCGCTATCTTCAGGAATTGGCGGCGGGAAGTGTCAGTCATATCACCAAGAAACTGGCACGAACCGGCCAAATCTGCAAGCGGGAGTTGGTCTGGACACAAACGCCCCCGAAGGGTACTATTTGGCTCCCCTCGTAGGACCATTCATATCTTTGAGGAGACGTTTTATATGAACTCGGAAACTGTTCAGCAATCATACCGTGGCGTCCGCTGCCTATCCTGCCGCCAGCCCATTCCGCTGCCGGCGATTCTGACGCATTCGGCGCACGAACATACCACGCGAGTCTTCAGTCTGCGGTGCAGGGCATGCGAGCGGGAAAAGCCTTACCGCGCCAGCGAGATCATGGATTTTGAGGGCGCCCCCCGCACGAGAGTTTCTCGCGCTTATCCCATCCATCCCAAGAACCGCCATTCCGGCAGCCATTCTCGTCTCGGGAATAGCTAAACAGCAATCCTTCCTGATCGAAGGTCTTGGTCGCGGGGCGCAGCCTTTATCGCACCGCCATCTTCATCCTCGTTTTCGTAGTCTCTCACTGGAGGAATAGCCACAAACAGCCGATAAACCCTGCATAGGGAGGACTTCATGCAGAGGCGCGCCCTGGTTGTGGACGACGAACCCGCCGTGTGCGATTTCATCCGAGGCATATTGAGCGCGTCCGGCATAGAGGTCTTGACGCTAACCAGCGGCGAGCAAGCTCAGGCTTATCTGCGCAAAGAGAAATTTACCGTGGCCCTCTTCGATCTGCGCATGCCCGCGCCAGATGGTGCCGAGCTAGCCCGGCAGGCGCGCGAGGCTGGAATCAATCAGCGAACTCCCATCATCCTGATCAGCGATGATCAAAGCCCGGCGGCTGTTTCGCTCGCATTTGCGGCGGGCGCCAGCTTTTTCCTGTACAAGCCCATTGATAAGGCGCGCTTGCTCAAGTTGCTGCGTGCCACACAAGGCGCGATCGAGCACGAACGGCGGCGGTTCCGGCGTGTAGCGCTGCGATCGAGGGTGCAGATCGGTTTTGATCAGCAGGAATGGGAAGGCGAAACGATTGACGTGAGCCTGAATGGAATGCTCGTCAAGGGCCCCACCCAGTTGACGGCAGGGATGACCGTCCGCGTAAATCTATACCTGTCTCCGGACATGAAGCCGATCGTTGGCCTGGGTTCCGTGATGCGTCTGCTCAACGGCAACGAAACCGGAATTCAACTGAACCAATTGACACTCGCGGAAAGCGGGCGATTGCAGGATTTCCTGTTGCCTCTGATTTTCCGTGAAGGCCAACAGGAGCTATCCTCGAAGGTACCCCAGAGCGTATGATCCGTGGCTGAAGGCGCACCGCAACGGCGCGCGCACGGAGAGAAGAATCATGAACGCTAAATCGGGCGCTCAGGAGTGGTTTCAAGGCATTCAGAAGGACATCCTCAATCTCAGCCACCGTATTCACGCCCATCCCGAACTTGGATTCGAAGAGGAAAAAGCGTCGAACTGGCTCGCCGAAATTCTGGTGGAAGCCGGGATGGACGTGAAGCTCGGCATTTGCGACCTGCCCACTGCGTTCGTGGCGCGAGCGGGTAAGGGCCCGCTGCACATCGCCATCTGCGCTGAATACGACTCGCTGCCGGGAATCGGCCATGCCTGCGGACACAATATGATCGCCGCTATGGCCGCGGGTGCGGGAATCGCGATTGCAAAAGTCGCGGACGACGCGGGATTGACCATCAGCGTGATCGGCACACCCGCGGAAGAAGCGGGCAACGCGGGCGGGAAAATACTTCTGCTCGAGCGCGGCGCTTTCGCTGGAGTCCACGCGGCCATGATGGTGCATCCCGCACCCATGGAAATGCTCGAATCGCACATCATCGCGGCGGCAATGTTCGACGTTCACTACACCGGCAAGGAAGCGCACGCGGCCGCGTTTCCGGAGCTGGGGATCAACGCGGCGGATGCTCTGACCGTCGCGCAGACCGCCATTGGACTGCTGCGGCAGCATCTTAAGCAATCCGATCGTGTCCACGGCATCATTACGCACGGCGGCGACGCGCCGAATGTGGTCCCCGCACACACTTCCGCCAAATACATCGTGCGCGGCGAAGATCTGAAGGACCTCGAGGACGTGCGTGCGAAGGTTTATCGCTGTTTTGAAGCCGGCGCGATCGCGACCGGATCGAAGCTCGAGATTCGCGGCGGTAATAAGCCCTACGCCGAGATGCGCTTCGACCGCGAAATGAATGCGATCTACAAAAGAAACGCGGAAGCAGCAGGCCGCGCGTTCCCAGTGCTTGGCCCGGAGACGCAGAAAATAACGGGGTCAACGGACATGGGCAACTTGTCGCACGTGATTCCTTCGATCCATCCGATGATCGGAATCAACTCGCTGCCTGCGGTGAATCATCAGCCAGAGTTCACGGCGCACTGCATCACCGAAGAAGCGGATCGTGCGGTCAGGGAAGGCGCCCTCGCCATGGCCTGGACCGCCATCGAGATGGGCGAAAGCGCCGCATTGCGCGAACGCCTCTTCAAGCGCCCCACGAACTAGCGCGTAGACTCCGAGCGTACCCGACTTTGCGGCCCCTTTTTGATTCACGGGGCCGTCATAGCCGGGTGAAAGGGACCGTTATTTCTTCGGGGTTTCTTCCGCTCGGGGCGCGGACTCATGCTGTGCTGGCGGCTTCGATTCGTGAACCGCTGGAGGCTTTGACTCCGCCCGAGGCGCAGCCTCTGTTTTCGGTTCGTGCGTGAAGGCTGGCTTCGATTCCATTCGAGGCGCGGCCTCCGTTTTCGGTTCGTGCGTGACGGTTGGCTTCGATTCCATTCGAGGCGCGGCCTCCGTTTTTGGCTCATGAGTCACGGCTGACTTCGATTCCATCCGAGGCGCGGCTTCCGTTTTCGGTTCATGGGTCACGGCTGGCTTCGATTCCATGCGAGGCGCGGTTTCCGATTTCGGCTCGTGCGTCGCAGCTGGTTTCGATTCCATCCGAGCCGAGGTTTCCGTTTTCGGAACAGTCCGAGATTCACTCGCCGAACGCGTCGTACTTTCGGCGCGCGGTTTGGGTTCGGACTTGGTTTCCGGCCGCGAGGTCGTCACACGTTCACGAGCGGGTGCCTTTGTCTCGACTACGCCGGGCTTCTTGAATTCGCCGGGCTTCGCCGTGGCCATCACTGCGGGGCGTCCATGATTGGCGGAGGCGAACTGGCTGCGCTCGGAGCGAGCCTCGGTCGCATGCTGTTCTTGAACGGCGGTGGGCGCGGTGTGATGCTCATGGGCGAATCTTTCCTGTTCCGCGTTCGGGCGCGCGGTGACGCCGCCGCGACCGCCGTTGAAGCTCACGCGTGAGTTGTGAACGACGACCGTCTTCGTATAGACATTGCGTACGACGTGTACGTTCACATTATTCACGCGAGTGTTGTAGTAAAAGTGTCCGCCGGTCCAGTAACCGCCGGCGTAGCCGGTGCCGATGTAACCGAAGCCGTAGTTGATTCCGCCATAGAAGCCGACTTGCGGGCCCCAGTATCCGGCGTTCCAGAGGTAGACGCCGTTAGACCAACCCCAATAGCCGGGCGTCCAAAGCAGACCAACCGCGGGCGCCTCGACCCATGTGCCGGGTACCCAGAAATATCCGCCGTCGTCGGTGTAGGCCCAGTAGCCCGGCGTCCATATATAACCGTCGCCCGGGCAAATGGGCTGCGTGTAAACGGGCAGCGCGGGAGGAGCGATGGTGACCGAGACAACGACTTGAGCTGAAACGGGTGTGGATGTAGCGGGAATCGCGAAAAAGATTGCCGCCAGAAAAAGGAAGCTCGAAGCTGCGACCGATTGGAGCACGTGTCGGATATGAGAAATGTGCATTGGCATCACCTCGTAAGAGTATTCATGCATTAGAAAATTTACGCGCGGGGATGGAAAGTGACGATACGGCGAAGTCTCTATAGGTGTGAGGAATTTACCCTACGGCGCGGAGTGGTGTGCCAAGACGAATCGAGCCAGAACTAAGTCCCAGTACGAACCTGTCCAATAATGTCCGCGATTCACGAGGGTAAGTTAGCGACTGACTCTTCGTTCGGCGGCGGCCAGTCGAACGAGCTCGGGGTGCAGGGCGCTGCCGTCAATGCCAGCACTGTGAGGCAGAATAGCTGGAAATCCGAGGGGAAGCTTGCTATCGGGAGTTTTCTGCGTGGACATTAGATCGCCTGCCTTCTGCATCAGGCTCACGCGCCCTTCGACGTGAAACTTCTGCAGCAGCGCCGAGACGTGGAATTTCACGGTTCTCTCGGCGAGGTTTAGCTTCGAGGCGATTTCCTTGTTGGAAAGATTCAGAGTGATTCCGCGAAGCACTTCCTGCTGGCGCTGGCTCAAATGCATCGGCAGCACCGTAGCCATGCAGGCATCAATCAGTGTTGTAGTTCGCGGCGCCAGGCCATCCAACAGATCTTCGGCAATGGACACCATCACGCGGAAATCCGACGGAGTTTGCCCGCGCACCACGCACTGCATTGCCAGGAGACTGACCGCTTCGTCCACCGGAAGGCTGCCGTCCGGGGCGGCGTTCACTTCGAAACGCTTCGTACCCGTCGAGCGATCAAGGAATACGAATGCCTTCGGATGCAATCGGAAGCTGCTTGCGACTGGACGGCGAATCCGGCGTTCCTTGTGGACCTTCACGCGGCGCTCCTCGAGCCTTCATTTTCCGACGCAGGAGGAATGCCTCACGACGAGCGCCTTGACTCTATAGGAAGTGAATCGGCTGAACGGACCAATCCATTAGAGGAAATACAGGCGTGATGTGTCTTCGTGGCAGAAGACGCCTTCCTTATGGCAGCGCGTACACCATGAGGGCTTGATCGCTTCCTTGACCGCCGCTCGCGACCATGATGGCGACGTACTGCTTTCCGTTCTTTCCTTGATATGTGATCGGCACGGCCGTCGCCGTGTATTGCAGCTTCGTGGACCAAAGTTCCTTGCCCGTTTTCGAATCGAAAGCGCGGAAGCGGTTGTCGTTTGTCGCGCCGATGAAGACCAGTCCGCCCGCAGTCGCGATGGGACCCGCGAATGCGCCGGCCCGTCCGGTATGCTGCTTTGCCTCGGGGAGTTCTTCAGTAATGCCCAGAGGCACGGTCCAGGCAATTTCACCGGTATTAATATTTACGGCGGACAGAGTTTCCCATGGCGGTTTCTGGCACGGCCAGTTGCCGATCACTTTGCCATTCGCATCTTTCACCGGCGCGCTGAAGCCGCCGTACTGACTCCCCGAACCCGTGCCACGATGGTATTCAACTTCGTCGCCCTTGGTTTGCGCGTTGTATTTCGGGTTCTTCTCGAGGTATCCGGTCGAGCCTGAGTTCTGCATGTTGACGAACAAATATCCCATGCGCGGATCGGACGCCGCTCCGCCCCAATTTGCGCCGCCAGTGGCGCCGGGGAAAATCAGCGTCATTTTGGTGTCGGCCGGAGACGAATGCACCACCCACGGCGTGTAGGGGCCCGCGTTATAGAAATTGCTCTTGTCCCATAATTCGTGGCATGCCTGCGAGTGTTCGGCAGTCGTGTCGTCCGGGGTCACGATGTCATCCCGGCTGATGGTCACGCGAGCCACGGGCGGCGGCTTCACGGGGAACGGCTGCGTGGGAGAATATTGCTCGCCGGGCGCGTCACCTTTCGGAACCGGCCGCTCTTCGATGGGGAAGACCGGCTTGCCGGTCGCGCGGTTGAAGACAAACACGTAGCCGATTTTTCCCGTCTGCACCAGCGCCGGAACTTTCTTGCCGCCGTGCATCACGTCCATCAACACCGGTTCCGGCGGCAAATCGAAATCCCACAATTCGTGGTGAACGGTCTGGAAATACCACTTCAGCTTGCCCGTAGTTGCGTCGGCGGCGACGAGCGTGTTGGAGAAAAGATTGTCGCCGGGGCGATCGCCCCCGTAGTAGTTCGCAGCGGGCCCGCCGAACGGCATGTAAACGATGCCGCGCTTTTCGTCCACGGTCACGGCAATGGACCAGACATTCGTGCCGCCACGGCCCTTCCAGCTGTCGTCACCCCACGTGTTGTGTCCAACTTCACCAGGCTGAGCAATCGCGTGAAAATCCCAGAGTTTTTTCCCTGTGCGGGCGTCGTACGCGCGCGAGTCGCCGGGAACGCCGGCCGCCACTTCGTCCTGCGGGTGCAGGTTGGTCTCGCCCGGCCCGTACACGTTCGCCCCGACGATGATCACGTTCTTGTAGATCGTAGGAACCTCGGCGAACGGGACGTCCATCGCGATTTCGCCTCCCTCCCCGAATTTCGTATCGGGTTGGCCGGTCTTGGCGCTGAGAGCGACCAATTTATGGCCGCTCGTGAAAAAGATGCGCGCAGCGTTGTCGCCATCACCCGACCAATAAGCCACTCCGCGCGCGCTCACTAATCCCGTCGGCCGTTGGTAGCTCCAGATTTCCTTCCCGGTCTCAGGCTCGAGCGCGAGCACACGGTTTCCGGCCGGCAAATACATCACGCCGTTCACAACGATCGGCGTCACCTGGGCGAACGCGGCGCCTGCTGGACCGGCGCCGCCCGGGCGCATCGGATAGGACCACGCGACGGTCAGCTTCGCGACGTTGTCCGCGTTGATCTGGGAAAGAGGCGAAAAGCGCGATGACGCGAGGTCGTGACCGTACATCGGCCAGTCGGACCCGGATTGCGCGTAGGTTCGGGGCGCCGAAGTCACTGCCAGCAGTGCTGCCAACGTCAAAAGTCTCGTCCGCGCGAAACGCATCAGTCAGGTCCCCCAACTTCGTAAATTGTATTGCTTGAACTCAGCTGAGTAATGCTATTCCTCTTCTTCGGCTACGCCCTGCGCTTTCGCGATGCGCTCGATCACGGCCATATCCTCGAGCGTGGTCGTGTCGCCCGTAATTCCGCCCTTCGTTGCGACTTCGCGCAACAAGCGCCGCATGATTTTTCCGCTGCGCGTCTTCGGCAGGACATCGCAGAACCGCACATCGGCGGGACGCGCGATCGAGCCGATGGTCACAGACACGTGATCCATCAACCTGCCGCGCAATTCCGGCGAAGGCAAATGTCCCGAGCGCAAGGTAACAAAACACACGATCGCCTCGCCCTTGATATCGTCCGGACGCGCCACAACCGCCGCTTCGGCCACGGTTGGATGGCTGACCAGCGCGCTCTCGATTTCCATCGAGCTGAGGCGGTGGCCGGCCACTTTAATGACGTCGTCCACGCGGCCGAGCACCCAGATGTAGCCGTCTTTGTCGCACTGGGCGGCGTCGCCGGCGAAATAAACACCGGGAATCTTCCGCCAGTATTCGCGGGCGTAGCGTTCATCGTCGCCATAGATCGTGCGGAGCATGGAAGGCCACGGCTTCTGAATCGTAAGGAAACCGGTTTCGCCGGGAGGCACCAGCTCATTCTTCATGTTGACCACGCGCGCGATGATGCCGGGCAGTGGCAAGGTCGCGGAGCCGGGTTTCGTAGGCGTCGCGCCCGGGAGCGGAGAGATCATGATCGCACCGGTTTCCGTCTGCCACCACGTATCCACAATCGGACAGCGATTTTTCCCGATGGCCTCGAAATACCATTTCCATGCCGCGGGGTTGATGGGTTCGCCGACCGTGCCGAGAAGTCGCAGGCTGCTGATGTCGTGCTTGTCTATCCATTCCATGCCCCAGGACATAAAGGCGCGAACGGCCGTGGCGGAGCTGTAGAAGATCGTGACCTTGTAGCGCTCCACGATCTGCCAGAAGCGGTCTTTCGTTGGCTGGTCCGGCGCGCCTTCGTACATTACGATGGTGGCGCCGTTCGAGAGCGGGCCGTAAACGATATAGCTGTGGCCGGTCACCCATCCGATGTCTGCGGTGCACCAGTAAACGTCGTTGTCTTTCAAATCGAAGACGAGGCGCGAGGTCCAGGTGCACTGCAGCAGATAACCGGCGGACGTGTGCAGCACGCCCTTCGGCTTTCCCGTTGTGCCGCTGGTATAGAGGATGAAAAGCGGATGCTCTGAATCAAGGTGCGCGGCGGGGCAGTCCTTCGAAGCCGCTTTCTCGACATCATGCCACCAGAGATCGCGCCCCTCCTGCCACTCCACCTCGAGCCCGGTGCGTTTTACCACCACGGACTTTGTGATCGTGGGGCAATTCTTCAGCGCCGCATCCGCGGTTTCTTTCAGCGGAACGATTTTGCCGCGGCGGTAACCGCCGTCGGCGGTGATCAGCACTTTCGATTTCGAGTCGGCGATCCGGTCCACCAGCGCCGTGGCGCTGAACCCGCCGAAGATCACCGAATGGAGCGCGCCGATCCGCACGCAGGCAAGCATCGCGATGGGCAGCTCGGGCACCATCGGGAGATAGATCGTCACGCATTCGCCCGCTTTCACGCCGAGCGCTAGAAGCGCATTCGCGAATTTGCAGACGCGCTCGTGAAATTCGGCGTACGTGAATTGAAGAGTAGCGCCGTCCTCGGCTTCCCAAATCAGCGCGGGCTTGTTGCGATTCTTCTCCAGGTGCCGGTCAATGCAATTGTGCGAGACGTTGAGCTTTCCATCCGCAAACCATTTTGCGTGCGGGGGATTCCACTCCAATATTTTGGTGGGCGGCGTGAACCAGTCAAGCAGTTCCGACTGTTCACCCCAGAAGGTTTCAGGATCGCGCTCGGCCTCTTCGTACATTTTGCGGTACTCTTCGAGCGATTTCACCCGCGCCCACTTAACAAATTCCTCGGGCGGCGGAACAGGCTTCTCGTCGAGAACGTGAGGGTCAAACTCCAGCATCGCGCCTCCTGTTGGCAGCGCCCATACGGTATTGGACTCCGACCCTTTGGTCAAGAACCCGGATTCAAGCCGTCCCCACCGGTATAAGGCGTTCTGGGAATAGAATTTGGGAACCTTTATACCCGTATCCCGGAATATGTAACGAGAAGCAAAACGGGCCGTCCATAATAGATAGAGATGACTCAGACGACCGATCTTGCGGACGCCCTTCTGCTGCGGCGGATGGCCGGCGGCGATGAGGAGGCTTTCGCGGAAGTGTACCGGCGAAAGCACCCGGCGATCTACCGCTTTGCCCTGCATATGAGCGGGAATTCGGCCATGGCCGAGGACGTGACCCAGGAAGTCTTTATGGCGCTGATCCGCGATCCCAGACGATTCGATCCTACGCGCGGCACTCTGGGCGGATTCCTTTTCGGCGTCGCGCGAAATCATCTCCGGAAGCGCTGGGAGCAGGATCGGCGGCTGGTGTCATTCGACGGCGACCCGGACGATCTTCGCGAGACCGTTTCGAGCGGTGCAGGCTCGCACCACGCGGCTGGCGGCAATGGCAACGGACGCGGCGTTTTCGCGGCCGCGTCGGGCTGGGACGAATTCGCTTCGGTCGAAACCGTCGGACGCGTGCGGCAAGCGGTTGGCACGCTGCCGGAAAATTACCGCGAGGTGGTTGTTCTCTGCGAGCTTCAGGAAATGAGCTACGAAGAGGCAGCGTTGGCGCTGGACTGTCCCGTTGGAACCGTGCGATCGCGGCTGCATCGCGCCAGGGCCATGCTCGTTGAAAAACTTCGCGAACCGCATCCGGTGCGCAAGGTTTCGGCGGTGAGTGAATGAACGAAGAGGTGAACTTTATGGATTGCGCTCAATTCGAGGAAATCGTTCACGATCTGGAACGCCAGGGAACCGAAGGGTTCGCGCTCCGCGATAGCGCGCTGGAGCATGCCGAATCCTGCAGCCACTGCGCGCGGCTGATGACCGATGCGGAGGCGCTCGATGCCGCGTTGCGTCAGATCGCGCGAGGCGAGGCTGGCAATCAGGCGTCTGCTCGCGTGGGAACTGCGCTAACGGCGGAATTCCGTCGGCAGAAGATGACTTTGTCTCGTCGAAGAGTGCAGCAGCAGATCGCGGCGCTGGCTGTTGCGGCGGTGGTGCTGCTCGTGCTGGGGATTTCCCTGCATCGCTGGACTTCTCCGGGTCCGAAAATCGCGCCGGTCGCAAACGTCGCCGGGAACATATCGTCTTCGCCTGCGATCTCGCCGGTCGCTCCCGCGAACTCGGAGCAGCAGGATCAGGAGCTCGCGGACCAGACCAACGATTCCGAATACGCGACGGCGTTCGTGCCGCTGCCATACGCCGACGATCCGACGGCAGTTGACGGCGGCACTGTGGTCCGCGTGATTCTCTCGCGGCCTGCGCTCGCCTCACTTGGGGTGCCGGTTACCGACCCCGGCGCAACGGACCGAATTCCCGCCGATTTGTTGCTGAGCGAGGACGGCTCGCCGCAGGCGATTCGACTGGTCTCGCAGACGCGAACAGACGACTAACGCAACAAATTATTCGCGCTCGAATTTTGGATGACAGCAGTTGTTCGTGAAGGAGCAGATGACATGACACTCAGAAGCAGATTCGTGCGAGTCGGTTGGGCCCTCACGGCCGTGGCGATGCTCGCGCTTGGTGGTGTTGTTCAAGCGCAATCCGACTCAGCGCCGCCGCCCCCGCCTCCGGGACGCCATGGTGGTTTCGGGCCGAGGTCGGATGACGCCATGGCGTTCGTGGGATTCGAGGCCGGACTGGTCGGCAAGACTGTGACCGGCGCTCCGTTCAGCGCGACCTTCTCCACGCAGACAACGCAATCTCTCGCCGACGGAAATCAAATACAACGCAGCACGACGGGCACATTTGCGCGCGACAGCCAGGGCCGCACCCGCCGTGACATGACGCTGCCAGCCATCGGCCCCTGGAGCACCTCGGGAGAGTCTGCCCCGCACGTCGTGTTCATCAATGACAGCGTTGCCGGCACCCAGTACATGCTCGAACCGGACCGAAAGATTGCGCGCCAGATGCAGCGATTCCGCGGCGGCAAGCACGGTGCGGGCCCGTCACCGGACGCAGAGGGCGCGCCGCCCGCTGGCCCAGATGGGGTGAAGAACCGTCGCAATGTAACCACCACTTCCCTCGGCACGCAGACGATCAATGGCGTGCAGGCGGAAGGCACGCGCGTGACCCACACAATTCCCGCTGGCGCGATCGGCAATGCCAACGCTATTGTGATTACGAATGAGCGATGGTATTCCTCCGAACTGCAGACCGTGGTGATGATCAAGCGCAGCGATCCGCGCATGGGCGCCACGACATTTCAATTGACGAATATCCAGAAGCAGGAGCCGGACGCCTCGTTATTTCAGGTGCCGGCCGATTACACGTTGAAGCAGGGAGGCCCGGGAGGGCAGCAACGTTTCAGGCGCGGCGGAGGTGCACCGCCTCCACCGGCCGCAGGTGCCGGGTCCGGCGAGCCAGCCCCGCAGGATTGATTTTACCCACGAAGGAAAGGTGCTCGCGGGTGGGAACCCCACACACGCCCCGTCCGCGAGCGCTCCCCCCGTTACACCGAACGCAAACGCCCTGATATAATTTCGTATCGGATATGGCCCCACTGAACGAGAGCGAATCGCGGAAACAGCTATCAGCGGAGGGATTCGCCCACACCTACGTCTGGCAGGACGGCCCGCAGGCGCACTATTCCGATCACACGCACGCCGGCCTGACGGCTCACATCATTCTCGACGGCGAGATGACGTTGACGATGGGCGGCAAATCGCAAACATATCGCGCGGGGGAGCGTTGCGATGTTCCCGCCGGCGCGGTCCACTCCGCCAAGATGGGGCCGAACGGCTGCCGCTACCTCGTCGGTGAAAAATAATCAGTTCCCGCCGCTGGCGGTGGGACCGATGGCGCGGTCAAGGAGCTCGACAACGTGCAGGACTTCTTGGCCCGTGCCGTGAATTGCCGCGCCGGCGCGAAGTTGCAGAATGCAGCCGGGATTTGCGGTAATGATGGCTTGCGCCTTGGTCGCGCGCGTGGAGTCCATTTTCAGAGCCAGCAATTCGAGGGACGCTTCTGTCTCCGTGACGTTGTAAACCCCTGCCGAGCCACAGCACTGGTCGGCCAACTGCATTTCGATCAATTCCACTCCCGGAACGGAGCGGATCAATTTGCGCGGGGCTTCGCGGATTTTCTGTCCGTGGACCAGGTGGCAGGAATCCTGATACGTGACGCGCAGAGGAAGCTTCCGAAGCGGCGCGGTCAGGCCGAGATCGGCCAGGAATTCGCTGACGTCCCGCATCTTAGCCGAGAATTCCGCGGCTTCGTTGTGCTCCTGGCCTACCGCAGCGAAGAGGTGCGTGTATTCCTTCAACGTGGAACCGCAGCCCGCGGCGTTTGTGATAATCGCGTCGAAATCTTTTGTGGGGAATGCCGCGAAATTCGCGCGAGCGAGATTCCGGGCCACGTCCCGCACGCCGGCATGTGCCGGTAAGGCGCCGCAGCAGACTTGCCCGGCCGGCACGATCACCTCGCAGCCGCTCGCCTGCAGGACGCGAATGGTGGCGCGATTAAGTTCGCTGAACGTGACCTGCGCGACGCATCCCGCGAAGAACGCTACGCGCGCACGCCGGGGACCCTGTGCCGGAAACGTCTTGCCAAGGTCATCGAAAAAGAAATCCGAATCTATTTTCGGCAGCAAGCGCTCGCGGTCGCGCAGCCCGAGCAAATTCAGAATGCCGGAGCCACGCGCGAGCGCAGCCAATCCCGAACGCTGATATAAGCGCAGGAGCCGCGCGGCCGCGGCAATTCTGCGCGGGAAGGGAAGCAGCCGGCGATACACGACATCGCGCGCGATGCGTGAAGCGAGCGGGCGCTTGTAGTGATCCTCGATCTGCGCTCGCGCCGCCTCCACGAGCTTGCCGTACTCGACGCCCGAAGGGCACGCCGTCTCGCACGCGCGGCAATCGAGGCAGCGATCAATATGCGTAACGAATCCTTCGCCCAGCTCGAGCCTGCCCTCATCCACCAGCTGCATTTGGCGAATGCGCCCGCGCGGCGAATCCGCTTCCTGGCCCCATAGGCGATAGGTCGGGCAGTGATTCAGGCAAAGCCCGCAATGAACGCAGCGCGAATAATCCGCGTACTCCGGTTTGTCCTCGCCCGCGAATCCGCTGCGTGGGAGATTGGTCGCCACGTTTTCAGAGCCCTCCGACGAATCGGCCGGGGCTGAGAATGCCGCTCGGGTCGAAAACGTTTTTCAGTTTCTGCATCAGCGGAAAATCGCCGGAGGGCGCGCCCCAGACGTTGACCTCGCGTTTCAATTCCGTCGGGCACCAAAGCAGGACGCTTCGTCCGCGAGGATTTTTCCCCGAAAGCCCGAAAATACGAACGCACTCCTTTTTCAGTAGGCCAAGCGATTCCTGGCTGCGATCGGGCGGAAGCAGCGCGAGATAGGTCACGCCGAGACCGCGCATCATGACCAGCCATGGAATCTCGGCGGCTTGAATCTGGCTCGCAAGCGCCGCCAAATCCGTCGGCAGCGCGCTGATCTTGAAGATCGCGGCGGCGGGAAAGCGCTCGAGGATCGCGGCGGGCAAATCGGCGATATAGCGGTTCACATTTTCCGCCGGCTCCGCGCGCAGCTCTGTGAACGACTCGAGCGCGCTCCGATCCGTGGCCCGTGCGAGCGCCTCCAGTTCGCGGCGATCTCGATCGAGAACCTGTTCATCGCCCGCAAAGGAGACCACCACGGACCAGGCGTTATGTTCGAAGGAAACGGCCGCGCGTCGTCCGAGTTCCGCTGTAGAACTCCCGGTCGCCGCGAGAATCTCGACGCTTTGCGGACGAAGGACGGATTTGGCAATCGCGTCGCGCAATTGGCAGGCGCCCTTGGGGCCGCGAAACGTTGCGATGCATGTCCTCGTCGCCCGAGGCAGAGGAAACGTACGGAAATTGATCCTCGTGATGACACCCAAAGTGCCCAGCGCGCCGATCATCATTTTGTGGATGTCGTAGCCAGTGACATTTTTCACGACGCGGCCGCCGCTCTTCGCTGCGATTCCGTCGCCGGTGACGAACTCCATTCCGAGAACGAAATCGCGGGCCGTGCCGTAGGTCTGGCGCAGCGGCGAATCAACGCCAGACGCGATCGTGCCGCCAGCCGTCGCGCGATTCATGAACGGGACGACGAGTGGGAGAAACTGCCGGTGTTCCGCAAGCGCGCTCGCGATCTTGTGCAGAGGAATTCCCGGCTCGACGCTGAGCGTGAGGTCGCCGGGATCGTAAGCGACGATGCGATCCATGCGGGTCATATCGAGCGCGATGCCGTATTGCCGAGGCGGCAATCCGATTCCGAGTTTTGTTCGCCCGCCCGCGGGAACGATCGCGAGCCCTTCACGCGCGGCAAATTTCACAATCTCGACAATCTCTTCGCTTGAGCCAGGCCGCACGACCGCCGTGGGCAACTTGCCGTCAACTTGATACGCGGCGATCTGCGCCGGGTCGCTCGCGACGTTCGAGTCGCCCACGATTTCGGTCACTCGGGAAAAAATGCTGGCGCCGCTGACACTCATGCGGAGGGCGCGGCCGCTGCCGGCCGGGGACGGACGTAGATTTCGCCGCAGCCTTTGGAGGTGGGAAGAATCTTGCCGGGATTGAGCAGGCCCTCGGGATTGAACACGTCGCGGACCCGCCGCATCAATGCGAGGTCGGCTTCGCTGAAGAGAAGCGGCATCAGACGGTCCTTTTCCATTCCCACGCCGTGCTCGCCGGTGATCGAGCCGCCCATCTGGATGCAGAACTCGATGATTTCATCGCCCGCGCGAATCGTGTCGCGGAATTGCTGTTCGTTGCGCTCGTCGAAAAGAATGATGGGGTGTAAGTTGCCGTCGCCTGCGTGAAACACATTGCCGATCTGCAGGCCGTATTTCTTGCTGATTTCACCGATGCGGCGCAGCGTGGCGGGAAGTTTCGTTCGCGGAATCACGCCGTCCTGCGTGTAGTAGGTTGGTGCGAGCCGGCCGGCCGCGCCGAATGCATTCTTGCGGCCCTTCCACAGCAGGTCGCGTTCGCGCGCGTCCTTAGCTACGCGCACTTCCCGCGCGTGATGGAGCCGACAAACATCGGCGACTTCTTTTGCTTCCACTTCGGCTACTTCGCGCATTCCGTCAACTTCGATCAACAAAATAGCCGCGCAGTCGAGCGGAAACCCAGCGTGAACGTAATCTTCGACGGCGCGAATCGTCCAGCCATCGAGCATTTCGCATGCAGCCGGAGTGATTCCGCGCGCGGTGATCTCGGCTACGGTTTCGGTGGCGTCGTCAACAGAATCGAAAACGGCGAGCAGCGTCTTCACAGCTTCCGGATTGCGCGTGAGCTTCACGGTAATCTCGGTGACGAGGCCAAACGTTCCCTCGGAGCCGACGAAGAGGCCCGTAAGATCGTAGCCGGGCGGATCGAGCGCCGCGCTGCCGAGCCGCACGAGTTCGCCACTCGGCAGGACGATTTCCAGCGAGACAACATGGTTCGTGGTGACTCCGTAGGCAAGAGTGTGAGGCCCGCCGGAGTTCTCGGAAACATTTCCGCCGATCGTGCAGGCCTTCTGGCTCGAAGGGTCGGGAGCGAAATGAAGGCCGAGATGCTCGACGGCCGCGCTGAGATCGGCGTTGACCACGCCCGGCTGAACGGTCGCGCGCTGGTTTTCAGCGTCAATTTCCAGAATGCTTTTCATGCGCGCAAATGAAACGATGATTCCGCCGTGCCGCGCGATTGCGCCGCCCGAGAGGCCTGTTCCCGTGCCGCGCCCAACGAGCGGAACCTTGTGGCGATTGGCGAGCCGGACGATTTCGACCACGTCCGCGGTGGCGCGCGGGAAAACTACGCAATCCGGCCGCGCGGTCTCGACCGAGCCATCGTACTCGTAGAGCAGCAAGTCCTCGGGCTGGTGCAGGACGCCGCGTGGGCCCAGAAGCTTCGTCAGATCGTGGAGAAGTCGCGAATCCATTGGAGTTGCGCGAGAGGATCGCAGTACCCGCGCCTGCGGCCACTATAGTCGCCCGTCGCGGCGGGCGTCAACGAGGCTCGCGCTGCATCGGCGGGACGTGGGTATCGCGTCCCGGCCAGGAATGCGCGGTGCTGTCCTAGGTTCGGAAGCAAGCGCGAAAAAGTGTGTCACTTCTTTGGTGTCGCTTTACTTTGTTTTCAAGAAGTTACGCGGGAAAACACTTTGCGCGGTGTGTCACTTCTTTTGGGGATTTGTGGGCGGTGGCGCGACGTAAAGTCCCATGGCTGAAGCCGTGATTACTTGGGGGTGTGTTTCGTGGGCCTGAAGGCCCACGCTTTCACCGGAACTGCGAATTCATTTCACCGGGGCGGAGCGATCCCGCGGCTCGTTGCTACTGCGACTCGCTCGGGACTGCGATTGATCTTCCGGGCGCGCAGCAAAACCTAGCAACGTGACGCTCGTCGGAGCACAGACAGGAGTGTCTGTGCCACCAAAAACCATTCTATTGTCAAAGAGCAATACGGCGCTCGTCGAGAGAGCCGGGGCGCACGAAGCGCCCGACTGATCTCCCGAGCGCCACTTACCGTGGCCTCGAGAGCCCTATCATCGCTCCCAGGCTCGACCGATCTCCCGAGCGCGATCGATCTCCCTAGCTCCACTTGCCGTGGACACTGGGAGCCCTGTTCGCGTGGCCTCGGGAGCCCTGTCCAGGTCGACACTGGGAGCCCTGACACGGGGGCCGAAAACTGCCCCGACTCACGCTAATTTATTTTGTGATCGCTGTCTATTGTGGAAACTACGCATACCCGCAGGGAGCAGAGCACGCGAGAGTTATAGCGGCGCAGGGAGATCGGAGGCATTTTCCTCGGGCTGAGGTCCAGGCTCTTACTGGTAGTTCTGCCGGGGCTCCCTCGGCTGCGCTCCCTTCCTTCGTCAGGGCCGGCCGGACAAGTTCAGCTCCGATCTCCGAAAAGGCGCAAATGTCGCGGCGCGATTCGAAATTAGGAAGCTACGGAATCCGCCGTGCGCTGCTTGAACTTGGGCGCAGTGGTGTATTCTACTGGGCCGGTACGAGATACTTTTCCGCGAGGCATCTGGTGAGCAAGCCGAAAGCTCTGGTGACGCGGCCGCTTTTTCCCGCGGCGCGCGCGATCCTCGATCAACATTTCGACGCCGAATACTGGACTCTGCCCGAACGCATTTCGCGCGCGGAGCTGCTGAAACGCGTCGCGGGTAAGGAGGCGCTCGTCTGCCTGCTCACCGAAAAAGTGGACGAAGAGCTGCTCGCCCTGGCGCCGAAGCTTCGCGTCGCGGCTACAGTCTCGGTCGGCTACGACAATATTGACGTGCCCGCATGCACGCGCCACAAAGTCCTGGCCACGCACACGCCGGGCGTGCTGGACGAGACGACCGCCGATTTTGCGTGGACGCTGCTGATGGCCATTGGCCGGCGGCTGGTCGAAGGCGACGCATGGATGCGCACGGGCACATGGCCTGGATGGGACCTCGACCAGCTTCTCGGCGGCGACGTCTGGGGGAAGACGCTGGGCATTGTTGGCTTCGGACGAATCGGCAGAGGCCTTGCGCGCCGTGCGCTGGGCTTTCAGATGCGCGTGCTCTATCACGACGGGATTCGCGCGGCGCTCGACGTCGAAAAAGAATTGCACGCGGAGTTTGTCGGCTTCGACCAACTGCTCGGCGAATCCGACTTCATTTCGTTGCATGTCCCACTGCTTCCGGAGACACGCCATCTGATTTCGTCCGCGGCGTTCAAGAAGATGAAGCGCACCGCGTACCTGATCAACACTTCGCGCGGTCCCGTGGTTGAAGAAGCGGCGCTTGTCGCTGCGCTCGAGCAAGGGAAAATCGCGGGCGCCGCGCTCGACGTTTACGAGCACGAGCCGAAGGTTAGCGCGGCGCTGATCGCGCGCAAGGACGTGATCCTCGCGCCTCATATCGCCAGCGCAACCATTGATACGCGCACGAAAATGGCGGTGGTGGCCGCGACGAATGCCGTGGATGCCGTAGAAGGCCGCCGCCCGCCGAACGCATTGAATGCGGATGCGCTCGGCCTTTGATTTTCGGAGGAACTCGAAATGGCACTTGTGACGCGCAATCATCCGAAGCTGACGCTCGAAGGCGCACGCGCAGTGCTGGCCGCGGCACAGCGGCGCGCCGAGGAAATTCGGGTGCCGATGGACGTCGCGGTCGTAGATGAGGGCGGCCATCTCCTCGCGTTTGAACGGATGGACGGCGCGAAGCCCGCGTCAATAGCGATCTCGCTGGTAAAAGCACAGGCTGCTGCATTGCGGCGCTCGGCTACCGGTCCGGCTATGTCAGGTGACCAGGTGAATTTGCCGACTGCACTCGGGTTGGCTATGGCGAATCCTGCGCAGCAGACGCCGATTCGCGGCGGCGTACCGCTGGTCGTGGATGGACAAGTGATTGGCGCGATTGGCGCAAGCGCGGGGACCGAAGATCAGGATCTCGACGTGGCGCGCGCCGGCGCCGCCGCGATTGAAAAAGCGTGAAACAGACTGCGAAGCACATTTTTCGCGAGACGCTCGCGGCCATTGATATTCCTGCGTCAATCGAAAAAAAACTTGCTCGCAGCGAATCGCGCATTCGCGCCGGGAATGCGTCAATTGATCTGCGCGATTTCAAATCCATCGTAGCGATTGCTTACGGAAAAGCATCCTATGCCATGGCCCAGGGACTGGCGCTTGTCCTTGGTCCCGAGTTCGCCCCCGAAGGCATTCTGGTAGTTCCCCCCGGTGTGAAGGCTGAACTGCCCGGGTGGACGGCGTTCGTCGGCGGGCATCCGCTGCCGAATGAGGGCAGCTTCGCAGCGGGCCGGGCGATTTTGGACCGGCTGGCGCGTTGCGACGAGCGCACTCTGATATTCTTCCTGATTTCCGGCGGTGGCTCGTCCCTCGTCGAACAATCGCTCGATCCTGCCGTCACTCTGGCCGATTTCGCTCAACTCCATTCGGCGCTGATTACCTGCGGTGCGCCAATAAGCGAAATCAACGCAATCCGCAAACATCTTTCGGCCACGAAGGGCGGACGGTTGGCCGCGGCCGCGCCGCTCTCGATGAAACTCACGCTCGCCATCAGCGACGTGCCGCAAGGGGAGGAATCCGCGTTGGCATCCGGGCCAACGTTGCCGGATCCAACCACGATTCGCGACGTGGAGCGCATCGCTCGCGAACTGAAATTGATTGAAAAGCTTCCTCCGGCGATCGGCAGCGCTTTTGATACTCATTCGCTGCAAGAAACGCCGAAGGCCAGCGACGCCGCATTCGTGCGCTCCCATTTCGCTCTTTTGCTCGGCCCGCATGAGCTGCTGCACGCGGCCCATCATGCGTGCGAAGCGGCAGGGCATCTCTGCGTGTGTGACAACGCAACGGACAATTGGCCGGTCGAGAAGGCTGTGGATTATCTGCTGGCGCTGCTGGCGGTCCAAGCGAATGCGAATCCGAATCGGCGCGTGGCGGTTCTGTGCGATGGGGAGCTGAGCAGTCCCGTCACCGGCGCCGGGATTGGCGGACGCAACTCCGCGTTTGTGCTGGCTTGCGTGGCAAAGATTTCGGGAAAAAGCATTACGGTGCTGAGCGCCGGGACGGACGGAATTGATGGCAATAGCAGCGCGGCCGGTGCAGTAGCGGACGGTGAGTCTCTTGGTCGGGCGCGCGACGCAGGACTCGATCCGGCCGGTTTTCTGCGGCGCAGCGACTCCGGCAGCTTCTTTGATCGGCTGGGCGATGCAATCGTGACCGGGCCGACGGGAAATAATCTGCGCGATTTGCGAATACTTCTGGCGGAGCCGGAGACGCGGCCGTAGTTATTTTTGGGTCGGCTGGGCTTTCAGCAGGCGGATCGCGAGCTCGATATAGGGACCAATGGCCACGGTCAGGTCACCTTTGCGCAGCAAATCTTCCAGCGGTGCGATGGCGTCTGTATCGCCGCGACTGGCGAGGCCGAAAATGGCTGCGATCCTCACGTCGAAGTAGGGTTCGTTCAGATAAGAGATAAGCAAGCGCGTTATGTCTCCGTTTGTTTTGTCCAGCTCCGCGATCGCACCGATAGCTGCCTCGCGGCTGCCGATCGGCTTTCCAGTCGCCGACCATTCCATCAAGATTGGGACGGCGCGAATATTACCGAGCCTGCCGAAAGCGCGCAGCGATGCGTCACGAATCGTGTCGTCAGGTGAGTCTGTTTTCACGCCTGCGGCGAGCACCTCGAAAGCATTCGGCGCCTGCATCTTTGCGAGCGTGCCGAGCGCGGCAGTGCGGACGCGATACGCCGGATCAACGGAGGCGATATTCGAAAGCCTCGATGGAAGCGACGCGTCCTCCTTGAAATTCCCCAGTTCGCGCACGGCAACTTCGCGCACCCACGGCGCGGAATCGTTCACACCAGCGAGAACTTCCTTTTCCGCATCCGGACCGCCGATCCGTCCGAGCCCCTGCAGAGCTTCCACGCGAACACCCCAGAAGGGATCGCGTTGCGCCGCATCGCCCAGCGCCGCCACGGCGTCGGGATCGCCTTTCAGGCTGCCAAGAGCGACGGCCGCTTCCGCGCGGTCCGGCGTCGTCCCCGCGTTCTTCAATTGGTACGCCAGCGCAGCCGTATCACGCTTGAAATCGAGAGCCTTCAGAATTTGATCGCCTCGATCGAAGATGACCATGAGCGGGGGGCCATCGGCTGGAAAAGTGAACGTCTGGCTCGCTTCGCTGACTTCGATCGAATGGGTCTCACGCCCACTCGGCGTCGCAATTTCGACTTTGAGCGGAACGTCGAACAGGCCGACGCGCCCTTCGACCTTCTGCGTCTGCTGGACGCTGAGCTTCACTTCGTGCGCGTCCGAATCGTAGTTGTAACTCACCGTAAATTTGGGCGCGCCCGCCCCGTAAATCCACTGGTCGAAAAATTTGTCCACATTCGTTGCGGTCGCCTGTTCGATGGCCTTCTGCAGGTCAGCACTGACGACATTTTGTCCGCGATTCGCTTCAAGATAGTGGCGCATAGCCCGGTAGAAATCCTCGTCGCCGAGTTTTTCATGCAACATGCGGAGAACCCATCCGGCTTTGTCGTAAATGTTGTCCTGATATTCCGTGGAGTCGTCGAAATCGCGGCTGACGATCGGCACGGGAAAGAGCCGCGGCTGCCGGTTCCACATGTTTTGGTCGCGCCAGAATGCAAAATCGGCGTCGTCCGCGCCGAAGCGTCCCTCGTTCCAGACGCGCTGGAAATAATCGGCAAAGCCCTCGTTCAGCCAAAGGTTCGCCCAGTCCTTGCAGGTGACCAGATCTCCGAACCACTGATGGGCCAGCTCGTGCGAAGTCACTTCGTCGGCTCCGTCGTGATCTTCCGGCGCGAGCTTGGGGTTCACCAGCGAGTGCGTAGTCAGCGAGGTCGCACTGGTATTCTCCATCCCGGTGGCGACGAAATCGTCCACGCCCGTCTGTGCGTACTGCGCCCAAGGATAGGGCACGCCGAGCTTGGTGGAAAATAGGTCGAGCATTTGCTTCGTGCGTTCGAATGTCGGCTCGATTTTCGATTCCTCGCCTCGGGGAACCACGTAACGCAACGGAATCCCGTGCCAGGAATCGTCGCGTTCCACGAATTCCCCGGCGATCATGGAGATCAAGTACGTCGAAAGCGGCTCGGATTGCTTCCAGTCCCACGTCTTCGTGCCGTCGGCTTCGTCCTTCACTCCCACAAGACGGCCATTCGAAATCGTGATCCATGCGGCTGGCACGGTCACCAGCATTTCCGATGTGGTGCGATCGTTTGGGTAATCGTAGAGCGGGATGTAATAGCGCGTGTCCTCCGCCTCGCCTTGCGTCCAAATCTCCCTGGGCTGCAGCGGATAGTTTTTATCGGGGAGGATAAAATAGAGGCCCTTCTTTGGCTGGCCGTGATAGTGGATCAGGATTTCGTGCTTCTCGCCGCGAGCCGAAGGACGCTCGAGCGCCACGACGAGATCGCTCGGCGTTATCGAAAACCTGGCCGTTCGGCCGTCCACTGAGACACTTTCGATCGTCAAACCCACGGAGTCGAACTTGAGCGCGGAGACGTTGTCGCGCAGCGCCATAATGCTTTCGGTCACGTCTCCTCGAACCTGGCGCTGCTCGATATCGAACCACAGATGCGTGCGAATGTTTTGCAGGTCGTAATCGCGGCTGCGCGCGTAGGGCTCGTCCGCGCGTGCGGGGGAGGGAATCGCCAAAGCTGCCAATAGCAGCAGCACGCACGATATGGCTGCCGGTAGATGTCTTCGATGACGGCGCGCTTGGCTCATTCCTTCTCCGACGAGTGCGATGAGGTTTGGTAAGCCACCCATTATATGCATGCGAGAAGAATTTGCGCTGCAAGCATGAGGTGTTGCGCAGCTTCGACTAAGATGCCTTCGCTCTGGCCCGCACTACGCGGACTACTCCCATGAGGTACGGCACTTTCCGCCGATCTGAGGGAAACCACGAGAGGAATACGCGAAAATTTGCGCAGCAGGAGCCTTTTGCTACGAAGAGCCGGATACCTGGAAAATATGCGATTACGAGTCCGAACTAGCCGCCGCCGTGATGATGACCGCAAGGAGGATTCGAGCAACTCTCCGACTCCACGATCCAGAGCGCAAGAGCCGTGCCGCCGAGAGCTCCGCCGATGATCGCGACCGTGGCCACGTGCTTCCAGTTGATGCCGGTACCGCCAACGCCAGCCTGATTCTGGCCGCCGGCTGGCTCAGGCGCGGCAAGGGTGGCTTCATAGGTCTCGCCCTGCTGAATCGTCTTTTGCTCGCCGTTGAGGGCAGTGACCAGAAGAGTCCCCTCGTACGCGCTGATTTGCATCCTGGTAGGGCTCAACACAGCCACTTGACCGAAAATGCGCTGGCTATCAGCGCCGCGAACGACTCCCAACGGTGTTCCGATCTCAAGCTCAGCGGGAGAAGATGTAGAAAAATCGAGCGTTCCGTGGCTCACCTTGGCCTGAACGGCGTTCTCTTGAGGCACGAGCGTAGCCGAACTCGCCGAAAGCAGATATACCTGGCCCGATCCGACTTTCAGGCGCAACGACCCGCCCGCATCGGTCACGAGCGCATCGCCCGGATAAATATCGGAACCGATCGCAGCGGCGGCATTATCGAGACTCGCGCGGTCCGCGCTCACCACGATTCCCAGCGGTTTTGAGCTTGCCGCCATGACGGGAAGGTTCAGCATCCCGACAACAACGAAGGCGATCAGGCAGGAACGGGCTCCAGAGAGGATGTTGGAACGCACGGTTTCCTCCAAGAACTACAACGCAAATGTACCCGCGCGATCTTGCGGTGTCAACACAATCCGAATACCACTAATGGGGTATCCCATGCGGCGAGGCGCCGCGCCGCGACTCTGAATTCGGGGGACCGAAGCGAGTTGTGACCTCTCAGCCCGTTTGTTAAGCTACGACGCGGAGAGGTGTCCGAGTGGTTGAAGGAGCTCGCCTCGAAAGCGAGTGTTGGGGAAACTCAACCGTGGGTTCGAATCCCACCCTCTCCGCCAGTCTTTTTCTGGTTTGCGGCGAACAAAACAGCTCAGGACTGCTGCGGATGCTGGGTTCCGTGTCGTCGCATTCAGCAACTCCCGGGTGCCAATCTGTTGCCGCGGGTCGTGCCCGGTGGTAACTTAATTTCTGTCGTCCGGGGTAGCGCGGTTCACCATGGAATTGCTTCTCAACATCCTCGGGATGCTCATCGCCGCGGGCCTGCTGGCAATCTGGCGCATGCGCTGGGTCTACCAGCGCCGCGATTCTTCTCGGCGATCCCTTCAGGAATGGAGCGCGGTCAGCCTCGCGCTCGTACTGCTTTTCTTCGCCGTCTCGATGACGGACGACATGCACTCCGAAATTGTGGCTTTGGAGGAGTGCTCTACGAGCAAGCGTGATTTTGTTTGCTCGGCCGCCCCGCATGCTTTGCCGCAATCGGGAACGCCGTTGCACGCATCGTCGTGGGCGATCGTTCCGCCCGTTCCATTTTTCGGCCCTTCGAATTCACTGCAGAAACTGGAACTGGCCTCCCAGGTCCGCGCAACATTTCTCCTAAGCAGCGACGCGTCCGGTCGAGCGCCTCCTATTTCACTCCTGTAGTTCAGCCGTTTCCCATACCAAGCTTTTCGAGTTGACCGTTCTTGTTACGCGCCTCCGCGCGCGAGGCTGTTCCAGCTATTTCCGGACGAGTTTCGCCGGGTAGCGTGATGCTGCAAGGGAGTCAGTCGCATGAAATCAGTGATTATAGTTTTGGGCCTCGCCGCAGCGTTGGCGGGATGCGGTTCGAGCGGGTCCAAAGATGACGCGCCGTCGAATACGCAAAATGCCAGTTCGCCCGGCACCGAATACATCGCTCCGGATTCGAAGGGAATTCAGACGCAGACGGCGCGCACGAGCGCGATTCCCGAATATCTCGATCTACCGGCGCACATCGAGGCCGACCCCACGCGCGTCGTGCATGTCTACGCCCCGGCCGGCGGCCGGATTGTGGAGATGAAAGTTCGTCCCTGGGACCGTGTGGAAAAGGGGCAAACGTTGGCCGTCCTAGAGAGCAGCGACCTCGCTCGAGCGGTCGCGGATTATCACAAGGCTCTAGCCGACCAACAGGTGAAACAAAAGGCGCTCGCCCGTGCTCAGGATCTGCTGGAGCACAATGCAATCTCCGAAAAGGATTTCGAGCAGGCCCAGGGAGATGCGCAACAAACTCGGGCGGAGGTCGAAGCTGCCCGCGAACAGATTCAGGTATTCGGTATGGATCCCGACCATGCCTCAACCCAGCTCTTAGTGAAGGCGCCGCGCGCGGGAGTGATTCTCGATATCGGAGCGGCGCTCGGAGAATTTTCGCAAGCGCTTTCCGCGCCTGCTCCACTCGCAACCGTGGCCGACATCACCAGCGTTTGGGCCGTCGGCGATATCTACGAACAGGATCTTTCCGCCGCGAAGTCAGGTCAGGTGGCTCAGGTCACTCTCAATGCATATCCCGACCAGCACTGGGCCGGCCGCGTGAATGTCGTGTCGGACGCCGTTGACCCAGCAACACGCACACTCCACGTTCGCGTGGTTCTGCCGAACGACGGCTCTCGTATCAAGCCCGGCATGTTTGGCGCAATCCGCATCCTGCGATCATCGGCTGAGGGGATTCTGTTGCCTGCGGCCGCGGTAATCCGCGAAGGCAATGATGCCTATGTTTTCGTAGGGAAGGGAAACGGCCGCTTCGAGCGTCGCGCGATCAAAATTGGACGCACTCTGGACGGCTCGATAGAAATTACTTCCGGCGTGAACGCAGGCGAAACGATCGTCTCGGAAGGCGCGTTGCTGCTGCGTTCTGCAGGTCAGGACTGATTCGCGATGCGCAATTTAATTGCTTCGCTACTCCGCTACCGCCCGCTGATGGTTGTCCTGCTGCTCGCCTGGATCGCCGGAGGTATTTATATGTTCCTCCGCCTCGACATCGAGGCGTATCCCGATCCATCGCCGCCTCTTGTCGAGGTAATCACCCAGAATCCTTCCTGGTCGGCCGAGGAAATGGAGCGGCAGGTTACCGTCCCCATCGAAACCGTTCTCTTCGGAATACCCCACCTCGAATACGTTCGCTCGACGGCGATCTTCGGCCTCAGTGACGTGAAACTCTATTTCGACTATGACAGTGAATACTTCTGGGACCGCCAGGAAGTCCTGAACCGCCTGCAGCTGGTTACGTTGCCCGCGAATTTGAGCCCGCAGCTCTCGCCAGAATCTCCGGTAGGCGAAATCTACCGCTATCGCCTCTATGGGCCCGGCTACAGCCTCAACGAGCTGAAGGCTACTCAGGATTGGCTCGTCACGCGCGAGATCAAGCAAGTCTCCGGCATCGTTGACGTGGCCGGATTCGGCGGCAGCACTCGCCAATACGTGGCAGAGGTAGATGCCCGCAAGCTCCTGCAACTTAACGTCACGCTTCCGCAGGTTATCGCCGCGGTCGCCTCCAGCAATGCCAACGCGGGCGGTAACTATCTGACCATGGGCAGCCAGAGTGTCAACATTCGCGGGGTAGGTTTGCTGCAGTCGGTCGAGGATATGCAGAACGTCCTCATCGCCACGCGCAACGGAGTGCCGGTATATTTGCGGGACATCGCGGACGTCCACGAAGGCTCTCAACCGCGATTGGGTCAAGTGGGAGTCAATCACGATGACGATGCCGTCGAGGGAATCGTGCTTCTTCAGCGGGACGAGCAGTCGCTTCCCGCGCTCCGTCAGCTGAACGTGAAAGTGGGCCAGCTGAATGGCGGCCTGTTGCCGCGCGGGATGAAGCTGGAGACACTCTACAATCGCAGAGACCTCATTAACGTCACCACGTCAACGGTTCGGGATATCGTGATCGTCGGCCTTGCGCTGGTAACGCTTGTTCTCATCATTTTTCTCGGCGACATTCCTATTTCGCTGATCGCCGCGCTCACGATTCCGTGTTCGCTATTATTCGCGTTTTCCTTGATGGTGTTGTCTGGCCGCTCCGCGAACTTAATATCCATCGGGGCGATCGATTTCGGGATTCTTGTGGACGCAGCTGTAATTGTCCTCGAGAATATTTTCCGCCGCTTTCAAGCGGCAAATTCCAACGTCCACACATTCGACCTGATCGCCGATGCAACCGCGGAGGCCGTCCGCCCCGTCGCGTTTTCGGTGTTGGTAATCATCGTCGCGCTCATTCCGCTTTTCACGATGCAAGGCGTGCCCGGCAAAGTTTTCGCGCCGATGTCTGAAACGTACGGTTTTGCGCTCATCGGCGCATTCCTGTTCGCGGTCTTATTTGCGCCGGTGCTAGCCTCCTGGATAAACCCGGAAAAGATACGCAGCCACCACACGCATTTGGTTAGCTGGCTCGCCAGACGCTACGCCGGCGGCATTCGATGGACCATGTCGAATCGAAAGACGGTCCTTGCCGTTGCGGGAGCGGCAATGGCCGCCACTTTGATCGTCGGGTATCTTTTTCTAGGTGGCGAATTCATGCCCAAGCTCGAAGAAGGAAACCTCTGGGTCCGCGCGACATTGCCGCAGGACTCGTCGTACGAAACCGGCGCCAAGATGGCCCACGAGTTTCGCGAAATCCTCCTCGGTTTTCCCGCCGTCACTCAAGTCGTTTCGCAAATGGGCCGGCCCGACGACGGCACGGACGTCACCACCTTCAACAATATTGAGTTCATGGTTTCGCTCAAGCCGCCAAGCCAGTGGCCCAGCGGCTTGACCAAGGACAAACTCATCAGCCAGATGGACGCGCAGCTCGAAAAGTATCCCGGCATTGACTTCAATTTTTCACAGAACATTCAGGACAACGTCGAGGAAGCAATGTCGGGCGTCAAAGGCGAAAATTCTCTGAAGTTGTTTGGCGACGATATTGACACCCTAGTCGCGAAGGCCGGTGAGATTCGCGATGTGATGGGGTCAGTTCCCGGCGTAGCGGACCTGGGCGTGTTTCAGGAATCGGGGCAGCCCGAGCTGCTTGTTTCGATTGATCGCCGCGCGAGCGCCCGTTACGGAGTGGTGTCGGCAGACGTCAACGCCGCGGTCCAGGCGGCCATTGGAGGGCTTCCGGCAACCGAGATTTTGCAGGGTGATCGCCGATTTGATTTCGTCATTCGCTACCAGCCTCAATTCCGCACTTCCGCGGAAGCCATCCGCAACATTCTTCTCCCGACGCCGACAGGCAACAACGTGCCCCTTGGCCAAGTGGCTGACGTATCGCTGCGGCAGGGAGCGTTCATGATCTTTCGCGAAAATGGGCGCCGCTATATTCCCGTGAAATTCAGCGTTCGCGGACGCGACCTCGCGGGGACGATTCAGGAGGTGCAGCGACGGCTAGCACAGAAGGTTCATCTGCCGGAAGGCTATCACCTGGAATGGGCGGGCGAGTACGACAGCCTACAGAAGGAACAGCGGCGTCTCGCCGTCATCATTCCCATCACTCTGCTGATTATTCTCGGGCTGCTTTTCACCGCGTTCAATTCTTTGCGCCACGCTCTTTTGGTCCTCGCGATTCTCCCATTCGGCCTGCTGGGAGGAATCCTGTCGCTGTTGCTGACTCACACGCCATTCAGCATCTCCGCTGCGGTGGGATTTGCCTCGGTCATAGGAGTTTGCACGCTCGGCGGCGTCGTGTTTGTTTCCGGCATTCGCCGGAAGGAGGCGGGTTCGCATTCGCTGCGCGCGACCATTGAACTGGCCTCACTCGCCGAAATGCGGCCGGTCGTGATGGCGTGCGCGGCGGCGTGCCTCGGTCTGCTTCCCGCGGCGGTTTCGACGGGCATCGGCGTACAGGCTCAGCAGCCGCTCGCCCGAGTGGCCGTCGGCGGCATGATCACCTCGCCGCTGGCTATTCTTTTTCTGATTCCCGTGCTGGCCAGCTACTGGCTGCCGCCCAGGGATGAGACCACAGGCGAGACCTCGAAGTAGGAATTCGCGCGGACTTAGCGTCGCGCCGCGAAAAAACTCTGGAGCAGCGCCGCAGCTTCTTCGGCCAGGATTCCTCGTGATACTTCGACGCGATGATTGATCTGCGGATGATCAAGGATCGAAAAGCAGGAGCGTACAGCGCCACCCTTGGGATCGTCCGCGCCATAGACGAGTCGCGCGATCCGCGCTTGCACCATGGCCCCCGCACACATGGCGCACGGTTCTATCGTCACGTAAAG
This sequence comes from uncultured Acidobacteriota bacterium, assembly GCA_963842425.1. Taxonomy (GTDB): domain Bacteria; phylum Acidobacteriota; class Terriglobia; order Acidiferrales; family UBA7541; genus Palsa-295. Next base: position 330,225 of record CAWJGQ010000004.1, on the reverse strand, counting down.
CGTGGTGCCGAGCAGGCGATGGTTCCCGATGGTCTTGGCGGCTTCGCGCAGCGCCACAATCTCGGCATGCGCCGAAGGATCGCAGTCGAGGATTGTGCGATTGCCTCCGCGTCCGGCGATGTGGTCTCCCGAGACGACCACCGCTCCCACGGGCACTTCGCCGCGCGCTCCCGCCGCCTGCGCCTCTTCGAGCGCCGCTTGCATGAATGTGAAGTCCGTATTGGGAATCCCGGTCATCTCGCGCCAGAATAACACGAGGTCGCGCGCCATTCGTGCACGCCAGTCAGGCGGCCTTCTTGCGTTGAAAGACGCGAGTGAGGAAATACATGGCGACTCCGGCGGCGACGACCGTGGCGCCGATGACGAGCTCGTTGGTGCTGCCGACGGATTCTCGACTGTTGCGGACCAGCGCGGTAACAATCAGCGCGAGCGGAGGAAGCCCGATCAAAATCGCCCCAATCGTTCCGCCCGGCACACGGTACGGCCGCTTCAGATTCGGCTCGCGTACACGCAGAGCAACCAGCGCCCAAAATTCCAAAAGAATACTGAGCCCGGTCAGCAGCACATCCAGGATCAGGCTTCGCTCGAATCCCAGCGGATAGCAGAGCGCCCAGAAAAGCGCGCACGCGATCACGGCAACCCACGGCGCGCCCGTGCGCGGATGCCTGCGCGCAAACACTTTCGGCAGATAGCCGTCCTCAGCCATCACCACGGGCAGTCGGGTGAACGACATCATCAACGCGCCGAACGATCCGACTGCGCCTAGAACACCCGCCATCGCAATCGCCAGCGCCAGTGCCTGGCCCCCGACGATTCGCCCCACATCCACCCAGCCGCCGGTCGTCCAGCTATTCGGATCGAGGCCGATCTGCGCCACGGCCGCCACCGGCAGCAGGTAACCCGCGACGACCAAAATCACGGCGCCGAACATCGCGCGCGTGTACGTCCGCTGCGGCGCCTCCACTTCACCCGCGATCGTCGAGAGATTGTCCCAGCCCATGTAATTCCACATCGCGATCAGAATTCCGCCCAGTAAGTCAGCATGACGCAGAGGAACCGCGCCGGCGGAGTAGGAGTGCCCATGCGATAGGGCGAATATGACCAGGACCGCGAACGGCGCCAGCAGCACCACGTTGAGCAGGACAGATCCATCTCCCACAGCGCTCGCACCGAAAATATTCCACGCCGCGCACAGCGCGATCATGGCGAAGCCGATCGCAAGTCCGCGCCACCCGGCTACCAGCCCGGGCGCAAACCGTCCGACGTAGGCCACGAAAAGATTCGGGTACAGCGCCATCTCGAACACGCTGCCCGCCATCGTGAGCCAGGTTTCCTGATAGCCCATGAAGCGTCCCATGCCGCGGCGGACCCAGATGTAGAACCCGCCTTCTTCGGGAATGGAGGTCGCGAGTTCGCTGACCATCATCGCCGTGGGGATGCTCCAGAGCAGGGGAGTGATCAGCAGGATCAGCAGAGTGGCCTGATAACCGGTCTTTTGTACGATGTCTTCGAGGCCGTAGGGACCGCCGGCCACCATGAAGTAGGTGGCAGCAATCATCGGAACAACGGTCATCTTCCGTACGCGGGGAAATCCTAAGCCTTCAGTCGCGGTTGTGGAAGCGCCGGCAGAAAGAGTGCTCAATAACTCTCCCGATCCATGTTGCCGCCCAGTCTCGTCGCCCCCGAGGCCTACTACCAAGCGGTGGTTGCTGCGCAGTGTAAACTAATTTCCCTCCGGCGTTGCCGACTAATCGAAAAATTTTCGTATTGGCTCCCTGCGCCCGCACGGTTGTCTTTGTCGCGCGGCGAGGCTTCGTTATAAGATGACCTCCTCGTCATACACACAGGGACTCGATGGAATTACGCAAAGACCCCATCACGCGCAGTTGGGTAGTTGTCGGACATCCGGAACGCGAAAAGGAACGGGCTGAGCCTTGCCCACTGTGTCCCGAAAACCGTCTCAATGCGCCCGTGCTGCTGGAGTTGCCCTCCCGGGGCAATTGGCAAGTGCGCGCGTACCCGCACTTTCGGCCCCTGTACCGCATCGAGGGCGACCCTGCGCGCAATGCGGACGGAATTTTCGACCGCATGGCCGCGATCGGGGCGCATGAAATCATCGTCGAGACGCCCATCCATTCCCGCACGCTGACGCAGCTATCCGACGAGGAGATCGAGCGCGTCCTCCAGGCTTACGCGATGCGCATCGAGGACTTGAAGCGCGACGCTCGCTTCAAGTATGTGGCGGTCTTCAAGAACCAGGGCCCGGCGGCGGGAGAGGAATGGCAGCACTCGCATTCCCAGCTTTCCGCCACGACATTTGTGCCTCGCCGCATTCTTTACGAGCTTCGCTCCGCGCGCGAATGGTACCGCGACCGCGACCGCTGCGTTTTCTGCGATATCCTGCGGCAGGAAATTCGCCAGACGAAGCGAATCGTGGATAACGTCGGCGATTACTATGCGTTTTGTCCCTACGCTTCCCGCGTACCCTATGAGACCTGGCTGATGCCCAAGACCCACTCGCACCAGTTTGAAATACTCTCGCCGGACGAAAAGCGCCGCAACTTCGCGGCGCTGCTCGGGCGCACACTGCGCCGCCTGCTGCAGGTCAGCAGTAGCTACCACATGGTTTTGCACACCGCGCCCAACACTCTCCAGACCAAGGGTGAACTGAGCGACTACTGGGCGACCATCGCCGGCGACTACCATTGGCACATCGAGATCCTCCCGATCCTCGAGACGCGCAGCAAGTCGTACAGCATCAAGGAAGTCTATTTCAACGGCACCTTGCCCGAGCAGGCCGCCGAACGATTGCGCCAGTTCGATCCCGGTAAATGATGGCTGCCAGTCCACGCTTTCAATTCACCCGGGGATCGCAACGCGGCGGAATATTCTTTCGCCTTTTGTTCCTGGTCTTTTTCCTTTTCCTCGTTTTTCTCGTCTACCTTGCGCGACATCCTCTCCTGCGCATGGCCGGCGGCTTCTGGGTCGTGGACGAAGGCCCGGTGGCTTCCGACGCCATCGTGATTCTCGGTGATGATAATTACAACGGCGATCGCGCCACTCGCGCCGCCGAACTTCTTAAGGCCGGGTGGGCACCGCGTATCGTCGCCAGTGGCAGAGGATTGCGCTCATACGCCAGCATCGCCGAATTGGAGGAGCACGACCTGACCGACCGCGGCGTTCCCATGACCGGCATCGTTCGTTTCGCGCATCGAGCCGAAAACACGCGTGACGAAGCCGCCGCAATCAGCCAGCTCATTTCCTCGCGCGGATGGAAGCGAATTATTTTGGTGACGTCCAATTACCACACACGGCGCGCGCGATATATTTGCGAGAGATCTTTCCCGGCCGGCACGGAGCTGCGGGTCGTTGCCGCGCGGGATAGCGACTTCGATCCTGAGAATTGGTGGCGTACCAGATTGGGAATAAAAATTTTCACGCACGAGTTGGTCGGGATGATTGTGGCAATGTGGGAAATGCGCAACAGCAGCGTGCAAACGTCCGATTCCGCTTCCATGAAGCTCGAACCCTCCATGGTTGCCGTTCTGGACTATTCCGATACACTGCTTGTTTACAGCTAGTTGCGGCTGTACTATAGTTTTCCCACCGCAGAGGATGGCTGCCACCCGCCGCAGCGTCCCCACTTTCGGAGGGAGGAAATTTATGTGGCGAAAATCGTCAGAGGGAAAGCCGTCTTCAGAGTCCTATAACCCGCCCGTTTCGGCTCCGGTTACAGCGCAGGATTCGGTTCCAGTACCGGCTTCTCGTGTGCCGTCGCAGACGCCATCTACTCCGTCTGCGCGCGCAGCAGAATCTTCTGCAGCGCCAGCGAGTCGCGCTTCTTCCAAAATCAGCGCGGGCCTCAAAATTAGTGGAGAGTTGTCAGGCGACTCCGATGTTTACATTGATGGCGAAGTGCAGGGCAAGATTCGCCTCGGGAATACCCGCGTCACCGTCGGACCCAACGGCCGAGTTCAGGCCGATATCGAGGCCCGCGAGATCGTGGTTGATGGCACTGTGCAGGGAAACCTGAAGGCTGGAGCGAGCGCGCATTTTGGTGCGTCAAGTCGCGTGACCGGAAGCGTCATTACGCCTCGCATCGGTATAGATGATGGCGCACGCATGCGAGGCAAAGTGGAGACCGTTCCCGCCAAACCGGCGCGCGAATCTTCAGCGGTCGTCAAAGTGGATACGCCCGCGGATCTGCAACCAGTAGTTGCCAGCATTGAAGGCGAGTAAAGCAAAACATGAATTGGATGGCAAAACCCCGTCCGGGCGCCACAGGCGCGGCGACCGGCGCAGCTCCTGTGAAGCCCGGCCCGGCGCTATCCGCCGGTCCGTCTGCTAATCTTCGCATTTCGAATGGCCTCAAAGAGTTCTTGTGGCTCATCAGCGATGTTCCGCACGGGCGCGTGCTCGATCTGGGTCCCGTATGGCAATCAACCGTCAGCTTCTTTGTGGATAAGGGCTATCGAGTTTCTACCGAAGACTTGCTGCGAACTTGGAAGGATTTCCTGAGTGCGGAGGAAGAGGGATTCCGCGCGGCGCCCGTCGGCGCCGACGCGCAGAGGATCTCGCCCTCCGTGCTTGCCGATAAATTTCTCGAGAACGCACTGCAATACCCGGAACGAAGTTTCCATGGGGTGCTGGCCTGGGATCTCCTGGACTATTTCGATCCGGAGGTGGCTCCTCGGCTGATGGCCCGCCTTTCGCACCTGCTCCATCCCGGCGGCGCCATGCTGGCGATGTTTCACAGTCGCGCTGCGGAACGTTTTCACCGCTATCGCGTCGTGGATAGCCAGACAGTCGAGCTCCTTCCTGCGTCCACCATTGCCGTTCATTCCCACGTGTTTCAGAATCGCGAAATCCTAGGTCTGTTTGGCGAGTTCCGCTCTTCGAAGACGTTCGTCGGCCGCGATCAGGTCCGCGAAGGCCTCTTCCTCAAGTAGTCCTTTCCCGCGATGCTCCCCGGATTTCGGAACGCGCTCGTATGACAACCAAATCTCGGTCGCGCACATCTGCCTATCCGGGTGTTCGGAGCTGTGAGGGGTGGGCCGGCCCGTATGTCGCAGGATCGGCGCGAAGCTTGTCTCCTCCAGCCGTTGCTGAAGAAAATGGAACCATTTCCAGTTAGAATGGAACCTCTCTACACCCTTTGAATCCCCTCGGAGATAACGTCTCGATGAACAGGCTGAAGCCTTTGGAGTCTTTGAACGCGATCGGGAAGCCCACGGTGGCGCAAAGCGCTGCTGAATCAGGCGGCGAGAAGCGTCGGCGGCCGATCATGATTCGTTTGCTCGCCACGATCGCCCTATTGATCGCGGCAGGCTGTGGCCTGCAGGCCTGCGGTGGCGGAAGCGGCTCAAATACCACAATCAAATCTGTGGCGATTACTCCTACGACCCAAAGCGTCGGGGTCAATGAGCAGTTCTTTCCGTTCACGGCGGTCGTTACTCTGACGGACTCGACAAATTCGAGCACCGCCACCGTTACTTGGGAAGTGAATGGTATCGCTGGAGGTGACCTGGCGACGGTCGGTTCGATCATCGCGTCCGCAGATGACCCTCTCGAGGCCACTTACACCGCCCCGCCGGCCGTGCCAACGACGACCATCAGTGGAGTCACTGAGCTCGGGCAAGTCAGCGTCACTGCGGTTGCGACGCAAACCACGACGAACACGAATTCCACCGGCACCGGTAGCGTGACTTCCAACACCGCCATCGTCACTGTCGGGGCCGGGGCGGGCCTCACAATTTCTCCGCTTACCCCTACCGTTGCCGCGAATCAGGTTCAACCGTTTACGGCGCTGTTCAACGGTCAGCGGGATCTTAATGCAGTTTTCACGGTGACTCCGGCAGGCAATGCCGCGGTGTACGGTTCGATTGACAATCTCGGGAACTATACGGCGCCACTCAGCCCACCTCCGGGCGGCACGGTCACGATCACAGCCACTGATCCCGCCGCCACGGCTCCTGCGACGGCTACCGCGACCATTACGTATTCCGATGCTTCTCTCAGCGGCCAGTACGCGTTCTCCTACACAGGCAACGATCAGTCAGGGTTTCTGGCCGTCGCTGGCAGTTTCGCAACGGATGGAAAGGGAACGATCCTCAGCGGCGTGGAAGATGTTGATAGCAGCCTCACCGGGGTCAAGCAGCAGCTGCCCATCAGCGGTTTTTACACGGTGACAGGGGACGGGCGCGGCTTCGCGAATATCAGCACGACTCAGGGAGCGCAGACTTGGCGGTTTGCGCTTACAACCAACCACCACGCACAGATTACCCTTTTCAATGCCAGTTCCACTGGCGGCGGGGCCATTGACCAGCAGAGCTTGAATGCTCTTTCGAGCGCATCGTCTGTCATTACCGGTTCCTACGTATTCAACGTTTTGGGCGCCGACAAACAGTTCAACCCCTTGGGATTGGCAGGCAAGTTCTCCGCTGACGGGGCTGGAAACATTCCCAGTGCGGGCCAACCGAACACGATCTTGGACATAAACGACAACGGCATCGCCGTGCCGGCCGGAATCGTCACCAGCAACACTTCACTTGCAGGTTCGTATTTGTTCGACCCTCTGTTTCCGGGCACTGGGCGCGGCACGCTTACGCTCACCAGCGGGCCGACCGGCTCGCGTCAGTACGCGTTCTATGCCGCCGAAGGTCCGGCAGCTTCCGTCACGCATTTGTATCTCGTCGAAATTGACAACAAGGCTTTCGTCGCTGGCGACATGTATGCCGCTCCTGCAGGATCTACGCCGCTGACAGCCGGGAATTATGTATTTACCAGTGGCGGCAACACGATGATCCCCGTCGCGAATTCTTCGCCCGTGTTGGCCTCTTTTGCGTCCGGCGGCGTCTTCACCTCGAACGGGACCACCGGCGTGACCGCTGGCATCTTCGACGCGAACAACGGCGGCACGTACAACAACGGTCCCGCGATTAACGCGTGCTCGTCATATTCTACGGACCCGACCACGGGTCGGATTGATCTCAAGCTATTCACAGGCAGCGGCGCGTGCCCGGCGCTGCCGAATTCCGGCACCAGCGAATTTGCTGTTTATCAGACCTCGCAGGGAACCGCCCTGATGCTGGAAGTTGATCCCAACGCTCTGTCCACGGGTACGGCCTACCAGCAGTGCGTGCCGCCGGCGGCGGCGTGCTCCACATCCGTCGCGTTATTGGGCGGGAGCCTTGCCACGGGATTGATTGGCCAGGGCGTTTTTCACAATACTCCTTCGTCATACCAACCCGACGCATCAGGCCAGATCTCATTCAGCGGCACCGCGATCACCGGCGGGAACCTTGACATCAATAATTTTGGTTCGGTTTCACCGACCGATCCAATCGCGGCCTCGGGAAATTCAATTGCTGCCCCCGCCGCGAACGGTCGCGGTACCGCCGTTCTGGCCGTGACGACCCCAGTCGCAACTTTCAATCTGATCTATTACCTGATTGACGAAAACACCGCTCTGCTGTTCGATCAGGATACGACTCCGATCGCGACCGGAATCCTCGCTCGGCAGTTCTGAGATCGTCCACTCATCACTTCTGATTCCACAAGCGGACGGGATCTCGCTCGCATCGCGCGATCCCGTCCCGCAGGATTTTCCGCTTGCGCGCAGCCTAACCCGGGCGTATGAGTGCCCTAGCGGGAGCCCATTTAAGGGGCGAATGCGCGACTCCGCCACAAATGGATTCTTGCCGCGATTTTTTCTGGTTGGTCCTGCGGCGCGAACCGCTGGCGATGCTTTCAGCTTCGCCGCGGCGAGCGGGTGAACAAGGCGGGGAGCTGCCAGGCTCCCCGTTTTGCATGTAGGGTCCCTTGGAATCTCTTGCGAGCGGCGTCCGTGTTATCGGGTCGTTGCTTTCGAGGCTCGCGCCTTCCAGGCGTGATACGCAGCGGGCATCAGCGATAGGACGATCACTGCGGCGATAATGTAGTGGATTTTCTTGTCAACATTTGGAACCGTCCGGCCGAGGGTGTACCCCACGAGAACCATGCTCCACACCCACAGGAATCCTCCCACGATGTCATACGCCAAATATCGCGAGTATTTCATTTTCGCCGCTCCCGCGACCGGCGGGCAGAACGTGCGGATGATCGGAACGAATCTCGCGATAATGATCGTCTTTCCGCCAAACCTTTCGTAGAACTCGTGCGCGCGCTCGAGGTGCCGTTTCTTGAAGAATCGGGAGTCCTCGCGTCGGTGAAGCCCTTCGCCCGCCTTGAAGCCAATCAAGTAGCCCAATTGATCGCCGGCGATCGAGCACAAAGTCACGAGCGTGAGCAACTCAGCCAGCCTCATGTGCCCCGCGCCGGCAAATACCCCCGCCGTCACCAGCAGGGAATCGCCCGGCAGAAAAAATCCCACGAACATCCCTGTCTCGACGAACACAATCACGCACACCAGCAACGTTCCGCCCCATTCGACGAGGCCGCGGACGTCGTAAAGCTGCGTCAGTAGTTGCCTGATAAATTCGATCATAAACTTGAAGTGCGCTCTTCCCAGACCAGAGATGGCCGCTAACTGGCTGATTTGTAACGACTAAGGAGTAAGCTTCCGGCGTTTCCCGCCACCCTCCTCCTCATAGTACTTCGATCCTACCATTCTTAACCCCCTGTACCATTGGTCAGGTTGTTCCCAGGTTCGAAAATGTACTTGTTCGCGGCAGTAACTCTGAGGAGGGGACGCCGATGGAAGGTGGCTACGAAGTCTGGATGGGGCAGCCGGTAATTCTTCGAGTCGTAGCAGGGAGCCTTCGCGTACCGCTGCGCGGCAGGCTGCTCTCCGAGACGAACGACGTCGTCCGTCTGCGGATCGCTGACAGCTGGGACGTGGACATTTTCAAAACCATGGTCGTTGGCGTCGAGCACGACAATCCTGTTTACGTTCTCAATTAGAGGAACGAAGTGAGCTCACTCACCGGCAGCGATTGGAATGCGGACCGCGGCGGCCCAGCCGCCGAGATGACTTACACCGGTTCCGAGAAATCGCCGGTGCGCCGGAGACTGGCCGCGGTCCGTGACACGCTGATCGTCCTCGGCATGCAGATCGTCTTTCGCACGACGATGTTTTTGCGGCATTTGAACTACTAGCTCAGCGCGCAGAAAGCTAGTTCAAGAAAAGTTTGTCGGCCCAGCAGTCCCCCTCAATGCCCCCGACACCCCGGATCTGATCCCCTTCGGATCCGGGGTTTTTCTTTTGGGCATCACTGTTTTCCCGCACTCCATTCTCTTTGATTCGCCGTGTATCCTCGTCCAAACGATGACGTCCCCTGCGCGTCCATGAGACTCAACTTCACCGATTGGGTCGTCATCGCGTCCTACCTACTGTTCACGCTTATTCAGGGACTCTACTTCCGTCGCCGGTCGAGCCACAGCACCGCGGACTATTTCGTCTCCGGACGTCGCGCCGCCTGGTGGTTGATCGGCACATCCATGGTCGCAACGACCTTCGCGGCCGATACGCCGCTGGTCGTCACCGGGTTGGTCTATCGCAACGGCATCGCCGGCAATTGGATCTGGTGGAGCATGTTGCCTGCGGGGATGATGACAGTTTTTCTGTTCGCGCGGTTGTGGGTGCGCTCCGGTTTGTTGACGGACGTCGAGTTCGCTGAAATGCGCTACGCCGGAAAGCCCGGAGCATTTCTTCGCGGATTTCGCGCCATCTATCTCGGCCTCTTGGTGAACTGCGTGATCCTCGGATGGGTCACCAAGGCGATGACCACCATCGTCTCCGTTGTCCTCGGCATCAGTGACCGCTCGGCGCTTGCCGTTTGCGTCTTGTTCCTGATTCCGTTCACGGGAATCTATGTCGCGCTCGGCGGTCTCTGGGGCGCGTTGTGGACTGACATGTTTCAGTTCGTACTCAAAATGGGTGTCGTCATCGCCGTGGCGTGGTATGGCGTGAGCGCCGCTGGCGGAATGCACGCGCTTCTTTCGAGACTCGACGGTCTACACGCCGCCGCGGGACCGTCCTCGTCGAACATTACTTCCTTCTTCCCGGATTTCTCCCGCGGCTTCGCGAGCGAATCTTTGTGGACCATTCCTGTCATCACGTTCTGCGTCTATCTCGGCGTGCAGTGGTGGGCATTTTGGTATCCGGGATCGGAGCCGGGAGGCGGCGGCTACGTTGCTCAGCGAATACTCAGCGCCCGCAACGAACGCGAAGGCCTGCTCGCCGTTTTGTGGTTCAATTTCGCGCACTATGCGCTCCGATCCTGGCCATGGATCCTGGCGGCGCTGGCGGTCGTTGTCCTCTATCCGCAGCTCGCGCACCCGGAGGCGGGCTACGTCATGCTCGCTGTGGACCACCTGCCCCGCGCCGCACGCGGACTCCTCGTTGCCGGATTTCTCGCGGCCTTCATGTCCACGATTGCCACGCACCTGAACTGGGGCAGCTCGTATTTGATCTCGGATTTCTATCGGCGATTCGTGCGTCGCTCGGCGCCGGAGAAGCATTACGTCGTAATGTCCCGCTGGGCGACGGTCCTCCTCGTGATTCTCGCTGCGTGCGTTTCCTGGGAGCTCGCTACGATTCGTTCAGGTTGGGAGGTGCTGCTCGAAGTCGGCGCCGGGACCGGTAGCGTCTACTTGCTGCGCTGGTATTGGTGGCGCGTCAACGCCTGGAGCGAGATTGCCGCGATGACCACTGCTTTGATCGTTTCGCTCACCATCCGCTGGGCCGCGCCGTTCCACGGCTCCGAGCCCGCAGTCTTCGCGAAGCAGACGCTGGTCACCACGGTGGTCACCACCGCAGCATGGGTGTTGGTCACACTTCTAACTCCGCCGGAGCCGCGCGACACGCTCGTGAGCTTCTACCGGCGCGTGCGTCCAGACAGACTGGGCTGGGCTCCTGTTGCAAAGCTCACACCCGACGTAGTGCCTGTTCATGACCTTGGACGCAATTTACTCGACTGGATTGTGGGGTGTGCCATGGTATATTGCGCTCTGTTCGGGGTAGGAAATATATGCTTGCTTTCCAGAGGTTTTGGAGTTCTCCTAATTGTTAGCTCTCTGGGTTGCGCGCTTTTCCTTTACCGTGGCCTCTCCCGCATCCCGCACGCGGCGGATTCACAACCCGGTGCCTGAGGTAGGGATTTGATAAGCACTTTCTTTGGCGGCAGCGCTTGGCCGCCGGAGATTGTTGGTAGGTGTCGAAAACTGTGTATCCGGGGTCAGGCGATGCACGCATCGCCGACTCGCTTCATACAGCCGCCGGATCGCAGCAAGGGTTCGTCAGATTCAAATAAGGGGCCAAATTCAGTAGATTGGGATGAAATAAGTCTCGATTTGCGTTTATGAGTTTGATGCCCTCCGCACGGGCGGATGCCCGAGGAGCAGCATTTATGAGGATTGCTGGAGTCGCAAGCGCATTTCCCAAGTATTACCACAAGCAGGAAGTTCTCGTCGGTGCGCTCAAGAATTATTGGAAGGATCGCTTAGTCCAGCCCGGCATTCTGGACCGCCTGGATGAAAGCATGAAGGTGGATGGCCGCTTCACAGCGCGGCCCCTCGACTTTTACCACAACGAAATGAAGACGTGGGGCGAGGCGAACAACGTCTGGATCGAAGTAGGGCTGGAATTGGGCGAAAAGGCCCTGTGTCACGCGCTCGTCGGCGCAGGCGTCGAGCCGCGAGACCTGGGCGCGATCTTTGTTACCTCGGTCACTGGCATTGCGGCACCGTCGCTTGACGCGCGGCTCATCAATCGCATGGGCCTTTCGCCGAATATCAAGCGCATCCCGATCTTCGGGCTTGGCTGCGTCGCCGGTGCGGCTGGCATTTCGCGAGCCGCCGATTATGTGCGCGCGTTTCCCGATCAGGCCGCCGCGCTGTTGTCCATCGAGCTGTGTTCGCTGACTCTTCAGCGCGACGACATCTCGATGGCGCATCTGATCTCGGCGATGTTGTTCGGCGATGGAGCCGCGGCGACCGTTGTCGTCGGAGACGAAGTCGAATCGAACGGGCCTGAAATTCTGGCCAACAAATCCATCTTTTACCCAAATACCGAACGCGTGATGGGTTGGGACATCTCGGAGAAGGGTTTCCACATCGTATTGTCACCGGAAGTTCCGGCGACGGTAGTGAATCATCTGGGTAAGGATGTGGATGAATTCCTTGCCGAGCAGGGCGTCCGTCGGAGCGATATCAAGAGCTGGATCATGCACACCGGGGGCCCGAAGGTTCTCGAGGCGACTGCGACTGCTCTTGATCTCAGTGAAAAGGATTTGGAGGCCTCGTGGGAGTGTTTACGCAAAGTCGGCAACATTTCTTCCACGTCCGTTCTCCTCGTTCTCGAAGATGTTTACCGCCATCGCCGACCGGAGCCAGGAACACTCAGTATTCTCGCTGCCATGGGACCCGGTTTTTGTGCCGAGCTGTTGCTTTTGCGCTGGTAGGCGGCTTCGAAGGGTCTAAAATTGCAGCCTGAGGTCCTGGTCGTAGGCGGAGGTCCGGCCGGGCTTGCTGCGGCTATTGCCGCGTCCCTGAAAAATCTCCGCGCCACTGTTGTTGATTCCCGAAAACCTCCCATCAATAAGCCCTGCGGCGAAGGTTTGCTGCCCGAGGCCGTTGCGGCGTTGCGCCGACTGGGAGTTGATCTTGATTCAGGCCCGGGATTCCCGTTCGATGGTTTTCGGTTCGCGGATGAAACTTCTTCCGCCAGTGCCAAAATACCGAACGGGCAGGCCCTGGGGCTGCGCCGCACTGCTCTCCATCAGCTTCTGATCAATCGCGCCATCGAACTCGGAGTCTCTCTCATGTGGGGCGCGCGGATTTCGCGTCTCGATTTTGAGGGAGCCTGTGTCAACGGGCAGCTCGTGCCTTTCCAATGGCTCATTGGCGCCGACGGCCGGAATTCAGGCGTCCGAAAGTTTGCTGGACTGGGACCGTGCCACTCCGACCGCCCCCGTTTTGGCTTCCGCCGCCACTACCCGGTCGCACCCTGGACCAATTTCGTGGAAGTTTACTGGGGCAGGAAATCGCAGATGGTTGTCACGCCCACTGCGGGAAACGAAATCTGCGTATCGCTCTTTGTGGATGATTCGCGCGTGCGAATGGATCGCGCCATTCATCAGTTCCCCGAAGTCCTCCGGCGCCTCGGCGGTGCGTCGCCAATTTCAGAGGAGGCTGGGGCAGTGACGTCGTTCAGCAGGGCTCGCGGTGTCGTTCGAAGGAATGTCGCGCTGGTCGGCGATTCGAGCTGTACCGTGGATTCGATTTCGGGACAGGGGCTGAGCCTCGCTTTTCAGCAAGCCGTTCATCTCGCCGACGCGCTTGCCGCCGGCAGTCTCGCCTCGTACGAAGCCGCGCATCGCCGCATTTCGAGTGCGGCCTTTCGCATAACGCGGCTCCTGCTCCTGATGAACTCAAGCGTGGCGCTGCGCCGCAAGGTCCTGCGTCTATTCGCTGCGCGGCCGGGGCTGTTCGCGAAAATGATCTCGGTTCATACCGGCGGTGCATCTCCGGACGCGCTGAACGCCTCCGCGATTTTGAATCTGGGCTGGCGCGTGCTCTGGGCGTGATGAACTTCCGCTCCAACTATTATTCGGGAGGTCGAGCCTGACTCCGCTCTCGTCGTCTTTCTCTGCGCCCTCCGCGTCTCTGCGCTGGATCCGTTCTTTTTCGTTGGCGGCCGTGCTCATCGTCGCGAGTGCCCCGATTCTCCTGGCACAGGAGTCGGTAATCACTCTCGATCCCGCCGCAACCAAAATCGAGTTCACGCTCCCTGCTACTCTCCACACCGTTCACGGAAGCTTTAAGGTCAAGAGCGGCGAGATTCGCTGGGACCCTGCGACCGGGCATGTTAGTGGAGCCGTCGTGATTGACGCGACCAGCGGAGACACTGACAACGCTTCGCGCGACAAAAACATGCACACGGATGTTCTTGAAAGCGCCAAGTTTCCCGAGATCACCTTCACGCCTGCGCAGATCAAGGGCGCGCTCCCCAAGGCAGCGGCAGCCCAGATAGATGTCTCGGGCAAAATCCGCCTCCACGGCCAGGATCACGACGCCACACTCACGTTATCTGTGCAGCAGGGAGCCGACGGATCATTGCAGGCTTCAACGCAGCTTTCCGTACCCTACGTCAAATGGGGGCTGAAGAATCCCAGCACGTTCCTGCTTCACGTCGCGGACACCGTGGACGTTGACATCCACGCTACCGGACGCATTGCACCAGCCGCCGCTCATTAGCCAGTCTTTACGGGTGAGAACTCCTAAGGGAGTCGGCGTCGCTGGGGAAAACCTGAGACCTGTCGGAGACTCCTCTACAGCGGCTGATCTGGCCTCGAAATCGTTCGCCACATATGCGCGACCGGACTGCCGTCATTCCCCAATCCCTCTTTCGGCTGCTTGAAATGACGGCCGATAATGTCGAGGAACGGCTCAATCGTCACGATCATATTCGGATCGAACGCGTACAAGTCGTTCACCGCCACCATGCGCGGCTCCATATACCACTTGTGCTTGCGAACCATCTGATAGGTCGCTTCGATATAGGCCGGCGGGACGTAATCCGCGCCGAATAGTTCCTTGTATAGATCGGGATACTCGTATCCCACGGAAGGATCGGCGTAGTATCGCAGCGCCTGATGATAGCGAATCGCGAACGCCACTTTCTCCGAGACGTACGGCTCGAATAGCTGCGCTCCCCACCACCCGTGATCCGTCCGCATGATTTCCTGTACTACGTCGTGCAGCAGGCAGGCGAGGATAACTTCTTCGGACATGCCGTTCTTCTTCGCCAGGTTCGCGCTTTGCAACACGTGGTTCGCGGTGTCCGCAAAACGTAGCTTGAAAAAATCGGCCAGCGTTGGATTCGCCGGCATCGGCGCGAGCCTCTTTACGTTGCCGCCCGTGCGCGGCACCATCATGAATCCCACGCCCGCGCGATAAGGCCGCGTCTCGATCTGCGCCTCGACCTCCGCCGCAGTGGGATATTTCTTCGGGGGCTGTGCCTCGCTCGATTTCTTCGCGGCGATGGCGCTGTTTAACTCCGACATCATGTGCGACTCGAGCGCGTCGGCGCGCGCTTCGTCGTCCATGCGCTTCACGCCCTCGACGCCTCCCAGGCTGTCGAGGAAAGCCTTGCGATCAATATCCATGTCTCTATCCTAGCCGCAACTCTCGCCCGGTGCAAAGAAACCCGTTCCGCTTCGTTGACGCACAGGCTAATCTGTCGGAACCGGGCAAATTCCGGGTCTCAAGCAGTCACTCTAGTTGGGGAGAGCAAAACATGAAAGTCGGAGCACGCAATCGAATCATCGGCAAAGTGACGGACATCAAAAAAGGCGGCGTGATGTGCCTGGTGAAGGTGAATATCCCCGCATCATCGCGCATGGCTTCCGTGATGACGCTCGAATCGCTCAAAGAGCTCGGCATCAAGAAAGGCGACAAGGTCGAAGTCGTCGTAAAAGCGGTGAACGTGCTCCTGATGAAATAATAGGCGCACGTCTCACCCGCGACGTTACGCGCTTTGGTCGGTGACCAGCAATTCCTTCGCGCGCTGCGCCGCTTTCACCACAGCCTTGATCAGCGTCACGCGCAATCCGCCCTCCTCGAGTTCGAGGATGCCGTCAATCGTGCACCCCGCGGGAGTCGTCACCGTATCCTTCAGCAGCGCCGGATGATGCCCGGTTTCGATCACCATTTTCGCTGCGCCCAGCGTCATCTGCGCCGCCAGCAACGTCGCAAGTTCACGCGATAGCCCCACTTTGACGCCGCCTTCGGCCAGCGATTCCAGAATGATGTAAATGAACGCCGGCCCGCTCGCGGACAATCCCGTCACCGCGTCCATGTGCTTTTCGTCCACGACCACTGTCTTACCGACCGCGTCGAAAAGTCTTCGCGCCGTCTCCAAATCCTTCGGTCCCGCGAATTTCCCCGCCGCCATCGCAGTAATGCCCGCGCCCACCACCGACGGTGTATTCGGCATCGCGCGAATCACGGGAACTTTCCCACGCAGCCGCCGCTCGATGTAATCAGCCGGCACTGACGCCGCGATCGAAATCAGCAGCTTCTTGTCGTTCATCTCGCCGCGTATATCATCCACAACCTGCGCCACCGCCTGCGGCTTCACGCACAGAAAAACCACGTCCGCCTTTTTCACCGCGGCGCGATTATTGTTGGTCAGCGGCACGGGCAGCTTCGATCCATTCTTGCGCTCCGCGCCGGCATGTTGCACAGTCGCGAAAATATTCTGCGGCAAGACCAGCCCCTGCTTCACAAACGCCTCGATCAAAATCCCGCCCATTTTCCCCGCGCCCAGCACGGCCAGCCGCATTTGGTTCCCTGTGTGTGCCATTTCGCTTGTCCCCTTCCGTGCCTTGATTCGGCCTGCTTCTTTGGGAAAGTTCTGGATTTCAGTGGCCTGCTATTCGCGCTCGCATTCGCGCGGGCGCGGCGGGATTAGCCCCGCGGGTGATGCAGGCGCGGCTTGCACGGGCGTCGTATGAGAGGAAACATGCTGAAAGGAATCATACAAGAGGTCGCCGCAGACTCAAAAGCCTTCCCTCAGCTTTTGGAACTATCGCGTGCCTTGAAAGGAATCATCTCTGTGCCGGGATGTACGCGCGAATCCACGCGCGGTGAGCGTATCCGGCCGGCTCCGCAGGAGGTGCCCGTTGACCACGACAGCGCTCCACGGCAAGAAAAGCCAAACTCTCGCCGAAATATTTTTGTGGTGGGCGATTCTCGCCATCTTCGCAGCGGCTGTGCTTTTGCTGCCCGCGAGCCGCGCCGGCGCGCAAACCTCGGGCCCGCTTCCCGCAACAGCGCCTTCCGATCAGCCCGTAGCTTCGTCCAGAGCCGGAGCGCCGGCGCAGATCGGCGGCAAGCCGAATATCTCCGGCACGTGGGCATTGAACAAAGACCAGAGCGACGATCCCCGCGCAGCGATGCAGCAAGCCGGCAATTCCGGTGGCAACGGTAACGGCGGCGGTGGACGCTACGGCGGAGGCGGCGCCATGGGCGGCGGTGGTGGCAATGGCGGTGGCGGCGGCTGGGGAGGCGGCGGAGGACAACGCGGCGGCGGTGGCGGCGAGGGTGGCGGAGGCGGCAGGCGCGGCGGACAAAATGGACCGGGCGCGATGAACAATCTCTCGCAGCTCACCATCCAGCAGACTGCGTCGTCCGCGAAAGTGACCGGTGCGTCGGGTGATGTGCTGGCGCTCTACTCCGCCTCCGAACCAGCGCCCGCGAACTCATCCGCGGCGCCTTCGTCGAGTTCATCAAGCAGTTCCAGCGGCGATAGCGACACCGCCGGCGCGCCTCCGGCTGCGCAGTGGCAGGGCTCTCAGCTCGTCGCCGTCACTCCGGGCCGGCGGCAGGGCAGCACCACACGCACCTACGAATTGTCTCCCGATGGCAAGCAGCTTTACGTGACCACGAAAATTGACAAGCCGCGGTTCACCAAGCCGGTCACATTCCGCCTCGTCTACGATCCCGCTCCGTCCGGCGGGTAACCCGACCTTGTGCGACACCGTCGAATAGATTTATTGCGGTAACGTGCGAAATCCGTAAGCTGAGAGAATGGTGTTGCACAGTCCAATCTACCCACGGGCTACCCGCGCAATGGCTGCATCGCTGTTAGTAACCGTTTTCGCATTTGCTGCAGCAGCACTCGCGCAGGCGCCACCAGCTCCGGCACAGACCCCAGCGCAGGCTTCCGCACAGACGCCTGCGGCGAATTCGACGCAGAGTCCGGCGTCCGCGGAAAGGGTTACGGCCGTCGCCTCGGGCGTCGTGCACACCTCCGACGGTTTTCCAGTTCCGGGCGCCACGCTGCGCCTCGTCAATACCGACACGCAAAAAGTTTTCGTCAGTTGGACGGACGAATCCGGCAAGTTTGAATTTCCCGCGCTCCCACCGGGCCACTACACCGTCGAAGCCTCTCAACTCGGGTTCGTGGCCGCGTCGCTGAATATCGAGCTTGGTGGCGGCCCTTCACCGCCGCCGCTTCAGTTCGTGCTTCGCGTAGGCACTCTCGCCGAACTTGCCGCGCCTTCGGGAACTTCCGCTCGCGCGGGCGGCCGTCGGCCGGGTGCAGGCCCCGGCCCGGGCACCGGTGCTCCCAACGGCGGCCAGCCAGGCGCCACAAATTCCCAGAGTGCCTCGGGGACAGGTGCGCCCGGAGGCGGCCGCGGAAGAGGTGGGCGAGGTCAGCAGCTTCCTCCCGGCTTACTGAATGCTGTTCGCGACGGTGGGTTTCAGCAGACGGACCTAACGGGCGAGGCCGCGGCTGGAGGTGGAGAAGCCGCTGGCGGTGGCCCTCAACCGAGCATGATCGTTTCTCCCGTGGCAGGTTCATCCTCCGATTCATTCCTGTTGCAGGGCACGGTAGGGCAGGGTCTGTCAGCCGGCGGACCAGGTGGATTTGGCGGACCCGGGCAAGGCCAACTCAACTTGGGATTTGGCGGGCAGGGCATAGGTGGCATCGGCGGCGCAGGAGGTCCCGGCGGCCCTGGCGGTGGAGGCGGAGCCCTGTTCGGGCAGCAAGGCGGTGGCGGCTTCGGCGGCGGAGGCGGTGGCTTTGGTGCTGGTGGTCGTGGCGGACCGAATGGCGCGCAGGTCGGCAGATTGCTTCGTCAGACAGTCAACCGCGTGCGATTCACCGTTTTCGACCGCTACACGAACTCCGTGTTCGACGCGAAGCCGTTCTCGATTACGGGAGCCAAGTATCCGCAGATTGGCAGCTACGACGAGCGCGTCGGCGGCACTGTCGGCGGCCCGCTGAAGATTCCTCACATTTACAACGGCAGTGACAAAACCTATTTCTTCGTCAACTACCAGCATGAAATCGCCAAGAATCCGGTCAACACTTTTTCTACCGTGCCAACTCTTGCCGAGCGCGGCGGTCTCTTCTGCGGCCCGACCATTTTTGAGGCGTTTACCACCACGCCGTTTCCGTCGGCGGGCGCCGGATGCCAGCAGATTCCCACCAGCGAGTTTGTGAACAACCCAGCGGTCCAGGGATTGCTGGGATCTATTCCAGCGCCGAACCTGCCCAGCACTTCGGGCCAGAACTATCTCCTGCAATCCACCACGCCGCTCAATAGCGATACTTTCAGCTCGCACGTCCTGCACACCATCAACGCGAAATTCAACGTAAACGGTGGCTACAACTTCAGTTCGCAGCGCTCCAATACCCTCAGCAATTTTGTTGGCATCGGCGGCCACCAGTCCACGCGCAATCAAAGTGTGACCCTCGGTCTCTCCCACAATTGGTCGCCGCGCCTGGTCGAAAATGTCGCCCTGAGCTGGAGCCGCAGCCGTAGCGAACTTCTCAGCGACAATTCATTCGGCACGAACATCGCCGGCGATCTCGGGATTACCGGCGTGTCCGTTTCGCCGATTGATTACGGAATTCCGCTGGTCAGTTTCACGAATTTTTCGGGGTTGAACGATCCGATCCCGTCCCTGGTCCGCAATCAGACCCTGCGCCTTTCCGACACGTTCACCTGGACGCACGTGAAACACACGATGACCTTCGGGGCCGAGCTTCGCCGCATTCAATTGAACACCGAGTCCAATCCCAATCCCCGCGGCGGTTTTGTTTTCACCGGCCTCGCCACCGGCAACGACTTCGCCGATTTCCTGCTTGGGCTTCCGTTCAACACCACGGTTCAGTTCGGCAACCCAAACCTCTACCTCCGAAGTTGGGGAGTCGCCGCTTTCGCGCAGGACGATTTTCGCGTCAGCAAAACCTTCACCTTGCAATATGGCCTGCGCTACGAAGCGGTCACCCCGCCTATCGAGCTGAACGACAACCTCATCAACCTCGATATTACGGATCTGTCGGATGTATTCCGCGTCGCGCACGGTCAGCCGAATCTCTCGGCTCCAGGTCTGCCCCGTGCTTTGGTTCACGGGAACTATGGAAATCTCGAGCCGCGCATAGGCTTCGCCTGGCAGCCGAAGTTCATCAAGCCGAAGACAGTCGTCCGTGGCGGATATTCGATTTTCTACAACGAAGCGATCTACAACACCCTCGCGCGCGAAATGGCATTTCAATCGCCGATCGCCACCGTCCAGACCTTGACCACCACCTCGACCGCGCCGCTCACTTTCCAGAATGGCTTTCCGCCCGCGCCGGATAACAGCACTTTCATCTCGAATACTGAGTCAGCAGATCCCAACTACAGGAACGGCTACGCGCAGATCTGGAATCTCGGCACGGAAACCACCCTGGCGCCCAGTTGGATTTTGGACCTCACCTACACGGGCACCAAGGGAACCGATCTCGACATTCTCCGGGCCCCTAATCGTGCCCCTCTCGGCACGCCTTCGGACGAGATTCAGGCCAATCGCCTCGACCCGAACGCCACCGGCTTCACGTTCGATCAATCCGGCGCCAATTCCATATACAACGCCTTGCAGGTGCGCTTGGTTCATCGCTTCACTCACGGAGTGATGCTGCAGGGAATCTACACCTACGGGAAATCGCTCGACGATTCCAGCTCCATTGGCGGAGGATCGGCCACCGTCGAGCAGCAGGACGGCAATCTACACGGCGAGTACGGGCTTTCCACCTTCGATGTCCGTCACCAGTTCCGCGCGGTTACGATGTGGGAGCTTCCGTTCGGCCAAAGGAATCGCTGGGCCAACCACGGCTGGAAAGAGCACGTCTTCGGCGATTTGCGTCTCCAGAATATTTTCACCTGGCAGACCGGCACGCCGTTCACCGTTCTGCTGGGCGGCGTTGCTTCCGACAACGGCACCGGCGCCAATTTTTCGCTGCGGCCTAATCTGACGGGCGATCCGAATACCGGAATCTGCGGAGGCTCTCCGGCCGCCTTTTTCAATACCGGCGTCTTCACCTTGCCAACGGATTCGAACGGGAATTTGGCGTATGGCGACGAGCCGCGCGGGGCCGTCGAGGGCCCGTGCCAATTCAATTGGAATATGTCTCTCGCGAAGACCTTCCGTTTCGGCCCGGATCGGCGTCACCAGCTGAACCTGAGCTGGCAGATCACGAATCTGACCAACACGCCGAGTTACACCGGCATCGGCACCGTCCTGCCTTGCTTCGGCACGACGGGTACCGGAGGGACGGGAAACGCCGCCGGAATCGAATGCGGTACAGGGGCCGGACCTGAATCGGGTTTCTCGCTTTTCGGCCGCGTATCGAGCGCTGGACAGATGCGCACCATGGCCTTTCAGGCTCGGTTTAATTTTTAGCGACGGATAATGCGATGAATTTCACCATGCTCTCAATGTGCGGCTTCGAGACTTACGAAAAATTCTTTACGACAACAACCTACTTGCGTCCGGCCCTACGAGGGCTAACATGTTGATGATGGAGAAGTCGGCACAAAAGTCGAACACGGCGCAGTCGAAGGTAGCCCGAGGGAAGTCGCCTCGGATGTCCGGGGGACCCCTGCCTTTCGTCTCGCCGATCTTCTCCATAATTCCTATATTTGCTCGACACACGTGTCGAGCAAATATCGCTGTAAGTCATTGCAAACAAAGGATTGGCACCCGATTTACTCGACACACTTTTAAGGGTGATATCTTCCGCCGCTCGATGGCGATTTTGGTCGCCGCGGGCCTGTCTCTCGCTCCCGTTTCAGCCTCTGCGCAGCAACAGGCGGCTCCCGCCCCGGCACAGCAGCAGCCTCCATCTCCAAATCCCACGTTCGTCCTCCGCGCGCAATCCAACGTCGTCCGTATTGACGTCCAGGTCACCGACGGTTCCGGGAAGCCAATCAAGGGACTGCGCGCCGATCAGTTCGAAGTTACCGACGACGGCAAGATGCAGAAGATCTCCAGCTTCTCCTACTCCGATATCGAAAAAATCGAGACTGCGTCGGAGGAGAACGCCAAGCCGATCGTCATTCCCGTGGACAACGAAGGACCCGGTGCTGCCGACGCCGTCACAGACACCGTCCGCGACCGCCGCATGATCGTCCTCTTTTTCGATATGACCTCGATGGAGACGGACGACATACTTCGCGCGCATGCCGCCGCGCAGAAATTTCTGAAGCAGCAGATGACGCCCGCCGATCTCGTCTCGGTTGTGGTATTCAGCACGCGCCTCGCGGTGCTCGCGAATTTCACGAACGATCGCGCGACGCTCGACAAGGCCATCGCCCAACTGGTTCCCGGCGCCGCTTCGCAAATCGCGAACCCGCTGTACGCTGCCGCGACAAACGGCGAATACGACGTCCAGCAATATACCGGCGACGCTTATACTCCGGACGAAACTGAATTCAACGTCTTCAATACCGATCAGAAACTGGCAGCCGTCGAAGGCCTCGCAAATGTGCTCGCAGGAATTCCGGGAAGGAAGTCGCTTGTGGAATTCACGGGCGGTATCACGCAGACCGGCGAGGAAAACCGCGCCGAGCTTCGCGCCGTCACCGACGCCGCCAATCGCGCCGACGTCTCCATCTATTCGATTGACGCGCGCGGCATGTTCGTCACTCCACCCGGCGGTGACGTCACCGCAAACGCCGCGACGGGAACTTCGATGTTCAGCGGCGCCTCCGTCTACCACCAGACCGATCAGCGAGAGGATTCGCGCGATACGCTCTCCACGCTCTCCGTTGACACGGGTGGAAAAGCCTTTTTCGATCTCGGCGACCTGAGCGACGCCTTCCCGAAAATTCAGCAGGACAATAGCGGATACTATCTCGTCGGCTACAATCTCCCTGCGGACGTGAAGCGCGACGGGCGCTGGCACGCCATCCGCGTGAAGGTCAATGTGCCCGGATCGCACATCCGCTATCGCAACGGCTATTACGCCCCGCGCGATTTTCAGCATCTTGAAAAGGAAGATCGTGACCACCAGCTTGCGGACGCCATGCGTTCGGAAAGCCCGGAAGTTGACCTTCCCATCGCCGTTGAAACCGCGATGTTTCGCTTGAGCGACGAGCAGGTTTACATTCCCATCTCCGCGAAGCTGTCCTCGAGTGCGCTCGATTGGGCCAAGAAACACGACCGTCACGAAGCTGCATTCGATTTCGCCGCCGAGGTTCTCGCCCAGCCCTCCGGACAAAGCGTCGCCTCGCTGCGAGATACCATTACCGTGCATCTGGACGACGAGCGGTTCCAGCAGGTGAATCGGAGCAACCTGGTGTACCAGGGCGGCGTGGTGCTCTCGCCGGGTTCCTATCGCATGAAATTCCTGGCCCGTGAAAATGAATCCGGAAAAATCGGCACGTTCGAGCAGTCGTTCATCGTGCCGCAGCGTTCGGCCGATCGCATGAGTCTCAGTTCGGTCCTGCTTTCAAGCCAGCTTGTGCCGGTCGCCAAGTCTTCGGAAGTGGAGACGAAGGGGCAGGGAACGCGCGCGCAGATTGCCGCTTCGCCGCTCGAAATGGAAGGCGAAAAAATCGTCCCCAGCGTCACGCGGTTTTTCACCCAGCAGCAGACGCTCTACGTTTTCTTCCAGGCCTACTACCCGGAGAAAGCAGACAAGTCCGCGCCTTTCGATCCGGCCACCCTTCGCGCCGGGCTCGTTTTCTTCCGCGGCGGCGTGCAGGTAAACACCACCCCGCTGCTCGCGCCGACCGCCATTGACTCCAAGACCCGCACCGCGTCCTATCGCATCAGCCTGCCGCTCGCCAAATTGCCTTCGGGACACTATACGGTGCAGGCCGTCGCCATCGCAGCCGGCACGCAGCAGTCCGCGTTCGGCCGCGCGTACCTCGCAATTGATCAGGCCCCGGCGTTGCCCAATCCGACCGCAGCGCCACCCGCGGCGCCCGTGCCGCCGGGAGCGGCATCGCCTTAATTCGGAGGCGCTAGTTTGAGTTCGTACTGGCAAAAAAAACGGCCCCGATTGCTCGGGGCCGCCATGAATCACTGACCTAATTGCTCAGGCTTAATTCTTGTCGTTCTTTTTGTCGTCCTTCTCGTTTTTCTTTTCTTGTTTCTGTTCCTGCTTCGGTTCCGGTTTCGGTTCTTCCTTGGCTTGCGGCTCTGCTGGTTTTTGGTTCAGCGGAGGATGCACGTCGTAGTTTTCATCCTTCGCCTTCACCGGCGGCGTGTATCGCATCGGCTGCCGCTGATCGCCTTGGGCGGTGTTGTCGTTCTTGCCGCTGTTCTCAGTCTTGTTGTTAACGGTGTTGGTCGTGTTCTTGTCCGCGTTGTTGGCGTTCGCCGAGCCTGCTGGCGGCGTGAACGGCCGGAAGCCGTCGCGCGACGCTGGTTGGTTTTGCGGCGTGTTCTCCTTTGTGTTGGCCGCGGGAGGATTGCTTCCCGCCACTGGTTGCTGTCCGTTTGTGACTTTATTGTTGCCGGGACGGTAATTGTATTGCGGGTTGCCCTGATCGCGGCCGAACTGGCCGTTGCCCTTGGTTGCCGGTTGGACCGCGGGGCGCGAGACCGCCGGATTCAGCCGCGCAACCACAGCTCGCTGCTCGAACGGAACCGCAGGTTTGTTGGTCGAAACGCGCGCGGTCGAGGAAACGTAGCTCGCTCGCGTTGGAGCGATGGGCGAAGTCTCAACCGCACGCGCGCCCTGAATCTGTTGCGCCGACACGCGAATCGTCGCGCCCCTAACGGGCCGCGCGTTCACGAAGGTTTCGCGCGAAACCGCCGTGACCGCCGTTTCGTTCCGAGCGTACGTGTAATTGTTGACGACCGTCGTGTTGTGATTGATGTACACGTTGTTGTAGACGTTGGTGACTTGCGTCACGTTGACGACGCGCGAGTTGGTGATGTTGATGTTCTGCACGTAACGTGCGCTGACGTGATAGCCGGGAATAAACACGTCACGCGGTCCGAGCGGGAACCACGCGACGCCGGAAAACCCTCCGCCGAAAGCAACGGAGACTCCGAACCCGCCGCCTCCTACGAATCCCACCAGCGCCGGAGCGTACACAGGCCGCACGACGACCGGTCCCGGCACCCATCCCCAGTAACCGCCGACGAATGCCCAGCGGCCATAGTGGAATGGCGCGAAGCCCCAGGGTTCCGCGTCTACCCACGTCCAGCCCCACGGCGCGACGAACACCCAGTGGCCGGCCTGATAGGGCGCCCAGCCCGCCACAACTCCTCGGGGAACCCACACGGGGCCGTAGTCCGGATCGGTGTGCCAGTCGCCGTATTGGTCGAGATCGTAGTAACCGTCAATGTCGCGGGAAACGTATCGAGCCGATTGGGAAGCGTTTTCGCGTTGATCGCGCGATTGGCACCAGTTTTCGAAATCGTCAAAGCCCGGAGCCGGGGAAGCATCGTAGGAAAGCTGGTCCGTGCCGTTGAACGTGTACAGCTGGCCTTCGGGCAAATCCCAGGAATCACCGCCGCCGGTTACTTCGCCCTGGCCTTCGCGGACGGTAACTTCGGTCGAGCCCCCGTTCGGATCGGTTTCAATGCGGTATTCGCCGCCGCGGTCAATGGTGAAAGCAAGATTCGGCGTATCAATTTCAAAAGCGTCGCCGGCGGAAACGTTTCGCACATGAACTTCGATCGCGCCCTGTGCAAGTTGGATCTGGATCGTACGATCGTCCAGCGTCAGAAAAGAGATTCCGGTTTGGCTCGACATGCGAATGGCCGTGCTGCCGATGTGGACTTCGCCGCGAGAATCCGTGTCCACCCAGAGATTGTCACCGGCGGTGAGCGGGCGATTCGGATCGGCTTGCACCCAATCCTGGTCACCAGCCACCTGATAGGAAACCGAACCCTGGATAAAGTTCAAGCGCGCCACGCGGCCGGGTGGATCGTCCTGCGCCGCGGCGGGATTCGGGAATAGTGCAACGAGTCCTGCGATGAATAGCACGAGCGTGAAGAGCGAGATGGTCTTTGTCTTCGCGAGGCTGATCATGAGATATCTCCTGTCGTGCTGCGTTCTCGTGACACTATTCCGAAGCGCGTTGCCCGTTGCCATACAGTAAGGCATGTAAGCCACGCTAGCCATGCGACCACGCGTAAGTTAGACATCGGCCCTCCTCTTCCATTCATGAAGCACTTGGCGGCCCAATTTGTTGTCGCACAGCTCGGGCGTCCGGATTCACTTAAGGTTCGCATCGCGCCGGTTCCTGATGCGCCGGGACCCCGATTCGTCGAGACCCTGGTCTGGCAAACTACTCAGCTGGGAATTTTTCTAGCGGTGCCCGCCGCCGTGGCCGCCGCCACCGGAGTGACCGCCTCCGCCGCCGGAATGGCCTCCGCCACCGTTGCCGTGGGGGACGTTGGTGTTTCCGCTGTTATGCGGGGCGCTATAGGCCGGCCATGGAGCATTGTACGTACCATGCGGGCTGGTCGAGCCGTAGGGATTCGATCCGCGTGAGTTCGAGCCGTACGGGTTCGATCCATAGGAACGCGAGCCGTAAGTATTGGATCCGCCACGCGGCGTCACGATGGGCTGCCTCATATTAAGAGGAGGACGAGAGTATGAATTGTATGAGTTGGAGGAGCCCCCTCGTGACGACGTTGTGGGCGGGGTAAAATGTTGCCACGAACCGCGATTTTCGGTCTGGCTTCCGGTATTGGATTCATGCGAAGGCGACGCAAACGATCCGCGCGAAGAGTTATTCACCGTCGCGGAATTGTTCGCGCCGAAGCCCTGTCCCGAATGGTTCGTAGCGCCGGATTGTGGAGTTGAGAAATGCTGCCACCCCTGATGAGTGGACTGAGCGGTCGAACCGCTATTGCCGCCAAAGCCGGACTGACCTCTGGACGCGTTCGAATTTCCAAACGAGCGCGAGCCCGACGCGCCCGCGGTTGAGCTATTCGATCGAGAACCGCCGCTGAAGAAGTGCTGCGAGATCGAACTCGCGCTGCGAATCGTTGATGGATTCGCCGAGCGGCCGGACGGGCTGTAGCTTTCGCGCGACGGTGTAACGGGCATCCTGCCAGTCATCATGCTGCCCTGACGGAACGAAGCTGCGCTTATCGTTGCCTGGTGAGACGACACGGCTCCGCGTCCGAATTGGTTGCCAGCCATCGAGGACACACCGCTGCGCACTCGATCGCTCGACATCGCTGCATGGACGTTCGAGAACTGACGCGCTCGATTGCCGCCGAGCGGCCCGAAGCCGTTGTGGAAGTTATTGACGTCGGCGATGCCTACCGCGCCATAGCGGCCACCATAGTGGCCGTACCACGGATGGAACCAATCGCCGGGACCGCAGGGCAGCCAGCCAAAGCTGCCGAAGCCAAATCCGAACCCGACTCCAAATCCGAAGCCGCCTCCGCCAAAGCCGAAGAATGAGACATAAGCCGGCGACCAGACCGGATAGTAGGCCGGATAGCCGACCACGGGACCGGGCCACCAAGCCCAGCGATTCCCGTAAACGAACCAGCGGCCATAGTGATAAGGCGCCCAGCCCCAGGGCTCGGAGGAAACCCAGGTCCAGCCATAATAAGGCTGATAAACCCAGCGGCCGGCGCGGTACGGAGCCCAGTTCGGATCTGTTCCGGAAGGAATCCATACCGGACCGTAGTCAGGAACTTCGCTCCACGTGCCGTAGGTATCGAGATCCTCTGAACCGGTGTAATAGCGATCGGTCTTGCCCCAACTTGAAGCGCCAGTGATTCGGTGGTCGCGGTCGTCGTTCCACGTATCCCAGTCGTCGCGGCCCGGTGCGGCTTCAGTCTTGTATTGCGGGTTATCCGTTCCCGCGACGGTGATCATCTCGCCCTGATCCACGTGAGTGCTGCCGTCAGGAGTGGAGACGTCGGCCGAGCCTTCGCGAACAATCACTTTGGTTTCCGCATCGGAATTAACCAGGACGCGATATTCTCCGGGGCCTTGGGGGCGAATCGAGGAATTCGGCGTGTCAATCTCAGCGTTCGCTTCGCTGCCCTTCAACACGACGTACGTGACCAGGCCCTGACCGACCTGGACCTGAATTCCGGTTCGCGACAAATTCGTGAGGTTCGCCGTGGCGCTGCCGGACATGCGCAAAATATTCGCGAAGTCCAATTGGAGTTCCGCGCGCCCATTCTGTCCGGTCGCGACGCGGTCACCTTGGGAGACGGGGGAATTCTGAGTGAGCGCAACCCATTCGCTATTGTCACCGCGCTGGGAGGAAACGTCGCCGTGAAGGAAGCTGACGCGCGCTACACCGGGGGCAGCTGCGTCAGAGGACGCAGTAGAATCATCCTGCTGCGTCGAAGAGCCCGGAGGCGGCGGGGGCGCCTGGCCTTGCGTGTTTGCGGGCGTCAATCCCAGCATCAGGAGACTCAGCACCGCCAGACTTGCCAGATACTTTTTCATCATGCCCCTCTCACGACTGATGGCCCAGAAACTGTGAACCCCACCCGTGTATTGCAGGGACAGTGCCAAAGTCGGGGTTGTCGGGAAATTCGTATAACGTGAATAGCAACATATAGTTACAGCGTTTGTGGTTTGGAAGGTTACACGGCGGCCTCGAGCTGTGCTGGTGGATTTGAAGCGGAACTGGTGGTTTTCAACCACCCCGAGTGGGGCGATATACCTCTCGTCCAGCGGCAGAAGAGACATCCCTCTCTTCGCTCGGGATGACAGGCCTCAAATGGATGATTTGTACTCAAGCACGTTCGCCGGGCGCAGCATGCTGCGCCCCTACAAACTCCCCCTGATCCAATTCTGGTTGGAATTATTCCTTGTCGGGGGGATCGGCGACGCCCATTTTCGACAGGCGATAGCGCAGTGCGTTGCGCGAAAGGCCGAGCGCGCGGGCTGCCTGGCTCTTGTTGCCGTTGGCACGCTTGAGCGCCTCGCGGAGCATCTCCTCTTCCCATTGCTCGAGGGTCATTCCTTCGGGAAGCGCGGCGGTTGAATCGGCGGACGCGGCCCGGCGTGCTGCGCCGTCAATATGGATATCCCCGACGTCGAGCATAGCGCCCAACGAAAGAGTGACGGCGCGCTCCAGAACATTTTGAAGCTCGCGAACGTTGCCGGGCCAATGAAAGTCCATCAGGAGTTTCATCGCCTGGGGTGTGATGCCCTGAACTTTCTTGCCGGATTCGCGCGCGCTCTTTTCCAGGAAAAATTCTGCGAGCGCCGGAATGTCTTCCTTGTGGTCGCGCAGGGGCGGGATGTCAATCGCGACCACGTTGAGGCGGTAATAGAGATCCTCGCGGAACGTGCCCTCCTCGAGAGCGGCGCGCAGATCTCGATTCGTGGCCGCGACGAGGCGGACGTCCACTTTGAGAGTCCTGGTGCTGCCGAGGCGCTCGAATTCGCGATCCTGAAGAACGCGGAGAAGTTTGACCTGAATCGCAGCGGGAACGTCTCCGATCTCGTCGAGGAAAAGCGTGCCTTTGTCGGCGAGCTCGAACTTTCCGGGCTTGCTCGATACCGCGCCTGAAAACGCGCCTTTCTCGTAGCCGAA
Organism: uncultured Acidobacteriota bacterium; assembly: GCA_963842425.1. Taxonomy (GTDB): domain Bacteria; phylum Acidobacteriota; class Terriglobia; order Acidiferrales; family UBA7541; genus Palsa-295. The sequence continues at coordinate 300,958 of CAWJGQ010000004.1, read as the reverse complement.
CAACTCGCTTTCGAGAAGTGTTTCCGGAATGGCGGTGCTATTGATCTTGATGAACGGTCCGGCGGAGCGCTGCGAATGTTCGTGGATCGCGCGGGCGACGAGATCCTTGCCGACGCCGCTTTCGCCGCCGATGAGAACGGTCGCATTTGTCGGCGCGACGCGTTCGACGAGCGCGAGCACGGCCTGCATTTTATCGCTGCGCGCGACGATGTTCTTGTATTCGTAGCGCTGGCCAAGGGCCTCGCGCAGATCGCGATTTTCCTGACGCAGCTGGTGGCTGGCGAGCTCCTTGCGGATTACGAGAACGAGTTCAGCTAGGGAAAACGGTTTCAGGACGTAGTCGCTCGCGCCGGCCTTCATGGCGTCCACGGCGTTTTCAACAGTGCCGTAAGCGGTCATCATCACGATGGGGAGATCGGCGTTTACGCGCTTGACGGCATGAAGGAACTCGAGGCCGTTCATCCCCGGCAGTTTGAAATCCGTCACGATCACGTCGAAGGATTCTTTGCCGAGGATTTGCAGGCCCGTTTCAGCGTCGGCCGCGGTGCGAGCGTGGAACCCCTCTTCGGCGAGCTGGAGTTCGAGAACTCGCCGCATTTTGGGCTCGTCTTCGACGATCAGAACCGATGGTTTTTCCGTTTTCATATCCGCAGACCATTGGATGCTGCTCGAACCAGCATTGTTTCGCGATCTCTGCGCAAGCGGTTCATGCCGGCGAACTCGGCAGAAATACTCTAAAGCGAGCGCCCGGCGACGGATGATCGTCGAGCTTAATCCAGCCGCGGTGGCTGTCAACAATTTTGGCGACGATCGCGAGGCCCAGACCCACGCCGTCTTTTTTCGACGTATAGAACGGATTGAATATCTGCTCACGCAATTCCGCGGGGACGCCGGGTCCGGTGTCTTCCACTGTAATCAAGGCGCCGGTCCTTCCGCTGGAAGTTTCTGGCGCGATCGAAAGACGCAAGACGCGTTCGCGAGCGCCGTTGCCAGCGGGGACAGCCTCCATCGCCTGATAGGCATTGCGAATCAAATTCACGAAGATGCTTTCGCAGAGTTGTTCATCCACCGTTATATTCGGCATGCCAGCGGCGTAGTGACGCTGTACCCGAACGTTTGCGTCCGGAGATTGAGTTTGCATGGAATCCAGCGCGCGGTCGAGAACTGTCGCGATCTGAATGGGCCGGAGTTCCAAGTTCGATGGACGCGCGAAATCCAAGAACCGCGCCACCAGGGCATTGAGCCGGTTCACTTCCGAGAAAATATATCCCGCGAGCTCGCTTTCCAGCGGCTGGGCGTTCTTTAGTTTCTGCACGAGCATCTCGGCCGAACCCTTGATCACGCCAAGCGGGTTGCGGATTTCGTGCGCCAAGCCCGCGGACATTTGGCCGAGCGCGGCGAGGCGCTCGGAGCGGCGTGCGTCGGCCTCGGCGCGCTGCAATTGGCGATTCGTTTCCTCCAGCGTTTCCGAGAGCGCCTGATACCGCACGACCTGTCGGCGATTTTCAACCACGAACCGGTTCACCAGAATCGCGACGAGGAAAAAAAACAGAATGCGGAGGGCCAGCAGGCCTTCCGCTTCCGGCGTAAGCTCGTATTCCTCGAGAGCGGAAATCAGGAAGGAACAATACGCGAGAGACGCCAGTGAACTCCACAGCAGCGTGCCGATTGGGCCGTAATAAATCGCGGCCGTGATGACGGGGAGATAGTAAATCGGATAGTAGGGGCTGTTGATACCCATTTCGCCGGTGTGATCGAGCAGCAGAGTGGCGAGGACAATTTTTATGCCGACGCTGATGGTCGGGCCTTCGCGCGGAAAGCGAGCGACAAGCTTGCCCTCCAAAAACTGGAATAGCGCGAAAGCGATCAAGATCAGCTGCTTGTGGACTTCGTTGATGGGGGGCAGAAACGCCAGAACAATAATGAACAGCAGCCATAAGACATCAAACCAGTCCACGGCCGATCGTTTGCGGTCGAGCATTTCGCGAGAAGGCTCCCCGAAGTGTGGGAAGAATTCACGTCGAATCTAGCACGAAGCGGGAGTATTTCGTTTCGCGGAGAAATGCTAGAGGGTCGAGAGGATCAATTCCGCTTCATCGAGGGCGAGCGCCGCACCGGCATTGGCTCGCAGATGGGCGCGATCGAGCGAACGTCCGACCAGAAGAACGGCGGGAGAATCCATGCGGGGCAGTTTGTCGAGTTCGCCGACGATTGCAAAGCGATAGTGCTGATCCGGCGCGCTGGCGCGAGAGACGATTGCGGCGGGCATGTCGAGTGCGCAGCCGGCGGCGAGCAGCTCGTCGCGCAAACTGGCGAAATCGTGGCCGGGCATGTAGATCACGAGAGTTGAATCTTCGCGAATAAGCCCGCGCCAGTCGTTTCCTGCGGCGCTTCCTTCCGCGCGCGCTTGATGATTGGTGACGACCACGACGCGCGCGGCTTTTCGCCGATCGGTAAGCGAAACACCCAGAGACGCGGCGGCGGCGATGCCGGCCGTGATTCCGGGAACGACTTCGAAAGGCACTCCGGCGGCTTCGAGCGCGTCAATTTCCTCGGCGAGGCGGCCGAAGATACCAGGATCTCCGCCCTTCAGGCGCACAACTTCCAGACCGCGGCGAGCGGACTCAATCATGCGCTCGTTGATTTCCGCCTGGGTCGCGCCCTTGGCGCCGAAGCGCTTGCCGACGCTGACGACTTTGGCTTGCGGGCCGGCCAGTGCAAGGATTGCCGCAGGCACGAGATCGTCGTGCAAAATCAGTGCGGCGCTCGCGAGGAGCCGCTGGGCTTTCACGGTCAGTAGCTCCGGATCACCCGGACCCGCGCCGACCAGATGGACCTTACCTTTGGCTGATGGCTTCGTCGCTGAATCGCTGTTCATAGCTTTCGTCGCAAAACAAACCGAAAACAAAAAACCCGCTTACCAGACTTGGCGCCGGTCAGCGGGCTGGTCACATCCGATTGTGGCTGGTTATTCGGATTGGGCTCCAGCGACACTTGCGCCGATGCAACTACAAGCTGTGCAAAACGGGAACTTCCTGCCACGATCCATGGAAGCAATACTAGCTGGACGCGCATACCTCGGTCAAGGTACGCATGGGGCCGCTCCAGACCACTTCCGTGTATCCGCGGAAGCTTCGGAAACGTCCAACAACTGTGGAAAAATAGGACGAGAGGTCATCATGTCGGTAACGAAGTTATCGAACTCGGAAGGGCGTGCGCCGGCCGATGCGCCGCGCGGAAATGGCGAGAAAAAGGGTCGCGTTTGGGGATGGATACTGCTGCTCGTGCTCATCGTGGGTGCGATTATCGCTTACCAGCTCCACTCGAGATCACAGGCGGCGTCCAAGGACTCAAGCATCCCACAGCCGCTCTCCGTGGGCGTTACGACCGTCGAGCAGAAGGACATGCCCTACTACCTGAGCGGGTTGGGGTCCGTGACGGCATTCAATACGGTTACCGTTCACACCCGGGTGGACGGGCAGCTGATGACCGTGAATTTCAAGGAGGGCCAGTTCGTTCGCGTCGGCGATGTGCTCGCCGAGATTGACCCGCGACCGTATCAGGTGGCGCTCGACCAGGCGCAGGGACAGCTCGCCAAAGATATCGCGTCGCAGAATGACGCGAGGGTAGACCTCAACCGCTACCAGCAGCTCTGGCAGGCGGGAGTAATCGCACGCCAACAGCTCGATTCCCAGCAGGCGACCGTCGGCCAGTTCGACGGCGCCATTCAATCCGACAAGGCGCAGATTGACAATGAGAAACTGCAGTTGGTCTATTGCCATATCACATCGCCGATCAACGGGCGGGTCGGCCTGCGATTGGTTGACCCCGGGAATATCGTTCATGCGGCGGATACGAACGGGATGCTGTTGATCACGCAAGTGCAGCCGATTGCGGTGATATTCACGCTACCCGAGGACAATCTGCCGGAAGTCATCTCCGTAATGAAGAAGAGGGAACTGACCGTTGAGGCGTATGGGCGCGACAACAAGAATTTGCTCGCCACGGGCAAGCTGCTCACGCCCGACAACCAGATTGACCAGACCACCGGAACGCTGAGGTTCAAGTCCGAGTTCGAGAATGCCGACACATCCCTATGGCCGAACCAGTTTGTGAACATTCGGCTATACCTCGACGTGCGGAAGAATGCGATTGTGGTTTCGTCCGCCGCGATTCAAAAGGGCGCGCAGGGATCGTTCGTATACGTTGTAGATTCGAAGAACGACGCGCAGGTTCGCCCCGTGCAGGTGGATTTCACCGAGGGCAACGTTTCGGTGATGTCGCAAGGTCTGAGCAAGGGGGAGCAAGTCGTTGTGGACGGCGCGGATAAACTCCAGGCTGGCGCGCCTGTCGCGCCTCACCAGTCCAGCACCAGGAGTGCTGCAGCGAATTCATCCCCTGGATCCACTCCGTGAGTATTTCCGGGCCGTTTATCGTTCGCCCGGTGGCGACCGCTTTGCTGATGGTCGGCGTGTTGCTCGCTGGCGCGGTGGGTTACTTCCAGCTTCCCGTTTCCGCACTTCCGCAGGTGGATTACCCGACAATCCAGGTCCTGACTTTCTATCCGGGTGCAGGTCCGGATGTGATGGCCTCGTCCGTCACCACGCCGCTCGAGCGGCAATTCGGGGAAGTGCCCGGCCTGACGCAGATGACCTCGACGAGCTCCTTCGGCGGCTCGCTCATCACGCTGCAGTTCGATTTGAAGGAAGACATTGATGTAGCCGAGCAGGAGGTTCAGGCCGCCATCAATGCGGCGACCACGTACCTGCCGAAAGACCTGCCGAATCCTCCTGTCTACAGCAAGGTAAATCCAGCGGACACGCCCGTCCTCACGCTCGCGCTCACTTCGGATACGTTGCCGCTCGCCAAGGTCGAGGACTACGCCGATACGAATCTTGCGCAAAAGATTTCGCAGCTCTCGGGAGTGGGACTGGTGACGATCAGCGGTGGTCAGAAACCGGCGGTGCGCGTCCGCGCCAATCCCACCGCGTTAGCTTCGTACGGATTGAGCCTTGAGGATCTGCGCACGGCGCTCGGGAACGCAAACGTGGATCAGGCCAAGGGCAATCTCAATGGCCCGCGGCAGCAGTTCACGATTCAGGACAACGATCAGCTGCTTACGAGCGATACGTACCGTCCACTGATCGTGGCTTACAAGAACGGCGCCCCGGTCCGTCTTTCCGACGTCGCCGATGTGGTTGACGGGGCCGAGAACAACACGCTGGCGGCGTGGATGAATTCAAAACCCGCGGTGATCCTCAATATCCAGCGCCAGCCGGGGACAAACATTATCGGAGTTGCCGACAGCATCAAGAATCTGCTCCCGCGCCTGCAGGCTTCGCTGCCGTCCGCAATTCAGGTGACGATTTTGACCGACCGGACCACGACGATCCGGGCGTCGGTAAAGGACGTTCAATTCGAGTTGATGCTGACCATCGCGCTGGTCGTCATGGTGATGTTTTTGTTCCTGCGCAGCGTCGCGGCCACGATTATTCCCAGCGTCGCCGTTCCGCTCTCGATCGTGGGGACTTTCGGCGTGATGTATTTGGTGGGATACAGCCTCGACAACCTGTCGCTCATGGCGCTGACGATTTCGACGGGGTTCGTGGTGGACGACGCTATCGTGATGATCGAAAACATCACGCGGTATATCGAGGAAGGGAATACGCCGCTGGAAGCTGCCTTGAAAGGCTCCGAACAGATTGGTTTTACGATTCTCTCGCTGACCGTTTCGCTGATTGCCGTGCTGATTCCGCTTCTCTTTATGGGCGATATCGTCGGTAGGCTGTTCCGCGAATTCGCCGTCACTCTCGGCGTGACCATTCTGGTGTCGGCCTGTGTCTCGCTGACGCTTACGCCTATGATGTGCGCCAAGCTATTGCACCGTGAAAAAGGCGCCAAGCACGGCCGCTTTTATGAAGCTTCAGAAAACTTCGTTAATGGACTGATTCACAAGTACGACCAGACGCTCCAAGTGGTGCTGCGGCACCAGCCGGCCACGCTCGTCGTCACAGTGCTGACTCTGGTGCTCACGATCGTCCTCTATTACTACGTTCCCAAGGGATTCTTCCCGGTGCAGGACACGGGCGTGATTCTCGGAATTTCCGATGCGGAGCAAGCCGTGTCGTTTTCGGACATGGCGCAGCGCCAACAAGCGCTCGCCGCCGTCATCCTGCAGGATTCCGATGTGGTGAGCCTGTCGTCGTTCATCGGAGTGGACGGCACGAACATGACGCCGAACAGCGGCCGAATTCAGATCAACCTGAAGCCCCGCGAAGATCGAAAAGAGTCCGCCTCGGAAATCATCCGTCGCCTGCAGCCGCAGTTGGCAAAAGTCGAGGGAATCACGCTCTTCATGCAGCCGGTGCAGGACCTGAGTATCGAAGACCGGGTCAGCCGGACGCAGTATCAGTATTCAATCGAGGATGCCGACGCGAACGAGCTCGCCATTTGGGCGCCGAAACTGGCGGCGAAAATCGGTACGCTGCCGCAGTTGCGCGACATCGCCACGGACCAGCAGAACCAGGGTCTTGAGGCGAACCTGGTGATTGATCGCGACACCGCCGCGCGATTGGGAATATTGCCGGCGGCGATTGATAACACGCTATACGACGCGTTCGGACAGCGGCAAGTGTCCACGATTTTCACGCAGCTGAACCAGTACCACGTGGTTCTGGAAGTGGATTCGCGCTTTCAGCAAAATCCCGACGCGCTGAAGGACATCTACGTGAAGTCGTCGAACGGCACGCAAGTGCCTCTTGCCGCCTTTACTCATCTCGAAATGAAAACTTCCGCGCTTGCGGTGAACCATCAGGGCCAATTCCCCGTGGTGACGCTGTCGTTCAACCTGGCGCCGAATGCATCGCTCGGCGATGCGGTGGATGCAATTAATAAGGCAGAGCAGCAAATCAACCTCCCGCTCTCGGTTCACGCGAGTTTTCAGGGCATGGCCCAGGCGTTTCAGGCCTCGCTTGCAAACGAGCCGCTGCTGATTCTGGCGGCGTTGATCACCGTTTATATCGTGCTGGGAGTTCTTTACGAGAGTTACATTCACCCGATCACCATTCTTTCGACGCTGCCGTCGGCGGGCGTGGGCGCGATTCTGGCGCTGCTGATCTGCAGGACGGACTTCAGCGTAATCGCGTTAATCGGCATCATCCTCCTGATCGGTATCGTGCAGAAGAACGCCATCATGATGATTGATTTCGCTCTGGACCTGGAGAGGAAGGAAAAGAAGCCGCCAGAGGAGGCGATTTATCAGGCGTGCCTTCTGCGATTCCGCCCGATCATCATGACCACCATGGCGGCGCTGCTCGGCGGCGTGCCTCTCGCGCTCGGAACGGGGACGGGTTCGGAATTGCGCCGCCCGCTCGGTATCAGCATCGTCGGGGGGTTGCTGATCAGCCAGATTCTGACTCTTTACACCACTCCGTGCGTTTATCTCGCGTTCGACCGGCTGGCCAAGCGCTTCGCACGGTATCGCCTGGCCAATGCCGCCGAATCGGAAGCGACGGCGGACTAAGGACGGCGGACTAAGGACGGCGGACACCGACGAATATGAATATCTCCGCTCCATTCATTCGGAGGCCGATCGCCACCTCGCTGCTGACTGCCGGAATTTTGATGGCGGGCGCGGTCGCCTACCGGACGCTGCCGGTGGCGCCGTTGCCGCAAGTCGAATTTCCTACGATCTCGGTATCGGCTGCGCTTCCCGGAGCGAGTCCGGAGATCATGGCGTCGTCCGTGGCGACGCCGCTGGAGCGCCAGTTCGGCAAGATCGCGGGAGTCACTGAGATGACGTCGAGCAGCCTGGCCGGGTCAACGTCGGTCACGCTGCAATTCGATCTCAACCGAAACATTGACGCTGCCGCGCGCGATGTGCAGGCGGCCATCAATGCATCGTCGGGGCAGTTGCCCACGAATCTACCCAGCCTGCCGACGTACAAGAAGATTAATCCTGCTGACTCGCCGATCATTATCGTGGCCCTGCGGTCCGACGTGTTGCCTCTAAGCCGCATATATGACGTGGCGGATTCGATCGTCGCGCAAAAGCTTTCGCAGATCAGCGGAGTCGGTCAGGTGACGGTCGGCGGCAGCGCCCGGCCCGCGGTTCGTATCGAATTAAACCCGTCGGTTCTGGCCAATTACGGTATTGGTCTGGAGGATGTGCGGACCGCTCTGAGCTCGGTCAATTCGAACGAGCCCAAAGGCAGCGTGTCGAACGGGCTGATCCGCTGGACGTTCGCAGACAACGACCAGTTGTTTGACGCGGACCACTACCGCGGCATCATCATCGCCTATCACAACGGAGCGCCTGTGCGCGTCGGCGACGTCGCTACGGTGCAGGATTCCGTCGAGGACATTCGCACCGCGGGGCTTGAAAACGGCAAGCCCTGCATCGTGCTGCAAGTGTATCGCCAGCCGGGCGCCAACATCGTCGGGACGGTGCATCGCATACGCGATGCTTTCCCTGCGCTGCAGGCCTCCATCCCCGCTTCGATTGAGTTGGTGGTTGCGATGGATCGGACGACGACGATTCGCGCGTCGGTGCAGGATATTCAAATCACGCTCTTGATCACGGTGGTGTTGGTCATCTTGGTCATATTTGTTTTCCTGCGAAATGTCTGGTCCACGATGATTCCAGCTGTGGCCGTGCCGGTTTCCCTGGTGGGAACCTGTGGCGTGATGTACCTGTTGGGCTATTCGATTGATAATCTCTCGCTGATGGCGCTGACGATTTCAACGGGTTTCGTAGTGGATGATGCGATCGTAGTGATCGAAAACATCACGCGCTATCACGAGATGGGACTGTCGTCTGTCGAAGCCGCGTTGCGTGGCTCCAAGGAAATCGGATTCACGGTACTTTCGATGAGCGCGTCTCTGGTCGCGGTGTTTATTCCGATCCTGCTGATGGGAGGCATCGTCGGCCGGCTGTTTCGCGAGTTTGCGGTAACGCTGAGCGTGACCATCGCTTTGTCGCTGCTCGTCTCGCTGACGGCGACGCCGATGATGTGCGCTCAATTTCTACGGCCGATCAAAAAGGAAGGGCATAACTGGATCTACCGGCTGAGCGAGCGCGGATTTGACCGCCTGGTTTCGTCGTATGAACGCGGGCTGCGGTGGGTATTGAATCATCAGGGGCTGACCCTCGGCGTTATGTTCGCGACGATTTGCCTCAACGTTGTGCTTTTCATCGTCATTCCCAAGGGCTTTTTCCCGCAGCAGGATACAGGGTCGCTCAGCGGCTCGATTCAAGCCTCCCAGGATATTTCCTTCGACGCGATGCGGGTAAAGCAGCGTCAGTTCAGCGACATCGTAATGTCCGATCCCGCCGTGGAAAGTATCATCGCGTTCGTCGGTGGGGGAGCAATCAATACTGGTCGCATGTATATCGCTCTGAGGCCGCTTTCCGAACGGAGAATCAGCGCGGATCAGGTGATTGGGCGTCTGCGCAAGAAGCTTTCCGTGGTTCCGGGTGCGACTCTATTTCTTCAGGCGCAGCAGGATATTCGCGTCGGTGGGCGGTCGAGCAATTCGCAGTATCAATACACGCTCGAGAGCGAAGACCTGAACGGCCTGCAGTCGTGGGCTCCGAAAATGCTGGAAAAGATGAAAACTCTTCCACAGTTGCGAGATGTATCCACCGATCAGCAGGATCGCGGGCTGCAAGCGCAACTGGTGATTGATCGCGACACGGCTTCTCGCCTCGGGATTGATGCGCAGACGCTCGACAATACGCTTTACGATGCATTTGGCCAGCGGCAGGTCTCGACCGTCTTCACCCAGCTCAACGAATATCATCTCGTAATGGAAGTGGCCCCGGAATTTCAGGAGAATCCGGATGCGCTCAAGGGAATCTACTTGAAATCCTCGAGCGGTGAAGCGATTCCGCTAAGCGCGTTTACGCATTTCGCCCCGCGCACCTCCGTGCTGGCCGTCAACCATCAAGGGCAGTATCCCGCCGTAACCCTGTCATTCAATCTTGCGCCGGGCGCTTCGCTGGGAGACGCAGTCAAAGCCGTCGAGCAAACAGCGCGCGACATTTCATTGCCGGCTACGATTCAAGCGACGTTTCAGGGCACTGCCCAGGCGTTTCAAGCGTCGCTCAAGAACATATGGTTCCTGATCGGCGCGGCGCTCGCAGCTGTCTATATCGTGCTTGGAATCCTCTACGAGAGTTATATCCATCCGATCACAATTCTTTCGACGCTCCCTTCCGCCGGTGTCGGCGCGCTCCTGGCCTTACTGCTCTGGCGGCTGGACTTGAGCATGATTGCGATGATCGGTATTATCCTGCTGATTGGCATTGTGAAGAAAAACGCGATCATGATGATTGATTTCGCCCTGGAAGTAGAGCGCAAGGACGGCAAACCGCCCGAGGAAGCCATCTACCAGGCGTGCCTGTTGCGCTTTCGTCCGATCATGATGACCACGATGGCGGCGATTCTCGGCGGCCTGCCTCTGGCGCTCGGCACCGGAACGGGTTCGGAATTGCGGCGGCCCCTCGGCATCAGCATCGTCGGCGGGTTGATCGTAAGCCAAATGCTCACCTTGTTCACCACTCCCGTGGTTTACGTTTATATGGACCGGCTGCGTCTGCGCCTCGCAAGGCGAACCGATCAGCCGGAGGCGACCCGCATGATTCCTCCCACGCGCGGTGTCCGGCCGTCGTCGCTGCCAGATTCCACTCTCGGGTAGCCTGCTGGCGGTTCATCGAGGATCGCGCCCAATGGGATACAGAATTCTCCCTATGGTCTAGCGCCACGACTCCCGCTAGTGTTGGAACGTGTTTCGGGCTCTCTCATCAAGTAGAGCGCAAAATCTGCAGTACCTCGAAATTTCTACCGCTGTGTCCGTGAACGAGGCCCCCGAAACGCTTGACATCAAAAGACATAAAGCCGAGCGGTGTGGACCGAATCGTGCTCCATGTGAATGTACCAGCCACGTTGAGGCCCGAGGTGCGCGAACGGGAAATTTCCGTTTACCTGGGCCCCGGCACCAACTCCATACGCGATTGTCATAGGCGCGGCCCCAGCCCGACTGTGCTAGTCAGAGTTTCGTAGTTCGACTCTCGGAGAGGGGCTCACGTGAGACTCAGCCTCCGGTTGATCCTTTCGCTTGTTGTTGGAATCTCTCTGGTTACGTTCCTGATTGCGAGGAACGAAGTGCGCGCCGAGAAGCGCGGGCTCCGCACCGACCTTGTGCGAAGGGCGGAGGTATTGTCGCAAAGCCTGCAGGAAATCGTCGAGCCGGCGCTTGAGCGGCAATCGCACGACGAGCTGCGGCGCATCGTCGAGCGGTTCAGCAATCGCGAGCGTCTTGCGGGCGTGGTCGTTTACGATGCCAACGGAGTGGTTCTCGCCGAGAGTTCGGGCCTCGCAAGCCGATTCACGCTTCCAGACATTCCTTCCGACCAGCTGAAGACAACCCAAGATCCGGGAATCAGCGAGTTTCTTACGCTCGGCGGCGCTCCTGTGCATGCTTACTTCTCGCCGCTGCGTAACGGGTCGTCCGTGTCAGGTTTCCTCGCCATTTATCACGACGCCGACTATATCGCGGCGCAGAGCGAACGCATTTGGCGCGAAACCGTCTGGCACGTGATTGCCCAAGTCCTCCTCATCGTCCTGGTGACTGTTCTGATTATTCGGTGGACGATTGTTCTGCCCATTTCACGCACAGCTCAGTGGATGAAAGACCTCCGCGGTGGGCGAGTTAATCCTCGTCCTCAGCTGCCGAAGGAGGACTTTCTCGCTCCGTTTTCCCGCGAAGTCGTGAATTTCGCCCAGAGTTTATCGGAGGCGAGAGCGGCCGCGGAAGAAGAGGCGCGTCTACGGGAAACGGGCGAGTCTCTCTGGACCCCCGAGCGATTACGCGCCAGCGTTCAAAGCAAACTGAAAGGGTCGCTTTTCGTCGTCTCGAATCGCGAGCCATATATGCACGTCCGCAGCGGCAAGAACATTGAGGCATTGGTTCCGGCGAGCGGTTTGGTCACGGCGCTTGAACCGATCTTGCGTGCCTGCGACGGCACATGGGTGGCGCACGGCTCCGGCGATGCCGATCGCGTTTCGGTTGACGCGCGCGATCGCTTGCGCGTGCCACCCGACAGGCCGGAGTACACGCTCCGGCGCGTCTGGCTCACGAAAGAAGAGGAGGAAGGCTACTACTTCGGGTTTGCGAATGAAGGCTTATGGCCCTTGTGCCACATCGCGCATACGCGCCCAACCTTTCGGACGTCCGATTGGCAGAGCTATCAGGAGGCCAATCGCAAGTTCGCGGACGCGGTGCTGGAAGAAATGGCCGGCGCGGAAAACGCATTGCTTCTCGTGCAGGACTATCACTTCGCGCTGCTTCCGAGAATGGTCAAAGAAGCACGGCCCGATGTTCGTGTCGCGATCTTTTGGCATATCCCATGGCCGAATCCGGAAGCGTTCGGGATCTGCCCGTGGCAGCGTGAGTTGCTCGACGGCCTGCTGGGGGCCGATTTGGTGGGTTTCCACACACAGGCCCACTGCAATAACTTTCTCGAGACGGTGGATGCGGCGCTCGAGTCACGGATCGAATGGGAGCGTTTCGCGGTCCGGCGCCGCGATCATGTCACGCTGGTACGCCCGTTTCCCATCAGCGTTGATTTCCGGGATTCCCAGACTGAATCGGGTGCAGCCACTCAGTCACCGTACGAATTGCGAGCCTCGCTGCTCAAGAATCTCGGCATCCATTCGAGTTTTCTAGGTGTCGGCGTGGATCGCGTGGACTATACAAAGGGAATCATCGAGCGGTTTCGGGGCATCGAGCGGTTCCTCGAGAAATGCCCGGAGTATCGCGGCAAGTTCACGTTCGTGCAAATCGGAGCGCCGAGTCGAACCAACATTCCCCGATATCACGACTTGCTGGCGGAAGTAGAGGCCGAGGCGGCCCGCATCAATTCCCGCTTTACGGAACCAAATTGGAAACCGATCGCTTTGCTCGTGCGGCATCACAGCCACGAGGAGATTTCGCCGTATTACCGCGCGGCGGACTTCTGCATGGTCACTTCGCTTCACGACGGAATGAACCTTGTGGCCAAGGAATTCGTGGCGGCCCGTCATGATATGGAGGGCGCGCTTATCCTGAGCCAGTTCACGGGCGCAATGCGCGAGCTCCGCGACGCGCTCATCGTCAACCCTTACGACACAGATCAACTGGCCGACGCGATTCTCCTGGCACTCGAGATGGATCCCCAGGACCGCCGGACTCGCATGCGGCGCATGCGCCAAATCGTAAAGGAGAACAACGTCTATCGCTGGGCGGGAAATCTGATTGCAGAGCTTTCGGAAATACGCATTGACGAGGTCGAGCCGGTCGCGGCGCAGCGGTCGGTACCGATTGCCAAGCATGAGAAACCCGGCCATCCCTACAAACTTATTAGCGCAGCTCATCGCTGAGAAAGGGGCAACGTTCCCGAAAATGCGAACTTCAATTGCGACCGTGAAAGCCGAAGAAGCGCGAGTGGCTGCGAAATCGCCCGATTCTCCGCGGCCGGCGTTTCGCGCTTGGCCCGAAATCCGCGATCGGCTGCGAGCGGCGAGTCGCGCGGCAGTCCTCCTGGATTTTGATGGCACCCTCGTGAACTTGCGGCGCCGTCCAAGCGATGTTCGGATGTCGGCTCGAGTCAAACAAATCCTCCAGCGCCTCGTCCAGCACACTAACGTATTCGTTGCAATCGTAAGCGGGCGAAGAGTTCAGACTCTGCGAAGACTGGTTGACGTGGAGGGCCTCCACTATTTCGGATTGCACGGCGGCGAAAGGGACGACAGATCCACGTCGCTGACCGAGAAAGCCCGCGTCGCTCTCGATGGAGCCAAGCACGCCGTACGGCTCGACTTCGGCATCATTCCGGGCATCTGGATTGAGGACAAGGAGCTCAGTTTTTCCGTTCACCACCCTGAACTAGATTCGATTGCGTCCGAATGCGGGAAAGCCGTTCTGCTGAACCTTCTGGCTCCGTGGGGAGATGCCCTTCACGTCCTGAACGGTAGTCGCGTTTGGGAGGTCTTGCCCCGCGAGATACCCGGAAAATCCTCCGCCGTCTGGGAAGTCCTTAGTGAACTTCCCGGCGACGCCACAGTCGTATACATCGGCGACGACGGCACAGACGAGATGGCATTCGCCGTCTTGCCAGATCAGATCACCGTTCGCGTGGGGCGAGAGCCGCAAACGTGCGCGCGATTTCTGCTGCGCGCCCCAGCGGACGTGCTGCGTTTCCTCGAGCGATTGGAAAAGGAGTTACCGTGAAAGCTACAGATGCATTCCAGTTTGTGACGGCTTCTTATCTGGTTCGAATCGGAAATCAGGTGGCAACGAACCTGCTCGAATTGGAGCAGGGGCTGGCGAATTGCAGCGATGCGTCCGTCTTTTACCATACCTTCCAAAGCCTGGGGCGGCACCATTTCTTGACGGAAGGTTTTTCCAACGATTTCGCGCAGTGGGTCCTGGGGGCCTGCAATCGCCCTGTTCTTGCCGAGCAGATGGCGTCGGTGGACATTCGCGACTACGTGTCGCTCGCCGAATTACGGAGCGATTTGCGGAGGGTCGTGTTGGAATATTCCCGCGGAAATGAGGTCACGGCATCTCAGGCGGCCTTCGAGCCTTTCTTCTTCTGCGAGACGGTGGAAGAAAACGTGCCCTTGGGAAGGGAAGCGTGGACCCTCGAAGAATTTCGTGATGGCCTCAAAGATTTGGCTCACGGTTCGCTTCAGTTTCACTTCATCACGTCGCGCCTCCGGCTTCAACTGCGAACTAATGACTTTTCCCGATGGCTTTCGAAGGAACTGGAGCTGAACGATCTAGCCCGCAAAGTAGATCAGATAGACATTTACACGACGACCCTCGATAGCGCTCGCTCAACGATTCTACAACTCGTCGAAAGGGAACTTGCCCGATGACCCCAACGGAACTGCAGGCACGCGTGAACACGATTGACGATTATGACTCCGTAATCGGCAAAGCCGAAGTCACCGAGTTACGGACCCTGGCGGCGCGCCTGCGAGGGCGCTCGGTCCAGATGGTCAACTCCACGGCGGTTGGCGGAGGCGTGGCGGAAATCCTGAATCGCATGGTTCCGCTAATGCACGAGCTTGAGATACCTGTGCGCTGGGACGTAATTACTGGTGGCGAGGAATTCTTCGCAATCACAAAGGCCTTTCACAACGCATTGCACGGTGAGGGCTACCACCTTTCGGACCAAAGCTTCAAAACATTTCTCGCCAACGCCGAGCAGAATCGCGCGCGGTTGCACTTCGATTGCGATTTCACGATGATTCATGACCCTCAGCCCGCGGCTTTGATTGACGCCCGACCGAAGAACGGCGGCCATTGGACCTGGCGCTGCCACATCGACCTTTCCCAGCCGAACCAGAAAGTGTGGAATTTCCTTGCGCCGTTCGTTAACCGATTCGATAGCGCCATTTTTTCCTCGCCTGCGTTTTCGCGCCGGCTTCCGATTCCGCAGTATCTGTTCTATCCCTCGATTGACCCGCTTTCCGAGAAAAACCGCGATCTCGATCCGCGGATCGTCGAGCAAACACTGGCGCGTTTTGACGTTGATCCTGATCGCCCGATCATCACGCAGATATCCCGATTCGACAGGCTAAAGGATCCGGTTGGCGTCGTGCGCGCCTATCACATCGTCAAGCGCTACCAGGACTGCCAGCTCGTGCTCGCTGGCGGCGGAGCATCGGACGATCCCGAGGGTGACGCAGTGCTGGCCGAGGTTCGCGAGGCGGCGGGCAAAGATCGTGACATCCACATTCTGGATCTGCCTCCTTCCGCTGCCCTGGAGATCAATGCACTGCAGCGCGCTTCGACGATCATAGTTCAGAAAAGCCTGCGCGAGGGGTTCGGGCTGACGGTCACGGAAGGTTTGTGGAAGAAGAAACCCGTCGTGGCCTCGGCTGTGGGTGGAATTCCGTCACAGGTGATTCACAAGCACACGGGCATGCTGGCCCACTCGATCGAAGGGACGGCGTATCAGATACGCTTTCTGCTGTCGAATCCCGGAATCGCGCAGAAGCTCGGGGAAAACGGGCACCAGCACGTCCGGGAACATTTTCTGATCACCAGTGACGTGCGCCGACATCTCACGCTCTTTCTGCATTTCCTGCGGCCAAACTAGACTCGGTGCTGCGCACTGGCCAGCATGACATCGGTCATGGCTGTCTCGACGGTTTCGCAGCTGTGATACAATTTCGACGCTGAAACTTCAAGTTGTTCGCCGCAATCGAGTGCGCCCGTAGCTCAGCTGGATAGAGCGTCTGGCTACGAACCAGAAGGTCCGGTGTTCGAATCACCGCGGGCGCACCACTTCTCCGAACAGGAACATGTCGCTCTTCTTTTCGCTTTGCTGGCACGCAACCGAAGCTCTCCGCTACTTCGGATCACGCGATTCGAGAGTGGTTGAATAGAAGCAGCCCGGTGGATTGCAGCCACCAGCCGGGCCAGAACGCGATTGGCCCATCCTCGCCTGCGCTTCCATAGGTATCTGATTTTAAGCGGCTTACGTTGTGAGATCCCCGGCTTCGACTTTGGCACGGCCCTTGCATATTGGGGAGTGTGCGTCCGTAACGGGGACGCGACAAAGAATCGGCAAGATGGGTTGGACGCCGGCTCTCGAATCGAAAGTGATAGCGAGGCTGGCAAGGAGCTTTTGAGATGCGATACCTAAAATATGTGGCTCTGATAGGGCTTTTCGTCGTGATGGCGGGCACTGCCCACGCACAGGTCGCGGTTCAAGTTGGCCCGGTTTTCGCCGGTCCGGCTCCTGTCTGCGCCTATGGCTACTACGGGTTCGCTCCTTACGCCTGCGCTCCGTACGGCTACTATGGGCCTAGCTACTTTTCCGGTGGGATCTTTATCGGCGCGGGTCCGTGGTTCCACGGATTCTACGGCAACGGCTGGCACGGTGGGCCCGTCTTCCACGGCGCTCCTGGTTTCCGCGGTCCTGGTCCGCGCGGATTTAACGGCGGGTTCCGCGGCAATCCTGGATTCCATGGCGTAGCGCCGCGCGGTGGCGGCGACTTCCACGGCGGCGGTGGTGCAGTTCGCGGTGGTGGTGGCGGATTCCACGGCGAAGGCCGTCGGTAGTCGAAGCCTCGTCGGATGATTCACAAGAACGGCTGGCGCCTACGGGTGCCAGCCGTTCTTCTTTTCACACACTTTATTTACATTCGGTCGCGCGCGATGGGGCGAGGTTCCTTGGACGATTTGCCGAAGCTGAACATCTGCTTGACCGACGCGGAAACGCGGTGCCGAAAAATTGCGAACCGCTGGCTTTCGTTGTCGGTGACCCAGTTGAATTGAATCACGCGGCGTTCGCCGATGAACGGTAGGTGGCCGTGCCACGAATGATCGGACCGCAGGAACGCGACCAGCGCGCCGCCCGCCGCCGGCGCCTCTGTGGCCACATCCTCGATGCTGTCCCGCGAGCGAAGCACGCGCAGCCGGCCGCCTGAATCGTCCCACGCGGGATTCATATAAAGCAGCACGGTGATGATCTTGCTCGCGGAATCGTGATGAATTTTCCCGTCGTGCGTGTCGCAGCGGCCGCGCACCGTAATCGTCGTCGGGCGCTTCGATAGATCGAGCTGAAATTTCTCCTCGAAGGCCTTTCGAAATTCTTCGGATTCAAGTGCGTCAATCATGGCCTGAAACGCGGGGCCAAACTCGAGATGATTCAGAGGAAAGCTGCCCGCATGTTCGATCTTCGGGTAGTCGGCGTTGATCTTTTCCAGCGCATCCGCTTTGACGAAGCCCGGTATCACCAGATGCTCATAAGGATCCCGGTTCAGCAGTGCGGCTCGGAAAGTTTCGAGGTCGAAAATCTGCATCAGTCGTCCAATCGCTCCTGCGTAAATGCTACCTGCCAGCCTCCGCGAGTGTCAACCAACAGAAGCGCTGCTCGTATTGATCGTTCGCGCGCCGCAGGCGTTTCAGGATGCGTGCGCCTCGCGCCATTCGCGCCAGATGCCCAGCTTTTCCTGCGCGGCGCGATCGGAAAAGCTGAAGAGAACCGCTTCGCTTTCTGCGCGATGCTGCTGCAGCGCCCAGCTCGGCGCCACGAACACGTCGTTCTCCGCCCACTCGAAAGACGCATCCGCGACCTGGCTGTGCCCTCTGCCCTCGATGACCACGAACACAGTGCTGTCCGTCGAGCGGTATGGCGCGGTCTGAAATCCCGCCGCAATCAATTGCACAGCCGCGCTCATCGTCGGCATCGCCGACCCGCCGGTCAACGGATTCGCGTAGCGCAGCTTCACTCCGTGGCACGGATCAACCGGCCCATTGCGTTGCATCTCGGCCAGATTCTCCCGAGCCGCGGCGTAGCGGTAATTCAGAAGCGGTGACGACATCGAATGCGATTTGTGGCCGTCGGGGAGAAGTGCCCCCGCATAGCGCGCCTCGGAATCGTGTTCGGGACGCGAAATCGGAACCTGGCCCGCTTCGTTTCCTTCCGAGAAACTTGTGTCGAACAAGTTGACGATCGGCACATCCAACCCGTCGAGCCAGATCACCGGATCGGCGCCATCGTTGCCGTGATCGTGCCAGGTCCAGCAGGGCGTGATGACGAAATCGCCGCGCGACATCGTCGTGCGCTCGCCGTCCACCGACGTGTAGGCGCTCGATCCCTCCAGAAACACGCGCAGCGCGCTGGCCATGTGGCGATGCGCATGCGCTTTTTCACCCGGCATCAGCAGCTGCAGGCCGCTGAACAGGGAACCGGTGATTCTCGACTGTCCGGTGAGGCCGGGATTCTCGAAAATCAGCACCCGCCGCTCCGCTTCTTCGGCTGTGAGCAACGCGCCAGCCTGCAGCAGATGCGTGCGAACGGATGAATATTTCCAATGCACCGGCCGCGCAGCGGGCTGCGGAGAGCGCGTGACCAGGCCGCTGACGCGCTCCCAGAGCGGCGCTAAGTGCTGCTTGCCGATCTCATCGTAGAACGCTTTTCGCGCGTTCAATTGTTCCGCCGATGGCGTACGAGACGGCGCGGTCATGAGACTAACTCCTCCTTGCGCTCAATTACTGCAGTCCGGCCCAAAGTGTACACCTGCCCGTCCGAAGGCGGACCGCGAAATGGTCGGACGCGCTCGATTCAGGTCGCGGCTGGGAGGGTAGAAACTCTTTCCGCTGGCCACGCGTTCGAATCGCTGCTACGCGGAAAATCCGATCGAAACAGGCCAGCGATTCCGAACCGGGTGTCTAGCGGAAGGGGAGAGCGGTCACCGGGCGCGAAGACCGAAATCCCCGCGCCCGGCTCCCGGGGTGGTACTAGGGGTGGTACATTCGCCGCTGCGATCGAGTCAGGCTGAATTTTTCTCGCCAGCCTGACTCGCGCAACACTTCGTTTCAGTCCGCGGCAATTTCGCCGCAGGCTAAGTTCTAAAAGAAGAAATGCACGCCGAATTGAATCAGCCGTGGGTTGACGTTCGTGTGGGTTATCGCTCCGTAGTTCGGCGTCGTGACGTTTTCGAAGCCAATGGTTCCGAAGGATCCCGCACCCGGATCAGAGAACGACGGGTGGTTGAACGCGTTGTAGAAGTCGGTACGGAACTGCATCCTAACCCTCTCCGTGAGTTGCGTGTTCTTCATGAGGGTGATGTCCCAGTTGAACTGGCCCGGACCAAGCACGATGCCGGTTCCACTATTGCCATACGATGTGGCCGTTGCGTCACCGAACGGGACCGGAGCGGATGGGCAAACAACACCCCCCGTGCTGAAGGCGGCGTAATTCCAGTAATCGTCAATATTTGCCCTGGTGCCGCCCGGATTCTTGACACTTCCATTACCAAACCCCGGGCAGAACTGAGCTGTCGTGAGCCCAGAAAGATAGCTGCTGTTACTTGTGCCGAAAGCGGTGCCGGTAACCCCGGGCGCAATGAACGTCAATGGATCGCCCGTTTGCGCAATCGTAACTCCGGACACATTCCAACCATCAATTAATTTCTGCTCGATACCGCTAGAGCCCTTACCAAACGGCAGGTCATAACTGTAGCTGACGGCTAGGCGCTGTGGACGATCGAACGAAACACGCCCGTACTGGCAACCCAAACAGGACGCATCGTTAATGTTCGCAGTGTTGCTGTAGATGATCGTGGAGAGGTTCTTGTCCCAAGTGTAGTTTGCCTGCAGTGTCAGCCCATGGTTGAACTGGTGCCGGACCGTCACTTGCAAGCTGTTGTAGAGTGAATAGCCGTCAGAATCGGAAGCGGCTAGACCAGCGGCCTCATAGCCCAGATATGGAACACGGAACTGAGCGTTTCCTCCCGTGTTGCAGATGATGTCGGGAGAGACTCCTGTACAGAAGGAGCTCAAGGAATTCGTAGGCGTTGCCAACAGGGCCTGGTTCCGATTGTGGTTGTAATCGTTGAGGTTAATTCCGCTCGATCCGACGAATCCAACATCGAGTACCCATCCGCGTAGGAACTCGTACTGAATTCCAAGGCTGTACTCCCTGACGAGCGGCGTGTGGACGCCGTTTGTGTAAGAGAGCGGGGTACTCAACCCAGAACTCACGCTCGTGGCTGGGTTACCGGTCCAGTTTGAGAATATCGGCGGGAATCCAATCACCGGATCGGACGCCAGGGGAACCAAGGCCAGCGCTGGATAGGGATTGGCTTCAGTGGCAGCGGCCCAGCGCGAGCCGCCGGGGTTATAGTCGTACGTCTGTGCATATGGGGCGCCTTGTTCGAACGCGTGCACAACGCTGTCAAGGCCGATGCGGTTGTAGAACATACCGAATCCGCCGCGAACCACCAACTTGCCTCCGCTCGTGGGCTGCCACGCAAAGCCAATTCGGGGAGCAAAGTTGCTATACGGGGCGTGCCCCTCGACGTTGTTCTTGGTATTCGAAATGCCGACCCCGGCCGGAGGCGGCCCGAAGAATTTTTCAAAGTTGCTCGCCACCACGTATTGTTGAATGGCCACGGGATCCGTCAGAGCTTGCGCCAATGAAGTCGGGATCGCCGCTGCCGCCGGCATACGGTTGAGATAAACCTGTGTTAGCCGGCCCAACCTGTCGCTGAGCAAGCCGTCGAATTCCCAACGCAAACCGGCGTTGATTGTTAGATGCGAATTTACCTTCCAGTCGTCGAGCACATACGAGCTTGCGTCATTGACATCATAAAAGTGCGTGATCCCTTGCTCGCCGGGAATGCTTTCTACGCAGAATAGACAGCCAACCTGCCAGGGTCCCCCCGGGCCGAGTTCTCCCGAGGCGAACCCAGCGGTGCCAAGTACGAAGAGAAGTCCCTGCTGAAGTCCGGCATCCACCAGGGGCCAGTTCGTCCATTCATACTCAAATCCCGCACGAATACTGTGTTTTCCGTGTTGCCACGAAATTTGATCGGCAACCTGAATCTGATTCGTCGGACCAAAATTGGGCAGCAGGCCACCGAACAGGGTAAAACCGTCAACCACGTCAATCATGTTGGGGGGCTCTTCGAAACCGGCAGTGCCCGGAGTAATGCCCAGCGCCGAGTTCGTGCCACCTACCGGCATCGTGACGGACGAGTTATCCGTGTTTCGCTGATACGATACGCGGGCTTCGTTCACAAAGTTGTTCGTGATGATGGAAGTGAGTTTCAGCACGGCGTCCTGGTTGCCGAAAACGATATGCTCCGGCGAGCCCGGCAGGTTTCCGCCGTTCTGTCCCAGGAATGGTTCCTGTGGGTTCAGGGTATAGAAATATCGCGTGCTGAGCGTCTGTTTGCTGTTGATGATGTAATCGCCATTGGCGACGTACTGATTCTCATGATATAGGGCCGGAATGCTGAAATTGCAGACGCCGGTACCGGCGTTGCAAAACTGAGTGTCATCCCCCGGACTCGGGAGATAGTACTGTCCGCCGATGCCAGGGAGCTGGAAGATCCTCATTCCCACGATATTCGTGATACCTACAGTATTCGCAAACGTGTTCGCAGGTCCATCGCAGTTAGCGGCGATTGTCTGTCCCGGCGCGGGTGCATCGCATGTGCCGCGCGAACCGGTTGGGAGAGGCAACGAAACGGGAGCCTCGCCCGGAGGCGGAGGCGGGCCCGGCGGCGTGTAAACCAATCGAGCGCCAAACGTCGTGCCCGCAGCCGCAACGCCGTTCTTGGCGCGAGTGCCGCGATAGCTGAAGAAGAAGAAAAGCTTGTCTTTTAGGATTGGTCCGCCGATCGTGCCGCCAAACTGGTTTTGGTCCAAAACTTGATGGGGATTCTCCGGGCTCTTCTGATAGAAGAAGTCGTCAGCGTTCAGCACCGAGTTTCGAAAATATTCGAACGCCGATCCGTGGAACTGGTTCGTCCCGCTCTTGGTGACCACGTTCACGTTCGCGCCCGGATTGCGTCCGTAGCTGGCGTCGTACGTTGAAGTCTGAATCTTGAATTCGGCGATCGCGTCGGGGCTGGGAATTGGAATTCCAGTGTAGATCGTGCCGTCATTGGAGCTGCCCGAGTTGGCGATGTTATTCACGGCCACGCCGTCCATTTGATAATTGTTCGAGCCTGGGTCCACGCCGTTCGCGCTGATGTCCTGCGTGCCCTTGCCGAGTGACGTCGCGTTGTCCACGCCAGCCGTCGCGCCTGCCGCCAGGCTCAAAACCTCGGTGTAATTGCCATTGGCCATCGGCAGCGCGCTGATCTGCGATCCCGTCACGGTGCTTCCGAGCGTCGAGCTTTCGGTCTGAAGCGTTTGGACGGTGCTTTCAACCGTAACGGTCTGATTGACCGTGCCGACTTCCAGCGCTTCGTTCACCGTCGGCGTCTCCGTGACGTCCACGGTAACCGACGAGACCTCGCCGGTCTTGAATCCGGCGGCGGTGAACTTCATCCGATAGTTTCCGGGTGGCAGCAACGAAAACTTGTAGACGCCGTCCGGCCCTGTAGTCTCAGTTCGTTCCTGGTTGGTTCCGAGACTGGTCAGTGTCACAGTCGCGTTCGGAACGGCGCGGCCCTGCGGATCGGTCACGGTTCCGGAGATCGCGCCGGTACCGGAGGACTGCGCGTGCGCTATCGAAGCGCACATCAGCACCACTCCCAGGCAAACCAGCAGCGATACCACAAGCTTACGTCCAGCAAATCGTGTGTTCATCACTCCCCCCGAAGTTAGTTTCCATTCCTACCGAACTTTGGCGAACTGGTAAACGTAACGGATTCAATGAGGACGTCGCAGCCGCTGAAGCACGGCCGAATCGTAAATGAGAGTACGTCCACCCCCCCCCACCGCATGGCTCACTAATACCTTATCTGTTGGGGTTGTCTATTTCTTATTTTGATTGCTTCTGTTACCGATTGGGACTATAAGCTTTTACCAAGGGCGGGGGTGGAGATGGAACTTCGTCAACTCAGGTACTTCGTTGCGGTCGCAGAACAACTCAGCTTTTCCAAGGCTGCGCGCCAGCTGCACGTTACGGTTCCGCCGCTAAGCCGGCAAATTCGCCAATTGGAGGATGAGTTCGACGTGCAGCTCTTTGTGCGCGACCGTCGCCACGTGGTGCTCACCGATGCGGGCCGCCTGCTCCTGCGAGAGGCAAAAATATTGTTGGCTCAGACCGCGCGCGTCACGGACTCCGTTCGCATGGCGAAGTCCGGTTCGGTCGGACTGGTGAAAATCGGGATCGGACCCGGATTAGGTGAACGCGTAAGCCGTGTAGTCATTGAACACTCCACGAAATATCCGTCCGTGGAGCTTCAATGCCGGGACGTTTTCTCGAGCGCTCAATCCAAAGAGCTACCCGATGGAGATCTTGACGTCGGCTTCCTGCGTCCCTACTTCGATTCAGTTCAGTTGGCTTCCGAATTCTTGTTTCAGGAAGATCTCGTGGTTCACCTCAGCAAAGCGAATCCGTTGGCGAAGCGCAAAAGCCTGCGAGTGAAGGATCTCGCGGAAGAGCCGCTCTTGCTCTTCGATCCTAGATTTGCCATGGGTCTTCACGACAAGACGCTTGGACTGTATGCCGCCGCCGGCGTGAAGCCCAACATCATTTACGTGCCGCCCGACCCGGCCCCCAACACCGGTGTGCAGGCGATGCTCCTGACCTGCCGAAAAGGGATTTTGATCATACCGGACGAAATCGCGTGTCGTCCGGCGCCGGGCAGCGAAATAGCCGTGGTTGCGCTGGACGAGCCGGGCGCCACAACGGAAGTGCACATGGTGTGGCGGAAGAACGAAGCCTCGAAGGCCATCCTTGCATTTCTCGACACCGTGCGATCCATGTTTCGCGCGGCGCCTCGAAGCGCTCTTCCGCAGGCAACTCGCCCGGCTTTTCCGGCTTAGTATCCTGACTGGTTGCAGTTACTGCTTATCGTAGACGCTCGTCGAATCGAAATTCCCCATCCCCGATTCCACGTGAGTGACTTCCGTCAGAGTTTTTCCGTCGCTGCTCAGCGTGTACGTGTCTTTGATTTTGATATCGCTGCCCTGGAAGCTTGTTTTGGAATCAATCACGAGAGCGATTCCGTCCCAGTGCGCGATGCTGGTTACCGGAGCGCCGCCCATTCCTGCTGAAGTGGTTTCCTTGCCATCAGTGCTGACGGTGGTGGTGAGGTTCATGTCGCCCATCATGCCGCCCTTTTGATCCTCCGCGATTTTGACCGCAGGCTCGCTGTCGTCAATCGTATCGGTCTGGCTCGCGGGAGGCGGAATTTGCCCGAAATTGCTCTTTGGAACATTTAGCTTCCAGACGCCGGTGAAGTTCGGCTGTGAACCGCCGACGTGAATCATCGCGGCAGCGCCGGGCGTGGCCGCCACCGACGCCGGATCAACGGCCGCAGCGGAAGCGTCCGCCTTGTCGTACACGAACTTGCGATCGGGGAAAGGCTGCGCGGCAGTGATGTGCGAATCCATGGTCATCGTCCTGCCGTCGTCGGAAGGCGAGAACGTCAGCTTGTCCGTCAGCGGGCTGCCGTTGAGGTTTGCAGTTTCGAGGAAGACGACTGCCTTTCCTTCCCACGAACACTGCATCTTCGCGAGCTTGATCCCGCCGAGTTGAACGCGCGTGTCGTCCGGAGTCAGAGTCACTTCCTTGCCATCCACGGTGCAGGAGCGCAGGCCCTTCTGTTCGCCTCGAGCGGTCACGCTGGTGTACTCCTGCTTGAACTCGTTACCGTTGACGGTGAGCGTGTCGGTCTCGCTGGTCGGCGGCGGGAACTGTCCGAACGTACTCTTGGATGTGTTCATCTTCCACGTGCCGTTCAAATTCGAGCTCTGCGCCAGACTTGGCAGCGCGAGCGCCGCAACCGCAAACGAGATCGCGAGAAATTTTCGACGCATGTAATCCTCCTGGCTGCTACTACGCGTGCCGGGTCCGGTTAGTTTCACCGGTTCGTTTCAGGCAAATGCGGCGGAATTATACACCGGAGCCGAGGTGTTTCTGCAGAATGCCGAGCATGCGGCGGAGCGGTTCAGCGGCGCCCCAGAGGAGTTGGTCGCCGACGGTGAACGCGCCAAGAAATTCCGGGCCGAGATTGAGTTTGTGCAGACGGCCGATGGGAACATTGAGCGTTCCCGAAACCCGGGTGGGAGTGAGGCAGCGCAGAGTTGATTCCCTATTATTAGGGATGATGCGAACCCAGGGGTTCGCTGCGGCAAGAATCTGCTCGATCTCAGTCAGCGGAATATCTCGCTTCAGCTTGATGCAGAGGGCCTGGCTGTGGCAGCGCATGGTTCCGACGCGCACGCAGATTCCGTCCACGGGCACCGGCGGGTTGAGTCCCAGAATCTTGTTGGTTTCGGCGATGCCTTTCCATTCTTCTTTGGTTTGGCCGCCGGGCATGTCCTTATCCACCCAGGGAATCAGGCTGCCCGCCAGAGGGACGCCGAATTCCGCGACCGGCAATCCGCCGGCTCGCTGCGCTTCGATGACCATGCGATCAACTTCCAGCGCGTTTTCGGAGGGAGTTTTGCGAGTCGGGTCGGTGAGGCGCTCCATCTGCTTCACGAGTTCGAGCATTTTTGCGGCGCCCGCGCCGGATGCGGCCTGATAGGTCATGCTGGTCATCCACTCGACGTGACCGGCTTTGAAAAGTCCGCTGACTGCCATCAGCATCAAGCTGACGGTGCAATTGCCGCCGGCGAAAGTGCGCAGGCCGCGGCGCAAGCCGTCCTGAATGATATCCGCGTTGACGGGATCGAGGATGATCACTGCGTCGTCGCTCATGCGCAGCGTGGAGGCTGCGTCAATCCAGTAGCCCTTCCATCCGCTCTTGCGAAGAGACGCGTAAACTTCCGTGGTGTATTCGCCGCCCTGGCAGCTGATCAGAACGTCGCAGGTGGCGAGATCTTTCAGGTTCGAAGCGTTCAGGAGCGGAGCGCCGTTGGCTTCTCGCGGAGCCGAGCCACCGACATTCGAGGTGGAGAAAAAAACTGCCTCGATGCGAGCGAAGTCGCCCTCCTCCCGCATTCGCTGCAGGAGAACGCTTCCCACCATTCCTCGCCAGCCGATCAGTCCTACGCGCAACATGGCCTGTTCATCTCCTTCGGAATGCTCAATAGTTTACCTTCACCTGCCGAAAATTTGGAGGATCAATGAGAATTGAGGTGCGGAATTGAGGTTCGCGACCCCTCGAATTGTGTGTCGAGTAATTGGGAGGGCGAAGACCCTTCGGCTACGCTCCGCGCGAGTTCGGCGGCTGATGCGAAGCGCCTCAGGGGTTGAAACCCCCGAGGGCCCGTGACCAATTGGTGCGGCTGAAGCCGTGCCCTGACGAACCCACTTCAAGGTCTGAGCTGTGCCGGTGGCGCTGGCACTGTGACGAGCAAACGGATCCAAGGGCACAAAGGAATGAAGGCGCGGGCGTGCGGTGCAGGCGTTTCTCCGTAGAGCCCATCCTTCGCGCTTCATCGAGACTCCTTTCTCGCGGTACACACCGCTGATTTTAGGCTGGCATATCGGGGCGGGGATTTCAAATGGTTGTTGGTGTAAAGAATCGTGCGGCTGAGATCGCGAGCCTGCCGCAACCGAAAAGGCGGAACTTCAGCGGCTGAAGCCGCTGTAAGTTCGCAGGGTTGATGTCGTGGCTGAAGCCACGACCCACAAAGATTCTCGTGCGGCTACGCGGAGACTCAAATCCACGCTGATGTCGTGGCCGCCCTTCGGCTTCGCTCAGGGTAAGAAGCCACGACCCACAAAGATTGCCCTGTGGTCACGCGTACGCTCAAGGCCAGATTGAGTTCAGGAGTGCGGCGAGGCGGATTCCGGCTTTTGCCAATTGTTCGCGGACGACGGGGGCGGAAGCATCCTGATATTCCGAACCGAGGTTTTCATTGAGATGCAACATGCGGGTGGAGATGTGGTCGTCATCCGCACAGCTTTCGACGGGCCGCGGCGTCTCGATTGCAATTTTGACTGGCAGCCGGCCGTACGTGGTGCTTTCCGCCAGATGGTGGCTTTCCCACGCCCAGGATTGGAAGTTGGCAGGTTGTGATTTCCATGCAGGCAGCTGCGCGTGAAACATCGCCTCCAGCTCGTCTGCGGCCTGCTGCGGTGTTTGTCCGTTCATGAACCGCTCGATGATTTCGACGTCCCAGACTTCGTGGAGATTTGGATTGTAATTCTCGTCAGTGGGATTCGTTTCATGGGGCGCGCGGTCGAAGAACGCAACCGGAACACAGTTACCGCCGCGGTCGTTATTTGTTGTGTCGTGCAGGGGCTGGTGAATGTCGCCGACGAAATGGATTATGTATCGAAGGGCACCGGCGCGGGCCTGGGCCGTCGCGTTTGCGTCGCGGAGGATTGCAAGCTGGTCATTCAAAGCGCTGATGACGCAGCCCGTGGCCGACGGGCAGTATTTGGCGATGTTGCTTTCAGACGCGCCGCGAGGAATATCAATGAAGTGCCAGGGCGCGGTGTCCGGTAGGACGGTGCGTTCGTCGTCCGCCCACGTGGAGGAATCCACGAAGGCGTCGAGATCGGGCTCCTTGCAATAACGGGAGAGCGTGGCGCTGACGGGACCAGCGGCGAGAATTTTGAACGCCATCGCACGCGCACGAGGAGTCAGATGCGCCTCGGCGATCAGCGCGACGATTTCATGGCCTTTGCATCCCCAGCCCCACGCGGAAGGTACGGCAACGAGCGCGGCGATGGCCATCAGCGTTGCTGCGCGAATGGGTCGAAATGCCCTTTTCATGACAATCAAGCTGACATAAGGAACTGCGGATTTCAAATGGCGCGGCGCGCCGGAAAATTGGCGCCCGGAGTATTATTGCGCCAAGGAGCGGTGAACCGTGACCACGCGCCAACACAGAGTTCAAACTCAACTCGGCCGAGCGGCAGTCGAGATCTTTGCCGCGAACGATCGCATCAACCAGATTCTGATCGAACATCTTGACCCAACAGCCTGGAGAGCGAAGCCCCCCGGCGAGACACGCACCATCGCGGCAATCTTCACGCACATGCACAACGTCCGCACAAAGTGGGTCAGGCTTACGGCTCCGCACCTGAAGGTTCCACGACAGCTCGACCACGCGCGCTGCACTCCGCGGCAGGCTCGGGCGGGATTGGCGGCGAGCGCGGCGCGATGCGAGGAGATGCTTGCTGAGGCGCTCGGCGGTGGTGGAGGTCGCGTCGAGAATTTTCTGAGAGACGGTTGGGCGCGGCCGTGGCCGGTTGGTCCGGAGATGTTGTGTTACATGATTTCGCACGAAGCTCATCATCGCGGGCAGGTGTGCATGGTTGCGCATCAGCTGGGATTCAAGTTGCCTGACAGCGTGACGTCTCGAATGTGGAATTGGGAAAAATTGTGGAAAGAGTGCGGGGCGCGTGGTGGCCCCGGCTCGAATTCGTAAGCGAGAGGCTCATGGCGACGTGAAGGCAATTCTTACCACAGAGGTGCAGGGAAAACGGTAAGGCTTACCACAGAGGACACAGAGAACGCACAGAGGGCACAGAGAAAGCGGAAGAAATGGCGCATTCCGTCCTGCCTGAAGGCGAGGAGAATGGGGAACGCGTAGCCAAGCATGTGCGCCGGGCGCGATATATCGTGCCCCTACGAAACCGGAGGTGAATGGGCGGCACGACGCCAAGCATGTGCGCCGGGTCCGCCGCGGCGGACCCCTACGAAACCGGAGGTGAATGGGCGGCACGACGCCAAGCATGTGCGCCGGGCGTAGCATGCTACGCCCCTACGAAACCGGTGCCGAATGGCGCGTGGGTGCCAAGGATGTGCGCCGGGTCCGCCGCGGCGGACCCCTACGAAAGCAAATGCGACGGGCGGTTCGCGACAGGGAACGGTGTCGGTCGCATCACGCCATCAGTGAGGCTTGGGCGACGGAATGCGCGCGCTGACCACCGGCACCATCCATACTGCGTAGCCGAGCGGGTCACGGATGTTGGCGGCCATTTGATTGAAATACGCGACGGCTGACTCGCGCGAGATCGGCGTGACTTCACCGATAGATTCGGCGTAGCCGTCGCGCCACGCTTCGATGATGGCGGCGAATGTTTCGCGCGGGACGCGCAGCGTATCAACCAGAACGAAATCCACCGAAATCCTCTCCAGCTTCATCGCGGCGAGAATCCCGAAAGAGTTGCGACCGATGAGCAGGTCCGCGTTGGTGGCGGATGAGAAGGCAGGGACGGCCGTGTGCCAGAAATCGCCGGGATAGAGCGGGCCGCGCTGGAAGTGCAGCATCCCGTAGTCTTCGGGAATTAAATGCAGGTGGCCGCCGGGTTTGGTGACGCGTGTAAGTTCCGCGATGACGCGATCGGGATGAGGGATCGAATGCAGCACGTGACGGCATACGGTGAGATCGAAGGTGCTGTCGGCGGCGTCGAGTCCAAATATGGATTGATGCTCGAATTTCAGCCGGGGTGCGAGGCTTGCATATCGCGAACGGGCCAGAGCGAGATGGTCGTCAATGATATCCACGCCGAGAACATGCGACCGCGGGAAGAGTTCGGCGAGACGCGAGGAAATTTCGCCGGTGCCGCACCCGGCGTCGAGAATGCGCGGCTCGGCCGGGAGCGCGTAGCGGCGAAACAATGGGGCTTCCTGCGGCCAGATCGCGTTTGCCTGCGCCGCGAGGTTGCGGACCATGGATTCGTCGGCCATCTGTTTGGCTTGAGGATTGAGGTCGGTCACGGCGTTCTCCTGTGTTCGGCGGAGGCGGCGATGGGTTGATCGTACGGTGAGTCCAGTATGGCCGCAAGAGTTCGCAAGGATGAATCTGGTCTTCCAGCTAGCCTTGGAGAGCACAGAAAAGCGTAAGACTCACCGCCGAGACGCAGAGAACGCAGAGGAGGCGCAGAGAAAACGGCGATGCTTACCACAGAGGACACTGAGAAGGCACAGAGAGAACAGAGAAAGTGGAAGAAATGTCATGCCCGCTCGTGCATCAGCGTGAGGTGGATGGTCAGGGAGTAGCCAAGCAATTGCGCCGGGCACGATATATCGTGCCCCTACGAAACCGGAGGTGAATGGGCGGCACGACGCCAAGCATGTGCGCCGGGCGTAGCATGCTACGCCCCTACGAATCCGGTGCCGAATGGTGCGCGGGTGCCAAGCACTTGTGCCGGGTTTGCCGCGGCGGACCCCTACGAAACCGGAGGTGAATGGGCGGCACGGCGCCAAGCATGTGCGCCGGGTCCGCCGCGGCGGACCCCTATGAAACCGGAGGTGAATGGCGAGAGGTAGCCCAGCACGTGTGCCGGGCGAGGCAAGCCTCGCCCGGAGAGACAGCGGCGGCAAGCCGCCGCACTCCACATGAGCGACGCCAGGTGTGGCCGCGCGCCCTTGGCAACTGCCGGGGAACAATCGTTGGCGGTATACTCCCGGCGATTGGAGGTAACGATGAGACGCTTCACGATTCTTCTTTCTCTTGCGCTGACGGGAGGTGCGTTTGCGGAGAAGGCGTTTGCGCAGCAGGCGCCGAACGTTACGCCGACGGCGGTGCCGGAGATTCCGTTTCGGTCGGTGGCGGATTTTCCGAAGCTGCCGCCGGATTTGTATTTCGGCGAGGTGGCGGGGGTTGCGGTTAATTCCAAGGGGCACGTGTTTGTGTTTTCGCGCGGCAATACGACCGGGGCGGCCTATGGAGCCGCAGCCGCGCAGCTGCTCGAGTTTGGAGCCGACGGAAAATTTCTGCGAGAGATCGGGCACAACCTCTATGCGTGGTCGTTCGCGCACACGGTCAAGATAGACCCGGAAGACAACATATGGGTGACGGACAAAGGCTCGGACATGGTGATCAAGTTCAATCCCGCGGGCCGCGTGGTCATGGTGTTTGGCCGCAAGCAGGAGGCGTCCGACGAAGGCACGGGACCGCTGAAGCACGTGCGTCCGCCGCTACCGCCCGTTGACGGGATGTTCAGGCAAGTTACGGATGTGGCGTGGGACGAGGCGGGCGATACGTTCATCAGCGACGGCTATGTGAATTCGCGAGTCGCGAAAGTGGATAAGGACGGCAACTGGATCAAGTCGTGGGGAGAGCCGGGAGATGGGCCGGGGCAGTTCAATGTGCCGCACAGCATCGCGACCGATGCGCAGGGGAATGTTTACGTGGCGGACCGCGGCAACCGGCGGATACAGGTGTTCGATGGCGACGGAAAATTGCTGAGGCAGATCACGATTGATGTGCCGGTCCCGGCGGACGCGCGTCCGGCGATTGGCCCGAAGCCAACGGCGACGACGGGAACGATGGCTCCCGGCGCGCCCTGGGCGATTTGCATCACGCCGGGGCCGCATCAGGTGCTTTACAGCTCGGATGCTTTTCCGGGACGAATCTACAAGCTGAGCCTCGACGGGAAAGTTCTTGGCGTGCTGGGCGAGTCAGGGAAGCAGCTGAAGCAGTTTGGGTGGATTCACGAGATTGCGTGTCCGTCGGAAAATGAGCTGTACGTCGCGGAGTTGTTGAATTGGCGCGTGCAGAAATTGATTCTGGCGCCGGGGAGGTAACCGCGACGAAGCAGGAAGCAGAGGAAGCAAAGGAAACAAAGGAAACAAAGGAAACAAAGGAAACAAAGGAAGCAGAGAAACATAAGAGCGTGTTGCTGGACGGGCGACGCGCCCGCAAGCATCCGCGCCGGGCGTCCGCCGCGACGGACTGCGCCCCTACGAAACCGAACGCGAATGGCGCGGGAGAGCCAAGCAATTCCGCCGGGCACGATATATCGTGCCCCTACGAAATCGAGCGTGAATGGCGTGAGGTAGCCAAGCATGTGTGCCGGGCATGGCATGCCATGCCCCTACGAAACCCGGGGAATGAATCTACTGCACGGTGAAGTGTACCGGTTCGATCAGGATTGCGTTGCCCGATTGGATTGAGATGTTGTAATCGCCGGGCTTCAATTCTGGAATTTTAATCATGATCTTGTCCGCGGCTTGCGAGACGACGACGGCTTTGTGGTCGTCTTTCGCGTCGGACAGGAACACGGCGGCAACGTGGGGCTTCGCCAGATCGTCTCCGGTAACCGTGACGATGTCATTCGGTTTGCCGGAAGCGGGATCGACCGCCGTCACGTGCGGCGAACCTTCCTGCGCCACAATCAGGCGAGCGGGGAGAAAGAGAAGGGCCGCTGCGGCTAGAAGCGCGGCGCTCGCACGCGCGATTTCCTTGCGGCTGCCAAAATGGCCTCGGATTGAAATATTCGCCACGGACCACCTCGCAAATGCACAGGAGTCGCGCAGCCTGATTTCTGGCTAGCGTTTGCGCAGAACATAGTCCCGCGCTTGGCTGTTGTCAAACAATTCGGGGGCGGGTGCGGGGCGGCGCGGGAAAAAGCAAAGCCGAGAGAGGCCCCTCGGTGGGAGGGATCCCTCGTCGTCCGCAGGGGCGGACGCCTTCCGGACGCCGATTGATCTCCCAGGCTCGACTGACCGTCCGCCTGGGAGCGCTATTATCGGATCGTCGGCTGACAAATAAGGCACAAAGAGCGCAGCGTCGCGCGGCGGGAAGCACGGCTCCTGCTACGCTTGAAATACAGAAGCTGCTTTCGTCGAAATGGGGAGCCTGTATGAACAGCCGTGGAAACAAGACTTGTCTATTGGTTTCGCTCGTCGCGCTGATGAGCGCGATCGCCATGCCGGTCGAATTGCACGCGCAGGCGCAGCAGTCCGCGAACGCGCAGACTCAGGCGACAACTCCGGGACAAACGGGCTCACAAGATCAGGGCAGCCAGTCGAGCCCACTCTACCGCGTGACGGTGGTCGCGCGGACGACGAAGGCGATCAATTACAGCCACGCGAAGAGCGCAACGCCGATTGATTTCAAGGGCACGGTGCTGATGCCGTTTGCCAAAGGCGAGGCAAAGGTCGAAGGCAAGAAGGGCGTCATCAGCATTTCCGCGAAATTTGAAAAGCTCTCGCCAGCGACGCAATACGGCCCGCAATTCCTGACGTACGTGCTGTGGGCGGTGACGCCGGAAGGACGCGCGTCGAATCTGGGCGAACTGGAGATGGAGGGCACGAAAGCGAAAGTTGAAGGAGCTGCCGCGTTTCAGGCGTTTGCGATGATCGTGACGGCCGAGCCGTATTTCGCGGTGACGCAGCCGAGCGACGTGGTGGTGATGGAGAACGAAGTGCGGCCGGATACGGTGGGAAGCGTGGAAGAGGTGGACGCAAAGTTCGATCTGCTGCAACGGAGCGACTACTCCACGATCACGACGGGCAACGACGCCACGCACCTCGATCCGCGTGTTCCGCTGAGCCTTTATGAAGCGCGGAACGCGGTGCAGATTGCGCAGGCTATAGGCTCCGACAAATACGCGGCGGCGAGTTTTCAGAAGGCGCAGCAACTTTTGCAGGAAGCGGAGGAGTCGCAGAAGCACAAGGCGGACCGTGAGAGCGTGGATATGACCGCGCGCGAGGCGGTGCAGACGGCGCAGGACGCGCGGTCCATCACCATCAAGCGGCTCGACGAAGAGCGGCAGGAAGCGGAACGCAAAGCGGCGGAAGCGCGCGAGGCGTTGGCGAAACAGCAGGCCGCGGACGCCGAGAAGGCAAAGCTTGAAGCGCAGCTCGCGGAGGAACGGGCGGCGCGCGATAAGTTGGAGGCAGAAGCAGCGCGCGCCGCAGCTCTGGCGAACCAACAAGCGGCAGAAAAAGCGGCGGAACTTGCGTCGCAGCAGAAGGCAGCGGCGGAAGCGACCGCAGCGCAGGCGGCTGAACAGGCGGCGCAGGCAGCGCAATTAGCCGCGCAGCAGAAGGCCGCAGCCGAGGCTGAGGCGGAACGAGCGAAGCTGGCGGCCGCGCAGGCTGAATCCGAGAAGGCCGAATTGCGAAAGCAACTCCTGCAGCAGCTGAGCAGCATTTTGCAGACGCACGACACGGTCCGGGGATTGATCGTGAACATGTCCGACGTGCTTTTCGACACCGGCAGCTACACGCTGAAACCCGGGGCGCGCGAGAAGCTTGCGAAAATCTCGGGCATCCTGCTCGCATATCCCGCGCTGAAGGTGCAAGTCGAGGGGCACACGGACAGCGTGGGCAGCGAAGATTTCAATCAGCGGCTTTCCGAGCAGCGCGCGGAGTCTGTGCGCGAATATCTGGTTGATCAGATGGTGCCCGCGAACGCCGTGACCGCGTTCGGGTTCGGCATGACGAAGCCCGTGGCCACGAACGATACGGCGGAAGGACGCCAGCAGAATCGGCGGGTCGAACTCGTGGTGAATGGCGCCGCCATCGGCGCGGGAACTGACGCACCGGGCGGCCCGGCGCAAACCCAGTAGGCGAATCGGACGCCACGATCACCGCTCCTTTTAGGGGTTTTTCTTCTACTCCATCTTCCGCGATTTGGTGATACCCTCCGCACGCCCGATGCGACAACGTTCCGCTAGACTTGCAGTGCACAATGAATAGAATAGGGGGCCGTGAGCGGGGGTTGATCGCGAAGTCGGGCGCAGCGGTTCCGCGGGCCACTTCAGTGATTCCTTTCGGGCGGGCGGCGCACAGGTTGTCGCTGAAAGAAATAAGAAGAGCGAGGCTTTCGTGATTGTAGGTGTACCCAAAGAGACTTTTCCGGGCGAGCGGCGGGTGGCGCTTGTTCCGTCGGTGATTCCGAATCTGGCGAAGGCGGGACTGGAAGTCATCGTGGAGCAGGGCGCGGGCGTGGAAGCGGGCTATCCGGACGCGCATTTTGTTGAGAAGGGCGCGAAGATCGCTCCGGATCGCAAGTCGGTTTTCGGTACGGCGGATATCATCGCGCAGGTGCTGTGCTACGGGTCGAATGACAAGACCGGCAAAGCGGATTTGCCGTTGATGCGGCGCGATCAGGTGGTGATGGGTTTTCTGCGGCCGCTGGGTTCGCGGGAGATACTTGAACAAATTGCGGGTGCGGGCGTGACGTCTTTTTCGGTCGAGTTGATGCCGCGAAGCACACGCGCGCAGAGCATGGACGCGCTTTCTTCGATGGCGACAGCGTGCGGATACAAGGCGGTGGTGATCGCGGCGGATACGCTGCCGAAATTTTTCCCGATGCTCACAACGGCTGCGGGCACAATTACGCCGTCACGAGTGCTGATCGTCGGCGTTGGAGTGGCGGGACTGCAAGCAATTGCGACCTCGCGACGATTGGGCGCGGTGGTGTCCGCGTACGATTTGCGGCCGGTTGTGAAGGAACAAGTGCAGAGCCTGGGAGCGAGGTTCGTCGAGCTGGGAATTGAGGCGAAGGACGCGCAGGACGCGCGCGGATACGCGACCGCCCAGGGCGAGGATTTCTACGCGAAGCAGCGGGAAGCGATGGGCAAAGTGGTCGGCGAGAACGACGTAGTGATCACGACGGCAGTGGTGCCGGGGAAAAAGGCACCCGTGCTGGTGACGGCGGATATGGTGCGCCGGATGGCGCCGGGTTCCGTGATCGTGGACCTGGCCGCGGAGCGCGGCGGAAACTGCGAGCTGACGCGGCCGGGCGAAACGATCGTGGATAGCGGCGTGACGATTATCGGCCGCATCAACCTGGCAAGCACGGTGCCGTACCACGCGAGCTCGCTTTACGCGCGGAACGTGACGGCTTTCCTCCTGCACCTGGTCAAGGACGGCAAGCTGAATATGAACATGGCGGATGAGATTACGCGGGAGACTTTGTTGACGCGGGGCGGAGAAGTGGTGAACGCGCGCGTTCGGGAGTTCTTTTCATTGCCGGCGCTGGCCGCGCAGAGCGGTTCGTAAGAGAGCGGCGCGACGAAATCAAAGGAGAAGGGACCATGTCGGGGGACGTCTTAATCAACAGTCTCTTCGTATTCATGCTCGCGGGTTTCGTCGGATTTCAGGTGATCAAGCGCGTGTCGCCACTGCTGCACACGCCGCTGATGTCCCTGACCAACGCGCTGGACGCGATTGCGGTGGTGGGCGCGATTCTGCTGGCGGGGCGGCATGAGAGCAAGCTGGCGTTCTGGCTGGGCATGGTCGCGATCGTGGCGGCAACAAGCAATATCGTCGGCGGGTTTTTGATCACGGATCGAATGCTGAAGATGTTCAAGTCCAGCAAGCCACAGAAACCCTGAACATGATACTCCCCGCGAACTTCCTCATAGAGATCGTTTACCTGATCGCGACCGCGCTCTTTGTACTTTCGTTGATGTGGCTGAGCGCGCCGACGACGGCCCGCCGCGGTGTGCTGGCAGGCGAAATCGGAATGGCGCTGGCGGTCGGCGGAACGCTATTTGAGCGCGGAATCATTGATTATCAGTGGGTGGCCGTCGCTCTGGTGCTGGGGGCGATCATCGGCGTGCCGTTGGGCTTGGTGCACATGACGGCGGTGCCTCAGCGGACCGCTTTGAGCCACGCGTTCGGGGCGTGTTGCGTCACGCTGGTAGGTACGGCGGAGTTTTATTTGCGATCGCCCAATGTGCCCAAGTTCACGATGTCGGTGTTGTCGCTGGAGGTTATCCTCGGCGGGCTCACGTTTACCGGCAGCTTGATGGCAGCCGGGAAACTGCAGGAGCTTTCGTTCATTCCCCAGCGGCCCGTGACCTACAAGGGCCAGAACCTCGTGAATTTGGCAACCTTCGTCGCCGCCGTCGCGATCGCGGTCATTTTGGTCTTGAATCCGGCGCACCACGTACTCTTTCTGGTGATGGTCGGGATTTCGCTACTGTTCGGAGTGATGCTGATCATTCCGATCGGCGGCGCGGACATGCCGACGGTCATCTCGTTGCTGAATTCCTATGCCGGGCTTTCGGCGGCGGCGATGGGGTTCGTGCTGAACAGCAAGTTGCTGATCGTGGCAGGGGCGCTCGATGGCTCGTCCGGGTTCATTCTGTCGGTGATCATGTCGAAGGCCATGAACCGGTCGTTCAGCAATGTGCTATTCGGGGCGTTCGGGCAGGTGCAAGCGACAGCCGCAGGCGCTGCGGAGGCGAAGACGGTCCGAAGCGCGACGCCGGAAGAGGCGGCGGGGATCCTGGCGGCCGCGAACAAAGTCGTAATCGTTCCGGGCTACGGAATGGCTGTGGCGCAGGCCCAGCACAAGGTGCGAGAGCTTTTTGACGCCCTGACAAAGAAGGGCGTGGACGTCAAATTTGGGATTCATCCGGTCGCTGGCCGCATGCCGGGGCATATGAACGTCCTGCTCGCGGAGGCAGATATTCCCTACGACCGGCTCCTTGAGATGGATGACATTAACTCGGACCTGCCCCAGACCGATGTTGCTCTGATCATCGGAGCGAATGACGTGACGAACCCCGCGGCCCGGTCGGATACGAGCAGTCCGATCTACGGAATGCCGATTTTGGACGTAGATAAGGCCCGGACCGTGATGGTGATCAAGCGCAGCATGAATCCCGGGTTTGCGGGCATTGATAACCCCCTGTACTACCTCGATAAGACTCTAATGCTCTTTGGAGACGCCAAGGGATTCGTGGGCGACATCGTCCGCGAACTTTCCGGCGGCGCGCACCACTAGAAGCAGCCTCGCAAATGCTCAGCTTCATCTGAAAGCCACGCCTTCGGACGCTAAGGCCAGTAACTTCCTCGGCTTGGGGGCCCCCCGATTCTCTCCGAGAACCCATTTGTCGGGTGCCCTACATTCGACAATTTCGCACCCGGCACGATCTCTGCGCGGTTTAAGAAGCACACGTCTATTCCCGCATATAAATCCGCAAAGTGAGACGCACCCGAAGATAGGCAAATCCCGGTGCAACGGAGCCGAAATGTGCCGTTCTGGCACACAGTAGTGACGTTTTGGCACGTAAACGCCAATTTGTGGTTGTGCCTCAGAGGACGTGCACATAATTTAGATGGCACCAGTCTGCTTCTTAATGCGAGCAGGGCTAGCGCGGCCGAGTCTCTCGCGTACAGCAATCAGTGTTGATTGAGGGGGAAATCAGGACAGCTATGCAAGTACTGACCGAAATTCCGGACCGAACGATCCAAAAAAGCCGGAATGTGGTTTCGAGAGTGGTGGCGGACGAGGCGATCGTTGTACCGATACGGCGCGGTGCAGCGGACATGGACTCGATCTACACCTTTAATGAAGCCGGGACGACGCTCTGGGCAATGATCGAGGCAAACCGGAGCGCAACCGATCTGGCTGCTTACCTTCAATCGGAATATGGGCTTTCCGCGGAAAATGCAGCCGCGGACACGGAAAAGTTTCTCGCCGACCTCTCCGAGGCGGGATTGATCGAGCAGAAGTAATCGGACAGGCAGAACTACGGCTGGGGGCGGCCGGAGCTTGGGATGAACGACGCAACCTACGCGACATTTAGCCGGGCAATTCACGAGCGTCACTTTGGCAAGCGTACGCCCGTGGAAGTGTCCATCGAAGTCACCCGGCGGTGCCCGCTCGAATGTCTCCATTGCTACAACAACCTTCCCATGAATGATGCGGCCGCCCGGTCGCAAGAACTGACCCTCGAAGAACACTGCAAGCTGCTGGATGAGCTGGTGGCCGCAGGCTGCCTCTGGATCTGCTACACCGGCGGCGAGATCTTCGGGCGCAAGGATTTCCTGGACATCTATGCGGAGGCCAAAAAACGGGGCTTTCTGGTCACTCTATTTACAAACGGAACGTTGATTACGCCGCGAATCGCCGACTATCTGGCGGAATGGCGGCCATTCGTGATCGAAATCACGCTCTACGGGGCCACGCGCGCGACCTACGAAGCGTTGACGCAGGTTCCAGGCTCGTACGACCGCTGCATGAGGGGAATTCGATTGTTGCTCGAGCGCGGGCTGCCTCTGAAGCTGAAGACCGTGCCGACCAGCATCAATCAGCACGAAGTGTACGAAATGAAGCGGATGGCGGAGGAAGAGTTTCACGTCGAATTCAAATTCGATTCGCTGATTAATCCGCGGGTGGATTGTTCGCAGAGTCCGGTGGCCGTCCGAATGACTCCCGAAGAAGTGGTGGCGCTGGACTATTTCGACCCGAAGCGCGCGCACGAATACGGCCGGCTGATCGAGCGCGATCTTGCTGCGCCTCTGGTGGCAACGCCCGACGACGACCATCGCTATTTCTGCGGCGGAGGCATGAACGGCTGCGCCATTGATCCGACCGGCGAGATGAGCATTTGCGTGATCTCCCATCAGCAGGACTACAACATTCGCAGCAAGGGATTCCGCGAAGGCTGGGAAGGGCCGCTGCTGGAAATTCGCAATCAACCGCGCACGCGGCCGACGATCTGCGATCGCTGCAAAATCCGCTCGATTTGCGGGATGTGTCCGGCGAATGGCGAGCTGGAAAATGGCGATGCCGAGTCGCCCGTGGATTTCCTGTGCCAGGTGGCGCATCTGCGTGCCTACGCGCTCGGATACGAAGTGCCGGAACATGGCGATTGCTCGTGCTGCCTGCCGGGCGAAGCGCACGACGAGCTGATGGCCTCGGCCGAGCGCATTAAGAAGCAAGAATCGGATCCGAGCTTGTGGTCGGGCGGCAAGACGCCTCCCGCGTTCAACGTGCTGCAACCCGCGGGGGGATGCGCGAGCGGCGGCTGCGGTTCGTGCGCGACGCATCACGCGTAAAGGAACGAAACGGCCAAGTAATGAGCGAAGGGAATCAACCGGAAAAAGAAGATCGGAAGCCTTACGAGGCTCCGCGGATCATCCGGGTAAGTTTGCGGCCGGATGAAGCTGTCCTCGGACATTGCAAAGTATCTGGCGTGGCCGGGCCGGGCAATAGTTCTTGCGGCGCCCTGTTTTGCCGGACGCCGGGCTCCTGATCGAGGCGAATACTCCCATGGCAGTTCTTGCGTCGGACATTGTTGTCGCCGAAGCCTTCGAGAGATCGAAGTCGAACGAAAGGCAGCGGCTTGCTTTTCGCGTGGGAGGGACGAGTTTCGGTCTTTTCAGCGACGGCAATGTTGAGATGGCGCTCGATCCGGGACTGCGCGATTTCATCGTGGAGCCGAGCCTGGGCGACATTCAAATTCAGGTGGAATGGACCGACAGGCTGGAGATTCCGTCCGGTGAGCCGCTCTTCAATTCCGGCGGATTGTGGCGGCTGTTTGAGGAATCGGGCGGCTATCGGTTTTATTTTTCCACGCCGTATCTTGGCTCGTCGCCGTACAAGGCCGCGTGGTTCGATCGGGAATTCACGCGCGGGCATCTGGTCCTATTTCGCCCCTATTTTGACGAGCGCAAGCCTATTTACCCGCTGGAATATCCGCTGGATGAGCTGCTGATGATTCATCGCCTCGCGTGCGGGGAAGGTGTGGAAACGCACGCGGTGGGAATCGTGGACGAAGCAGGACAAGGGCATCTTTTCCTTGGCCATTCGGGCGCGGGGAAGAGCACGACGGCGCGGCTGTGGAAGTCGGAGTCAAATGCACAGATTTTGAGCGACGACCGGATCATCCTTCGCGTGCGCGACGGGCGAATCTGGATGTACGGAACGCCGTGGCACGGCGATGCGGGGATCGCTTCTCCTGAATGCGCTCCGCTTTCGCGGCTTTATTTGCTGGAGCACAGCGACCATACGGAGCTGCTATCGCTTTCGCCGGGACGCGCGGCAGCGGAACTTTTCACGCGGAGTTTCGTGCCGCATCATTCGCCAAAAGGCGTGCAATTCACGCTGCGATTTCTCGACCGCGTGGCGCGGGAAATTCCGTGCTCGATTTTCCGATTTCTCCCGGACAAAAGCGCAGTGGAGGCCATTTTCCGTGAGGGAGTCTAAGACATTGGAAGCGCGCGACTCCCTGCAGTTCGCCGTGGTGTGCGAGGCCGCGCTCGATGACGGCGTGCGAGTGCGATTTCGCGCGGACGGGCGAAGCATGCAGCCGAACGTGCAGGACGGCGACACGGTGGTGGTGGCGCCGCTTTCCGCCGGCAGGCCGAGGCGCGGCGATATCGCGCTAACGCGCGGCGATCGAGGATTCGTATTGCATCGCGTAGTTGGATGGGATTCGGCGACCGGTTCGATTGTGACGCGCGGCGATGCAGGCCAACAGAACGATGCGCCCGGTGCGAAATTGCTCGGGAAAGTGATTGCGATCGAGCGAGGCGGGAAAACAATTTCAGTGACGGCCCGCGGAACGTCTTTCATGCATGGATTTCGAACGCTGGCGGTTCGCGTATTGCGCGCGGGCGCGCTGAGGGCAGGGCGTTTTCGGACGGCGCTGGCTCCGGCGATCTTCATGCTGATGGCGTTGCTGCTGCACGCGGCGCCGGCAGCGGGGCAAGCCACGCTTACGGTGACAGACGCCGCGACTCCGAACCCTGTGGCGACTGGCGCCAACATCACCTACACGCAAACGGTTGCAAACACCAGCCTAACAACAGCAGCGACCGTCGCGACGTTTACAGAAAGCACGCCGACCAACACACTTTTTCAATCCATCGTGGCACCAACGGGATGGACTTGCGGCACGAAGCCTGCCGTCGGGGGCACCGGCGCCATCAGCTGCACCGATGCGAGCGTCGCCGCCAATTCTTCCGGGGCGTTCACGCTCATCGTGGAGGTAAGACCAGAGGCGCCGGGTGGCTCAACGATATCGAACACGGCTACGGTGACTTGGACGGGTCCTGCGCCGGGCGGCACCAACAACGGCTCGACTTCCGTCACGGTAAGCGGCGCGGATCTTTCGATGACGCAGGTTGCGTCGGCGGCCGCGGTCTCCACGGTCGCACCGAACTCAACGATCACTTACACCGAGACGGTTACGAACAACGGCCCGAACGCTGCGGTGACCGCCGTGGTATATCAAGCGACGCCGCCCAATACAACGTTCGCTTCGATAGCTGCTCCAGCCGGATGGACATGCACGGCGCCAGCGCCGGGAGCGACAGGGCAGGTGATTTGTACCGATGGCGCGAACTTGAATAGCGGGACCACGACGACTGCGTTTACCTACATGGTGACCGTTAACCCGGGTCCTACACCTGCTGCGCCTGCGGCCGGGACAACAATCGTGAACTCCGCGGACGTGACATCCACGATCACCGATCCGGTGGGATCGAATAACGCGACGACAACGTCGGTGTTGGTCGAGACGACGGGCGATTCCGATTTGGCGCTCTCGATGTCGGCGTCGCCGACGCCGGTGTTCGTGTCGTCGCCGATTACATACACGATTCAAGTCACAAACCTCGGATTGGCTGCCGGAACGGGCGTCTCGGTGGTGGATACGTTGCCCTCGACGCTGGCCGGCGCGTCCGCTACGACGACGTTGGGAAGTTGCGGGGCTGCGACGGGCGGCACGCCCAACACAATTACTTGCAACCTCGGCACGGTCGCGTATCCGCTCGCCACTCCAATCACGATCACCGTTACCGGGACGACCGCGGGAACCGCGAACACGATGACGAACGTCGCGGCCGTTTCAACCACGGGAACCGATCCTGTCCCGGGAAATAACTCCGTAACAGTTTTGACCGTGGTGCAGCCGCTCGTTTGCGCGACGCCCGGCAAGGACGGTGCGGGTGGGACGCTGACCGGAGTAGTGAACGCCTACTATCCTCCGGGCGCGGGCGTCGGGACAGTGGCAGCCGGCGCGACTTCAATTCTTCTCGGAGCGGCGGCGGGAGCTCCTGCGGCGCAGACCTCGATATCGAGCGGTGACCTACTGCTGATCATTCAGATGCAGGACGCCACGATTAATACGACGGCTACTGAAAATACCAGCGCCTACGGCGATGGCGTGCCGGGCGATCCAGGCTCAGGCTCAACGAGTCTCGGAAGCTCCGGGCTTTTCGAATTTGTGACGGCGACCAATGCGACGCCGGTAACTGCGGCTGGTGGT
This sequence comes from uncultured Acidobacteriota bacterium, assembly GCA_963842425.1. GTDB lineage: Bacteria > Acidobacteriota > Terriglobia > Acidiferrales > UBA7541 > Palsa-295. The sequence continues at coordinate 257,832 of CAWJGQ010000004.1, read as the reverse complement.
ACCGTCACGTTTACCGGCACGGGCGCGGGCGGCGGATTGCTGAACACGTACGTCAATGCTGCCGCAGCGCCCACGACGAATCCGACGGCGGGACAGGCGACGTTCCAAGTGATTCGCGTGCCTCAATACACATCGGCGATCCTCAGCTCGGGCCTCCTGGCGCTGCCATGGAACGGAGCGACCGGCGGAGTACTCGCGTTGGATGTTGATGCGCAACTTACGCTCGGCGGTACGGTTGCCGTGGATGCCGATGGTTTCCGCGGAGGCGCAGGGCGAACGCTGACGGGCCAGGCAGGGACGTTGGCTACGGACTATGTGACGCTTTCGACGCAGACGACTAACGGTTCAAAGGGCGAGGGAATCGCCGGGACGCAAACGTACATTGCCAATGCGACCCTCACGGGACTGACTAATACAGGAAACGAGGGATATCCGAACGGCAGCTACGCGCGAGGTGCGCCGGGCAATGCCGGAGGCGGTGGCACCGACGCCGATCCGACCGCGAACGATCAGAATGACGGCGGCGGAGGCGGCGGCAATGGCGGAACGGGTGGCATCGGCGGATTCGGGTGGAAAAGCGCGGGAATCGTCGGCGGCTTTGGTGGAGTCGCATTTCCCGACTCTACGAACGCACTCATCATGGGCGGCGGAGGCGGAGCGGGAACCACGAACAACGGAACCGCCTGGAATCCGGTCACCGACACGGGCACAACCGGCACAGGCATTAACAGCAGCGGAGCTGCGGGCGGCGCGATTGTAATCGTTCACACGGGCTCAGTGACGGGTTCGGGTTCGATCACCGCAAACGGCCAGACAGCGCTTCAAACACAAAACGATGGTGGCGGAGCAGGTGGAGCGGGAGGCACGGTTCTCGTGTTCGCAAATAGTGGCGGACTCGCGGGACTTACCGCCAGCGCGGCAGGTGGAAACGGCGGAGTCACGTGGCCGGAAGATCCGCCGGGCACTCCATTTCCCGGCAATCGGCACGGTCCGGGAGGGGGCGGCGGCGGTGGTGCAATTTTCACTTCGTCGGCGCCGGCAAGCGCAAACGTGAGCGGCGGCAATCCCGGTTGGACCACGCTTGCGAATGATGCTTACGGAGCCACAGCTGGCCAGATGGGAGTGTTTGCCTCCGGTCTGACGATCACGCAGACGCCGGGAACGCAATCAGGCGCTTACTGTGCAGGAGCGGATCTTGCGGTGACGAATGCGGGGACGCCGAACCCCGTTGTACCGGGAAACAACATCACGTACACGCAGACGGTGACGAACAACGGGCCGTTCGATGCCGTGAACGCGGTATTCACCGAAGTGGTGCCCGCCAACACAACGTTTGTATCAATTACCCCTGCTGGAGCAGGCGCGGCAGGCTGGAGCTGCGCGACAACCGCTGGCGTGATTACTTGCAAGGATGCTGATGTGCCTTCCGGCGCCTCCGGAGTGACGACGTTCACCGTCGTTGTGACGGTCAATCTCGGCACTGCGACGGGAACACAGATCACGGACACGGATTCCGTTACGTCGGGCACGAACGATCCGACGCTCACGAATAATTCGGCGACGGTGCTGACTATCGTGGGCGCCGCGACTACGGCCAACCTGGCGGTCACGAATGTGGGCACTCCCAATCCAGTGTTGGCCGGCGGCAACATCACCTACACGGTAGCGCTCACGAACAATGGGCCTGCAGCTGCCGCGAATCCTGTCCTCACCGACACGTTTTCGTGCACTCTTCCTTCACCACCGGGCGGTACGTCCGCGTGTCTGACGGTCTCAACCACTACGCCCTTTCCAACCGGCTGGACGTGCGGTTCAGCTTCCGGCGGCCAATTCACTTGCAACGGCCCCGCCTCGATGGCGGCCAACACTTCCGCGACGTTTACATTTGTACTGACCGTCGCCGGGAGCACAGTCTCCGGAACGACCGCCACCGATACTGCAAACGTCTCGTCGGGGACAACCGATCCGAATCCGTCGAACAACTACGCAACTGTCACGACCGTGGTGGCGACGACTGGTCAGGCGGATCTGGCGGTTACAAAAACGGGCACTCCTAATCCAGTGCTGGCAGGAAACAACATCACCTACACAATTACGGTGACAAACAACGGACCGGCGATAGCTACCAACGTAACGCTGACGGACACGCTTCCCGCGAACACCACGGTGGTTTCCATCGCCAGCGCGCCATCGGGCGTATGGACGTGCCCGGCACCTTCCGGCGGAACGCAAACCTGCACAAACCCATCGGTCGCGGTAGGCGCGGCCGGCACAACGACTTTCACTTTGGTGCTGAAAGTAACCGCGGGCACCGCGCCGGGGACGGTCATTACGAATTCCGCCAGCGTAGCTTCGTCCTCTACGACGGACCCGAACAGCGCGAACAACGCAGCTTCATCAAAATCCACAGTTGCCTCGCCTTCGCAGGCTGACGTTGCCATCCTCAAGACGGCATCGCCCGAGCCGGTGAACCAGAACACGAATCTGGCCTACACGCTCCAGGTGACGAACAACGGCCCCGCCGTCGCGCAAGGCGTGACCGTTACGGATGTGCTGCCAAGCACGGTGACTTTCAGTTCGGTTTCGATTCCCGCCTCGCAAGGAAGCTGCACTTACACTTCGGCCACGACCACGGTGAATTGCACGCTCGGATCGGTAAGCGTCGGCGGTTTGGTGATCATTACGATCAACGTGAGTGCGACGCAGTTTACCGGGTCCGGTTCGCTGACGTCCAACACCGCGACGGTAAGCTCGACGACGAGCGATCCCAATTTGACGAACAATTCTTCGACTGCCATTTCGACGATTCAATCCGCGACGGCGGTGGATTTGGTGTCGTTCCGAGCGCAGACGATGCCCGGCGGCGGAACACTGCTCGAATGGCAGACACGCGAAGAATCCCGGAACCTGGGATTCCATTTGTATCGCGAAGACGCAGAGGGGCGGCATCAGATTGACCCATCGCTGATTGCCGGATCGGCGCTGCTGCTTCGGGGCGGCATGCCGCAGCATCGCGCGAAATCCTATCAATGGATTGACGCGCAGGGCGGCTCGCAATCGGGTTACTGGCTCGAAGACGTGGATATCAACGGAGCGCGCACGTTGCATGGACCGATTTACGCCGAACCAGGGTCCACGAATTCGGGACCGGTGGCGCAGGCGAGGACGCTGGGCCAGATGAATCAGCCGCTGGCTGATTATTCGGCGGCACCAGCGCCCGGCCAGGTCACGCGAATGCTGACGACGCCACAACCCCTGACAGCGCACGCTCCGGCGGGTGAATCGGCTGCGTCACTCAACGGGGAACCCGCCGTCAAGATATCGGTGACGTGCGAGGGATGGTATCGGGTCACGCGCAATCAGTTGGTGGCGGCCGGAATGCCATCCGGCGCGGATGCGCGGATGTTGCAGCTATATGCCGAGGGCGTCGAACAGCCGATTTCGATTATCGGAAAGCAGTCTGGGCCGCTCGGCGCGAACGATAGCATCGACTTCTATGGGACGGGCATTGATACGCCGTATTCCGGAACGCGCGTCTATTGGCTGGTGCGAGGTTCGCATGCGGGCAAGAGAATTTCTGCCGTGGCGGCCGCAGGCAGCGGAGCCGCCAGCGATCCGAGTTTTCCATTTACGGTCCTTTTCGAGCAGCGCACGACGTATTTCGCCGCTTTGCTGAATGGCGAGAATAACGACAATTTTTTCGGCGCGATCGTGACGTCCGATCCGGTGGATCAAGTCATAACCGTCGCTCACATTGACCCGACGTCAAGCCTGCCAGTCACAGTGGATGTGACGCTCCAGGGCGTCACCGACGCGCAGCCGCACAGCGTCTCAGTTGCTTTCAATGGAGCGCCGGTCGGCGAGATAGATTTCGCGAATATGGCCAACGTGACCAACAGCTTCGCAATCAGCAGCAGCCTGCTTCAGAATGGCGCGAACACGGTCACGCTGACGGCTCTCGACGGCGATAACGATGTGAACCTGGTTCAGTCTATCGCGTTGCACTACGCACACACCTACACGGCGGATTCGAACTGGCTGAGTGCGACGGCGTCATCGGGCGATACCGTCCACATCAACGGCTTCGGCGATGGACAGATTCAGGTGATGGACATCACCGACCCGCTCGCGATCACTCAATTGACGGGCCCGATCGCATCCGATGGTTCAAGCTTCGGAATCACCCTTTCGATTCCCGGCTCGCGAGGCGCGGAACACACGCTCCTGGCGTTCTCGGGGGATCAAATTTCCGCGCCGGTGGGGCTTGCGTACCATGCGCCGAATAACCTCGACCGGCAACAATCGGGCGCGGACCTCATCGTGATCGCGTATCCGGATTTCGCATCGAGCGTCGCGCCTCTGGTAAAACTCCACGAGACGAAGGGCGCCTCCGTCAATGAAGTGACGACCGACCAAATCTTCGACGCGTTCAACTACGGCGAGCGGAGCCCGTTCGCTTTGCAGAGTTATTTGCAGCTCGCGGCGACCAGCTGGCGGACGCATCCGCAAGCGGTCCTGCTGGTGGGGGGCGCGTCCTTTGATCCGCGAAATTATCTCGGGTTCGGCGATACCGATTTCGTGCCGTCGCGGATGATTGAAACAGCGGCGTTCAAGACGGCTTCCGACGATTGGCTCACCGATTTCAAGCAGACTGGTTTCGGCACGATTCCGATCGGCAGATTGCCCGTTAATACGACGGCTGAGGCAGCACAGGTTGTGTCCAAAATTGTGGGTTACGAGCGCGGCGCCGGCGCGGGAAGCTGGAACGAACAGGCGCTGGTGATCGCAGACCAGAACATCGGCGCAGATTTCACGACGGCAGCGAACGCCGCGGCTGCTGATCTGCCTGCGTCTCTGACGACGACGAAGATTCTCGCCGATGGCCAGGATCCCACGGCGATCAAGCAACAAATCCTCGCGGGGCTCAATAATGGCGCATTGCTGGTGGACTACCTCGGCCACGGGTCGGAAGAGCAGTGGTCATTCGAAGATCTTTTCGACGATACCGCAGCCACGAGCCTTTCGAACGGCGACCGCTTGCCAGTGTATGTGCTGATGGATTGCCTGAACGGATACTTCCAGGACGTCTACGACACCACGCTCTCGACATCGCTAATGATCGCGTCGAATGGAGGCGCGGTGGCAGTCTGGGCTTCGTCCGGCTTCACGAACGCACCGCCTCAGGCGACGATGGATCAGGCACTGCTGGGTGAGTGGAAGAATAATCCGACGCTGGCGATTGGCAACGCGGTTTTGGCCGCCAAAGTTGGAATCGTGGACGCGGACGTGCGCCGCACCTGGAATCTATTCGGCGATCCTTTGATGCAGTTGCAGCTTTCATCTACGAACGGGAGCCGTTCCTCGTCGCCTCGCAAGAACCCGCACTAGAATCAGCTTACGGCGTGCTGAATGGAAGAAGCGGCCCGTCCGGCCTCGCCTAGCGTACAATTCCATCTGCATGTCCTTCCGATCCGGATTCGTCGCCATCGTGGGCCGCCCGAACGCGGGCAAATCCACGCTCGTAAACACGCTGGTGGGCAAGAAGGTTGCCATCGTTTCGCCGAAGCCGCAGACGACGCGGAATCGCATCCAGGGCATCTTGAACCGCGATGACGCGCAAATCATCCTGATTGATACGCCGGGGATTCACCAGCCGAAAAATGTTCTCAGCCGGCAGATGATGGACGAGGCGCAGCACGCGCTCGAGGGGGTGGACGTGCTCTCGCTGATCGTGGACGCCGCGGCGGGATTCGGCGCCGGGGATCAGTTCTCGCTCGAGTGGGTGCAGCGCTTTCACGGACCGATCTTTCTGCTGCTCAACAAAGTGGACCAGGTCCGCAAGCATCTGCTGCTTCCGCTGATCGAGCGCTATAACGGGCTGCACGATTTCGCGGAAGTTTTTCCCATCTCCGCGCTGACCGGGGAGGGCTGCCCGGCCCTTGTGGATGCATGGCTTGCGAGGCTGCCCGAATCCCCGCCTTATTTTCCGCCGGAGCAATTTACCGATCAGCCGGAGCGTTTTCTCGCCGCGGAATTGATTCGCGAGAAGGCCATCCTGGCGACGCGAGAAGAAGTGCCGCACGCGATCGCCGTGCTGGTCGACAGCTTCGAGGAAAAAAAGGAACTGGTAAAAATTCGCGCGACGCTTTATGTGGAACGCGAGGGGCAGAAGGGTATTCTGATCGGCAAGGGCGGCGAGACCATGAAGAAAATCGGCACGCAGGCCCGCAAGGACATCGAATCCATTCTCGGCACCCACATTTTTCTGGAGCTTTTCGTCAAGGTGCAGCCGAACTGGCGGCAGAATGCCGTGCTCGTGCGGCAGCTCGATTGGCATCGCCAGCTTGAAGAACTCGGCGAAATGCAAAGCGAACAGACCGAGCCTTAGGGGTTCACCACATCGAGATCGTGGGCCACGACAACCTTACCGGCATAGCCCTTCTTCAGCGCCGCAATCAGGTCCGCCTCAGTCGCATTCGCCATAAGGGCAACGTGCGTCATCACGAGCGATTTGGCATGCGCACGCGTGGCAATGTCGGCGAGTTCGGGGGCCGACGTATGAAACGCGGCCATGTATCGAGCCCAGTGTTCCGACGAATGCAGGGCGTTCGCGGGCGCGCCCATATACACTTCGTGGATCAAGAGGTCGCATCCGTTGCAGGCTTGCACCACACTTTCCGCGGGAGCTGTATCACCGGAATAGACAATGCTCTTGCCACCCGCATCGAATCGGTACCCCAGAGCGAGCGGCCAGCTTCCATGCCGCACCGCGAATGCAGTTACCTCGACATTCGAATCCCGAAATATGACGCCGGGTTTTACTTCGTGCGAATTGACCTTATATCCGGTCAGGTTCCCCTGCTCCAGTCCGGTCGTGCGAATGTGGATGTCTTCCTGATATGCCTTGAGAAGATTCTCAGCCATCGCAGCGATTCCCGGCGGACCATACAATTCAAGTGGTTCCGTCCGACCCAGCACCCAAGGAGTCAGAATCAAGTCGGGCAGTCCGATGGTGTGGTCCGAGTGCAGGTGAGAAACAAACGCAATGTCCAGGCCGCGCGGATTCAGTGCCTTGATTCCTTTGGCATACGCTGCGTTTGCCTGCCGGACCACGCCGACGCCGACATCTACGAGATACGCTTTGTCGCCAGCGATTATCGCGAGGCTTGGCCCCTGACGATCGGGCGTCGGACCTGGGGTGCCAGTTCCGAGGAAGACGACGAAGGGCGTCTTCGGTGGCTCGACCGGACCGCCGCCCTGTGCTTGGGCTGCGAAGCTGCCGATAAGCAGAACGCTCGGGATGAACGCGAGGCACAACCAGAATTCTCGCACCGCTGACTTTCGCATTGGCGTCACGAAGCCTTCGAGGGCGCGATGCCGAGCGAGCGCATCTTGCGGTAGAGATGACTACGCTCGAGGCCGAGCGCCGCGGCGGCCTTTGTCATGTTCCAGCGATTCTCTTCGAGTTTGCGCAGGACAAATTCGCGTTCGTACGCCGACCGGGCCTCGTGCAGGCTCTCATATGGCTTTTGCGGGCTCTTCGATGCGCCTCGGAATAACTCGGGTGGTAAATGGTGCGGCTCGATGCGCGGCGATGGACAGATGATCACCAACCGCTCGACCAGGTTCCGCAGCTCGCGCACGTTTCCCGGCCAGGGATACGTAAGCAGCACTTCCATCGCGGGCGCGGAGAACTCTTTGGGCTTTTTTCCGTAGGCCTCGCAGAATTCCTTCAGGAAGTGCGCCGCGAGAATTGGAATGTCTTCGGTTCGTTCGCGCAGCGCGGGCACGTAGAAGGGAATCACATTGAGCCGGTAGAAGAGATCCTCGCGAAACGCGTTGCGGCCGATTTCTTCCTCGAGCTTCTTATTTGTAGCGGCGATCACGCGGACATCCACAGTGACCGGCGTATTTGATCCCAGCGGTTCCACGCGCTGCTCTTCTAGAACGCGCAGCACTTTTGATTGCGTTTTCAGGCTCATGTCGCCAACTTCGTCTAGAAACAGCGTGCCGCCGTCGGCCTTCTGAAATTTTCCGACTTTGTCTTCGCTCGCGCCCGTAAAGCTGCCTTTGCGGTGGCCGAACATTTCCGATTCGATCAGTTCCTCCGGTATCGCCGCGCAGTTAACCTCCACGAACGGCTTTTCGTTGCGCTGGCTGCTGGCATGGAGCGCACGCGCGACGAGTTCCTTGCCCGTGCCGCTTTCGCCATAGATCAGAACGCGCCCGGTGGTTGGTGCGGTGAGCGCGATCTGCTGGCGCAGCGCCTTCATCGGAATGCTTCCGCCGAGAATCTGGTGCCGCCCTTCTAGTTCGGCGCGGAGGCGGCGGTTTTCGTCTTCCAGGCGCACGTATTCCAGCGCGTTTCGCACGACGACCACAATTTTATCGAGTGAGAGCGGCTTCTCGACGAAATCAAAAGCGCCTAGCTTGGTGGCGCGCACAGCTCCTTCAATATTTCCGTGGCCGGAGATCATTACCGCGACCGGCGCGCCGTCCTGGGCTTGAATGCGCTCGAGCGTTTCGAGGCCGTCCATTTTGGGAAGCCAGATGTCGAGAAGGATCAGGTCGAACGTGCGGCGTTCGATTCGCTCCAGGCATTCCTCGCCGGATGCCACGGAATCTACTTCGTAGCCTTCGTCGCGCAGGAGCGCGCCGAGCGACTCGCGGATGCCGTTTTCATCGTCAACGATGAGTATGCTAGCCATGATTTCGTCGGTGTCCTCAGCTTGCTTGCGTGGATACCCCTACTTCGGCGGCAGGGAAGCGGATGAGGAATCTCGCGCCAGCTGGCATGTTGTCCTCGACGCGGATGGTGCCGTTATGCTCGGCGATAATGCGGCTGGCGATCGCAAGGCCCAGGCCCGTGCCGCGTCCCTTGGTCGAAAAATGCGGCAAAAATAGTTTTTCTTTGTCCTCGGGCGAAATTCCGTGGCCGCTGTCGGAAACTTCAATCACCACGGCGTCTCCATCACTTTCCGTGCGGGTGGAAACGCGCAAACGGCGTATCGGCGAGCCTTCCATGGACTCCGCAGCGTTGTCTATCAGGTTGGCGACGACCTGGCGAATCAGCTCCGGATCGGCCTTTACCGAAGGCAGCGAGCCGGCGAGATCAGTCGAGACGATGATGCCGTCGAGCCGCCCCTGAAAAAGCTCGAGCGCGCTCTCGACGATGGAATTTAAGTTAGCGGAAGCGAGCCGCGCGGCAGGGAATCGCGCAAATTGCGAGAATTCATCCACCAGCGATTCCAGCGTTTGCACTTCGCGCTCAATCAATCCGGCGCACTCGGCCGACAATTTTTCAAATTCAGTGCGCTGCGCCGCGGGGTTGGCGGCAGCCGAGCGGTCCAGGTAGCGCAGCAACCGCTGCGCCGAAAGCTGAATGGGAGTCAGCGGATTCTTGATCTCGTGCGCTATCCTTTGCGCGACTTCCTGCCAGGCCGCCGCTTTTTGCGCTTGCAGCAGATCGGTCAGGTCGTCAATCACCACTATGAATCCCGGATTGGACTTCCGCGGGCCGAGCGAAGTGACGGTGACCGCCGTGCGCACCAGCCTTCCGGCCGTGGCGATTTCAATTTCACGCGAGGCCGCGCCCATCCGCAGAGAGCGCCGCATCAGATGCATCACGGCGCGCGCCGCTTCGTCACCCAGAAGCTCCGCCAGCGTATGGGCTCCGCGCGAGGAATCCCCGAGTATCGTGGCGACGGCAGTGTTCACCCGCGCCACGTCGCCGGAAGAGTCCAGCGACACGACGCCTGTGGGAATATTTTCGAGAATCGCTTCCATCAGCTTCCGGCGGCGCTCGCGTTCTTCGATCGCCTGCTCCAGGCTCTGCGTGAATTCATTGATTTGACGGCGGCCTTCGCCGAGCTGCTCGGTCATGCGGTTGAAGGAGCGCACCAGGGTGCCCAGTTCGTCCTGCGCCTGCACCTCGATGCGATGGTCGAAATTTCCGCGCGAAATTTCCCGCGTTGCCTCCGCCAGCGCCTGAATCGGAACAGTCACCTGTTTGGAAAGAAAAAGCGCGACCCAGGTAGTCGTGAAGAGAAGGAGCAATGTGACGAGCATGAGAGCCAACAGGATTTCACGCTTGTACGCGCGGAGGTGCTGTTTCTGCTGCTGGTAGATGTCGGTTTGAGTTTCGATGTCTGCGTACCGCTGGGAGAAGTCGCTGGGCAGGTGACGTGCGACGTAAAGCGTTCCGTCTTTTAGCGGAGCGCTTCCGGCCAGGTAAAGCTCGCCATTCACCTTCCAGACGCGCGCTCCACTTCGGGTCGTCTGGACCGACTCGGGCGAGATCGCCATCGAAAACGTCCGCGGACTGGTTTGAACGTCTGGGTGTTCGTTCGATGCCTTGCTGAAATCGGAGCTCGAAACCACTTTTCCGTTCGCATCGGCGACCCAGGAAATGTCAATGGCATGGTTGCGGGCGAGAAAATCTACATCCGCGGCGCCGTGAACGGACGCCTCCGCGGCCAAACGGTTCAGGCGGTCGAATTCGGTGGTTTCAAAATGAGTCAACAGGATCTGGCTTTGTTCGTTCGCAATCTCAAGCGGATGCGGAAACCAGTTATTCAGCGTCCGGTTTACGAGCGCGTAGCTGAAGAAAAACAGGAAAAGAATGGGCAGGAGCGAAACTCCCATCGCGCCGAAAACCATTTTGACTTTGAAACGCGAGCCCATTTGCCCGCTGAGTCGCTCGGCTCCGAGGCGCACGAGGCTGCGGGTCAGAATCAGAGAGAAGACCAGCAGCGCGGCGACAATTGCTGTGGAGAGCGCGAAAAAGACGACAAACGTGTTTCCTTGCTGTGGGCGCAGAGGAATGTTGAGGGAGCCCAGCGTGAATACGGCGGCGGCCAGCAACACGACGACGATCCCGCCAATCGTCAGCCAAAGATCGCTCTTGCGCCGTCGCTTCACCTCAACGGCCCTCCTCGAGGTAGCGTCCCAGCGGGCATTCTCCGCAGAGCGGATTGTGCGTGCGGCAAAAGTTTTTCCCAGTGTTCACGATCAGGGCGTGAAACTCGTTTAACCGTCTCACGTCGCCCGGAAACTCGCGCTCGAACATCCAGCGGACATCGTCGTATTTCGCCTTGTCGTGAATCCATCCGTGGCGCGAGAGCATGCGCCTCGTGTATGCGTCCACGACAAACACCGGATGCTCGCCTGCATACAGCAGAATCGAATCGGCCGTCTCCGGACCGATGCCGAAAACGCCGAGCAGCTTTTCACGGAGCACGATTGTGGGAGTTTCGAACATTCGCTTCAGAGAGCCGCCATATTCGGTGCGCAGGAATTTGCAGAAGGCTTTCAGTTTCCGCGCCTTCTGCCGGAAATATCCGGAGGACTGAACCATGCGCTCCAAACGCCGAAGCGGAGCCTTTTCGATTGCTGTAGGGGAGAGTAGCCCCGCAGACCGCAAGTTTGAGATCGCAGGTTCCACATTCTTCCATGAGGTGTTCTGGGTCAGGATCGCGCCGACGATGACTTCGAACTGGTTCTTGCCGGGCCACCAGTGCTGCGGGCCGAACGCGGTAAACAGGGAATTGTAGTATTCGTCCAGCGGCGGGCGGCTGTTTGCGATGGATCGCAGGTCGGCCATGGTTCCCGCGGCGGCACGACGCTTCGATCTTGCTATAGCGTCGGCAGGCCGGGACAGGCTCCTGGGCACGGCCGACTCTGAAGCAGGGGTGCGCATGGAAGTCTCACGATAACCATGGAGGGGCACCTTGTCAAGCTGTGGTGTTGTAGATAAGCCACAGTATTGTGGTACGTCGTCCGCAGGGTCAAATTGCGCTGCAAATGACCCTTTTTTAGCCGTTCTTGCGTTCAAACTCGCGCATAAAGCTGGTAAGGACCTCGACCGCTTCGAGGGTAATCGCGTTATAAAGCGACGCGCGCATGCCGCCAACCGACCGATGGCCTTTGACTCCGGCGATGCCTGCGGCCTCGGATTCGTTCACAAACCTAGCCTCGACAGTTTCGTCGCCGCCTGCGACGCGGAAGACGACGTTCATCTTCGAGCGCGATTCCCGCTCAATGGGGCATCTGTAATAGCCGCTCGAGTCAATCGCGTCATAGAGGAGCTTGGCCTTGGCTGCGTTGCGTTTCTCGATTGCCCCGACGCCACCCTGCGCCTCGAGCCATTCGAGGACGAGCCCGACCGTGTAAACCGCAAACGTAGAAGGCGTGTGGTAAAGCGAGCGTTCCTTAATCTGAGTGCGGTACTGAAGGATCTTGGCGATTTTGTCGCTCGCAGAGTCAGCGAGATCGCGCCGGATTATTACGATCGTCGCTCCCGAAGGTCCCAGGTTCTTTTGTGCACCCGCGAAAATCAATCCGAATTTCCGCACGTCTACTGCCTTGGAAGCGATGTCAGAGGACATGTCCGCGACCAACGGCACGCTGCCGGTCGCAGGAATGGAGGCCCATTGCGTGCCCTCGATTGTGTTGTTGGTGCACATGGCCACGTAGGAGGCATCCGGGGCCAGCGTGATTTCACTATTTCGCGGGACTCGAGTGAATTTGTCTGCTTCGGTTGAGGCCGCGAGGCGGTATTGCGCGATTTTCTTCAGTTCCTCGATTGCCTTTGCGGTCCAGGAACCCGTGTGCAGCACGTCCACCGTCTTTCCGGCTTGATACAAATTCATCGGCACCATGGCGAATTGCAGGCTGCCGCCGCCTTGCAGGAACGTGACGGCGTAATCGTCCGGTATCGCGAGCGCGCGGCGAAGCGACCGCTCGGCATTGTCGCTGATGGCCTCGAATTCAGGCGATCGGTGGCTCATTTCCATTACGGACATGCCCGTGCCGCCGTAATCGAGCAATTCTTCCCGCATGCGTTCGAGGACCGGTAGCGGCAGCGCCCCCGGTCCGGCGTTGAAATTGAAGGCTCGCTTGGTCCCGCGTTCAGTAGTCGTCAAATGGTCCACCGAATGAATCCTTGGGATGAGGTTTGCGTCTCTCCGGTACCTCGTATTGTGGTCCGGCACGTCTAGAGTACCAGAAGTTCGTGAGCGCTGGACGCGCATCCGGGTGTGGACCATCAGGGATGAATTGTGATGCGTTGGGCGTTATAGTGATTGCACGAACCGCCACAGGCGGAGCATCCGACGAGGAGATTTCCACATGAAGAATTCGCGACGCGCAGCACTACACATGCTTCCATATATGTTTTTGATGATCGCACTGGCCGGAATGACCTATCCAGCGTTTCGCGCCCCGGCGATTCACGCCGATGATCAGGCGATGGCGGTGCCTGCTGTGGGCAGCATGGCTCCCGATTTCACGTTGAATTCGCAGGAGGGCACGCCGCTCAGCCTGCATAGTCTTCGCGGCAAGTGGGTGGTGCTCTATTTTTATCCCAAGGACCAGACCCCGGGCTGCACGATCGAAGCGCACGGCTTTCAGCGCGACCAGGCAAAATATGACGCGATCAACGCCATAATCGTAGGCGTCAGCGTGGATACCGTCGAATCGCATAAAGAGTGGTGCGCCAAGGACGGCATGGCGTTCAAGTTGCTTTCCGACGCGGACAAGCAAGTGGTCGCCCTCTACGGATCCACCATGACCATCCCGCAGGCGCCACAGCTCGGCGTGGTCGCCGCGCGGAATACGTTCCTGATTGACCCCAGCGGCAAGATCGTCAAGGAATTCATCAAGGTCAATCCCACGGGGCATAGCGATGAAGTGCTCGCGGCGCTCGCCGATCTCCAGAAGGGCTCGAAGTAGCGCGGTAGGCACCAGCCGTGGTATCTATGGGGCAGGCAGGTCTTTCCAGGATTTGCCTGCCCTCTTTTGTAGACGGGATCGCCACGACTTTGACAGCGCGGCAAGACGAATTTGAGCAGGTTGCGGTGCCACACTCGAGTAGTTTGCTGAGAGTGGCGCGGCGGTTAGCGTCTGATCCCGCGGCGGCCGAGGATCTGGTTCAGGAAACTTTCTGCCGGGCGTGGCGGGGTTTCCACCAGTTTCAAACCGGCACGAACATGCGGGCGTGGCTCTTTCGAATCATGTTCAACGCCTTTTATGCCCAGGGCCGGCAGATCAGTGCGGGTCCGATTCTCGTTTCGCTCGATGCTCCGGGCCGCGAGGTGGAACCGCAATCCCGGTCCGGAATGTCGCTCGCGGAGATTGCTGAGATTTCGAATGCCCTCGAGGAGCTTTCGCAGGAGCATCGCACCGTGCTTTTGCTCGCAATTGTCGAGGGCTTTACCTGCCGCGAAATGGCGGGGATTTTGTCGCTGCCGATCGGTACGGTGATGTCGCGGCTCAGCCGCGGCCGGCAGGCGCTGCGTGAGCGGCTCGCTCCCGGGCTACCCAAAGTTTGGCAGGCGCGAGCTGCTGCGGGACGCGCCGGAAGAGAAACGTAATGAATTGCACTGAAATTTCAGAAATTGCGCCGCTTTATATTTCGGCGGAACTCGATTCGCAGCGCGCCGCGGAGTTCGACGCTCATTTGAAGACCTGCGCGACATGCATGGCGGAGCTCGAGGCGCAGGCGCGTCTCGACGCTCGATTCCGCGAGGCTCTGCTGGCCGACGAAGTTGATGTGTCCCGCGTCAATCACCGCATTCGCGAGCTGATCGCCGCAGAGTCATCGGGCGGCCCTGCGCCTTCGGTACGGCCGAAGCCTGGCCGCTGGATGACCGCGGCCATGGGCATCGCGGCGGCCTTCCTGCTTCTCGCGGCGGGCTATCTTTTGATTCCGGGACATGTTGCTCGCGTCTACGCCGACGCGGCCACGGATCACCGAATGGAGGTGGTCGAGCAACAGCCCCGTCCCTGGAAGACCGATCCCGCCGCAATCACGGCGCTCGCGGAAAAGGTGGGGATTTCGGACGCCGTGCCGCTGGAATTGGCATCGGGCTACCACCTGGAACGCGCGAAAATATGCCGGCTGGATGGCCGCTTCTATCTTCATCTCGTTTATTCGGACGGGTCGCAGGAATTCTCGCTCTTCCTCAGGCAGCGAGACGGTGAGCAGCTGAGCGGGTCCATCCGCGGGTTCGCGAACGGCAGGTTCCTGCGCGCGTCGAGCGCCGGCAACGAGAACATGGCATCGTTTGAGACTTCTCGCCTGACGGTCGTGGTGGCGACGGATCAGCCATCCGGAGCCGCTCTGCATTTGGCCAAGGTCGTTTCCGCCGCATTGTAGGACTCATCTTCTATCGAGCACTTGCAGGCTGCCTTGAACTTTTCCCATCCAACCATTAGACTGAATGGCTTGAAGTTGTGTCTCGGAGTCATACGGAATGCTTCTATCGCGGGATTATGTCGGCTACATGGCGAAGGAGATCGTAAAGCGCCTGGTGGCCGCCAAGATGATTGAAACAAAGGACCTTGAAAATGTGTCGCAACAGGTTCGCCAGGTTATGGCCGATGAGGTAACGATCGAAGACCGGCTGAATGAAGAAGCTCGCGAGATCCTTGCCAAGTACTCGGAAGAGATGCGCCGTACCGGCGCGTCTTATCAGGAGATGTTCAAGAAAATCAAAAGCCAGCTCGCCCGTGAAAGGAAACTCATCCTCCGCTAAGGAGGCCGCCCACATGCGACTGAGCCGCGAAAAAACCGTCCGACTTTCTCACCGCGTCATTGATTTTCTGGTTGCCAATCCTCATGTGGATTTCGTCGAGGATCGCGATACGATCCGCACCGAGATCGTGAACATCATCACCTCGCTCCTGAAGCTTGAGGAGCAGGTGGATACGGAAGTCCGCGCGAAGATTACGTCACAAAAGAAGGAAATCCTCGAAGGCAGCGAGGAATGGGACATTCTCTACCGCAAATATTACGCCGAAGGCCTCAAGCGTCTTGGCGTTGCCGAAGTCCACACCCACTAATAAAAAAGGCACCCGGCAGTGAGCCGGGCGCCTCGTCTGCAGATTCCAAACTGCGAACCGCTAATTACCGCTCACTGCTGCGGTTGCTGCGGCTGCTGAGCCGGAGGCTGCGACTGGTCCGAGTCGTCCGTGCGGTGCTTGAGCGTTGGCCGGTCGCTATCGTCCGACGAAGTCGAATCGGGTGAAGACGTCGTGTTACCGCCGGTCGAAGTGCTGTTTGGATCGTTGGGTGACGTATTTCCGCCCTTGTTCTGCGCGGTGCGCTTGCGCAAAGTCGGCTTATTGGGATTGTTGTCCTTCACCTTGATATTCGCCTCGATCATCTCCAGGCGCGTTTTCACGGTGTCGAACTCGGAAGTTGTAACGATGTACTGGTCCCGCGCCGGCAGGATCGTGGCAATTTCCTTCTGGATGGCTTCGATGCGGTCCGGCGTCGGCGGGTGCGTCGAGAAAACCTTGGGTATTGTTCCCGGCTGCTTCTTCTCGTCGGCCTGCACCTTTTCAAAGAACGAAACGAAGGAATTCGGATCGTAGCCGGCCTTGTACATGTACTGCAAACCCAGGTAGTCGGCCTCCGCTTCGTCTCCGCGGGAGAACTTCAGGAAAGTCAGCGGAATCGCAAAATTCATGCCCTGGTAAATCGCGTAACCCGCCCAGCTATATGGAATAAAAATCATGGCCGGAATCGAGGCGAGCTGGACGATCGTGCTCTTCGTCTCTTCCCGCGTTCCATGCCGGGCACAAACGTGGGCGATCTCATGCGCCATCACGCCCGCGAGTTCCGATTCCTCATCCGCGTGCAGAATCAGGCCGCTATTCACGTAGAAAAACCCGCCTGGAAGCGCGAACGCGTTCACGACGTCCGAATCAATCACCTTGATCGTAAACGGCACTTGCGCGTCGGAGTTGCGGACCAGGTTCTGCCCCACGCGGTTCACGTATTCGTTGATCACGGGATCGTCAATGAACTTCGCGCTCTTTTCGACTTCTTGCGAGAGCTGCTTTCCGAGGGCGATATCATGCTCGAGCGAGTACATCTCGGGCCCATGCCCGACTTTGCGGTTGCCGATGGCGTTGACGTCCGCTTCGCTGCCCGACTTTACGTTGGGACTATCCTGCTGCGGCACCACGGGCGGCTGTGCTGGAGTAGCCGGCGTTTGGGTAGTTGGCGCCTGCGCGGGCGAAGTCGGGGCCGGTGGAGGCTGCGGCGCCGGAGCCTGTGCTGACGGGCTTTGCGCCGGCGTTGACGGCTGTTGAGTCTGAGGGGCGGCGACGGCAGGAAGTGTTACCAGCGAAGCCACCAGGAGTGTTGCCATCCATTGGGCCGCAAATGATTTCCTCATCGCTACCTCCGGAAGGAACCTGGCCGCATTATACACCCGTCTGGGCCGGTTCTCTCACTTGCCCGCTTGGATGGCACCACCCGCCATATGGTTTCCTTCAGCCCCGTAGAAAGGCGCGGCTAGCCTTCGCGAAGCTGCTGCTTGAGCCGCTCGAGGTCGTCCCGAAGTTTGGCGACGCGGCTTGCGACCGTCAGTTCGTAGGCGAAAAAAACAGCCCAAACGGCGATCCACGCTGTCAGGAGAAAATGAAAGTTTCTCAAGGTAACCCCTTTGTGAGGACGGTGTTTGAATCGGCGCCGCGGGCATCGGCGACCAGACGAAGTTCATCCAATTCGTGCCGCAGGCGCTCAAGACGGTAGCGATCCATGAGGACGAGGACCATCATCGCCATCACCGCTACAATGCAGACGATCAGGACCTTGCCCATCGTGGGATCGAGGCCGGAATTTTCTCCGCCGAAGATTACGGGCGCCGGGTGCTGCGTGCGCCAGAGGCGATTGGACGCATAAACGAGCGGCGCGTCCAGGAAAGCGAATATGCCGAAGATCGCCGACAGCGAAGCGCGACGCTGCGGTTCCTCAATCAAGCCGCGCAGCAGCAGGTAGCAGATGTAAAGAATCCACAGAATAAACGCGGTCGTCAGTCGCGCGTCCCAGGTCCACCAGATGCCCCACGCGGGACGTCCCCATAGGACGCCAGTGATCAGTCCCGCCGTGCAGGAGACGACGCCCACTTCGACGGAGGCAACGCCGAGCCAGTCCCAGTGCGGCCTGCGGGTGATCAACCAAGCGACGTTCGCGATGAACGCCAGCGAAAGCGCTGTGAACATCGCCATCCAGCTCGCCAGATGGAAGTAGAAAACGCGCTGGATTTCGTGCATCGTGCTCTCATCGGGCGCGATGAAAAGCGCCGCGTAGCCCGCGAAGAACATCAGCAGGGCGACGACGGCCGTGATGGCGCTGCGTCCTTTCATCGGCTCAAGCTCACTTCATTCCTCCAACAAGAAATCAGAAAGCAGCCACGAGGCCGTCAAGAACACGATATCAAATCCACCGAGGAATGCGAGCCACGCGCGGTCAAGCGCCGGCTGCTCGGCGAAAAGAGAGGCCGTGGCCTCCACGGCCGCGATCAGAAGCGGCGCAAGAATCGGAAGCAACAAAAGCGGCAGCAGCAACTCGCGCATGCGTGCGTGTGCGGCGACGGCGGAGAACACCGTACCGGTAACGACGAGACCGATCGTTCCTAGCACCAAGATCAGCGCGAGGCGGCCCAGAATGCCCGCGATCGAAATATTGTAAAGAACCGCGAACACAGGAACGAGAATCGCTTCCGAAATCGCCATGAAGATGAAATTCGCCAGCATTTTCCCCAGCAGGATCGCGAACGGCGACACAGGCGCCATGCGCAAGGCGTCCAGCGTTTGATTCGATTGCTCGCGCGCGAACGATGGATTAAGCATCAGCGATCCGGCGAAGAGAAACGCAATCCAGAGCAGGCCCGGGCCGAAGCGGCGGGAATCGCCGGCCGTGGGATCGAACGCGAAGCTGAAAAGAACGACAACCACCAAGGCAAAAACAACCGTGGTGTTCAGCAGTTCGCGCGCGCGGAACTCCATCCGGAGTTCCTTGGCGAGCACAATGGCGGCAGCGCGGGCGGTGGTCATCTCAGGCTTCGGAGCGAAGCTCGGCAAGCAGCGGGCGCGGGTCTCCGCCCGTTCCGCTATCGCGCTCGACCCGGCCGCCCGCGAGCGAAAAGGCGCGCGTCGCGAGATCGAGCGACTCGTTGCGCGCGTGCGTGCTCATGATCACGGTTGTGCCGGTATCACGCAGGCGCGCGAGTGTTTCGCCGAGCCACGCGAGCCCCTGGCGGTCGAGTCCAGCGGCGGGTTCATCCAGAAGCAACAGGCGGGGATCGTGAAGCAGGGCGCGGGCAATCGCCAGCCGCTGCCGCATGCCGCGCGAAAACGTGCGCACAATGCTTCCAGCGCGCGAGGCCAAACCGCAGGATTCGAGCGCTTGCCCAACTCGCGCGGGGACGTTTCCAAGGTCGTACAGTTGAGCGAAGAACGTCAGATTTTCCGCTGCTGTCAGCTCGTCGTAGAGCAATGTGTTGTGGGCGACCATTCCGATCGTTGGCTTCGGATTACCGTAAACAATCTCGGTTTGCTGTCGCGCCGGGCCATCGAGGACGCGGGAGAGGCCTCGAAATGCAATGCCGCCTTTCGTAGGTGTCATCAGCAGCGCGGCGATGCGCAACAGCGTCGTCTTGCCCGCGCCATTTGCGCCAAGCAGCGCGACGAATTCGCCGGGAAGAATTTCGAGCGAGACGCCGCGGAGAGCGAGGAGCGAACCAAAGCGTTTCTCCACTCGATCGAAGTAAATCCCCAGACTCGCAGGAGAAATCGCGGAAGAATGCGGCGCGCCGGAAGGCGATGGCACCGGCGTGGACAGGGTGCCGGACAAATTGGTCAGCCCTTCACCAGATCGCGCAGGGCTCTCTGAACGCGATCGCGTTCGCGGGCGTAGTCCGCTTCGGTGATCGTCCCCGCCTCGCGGCGCAGTTCGAGGCGGAACAGAATGTCCTTCAGTTCGTCGAGGCTGCCGCGGACTTCGCGGTCGAGGTTTGCGGACGCGTTCGCGGCGCTGGAGCGATGGAGAGCGGGCTGCTCCGAGCCCATCGGTCGTGCTGGAGGCGCCGCTGCGGATGGAATGCTGACGGAGCCAGCCTCGGACACAGCCGCCGATTGAGGCTGGCGCGCCACGTAGATCAACCCAAGCAGAAACAGCGCGACGAAGCCGCCGACAAGAATCCATTTCAGGCTGTCCAGCCGGGCGGGCAGCGTGGTGACGCTCGCGACGGGCGCCTCGTTCCCTGTATCAATGCGCGAATTAACGGACGGATTCTGCGTATCATCCGCTGGAGCATTTCCCACTGCGGCGCCCTCCTGTCCGGGAGCCGGCGGCGGCGCCGTGCCGGAAACGGAAACGGATACAGGCGTATTCGCCGGGACAGAATCGCGCGTGTAAGCGCTAAATCCCTGCGCCTGCCCGGCGGCTATGAACCCGCCGCCCGATACCTGCACCGACGGCGGCGCGAAAAGCCCAAGGTGGTCCACCGCATACCTGGAAGCAAAGTGAAGGCTCGCCTGATTGCCGGGATAGGGAACTTTGTACGAGAGGCTCACCTGGCTATCGCCTGGCCTAAAAGGAAACGCGATCGCCTGCTGATTCTGTCCTTTGTCAATTGGGCTTTGGACCACGGGCAT
This sequence comes from uncultured Acidobacteriota bacterium, assembly GCA_963842425.1. Taxonomy (GTDB): domain Bacteria; phylum Acidobacteriota; class Terriglobia; order Acidiferrales; family UBA7541; genus Palsa-295. The sequence goes on along the minus strand of CAWJGQ010000004.1, from coordinate 237,381 downwards.
GCCAGAGGAGCCGACCGCGGAAATATTGGCGAGTTGCGCGCCCTCGGGCAGTGAAAAAATGAACGAGCCGTCGGCGCGATAGTAAGCGAGCGGCGGGTTCGTCTTATTCGAGATGTTGTATTCCTCGGTGACCGTCAGGTCCGAGCCAATCGGCTGAAAAATAATCGCGTGGACCGTGACTTCGAAGGCGCTGGGCTTGTCGGTCGGCTCGAAGACCTCCACGTCCACAGTTGTCTTGTCCGGTGTCGCGGGCTCATGATAGTTCACGCCGCGATAGACGGCGCGGATCAGCATCGGCCCGGCGCCAAGCCCGGGATTGTCGAACCGATAGTGGCCGTCGGCATCGGTCTTGGTGTTTGCGACCGGCTGCATGGTGCCCTGAAGCTGTATCAGAATCATTTCCACGCCGGCTGCGGGTTTTCCTGTGGTGCCGTTGCGGACCGTGCCCGTAACCGTGCCGGCGAAGGTCGGGGACGCCATCACGAACAAGAGCAGGGAAGCGGGAAGCGCCAACGCGTAGCGGCGAAGATTCATGAACGACGCCCTTTCTCCGATGCGGCTTGCCGTGTGGCCGGAGTCGGAGCGTGGCCGGTCAGTATGTCCATATCGGAAAGGACGCGCGCGGCTTCGATTTCGAGCGACTGCTTGATTTCATCGTAATCGGCCTCGGAGAATTTTCCGGCGCGATGTTCGAAGCGCAGGTCGCGCAGGTTTTCGTAGATGGCATCGCGCCGTTCCATCAGCTGATCGAGCTTCGTGCGATGCGGTGCGTCATCGGAGGCTTCCGGCCGCACGCCGAAAACAAAAATCATGGTCGCCATCGCCAGCAGCACGCACGCGACGGCGATATCAGCGCTACTCATCGGATTCCCTGCCTGATTCCCGGCGAGCTCGATCGAGAAGCTCGGGCGAGATAGACGGCCCGCCCGCCGGCGCGAGAGCTACGCGGCGCCGCCATCGGCGCACGACTTCCCAAATCAGAAACAAAGCGATGAGCGGCGCTATCACAGGAGCAATCCAGACCAGCCACGTAAAGCCCTTCTTCGGCGGATCCGGAAGCACCGTCGGACCGTACTCCTGAACGAACGATTGCAGGATCAGGTCGTCGGAATCTCCGCGATCCACGCGCTGCGCGACTTCCTTCTGCATCGCCTTCGCGGTGTCGCACGGCCCGGAGAACGCTCCACCGGTGTGATTGCACGTGCCGGCAGTGTCGTTGCAGCCGCCGCACATACACATCACTTTTTTGCTGAGAGCCTTGGCGCGAGGCGAATCGTCTGCGCGCGAGGCCGGCACGAGCGCGAGCAACATCACTACTGCGAAGAGCAAACCTGCGCCAGCTCTCATCGCGAGGCCGCCAGGTTTCTTGCCATGAATTGCGTTAATCATCGGATCCGGGTTTGCGGACGGGCGCGCTTCTCACAGGACTCGTGGCGGGTGAACCACTGCTGCCTTGAACGATTGCATCGCCCCATGACCGCTCTGTCGCGCCTCGCAGCACGATGGCCGCGCGGCGATCGGGAAACATCGCCAGGCACGTGCCCAGGACCATGACGATCCCGCCAAACCAGATCCATTTGACCAGTGGGTTCAGATACGCGTGAATCACCGGCAGGTTCGTGTCCGGGCTGCGGCCTGCGTACACGACGTAAAGATCATGCACCGGGGTGCTTTCGTTTGCGACGATCGTTTCCGTGACTCCGCTGGTTCGAAACAGCCGCCGCTCGGGATAGAGCATCATCTGCGATTTGCCGTTGCGGAACACTTCCAGCGTGGCGCGGTCGGATTCGTAATTCGCGTTGGAAGGCTGGTCGAAATTCTGGCACAGAATCGTGTAGGGGCCGATCGTGAGGCTCTGGCCGACTTTCAATTCCTTCTGAATGTCCTGATTGAACGCGGAGCCGGCAATCCCGATGAAGATCAGCACCATCGCAAAGTGCACGATGTAGCCGCCGTACCGCCGCGTGTTGCGCATCGTGAGTTCGCCAACCGCCGTAAGCAGATTCGAGCCGTCGCGCGAGGCGATCACGCGCGCCCCGCGATAAAATTCCGAAAAAATCGTCAGCGTGACGAATACGGAAAGTATCAAGCAGATCAGCGGATAGAATTCCCGCCAGCCGAATGCGAACGCCACGGCTCCCGCGATCAATCCGCCTACCAGCGGCCACGCGAAATTGCGCCGCAACGCGTCAACCGAAGTCTTGCGCCACGCCAGCAGCGGTCCAACGCCGGTGAGGAACAGAAGAAACAGCGCGATCGGTACGTTCACTTTGTTGAAGAACGGCGGCCCAACGCTGATTTTGCTGCCGGTCACCCATTCCGAAAGCACAGGGAAGAGCGTGCCCCAGAGAACGGCGAAGCACGCGGCCAGCAGAATCAGATTGTTGAAGAGAAAGCTCGACTCGCGCGAGACCAGTGAATCCAACTGGTTGTCGCTGCGGAGATAATCGCGATTTTTGTACCACGCCGCGAGGCAAACCACGAGCACGATGCCGAGAAAGCCGAAGAAGTACCCGCCGATGTTGGATTCGGCGAACGCGTGCACCGAGCTGACGATGCCCGTGCGCGTCAGCGACGTCCCAAGAATGCACAGCATGAACGTTACGAACACGAGCCACACGTTCCACACCTTCATCATGCCGCGCTTTTCCTGCATCATCACCGAATGCAGGAACGCCGTACCGGTGATCCACGGCAGCAGCGCAGCATTTTCGACCGGATCCCACGCCCAGTAGCCGCCCCAGCCAAGCACGGCGTACGCCCAATGCGCGCCGAGCAGCACACCGATTCCCTGAAAGCACCACGCGACCATCGTCCAGCGGCGCGTGATGTGAATCCATTTTTCTCCGGGATAGCGCGCCAGCAGCGCCGCCATCGCAAACGCAAACGGAATCGTAAATCCGGTGTAGCCGAGATAAAGCATCGGCGGATGAATCACCATCTCGGGATATTGCAGCAGCGGATTCAGCCCCGTGCCTTCCGACAGCCGAGCCATGTGCATCACGCCAGCGGAATCGGCGCTGGCCAGCACGTGAAACGGGCTGGCAACGAAATTATTCAGCATCAGGAAAAACGTCTGCACTCCCGCGAGCGTGACGCCCACGTAAGGCATCAGCTCCGGATGCTTCTTGCGATTCAGGAAAAGCGCGAGGAACACGTAGATCGAAAGCAGCCAGCTCCACCAGAGCAGCGATCCTTCCTGTCCGGCCCACAGAGCTGAAAACTTGTAATAGACAGGCAGGGCATGATTGCTGTGCGCCGCGACGTAGGCCAGCGTGAAATTATCCGTGAAGAAGAAATATTCAAGGGAGGCGACGGCCAGCGTAATCAGCCCAAACACCGCCATCCCAGCGTTGCGCGCGCTCTTGGTCAGCAGCGTGCGCCGGGTGATGATCCCCACAATTCCAGCCACGAAGGCGTAAACGGTGGCCAGAAAGGCGAGAAGCAGTGCGAATGAACCGAAAATATCCAAGCGGATTCCCCCTTGGGGATATTAGCTCTTGTTGGGACTCTTGTCGCTGGCCACCGGCGTGCCGACGGGCGAGGCCTCGTACTTCGAAGCGCATTTTGCCTGCACTTGTTCCGCGACGAAACCGCCCTCCGGCATCAGGCGCCCTTCGACAAGAGCCTGCGCGCCGTCCTTGAACGTGTCGGGAAGGGGATCGCTGCCAATGTAGCTGACGGACAGGCCCTTGCCCTGTTCCTCGAGCACGAAATTGACGCGCCCATCGCGATGTGAAATGGATCCCGCGCGGACATTGCCCGAGACGCGCATGCGCTGATGAAGCGTGGAGCCTTGCAGGGTCGGAAGCTCGGAAATCGTGTGGTAGTAAGTCTTGCTCTGCGTGTAGCCCACATACGCCAGCGCCAGCAGCGTAGCGACAATAATCCCCGATCCGATTAGGAATTTCTTGCGCGCTTTCATGCCTGTACCCCCATCTGCCTGGTGGCTGGAAGCACGAATTCTAACACAATCGCGGAATGCCGCTTCATCGTTCGCCCGTATGGCCAATCGCCCTGGCCAATCGGCCAGTCGAAGAAAAATCGGCGAATGGTTTGCCGTCGTCGAGGATCAAGCGCTCGCCCCATCCGCCCGCCTGGAAGATGGGCACGAGGCCTTGCGTCTGCGGCGATAGGAACGCGATGGATTTCGGCTTATACGAGACATTGACGCGCCTCAGAATACCGGGGGCGGCGCGTTCGATGGCCCTCACCGCGTCGCCTGGGTTTTCCGGGGCGCATTCCACTGCGCCGATGAGAAAGAATCCGTGGCGCTGAAACTCCGCCAGCGCCGCTTCCTCGTTCAGGTCAGGGCCCACAGCAGCACCGGCGCACTTCACCAGCGCGTCGAAATACGCGCGCGATGCGGGCGAGCGCTCCGAGCGGTCGGTAGTCGCGCGATAGAAATAGTCTTCGAAGCGAGCCGGCGGGGCTGCGTCAATCAATAAGACCGAGACGTGAATCGGGCGGAAACGCGTCGCGAGCTCGAGTCGCTCGATGCGCTGCCTGATGTGCGCATCGTCCACCTGCGCTCCGCAACTATCGCAAACCGGCATCTGTGGTCCTCCCCACAAGGCGGCAAGAATGGCATGTGGGGGAAGTGCTGGCAAGCGACGAGGTTCTCCGCCAGAAGCAATGTCCGGCGGCGGCTTTAGGCTTTAGAAGGAGTTCGCAGGTTCGAGTTCGACGCGATTGCGTCCCAGATCTTTCGCGCGGTAGAGGGCCGCGTCGGCCTGCTTCACCAGGCGGCTGAATTCCGGCGCTTTCTTGCCTGAAAATCCCGCGGCGCCGAAGCTTGCCGTCACGCTGATCGCCGAGCCATTCCATTCGAATTGCTCCGCGGCGAGCTGTTTGCGAATGCGGTCCACTACGACCTTCACATTGTCCTCGTCCGCGTGTGTGAGGACCAGCAGGAATTCTTCGCCGCCGATCCGGCCGGAAATGTCGGAGAGCCTCGTATTGTTCCGGAGCACTTCGCCGAATCTCTTGAGTACCGTGTCCCCCGCGTCGTGCCCGTAGGTGTCGTTAATCTTCTTGAAATGATCGAGATCCATCAGCACGAACCACATGGCAAAGCCATGCCGGGCCGCGCCGCTCAGTTGCCGCGCGGACCAATCCTCAATCGCCCGGCGATTTGGGAGCCCGGTGAGCGGATCGGTCAGCGCCAGCTCCTCAAGGAGCCGGTTCTTCGCCTCGATCTGCCTGTGGAGGTCTATCAGTCTTTGGCCAACGCGAATGCGCGCCAACAGTTCGTTGCGATCGAAAGGTTTAGTCAGGTAGTCGTCGGCGCCCGCGGAGAGTCCCTTGACCACGTTTTCTTTTTCCGCGTTGCTGGTCAGGATGATGACGTACGTATAGGAAGAATGGGACGTCGTGCGGATTCGCTGGCATAGCTCGATGCCCGTGAGATCGGGCATCATCCAATCCGTGACGATCAGATCGGGCTTCTCGCGTTCGAAAAGTTCGATGGCCTGATGGCCGCTGTTTGCGAACGACACCGAACAGGAATCTTCTGCCAGCGCGTGTTCGACGAGCTTTCGATAAACCGGCGAGTCGTCGGCGACAAGTACTCTAAAACTGCTCATTGTTTCCTTGGAGGCTTGATCCATCTTCGAGGTTTCTATTCGTCGTGGTCGTGTATGCCGCCCGATCCATTGGACCCGCTCGCGCCATTCGAACCATTCGATTCGCCTGAGCCATTCGCGACGGCTGGCGCGTTCACGTCTGCCGGGACATTCGCGGTCACAACCTGGCTCTGGCCGAGTTTCGTGCGCAGGCACCCGACAAGCTCCGGTGCGAGCTCGGAAATGTTCATGCCCTCTGACACGATGAATTTGCAGCTCAAAATGGGCCGAGCCTGATCGTCGTCGGACAGTTGGCAATTCACGCGGCAGTATTGGCACTCCTGATTCCAGCAGAAGCGTCCGTAGGGAATCGTTTCGGGGCTGATAAACTGAAAGGCGCGCAGCAGGGAATTGCGCTCCGGCACCAGGAACGTTTTTCCCAAGATGGTGATCTCGACCAGCCTCTCGTACGGCCGGAAAACTTCGTCAATCAGTGGTGCCTCGCCTTCAGCCATGGAGCAGATCCCCCGTTTATCAAAGCTAAACGAGTGCGCCATGCCGGGCAATGACAACCGGGCGAGGCGTGCCCAATGCTCTAATGGCGGAAAGAAAGGCGAAGTTCTACACGCGTGTTTGACTCGAATCGCTTGCGACGCTCGTTCGCAGCAGGGCAGCTCTTACGCGGCCGTGGCGAAATCGGTGCGTGCCTGCCTGGCAGTCTGCGGAATCATGATGACCAGCGTGAAGACCCCGAGGGCGATGCCCAGCGGGCCGTTGATCAAGCCAAAAAAGCTCGCCACCAGCGCCAGCATTCGAGCGGACGGTCCACCCCGCGTCAGGGCCACGCCTGCCAGGACCGAAAATATCGCGGTGACGATCGCCACAACCACCGCCACCAACATGCCAATATGGAACATGTTCATCCAGAAGAATGGATTGGCGACCCGGTTGAGCAAGGCGCCCCACATCAGCGTGAGAGTAGCGCTATTGATTAGAATCCAGGCAGTCTTCACGACGCAAATCAAGCCGTAGACGATCCACAAAACTCCGAGCGTCCCCTGACGCGAATTGCTTGTCTGCATTTGCTGTCCTCCCCCTCCGACGATCGTAAACCTGGGCATACCGGAATAGCGTAGCGAGTCGGCCCGCCGCAGCCAATACCGTAAACACCTTGCATTTAGGAAAAGAACTGACCCATGTTGCGGAACTTGTCGTAGCGCTGCTGGAGGAGTGTTTCGGGCGAGAGTCGCGAAAGTTCGTCGAGCGCCCGGGAAAGTGCAGGCCTCAGAAGTTTCGCCGTCGCCGCGTGATCAGTGTGCGCCCCGCCTTCCGGTTCGGGGACAATCTCGTCCACGAGCTTCAACTGCAGCAGATCGGGCGCCGTGATCTTCAGCGCCTCAGCAGCCAATTCCGCCTTGGTCGAATCGCGCCACATGATCGAGGCGCACCCTTCGGGAGAAATCACGGAATAAATGGAATTTTCCAGCATCATCACGCGGTCGCCGACCGCGATCGCGAGCGCCCCGCCGGAACCGCCTTCGCCGGTGATAACGACCACAATCGGCACCGGTAGCCGGGACATTTCGCGGATATTGTGCGCGATGGCCTCCGCCTGCCCCCGCTCTTCGGCGTCAATCCCGGGATACGCACCGGGCGTATCCACGAACACAAAAATTGGCCGCCGGTATTTCGCCGCGATCTGCATCGCGCGCAGCGCCTTGCGATAGCCTTCCGGCTTGGCCTGACCGAAATTGCGCGCCAGGCGCTGCTTCGTGTCCCGCCCCTTCTGGTTGCCGACGATCAAAACCGGCCGTCCGCCGAACGATGCCATGCCGGTGATGAGCGCGGGGTCGTCCGCAAAATTGCGGTCGCCGTGAATCTCGCTGAAGTTCTGAAAAAGCAGCCGGATGAAGTCGTCGGTATAGGGCCGCTGCGGATGGCGAGCAAGCTGGACTCGCTGCCAGGATGCGAGGTGCGCGTAGAAATCGCGCTTCAGTTCCTCCACTTCGCGGCGGATGCGTTCGATGTCGCCGGCTGTCGAATCGCTTGGATCGGTCAGGCGGCTCAGCTCGGCGATGTCCCGCTCGAGTGCATTGATTTCGATTTGGCGCTGGTCATCGTGCCGCCCATCGCGACGTGTGTCACGCTGCTTGGAGGTATCCGCGGTGGCGCGCGCTGCGTCTTTTATTGCCGGAGCATTCGAAGCAGCCTGCGCGGCTTTTGCAGCGCGCTCCTTGGCCCTCTCCTGCAATCTGCGCAGTTTTGCGAGAGCGCGCAGCCGGCGGAGCCGCTCGCGGGCCAGCTTGTGTTTTTCCTTTTGCTCTGGCGTCTCGCTCATTGCAACACCGCAACGGAATCGCCGCCGCAAATCTGCTGCACGCGCTCGACGAGTTCCCGATCCGCCCGCACCGCGCTGCCCGCATCAATTGTGGCCTCGGTTCCATCATCCTGCACAAGCTCGAAGGCGATTCGGCAGCGGCCCGGTCGGCTCTCGAACAGTTCGTGCAACTGGTTGATGATTCCCGCGTCCATCGCGCTCCGGCTCACGCGCACCCGCAGCAGGCTGGGCGCGCCCGTCCCCGCGGCGGCCGCCTCAGTCGCCGTGCCGTTCGGCGCAGGGTCGCGCACCTGATCGAGTAATCTCGCGTCAGACACGATCACGCGCGTTCCCACGTCCTCGACCGCCACGCGGCCCTTTACCAGCAGCGGAGTCGCAGCTTTGAGCAGCCCTTCGAGCTTCTGAAACGCCTCGGGGAAAACCAGCGCTTCGCACACGCCGGTGCGGTCCTGCAGTGTCAGAATTGCCCAGCGAGCGCCGCGCCGCGAACGCATGCCTCGCAACTGCACGATGATCCCCGCAACCACGATATCCTCGCCGTTGCGGCGGCTTTCGAGTGTTGAGAGATCAATCGCTTTCAGGTCCTGTAATCGCCCGGCGTATTTGTCGAGCGGGTGCCCTGAAATATAAAAGCCGAGCGTCGAGTATTCGGCGGCGAGGATTTCGTGCTCCGGCCATTCGTCCACATCCGGCAAAGCCTCGGGAGGGGGTGGCGCCGAAGCGGAGGAGCCTCCGCCGAAAAGTCCGTGCTGGCCGCTCTCCTTGGCTCGTTGCCGCTTCTGCGCTCGCTCGATGGCGCGGTCAATCACGGAAATCATCTGGCCGCGATGCGCGCCCAAACCGTCGAGCGCGCCCGCTCGCACCAGGCTCTCGAGCACGCGCTTGTTCAGCAGCCGCGAATCCACCGATTCGCAAAACTCAAAGAAGTTCGTAAACCGCCCCAGCGTCTCTCGCGCGGCAAGGATTCCCCTTACCGTGTTCTCGCCGACGTTCTTGATCGCCGCCAGGCCGAAGCGAATCGAGTCTCCCACCGGCGTGAAATTCAGCGCGCTTGAGTTCACGTCCGGCGGCATCACCGTGATTCCCATGCTGCGCGCCTCGTTGATGAACTTCACGACCTTCTCAGTGTTTCCGGTTTCCGAGGTAAGCATGGCGGCCATAAATTCGACCGGATAGTGCGTCTTGAGCCACGCCGTCTGATAGGCCAGCAATGCGTACGCGCAGGAGTGCGACTTGTTGAATCCGTAGCCGGCAAACTCCGCCATCAGGTCGAAGATTTTGGTCGCTTTTTTCACCGGGACTTTGCGAGCTTGGCATCCGGTAAGGAACTTCTCGCGCTGCGCAGCCATTTCTTCCGGTTTCTTCTTGCCCATCGCGCGCCGCAGGAGGTCCGCGTCGCCCAGCGAAAACCCCGCGAGGCGATTTGCAATCTGCATCACCTGTTCCTGATAGAGAATTACGCCCCACGTCTCGGAAAGAATCTCCTCTAGCTCCGGCAGATCGTACGCGACTTTTTTCTCTCCGTGCTTTCGCGCGATGAAATCCGGAATCATGCCGCCCTGAATCGGCCCGGGTCGATACAGTGCGTTGAGCGCGGTCAGGTCCTCGAGCCGCGTCGGCTGGTAGCGCTTCAATATGTCGCGCATGCCGTGCGATTCAAATTGGAAGATGCCGGTCGTGTCGCCTCGGGCAAAAATCGCGTACGTTGGGGCATCGTCGAGCGGCAGCGCCGGAAGATCGAGTTTGACGCCGCGATTCTGCTGGATCAAACGCACGGCGTCGTCAAGCACGGTCAGCGTGGTCAGCCCCAGAAAGTCCATTTTCAGCAGGCCGATACGCTCGAGCGCGTTCATGTCGTACTGCGTCGTGATTTCATCCTTGTTCGACTTGTATAGGGGAACAATTTCCGTCAGCGGCTGCGGCGAAATCACCACGCCAGCCGCGTGCGTGGACGCGTGCCGCGTGAGACCCTCCAGCCGCAGCGCCACTTCGACCAGTTCCTTCACCCGGTCGTCCGTCTTCCGCAGCGACTCGAGCTGCGGCGTTTGCTTCAGCGCATCCTCAAGCTCGATATTCAACGTCGTGGGAATCATCTTCGCGATCTTGTCCACTTCGCCGTACGGCATGTCGAGCGCACGCCCCGCGTCCTTGAGCACCGCTTTCGCCGCCATCGTGCCGAACGTGATGATTTGCGCGACGTTCTTTTCTCCATACGTCTGCCGGACGTAGTCAATCACCTCGCCGCGCCGTCGCATGCAGAAATCAATGTCAATGTCGGGCATCGAGACGCGCTCGGGATTCAAAAATCGCTCGAACAGCAGGTCGTACTGCAGTGGGTCCACATCGGTGATTTGCAGCGCGTAGCTGACCAGACTGCCTGCCGCCGAACCGCGCCCCGGCCCCACCGGAACTTCCTGCGCGCGCGCGTAACGGATGAAATCCCAGACGATCAGGAAGTAGCCGGCGAAGCGCATCTTCTGAATCATCCGGATTTCCGCGTTCAGGCGGCTCTCGTACTCGGAAATGGAATGGCGGAGCCGGTTCTCCCGCGAAAGCCGTTCGAGCTGCATCGCGCGAATCGCAAAGCCTTCGCGCGCGACCTTCTCGAAATACGAATCCGTCGTATGCCCGTCGGGCACCTTGAATTCGGGGAAAGGGTTGCTGACGCGCTGGATCTTCACGTTGCAGCGTTCGGCGATCGTCACCGTGCGCGAGACCGCATCGGGCAGCTCGCGGAAGACCTGCGCCATCTCTTCCGCCGTCTTAAAATAAAACTGATCGGTCGCGAACTTCATCCGCTGGCCGTCGCTCATCGTCTTCCCGGTCTGAATGCACATCAGCACTTCCTGTGCGTGCGAATCCGACTGGGTCAGATAGTGGGTGTCGTTGGTGGCGACCAGGGGGATGCCGGTTTCCTTCGAAAGACTGACGAGATCGCGATTGATGCGCGTCTCGATTTCCATGCCTTGGTCCTGAACCTCGAGGAAGAAATTGCCCTTGCCGAAAATATCGCGGAGGCGATACGCATTCGTGCGCGCCTGATCGTATTTCTCGGAAAGCAGCGCGTCGGCCACTTCACCCCGCAGGCACGCGGACAGCGCGATCAGCCCTTTGCTGTGGCGCGCCAGCAGCTCGTGATCCACGCGTGGCTTGTAGTAAAAGCCGTCGAGGAATCCGGTCGAGACCAGCTGGATTAAGTTGCGGTAGCCCTCATCGTTCTCGCACAAAAGGACGAGGTGGTTCGAGCGTTCCGCTTCGGCGCCTCGATTCTTGTGATTGTCCGGCGCGACGTACACTTCGCAGCCGATGATCGGCTTCACGCCGTGCGTCGTGGCCTGATGATAAAAATTCGCCGCGGCGAATAAATTGCCGTGATCCGTCACTGCGACAGCCGGCATTCCGCGCCGCGCGGCTTCCGCGGTCAGTTCGCCGATTTCGCAGGCGCCATCGAGGAGAGAGTAATCCGTGTGGAGATGAAGGTGAACGAAGTTTGACCCGTTCGAGGCAGCCATGCGAAACCCATTCTAATCCAGCTTCGCGCAAACGTGTACGCAATCCTGCTCCCCGAAAATTCCGTCATTCTGAGCGGAGTGGCCGGATGTTTTCTTCCGCCCCGCTTTTGCGGGGCGTGCGGCCACGCAGTCGAAGAATCTCTCTTCGGCGTTGGCATCGAAGAAAAGTTCCGAGTTTGGAGGGGCGACTCTTTTACTAGAAGTCGTCGGATTGCTGCGTGTAGGTGAAGCCGGGGAGATTAGCAGCCCCGCCGCTCTGCGCGATCTTGATGCGCATCGGAGGTTCGCTTTCGGAGCCGGTCTTGCGCAGGACTGCGAACGAGGTCAGCGCTTCGTTGTAGATCTTGGTGACCAGAAAAGAGTCGCCAGTGCCGTCCTGCTTCCAAACCTGGCCGACTTGGATTTTTTTGGCGGGCACCTTACGAATGTAGTCATATTCGCCGGGGGCGTCAATAACGCATCGTCGGGCTGATTCGCCCCCGAAACTCGGACGGCAATCGAGCCTGTTTGTGGCCTGCGACTTTTTCTGGAGTCGCGCGCTTCTCTTGTGGCATCTTAATATCTGACAATCGAGCTCATGCCCGCCGCGAAAAAACTCGCCGTCATTTTATTCCAGCTCGGGGGACCTGACTCCCAGGCCGCCGTCGAGCCGTTTCTCTATAATCTCTTCTGCGATCCGGACATCATAAACTTTCCGGGATCGTTTCTCGCCCGCAAGCCTCTGGCGAAGCTGATCTCGGTCACGCGCTCGAAGGTAGCAGGGCAGCACTACGCCGCGATCGGCGGAGGATCGCCAATCCGCCGCCTTACCGAGCAGCAGGCGCGCGCCCTCGATCTGGCGCTGCGCCCCCATATTCCCGCTCGCACAATCGTCGCCATGCGCTACTGGCATCCCGACACCGCCGAGGCCATCGCGGCGCTCGAAAGCGCTCCTTTCGACGAGATCGTGCTCCTCCCGCTCTATCCGCACTATTCCTTCGCCACCACCGGCAGCAGCTTGAAGGAGTGGAACCGCCTCTACAAGCCCAGGGTTCCCGTCCATCTCATTGACCATTTCTTCGATCACCCCGATTACATCGCGGGAATCGTCGAGCGCATCAACAGCGTCCTCCAGCAGCTTCCGCGCCCCGAGGAAGTTCATCTCGTGTTCAGTGCGCACGGCCTGCCGATGGCGCTTGTAGAAAAGGGCGACCCGTACCCGCAGCACATCGAAGCAACCGTCCGCCTGGTGCGCGAGCTGGGCGCGTGGTCCAATCCGCACGTTTTGTGTTTTCAGAGCCGCGTAGGCCCCCAGAAATGGCTCACGCCTTCGCTCACCGGCACCATCGAACGCATGGCCAGCGAAGGCCAGCGCCGCATGCTCGTGATTCCGATTTCGTTTCTCACCGAACATATCGAGACGCTCCACGAGATCAATATCGAAGCCCGCGAGCACGCCGAATCCCTCGGCATCACCGAATTTCACATGATGCCTGCGCTCAACGATTCGCCGCTCCTCATCCGCGCCCTGGCCGACCTTGTCCTCCGCGCCGTAGGCCGCCGCTCCGGCGTAGCCACCCTCGCGCTGTAACCCGCCGCGGACCGCTCCCAATTATGCCGGCCGATTTCGACGGAGGTTTTCTCTTCGTAGGGGCGCAGCATGCTGCGCCCGGCGCGCATGCTTGGCAACTTGCCCACCATCTGCATTCGTAGGGGCACGATATATCGTGCCCGGCGCAGATGCTTGCCTGCGCGTTTGACACCCGCCGCCAATCGTACCTACCTCTGTAATCAGTGTTGATCTGTGTTCATCTGTGGCCACGCGGCCTTCCGCCTCTTGATTCGTAGGGGCGCGGCATGCCGTGCCCGGCGCAGATGCTTGCCTGTGGGTTTACCATCAGCCGCCTGTTTCGTAAGGGCGCAAATGCTTGCCTGTGCGTCTACCATTCGCCGTCGTTTCTACCTCTGTAATCAGTGTTGATCTGTGTTCATCTGTGGCTCCATCGCCTTCCGCACGCACGCGACCATGATATAAACGTATCGTGGACTTCTCACTCACCGACGAGCAGCAGCACCTCCGCCGCACCGTCCGCGAATTCGCCGAGGGCGAAATCGCTCCGCACGTGATGGAATGGGACGAAGCCTCGACATTCCCCTCGGAAATCATTCCCAAGCTCGCCGAAATGGGTTTCCTCGGCGTGATTTTCCCGGAGCAGTACGGCGGCGCGGGAATGGGCTACCTCGAGTACGCTATCATCATCGAGGAGCTATCCCGCGTGGACGGCTCGATCGGCATCATCGTCGCCGCGCACAATTCGCTCTGCACCAACCACATTTACAAATTCGGCAGCGAAGCGCAGAAAACGAAATACGTCGTCCCGCTCGCCCAGGGCAAAAAACTCGGCTGCTGGTCGCTCACCGAACCCGAAGCCGGCTCCGACGCCGGCGGCACGCGCACCGTCGCAACTAAGAAAGACGGTTGGGTCATCAACGGCGCGAAGACGTTCACCACCAACGGTCACCACGCCGACGTCTGCGTCGCCATGGCCGTTACGGACGCATCGAAGAAACACCACGGCATCTCCGCCTTCATCATCGAGAAGGGAACTCCCGGCTTTCGCCCCGGCAAGAAAGAAAACAAGCTCGGCCTGCGCGCCAGCGACACCAGCGAAGTTGTTTTCACCGATTGCCGCGTCCCGGCCGAAAACATTCTGGGCCACGAGGGCGAAGGCTTCGTCAATAGCCTGCAGATTCTCGACGGCGGCCGCATCTCGATCGCCTCGCTCGGCCTCGGCATGGCGCAGGGCGCGTACGAATGCTCGGTGCGCTACGCCAAGCAGCGCAAGCAATTCGGCAAAACCATCTCCGAATTTCAGGCCATCCAATTCAAGCTCGCCGACATGGCCACTCAAATCGAGGCCGCACGCCTACTGACGTACCGCGCCGCATGGCTCGCCGACCGCGCCGTTGCCGCGGGCGACTACGACGCGCGCATCACGCGCGAATCCAGCATGGCCAAGCTCTACGCCGGAGAAGTCGCCGTGCGCGTCGCCAACGAGGCCGTGCAGATTCACGGCGGCTACGGCTTCATCAAGGATTACCCTGCCGAAAAGTTTTATCGCGACGTAAAGCTCTGCACTATCGGTGAAGGCACCAGCGAAATACAGCGCCTGGTCATCGCCCGCCAGCTCCTCGGAAAGTAACGATCCGACCGCAAGGGCTCCCAGGTCGACGGCGAGTCGAGCCTGGGAGATCAATCGTCATCCCGAGGGAGTCCGCCGCGGCGGACGACCGAAGGATCTCTCTCCGACGTCTCTGCGGCGAATCGCCTTTGTCTGCTCCGTGACCTCCATGCCCCCTCCGTGAACTCTGTGTTGAGTACGCATTCCAAACTCGCAACGAAGGCTCCAACGAGGACTCGTAGCGTATTCCGCCGTACCGTTTGAACTTTCAATCTTCAACTGTTAAGTTTTCACCAGCCTATCTGCGTTCATCAGTGTTCATCTGCGGCTGCAATTGCCTTTGGAAGTGCTGCGAGGAGACCGTCATGAAACTTGGAGAAATCGCCGAGAAACTCGGCTGCACCGTCGAGGGCGATGAAAAACTCGAAATCACCGGCGTCGCCGGAATCGAAGAAGCGCACGCGGGCGAGCTGACGTTCCTCGTCAACCGCAAATACCGCCCGGCGCTCGAGACCACGCGCGCCTCCGCCATTCTTCTCGCACCCGGCGACCCGCGTCCGCGCATCTCCGCGCTGCGCTCCGCGAATCCGTACCTCGATTTCGCCCACGCCATCGAAATATTCCACCCCACGCCGCGCTACGCTCCGAGCGTCCACCCTACGGCCGTGATCGCAAGTTCCGCCAAAATCGGAGTCGGCGCGCACATCGGCCCGTACTGTTTCGTGGACGAGGATGTCGAGATCGGGAACCACGCCGTGCTGCACAGCTTCGTTTCCATCTATCGCGGCGCGCGCATCGGCGACCACTTCTTCGCCCACGCGCACGCCTGCGTTCGCGAAGATTGCCGCATCGGCAATCGCGTCTTGCTCCAGAACGGAGTCGTCATCGGCAGCGACGGTTTCGGCTTCGCGCGCGAAGCCAGCGGTCACTGGCACAAGATGCGCCAGGCCGGCATCACCGTGATCGGCGACGACGTCGAGGTCCAGGCGCACGCCGCGATTGATCGCGCAACCGTCGGTGAAACCTCGATAGGCCGGGGCACGAAAATAGATAATCTCGTCCAGGTCGGCCACGCCTGCAAAGTGGGCGAGGACACGCTTCTCTGCGGCCAGGTTGGACTCGCCGGTTCCACGAACGTTGGCAACCGCTGCATCCTCGCGGGACAGGTCGGCGCGGCCGGGCACCTCACCATCGGCGACGGCGCCACGATTTCATCCCAGTCCGGCGTCCCCGCTGACGTCCCCGCCGCCGCAGTCTATTCCGGCTACCCCGCCATGGACAATCTCGCGTGGCGCAAATCCGTAGCCGTCTTCAACCGCTTGCCGGATTTGCAGCGCGAGCTCCGCGAACTCCGCGAAGAAGTCGCCCGCCTCCGCTCCACCTAGCGTTTCGTAGGGGCATTCGCCGGGGCGAACCGTGCCCGGCGAAGTTCCTTGGCTTTACGGTTACGATCCGCCACCGGTTTCGTGGGGGCGTAGCACCGCTACGCCCGGCACTGTTCCTTGGCTTCGCGGTAACCATCCGTCACGGTTTCGTAAAGGCACGGATGCCCGCCGCGCCGATGACGGGCATGCCGTGCCCGCCAAACATGCTTGGCTGGACCGAGCCACCAGGGGGAGCGATGTCATCCCGAGGGCGTTCACGCCCGAGGGATCTCTCTTCAGCGTAGACGTCGGGCACAAGCCGTCGCGGCAACGCACTGCCGTCACTTCTTCCGAATCTCCTCCATCGCCCGCCGCAGAATCCCGCTGATCCGGGCGCGCTCTTCCTCTGGCGCATCCAGCTTCTCGTAAAGCGTCGCCTTCAATTCGTCCCGCAACCCGCGAAACTCCGCCTTCGTCTTCCGCCACTCGCCCTTGATCTCCCGCCCGGCGTCCGACGCGAAATCCTCGGCCTCCTGCGTCTGCTCGGTATATTCCTTGCGGATATGGGCCATCTTCCGGCCGAACCGCGCCAGTTGATCGAGCATCTCATCCACGTTCTCGTGATTTTTCTTGAGCTCCTCAGTCCCGGCTTCGGTAATCCGGTAAAGCCTCTTGTTGCCTTCCTGCTCCACGGAGGCGAAGCCCATTTCCTCGAGGTAAGTCAGCGCCGGATAAACCACTCCTGGGCTCGGCGTGTAAATTCCGCTCGAGTGCTCCTCGATCGCCTTGATGATCTCGTAGCCGTGCCGCGGCTTCTCGCTCAGCAGCGCTAGAATGATCAGCTGCAAATCGCCTGACGCGATCATCCGCGCAGCCCGCATCCCGGGTCCGTTCATGAACCCGCCAAATCGTCCGATAAACCCGCGCCGCCCGCGAAGCCCGCCGTGATGCCGGTGCTCGCCGCGTTCGCCGCAATGCCTGTCATAACTGTGAAACCTCATATCCAATCTCCTTTGATGTATTTCTTGCTGCGTCTCACACTATATCGTACGATATACCAAGAATTCAACTCGTTTCTTTGACGTTCCGGAAGGGTTGGGATTATTGGCTCGCTGCGTCCATACGGCTCGCTGGCACCGCCTGGAGCTCAACTGTAGTAGAGGAGCCGGCGCCAATATCGAATGACTGGATCGAATCCGTGAATTTTGCGAGATCGGTAGGTTCTTCGACAGTGTCAGAATCGAGCTTTTCGAAGGCAATGGCATCGTAGTGGCCCGGCGGAAGTCCGCGCAGTTCGAATTTCCCATTTTGATCGGACCGAGCGGAATAAAGCTGTTGGTCTGACGCATCCGTACCCGTATCGAGATACGCGAGAACATACGCTCCGGGCGCAGGGAGCTCATTCGGTTCGGAGACCGCGCCCGCGACGCGGCCCGTATTCGAGCTATAGATGATTTCGAGCGACTCCGGCCCTTGGCCGTCCGACACGACTACCCCGCCAGCCAGCGCATCGGTGTTGTTGGCCGTCGCGGCCTTGATGTAGCATTCCGTACATTTAGACTCGATTGCCAGAGAGTATGTTCCGTCGTGAACGCCCGTGAGCGTGAAGGTTCCGTCTTTCGCGACGTTCGCCGCGGCGCCCTCGGCATACGCGGCCGGCCCCCGCGGCTGAATTTGCACCCGCATGGAGGCCTCTGGGGCGGTCACGCTACCCTCCAAGCTGACTTTCCCTGAAAAATTGGCTCCCGCAGTCAGGACCAGCGACACTCCGTCAACATCGGCGTTCGCCACCGTCACCTCTTTCGTTGCCGAGCGCGATGTTCCGCCGTTGAGTGGAAGCCAATTCGCGACGACGACGTAGTTGCCGGACGGTACTTTCACGAGGGCGAAAGCACCCGTGCTTCGATCCGGCCGCGCCGCGAACCGGTACGCCGGTTCGTACTCCGAAGTGCCCTCGCTGTCGCTTGGAACGGCCGTTACAGTCACAAAGCCCTGCGACCTCTCCCAAAAATCGTTAACGACACGCCCTCGAATCTGGTACCCCTTAATTGGCGGACTCGGAGCGAACGAGAAATCGACCCGCGGGACTTCCTCACCGGCCTTCACATCGATCACTGCTGCGCGCCCGGCCTCTGTCGCTCCCGGATAGAAGAGAGGTACGTATTGGCTGTTCGGCAGCGCCGTTGGATCGGGGCTCTCTGCCCCGTCGCTGTCATCGCTGCTAAACCCAAACGAAGTGCCTGCCGACGGATCGGCGCAAATGACATACCGCCCCGGCGCAAGTTCGAAGATCCGATAGGTTCCCTGGTCGTCCGTTTGGGCGGAGTTGGAGGCTAGTTCGAACTGGTTCGCGCCGTGGCGCCGGACTCGCTGCATGGCGGTGACGCTGACCCGGATCATCGGCTGTCCGTCCTCGTCCACGACCCGCCCCGTGATTACCGCATACTTCTGCAGCCGGAAAACCAGATCCGTCATTCGCTGCCCGGCTGTGAGCGTCAAAACCGACCCCTCTCCGCTGGAATCACTTTCTCCGTACTCGCTGGGAATGTAACCGTCGCGCATCACGGCGAGACCGTAGCGCCCCGGCTTCACGTTCTCAAAAGAGAAATGGCCGGCTGCATCCGTGATCGCGACCGTCGGTATTCTGTGTCCGGGCGCAATCTCGACCGAAAGACTCACGCGTGTCCTCTTGAGCGGTTCACCCGTCGCCAGGCTCGTCACCGTACCCGCAACCGTGCAAAGCTGACTGTCTTGATCCGACGTCGGCGGCGCAGGAGTTGGGGGAGCTTCCTGGGCAAGAGAATGCACGAAGGGGATCGCGAGACACAGCCCCAGGATCAAAAGAAACGCGACGTTTTTGCTCGCGTGAAGGTGCATGTTTCTTGAACCGCCAAGATTTTAACCCAGTAACTCTCGATTCCTCATCAGCTCGTTCAGGTTGCCCGGCGTTCCAAGGTTTAAATGTAGCGCCACGGTCTTCAGCGCGGCACGCAGCGAATGATCTCAGCTCGCGCCCACCAAACGTAGCTCGCTCGTGCCGCCACAAAAAGTCCACAGGCGCTGCTTGACAATTTCAACTTGTCTTCCTGCTACCTTTGGGTTGGGGCGGCAGCATCGCCCCGGAAAGGATGAGACATGGCGGCGAACTTCACTTTCGAGCGATCGCATCGTCAATCGTGCCCCCGGCATTTTTCGCATCGAAGGCGCATCGGTGATCGGACCGCGGCAGCGGCCACGTCGGCACAATTGCGCCGAAGGCTCGAATCCCGCGAGTCACAAATCACGCGTCACGAATCTCCGATCACGATTCGAGATCTAGGCAGTTCTACCCGTCACTGCGTGCCGAGTAGAATCGCCCCTAACTCATTGAAAACACACAATCGGGACGGTTTCTACTCGTCACTGAAACGCGGGGTGCGCGTCCCGGTCGTCTCTGCGGGACAGGGGGTCTCCGATTCCTGCTTCCTTGCCTCCCTGGCTCCTTGCTTCCGAATGACTCGACACACCATGCAAAGTAATTTCGAAGCTAACTCGTTGAAAATAAAGGACAGGGATCCTAATGAAGTGACACACAATTTGAGGCGCAGGATCGGCCGTTCGAACCCGTTTTCTCACACCGCGCGGGCAGCAGAAATCGGCGCAGCGGCAGCGCGCCGCGCGCGGACGCGCAGAACCTTGCGCTGGTTCGCTTCAAGCACCTCGAAGCGCAGGCCGTCGAATTCGACCACTTCGCCGGTGCGCGGAACGTGCCCGGCAACGCTGTTCAGCAGGCCGGCGATCGTCGTCACATTCGAATGTTGCGCCGCGGTTTCCAGCGGCACGCCGAATAGTTCGCCGATCTTGTCCACGGGAACGCTCCCGCGCAGAACCATCGCTCCGCCGGTTTCGCGGATCACGTCCGGCGCGGGACGGCGGTCCTCCTCGCCGATTTCACCGACGATTTCTTCCACGAGATCCTCAATCGTCACCACTCCCGCAAGCAATCCGTATTCGTCAATCACGATGGCCATCTGCTGGTTCTTGCGCTGCATTTCTTTCAGCAACTCGGAGCCGAATTTCATCTCCGGGACAAATAGCGCCGGCCGCATCAACTCTCGGACCGTGCGACGCCCGGCGTCGCGGTCGGGAACTTCAAGCATGTCGCGCGCGACCACGATGCCCGCGATATCGTCCATCGTTTTTTCGTACACCGGCAGCCGCGAGAATTTGGTCGCGACCACCCGCCTGCGGAGTTCTTCGAGCGACGCCTTCGCAGATATCGCGACCACGTCGGGCCGCGGCGTCATCACGTCGCGCACGCGCTTGTCGCCGAATTCCACGACCTGCTCGATCAGCCGCGCCTCATCCTGCTCGATAATTCCTTCTTCGGTTGCTGCGTCAACGAGCGCTTCGATGGCTTTTTGCTCGGCGACGGGCGCGCTCGGCTCGTCCTCGGAAATTCGCAGCACGGAAGCCGCGAGATCGAGAACCGCAAGAATCGGCCAGATAATCCACAAGCACAACCGCACTGCAGGAACCAAAGGCGACACCCAGCGCCCGCTCGTTCCAGCGATGAGCATCAGCGGAAGCAATTGCATTGCGATCACGACTTCAGCGCCCAGCAGCAGAACAATTTCGAGCGCGGTCTGCCAGCGGTCCGGCTCGAAGTACACGATCCCGAGCGTCGTAATCGTCGTCACCACCACGATCCAAAATCGCGCGAGCAGGCTGAACGCCATCGCCGCGCGTGGTCTGTCCATCTTGAAGCGCGGCTCAATATCCGCCTCAAATGCATCGAGGTGGTCATGAATACGGCCCGCCGACGCGCGACCAAGCTCGCGGTAAACGCGGTCGAAATACGACACGACGACCAGACCGACCGTCAGCAGTATCACGCCGAGAATGTAAAGGAGCAGCGCCATCATTTAAGCCAGCCCCAGCCCGCGACGCAGTCGCTTTTCGCGGCGGTCCATTTGGCCCGTGTCCGTCTCGTGATCGTAGCCCAACAAGTGAAGCATGCCATGAAGGATCAGAATGCGCATCTCTTCGCCGAATGTCCGGCCGAAGCGGCGCGCATTGCGCCGCGCGACCGCCGGCGCAATCGCGATGTCTCCAAGATAGGTAGCAGAGGACGTAGAGGAAGCAGAGGAATTGGAGGGCGCGAAACGGAAGCCATCGGAGCGCGGTTTCCTGTTTTTCCTATGCCCCCTCTGCATCCTATGATTCCTTTGCTTCTGATCGGCAGGAAACGACAAAACATCCGTCGCGCCCTTCTTGCCGCGATACGCGCGATTCCACCGCGCTATTTCGGAGTTCGTGACAAGACAAACGGTGACCGATTCGGCGGGGAGGTGAAGCACGCGGCGAGCGCGCAAGAGAAATTCTCCCAGGTCTTTGACGGAAACGCGGACATGGCGCTGACGATTCACGATCATGAAAGCCGCTGTTGCGGACCCATCGAGCGAATCGCCCGCGAGACCGATGCGCCGCGCCGGATGTCGCGCCGCGCGGGACGTCATCACGAATTCAATCGCGCGTCACCGGCCGCGGGCCTTCTTTGCGGCGCGCGCCTTGGGTTTCGAATGCGCAGCAGGCGCGTGCTTGTGCGCCGCGCGATGCGCTTTGGCCGCGTCGTCGTGCTTCAACTGCGCCCGCGCGCCGATTGCGGCGGCGGCCGACTGCGCCGGCTTCGAAGTGCTCGGCGCCGTTTTCGGTGCTGCACGTGGCGCCTCGGGTGCTGCCTGCTGCGGCCGCTTGTCGCCTTGCTTCGCGTCCTTCGCTTCAGGCGCTTTCGCGGCGGGAGCGGCTTCTTTTCCCTTGGGCTTCTTCTTTTCCTTTTCTTCTTTTTTCTTTGGCTCTTCCTTGATTCCCGCCAGGTTGCGCAGCGCCTTCGTTCGGTCTTCTGGAGAGCGGGCCTTGCCGCGCAGCTGCATCTCAAAAAGCTGCTCGATGATTTTGTCGAACTTCGGGCCGCGCGCCACGCCCAGGGCGTCGAGTTCGCCAAAGGGAAGCCCCAGCCGCATCGGCCGCCATTTCTGCACGTAATTGCGAATCTTCGAAACCGCGCGCGGATTCGGCAGTTCGACTTCGATGAACACCAGCATCTCCGGCGGGACGGAAGCGATATAGAAATAGGCGTCGCGCGCCGAATTGGTTTTGCGGCTCTTGAGAATCTTCACCACTTTTTGGGCTTCGGGAACCAGATGGGCGATCGCGTCCACTTCCGAGGATCGAAACTCCATATTGCGCAACGCCGCCGCAGCTTCCCGGGACTTCAAGCGCCCGATCACGTAGCCGGTGATGGCCACTTGCGGGCGCGGCCTGATTCCGGCCGAGAGGAAATTCGTTCGGATGCGCGCGAGCTTGTTCAAGCTGTCGTAATCGGGTCTCCGTTTTTGCAATCTCGGATGGATCATGGCCAGCAGGCCTCGAGCTTCCCATTGCTTAAGCGTCGCGGTCGGGTTGTCCTCTCGCGCAAGCGCGCGAACCTCGTGGCCGGCTTCGGCGCCTTCGATGTTTTCGTAGAGTTTGCGCTCCATTGCCAGTTCGAACCATTCCTGCGTCCGCGATTCCATCTTGGCTCCCATGCGCGCGCAGTAGCGGAGGATGCGCATCAACCGCACCGGCTGGTTCGTGAACGCATGAATGGAAAGCGCTCGCACTTCCTGCCGTTCGAGATCGGCCAGGCCATTCGTGGGATCGAGCAGCAGGCCCCGCGATTGCGCGTTCAGCGAAATCGCAATCGCATTGAACGAAAAATCGCGCCGACGCAGATCCTCCATGATCCCGCTGAAACGGTATTCAGGTTTCGCGCCAGGCTTGTCGTACACGTCGTCGCGAGCCGCCGAAATCGAGCCGTCGGCGTCGCCCGCGAAAATCATCTCAAAATGGCGCAGTTTCTCGCTTTCCCAGACAACCTTCGCGCCACCTTTTTCCAGCTCGCGGACGATGCGGGTCGGATTTCCCTCGACTGTGAAATCGAGATCGCGTATCGGCTGGCCGGAGATAAGGTCGCGGATAGCGCCGCCGGTGAGATAGACGTTGACCTCCTGCGCGTGCGCGAGATCCTGAACGCGTTCGAGCGCTGCGCGCTGCTCGGGCGAAAGCCTGCTTTCGAGCAAGTACATGTAATCGGGCATGAAGTGGTGCTCCTTCTCTCTGTCCCCGCCGGAGTTTCAGGCGCGCGGGTGATGCGCCTTGTATACCTGTTTCAATCTCTCCTCGACCACGTGCGTATAGATTTGAGTGGTCGAGATGTCCGAATGGCCGAGCATCATTTGAACGGAGCGGAGATCGGCTCCGCGATCGAGCAGATGTGTCGCGAAACTGTGTCGCAGCATGTGGGGCTTCAAGGCCTTCCGCAGCCCGGCCTTGCGGCCATACTGCCCAAGCGTCTTCCAATACGTGATGCGGCCAATCTTGCCGCCTTTTTGATTCAGAAAAAGATGCGGCGACGAGCCCTCTCGCAACAGCTTCGGCCGGCTGCTCTTCAAATATCGCTGGACGACTTCGAGTGCCTGGCGGCCTATCGGAACCAGCCGCTCCTTGTCTCCCTTACCGATGCACCGCAAGCATCCAGCCTCGGGTTGCAAGTCGGAAACGCGCAGCGAGCACAACTCCGACACGCGCAGCCCGCAGGAATACATCAGCTCGATCATGGCTCGATCCCGCAGGCCGACAACCGTCGTCACGTCCGGCTGCCGGAGCAGGCGATCCACTTCTTCGAGACTAAGGAACTCGGGCAGACTGTGGCGAAATCGCGGCGATTCGATCGTGGCAGCAGGATCGTCGTGGACGTATCCCTCCATCAGCGCGAAGCGGAAGAAATGCCGAATGGTGACCAGATGCCGCGCCACCGAGCGGCTGTCGAGCCCCTTGCGGTAGAGCGTGCCGAGGAAATCCACTACATCGCCTCGTTGCACGTCTATGGCGCCAAGTTGGCGTGTGGCGACGAACGCCGCAAATTTCGCGATGTCGCGCCGGTACGCCTGGATCGTATTGTCCGACAGGCCCTTTTCGACCCGCAGGCAATTCAGGAATGTGCGAATCTGCGTTTCCAAACTCTTGCCCTTCCGTTCATTTCAGTCACATGCACGGACGTACTGGACCGGCAGAAAGGTACCGCCGGGAAAGGCGGCTACCTGTCGGCAGTGTAAGTATCGGCAAATCTGGCTGTTAGCTGTCACATGAGCCAGGACGGAGGCTGGTTTCCGGACGTTCTGTTGGCTGGTTATCGGCCGCGCTCCGGAGCTAACCCTTTAAGCAACAACAACTTGACAAAAACCGACATAAAGATAACATAGTCTCCGAGGACTAGCAACATCCTCCCCTGGAAATGGCCTCAAAGCTGTGAAAAACCGCGCCCCAGCCTCGACGCACAAGAAGGTCGTCGTCCTCCTACTAGACCGGACCACGGCCCGGGGATATCTGAATCCGGCTGCGCTAGGCCGGTCGGACGAGATTGAACTACTGTCGATCGACGGTGAACAGGAGTCCATCCAGCTAGACAAGGTGAAATCCGTCTATTTTGTGCGCGAATTCAAGGACCCCTTCGAACACGAACGGAAGACCTTCCTGAGCCGCCCAAAACTGGACGGTCTGTGGGTTCGACTGCGTTTCAAGGACGACGACGCGATGGAAGGCATCGTCTCCAATAACCTGCTCGACCTGCTGGACACCGGAGTCCGCCTGACGCCGCCTGACCTGCACGGCAATGTGCTCCACATGTTTATTCCCCGGACGGCGTTGGCCGAGATGAAGGTGCTGGGGGTGGTGGGGGTGGCGCGGCGTTCACCGCGCGCCACGCGAGATATCCGCGCGGTGCTCGAAGCGCAGTCGAAGCTCTTCAGCGAATAGACGGCTCACGGAAAATCCCGCGAAAAGACATATTGGCTCTTTACACCCCGCGCTTGTAATCTATATTGGCCCATAGGGACGAGCCAATGCTTCCACTGCATTTACAACCCGAGAGCCACATCCCCTTATACGTGCAGCTTCGCGATCAGCTTCGCGCGCTGGTTCATTCCGGTGAGCTTCGCTCCGGCGACCGTATTCCGGCAAGCCGCGAACTGGCCGGCCAGCTGGGCGTACACCGCACGACGGTGGCAAACGCCTACGCCGAACTTGAATCCGAAGGATTGATCAGCGGGCACGTGGGCCGCGGCACGTACATTTGCGGAGCTCCGGCAAAGCAGTTTTCGCCCCCCCCGCGCACGAACGGCAATGGTGGAGGCATGCGTTGGGAAGCTCTATTTGCGGATGACCGCGGCGAAGAGAGCCTGAGCCGCATGATGCCCGAGGTTCCTCCCGGCGCGATTGCGTTTACCGTCGCGCGGCCGGAGCCCGCTTGTTTTCCACTGGAAGAGTTCCGGCGCTGCGCGAACGATGTTCTGCGCCGCGACGGAAGCCGGATTCTGCAGCTCGGCTCGTCCGATGGTTACGAACCGTTGAAGCGGGAACTGATCGAGCTTTTTCGCAGCGAGGGCTTGAACGTTCGCGGGGAGCAGCTCCTGATCAGCGATGGCTGCCAGCAGGCGATTGATCTGGTCTGCAAAGCTTTTCTTAGGCCGGGCGATTCCGTGGCTCTTGAAAATCCGGGTTACCCCGGAGCGATCGCGATTTTTGCCGGCGCGCGGGTTCGCGCGCTCGCGGTGAGTATAGAAACGGATCCGTCGCGGATCGGACATGTCGGACTCGACGTGGATAACCTCGAGACCGTGCTGCTGCAAAACCGCGTGAAGTTTCTACTGCTCACGCCGGATTTTCAGAATCCTACCGGGACGGTTTTGCCGTTGGCCGAGCGGCGGCGCTTGCTCGAACTGGCGGCGCACTATCAAGTGCCGGTGATCGAGGACGGAATCTACGCGCGGCTGCGGCTGCGCGGCAATGCGATTCCTTCGCTCAAGGCGCTGGATACCGCCGGAAACGTGATCCATATAGACAGTTTTTCCAAGACAGCGTTTCCCGGGCTTCGCGTGGGCTGGTGTATCGGCGCCGAAAGCGCGATCGAACGGCTGCGCCTGGTGAAGCAATCCACCGACTTGCACACGGACCAGCTTTCGCAAGCGGCGATGGCTGAGTTCATGCGCCGCGGATATTTCGCGCGTCATCTTGCGAAAATGCGGAAGATTTATCGCAGCCGCCTGGCAGCCATGGAAGAGGCGCTCGAAAAGCATATGCCCGACGACACCACGTGGACCCATCCCGAGGGTGGCATGACGCTCTGGGTAACGCTGCCTGCCGGTTTCGATGCCGGAGAGCTGCTGATTCACGCGCGCGAGCGGGGAGTTTTGTTTTTGCCCGGACGATATTTTTATTCCCAGCAGCCCCGGCCGAATACGCTGCGGCTCGGTTTTGCGGCCGTGGACGAGAAGCGCATCGCGCAGGGAATCGAAAAGCTTGCTGATTTGCTGGAGTCCGAACTGCGCAAGCGGCAGCGCGGCGTTCGCGACGAATACCGCTCGCGAGTGGCGATGATCTAGCGGTGCACCGGGGCGCAGCAAGCAGCGCCCCTGCAAATGCGATCGCGGAGGAGCCGCGCGACGCGAGCTCTACGGAATTTATGCTGCTGAAACCAAACCTGGAGAATCATTGCTTTGGCTGCGGCGGCGCCAACCCGCGTGGCATGCAGCTGGCGTTCGAGCAGGACGATGCCGCGCGCCGGATTCGGGGCGTGTTTCGGATCGGTCCCGAGTATCAGGGAGGTCCGGGCTTCGTTCACGGCGGAATCGTGGCGACGCTGCTGGATGAAGTGATGGCCAAGGTGAATCGGTTCGAAAAGGATATCGCTGTGACGGGCGAGATGACGGTCGAATACTTGAAGCCGGTTCGCGTGGACGAAGAATTAACGGTCGAGGGTTGGGAAATCGGGCGCAACGGCCGGCTACGAATGCGGCAGGGAGAGATTCGCAATTCGGCGGGCGCCGTGCTGGCGCGGAGCCGCGGCAAATTTGTCGAGATTGATCCGGCGCGATTCCGTACGGCGATGCCGGAAGAAGCGCGCGGAAGTTGAAATCGAAAGGGGAAAAATCATGGACCTGATGAACAACAATCTGTGGCGAGTGAAAGTCGGGCTGGCGGAAATGCTGAAGGGCGGCGTGATCATGGACGTCACGAACGCGGAGCAGGCCAAGATCGCGGAGGACGCGGGCGCCTGTTCTGTGATGGCGCTCGAGCGCGTTCCCTCCGACATACGCAAAGACGGAGGCGTGGCCCGCATGGCGGCGCCGCGAATCATCCGCGAAATCATGGATACCGTCTCCATTCCGGTGATGGCCAAGGTTCGCATCGGCCATTTTGCCGAGGCGCAGGTGCTGGAAGCGCTCGAGGTGGATTACATTGACGAGAGCGAAGTGCTCACTCCCGCCGACGAGGAACACCACGTGTGGAAGCACGGCTTCAAGGTGCCATTCGTTTGCGGAGCGCGCAATCTCGGTGAGGCGCTGCGACGGATCGGCGAGGGCGCTGCGATGGTTCGCACGAAGGGAGAAGCCGGCTCTGGGAATATTGTGGAGGCCGTGCGCCATATGCGCGCGATTGTCGGCCATATGAAGAAGCTGACGACGCTGGGCGAAGAGGAGTTGATGCACGAGGCGAAGGAACTCGGCGCGCCGTTTGAGCTGGTTGCGTGGGTCGCGAAGCATGGCAAGCTGCCCGTGCCGAATTTTTCCGCGGGCGGCATCGCGACTCCGGCGGACGCGGCACTGGTGATGCAACTCGGCGCGGAATCGGTTTTCGTCGGCTCAGGCATTTTCAAATCGAGCGATCCGGCGCAGCGCGCGCGAGCCATCGTGAAAGCGACCACGCACTTCAAGGACGCCAAGGCTGTGCTCGAAGCCTCGGAGGAGTTGGGCGAGGCGATGCCGGGCCTCGATGTGCGGCAAATGGACGAGAAGGATTTGCTGCAGACGCGGGGTTGGTAGCTGGGACCGCTTAGCCACTGATGAACACAGATAAACACTGATAGGAACTGATAAAACTAGATTCTTTCTTAACCCCTTACGGCGTTCATCTGTGTTTATCTGTGGCTGCAACGGAGTTCAGGCGCGTGAATATCGGCATTCTCGCAATTCAAGGTGACTACGACGCTCACGCCCAGGCGCTTAACCGCCTCGGCGCGGCGCATTCGTTCGTGCGGCGCCCGGAAGAGCTCGCCAATATTGACGGCATCATTCTGCCGGGCGGCGAGAGCAGCACGCACCTGAAAGTGATGACCGAGGAAGGCCTCTTCGAGGCGCTGAAGGTTTTCGCCGCAAAGGGCGGCTCGTTTTTCGGCACGTGCGCTGGTGCGATCTTGCTTGCGCGCGAAGTGCACGGCCCGGCGCAAGCTTCGCTCGGCCTGCTCGACGTCAGCATCCTGCGCAACGGCTACGGCCGCCAGCTTGCGAGCGACGTTCACATGGGCAAGACGAAGCTGCGCAAGGAACCGCTGGAGATGGTTTTCATTCGCGCGCCGATTATCGAATCCGTCGGGCAGGGAATCGAAGTCCTCGCGGAGGACGCCGGGCATCCCGTGCTCATCCGCGAAGGACGCGTGATGGCCGCGACATTTCATCCCGAGCTGACCGAAGACACGGCGGTTCATGAGCACTTCCTGCGTATGATCGGGTCGAAGTCGTAAGTTGTCAGTGTCCTCGCGAAAACTCAAGCACGTGCTGCGGGTAACCCGGCGCACAGGCGGGCGCTGCGCGCCCGTCTTTTATGTCGCACCTAAAGGTGCGACCCACAAACCGCGAGACGAATACTTTCTGAAGCAAATAGCTCAGTGATACACTGCGCGGACTTCGATGGGAACCGAGGTCGCACCTTCAGCGGCACAGGATTCACGACTCCGTGATGCTTCGCGCCGCCGCAAGCGCCGCGGCCGCTGGATTGTTTTGCTTGTCCTCGTCGCCCTGCTCGGAATCGCGCTCAATTATTTGCGCTATGAAATGCGCAGCTATGCGTTGCTGACCCGCTTCGCCGACCCATCCGCCACTGGACCGCTGCTGCGGTTTGAAACTTACGACGTAACCACAGAAGACGTTACGATTTCCACGCCGAGCGGGCCACTGCGTGCGCGCCTTTTTCTGCCCGTCGGCGTTGAGCATCCGCAAGGCATGGTCGCGGTCCATGGCATTCATCATCTCGGGATGGAGGAGCCACGATTGATAAGTTTCGCGCGCGCCGTCGCGGGAACTGGCCTGGCCGTTTTGACACCACAGATTGACGCTCTGGCCGACTATCACGTGGACGCCGCCTCGATCTCTGACATCGGCGAGTCGGTCGTGTGGCTGGGCAACCGGCTACGCAAACGTCAGGTCACGCTCGCGGGAATTAGTTTTGCCGGGGGCTTGTCGCTTCTCGCCGCGACCGACGATCAGTACGCGCCGCGCATTCGCGCGCTGGTTCTGATGGGCGCTTACGACGATCTCGCGCGCGTCTCGCGCTTTCTGGCTACGGGAGTCCAGGAGATGCCGGACGGGACGAAGCAGCCGCATGAGGCGCACGACTACGGCGCGTCCGTCTTTGTGTACGCGCACCTCGGTCAATTCTTTCCGCAGGCTGATTTGGGGGCGGCGCATGAGGCGTTGCGCGAGTGGCTTTGGGAGCAGCCGGACCAAGCAAAGATCGCAATGGAGAAGCTGAGTCCGCCGGCGCGCGCGACGATGGATGCGCTGCTCAATCGGCGGATCGAGGAGGTACGACCGCGAATCCTTAGCGCCATCCAAACAGACACGCCCGAGCTCGAGGCGATTTCGCCGAGCGGAAAACTGGCCTCGTTGCGCGTCCCGGTTTTCGTCCTGCACGGATCGGCGGACAACATTATTCCACCGGCCGAGAGTTTGTGGATGGAAAGGGACATTCCGCGCGAAGACCTTCGCGAAGTTCTGATCACCGAAGCGTTCTCGCACGTGGATCCGGCAAAGGGAGCCAGCCTCTGGGAGAAACTGCGGCTGGTGCATTTCGTCGCGGGCGTCCTGCGCGCCGCCAATTAGTCTGTCACGGTCAGCGTAACGATGTTCGCATTGACGACGACTTTCGTGGCGTCCTTGACCGCAGTTTTACCAACATAGAGCGTTGTTGACACTTGAATTGTGTATTGGCCGGGCTTGTCCAATTCAAAGAGCTGACTCGCGTAGAAGTGCTCCTGCATTGTCCCCCCGGGCTTCAGCGAGCCGATTACGGTGCTGTGATGATCGGTACTCGGTAGCTCTCCACGCAGCATGCGTTCGTAGTGGGTTGGTACAACCGGCTTGCCTTCGCCGTCAGTCACCTCGATTTCATAGTTTGCCTCCGAGGTGCCGACGATCTGGCCGACTGTAATGTCTCCGTGGGAAATGTTCTTGGTTTTTACATCAACTTCGATATCCGAACCGGATTTGACGATGCTGCGCGGCAAACTGACCGTGAGGGACAAAGTCGGCCGGGGGCTTCGACCGAAGGCTGCGTTCGTAAGCGCGAAGACGATACAGAGAAATGCGAATCGCGTAAGTAGTTTCATGCGTGCGCCCGGGAAGCTACCGACCAAAATGGAATGCTATTCGTGTCGATGCAGCTTGTGACGCTGGGGATGTCCTAATCGTAATATTCGGCGCCGAGATGGGTGATCAACTCCTCGCCGACCATCCAGCGCAGCGTGTTCTTCAACTTCATGGACTGGATGAAGAGGTCGTGCTCCGGGTACAACTCGCGCGCGCACATGGGGGACTTGAAGTAGAAGCTCAGCCATTCCTGAATGCCGCGCATTCCCGCGCGTTTGGCGAGATCGAAAAACAGCGCGAGGTCGAGGACGATCGGCGCCGCCAGAATTGAGTCGCGGCACAGAAAATCCACTTTGATTTGCATCGGATAGCCGAGCCAGCCGAAGATGTCTATGTTGTCCCAGCCCTCTTTGTTGTCTCCGCGCGGCGGGTAGTAGTTGATGCGCACTTTGTGATGGATTTTGCCGTAGAGGTCGGGATAAATACTCGGCTGCAAAATATATTCGAGCGCGCCGAGCTTGGATTCTTCCTTGGTCTTGAACGAGCCGGGATCGTCCAACACCTCGCCGTCGCGATTGCCGAGGATGTTCGTCGAGAACCAGCCGTTCAGCCCGAGCATGCGCGCTTTGAAAGCCGGCGCCAGCACGGTCTTCAACAGCGTTTGACCGGTTTTGAAATCCTTCCCGCCGATCGGCACTTCCTTGGCTTTCGCGTATTCCTCGAGCGCCGGGATGTCCACCGTCAGGTTCGGCGCGCCGTTGGCGAACGGCACTCCCTCGCTGATTGCGGCCCAGGCATAGAGCATCGAGGGCGCGATCGCAGGATGATTGTCCTTCATCGCTTTTTCGAAAGACCCCAAATCCTTGTGCACGGCCTCGGCCTTCAGGAAAACTTCGGTCGAGGCGCACCAGACCATTACGAGTCGGTCGCACTTATTCTTTTTCTTGAAGTCGCGAATGTCCTGGCGAATCTGCTCGGCGAGATCAAACTTCGTTTTGCCCTTCTTGACGTTGGTGCCCTGCAGGTTCTTGACGTAATTCTGATCGAAGGCGGCCTTCATCGGCTTGATGGTTTTCAGGAATTTCTGAACTTTCGTCAGGTCTTTCGCGTCGAGCACCCCGGCCTTCACGGCCGCTTGATACGCGTCGTCGGGAAACACATCCCAGCCGCCGAAAACCAGATCGTCGAGCTTGGCAAGCGGCACCAAATCCTTGATTTTCGGAACGCGCCCTTCCGTCCGCTTGCCGAGTCGGATCGTGCCCAATTGCGTCAGCGAGCCCACGGGAACGGATTCGCCCCGTCGCACGAGTTCGACTCCCGCCATGAACGTGGTGCCGACCGCACCCATTCCGGGCATCAGCACCCCCAGTTTTCCCTTTGGCGGAGCAATACTCGCAGGCCTGCGCATTCCGTTTCCCCCTGATCGTTTGAAAATCGTGTCGCCGGTTTTTCTTGAGCGAGGCCGAAAGATTTCTCGACGGCTCTCGTACGCGCCCGCTAAACCTTGAGCGATGCGCCGGATGGACCGAAGCAAAACATGATGCGGCATCCTGCAGGCATTTGCAAATCCAATCCGAGTTCGGCACTTATGTCGTTTGCTCCGCACACCTTTTGAAACGCAGTCGAGCGAGGCATCGGGGATTCGCGGTAGAATGGTGGCGATGGCAAACCGACGAGACAAGTCATCCCTCGCGGGAGTTTTGACCGCAGCTGCGGGCACGGGCTTCAGTCGCGCTTTCCGGCAGATTCACATTGACGAGCGGAAATACCTGCGGCACATTCAGCGCGCGCATCGCCTGCCGATTGAAACCTGGCGAGACATGTTTCTGCTGGGTCCTCGCGCGATCAACCCAATCGCGGCGAGCACGGTCCGTTCGGCATCAAGAATGGCGGCGCTCGAGGGCGCGGGACTCGGCCTAGGCGGTTTTCTCACCATCGTGCCGGACATGGGAATTCTTTCGGCGATCACTCTGCGAATGCTACAGAAGTTGAGCTTGCTCTACGGCTTCGAATACGCAACTGAGGAAGATAACGTCAAGCTGTGGGTCGCGGCCGCGAGCGCGGCAGGTCTGGAGCTGAGCCGAGATTTCCTTGAGAAGCAGGCCGTCGAGCGGATCGTACCCCGCATCATTGACCGCCTGGCGGTAAGGGTTGGCGCGGAGGTCGCGGAGAAGTGGGCGGGCCGAATCGTCCCCGTGTTGAGCGCGGGAGCGGCGGGCGCGCTGAACTATTATTTTGTACGAGGCTGGGGCCGCCGCGCGCAGAAACACTTCCTGGCGCGGCACCTGGCGGTTGCGTCCGAAGCCAGCCTGCCGCAAAAACGAACCTTGTCCGTGGTTCCCTTGCTGCCGTCTTCCATCTGAGGGTCCGGCCGACGCTACTTCTGTCTTTCAAGCGCCGCGCGGTCCCAGTTTCCGAGGTTTGCCGCAGCTTCGTACGTGCTCTGGAAAAAATCCATCAGCATTCCCGCGGGATCAGCGGAATTTCGAACGGCGTCATAGGGCAACAAGAACTCGCCGATCTGCGTGTTATAGACAGCCTCCGCTGGGCGGACTTTACTCTCGCGGAATCCGGGTAGCTCCGGCGCCGCGTAGGCATAAAACATCGGCGCATCGAATCCGCCGTTTCCTGGCCACCATCCCACGCTGCTTACTTCATGCGAGTACGCCTCGCGCGTCGCGGCGTCCGCACCGGGACGCTCCGGCGCGCGACGTCCTGAAAACCGCGTTGCCGCCAGATCGGCACTGCCCCAGAAGAAGTGAACGGGACTGGCCTTGCCGATGAATCGCGCACGGAATTCCTTACAGATTGCATCCACGGTCACGAGAATCCGCCAGAACCGATTCGCATACACCGGGTCATAGGATGCGTGCACGGTGTCCTGATCGAATCGGATCGGATTCGGGACTTCTACCGGCACCGGCCAGATTTTCGCCTCGATGCGCAGCGCCGCGAGCGTCGCTTTGAACTCGCGATAAAAATCAGCCACGCTGCGCGGCGCCAGCGAAATCGTTTTCGTTTCGTTGCGGCTCGTGGTGAACCTCAGCACGTGGCTGATGAAATCGAACTCGACCTCGAAGACTCCCAATTGATTGGGAATGGCTGAGGTGGTGAGCCCCCGAGCGCTCACGTACAGCGCCACCCCCCACCAGTGATTCAGCGGCGGGTTCAGCGCCAGGCGAAGTTTGCCCACCATCTGCATCCACATGTGCAGCGTGTCGCGCGTCGCGCTCCATTCCGAGAGCGGCAACGCAGGCCAAGCCTCTTCCTTCGGTAAGCCAGGGAAAATTGCTCTGCCCGCCATTACGCCTCCATTTGCGCTCACACTTCCATCTCGTCCACGTAGCACCATCGCCAGTCCTCCCCCGGCTCAACCGACTGCATGATCGGGTGATGCACGGCTCGAAAATGCTTTGTGGCGTGCTTGTTTTTCGAACTGTCGCAGCAGCCCACCTTGCCGCATATGAGGCACATCCGCAGATGCACCCAGGTGTCGCCAATTTTCAAGCATTCTTCGCACCCTTTGGAGCTGGGTGTGACCTTGCGAATTTCTTTGACGTGCGGGCAGGCATTGGCCATGACTGACGCTCCTCGAAACTGCGTTTGACGGCCGATGATAAACGACCTGTGGCAAGACAATCCAGCTACTTGCCACGCAGGATCGAGTTCCCGGCAGCCGGCCACTTGAAAAAGCTACATTTCTGCGCGTATCGTGGGGGGAGTTATATATCAATTGACACCTTCCGGCACGGCGCATAGCATCGCGCCTAATTGGTGCCTGCGCCCCGAGCGGGGCGCCGGCTGTCGGGCGCGAGATCGGCTAAGCCGGCGGGAGGGAGCGGTTATGGGCCTCCAAATTCTGGCACGAAAATTCGAGAACATCACGATCCTCGACTTGAAGGGCCGCGTTTTAATCGGTGACAGCAACGACGCACTCGCCGCTGAATTGGCCAAACTCGCCCAAAGCTCTCCGTGCGATGTTCTCGTCAATCTGACGGACGTCCCGCAGGTTGATAGCTCAGGCATCAGCACGCTGGTGAAGTTGTTCGTTACATTGAGGCGCGATGGGGGCAACCTGAAGCTCCTCAATCCTACCGGGGTGGTTCGGCATGTCCTGGAGATAACAGCCTTGATTAACTGCTTCCCGACTTTCACCGATGAGGCAACGGCGCTCGCAAGTTTCCATAGTAGTTCCGCCCACGCATAACCAGTCGAACCTAACCAATCGCTGTACCGGCGAACGAGCGCAGAAGCCATTCTCAAGAAGTGGCGCTTCGTCTGCTCGACGCGTAAACTGTCCCACTGCCAACTCAGCGATCTTATGGATGAGCGCCCACCAAAGAAGAAAATTCGCCCCGTCCGGCGTCTTCGCCGCGGCGAACTGCCCGTGAATGCGATCAAGCTCGCGCGCTTTCTGATCGGCAAGACGCTGGTGCACGACGTGCCGCAGGGGCGGCTGAGCGGACGAATCGTCGAGACAGAAGCCTACCCGGTAGGTGACCCCGCCGGCCACGCCTTTACGGGCCACTCACGTGCGAATCATTCGCTCTACCTCGCTTGCGGTACCGCATACGTTCGATTCACGTACGGCTCGTGCTGGCTGTTCAACATCGCGGCTGAAATTCCGGGCATCGGCGCAGGAGTTTTGATTCGCGCGCTTGAGCCGCTTGAGGGGATTCCGTGGATGGAGCGCCACCGAGGAGTTTCGCGTTTGCTCGACCTTGCGCGCGGCCCAGGGCGACTAACAGAGGCGATGGAAATTGACAAACGCTTCGACGGCGTTGACCTTTTCGCCCGCGCAAGTCCGATCTGGCTCGGGGCTGCGACGCGTCCGGCCGGCGCGATGGGCATCAGCACGCGTATTGGAATCTCTCGAGCGGCCGACCGCCGGTTGCGGTTCTACGAGCGGGGAAATCCCTTCGTCAGCGGTTCGCTCCGTCTACGCCTGTAAGCACCCAAGCGCTTGCCTTAACGTCCCGCAACCCCTTTCTTCTGTTGCAATTGTGGCAACTCCGCTGTTCCTTCCGATTGACGCTCACGCGCTTCGAGAACACATTGTGAACGTACCTCTCGGAGGAAGCGAATGCGTCACGTTTCGCGCTCATGTCTGATTTTATTGTGCCTGACGGCTCTTCATAACTCGCCCACGTTTGCGGCGCATCGCCGTGTCCTCGGCGTGGTCACACAAACCGATCGCGGTCATCTCGACAACCAAAACGCCGTCATGGGCGCGGATATTTACTCCTGCGACAGCCTCGATACGAATGACGGCGTGATGTTGCGCGCGCAAGTCGGCTCGAGCCAGGTCTACCTTGCCGCGAATAGCTCCGCGGCGCTCGAGGATGACGGAAACGCAGTCCAGGTATTGGCGATGGCGGGAACGGTGGGCTTCTCGGAACCTGCATCCGGCGAAATCTCGATTCGGACGCCGGCCGGCATAATCCGCGCGGCCGGTGGATCGGCGGCGGCCGGGGAAGTGACATTCAAAGGCCCCAAGGAGTTGATAATTTCCGCCATGCGCGGCAACCTCACGCTAGATAACGGCGGAGAGCTCCGCACGATTCCCGAAGGAAAGTCGGCGGACGTGACCTTTGACGATAGTCTGGAACAAGGGTGCCATGACGAATCCGCCGCGGATCAACAGGCGCAACATAACCCCGTAATGCACAAGCCAATCGGCTTTTACATCATCGTCACTGCTGCACTCGCGGTTCCGAGCTACCTGCTCTGGCGGGAGCTCACGGAGAGCGATTCGAAGCCTGCCAAGTGAGCCTGTTGTCTGGGCGATGCAGAGTTCGACATTCCAATCTATCGGCCACTGGTGACCCATGCCTACCAAAGAAAATATAGAGAGTGTGAATCGCGCGATCGCGCGTTTCAATGCGAAGGATCTTGAAGGCTACCTCGAAATGTTTGATAAAGCCGTCATGTTTCACGGACTTTCGCGGCGGCTGAAGCCCGGCGTCGGCGGTCTGCGCGACTATTACACGGTGCTGCGCGAAGGTTTCCCGGACATGCGCCTCGCCAGCGAGGACGTGATCGCGGACGGCGAAAAGGTGGCGAATCGCTACACCTTCTATGGGACGCACAAGGGCACGTACATGGGCGTTGCCCCAACCTCGAAGCTCGTTATTTCAGCCGGAATGGTGATTCACCACTTCCGCGGCGGCAAATGCGTGGAGACATGGCAATCCACTGACGCGCTCGGGTTCATGACTCAACTCGGCCTCGCCCAGCCACTCTCAGTGAAGTAGTCCCGCTCGATGCGGAGCCACTACTGATCCGCTTGCAGCTCTTTTCCATACTTGCTCAGCAGAATTTGCACCCCGACGTACCCAATGAATCCCGGCTGGCCGCTTGAATTTCCGCTGAAGCTCCGCCCGGCCATAAACATAAGGAGCAGTCCTTTGTGGAACTCGTACTTGCCTCCTGCGTCGAATGTGGTGTCGTGGGGCAGCGCGCCCATCACGCGATCATTATAGACCTCGCCGAGAATGTTTAACTTGGGTGTCACGTCGTGTCCGGCAGCGAAACCGATGATTCGCTCGCCGTGGGAATGCCAGGGAACGAAGTAGCCCGCTTCCATGCCGAGATTGATCGGCCCCACCGATTTCGTGATTTCGAGAGGCAGTAGCAGCCGCGTCCCACTCGAGGCGATTCCCGTTTTGATCGAGGCTCCCAAGCCCGGCGGCACCAGCTGGGGAAACGTTGAGACGCTCCAGCCGCCTTTGTCGTCAACGAAGCGCCATTTTAGGCCGATGAAGGCGTTGCTCCATCCGGTTTGGGTTGGCTCGCCGGTTACGTTCTGAAGGACAAAGGGGATCTCATAGGTGAGCTGGATGCGATCGCCCAGCCCAAAATTGATGTCAATTTGCGGGAGCTGGAAAACATCCTGGCGCTGGCGCAGAGTCTGCATCACGCCAAGATTGATTTCCCAGTTGCCGTTTCCCGGGGTGCCCGGATCGTTGGTCAAGAGTGGCGGAGCGCCTTGCCCGTGCACAACGGCCGGGATAACGAGAAAACAAAGAGTCGCCAGCCAAAGATGGAAACGGCAACGCCGCGAGTCGCTCGTTCTCGAATCGTGCCTTGGGTTCATCAAGATGCGAAGTGCTCTGGCGAGTCTGACGCGCTCTCTACGGTTTCAGCGCCGTTTTCAGGATCGCCTCCACGCCGTTGGAGGTAATCTGGACGCCGATGCATAGCAGCACG
This sequence comes from uncultured Acidobacteriota bacterium, assembly GCA_963842425.1. Classification (GTDB taxonomy): domain Bacteria; phylum Acidobacteriota; class Terriglobia; order Acidiferrales; family UBA7541; genus Palsa-295. Next base: position 199,792 of record CAWJGQ010000004.1, on the reverse strand, counting down.
AACGCGACCACGCGTAGAATCCCCTGCGCCGTCTGAGTTGATATCCGCTCCGTGATTTTCTGTGCGTATGCGTAGCAGAAATAGACCAAGGCGCTCAGTGCCATCACCGCAGCTAGAATGCCCAGGTGGGCCATCACATCATCAGTTACCTTCCTAACAGAAGCGTGCGCGCTGAGCGTCAGCATCACGACGATGCACCCGGGGCCGACTGTCAGGGGAAATGTGAACGGATAGAACACCTTCTCCTCCAGCGTTTCGAAACTCGTTGCGGCTATGGCTGCTTGTCCCTGATCGGTATCCGCGCCTTGCTTGTTCAGCATCCGCCATCCCATCGCCGCGAGCACAAGCCCGCCGGCCACCTGTACTACCGGCAGTGAAATGCCGAAAAAATGCAGGAGCGTGGCGCCCACCAACTCCACCACGATGAACAGCAGGGCCGACCGGATTGCGATTTTGCGCGCCAGTCCGCGGTACACGGATGCAGGCGCGTTCCCGATGATGCCTAGAAGAATCAACGCGGATCCGGGCGGATTTACAACCGGGAGCAATGCGCTGAATGCGAGAACGAAGTACTTTGCGAGAACGCCAAAAGTTCCCATATCGCGCAAGAGCATAGCATCAGGCACCGACTAAATCGAAGCGGCCCGGCGGCGTGGGGGCGAGAGACTCAATTAAGCAGGGAACTTGTAATGCAATTCTCTAGATTGCCTTGAGAAATTGGACAGCGCCGATGAAAATACAAATGATGGCGCACCACAGGAGCAGCTGCCTCATCCACAGGATGAAGGTGTACCAGGGAACGCTGTCATTCCTGATTTCTTTCAGGGGGATGATTCCAATTACCGTCGGAAAAATCGCGCCAATCCACCAACGCAGAGCCCAAACCACGGCGCCCCTCGAGGACGGACCGAGCGCCGGCGAAAAAAACGTGACCGCCGCGACGATCGCAAAGCTGAGGAAGATTAGAACTTGGGTGGACGTGTTGTTCAATTCTGCCAGGCGGGCGGCTTTGTGACTTAGTTCGTCCTTTTCGGCCACTGAGCGTAAATCAGTCCGCATGCGCGCGATTCTACAGCAGCTTCCCGGAAAAACGTGAACTTCGGCGCTACGCTCCCGACGAGGCGAGCGGCTGGCGCTGAGTGATTGAAAGGGGTATTGGAGTTCTTGTGAGGCCGATGCGGGGCGCGGATACGAAACTGTGCCGCGACACACCCCCGGACCTGTTAATGTTGGATTCGCTTGTCGGAGGGCGTTCATGCCTTGCCTCGTGCTGATTGTACTGCTCGCGTTTCCTCGTATCGCGCTGGTGCTGATATTCCTTTTCTCGAATTATTTGCAGCGCGCGTACCATGGGCTTCTTCTACCGTTGATAGGATTTCTTTTCCTGCCGCTGACCACGCTCGCATACGCCTGGATGGTGAATACCAGGCAGCCTATCGCCGGAATTAATTTGGTAATTCTGGTGATAGCGGTTGTGATTGACCTGGGTGGACTCGGCCACGGCGCTACTCGCCGCAGAGGTGATTAGTCGGCCCCAGGCGCGCTAGCAAAAGACCAGTCAAGGTTCCAGGCGCAGGTCTAATGAACCTCAGGCGGGACATCAACATACTTCACCAGCAAAACTTCGTTACCCTTCTCGTTGTAAATGAGGTCGTCAACGAGCTTTTGGGCGAGCAAGACGCCATAACCGCCCGGGCGCAAACCCTTGGCTTCCCTATGCTCCAAATGACGAATTGTGTCGCCTGGTGGATTTGCGATCGCAGCGTGTTCGATTTCATCGAGAGTGAATCCTTCGCCGGGATCTTTGACGCGGCACAAGACCATATGCTTGGCGCGAACGTACGAGATTTCGACATACTGGTCCGGTCGGAAGTGCCCACCATGTTCGATCGCATTCATCAGGATTTCCCGGAACGCGGTTCCCACGGAGTTGCTTTCCGCCTCAGGCAAGTCAGCGATTTCATGCATGAACTGGATTAGCCGGTCCGCGGTCTTCAAATCGCATCGCGCCAGAAGACGAATCCAATCAGGCGTTGCCGATTTCACTTCGATGCCGTCGTCCCAGCAGGGGCCCTCCGTGGCTGCAGTCACCATGTCGGCTACAGATGCGAGCGAGAAGGGTCTCGAAAAGTAGCTGAAGGCGCGCTCGCGCATCGCCGCAATCACATCCGCAGGAGTACTTTCGTCGGTCAGGATGATCATACGGGTGTGAGGATGCACACTTCTAATCTTTTGCAGCAAGTCCACATCTTCGCGGCCGGAGGTCTTCTCGCTGGTGATAATCAGGTTGAAATGTCCAGCGCGGGCGAGCGCGAGAGCGGTCTTGTTATCGGGCGCATGTCGAATACTCCAGACGAGTGGATCGAAAAGCCTGGAAAGCATGTCGCGAATTTCCGGGTCAGCGTCTATGAACAGAGCTTTCTTTTGTGTCGAGGACTCTGTTCCGAGGTGGGGAAGAGTGCTCACGTTTCCGTCGGAATCGAAAACTATCTTAGCTGTACGAGCTTTAAATGGTGCCGAGGGGCAGAGTTGAACTGCCTACGCCGGCCTTTTCAGGGCCGCGCTCTACCGGTGAGCTACCTCGGCACCGGCACAACAAAAGATTCTACGGAAAAGCCGCCGCAACGGAAAGGGAAAAGCGCCGGAGTCAATTTGCCACAGAGGCGCGGAGACACAGAGGACAAGAAATTGGAAAGCAGAAAATCGAAATTAGAAAAGGGCAACCCCAGCTTCGACCTCAACCCTCGCCCCTCGCGCTTCACACCTATCGCGTCGAGTCGTCGAACTCTTTCATCCAGTCCTTGGTTTTCAGGACTTCGCGGGGCTTGGAACCGTCGGCGGGGCCAACGATGCCGTCCTTCTCCATGAGGTCAATTAAGCGCGCGGCGCGGCCGTAGCCGATCCGCAGGCGCCGCTGCAACGTGGACGTGGAAGCACGGCCCATTTCGCAGCAGACGCGGACGGCGTCCTGGTAGAGATCGTCGTCAACTTCTTCGCCTCCTTCGCCACCGTCACCGAAACCGCCCATGGCGTTTTCATCCTTCGGTGGCCTGAGAAGCTCTTCGTTGTAAATGGCCTTGGCCTGATCGCGCCAGAATTCGCAAACGGCCGCAACTTCGTTCTCGTGGACGTAGGGACCGTGAATGCGGTGCAGCCTTGACGATCCTGCGGGCAAGTAAAGCATGTCGCCCTTGCCGAGCAGGGATTCCGAGCCGTTTGTATCGAGAATGGTTCGCGAGTCAACTTTGCTGGCCACCCGAAAGGAGATGCGGGCAGGAAAGTTGGCCTTAATCAAGCCGGTAATCACGTCAACGGACGGCCGCTGCGTCGCGAGAATCAGATGGATTCCGACTGCGCGGGCCATCTGCGCGAGTCGCGTGATGGATTCTTCCACGCCATTCGTATCCACCATCATCAGGTCAGCCAGCTCGTCAATCACGATCACAAGGTAGGGCAGCGGGCGATGTTCCTCTTCGTCCGTGTTCTCAAAGAGGGAAAGCGATTGCCCCTTCTCGAACGTGCGGTTGTACTGCTCGATATTTCGAACGCTGCGCTGCGCGAGCAGCTTTAATCGCCGCTCCATCTCGCGTGTTGCGTTCCGCAGGACGTTGGCGGCGACCTTCGCGTCGGTCACGACCGGCGTATAGAGGTGCGGAATGTCTGCATATAGTCCGAGTTCGAGGCGCTTCGGATCTACCAGCACGAGCTTCAATTCATCCGGCGTGGATTTATAGAGCATGCCCATCAGAAGGGAATTGATGAAGACGCTTTTGCCTGTGCCGGTCGAGCCGGCGATCAGCAGGTGAGGCATCTGGGTCAGGTCCGCGGCACGGATGCGGCCGATCAAGTCCTTCCCAAGAGGCAGCGAAAGCTTGGATGAAGAGTGCGAGAACTCCGGCGACTCGATGATGTCGCGCAGCGCAATGGTTTCCCGCCGCACGTTGGGCACTTCAATTCCGACTGTTGATTTTCCAGGAATGCGCTCGATCAAGAGCGACTCGGCGCGCAGCGCGAGGCAGAGATCTTCGGCGAGGCCGGTGACGCGGCTGTATTTGATTCCCGCTTCGGGCTTGAATTCGAACGTGGTGACGACCGGGCCGGGATTGATTTGCGTGATATGTCCGCCGACTTCAAATTCAGCGCATTTTTGCTCGATCGCGCGCGCGCATTCCTTGAGCTCGGATTCGTCCATCTTTTCGCCGCGCTCGGCGGTGTGAAGCAAGCTGAGCGGAGGCAACTTGAAATTCGCCTTCCCGTGCGAAATCTTCGGTTCGGGAGCGCTCTTCTTGGTTGAAGGCGGCGGTGCCGGATCATGGAACTGGATCACGTGCGGCCCGCGTTCGCCTTGTGCCGGTTTGTGATCTATGGCGGCATCCTCCGCTTCGTCTTCTTCGATTGCCTTTGTCGAAACGCGCTGCTGCGTGACGGGACGGCGACCCGCAATCTTGATGTCCTCGACCTGCTTACGCAGGCGGACCGATTCGCGCTCTTCGCGCCATTCCTTCACTCGAGCCATCCACTGCCCGATGAACCCGTCGCCGGCCATCGGCTTCTTCATCCATGCGGCCGACGCCCGGAACGAAAAACTGGTTGCAAGAAATAGAGCAGTCAGTAGAGTGGCAATCGAAACGAGGTTCGCGCCGACCAGACCGAAACCGGCTCGTAAACCCTGCGCCAGCAGCTTTCCGAGAAGACCGCCGGCCGGCAACGCGCCCCGGACGTCCGGCATGTGAATCAGTGTCATTTCCGCGGAAAGCGAGAGGAGCAACAGACCCCAGCCGATCAGTTTCGCGGTCGGAGCTTCCATCAACTGGCTGCGGAACCAGCGCATGGCCACCAGAAACATCCCGATCGGAAACAAGAACGCGCCATATCCAGCGAGCTGGAAAAATAGATCGGCGGTATGAGCCCCTACGGGCCCAATCCAATTCCGCGCCGGACCGGAGCCCGGAGGCGCCGCTGAGACGTTAAACGAGGGGTCCAGCGGTGAATAGGAAAGCAGGCTCAGAGCCAGCAGAACCGCCAGGCTCAGGCCTACGAAGCCGATCATTTCGTTGAAGCGTTTATTTTCAGTCGGTGTCAGAACGCGCACAAAACTCTCCTGGGGTTACTGGGGGAAGGCCGCGTCACGAGCGACGTCGCGGACCCGCGGCGCAAGATACACCGCAGCAACCGCGACGCCTCAAGGCTGGGTCGCGCGGGCGCTGTCGCGCGGGACCCATTCGGAGGAACGCGAATACGGCGTTGACTATAGCAAACGGAATTCGCGGCTGCACAGCGATATCGAGTGGCGCGTGTTCCAGTAGCGCAACTTTCGTTAGAGGTTCGAAACGTCAAAATGTACCCTGTGTAAGCGAGTGCCGCCGTCAATCACGCCGGTCTAGATCCAGTGCCTTCGCAGCAGCCACACTTTAATGGCCTGCGTAAGAACCATGTAACCAAGCAGGGTGAGCATCAGGATCGGCCAGTACAGCGGCGGCAAGTGTGCGAACCCCAGCGAGGATGCCACGGGCGAGTAGGGCAGCCATACCCCGAGAGCCATGATGCATGCGGTCGTGGCCGTCAACGCCAGGCTCGCACGACTCTGCAGGAAAGGAATCTTGTTTGTACGAATCACGTGGATGATAAGCGTTTGGGTCATCAAGGATTCGACGAACCAGCCAGTCTGAAAAAGTGACGCGCGGGACGGATCCCAGCAGTGGAAGACATAAAGCATGACGAAGAAAGTCGTGTAGTCGAAGATCGAGCTGATGGGGCCGATGAAAAGAATGAACCTCTTGATTTCCGCGATGTTCCAGGGCCGCGGCCGAGCCACTTGCTCTTCGTCCACGGAGTCCGCCGGGATCGGCACCTGAGAGAAATCGTACAGAAGATTGTTCGTCAACACCTGGATCGGGGCCATCGGCAGGAAGGGGAGGAAAGCACTCGCCCCGAGAACGCTGAACATGTTTCCGAAGTTGGAGCTGGCTCCCATCCGAATGTATTTCACGATGTTGGCGAAAACCTTTCGGCCCTCGAGAACGCCGCCTTCCAGAACCATGAGGTCCTTTTCGAGCAAGATCAGGTCCGCCGACTCCTTGGCGATGTCAGTGGCGGTATCCACCGAAATGCCAACGTCTGCCGCTCGCAAAGCAGGAGCATCGTTGATTCCGTCGCCCATGAACCCGACAACGTGCCCTTTGCCCCGGAGTACACGGATGACGCGCTGCTTGTGCGCGGGCGAGAGGCGGGCGAACAGCACCGCTTTGTCCGCCGCCTCGGCGAGTTCGGAGTCGGACATTTTCTCCACATCGCCACCCAGCAACATGGGATCTGCAGAGAGGCCCACGTCTTTGCAAACCTTGCGGCTGATCAGGTGATTATCCCCGGTGAGGATTTTTACGGTCACACCGTTCTTGAGCAGAGCCGCAAGGGCTCGGGCCGCAGTGTCCTTGGGCGGGTCCAGAAACGCGACATACCCTCTTAGTACGAGTTCGCGCTCGTCCTCCTTCGCGCAAATTTGCTTCTCGTGCAATTCCTTCGTCGCTACGGCCAGCACGCGGAAGCCATCGTTGCTTAGGTCGTCATACTCTTGTTTCAGGCTGACCGCCCGGTCCGCATCCATCGGGGCCAGCTTGCCGTCGAGTTCAAACTGAGAGCAGTGGAGAAAGACTTCTTCCGGAGCTCCTTTAGTAAGCAAAATCGCCTTACCGTTGGCGTCCTCCACCAGGACAGACATCATCCGTCGGGTAAAGTCGAACGGGATTTCATCGAGCTTCTTATACTTCTCGACCTCGGCCTTCCGGTGAAAGTCGGAACTATCCAGAATCGCGCGATCGAGCAGGTTTTTCAGGCCCGTCTGGAAGTAGCTGATCAGGTATCCATCCAGGAGCACGTCGTCCGATTCGCGCCCGGTGACATCGCAATGCCGCATCAGGACGACGCGATCTTCGGTGAGCGTGCCTGTCTTGTCCGTGCATAGCACGTCCATGCCGCCGAAATTCTGGATTGAGTTAATACGCTTGACGATGACTTTCTTGCGGCTCATGGCGAGCGCGCCGTTGGAGAGGCAGACGGACACGATCATGGGCAGCATTTCGGGTGTGAGCCCCACGGCCACCGCCAATGCGAAGAAGAAAGCCCCCTTCCAATCGTGCTTGGTAAAACCGTTGATGAGGAAAACCAGCGGCACCATCACGGCCATGAACTGCATCATCAGCCAGGTGAAGCGGTTGAGCCCCTGGTCGAAGCTGGTCTGTGGCCGTTCTCCGGTGATCGAGTGGGCCATGCTGCCCAGGTAAGTTTGTACGCCGGTGGTGACCACGGCTGCCGTAGCCGTGCCGCTTTCGACGCTCGTCCCCATGAAGCATATGTTCTTGAGTTCAGTGGGTGAGCTCTCTTCTTTAGTTTCGGGTTCGCAAACTTTCTCGACCGGAAGCGACTCACCCGTTAAGCTGCCTTGACTCACGAAGAGATCCTTCGACGAAAGCAGCCGCACGTCGCCCGGAATCATGTCGCCGGCGGCCAGTTTGACGATGTCCCCGGGGACCAGGTCGCGCAGCGGTATCTCCCGAGCCGCGCCATCCCGAACGACGGTAGCGGTTACGTGGATCATGGCTTTGAGCTTCTGCGCGGCATTATCCGCCCGGGCCTCCTGCCAGAAGCGGAGTCCCACACTGAGCAACACCATCATCGCCATCACGGTTCCGGCGCGAGAGTCGCCGGTAAGGAAGGAGATTGCCGACAAAATCGTCAGCAGGATTACCAGCGGGTTGCGGGTGATCTTTAAAAGGCGAAGGAGCCAGCCTTGCTTCCGCTCTTGCGCGACTTCGTTCGGGCCCGATGTGCGGGCTCTGTCTTCCGCCTCAGCTTCCGTCAGCCCGGTCAGAGACGTTCGCAAATCCCGGAATATTTCTACGTCGTTTTTCCGAGCCGCATCGAGGACTGCGGGCGAAACACGGATATTCTGCTTCTTGGTCTTCCCTGGAATCGGCGGCACAGTCGGATGAGTTGAGGGCGCTGCGGGCTGAGTGGCTGGCGTAGCGGCGCCGTTGATCAAAGCCCCGGCCGCGCCATCCTTATCCGGTGTTGTCGGCATCTCTCCGATTCCTTCAGAAGCGAAGCTCTATCCTGATGAGACAGGCAACTATAACTTTGAAGGCGTCCGCAGTTATTACATCTCGATGACTCACGAAGGCGGAGATGTGGCTCGCGCCTCGACGATTGCGCTGTGATCACGGCGCGTTCGGAAGTAATTCATATGTCCGATTGACGCGCAACTGGAAACTGAATGCGAGAGCGGCCCGGTCATCAGGGTTGCGTGCGACCTGTTGGCTAATGATCTCACACTTGAAGGGCACGACGACCAGCGGGGCGGCGAGGACGGTGGGGGGACGGAGCAGACGCAGGTCAGCCACAGGTGCGACCTCCTGACGTCAGGAGGCAAGCTCCGCCTTCAGGCCGCGAATATGCTGCGAAACCTTAGTTACCTTCGCACGAGCGGTTTTACGCGGCCGAGCTTCTTGGTTTCGAGCTTCGACTTGGTCTTGGACTTCGGCATAACATCCTCCTTGGATTTGACTGCTACGCGAACATCGGATTTGAGGCCCGCGCGGTGTCTTACTTCCCGGGTTTTGCGGCCGCAGATTGTTCCGGAATATTTCTGGCCTCACGCCAGGTACCATCGGGTTCGTATTTCGCCATGGAGTTGGCAATGGCGACCGTGTCCTTGCCGAGGTCCTTCTGATACACGACTCCCTGCTTATCTACAATGAAAGTCATCACGCCTGATGAGCGGTATTCGGCGGGATACGCCACGAAGGCAAAGCCTCCGGTCATTTTGCCGGCGACGATATAGCTCATATCGCCGCCTGGAGCATTTTTCCCCTGGGCGGTCAGTATGTGGAAGTGGTAGCCGCGGTAGGGACTCGTGGTGGTTTCTTGCCCATGGCTATAGGCCTCGGCCTCGGCGACCAGCGGGCCGATGGGGCTAAGCTCTTCGCCGTCGGCGACCCTCCAGTAGAGGCCGTTGTGCTGTCCTTCGTCGCTGAATATCTTCTGAGCGTATTGGCGGTGCTGTTGGGCGAAGTACTCCTTTTGCGCGGCTGCAAGCTGTTCGCAAACCATAATGGCCGACATCTCGTTTTGGCCAACACGCCGATATAGGATCTCAGTCTTGGCCGCGGGCGTGTCGAAATACCACATACCCTTCGTGCGCATCAGGGGTATGGGGAGGGGCCAATTCTGGGCGCCGACGTACAGCGTCGTGGTTCCGTCAGGCTCCTTCTTCAGGCGATGCATTTGTTCGAATTTTGTCGCGAAGTTTGCGCGATTGTTGGAGTCCTGGATCGGATCTCCCGATGAAACGATTTCTTTGCCGTCCGGCCCGAGAATATTCAGCATGGCGTTTTCGTCGTTGCTCTTAACGGCCGTGAAGAGTGCCTGGCTTGCGTCTTCGCCCGTCGCAAACGTCTTTTGTCCCTGTTGCTGAGCGGCTGTCGGAATGGAAAAGCAGGCCATGATGATTCCGAATGCTAACGTCTTGGAAAAATTATCCGAAGGAGGTTTGCCGAATCCCAGATTCATCCGCCGCATATCATGTTCTCCGTTTCTCAAACACTAGAGTCGTAGGTCGTGGTCGAAACCTCGGCTACCGGCGACCGCCGCCGTGCGATCCTCCGCCCCCGCCGCCAAAGCCCCCACCCCCGCCTCCATAGCTGTGGCCACCGCTGAAGCCACCGAAGCTCGAACTTCCCCGCGACGAGTAGCTTCTGCTCTGTCCGCCATCGCCGAAGCCGCTCCAGGTGTCCGAGTGCCTGCCGGACTGACTGTCGGGTTGACCATATCCACGCGCCGTCTGCGGGGTGTTGAAAGGCAGGGTCCTTTGGGCAGGATCGTTATACACACCACCGGAGGAGCGCGTCGCGCCACTCAAATTACGGTCCCCTGTGGCTGGTTGCGCCGGGGTGTGGGTTGCTCCGCTCAGATTGCGATCTGCTGAGCCTTGATGATCAGTCGCACCGCTGAGATTTCCGCCGCGATTGCCGTTGAACCCGTTGGTCGGATGCGAAACGCCGGCATTTCGATAATAGTTGTTCCGGTTGTAAAACGTCTGGCTGTGAGAGTAGTAGCGGTTGTTGTTGTAAATGATGGCGTGGTTATGCCAATTCCATCCCCAGCTATTCCATCCCCAGCCATAGCCGCCGTAGAAGCCGATACCGAAACCAACTCCGAAGGAAAGGTATGGGCCGCCAAACCAGATACCGGGATATGGATACCAGCCGGGCCATGCCAAGATGGGGTCGCCGTAAACCAGCCACGGATCGTAGGCCGGAACGTATACGATTTGCGGGCTGGCAGGCTGAATGACGATCGTTGAGTCCTGGTCTGTGACGGTCTGCTGCTGAGTGGTCTTCAGATTCCCGGCCTGCTGCGCTTTCTGTCTCATGGCCTGAACGGCGTCCATCACGTCGTTCTGCTGGTTGTAGTAGGAGTCTCCAAGAGACGAGGTCCAGGAGAGATTCTTGTCCATGTTAGCGAGAACGGTTGGAAATGCGGTGAGCGCTTTCACGCTGGGATCCCACGGCTGTTGGTCCACGGCGTGGGCCAGAGCATTGCCCGTCAGGTCAGGATTCGCCTGCACCCAGCGATCGGCCTCGACGATCTGAGCAGGGTAAGTGCTTCCCGCCAAAATCTGCGCCACCAGTGAATCCGGATAGAGCGCAATTGGAGCGACCAACTGGTCGAGTTCGTCGGGTGTCTGCTGCGTATAGGGCGGAGCTGACTGAGATTGGCCGTTGGCATCGCCCGATTGCGGCGCTTGCGAATCTTGCTGATGCGCCCACAGATTCCCGGGGCACGTGGCAGAGACCAGCGCCACTGCCAGAAGTGCAGCCAGGATTGGTTTGTACCGTCGAATTCTTGCGAATTCTGCAGGCCGGTTCAGGTTCTTCGTCATCGTAGCCTCTTCCCGCGTCCTCGTCGTTCGGATCCTCCGCAAGGACTTTCAAGAAACCGACGTCCACTTATACCACTTATCAAGTGCACGTGAAAACTGGGGTCCCCGTCGCCTCACGCGCGAGCTGGCCGCTATGCGGCTCGGCGGCTATGGGATATCATGCGAAATCTCGCGGCGGAGAGTGTATGCCTCGCTTGCCCGTGCCGTGAGGGGAGCGCGCTCCGATGAAAAGCTTTCTCAAGGCCGGCATTGCGATCTTTCTCTTTACCGTGACGGCTCTCGCACAAGCGCCGTCCATTCCCGCGCCGCCCGCTACGCCGAAAGTTCCGGTCACCGACGAATACCACGGCCTGAAAGTCACGGAAGACTATCGCTGGCTCGAAAACTGGGACGACCCCGGCGTCAAGCAGTGGAGCGCGGCCGAAAACGCACGCACCCGCGAGTATCTCGACCATCTTTCCGCGCGCGCCGCAATCAAGGGACGTCTCCATGAGCTCATTGCCGCCAGCTCAGCTTCGTACTACGACTTGCAGTTCCGCGACGGCGTGTTGTTCGCCACGAAATACCAGCCGCCGCAGGAGCAGCCCGTGCTGGTCGCCTTTCGTTCGGCCAACGACCCGGCCAGCGCGAAAGTTATCTTTGATCCCAACGCGGCGAGTGCCAAGGGATCGGTGGCCGTGGATTTCTACGTGCCTTCTTTTGGAGGCAAGTACATCGCCGTAGCGCTTTCGGAAAACGGCTCGGAGGACAGTTCGGCTCACGTATTTGAAGTTGCCAGCGGCAAAGAGCTTTCGGATGTCGTTCCTCGCGTAAACTTTGCGACGGCTGGCGGCAGCATTACCTGGAAGGGCGACAACTCCGGCTTCTACTACACGCGCTTCCCGCAAGGTAACGAGCGCCCACCGGAGGATGCCAACTTCTATCAACAGGTTTATTTTCACAAGTTGGGCACGGACGCCAAGCAAGACGCCTACGTCATCGGCAAGGATTTTCCGCGGATCGCCGAGATTCAGTTGCGTACCAGCGACGACGGGCGCTGGCTGCTCGCCGCTGTGGCTAACGGCGACGGCGGACAGTTCGCGCATTACCTAATGGATGCCGATGGCCACTGGACACAGCTTACCCACTTCGAAGACGCCATCGTTTCGGTGCATTTTGGCGCGGACGCGGCCCTCTACCTGCTGTCCCGCAAAGACGCACCGCGGGGACAGATTCTCCGCTTGCCCCTGGCGCAGCTCGATCTCGCGCAAGCAAAAGTCGTGGTTCCGGAATCCTCAGGCTCCGGGTCGGACGAAGGTAGCTGCGCTTCCATTGACAGCTTCTTGCCCACGCCCGGTCATCTCTATGTGATTGACATGATGGGTGGCCCCTCGCGCGTGCGCGTCTTCGACAACCAGGGGAAGGCTCTCCTCGCGCCCACTCTTCCGCCGGTGTCCTCCGTGGACCAGGTTGTTTCGATCGGCGACGGCAATGTGCTCTTCTTAACTTCCACCTACACCGAGCCATCGGCGTGGTACCTATTTGACGCAGCCAGCGGAAAATCTGCGCGCACTGCGCTGTTCGAAACGTCTCCCGTGAAATTCGACGACACGGAAGTTGTGCGTGAGTTCGCCGTTTCCAAAGACGGGACACGCATCCCGCTAAACATCATCCGTCGCAAAGGCACGAAACTCGACGGCACGAATCCGACGCTTCTGACCGGATACGGCGGCTACGGTATCAACGAGAGTCCGTATTTTGTCGGATCGTTCGCACGGCTTTGGCTGGATCAGGGAGGCGTTTACGTTGACGTAAATCTTCGGGGCGGCGGCGAGTACGGCGAGGAATGGCACAAGGCCGGCAACCTCACCCACAAGCAGAATGTGTTTGATGACTTCATCGCGGCGGCCCGTTATCTCGTCGAGAAGAAATACACTTCGCCCGCGCATCTCGCTATTCTTGGTGGCAGCAACGGAGGCTTGCTGATGGGCGCTGCCTTCACTCAGCGTCCCGACTTGTTCCGCGCGGTCGTATCTTACGTCGGCATTTATGATATGCTGCGCGTCGAGCTGGATCCCAACGGCTCGTTCAACACCACCGAATTCGGCACTGTCAAAGATCCCGAGCAGTTCAAGGCGCTCTACGCTTACTCTCCATACCATCGGGTAAATGACGGCACCGCTTATCCCGCGATTCTTTTCCTGACCGGGGACAACGATCACCGCGTGAATCCCATGCAGTCGCGCAAGATGACGGCGCGCCTGCAGGCAGCCAACACTTCCGACCATCCTATCCTGCTGCGCACCACTTCGAGCGCGGGCCACGGCATCGGCACGGCCCTGGACGAACGAATCGAGGAGGATGCCGACGTCTTTAGCTTTCTGCTCGATCAGTTGGGAATCAATTACGTGCAGGCGGCGAAGTAAAACGGAGACGGGATCCTTCGCGGACGCGCTATTTTCCGCCGCAGTCGGGAAACATGATTTGGGCGGTTTGGTACAGGTCGCGACGCCAATTGGGCCACTCGTGGCCGCCCGAGCTCAAAACCCAGAAATTGCGAATCCCATATTTGTTGATGATCGCCATTACGGCCTGCCCGTTCTTGAGCGCGATGTCGGTTTCACCAGCCGACATATAGAAGGGAACTCGGAACAGATCGTTGGTCTGAGGATCCTTGAGCAGCCCCTGATAATTATCCTCGAAGGCTTTAATTTGGTCCGGGAAATAGCCCGAGCTATATACGAAAAGTTCGCTGAAGGTATCAAGGTGAGGTAGTCCCGTGTTCATCACCACAAAGCCGCCCATGGATAAGCCCGCTATCGCCCGGTCAGCGCGGTCCGGCCTCGCGCGGTAATGGCTTTCAACGTAGGGGATGATGTCCTTGAGATATTCCTGAGTGCACTGGTCATCTTTTCCAGGCGCGGATGGGATACCCGTGGCGCATTTGCTGGTGTTGGGCATGACAACGATCATCGGCTTGGATTTGCCGGCCGCGATCAAGTTATCCAGGATGAAATTCGCGCTGCCACTTCGCGGGGTTCCCGTCGCCGTCTACGATGAATCGTCCCCGCCTCCGCCATGATTCAAATACAAAACCGGGTACGTGGCATTCGTGTTCGTCTCATAGCCCGGAGGCAGATAGACGTGCATCGTGTTATCTACTCCCGCTGAATTCTTGTTTGTTGCGATTTCGACTTTGCCGTGGGGAACATTAGTGTTGGCGAAGAAAGTTGCGTCGTCGTATTTCGGAATCGCGGGCAGTATCGGCAGCGGGCACACGCCCGGCTTGGGGACGACATTCGGGCCGGGGCTGATACCGGGCGGAAGCTGGCCTGGGGGCGGACCTGGTGTCGTTGTCGCCTGTGGCGCCTGCGCGGAAACTGGGGGCGCAAGCCACGCCAGGAGGGAAAGGCAGATTAATAGACGGATCGCAGAACAAGGGTGTGGGGTCATATTCAACAGCCTTATATCATCTGAACCCCCGCGCGGCCAGTGTTGTGTCGCGGTGTTAGTTGGCGAGTTTTGAGAGCCACAGCAGCAGCGCGCCGCCGGCAAGGATGCGGTATATGGCGAAAGGCACGAACCCGTGGCGCCGGACCCATGCCATGAACCACGCAACGCATCCGTAGGCCACGATGAACGACACTACAAGGCCGATAGCGAGCACCACCCAGCCGTGATGATCAATGCCGGAAACGCCAAGAGCGTCTTCGCCCTTGCCGTAGAGCGATTTCAGCAAATCGTAGCCGGTTGCCGCGGCCATCACCGGCATCGAAAGAAAAAAAGAGAACTCGAGAGCTGAGGCCCGCGACATTCCCGCAATTTGTCCGCCGGTGATGGTGGACATGGAGCGCGAAGTTCCCGGGAACACCGCGGAGAGAATCTCGCACGCGCCGATCCAGACGGCCTGGCCAAGGCTCATCTCCTCCATGTGCCAGGTGTGAATGCGGCTTTGCGGCGCGCCTTGTCCTGCGGCCTCCGATTTGGCGTTCATCGCGTCCACAATCCACATAACGATCCCGCCGATCACGAGCGCGGCGCCGATGATCCGCAAATTTTCAAGGTGCTTTCCAATCACTTTGGCGAGCAGTAGCGACGGGATTGCCGTAACCACGAATGCAATGATCACGAGGCTGAGCGGATGGGTCAGCATTGTGCGGTCGCCCCGCTCGCCGCGCGGAAACGTGGAAAGGAATTTCGCGATACGGCTGCGGAAATAGAT
Source organism: uncultured Acidobacteriota bacterium (assembly GCA_963842425.1). Classification (GTDB taxonomy): domain Bacteria; phylum Acidobacteriota; class Terriglobia; order Acidiferrales; family UBA7541; genus Palsa-295. The sequence continues at coordinate 184,655 of CAWJGQ010000004.1, read as the reverse complement.
GGGCAGGCAAAGAATCGCGCCCAGCTGAATCACGATCGTGTACATTTTCCAATAGCCGCTGGCGAGGGGAATGTGGAGCAGGGCTTCCGCGATGCGCAGATGCGCGGTGGAACTGACGGGCAGGAACTCGGTGAGGCCTTCGACGATTCCCAAGATTACAGAGATCAAATAGTCGCTCAAGGTTCCTCTTAATTTATCTGTCGTGGAGTCGAAGAGGGACTACGCGATCGCCTTCGTCATCGAGTAGGCGTCGCGGCCGTCCGGATAATACCCCTTCTGTATGCCCCGTTTACGATAGCCGTGCTTTTGCCAGAAGGCAATTGCGGAAGTGTTATCGGTTGCGGTTTCAAGCTCGATCGTGCCGACGCCTGCGGCGGCGAGGCGGCGCTCTGACTCCCCCAGCAGAAGCGTGGCCACGCCCTGGCGGCGGTAGTCCGAGAGCACGTCAATCGTGACGACGGAGCCGACGGCGGTCTCGTGGGCGGTCACGAGAAAACCGGCGACCTTGCCGGCGGTTTCCGCGATTACGCAGTCGCTTCCGGGCAGGCTCAGATAGCTGCGCAGGTCGGGCCGGGAATAGCCGAGGATGGGGCCGAAGCACTGCTGGTCAATTTCGTAAAGAGTCTCGAAGTCGCTCGGGGCGTAGTCTCGCAGCTTAAATGTCACGGTAGGAATCCAAAAGGCCAGCGGGCCGTTAAACCTCTAAGATCACTGGCAGGATCAGCGGGCGCTTCGAGGTCTGCTTGTTGAGGTAGCGCTTCAGATCCACGCGGATCTTTTCCTTGATGACGCTCCAGTCCATTTTTTCTTCGGGACTCGATTCTTCGATCGTTTTGAGGATCACTTCGCGAGCCTTCACCAAGATTTCCTGACCGTCGTCGGGAAGAAATCCGCGCGTCACGATTTCCGGCGGAACCTCGACCTTGCCGGTGTGCTTGTCAATCGCGATGATCGGCACGACGACCCCATCTTCAGACAGATGCTTGCGATCACGCACGACGACATCCGCAATTTCCTCGAGCGAGCCGGAATCCACCATCACGCGGCCAGCGGGCACGGGCTCTCGCTGGAAGGCGCCGCCATCTGAGGTGAATTCGACGGGATGTCCGCTCTCGAGCAGGAAAATCTGGCCGGAAACGGCGCCGACCTGTTCCGCGAGCGCGGCATGTTGGAACAATTGGCGATACTCGCCGTGCATGGGAATGAAATATTTTGGGCGCACAAGCTGGAGGAGAATCTTCATCTCCTCCTGGCTTGCGTGGCCGGAGACGTGAATCGGCGCATTGCGTCCGCCTTCGTAATAGACCAGAACGCGGCGGCGGAAAAGGTGGTCAATCATGCGAAAGATGGCTTTTTCGTTGCCGGGAATGATGCGCGCAGAAAGAATCACCGTGTCGTTCTGCGCGATGCTCATCAGCCGGTGATTGTCCACGGAGATGCGCGAGAGCGCCGACATCGGCTCGGCCTGAGTGCCGCTGGCGAGCACGACGAGTTTTTTCGGGTCGAAGCTGCGGATATCTTGCGGGCGAACGATGCTGCCGTCCGGAATGCGCAACTTGCCGAGGCCGTGCGCAATCTCGACGTTGTCCACCATGCTGCGGCCGACGAAACCGACTTTACGGCCCACACTGCGCGCGACGTCAATCACTTGCTGGATGCGATGTACGGAGCTGGAAAAACACGAGACGACAACTTTTTCCGGCGCGGCGCGGAACAGCTCTTCCATGCGGACCACCACGGCGCGTTCCGAGGGCGTGAATCCGGCGCGTTCGACGTTAGTGCTGTCGCTGAAGAGAGCGAGCACGCCTTCCTGGCCGTAGCGCGCAAACGCGTGCAGGTCGAACGGCTTGCCGTCCACCGGCGTCGGGTCCATTTTGTAATCGCCGGTATGAATGATGATTCCCACGGGCGTACGGATCGCGAGCGCCACGCAGTCAATTGTGCTGTGGGTGACGTGCAGATATTCGATTTGAAACGGCCCGATAGTGGTGATCTCGCCGGGAGCGACTTCATGGAGCTTCGCTGTGGAGAGCAGCGCGTGTTCCTCGAGTTTCTTGCGCACTAGCGCCAGAGTGAACTGCGTGCCGTAGATCGGCACGTTCAGGTCGCCGAGGATGTAGGGAATCGCGCCGATGTGATCCTCGTGCGCGTGCGTCAGGATGATGGCGCGCACCATGCGCTTGTTTTGCTTCAAATAGGTGATGTCCGGGATGACGATGTCCACGCCGAGAAGTTCCTGCTCGGGGAACATCAGGCCGGCGTCAATGACGATGATGTCGTCGCCAGTGCGGAGGGCCATCATGTTCATGCCGAATTCGCCCAGCCCGCCCAGCGGTATGGCCCACAACGAAGATGTAGCTGAAGATGCGCTCAAGAGTGGCGTTTTCCTTGGAAAGCAGATGTCATCGTATCACAGCGGCAGCGGGACGGGCCGGTGGCGGGCGGTGGGTCACTTCGGGACGTAGAAGCGGTAGTCGGCGGAGTATGACGCGCGGGCTTCCTGTCCGTCGTGCGAAGCGTCGCAGCCGGTCGCTGGTGCTTTGCCACCTTTCGTGTTGAGGCGCTGAATGGTCGTGACGCGAGAGAGCACGCCGCTCCCATCGTGGCTGAGGACCGTGACAAGCAGCCATGGAATGGAGTCGGCGTCCGGCGAAGGCGAATTGGCGACGGCCTTTCCGACGACACGGCTGCCGTCGTTCGCTTCCCAGGAGGGTCCGGCGAAATGTCTGCCGAATGGTTTGCCGTCCTTATCGAAAAGCTGGGCGTCGGGAGCTTTCAAAGTCCAAGTGAATTGCTGGGCGTCACCCTTGCAGATGTAGATCTGATCGCCCTTTGCGTGGACCTGAAGAAGAAGCTGCTCGTTGGCGGGCGGCTGGAGTTGCTGCGGGATATTTTGTGCGGCAACCGAGAACGAAATACCGGCGCTTATCGCGACGAACACCGTGGCGCGTGCCAATCCGCGAATGCGGTTGTGCATGGAGCGATTCCTCCCGTGCGGAACTCATGGCCCCGGTGGAATTCTATTGCTCGAGCGCGATTGCCTGGGTGATGAATTTGCGCGCCTGGCCGATATGTTGGACGGCACGTTCGCGCGCGCCGGAGGTGTCATCTTCTTTCGAGACGTTATCGTGAGCTTTGTTGAGCTGTTCGATCGCCTTGTTGAGACGCGGAATCCAGCGCGCGTGTGTGTCAACCTGCGGATGATCTTCCATGCTCTTTCCATCGTCGGCGACCGACTTGATTTCTGCAATGGCCGCGTCAATTTCCGCAAGGGCGTTGCGTTCCTGGTCGTGGAGCTCGCCGCTATCGGGGTGTTCGATCAAGGCGCGAGCGGCGCGCAATTGGCCGAGCGCGCTGTGATAGGAATCCCACTTGGCGGAAGCGGTCGGCGCGCCCAGGCTCAACGCCAGAAACAGTGCAATCACGGACGCGGCTATCGGGAATCGGTACTGGGATTTCATCGTCGGAAGCTCTCCTTCGTGGCTGGAATCTAGGCGCGAGGCCCGCGCCGCGGGCAACAATCTATCATTTCACCATGCCGGGAAGATAGATAGCACAGTCGCGAAACCATCATGCAGATTTCGGTTGGCTCGCATTCGCAAAATCAGCGAAAGCCTGTAAGATTGGCTGCGCTCTTCGAAGGCGTTGCGAGCGCAGAAAGCCTCGATGAAACGAATTTCCATTCTCGGTTCCACCGGCTCGATCGGGCGCCAAACTTTGAGCGTTGTGGATTCGTTGCCCGGCGCGTTCGAGGTAGTGGCGCTGGCGGCGGGCTCGAATGTCGCAGCGGTCGCCGAGCAAATTGTGCGGCACAAGCCCAAGATCGTGTCCGTTGCGACGGAAAGCGACGCCATGAAATTGCGGGCGATGCTGAAGGCGCGCAGCAGGACGGCGGCGCTGCCCGAAATCTATACGGGCGCCGAGGGCATCGAGCTGGTTGCGACGCACCCCGAGGCAAAAATGGTGGTGTCTGCTGCGGTCGGCGTGGTCGGCTTGCGCGCCACCTATCAAGCGATCGAGCTGGGCAAGGACATCGCGCTCGCGAACAAGGAAGTTCTGGTGGCCGCCGGGGAAGTGGTGATGGCCGCGGTTGCTAGGCGCGGCGTGGCGCTTCTGCCCGTGGATAGCGAGCACAACGCGATTCACCAGTGCCTGCGCGCGGGAAGCAGCGGCGAAGTAAGGCGGCTGATTCTAACTGCGTCCGGTGGTCCGTTTCGCAAGACTCCGATTTCGAAGATGGCCAAGGTGACACCGAAGCAGGCGCTCGCGCACCCGAATTGGAAGATGGGCCAACGCATCACCATTGATTCAGCCACGCTGATGAACAAGGGCTTCGAGGTGATCGAGGCGAAATGGCTGTTCGGAGTGGATCTCGACAGAATTAAGGTGGTGATCCATCCCCAATCCACAATTCACTCGATGGTCGAGTTTGTGGACGGCTCGATTGTGGCACAACTCGGCCCCACTGATATGCGCATGCCAATTCAATACGCGCTAACTTATCCGGCGCGAGTTGCATCTAATGGGTGCGAGCTCGATTGGTCGGCGCTGCGACGTCTGGATTTCGAGGATGTCCCGCCGCGAAAGTTCCGATGCTTCGAGCTGGCCAAAGAAGCAGCGCGCCAGGGTGGGCCTTTGCCGTGCGCTTTGAATGCCGCGGACGAAATCGCCGTCGCGGCGTTTCTGGAGCGCAGGCTTTCGTTTCCCGGAATCGCCGCGGTCATCGAACGCGTGCTGGAACAAATGCCTCGCAGCGCGATGCGCAACGTGGACGATGTGCTGGCAGCGGACGCCGAGGCGCGGCGGTTGGCACGGCTGGCCGTGGAGCGCAAGCGGTAACGTTCCGAAGGCGAACAGGGCGGCTGATTTCCATTGTTTGGCTTTAGGCGAGGAAATTCAAACGGCGCGTGTCGGAAGGCGTCGAAATTCCTGTAAAATCTATTAGGGACCTATGGACACACTCAGAATGCTCGTCGCCGGCGGCGTTGTTCTCGGCATCTTGGTATTGCTGCACGAGTGGGGACACTTCATCGTTGCGAAATGGTGCGGCGTTCGCGTGGATGTATTTTCCATCGGATTCGGTCCGCGCCTGTGGGGAGTAAAGCGCGGCGACACGGATTACCGCCTTAGCGCGCTGCCGCTGGGTGGCTATGTGCGCATGGCCGGGGACAATCCCATCGAGGAACGTACCGGCGCAGCGTACGAATTTCTCTCGCGGCCCCGGTGGCAACGCTGCCTGATTGCCGTCGCCGGGCCGACGATGAATGTCCTCCTCACGTTTGTTGTTTTCATGGGGATTTTCTGGCTGGTCGGGATTCCGACTCCTGATTATTACCGTCAGCCCGCGGACGTGGTTGCTGTTCCGACCGGTGCCGCGGCAACGGGCGTCCAGCCCGGCGACCGGATCGTGCAGGTAAACGGTGTGAAAACGCCGACGTGGGGCGGCGTTGAGGCGCAGGCTGAGAGCATGAAGCCGGGCGATACGCTGGCGCTTGTGGTCGTTCGCGATGGCTCGGAGAAAGCCCTCACCCTCGCCGTTGGGCAGAAAACAACCGGAGACGATCTCTTCGGCTATCCCGCGTGGCGGCCTGTGCTGGATGAAGTTTCGACCGGTACGCCTGCGGACAAGGCCGGGATGCAGACCGGTGATTTGATTAAATCCATTGATGGTATGCCGGTGGTCACGTGGCTGCAGCTGGTGGATCGAGTTCGTGGCTCCGATGGCCATGAGATTCAGTTTGTAGTGGAGCGCAACGGCCAGGATATTCCGCTGGCGATGGCGCCCGCGCGGACCATGGATCCCGACGGCGCAATGGTATGGCAGGTGGGAGTCTCGCCGGTTACGAAGGATTATTTCGAACGCGAGTCGTTTGCCGCCTCGCTGAAGAATAGCGTCGAGTCAACAGGCAATGGCATTCGCCAGATCGGAAATGTACTAAGCGGCCTCGCCAGCGGGAAGGTTTCCGCGCGCGATCTACGAGGAGTCATCGGGATAGTCCAGGCATCCGGGCAGGCGGCGAAGCGCGGCCCCGTCGAGCTGCTGTTCCTGGCGGCTGTGCTCAGTCTTAATCTGGGCTTGCTGAATCTTCTGCCGATACCGATCCTCGACGGCGGGCACGTTCTGATGCTGGCGATCGAGGGAGTGATGCGCCGCGATCTGAGCATCGCGGTCAAGGAGCGCATGGTGCAGGTTGGCCTCGTGTTTCTTCTAAGCCTCTTCGCTTTCGTAATGTACAGCGACATCATGAGGAGCTTCCAGCACCACCATTAGGAAGCGATCGCGGCAGCCTCCAGCGAATTCACCGCTTTCCCGCGACTCGAAACTGGTTTTTGGTATAATACTGTCCGAGACAATGTCTGCCACTCCCCTACATCGCGTCTCGACTGGCGAACGCATCAACGATCACGAGCCGGCCGGACGCCTCCAAAAGGAATTGAGCTCGCGGGGCATTCGCCTCACGCGCCAGCGCCGCGTGGTGCTTCAGGTTATGGAAACTGCCTCGCGCCACATGGACGCCGGAGAAATCCTGGAGCTCGCCCGTAAAATTGATCCGGACATCACCCAGGTTACCGTGTATCGCACGCTCGAGCTGCTCAAGGGCTTCGGCCTGATTGACGAGCTCGACCTGCTGCATCTTCGCGGGCATCGCCATTACTATGAAAGCCACGGCCCGCGAGACCACATCCACGTCGCCTGCATTCGCTGCGGCAAAGTTCGCGAAATCGAGAGCGAACTCTACGAGGACTTGAAGAAACAGATCTCCAAGGACTGCGATATCGAGATCAGCATTGCGCGGACGGAAATCGGTGGCGTTTGCGGGGATTGCAAGGCGAAGTCGCCAGCGACTGCGTAAACAGGAAGTTCCGCGTCCGATTACACTTTGAGTTGTACGCTTCTGAAGTAGTCCTTCGCTTGCTCGATATCCTTCAGCACTTGGTCGCGCAGTTCTGCCGGGCCGGAAAATTTGCGTTCGTCGCGCAGGCGTTGCCAGAATCGCACCTCGAGCTTGCCGCCGGTCAGGTCATCGCTGAAATCCAATAGGAAAGATTCAATGGTGATCCGCGCGCCGTCAAACGTGGGCCGCATCCCGACGTTGGTGGCCGCCCGGTAAGTTCTTCCCGCGACGACTGCTTCCGTCGCATACACGCCATTCTTCGGAAGCACTTCCTGATCGGTCGCCAGATTTAGTGTCGGGACGACTAGCTTTCGTCCCTGCCCGGTGCCCGTCCGGATTTCGCCTTCAAGGGCATAGGGCCGTCCGAGCATCTCGCGGGCTTCGTTGACGCGCCCATCGCGAATCGCGCTGCGGATCGCGGTGCTCGAGACCACCACGCCGTTAACGGTTACAGGCGGACACGGCCTCAGATCGATTCCCATTTCGTATAGCGTTGATGCGTCTCCGGCTCCCTTGTGCCCGAAGCGGAAATTCTCACCGTATACGACAGTCCACGTCCCAAGGGTTTGTTTCAGATACTTTTCCACAAAGTCCCGCGGGCTGAGCCGCGCGAGTTGTTGGTCGAATCGCAGCACGAGCGTGGCGTCAATTTCAAGTTGCTCAATCGCGTCAAGCCGTTGATCGAGTGTCATAAGTAGTTGCGGAGCATCTCCAGGCCGCAAAAGCTTTGCTGGGTGGGGAAAGAACGTCAATGCCACAGACATTCCGTCCAACTGGCCCGCCGATTCCCATGCCGCGCGCAAAATGGCCTGGTGACCTAGATGAACGCCATCGAAGTTCCCGATCGTGACAACGGTTGTCTTGCGTTTGGCGCTGGACTGGTGGAATCGTTTCACCCATTCCTCGGCAGAAAACACACGAGCCATCGGCTCGGTCCTGGGTGTTCCTGCGAACAGTGTCGGAGGGATGAGGGGACCCTTCTTTTCGCTGTTCGGCGCCATCAGAGTGCGACCTCGAATCGCAGGCCATCGTGCGCGAGACGAACGTGCTCGGGCAGTCGCGCGTTCGCCTCCGCGTGCCCCAGGTCGTGGCAGATGTGCGTGAACCAGGCGCGTTTCGGTTTCAGCTCTTCGACCAGCGCGAGCGACTGCTCGACGTTGGAATGTGTAGGGTGCGGCACGTAACGCAACGCATCCAGGATGAAATCATCAAGCCCGACGAGCAGGGCCTTCGAGTTTTCTGAAACCTGGCTGAAATCGGTGAGGTACGCCATCTTGCCGACGCGGAATCCGAGGACGGGCTGCGCTCCGTGCATCGCCGGGATCGGTACGATCTGCGCGCCGAAGAGGTCGAATGGCCCGTCAATCGTATGCAAATCAATGAGCGGAAGAGTTGCTCCAGGCTGCCCTTCGGAAAAAATGTAGGCGAACTGGCTCCGCAGGATCGCGAGCGTATCAGCAGCCGCATAGATCGGCACGGCGCCTCGCTGCTTCATGTTGAACGGGCGAATGTCGTCGAGTCCCATCACATGATCGGCGTGCCCATGCGTATAGATGACCGCATCCAGACGGTCCATCCCGGCGCGCATGGCCTGGAGACGGAAATCGGGCGTGGTATCAATCACCACATTTCGCCCGCCGTAGGCGAGCAGAATCGAAGGGCGCGTCCGATTATCGCGCGGGTCCTTTGATTCGCAGACCGCGCAGTGGCATCCGAGCGTCGGCACGCCCATGGATGTTCCCGATCCCATCACGGTTAGTTGAAGTGAAGGCATGAACTAGAAGAGATTTTACACGCTTGCGGTGGCAACTATCTAGGCTGCGGTAAGACCGGGAGAGGGGGAAGCGGTCGTTCGCTGCGCGTCCTCAGATCAAAGAGAGATGCTTCGTCGTCCGCCGCGGCGGATTCCTCAGAATTACGATCCTGATCGGATCTTCACTTTTTCGCGTTTTTCTTCGCCATTGCTTCGGCGGCGGCTTTCGAAATTTCCATGAACGTGAGCTTCAAGCTGCCGAGCACTTCCATGAGCAGATCGTCGTCCGCCTTGGCGAGATTGCCGCGCGTCTTATCGCGAAGCGCGTCGAGCATGTCAATCACCTCGCGCGCCCCTTCGAGATCAACATACGCCTGACCCGTCTGCGGATCAGCCATGCCGCCCATCATCGCGGCCGCGTTGCGCGTCAGGAAATCCACCAGCATCTGGAAGCTGCGCGACGACGCGGTCGTCTCAGCGGGGACCTCCAACGCGGCGGGTGCAGGGGCATCCGGCACGGCCGGAGGTGGCGAGGCCTCAGCCTTCGCGGCAGCTTGCGCGCTCGCGGCTTTTGCCGCCGCTTCTTCCTCGCGGCGCTCCTGCTCGACAGCGCCCTCGCGCAGATCGCCCGTTTCGGTGAAATGGCGTCGGTCTACAACCTTAAAACCTTCTTCTCGCTTGGGATCAGCCACGCTCGAGGTCCTCTATTCTTGTTGCTGGTTCTTGGCCGTGAATGAAAAGTCTAACATCCGTACTCGCTGAGGACAAGGCAGCGCGGCGCTGCGTAGTCTCCCAATTTCGAATCGCGCTTCGCAACATTTGCGCTTCTTGGGGACCCGGAGCCGAACTTGTCCCGCCTGCCCTGACGAAGGAAGGGAGCGCAACCGAGGGAGCTCCGACATAACAGCCAGTAAGAGCGGGGGCCTCAGCTCGGAGGAAAATGCCTCCGATCCCGTGCGCCGCGGTAACTCTCGCGTGCTCTGATCCCTACCGGCATGCGTACTTTCCACAATAGACAGCAATCCCAAAATAGATTAGCGTGAGTCGGGGCAGTTTTCGGCCCCCGTGACAGGGCTCCCAATGTCGACGGCCAGTCGAGTCTGGGAGATCGATCGGGCGCTCCGTGCGCCCCGGCTCTCTGGACGAGCGCCGTATTGCTCTTTGACAATTGACGATCCGATCAAAAGGGCTCCCAGGTCGACGGTGAGTCGAGTCTGGGAGATCAACCGGCATCCCGAGCGAGTCGCCGCGGCGACGAGCCGAGGGATCTCTCCGTCCCGGTGAAAGCGTGCACCGTACGAGTCGGTGCGAGAATCGGGACTCGTCTACCGGAGCGCCGTAGGCGCGGCAGAAGTTAGCCCCGCCCGGCAGGGCGGGGAAACAGAGTCGTCGAATTCCGAGCGCCGTAGGTGCGACATCTTCTGCCGCTGCAGTTCCGGTGAAGGCGTGGGCCTTCAGGCCCACGAAACACACCCTAGGTACTCATGGCTTCAGCCATGGGACTTCACGTTGTGCCACCGCTCTCTCGACGAGAGCCGGATGCTCTTTGGCAACTGATTGCGCAGTTCCGGTAAAAGCGTGGGCCTTCAGGCCCACGAAACACACCCCGAATAATCATGGCTTCAGCCATGGGACTTTACTTCGTGCCACCGCTTACAAATCCCCAAAAGAAGTGACACACCATGCAAAGTAATTTCCCGCGTAACTCCTTGAAAATAAAGGAAAGCAGCACCCAAGAAGTGACACACTTTTTCGTGGTCGGTCCCGAGATTAGGACGCCACCCGGTGCGCCCGGGTCTGACGGTTCGGGCCACAGCAGGGATCCGAGCTGCGCGTATCGCGGCGCGAAAAAATAGGTTGAGCGACTCCAGGGTCCGTTGCCCGGCACGATTCTTGGCCACCGATGCACTCTTTCCTTGTTAGCCGCGAATTGGCACTATAAATTGGCGTGTCATAGATCGGAGAGCGTGCGATTTCACAATGTCCCCACGAAAACACGCATCAAATCGGAAGCGGCGGAAGGTCGCGCGGCGTCGCGATGCACCCGACCGCGCGCGAATTTCGATCTCGGTTCGCGACCGGGCCGCGGGGAAATGGTTTGAGAAGCTGGTCGCGCTGCAGGCGCGCCTCCGCGGGCCGGACGGATGTCCGTGGGACCGCGAGCAGAGCCACGAATCGCTCCGCAAATTCCTGATCGAGGAAACCTACGAGGTGCTGGACGCGATGGAGTCCGGCGACCCGCGCAAGTTTTCGGGAGAGTTGGGCGATCTCTTGCTGCAAGTGGTGTTTCATTCGATTCTCGCCGAGGAGTCCGGCAGCTTCACGATGTCGGACGTGATCGAATCCGTGCATACGAAGATGGTCCGCCGCCACCCGCACGTTTTTGGCAGCGCGAAGGCGGGAACTTCCGCGGCGGTGCTGAAGAGCTGGGAGCAGATCAAAGCAGAGGAGCGCGCCGCGGAAGGAAAGACTTCCAAGAGCGCCTCTGCCGCCCCTGACTCGCTGCTGGGAGGTGTGCCGCGCTCGCTACCGGCGGTGTTGGAGGCGTATCAACTGACGCGCCGCGCCTCGCACGTCGGTTTCGATTGGGAGAACCTCAGCGGCATCTTCGATAAGCTCGACGAAGAGAAGCGCGAAATCGAGTCAACGCTGAAATCGGCTACACCGGAGAAAATCAAAACCAAGGCGCCGGATCCGCACCTCGAAGAGGAAGTCGGCGACTTGCTGTTCGTTGGGGTCAACATCGCGCGATTCCTGGGCGTGGACCCGGAGATCGCGCTGAGGAATGCGAATCGCAAATTCAAACAGCGATTCCAATGGATGGAATCCGCGGCGGCTCGCGAAGGCCGGAACTTCGCCGATCTGCCGCGCGAACGCATGGAAGAGTTGTGGAACGAGGCGAAGTCCGGAACTACAAAATGATGGAAGTGCCCGTCACGCGCGAAATAGACGTCCGCCACTGTTCCGATCTTGCGGAGTACGACGAATGCGTTCGCCTCGAGCATGCCGTGTGGGGTGATGCCATCACCGTGCCCTCGGCCATTTTCGTTGTCGCGCATCATACAGGCGGTCAGGTCGTGGGAGCGTTTCACGAAGGCAAAATGGCGGGATTTACACTCTCGCTTGCGGCCGTGCGCGCGGCTAGACCGTTTCTTCATTCGCACATGACGGCTGTGCTGCCCGAATTCCGCGACCGCGGCGTTGGCCGCCGGCTGAAACTGTTTCAGCGTCAGGACGCGCTGAAGCGCGGCATTGACCTGATTGAATGGACATTCGATCCACTCGACCTGAAGAACGCGCACTTCAATTTCGTTCGGCTGGGGGCCGTCGCGCGGCGGATCATTCCGAATTGCTACGGCGTCACAGCAAGCCCGTTGCACGGCGGCCTGCCGACCGACCGGCTGGTCGCGGAATGGTGGCTTGGGTCGGAGCGCATAAAATCCGTTCTCGCGGACGACGTGCGGCCGATGAAGGGTTCGCCGGAGCGTGTGCCGATTCCAGCGAATCTCGCCGAAATCAGGGAGGGTGATCGCGCGGCCGCTGCCCACATGCAGGCCGAGGTCCGCGAGCAGTTTCAGAAATGGTTCGCGAAGGGTTACGCAGTGACCGGTCTTGAATCGCGCGACAACGCGACAGACTATCTCCTCGAGCCGATCGCTGCGATTGATGGCCTGCGGCTTCCGGAATTGGCCGGCGACTGAAAGGCGAGAATGCGACTCGGGAAAATCACGCTCCGCGAAATTCATTTGCGGCTACTCTCGCCTTTTCAGACCAGCTTTGGGACATCCGACCTGCGCCGCATCCTGCTCGTCGAGGCGGATATTGACGGCATCGCGGGCTGGGGGGAATCCACCGCGGGCGAGAATCCGTTCTACTCCTACGAGACCGTTGATACTGCATGGCTGATTCTGCGCGACTACCTGTGGCCGTTGCTGAAGGGAAGGGAAATCGCGGCAGCTTCGGAGGTGTGGGATGTGCTCGCGCCCGTTCGCGGTCATAACATGGCCAAGGCTGCGATCGAGACGGCTTTCTGGGACGCCGAAGCCAAGCGGAAGAGTCTGCCGCTCGCCAAACTGCTGGGTGGCACGCGCGACGAGATTCCGTGCGGGGTTTCCATCGGAATCCAGCCGACGATGACGGGACTGGTCGCAAAAGTGGACGAGGCGCTCGCCGCCGGTTATCAGCGGATCAAGATCAAAATCAAGCCGGGCCTCGACCTCGAACCCGTTCGCATCCTTCGCGAAAAATTCCCCCGGGTCCGCCTGATGGTGGACGCGAATTCCGCTTATCGCCTCGAAGACGCGCCGCTGCTGAAGGCTCTCGACGCGTACTTCCTGATTATGATCGAGCAGCCGCTCGGCTGGGATGACATCTACTCGCACGCGCAGCTTCAACGGCAGCTTCAAACGCCCATCCGCCTCGATGAGTGCATTCACGACGTGGATCACGCGCGCGCCGCGATCGAAACCCACGCCTGCCAGATTATCAATATCAAACTGGGCCGCGTCGGCGGTCACACTGCGGCTCGGCGCATTCACGATCTGTGCCAGGCGAACTCGATTCCCGTGTGGTGCGGAGGGATGCTCGAATCGGGCATCGGCCGCGCGCACAATATCGCCATGTCGTCGCTTGCGAATTTCTCGCTACCGGGCGATGTCTCTGCCAGTCGCCGCTACTGGGCGGAAGACATCATCGAGCCTGAAGTGGAAGTGACGCGCCAGGGAACGATTCGTGTGCCGACCGCCCCCGGAATCGGGTACGAGCCGCGCCTTGATCGCATCGAATCGCTCACGCGGCGCATCGAGGTTCTCGACTAGCACTTGACGCCAGCCCCCGCCTCATCGAATGGCGCTTCCTTGACCCGGCCGAGTTCTTTTCTTTTGGCCGTGGGGCTTGCGGCTGTACTCCTCGTCTGGTCGGTGAACTACATTGTTGGCAAGCTCACGCTCACTCGTCTTAATGGCCTGACGCTCGCGTCCTTCCGTTTCCAGCTTTCCTCACGGTGTCAAACTCGGCGGCTGAAAATGAAAAAAGGCGACGTCAACTCGACGTCGCCTTTTTCATTGCACAGAATATTTGCTTGATTCCGCGAACGACTACTTGGGCGGAGCTGGAAGCGTCATTTCACAGTCAATCTGGATCGTGATGTCATCGCCTACCATTCCTGGATCGGCGCTGACGTGGAAGTCCTGGCGATTGATCTTCGTCGTAGCCGAAAAACCTCGATGCTGGCCGCCCATGGCGGTGATCGGCGCAGTGGGGCCGGTGACGTCGAGCGTGACTTCCTTGGTGACATCCTTGATGGTGAGGTTGCCCGTGACCGTCAGCTTGCCGTCGCCTGCCTTGGAGACTTTCGTTGATTGAAATGTGATTGTCGGATACTTAGCGACGTCGAAGAAGTTCGGGCTCTTGAGGTCGTCGTCCCGCCGCGAAACGCGCGTGTCCACGGAGGTGGTATCGATCGTCACGTTGACAATTGATTTGGTGACGTCCGCATCGTCAATCGCAACCGTGCCGCTGATCTTGGTGAAATCGCCCTGCACGTTGGAAATGCCCAGATGCCGTACCGTGAATTGCGCGTTAGAGTGAAACGGATCGAGATTCCATGTGCTGGTCGCTGCGAGCGACGGCACGGCCAGCGCCGCCGCGAGTCCTGCCAATACCAGAAACTTCTTCATCTGCTGCCTCCTCGGAATTGTTTTCGAATCCGGATTTCAATCGTTCGCGACGAAGCTTCCGCCGCATAAGAACCTGTTGGAACCCACCCAGTGAGCCGGAGTTTCCGCCGGGAAGCGCCCAGCTCGGCGAGAGTATATACCAGTTTTCTTACTGCCCAGCCTAGGTCGTTGAGGGCCGGTGTTCGTGGCGGGGCAGCTCGCGAGCCCCGCTAGGCATCGTAGTGAAGGAAGTTATCGTTGACGTCGTACAGCAAAGGCCTTATTGCCGCCCGCGTCGGATAGCGGTAGCATTCATATGGAATTGCCGGCCGCGGTAGAGCTCACGGAGAGGCCATGAAGGGTCCCCTCAAGCGTTCCTGTCCCCATTGCAGAAGTCAGGAGTTCTCTCGCTCGCATCGGCGCGGTTTTATCGAGAAGTACGTTTTGCCGTCTTTTCATATTCGAGCGTACCGCTGCATAAAGTGCGATACTCGCTTTTACGCTTCGGCGCATTTGCAGGAAGCGGCTGCTTCAAGAAATAAGGCCGCTTGACAGCTTTTCAACCGAAGGATCACTTATGACCGATCAAGCCCCCGACCGATGTGGAAAATGTGGATCCGAGATTGATCCAACCCGCAGAATTGACTACACGCTGAAAGACGGCACAAGAGTGTGCGATTCCTGCTTCGTCAGGGGGACGTCCAGCCCAACTCGTCCGGCGGAAAATCGAATGTATTCAGGTCGCACGACATAAGAACGGCGTCACTCGTCCGCCAGTCCATGCAAGCCAGCGATTCGTAGCGCAGACCTCCGGTCGCCTCTTTTCCTTTTTGCTCTTCTCCGTGTTTTTCTTTATGCTGTTTTGTCTTCGATATTTGTTGGAGGTCTCGTTCGATGTCCGCACGATCTGCAATTCTTGGCGCATTCGCATTACTGGTTGCGGCTGTTCCATGTGCCGGTCAGGCCCCTGCTGCGCCAGCGCCCGCGCAAACTGCGGTCACTCCGGAGCAGGCCAAGCTGCTGAAGTCCTCCGAGGCTTTTGTCCGCCGCTTCTTCGGCTGGGGTGACGACGTCAAAGTGACGTTGGGTCCCCTCGGAACGGCCGTCTCGCCAAATTTCTACGTGGTTCCCATTCAAGTGACCCTGGGCGAGCAAGTTCAGACAGGTGAAGTTTATGTGAGCAAGGATGGCAAGACGCTTCTGCGCGGCGAAATGTACGATATGTCCACGGACCCGTTTGCGGCGAACCGCGCGAAGGCGCACCTGGAGGGAAATCCTTCCAAAGGTCCGGACGATGCTCGCGTCACCCTGGTGGAATTCAGCGATTTCGAATGCCCGCATTGCCGTGAGTTATACGAAGCGCTGAAGGCGGTGGAGGCTCGCTATCCGCAGATTCGCATCGTGTACAAAGATTTCCCTCTGAACAGCATTCATCCCTGGGCCCAGACGGCCGCGCTGGGCGGGCGCTGCGCTTTCGAACAATCTCCCGCTGCGTTCTGGAAGGTTCACGATTCCATCTTCGACAATCAGGACGTGCTTTCCCCGGAAAACATCTGGGACAAGCTCGTGGAATTCGCCACGCAGGCGGGGCTCAATGCGGACACTTTCAAGGCGTGTCTCTCGTCGCCGGATGCCGCGAAGGCCGTTGATGCAAATCGCGCCGATGGGGTGGCACTGGAGGTCAACAGCACGCCGACGGTTTACGTCAACGGACGCCCGCTGGTCGGCGGTGATGTCGAGACCCTCGATCGTTTTATTGATTTCGAGCTCGCTTCGAAAAACTGACCACGTCGAGCGCATGGTCATGGCCGATCGAGCGTCGCTGCCTCCAGCCGCCCGATAATTCCTTCGATTTCGTCCATAGGCAATTCCTGGCCGTCGAAGTACAGGTCGCAGTCCACGTCCGGAAATCCCATGCGAGTGACTTGCGCGGGAAGCTCTTCCCGCCGCGTTCCTGGCTCGCAGCTCTTAATTGCCCGAAGTGCTTCATATACGACCTTGTGGTCCGGATCTCGCCAGCGATGACCGCTCAATCGGCTCGCGAGTTTATTCCACTCATCGTGCGAGGCGGTTCCGGCGCAGAGCGCTCCAAGAACCTGGCGCTCAAGCGTCGCAATGGTGTCGGAGCCATGGTTCTTGGGCATTTAGGCAGCGGGCAAAACCGAGGGTATTGTAGCGGTTCACGGACCGACTTGAATTGAAAGCTGCTGTTGAGGAATTATCTGGAAGGCAAACTTCGAAAACGTAAGAAACAGAAGTGATGAAACTGGAATCGGTTGGATCAGGCAGCCGCGTGCGCGACAACCGGGCGGACAAAATCAATTCGGTCAATCGTAGCTGCCACGCCGTAAACGGGAGTCAGTTCGCCCTTCAGTTCCGAGACGCGCAAAGCCTTGGCGCTGGCGCGAACCAGGACAGATGCGCCGCGTTCGCGTTCGGTCGGAAGCGCAAAGGTCAACTCCATCCCCGTGCCAGGTTCAAGCGCAACGCTTGAATGAAAGTAGATCCCAGATCGCGAAATATCGCGAAGTTGAGCCGTGTGGAACTCGGCAGGACGAAGGCGCGACGTACAAACCTGCAGTGGCAAGTAAACCTCGTACCGTCTTGCTTTTCTGCGCTCTCCCATGGGTCCCCCTCCGCTTCCCAATTAGATGCACGAGCTCTGCCACGGAATCATAGGTAGCTTTTACTGATAACGTGGGAGTTAGCTGCATTAGCGAGGTTCCGAAATGAACAAAATCGAGGAAAAAATTCCTAGAGTGGGAAGTATCTGCACGGCAGCCAAGTGTAGGTAGCTCTAGAACTGGCTGGTTCTATAACTCGCTGAATGACGGCCAGTTATAGCAAAGGGTCAATCAGAACGGACGCGCCCTCGGCTTCGGTCAATATGCCCTTGCCGATCATCAGCCTGACTAAACGAACGACCGCCGCGTGGTCCCTGCCACGTACCTCCGCAGGTTTGCTCGCACTGTATGGCGAATCGTGGTGGGAGGCTTGTTTTCCACCCGTGAGCTCGGTGAGCCAGTTGTCCAGCGCCTCGCGCTGCTGCGGCTCCATGGATTCGAATGCGATGCCCATTCCCAGTCCGGCCTGAGAATAGACGACAAGGCCGCCGTGTTCGAACTTGTTCTTGCCCTTATGAATGGTCACGTGGACGTTCGCGCCCACAGGAAAGGGAACCATCGTATCTACGAAGCAGCCACCGGGGCCGAGGTCCGTCGTGCGTGTCGAAAACTTGGCTCCGGAGCCCAGCTCCACGACTTCGGCTGAAGCCGTGATTGCATGCCGGTCGTTATTGCGTCGTTCGGCTTCGCCCGTGCCGGCTGACTTGCCATGAGATGGGTTCTTGTGCCCGTGTTCATACATGATCGTGGGTTCCTGCCTTCCCGTCTTCGCGTTGATTTCCGGGCACCGCCATGGGCGGGCCCATCGTCGTGTTACAAATCATTGTCTCCGTGGCGGCGGAGGAGTGACAAGCCTAATCGCCCGCTAGATTGCCCAAAAGCCAATCATCGGGAGGTGTTCTGCAGTCTGGAATGTGCGCAAAAGGCCTTAGAGCAGGAAACGAACCGCTATACCCCGGCTGTCGTTTTCGAGGTGCTCCAGGCGGACGACTGAAGCGAGGAATTTCCGGTGGGCCGAGACCTTCTCTCCGAAGGGAAACGTCACAATCAGCCGCATCCCAACAAAATAGTGGGGCATGGAGGTCTTGAAATACAGGCCGTCGCGCGTGAAGTCTACGACCTGGCCGACATCCTCGATCTCCGCGAATCGGGCGTCAAACGGGCGCACGTGAACCGGCAGGCATACTTTCAGGCGCTTCCTGGTGCGAGCGTCTTCGGGCGATTTCTTCTCTCGCTCGACGACGGGCTTGAATTTGGGCCAGGTTCCGGCGACCATTTCGGTTCTTCGAGAGGTGCTCATGTTCAATCCTCAAGCTACAGACAGGGCATGCCCACGCCAATAGGACCGGGGTACTACCAGGTTCCAGAAGTGCACTAAGCGCCTCATCGGCCCACGGTGCCGTTTGCGTCGAGAATCACCTTCTGAAGACTTTCTTGACACGGGAAGCTGCCGAGGGGTAAGTTAAGTGCGTCGAACGTCCTGCAACCCGGGACGCTCAGTGAACTGGACGCGAACACATGAACAGAGACGGAAAACTCGGAATGCTTCCTCTCGGCATTGTAGTAGTAAAACTCGTGTGCGCGTCTCTGCCAGGAGGGCATCACTGAGCTGAGTAACAAGGAAACAAAAGCTCACGAGACCCACCCGCCAGAGACGCTGGCAAGGTGGGTTTTATTTTTTCTGGCGACAATTTGAGACGATTTATCCGGTACTGAGGGGAGACGAAAATGGGCGGTGGCAAAGCGACCGAGAAAGCCGGCGAAAAGGCTGCGGCGAAGTCCGACACAAAAACCAGCGACAAGCCGACAACAATGACTGGCGCGCGAATTCTGTGGGAGTGCCTCGAGCGCGAAGGCGTGAAGACCGTATTCGGCTATCCCGGCGGAGCGATCCTGCCAGCATACGACGCGCTGCGCCACAGCTCGATTCGCCACATTCTGGTGCGTCATGAACAAGGCGCCACGCACATGGCGGACGGCTACGCGCGCGCGACGGGCGAAGTCGGCGTCGCGGTGGCGACTTCCGGCCCGGGCGCGACGAACATGGTCACGGGCATCGCCACGGCTATGATGGATTCATCGCCGATCGTCTGCATCACCGGGCAAGTTGGCAGCAAGCTGCTCGGCTCCGACGCGTTTCAGGAAACCGATATCACCGGCGTCACCCTGCCGATCACCAAGCACAATTATCTTGTGACGCGCGCGGACGAGATCGCGCCGGCTGTTCGCGAAGCAATGTACGTGGCGAAATCCGGCCGTCCGGGGCCGGTGCTGATTGATATCACCAAGGATGCGCAGCAGAGTTCCTGCGAACTCGATTGGGAAGGCGCCGCGCCGAAGATGCGTGGATATCGTCCCGATCTTTCTCCGGCCAAGGAAGAGTACGAAAAGGCTCTCGAATTAATCCGGCACGCGAAGCGGCCTCTGATTCTGGCGGGCCACGGGATTCTCGTCTCGGGTGCGGAAGAGGAAGTGAAAGCGTTCGCGGAGCGCGCGTGCATTCCGGTGTCGCTGACGTTGCTGGGACTCGGCACGCTACCTGCTTCGCACTTCCTGAATCTCGGCATGATGGGCATGCACGGCGAAGCGTGGGTCAACAAGACGATTCAGGAAGCCGACCTGCTGCTCGCTTTCGGAATGCGCTTCGATGATCGCGTGACCGGCACGCTGAAAACCTACGCGCCCAACGCGAAAAAGATTCACATTGATATTGATCCTGCGGAAATCAATAAGAACGTGAAAGTGGACGTCGCGCTGGTCGGCGATCTGCGGAAGATTCTGCTCGAACTGCTCCCGCGCGTCGAGCCTGGAAATCACACCGACTGGATCGAATACATTCGCGGCCTAAAGGGAGACACCGCTGTCCGCGATATTCAGAATCTGCCGGACAATGGCCATCTCTATGCCGCGCACGTCATCAACGACTTGTGGCACGAGACTCGCGACCGCGATGCAATCATCGTCACCGACGTGGGGCAGCACCAGATGTGGGAAGCGCAGTATTACAAGCACGAGCGCCCGCGTTCGCTGATCACCTCCGGCGGCCTGGGCACGATGGGCTTCGCTTTGCCAGCAGCTATTGGCGCAAAAGTGGCGCGGCCGGATGCGGACGTCTGGGTCGTGGTCGGCGACGGCGGATTTCAGATGACCATGGCCGAGCTTGCCACCATCGTGCAGGAGAATCTGAAAGTGAACATCGCCATCATCAACAACGGCTATCTCGGAATGGTCCGCCAGTGGCAGGAATTTTTCTACGACCGGAATTACGAGGCGACGCCGCTGCTGAATCCGAATTTTGCGAAGCTCGGCGAAGCGTACGGAATTCGCAGCATGGTCATCCAGAAGCGGTCCGAAGTGGTCCCGGCAGTACGGGCCGCGCACGCGCACGAAGGTCCCGTGCTGATTGATTTCAAGGTCGAGCAGGAAGACACGGTTTACCCGATGGTCGCGGCGGGAGCGGCGCTCAACGAAATGATCCGCCGGCCAAATCCGCTGGTCGAAACGGCCGAGGACGAATAGGACAGCCATGCTGCATACGATTGTCGTTTACGTGGAAAACAAACCCGGCGTGCTGTCGCGCGTGGTGTCGCTGTTCCGCCGCCGCGCGTTCAACATTGATTCGCTCACCGTGGGCCGCACCGAAAAGCCCGAGGTTTCGCGCATGACGATTGTCACTGACGCGGACGAGGATCAGGCGCGCCGCATCGTCGCTAACGTTTACAAGCTCGTGAACGTATTGCTGGTGGACGACGTCACGCACCAACCGGCGCTGCTGCGCGATCTAGCGCTGGTGAAGGTCGCGGCGAATCGCGAGACGCGTTCGCAAGTACTTGAGCTGGCGACTGTATTCAAGGCGCGCGTGCTCGATATTGCTTCGGACTCGATCACGGTCGAAATGACTGGTGGCGAGGAAAAAGTGGACCGGCTGCTCGAGTTGCTGCATCCGTTCGGCCTGCTCGAAGTGGTACGCACAGGAATTGTAGCTATGCGCCGGGGCGCAAAGTCTCCGTCGGTGCTGACGAAGGCTAAAGCTGTCGGCACCGTTGACGACGGCACCGTTTCCTACTCGGTGTAACTTCCGTCTGGCTTGGGCACTAGGCGGATTTGCGCTTCGCCGCCTTTGATTTTGCGGCGGCCGGCTTGAGCCTCAACGCCGCGAGAAACTCCTTCAGCGGCAGCGTGTTGATTACGTCTTTTTTCTCGATCCAGCCGCGGCGCGCTGTTTCAACTCCATATTTCATGAATAGCAAGTTGCGAGTCGTGTGCGAGTCAGTTGAAATGACGATTTTCACACCGCGCTGCTTGGCCATACGCAAGTGGACGTCGCGCAGGTCCAGCCGGTCCGGATACGCGTTGCACTCCATCGCCACTCCGTGCTTCGCGCAAGCATCCAGAACAGCCTCCATGTCGTAATCAAACGGCTCCCGCCGGAGAACGAGCCTTCCGGTGGGATGCGCGATGATCTGCGTATAGGGATTCTCAATCGCGGCCAGATACCGCGCAGTCATGTCCGCGCGTTCCATGTTCATGTTGGAGTGTATGGACGCGACCACCACATCCAGTTCGGCGAGCACGTAGTCTTCGAGATCGAGCGTGCCGTCTTTCTTGATATCCACCTCGCTGCCCGCGAGCAGGGTGATTCCGGGCACTTTGGCGGCGTGGATTTTCTTGATCTGCTCCATGGTGCGCTTTTCATCCAAACCGTTGGCCACGGTCACAGCCTGCGAATGGTCGGTCAGCGCGATGTAGTCGTAGCCCAGCGCTTTCGCGGCCTGGCCCATTTCCTCGATCGAATTCTTTCCGTCCGATGCGGTCGTGTGCATTTGCAGATCGCCGCGAATGTCTTCGAGCGTCACGAGCTTCGGCAGCTTGCCATGCTCAGCGGCCTCGATTTCGCCCGTCATTTCGCGCAGCTCGGGCTCGATGTAAGCAAGTTTCAGCTTCGCGTAAATTTCTTCTTCGGTTTTGCTGGCGACGACCTTGCCGCCCTTGAGCGTCGTCAGGGCGTACTCATTGAGTGTCCAGCCCATATCGTTCGCGCGCCCGCGCAGCGCGACGTTATGCGCCTTCGACCCGGTAAAATAGAGCAGCGCCGCGCCGAAGCTTTTCTTCTCGAGCAGTCGCACGTCCACTTGCAGCCCTTCGCTGAGAATGAAGCTCACTTTGTTCTCGCCGTGCGCGAGTTCCTGTTTGATTTCCGGATATTTCAGGACGTACGCGGCCACGGAATCAATGTCCCTCTGCTTGTCATGCCCCGGACGCATGGTCACCAGCAGGTCAATGTCGCCAATGGTCTCTCGTCCGCGGCGCAGAGAACCTGCGGGCGTCACGGATTCGACAGCCTCGCCTGCCTTCATGATATAGGCGACCAGCTTTTGGGCCTCCTCATCCGCAACGTTGATGCGCACGCGCCCCGATCCCGAGAGGTTCTTGAACTGCTCGGCGGCCTTCAGAATGTTCTGCTCGCTCTTCTCGCCGAATCCGGGCAGGTCGCGCAATTTGCCTTCCCGCGCGAGTTTCGCAACTCCGTCAACGGTTGCGACTTTGAAATTGCTCCAGAGAAAGGCGACTTTCTTGGGGCCGAGCGATTGCAGGTCGAGCAGGTCGAGAATCGTCGGTGGATATTTCTTCAGCAGCTTCTTGCGCAGGCTATAGTCGCCGGTCTTGAGGACCTCGCGGATGTGCTCCGCCATCCCGTCGCCAACGCCCGGCAATGCCTTGAGCTTCTTATCGTCCGTGGCAAGTTCTTCGATGCGGTCCGGAATGTTTTCCAGCAGCTCGGCCACTTTTTCGTAGCTGCGGTAGCGGCCGATAATTGCGCCGTCAATTTCGAGCAGTTGCGCGGTCTCGCGCAGGATCTTTGCGACGTCTCTATTTTCCATGTTTCTGTCCTTGGCTGAACCTCACTCGCATACCGCGCCGGGTTTTGTCTCGACTTTGGCTTTCACCGTTGTCGTTTTACCCGAATGAATCGTAATCTTCTTTGTCCACGGTATGTAAGGGCATCCGCCGTGCGCGTTCAAGGCCTGGATATCCAGCTGATATGTTCCGGGGTGGATGCCCTCGAGCGCGAAGTGACCGTCGGAGTCGCTGTTCCTCGCGGCGATCTCCGTCTTTGCCTCAGGGATGGACAGGCGAACATGAAAGCCGCCAGGCAGCGGCGGCGTGATGCTTCCGACAATTCTGCCGTTCGTGGGTGTCTCATCTTTCACTTGCGCCCGGGCCGGAGCATCACGCTCCGCCGGACTCGCACTCACCGGTATCGCGACGGCCAGGGCCACGACCGCGATCCATTGTCGTGCGCTCATGGGCTAGTTCCTCCTTCGCGCGACGAAAGTCGCATAGAACAAAATTCCGGATACCGTCTTCGAGTCCACGATTTTTCCGCTGCGAATCCAGCGCATGGCTTCGCGCAGAGTGACAATCTTTTGCGTGATCCGTTCGTCGTCCTCCGGCTGGGCTTTCCCCTTCGTCAAACCCTCTGCCAGAAAAAGGTCCATGCGTTCGCCGAGCAGTCCCGGGGAAGGGTAGAACCGCAGCAATTCTCGAACGCGCCGAGCCGTATAACCCGTTTCCTCCAACAACTCACGGTGCACTCCCGTCACGGCGCTTTCGTTCGGCTCCTTGTGCCCGGCTACAAGTTCCCAGAGATATTGCCCGGCGGCGTGGCGATACTGGCGGATCAGGACGATACGTCCGTCGGAAAGAACCGGCAGCACAACCACGGAGCCCGGATGCACGATAATTTCGCGCGTCGTCAGGACGCCGCCCGGCTCGGCGATGCGATCGCGCTTGAGCGTGAAGACCCGGCCTCGAAACAGCACCTTGCTGCTGATAACTCTAGTCCGCTCCGGTTTCCCGCGCTTTCGCTTCCTCACGGCCGCTCCTTGATGGCGCCTGCCGCGTAATTCTACCGCACACTCCGGCTTGCTTGCCCCCATGTTTCTCCGCGCGGCCGAACTAAGGTCAATTTGCTTTTCTATTCGCCGTAATCCGTGTTGATCTGTGTTTATCCGTGGCTCCGTCTGCTTTTGCTATACTTCCCGCAGGCGAATTCATGACAATTAATACGGTCATCGTGGACGACGAGCGCCCCGCGCGCGAGGAACTCCTCTACCTCCTGAAAAGCTTTCCCGAGATCAACGTCGTCGCAATGGGCAAGAACGGCCTCGAAGCGGTCACGTTGATCAAGGAACACGATCCCGACCTGGTGTTTCTCGACGTACAGATGCCTGGCTTGGATGGCTTTGGCGTGATCAAGAAGCTGGTCGAGCGCAAACTGCGCATGCCGCAGATCGTATTCGCCACGGCTTACGATCACTACGCCGTCCAGGCGTTCGAAGTGAGCGCCGTGGATTACGTCCTCAAGCCATTCGACAAGACGCGCGTGGCGAAAGCCATCGAGCGCGCGAAAAAAATGGTCGAGGCGCATACGTCGCCGGTCCAGCGACTGGAAACCCTGGTCAGCCAGCTCGGCGCGGACGTGCCCAAGCGCGGCGCAGCGCCTCCGGTGAAGCTCCTGGTGAAATCGCAGTCGCGCATGATCCTGATTGACGCTGACGACATGATCTACGCCTCAATCCAGGATGGCTCGATCACGATTTTCTCGCGCGACACCGAGGGCGTGTCGAACTATCGCACGGTAGATGAGCTGATGGAGATGCTCGACCCTGGCGTTTTCTGGCGCCCGCACCGCTCGTATCTCATCAACATTAATCACATTAAAGAAGTGGTCCCGTGGTTCAAGTCGAGTTACATGCTGAAGATGAACGACAAAAGAGCCAGCGAGATTCCCGTTTCTCGGGCGCAGACCAAACGCCTGCGCGAACTGCTGAAGCTATAGGGCGTGGCTTTGGGCCTTCCTCGCAGCCGGCCGAATGCGCCACCCGGCTACGATAAGTTGCGGTAAACGCAAACGCGCGTTTGCGGAAGTCGGAGACCAATGTAACAATATGCCCATGCGAAAACATCTCATCATGGCAGCAGCGGCACTATCAGTTGGAATCATCCTTTCATGCAGCGCGCAGGCACAACAAACGCCGGCGGCCGGCACCCCCGCGACTCCAGCGGCTAAGGCGGCGCCAGCACCGGCGGCGAAGACCACACCCGCGACGCCTGCGAAACCCGCGACAAAGGCCGCGGCTCCCGCGGCTCTCACAACCGACAAGGAAAAAGCCAGTTACGCTGTTGGGCTCAATATGGGCCGAGGCCTGAAGAGGCAACCCGTGGATTTGGATACCGCCAGCTTGCTGCGCGGATTGAAGGACTCGCTCGACGGCAACAAGCCGCTCTTGACCGACGACGAGGTAGATGCCGCGCTGAAGCAGCTGCAGGCCCAAGTCCAGAAACAGCAGGACGCGGAGACGGCGAAGGCGGGGGAGGCGAACATGAAGGAAGGCGAAGCGTTCTTGGCAGCGAATAAGACGAAGGATGGCGTGGTCACGCTGCCCAGCGGTTTGCAGTACAAGATCGTGACGGCGGGCACTGGAGCGAAACCAACCGCGAAGGACACCGTGGTGTGCAACTATCGCGGCACGTTCATCAACGGCACCGAATTTGATAGCTCCTACAAGCGCGGCCAGCCCGCTTCGTTTCCAGTCGGCGGCGTGATCAAGGGCTGGACCGAAGCATTGCAGCTGATGCCCGTCGGATCGAAATGGCAGCTGTTCGTTCCGCCCGATCTCGCCTACGGCGAGCGCGGCGCGGGCGGGACCATCGGTCCGAACCAGACTCTCGTATTCGACGTGGAGCTGATCTCGATTAAGGGGCAGTAGCCGATCATGGCGGCGCGCTGGCGGAGCCCGTCGCTGAGTGTGCTAGCATCGGCTGTCTTATTTCCAATCTTGATCGTGGCAACGGAGGATTCTCCTTAGAGTGGCGAAGCGCAAACGAGTCTTGAGCGGCATGAGGCCCACCGGGCGTCTCCATTTGGGCCATTTTTTCGGCGCTCTCCAGAATTGGCTCAAGCTTCAGGAAGAATTCGAGTGTTTCTTTTTCGTTGCCGATTGGCACGCGCTCACCACGCATTACGAAGACACGTCCTCCGTCGCCGAAAATACTTTGCAAGTCGCCATTGACTGGCTTTCAGTCGGTCTCGATCCCACAAAATCAACGTTGTTCATTCAGTCGAGCGTGCTGGAGCACGCCGAGCTGCAACTGCTGCTCTCCATGATCACGCCGCTTTCGTGGCTCGAGCGGGTACCAACCTACAAAGAACAGATCGAGAATTTGAAGGAGCGCGACCTCGGGACTTACGGCTTCCTCGGCTATCCGCTTCTTCAGGCCGCAGATATAGTGATGTATGGGGAATCGAAGCAGGACCTGCTCGTGCCCGTCGGCGAGGACCAAGTTCCGCACGTCGAACTGGCACGCGAAGTAGTGCGCCGGTTCAACACCGCGTTCTTCGAGGTCAAGAAAAAGCCCAGCGAAAAGCAGATGGCAGTTCTGCGACAAACTCTCGATCTGAAGAACGATCGCTCGCTCGACCGCTTCCCCGACGAATGGGAAAAAATGCTCGCCTTGCTTCACCGGTCGCCGATTGATTTCCGCCAATCGGTGTTCGCGAACGCCGGCATACACATACAAGAGAACCTGGTCGAGCCGCAGCCAATGCTTACCGCGACTCCTCGGCTGCCGGGCCTCGATGGGCGCCGCATGGCGAAAAGTTACGGCAACGCCATTTGGCTGAGCGATCCGCCCGACGACGTGCGCGCGAAAGTCCGCAACATGCTCACCGACCCACAGCGTGTCAAGCGCACCGATCCGGGGCGGCCGGAAGTGTGTCCCGTGTTTTCGTGGCACAAATTGTTCTCATCGCCGGTGACGGTTGGCAAGGTCGAGGCTGATTGCCGCACGGCCGCCATCGGTTGCGTGGATTGCAAGAAGCTGATGGCGGAAAATCTGGTCACCTGGCTCGAGCCTGTTCAGGCACGGCGTACGGATTTCGAGGCGCATCCGCAGCGCGTTTGGGATATCCTCGACGCCGGCGGAAAGAAGGCCCACGCGACTGCGCGCCGCACCATGAAGCGCGTGCGGAACGCAATATTCGGCTGGGACCAGGCACGCAAGTCCGCCGGGGGAAACTGAATTGGCATCCGCGTCTCCATCGCCCTATCGCATCAACTTACCGGCCTACGAAGGTCCGCTGGATCTCCTGCTCGATCTCATCCGCAAGCAGGAGATGGATATCCACAATATTCCTATCGCCAGGGTCACCGAGCAGTATCTGGATTATCTCCACCAGCTCGAAAAGCTGGATATAGACGTCTCGGCCGATTTTATCTATATGGCAGCGACTCTGATCCACATCAAGTCGAAGATGCTGCTCCCGGCCGATCCGCTCGCAGGGCCTGAAGAGCAGGACCCGCGTGACGAGCTGGTGCACCGCCTGCTCGAACACGAAAAATTCAAGAACGCCGCTCAGCTTTTGTATGAAAAGCAGCAGATCGAGGCGCACGTCTGGTCGCGCCCGGACCGCGCACTCTATACCGGCGACGCGATCGAAGGCGAGATGGTCGTCTCGCTGGTGGATTTGATCCAGACATTCCATCAGGTGCTCGAGCGGCGCAAGACCGTCACGAAGTTCGAGCTGCATCATGAAACCGTAACCATCGCGCAGATGATGGACCAGCTGCGCCAGCGCCTGACGACGACCGACGATCCGATCTCGCTCATCGAATTCTTCGAGACCTGTGCGACGCGCAATGCGATGATCGTTGCGCTGCTGGCCGTGCTGGAAATGGTGCGTATGCAGGCCGTAATTCTGGTTCAGTCGGAGCTTTTCGCGGATATCGGGCTGCGGAAGCACAAAATGTTCGACGCGGTTTTTTCCGGTCCCGACGCGATCTCCAAAATCGAGGAACAGTACCTGTGACCATCACGCCCGAAGAAATCAAAGCCGCACTGGAATCCATTATCTACGCCGCGGACGAGCCCGCTACGCTCGATCAGATCGCGAACGCGATCGGCGTGGAAAAGACGGTGGCGCGAGCGGCCCTCGATCTGCTGGTCGCCTCGTACCAGACCGACGAGCGCGGAATCGAAGTGCGGAAAGTAGCCGGCGGCTGGAAATTCTATACCAAGCCGCAGCATCACGACGTGGTGCGCAAATTCATCAAGAGTTTGCAGCCTCCGTTGCGCCTCACCATGCCGGCGCTGGAAACGCTCGCGGTAATCGCCTATAAGCAGCCGGTCACCGTTCCCGAGATCAACGAGATTCGCGGCGTGCATGTCGGCGGGGTGATCAAGACGCTGCTCGAAAAGCGCCTCATCACCACCGCAGGACGCAAGGAAGTGATCGGGCGTCCGATCCTCTATCGCACCTCGAAGCAGTTCATGATGCGCTTCGGTCTCTCCGATCTGGACGAATTGCCGAGCCTCAAGGAATTTGAGCAGCTCGCGCAGGCCGCGCTCGGCTCCGACGCCGGAATCGTTCCCACTGAACCCGAAGAAGCCTCCGCTGCGTCACATGAATCGGTGGAAGCGGCGCAAATCCGTGAGTCCGGCGAAGCAAATGACCTGGGCGAACTCGCGGACGATGCGCCGGAAGGCTCCGAGCAGGCGCGAACCGCGGCTGCCGGCACGTCAGAGCATTCGTAGCGAATATTTCATGCGCATCGCAAAGATTCTGGCGGTCATCGCCACCCTCGCTGTGGCCGCTGCAGCGCAAGCCCCTCCGGGGCCCCAGCAAAACGCTCCCGCTGCACAACAACAGAATTCGCCTGCCGTTCAGCAAGCGCCCGTTCCGGCTGCAAGCGCCCCGCTCAAGACCAACACGCGCTTGATTGCCGTGGACGTGATCGCCACTGATTCGCATGGAAATGTGGTGCGTGGCCTCAAGGCCGAGGACTTTCAAATTACCGAGGAACATGCCGGGGCGCAGAAAATCGTCAAATTTGAATTTGTGGATTCATCGGCGCCTCCCGCGCCGCCGTCTCCCACCGGCCTGATGGCAGCCTCGCCCGACAAGCCATATCTGTATTCGAACCTCTTACCGGACCGGATGCGCGTCGCGCCGACAGTGATGCTGATGGACGCGCTCAATACAAATATTCAGAATCAGTCGGAAGTTCACCAGCATATGCTGGCGCTGCTGAAGACCTTGCCAACCTCGACGCCGATCGCCGTATTCGTGCTGGGGCATGAACTACATGTGGTGCAGAGCTTCACCACCGACCCCGCTCTGCTGCGAGCCGCGATTGATCACACGCTCCGCGCTCCGGACATCGAACAGAGCGCTCAGGACGATCCGGATAGTCCGTCGAACGTTGCACTCGATCAAAATGGCGGTATCGAAACACCGGCAAATCTGGGCCTCGAGGACTTCGAGAAGACCGAGTTCGAGCAGCAGATGTACATTCGCGTGGACGAGACTACGGACGCGATGGTCTCCATTTCGAAATTTCTGGGCGGCTACCCCGGACGAAAAAACCTGCTCTGGTTTTCAGAGTCGTTTCCGATCTGGATCGCGCCGACGTCTGATTTTGGCAGCGATTCCTTCGCAGGAACTGCCGCTTACGGTGACAAGGTCCGGAAAGCCACCGACGCGCTGACGGACGCCCGCATTGCCGTCTATCCGGTGGACGCGCGCGGTCTCCAGGTCAACCAGCTTTATTCGGCAGCGCAGAATCCGCACATCAATCAACAGAACCCGGGCGGTGGTTTCGGAGGTCAGCTCAATCGCGACAACAATACCCGCCTCGACGCGCAGGCCACCATGGAGCAGTTCGCCGAGGAGACCGGCGGGAAAACCTGCGTGAATACGAACGATCTTTCCGGCTGCGTTCAGCAAGCGCTCGACGACAGCTCGACTTACTACGAATTGGCCTACTATCCTGAGAACGTCAAATGGGACGGCAAATTTCACAAGTTCACGGTCAAGAGCAGCCAGCACGGAGTCAGGCTGCGCTATCGCAGCGGGTATTTTGCGACTGAGCCGAATGCACAGGCCACGCAGGCTCCCGTGAAACTCCTGCAACAGGCTTGCATGGATCCGCTGCCCTCTACATCCATTTCGATGACCGCCGAATCACTCGCCCCTAGACAAGGTGCAACTGACGCGGGCGGCGCCCGATACCTGCTCACGATTTCACCGAACGCGTTAAGCCTGGCGCCAGCCGGCGCGTCTCGTCAGCTGAGCCTCCAAATGGCCATCTGCGAATTCGATCCAAAGGGCGCAACGTTCGAATATTTTCCGCGCGACCTTTCACGCACGGTGCCCGACGCGTTGTATGAAGCCTGGAAGGCAACGGGGATTCGCAACATTTTCGACTATGCCGCAAAGCCGGAGGATCGCAGGCTGCGTTTTGCGGTGCTGGACGTGCCGTCCGGCGCAATTGGCACCGTGGACGTGCCGGCTCATCCCCGAGCGTTCGGAAGCGTACCGGCTGGCGCAGCGCCCGTGTCGGCGGCAGGCAATCCTTCTCTGCCAACCGGTCCGGCTACGGCTCCTGCGCCTCCGCCTGCAGCCCCGCCGCCAACGCATATCGCTTTCCGTGTGCCGTCGGGCGCGGCGAGCATGCTCGATTGGACCGGCGACAGCGTCTCGTACCACGGCGATCTCGCCGTTGAAACCGGCGCGCGCGCACTTTTTGCGAATCTTTTTGCCGCGCGCTATCACTGTGAGGCCGGATCGTTGATCGCGAACAACGACAGTTTTCCTGCCACGCCGAATTTGGTGCTCACCTTTACCAAACCGGGCGGCACTCGCGCCCAGGTCAATCTGGCAGGCAGCGCGCCCGCCTATTCCGGCGATTTTCCGGTGGATTCCAGCGGCCGGGCGTTCTTCGATTACCTCTGGAAATTGTGCCACTGCCAGCAGCCGTAGTGCTTCGCCATCCGCGCCGTTTCCGCTAAGCTGTAGGTCTTGCGGCAGGGATGCCGCCAACTCCATGGAAGAACGCCTCCAAAAAATCATCGCGCGCGCGGGAATCACCTCGCGCCGCCGGGCCGAGGAAATGATCACCTCCGGCCTGATAACCGTGAATGGCCAAGTCGTCACCGAGCTAGGCACGAAGGCCGACGAGAAGCGCGACCACATCAAAGTCGCAGGAAAGCTGCTCAAGCCGGAAACCGAGCGCGTCTATTTGCTGCTGAACAAGCCGCCCGAGGTCGTCTCCACGCTCAGCGATCCCGAAGGCCGGCCATCGCTCCGTGACCTGCTTTATGGAATTCCAGAGCGATTATTTCCCGTGGGGAGGCTCGAGTATCATGCGTCGGGCTTGGTATTTCTGACGAACGATGGTGACCTGGCGAACCGCATCCTGCAGGCGCACAACCTGCCTCAGACGTATCAGTTGAAGCTCAAGACGCTTCTGACCTTCGCCGAAATCGAAACGCTTGCGCGCCTCACCGGCGCACGCATCACGCGGATTCGCGGCAAGGATGCTCCGTGGTACGAAGTCACGCTTTCGGAAGCGCGCAGCGACGCCCTGCGCAACAAACTGTTTCAGACGGGGCACCCTGTGGAGAAGATAAAACGCACACGGATCGCCAACCTCGAACTCGATTCTCTGGCTGCCGGGCACCGTCGTCCTCTAACGCCCGCCGAACTCGTCGCGCTCAGGCGCAAACTGGATGAGATTGCCGCCCATCGCAAGCCTGTGACGGGCAAGCGCCCAGTGCGTAAACCTCGCCGGTTTCCTCGGAAGACGTCCAGCTAGTCGCGCTTTTATTTCTGCCAAAATCCGGTATGATGCACGCATCTTGGGGTGGGGGATTTCCCAAACGCTTCATAAGGGTGAATTTGAGGGAACGCGTGTTTGCGGCGCGCCCTCTCGTTTCGCGAACCCGAGCGGGCGCGAGGCTTTGCCGCGCCCAAGAATTGAAACGCACCGAAAGGACATGAATGACCAAGCTTTCCGAGAACTCCGATCCCAGCTCAAGTCATTCGCCGGCGGCCGTCGCCGGCGACCCCGCCTGCGAAATTCTGAAGACCAGTAAGACGATCGCCGTCGTTGGTCTGTCCAGCCGTGGGCACCGTCCGAGTTACGGCGTTGCTGAATATCTGCAATCCGCTGGATACCGAGTGATCCCGGTCAATCCGCGTGAAAAGGAAGTACTGGGAGAAAAGAGCTACGCGCGCCTCGAGGACATCCCCGAACACGTGGACATCGTGAACATCTTTCGCCGCTCGGAATTCGTTCCCGACATCGTTGAATCGGCGATTCGGATTGGCGCGCGCGGCGTGTGGATGCAGGAAGGCGTCATTCATCCGCAAGCTGCGGAACGCGCCCGGAGCGCGGGGCTATTCGTCATCATGAACGCCTGCATCCTGAAGGAACACATTAAGCGTTTCAGGTTGCACTGAGAATCTGCCAGCGACGGATTCGAAGCGCCGTACCTGGTGACTGGGCCGCGTCTCCTACTGCAACGCATAAATCTTCAGTACGCGCTTTCCCGGAATCGTAACCGCAATCGTCTGCCCATCCGGCGCGATCTCGAAATCGTGGAACTGCAAATCGTGCAGGATCGAAGCAAACGTCCCGTCATAGAGGCCTACCCACATCAGAATATTGGAACGATCGAAGGGCCCGCGCTTGAGCAGAATTCGCTTCTCGTCGCGGCTCCAGCCGAAGCGTCCGAAGCCGACGCGCACGCGAAGCGCCGCGTCGGTCGGATGCAAAAGGTCAATCACGTCAATCGTGTCGCCATCCTCGAAATAGCCGATCTTCGTGCCCGAAGGGGAGAGGCTCAGGCTGCTCTGGTAATTGTCTATCTCCGCGATCTCGGTGACAGTCTCCTTCAGCAAATCGAGTTGGACTAGCGTCAGATGCCCATGAAGGCTTAGATTGTCCCCCACCGCAAACGCCCGGTTTCTTTTGGCGTCCCAAATGACCATGTTGAAACTGTGCCCGCCGAAAAGCACAGTTGACTGTCCGTCCGACGGACGCACGCGCGTGATGGTGTATGGCGGACCTCCGGTCAAGTAAACCACGGACGTGCCATCACCCAGCCACGTGCCGTCCACCGCGCCTTCGATGAATCGAGTTTTCGAGCCGGCAACTTTGATCTCGTGTCCATCGGCGCCGAGCAGCGCCAAGGCCCTGCCACCGCCGATTCCCGCGAGCGGCGGCTCATTCTCCGAATCGTCCAGGTCGCCCTTCTTCTTGTTGTTCTTGTCGTCCCAGCCGGGAGGCGGGAGTTGGAGCGTCATGTTCATGGCGATGCGCTGGCTGTCCGGCGACCATGCGAGCGAATCAACCCTGAATCCCTGCGGAGGGGGAATGGGCATGAATTTTTCGGCTTCCACGATTTTTCGCGCCTTGCCGGGACCGGAGGCGACCCAAATATCATCGTGCTCAATAACCAGGCGCTTGACGCCCTTGATGTGCGACACGGCGTACACGATCGAGTTGTCCGGCGCGATATCAAACGCCTGGCAATCCTCGTCAATAATGAACTTGGGGTTGTCCTGCGCAAGCAGCGGCGCCGGACGCAGCAGAGCCGCCGCGATTATCGCGATCGAGGCGAGCAGTTCTGGGATCCGCGCACATTTCGTCATCAGTCTGTAGTCCGTTAGGTTTCCCCTCACTCCTCGCCCCTCGTCCCTCGCCCCTTCGCCTTGATCCGCCGAATTTCTTCCATTCGCTGGCGGATGCGCGCCTCAAAACCCTGGTCCGTAGGCTTGTAATACGTCCGGCCAGCCAGACTTTCCGGCAGGCACGCCATGTCCGTCACTTTTTCCTCCGCGTCGTGCGCGTACTGATAGTCCTTTCCATATCCGAGGTTGCCCATCAACCCCGTGACCGCATTCCTTAGATGCAGCGGGACTGGCTCCGCGATTGTATTTTGCAAGTCTTTCTGGACCGCCCCATATCCGGTATAAAGCGCATTCGATTTCGGAGCGAGCGAAAGATAGACGGCGGCCTGCGCCAGCGCCAGATTGCCCTCCGGTGGACCAATAAACTCGAAAGCTTCTTTGGCCGCGATGGTCACCGCCAGCGCCCCCGGCTCGGCCAGCCCGATATCCTCACTCGCCATGCGCACCATACGCCGCGCGAGATAAAGCGGGTCCTCTCCTGATTCCAGCATGCGCGCGAGCCAGTAGAGCGCCGCGTCCGGATCGGAATTCCGGACCGATTTGTGCAGCGCCGAGATCAGGTTGAAATGTTCTTCGCCGGACTTGTCATACGGCAGCAGCTTCTTCTGCAGCACGTCCTCAAGCCGTGCTTCCGACAACACGCGCCGTCCGTCCGCGCCGGGCTCGCTCCCAAGTACAAGCGCTTCGAGAGTGTTATAAGCCGCGCGCGCGTCGCCATTCGCAAGCAGGGCGATTCTCTCGAGAATTCTGTCGCTCGCCTCGGCGTTTTGTAATCCGAGGCCTCGCTCCGGATCCTCGATCGCCCGCCGCAACAGCTCGACGACCTGCGCTTCGGCAAGCGCCCGCAGCACGTACACCTTCATGCGTGAAAGCAGCGGCGCGATCACCTCGAATGACGGATTCTCCGTGGTCGCGCCAATCAGCAGGATATTGCCGGCCTCGACATGCGGCAGAAACGCGTCCTGCTGCGCGCGATTGAAACGATGCATTTCGTCCACGAAGACAATCGTCCGGCGACCGTAGCGTCGCGCCCCTTCGGCCTTGGCCATCACATCCTTAATTTCTTTGATTCCCGCGAGCACCGCGCTGAAAGGAATGAATTCGCTTTTCGTGCGCCGCGCGATGATGCGCGCCAAAGTCGTCTTCCCGCATCCGGGAGGTCCCCAGAGAAGCATCGAACCAAGCTCGTCGCGCTCGATCTGCGTGCGCAGCGGCTTGCCGGGACCAAGCAACTCCTCCTGCCCGATAAACTCATCGAGCGTCTGCGGACGCATCCGATCGGCCAGCGGACGTCCCGCTTGCGGCGCTTCCTCCGGCTCGATCGCGCGAAACAGGCCCATCGTCTACGCCTTGCCTTCCGCGGCGAGCGTCCGTTGCCTTGCCGCTTCATAGAGCACGAGCGACGCTGCCACTCCGGCATTCAACGATTCAACCGCCGCAGCCATGGGAATTAAAATGATCGCATCGGCCGCGCGCTCGACTTCTGCCGGAACGCCGCTGCTCTCATTGCCGACGAAGATCGCCGCAGCCTCGCGCAGGTCAGCTTTCGCGCCGTTATTTCGAGACGCGGAGGACGCTGCGTAAATCCTCAATTTTGCAATTTTAAATTGGGCGAGCAGCACTGGTATCGCAATCCCGCGCAGCACCGGCAGCCGCAGCGCGGAGCCAGCCGACGCGCGGAGGGCCTTCGGCGACCATGGATCGGCCGTCCCTCGCGTTGCCACCGCGCCCGTCGCGCCAAACGCCTCCGCCGACCGCAGAATCGTTCCTACGTTCCCGGGATCCTGCACCGCGGTCAGTACGATCACGAGCGGGGAACTCCCGCCCATTTCGCCCGCGCCGCGCAGGATGTCGTCAAATTCCCATTCGCGCTGCCGGAATAGCGCGGCGACTCCCTGCGGCGTGTCCGTGCCGGCGACGCTCTCGAAAAGTTTGTTCGTGGTGCGCAGCACCCGCGAACGCGGTATTCCGGTTTCGCTGCTGCCCGCGACATCCAGGATTTGCCCCGCCTCGCGTTCGCCCGCCTCGCTGACGAGCAGCGCTTCGGCTTCCAATCCCGAGCGCAGCGCCTCCTCGACCAACTTGGGACCCTCGACGCCGATCAGTTCGCCGCCGTGCGGACCTGTTCCGCGCAGTACGGCGCGAAACTGCTTCAGCCATTTGTTGTCGCGACTCGTAATCACGTCCGCCATTGGCACGCTCGCCCCTAGGCTAAACTAGTTGGAACAACTCGGCAAACCACCAGCCAGCAAGAAGAATCGTTTCTTGGAGCGCGAAAACTCCGACCCCTTAAGGCGTTCCTCCGGCGAGCTTAGGACGCAGCGCCCATCATCTACCTCGTGTGGAGTGCGGCGGCTTGCCGCCGCTGTTTGCCGCCCGGGCTTGCCCGGGCGTGCTCCTCGCGCGCGCGGCCGGCGCTGCCCCTAAACAAACCGAGCCCGGAACCCGTCAAGCCGTTGCCTTCCCGCGTGCTTGATCGTCGCGCGCGCAACAATTTGCGCTCGTGCGTCTTGCTTCCGCTGTGGTGGCTATGCTAATTTTCATTCGGGTCACGGCGCAGCGCGCCGATATCGAACATTGTCCTCCGAAATCCTCAAAATCTCACCGGAAGCGCCGGAGTCGCACGTGATTGACTACGCCGCGAGTTTCATCCGCCGCGGGCGCGTGATCGCAATTCCGACCGACACCTTCTATGGACTGTGCGCCGATCCGTTTAATCTCTATGCCGTCGAGCGAGTGTTTCTACTGAAGGGTCGCCCGGAAACCCGCGCGCTGCCGATCCTCGTGAATTCCATCGAGCAAGCAGTAACGCTGGCGCGCGACGTCCCCGACGCTTTCCTTACTCTCGCGCACAAATTCTGGCCCGGCGCGCTGACGCTAGTGGTCGAGGCGACGCATCGGCTCCCGCTCAAAGTGACCGGGAACACGGGTCGCGTCGCGCTGCGCTGGGCCAATTCGCCAATCGCCACGGCGCTGATTGACGCGGCTGACGGCCCCGTGACGGGCACGAGCGCGAATCTTTCGAGCCATCCTTCGTGCACGAATCCTAGCCAGATCGTCGAACAGCTGGGCGACCGCTTGCCGCTTATCCTTGACGCGGGCGACACGGGTGGCACTCTCGCTTCGACCATCGTTCGCATTGATGGTGATGACTGGTCCATCGCGCGTCAGGGCGCGATCCCCGACGAGGAAATCCACAAAGTTTTCTCGTAATCGCTCGTTCGTCGTCCGCGGAGTTCGAACCCAGCGCCACAATGTTTTGATGGATCCCGTCGCGACGACGGTTGCAACCCGCTGACCCGGGCTTCGCTCACTTTAATTCCACCGTCGTCAGGAAATCGTAGTTTCCTTCCGGCGACATTTCGATTCCTGTGACTCGGTCCCGATGCACGCAGACGTTATCGTTGTACCAAAGGTTGATATACGGCTCGTCCACTGCGACGATCTTTTGAATTTGGGAAACGATGGCTTTCCGCTTGTCGCGGTCCATTTCCACGCGTTGATGGTCAATCAGGGCATCGACCGTGGGATTGTGGTAGTGTCCGCGGTTCGCGCCGTCCGGTGGCATCATTTTCGAGCTGAAAACGTAATTGAAAATATCCGGATCGTTGTTCGCGCCAATCCACCTAAGCGTATAGAGCTGAAAGCTTCCGCGCCCGATATCCGCCAAAAACGTCGCGTTTTCAAGCGGCCTTAATTCGAGCGCAACCCCGACCTTGCTCCACTCGTCCGCGAGCACTTCGCCGAGCAGCCGCACGGATTCCTCGGTCGAGGTTTTCAGCGCCAGATGTATACGAACGCCATCCGCGCCGCGCGCATAGCCCGCGGCATCGAGCAGTTTCTCGGCCCGCGCCGGGTCATAGTCGTAGCGCTGCACGTTCGGCTCGTACGCCCAGTGGTTCGGTGGCAGCAGACTCGATGCGGGCCGCGCCTGCCCGCGAAGCAGATAGCGGATCACTGTTGCTCGGTCCGTGGCATAAGCGAGCGCTTGCCGCACCTCGCGATGCGCCAGGATCGGATCGTCGAAATTGAACGCCACGTAGGAAAGCACGGTTCCAGGCTGATCCTCGGCGATCAATTCCGGCTGCTTCGTCAGAGCCAATACCATGTCCGGCGTCAGCGAATTTACTCCGCCGATGTCGGCCGTGCCCTTGCGCAATTCCAGCGCGCGCACAATCGCCTCAGGTACGATACGGAACCGCACGCGATTGACCTTCGGCGCACCGCCGAAATATTCCGGATTCCGTTCGACAACGATCTCTTCGTCCCGAGCCATGCTGACGACTCGGAACGGCCCGGTCCCGATCGGATTCCGCGCCACGTCAGCGCCGGAACCCGCCGGCACAATCCCGAACGCCGACCGATCCATGTTCCACAAAAACGATGCGGAAGGCTCGCGCAGATGAAATACCACGGTCGCCTCGTCCGGTGCCTCTACGGACTGAATCAGATGGAACCCCCCGCGCTTGGGCGACGTTAACGCCCCGGAAAGAATTGAATCAAACGTGAATTTCACGTCCGCCGACGTAAACGTCCGGCCGTCGTGGAATTTCACGCCCCGCCGCAGGTGAAACACGTATGTCAGGGGATCCGGAGTGTCCCATGACGCCGCCAGGTCCGGAACGATGTTCATCTTCGCGTCGTGCGACACCAGACTGTCGAAGATCAATCCATCCAGGTGCTGCGATTGAGCGTCTGTGCCAACCCTCGGGTCGAGATTGATTGGCATGGACTCGATCAGAAAATTTACCGTGCCCGGATCGTTCGCCTCGCGTGATCGCCCACATCCCGCGATCATCACGCTAATCAAGAGCGCGAATACACAGCCGAGCCACCGCCGTTGGCCCGCATGTGTCGCGCCCGACGCGCTCACTCTTTCCCTCGCGTGGGCCCGCTGCCAGCGTGAGCAAGCTTACCGAGAACCGCAGTATGCCGGGCGCCCGTAGCGGACGGCAGATTGCCCGGTCGGCCGTGATAGGTCTCATACGCCAGCAGCGCGAATCCAAACGCCTCCTTGGCCTCGGGGGGCACGCCGAATTTGCTCGCGGGAATCACCTCGATGCCGGGCAGCGAAGCCGCCAGCTGAGCCATCATCAAGGGGTTGTGGGCGCCGCCCCCCGCGACGATCAATTCCTCCACATGCGCGCGAGGCAGGATGAATCTGCGAAACGCGTCGGCGATGGAGAGGGAAGTAAACATCGTCGTGGTGCGTACCAAATCCGCCGGCCCGGCGTGGTGCTGTTTGCCCCACCGGATCAGGCTTAGCGCATAATCCTGCCCGAACTGCTCGCGCCCCGCCGATTTCGGCGGTTTCTTCCGTAGATACGGCTCGTGCATCAGCCGGACGAGCAGCTCGGGAATCGTCCGCCCGCTCAACGCGATGCGCGAGTCGCGGTCGAATTCCGCGCGGCCGCGTGTGCTTTGCTCGACGATGGCATCCACAATCATGTTGCCCGGCCCCGTATCGAACGCGAACACATCCTGCGGCTGCGCGCCGGCGGGAATTACGGTCACGTTGGCGATTCCGCCGATATTCAGCGCCACGCGGCCGCGGGCCGAATCCCCGTAAAGCAGATAATCGGCAAACGGAATGAGCGGCGCACCTTGCCCTCCCGCAGCCATATCCGCGGGCCGAAAATCTCCGATCGTCGGGACTCCCGTGCGCTCGGCAATCACGCTGATATCCCCGAGTTGTAGCGTGGAGGGCGTTCGCACTTTGCCCTGAGACTGTCCCGAGTTCCCCTGATGAAAAACCGTTTGCCCGTGCGAGCCGATCAGCGACACATCCTTCAAAGGCACGCGCCATTTCTTGCAGGCAGCGATGGCCGCGCGCGCGAGCTCTTCACCCAGCAGAAAATTCAGCTCGCTGATTTCCGCGGTCGTGGTCCCCGCCCCATTCGCGAGCCGAAGAACTCGCTCTCGCAGGTAGGGAGGGAAGGGAACGTGGAAGTGCGCTTCCAGTTGGGCTGCCAGATTCGGCGGCGCGCCGGAAACTCGCACGAGGGCGGCGTCAATTCCGTCCGCCGAGGTGCCGGACATCATCCCGAGGACCTTCATGGCGCGGGCGGTCATGTGGCGGGCTTCACTGCAATTGTTTCTGGAGCGCAGCCAGCAGGTTCAGCGCTTCCAAAGGCGTCAGCTGATTCAAATCCGCGCCGCGCAACGCTTCGAGCACCGGTTCATCAATCGCGGTAAAGCTGGCCTGCTGCGGTTCGGGAGGTGCCGCGCCTGTCGCCGCGCCCGGAGAAAGTTCCCGAGCCACTCTTTGCTCGGCGCGTTCGTGACGCAGTAATATTTCCCTCGCGCGCACGATCACGTCATTGGGCAGGCCTGCGAGTCGTGCGACTTCGATGCCGTAGCTTTTGTCCGCGCTTCCCGGCTCCACGCGCCGAAGAAATACAATTTCGCTGCCGGATTCCTCGACCGACACGTGTACGTTTTTCACACCGGGCAGCAATTGCTCGAGGTCGGTCAGCTCGTGGTAGTGCGTCGCGAAAAGAGTACGCGGCCGCGCTCCTGCGTGAAGCGATTCGACCACCGCCCATGCCAGAGACAGTCCGTCGAATGTCGCCGTGCCGCGGCCGACCTCATCCAGCAGCACCAGGCTTGCCGGAGTCGCCGTGTTCAAAATCGCCGCGACCTCGCTCATCTCCACAAGGAATGTGGAGCGTCCCCGGGCCAGATTATCCGACGCTCCTATGCGCGTAAAAACTCGATCCACAAGCGGCAGTTTTGCTTCAACCGCCGGCACGAACGATCCCATCTGCGCCAGAATTGAAATCAGCGCCGTTTGCCGCAGGTAGGTGGATTTGCCGCCCATGTTAGGTCCGGTGATGAGCAGCAGAAATGGCGATTCCGCGCCCAGGTACAAATCGTTCGGCACAAACCGCTCACCGCGTTCCTCGAGCAATTTCTCGATCACCGGGTGGCGCCCTCCGGCCACCATCAACGCGCCCCGCGGACCCTTCCGCGCGACTTCCGTCTCCGTGAATTGCGGCCTGGAATAATTGCGAGCCGCGGCGATACGAGCGAAATTCACCAGCACGTCGAGTTGCGCAATCGCCGCCGCGGAACGCCGCAACCGGCCCGCCTCGCGCGCGATGGACTCGCGAATTTCGCCGTAGAGCCGCCGTTCAATCTCGAGCGCGCGCTCTTCGGCCGAGAGCACCTTTCGCTCATATCCCGCCAGCTCGCTCGACGTGAATCGCTCGGCATTTACCAGTGTCTGTTTGCGGTCGTAGTCGGCCGGCACCAAGGGCAGGTTGGGCTTCGATACCTCAATGTAATAGCCAAACACCTGGTTGTAGCGGATCTTGAGCGACGCGATTCCCGTTCGTTTTCGCTCGCGATCCTCCATGGCCGCGATGGTCTGGCGCCCATCAGTCAGGATGCTGCGCAATTCGTCGAGCTCGGCGTGAAATCCGCGACGGATCACGCCGGGATCATTCGGCATGGCTGGCGGATCATCGGCAATCGCCCGCGCGATGATGTCGCGCACGTCCGCAAGCTCGTCCATCTGCTCGCGCAACGCTCGTAGCCTTCCTCCACCGACAGGTTGTGCCGGGGCACCCGGTTCCCGCGCGACCGCTGGCCGCTGGGAATCCGCTTCTTCAAGAATCAGTCCCCGCACGCTCGGGATTTTCTCGAGCGACGCTCGCAGCGCCAGCAAATCCCGCGGCGTCGCGATACCCAGCGTGATGCGGCTCATCAATCGCTCGAGATCGAGGATTCCTTCGAGCTCGCTGTGAATCTCCTCGCGTGCAATCGTTCGCGACTTCAACTCCGCCACGGCGTTGAGCCGCTCCTCGATTTCACTCAGAGAAATCTCCGGCCGCAAGATCCATGCTCGTAGCAGCCGCGCCCCCATTCCGGTGGCCGTCTCGTCAATCGCGCCAACCAGCGTCGCAGACGCGTCGTCACCCGGCGCCGGCTCGACCAGCTCCAGATTTCGCGCCGTGATCTGGTCGAGAATCATCGCGTTCTGTTGTTCGTAGTACCCGATGCGGTCGAGGTGTTCGAGGCCGGTTCCGGCGGGACGCAGGCTCGGAACTCTTGCGGAATCTTCTGGCTTGTGCGCACCTATAGCGGACGTCTCGCGCAGATAATGAACGATCGCTCCCGCCGCCGCCGTCGCCTGCGGGTGTCCCACCAGCCCAAATCCCTCGAGCGCCACCACGCGGAAGTGCGTCTCGAGTTGTCGCGTCGCGTAATTGCTCTCGAAAACCCAGTCGTCGAGCCGCGTCTCGACTGTCTTGCCCTGCGAGTCCCATAGCGTCGGGTTCGACCGACGGTCGTCGGGGAAAAGCGTAGTCGGCCGCGCCAGCAATATTTCTGTGGGGCGCAGGATTTCAAGCTCGTCACGCAGCCGCGCTTCCGCTTTGTCGCCGCCAAATTCAGTCGCACGGAATTCGCCTGTCGAAAGGTCCACGTACGCGAGGCCGATCCTGGTTTCCGTCTGGCGGCTAGCCGATCTCGCGCTGCCAACCGCGGCGGCGTTTGCTGCCGCGCTGCGCGCGACCGCCGCCAGGAAATTGTTCTCCTTGGGGTCCACAAGCGATGTGCC
The DNA here is from genome assembly GCA_963842425.1 of uncultured Acidobacteriota bacterium. Taxonomy (GTDB): domain Bacteria; phylum Acidobacteriota; class Terriglobia; order Acidiferrales; family UBA7541; genus Palsa-295. The sequence goes on along the minus strand of CAWJGQ010000004.1, from coordinate 142,622 downwards.
CATCGCTGTTCCCGGCGTCAGCACTCGAATCACCTCGCGTCGCACGAGTTTCTTGCCCGGACCGGGCTCCTCCATCTGTTCGCAGATGGCGACTTTGTGCCCGGCGCGTATTAGCTTCGTGATGTAGTTCTCAGCAGCGTGGTACGGCACACCGCACATCGGCACCGGCTCGCCTTTTTCCTTGTTTCGTGCGGTGAGCGTGATCTGGAGGAGTCGCGATGCCAGGACCGCATCTTCGTAAAACAGTTCGTAGAAATCACCAAGCCGAAAAAGCAGTAGCGCCGTCGGGTGCTGTTTTTTCACGGCATGATACTGCTGCATTAATGGGGTGGTGGGTTCTGTCATAAACGCGCGCGATCTCCCGGCAGTGAAGCGATTATGCTGGCTCGCTCACGGGTTGGCAAGATTCTTCCTCCGCAGTCCCAGCTCCACGCTCTCGACCGATCACCTCGGCCCGCTCGGAGTCTCTCTGTCCTGAGTGCCTTGGCGAAGGCGCTCGGACTCTCCTCTTCCTCTGTGATCTCTGTGCCTTCTCAGTGTCCTCTGTGGTAAAACGCTTTTGGACCTTGTCGCTCACTCCTGCACAAATGGCTCCTCGCCAGCCCTCCAACCGCGAAACGGAAATCAAGCTCCGCGTCACCGATCTCGCCGGGCTGGTCCACAAAATCAGCCGCCTCGGTGCCCATTGCAGCGGCCGAATCCTCGAGCGCAACACCCTCTTTGATACGCCCGACGAAGACTTCCGCCGCCGTGGCCGCCTCCTGCGGGTTCGCGTCGAAACCCCCGCCCGCTCGGCCCTCATTCCGGGCGGACCAGCGCGGACGATAATCACCTCGAAGTCCCCGGTTCCAGCCGCAGCAGCCTCCCGCTACAAGGAAAAATTCGAAAGGGAACTGGTTTTAACGGCACGAAGGGACCGGCTGGCCACACTGAAATCGCTCGGGTTTCGACCCGGCTTCCGCTATGAGAAATTCCGCACGGCGTTCCGCCTCCCCGGCCTTCACCTCGACCTCGACGAGACCCCGGTCGGCACCTACCTCGAGATCGAAGGCCCGCCCGCATCCATTGATCGCGTAGCCCGCGCTCTCGGATTTTCGCCGCGCGACTACATTCGCAACACGTATTGGGACCTCAACGCCGCCCATTGCCGTCGTCGCGGCCAAATTCCGGGAAATATGCTGTTTCGCGCGTAAAAAATCGACAAAACACGCACTCTATGCTTGACAAAATTTCTGTCTGCCGTTACTAGTCGAACGGGGATAAACGCATCGTTATGGAATCGCGTTCGCCCAATTCGGAGCCTGACGGTAGTCGCCGCGTCCGCCGTGGCGGACACCTTTCGACTACTTTCGCGCTCGTTTTCGTTCGCTGTTCCCGGGTTCAGCATGAAGCGCGCCGTTTGCGTGCCGATTGGGTGTATGGGAACAGGGAGGCGAGGCCCGGCCTGAACTAAACGGAAGGCGGTTTTCCGTCTGCCCGTGGCCGGGTTGGTTTGCCGGTCCCGGGCATTTTTTTTGGCAATCCGAATAACAGGGCTCCCAGTGTCGACGGCAAGTCGAGCCTGCGAGACCGGTTGCCACCCCGAGCGAACGAAGTGAGTCGGGGGGTCGTGACGCATGCCGCGGCTGCCGCGAATGGCGCGAGCCGCCGGATCTCTCGACAGGCCCTGCATATTCAAAGCCGTCAGAAGGAGCATCTCATGCTGCACGCTACCGAAATCCTCGGTGCCGAAGCCTACGATTCATTCGGCAATTTCGTCGGACGCGTCAAGGAAATGTTCATCGTTCCTGACGAGCAGCCGAACCGCATTTCGCGCCTCCTGATCGGCCGCGGCCAGTATCGGCCGCTCGTGGCGCGCTTCGACCAGATCGCCTCGGTGGCCCCGGGTCGCCTGAGGCTCACCACGGACGAATCGGCACTCGAGCTCTATCATCCCAATGAAGCTTGGCTCGCCGTCCAAAAGGACCTGCTCGACCAGCAGATCATTGATACCAACGGCCGCAAGGTCGTTCGCGTCAACGACGTCGAGCTGGCCGATCATCGCGTCAATGGAAATACCGAGCTTCGCATCACGCAGGTGGACGTCGGCCTTCCCGGTGCGGTTCGCCGCCTGCTTCAGGGGATCGTCCCGCCGATGGGCATCCGCCGCATCCAGGAAAAGCTTCCTAGGCGAACCATCCTCTGGGAATTCGTCAATCTGATCGAGCCGGACCCTCTGCGCCGCGTCAAGCTGCGCATGTCCAGCGACAAGCTGGCCCTGCTGCATCCGGCCGACCTCGCCGACATCATGGAGGAGATTTCGCCCGACGAGCGCCAGGCCATCATTGACTCGCTCGACGAGGAGACCGCCGCGGAAACCATCGCGGAACTCGACAAGCGCCTCCAGACGCAGGTGATGGAGAAGCTCGATCCGGAGAAGGCCGCCGACATCATCGAGGAAATGAATCCGGACGAAGCTGCCGACCTGATCCAGAGCCTCGAGCCGGCGAAATCCAAGGAAGTTCTCGACGAAATGGAGAACCGCGAGGCGAACGAAGTCAAGGAGCTGATGCGCTTCGGCGAAGACACCGCCGGCGGGATGATGAACACCGAAATTGTTGTTGTAGGAGAGGACGCCACGCGCGGCGAGGTCGTGGATTTCATTCGCTTCCACGATGTCTCCCTCGACCAGCTCGACAACGTGGTCCTGATCAACCGCGACGCAGCGCTCGCCGGAACCGTGCCGGTCGCGCGACTGATTCTTGCCGGTGGCGAGCAACGGATGGCCGAGCTTGTGTTCGAGCCGATGCTTTCGGTCAAGCCCGATGCCAGTGATAAAGAAGTGTTCGAGATTTTCGACAAATATAATTTGCGCAGCCTCGTCGTTGTCAATGACGCGAACGTGCCGGTCGGCGCCATCACCGTGGACGACGTAGTAAGCCGCATGCGCGCCAAACTCTAGAATATGCGCGCGGAATCGAGAATCTTTGTGGGTCGTGGCTTTAGCCACGACCAAAACGCTGGAAAACCGGGCGGCTTTAGCCGCTGAAGTTCCGGTTCTATGGATTTATCGTAGCCATGAACACTTGGGCCACATTAACGGACACCTTCTCCCGGCTGGCCAGCCGCGGAAAGGACTTCAACCGCCGCACGCGGACCATCCGCCGGCGGCTCGCGGTCTTTTTTGCCGTGGTCGGACCCGGCCTGATCACTTCCAACGTGGACAACGACGCCGGCGGCATCGCGGTGTACACCACATCCGGCGCGCAATTCGGCTACGCGCTTTTGTGGTCGCTCATTCCCATGACCATCGCCCTCTACGTCAGCGGAGAGATGTGCGCTCGCATGGGCGTGGTCACCGGCAAGGGCCTTTCCGACCTGATTCGCGAGGAGTTCGGATTCCGCTCCACGTTCTTCGTCATGACCGCCGCGTTCTTCGTTGACCTCAGCAATACGGTGGCGGAATTCGCCGGCGTCGCTGCTTCGATGCAGATCTTCCACATCAGCAAGTACGTTTCCGTGCCGCTCGCCGCCATCGCCGTCTGGATTCTCGTCGTGCGCGGCAGCTATCGCCAGGTGGAAAAGATATTTCTCGTGGCCTGCGCGTTTTATCTCACGTACGCGGTTTCGGCTTTTCTGGCGAAGCCGGATTGGCTCGTGGCCGCGAAGGCGACCGTGGTGCCCAACGTGCAACTGAACGCGCCCTACCTCCTGATGCTCATCGGCCTGATCGGCACCACGATTGCCCCATGGCAATTTTTCTACATGCAGGCGGGCTTCGTCGAAAAGCGCATCGGACCCCGCCAGTACAAGCACGCGCGCATGGACGTGCTCGTCGGCTCCATTTCGTGCATGGCCATTGTTTTTTTTATCATCGTTGCCTGCGCGGCCACTCTGCACCTTCACGCGGATACCCAGGTGATTACCGACGCCGGCCAGGCTGCCATGGCACTGGTCCCGCTGGCGGGGAAGTGGGCCGGCTATCTTTTTGCCTTTGGCTTGCTCAACGCTTCGCTTTTCGCGGCATCCATTCTTCCGCTTTCAACCGCTCATGTAATTTGCGAAGGCCTTGGTTTTGAAGCGGGACTCGACCGGAAACTCAAAGAAGCTCCTACGTTCTATTCGCTCTATACGGTGCTGATCGTTGTCGGCGCCGGGATTATCCTGATTCCCAAAGCGCCGCTGCTGAGAATTCTCGTGCTCTCGCAGGTCGCCAATGGCGTTTGGCTGCCCGTCGTCTTGATCTTTATCCTGTTGCTCATTAACCGCCGCGACCTGATGGGCGACCACGTCAACACGCTCACCTTCAACATCATCGCCTGGGGTTCCAGCATCATCATGATCATCCTTACGGTCATTCTGGTGTACGTCTCGATCTTCGAGCCTTCCGCCGCAGGGCTTTCGGGCTCGCTCCTCTCGATCTTCCATTAATTTTATTATTTTTCGTCGCAACCGGGCGTCGTTTTCCCTGAACGCTGAAATTGACAATATCGTGAGTGACGCTCATGCTTCGCGTTATGAGACCGGTCGTACTTTGCCTCCTGGCGATCGTCGCGTTGCCGTCACTCAGTCGTGCGCAGGTTCCACTTGTTGAGATCACGCCGATAAACAGCACGATTAAGTTCTCCGTGAAGGCTTCAGTGTCTCTCGTCGGTAAATTCGACAAATGGGATGCCACGTTAAAATTTACGTCTCCTGACGTGACGACAAGCGTCTTAGACATCGTGATTCAAGCCGCCAGTGTGGATACCGGCAGCGGGATGAAGAACGGCAAACTGAAGGGCAAAGACTTCTTCGATGTCGAAAACAACCCGCTGATCAGCTTCAGGTCAACGAAAGTCAAGCAGACGGGCCCCAGGACCTTTGAAGTGGATGGCGACTTTACAATACGCGGAGTATCAAACCCCGAGAAGCTCACGCTCTCGTTCAATGGTACGGGGACATCCTCGGAGGAGATTACCGGAACAATGGTCTTCGACCGCAAGGACTACGGAATGAACAAAGGCATTCCGTTTATCAAGATCGCGGACCATGTCGAGGTAGGTTTCAATCTCAAGGTGAAACAAGTTGGCGGGCCTCCCGTAGTCCTCACACCGTTGCCCTCCTGACGAATCGGCTTTGACGGCCGATCACCCCTTCTGAATAGTCGGATCACCGGATAAATGCTCGATCGGCAATTCGCCGCTCGAAAGAAGTCTCCGCCAGAACGGGCTTCGAAATTATTGTGGAGGTGGCGGAACTGTCAGGGGCGCCGACAGCGAGAACGTGAGTGCCGTTTCCGGTGGAAGCTCAATCTGCTTGTTTCCGGTGAACGCGCCTCCCGCGAATCCCGCTCCCGCGCCTAGGAGCGCCCCAATCCCGGCTCCCTTTCCTCCTCCAGCGATTCCTCCAAGCAGCGCACCCCCGGCTGCGCCGCCACCGGTAGTAGCCGCCGTCCGCTTTCCCTTGCCTTTGATTGTGCTGTCCAGAGCAATCGTCTGGATCTGATAGGTTTGCCCTCTCACGGTGATACTTCTGAGAGCCAGCGATAATTGGCCCTCCCCCTTTATTTTGCCCTTCTCCTTGGCCGTAACCACGGTGCCGCTGACTGCCGATCCCTTGGGTATCGCCGTCTGTCCGCCGACGGTCACGGGCTGCGCCACGCTGGCGACAAACGATTGGCCCGTTTGGCTCGTCTTGGAACCCAGCGCCTGGCTGGTGACGACCACCAGATCGGTGCCGGCTGGCACCACGATCGGCGGAGGCGGAACCGCAGTTTCATTATCAACGCCGACGATTCCCGGTTCCTGACGGGCGATCTGTTCCAATTTCTGTTGCACCGCCGGGTCGCTCGCAGTCCCGGTCAGTGTTACCTTGCCGTCCTTCGAAGCCACACTGACGTTGGAGTCTTTTGTGTCCGGGTCTGCTGCGACCCGGTTCTGAATGTCTTTTGTGATTGTGTCGTCGCTGGGGCGCTTGGAACACCCGATCGAAAAACTGAGCAGCGTACCGACCACGACGAGGGAAGTCGCAGATGAAAGGATTCTCCGCATCAGTTCACCTCCAGTTTCGATGTTCCAGCGGTGCCCATTTCACAGAAACGTACGCCCCGTTCTCGTCCTCGTCAAGCGCGGGAGCCCAACGTCAGGAACATCGATCCGGGGAAAGGTCAGCTCGCTCCAAATTGGATGAATTACCTGCGATCTAAGTTCCTGGCGTCGAGCTTGTCCGGCTGCTCCGTTCACCAGGTACTGTGCGGCCAGGTATCAGGGCACTCTCGGATTGGTTGGCCTCCGTTGTTACTTGACTGATAACATAGTCCGATGATAACAGTTCGCAGGTTCCACTCGCAGCGAGAGCGAGGAGATGACATGCGATACGTCGTGGCTGTGATCCTGACTTTCTGCATGGCAGCGCCATTGTTGAGCCAGGAAAAGGTGGGGGAGCCGGCGAACGAGAAGGCGCAGAAGACTTATCAGGAAGCTCTCAAGAATGTGCGCGAGCGCATGATCAATGCGGCGCTCGATAACTTCAAGAAGGCGGACAAGCAGGATGGCGACCGTTGCGTGGCCTGCCAGCGGAACATGATCAAGTACGGCACCGAGCTGGGCGACTGGAAAACCGTTGATACGGCGGCCGAAGAGATGGTGGCGGAAGCCCAGGCCGGGAAAGAGGCAGCGATCGCACATTTTCAATTCGCCGTTGTCCTGATGAATGAAGCTCTCACCAGGAAAAAGGACGAACTGTACACCCGAGCGCACAGCGAACTCTCGCAAGCGCTTGCAGAGGCCCCCAATTTTCCATCAGCGCTGTTTCTCGATGGACGTGCGCTCGCACATCTCGGACAGGATAACGCTGCGAAAGCCCAGTTTCAGCAATTCGTGAAGCTTGCGTCTTCCGACGATCCCAACCGCCAGCGGGCGCTTCGGTATATCGAAGAGCCCGAACTTGCTCGGGCCAGAATGGCGCCTGCCTTCGCCGTCACGACCATGGACGGGCAGCACATCTCCCTGGATGACCTGAAAGGAAAAGTAGTGTTGCTCGACTTTTGGGCCACTTGGTGCGAGCCCTGCCGCGAGGCCCTGCCGCACATGCGGGAGATCGCAAAGAAATTTGACGGAGAGCCGCTCGTGATCGTCAGCGTGAGCCTGGATTCTGACGAGGAGAAGTGGAAGGACTACGTCGCGAAGAATGGCATGACCTGGCTGAACTACTATGACGGAGGATTCACGGGGCCGGTCTCGAAGCTCTTCGGGGTGCAAGCCATTCCGCACACGTTTACGATTGATCCGGATGGCATTCTCCAGGATGAGCACATCGGTGATGCATCCGTCGAGGGCAAACTAAAAAAGCTGATAGCCCGCGCGCGGGAGATGCAAGTCGCACAGCAACGCGCGCAGTGACTTCAGGGAACGTATGGTCTCACTTCGACTGAAAGCTACCTGGCTTCTCATCCTTACGCTCGCGATGGTCCCGCCGAGCACTGCACAGGATAGGACAGCGATCGGCGATTTTACGAGGTCTCCGGACGAAAGCATTATCGTCCAGTTAGAACAGCCTTTCGTCGGGCGATCTGTGAAAGGTTTCATCAGCCGAGATCAGGGCGATCAACGGCCGCTGCAAGGTCTTCTTTTCGAAATCGAAGGGCCCGGCGATGACAAAACGATTCGGAGCGCAACTACCGACGAACACGGCAGATTCAAAATAGGTCGCGTTGCGTCGGGAACCTACAGGTTCAAGACAACACTGGATGGATTTCAGTCGGTAATGGGCACAATAACGGTCTCTAAGAACGCAGCGAAGCAAGCCGAGATCAAAATCGAAGTGCCGGTCGGCGTCTAAGCGGAGACGTGAAACAGCCTGGCACTTGTCCTGTTGCCGAGTTAATCAGCTATTAGGACGCAATCTTCGTTTCAGGATCACGAGGTGCGGCTTGCAATCTCCGCAGGGCCGGCCCACCTATCAAGGTCCACAAAAGGAGGGCGTGCGGGACCCGTGCGTGTCATGGGGGTGTTTCGGGTCCCGCACGTTTCGAGGAGTTATAGGTTTTAACCGACAAAAACACGAGCGGGCCGAATGTCCCCGGAAGCTAGTTCTCCCAAGGGCAGCGTCAATATGATGGCAGGGAAGAGACAAGGAAACCGGCCCTGGATGCCATCCGGATCCAGTCGTTCATCCTCGCCATCATGGGCTGAATCGTAGAGGTTCTGCGCTTTGTAGGTCTGGTCAAAATTATACAGTTCTGAGATTAATGCCAATGGGCGTCTAGCCGGGCAACACAGCATCGTTTGGCACGGCCAGCGTGTTCACCACCCTCCGAACGCCTTCCACGGATTTTGTGATCCTTTCGGCGAGAAGGCTTTCCGCCAGAGACGAGACATTGCCGGTCAGAGTCACCGTTCCATTGTCGGCGTGGACCTGCATCGTCTTCAACGAGATCGCCTTGGTTGAGTACAATTCAAACTCGACCCGGTGTGCCAGCTTGTCGTCCGTGCTCTCCGGATTTGTCTGCGCGTCGGCTGCGGCCAGATTATCGGTCACGCCCTGCACACCGGAGACCTGCCAGGCCGTTTGCTCGGCGGAATATTTTTGCGCGGCTGTCTGGACCGTACCGCTGAGAGTCACCGTTCGTTTGCTCACGTCCGTCCCGATGTGCTGATCAACAAGCGCATCATTTTGGGAGAGACCCTCGCTAACCATGGTCTTGATCTCCAAATCGGCAACGCGCTCGCCGAGGCCTTCCGCTTCAGAGTTGCGCGTCGTCGCGGGGTTGATCACCAGATTGTTGTGCAGTTCCTTTACGCCGGATGTGTCCTGCACGATCGCGCTGGCCACCGCTTTGATTTGTTCCGATGGCACCTGTCCATCCAGGCTAACCACGCCTTGCGTCGTCTCCACCTTGATCGCGTAGGGAGACACCTGCTTGGATAGCAGCAGCGCCGTTCGCACGCTCGACGTCGTCTCGGCGTCCTGCGTCGAGTCTTTAACAAAGTGGAACGCATTCTGCACAGACGCGTTTTTCGTCATCAGGAAATATCCTGCCCCTACAAGAACGACCACCAGAAGGAGCACAACAAACACCCCTCCGGAGCCTCGCTCGCTGTTTCTTGAATTCTTCAATTTGGTTCTCCTCGGCAATTGGTTGACCTAATTGAGAGCAGGATCAACAGAGGCTGGTTTCTTTCGCCGAGGTAGATGCTAGTCGTGGAGAGGTTAAAGGTCTGTCCGCATTAGGACACTTTCGCAATTGGAAGTTTCCTCTTTTCAGACATTCGCAAGAAGTGTGTTCTACGGGACAGCATTGGAAATTTGTAACAGTCATTCTGGTCGCGTCTCGTAGCCTCTCACTCCACGCAACCCGCGGAACCAAAGCAACACCGGGCAAGCGAAGGATGACCTGGCAAGGTAATGAAAATGCGCATTCACCGTTCAATTCGTTCCATCGTCCTTCTGTTCGCCATTCTGGCGCTGCCCGCGACCTTGTTCGCGCAGTTCGGCGTCGCCATCACCGTCGCTCCGCCTGAGCTGGTTGCCTACTCGCAGCCGATCTGCCCTCAGGACGGCTATCTATGGACGCCCGGCTACTGGGCTTACGGTCCTGAAGGCTATTTCTGGGTGCCCGGCACGTGGGTTCAGCCGCCCAGCGTCGGCTTGCTGTGGACCCCCGGTTATTGGGGATGGGGCGGCGGCGCGTATGCATGGAACGTCGGATATTGGGGCCCGACCGTTGGCTTCTACGGTGGCGTTAACTACGGATATGGCTACGGCGGCTACGGCTACCAGGGCGGATATTGGAGGAACAACCAGTTCAGCTACAACCGATCGGTGAACAACGTCAACGTGAGGAACTTTCACAACACTTACGAAAAGGCCGTCGTAAACGGAAGGGCAGGAGCCCACGTTAGCTACAATGGCGGACGCGGTGGAACGACCGTTCGAGAAAGCGCCGCACAAGAGACATCGGCCCGGGAGCATCGCACTCCGGAAACGTCCGCTCAGACAGGCCATCAACGAGCCGCGAGCGAGAATCACGCTATGTTAGCGTCTGAAAATCATGGCAGGCCGGCAGTCGCGGCAACATCCAAGGCCGGAGAGTTCACCGGCAACGGTGTAACGGCAGCCCGGGGCGCGGCGGCTGCGAACACCGCAGCCGAAAATAAAGCGACCGAACGCAAAACCGCAGAGAACAATGCAGCTGCCACTCGCGTAAGCGAAAACAAGGCAGCCGAGAACAAGTCGGTCGAGAACAAGGCAGCCGTAACTCGCGAGAACGAGACCAGGGCTGCCGAGAATAAATCCGTCGAAAATAAGGCGGCAGTGACTCGTGCGAACGAAAACAAGGTCGCCGAAAATAAGTCAATCGAGAACAAAGCGGCCGCAACTCGTGCGAACGAAAACAAGGCCGCTGAGAACAGAACCGCCGAAAACAATGCGGCAACCCGCGCCAACGAAAACAAGGTCGCTGAAAATAAGTCGATCGAGAACAAAGCGGCCGCAACTCGCGCGAGCGAAAACAAGGCAGCCGAGAACCGATCCGCGGAGAATAAGGCAACAACTCGCTCAAGCGAGAATAAGCCAGCTATGCAGCGAACGTCAGAACCCGCTCACATGAATAACAACTCACAGCCGTCACATCAGTCGGCTCCTCGCACAGAAACCGCGCCGAGAGCTCCTGCGGAACATCAGTCGGCTCCCCGTGCCGAAAGCTCACCGAAGCCTCCCGCGGAACACCAGACTGAGGCAAGGCCGCAATCCGCGCCAAAGTCTGAACCGTCGCATCAGAGCGCGCCTCACGAGGAGAAAAAGCAGTGACCCCGCAGTTCTAAGAAAATATCTCGTACCTCAAGCTCCTGGTTGCAATCACGAAGTCGGCGCCCTGGCGAAGAGCCGCCGACTTCGTTGACTTGCCTCCTGGCCCAACCTAAGATAAACGCGAAATGTCGGACCCCTCTTCTCCAATCGGCCTGACCATCTCCCACTACCGCATAATCGAGAAGCTCGGTGGCGGAGGTATGGGCGTGGTTTACAAGGCCGAGGACACCAGCCTTCGCCGCTTCGTGGCGCTCAAATTCCTGCCGGACGAGGTCGCGCGAGACCCGCTGACGCTGGAACGATTCCGTCGCGAAGCACAGGCCGCTTCGGCGCTGAATCACCCCAACATCTGCACTGTGTACGAGATCGGAGACGAGAGTGGCAGAGCCTTTATCGCCATGGAGTATTTGGACGGCGTGACGCTGAAGCACTACATCAGTGGCCGTCCCATGGAGTTGGAAACGATCCTCGATTTGAGCATCCAATTGGCGGACGGGCTCGATGCGGCCCACGCCGAAGGGGTCGTCCACCGCGATATCAAGCCGGCAAACATTTTTGTTACCAAGCGGGGCCACGCCAAGATTCTTGATTTTGGGCTGGCGAAATTGGCGCCTTCTCCGCGCATCGCGCAAGGCATGGCTGTGACTTCCATGCAGACGGTCACTTCGGAAGAATTCCTCACGAGCCCGGGCGCGACGGTCGGCACTGTCGCCTATATGTCGCCGGAACAGGTACGCGGAAAACCCCTCGATGCGCGCACCGACCTTTTTTCATTTGGAGTGGTGTTGTATGAGATGGCGACCGGCGCTCTCCCCTTTCGCGGGGACACCTCGGGAGTGATTACCGAGGCAATTCTAAATCAGACGCCGGTCGGTCCCGTGCGGCTTAACCCGGACGTACCTGCGAAGCTCGAAGACATCATCCACAAGGCGCTCGAGAAGGATCGCGATCTCCGTTACCAGTCTGCGTCGGAGATACGCACCGACCTGAAGCGCCTGCGGCGGGATACGGATTCGAGCCGAATTTCTTCGTCGAGGAGCGTGTCCACTCAGGAACTTGCTGCCGAGCCTGCATCTGGCTCAAGCGTAGCGGCTCAATCTCCAACGAAACACGCAAAGAACAGATACGCGATTTTGGCTGCCTGCTTCGTGCTCCTGGCAGTGGTCTTTGCGGCGTATCACTTTTGGCCCCGTTCGACCACTCCAAGCGGCCCCGCGAAAATTACGCAAATCAGCCAGTGGAATAAGCCGATGAACGACGCGCGGCTTTCTCCCGACGGCCACAATGTGGCGTTCGTCTCACCCGTGGACGGCACCGAACAGGTATTTCTCATGCTCACGTCCGGTGGAGAGCCCCTCCAACTCACGAATGACGAAGGCGACAAGGTTGTGGACAGCTTTTCGCCCGACGGTAAGGAGATTTACTACGTCAGGCCTCTCGGACAGAACGAAGTCTGGGCGGTGCCTACGCTCGGTGGGACTCCGCGTCGTGTGGTTTCTGGTACGCAGGCGGTTCCATCGCCCGACGGCGAATTCGTTTATTACGCCAAGTCTGATGTCGCCGGGATTTTTCGGTCGGATAAGTCCGGATTGAATCAGGAACGGGTGTACGACGCAACGGGCTCCGGCCTGTTTTGCGTTCCGCTTCTGCTATTTCCGGACGGCAAGGATCTGCTTGCGGCCGGTACTCCAACGGGTTTTGGGGCCAATTTCCATTTTTACAGAATCAACGTGACCAGCCACGCGGCCGTTGATTTAGGTGAGGTGTCCGGGAGTCCGCGTGTCGTTGTGTGGGGCGAACCGGGAATTACAGTTCTGTTCGCCCGTACCACAGATGGCCTGACGAATATTTGGAAGTACGGCTTGAAGGACCGGAGTTTGACTCAGATTACCTTCGGAGCGGGACCGGATTTCGCGCCGATGTCAGACCCGTCAGGTGACGGGATCTACTTCGTGAACGGCAAATCCTCCGGCTTCCTGACCGTGTATCACGTTCGTTCAAAGGAATCCGCGGACATCGCGTCGGAAGACGTGACTCAGCCCACCATTTCGCGGGACGGAAAGCGTGTGATGTACATCACGCTTCCCGCGCGCGACAAAAACGAACTCTGGGTGTCGAATATTGATGGTGGCAACAAAGTGAAACTCGCCACCGGAGAACACTTGGGGACCGGGAATTGGGCGCCGGACAATCTTCATCTGTCTTTTGAGGAGTCCACAACCGGCGGCGGGACCGGCGCCTTTGTCGTTGGAACGGATGGCAGCGGTCTTCGTCAGCTCCCTGGGGCTCAAGCTGACACCTATAACTCATTATGGAGCCCCGACCAGAAGTTCCTGTATGTGGCGACTAGGGACGACGGGAGGGCGACGCCATCCGTTTGGAGAATGAACGGGGATGGTTCGAATCTCGAGAAGGTCGCGGACAACTGCTCCATTCTTTCCGACATAGACCCCGGCGGGCAGTATCTGCTGGGTGTCCAACCGTTCGGGGAAGCAACCGGAATCTACGAGGTCTCCACCTCCGACAGGAAATGCACTCAACTGATTCCAGGCGCGGTTACGTTCAGTGCGGTTTTTGCTCCTGACGGCAAGTCGTTCCTGTACTCGGTTGCCTCCCGTGGTGAAGTCACGATTTACCGCCAGCTATGGGCAGGCGGCAAAATAATTGGTACGCCACAGATCGCGCTGAAGGTCCCCTTTGCTTTTCCATTGAATTACAGCGGAGGCAACGGCTCCGATTTTTCCAGGGACCTTTCCACCATCGTTTATGCCCGCCCCGGCGGCCACGCCGATCTTTATCGTCTTACCCAGAAATAAACCCGCTTACCAGACGAAATTCCGCCGTTGGGAGGCCTACATTCTACCGATGAAGTCGTTGGTCAGTGGCCGTACATACCAGCACTAAACCTGCCCTTTCGGACAGTATTCTCGTAGCTGAACCCCGCGTACGGTTGTGGTGTGGGCAAGATTTCCATGCCAACTCCAGCCAGCTCCACCATCCGCCTTGCTGGACCTTCCAAGGGACATGTCGCGATCGTTCTGGCAGCCCTCGTCTTTGTTCTAGTCCCGGCGAGTTCGCTTTCTTCACAGTCGGTTCCGCAGCGCGCTAACGTTTCATATCGAACGGGCCAGCTCGAATTGCAAATGTGGGAGCTGATCAACCGCGACCGCGCCGATCGGTCTTACTCGGGCGAAACAGGCGGCCGCGCGCTCGCGCTTCAGTGGGACGACCGGCTGGCAGCAGCGGCCAGGATGCACTCGGAGGAAATGGCCCGCAACGGATTCTTCAGTCATCAGGGTGCGGACGGTAGTTCTCCGGCCAGCCGCGTTTCGGCGGCGGGAATCAAGTGGCTCTCAACGGGTGAAAATATCGCCAATTGCAGCGGTGTAAGCCAGGCCGAATCCCTGTTCATGAATGAGCCGAAGTTCCAGCCGAATCACCGATGGAATATCTTGAACGTGAAATACACTCACGTCGGAGTCGGGATTGCTGAAGCGCCGGATGGAAGCCTCTACATCACGCAGGAATTCGCGCAACTGCGCTAGTCGCGGCGGGTCGGCAACGGAAGCCACATTCCACACGATTTTGCGTTTTTTTTCATAATCCACTTAATGCCGGGAAAACAGCATAGTCGTCGCTTTCCTGAGGCAAGCATGTCGCACGCTTTCTCGATCCGGCGCCTGCGCGTTTCCGGCAGCTTGGCTGAGCTGATCGAGAAAACCCAGTCCCGGCGCGCCATTGGTGTGATGTCCTCCCACCCTGCCTTCGCCAGCGGAGCGGCTGCAAGCGCCTTGCGTAGATCCATTGGCACCCTGTTCTCCGGTTCTTCTCCAGCCCGCGTTATCTCCACCGTTACTGTGTTTCCCGCGTCCGCGCCTGCGGCATCGCACATGATTTTATTAACCTTGAGCCGGTGACTTCCTTTGCCGTCTGGCTCGAGCGCCGCTCGAAAAGGGAAGCTATTGATAGTTGCCTCAACCACCGTCACTCCTCGTGACGGTAGCTTCGCACTCGCGTTCTTGGGCAGAGTTAGGAGGGTCCACGATCCGATCTTTTCGCCTGCCTTGGGCCGATACAACTCGGCACTGAAGCGAATCGTTGGCTTGGTTTCTTGCCGCTTAGCCAGTTTCATTTGCTGTTATCTTACCAAATAAAACTAAGACGTTTTGCCTGGCTGATTCCTCATACGCGGATTGCCCGACAAGTGGGCGTGCAAATTGCGCGACCTCCGTACGTAGTTTCCACAATAGACAGCCATTGGAAAATGAATTAGCGTCAGTCGGGGCCGCTTGCGGCCTCGCCGTAACAGGATTCTGTACCACCGCCCTCCTGGCGAAGGCTGGATGCTCTTTGACAACTGACGACGCGACCAGCATCGGCGTCCCGGGCGAGTCGCCGTGGCGACGAGCCGGGGGATCCCTCGTTCCGTGCCTGCCTCCGTACGCACTTCATAGACTTCTAATTGACGCATTGGCGATCAGAACCGCCTGTATATAAGCGCTATAGGTGCGATGTATTTTCGCGCTGTGGACGCGCGAACGGCGTGCAGATTACTCGACACACCATGCCGAGCAATTTCTCGCGTAACTCACTGAAAACAAAGGATTGGTGCCCTAATTACTCGACACACAAACGAGGTCTCGTTCCCATCAGGAAAGTCGGGAAGCTTTCTAGGGCAGGTGGTGCTGCGTGGTATCTGACAGCGATCCAGAATCGCGGCTATCGTACTTGCGAAAACTGAAATATAAGAACGGCGAGGCAAGGAAAAGAACCCGGTCCCAGCCCTGGAATCCGAACCCCTTCGGCTTCCCTCGCCATTCAAGCCAGCATCTTAATCGTAGCGACAAATCGAAACTGTTCCATTTTGCTCACTCTCGTAATTTTCCTGTGAAAACCTACGAAATAACCAACAAATGACGAAAACTCGAAAGTGTCCACAATGGTACAGACTTCGTTTTCCAGTCTGCCTACTATCTCCCATGACACGGAGAACCTTTCGTCCGGGACTTGGGAGAAACCATATGAAGATCTTAGCGGTCGCCCTACTTTTTGGAGCTGCTTTGCTGACGGCGTTACCGGTTGCCGCAGATGGAATCCCTCATCTTGGCTTTGGGAAAGGATCCTCCGGCATTCTGCTTGCCAATAGTTTTGACGGCGGCAATAACGTTGACCTCTCAGACTCGAGATCTTTCTTGGTCGCAAACGCTTTCTTGTCCGAATTGAAGGACGATAAATTTCGCCGCGACGGTATGATTGATTGGAACATCGAAAAGCTGGGTTCCTTCGTATTGCCCGACTGGAAGGGTTGGTCCATTGGGGACCGAGGGCGAGATTGGAACGAAGGCGGTAACAAGGAAGACCTCGGCGGCGTGCCCGTCCCCGAACCCGGAACTATCACATTGCTGTTGTTCGGGCTGGGTGCCGTTGCGTTCCTTCGCCCTCGGCGCACGGCTTGGGCAAGAACGACCTAGGCGAGTCGAGGAACTGACAGCGCGGTCGGTTCGCCGCGCAGCGGTGTTCTAGTACGCCCTCCCATCCCCCGCATCAAATTGAAAACCCCAATTCCGCACGGTTCAAGAAATCCTGAATCGAGTCCATAGATTTAATGAATTGGACGATACCTACGGTAGCCCTGTATTTTGGCGATGCTCGTATCGGACGTTTCGCTCCATTTATTAAATATTGATGGCTGGGCGCCTAGATGCCCCGGCCCACTGGACATGACACCTATGAAAAAATACAAACTGGAATATGTTTGGCTCGACGGCAGGAAGCCAATTCCCGAGTTGCGCGGAAAGACTACGCTCAAAGAATTCGAAAAGCCGCCCACGTTGGCGGATCTGCCTCTATGGGGATTCGACGGCAGTTCCACGATGCAGGCCGAAGGGCATAAGTCCGACTGCATTCTGAAGCCCGTCGCTCTGTATCCCGATGCAGCCCGCAAGGACGCTTACCTCGTCCTTAGCGAAGTGATGCATCCGGACGGCACACCGAATTCGACGAATATGCGCGCTACGATCGAGAACGATCCAGACCTGTGGATCGGCTTCGAACAGGAATATTTTCTGTACAAGGACGGGCGCCCTCTCGGCTTCCCGGCAGACGGCTTTCCCAAGCCGCAGGGTCCGTACTACTGCGGCGTCGGCTACAAATACATGGGAAGCGTCGCAAGGCAAATTGTCGAGGAGCACTTGGACCTCTGCCTCGCGGCTGGCATCAATCACGAAGGAATCAACGCCGAAGTCGCGAAAGGCCAATGGGAGTTTCAGATTTTCGCCAAAGGCTCCGCCAAAGCCGCCGACGACACATGGATGGCTCGCTACTTGATGGCGCGCCTCTGCGAAAAATACGAGGTGGATTTTGAATTGTATTGCAAGCCGATCAAGGGAGACTGGAACGGATCCGGCATGCACACCAACTTCTCAACGAAGTACATGCGCGAGGTGGGTGGGAAGGAATATCTCGAGGCTCTCATGGCGGCATTCGAGAAGTACATTCCCGAGCACATCGCCGTGTATGGCCCCGATAATCACCTGCGCTTGACGGGTTTGCACGAGACGCAAGCCATTGACAAGTTCAGCTTCGGTCTCTCCGATCGCGGAGCTTCCGTCCGGCTGCCGGTCAATTTCATCAAGAACGGTTACAAGGGATATCTGGAAGATCGCCGTCCGAACTCGGAAGGCGATCCCTACCAGATCGTCTCCCGCATCCTGAAGACGATCAACACCGTCCCGAAGCCAGCGACCACAAAATCGGCCGCAGCCGACTAACCGATTAGCGAGAGCGGCCGGCGGGCACAACATCCCGCCGGCCGCTCCTCGATTTCGTTTCTTCTTCAGGCCTTTTTTTAGCAGCTTCCGTTAAAACGCACGAAGTAGTTGTTCTTGTGGCGCCTCGACCTAGCCGGTTGCGTGCGCCCAACGCGTGTGCTAATTTCCCTCGCGGACGTTCTTTGAGCCCCTCCCCGTGAAAAACAACGACCTTTTCAAACCCGCCAGCCGCGAGGAAGCGGAACTCCTGGAAAAACTCGATCTGAAGCGGATGCCGGACCACCTTGCCGTGATCATGGACGGCAACGGGCGCTGGGCCGAGAAGCGGCATCTGCCGCGGGTGGCTGGACATCGCGCGGGCGTGAAGGCCGCCCGAGAAGTGATCGAGACTTGCGCACGCCTGCATTTGCCGTGCCTCACGCTGTACGCGTTCTCGCTGGAAAACTGGCGCCGCCCGCAGGCGGAAGTGGATTTCTTGATGCGACTGTTGCGCGAATATCTGAAGCGCGAGCTGCCGTCCATTCACAAGAACAACATCCGACTGCTGGTGATTGGACGATCGGCACAACTTCCCGAGGCCGTCGGCAAGGACATCGCCGACGCGATGCGGCAGACCGCGAAGAATACGGGCATGAAGCTGGTGGTCGCGCTGAATTACGGCGGACGCGCCGAGCTTGCCGACGCGTTCAATGCCATGCTCGATCACGTGCGCACGAACGGGCTTTCGGCTTTTCGCGCCGACGAGCAGACGATTTCCGACCATCTTTACACCGCGGGGCTGCCCGATCCAGATCTGCTGATCCGCACGAGCGGCGAAATGCGCGTGAGTAATTTCCTGTTGTGGCAAATTGCGTACGCAGAAATTTACGTTACCGAAGCCTTGTGGCCGGATTTTTCGCGCGTGCGGCTGCTCGAAGCTCTGGTGGATTTTCAGAAGCGCGAGCGCCGATACGGCGGACTGGGCGCGCTGCGGCCCGAGCATGACGCGCGCTCGAGGCGAGGCTAACGCCGGATGCTCCTGCGAATTCTGACGGCTGTCGTGCTGATTCCCGCCGTGGTCGCGCTGGTGTGGTGGGGACCGCCTGTGCTGGTCTCGGGTGTCGCAGCGATTGTGGCGCTCGCGGCACTGCATGAATTCTTCACGCTCGGCGAACGCGTCGGCATGAGGGCCTTCCAGAATTGGACGATGCTTTGCGCCGCCGGACTTTTCTACGCGCAGTACGCAGCCGGGATGGTCGAGACACGGTCGCTCAGCGGCGGGGCGACGCTTGTCAGGGACGCCACGCGCGGCGCGGTGTCCGCGGAGCTCGTGCTACTGGTCTTCGTGTTTGGGTCGATGTCTATCGGGCTGGGCACGCGGCGTCCGCTGCAGGACGTCCTTCCGGCGATCGCGATCAGCTCCGCGGGATTGCTGTTCGTTGCTCTGCCCTTCAGCTATCTGGTGCGAATCAACGAAATCGAGCGCGTCGGACGCCAGCTTGTTCTCTTCACGCTCTGCCTGATATGGGCGGGCGACATGCTGGCATATTTTGTCGGCCGCTCGCTCGGACACCTGCCTATGGCTCCCGCGCTGAGCCCCAAGAAAACCTGGGAGGGAGCGATTGCCAATCTAATCGCTTCGCTCCTGGTCGCAGTGTTTTTCGCGCGGTGGATACAGGCTGACACCGTGGATCTGATCGTGCTCGCGGGGCTGGCAAACATCGCAGGACAAATGGGCGATTTGGTCGAATCGGCGTACAAGCGCGGTGCAGTGGTGAAGGATTCTGGCACGCTCGTGCCCGGGCATGGCGGAGTGCTCGATCGCGTGGATAGCCTGATCCTGGCTGCGCCCGTGGTGTGGATCGCCTGGCAGTGGATCGCGACGCGGTAGGGTGAAGATCGAGAGGCGAAGATCGAAAGACGAAACTCGAAATGCGAAAATCGAAACTCGCGCGCGATAATCTCGATGCCGAGGAGAGATCCCTCGTCCGCCGCGGCGGACTCGGGATGCCAACGATTCGAAGCGGCGGCTAGTCGGAGCGGCCACCCGCGAATAGTCTGGCGATTGCGACGAGGACGACGGCACCCACCGTTGCGCCAGCGAGGCTGCCCCAGAATCCCCAGAAAGGGACGCCGAGCTTGGTGAAAATCCAGCCGCCAACAACCGCGCCGATCAGCCCCAGGATGACGTTTACCACGCAGCCGAAGCCGCGCCCGCGCGTAATGTGACCGGCGATCCATCCCGCCAGCAAGCCAATAATGATCCAACCGATAAGACCGCGATCGGAAACACCGAAGTAAAAGCCATGCTGAAGTAGGACAGCTACGACCGAGAAGGGAATCACCATGACGGCCTTTCCGGCTAGGCTGTCATCCCTGGCAGAAAATATACCCCAGGCATTTATAGACCAGCTTCGCCGCCAGCAGATCGGACGCGTGGCCACCCGGATGGGGCAAGAGTCCGACGACGTCCATCCCGACGATTTTCTTATGGTCGGCGACGGCGCGCAAGAGCGACGTCATCTGATACCAGTCGAGGCCACCGGGTTCGGGACTGCCCGTGGCAGGCATGATCGAGGGATCGAAGCCGCCGAGATCAATCGTGACGTAAACGCTGGGGCTCAGGTCGCCGAGAACTTTCGCGATCCAGGCCTTGAGAGGCACGCGCGCGATATCCTTGGCCCAATAGACGGTTGTTTTTAGCTGCGGGATCGCGCGCGCTTCATCCGCGGAAATCGAGCGGATGCCCACCTGCACGGCCGGGCACATCTCGACGACGCGGCGCATGGCGCATGCGGGGCTCGCGGGATAGCCCTGATACTCGTGGCGGAGTTCGGCGTGCGCGCCGATATGCAACACGGTGAGATTCTTGTATTTTTTCGCTACTGCGGAAACGAGCGGAGGGGTGAGCGCGTGCTCGCCGCCGAGTGCAACAGGGAACTTGTTGTCGTCGAGCAGGCCAGTCTCGGCCGTGAAAAGCTCGGTGATGACCTCGCCGAGTCCGCCATCCATGGTGTCAATCGGTGCGAGCGTATGAATGCCGATTTCCTTGTACGGCTCAATCTGAAGCTCTTCGTCATAAAGTTCGAGATTGCGGCTCGCTGCGAGGATCGCGGAAGGGCCGTTACGGGCGCCCTGCTGGTGCGAGGTGGTGCGCTCCAGCGGCACCGGAAAAATGACGGCGCGCGAGGATTCATAGCGCGAATACTCCTCCGGGATTCCGCAAAAGTTCTCGGGCGGGACAGGCGTATATCGGCTCATGGTCGGTTTATGCGTCCTTCGGATGTTCTCGGTTGGCCGCTCGGCGGCGGCACCAGCTCTTTTGACGTTACCTGCGAGGCGCACGAATGGCAAAATAATATCGGCGGGACGATTCGCATTCGACACGTGCGGAAACGGAACGGAGTTATTCGAGCCGGGAGTATCCCAGGTCACCCACTGGAATCAGGCCGCGCTTCTGGCCGGTCCACCAAACGAGGACTCGCCCGGCAAGGTCTTCGTTTTCGATGAGTTCCATGACGGCGTCGGCGATCTCGTCGAGGGTTGTGAGAGGCAGCGGGACGCCCTCTTCCTTGCATTGGTCGGGGGTGAGGGATTCGACGTAATTTCGCACCTCATCGGTGGCCACCCAGTCCGGCACGATGCAATTCACGCGAATCTTCTCTTTTTCGCTGAGCCACGCCAGAGTCGTCGTGAGACGTGCGATGCCGGCCTTTGCGATGTCGTAGGGCGGGGAACTCGAGTGTTTGAAACCGTGGCCGACGGCAGAGGTCGAACCGAAATTGACGATCGTGCCGCCGCCGCGCCGCCGCATCGCCTCGATCCCGTGCAGCGTGCCGAAGACCGTGCCCATCAGATTTGCCTGGATGGTCTCCATCCATTTCGAGAACGGTGCGCCGTGGAAATACGGCCCGGCGTTGTTGATCAAAATATCCACGCCTCCAAAAGTGCTCTCGCTGAACGCCAGCAGCTCGCGAACCTCGCTCTCGACTCCGACGTCTGCCGGATGGAACGCTGCCCGACCGCGCTGCGCTTCGATCAAGCGAACCGTTTCGCGTCCGCCGTGCACATCAATGTCCGAGACGATTACCGAAGCGCCGTCACGCGCCAGCCGAAGCGCGACGGCACGGCCCTGTCCGCCACCGCCTGCGCCGGTGATGACCGCGACCTTGTCACGCACTCGCATGGTGCCTCCGGGTGCCTCGCAGAATGTAGCAGGGGAAAATTCCAGGGGACTACGCAATCGAGAGCCGAACGTTAATCGTCTTCGCCGAGCAGAATGGCCGCGGCAAGGACGGTGGTCCACAGGCCGCGTTTGTCGCCGACGGCGGACTGGGTGATGTTCATGGTGCGGACGATCTTGTTCGAGATGCGATAGACTTCTTTTTTTTCGTCCCAGGAAAGATCGGGATCGAATTCGACGTTCAGCGTGGTCGCGAGCATTTCGGCGGCCAGTTCTTCCGTGTATTCGCCAGCGATTTCTTCGCTTTCACCGAACGAGTGGTGCTCGGAAAGATAACCGTACATGGATTTGTCCGCGGGCAACGCCAAACCTACACCGGCGGCGATCAAGCGATGCGGTTCGCGCGTTTGATTCTCGCTGATGACGGTGAAGGCAACCTGGCCAGGCTTGAGGTGCTTGAGACCCTCGCTACGCGAAATCAATTTGCAGGAAGGCGGGAAAATCGAGGAGACGCGGACGATGTTGCAGGCGGCAATGCCTGCGTTGCGCAGAGCGAGCTCGAAGCTCGACAGGCGTTCGCGGTGCTTTCCGACTCCCTTGGTGAGAAAAATGTTCTTCGCGACGAACGCCATGTGTCTTGCCGGAGTACGGTGCCTCCTGAAGTCTCAATCAGAAAAAATCCGCGTTCGAAAATTAGCAAGCGTGCGCAGCGATGTCAACTCATTTCACGTGATTGGAAAATTACAGTTGTGTGAACGGCGAGAAGTCTGAGGCGTCCGCGCGGAGTTTATTCCTGGTTGCAGATCGCAACGCAGGGTGCGAGCGCGTCGGCGATCAATTTCAGCTCGCGGAGCTGAGGATGCGTGAAATCCGGGCCGGCATCCGTCATGGCCTTGCCCTTTCGGGACACCTGAAGGACGCCGATCACTTTGCCAGCCGACAGAATCGGTGAACTCATGATCTTTTGGATGGGATCGCCGCGCTGTTCTTCCGCGATAGGCACCGCTTCGAAAACGGATGCGTGGGGCACCACCGAAAAGTGATTGATCAGCTCGGGTCGCTTTTCGCGCACGGTACGCGCCGCCAGGGAATTTGTGCTCGAAAGCGGTATTTGGCCGACGGTTCGCAGGTTATCCGGAGCGAGAAAACGCAAGGAGCGCCCGTCCGACGTCAAGCCGAGGATGGCGACTTCGTGGGGCTGCAAGCCGAAATCCTTGCTGATCAATTCGAGCGCGCGAACGAGCTGAATCGGTTCACCACCGCCACCTTTGCGCGCGACATCGGTAGCCCACTTCTTCAGTTCGCCAATATATTCGCTGGCCATCGTAGTCATGTTTTTCCGGATGCGAAATCTCTAACAGGATACTACCAGCGCGGATTTCAACCGAGCTTGTCTTGCGCGGCAAGTGCGCCGGATGCAACACCTGTTTTGGTGGTTTTCGGTGCCGAGCGCCGCCCCTTCGAGGGATTTCTGGTGTAACCTTATACGGGGCGGAATGATGCAGGAAACGTGCGGGGAAGCTCTGCTCGCACCGTGCCGTTTGCCCCCAGCCGTACTTTTGGAGGCGTTTTGTCGTCAATTCTTGCGTTTGATGCTCAATCTGAAATCTCGCCGGAAGCCCGCGAGCTGCATTTTCGCTCGCTGGTGATAGACACGCACACGGACACGACGCAGCGGTTCCTGTCCGGTAATTTCGATCTCGGCGATCGCCATGCCGATGGGTCGGTGGACATCCCGCGAATGAAAGAGGGCGGGCTCGATGCAATCTTTTTTGCAGTTTGGGTAAGGGGCACGATTACCGGGCGAGTAGCGGTCGAACGGGCGATCGCGCAAATCGAGGCCATTCGCCGGCAAGTGGCCCTGCATCCGAATGATTTGGCGGCGGCGCGGACTGCGACGGACATACGACGCGCACGCGTGGCGGGCAAGATTGCCGTGCTCACCGCGGTCGAGGGCGGCCAGATGATGAACAACGACCTCGGCGTCCTGCGTGAATTCGCCTCGCTGGGCGTGAGCTACATGACGCTGACGCACGTGCAAAATACCGAATGGGCGGATGCTTCCACTGCCAAGCCCGCGCACAATGGATTGAGCGAGTTTGGCAAACAGGCGATCAAGGAAATGAATCGCCTGGGCATGATCGTGGACGTCTCGCACGTGTCGGATAAGACGGTTTGCGACGTGCTGGCCGTGAGCGAAGCGCCTGTGTTTGCCTCGCACTCGTCGTGCCAGGCACTGTGCAAGACGCCGCGCAACCTCTCTGATGAAATGATGAAGGCGCTCGCCGCACAGGATGGCCTGATCCAGATCAATTTTCACATGGGATTTCTCAGTCAGGCGTTTCGCGACGCGGAAAAGGCGCAGCCGGAGCTGTGGAAACAGATTGACGCCGAGGCGGAGAAGCGGTGCGGCGAAAATGACGCCTGCCAGATACTCGAATCGGATAAAATCATTCGCGCGTTCGTGGCCGAGGGCAAGCTGCCGCGCGTGGAGTGGCCGCTGATCGTGGATCACATTGACCACGCGGTGAAGGTCGTGGGTATTGATCACGTCGGGCTCGGCTCTGATTTCGACGGCGCGGAAATGCCCTACGGCATGGAAGATGCCTCGCGCCTGCCTCGAATTACCGAAGCACTGCTGCAGAGAGGGTATTCGGAAACGGACATCGAGAAAATTCTGGGTGGCAACATGCTGCGTCTGATGCAAGATGTTGAGGCCGCAGCCAAGTCAAGGAGAGGAAATAACGCATGAAACGTCTTGCCGCAACAATGTCATTTTGCATGATGGCCGTTTTCGCTCCAGGCGCGCTCGCAGGACAAACGCCAGCGGCGCCCGCGGGACAAACGAGCCCAGCGACGCAACCAAGGACAACACATATGACCAGCGATCCCGCTTTGCTGCATCCGGCTACACTCAATGCGAAGGCGCCCGAATCGTTTCAAGTGAAATTCACCACCACGAAGGGCGATTTCGTCGTGGAGGTCACGCGCGCGTGGGCTCCGCTCGGCGCCGACCGCTTCTACAATCTCGTGAAACATGGTTTCTTCACCGACGCCGCATTCTTCCGCAATCTGTCGGGATTCATGGTGCAATTTGGATTGAACGCGGACCCGGCGGTCAACAGGGCCTGGCAAAACGCGAATATCAAGGATGATCAGGGCAAGCAGAGCAATGCTCCCGGCATGATCACGTTCGCCACGGCTGGGCCGAACACCCGCACCACGCAGCTTTTCATCAATTTCGGCAACAACACATTCCTGGATAGTCAGGGGTTCGCTCCATTTGGCAAGGTGATCTCGGGGATGGACGTAGTGCAGAAACTTTACAACGGCTACGGCGAGCGTCCGGACCAGGGTCAAATCACATCGCAGGGAAAAGCGTATCTCGATAAGAATTTTCCAAACCTCGACACGATTAAGTCAGCAACCATCATTTCGCCAGCTGCGAACTGATTGCGCAGTGGGCGGACGAGGAGCGTTTCTCGCGCCGCCCAGTTGCACGGTCTCCCAGCCCGCATGAGCGAAACTCAAGTAAACGAGTTTGATGCGCGCTCACTCGCCGGCACTCGTGCGAGAGGGCGGACGCTGGCAGCCACGTCCGTTCTCGCGGGGCTTGCCGTCGCGAAGTTGCTTTTCCATCTCGCAGGAATTCGCCACTACGGTTTTTTTCGCGACGAACTCTATTACATGGCCTGCGGCGAACATCTTGCGTGGGGCTATGTGGATCAGCCGCCGCTGATCGCGTTGGTCGCGTGGTTTTCGCGACACCTGTTCGGAAATTCGCTGATTTCAATTCGTCTGCTTCCCGTGCTGGCGGGCGCTGCCGTCGTATTCCTGACCGGCGTGCTGGCGCGGGAGCTCGGCGGAGGGCGCTTCGCTCAATTTCTTGCCGCCGCGGCAATCCTGTTGGCTCCTGCATACCTCGCCTTCGACAGTTTTTTCTCGATGAACGCTTTCGAGCCGCTTCTGTGGCTGGTTTGCGCGTGGATCGTCGTGCGCATTGCGCGCGGCGCGTCGCCGAGGCTTTGGCTGGCGTTTGGCGCGGTCGCCGGGGTGGGGCTCGAGAACAAGCACACCATGCTCGTCCTCGGGTTCGCGATTGTGGCCGGGCTTCTGCTTGCTGGCGAGTGGCAACTTTTTCGCTCGCGCTGGATCTGGGTCGGAGGCTTGATCGCACTGACGATATTTTTGCCGAACCTGTTATGGGAGGCGCGCCACGGCTGGCCGCAGATCGAGGTGGTGCGCAACGCGCAGCTTTACAAAAACATTCCCATTTCGCCGCTGCGCTTTCTCGGGGAACAGATCGTATTTATGCATCCGCTGGCGCTGCCGATTTGGTTGGGCGGCCTGGCATGGTGTTTCTTCGCGCGGGCAGGGAAGCCATTTCGATTTCTCGGATGGACGTATCTGATCGTGATGGCTGTTTTCATTCTCCTGGGAGGAAAATCTTATTACGCGCTGCCGGTCTATCCGCTGCTGATGGCGGCTGGCGGAGTCGCATTCGAGAAGTTCTCGGAACTAGCTGGCCGACGCTGGTTGCGAGTTGCTTTTCCGGCATTGCTTATCATCGGCGGATTGGTCGCGCTGCCTTTTGGAGTTCCGCTGCTGCCGATCGATGCTTTCATGCGGTATTCGGCACTACTGCCGGCCGGAAGCGTGGTCAAGACCGAGCGCGACGCGGTGTACGCGCCGCTGCCGCAGCTTTATGCGGACATGTTCGGATGGGACACAACGGCAGCGACGGTGGCGCAGGTTTATCAGGGGCTCCCCGAAGCGGATCGCGCGGATTGCGGAATTCTCGCTGGGAATTACGGTGAGGCCGGCGCCATTGACCACTATGGTCCTGCGCTCGGACTGCCGAAGGCGCTCAGCGGGCACAATAGCTATTTCTATTGGGGGCCGCGAGGGTATTCGGGGGCGTGCATGATTATATTCGGCGAACGATCGGACGAGTTCGTCAAATTGTTTGGCGATGTCCAGCTCGCGGCAACAATCACCAATCCGCATGGCATGCCGAACGAACAGAGCATTCCCGTGTACGTCTGCCGCAAGCCGATCGCTCCGCTGGCCGACCTGTGGCCGCGATTCAAAATGATCATTTGATTTGATGGGAAACAACCGGCGTGCTAATTCTTACTTGAGCGGCGCGCGGCGCGGGAAGAGCGCGTCGAGCTCGAGGCGCGTGGTGTCCAGACCGGTCCCGGTCAGCTTGCGGCTGACTTCCGTTCCAAAGCTCCTCACGATGCACAGCAAAACGCATTCCGTGGTCAGGATGGGGAGATTGCCTTCCCCGACCGAGTCGTGCGAAGGCGCGAGTTCCTCTGCGTGCTTCAGGACGGCCGCGAGTGCGGCGGAAGGCCGGATCGGCGATTCGGCTGGCGAAGCTTTCTTCAATTTGGCCAGCGGGCGCCAGACTGGCCGGCGCTCGCCCTTGCGCCGCAAATCGTCGTAGAACTCGATCCAGGAATGCCACCTCTCGGGGCTGATTCGGCAGATTCCGCGCAGAAAGCTCTCGATCTTTTCGCGATTCTCCTCCGCCCAGTACACCGACAGGCGCTCCCAATTAGAGATGTACATACCCGCGAGCAGATCTGAGACTTCGATCACCTGGGATGCTCGGCTATTTGCCAGCATGGACGCAAAAGTTTCAGCGCGCGCCAAATCCAGAGTCATTCGACGGGAAGGTGCCCGGAGATTTCCGCCGCTGTTC
Source organism: uncultured Acidobacteriota bacterium (assembly GCA_963842425.1). Classification (GTDB taxonomy): domain Bacteria; phylum Acidobacteriota; class Terriglobia; order Acidiferrales; family UBA7541; genus Palsa-295. Next base: position 115,210 of record CAWJGQ010000004.1, on the reverse strand, counting down.
GCCGGCAGGAGCCGGGAACGGGAAGTCGGAGCGGATTTGCGACCGAATAATCTCATCGCCGGTGTTTCACTCTGGTACTCAGTTTATCAGATTCGGTCGGTGGGAGTTTGACCGCCCGTTAACGATTGCCGCTGAATGCAACCCTGGGAGCGCAAACACATCGCATTTTCGCTTTATGACCTATTTGCGGATTTCTGCGGATACTTATCTTGATGGGGTACGCGCGCTGAATTTAGCGCATCAGCATTTTGAATTTGACGTTTCGAAGAGCGGCACGATACCCTTCCCCCGGGGAACCAAGGTTTTCTGATCAGATCGCGTCAGCGATCCGACTTGAGAGTTTCATTCGAACAGAAGTTCATTCCACGTCAGAGGGAGCTTCATGTCTAACGAACTTCGCAATTTCCTTGCACACAACTACGGCGAGCTGGAAGAGATGAACATCAAGGCAAAGGATCAGCGCAAGAATCGCGTTGACAGCCACAAGCTTCAGGAAGAGCGGTTGAAATATCTGACCGACGAGAAGCGCATCAAGGCCGTGACATTGTGCTTTAGCGACCTGGAAGGCCGCCTACACATGCTCGACTACGACAAAAAGTTCCTGGTCAAGAGCTGGGACAATCTGACCTTCGATGGCTCTTCGATCCGCGGATTTACGGCGCAGCGCGAAAGCGATTTGCGCCTCGGCGTTGATTGGAGCGCGTTTTACTGGGCACCGTCCGATTTCTTCGGTTCCGGAAAGGTGCTTGTTTTCGGCGAGGTGATCGAGAAGAAGGGCGGGCCTTACGCCGCCGACATTCGTGGCATCCTGAAGGCCTTCGCAGAGGCGAAACATAAGAACGACGGCTACACGCTGAACGCCGCAAACGAAATCGAAGGGTTTCTTTTCAAGGGCGTGGATGCCGAACGTCACTACACGGAAACCGGGAAATTCGAATACGTGAATACAGGCGGTTACTACCACTCGCTGCCGGGCGACGCTCTTCGCAACTTTATTGACACGGTCGCGGAAGTTCAGCGTGCCATGGGTTTCCAGAATGAGAAGGACCACCCTGAGGTGGCGCCGTCGCAGTTTGAAATCAATTACGGTTACGGCGAAGTGGTTGCCGCAGCGGACCAAATCCAGCTTTACAAATTAATTTGCCGCCAGGTGGCCACGAGCCTGGGCATGACAGCGTCGTTCCTGCCCAAGCCGGTCGTGGGCGTGAACGGAAGCGGCATGCACACCAACGTGTCCATCATGAAGGAAGGCAAGAACCTCTTCTGGGATCCTAATGGCGAGGACATGCTGTCGGCCCTCGGATGGTCGTTCGTGGACCGCATCCTCTCGCACGGAACCGATATTTGCCTGGCTCTTAATCCCAGCGTCAATGCATTCCGCCGGCTCGATCCGCACTTCGAGGCGCCCAACCAGATCATCGCTTCGGCGGTTGACCGCGGGTCAATGGTCCGGATTCCGATTGGAAACGACCGGAGCATGCGCGTGGAAGTTCGCTCCGTCGCTCCCGACGCCAACCCGTACCTTGTCCTCTATTCAATTTTCAAGACGGGGATTGACGGCACCATTTCCAAGGTACCCAACCTCCGCCAGGCGAAGCGGTATCTGCCCGACAACATTTACACGGCACTCGACGATTTCCGAAAGTCGGAGTGGATGACGACGCTGCTCGGCGAGGACGTGAAGGGCCGCTATGGAGACTTGAAACAAGCATCCGCCGACCGCTGTGCCCGGCTGCTGGGAACAGTCGTCAAGGGCCCGGAGATTCAGTTTCATCACGAAATTTACAACCAGTACCTTTGGAACCAGTTTTAGGGTTCGAGATCGAGTCCGAGAAACAGAGACGCCCCGGTATGCCGTTCGCACGTCGGGGCGTTTTTCTTTTTCGCCACCTTACATCGAGCTCACCGGCATTTTCACGACGTCGTCGGCCTGCATCACTTCCTTGACGACGAATCCTTCCGCGTATTTCACGCCGATCAGCCGTCCGTATTGGCGAGCCTGGAGGCTCATCCGTTCTTCGAGCTCGTCGAGCGGGAGCGCCACCTTCGATTTCCGGTCGCGTTTGGGTGGGTTGAATTGTGAGGCATAGGCCAGGATCGCCTGTCGCCGGCGGTCGTATTGTTTGGTGATGTCTACGGCGAAAGTCGGGCGCACATCGGCGTAGGCGGCCGCGTACAAAATCTTAAAGGGACGAAACGCTTCGCCGGAGAGCGGATAGTTCTTCAAGCCAGCCACGAAGCACGCCTCGTACCCAAGCCGCGCCGCGGTGTAGTGATCGGGATGTCGGCCCTCCCAGTAGGGAAGGATTACCGTGTGCGGCTCGAACTCGCGAATTACTTCCGCGATTGCGGACTTGTATTCGTCGGTTACCTTGAGGTGCGCATCGGGCAGCGCGAGATTACGTCTCACGGAGGCGCCCATGATCTTCGCAGCGCGAGCTGCTTCCTTGAGCCGTGTTTCGGGCGTTCCGCGCGAGCCAGTTTCGCCGCGCGTCAGGTCGAGAATGCCAGTGCGGTATCCGGCCTGCGCCATCTTGATCATGGTGCCGCCGGAGGTCAGCTCAACGTCATCCGGATGCGGCGCGATTGCCAGCAGATCGAGTTTCATTCGCCCTCCGCCTTGCGCCCGATGATTTTACACGATTGAGGCTGGGTGAGTTGCGCGCGCTGCCGGCGACGAGGTCCGCGTTCGCTACAGCCGGCTCAGCGGCGCCAAGCCAAAGTGCAGCCGCCCTGTGTTTCCGGCGGTGTGATTGTGCTGCAGCGTAATGTGGGTACGGATCACCGCGAGATTGCGAAAGTAACGCCCCAGAGGAGCCGTCTTGGCAGCAGCGGAAGTTCCGCTGGTCCGAAACATCAGATCAACCGCCTCCCAACAGAGGCGCACGCACTGCTGCTCGATCTGCAGGAATCTTCGGTCGTCCTCATCGGTGAAGGGAACCCCTTCTTCAGCATCGAGGCGCGCGCGTTCCGTATAGTCCGCGGCCATATGCAGCAGCGCTGCTTCGGCGGTGTCCACCAGCGACTGAGCTTCGCCGAAATTACGCTGAAACTCGGCTTCGTGCGCTCGATCTTGAAAGGGTGGGAAGTTGGTCTTCTTGTTCCGCAGGATTTCTTCGTAAGTATCCAGCGCTCCGCGTCCTATACCCACGGCGACCGCGCCAACTTCAGAAACCAGCAGGGAAGTGATCCTCCCGCGGTACAGGGGATTGGCGTGTAGCAGGCTTCCGGGGCGCGGATGAATGTAATTGCCCTTTGCGTCGTAAACGACGAGTACGCAATGCGCGGGCACAAACATTTCTTCGATCACCACGCGGCGCGAGCTAGTGCCCTGCATGCCGATGACGTGCCAATTGTCCACGATTCGGTATTGATCGCGCTGGAACGCGATGAACGCGCCGCCATCCGGAGTCCGCGCGTCAGGATTCTGAATGATGCAGGAGCCGATGAAGTGCGTGGATAGCTCGCAACCCGACGTGTAGTCCCATGTCCCCCTGACGCGATATCCTCCGGCGGCCGGGACGGCCAATCCTCCCGGCATCGCGACGCTCGGCGCGCGGAATTCACCGGTATCGCCGAACGCTTCGCGCTGTCCTTCCTCCGGAAACGACGACATCAGGAACGCGTGACCTGCGGTGAGGGCTAGCACCCAGCCGCTGTCGGAACAGCCTCGCGAAACCGCAATCATCACCTTGAGAAAAGTCGGCAGGTCGAATTCGTAGCCGCCGAAGCAGCGCGGTTGCAATATACGATAGAAGCCCGCCTTGATGAACTGTCCGTTGGTATCCTCGGAAACCTGGCCTGCGGCTTCGCAGGCGTTCTGGCGCTCGCGCAGCATCGGGAGCATCGCTTCGGCGCGGCGGATGATCTCCGAAGGCGTGAGATCAGGCTCCGGCGAAGGAATGTTCTTCGACGGACGCTTTACTTCCGGTGTCGCCACGCGCCTCTCCAAATCACGGGCGCATTATGGCCGAGGGAGCGCCGCCAAGCAATCGTGTCGAGGTACGGCGGCCGAGCAGTTGTCGCCACCTAAATGCCGGGTGTTCCGCGAGGCCCGGCTAGTGCTAATGTGTGCGTCTGCATTTTGGAGGGCCTTTAGTGCCGCAGAAGTCGCTCGAAGGACAGGTAGCTCTGGTGACTGGCGCGGGAAAGCGCATCGGTCGTAGCATCGCCCTGCGTCTGGCTGGGGAAGGCGCAGCGATCGCCGTGAATTACAGAACGTCGAAGGCTGAAGCCGAGGCTGTCGTGCGCGAGATTCAAGCGCTGGGTGTGAAGGCCGTCGCGATTCACGCGGACGTTTCGCAGCGCGCAGAGGTGACAACACTCTTTGCCGGCTGTCGAGAAGGCATTCAGTCGCCTCGACATCCTCGTCAACAACGCCGGGGAGTTCTTTGCCGCGAAGTTCGAGGACATCACCGACGAGCAGTGGGACGGAATCATGAACGCCAATCTTAAATCGCAATTTTACTGCGCGCAGGCTGCGGCGCCGATCATGAAGCGGCAGGGCCGCGGGCGGATCATTAATCTCGCGTCACTGGGGGGCCTGCTGGCGTGGCCCGGGTACACGCACTACTGCGTATCGAAGGCGGGCGTCATTATGCTGACTCGCTGCATGGCAGGCGCGCTAGCGCCGGAGATTCTGGTGAACGCCATCGCGCCCGGCACGATTCAATTTCCGGGCGAGCCACCGGATGCGGAATACATCCGTCGCGTCCCGTTGCATCGCACCGGCACGGGCGACGATATCGCCGCGGCCGCGCTCTATCTTGCGACGTCCGACTTTGTGACCGGGCAGGTGATGGTGGTTGACGGCGGACGCACGCTCGTGTGATTTGTTGTCGTTGTATTTGTGCTCAGTTCGACAGAGGATGAAACGAATGTCTGATTCTGCGATTTCGGCTCCGGCCGCCACTTCGGCGCCGTCCAAAGGCATGAATATATTTCTCTGGGTGCTCCAGATTGTCGCCGCGGCAATGTTTCTGTTGGCCGGGGGTTCCAAACTCGCCGGCGCCGCGCCCATGGTTGCGCTGTTCGCCAAGATCGGTCTGGGCCAGTGGTTCCGCTATGTTACCGGAGGAATAGAGGTGTTCAGCGCAATTTTGCTCCTGATTCCTCGCGCGACCGCGACCGGCGGATTCCTGCTCGTGTGCACGATGATCGGCGCGATCATCACCCACGCTTTTGTGATCGGCGGCAATCCCGCAACGCCGATATTTCTCCTGTTGGTCACCGCCACGATCACGTGGCAACGCGGCAAGAGGCTCTTCCGCCGATGAGGTATTCACGTGCCAAAGTCGAATCTTTTTGATCTCACCGGCCGAGTGGCGCTGGTCACCGGCGGCAATGGGGGTCTCGGCCGTAGCATGGCCCTCGCCTTCGCGAATGCCGGAGCATCCGTTGCGATCTTAGGACGCAAACCCGAAAAAAACGCTGCCGTGCTAGCCGAGCTTCAAGCGGTTGGCGTTCGCGCCATGGCGCTGCCCGTTGACATGACCAACGATCCGGAGCGGGACGCGGCTTTCGCACAAGTGGAGAGGACCCTCGGTCCGGTGCACATCCTGGTGAACAACGCCGGTGCGGGCGTGTTCAAGCCTGCTCTCGCAGAGACCAGAGAAGGATGGCAGGAGATTTTGGACATCAATCTGACAGCGATGTTTCTGATGTCGAAGACGGCGGCGCTTTCCATGTTGAAGCGGAAGGCGGGGAAAATTATCAATATCGCCAGCATGTACTCGCTGTTTGGATCGGGCGGGGTTCCGGCATATAGCTCGTCCAAGGGCGCTGTGGTGCAACTGACGAAATCGCTGGCGATCGAGTTTGCCCCGCACCATATTCAGGTGAATGCGATCGTTCCCGGGTTTTTCGAGACAGAGTTGACCGCGCCGATAAAAGCGATGCCGCTCTATCAGGAAGTTGTTCAGAGGACACCCGCCGGGCGCTGGGGCAATCCCGACGAGTGCGCGGGAGCGGCCGTGTTTCTTGCTGCGCCGGCTTCCGATTTCGTAACGGGCGCGTCGCTGGTGGTTGATGGCGGATATTCGATTTACTGAGCGTCTGAAATAATCCCAAGATCAAATCCAAGGAGCGCGCATGCCAACGTTGATCGAGAAGCCGACACGCATCGAAGCCGCTGGAACGAAGACGAAGATCATCGAAGAATTCGTCGGGCGCGTGAACTCGAAGACCGAGGCGCTGAGCGTTGCGCATATGCGAAGCCCGGCCGGTTGGTTGGAACCGGGGCAGACGCCGGAATTTGATGAATATACTGTCGTCCTGAAAGGCGCGCTCCGCTTGACGCACAAGGGCGGAAGCCTCGATGTGCGGCCGGGCCAGGCCGTGATCGCTCATCGTGGAGAATGGGTGCAGTATTCGACGCCGGAGGGCGCGGAATATATCGCTGTTTGCTTGCCGGGGTTTTCGCCCGGCACGGTTCACCGGGACTGATCAGCACATTTGAGGAGATCGTTGAATTGTCGTGAAGCTGGTTACCGCGCCCAACCGGAATCCGCGCCGGCTTTGCGAGCCTCGTCCGCTAGTTCGTCGAGTTGGTTCTCAAGGCTCCGCTTTCTGTCCTCAAGATCCTTTACTTCCGCGTTTCGGTCGTGGATGACGATCACACCTTGCGCGAGCCCCGCCGAAGGATCGAACGACGCGGCCCCTGACTTCGCTATTTCCGCCTTCACGTCCGCGATCTGCTGATCGGTCGACGCAATCTGGTCCTTGATCGCTCGCGTCCTGGAACGCCAGTACGCTTCGCTGTTATTGCCAGCGGCCGCCGGCGCTGCTCCTGCGGAGGTCTCAACTGAATCGCCATTTCTGGAAGAACCGCGCGAAGATCCGTCGCCCACCACGGAAATTGTCCCGTGAATACTCGAAAGATTCTCGTCGGTGTAGACGTGCTTCGCTTTCGGTTTGTCTTTTTGGGCGTTAGCCTGGCGTGCTGCGTCCGCGAGCGATTGCGGCCGGGCTGAGGAGTCTGATTGTGTCGCCGCCGGCGATGGTGTCTGAGTCGGCGCCTGAGATGACGGCTGAGACTGAGTCTGCGTCTGCGCTGGAGGCTGTGCGGGCGGTGTAGACCCGGACTGAGCGGGTGCAGTAGGCGTCAACCAGAGGGCCAGGACGATAATTAGCAGCAGGGCGAGTCCGGTCTGCCGGCAAACGATTATGTCAATCACGGGCTTGTGTTGCTCGCTCTCTCGGTGGTTTTTCATCGGAAATCTCCAGTCGCGACGCTAGCAATATGGTTACGTTATCGGGGCTGGATGAGACGGTCAAGGAAGCCGCCGTGCCTTGTATCGCGGGGCGCACCTGTACTTTGGGGCAGGGAGGAATGTCGTTGGTTCTGCCGCGCGAGTCGGCATGCGGCGAAGTTTTCTGCCGTGGCGGAGAATGCGTTCAAATGAAGCTGGAGTCGCTTCCCGAGCAGCGACGCGATTGTTATTTGCAAAAACCGCTTTCTCGAATATTCTATTTGTGTTTGGGGGGCATACAACAGGGTGGCGGATTCCTCGACTGTAAAGGGTCTGACTCGATTCGGCAGTACGCAACGGCGCGATGCATGGTGGATCGAAAACCTGCCATTCATCATCGTCATAAGCGCCTTCGGCATTTACACCACGTGGCGCGCCTTCGAGGGTAAGTTCTACGAGTGGGGCCCGTACCTTTCACCGTTTTATTCGCCCCTGATTGACCCGCAGCATCACTGGTGGCCATTTTCGCCGGCGATCCTGATTCTCGCGGGGCCGCTGGGCTTCCGCACCTCCTGCTATTACTATCGCAAGGCGATTTACCGTGGCTTTCTGCTGGACCCGCCCGCGTGCGCGGTCAGCGAGAGCCCTGGGCGAAAATATCGCGGCGAGACAGCGTTTCCATTCATCCTGCAGAATGTGCACCGCTACTTTTTCTACATCGCCGTGATATTCGTTGCGTTCCTCTGGTACGACTCGATCGTCGCATTCGATTTCGACGGCAAATTTGGGATCGGCGTCGGAACGCTGATCATGCTGGTGAACATCATCCTGCTGACTACCTACACGTTTTCGTGTCATTCGCTGCGCCATTTGATCGGCGGCAAGCTCGATTGCTTTTCCTGCTCGGCGCTCGGCGGGCCGCGCCATGCCGCGTGGCAGGGCGTCACGAAGCTGAACGAGCACCACATGTTCTGGGCCTGGGTGAGCATGATTTCCGTGGGCCTGACCGATCTCTACATCCGGTTGGTAGCCAGCGGCGCGATAAGGGACATCCGAATCCTGTGAGCGCTTCATCCCAAATCGGTTTCAGTGCTCAGAAATACGAAACCCACGAACACGACGTATTGATCATCGGCGCGGGCGGCGCCGGGCTCCGTGCCGCAATTGAAGCGCTGGCGCAGGGCGCCAAAGTCGGAGTGGTGTGCAAGTCGCTGCTCGGCAAGGCGCACACCGTGATGGCCGAGGGCGGTCTTGCCGCTGCGATGGCGAACGTGGACAAGGCGGATAACTGGCGCACGCATTTCCGCGACACGATGCGCGGCGGAAAACTTCTGAACAACTGGCGCATGGCGCAGCTGCACGCGCAGGAGGCTCCGGACCGCGTGCGCGAACTCGAGCAGTGGGGAGCGCTTTTCGATCGCACCGAGAGCGGCGATATTCTGCAGCGGGCGTTCGGCGGGCATACGTTCAAGCGGCTGTGCCACGTCGGCGACCGAACGGGTCTCGAGATGATCCGCACGCTGCAGGATCGCGGCGTGCAATTGGGCTTCGACGTCTTCATGGAGTGCACGATCACGAAGCTGCTGACGGACGCCACCGGCGTCACCGGCGCCTTCGGCTACTGGCGCGAATCGGGCCGCTTCGTCACGTTCAAGGCGAAGTCCATCGTGATCGCCACGGGCGGAATCGGAAAATCCTGGAGAGTCACCTCGAATTCCTGGGAGTGCACCGGCGACGGGATGGCGCTCGCGTACGAGGCCGGCGCCGAACTGCTCGACATGGAATTCGTGCAATTTCATCCGACGGGAATGGTATGGCCGCCGGGAGTGCAGGGAATTCTGGTTACCGAAGCTGTGCGCGGAGAAGGCGGCATCCTCCGCAACAAGAATGGCGAACGCTTCATGGAGAAGTACGATCCGAAGCGCTTAGAGCTCTCCACTCGCGATGTGGTGGCGCGCTCGATCTACACCGAAGTGAAGGAAGGGCGCGGCACTCCCCACGGCGGTGCTTTTCTCGACATCTCGCACAAGGACGCCGAGTACGTAAAGCGCAAACTGCCCAGCATGTATCACCAGTTCAAAGAACTGGCCGACGTGGACATCACAAAGGGCCCGATGGAAGTCGGGCCGACCTGCCATTACGTGATGGGCGGAATCCGAGTGGACGCGGAAACGGGTCAATCGTCCGTGCCGGGATTGTTCGCCGCAGGAGAAGCAGCCGGCGGTCTCCACGGCGCGAACCGGCTCGGCGGCAATTCTCTTTCAGACTTGCTGGTGTTCGGACGTCGCGCGGGACTGGCTGCGGCCGAGCACGCGAAAAAAACCGCAGCACCGTCGCTCGACACCGCGCAGATTGAAGAAGCCGAGCGCCGGGCGCTTGCGCCGTTTGAACGCACTGGCAGCGACAATCCCTACACGGTTCAGCACGATCTGCAGGACGTGATGCAAAACTTGGTGGGAATTTTCCGGACCGACGCGGACCTGCGGAAGGCTCTGGTCGAGTTGGAGAAGCTGAAGGAGCGCGCAAGCCAGATGCGCGTGGAAGGGTCACGCCTGTTCAATCCCGGATGGCATTTGTCAATTGACCTAATGTGCATGCTCACGGTTTCCGAGGCGTGCACGCGCGCGGCCCTGGCGCGCACCGAGAGCCGCGGCGCACACAGCCGTCTCGATTTCCCGAAGACCGAGGACGCATGGGGTGTGAAGAATCTCGCGATCGTGAAAAAGGGCGGCGCGATGACGCTGTTTGAAGTCCCGCGCGGCGGCATGCCGGCAGAATTGACGCAGATATTATCCGAAGATCAATAGAGACGGCCTGTGGCGAAGTCCAGCAGGGAAGGACGGAGATTCGAGATGGCAGACGCAACCTTGCGGGTGTTCCGGGGCGACCGGGAAGGCGGGAAAGCGGTGGACTATCAAGTCCCCGTCACCGAAGGCATGGTCGTGCTCGACGCTATCCATTCGATTCAGGCGCACCAGTCGCCGGACCTCGCGGTGCGATGGAATTGCAAGGCTGCGAAATGCGGCTCATGCTCCGCGGAAGTGAACGGGAAGCCGCGCCTGATGTGCAAGACGCGCATGGATTCCTTGCCGCTTGACCAGCCCGTCACCGTGTCCCCGATGAAAGCGTTTCCCGTGATCAAGGATCTGGTCACCGACGTCTCGTGGAATTATAAAGTGAACAAGAAGATTCCGCCGTTTCAGCCGCGGCCGGGCGTCGAATGGAAAATGTTCCAGCCTGACGTGGACCGCGTGCAGGAATTCCGCAAGTGCATCGAATGCTTCCTGTGCCAGGACGTCTGCCACGTGCTGCGCGATCACGATAAGAAAGAACAATTCGGCGGGCCGCGCTTCTTCGTCCGCGCGGCGGGGCTTGAAATGCATCCGCTGGATGGCTTGGACCGCACGCGCATGTTGAAGGAAGAGCTCGGCATCGGCTTCTGCAACATCACCAAGTGCTGCACCGAAGTATGCCCCGAGGAAATCCACATCACCGACAACGCGATCATCCCGCTCAAGGAACGCGTCGTGGATGAGTTCTACGATCCCGTGACGATGATCGTGCGCAAGATTTTCGGCGCGAAGAAAGACTAGCCCATTCGTGGCAGTTGAATCTCGCCGGTCGCCAGCTTCGCGATTAGATCGCGGTCCGCTTCCAGAAAAGTGAGCTGCGGCAGGGATTCCATCTCGCACCACTCGATTCGCTCGAATTCCAGATTCCGCATTTCGCCCCGCGCCGCGCTGGCTGCGAAGAAAACCAATTCAAACGGCTGCCCCGATTGCCGGTACTGATGCTGGAGCCGGTGCACTTCAGGGCCGATCCGCGCGGCGACGCCCAGCTCCTCCCGTAACTCCCGCTCGAGCGCGTACTCCAGCGTCTCGCCGGGCTCGACCTTGCCACCGGGGAATTCCCAGAGCAGCTCGAATTTGGAGCCGCGCCGCCGCTGGCACACCAGCAGCTTGCCTTCTGACTGAATGAGCGCCGCGACTACGGTGAGCACGGTTTGAACCCCTTGGGGAATTGCGCCTCGCTGCGTCTGCAAAAATAAAAACGCGCCGGAGAGCCTTCGCTCCCCGGCGCGCAGGTTAGGTTTCAGAATCGTCTACTGATCGGCCTTCACCTTCGCGAGCGGTGGCTTCGGCACCTGCCAGATCAGCTTCGAGTCGTCGGCGCTGTGCGGGAAGAACTGCGTCGACTTCTTGCCGGAGGGCAGAAGCACGATATCCGCGCGACGGTTGTACGCCAACCAGTCGGAGCGCTTGTCCTTGAGCCGTTCCGTCGGTGGAGTCGCAGGGTTTGTGCTCTCCAGCGTGCCGACGGTAGCCTTGTCGAGGGGCTGATCTTTACCATAGGCGGCGGTCTGGACCTTGTCCGCCGAGATGCCCTGGTCAACGAGATACTGCTTGATTCGCTCAACGCGGCGTTCGCTCAAGTCCTGGTTGAAGGGCTTCGAGCCGCGTTCGTCCGCATGGGCTTCCACCGACAGCTTCGCATCCGGATCGTACTCGAGATACTTCTTGAATCCGCCGGCCAGTGTCGCAAGAGCGAGTTGCTGGCTGCGAACGAGTCCGACCTGTGGATTCCTCTTATCGGGATAGTCCGTGGGATAGAAGATGCTCTGCAGCGTGACGGCCGGAATTGGCTCAACCGAACCTGTGACGTGAATTGGCGAAGTTTGCGTCGCCGACCCGCCGCAGACGTTCGTGGCGTTCAGCGTCACATTCTTCGTTTCGTCAATCGTGCGCGGAGCGCCGCCGTCCGGGACCTGCGATGAATCCGCGGGCTCAGCCTTCACGATCTCACTGCCGTTCGGATCCACCTTCTGTCCATCAATCGTAACCGTTCCGGCGTTCGACGTCGTCCAGGTTACCGTCGAGGAATCCTGCGTGATGACCTTGTCGCCGATCTTGCGGTAGTGAAGTTCGGTTGGATTCGCCGACAGGGTTGCCGGGATTGCCGTGATCACATTCACGGAGGAAGCGCTGGTGACAACGCCTCCGGGGCCAGCGGCCGTCAACGTGTAGTTCGTGGTCGCCAGCGGTGTGACCGAGCTGCTTCCGCTGTTCGGCACGACGCCCACGCCGTTATCAACTGTCGTATCCACCGCATCGGCGGTCGTCCAGCTCAAGCTCGAGCTTTGCGTGCAGTTGACGCTGGTCGGACTTGCCGAGAATGCTGTGATCTTCGTCGGAGCCACCACAACTGTAGCGCTCGCCATTCCCGCGGTGAAACGCGGCAACGGAGCCTTCTTCGCCAGATCGTCGCCACGCTTCCATGGCTTTGTCTCGAGCTTGCCGTTATTCGTGACGTGGACGATCACCTTCTCGCCTGCCTTCACGCTGACGCTGCCGGAGTACAACTCCTTGCCGTCGCGGGTAATGGTCACCTGGTGAGTGCCGGGCGGGACCAGAAGCTCCTGATGGAACCACCAGTCGTGGTTGAACTCATCCACGTTGCCGACAAAGTAGCCCGGCTTCTTCCCGTTCAGCAAAACCGCAGCTTTGCCCTGAGGCTTGAACTCGATCATGATCCGGCCGTATGGGGCGGGGCCCTTGTCGCCATAGGCGTCCAGCTTCACTTCGAGCGGTGTGGACTTGCCCGCCTCGATCGTGACGTCCTGCGTTGAGATCTTGTAGCCGTAGTTCACAACGACCACAGTGTGTTTTCCCGGGCTGAGAGGGATAGAGTGGCTTCCTTCGCGGATGGCGTTGCCATCCACGAAAACGTACGCCTGCGCAGGCGTAACCTTGATTTTCAGCTTCCCATCCTGCGCGAAGCCGGAGGTCGCAACCAGCACGATGGCCATCGCAAGGGTGAGTAGGTATCCGAGTCGTCGCATCTGTAGTCTCTCCTGATCAAAATATGTAGGCGAATTGAACGATGCCCCTCGCGCCCTGACGAGAAGCATAGGCTAGGACGACAAAGATATCTCCGTAAGCCCCTTGGTGTCAATCGGATTCAAAGGAAAAGCGAAGAGAAAAACGGTTCTAAGAAAGTGTGCGATATCGCACAGCACCGTCCCGAACGCGCACATTGAGTGTCACGCACTCTGCTTTATACTGTCGCTGATGTTCAACCATGCGGTGCTCGATCATTTCCGAAATCCTCACAATGCGGGCGACCTTCCCGGGGCCAGCGCCATCGTCGAAGTGACAAACCCGGTCTGCGGCGATGTGCTGCGGCTCGCGGTACGAATCGAATCCGGCCGGATCGCCGCGGCACGCTTCAAGACGCAGGGTTGCGTCGCCGCGATTGCGTCGAGTTCCGTCCTGACCGATCTTCTGAATGGGAAAACTCCGGCTGAGGCAAGTTCCATTACCCCCGAGCAAATATCAAATGCTCTTGGCGGACTTCCGCCTGCGTCGTTTCACGCCGCGCAGCTTTGCACCGACGTGGTCGCCGCCCTTGTTCTAAAATTCTAGGTCAGTGGAGAATCGCGGACCCTACTGCGCGCCCTCGCGGCTGAGAGCTCGCTTGAGTGTCGCCGGCTCGTTGATATTGAGGACCACGCCTTCCTCGTCCGTCGCAACCTCTCCGACGTCGTTCGCATGCGCCCACACGACTTGCCGCGCGCCGATCTCGGGCGAAGCATCGAGCAGCTCCTGATAGAGGCTCGCGCGAAAAATCGCCGGATGCCCGCGCCGCCCCTGATACGTCGGCAGCACGATGGCTTTCGCGCTCGAATCGAATTCCGCAATCAGTTTCGCGACTAGCTCCGCCGAAACGATCGGATGATCCACCGGGCACAAAATCATCCCCTCCGTGGCGCCTTCGGGCAGACTTCGAATCGCAGCCTGGATCGAAGATAGCTGCCCTTTCGCCCAATCCGCGTTCACGACGATATCCGCAACGTGGGCGGTGAGTTTGTCGCGGATTTCAGCGGCGTGCGCGCCTACTACGATGCGCGTTAACCCCACTCGCGCATTCCGGGTCACTTCGAGCAAGTGTTCGACGAACGTCTTTCCGCGGTAGGGAATCAGCGCCTTGGGAGCGCCCATGCGCCGGGATTCTCCGCCGGAAAGTATTACCGCCGCGAGCGGCTTTAAGGATTTCGGAGACTGTTCCACGGCTGGATTCGGAAGCGCGGATTCTAAATCCCGCTGAAATCAGACGGCGCGAGCGGTCGTAAGGCGATTCATTACCGACTTGTGCGACAGATTCTGCGCGTTGCGGCGCACCGCGATCAGCTCCGCCGCGATGCTCACGGCGATTTCCTCAGGCGAGAGCGCGCCGATATCGAGCCCCACGGGCGCGTGCACCCGTTCGAACTCCCGCGGCGAATACCCCTCGCGTTCCAGCGCCTTGTAAACCGAAAGCACCTTGCGCTTGCTGCCAATCATCCCGATGTAACGCGCGTCGGTTCGCACCGCCCACGCCAGCACGCGCATGTCGTCCTTGTGCCCGCGCGTCACGATCAGAAGGTAGCTCGACGCATTCGGCTTGATCTTCTCGAAGGCATCTTCGTACGTGGTGTAGAGCTCGCCCGCCATCGGAAAGCGCGCCGCATTCGCAAAAGCCTCGCGGTCGTCTGCGATGGCGATGCCGAACCCAACGGCGCTGGCCGCGCCTGCGACCGCCGAGGACACGTGGCCGCCGCCAAAAATGTAGAGAACCGGCTGCGGAAGAATCGGCTCGACAAAAATCTCCAGCGTGCCGCCGCAGATCAATCCGGCGTCGTATTCCGCTTCGTGGTTCAGGTTGAACGTCATCTTCCGCGGCTGCTCGATCTGCATCACTTCTTTTGCTGCCGCCCACACATCGGCTTCCACGCAGCCGCCGCCGATTGTCCCGGCGATCGACCCATCTTCACGCACCAGCATCCGCGAGCTTTCATAGCTCGGAATCGAGCCATTGGTGTGGACGATGGTCGCGAGCGCGCCTCGCTCGCCCGCCCGCCGCATCCGCACGATCTCTTCGAATAGGTCCATGCCGATTTGTCGAGCGTACTTGGCCCCGCGCGCACTGTCAATTCAATGTGCTCAGGCCAAAGGTGAAGTTTGAAATCACCGGCCGGAACGTGGGACCATATCTTCGAGATGCCCCAAGAGTATGAACTTTCGGACGCTACGTCGGCGAAATTGTCGGAGTTATTCGGGGAAACTGACCGGGAGACAATTCGCGGCCTGCTGAAGAGCGTTGGTTTTCCGGGATCGCGGTACGGTACCGACCGAATCCATCGGGATATTCTCCTGTTGAGTGGCGGAGACAAGGCACGTTTTGCCCGGGCCCTCGAAGTAGCCAAGGCTGACCCGCGCGATCTCTTCATGGCAGCTGAGTATGGACGTCCAGGACACGTTTTTAAGGACGCCGTCTCCCAGAGAGCATCGCGAATCGTGATTCACACAGTTCGAATCGACCACATCCAAATTGCGGCGCCGGTGGGCTGCGAAGGGGCTGCGCGGCAGTTTTATGGCGAAGTTCTCGGCATGGAGGAACTTGAGAAGCCTCCGGTGCTACGCGCGCGCGGGGGTTGCTGGTTTCAGTGCGGCACCCAGCAAGTCCACATCGGAGTCGAGCCCGATTTTCATCCCGCCCGAAAAGCTCATCCGGCATTCGCCGTCGACGACCTGGACGCATTGCGGGACTTTCTTCGGGAGCGCGGAGCGACCGTCCTTGACGATGACGCCCTGCCGGGATCGCGCCGATTCTATTCCGAAGATCCCTGGGGCAACCGCCTCGAATTCATCGAGGGCCCAAAGTAAGCGATTTGCGGTCCCGGGTTTCTCGGTTCGTCTCTGGTTCCTCGGTGATCTCGGGGTTTTCTCTGTGATCTCTGTGGTAAGCATTTCGTTGGTTCCGGTTTTCTCCCCCTTTCTCTGCGTTCTCTGCGCCTCTGCGGTGAGCGCTTGTTGTCTGGACACCGCCCGAGCCCGATGCTAATTTAGCCCGCGCTTCGATCGAGCGAGGACCTCTCATGAAGGCAGTCATTTTCTCCGAGCACGGCGGTCCCGAGGTTCTGCGCTATGCCGACGTGCCCGAGCCGGCAATTGGTTCGCGCGACGTCCTCATTCGCGTCCGCGCCTGCGCGCTCAATCACCTCGACCTATGGATTCGCAAGGGGCTCCCCGGCAGAAACGTCCCCCTTCCGCATATTCCGGGAAGCGACATCTCCGGCGAAGTCGCGAAAATCGGCGTGGAGGTCACGAACGTCCGCGTGGGCGACCGGGTCTTGCTTGCACCGGGAGTTTCCTGCGGGCAATGCGAGCAGTGCATCGCCGGCCGCGACAGCTTCTGCAAGGAATACGTGCTCTTCGGTTCCACGATACCGGGCGGCTGTGCGCAATTCGTGCGCTCGCCCTCGGTCAACGTGATTCCGATTCCCGGCAATCTCACGTTCGAGGAAGCGGCCGCGATTCCACTCGTTTTTCTCACCGCGTGGCACATGCTCTTCACACGCGCGCAGCTTCGCCCGTCCGAGGAAGTACTGGTGATTGCGGCAGGAAGCGGCGTCGGCAGCGCCGCGATTCAGATCGCGAAGGCCATAGGCGCTCGCGTGATCGCCACGGCCGGTTCCGAGCCAAAGCTGGCCAAAGCTCGAGAGCTTGGCGCCGACGAAACTCTGCTGCACACCGGAGAATTCGCGCGCGAGGTGAAGCGTCTCACGGGCGGCCGCGGAGTGGACGTCGTGTTCGAGCACGTCGGCCAAGCCACCTGGGAGCAGAGCGTGTTCAGTCTCAAGCCCGGCGGACGGCTGGTCACCTGCGGCGCGACCACCGGTCCCGAGGGAAAGCTCAATATCAATTACGTCTTTTCGCGTCAGCTCTCGATTCTGGGCTCGTTTATGGGGAGCAAGTCGGAGCTGTATGCCGTCCTCGAGCTTTTCAAGCGTGGCCTGCTGAAGCCCGTGATTGACACCGTCATGCCGCTCGAACGCGCCGCCGAGGCCCACAAGCGCCTCGAAAACCGCGAGCAGTTCGGCAAGGTTGTGTTGACCATCCCGTAGGGGCATGGCACGCCTCGCGCGGCGCTCATGCTTGGCACTCGCGCGCCATTCGGTTCCGTCGGGGTGCGGCACGCCTTGCCCGGCGCACATACTAAGCGTCCCCGGGCCATTCGTCGCCGGTTTCGTAGGGGCGCAGCATGCTGCGCCCGGCGCAAATGCTTGGCACTCGCGCGCCATTCGGTTCCGTAGGAGCACGGCATGCCGTGCCCGGCGCTCATGCTTGGCGTCCCCCGGGCCATTCGTCGCCGGTCTCGTAGCCGGGCGCAGCATGCTGCGCCCGGCGCAGATGCTTGGCACTCGCGCGCCATTCGGCAGCGGTTTCGTAGGGGCACGGCATGCTGTGCCCGGCGCTCATGCTTGGCATCCAGCCGCCCATTCAGCAATCGTCTCAGGATAAGGTAGACTTATTCCCCACAGCGCCATGCGCCCCGAAACTGACGATCCGATCAGGATCGTCATCCCGAGGAGCGACGCGACGAGGGACCTCTCTTAGAACGAAATAGCATGCGCCGCGAAACCACTAGCGTCTCCCAAGAGGACTACCTGAAAGCGATCTGGGAGATCGTCCAGGAAGAGCAAGTCCCGATCAGCGCGCGCCTGGCCGAAGATCTCAGCGTCACTCCTCCCGCCGTCACCGCGGCGCTGAAGCGCATGACTCGCGCGGGTTTTCTCCGCGTGCGGCGCGGTGGACGCATCGAACTTTCCGCAAAGGGCAAAGGGGCGGCGCAGCATCTCGTCCTGCGCCATCGCCTCGCCGAAAAACTCCTCACTGAAATTATCGGTTTGGAATGGTCTCGCGCGCATGAAGAAGCCGAGCGCCTCGAGCATGGAATTTCTCCTGAAGTGGCGCGCCTGCTTCTCGCGCGTTTTGGACGCGAGAGCCGCTGCCCGCACGGTGTGCCGCTCTTCGGTGGGATGTCGCGTCTTCGCCGCAAACACGGCGCCGTAAAACTCTCCGAGACCGAAGTCGGCCACACCTACGAAATCCTGCGCGTCTACGAGAAGGATCCCGCGTTCCTCGAATTCCTCGAGCAGCGCCACCTGCGTCCCACCGCGCGCGTCCGCGTGCTCGACCGCGAATATGACGAGACGATGTCGCTCACAGTCGCGGGCCACGGCTCCGGACGCATCCATCTCGGCAAGCCCGCCACCGAACGCCTATGGGTACGGCGTCTCGCTTGATTCGATGCTGAACGCCCTGCGCTACTACTGGATCATCTCGAAAGGCCATCGCCTGACCCCGTGGAAATCGCCCTACCTCCAGTGGCGTATGGAAACCTTCTTCGGCCACGAAGCAGCCAACCTCAGCGCCGGCCAATTTCTTGCGATCATGTGGCGCGAGCGCGCCCGCATGGAGCGTTTCCTCGCATGGGTTGCCGAACAGCGCGCAGCACAGCGATCCTCGAAGTGACCGGTGCGCAAAATCTGATATCGGAGTAATCTCTCCGGCGTACACCGGGGGGTGCCGCCGTGCGAAAGTCCAAGAAAGATTCGGTCAATCGCCGCGATTTTCTGCGCGCCGCCGCCGCAGGCACAGCGGCATTGGTCGTACATCCCGCCGCAGCGAACGCCGCGCCGCCAGAATCGCCTCGCACCGCCGGAGCCCCGCCGCTTTTGAAGGCCCAGCCGGATTCGCCCACGTCCGTCGAAGTGGTGACGGTGGATCGCCCCGGCTCCGATTTCATGGTGGACGTTCTCAAGACTCTGAATTTCGAATATCTCTGCGCGAATCCCGGCAACACTTTCCGCAGCCTCCACGAATCGCTCATCAATTACGGCGGCAACAAGATGCCCGAATTCATCACCTGCTGCCACGAAGAGTCTTCCGTCGCCATGGGCCACGGCTACGCAAAGATCGAAGGCAAGCCGCTGCTCGTTTGCGTTCACGGCACGGTTGGCCTGCAGCACGCCTCCATGGCGATTTACGACGCCTTTTGCGACCGCGTGCCGGTCTACATCATCCTCGGAAATTTCGGCGATACCGCCGAGCGATTCGGCCAGGTGGATTGGACGCACAGCGCGCAGGATCCCGCGGCGATGATTCGCGATTACGTCAAATGGGACGACCGCCCCGTATCGCTCCAGGGATTTTCGGAATCGGCTGTGCGCGCCTATAAGATCGCGATGACCCCTCCGATGATGCCCGTCGCTCTGGTCGCGGACCACGAGCTGCAGGAATATGCCGTTTCCGATTCTGCGAATTTGACCATACCGAAGCTCACCATCACCACGCCGCCGGTGGGAGATTCCGGCGCCGTCGCGGAAGTCGCGCGACTCCTGGTCGCCGCCGAAAATCCCGTGCTCGTCACCGACCGCGTCGCGCGCACTCCCGCCGGACTCGCGGGATTGATCGAACTCGCAGAAGCGCTGCAAGCGCCGGTCGTTGACCGCAACGGCCGCATGAATTTCCCGACGCGCCATCCGCTGAACCACACCGAGCGCGGCGGCGCGGCCATCGCCACTGCCGATCTGATCGCCGGGCTCGAGCTCACCGATTTCTGGAGCACGGTAAACTCGGTTCGCGGCCAGGTAAATCCGGTCATCCAATCCGCCACAAAGCCCGGTACGAAGCTCGTGAGCATCACCGCCAACGATCTCTACATGAAGAGCAATTACCAGGATTTCCAGCGATACGCGCCCGTGGATATCGCCATCGCCGCGGACGCCGAAGCCACTCTGCCGTCGCTAATCGAAGCCGTAAAGCTTCAGATCACGGACGATCGCAAGCGCACGTTCGCCGATCGCGGCACAAAGCATGCCACCGCGCACCAGCAGGCGATGAATGCTGGACGCGAAGCCGCCGCCTCCGGATGGGACGCCACCCCGATCAGCACCGCGCGCATGTCCGCCGAAATCTGGGCGCAAATCAAGGTCGAGGACTGGTCGCTGGTATCGAATTGCCAGTTCGTCAGTCGCTGGCCGCTGCGTTTGTGGGATTTCAACAAGCACTATCATTACATCGGCGGCGAAGGCGGTTACGGCGTCGGCTACGGCGCGCCCGCCTCCGTCGGCGCCGCGCTCGCCAATCGCAAACACGGCCGCCTCACGGTCAGCATTCAGAACGACGGCGACCTGATGTTCGCGCCCGGCGTTCTCTGGACCGCAGCGCACCACCGCATTCCGCTCCTGATCGTGATGCACAACAACCGCGCCTACCATCAGGAGCTGATGCAAGTGCAGATCATGGCGGACCGCCACAATCGCGGCATCACCAACGCCAGCATCGGCAGCGTGCTCGTGGATCCGCCGATTGATTATTCAAAGCTCGCGCAAGGAATGGGCGTGCATGCCGAGGGACCGATCAGCGATCCGAACGATCTTGCGCCCGCGATTCGCCGCGCGATCGAAGTCGTAAAAAGCGGCAACCCTGCGCTCGTGGACGTGCTGACTCAGCCCCGCTGAGAATCGTCAAGGAGAAGCCCATGCGCAATCTGACTGTGCTTGCATTCGCCCTCGCGCTGCTGCTCTCTTCTTCGCGCGCCCGCGCGCAATCTCCCGCCGCAAAATCCGCTGACGCTTCCGCGGCCACCGTTGCCAACGGCAAGCGCGCATTCACCAGCGCCGGCTGCGTGGCGTGCCATGGCGCGCAGGGACAGGGCACAGCTCTCGGCATTCAGATCGCTCCTCCGCCGTTCGAGCTACCGGCGCTGATCGCCTACGTCCGCCAGCCCACGGGGAAAATGCCGCCGTTTTCCGCCGGAGCTGTCTCCGACGAACAGCTCGGCGATATTTACGCCTTCCTGAAATCCGCGGCGCCCGCGCCGGCCGCCAGCGCCGCGCTCACGGGTAACGCGGACAACGGCAAGAAACTCTTCGCGGCCTACGGCTGCTACGAATGCCACGGCCGTCAGGGAGCAGGCGCCAGCACCGGCCCGCGCATCGGTCCTCCCGTAATTACGCTCGCGGCTGCTCTTCGTTACGTCCGCGCGCCCACCGGCCAGATGCCGCCTTACACCGCCAAAGTCGCCTCCGATCAGGACATCACCGATATCTATACGTATCTCAAATCGCTGCCGCCTCCTCCCTCGGCCTCGAGCATCCCTCTGCTAAATCAATAGAGCCCTCGACCCCGGCCCGATTCTGTACTTCCGTACAGTAGTTCTCCGCAGCGCGCTGCGCGATAGTTCTCGTTAACGCGAACGTGCCCATCATGCGACGAATCCTCCTATTTCTTGTGCTTGGCGCGGCCCTGTTCCAGGCCGACTGCGCGGGTGTGACCGGCTCATCCGCCGGAAATCCCGGCGCGCCTCCGCCGCCACCGCCCCAAGTCACGGTCTCGGTTGCGCCGAATCCAATTGCGGTCCGCGCCGGTCTCGCACAGCCATTCAGCGCTACAGTGACCGGGGCGTCGAATACCGCCGTCACCTGGCAAGTGAACAGCGTCACCGGCGGCGCGGCCTCCACTGGCATCATCAGCGCGTCGGGTGTGTACACAGCGCCTGCCACTCTGCCGAGTCCGAACTCGGTTACGGTGCAGGCAGTTAGCGTGGCCGATTCGAGCGCGGCTGGCCAGAGCGCCGTCACGCTCTGGAATCCGATTCCTGTGCTCACCACAATCTCGCCAATGCCCGTCACGCAGGGAACCATCGCGATCACGGTCACGGGCAGCAATTTCATCACCGGCGCTCAGGTCATGCTGGCTGGCTCGCCACTCACAACCACTTTCTCGTCCTCTTCGCGGCTTCAGGCGACTGGCACGGCAGCTACCGTCGGCATGATTGCGGTCACCGTGGTCAATCCCGATCCGGGCAGCAGCACCTCAAATGCCGTCAATCTGCAGGTGAATTCATCGGGTGGCGGCAATCCTCCACCACCGCCGCCTCCTCCGCCTCCGCTCGCGTGCAGCGTGATGCAGACGGGGCAGGGAGGCAGTCTCAACGGCTTCGTGCCATTCCCGTCCGACAACCTGTGGAACCAGGACATTTCAAACGCGTCGGTTGATCCGAATTCAGCCGCGCTCATCGCCTTCATCGGCACTGGCGTCGGCTTGCACCCTGATTTCGGAGCGGGCCTCTACGCCGGCTCGATCATTGGCATCCCGTACCAGGTCGTTGACGCGACGCAGGGTCCCGTCACTATCAACTTCACGGCTTACGGCGACGAAAGCGATCCCGGCCCGATGCCGATTCCGCTCAACGCTCCGATCGAGGGCGATCCGAATCCGAGTGGCGACCAGCACGTCCTGATCCTCGACAACTCAAATTGCTGGCTCTACGAGCTGTACAGCGCATCGCCGAGCGGCTCGGCGTGGGATGCAGGTTCGGCCGCCGTCTGGGACCTGACCGCCGACGAGCAGCGCCCCTACACATGGACTTCCGCCGACGCCGCCGGTCTCCCCATTTTCCCGGGCCTTGCGCGCTACGACGAAGTCGCTGCCGGGGTAATCAATCACGCGTTGCGATTCACACTGGATCTCAGCCGCGCCGCTTTCACGCCGCCCGCCTCCCACTGGGCCGCCACATCAACGAATGCCAACGCTGCGCCGATGGGCATGCGCTTGCGCCTGAAGGCAAGTTTCGATATCTCGAGTTACTCCGCGGCGAACCAGGTGATCCTCACCGCCCTGAAGAAATACGGCATGATCATGGCCGACAACGGCTCGAACATGTACATCAGCGGCGCGCCGGACGATCGCTGGAGCAACGACGACCTGCACAATCTTGGCGGCGTCACCAACCAGGATTTCGATGTCGTGGAAATGAATCCGATTTATACCTCTGCGAACATCCCCGCGGGCGCTGCCCCGAATATCTCCAGCTTCACGGCCAGCTCGCAGTCAATTTCCGTGGGCACTCCGGTAACTCTGAACTGGGACGTTACCGGCGCGTCGTACCTCATCGTCTCGCCCGATATCGGCGCCACGCGCGGCACCAGCGTAGTCGTCACCCCGTCGCAGTCCACCACCTACACCCTCTACGCCACGAACGCCTTCGGACGCACCACCGCCACAGTAAACATCACCGTTAATTAAGAACTGTTGTTTCCGTAGCGCGGTAATTTCTTGAATTCGTAGGGGCGCAGCATGCTGCGCCCGGCGCAAGTGCTTGACGATACTTCTCAAATCCATCAACGGTTTTGTAGGGGCGCACTCCGCCGCGGCGGACTGTGCCCGGCACACATGCTTGGCGAGACCACGCCGATCCATCGCTGGTGTTTCTTCGTAGGGCACGGCATGCCGTGCCCGGCACAAGTACTTGGCTCCGCGCATCCGATTCATCGCTGGGTCTGACTTCGTGGGGGGCGCAGCATGCTGCGCCCGGCACAGATGCTTGGCGAGACGACGCCGATGCATCGCTGGTGTTTCTTCGTAGGGGCACGGCATGCCGTACCCGGCACAAGCACTTGGCTCCGCGCATCCGATTCATCGCTGGGTCTGACTTCGTGGGGGGCGCAGCATGCTGCGCCCGGCACAGATGCTTGGCGAGACGACACCGATGCATCGCTGGTGTTTCTTCGTGGGGGCACGGCATGCCGTACCCGGCACAAGCACTTGGCTCCGCGCAGCCGATTCATCGCTGGGTCTGACTTCGTAGGGGCACGATATATCGTGCCCGGCACACATGCTTGCCGCGGCCATGCCCATCCGGCACTTGTGTCTCTTCGTAGGGGCGTAGCACTGCTACGCCCGGCGCAGATGATTGGCGAGACGACGCCGATCCATCGCTGGTGTTTCTTCGTAGGGGCGCAGCATGCTGCGCCCGGCGCAAGTGCTTGACGATACTTCTCAAATCCATCAACGGTTTTGTAGGGGCGCACTCCGCCGCGGCGGACAACCCCCGGCGCAGCATCAGAAAAGGTCAGCCACTATCGCCGCGCTTCACGCGGATCTGTCTTTATTCGGGAACGGTACAGGAATTCCAATTCTAAGCAATGTGCACAGCAGAAACCGTAGACGCCTCACCCTGCAGAGCTTCTCCCACCTGGCGCACCAGTTTGTCCTTCGAAAAAGGTTTCTGCAGAAACGCCGCGCTTCCCGTGAAATCTTCGCCGCCCTCGTTCTGCTCGAGATATCCGGACATAAACACGACCTTCAGATCGGGACGAACCGTCTTGAGCCGCTTCGCCAGCTCCGGCCCGCGCATCTTCGGCATCACCACATCTGTGACCAGCACATGAATCGGTTCCGCGAGAGTTTCGGCAATTTCCAGAGCCTTCTGCCCATCGTTGGCAACGAACACGCGGTAACCTGCCGTCGTCAGGAATTCATAGGCCAGTGCGCGCACGGCCTCTTCGTCTTCGGCGAGCAGCACGGTACCGGCCGCCCGTGTCTTCGGCGCCGCCAGTTCTTCCGTTGGATACGGGGTAATGTCCTGCTCCACGCGAGGCAGGTACACTTCGAAGCGGCTTCCTTTTCCGACTGTCGTATCAACCCAGATGAAACCGCCGCTCTGCTTCACGACGCCGTACACAGTCGCCAAACCAAGTCCGGTTCCTTTTCCCGAATCCTTCGTGGTGAAGAACGGTTCGAAAATTCGCGCTTTCGTTTCCGCGGTCATCCCGTGGCCCGTATCGCTTACCGCCAGCATCACGTAGAAGCCGGGCTCAAGGTTCGGGCGGGATTTGGCGGCCTCGGGATCAACCTGCACATTCTTCGTTTCAATCACCAGTTTCCCGCCGCGCGGCATGGCATCGGAAGCATTCACGGCCAAATTCAGGAGCACCTGCTCGATCTGGCCCGTGTCCGCCTTTATCCTTCCGAGTGACTCGCCGGCGCGAAACGTGAATTCGATGTCTTCGTGGATCAGCCGCTTCAGCAGCTTGTACATGTCCGCGACCAGCGAATTCATGTCGAACACGGTGGGTTCCAGCGCCTGCCGCCGGCTGAATGCCAGCATCTGGCGCGTGAGCGACGCGGCGCGGTCCGCCGCCTTACGAATCTGCTGGCCGCTGCCGAGCAGTGGATCCTTAGTAGGAAGCCTCTCGATGATGAGTTCCGAATGGCCCTTAATCACCGTGAGCAAGTTGTTGAAATCGTGGGCCACACCGCCGGCCAGCCGTCCGAGCGCTTCCATCTTCTGCGACTGCCTCAGCTCTTCCTCCAGCTGGCGTTTCTGCGTCTCGTTCTTCTGCAGCGTTCCGCGCATTTGATCGAATGCGCGTGTGACGTGCGCTACCTCGTCTCCGCCGCGGGCTTCCAGCGGGAATGCAAAATCCCCCCGTTCCAGCGCCTGAACGCCGCGGTCCAGGCTCGCCAGCGGACGCGTCAGCGTGTCCGAGATCAGAAGCGCAAGATAGGCTCCGATCACCAGCGCCAGCACGCCCAATCCGGCGAGTAGAAGATTCAGCTCGCGCAGGAATTCTTCGGCTCGGGCATACGATTTCAATGCGATCAATCGCGCGGCTGGGCCGTCTCCATCCGTCAGCCCGACGGATATGGCGTAAAAGTTCTGGTTCGCGATCTGTACTTGCCCAGCCGACTGCAAATCGCGCGCTTGCAGGTTTAGGTCGTGCTCGTCGAGAGGACCCATCGTGCTGGTGACAATTTCTCCGTTGTAGCTGAAGGCCAGATCGGCGGAGTGAGTGCGATCCAGATTGTGAATCGCCGAGTAGTCAATTTCGCGGCCAACCACTACGGTGGCTAACTGCGCGCCGTCCGTGGTCGGGCGGCGGTGGACCGGCTGAATTGCAACTTGATACAGGGCCCCGCCGACGTACCACCAATCAGACGTACTTTTCCTGGCCAGCGAACCGAGAATCAATTGTTGCGCGATAATCGGAGTGAAGCGCGGATTCGTGGTGTGCAGTGTCGTAATCTGATGGCTGTCATCCGCGAGCACCACCAGGTCGCTTCCGTCTGTCTCGAAAGCGTTATCGGTGGATTGCTGAAAAGTGTCCTGATCCAGGGCGGTCAGATCTGCAAGCGTTGCCAGCAGGTCCGCTTTGCGGGCCAGCGCGATTTGATGCTCGTGAATCATGGCCATGAAAGTCAGAGTCGAAGTCTGCGTTTCGGCCACGATTTCCTGCTGCAGGTGCTTCTTTGCCACATGGCGCACTGCAAGCAGCGTGACGCAGCTCAGCGCGGCAATAATCACCACGAAGGAAAGCACGAGCTTCGTTCGCAGCCGCAGGTTGGACGTCCTGTCTGGTATCAGCGTCATTGTGAGAGAGCGCCCGGGCTGGTTCGCCTGCCCTTTTTGGCGCTGGATTCCCCACACACAAGTTAGCTGCCCCGGCCACCTGTACCAATGGCCTGCCCGTACCTTCGCCCAAGTACTTTCGATCTATCGGAGTTTATTCGCCCTGAGGTACCCTGTGGATCTTGATGTATAGAAAGGGGTTACAAGGAGGGGCCTGTCACCCGAGGGGCTCGCTCCTGGTGCCTGGTCCGCAGTGTAGGTAGTACTGTGCTTGCTGAAGTCAATGAAGAAGGGAATGGCGGGCTTCCGTGACGCTACCGATCGGCGTAGAAACCGTCTCTGGCCTGCACGGTCAGGTCCTTCTGTTTTGTTGTCAGCTGAATTTTATGATACCCAAGCGCGGCATCTACTCCCTCGGGCGTGTACCCGATGCTGTACTGACTGCGAAGCTCTTCTTCGATCTGCGTGAACACCTGATCAATCGGCAGCTTTTTCGAAACCTCAAACATTCGCGCGCCGGTCTCCCTTGAAATCTGCGCCAGAATCTTTTTCCCGTCGGGGCGGTCCTCTTCCGGGGATCTCTGGCGACCACCGCCACCACCACCTCCGCCACCACCTCCGCCCATCGGTCCGCCGCCGCCCATCGGTCCGCCGCCCAAGCCGATGTGAGGTCCTCCGTACCCGCCTCCGTGACCGCCATTGTTGCTGTGTTCATCGCGGTCCGAAAATAGTATCGAGTACACCAGCGTGTCGCTGCGCTGGGCGGCCTCTATGGCGTCTTCGACTGACTCTTTACTTCCGCGATCCACGCCGTCCGAGAGGATGATGAGCGCCTTGTGACCCTGCTCTTTTTTCATCACTTCGTTTGACGCCAAAAATACTGCGTCGTAAAGCAAAGTTCCTGCGCCGCCCCTGCCGTGCGAGCCATGTCCGGAGCCTCCCGAGTTGCCGTCGCCCTCGTCGGGCGTTTCGAGCAAATCGAGCGACGCCTGCAGCTTTTTGCGCGAGGTCGTGAGGTCCTGCAGCATTTCCACTTCGCGGTCGAAGTGAATTACAAATGCGCGGTCTTTTTCCTCGTGCAGCGTGTGGTCGAGAAAGCTGTAGCTCGCGGTGCGTTCCGCGTTCAGAACGCGCCGCTGGCTCAGGCTCGTGTCCACCAGCAGGCCGACCGTCAGCGGCAGATCGTTTTCCTGAATGAAATATTTGATCGTTTGCGGATTGCCCTCTTCTGTGAGGATGAAATCGTCCTTGGTCAGGTTGCGAACAATCGCGCCCTTCTTGTCGCGCACGGTGGCCAGCACGTTGACCACTTTGACGACGCTTTTGATATCCGGCTTCGGCTGGCTCTGTTGGTCCTGCGGTTTCTGTTGGTCCGGCTGTGCTTGCTGGCTCTGCTGCGGCTTAGCTGCTGCGAGGAAGGGGACCAGCATTAGCGGAAGAATGAGCGCGAACCATTTTCTGGAGGCGTGTTTGTGCGCGCGAGCGCGGCAGGGAATCTTGGCGCGGCTAAGTGTTGCTGGCATTAATTTCATTCTACTTGGAAGACTGAGGGCACGAATAATCTATGATGCAGAAATCGCCGGCCGCGATTGCGCTTCGCAATAGCGGCCGGCCGAATATTCACCTTATTGGGTCGGCGGAGTCTGGCCCTGCGGCTTCGCCGGCGGAGCCGATCCGCGTTGTCCGCCAGGTCCCGTACCGCGAGGTCCACGAGGACCGCGTGGCCCGCCGTCGCCCCCACGTCCGCGACGATCGCGCATGATCTGGCGGAGCTTGTCGCGTTGCGCCGGAGTCAGCGCGTCGCGCGAATTCAGCCGGTAATCAACTGCCGACTTTTCGAACGCTAATCGCGCCGTGCTGATTTCCGTGAGCTTCGCGTCAATCGCCGCACGGTCGGGTTTCTCGGCTGACATCAGGTCCCGCAAATCAATTTGCCTTACTTGCAGATCGGCTCTGCTGCGGATCGCCGTCTTGCGGAAATCCGATTCCTGCTGGCGAATCGTTGCGGCTTGTTCGGCGCTCACGCCGAGTTGCGTGCGAATATCGGGATCGCTCAGCAATCGCCCGAGACCGAATTCACGCCCGCGCGTCCCGCCACGCATCCCCACACCTCGGCCGCGGCCGAAACCGTCGCGCTGACCACGGCCCCAGTCTCCGCCGTCGTTTCCTCGACCCCAGCCGCCGCCGTCGCGGCCGGGACCGCCTCGGCGCATGCCGCCGCCGGAACCCATGCCGTCCGAGGGGCCGGAGTTATCTGGCGGCGGACCTCCAGGATCGCCCTGAGCGAAAATGGGGGAGCAACTGAGAACCAGAGCCAATGCGATGAGCGCAGCTTTCGAGTGAACTTGCACGTGTTTCTCCTTCTGCTTGTTGTGTTCGATCTTGCTTACCCTATGGATTCCGTCGAGGAGCTGCAAAAGTTCCAGGGATTTTGGTCCGCTGGAAACCGTGCGGCAAAGCGATCTACAAAGCTTCGAGGCTGCGCTTCATGGTCTGTTCGAACTCGGCGAAATATTGGCCGATGACGGTCAAATCGAATTTCCTGAGGATGGATTCTTTTCGTTCTCTGGCGAGCAGGAATTCAAACGCGCGATGGACCAGCTCGGCCGGCGCGACTTTCTTGCCGGAAATACGCTCGTAGTCCGGCGTCTTCATGGTGACGACGTGCGTCGTCTCACTTTTTCCTTCAATCACGCGAACGCGAAACTCGTCCGGGGTGGCCTGTTTGACTTCAATCTTCGCGGCCATGTCTCATGCTCTCATCAGATTGCGTCCAGGGCCTGCTGGAAATCGCTGAGCAAGTCGCGCCAATGTTCGACGCCGACGGATACGCGCACGAGGCCGTCGGTGATTCCTGCTTGCGCGAATTCCTCCTCCGAGAAGCCGGAATGCGTGGTGGTTTTCGGATGGCACGCGAGCGTTTCGACGCCGCCGAGGGAGACCGCATTCATGGCGATCTCCAGGTGCCGCAGGAAATCAAACGCCGCGGCCTTGCCGCCCCGTATTTCCAGAGAAAACATGGCGCCGGGATGATCGCACTGCGCGCGATAAATTCTCTTCTGCTCGGGGTCGGTGAACAGAGTGGGATAGTACACGCGCTCAGCTTTCGGATGTTCGGCGAGTTCCTCCGCAATACGCTGCGCGTTCTTGCTCTGGCGCGTCATGCGCAGCTCGACCGTGGGCAGGCGTCCCGTCAGCATCCAGCACTCATCGGGCTGAAGGATGGTGCCGAAAAGGCTGCGCTTCGGAGCGATTTTCTTAATCAGACTCGGGTCCTTCGCCAGCACTATTCCGGCGAGCATATCGCTGAGGCCGGAAAGATATTTCGTTCCCGAATACATCACCAGATCGGCGCCGAGCGAAAGCGGATGCTGGAAGGCGGGGCCGAGCATGGTGTTGTCCACCATCACCAGCGGGCGCGCTTCGCCCTTTGGAACGTTCAGCGCGGCGACAGCGTCGCAGACTTCGCGAATGTCGGTCATGATCAGCGTGGGATTCGCGGGCGTTTCGAGCAGCACGGCGCCGAGGTTTGGCGCGGAGGCGATCGCGCTCGCGACCAAGTCGCCGCGCCAGCCGAGAACGGGAATGCCGATGATGCCCCAAGCCTCCAGATAGTCCTGAATGAAGTGTTGCGTGCCGCCGTAAATCGGAATCGTATAGACAACGGACTGCCCGGGACGCAGGAAAGTAAGCAGCGAAGTCATGATGGCGGCCGTGCCGGAATTGAATGCGAGCGCGGCGGTCGCGTCCGCTTCGAGGTTTACGATCTGGTCCTGGAGAATTTGCGCGTTCGGGTGATTGAATCGCGAATAGATCAGGTCCGTTCCTTCGCCCTCGGCGATGTTGGCGCGGCCGGAGGAAATATCGAAGGCGCGCTCGGCGGCTTCTGGAGTCGGGAACACATACGTGGAACTTCGAAACACGGCTGGGCGAGCGGAGCCGACGGACAGGGTTGGATCGAAGCCCTGCGTCAGAACTTTGGTGTTCGGTCTCAACGCCCGCGATTCGCGGCGGTCGGTTGGATTGCTGGGGCTCATAGCGGAATCTCCTCACCATCTTTATAGCACCGAAGTGCGCGAATTCCGCGAGGGGCGTGGGGCGAGGGATGAGGGGCCAATAACGGGAGGCTCGCAAGAATCGGTGATTGGCTTCTGGGAGGCGGAAAACGGAAATTGGAAAATCGAAAGTGGGAAATTCACGACGCCGGCATCTCCAGAAGGCTGAAATACCGGTGCACTGGAGCTCCGATTTGTGTGTCACTTCTTTGGGGTGCCCGTCGTGTGTTTTCAATGAGATACGTCGAAAATTACTTTGCATGGTGTGACACTTAATTTGGAGGAGAGATCCCTCGGCTCGCGATGCTCGTTCGGGACGGCGACCCTGGCCGGGTCGCCGATTACTTTGCAGGGTGTGACACTTCTTTTGGTGTGATTCGGGTGCGAAAATCCATGGCTTGTGGACCGGCTTCGCGTGCAAACCCCGGCACGCAGTGACGAGTAGAAGCTGGGAAGCACAGTTGGCCGAGGAGGCAGAGGAGGCAAGGGAAGCAGAGGAAAAAGATCCGGAGCGGGCGACGAGCGAGCGAGCACACGAGTGGCGACTCTGGCGCTGTGTTGGTCGTTTGCGCCAGCCCCTCACCGGCTTCGCGCTGGTCACGGCGGATATCGTGTCTGTCACTTCAATACACCAATTTTAGCTTGGCACGATGCGGGCGGCGCCGCGACTGTGCGGAGGGATAGAAAAAGTACAGGGCGGACACGCTGGTCGGGGAGGGGAAGAGCAGAGCTGAGAATCGAAATTCGAAATTCGAAACTGGAAATTCGAAAATCGAAACTCGAAACGCGAAAATCGAAACTGGACAATCGACATTCGAAACTGGAAACTCGAAACTCGAAAATCGAAACTGGAAATTCGAAATTCGAAAATCGAAAAGCGAAATGCGAAATGCGAAATGCGAAAGCTGAACTTCGAAAGTCGAAACTCTAAAGTCGAGAGTCGTCCTCGGTAGAATTCTAATTAGGTTCGTCGGTGCGATGAACGGATTCTTGATTGGGAACGGACTGAAATAGTAGAATTTCAGGCGATTTCAGTGGTTCAGTCTGATGATAACCAGCATCCACACGCTGATTTATTCCGACGATGCCCCCGCGACGCGCGCATTCCTTCGCGACGTCCTAGGCTGGCCCTACGTCGAGGACGCGCAGGGCGGAGGCGCGGGTTGGCTGATCTTCAAGACCGGGCCGAGTGAGATGGGCGTGCACCCGACCCACGTCGTCTACGATGGCAAGACGTTCGACTCGCCGCGGCACCATCTGATCTCCCTGATGTGCGACGACATTTCACGCACGGTCGCTGAACTGAAGGGCAAAGGAGCGGAGTTCCGCGGCGAAGTTCGGGATCAGGGGTACGGACTCGTGATCATGATGGCCGTGCCTGGCGCGGACGACTTCATGCTTTACGAGCCAAAGCATCCGCTGGCGTACACCCTTTGACCGACTGAAAGCGCAACGAATTCACTCCCGCCTTTCATCCTTAGCAAGGCATCATTCAAATCAGGACGCTACCCCCATCCCTACGATGATTGGCAGCTCGAACGTTGTGGATTAGAGTCTAATGCTGTGGCGCTTTCTCGGACACGCGCCATGAAAGGAACTGCGATGAGCGATCCCCAGGGATATCCGTATGTCACGCTGCTCGACGTGCACTACAAACCGCTGGAGATTGTTGACGTGAAGGCGATCGCGGAAGCGTGCACTCATAAGTGGTTCAACGAAACGCTTTGCGAGGTGAACGGCTCGGTCGTGCGTATGGGAGTTGTCGAAGGGGAATATCACTGGCACAAGCACGAAAATGATGACGAGTTTTTCTACGTGGTTGAGGGGCAATTGCTGATTGATCTGGAGGGCCGGACGGTGGAGTTGAATCGGGGGCAGGGATTCGTGGTTCCGAAGGCAGTCTTGCATCGCACTCGGGCGTTGCGTCGCACGGTGATTCTGATGGTTGAGAATGCGGGGATTATTCCCACTGGGAATTAACATCTTTCCATCGGGGAACTGTCATTTTCAGAAAAGGCCCCACCTGTCGCTGTTGCGACAGATTGGGCACCCGTAAAATCTAAGGCAGAAACCGTGCACCGGCTCTTGTGACGAAGGATGCGCCACTCGCCATTGAACTATGGCACGACTAATCAGGCACTGACAGTGATTTCGCTGATAGCATGGCGCCAGCTCCACTATCATGGAAAAAAAAGGTAGGTACCAAGCTGTGAGCTCGCGGACCCACATTGCTATTTGTGCTTGTGCGGCGCTGACAGCGATCAGCGCACCGACTGTAGTGCATGCTCAAGATATTGCCAATTCTGCCGGCGAAGCCCCGAAAATAGTCCAAGGGACTTTGATGTCGGCGGGCAATGCTCCTTTTCAACTGAAGGCCACTTTTACTGAAGGAAATGATCCCGATCCGGTGGGGCATGTCGAGATTCTGTGGGTAGCTCCAGACAAATGGCGGCGCACGCTCGACGCCGATCAGTTTTCGCAGAAACTGATTGTCAATGAAGGCAATGTTTTCGAGCAGGACTCGGACGACTATTTCCCTGTCGGGCTGAACGCTCTTGTAACAGCTATGGTTGATCCTAGGCCTATTCTTTACGCCCACAGGCCCGAGGACAGGCTGGCAACCAAGGCGAACGGCCAGTCATTTGAGTCCGGCGTGATTTGCTTTGGTCCGAACAGAACGCTATGCGTGTCAGGCAGCGATGGACTGACGGAGATCGTAGGCGCTCCGGGCCACTCCATCACATTTTCGCGCTATCTGAACTTCGACGGTATGAGGGTGGCGCGCATCTTGACCGACACAGTCGGCGTCGGTGAGTTTCTTAGAGCTGAGATAACTGATCTCAGAAAACTCAATAATCCTGACGAGAGTCTCTTCGCCGTGCCCACGCCGACACCGAAGGAAAGTCAAATCCGCAGCGTCATTCTCTCGGACGCCGAATTTCGAGCCTTGGCCGTGGAAGCGCCCAGGATTATCTGGCCGCAAGTGCTTGACGGTCGTACTGTTGGCACAGCCAGTTTTTATGTTTCGATCGACCGCATGGGAAACGTCCGTGAAGTGCGCCCCATACGCACCGACAACGAACGATCTAACGATTCGGCACGCAATCAGATCATGAAGTGGAAATTCAGGCCGGCTGTGAAGGATGGAATATCCATCCAGGCTGAAGCTGTGCTCACATTTCCGTTGAACATGAGAGAGTTTGGCCCACCTGACATTCTCAGCGATGCCGAAGTCCGCAAGCTGGTTTCGAACATTATTGATCCGGTGTTTGCGCCGGGTATAGCACCGTCGGGAACGACATATTCGCTTCGGGCCGCTATAGATTCAGATGGCAATTTGATCGAGGCGATAGCGGAAGAAGGACCTCCCGCGCTTTGGAAGCCGTGTTATGACGCCATCAGAAAATGGCATTTCAGTCCGATCATGGAGAACGGTCAACCGCGTCCTTACCGTGCGGAGATCAAATTCCAGGTGCCATGATCGAGTCGCGGCTAACTTCGGGCCCTCAGTTCGGTCAGACTCCATCTCAAGTCCTGATTAACGTCCTAACTGGACAAGTGGGTGCTAGTGTGCTGTCCCGTAAATACCTTTACATAGTCGTTCGACTTTAGCGAAGATCGAATCCGCTGTGGCGGTCCAGACAAAGGGCCGTGCCCGACGGTTGGAATTTTTGACGTAGTGATCGATTTTCTCGACCAGATCTTTCACGCTGCTAAACGTTCCCCGACGAAGAGCTTGTTGCGTGATGCGATTAAACCAGATTTCCACCTGATTGAGCCAGGAGGCATAGGTCGGGGTGAAGTGTACGTGGAACCGTGGCCGTGTGGCGAACCAGCGTCTAACTCGCAGATGTTTGTGCGTGGCGTAATTATCCACGACGATATGCACCTGTAAGTTCTTCGGGACATTCTTCTCAATCTCCCGGAGAAAACTCAGATATTCCTGATGCCGGTGATGCTGTCGACATTTCGTGAGCACTTTGCCGTTGGCCGTGTCCAGGGCGGCAAACAGCGTGGTAGTTCCGTGACGCCGATAATCGTGAGTCACTCCTTCCACATAGCCCAATCCCAGCGGTAACATCGGCTGGGTGCGTTCCAATGCTTGAATTCCGCTCTTCTCATCTACGCACAGAACCACAGCATTTTCAGGGGGATTCAAATACAACCCTACAATATCCCGTACTTTTTCTACAAAAAATGGATCGTTCGATAGCTTGAAAAGTTTTTGTCGATGTGGCTGCAAACCAAACGCCTGCCAGATGCGGTGCACTGTCGATTTCGATACTCCGGTCTCGTCGGCAATCTGCCGAATACTCCAGTGCGTTGCGGCTTTGGGTTTCGACTTCAGCGTCTTGCGAACTAATTGGGCAACTCGCTCGTCGCTAATCGGGCGGGGACGGCCTGGGCGTAACTCCTCGTAGAGTCCTGACACCCCCCGTGCCAGGAACCGCCGTCGCCACAGGCCTACCGTGTTCCGGCTCGTCTCCAGTTGCGGGGCAATCTCTCGGTCGTTCTTTCCAGAAGCGCTCAACAGGATAATCTTGGCTCGACGCACCATGCCGGCCGGAAGAGAACGTGAGTTAGCCAAGTTTTCCAGCTGTTCACGCAGCTCCGAATCCAAAACCAACGTTGCCTTCGGTCGTCCCATCGCCATAGGCACCTCCATTGTGCACCGGGGATGCCTATATTCCCAGCAATACTAAGACCAGTTATTTATGGGACAGCACACTAGTAGCCGCTTGTCTGGTAATCCGACGCAATATAAAAGGGCGCCCCTTTTGGAGTAGGGTTTTGAGTGTGCGGCTCAACCCCTCCAGAAAGGAACGCCCTTTATGACCAGCGCCAAATATATCGGCATGGACGTGCACAAGGAAAGCATTTCGATTGCGGTGAGGAATGATGCAGGAAAGATCGTGATGGAATGCGTGATCGAGACGAAAGCCAGCATGATTCTGCAGTTTATCGACGGGCTGCGCGGAGACTTGCAGGTCACGTTTGAAGAAGGAACCTGGGCCGCCTGGTTGTACGACCTGCTGAAACCACACGTCACGAAATTGGTGGTGTGCGATCCGCGAAAGAATGCCTCCATGAGGGAAGGCAACCAGAGTGACAAGATCGACGCCCGCCGGTTGGCCGAGTTGCTGCGGCTGAATCATCTCAGCTCCGTCTATCACGGTGAACACGGCCTGCGAAGCCTGAAGGAACTGGTGCGCAGTTATCTGACCATCACCCAAGATCTCAGCCGGGTGATGACCCGGGTGAAGGCCCTCTATCGGAGTTGGGCCATCCCCTGTAGTGGCAAGCAGGTCTATGCACCGCGCCATCGTGCCGCGTGGCTGGCGAAAATCAATGAACCAGGAGTGCGCCGGCGAGCGGAGTTTTACTACCAGCAGCTGGATGCGCTGCGATGTCTGCGCCAAGAGGTGCGGCGGGATCTGCTGGTGGAGAGCAAGAAGCACCCGGCCTGGAAACGGCTCTGCGGAATCCCCTCGATCGGTCCGATCCGGGCCGCTGTGCTGCTGGGCATTCTACAGACCCCGCATCGGTTCCGCACCAAGCGGCAACTATGGACCTATGGCGGTGTCGGCATCGAGACCAGCAGCAGCGCGGATCACCATGTTGTGAAAGGACAGCTGGAACGGAAGAAGCACGTCGAGATTCGCGGGCTGAACAGAAACTACAATCATGATCTGAAAAATCTCTTCAAGGGAGCAGCGATCGTCGCCGCGACCAAGCCCGGTCCCTTCGCGGAGTTCTATGCGGCATTGGTGGCCAAGGGCATGCGGCCGGAAATGGCGCGGCTGACTCTGGCCAGGAAGATTGCCACCATCGTTCTGATCGTGTGGAAGAGAGGAGTGTGCTTCGACGCCCAACATCTGAAACCACAAACAGCTTGAGTGTCTCTGAGCGAGTCCGCTCCATCCCGGGGATCTTCTCGGGCGGTGGCCGGCAGGTTCTCGAGACATTCTGGTTCGAGAGCGAGTCTCAGCTGATTAGTTAGGCGCTGCGTGCTTCGGGCACCGAGTCTCCCATGCGACCCTAGGCCCTCTCGGATAACCAGAAAAAGCTATGGGCCACGAGTCCCGGATAGAACCATGGTTGACACTAAACGACCAACGTTCTGCTTTGCTGGTTTCGGAACAGATCGGCTTCGTTGCGAATAGGCGATGAAAATCGCTGAGAGAAGAACTCCACATCGTTGGACCAAAGGGTCCAGCAACCGAGCACCTGGCGCGGGCGGTCAGAACAGATCCTGCTCATCCAAGGGGGCTGAGAAGCAAGAAAACTTCCGGCCAGTGGAGAAGTGTTTTTTCTTGACTCCTCCCTTTATAGTCATAATGGAATGACCGGCTCGATTCGCAGACGTGGGTTATGCTGCGAATCGGAAGACAGGCAGTACAGAGCCACAAGCGAAAGGAGCCGGTCGATGAAGAGAATAAAGTTTGTTGGGTTGGATGTCCATGCCGAGACGATTTCGGTGGCTGTAGCGGAGCAGGGCGGGGAGATTAGATCGCTGGGGGTAATACCGAATCGCGAAGAATCGATTCGGAAACTGGTGAAGAAACTCGGGGCGGTGGAAGAGCTGCAGTTTTGTTATGAGGCGGGTCCGACAGGCTACGTGCTGTACTGGCAATTGACTCGGATGGGGGCCAAGTGCGAGGTGGTGGCGCCCACCTTGGTGCCGGTGAAAGCCGGGGATCGTGTGAAAACGGATCGGCGGGATGCCTTGAAACTAGCGAGGAATTATCGGGCAGGAGAGTTGACGGCGGTATGGGTGCCGGATGCGGCTCACGAGGCATTGCGGGATTTGGTGCGGGCTCGGGAAGCGGCCAAGCAGGATGAACTTCGAGCACGGCATCGGTTGAGTAAATTTCTATTGCGGCATGGCCGGCGGCCGGCGACGGGAGTAAAGGCCTGGACGATGAAGTACCTGGAGTGGGTGAAGCGAGAAGTACATTTCGAGCAAATGGCCCAGGAAGCCACGTTGCTGGATTACCTTCATGAGGTGGAGCATGGTGCAGCACGCATCGCGCGGCTGGAGAGTGCGATTACAGAAGCGGTGAAGAGTGTGCCGCCCCAGATGCGTGCAGTGATCGAGGCATTGCAGGCACTACGAGGGATCGCACAGGTCTCGGCGGTGACAGTCGTAGCCGAAGTGGGGGAACTGTCTCGGTTTGCCAGAGCAAAACAGTTAATGGCTTACGGAGGAATCGTACCCAGCGAAGACTCCAGTGGAGAGCGCAGCCGACGCGGGAATATCACTAAGACAGGGAATGCGCATTTACGGCGGGTGGTTGTGGAAGCTGCGTGGGCCTACCGGCACCGACCGGCCGTGGGAGCAAAGTTGCGGAAGCGGCAAGCGCATGTCAGTGAAGGGGTCAAAGAGATCTCTTGGAAAGCACAACATCGGTTGCATGAGCGTTATCGAAAGTTGCTGGGCAAGGGCAAGAACAAGGGAGTTGTGATGGCGGCGGTAGGACGCGAGTTGCTGGGTTTTATCTGGGCCATCGGGATCAAAGCAGAAACAACGCACAAAGAACCTCTGCAGCGTGCGGCTTAGAGTGAATTTGTTCTGAAGAAGCTCGAAGGAGGCAGCGTGGGTAGTGGTCGAGGGGTACACGGAAAGGAGAATCCTCGAAAGTTCTATGCGGTAGGTCTTCGGACCGAATCCGCGCTTATAGTCCGAGGCAGCTCCCGACGGATCACGATTATGCGTTTCGACCCGCGAATATCAGAGTGATCAACCGTCGCGAAAACTACCTCGACCACGACCCGCGCTGCCTTCTAAGAGAAAGAAAAAAGAAGAAAACAATTGCTCGTTGTTGACAGGTCATTCCATATCAGAACTAATCAGGAGTTAGGACCTAGTGCCAGGCGCAGCAAGCCCAGGTCGCGTGCGTGACCGGAAGTCCACCCAAGAAGGATTGCTTCACGCTAACAGATTCTGACCAAAATCATTCAACCGGACTCCAGCTATCATCGGGATTAAATTCGGTCATGGCTACAGCGATATCCGCAGTTTTTTCGCCCAGATCTTTTTGCGATACGACGCCATCCTGATTGATGATCAACGTCATCACTCCGGAATTGCGATACTCAGCGGGGTAAGCGATTATCGCGAAACCTCCGGTCATTGCTCCGTTGACGATGTAGTTTTTCGCCCCGCCGTGAGCGTGGTCTCCCTGCTTTGAGATGATCCGATACAAATATCCGTGAAATGGCTGCGGGGCCTGTTGCGGGTTGGCGGCATATCCTTCCGCGCTTGCATTGGCGGCAAGCGGTCCCAGCGGGCTTTCCGGTTGATCCCCTGCGACCGGCCAATACAGACCGTTCTGCTTGCCTGCATCACTAATGAACTTCTGGGCGTACTGATGCACGCTGCTGGCGTCGTGAGTCTGGCTGAAGTATTCGACCTGTGCGTCCGCCATCGCATTCAGGACGTCAATCGCAGCCAGCTCGTTGTCCCCGATTCGACGAACGATAATCTCGTTCTTTGCGTCACTGCTGTCGAAATACCACTGTCCCGACGAATCCTTTACCAGGGGAAATGGAAATGGGTAGTTGTCGGCTCCGACGTTGAGGACCATACCTCCGTTCGTCAGTTTTCCCCAGCGATGCATCTGATCGTAGCTGGCTGCGAATCTGTCGCGAGCTGATTTGTCCTGAACCGGATCACCGGAGCTGATCAGGTCTGTCGCTCCCGGACCAAAAATCGTCAGCAAAGAATTGCCGTCTCCCGCCATTGACGCCTGGTAGACAGCGCTGCCGGCGGCATCAGGAGAAGCAAAAGTCTTAGGCCCGTTCGGTGCCTGCTGCGATTTCTGACATCCGCCCGAGAGCACAATGATCGCTACGAACGCAGCGAGAACTGTGCACCGCGGATAGGTTTTCGTACCGCTAAATTTGCGCCGTGTCATCCGAACTCCTCCATCGCGCGATCTGAACTCTTCAGACAAATTATTCTCATAGAAATTCGCGTCGTCACTACCTATCGACGAGACCCGCCTCCCCGACTGCCTCCGCCACCCATGCTCTGGCTCCCGCGTGCGCTTTGTGCTCGCCCGCCGCCAGAACCGGAGAGAGCGTTGGGCTTCGCGGCTGTATTCGATGTCTGTGGCTTTTGATAGCCGCGAGATTCATTCGTACTAGGTCGGGTGCTCGGAGTCGTGACTGGCCGCTGGCTCGGAGTTCCACCCGGACGGTTGCCGGCCGGCAAGGTGCTAGGATTCCCTTGGCCGGGACGATTTCCCCCGTACGAGGGAAGTGTTGTGGCCGGAGGACGACTTGAAGGTGGCCGACCGTATCCGGGATAGGCGGGCGGACGATACCCCGGCGGACGATACGCAGGTGGGCGATAACCAGGATAGCCCGGCGGTCTATACCCGCCACCATAGTAGCCACCGCGCCAGTAGCTATTCCCGTAGTAGACGCTGCGGTGATAGATGACCGTGTGGCTGTGCCAGTTAGTGCCCCAATACCCCCAGCCCCAACCGCAGCAGCCACCGTATACCGCGGCGCCGACGGCTATGCCGACACCAAACGAGATGATGGCTGCAGCAGCGACATCCCCTGAACTATATCCGGGCGTAACAACGGGTACCCCATATACGACCGTCGGGCTGTAAACGGGCACATAAACGATCTGGGGATTCGCCGGCTGAATCACGATCGTTTGCGGGCTTTCTTGGACGACTTTGATCTCTTGACTCGATTTCAAGTTGCCCGCCGCGTATGCCTTGGCACGCATCCTTTGAACTGCAGCCATCACGTCCGCTTGCTGCGTAGCTGAAGCTTCACCGAGTGAGGAGGTCCAAGCGAGATTCTTCGCCAGATTGTCGAGAACGGACGGGAACTGAGTGAGTGCTTTCACGGCTGGATCCCAAGACTGGCCGTCAACGGCCTGGGCGAGAGCATCACCGGTGAGTGCCGAGTTCTGCTTGAGCCAAACAACCGCATCAACTACTTCGTACGGAAAAGTAGCAGCTCCCAGAACTTGCGCGACCAGCGCATCGGGATAAAGAGCAATTGGAGCTACCAGCCCATCGAGTTCGTCAGGAGAAAGTGTTGCGTATTCCCCTTGGGATGCTGGGGGAGACGCAGTCTGGGCGCTCGTGCCGACCGGAATAGTCGTCAGAGCGATCAAGAAACTCATTACCGAAGCTAAAGCTTTTTGTGAAGTTGGCATCGCATCCTAATTTCTGGCCGCCGCCTCATTCCATCGGAATGTGGGGACTGCGGCGCGCGGATTCATCGCCGAAGCGGGTAGGTGCCGTTCTAGAGTCGAGCGATCCGATCCCTTAGCGTGCTTGTGCAAGCCACCCACCACATCGGAGATTCCGTGAAACTACGCAAAACATTGAAAACACGACGGATTGCGGGCGCCTGAAGTTATGGTAGGCACGTGCGCATCCGAGATGTCGGAGCCGCTCCGAAATGTTGGACACTCTCCTTAGCCTCGGATTCTCAACTCCTGACTAACGCTGCCAGCTCAGGCGGTCGATAATCCGACCGATCAGGACCCGGGAACTACGCGGCCGAAAATTCGGTCGACAAACTCCTACGCAGATTAGTTCCTTGACAATGGTTTCCCTCGCCGGCTCTCACTTTATTAGCGCGTTGATCAGGCACTGGACGCGGTGTTGCATCACACTCGCGCGTTGCGGCGCACGGCGATTCTGATGGTCGAGAATGCCGGGATCATTCCCACCGGGAATTAACTTTTGGGTCCAGGAAATTCCACGCGACGACCTCCCCAGCCGACGGGCGACCGGGCGAGAATGAGCAGCAAAGCAGCAGCGGCACGCACCCTTCTGGGAAGCGAAGAGTGCGGCACCCCAGAATGTTATGCGGGGCTCGAGTTAACCACGGTGTGAATTGGTCGTGCTCGCGCGAAATTCGCGGAAGCTAAACCTTCGTAACGGTGGGCCACCCGCCGCCCCTACCAACGCTTGATGAGTCTGAGGGCGCGCGCCAAGCATCTGCGCCGGGCACGGCATGCCGTGGCCCTACAAGTGCACAATTCGGGGCGCAGCAAGCAGCGCCCCTACGGACGCGAAAGGCATGGCACGGGGCGCGACTGCGTGCTCTCGCACGCGCGTGAAGAGGCGCATAATTGGATTTAGCGGCGACGGGACATGGCAATCCTCAAGATTCCCGGCGAAAGACTGGGCGAACCACTGGCGACGCAGCTGCGCCCGTTTAGTTAAGGAGCGCGATGAAGCCATGAGTCAGGTGCCCGTCTGGTTTGAACGGAAATTCGATTTCGGATTCCCCGTGGAGCAATACCCGAACCTTTGTGTCCGCCTGCGTGGCGCTCCGGCGCGGCTGGAAGACATGCTGCGCGCAGCGCCGCGCGATGTGCTGATCCGCAAACCGGGAGACAAGTGGTCAGCGCAGGAGCACGCCGGTCATCTGCTGGACCTCGAACCGCTGTGGCTGGCGCGAGTGGATGATTTTTTAACGGATGGTGACACGCTCACGGCCGCGGACCTCAACAATCGCAAAACTCATGAAGCAAAACACAACAGCGGGGATTTGACGAAGATTCTGGCGGAGTTCCGCGCGGCGCGAACTCGTTTGGCGGATCGCGTGGGGGAATTTCAGCCATCTTTCTTTGCATGTTCCAAGCTGCACCCGCGACTGAAGCAGCCCATGCGTCTGGTGGATCATTTGTACTTTGTTGCGGAGCACGACGACCATCATCTCGCGCGCATCTGGGAATTGGTCAATGCTGTTTGATAGGAAAGGCCCCACCCTTCCCAAACCGAAGGATGGGGCACCCGAAAAATCAAATGCCAATGCCTGAGCCGCCCAGCGATTACACGTTACTCGGCAACGCCCATCGCCTGCGCAATCACGGAGTAGTCCGCTTTGCTGATTTCGAAGACTCCGAAGCGAAAGGCGGAGCCCCAGGACGGACGCCCTTTGGTGAAAGATAGCCGTTTAAGAAGGGGGCGAATCGGGGCGTCAACGGCGTCAAAGAATTTTACGTCACGCCTATACGGAACGAACCCGCCGCCCATGTCACACTCGTAGGGCTCGCCGTCCTTGATGATACCGATCGCGGTAAATGCCTGGATGGGCGCGCCGGCACGCATCCGCTCTCTCGGCGAGTAATAGACGATGCGGTCGCCAGGGCTGATGCGGCGCAGCGGCGCCACCTTGCCGTGGCAAAGCTGGCAAAAGTGCTCCTCAACGCCCTTCGAGACATGATCTTTCGATGCGACGCCCATCCAGTATTTCATTCGCTGGTCTCCATGGTGGATGAAACTATTATATGGCTGCCGGGGCGAGGGTGGGCCAGCCGCCGGTGAATCGTCAAGATCAAATGCTAAAGCCCGGCTAATGCGCCAGGTGACCTGATTTCGCGCGTCGGCCACCTGCCGGACGTTATCGCGGGTGAGAGACAGCCGAGCAATAGGCTAGTGCGTCTTCAGGACTTGTTGGGGCTGTGCCACCCGCATGGCGCGTCCCATAGTTGGGGAGATACCGAACCAAGGAGCGCGTTTGTACGCAGCATTTTGCATCTGCGGCTTGCTGGCCGAGGAGGCATCATGAGCAAATTGTGCGCTAAGCTCGCTCGAATCAGTAGGTAGCACGCCTACGATGCTCCAGTGAGCTCGCGCAGAGCGTTGGTCGCTGAAATGCTGCGTTCCATCAGTTGGGCTGTTGCCCCAACCACTCAGGCAGACTAAGATTTGAAGGGAGCGCCATGAAGCACTCACTACGTATTTGGGC
Source organism: uncultured Acidobacteriota bacterium (assembly GCA_963842425.1). Taxonomy (GTDB): domain Bacteria; phylum Acidobacteriota; class Terriglobia; order Acidiferrales; family UBA7541; genus Palsa-295. The sequence goes on along the minus strand of CAWJGQ010000004.1, from coordinate 72,207 downwards.
GATAAGCGTACTAGGACTCAGTGCCATGATCTGCATTGCCGCCACGAATTCGAAGGCGGACGACTTCGTGAATATCGGCGGTACGGAGTACGATGTGACAGCTACATCGAGCGAATCATTTAACAGTGCAGAGGCGGTACTCGAAGCGCAACCGTGGTGGGGCAACGAATCCCTTGCCAGCGAATTCGCGACCGCCGTGGGAGGGTCATTGGGGACACCCAATATGGTTCCGACGGAGCCCCAAACACCGACGTTTGCTTACGGGTTGGATGACATATTCTACGCCGCTGTCGATAACGTTGATTTTAGCAATGGGGTCCTAACGTTCTGGGATTCGACGTCCGGAGCAATATATCCGACGTCGGACTTCATTTTCGCAACGGCAACCGTGGCCAACGCTCCCGAAAACAGCACAATGAGCCTCCTGCTGATCGCGTTAGGGTCGTTAGGGTTAGTGATGGCGGTGCGAAAGCGTAAAGCTCAGGGCCTGATACAGGCCGCTTAAACGTAGCGGTCACGGTGGCACGAGCGAAGAGCCACCGCATCCAGCGCCGAACGGATACCGTAACGCCTCGCCGGATAATTTCCAGCGGGGCGTTTCGCTTTTCAAGCCGAACTATGCGTTCTTGAAATGCTTTCCAAGTCGAAAACGCTTGCATTATTCCCACCGGAAATTAGCGTCATTCGGCCACGGAACTGTCATTGGTTTTCGCGGGGAAATGACGACCGGAAGTTGAGCAGCGTCTCACGTGGGTGAACCGGAGTGACTCGGACAAGGTCCCGCCTGTCGCTGTTGCGACAGATGGGGCATCCGCAAGATCCCACGAAAAAGCCGCGGACCCGGGCGTATGTGACGAGCCACCGCCCGCGCGCCGGTGCTAGTCGAACCAATCATCAATAAGGCTGGGGCTCGAAGTCTGCGGGCCGGGCGCGTGGTGTGGCTAACGGGCGTATAATTGGCCTTGGCGGCGAGGCGAGATGGCGACCCTCAAGATATCCGGCGAGACTTCCAAGCTCCACGAAGCGCGGTGGTGGGAGGCTGAGCCGAATGGCAAGGTGCACTGCTACCTTTGTCCGCGGCACTGCCATATTGGCGAGGGGCAGGCTGGGTTCTGCTTTATTCGCGCGAACGAGGGCGGGAAGCTTTACAGCCTCGGGTACGCGCATCCGGCGGCGATGCAGATTGATCCCATCGAGAAAAAACCGCTGAACCATTTTCTCCCGGGCACGCGCGTATTTTCGATGGGGACGGCCGGATGCAACATGGGCTGCTTCTTCTGCCAGAACTGGGACATCTCGAAATCGCGCGCGGATCAGGTGCGGTCGTCGTACGTGCCGCCCGAAGACGTGGTGATGCTCGCGATACGCAACGGCTGCCCTTCGATTGCGTTCACGTACAACGAGCCGACGATCTGGGGCGAGTACGTGATAGACATTTGCCAGGCGGCGAAAGAGCACGGCATCAAGACCGTGATGGTGTCCAACGGCTACGTGACGCGCGAGGCGTTCCACGACATTTACGACCACATTGACGCGGCGAATATTGACCTGAAGGCGTTCACCGAGGCTTTCTACGGACGCACCACGCTGACACATCTGCAGCCGGTTCTTGACACGCTTCAGTGGCTGAAGAACGAGACGAGTGTGTGGTTCGAGATCACGAACCTTATTATTCCGACTCTCAACGACGCTCCCGCGGAGACGCGCGCGCTGGCCGAATGGATTTTCACGCATCTGGGGCCGGATGTGCCGCTGCACTTCACGGCGTTTCATCCGGATTTCAAATTGCGCGACAAGCCGCGAACGCCTCCGGAAACGCTTCACGCGGCGCGGGCGACGGCGCTGGAAGTGGGATTAAACTACGTCTATGAAGGCAACATTTATAGCGACGGCGCGCACACGTCGTGTCCTTCGTGCAAGACGCTGTTGATTCGGCGCTCGTGGCATGATGTGGAGGAGAATCGGCTGAAGGATGGATGCTGCCCGAAATGCGGGCTGGCGATTCCGGGGCGGTGGGCGGATTCGGGCGCGGATATTTCGGCGCGGTCGTCGCGAAAGGCGGAGGCAGTTACGGCCGGGCGATACGGGGAGTTGAATTTATAGAGGTCGGGCAGGGGAGGGCTCTTGTGCGCGGTCTCGGGACTACTTGCTGCGAGAGATGCAGCGCAAAGGGAGGCGCTTCGCGCCGTCGGGTTTATGTCGTGGTTGAAGCCACGACCCACAAGGATTGAGGGACGCTGGGCGTGACGCGTGCGGCGCGCAGGGCCAGCGACTCGCTGGCGATTCCGGGGCGCTGGGCGAATTCGGGCGCGAGAAAGTCCGGAGCGCACGTGGCTCGCGCTGCAAGATCAGTGTTCGACCAGCGGTACGGGGAGTTGAATCTTTAGAGAGTTGCTGCGAGAGAGGCAGCGCAAAGGAAGGCGCTCCGCGCCGTCGGGATTATGTCGGAGCTGAAGCTCCGACCCACAAAGACTCTCGAAGGTTTGCGCGGACGAGGAAACGCCGATTTTCTGAGGACTTTGGATTGGAAGGAATCTAATGGCACTTGTGGCGGCAGCGTCGTTTCTCAGCGAGCAGCGGTATCAGGATTACACCGCCGAGCAACATGCGGTGTGGGCGGAGCTGGTGCGGCGGCGGAAACCAGACCTCGAAGCTTTCGCGTGCCGCGAGTTTCTGGAGGGCTACAAGATTATCGGACTGGCGGATGACCGCCTGCCGAACCTGAGCGATATCTCAGCGCGGCTGAAGCCGAGAACGGGCTGGAGCGCGACTCCGGTGAGCGGATTCCTGCCGAGCGACGCGTTCTTCGAGATGCTCGACGCGCGCATGTTTCCGACGACGACCTGGCTGCGCAGCCGCGAATCACTCGGATACACGCCCGAGCCGGATATTTTCCACGACGTCTTCGGGCATGTGCCGATGCACGCGCATCCGGTGTTCGCGGATTTTCTGCAGCACTACGGTAGCGTCTGCGCGCGGATCAAGGACAAGGAAACGCTCGAGCGGCTCGGGCGGCTTTTCTGGTACACGGTGGAGTTTGGCCTGATCCGCGAGGGCGCGCGGGTGAAGATGTACGGCAGCGGCATCATCAGTTCGCAGAACGAGTGCAGCAACGTGATGGATGGAGGCTGCCAAGTGCGGGATTTCAATCTTGATGAGGTGCTGGCGACTCCGGTGAAGGTGGACAGCATCCACCATTTGCTTTTCGCCATCGAGAGCTTCGATCAGATTTATGCGGCGATGCGCGAGGCGGAAGCGCGGATGTTGGCGAGGTCGTAGGATTCGAAGTGACTTCGTTTCCGTGGGCCCGTTCCCCAATTCCTTGACGTGAACGCTCGCTGAATGGCGAGATTGCGCCAAGGATCTGCGCCGGGCGTAGCATGCTACGCCCCTACGAAACCGTCGCCGGAATGGCGTGGGAGTGGCAAGCATGTGCGCCGGGCACGATATATCGTGCCCCTACGAAACCGGTGCCGAATGGCGTGCAGCTGCCAAGCAATTGCGCCGGGCGTAGCATGCTACGCCCCTACGAAACCGTTGCTGAGTGGCGAGAGAGCGCCGAGCATTGGTGCCGGGTCCGCCGCGGCGGACCCCTATGAAACGTTTTCCCGGAGGGAAGGCGGAGGCGAAGCTTTACGGCGCGAATGGATCGTTGTAGCGGCTGAGTTCGACGCCGCTTCCCACCGGCAGCAGGACCGAATCAATTTTCGGCTTTGAGCGCACATGCTTGCGATATGGGATCGCGTGCACGCGGTAATCCTCGGGGAGAAGCATGTTGTCCGCGGCGATGAATGCGCCGGGCGAAAGCTTCGGATAGAAGAGGTCGAAGACTTCGATATAGAGGTCCTTCCAAAGATCCACGAGGACGAAATCAAAAGGGCCCGGCAGCGATTTGATTGTTTCGCGCGCGTCGCCAAGTCGAAATTCCACGTGCGTGGCCAGGCCGGCCTTCGCAAGCATGTTGCGCGCGTAGTCGTGTTTGTAATCGGCTTTGTCCAGGGTGATGAGTTTTCCGCCGGTCGCGCGCGCCGCCTCCGCGAGCCAGACGGTTGAGTAGCCGTACGAGGTGCCAAGTTCGAGGATGGTTTTGGCCTTGACGCTCTTGGCCAAAATATTCAGCAGCCGGCCGGTCGCGGGGCCGACGGCGATCAGGAATTCGTCGCGGCGATCGAGCCACTTGTCCATCCCGGTCTGATCGCGGAGCTTATGCTCTTCGGTGGCGCGCTGGTCGTACTCGGCAAGGACTGCTTCGATCGCTGCATCCATTTTTGTGACCTCAGAGACGCCGAACGGGCACAGAAAGTCCAAGACTTACCACAGAGAACACAGAGAAGGCACGGAGAGCACAGAGAAAACGCAAGGCTCGGCCTCGCGGCCTTCCATGGTGAAAATCCGGCGCGATACGCGGGAAAAATGGCGGGGACGACGAGACTCGAACTCGCGACCTCTGCCGTGACAGGGCAGCGTTCTAACCAACTGAACTACGTCCCCGCGGTATTTACACCAACTGGTGGGCGATCACGGATTTGAACCGCGGACCTTCCGGGTGTAAACCGGACGCTCTAACCGCTGAGCTAACCGCCCTCTAGTCATCGTAGCAGAACCCGGAGGCTCGAGGCTAGAGCTTAAACGCTCTCCGCTGAGCGTTCCGCTCTCGATTTTCGCCGCTTGCACACCGCGCGACGCGAGATTTTGCGCGCTGCATCCGAATCTGCTTTGAATTAAACGGAAGCTCATGAGAACCCGCGCGGAGCCGATGCCATTTTTGGGCAGCCTGTACGCGCGGACAGCAACAAAAAATAGCCTGTACGAAGGTACAGGTTTTCGTGCGACGTGTCAGATGTTAGCAGATTCACCACGAACACCGCACCGGGTTCCCAATTCGAACGGGGGTGCATGCTACTCTGCCAATTCCGGCGGTTCTAGTACCGCGGGCGCCACTACTATGTCTTCACGACTCGGTGAAATCCTCGTCAAAGACAGCCTGATCTCCGCAGATCAGCTGAAGCAGGCGCTCGAATACCAGAAAAAGAATGGCGGCCGGCTCGGAACTTGCCTGGTGAAGCTTGGTCTGGTGAGCGACGACGATATCACAGCGGTTCTTTCCCGGCAGTACGGCGTTCCGTCCATCAACCTGAAATTCTACGAAGTGGATCCGGCGGTGATCAAGCTCGTGCCCCAGGAAACAGCTGTCCGCTACCAGATCGTGCCGCTGTCCCGCGTGGGCTCGACCCTGACGATCGCGATGACGGACCCGACGAACGTCTTCGCCATGGACGACATCAAGTTCATGACCGGGTTCAACGTCGAGCCGGTAGTTGCGTCCGAGACGGCGATCAGCGAAGCGATTCACAAGTTCTACGGCGAAGTCGAGAGCGTCGAAGAGCTCGACAAGGTGATGAAGGACCTGACGGGCGACGAAGCGGATGCGCTCGAGCTGGCCGCTGAAGAAACCGAGATGGACCTGGCCAGCCTGTCGAAGGCGGCCGAGGAAGCGCCGATCATCAAGCTGTGCAACCTGATCCTGACCGACGCGGTAAAGCGCGGAGCGAGCGACATACACGTGGAGCCTTACGAGAAGGAGTTCCGCGTCCGGTTCCGGATTGACGGAATTTTGCAGAACGTGATGGCTCCGCCATTGAAGCTGAAAGACGCGATGACCAGCCGCATGAAGATCATGTCGAAGCTGGACATCAGCGAAAAGCGGCTGCCGCAAGACGGCCGCATCATGATCAAGTACTTGAAGGACGGGAAGAAGAAGGAGTTGGACTTCCGCGTCTCGACCGTCCCGACGCTGTTCGGCGAAAAGATCGTGCTCCGGTTGCTCGACAAGGAAAATCTGCGCCTCGACATGACGAAGCTCGGATTCGAGCCCGAGGCGCTGGCGAAATTCGAGCGGCAGATTCTGAAACCGTACGGCATGGTGCTGGTCACCGGCCCGACGGGTTCGGGCAAGACGAACACCCTTTATTCCTCGGTTGCGCGGCTGAACACGCCGGAAACGAACATTATGACCGCCGAGGACCCGGTCGAATTCCAGCTTCCCGGAATCAACCAGGTGCAGATGAAGGAGCAGATCGGGCTGAATTTCGCGTCCGCGCTCCGCGCCTTCCTGCGGCAGGACCCCAACATCATCCTGGTCGGCGAAATTCGAGACTTTGAAACGGCGGAAATCGCGGTAAAGGCCGCGCTAACCGGTCACATGGTGCTTTCCACGCTGCACACGAATGATGCTCCCTCGACCATCAGCCGATTAATGAATATGGGTATCGAGCCATTTCTAGTGGCGACCTCGGTGAACCTGATTTGCGCACAGCGGCTGGTCCGGCGCATCTGCGCCCAGTGCAAGGAACCGCTACAGATTCAGGCCCCGGCGCTGATAGAGGCAGGGTATTCGGCGGACGAGGCAGCGAAAACAACGGTTCAGCACGGAAAGGGCTGCGCGACCTGCAACAACACCGGTTACAAGGGCCGCGTGGGACTTTACGAAGTGATGGAAATCAACGACGAGCTCCGCGAGCTGATCCTGGTCGGCGCTTCGGCGTTGGAAATCAAGAAGAAAGCCCTGGAACAGGGAATGATCACGCTGCGGCGCAGCGGCCTCCAGAAAGTGGCGGCGGGGCTGACGACCATGGAAGAAGTGCTACGCGAAACCGTTCTGTAAGAGGAGAAGAAAATGCCTGGGATTACACTGAGCGAGCTTCTGAAAAAAATGCTGGAGATGCAGGGCAGCGACTTGCACCTGTCAACGAATAGTGCGCCGCGCGTCCGCGTCCACGGCAAACTCCGCCCGCTCGATATGCCTCCGCTGACTGCGGCGGACACCAAGGCGCTGGCTTACAGCGTGCTGACCGACGTGCAGAAGCACCGGTTGGAGGAAAATCTCGAGCTCGACTTTTCGTTCGGATTGAAGAGCCTGGCGCGTTTCCGCGGCAACATCTTCCATCAGCGCGGAGCCGTGGCGGCTGTTTTCCGTACCATTCCTTGGGAAATCAAGAGCTTCGATAACCTCGGCCTCCCGGCTGTGGTCCGCGGTCTGTGCGACAAGCCGCGCGGGCTGGTGCTGGTTACCGGGCCGACCGGCTCGGGTAAGTCCACGACGCTGGCTGCGATGCTGGACAAGATCAACAACGAGCGTGAAGAGCACATGATCACGATCGAGGACCCGATCGAGTTTCTTCACAACCACAAGAAGTGCCTGGTCAACCAGCGCGAGGTGCACTCGGATACGCACTCATTTGCGAATTCGCTGCGCGCAGCGTTGCGCGAAGACCCCGACGTGGTGCTGATCGGCGAAATGCGCGACCTGGAAACGATTGAGTCCGCGCTGCGAATTGCTGAGACAGGCCACTTGACCTTCGCCACGCTGCACACGAATTCGGCGGTTTCTACGATCAACCGTATCGTGGACGTGTTCCCGGCGCACCAACAGCCCCAGGTTCGCGCCCAGCTTTCGATGGTGCTGGAAGGAATTCTTTGCCAATCGCTGCTGCCGAGGCCCGACGGCCGGGGTCGTGCGATGGTGATGGAAGTCCTGATCCCCACCGCCGCGATCCGCAACCTGATCCGCGAAGACAAAATTCACCAGATTTATTCGGCGATGCAGACGGGCACTGGGCAGACCGGAATGCAGACGTTCAATCAGAGCCTCGCGAATGCCTTCTCCCAGAAGTTAATCACTTTGGAAACGGCCCTTGCGAGATCTTCGAATCAGGACGAATTACAGGATTTAATTAACCGAGGGGTGACTTCGCCGCCAGCCGGCGGCCGGGTTCCAGTCCGGCGGTAATCGAATAGGGAGGTAACAGTCATGCCGGTATTTACATATCGGGGAGTGAACCGCATGGGCACCACCGTTGCGGGCGAACGTGAAGCCGAGAGCAAGGCGGCGCTGCAGGCAATACTGCGGCGGGAGAACATCAACGTCAACAAGCTCTCCGAGAAGGGGAAGGAGTTCAACATCCCCACGTTCGGCGCCGGAGTGGATCAGAAGGAGCTCGCGATTTTTACGCGCCAGTTCTCCGTCATGATTGACGCGGGCTTGCCTCTCGTCCAGTGCCTCGAAATTCTGGCGGGACAGCAGGAGAACAAGACGTTTCAGAAGATCCTGAACAGCGTGCGAGCTTCCGTCGAGGGCGGCGCGACTCTTTCGACGTCCATGAAGCAGCACGAAAAGGTCTTCGACCCTCTCTACTACAACATGGTGGAGGCGGGCGAGACGGGCGGTATTCTGGACACCATTCTCCAGCGGCTTTCGTTGTACATCGAGAAGAACGTCAAATTGAAGCGCGCCGTGAAGTCCGCCATGATTTATCCGGTGGCGGTGTTGAGCATCGCGGCGGGCGTCATCATCCTTCTTCTCTGGAAGGTCGTCCCGATTTTCACGACTTTGTTCAACGGTTTGGGAGCGGACCTGCCGCTTCCGACCCGCGCGGTTATCGCGATGAGCAATTTCGTCGGGAGCATCTACGGATTGCTGATTCTCGTATTCTTCGTCGGCGCCGCGGTGGCGATTCACTTCTGGCAGAAGACGCCGTTGGGCCGAATGACCATAGACAAGCTGCTGCTGAAGGCCCCGGTCGTGGGAATGGTCCTACGGAAGATCGCTGTCGCCCGGTTTACGCGAACTCTCGGGACGCTGATTTCCAGCGGCGTTCCGATCCTTGAAGGTTTGGACATCACGGCGCGTACTTCCGGTAACGCCGTTATCGAGCGAGCCATCTCCATGACGCGCAAGGCCGTCGAGGCTGGGCGCTCGCTGGTTGAGCCGTTGAAGGAAACCGACGTCTTCCCGGGCATGGTGACTCAAATGATCGGCGTTGGCGAACAGACCGGCGCCATGGACGCGATGCTCTCAAAGATCGCCGATTTCTACGAGGACGAAGTGGACGCGGCCGTGAAGGACATGTTGACGGCGATTGAGCCGATCATGATCGTTTTCCTGGGCGTGGTCGTCGGCGGCGTGGTTATTTCGATGTATTTGCCGCTGTTCTCGTTGATCGGCAAACTGTCCGGACACTAAACACACCGCGTCTCGGGCCGGTGGCGAAATGGAAGCGGCGGATGCGAGTCCTCCGCGCGCCACCGGGACCGAGCCGGCTGCAGAAAACATCAGCGAATCTGAAATGGAATTCACGCCCAGTGTGAGCGAATGGCTGCCCTTGCTGGGCCGTGTTCGCTTTCTCATTATCACGTTTCTGATCGTGGTATTCGTCGCGGTCCGCCAGTGGACCACGACTCCTTTCCCCGTGGCCAAGCTGTTCGTGCTGGCGGCCATCTGGTACGTCCTCGGCGCGATCTTCGTGGCATCGCAGCGAAAGCTTCCCGAATTTAAGTGGCATGCCTCCGTGCAGATCGCTCTCGATCTCGCGATGATCACGGGGATCGTCTATGCCAGCGGCGCGCAGGACAGCTATTTCATATCGTTGTACCTGCTGGCAATTCTGATGGGGAGCATCCTGTTTTCGCGGCGGGGCGCATTCCTTGTCGCCGGCGCCAGCTTTGCGCTGCTGGGATGCGTGGTCGAGCTGACCTACTACGCCATTATTCCGCGCACGGCGACGACGCTGCCGGGCACGCGGGAACTCCAATCCTGGTTGGGAAGCAATTTCTTCGCATTTTTCGCAGTGGCGTATCTCGGGAGCCTGCTAGCGCAAACGATCCGCAAGAAGGGCGTGGAGCTCGAGGAGAAAAGCGAGGAACTGAAGGATTTGCAGGCGTTCAATCGCGACATCATCGAGTCCATGCGCGGCGGTTTGCTGACAACGGATCTCGATGGACGCATCCTGCTGGTGAATCGCGCGGGAGCCGAAATCACGGGGCAGGGGTTCGGCCTGCTTCGTGGCGAGAACGTCGCGGAGATTTTCCCGGGTTTTTGGCCGGTCGAGACGGACGAGCAGGGAACTCCGCTCGCGATGCGCAAAGAAATCGAGTTCCGCACAGGCGCCGGGAACATCCGGTTTCTTGGACTTTCCATCTCGCCACTGCGCACAGGCCAGAACGCAACGGGGGGCTTCGTATTCAACTTTCAAGACCTGACGGAACTGAAGCGTCTCGAACTGGAGGTATTTAACAAGGAGCGGATGGCTGCGCTCGGGCGGCTTTCGGCGGCCATTGCGCACGAAATTCGGCAGCCGCTTACGGCCATGACGGGAGCGCTCAAGGAACTGGCGCGTCTCGCGCCGCTCGAAGACGACGACAAAAAGCTGGTCCAGATCGTCAGCCGGGAATCGCAGCGCCTGAATCAAATCATTACCGAATTCCTGGATTACTCCCGCGAGAAATCGTACGCATTCGCCGATCTCGACGTCGTGGCGCTGATCGAAGAAACGCTGCTCCTGATTGAGCGCCATGCCTCGGCCTCGGGCAAAGTACGCATTGAGCGAGACTTCCCCACGGGCAAGCTTCGCGCGCACGTGGACCGCGACGCGATGAAGCAGGTGTTTTGGAATCTTTGCAACAACGCTCTGCGCGCCATGCCTGATGGCGGCGTGCTTACGGTAAGTCTGGAAACAATCGCGGACTCCGTGCGGATCTCAATCCGTGACACTGGAACTGGTTTTGACCCGCGCTCGGCGGCGCGGATTTTTGAGCCGTTTCAATCGGGCTTCGCCGGGGGCACGGGACTTGGTCTCGCCATCGTGTATCAGATTCTTCAGGCGCACAAAGGCCAGATACGCGTTGAGACGGAGCTTGGCCTAGGCACGGAATTCGTGGTCGAAATTCCGCGAGCCACTCGTTTAACCGCTCGCACGGGTCCGCGCCTGGTGGCAGACGCAAGGCGTCCGGTTGCGCCGCTGGTAGGAAAGGCATAGGTCGCCCATGGCCCACCTACTAATCGTTGACGACGAGCGATCCATTCGCGAACTCCTCGAAATTAGTTTTCGCAAGGAAGGCCACAAGGTGGAAGTGGCCACAAATGGAGAATCCGCGAAGCGACTTCTGGCGTCACGAATTTTCGATATCGTTGTTTCCGACATCTGCATGCCCGATATGGACGGCGTGGAGCTCCTGCGCTATTCGAAGGAAGTGTCTCCTGCGAGCACATTTATCCTGATTACCGGCGTGCCGACGATTGATACCGCGGTTTCGGCTGTTAATTTCGGCGCGGACCGCTACGTGATCAAAGGCGATCGATTGCTCGACGAGCTGCGTCCGGCGGTTCAGCAGGTCGCGGAGAGCCTGGCACTCAGGAACGAAGCGGGCTACCTGCGGCGAGAGCTTCGACGGCTGACCGGGCTCGATCACATGATCGGAACCAGCCCGAAGATGCGCGCTATTTTCGAGCTGATTCAGAACATAGCGCCGCAGCCCAGCCGTGTGCTGATTACGGGAGAAAGCGGCACAGGTAAGGAACTGGTCGCGCGCGCCATTCATGAGAACAGCGCCCGCGCGAAGAATCCCTTCATCACGATCAATTGCGGGGCATTTCCAGAGACGCTGCTTGAATCCGAGCTGTTTGGATACGTCAAGGGAGCGTTCACGGGCGCAAACGAAAACCGCCACGGACTATTCCATGCGGCGAACGGCGGCACGCTTTTCATGGACGAAATCGGAAACATGAGCGTCACGATGCAGGTGAAGCTCTATCGCGTGCTGCAGGAAGGCAAGGTGCGCGCGATCGGCAGCACGGAAGAATCCGATGTGGACGTGCGAATCATCGCCGCGACGAATAAGGACCTGGCTAAGGAAATTGCCGAGGAGCGGTTCCGCGAGGACCTGTATTATCGCCTGAGCGTTATTCCGATTCACCTTCCGTCGCTGCGGGAGCGCCGCGATGATATTCCACTGCTGGCGCGGGAGTTTCTGGGGCGTTTCGCCAAGTCCATGACGAAGAAGATTGACGGAATTGAGCCGGAAGCGATGCGCCGGCTGGAAGTGTACGACTGGCCCGGAAACGTCCGCGAGCTGGAAAACACGATCGAGCGCGCGGTGGCTCTGGAGAGCGGTGCTCGGATCTCCGTGGATGCCCTGCCGGAGCGAATCCAGAACCATTTCCAGGGGGCGGTTCCGCACGAAGGGCACAATGGCAACGGGAACCATCCCAACCTGCCGCAGGAGGGCCTGAGCCTGGAGGAGCACATCCAAGGGTTGGAACGGTCGTACCTGCTGGCCGCCCTGGAACGCTCCGGAGGTGTCCGCACGCAGGCCGCGACCCTGCTGAAGATGTCCTACCGCTCGTTCCGCCACTATGCGAAGAAATACGGCGTTTAGAGCGCGGCCCCTCCACGGGGTTGCGTCAGATGTCGCCAAACACGTGATCCAGCCGTTTTCGTCATTCTTCATAAGCAATAAGTGTCATGCTCCAAGGGGTGGTTCGGAGCCGACGGCATGACCAACGCAAGAAACCCATGGATTCGCGGCCGCATCTCATTGAAACTAGGAGCTATAATTGAATTGTGTCGTGAGAGTAAACGAATGTCGTGCGGCTGGCATCTCCCTTGCGATGTATGTGGGCGTACCCCGCCAGGGAGTACAAATAGAGTTCCGGAGCAATGCTCCTAGGAGAGACAATGAACAAGAAACAGAAGGGTTTTTCACTTATCGAATTGCTGATCGTCGTGGCGATCATCTTGATCATCGCGGCTATCGCAATTCCGAACCTGCTTCGCGCGAAGATCGCGGCCAACGAAGCGTCGGCAGTCGGTTCGACGCGTACGATCGTTACCGCGGAAATCAGCTATGCCAATAGCTTTCAGACCGGCCCGGCGCCCGCGCTCGTGAACTTGGCGACGCCAGCTGGCGGTTGCCCTGCAGGTACCGGCGCGACAGCAGCCTCGGCTTGCTTGATTGACACGAGCCTGGGAGCCGGAACCAAGAGCGGTTACACCTTCGTCGCGGTTCCAAACGGCGGAGCAGGAACTGTACTAGCCCCGTATACGGGTTTCGAGGAAAACGCCACACCGCTTACAGTCGGAACGACGGGTCAGCGTTCGTTTTGCGCGGACATGAGCGGCGTGCTGCACTTCAACTCGACTGGCGCGCCTATCGGCACGGGCGCTGGCACGTGCGCGGGACTCGGAGCAGCTGCGGTACTGCAGTAGTCTCGTAACGGTTGTCCAAAGGAGGGGAAGGAGCTCCGCTTCTTCCCCTTTTTTGTTTCGTAGAGATAAGCAGTGTCTATGACCACCTCGAAAGTGTTCAGGACTAAGGAGCCCGAAATGCAGAGCAGCAAACGTTATAATGAGTCGAAGAATCAGAAACAAAACGGTTTTTCACTTATCGAATTGCTGATCGTCGTGGCGATCATCTTGATCATCGCGGCTATCGCAATTCCGAACCTGCTTCGCGCGAAGATCGCGGCCAACGAAGCGTCGGCAGTCGGTTCGACGCGTACGATCGTTACCGCGGAAATCAGCTATGCCAATAGCTTTCAGACTGGCCCGGCGCCCGCGCTCGTGAACTTGGCGACGCCAGCTGGCGGTTGCCCTGCAGGTACCGGCGCGACAGCAGCCTCGGCTTGCTTGATTGACACGAGCCTGGGAGCCGGAACCAAGAGCGGTTACACCTTCGTCGCGGTTCCAAACGGCGGAGCAGGAACTGTACTAGCCCCGTATACGGGTTTCGAGGAAAACGCCACACCGCTTACAGTCGGAACGACGGGTCAGCGTTCGTTTTGCGCGGACATGAGCGGCGTGCTGCACTTCAAGACGACTGGCGCGCCTATCGGCACGGGCGCTGGCACGTGCGCGGGACTTGGAGCAGCCGCGGTACTGCAGTAGGAGCTCCAGACGGGTTGGGGAGAATGGGAGGCCCGAGAGGTCCTCCCGTCTTCGACCTAAATTCAAAAAGCAAATTGCGGGTCATTACGATGCTCTCGCCGATAACAACTCGCGAACGTAACCGCAAGCATCACGGAGGGAGCGGCTTCTCGCTCATCGAGCTCCTTGTTGTGGTCGCGATCATACTGATCATCGCAGCGATTGCAATTCCGAATTACCTGAACGCCAAGATCGCCGCAAATCAGGCGTCAGCAGCGTCAACCATTCGGACGATCACCTCGGCGAACGTCGTCTATTCGACGACTTATAGTAATGGCTATGCGCCAAGCCTGACGGCCTTGGGCGGCCTTGCACCTCCTACATGCAATGGCGCAATTCTGCTTGATCCTCTGGTTTCGGGAGCTCCCAATCAGAAGAGCGGCTACCTGTTCAGTTACCTGCCGCAGGGGCCGACGGTCACGGTCCCCCCAGCAGGCTGCACACCAGGCTATTTGCAATATCTCGTGACAGCTACGCCTCTCGGCGTCGCCACCGGGACCGACAGTTACTGCAGCGACGAGCCTGCCACGATTCACTACAGCACCGTGGGCGCGGCGATCGCCACGCCAACTGCCTGCGAGGCGCTGCCCGCGCTGCAATAGTCCTCGATCCAGCTGGCGCTTCGGCCGGCGGCGCTTTCGTTGAAAGCCTGCCAGATCCATCCAGGTACTCCATCTCTGTTAAACTCTGCGAATGATTCGCACCGCAGTCGCGGCGATTTTATTTCTCGTGACGGCTAGTCCCGCTCAAGACGTCAATACGGTGCGCCGGGCATTGGAGGCGCGCTACCAGCACGCGAAAACGTTGCGGGCGAGTTTCTTCGAGCGATACACGGACGGGAATGGTGGCTCGTCGGCGGAATCGGGAACGGTTTATTTCTCGCGGCCCGGCCGCATGCGGTGGGAATACGAATCTCCGGAACAGAAGCTCTTCATTGTGGACGGCACCAACGTCTGGTTCTACGTTCCCGCGGACCACACCGCCAGCCGGGCCAAGTTGAAGGAAAGCTCGGACTGGAGAACGCCGCTGGCGCTTCTCACGGGCCGAGCCGATTTGTCGAAGCTTTGCCGCTCGATTCAACTCGTGGGTCCCGATGCGGTGAAGGGAACCCCACTCGAGCAAAAGCCGGCGCCGCCGGGCAATTCGGTATTGCTGTGCGTTCCGAAAGAGGCCGCGGGCAGCGACGCTTCGTTCCAAGTGCTGTTTGAGACAAACCCCGATGCCCGGCTTGTTCGGGTGCTGATTCGCGAGCCGGGCCACGTGGAAACAGAATTTCGATTTGGCAATTGGGAAGAAAACGGCGTGATCCCCGAGGTTAAATTTCACTTTCAGCCACCGCCGGGAGTGGCGATCGTGGACGAAGAATCCCTCGCAGGTGAGATCCGATGATCGCCGCTGATTCTTTAATCCTGCAGAAACGCAGTGGCCGCCCTCAAGAATAGATCCAATTGGTCGTGGTGCACCCAATGTCCGGCGTTGGCCACCTCCACGATCCGGGAATCGCGAATGGCTTTCAGTCTGATATCGTTCGCGGGGACTGGCAGAAAACTTTCCAGCGCCCAGAAGAATAAAACGGGACAGGAAATCTGCTGGTAGAGCTCGGTGATGTCCTCGATGCGATGCCCGTAAGGCGCGAAGATGCGCGCGTAATTGTCGAACTTCCAAACGAGCGATCCGTCCGAATCCAGGTTTGTGCCGTGCAGCGTCAAGTGGCGCGCGACCTCATCTGAAAGGTGGGGATTCGCTTCCTTCATCCGCGCAACAGCGGCGTCGAGGGTCGGGTATGTTTTGGGCTGGCGCTTTTCCAGCTTGCGGACAGATTCAATCCAGTAGCGCATCTGCTGGGAGGGCGGCCCGTGGACTTTGCTTCTTTCCGGTGCGCCCAAACCCTCAATCGAGACGGCCTTCCGCACGCGCTCCGGATATACGCCCGAATAATGCAGCACGATCATGCCGCCGAGAGAGTGACCAACGAGCCGAATCGGGAAATCGTTGATGATGTCCAGGAGCGCAGATAAGTCGAGGACGTGCTCGACGAGGCTGTACATCGCGCCCGGAGCCCACGCGCTGTTCCCGTGGCCTCGCAGATCGAGCGCGTACACGTGATAGTGCTCGCGCAACGAACGCGCCACCCAATCCCAGTTACGCGCGTGATCCAGGCCGCCGTGGACCAGAACGACCGCTGGCTTTTCGTCCTGCCCGTAATCCCAGAATTGCAACTTCAACCGGTCGGAGTAGAAAAAGTGCGAGATTGGTTCCATTGAGCTCAGACGAGTCTCCGGGGAAGTCGAATCGTGAAATCCACGCGCGACTTTATCATAGCTGCCGTCCCGCCCGATCATCTTCGGCCGCACCCGGTGCAGCACACCATTTTCAAGGTTGTCACATCCTATTGATGGGCTGTTTTCCCGGCTTCAGCCTCAGTCTAAAAAGGGTATGCTAAACTTTGCGTGAATCGCCCGCTCCAGGGCGTGGCGCCGATAGACAACAATGGCTGATTTCGTATGCAAAGTCGGGGATGCCTCGGGCCGCGTTTTCCAGCAGGTCGAGACGGCGCAGTCCGAGGATGAAGCGAGGCAGAAGCTCGCCGACCGCGGCTTCTATGTTTTCACGGTTCGCAATCAGTTCGACCTTCTGGCGCAGTTCGGCCAGGCCAGTCGCGACCGCAAGATACGCCCTGCCGATTTTCTGATTTTCAATCAGCAGTTCAATACGCTCGTTCGCGCGGGCCTACCGATCCTGAGGGCTCTTGATCTACTTGCTGAGCGTGCTGCGGCTGCGCGCTTGCGCCCGATCCTGGAGGATGTCAGGCAGCGGGTGCGTTCGGGAGCTCTGCTGTCTGAGGCGATGGCCGCTCAAGGCTCGTTTCCTCCCGTGTATGTGACGGTGATCGCGGCGGGCGAGCGCAGCGGAAATCTGACCGGTGTCCTTGAGCAGTACATTTCCTACCTGCGCGTCACCACGGGATTTCGCAGCCGGCTGATCACCGCACTGATTTATCCAATCGTCTTGGTTGCAGTAGCAATCATCGTCGTTACATACCTGGCCACCTACGCCCTGCCGCAGTTCGCAGATCTCTATAAGCAGTTGAACGTACCTCTGCCGACGAGCACCCGCATCCTGCTGGAGATTGCGTTACCACTGCGAGATTACTTCGTGGTTTTCGTGATCACACTCGTAGTTGGAGCCGCGGCGCTTTTTATCTGGACGCGGTCGGAACGCGGAGCGATCGCGATTGACCGGCTGAAGCCGCGGATTCCGGTGTTTGGAGACATCTGGATCAAGGCGCAGATCGCGCAGTTCGTGCGCACGCTTTCGACGCTATTGGGCGGCGGCACTCCTTTGGTTCCCGCGCTGCGCACTTCTGCAGCGGCGATCGGCAGCCCGCTTATTGCCACCTCCGTCGAGCAGGCATCGGAGCGGGTCAAGGAGGGGCAGACGCTACATTTGAGCCTCGCGGAAACGAAGCTCGTGCCCGGCCTGGCGCTCGAGATGATCGAGGTCGGCGAAGCCTCCGGCGCGCTTTCGGCGATGCTCACCAGCGTGGCCGAATTCTATGAGGAAGAAGTGGATACGCGCTTGCAGCGCACGCTTTCCTGGATACCCATCGTTATTTTGGTGGTCATGGCCGTTGTGATAGGCTTCATTTTGATCTCCCTGTATCTGCCCATGTTTTCCCTCCAGGTGGGTTCAGTAGGAGGATAGGACTCGATGGCCACACCCATAAACAATCCGCCAGTCGGCGATTTGCCGAACGACAACTCAGAACGGGACCTGGCACGCCGCCTGGCCGAGCGTTACCGCTGCCCGTTCATTGACCTTACGGAGCAGCGGATTGACCCGGAGCTTTTTCGCAGCATCCCGGCTGAATTGATGTTCCGGTACAACTTCGTACCGCTGGCGGCACATGACTCCACGCTCGTGGTAGCGATGGTGGACCCGAGCCAGCTGCAGCTCACTGACGAGCTCGCGCTTCTGCTGGGCAAGCGCCTGCAGATCAAGGTGGCTACAGCGTCGCAAATCGGAGACCTGCTGAAGCGTACCGAGCAATCGCAGCGCGTGCTGGACCAGGCCACCGAGGGATTCACGATTCAAGTCGTCGGCGAGGAAGAAGACAGCGACGAAAACATTTCGATGGAGAAGCTCACGCGCGATACCGGCGTGAGCCCGGTGGTTCGCCTGGTGGATACCGTGATCTTCACGGCCCTCGAGCGGCGGGCGAGCGATATTCACATCGAGACGCGGAATTCCGAAGTCGTCGTGAAGTACCGCATTGATGGCGCGCTGCAGTTCGCGATGCAGCCGCTCGCCAAGGAGTGGCACGCCACGATACTTTCGCGCATCAAAGTGATGAGCGAGCTGGATATCGCCGAGCGGCGCGTTCCGCAGGACGGGCGCTTCCGCGTCCGCTACAAGGGCCGCTTCGTGGATTTCCGCGTGTCCATCATGCCGTCAGTCCACGGAGAGGATGCGGTGCTTCGCGTTCTTGACAAGGAAACGCTCAGCGAAAAATTTCGCAATCTTACGCTCGACGTCGTTGGCTTCGACCAGGAAGAAGTGACGCGCTTCCGCCGCTATATTCACGAGCCGTACGGGATGGTGCTGGTCACCGGCCCTACGGGATCGGGAAAAACGACCACCCTCTACGCGGCAATCAACGAGATCAAGAACGACGAGGACAAGATCATCACGATTGAAGACCCCGTCGAATATCAAGTCCGAGGGATCACACAGATTCCGGTGAACGAGAAAAAGGGGCTGACCTTCGCCCGCGGTCTTCGCTCGATATTGCGGCACGATCCGGACAAGATTATGGTCGGCGAAATTCGCGACCAGGAAACGGCGCAGATCGCGATCAATTCGGCCCTCACGGGCCATCTGGTCTTTACGACCGTTCATGCCAATAACGTGACCGACGTGATTGGGCGGTTCATCAACATGGGCGTCGAGCCTTATAACTTCGTTTCCGCGCTTAATTGCATCATGGCGCAGCGTCTGGTTCGCGTTGTCTGCGACAGCTGCAAGAAGAAACTCCCTTATGACGCGAGCGTGCTGAAGGAATCGGGGCTCGATCCGGCTGAATGGGGTTCGTTCCAGTTCTCCGAGGGTGTCGGTTGCCTGGAATGTTCCGGCAGCGGATACCGTGGACGCACGGCAATTACCGAGCTGCTCGATCTTTCCGACCATATTCGGGAGATGATCATTGACCGCCGCCCGACATCGGAGATCAAGCGTGCCGCGAAAGAAGAGGGCATGACATTTCTTCGCGACTCCGGGTTGCGGAAAGTCCGCACCGGACTTACAACTCTGCGCGAGATCAACAAGGTGACGTTCCTTGACTAGCTTGACGACTTCAGGCAGCGTCGCGAACCAGTTCTACCGCGTAGGACTGGTCGGGCGCATTGACCGCTGGCTTCACGCGATGCCGCATCCGTCGCTGGTTGTCGAGATTGCCGGCGAGCACGTGGCGGCAGCTCGCTGGGGCAAGCGCCTGGGGCAGCTCGATGGTGTCGCGGTCGAATCGCTGCCGTTGGGGGCGGTAATGCCGTCCACGGTTGAAACCAACATCACGCAGCCCGAAGTGGTTCGCTCGGCTTTGCGCCGCGTATTCACGCGGATTCCTGACCGGGGCGCGCCCATCGCGCTGCTAGTCCCGGACCTGGTTGTGCGTGTTTTCATACTGCCGTTCGACAACCTGCCGCGAAACGCCGAGGAGGCCTTGCCGCTCCTGCGCTGGCGATTGAAAAAGAGCGTGCCCTTTGACGTGGACGAGACCGTCGTTTCCTGGAATCGGCAGGACGGCCGCGAAGGAAATCTGGAAGTGGTCATCGCCGTAGCGAGGCAGCCGATTGTCCGGGAATACGAGCAGATCGTTGAGTCTCTCGGGGCTCATGCCGGGGTGGTGTTGGGTTCAACGCTGGCGACTTTGCCGCTTCTCGAAGAGCGCGGATCCTCGCTGCTCGTCCGCCTGTGCGGAAGAATGCTGACCACCGTCGTAGCTAATGGCCCGAACCTGTGCGTATACCGCTCGAGTGAGATGCCAGCCGAAGCGAAGCTTCTGGAGCCGCAGGCCATGCTCGACGAAGTCTTTCCCGCCGTGGCCTATTATCAAGACACATGGGGCGCCTCGATTGACCGCGCGCGACTGACCGGCTTCGGTGACCGGGAAGCGATATTTGGAGGCGCGCTCGCAGAGGAGTTAAAGATCAACGCTGGTCCGATAAGCGATGCGGAAGGCGTGCAGGGGCTCGAGGCATCCGCGAAGGATCTGGTAAGCCACGGCCTCGACGCCCTAGCAGGTTGGATGATGAACGGAAAGTCCTGAGCGCCAAAATATTCTGACGACCGACTGATGAGACTACAGCTCAATCTCGCCACAGCGCCTCAGGCCAACAATCGGCCGTTTCTTGCTTACTCGGCGCTGCTTGGCACGCTCGGCGTTCTGGCGCTTGCAGTGCTATCTCTTGCTGCCTTCCGGTCGTGGCGCGCTAATCGGCAGCTGCACGCCGATATGGCTCGATGGGAAGCGTCGATCCGCACGGATCAGCAGCGGCAGCGCGAGCTGGCATCCGGTTTCCGCACCCCGGAGGCGCAGCAGGTCCTCGACCGTTCTGCTTTTCTGAATTCGCTGATTGACGAGCGCAGCTTTCCGTGGACGAAAGTGTTCATGGACCTCGAGGACACGCTTCCGCCGGGAGTGCGCGTCGTCAGCATCTCTCCCCGGCTGGTTGAGGGCCGCGCTGAGGTGACGCTGGAAGTCGGCGCCACGAACGACGAAGGCAAAATCCAATTCCTGCAGGCGATCGAGAAATCGAAAATGTTTTCGGGAATGGTGGTCACAAGCGAGCGGCGTTCGGATCAGCCGACTGCGCCGGACAAAATCGTGCTGAATCTTACCGTGTGGTATTCGACGACATGACGATCAAAGTCACATGGCAAGCGTGGAAGATCTGGGTCGGTGTAGCGCTCGCCGTCGTTCTGGCGCTGGACCTCGCCCTGGCGGGCTACCTCTGGAGCGCTTCCTATCAGCAGCCGCAGGCCCTGCGTGTCGAGCGCGATCAACTGGCGCTGCAGGCTAAGAAATTGAGGGCCGACGTTGACCGCGGCAACAAGATCCGAGCCGACCTGCCCCAAGCAGGGAAGGATTGCGATGCGTTCTATCAACAATCGTTTCTGGATTCGCCGACCGGTTATTCGCGGATTGAATCCGACCTCGGTGAGATCGCGACGAAATCGGGTGTGAGAATTTCCGGTTACACGTTCAAGCAGAAGGAACTCAAGAATCGCGGCGTCACCGAGATCGAGATCAATACGACCCTCGACGCTGACTATCCGTCGGTCATTCAGTTCATTAACGGACTGGAGCGCTCGAAAAACTTTTATTTGCTGGATAGCCTGCATTTGAATTCCGTGTCCACGGGCGGAATCCGGCTCGATCTCGATCTGCACACGTACTTCAGGACCTGAGCGATGACGCGACGCACGCAAATTTACGTTCTCGCGGGGCTGGTCGCCCTGCTCGTCGTCGTGGCGTATTTCAGCGTGTTCAGGCCTTCCGTTCCCGGCATTTCGGGCGTGCTTGCCGCTGACACAAAGTTCGAACCGCTCGACGTGCAGGAGCCGAGTCTCCGGCTCGATCAGCTCGAAAGGCTTCGCAAGCTCGAATATTCGGGCTCGCACAGAAATATCTTTGTCGCTGGCGCGCCACCGATTCCGAAGCCCATCGCGGGCGAGGCTGCGGCCGCCGCTCTGCGTCCTGTCGGACCGCAGCCGCCTCCGCCGCTGCAGATTCCCGCGGAGTTTTTCGGATACGCGTCTCAATCGAAATCGGGAAAGCGCGTGGCATTTTTTACCAGCGGTGATGACGTTCTGGTCGTTGCTGAGGGCGATAGATTCCTGAACACGTTCCGCCTCGTACACATCGGGAACGAATCCGCCGAAGTCGAGGAAATCTCCACCGGCCGCCGTACGATGGTTCCGCTCGTCCAGCCGCCGGACCAGTCTGGTGCTGCGCAATGATCGCCCGTCCCCGCAAGTCGGCAGCGCGCTCCGCGAGAGCCCGCGGGGAATCGGGCTACGCGTATTTGATGGTGATGTTTCTGGTTTTGGTAATGGTCATCGGATCGCAAGTCGCCCTCCAAAATCTCCTCACGCAGGGGCGGCGCTTGCGCGAAGACGAGATGATCTGGCGCGGCAACCAGTACGCACGCGCCATCCGGCTCTATTTCCGCAAGACAGGCCATTATCCACAAACGCTCGACGATCTGAAGACCGGCCTGCCCGAACTCAGTTTCTTGCGCCTGGCGGCATACAAGGATCCAACCAACAGTGCCGAGGAGGGCGCTTGGCGCTTGATCTACGTCAACGCTTCGGGCCAAATCATCGGCAGCGTCCGCTACGCCACGCTGCAGCAGATGGCGTTGATGGACTTGAATGGCGGCCAGATACCTCCGCTAGCGACCGCGGGATCCATCGGCACGCCCGTTTCCAGCATGGGTTCGGGCTCGGGATCTTCAAACGGCGCGAGTGGCGCGAATAATCCCAATGCGCCAACTACCACGCCCGGCGGAAATGCGTCGGGTCAGCCGCCGCCCGGCTCGACGACGGACAACTCCGCGGGAGGCGCGCAGACTCCTCCTTCGGGGCAGACCGCATCGTCCGATCAGCCCGTCAACCCGCTTTCGCTTCTCAAACCGACAGGCCCGGTTGACGGTCCGGTGCTCGGCGCATTCCTGACGGGAGTCGGGGGGGGAAGCAAGTCCGACGCGCCTTCGATCAAGGTCTACAACTTCGGAAAGAAATACAAAGACTGGGAGTTCATTTGGAATCCTCTCGAGGACCAGGCGCGCGCTGCACAACAAGCGCTTTCCGGAGTCGGTGGACAGCAGCCGGGCCAGCCAGGAAGTCCGTTGGGAATCGGAATCCCCAATCCCGGAGCCGGATCGCAGGGCTTCGGCGGAACGATCGTGACGCCACCGCCGACGCAGGCCCCGCCGCAAAATCAGTAGGAGCTGTCCGTGTTTGACGATCCCAATCTCGGATCTCCGCCGCGCAAAGGGATGAGCAAGTACGTCCTCGTGACGCTCATCGTTTTCGGGCTTGGTGTCGCCTACGTCGGGATCGTCTTCTACACACGCTGGCACGGCGATCGTGTAATGCAGGAACAAGCGGCGGCGGCGAAGCGCGAAGAGGACAAGAAAGTCTTCGAAGGAATGGGGGGCGATCGCTTCGATATCCTGAGGTTTTTTCCATACCCGGGAGAAGTGAAGCGCGGCGATTCCACGATGCTGTGCTACGGCGTATCGAATGCAAAGTCCGTGACGCTTGAGCCGCAACCGAACGCCGTGTGGCCCGCGTTTGACCGTTGCATCAGTGTGTCGCCGAAAAAGACCACAACCTACACTCTCACCGCCACGGATGCCGCCGGACACACAAAATCCGCCACCGTTACCGTCGAGGTGGATTAGCGCGGCGATTTGTCAGCGCGTTCAAATCGCGCAGGGAATCCATATTCGGGATCTCATGTCTCCTCCTCGGTAGTCGTCAGCCGCCGGCACAACGTTATCGCATGGGCCAACGTGCCGGTACGTCAACTTGCAGGTCTGACTTGCGACTGGGCAGAGAATGTCCGGCGAATGGGTAGCGGCCAAGCTGGCGACGGTCTCAGGGTGATAGGGCAGGTGTCGCAGCCTGAGACATTTGGCGTCGCTGAGATCGACGATTGAGACAAATTGGCCATCGGCGGCCGATGGACCGCCTCCGCCGGCTCTCATTAACTTCTCTAATATCTGTCACTTGGGGCCACAATCGCGAATCCCCGTCCTCCGTGGCTGACGAAGGCCCCTTGGCAGCGTACATGCGACTACAGGGCCGGTTAGCCCACGGGGAAGGACACTAGGGACATGAGGCATAGGCTCGCGTTTGCTGGACTCGCACTGGCATTACTTCTGGGAAGTTCCGCCGGTCTGGCACCGAAATCATCTGCGCAGGACGTTTCAAGCGACGGCGCGAAACGGAAGGTACGAACAAAGATCGAACCTGCATATCCCGCGGTAGCGAAACAGATGAACATCACCGGGAGGGTGAAGATTGAGGCGACGATCTCAGCCGATGGCCACGTAGTTAGCACGCGCGTTGTTGGCGGCAGCCCAATACTGGTCAATGCCGGGCTCGACGCCCTGAAGCAGTGGCGATTCGAGCCAGCCTCAAGCGAATCAACAGAAACATTCATCTTCGAATTCGATAGATAAAGCGTTCAGAACGATTCCACAGGGCCCCGGTCTGTCCATCACCGCCAGCGGGCATGATTCTTGCGAGATCCTCGCAACGAACTGACGTATCGTTTTTCTCGTCCATTGCAAACCTGCGTCCCAAGGTGCAAAATGAAGTAGTAGGGAATTGCAGAACGCGCTTGTTCAGGAGCTGCCCCTAACCATGTCGGTCGAACTCGCGAAGGGCGTCACGCTGGAAACGCCGGGCCAGGATGAAAATTTCCTGAAGGACGAAGGCATTCTTTTCGCCTCGCTCGACAAGGTTGTCAACTGGGCGCGGCGCAGCTCGATCTGGCCGATGTCCTTTGGCCTGGCGTGCTGTGCCATCGAGATGATGTCCATGGCCGCCTCGCGCTACGATATTTCGCGATTCGGCGCCGAAGTGTTTCGCGGTTCGCCACGCCAGTCCGACCTGATGATCATAGCCGGCCGCGTTTCGCAGAAGATGGCGCCGATTATCAAGCAGCTGTACGCGCAGATGCCCGAACCCAAGTGGGCCATTTCGATGGGCGCGTGCGCTACCTCCGGCGGCGTCTTCAACAATTACGCCATCGTGCAGGGCGTCAATCAGGTGATCCCGATTGATGTGTACGTACCCGGCTGCCCTCCGCGGCCGGAAGCTCTTCTTTACGCGGTGTTCCAGCTTCAGAAGAAAATTGATTCCGACCGAGGCAGTTTCCTCCGCTCGATGAATTTCACCAAGAGCTGACGTTTTGCAGAGGGCGCGTTAAATGGGGCGCGCTTTTCTGGCGGGATAACGCGAATCAATCCACAATCCAGTACAACATCCAGGGAGAACAACGAAAATGAGTCACTACGGCGGGAAAGAGCTGGCCACAGCATTTCGCACGGTCCGCAAGAATACGGTTCTGACGGCAGAGGATATTCCGGAAAACGAGTACGGCTTCAAGGCCACACCCGACACCCGGACGATCGCCCAAACTCTGGTTCACATTGCTTTTGGACCGGAATTCGCTTTCGCGGTTCATGGGGATAAGATCACAGATATGACGAAATTGAATTTTCCGGCACTGATGCAGAGAATCGGCGCGGAAGAAGCCAAGGTTCGCAGCAAGGCCGAGATTATCGCGCTACTGAAAGCGCAGGGCGAGCGCTTCGCTTCATTTGTCGAGGCGCTGCCGGATTCGTTCCTTGACGAGGTTTTGACCATGCCGCCGGGCGGCTCTCCCGCAACCAGGTCCCGTTTCGACATGTTGCTCGGTGTGAAGGAACACGAAATGCATCACCGAGGACAGCTGATGCTGCTCGAGCGGATGGTGGGAGTGGTCCCGCATCTCACGCGGCAGCGGCAGGCGCAACAAGCGGCTCGAGCACAGGCTGCACAAACGCAAAATAAGTAAGGCTGGCGCCGCACCCGGGAAGCCTTCGAGGAGTTCCGGGTGCGGTGTTGCGACGCCTAACTATCTCCTCGGACTTCCGCGGTACCGCCATCAAATTCCACAACGCTTCCCGGCGCAAACTGCTCGCGCCGGACATATCCCATGCCGATTGAAGGCTGCGCATTCGGCGAAAACGCTGCGCTGGTCACGAATCCGATCTCCGCGCCGCCCGCGCGAAGCTTTGTGCCGGGAGGCGGCGGCGCAACTGTCGAAAGCCTAAGGCCCACGCGCTTCCGGTTCACGTGCCCGCGCGTGCGTACGCGCTCCACAATCTCTTGCCCGGTGTAGCAGCCCTTGTTGAAGCTGATGTGTGTGGTTTCGAGCGCCGCTTCGTGCGGAATCATCCCGTCGTTGAAATCAGCCGGGAACCACGGCACGCCAGCCTCGAGACGCAGCGCGTTCAGCGCCCCCATCCCCATGCGCTCGCCGCCGTGCGCGCGCACGCCCGCGAGGAGCTTCTCCCAGAGTGCACCCAGACAATCGCGCCCAGCGATAAACTCCACGCCCATCTCGCCGAAATGCGACCGTCGCACAAGCTGGCACGCGATGCCCTCGACCGTCACATCTCGTATGGACATCTCGGGCAGGTCCGCAAGCTTCAAGCCGCAAGCCTGCTCAACAATCACTGCTGCCCGTGGCCCCTCAACAGCGAAGCTTCCCATCTGGTCAGTGAGATCCTCGATCTTCACCTGTGATCCGATCACATATTTCTTGAGCAGCGCGATGGTTTGTTCCCGGAGTGATGCGTGCGACAGGACTAGCAGCTTTTCCGGGAGCGCGTACACCTCAAGCTCAGCCTGTATGCGCCCCTGCGGATTCAGCAGCAGCGCGAGCGTCCCCTGGCCGGTCTCCAGCGCCTGAATGTTGTTCGATGAAATCGCGTGCAGATATTTCACGCGGTCGCGCCCGGTCAGCGCAAGAAACGCGTGCCAATTCGTGTCGAATATCGCGACGGTTTCCCGCGCGGCGGCGTATTCGCGTTCAAGATCAGAGAAAGCCTGCGGCAGCGCCACGCCGGAATATTCCCCGATTCGCGCGCCAGCTGCCCGGTGCCCCTCGATCAGCGGTGTTTCGATGGTCAATGTTCTGTCTCCGCGCCCATGGTATCAGATGCTCGCGCGGCCGCCCGGTTTCGTATCGGTACGCTCGCCCCGTGATCTCAGTGTCGCCTCTGTGCTAAGTTTGAATCTCCCCATGACACTCGGCGTTTACATCCAGGTACCGTTCTGCCAGACGCGCTGCACCTATTGCAATTTCCATACGGGCGTCGTCTCTCGCGACCGCTACGAGCCGTACGCCGATGCCATCTGCCGCGAGATCGCTTCCTCTGACTTAGCATCGTGGCCGAAGGTGGACACGGTGTACTTCGGCGGAGGCACGCCAAGCCTTCTCGATGCGGCTTTGCTCGCACGGATGCTCGACGCGGTCCGCCACGCGAGCGGCGCCGAACTTACCGAGGTGACCCTCGAAGCCGACCCGGAAACGATCACGCCGCAGAAGGCGTCTGCGTGGTTCGCGGCCGGATTCAATCGCGTCAGCCTCGGCGCGCAATCCTTCAACGATCGCGAGCTTCAGGCCGCGGGCCGGATGCATCGCCGCGAAGACATTTATCGCGCCGCCGATTTTCTGCGCGCCGCCGGATTTCGCAATATCAGCATGGACCTGATCGCGGGACTCGCACACCAGACGCGCGAATCATGGGAGGCGTCGGTCGGCCAGCTTCTTCGCATTCTGCCGGAGCACGTCTCGGTTTATATGCTCGAAGTGGACGAGGACAGCCGCCTCGGCAAGGAAGTGCTCGCGGGCGGTAGCCGCTACGGCGCGGCCGACATTCCGGACGACGACAGCATGGCCGACTTCTACGATTATGCCACCGAGCGGTTCGCCACAGCCGGCTACGACCACTACGAAATTTCCAATTGGGGTTTGCCTGGCCGCCACTCTCAGCACAATTTAAAATATTGGCGCCGCGAGCCCTATCTTGGCATCGGCGCGGGCGCGCATTCGTTTGACGGCCTCGCGCGATGGGCCAACGTCCACGAGCCTGCCCGCTACGTCACGCTAATTGAGCGCGGCAGCTCCGCTCGCGAGCAGATGGAAACCGTCCTGCCACCTTACGCGCTGCAGGAGGAGTTTTACCTGGGGTTGCGCCAGCTCGACGGCATAGACTTCGCCCGAATCGAGCGCGACTACGAGCCTCAACTGAGCGATCGTCTGGCGATACTGCGCGAACGCATTGACCAGCTGCGCTCGAATGGCTTCATCGAAATGGACGGCCCGCGCCTTCGCATTGCGGCAGATCGCCTCACCGTCTCGAACGAAATCTTCGTGCAATTGCTCGCCTGACGCAGCGGTAGCGTGAACGATTTGTTTGCAGCTTGAAATTGGAGCAGGGAACTAATTCTCGAGGCCGAGTCCGCGGATCTTCGTAAGGAGGGTCTTGTACGACACGCCAAGCTTCTCGGCCGCCCGCGTCTTATTCCACTTTGACTCGCGCAGCGCATTCTGAATTTTGAACCTTTCGACGTGAGCCACAGCGCGCTGAGACACTTCGTCTAGCGGCCCCTCCCACAGGAATCTCTCTTCGAGCATGCCGTCCGGCAATTCCTCGCGTGTGGGACGCGCAGCCGGCAGCTGCAGCGCCCCGGAATCAATGTCCGGTCCATTGGCCAGAATAGCGGCGCGCTCGATCGCGTTCTGCAGCTCACGGACGTTCCCGGGCCACGGATACGTTCGCAGCCGCGCGCGCGCGTCGGCGGTTAGTTTCAGCGAGGGTTTGCGGAATTCACCCTTGAAGCGCTCGAGGAAATGTTCCGCGAGCAGCAGAACGTCCTCGCCGCGATCGCGCAGCGGCGGAATCGTAATCGGCACGGCCGCGATGCGGAAGTAGAGATCTTCGCGGAATGATTTGTCCGCAACGGCCGCGCGTAAATCTTTGTTCGTCGCGGTCACGATCCGCACGTTCGCTTCGATTTCCTGCGTCCCACCTACGCGCTCGAATCGCCGCTCCTCGAGCACGCGCAGCAGTTTGCTCTGAATCGCCAGCGGAAGCTCTCCGATTTCGTCGAGAAACAGCGTGCCGCGGTGCGCGAGTTCGAGCTTGCCCATTTTTCGCGCGCCCGCACCCGTGTATGCACCGCGCTCGTGGCCGAAAAGCTCGTTTTCGACAAGGCCTTCGGGAATCGCGGCGCAGTTAAGCGCCACGAACGGTTGTTCCGCACGCGGACTCAAATGATGCACAGCCCGCGCGAAAAGTTCCTTGCCCGTGCCGCTTTCGCCCAGCAGCAGGACGGTCGAATCTGTCGCGGCGACGCGCTGTGTCATGTTGCTCGCGTCCTTCATCGAGGGATGTTCGCCGACGATCCGCGGAAATCCGTACCTTAACGCATATTCCTCGCGAAGCAGCAAATTCTCGCGCAGCAATTCCTGCTGCTTGGCCGCCCGCTCGAGCAGCAGCCGCAGATGATCGAGGTCCACCGGCTTCTGGATAAAATCGAACGCACCTTCCTTCATCGCCGTCACGGCTTCCTCTACCGAGCCGTACGCGGTCATAATGATCACGGGCAGAGTCGGTTCCACGCGCCGCGCTTCGCGCAGCACGTCAATTCCTGAGTTGCCGGGAAGCTTTAAATCGGTGAGGACCATCAGGTAGCGTCGCGAGCGAACCTTGTCAATTGCGGCATTTCCATCCGGCGCTTCTTCGACGATGTAGCCGGCCCGTTCGAGGGCCTTGCGTAGCATGGCGCGCAGCTCGGCTTTATCTTCGACCAGTAGGACGGGTTCCATCGCTTGAAATCTCTAGCGCGCCCAGCCGGAGTCGCCGCCGGATTTGCGCAGATCATCCTGGGCGTCGTCAATGGCTTGCTGGTCGGCCTTAACGGCCTGCGCTTTCGCGTCAATATCGGCAGTCTTTTTATTAATATCGTCGCGGGTCAATGACTGCTGCATCGCTTTTACGGGATCGCTGTAGTTCTGCAAATCGAGCACGCCGAGTTCGCGCTGCATCACGTTGAGGTCTTCCGTATCTCGAGCGAGTTTCGCGCGCAAGGCCGTGAATTTGTCGCGCCATGCTTTTTCGCCGTTGGCGTCGCCTGATTTTGAATCGCCCTTGCCTGCCTTATCCGCGTCGTCATGTTTGTCGGACGATGGCTCTCCGACAGTCGAAATTCCGCCCTGCGTCGGTATATTGTCGTTCGTGAACACGGTGGGCGGTTTCGTAGCGTCTTTCTTTGCTTCTCGCGCCTTCCGCGCTGCTTCGGCCAAAGACTCCTGCTGCGGGGCAGGGGAGGCCGATGTGGTCGTGCTCGTCGTGCTGATGGAATTCGTCGTGCCGGTTGCCGCAGCCGCGCTCGATTGCGCGGGCGTTTGCGACTGTTTCTGCTGCGAAGGCTTGGGATCGGCCCCCTGGCACCATCCGCTGGCCGGAGTCGCCAAAATCGCCGCTGCCGCGGCCCACGATAAGATTCTGCGCATGGCTACGCCTCCCGGAACGCGGTCGGTACCGCGCCCATTACAGTTTAGATGCGAGCTGCCTGTGAGGGGAAGAGCGTCGGCGTATTCTCCTGCCTCAAAGGTAACCAGAGCAGGAATTCGGCCCCGCCCTGGGGCCGGTTCCGGGCCTCGATGCTGCCGCCGTGCTGTAGTGCCACCTTCTGCACGACGGCCAGCCCCAGCCCCGTGCCTTCCGACTTGGTCGTGTAGAACGGCAGGAAGATCTTTTGTAGTTCATGTTCGGGGATGCCCGGACCATTGTCCGCCACGCAGATTCGCTGCCATTTCTTGCCGCCGAGTTCTTCGAGCGTTCCGGAAATCGTCACGCGCGGTGACTGTCCGCTCGCGCTAGCCGATTCCGCCCCATTGCGCGCCAGATTCAGCAGCGCTTGCCGCAACAGCGCCTCGTCCCCGGGTAGTTCGAGGAACGATCCCTGGTGCGCGAACTCGCAGCCAGGCAGGGACTCCTGGAGTTCCTCGGCGAGACGCTCGACCAGCGGTGCCATGGCCACCGTCTCGTAGCAGATCTCGAGGGGCTTCGCGAATTTCAGAAATTCCGTGACCACGTGGGTCAGCGCGCGCGTCTGGTCCAGTATCTTCTCCGCCGAGTCGCGCGTATCGCCCTGTTTCGATTCGCCGCGAATCATCTGGGCATATCCGGAAATCGTCGCCAGCGAATTCTTGAATTCGTGCGCGATGCCGGCGGACATTTCGCCGAGCGCCGCGAGATTTTCCTTCCAGCGAATCTGTTTCTGCAACGCGGTCAGCTCCGTGAGGTCGCTCATCAGGCACAGCGCGCCGCTTACCTTCATCTCGGGCACTCTGGGCGGATCCGTCACATGCCGCCGCACGGCCATTCGTGCGTGCTGGTAAATCGGCGAAATCGTCACGCCTAGCCGACGGACTTCACCTTCGCTCGTCAAGTGCTCCACTTCGCCGCGTTGGAAGGTTTTCCCGTCCCGAAGGCATGCCGTCAACATCTGCGAGAGTCCCGAATCGTCGCCCAGAATTTCCTTGTAAGACCTGTAGCGCATGGGCCGCAGCCCGAGCGCCTCTTCCGCAGCCGGATTCGACGAACTGATCGCTCCCGTCGCGCTCACCAGCAGCAGTCCGGTGGGCATGTTCCTTGTCACTTCCTCGGTCATGCGTTCCGATTCCTGCGCGCGCTCCTGCGCCAGGACGTGCAGCCGCGCCAGCTCTTTTTCCTGCGTGCGGAGTTTTTCAATGACGCCCTGCATGGACGCGGCCATGAACACGGACGCATTCTCGGAGTCGTGCTTTGGATTCTGCCAATCTGTCTTTGATGCCGCTGATTCGCTCCGCACGAATTTCCGGACCATCAGCACGAGCGCCAGCAGCGCTCCCAGAAGCAGCACGAGCATCACGATCGCATCCACCAGCCCGATCGCCGGGACGGCTGGATGATGGACGATCGGCGGCAGGTTCATCGCCGTGCCTCCATTTGACGTAACT
This sequence comes from uncultured Acidobacteriota bacterium, assembly GCA_963842425.1. GTDB lineage: Bacteria > Acidobacteriota > Terriglobia > Acidiferrales > UBA7541 > Palsa-295. The sequence continues at coordinate 40,812 of CAWJGQ010000004.1, read as the reverse complement.
CTATTTGCGCGCTCTTCATCGCACCATCATCAGCGACAGATACCAATTCACGATCGGCGTGCCGAAAAACATCACCAGCACTGCCGCCATGCCCAGAAAACTTCCGAACGGCAGCTCGTAGTCCGAGTCCTTGCGCCGCGCCATCATGAACACCAACCCCAGGACACTTCCAAGAACCGAGCCAACCAAAATCGTCAGCAGCGTCCTCTTCAGTCCAAGAAATGCTCCGGCCATCAGCATCATCTTCACGTCGCCGAAGCCCATTCCTTCTCGCTTGCGCAGCCGGAAATATGCCTCCGCTACCAGCCATAGCAATCCGCTTCCGAATGCAGCGCCCAGCAGTGCGTCCACCAGCGAAAGCACTGGCGCCGGGGGAGGGAAGTCGAAGATGCGGTTCGCGAGCCACAGTGCCGTCCCGTCCGAAGGATTCGTCACCAGGCTCAGCAGCAATCCGGCAACGAACCCGGAATAGTTCACCACGTCCGGCAGGATTCTTTCGCGCAAGTCCGTGAACACCAGCACGATCAGCAGCGCGGAAAGAACCGCCCACTTGGCAGCTTCGGTCGTCAGCCCGAACGCGTAATAGCACGCCCAGAAAAGCGCCGCCGTTAGGAGCTCGACCGCCGGATACATCGCGGAAATTTTCGTCTTGCACGAGCGGCACTTTCCGCCCAGCACCAGCCAGCTCATCACCGGAATGTTGTCCCACGGGCGAATCGCCGACCCGCATTTCGGGCAGGCGGAAGCGGGCATCACAATGGACTTCCGCCCGGGTATTCGCACGATGCAAACGTTCAGAAAGCTCCCAATAATCAGTCCGAAAAGAGCCGCGAATATGCCGATCAACGTAGAGGGAGCCACAGTTGAATTTTGCCACATCGCCGCGCGCCCCACGCGGCAGCCCCGCGCAGTCGTGCCCGACTGCTAACGTTTTCCGCCGTACCCGACCGTCGCCATGCGGTCGTAGGGGCGCTGCTTGCTGCGCCCACGGCCCCGCATCTTATGCGATCTGGTAGCATCGAATAACGGTCCGTCCAATTCGAAACCAGGCAAGGGGGCACGACTTATGCCAAAGCTTGAAGGAAAAATCGCAGTCGTAACCGGAGGCAATAGCGGCATCGGCCTCGCGACGGCAAAGCGTTTCGTCGCTGAGGGCGCATATGTTTTTATCACCGGCCGACGTCAAGCTGAACTGGACGCAGCGGTGAAGGAGATCGGCAAAAACGTCACTGCCGTTCAGGGTGACGTTTCCAATCTCGCCGATCTCGACAGGCTGTACGCAACAGTGAAGCAGCAGAAGGGCCGCCTCGATATCATTTTCGCGAATGCGGGCGGCGGCGTATTTGCCCCTCTGGGCGCGATCACCGAGGAGCAATTCGACAAAACGTTCGACTCGAACGTCAAGGGGCTGCTCTTCACCGTGCAAAAGGCTCTTCCGCTGCTCGTCGACGGCGGTTCGATCATCCTGAATGCTTCCATCGTTTCGATCAAAGGAATGCCGGCATTCAGCGTTTACAGCGCGACCAAGGCGGCCGTGCGCTCGTTCGCACGCTCCTGGACCAACGACTTGAAAGACCGCAAGATCCGCGTCAACGCGGTCAGCCCGGGCCCCATTGACACCCCGGGCGTCGCGGGCCTGGCGCAGGACGAGGAGCAGCTCAAGCAAATCAAGGCGGGCCTGACTGCCTCCGTCCCGCTGGGACGCATGGGCACATCGGATGAAATCGCCAAAGCCGTCGTGTTCCTCGCCTCCGATGACAGCAGCTTCGTCACCGGCATCGAGCTCTTCGTTGACGGCGGCATGGCGCAAGTCTAGCTAACCTCGGCCGCTGGCGCCGCCACGAATCAGCAACTACAGCTCGCGCCCGATCTGCCACCGCAGAAAATTTGCCTCTCTACGCGCGGCCGGTTTCCGCCGCGCCCAGCGTAAGGTATATTTATTTGCTCGCCCAATGCCATCCTGGTACGAAAAAAGAATCCGTCGTTACGAGCAGATGCGCTTCGACCAGGAACCGAAGCGGCGCACGCTTCCCTTCGGATGGGGCGTCGAACACCTGGGCGGCAACGCCGCGGACGCAAATCCTCGCGCCTTCTTCGACCGCTACGTCGCGGACGCAATCGCCCACAGCGATGATTGGTATTCCGTCACGCCGGCAGACGACTATGCAGTCGCGGACAACGTACTCACGTTCACCAGCGGCATCGCCTCGTCCTGGGCCGCGAACAATCGCGTCCACGCTCAGTTGTTTCCCGCGCGCGACAAGGGACCGGCGGTCGTCGTCCTCGCGCAATGGAACGCGCGCTGGGAGGAACAGCAAAACGTCTGCCTGTGGCTGAACAAGCTCGGCCTCACCGCGGTCAAGATGAGTCTGCCGTATCACGATCGCCGTTCGATTCCGGAACACCCGCGCGCGGATCACCTCATCGGCCCGAACATTGGACTGACGATGCAGGCTGGCAGACAGGCGGTGCTCGACGTCCGCCGCACTCTGCGCTGGCTCGAGCAGCAGGGCTACGGCCCGCTTGGCCTTCTGGGCACCAGCATTGGCTCCGCTGTCGGATTTATCGCTATGTGCCACGAGCCCATGGTCCGGGCCGCCGCGTTCCTGCATGCCTCGACATATTTTGGAGATGTTGTCGCCACCGGCCTTACGACGAAAACCGTTTGGGAACCGATCGCCGCCGCCGGCATTTCTCAAGACGAGCTTCGCCACTTCTGGTCGCCGATCAGCCCGTTCCCGTATATCGCGCGGCTGACCGAGGCGAAGAAGAAACTTCTGCTCATTACCGCGCGCTACGACCCGACGTTCTGGCCCGAATACACCGAGGCGCTGCTGGACAAACTCCGCGCTGAAAGCGTTCCGTTCGAGGGGATGTCTCTTGCGTGCGGGCACTATTCGCTGGGCGTGAAACCGTTCAGCTACATCGCCGGGCACCGCTTCGGCAAATTCCTGCAGAAGGCTTTAAAGAAGTAGCGGGCGCTAACGCAAAATCGCGGCGAAGGAGCCTTTGTCCACCTCGCGCGCAACCGCTTCGATATCGGGCGCGAGCGAACGATCCGCGTCCACAGCTGGCGAAAGCGCTCGCACGATGTCATATGCCTTGCGCGTCTCCGGTCCCGGCCTCAGCGGCGACAGCAAATCAATGCCCTGGCAGGCCGCGAGCAATTCGATCGCGAGAATATTTCGCAAGTTGCCCAGCATTGGTTCGAGCCGCCGCGCGCCCCCCATGCCCATCGAGACGTAATCTTCCTGATTCGCGGACGTGGGAATCGAATCCACGGAATGCGGCGCCGCGAGCGGCTTCAATTCGCTCGCGAGCGCTGCGGCGGTGACCTGCAGAATCATGAATCCGGAATTCAGCCCTGCGTGCCGCACCAGAAACGCGGGTAACTGGCTGGTCTGCGGGTTGGTCATCTGCTCAATGCGCCGCTCGGAGATTCCGGCGAGCGTCGCAAGCGCGACGGCCATCTGATCGGCGGCCATGGCTAGCGGCTGACCGTGAAAATTTCCGCCGCTGATTACTTCACCGGGAGCGTCGCCGGCTCGGGTGTCTTGCGTGACAAAAACGAGCGGATTGTCCGTGGCGCTGTTGAGCTCAATCGTAAGCGTCGCGCGAATCTGAGTGAGCGCATCTCGCACTGCTCCGTGAACTTGCGGAGCGCAGCGCAGGCTGTAAGGGTCCTGCACACGCGGATCCTTCTCAGGCGAACGGTGTGACTCGCGGATTTCGCTTCCGCGGTTCAGGCGCTCGATATTGCGCGCGGAGGTCGCGTGGCCCGGATGCGGCCGCACCCCGGCGATGCGAGCGTCAAATGCCGCGGGGCTGCCGCGCAACGCGTCCAGCGAAAGCGCTGCCGCGACGTCGGCGGTGTCCACGGCGATTTCCGCTTCGCGCAACGCCAGCGCCGCGAGCGCGAGCATCGCTTGCGTGCCATTGAGCAGAGCGAGGCCCTCTTTCGCTTCGAGCACCAGCGTAGCAACACCTGCGGCACGCATGGCTTCCGCACCGGTCATCGTGCGGCCTTGGAAGATTGCGTGGCCCTCGCCGATAGCGACCTGTGCCAGATGCGCAAGCGGCGCGAGATCGCCCGACGCTCCCACGGAACCCTGCGATGGAATCACGGGATGCACGCCGCAGTTCAGCATCGCGACCAGCGTTTCCGCGACGACGGGCCGGACGCCTGAGAATCCCTTCGCGATGGCGTTGGCACGGAGCGCGAGCATCGCGCGCGTGGCGTGCTCGCTGAGCGGCGTTCCGACGCCGCACGCGTGGCTGCGCACGAGGTTGAGCTGAAGCTGGCGAATTTCGTCGCGCGAGATACGCGTCGAGGCCATCTTGCCGAAGCCGGTATTGACGCCGTACACCGCGGTGTCGGCTTCGACCAGGCGCTCGATCACCGCACGCGAAGCGTTCATCCGTTCGCGCGCTGCCGGAGGGATTTCGGCGTCGGCGCCGTGGAAGACGATGCGGTAAAGGTCCCCCAGAGTCAGCCGCTCGCCATCAATGTGGATTCGACTCACGTTTCGACGCCGGTGCCGATTACGATTTCGAGCGGCATGGTCAGGACCCTGCCATCGGAGAGTTTCCGCAGGCCGGCGAAAATCTCGGCTTCCGCTTTGGCGCGCGTTTCTGGCGTGAGTTTAGCGATCAGCGGACGAAATGGCGCCGCAACTTCCGTAAATTGCTGCCAGTATTCTTCCGGAGTTCCTTCCCAGCGTCCGATCACGGTCCGCACTTCTTCACGAACGTTGGCGAATCCGGCGGCCTTGAGGCGGCTTGCGAGCAGTCCGCGTTCGCCAAACATGAAGGCGTGCGGCGCATCCGGATCGGGAGTCGGCGCCTCCACGTACTTCATCAACACGCCGATCGTTGCAGTGAGAAAGAGTTGCTCGCGCTTGCCCCACACGACGAATGCGACTCGCCCACCGGACTTCAATACTCTCCGGCATTCGCGGAAGGCCTTCACTTGCTCGGGGAAAAACATGACGCCGAAGCGGCAGGAGACAACGTCGAACGACTTGTCCGGGAAGGGAAGCGATTCGACGTCCGCGACGCGAAATTCAATGTTTCGGAGCCCTTTCGCTCTGGCGAGCTCTTCCGCATAGCCGATCATCCCGGGTCCGAGATCGGTCGCCGTGACATGGCCGGAAGGTCCCACGGCCTCGGCAATTGACAGCGCGGGATCGCCCACGCCGCTTGCCAGATCGAGCACACGCATTCCCGGGCGAAGCTGGGCGGCCTCGAGCACCGCGTCCGTGGCGCCGCGGGTGAACGCCGAGAGTTGGGCATGCCACTTGCGCCACGCGGCGACAGTCTGCTCGTCAGTCCATTCCTGACGAAGCTTCTCGCGAAAGCGTTCGATTTTGACCGGATTGGGTGCGCTCATGATCGGCCTTTCAGAACAGGATTCGAATTCCCATCGGGATCCGCCGTGTTACCGGAATGGCCGTGCGAAAAATACTTGCGATACTTTTCCGGCAGCGATTTCGGGCGGCCGTGATGGTCGCAAATCACGTGCGTCGTCTCACCGGTGGCAAGCAATTCATCGTCCGGCTGGCGCAGGACCTCGTACGCGAATCGCAGCGTGCGTTTGTCCGAGCGCGTCACTCGCGTGCGCACCACGAGAATGTCGTCGAATCGCGCGGGGCGCTTGTAGCGGCACGATGCTTCGGCGACTACGATCAAGGTGTCGTCCTCGCTTTCCATCTGTTTGTATTCGAAACCCAGATGTCGGCAAAGCTCGACGCGCCCGACTTCAAACCAGGTGAAATAGTTGCCGTGATAGACGACGCCCATCTGATCCGTTTCGGCGTAGCGCACCCGCACCGTAGCATCGGCGAAGTCCTTCATAGGCGTTTACTGGGAGCCCCACTTCGGCAGACGCTTTTCGAGGAACGCGGACACGCCCTCGCGAAAATCAGGTGTCATGCGAATGTCGGAATTGGCCTCCATTGCAACTTCAAGTTCGGCGCGAATCGCGGCACGGTCGAAATTCAGAAGAAGTTTCTTAGTCTGCGCGATGGCCGTCGGGCTGGCGGCGAGCAAAAGCGCAGCGATTTCCCGGGCGCGATCCATCAGGCGCTCCCGCGGAACGATTTCCGTGATCAATCCCATGCGCAGGGCCTCGGCAGCGTCAATGATTCTGCCCGTGAGCAGCAGGTCGCGGACTTGCCTGTCCCCGATCCGGCGGCGAAGAAAAACGGAAACCAGGGCGGGAATGAACCCGAGCCTAACCTCGGTGTATCCAAATTTGGCTTCGGGAACGGCGAGCGTGAAATCGGCAAGCGTGGCAATCCCGCAACCTCCGGCGATGGCCGCACCGTTCACCGCGGCGATGACGGGTTTGGGAAAGCTGTGCAAGCGGTACAGCATCTTGGTGACGCGTCGCGCATCTTCGTAGTTTTTCTGCTGGGTTTGCCGGGCGATGTGTTGCAATTCATCGAGATCCATCCCGGCGCAGAAAGATTTTCCCGAACCGGTGATGATGACAACGCGCGCGGGGCCCTCTTCCGCCTGCATGAGCGCGCCGAGCAAGTCCGTAATCATCTGCGCGGAGATCGCGTTGCGCTTTTCAGGCACAGTGAGCGCAATGGTCGCGATTTGTTCTTCGCACTGATACGTCAGCGTTGGATAGCCCATAAATTGAATCCTCTGGCAGCCACAGATGAACACAGATAAACACTGATAGGGAGAAAAATCAAAGGCATCCGGGGTCAATTCGGCTTCGGGGCCTCCAGTTGATGCGTATATTTTTCGCGCAGCTCTCCGGTGATCGCGCAGGCAATGGCGAGCGACTTTGAGTCAATGCCGGTCGAAACGCCGCGGGCCGCGAGAGTGGTCAGCACGGTCTCGGTGGGAATATTGCCAACGAGCTGATCGCCTGCAAACGGGCAGCCGCCCAGTCCAGTGAGCGCGCCATCGAACCGCCTGCACCCAGCCTCATAGGCGGCGAGAACTTTCGCGGCAGCGCCATCGGGGCGGCTATGCAAATGGACGCCGATCTCGATGCCGGCCACGCAGTCCTTCACCGCACGATAGAGGTGCGCGACGTCTTCAGGCGATGCGGTGCCGACCGTATCGGCGAGCGATACGGTGCGCACCCCGACGTCCTTCAGCCACACGAGCGCGTCTTCCACGATCTCCTCGCCCCACGGCTCGTCATATGGGTTGCCGAACGCCATCGAGATATATACGACCAACTTGCGGCCGGCGGCTTTCGTCTGCCGCTGAATGGTTCCGACGAGATTGCGCGATTCAAGTTTGGACATGTTTGCGTTGGCGCGACGAAAGTACGCGGATATCGAATACGGATAGCCGATCGTGGTCACGCCAGGAGTCGCGAGCGCCCGCTCGAGGCCTTGTTCGTTGACGACGATGCCGATAATCTCGGGCGCTTCGCCATTAGGCAGCTTGACCTGGCTCAACTCTTGCATCACCAGTTCACTATCGGCCATCTGCGGCACGTGCTTGGGTGAAACGAAGCTGACTGCGTCAATGTGGCTGAACCCGAGCGAAACCAGACGCTTCAAGTATTGGACTTTCGTCCCAGTTGGAATGGTTTCGGTAAGGCCCTGCCATGCGTCGCGCGGGCATTCCGCAATAGTGACCGCGTCTGTCATTAGGTCTGAAGAACTCCCGTTTTGAATTCGGCGACGTGCGGATTCAACGCTGCGGATTCAAGTGCTTCGATCAGCGCTTCGCGCGTGCGCGCAGGATCAATGATTGCGTCCACCCACAGGCGCGCGGCCGCGTAGCGCGCGTCGGTCTGGCGCTCGTAGGTCGAGCGGATGGATTCGTACAATTCCTTCTTGTCCTTTTCGGTCAGCTTTTTCCCTTCGCGCTCGAGCTGTTTGACCCTTAGTTCGACGAGCGTGCCAGCCGCGGATTCGCCGCTCATCACGGCGTAGCGCGCCAGCGGCCACGCGAAAATAAATCGGGGGTCGTAGGCCTTCCCGCACATGGCGTAGTGGCCTGCGCCGAACGTGCCGCCGCAGATCACGACGATCTTCGGCACCACGCTATTGGCCACCGCATTGACCATTTTCGCCCCCGCCCGAATGATCCCGCTCCATTCGGCTTCCTTGCCGACCATGAAGCCGTTCACGTCGTGGAGGAAAATCAGCGGGACGAGATTCTGGTTGCAGTCGAGAATGAAGCGGGCGGCTTTGTCGGCGGATTCCGTATAGATGACGCCGCCGAATTCGACGCGCTTCTCCCCGGTTCCGGGCAAAGTAATGTTGACGCTTTTTTTCTGGTTCGCGACAATGCCGACGGCCCAGCCGCCGATGCGGGCGTAGCCGCAGAGAACGGTTTGGCCCCTCTCGGCGCGATATTCCTCGAATTCGCTTCCGTCCACGATCCGCGCGATCACTTCGCGCATGTCGTACTGCTTCGACGAGTCGCCCGCGACGATGCCGAATATGTCATCGGCCGAATAGGCAGGCGGCTTGGACGGCTTGTGGTCGAAGGGCGCGCCCGGCTGATGTCCCATTTTGTCAACAAGCGCGCGAATGCGGTGGATGCACGCGTCGTCATCCGGTTCGCGGAAATCCACAGTGCCGCTGGTTTGCGCGTGCATCTTGGCGCCGCCGAGATCTTCGAGAGATGTTTTCTGGCCGATGGCCGTTTGCACCAGAGCAGGCCCGGCGAGAAAAAGTCCGCTGCCCTCGGTCATCAGAATGTGATCGCACATCACGGGCAGATACGCTCCACCCGCGACGCAAAGGCCCATGATCGCCGCGATTTGAGGAATGCCCATCGCGCTCATCACGGCGTTGTTGCGGAAGACGCGGCCGAAGTCATCCGTGTCCGGAAAGACGTCCTCTTGCAGCGGGAGAAAAACGCCGCCCGAATCCACCAGATAGATTGTAGGAATGCGATTTTCGATGGAGATGTTCTGGGCGCGGATGACTTTCTTGGCGGTCAACGGAAAGAACGCGCCGGCCTTCACCGTGGCATCGTTGGCGATGATCATTACGCGACGGCCTTCGACGAGGCCGAGCCCGGTAATCGTGCCGGCAGCGGGCGCACCGCCCCATTCCTCATACATTCCGTGGGCGGCGTATATGCCCAGCTCGAAGAATTCTGTCTTAGGATCAATCAGTTTGGCGACTCGTTCGCGAGCGGTGAGGCGATTTTTCTTGTGCTGCCCTTCGATGGCCTTCGCGCCGCCGCCCTGGCGGATCCTTTCCTCTTCGTTCTTGATTTGGGTAAGGCGATCCACCATCGCCCGGCTGTTCTGTTGGAACGTCGGCGACTTACGATCCAGGTGAGTTTCGATGACCGATTCGTTCACTCGACGATCCTTTTGCCGCTGGGGCTTTGGTTCCCGGCGCAAATTGCCTCAAGCCCTCGGCGGTGGAGCTGCGACCCGCTGGCGGATGAAGTCTACAATGGCTTGGGTCGTGGTCCCCGGCAGAAAAATCTCCGCGATGCCCGCTTTTTTTAGATCGGCGATGTCGGCTTCTGGAATGATGCCGCCGATCAGGACGGTTACGTCGGTCATGCCCTTGGCGCGTAGCAAATCCATCAGGCGGGCGCAAATCGTGTTGTGCGCTCCGGAAAGAATCGAAAGGCCAATCACGTCAACGTCTTCCTGAATAGCGGCGGAGGCGATCATCTCCGGCGTTTGGCGCAGCCCCGTGTAGATCACTTCCATTCCGGCGTCCCGGAGCGCGCGCGCGATTACCTTGGCGCCGCGGTCGTGACCGTCGAGGCCGGGCTTGGCGATCAGGACGCGTATCTTCTTCTCGGGCATACAGATGCAAGGATACTTCAAAATCACAGGAAATGCGTCGTGCCAGATAACAGGCAAGGTTGTTTCCCGCAATTAGGTGATGGCAACTTCCTGGTAAACGCCGAAGGGCTGGCGTAGGGCGTCGCAGATTTCGCCGAGGGTGGCGTAAGCTTTCACGGCTTCAAACAGATGAGGCATCAGATTGTCGGTTCCGGCCGCAGCGTGGCGAAGTGAGTTGAGCCGGCGCTCGACCTCGGCGTTCGAGCGTTCGGCGCGCAGCTTTCGCAGCCGATCGGCCTGGCGGCGGCCAACTGTTTCGTCAATGTGCAAGGTCTCGATTGGTTTTTCGTCAATCACGTAGTCGTTGACGCCGACGATGATCTTTTCCTTGCGATCAACGGCTATCTGGTAGCGATAGGCCGCGTCGGCGATTTCGCGCTGCGGGAAGCCGCGCTCGATAGCCGCGACCATTCCGCCCATACCGTCAATTTTCTCGATGTAGTCGCGGGCGCCGCGCTCGGCTTCGTTCGTCAGCGTCTCGACAAAAAACGATCCGCCGAATGGGTCGGCCGTATTCGTGACGCCGCTTTCGTACGCGATAATCTGTTGCGTGCGCAGCGCGATCGTGGCGGCGGATTCGGTGGGCAGCGCCCAGGCTTCGTCGAGTGAATTGGTGTGCAGGGATTGCGTGCCCCCCAGGACTGCGGCGAGCGCCTGCACGGCCGTGCGTACCACGTTGTTGTACGGCTGCTGCGCGGTAAGCGAACATCCGGCCGTCTGCGAATGAAAGCGCAGCGCCCACGAGCGGGGATTCGTCGCGCCGAAGCGGTCGCGCATAACGCTCTGCCAGATGCGGCGCGCGGCGCGGTATTTGGCAAGCTCCTCGAAGAAATCATTGTGAGCGTTGAAGAAAAAAGAAAGGCGCGGAGCGAAATCGTCCACCTGCATCCCGCGGCGGAGGCAATGCTCCACATACTCGATGCCGTCGCGCAGGGTGAAAGCCAGCTCCTGAATGGCGGTCGAGCCGGCCTCGCGGATGTGGTAGCCGCTGATTGAGATCGGATTGAACTTGGGCGTGTGTTTGGCGCCGAACTCGATCGTGTCCGTGACGATGCGCAGCGAAGGTTCAGGAGGGTAGATGTACTCCTTCTGCGCGATATATTCCTTGAGGATGTCGTTTTGCAGCGTGCCGGAGATTTTGCGCCAGTCAGCGCCCTGCTTTTCGGCGACCGCTAGATACATCGCCCAGATCGGAGCGGCGGGGGAATTAATCGTCATCGAGGTGGTAACGTCCGCTAGCGGAATCTGGTCGAAGAGAGCTTCCATGTCGGCAAGCGAACTGATCGCTACGCCGCATTTGCCGACTTCGCCCTCGGCGAGCGCGTGATCGGAGTCGTATCCCATCAGAGTAGGCAAGTCAAAAGCGACGGAAAGTCCGGTCTGTCCCTGCGAGAGAAGATAGCGGAAGCGGCGATTCGTGTCGTCGGCGGAGCCGAAACCCGCGAACTGGCGCATGGTCCACAGGCGCTCGCGGTACATCGTCGGATGAATGCCCCGTGTGTAAGGTGGCGCACCGGGCTGGCCCAGGTCGCGCTCCGCATTCCAATCCGTGAGGTCGGCCTGCGTGTAGAGACGCTGGATCGGATAGCTCGAGACGGTGGTGAAATCGGCGGCGCGGTCCGGAGATTTGGCGAGTGCGGGCTTCAGCGTATCTTCTTCCCACGCGCGTTCAGCTGGCGACGGTTTTCGCGGGGAACCGAAAGCCGGAACGGACGCAGCCTTCCGGGCTTTCTCATCCGTCACGCTTCACCTCGCGGTCCTACCCAGGGATGTTACCGAGCAATTCTACCTGTGTCCGGCCTGAGCGCCTGCGTCCGGCGTGCCGGGAATATTCGGGACACCAGCGGGGCCGCCCTTGAGAGCGCTGGCCACGGTGATGTTGTGCACGTCGAGCGTGCGGCCCATAGCCTGATTGAAATTCAACTCGGCCTCGATCAGGTTGATACGATCACGCAGTTCGGTACCTTCGGCGACCGTCAGCAACTGCTGCTTCTGGATAACCGTGAAGGCCGTCGAAGTACCGAGCTGAAGCTTTTTCACCTCATCATCATAGCTTTGCTGCGCGAAGACTCGCGCTTCCTCAGCGGCTGTGATCGCGGCGCGGTCCTGTACGAGCGTGATCAACGCCTGTCGGACATTCAACACAATCGTATTCTGGGTCTGCAGATACTGAACTTCCTGCTCGCGCTGATTAAGTTGCGCAGTGGCGTTATTCGCCTGAGCGGCCCGGTTGCGGATCGGTAAAGTAAGATTGAGACCCGCTTCGAAAGTCGGATACCTTCCGCGGATCATGCCGTTCAAATCGCCGCCCAAACCGGAATGAATGGGTGTCCCTGGCACGGAAATTGGGGTGCCGGGAATCCCGCTGGGCACGGTACCTGCTGGAATCGTGCCGTCCGCGAGAACGTCTCCGGGAAGAAAAACCGGAGTTGCCAGGCCCGCCGCAAAATCTCCGGTTGGGACTTCCGGCGTAAGGACCCCGTCCAGTCCGCTTGCCTGGTACTCACCGAAAAGATTGAGCTGGGGCAAGAGTAAGTTCCGGGTCGCCTTCACTTCAACGCCGGCATTCTTCAGATTCAGCTCGGCCTGCTGCAGCTCTGGCCTCTTCTGCCAGGCTTCTTTGACAGCGTCATTCAGCGAAATATTTTCAATATTGGGACTGAAGATCGTCGTCGTCGGAACGATTTCAAGGCCGTTCAGCGTGTCGGAAAGCGGATCCTTGGTGATCGCGACGAGCAGCGTGGTTTCGTCGAGCAGCTGGGTCGTCTGCGCCTGCACGAGAGCTTGCTGGTCGGTAGCGAGTTGTGATTGGGCGGTAATGACGTCGAGCGGGGCCATGGTGCCGATCTCAAGCTGCTTTTTATTGTTGTCGTAAAGCTGCTGATCGGCGGCGACGGCGACCTGTTCGACCTTCACGTTTTCGCGCGCGAAGACCAGTTCCCAATAATCGGTGGCTACTTGGGTGACTGTGGTCATCACCTGTTGCGCGAACAGGGACTCCCCGACTTTTACGGTGTTCTTCGCCTCGATGATGTAACGGTCATTGACGGTACGCCCGAATCCGCTCAAGAGAGGCTGGGTCAACTCGACCGTCAGCGTGGATTGCACATAAGGGTTGAAAAGATCGAATCCGCCAAAGTTCGTGGACTCACGGGTGTTATTGAAGGTCACTTGCGCCTGCGTTCCTGTGGCGAATCCCTGCGTATAGCCGAAATTCGCGGTAGTGATGTGATTTTCAAGGCCGACCGGAACAGTGATTCTCGTATTCACGCCGGCGAACAGTGGGTTGTTGACGGGAGTGGTGGCGTCGTCCAATGAGAGTGTGCTGGTGAGGGTCGGGTCAAACTGAATCCTGCCGTTCACGCCGGACTTGGAGAGTAAGAGGCTGGCCTCGTCCAGCCAGGGCACGTACCGCTCGACGGCGATCGCGAGATTGTTCTCCAGTCCGAGGGAGATGGCATCTTCGAGGCTCAGGTTCAGCTTCCCATCCTGTATCAGCTGGTTGAGTCGCGGCGTGTTTATCAGCTCGGGCTTCGCGACTTTCATCGGCGTGTAGGGCGCAATTATATTTGGAAACCAGGAGTTGGACTTCGAATAGTCCGCGCTTTTGGCAACTCCCAAATCTCGGCTGGGAGCCGGCGGAGGTCCCTGCGTAGCCGTGGGAGGCTGATACTGGGGAGGGGGAGGCAGGACGCCCGGCGTCTGGTCTGTTTGCGCCGGAGGCGGGGCCGCTTGTTGGTTTTGTGCATAGACAGGCGAAACCACCAGCGAAGCCGCCGTTGCGATCACCAGGACTGCATGCGTAAACCTTCCACTCATCGTGTTTTTCCTCTCCAATGAATCAGCGATTCCAGATGTGTGCGTAATCCCAACCTATTGAAACGTGCGGAGAGCGCAAATTGTTTCAAAACAATCTCTCCGGTGGACGGGCGGCCAAGCGTATCCCGTTATATTCGACGTGTCAGGCAGGAATTCGGGCACCCTCAGATGTTTATTCTGGGAAACTTTCGTGTGCGTTCACACACGCGGACGTATGAGTGTAGCATCGGGCCTCCGGTGTGACAATTGTGGTTGCGACGAGCTCTGGTTGGTAACGGAAGGCGGCGCGCAAGGGACACCCTTACGCCACCGCAATCTGCTGATACATTTGGTTCCACTTACGCGTAGAAATAGAGAGCGCGGAGACGCAATCGCAGCCGAAATCGAGCTGTGGGGCCAGGTACGGCGCGTTGACACCTGCTGTCGCGCGGCCTACCATTGCCGAGTCCGCTGAATCCGCTTATGCCCACCCACTCGTTGCCCAGACATATTCGCTTCCGAGCGCGCGCGGCCGCATTGCCCGCGCTCCTCGCGCTTCTATTCTGTGCCAGCGGCCGCATCGCCAGCGCTCAAACGGTTGACCAGGTAGCTCCGGAGGTCAAGGCCACCGGATATGTGACCGACTTGGCGGGCGTGCTCAGCCAATCGGGGCGCGACCAACTCACCGCGCTTTGCACCGAAGTTGACCAGAAGACGCAAGCGCAAATTGCCGTCGTGACGATAAAGTCTCTTGAGGGGCGGCCCATCGAGGACTATGCGGTGGACCTATTCGCTCGCGCGGGAATAGGCGCGAAAGCGACGAACCGTGGAGTATTGATTCTTATCGCCGTCGATGACCACCGTGACCGCATCGAGGCTGGATACGGCCTTGAACCAATTCTCCCAGATGGTAAGAACGGAAGCTTCCTACGCGAAATCGTACCTTACATGCAGGCCGGCAATTACGACGCGGCCATCTCACTGATCACGCGCCGAGTTGCCGACGTTATAGCGGCCGATAAGGGCGTCACGCTGACGGGTGCGTCTCCTCCTCCAGCTGAGGAGCAAAGAGGATCTCCTAGGATTCCGCCAATTGTCATACCTCTTGTTATCTTTTTCATTTTTTTCTTGCTAAGAAGTATTGGGGGTGGCAGAGGCGGCGGCAGCGGCTGGTGGATATGGCCTCTAATCGGGATGGGGATGGGCGGCGGGGGACGGGGCGGCGGCTGGGGCGGTGGAGGGTTCGGCGGTGGGGGGGGAGGCGGCGGGGGATTTGGTGGTTTTGGCGGCGGCATGTCCGGCGGTGGCGGCGCTAGCGGCAGCTGGTGACGATAGCGAGGTCTTCTAGCAAATGGAAACAAAACTGAGCGACTTGGTGGCGCGGCTGAAATCGGCGGCGGGCGACAATTTGAAGGCTGTGGTGCTCTATGGTTCGGCCGTCACCGGCGAATTCCAGGAGAAGCACTCCGACCTGAACATCCTGTGCGTGGTCGAACGCACCACGGTGCTGGAGCTTGAGCGGCTTCACGGCATCGCCGAATGGTGGGTAGGCCAGAAAAACCCTGCGCCGCTGATTTTCACGCACGAGGAGCTTGCGCGTTCCGCTGATGTGTTCGCGATCGAGCTGCTGGACATGAAGCACCATCACCGGATGCTCTTTGGCGTGGATTTTCTGGAGCACATGGAAGTCCCGCTGCGGCTGCATCGCCTGCAGGTTGAACGCGAACTGCGGACAAGTTGGCTCCGGCTGCGGCAGGCGATCTTGCTGGCGCCGTCCAAAAAGAAGGCGCATCTCGATATCATGCTGTCATCCGTGGCGGTCTTTTGCGCCCTGTTCCGGCACGCGCTGATCGCGCTCGGCCAGCCCGCGGCTCACAGCAAGCGGGAAGCGGTAGACGGCGTCGCCGCATTGACTGGAGCGGACGCTTCCGGGTTCCACAGCATCCTGGAATTCCGCGCGGGGAAGCGCAAAGAGAAGGACATTGATATCGAGGCCGCGATGCAGACCTACCTCGAATTCGTCGAAATTGCGACCAATGAAGTGGACCGCCGGCTCGAAACTTCCTAGAGCTGCGCGGCGTATTCAGTTACAGATGGGCAGTTATTCCCGGCTGTGCTGTGATAGATTTTCGGCGGAGGCTACTCATGAAGGTATTTCTTGGAATCGTCGCGGTCCTGGTGCTGATTGCGCTGATTTGTGGCGGCATGTACATTTCGAGCCGCAACCAGATGGTCACGCTGAATGAAACGGTGAAGTCCGATTGGGCGCAGGTGGATGTGGTTCTACAGCGCCGCGCCGACTTGATTCCGAATCTTGTGGAGACGGTGAAGGGCATCGCCGCTCAAGAAGTGACCGTATTCGACGACATCGCCAAGGCTCGCGCGCAATACCTGAGCTCGCAGACTCCCGCTGACAAGATTGCTTCGAGCAACGCGCTATATGGCATGGAGGTGAAAGTTCTCGCGCTCGCGGAGAACTATCCGCAGCTCAAATCAAACGAGAGTTTCCTGAAGCTGCAGGACGAGCTGGCGGGAACCGAGAATCGCATCGCGGTCGAGCGCAAGCGCTACGACGACGCGATACAGGACTACAACACCTTCATTGGCAGGTTTCCGGCAAGTCTTTTCGCCGGATGGGCGGGATTCAAGCGCAACGACGCATACTTCGCGGCTCCGGAAGCGGCGCGCGAGGTTCCGAAGGTTCAATTCGCTGCTCCTGTGACTCACTAGTCGGCAGATCGGCGCGCCAGCGACATAGGGAACGCTGTTGACGCCGCCGTTGGCCTGGCGCTGCTCTCGCAGCCCCAGTAGAAGTGTGTCGTAAAAGTACTGTTTTGTATTGCAAGCAGCGTTTTATCCTTCGGAAATTGCGCGGATTTCATCGCTAGCATTTGTCCATGCCGCACAGAATCAGGCACGGACATCAGGGCAATCCCTTCGGCGCGGATGACCCCTCCATTCACATGCTGGGGCTGCCGAAATCAAATCCCAAGCTTCGAATCTGGTGCGTCTTCGCGATTGTGACGGGAGCCATGCTGGCCCTCGCAGTCGTCGCGCTCGGAAACCTTATTTTCTGAAGTCGCACGGCCGTTCGGCCGTGCTCCTGGCTGTGATTCGTCCAGACATCGGATTCCTGAAGCCATGTTTTTCCTGCAGTCCCGCTAATCGGGAGTTGACTGCCTCTCATATCTTCGCCAGAATTCCCCGCGAGCAATCAGATGATCGTCACAACCGAATACGCGGACATTCCCCTGTCGGGTTCGCCGATGCGGACTTTCGTCGCCGCGCCGAAAGCCGAAGGGCAGTATCCCGCCATCTGGTGCTACTCCGATATTTTCCAGCTCACGCCGCCGATGCTTCGCTCGTGCATCCGACTGGCCGGCTATGGATTCGTTGCGGCCGCGCCGGAAATTTATCGCCGCATCGAGCCGCCGGGCACGGCGATTCCGTTCGACGACGCAGGGCGCTCCCGTGGCCAGCAGGACGCCGCAAAGACTCCGGTGGCGCACTTCGATGCCGATTGCCGCGCGGGCCTCGACTGGCTTTCGAAGCATCCGAAGGTCGCGCCGGGAAAAATCGGAGCGGTCGGATACTGCATCGGCGGCCACCTCGCCTTCCGCGCAGCGTTCCAGCCTGACGTCCGCGCGACGGTCTGTTTCTACGGCACGGGAATTCATGACGGCAAGCTCGGCGAGGACGCCGATGCCGGATCGCTCGCCCGAGCAAAAGAGATCCGCGGTGAACTCCTGATGATCTTCGGGACGAAGGACCCTCACGTCCCCGAACCCGGGCGCGAAACGATTGACCGGGCGCTCAAGGGCTCAGGCATCCGCTACAGGACGCTGTTGTATCCAGCCGAGCACGCCTTCACGCGCGACGAAGGCCCCCGTTTCGATCCCGAAGCGACTGATCTGGCGTTCGTGGAAATGGTCGCTCTTTTCCGCAGAGTTTTCCGCGATTGAATATACTCATCCAATAAAAGTGCAGGCCCGAAGCTTGACCGCGGTCGGCGCGGCGCGCTAGGCTATTTCCCGGCCGCCAAACTTGATGAAACAAACCGTACGAATCGCCGGAGGGATCAACGAACTCTTCGGCACCCTTGATGAAAACCTGAAATTTCTCGAATCCACGCTGCACGTCACCACACATCTGAAAGATCACGATATGGAAATCGAGGGCGAGCCTGCCCAGGTGGAGCGAGCCGCGCACCTGCTGGGTGCCTATAACAGGCGCGTCCTCGAAGGGCGCATTCCGACGAGTGAAGAAGTAAAGGCGCTGCTTCGCACCGCCGCAGATCAGCATGTTTCGACTCTGCACGGCGCATTCTCACCTTCGCACAAGCGCGCGCTGGGCAAGAAAAGCGTGGTCCCCAAGAGTGCGAACCAGAAGCGTTATATCGAGGCTTTGGAAACGTACGATATGGTTTTTGCCATTGGCCCCGGAGGGACCGGAAAGACGTATCTGGCCGTCGCGCTCGCGGTGTCCGCGCTGCTTTCGAAACAAGTGAACCGGATTATTCTCGCGCGGCCCGCCGTTGAGGCAGGCGAGAAGCTGGGTTTTCTTCCCGGGACGCTCCAGGAAAAAGTTGATCCGTACATGCGCCCGCTCTACGACGCGCTCCACGACCTGCTGGAGGCGGACAAGCTCGAGAGTTTTCTCGAGAAGGGAATCATCGAAGTCGCGCCGCTGGCATTCATGCGCGGCCGGACTCTGAACGATTCATTTGTGATCCTGGACGAAGCGCAGAACACGACCAGCGAGCAGATGAAGATGTTCCTCACGCGGCTGGGATTCAATTCCAAGGCGGTGATCACCGGCGACGTCACGCAAATTGATTTGCCGGATTCGCGCAAGTCGGGACTGGTGGAAGCGATTGACGTGGTCGGCGATATCGAAGGCATCTCGTTCGTATATTTCGATGAGCGAGACGTGGTCCGCCACAATCTGGTGCAGCGCATCATCAAGGCATACGAGGAACACACTGGCCCCCAACGAAGCGGAGCGAATTCGGGGCGTCCCGCGCGCGCAGTTGGCGCCATTCCGCCCGGCGAAAATCGAACCCGCGAATAGCCTCTCAGGGTAAAATCCCATTTTCATTTGGCGCGCCTCTGCGCCCGCGATGCGCTCGAACATGACGACAACGGTTGAAAACTGGGCCGAGCAAGTCCGCGCGGGAGACGTCCGCGCGATCTCGCGCGCCGTTTCGGCGATCGAGAACCGAACCAGCGAGGCCGAAGCGCTGCTGCGCGAGCTTTTCGCCTACACAGGTCGGGCGTGGCGTGTGGGTGTTACTGGCGCCCCTGGAACGGGCAAGAGCACGCTGGTGGATCGGCTTGCGGCCCACTATCGGAGCGAGAAGAAAAGCGTCGGCATCATCGCCGTGGATCCTTCGAGCCCGTTCACCGGCGGCGCGATCTTGGGCGACCGCGTCCGCATGCAGGGCCACGCGGGCGACGAAGGGATTTTTATCCGTTCCATGGCCACGCGCGGAGATCTCGGCGGCCTCGCGCAATCTACCGGCGACGCCGCGCTCCTGCTGGACGCGGCGGGCAAGGACGTGATCCTGGTCGAGACCGTCGGCGTGGGGCAGGGCGAAATCGAAATCGTGCGGCTCGCGGATTGCACGGTTGTCGTCCTGGTGCCGGGCATGGGCGACGACGTCCAGAGCCTCAAAGCGGGGCTGATGGAAATCGCCGACATTTTCGTGATCAACAAGTCCGATCGCGATGGCTCGGGGCGTTTCGAAGAGCAGCTGGGCGCCATTCTACAGCTCGTGCCCGAGCGGGATGGCTGGCGTCCGCCGATCGTCCGCACGGTGGCCACAGAGAATCAAGGCGTCAGCGAGCTCGCCCGGCAAATCGCTCAGTTTCGCGAGCATGTGCAAAAGTCGCAGGACCGGCCGGCCAGGGAACTCGCCTACTGGAAGGAGTGGCTGCTGCGGCTCGTCGAAACGCGGCTTGTCGAACGGGTGTTGGGCGATCGCGCGAGCTCGGCGGCATTTGAAAAAGTTGCCGCGGAAGTGGCCGCGCGAAAGAAAGATCCGTATTCCGCAGTGAATGAAATTCTCTCAAGGGGCGGCGCGTGAAGTTCGGCGAACTCGAGTTCCACATTATCTCGGCGGGGCACGTCCTGCTCGATGGCGGCGCGATGTTCGGCGTGATTCCTCGCCCGATGTGGGAAAAAAAGACTCCGCCCGACGCCCGCAATCGGATCGTCCTCTCGATGAACTCGTTGCTGATTAATGCGGGAGGGAAGCGGATTCTGGTCGAGACTGGCGCGGGCGACAAGATGAACGCGAAGGCGCGGGAAATTTACGGTCTCGATGGACCGTTTGTCGAAGATGAGTTGCGCGGCTACGGTTTGCGGCCGGAGGATATTGACATCGTCCTGAACACGCATCTGCACTTCGATCACTGCGGCGGGAACACGCGCGTCGAAAAGGACAAGGTGGTGCCCACGTTCCCGAACGCGCGCTATATCGTCCAGCGTGGGGAATTCGAACACGCCATGAGCCCCAATGAGCGCGATCGCGCGAGTTACTTTCCGGAGAACTACGCGCCACTCGAGGCCGCCGGACTGTTCACGCTGCTTGACGGCGACGGGGAAATCGCCCCGGGCGTCGAGGTGATTAAGCTTCCCGGGCACACGGCTCACATGCAGGGCGTAAAGCTGACCGGGGGTGGAAAGACGGCCTTTCTGTTGGCTGACCTGGTGCCCATGACTGCGCATCTCCCGCTTCCGTGGATTATGGGTTACGATCTCTACCCGATGACGACGCTCGAAAACAAGAAGCGTTGGATTCCGAAAGTGGTCCAGGAAGGCTGGCTCGCGTTATTCGCGCACGATCCTCGCGTCCCGGCCGCATTCCTCCGCGAACGCGATGGTCAGTGGGAAGCGGAGCCGGTGACGGTGGATTAGTCGCGGCAAATTTCAGGAGCGTGAATGGCGAAGGCGAAGAGATCGAAGTCTGGCGGCAAGAAAGAGGCAATTAAGACCGCCATCATTGGCGGCAGCGGCCTGTACCACATGGCGGGCCTGACGGACACGCACGAGGTCCGCGTGAAGACGCCGTTTGGCGATCCCTCCGATGCAGTCGTTGTCGGCACGCTCGAGGGCCAGCGCGTCGCATTTTTATCGCGCCACGGGCGCGGCCACCGCTTTTCGCCCAGCGAAATTAATTATCGCGCGAACATCTGCGCCTTGAAAATGCTCGGCGCCGAGCGGATCATTTCGGTGAGTGCCGTCGGGTCGCTTCGCGAGGATTTGCCTCCCCTCGAATTCATGATCCCGGACCAGTTTTTCGATCGCACCCGCGGGCGCATCTCTACTTTTTTCACCGGTGGAATCGTCGCGCACGTCGGCTTCGACAAGCCGACTTGTCCCGCGCTTTCCGCGCATCTGGCTGCGGCCTGCGACCGCACGGGCATCAAGACTCATCGCGGCGGCACCTACGTCTGCATGGAAGGGCCGGCCTTTTCAACCATCGCGGAATCGCATACCTACCGCCAGCTGCGATTCGACGTGATCGGGATGACCGGCGTCACCGAGGCCAAACTCGCGCGTGAAGCGGAACTCTGCTACGCTACCGTCGCTTTGATCACCGATTACGATTGCTGGCACCCGCAGCACGATGCCGTCACGCTGAATGAAATCCTCGCCAACATGGGGCGCAATACGGAAAATGTCCAGCGCGCCATTCGCGAAGCGGTGCGTTCGCTCAGCGATGAGCGAGCCTGCAAATGCGGCGCGGCGCTCGCCCGCGCGATCGTGACCGACCGCAAGGTCATCCCGGCGGCGACGAAGAAGCGCCTCGCACCGATCATCGGTAAGTACATATCGTAAGGAACGCCTGCAATTCACCAAAACGCGGAGCTGCTTCACGCGGCCTGCTAAAAACTGGGAGAGATCATGTCGCTTTTGGTCGTGGGGTCGGTCGCATTCGATGGCATTGAAACCCCGCATGGAAAGGTTGACCGCACCCTCGGAGGCGCCGCGAGCTATTTCGCCTTGGCTGCGAGCCACTTCGCGCCGGTGCGGCTGGTCGCCGTCGTCGGCGAGGATTTCACCGCGAAGGACGAAGCCGTTTTTCGCGGCCGCAAGATTGATCTGGCGGGCCTGGAGCACGCCAAGGGCAAGTCGTTTTTCTGGGCCGGCCGCTACAGCCAGAATATGAACGAGCGCACGACGCTCACGACCGAGCTGAACGTATTCGCCGATTTCCAGCCGACCCTTCCGGCGGCGTACGTTGATTCTTCTTTTGTGTTTCTCGGGAACATTGATCCGAAGCTCCAGCGCTCCGTGCTCAATCAGATTCGCCGCAAACCGAAAGTGGTCGGCCTCGACACGATGAACTACTGGATTGGCGACTTTAACGCCGAGCTCCGCGAAACTCTGAAATCCGTTGATATCCTCACGATCAACGACGATGAAACTCGCCAGCTGACCGGCGAACACAATCTGTTTCGCGCGGCCAAGCAGATCTTCAAGATGGGGCCGGGCACGCTGATCATCAAACGCGGCGAGCACGGCGCGATCATGATCCACAAGGACTTCGTGTTTTCCGTCCCCGCATATCCGCTCGAGGAAGTTCGCGACCCCACCGGCGCGGGCGATACATTCGCCGGCGGTTTTATGGGCTACCTGGCAGGCAAGGGCCGGGTCAGCGACCAGATCTTGCGCGCGGCGATGGTCTACGGTTCGGTGCTGGCGAGCTTCACTGTGGAGCGGTTCGGAGTGGAACGCCTCGCGAAGGTCACGCGGAAAGAGATCACGGCACGCGCGCGATTATTCTCGAAGCTGACTTCCTTTAAGCTTTAAAGCGAGCTTCCGCGCTCGTCGTTCGGTCGAAGTCTGTTGGAGGGGTGCCATGCTGCACGATTTGACCAGCTACGTGGTCGGCCGGCTCCTGCTCGCCGCGGTGCTGGGCGGAATCATCGGCCTCGAGCGCGAGCTTCGGCACAAACCCGCCGGGCTGCGCACGAACATGCTCATCTCGCTCGGCGCCGCGCTCTTCACCATCATCTCGTGGCAGATGGCCGACATCAACGGCGGGGACCACACCCGGATCGCCGCACAGATCATTACAGGTATCGGATTCATCGGCGCGGGCGTGGTGATTCGCGAGCGCGGCGCGGTCCTGGGGATCACCAGCGCCGCCACGATATTCGTAATCGCGGCCGTGGGCATGGCATGCGGCGCGGGGATGCCGGTCACAGCGATTTTCACCACGTTATTGGTGCTCGTGGCGCTCGTACTGTTAGGCACCGCCGAGGACCGCTTCGGCCTGCACAGCCAGCTGACTACCTTTCGCATCACTGCAGCCGAACAGGCCGGCATGGTCGAGCGCGTGCACGATATTGCCTCGCAAATGGGACTCGAGCTCCGCCGCTGGCAAAGTCACAGGTCCTCGGATGGCTATGTGGTCGAATTCGAGGCGGACGTGACCGTTCCGAAGGAACGCGAGTTGCTCTCAAAGCTCGGCGCACTTCACGCCCACTGCGAGGCCCACGCCCTCCGCTGAAGGTCCGCCATCGAAAGCCAACCATTCTCTCGGACCCGGAATCCGAGTTGACGTGCCGCTGGCCGGGGTGCTATCAATCGTGTTCAATTAGCTGGGGGATTTACTGACGGTCTGTAACGTTCCTAGTTCCGCGTTCCCGGCTGCTGGTGCCGAGCGGCTTCGGGATCCCCGCTTGAAACTTTCTAGGAGGCTCGCTTTGAAGCGTTCGCGCTGGGTTGCGTTCATGTCCGCTGCGGTCGCGATTGTGCTGCTCGGCTGCGGCGGCAGCAGCATTCCTGAATTCAACGCCACTCCAACCGTCACGGGTTTCTTCCCCTCGAACGTCACCGCAGGCAGCCAGGGCTTTACGATGTTCGTCACCGGAACTGGTTTTCAGTCCAACTCCAAGGGCGTGACATTCGTCAATTGGAATGGCTCCCCGCGCTCGACTACATTCAACGCTTCCACGGGCCAGCTTGAGGTTCAGATCTTCGCGTCCGACGTTGCCACCGCGAATTCGATCGGCATCACCGCCACGAATCCGGTACCCGGCGGCGGAACTTCTACCGTGAATCCCCCCGGAGACATTTTTACGATTGTGCAGCCGCAAGCGGGATTGACGATTGCTTCGCTCGATCCCACGAGCGCTATGGTCGGCGGCCCGGATTTCATGATCACGGTCAACGGAACGGGCTTTACCACGAACGATGTGGTCCTCTGGAATGGAAGCCCGCGCGTGACCGTAATTGCGCCGATGAATACGACCGTAGCCACCGCCCAGATCACCAAAGACGATATCGCCACCATCGGCATAGCCAGCGTCGCGGTCAGTTTGCCTAATCAGGTCGTAGCGACTCCATCGCTCGGTTTTCCGGTTACTGGTGCCAATAACCCGTCTCCAAATCTTTCTTCACTATCGCCGAATAGCGCAACCCACGGTGCCGGCGATTTCGAAATGAGGCTCAGCGGATCGGGCTTCGGTGCGAATGCATTCGTCGAATGGAACGGCACCTTTGTCGCGACTGCATTCATCACCTCGTCGCAACTCGTTGCCTATGTTCCGGCGGCGCTGTTCGCGGCCCCGGGATCGGTCCCCGTCACCGTCACCAACCCGGCGCCTGGCGGAGGAACCTCGTCGAGCGTCAATTTCACAATCAACTGAGTTCCGGGGGCAAACTCCGTTATTTCGTCTCTTAACTCTTACTTGCCGCCAGCTTTTCTGCGGCTAGACTCGTCTCCTCAAATTCCTTATTCTCAATTGCATCAGATGCCGCCACCTCTCAAGCCACCTGCACTTCGCCCCGGCGATGGAATACGAATCCTCTCGCTGGCAAGTCCCGTCCAGATTGACCATCTGCAGAAGGGTTGCGAGGAACTGGTGCGGCTGGGGTACGCTCCGGAGACAGACCGAAATAGCGTTCTCGCGAACGATGGATTCTTCGCTGGTTCAGCCGCTGCCCGGCTCGCCGCCCTGAAAGAAGCCTTCGCCGACACCTCGACGCGTGCGATTTTCTGTTCGCGCGGCGGATACGGAGCGACCTACCTGCTCGAAGCCCTGATGGCTCTGCAGGCCTCGCCGAAAATCCTGCTGGGCTGCAGCGACATCACCGCGCTCCAGATCTTCCTCTGGCAGAAATTCCGCTGGGTGACTTTCTACGGCCCCATGGTCGCGTCAAATTTGGATCGCGGCGAAAATGCTCCCCACGGTTACGATCGCGTTAGCTTTGCGCGCGCCATGACGGAAACGAAACAAGGCTGGCACCTCGATCTCGGCGGTGAGCCTCTGGCTCCCGGAACCGGCACCGGCGTTCTGCTCGGAGGCTGTCTGACGCTCGTGGAGTCCACGCTCGGCACTCCGTGGGAGATTGACACCCGCGGGGCAATCTTGATCCTCGAGGACCGCGGCATGAAGCCCTACCAGGTGGATCGCGCGCTCACGCACCTGCGGCAGGCCGGAAAATTTGAAAGCATCGCTGGATTTATTCTCGGCGACTTTCCGGAATGTGACGCGCCGATGGGGTCGGAAGCGGTAGTGGACGTCGCGCTCCGTATCCTTGGATCGCGAAACGTACCGTTGATCTGGGGCGCGCCGATCGGGCATACATCGCGCGCCATGTTGACGCTTCCCCTCGGCGTTCGCGCCGAGCTTTCCGCGACCGGGCCCGGCGTCCTGCGAATTCTGGAACCGGCGTGTGCGTCGTGAGTGGACGAACCGACAAGCTGGCTGCCCGCCACATCCATCTGCTCGGGATCGCTGGAGCCGCGATGGCGCCGGTTGCCGGCATGTTGAAAGAGCGCGGATTCCACGTGACCGGCTCGGACGTAAACGTCTACCCGCCCGCTTCGACGCTGCTCACTTCGCTCGGAATTCCCTGGAACGAAGGCTACCGCGAGGAGAATCTGAAGCCCATGCCGGACCTCGCCGTGATCGGCAACGCGATTTCGCGCGGCAATCCGGAAGTCGAGCGCATCCTCGACGATCGAATCCCGTATTGCTCCATGCCCCAGCTGCTCGAGGAATATTTCCTGCCGGGCCGCACTTCGATTGTTGTCGCCGGAACCCACGGCAAGACAACCACCACGGCCATGCTCGCGTGGATTTTCCAGACCGCCGGCCGGCGGCCCGATTTCCTGATCGGCGGCGTCGCGCCGAATTTCGGTGACCGCAGCTATGGCCTTGGGGGCGGGGAAGAATTCATTATCGAGGGCGATGAGTACGACACCGCCTTTTTCGACAAAGGCCCGAAATTTCTGCATTACCACCCGGTCGAACTGATTCTTACGTCCCTCGAATACGACCACGCCGATATCTATCCCGATCTCGCGTCCATCGCGCTTCAGTTTCGGCGTCTGGTGAATCTGGTGCCGCGTCGCGGGCGCATCCTGATCTGGGGCGAAAGCCCGGAGCTGAAGCAGGTCACTGCAAAAGCGTTCTGCCCGGTCGAGACCTTCGGTCTCACTCCGGACTGCGACTGGTTCGCGGGAGATCTTCAGTGGCACGACGACGCCACCGAGTTCCGCGTCGCTTACCACGGCAATGAAATCGCGCGGATTCGGATTCCCGTGGCCGGGCGGCACAATATTCTCGATGCGCTTGCGGCCATCGCGCTCGCCTACGGCCGAGGCGTCGAATGCGATGCGATCGAGCGTGCTCTTGCGACATTTCAAAGCGTGCGCCGGCGCATGGAAATCAAGGGCGAGGTGGGTGGAGTGCTGGTCGTCGAGGATTTCGCGCACCACCCCACGGCCATCCGGCTGACGCTCGAAGCCGCCCGCACGCGCTGGCCCGGCCGGAAAATATGGGCCGCCGTCGAGCCGCGGTCGAACACCATGCGTCGAAAGATATTTCAGAACGATTTATCGGATGCACTCGCTCTTGCCGACGTGGTCTTGTTCGGGCCCGTGAATCGCGCCCAGTTGCTGGCAGAGCATGACCGGCTTTCGCCCGAAATGATCTGCGAGTCGCTCCATTCCCGCGGCCGCAAGGCAAAGGCGCTGGCATCGGCGGAGGAAATCGCGGGCCATCTGGCAGACGGTGCAAATTCAGGCGACTTGGTCCTGATCATGTCCAACGGAGGATTCGACGGCCTCACCGCGAAGCTCCTGGAAAAAATCAAGACGCGCGAGGGCGTTCGCGGATGAAGTCGAAACCGGTGCTTTGCTTCGCCGTCGAAATGGTGTTGCTGCTGATCGGGGTTCGGCCGGCTACCGCGACAATCCGCTATTCGGTCTCTTTCGATCATCCTGAAAAACACCTCTTTCACGTCACCATGACTGTTCCAGCGCAGGGCGGCGACACCGTAGTCGCACTGCCCGCTTGGAATGCCCTCTACCAGATCCGGGATTTCGCGATTCGGGTGCGCGACGTTCAGGCCGTCTGCACTTCGCCGGCGGCCGTGCCCGTGCAGATTTGGAAATTGGACAAGGACACCTGGCGCGTGGGCCCATCGGCGCCGTGCGATCCTCAAGGCAGAAACAGCGTTGCGATTCGCTACGCAATCGAGTGGGACGAACCCGGCCCTTTCAGCTCGCAGCTGAACGAGCATCACGCCTTCATCAATCTCGCCGAAGTCCTGATGTATGCGCCCGAACGTCGCGCTGAGGATACACAGGTCGCGTTTGAAAACGTGCCGGAGGGGTGGAGCGTTACCTCCGAGCTTTCGCCGGGTCCCCAGCCGTTTTCGTTTATCGCCCCGAACTACGACTCGCTGGTGGACGCGCCCGTGGAGGCAGGGAAGTTTGAAGAATTCGGTTTCGATAGCGGCGGTGCGCATTTCCGCGTCATCGTTGACGCAGCCAATTGGAATCGCGGGCACCTGGAGAACGCGCTCCGCCGGATAACAGCGTATGAGCTTCAGCTGATGGGTGGTCCTCCATTTCCGGAGTACGCATTCATTTTTCACATCGGGTCTGAATCTTCCGTCGGTGCGGGGGGCATGGAGCACTCCAATTCGACCGCGATCGCGGACTCATCCCTGGAAGGCGCGGTGTCCATCGCCGCTCACGAATTCTTCCACGTCTGGAATGTTAAGCGCATCCGCCCGCAGGCGCTCGAGCCTGTTGATTACTCGAAAGAGCAGTACACGCGGGCGCTGTGGTTCGCAGAGGGCGTCACGGACACCTACCGCGCATACACTCTCGAGCGCACAGGCCTCTCGTCCAAGCGGCAGTTTTATGACGATCTTGGGTCGCAAATTGAGAAGGTCGAATCGCGCCCCGCGCATGTGTGGCAGAGCGTGGAGGAATCCAGTCTCGACGCGTGGTTTGAAAAATATGAGCCCTACAACAGGCCGGAGCGCAGCATCTCGTATTACGACAAGGGGCAGATCATCGGCGAGATGCTGGACTTGACGATTCGCGATGCGACCGACAATCACAAATCTCTCGATGATGTTCTTCGGCTGATGAACGAGAAATACGCGAAGCAGGGCAAGTTCTACAACGAAACGGCCGATATTCGCGCCGCGGTCGAGGAAGTCGCGGGAAAGAGCTTCGAGGATTTCTTCCGCCGCTATGTTTCCGGCGTGGACGAGATCCCCTACAACGATATTCTGGGAATCGCCGGCCTGCAGCTCAAGACAGATAACGGGTATGCCATTTCCGAAATCTCTCACCCGACCGATCGGCAGCGTCGTATCCGCGAAGGCTTCCTCCATGGCTCGACCGACTGAAATGGCGACCGCAAATCCCGCTCGCGGCTTTCCACTGGAACACATCTCAGTAAAGGTTCTTAGGGGGTCGGAGCTTCAGCTCCGATATCAGAACATCCCTGAAAAGGGGGCTTTAGCCCCTGAGGACACGCCGAGAAACCTGTCAGACTATTTATGAGATTAGTTCTGATGGTCGGCTTACCGCTCTCATGATTCGAACGCTGCTTCTCGCCCTGTTTTTCGCACTCGCGATCGTTCTGGCACTTCCGTGGCTGATTCTTTGGAGCGTAATCATTGGAAGCCCGGAACTCATGTACCGTCTTTCGATGAAAGTGGTACGCGCGGGAAACCGCATTGTCGGAATTCGCGTTCGCGTGGAAGGACTTGAAAATATTCCGCCCGGCGCATGCGTTTTTATCTCGAATCACGTGTCCAATGCGGACGCGCTCACGTTTATACCTGCGATTCCGCGGCGCGTGGCGATCCTGATCAAGCAGGAGCTTTTCCGGATTCCGATTCTGTCCATAGGAATGCGCCGGGCGCAGTTTATTCCAGTGGACCGTTCTGACAGAGAAGCCGCCGCCGCGAGCATTGAAGTTGCCGTACGCACCCTGAAGGAAGGCATCTCATTCGCCATCTTCCCTGAGGGAACTCGCAGCGCGGACGGCCACCTTCGCCCGTTCAAGCGAGGGGCATTCACGGTGGCCATCCAGTCCGGGGCGCCGATCGTGCCCGTGTCCATCGTCGGGACAATGGCTCTGATGAAAAGGGGCGAGTGGATCATTCGCCCGGGAGAAGTGGTGGTTCGCTACGGCACGTCGGTGGATTCTTCAGCCTACACCATGGCTCGGCGCGGGGAATTGCTCACGCGCGTGCAGGCACTCGTCGCCGCTGGCTTGCCGCCCGAGCAGCAGCCGGTCCCTCGTTCGTCTCATTCTTCTCCGTCGCCGTCGGCCTAGCGCTCGCTGCTATACTCGAATGCGATGGCCGGAAAACTCATTCACGAAATAATTCCCGTGGGTCTGTTGCAATGCAACTGCTCGATTTTGGGCGATCCCGAGACGCGCGAAGCTATCGTCGTGGACCCTGGCGACGAAATCGACCGCATCCTCGAAATCGTTCGTCGCCACGGGCTGAAGGTTCGCACCATTGTCAGCACGCATACGCATATTGACCACGTCGGCGGCCTCGCCGGGCTCCATCGCGCGACCGGCGCGCCTGTGCTCATCCACGAAGCCGATCTCGACCTGTACAAAAATCTCGACGAGCAGGCCGAGTGGCTCGGTGTTCCCACGCCCGCGATGATGCGCATCCAGGATTTCGTCAAAGAGGGAGACACGTTGCGCTGGGGCGGCTACGAAGGGCGCGTGCTGCACACTCCCGGGCACACGCAGGGCAGCATCTGCCTCGCGGTGGACACCAGCGCGGCCTCGCTTGAGCGCGAATCTCCGAACGCGGCCGGCGATTCACACGGTGTGGCGCGGCTGCTGGCAGGCGATACGCTGTTCCAGGGATCCATCGGCCGTACCGATCTTCCCGGCGGATCATTCCCTCAGATTCTTTCTTCCATTCGCGAAAAGCTCCTCGCCCTCCCGGACGAACTCGTTGTTTATCCCGGTCACGGCGACACTACCACAATCGGAGCCGAGCGCGAGTTCAATCCCTTCTTGCGCTGATCGTCTCCCGCGACTGCCGAAGGGAAGCCGCATCCCTGACCATCTGAGCTGCGAGCGCGGCACATGTGGAGTGCGGCGGCTTGCCGCCGCTGTTTGCCGTCCCGGCTTGCCGGGACGTGCTCCACGCATTTCCCAACGCCCAGGATCGAGCCGAGCGAGCCTGCGGTGCAGATTTCTGGCAGGCGGACCCGCTAATCAAGGCGCGCTCCGTTGAAGTCAGGCGAGGCGAATGCTATCTTCGGCGCCACTGTGCCGCATTACGCCGAAAAGGAGATTCAAAACGTGATCAATTCGCAGATTCAGAACGGCGCGCGTATCGCCCGCTGGGTATCCTTGCTGCTCGTAGTAGCATTGCTGTCGCCGGCGCTTGCGCGAGCGCAACAGTCCGCCACAGCGCGTATCCAGCGCCTCGAAGATATCGAGGAAATCCGCACGGTGTTGACCGACTACGGCCGCTATCTTGATGCGCACGATCTGGTGGCCTATTCGCACTTGTTCGCGGCGGACGGAGAATGGGTCGGCGGATTTGGCACTGGAAAGGGACCCGCGGGAATTCAGGCGCTCATGGAGAAGAATCTCGGCGTCACCGCAAAAGGCAAGCCGGGCTCGACGTATCACCTTCTGACCAACTTCCTCATTGACGTGCAGGGCGATACTGCGACGGCGTGGTCGCGGTGGAACTTCGTGGTCACCAGCGCGGATAACAAGCCCACGATCATGTACGGCGGCCACTACGACGACACTCTGGTCCGTGAAAACGGCCACTGGAAGTTCAAGCGGCGCGTGGCAGTCAATGACATCCCTCATTCCGACCCACCTGACGCCAAGTGAGCGGCGCCGAACCCGATCTGCGCCAGCGGCCATATTGGCATGGTCCTAGAACCATCTATTGTGCGCTGGGGAACACATCCTCCCGAGTTCGCTTTACTCCCTGGTGCGCGCGCTGGATAATCACGCCGGTCGTCCAGATGTAGCAGCGCCGCTTGCGTTGGTGGTGGGTTGGAACTACAGTATCGGATGGGGGAGTTGTCGCTTCCGGCCATACTGTTCGCATCCGAGCGAAGATCGCTCGAGCGAGAATTCTGCCCCGGGTTGTCTTCCAAGCGAGAGCGAGCTGCTTTTCAGGCGGGCCGCCACTCAATTTGCGGGGTGATCCAGACATGAGACGTTCAGATCTAGTGCGACACGCGACGAAGGGCAAGGCCGTTCGGACCTCGCAGATCGTATTCGGTGAAAGGCAGCATCTGTTGCGCGTGCTCGATTCGGTGGAGCGCAGCGCATTGCCGGCTGCGCGCCTTGATCAGGAGCGCCGCGTGATCGAGCAGCTGATTCACGCGCGCACGCAGGAACTCAATCGCATTAATCCGGGCTGGGACGAAAAGGTCGGAGTGGTGTTGAGCGCAGAGGTGAAGCCGGACGCGCTCGACGTCCTTTCGCGCCAGGCTCCCAAGGAAGATTTCTATCTGCTGCGCCTGATCAGCGAGCATCCGAAAGTCGCGGCGAAGACTCTGGCGCGGCTTTCGCATCATCCCTATTCTGCGATCCGCGAGAATATCGCGCGGCATCCGAATAGCGACGCGCCGACTCTTTCGCGGCTGAGCCGCGACCGCTCGCAGCCACTTTGGTATCTGGTGGCGTTCAATCCCAATGCTCCGGCGGTGCTCCGCAAGAAGCTGCAAGAGCGCATGCGCCGACTCGGCGAAAAATCCGCAACACAATAAAAGCCAAATTTGGATCGGCAAACGCTGAATCAATTGCGCGAGGGCGCGGCTGCGTCCGCGGCGAGATTCGCGGTGATGCGCCGCACGTAATTCTGCGTTTCGGGGAAGGGCGGGACGCCGCCGTAGCGGTCCACCATTTCGGGCCCGGCGTTGTAGGCGGCGAGGGCGAAGCGGACGTTGCCGCTGTAGCGCGCGAGGAGATCCTTCAAGTAATGCGTGCCCGCGTCAATATTCTGCGCGGGATCGAACACATTCACGACGGCGTAACGCACAGCCGTCTCCGGCAATAACTGCATCAATCCAAGCGCGCGTTTGCGCGAAACGGCTTTCGGATCGAAATTTGATTCTGCGCTGATCACACCTGCAATCAGTTTCTCGTCCACGCCGTGCCTTAGTGCCGAGGCCTGAATCAACTTTGAGTAGCGCAGGCCGAAATCAGCGTTGGCTGGCGGTGGGGCGGGGAACAGGTCTTCCGGTTCGACGTCAATCAATTCGCTCGCGGCGATTTCGACGGTCCCGCCTGCCACAGCGAGGCGGACGCGGCTGCCATCGAGCTGGTATCCAGTCACATGGAGCCTGGCGCCGGACCGGAGCACAGCATAGTCAGCGCTCGCCGCGGGAGCGAAGATCGCCGCCGCGGCGAGCGCCGCCAAGAGTGCAATGGTTCGGTTGTTCATTTCGATTTAGGGTTTGGCCGGTGGATTTGCGGGCGGCCTCTGCGCGCTGGCCGGCGGGATGATGCCATTGTCGCGGAGGTATTCGACGACCTGGCCGTAGTGATCCATGGCGTGAGCGCAGGCGAAAATGGCGAGGGCGGCGCGGCTGCTCAGGAACGGAACGGCTGGATCCTTAAGCGGCGTGACATAGTTGTCGGGTGTGATGGTGGCGATCGCCTTGTGTCCCTTGGCGAACGAGTCCTTCAGATACTGGACGATCTGATCTTTGGTCTGGATCGCATCGGGCCCATTGGAGCCGATGCCTTCGTCCGGCGCTACGGGAGCGGTCTCGCCGAGGATCGAACCGAAGAAGCGATTATTGACGGTCGCGACGTGCTTCACTTCCTGCGCGAACGTGCGAACGCCGGCGAAGTTACCGTTGGTGGGCGCGAACGAATATTTGTCTTCCGGCATGGCCTGCGCAGCGCCGACAAATTCGCGCTCGACGATCATGAGCTGGAAATCGAGGACCGAGGTGATTGTAGGCGGTCCCTGCGGCGCGGGCGGACGTCCACCACCTTGCTGCGCTGAAACTGCGGTTCCCGCGACCGTGCTACACAACAGCAGAATTCCTACACCTATCCAACTTTTCATGGCATTCCCCCCTTGGTTTGCCGAACGTGATTTCCTGCGATCCACCCTGTTTCAAGGTTTGAAAGGACGTGCTTGTCAATCGCGGCGGCCACGCCCGCTTGATCGTTAGGGAGGGTAACGCTCCACCCCAACGTTTTCAACTCAGGAACACCATTGCCCATGACCACCGGTAAGCCTGCATATTCTAACATTTCGCGGTCATTCCAATTGTCGCCGATGGCCATCACATTTTCCCGAAGAATGCCGCGAAGGCGCGCGAGTTCCGCAAGGGCTACGCCTTTATTCACGCCTCGCGCGAGGACGTCGAGCATGGAAAGGTTCCGGTGCGGATATTCCGTGAGGGCCAGCGTAAATTCGTTCGCGAACGGCAGCGCCTCAAGCGCTGTTTTCACGCGATGGATGCGCGCGCAATCGTCGAGGAAGAGAATTTCGACGGGATCGTCTTCGTTGAGGCAGTCGGTGAGCGGCGCGATTTCGGCGACGTGCTGGCGATGCCTGCGCAGGTAGTCGCCCACGAAGTGCCCGTCCCAATCCACGCGCTCGAAGACCACCTGTTTCTCGAAGGGGCGGTCGAAGATGACTCCGGCGCAGGAGCGGAACTCGGCGGTCGCGTCGAGAACCTGCCGGGCAATGGCGGCGGGGAGCAGCTGACGGTAATGCGTCTCACCGGCGGCGGATTTGATCAAGGCGCCATTGCTGACGATCAGGTGCGCGTCACATGGCAGCTCGCCGGCGAGAGCGCGCGCAGAATGGTATCGGCGGCCGGTGACGATGACGATCTCGATGCCTCGCGCAGCGGCCTCGGCGATGGCGCGCGCGTTTTCGGGATGGAGGTTTCCGCTGGCGTCGAGGAGGGTACCGTCGAGGTCCATGGCGATCATCTGGATTGGCACGAGACCATTGTACCGTGCCGGCGTGTGGCGATGGCGCGCGGGGCGAGAATTTTGATGGAAATTTCCGTCCAATTTGGATGGGTTTGGCGACCTGAAAGTCGTAAATCGGGCGCTGAAAAAGTGTGTCGAGTAATTGGCACCGCTTTTCTTTGTTTTCAGCGAGTTACGAGGGAAATTGCTCGGCATGGTGTGTCGAGTAATTCGGAGGCAAGGAGCCAGGGAGGCAAGGAAGCACGGAACCCCGACCTCTCGCCCCGCAGAGTCGACCGGGGCGCAGACACCGCGTCCCGCAGAAACGACCGGGACGCAGACACCGCGATTTAGAGTCGAGTAGAGTGGTGGGCGATCGCTTGTTTTCAGTAGGGTGCGTGCGTTTCTACTCGGCACGCAGTGTCGGGTAACTCGGCTGGTGACGGGTAGCTGCGGGCGCAGATTATGGAGTGCTGTCGGCGCGTCGCAGCAAAACACCGGACGTCGGAGTTGCGGTTGTGGCCAACGAGCTCCTGATCCTCGGAACGCCGACTGTGTGGCGCGCGGTTCTCGCTGCCCGTTCATTCGTTTCCTCCTTTCTTGCGCCGTTTAAATGCACACCATCGAACGTAGCATGGTGCGGATGGTATTTCACTTGGACCAAAGTTTAGAAAAAGTACAGAGCGGCGCACCTGTACGTTTTGACAAGTGTGTGGCTCAGTTGGGAGAGCGCCTCGTTCGCAACGCGTTTTTGCGATTGAAACGAAACGAGATATTCGCTAAGCCCTTTGGACTTTTTGCCGCTAGTTGCCACTGGCGGCCACTGATTGCCACCAAAGGACACCTGCACCGACACAAAAACCGATACAGGTCCCGCAGTCGGTTTTTCGAGCTTACAGCGTATGTTAATCTCCATCGTATGGTGACAACCGCGAAGAAAAAAGCAGGTCGTTGGGGTGTCTATGATTATGAAGTGATGATGTACTGGGGGACCTCACGGCCCGTACGCATAGCGGTAACGCCCGGTATCCTCATTGTGAAAAACGCCCTCACTGAGTCGCGCGTGCTACACGCTCGGAACCTGTGCGACATTCTCCTGTCGCGCAAGAATAGTTCCGATAACGACGACGTTAGACTGAAGGATTTATTGCCCGGTTTCAGGTCGAATCACACGAAGCAACTAAACAAGGCGTATCACGGGACTGACGACGAGGCTAACGAAGAAAGACCACCTTGGATTTTCAACAAGATGCTCGCACACCCCACGACTCAGCGGTACGAAGGATGGAACTACGAATCGGCGCTGAACCGAATCGCGCCGCATATTACGAAGTTACTCGACGAAATCGCAGCCGCGCGGACTCCGACTACTTCGAATGCCGTCGCCGCCATTCCTGCCGTGCCGCGTCCGACTGAATAGAGCCACAGTACTGCACTATAATGGTGCAACTGTTCCCGGCTAATCGGATGCACCCGCAACGTCAAAACCTGCCCAGCATACTGAACGCTTGATCTACTTCCTTGGGCTGGTCTTCATTCATTGCGCGAAATGCCAAGATGAAGATCTTTACCAGAGATGAAATAACGTTCATCAACGACAGGCGAGCGAACCGGCGCTCGTTTGAGCGTGCGGATCGCACCCGGAATGGTTCACCCGGCATGGAACCATGGCCGACCAGACCTGCGACCGTGGCGTGAACAAACTGGCTCGTCCAAAAGTACATTACGTCAATGTCAAAGCCGAGAATCTTCTCGTCTTCGGCTGGCTCGCGGCTGTCTGGTTCTAAAGCCATCATTTTTGCTTGTCCTCCGTGTCCGGTCCACGAGCCCTTGAGAGGGAACTTCTGCGCGGTTTTCAGGACGTGGGGAGGGAGCACAAATGATGCGGCAGGATGTGTAGGATAATACTTTGCGCTGATCTTGCTCCATTCCTGTTTTACCTTCGACTGATATTCCACGTAGGTTGTTGCCCGAATCTCGCTGTCTTTGTTGCTGATGTATCGCACGCAAAAGTAAATCTCCACCATTGTTCGAGAAAGCCCAAACGCTTCCGCGAGAAATCCCTTTTCGACCAACAGACAAATCGCTCGACCGACAGTCAGCGCCTTAGACATCAACGCAAGAAGAACCGCGTTCCGATAGAGCTGCATGGCGGGCTCAAGCTTCATCCGGTTAATACCGTTCTCAAGGCGTTTGATTTGCGCAAGGACCCGTTTGGTGCCGGGATGTTTCTTGGTGACGCGGTTCGGCATGAGCCGGGATTATACACCTGGCGGTTCTTGACGAATCGGTACTTATCGCGTAGACGTTGACGCGGAGGTGGCGAATGCAGATCGTCACGGCGTATGGAACGATGTGGGCGCGTAATACCGAAAACATCAGGAGCATTCCACGGCCTCGTGCGGGCGGAGTGGGAGTTTATATTCTGTTCGACGGTTCAATGCCGGTGTATGTAGGCAAGGGCAACATCAGATGGCGAATTACGGATGCCCGTCGAAGTAAGCGAAGAGGCCAACTGTGGGACCGTTTTAGTTGGTACGCCGTAGCAGACCCTAAAATGATGCATGACATTGAGGTGCTTGTGCTGAGGATGCTGCCGCGGTATTTGCGCGCGCTCACGAGACAGGAAGGCCACTTCCTGAAGGCCAAGCGCGTTAAGCAGAAGAAGGAAGAAGCCGACGTAATCACTCGGCGCTGGAACAAGACAAGTCAATGAACTCGGCACGGCCGTAGCTTGCGTTTCGGTGTCGCCGTCGCCGTTCCGCCGGCGCATATCCCGTCCGAGAATAATCAGGTCCGCGTCTGGCCTTTTGTGTGGCCGAACGCAATGTCACTGAGCCGATGCCGCGCTAAAGACCGCGGCGCTACATTTGAATCTTTTGAGAACCAATCCGGGTGGATGGGCGACTGGGTTGCCAAGCATGGGTGCCGGGCACGATATATCGTGCCCCTACGAAGAAAAACCACAGGCGAGTCGCGGCGTTGCCAAATGGGCGAGGCAGCCAAGGGCGTGCGCCGGGCACAGTCCGCCGCGGCGGATGCCCCTACGAAACCACACGCAACCGAGTCCACGGAGGATGGCGCCGAGCATGGGGCACCCGTAAAACCTGAGTCGAATGTGGGCCGCCCACCTCGAAATGACAGGACTGAGGGCTCAGTCGTTCGATGATTTGATATCGCCGATCGCCATCAAGACGAGAGCGGTGGAGAACAAGATCGAGGCGACGAGATAATTCTGACCGATGAGACAAAAATAAGCGATGACGAGCGACGTAAGCCACCTGGCGGTCTTGGAGAACAGCAATAGTCGGACGGGCCAAAACACACAAGCCCCCAGCACGAGCGCCACAATCACAAATTCATGTGGCGTGGGGAAGTCGAATTCAAGTCCTTCGAAGAAGCCCTGGCCACGAAGATACTGCCGAGGGTTTGGCGTGAAGTACGTGTAGGCCCACAAACCGATGAGTGCTTCGAAACCGAGAAAGAGTAGAAGCGTGCGAAGCCGATCAACGTTAAGGGTTATCGTCAGCCTGGGTCGTTCTCGAATCAGAGTTCTGAGCCGAGCGCTGACGGAGACCCGAGACTGAGTTTGTTCGGCGTCAGCCATTTGGAGACGCAGCCTAGCATCGGTTGGATTTGGGAACAACTAGAGCGTGTACGAATCGGGTCGGATGAACGCTCGAATGGATTTCCGCTCACGGGCCGAGCATGGCAGCCGTTAGGCTTACCTCGAAAGTGGCCCGGCCGTCTGTAGCGGCAAGGGCCCGTGGCTAAAGCCATGAGTCACGGGATGCGTTTCGCGGGACTGAAGTCCCGCGCTTTCACCGAAATGCAGACGGCGGTGGCCAAGCTCCGGGTAGGTGGGCGACTGAGTGCCAAATATGGGTGCCGGGCACGATATATCGTGCCCCTACGAAGAAAAACCGGGAGCGAGTCGCGGCGTTGGCAAATGGGCAACGCAGCCAAGCATGGGCGCCGGGCACGCCTGATCTCCCAGGCGCGCTCGATCTCCCGGGCTCCACTTGCCGTGGACGCGGGAGCCCTGTCCAGCGTCGACCCGGGGGCCCTTCCTGCTACGCACCTACGAAAAACATCGGGAGGCCGATGGGCGGCGGAGTGCCAAGCATGCGCGCCGGGCACAGCATGCTGTGCCCCTACGAAGAAAAACCGGAGGCGAGTCTCGGCGTTGCCGAATGGGCGAGGCAGCCGAGCATCTTTGCCGGGCGCGCCTGATCTCCCGGGCTCGACCAGCCGTCGACCCGGGAGCCCTTCCTGCTACGCCCCTACGAGAAACTTCGGGAGGCCGATGGGCGGCGGAGTGCCAAGCATTGGTGCCGGGCACGGTCCGCCGCGGCGGATGCCCCTACGAAGGCAAGACAGAGCGCGTCACCCACGGATGTCGCGGAACATGGTGCGCCCGTAAAACCTGAGTCGAATGTGGGCCACGCGCCCTGATCCCCAGATTCTGAGCTGACCGCCTGACCTCTCGAACCGTGAGAACGATTGATCTACACTCCGTGGGAGCGTATCCTTTGCGCATGGATCATGCGATGACGGTAATGCGCGTTCTGGGGATGGTGTTCGTGAGCGTTTTCCCATCTCTTTTTGTGTTGTTTGTTGCGGTATGGTTTGTGAATCGGAACGGCAGGAAACGTAACTACCTGCAGCGCGTCGCTAGGAAGTACAGCGTTTCGCCTCTGTTCGGTCAATCGAGGCTGACGCTACTGAGGGAACTGCAGAAACATCGTATCTAAACGTCCGCCCTTTTCAAAACCCCTCGCATTACGATGGCTTCTCATCTCGCGTACAAAGTTACTTTCCCGTTGATCACAAGTGCAACCTAGCGTGCCGCGCTGAAGTCCGCGGATCTGCATTGAAGTCTATTGAGGGCCGACGCGGGTGGATGGGCGGCGGGGCGCAGAGCATGAGGAACCCGCAATACCTAAGTCGAACTCGGCCCGGCAGCCGGGCGCGACACCGGGCGGAGCTCTTCGGGGTGCTCTTCGACATAGGCGAGGAGGCGCCGTTTTTTTTCTACGCCGCGTTTTCTCTCGTCGCCCGATTTGTCGGGACCGGCCATTACTTCCGGTGCGTGACGTGCGACGCGAGCGTAGATGGAGAGCCAGAGCTTTTTGATGGCTGGGAGGGAAAGTCCAAGCTCCTTCGCGAGAACCGGGTTCGTTTCCGTTCGGTTCGAAATGGCGGCCCTCAGCATGCGTTGCTCGGCGGGACTGAACCAAATCCGGGGAGGATGGTAATTGAAGAGCACGCCAATCCAGGATCCGGGCCGTTCGAATTCTAATTCTCGCGTGATGCCGACGATATGAGGTTTGCGAGCAAACTCGTCACCGCTTTTCTCCAGCGACTTCGAGTACTTCGCATATTTCGGCTCCCAGAATAATCCGCCCGCGTCCACCGCCCACTGAAGCCGCTCGGGACCTTCGGCCTGGGAAGTGATCATCTCCTTGAAGCGATAGCCGCGATGAATCTCGATGAATGCGCGTCCCATCAGGTGATACAGGTCGGTTCTTTTCGCAAAACGCTCGAGCGCGATCGTTTCCCAAACGAGTTCGTTCAAGCCGCCGTCAGAGTTCGCCTCGCGGATCTGTCTATTCGAAAGCGCCGGCGAAGCGCCTTTCAGCACACGCTTGATCAATTCGGGGCCGACCCAGAAATGCGGAGGCTTTTTAAGCTCGCGAATAAAGTCGTCGTGTACAAAAAGGCCGACACCGACGCCGAGGAGCTGGACCCGGTCCCGCAAGACCTCCTCGAAGACGGCGGTGGTCATGGCCTCCGAGCCCAGCAATTCGAGCCAAACGCGGCTCAGCTTTTTGATCGCAGCGCCATATCTGGGACCGATGACAGAGTGGGACGCAACGATCTCCGCGCATGCGGGAACGTCGTTGCGTTGCATCGTGCGCCAGCGGAGAGACACGGAGTAGACCTCCACCCAGAACCGGAAAAAGGCGTACGGTCCTTTTAGGTTACTTGTATCTAACACAACCAGGTCGCATATTACACGCACTTCGATGTGTTGAGCGCGGCTCAGGGAGGCACGTTATTCGTGCCAGCGTGGATTGAAAAGGAGATCCGCTGTGACGTGCGACCGTTCGGCTGGCCAAGGAGGAGGCATCATGAAGACGCTGACTGGCAGAGGTTACATTCCGGTACTGGTTTTGCTGGCGCTTGCGTGTTTGCCGGTGGCTGCGCACGCCGATACGTTCACGCTCGATGGCGCGCCGGTTGATTCGATTTCGTTTGGCATGACCGATACCTTTAGCGTTGTGATGGCCTCGACGGACGCTGCGCCGTATCTCACGGATTACACGATGGGAACTAAGATTGACCTTCTCACGCTGGATGAAGTCGTCACCGTTGACGGGGCAACGACCGAAGACGTGCTCGAATTCGCTGACGACGTCGTCCAAAAGTACAATTACGTGACCGGCACGGACGAGGCTTCGAGCGACGTGACCTTCGCCTACAAAAAACTTACATCAATGGAAGATGTCGGCGGCAACGGGAATACGGTACCCGAGCCCTCGAGCGCGGCCTTGCTGGCATCCGGTTTGCTCGGATTGGTCGGGTTGGGCCGCAAGAAGCTGTTTAGTTAAGGAGGAAAGCGATGAAGACGAAACGAAGGAACGCGAAGAAAGGGCTGCGCAAGGGCAAGAAGATTGAAGCGAAGAAGGCGCTATTCATGGGGCTCCACCAGTCCGCACCCCAACCGTACCTCAACATGCAACTTACTGATGTCATGGTTTCGTCCGTTTCATCGACCGTGAAGTAACAGGGCTTTGTTTGCG
This sequence comes from uncultured Acidobacteriota bacterium, assembly GCA_963842425.1. Lineage (GTDB taxonomy): Bacteria > Acidobacteriota > Terriglobia > Acidiferrales > UBA7541 > Palsa-295. The sequence continues at coordinate 190 of CAWJGQ010000004.1, read as the reverse complement.
GGCCTGCGGCTGTAACTCTGGGCATGTTGAGGGATGGCGCCATCGCATCTCCAAGCCTGTAGACTGTCTATCCGCAGCAAAATATCGAGATCATTGATCCAGACTTGCAGGGAACTGTCCGTTGAGGACAAAGAATCGGCGAAACTCGATTGGCTGGGTTGCCCACGTTTGCTAAACTGAAATTACAGTG
>CAWJGQ010000003.1:0-30144 GCA_963842425.1 uncultured Acidobacteriota bacterium | reverse complement strand
ACCGTTCATTTTCATGTGGAGAGTGTTTCCACCAATCCGATAACTCCGCGACCTGAGTTTGCTTTCGCCCCTCAAACCACAAACGCCGTCCAGGGTCAGGCAATACGCATGCCCTTCCATCTGGCTGTTGTTGAAATCACCGAGCATATAGGCTTCCCCGGGAAGAAAACGACAGTCGGTTCATGTTGCCAGTTTGAGGCCGAATGGGTGTTCGGCGCGATCGCTATAAGGGATAGGCCAAGGTCAGCGTCTCGTCAACATATAGAATCCACGGGCCGTCCAAAACAACATCAAACTGACGATTTTCCGCGTGTCGGCAACCTGCGGCGCTAAATAAAATCACGACTAAAAGAATCACGTAGAGACATTTCATTTTTTGTACTCTCCTTCAGTTCGTCCCTTCCAGAGAAAACGCCTGCAATGATGAGTAATACGGGATGGGCGCGAAGCGGGTTCTAGATGCCAGCGACGTTCGCGCAGTCTGCACAGGGCGCCAGCCGGGCTGTTCCCATTTGCAAGGTCTGCACATAAAAGAGCTTCATAAAAGAAGCCGTCTCCCACGGAGTCCACTCTCCATCCACGGAGCTAGAGCAACGTGAGCTACTCTAGCTGCAGCATGCGGCGGCCAGGCCCTTCCGTTCCGCGGTCGTCCATGTCGCCATCGTTCCAATCGTCGGAATTGCACGCCGACAACACGGCTAGCTGGATTTTTTGGGTGTCCGCCGTAGCGAAAGCCCTGCCATCGATCAAGCGAAACCGGTCCGTTCCAGGCTCCGTTTCCCACAGCGCAAGCCCATTTCGCGGCGCGGAAGCGATCGCGTGCCCGGCGAAGTGAAAAATCAACTTCCCTATTTGGCATTTCGGCTTCTATCGCCGAGAACCAGCTCTGGGCCCTCGAAGCAGTTTCGCATTGGGCAAGCATCGCCGCGAACACCTCTTGCCTCATCCCCTGCATTGCGCAACTGCACGAGCCCTGGAACAACCGGGACGCTTACGATCAAAGCCGGAGTTCCGGCACTAATAGCCATTGAATGGTGCAGGTTTATCAGGCAATACAGTCCCGGGACTACGGCCGTGGCAAATCGCTCCCCCAAATAGCGGTGATTCGCGTCCAGTAACGTGTCCCACGGTAATAGATACCAGGTCATAAATCATCGGGCTCAAAGATCAGCGACCTGCGCGCGTCCAGGTGTCCTTCAGTCCGGCCGGACTAACAGATCGTAAAGAGACCCGCGGGTGGTGCGTAATTCTGACAAATCCGATGTCGGTTCCGCGCACAGTCGCTGCAGTTTGGCAGTTAATTTACGGATGTCGTTTGGCGGAGCGGCAGCCCAACGCGCAAAGACACCGCGATCGTCGTAAGCCCAGATCGCAACCCTCTCGTCCAGCACGGCGTACGCGATCATCGTTTTATCGTTCAGCGTGGGCAACGCTGTGGAAACGACGACGGGCGAGGGAAAGGCCGCGTGTTCCTCGTGTTAGGAGGTAAAACCCCTTTCCCCACCACCTCCGGCCGATTCCGTGTTTGCTCGCGCTGGGAAGCCGGCTCCGATGTACCATTCCCAAATCTCGAGCCCAGAAGTCGCATCGCCTCGTCGAAGCATCCATTCCGTTGTGGGAGTGATAGACATCTCGGATTTTTGGGGAAGCCCAGTGGCGGCGACCGTCCTCGTCGGGAAAACTGTTCAGCGCACGTTCCGAAAGAAACAAGGCCGAACGCAAGGCCGAGTCGGTGGCCGACGCGCCGCTTTGAACCGCATCGCTATTTCAGCGGCGGTCGTAAAATAGCCGATCTCCGGATCAAAAACTCGGCGCCTTGTAAAGATCCGGTTCAATCTCTCTCTAGGCGGCCATCTGCCCTGTCGAGGTCCCCTCCAAAAAAACAAGCTCCGCTTTCGCTCGCCAAACCTCTGCATCGTACCCGATCGCGGGCCGTTGCCGAGGTCTGAGGTGCCTGAGCGAATAGCGCGTCTGCTTTTGCAAATTCAGAGTCCGCCAAGATCGGCAAGGATGCCAGAAGCCGCCTTCCCATACCTACTGTGAGCCATTGCCCGCTTTACGAGGTCCGAATCTTCTTTATTGAGCAATGCCGTTGCTTTGCTCCACACGGCTAACTGCAGGTGGGGTTGTCTGAGTGCATCCGCGGCCCGATCCGGAAATATCCTTGGTGATCATAACCCTTTGTGAGATCCGAGTGCCCATTCCAAAAAAGCACCAGGCCATGCACGGCTAGAGAGAAACTCTTCGGGATGCTTCCCAGAGAAGCCTCGGACAGCGATTCGAACCCGAGTCCGCGAATGAACAGGGCTTCGTAGTGGTGGGATTCCGCTTCCTGCAATCCATCTAAAATTGCCGATTGGTATGTTCCTTGATCGTCGAGCTGGTTTGGCGCAAATGGACTTTTCTAGGCTCATTTGTGCTCTGAAGCCATGAATACCGGGAGCGAAGAATATCTTCGCTAAACGAATTCAGCAAAGAGATACAGGTTTGCCCTTCCCAGAGAAGGTGGTCCGAGTATACTTCCTCTCCGCTAGCCCGAAGTTCAGCAGCTGGATTGGAGCGTGCGAAGCCTTGGCAACAATCTTGTGGCGCTGTGCGCAAAATCACGTCCGGCGAGATAATCCCCTCCGTCGTTTCGCCTAAACTGCTGCCGAGAGGTCCTGGATCCCCCTCGGCGAAAAACTCGGGCCCTTTGGTCCGTCGAAAACATCCCAACCACGCATCGTCCTCACCACGCTCTAAGGAGGATATCCGCCTAGACCACCAGCGCGGTCCCAGTACTCGCCAGCCTGGGCCCTCTGGTACCGGTGGAGAATGCGACTGGCAACCAAGTCATAATCGCGACGTGCAGGTATTCCTCAATTTGCTCTGTTCCAGTTCGTCCGCGAACGCGGTGATATCTTGCATGACTCCGGCCATTTCCAGTGGTGTTAAGAAGAGCGGCTCCGCCATGTCTTTTCGCGTCGCAGTTGCTTCTCCTTTACCTCCGCCAATCGTTCGCGCGCTTCGGCTGAAACGTCATTCGCCGTGTGGATCAATTCTCAGATATTGTTCCCAGTCGTTGATGGCTGCCGTATAAGAGAAGAAGTCCGGCAAGCCAGTGCTTGATTGAACAGCGCGATTGGAGAGCTCTGGGCTCTTCGCCACGTGGTCAATGGCAAACCATTCGATCGCGTTGCTGAAATCAACTGGGCGATCGCCTGACTTCCCGCGAAGGAAATAGGCGGTCCCTAAGTCGGTCAGTAGCTCAGGCGAGTCGGGCCTTGACTCCAAAGCTCGAAGCAGAGTCTTGATAGCCTCGTCGTAACTCCCGTCAAGCAGCTCCGCACGTCCCTTGTACTCGACCCAAAGCGATCTGTTCGCGTTCTGACGAAGCCGGTCGCTTATCATGGCCTCGGCCCTCAGCAACGAGTTCGCTTTCTCGAAAACTGGATCCTGGAGCGCTTCGTTCGACTCGGATCGGCGAACGCTTCTTGCTTCGTAGGAATTCTCCACTCCCACGGTTCGGCGTTCGGTGTAAGCCCTGGCGAGGAGTCGTCTACGGAAGGAGGGCGGAGTTGCCAGTAGGTGAACCATCCGGCGAGCGCCAGCACGGCGAGCCTGACAGATGCGCGGCGAGGCGTGGCCACACAAAAAGGAGTTTTGATGCCGCCTGTAGCGCGCTCGCGCCTCAGGGCGCCGTCCCACATCAGCGAGTGTGCTGGCGATCTTTTGCCGCCATTCCGCACTGGCGCTCGGCAGGTTTGCGACCAGAGCTCTTCTCAGGCGCAGCGTCCTCCGCAAGAATCTTCACTGCCTGCTCGAGCAATTCACCGGCAGTGACCGCATTCGCTCGCGTGCCTCAAAAGTTCTCCCGTTGTGCCTTCCGGCTCTGAGACTGGCTGCCACATTCAGCCACACTCTCTCGTCGAGGCAATTCGGCCCTTTTGCTCACTTGGCTGCTGCAAGCCCTGGTACCCCATCTTGGGCGGACCCTGCGCATTTGCACCGTCCGTAGGCACGCTTCGCAGGCCCGTAAGTGGCGCTCACACTCCCGGAGCCCTCCCGAGGAGTCTCTCGGGCTGGCGACACCCCGAACGCCAGCCGAAATCAGAGCCTCTATTTCTTGTCCGCGTCAAGATGCTGATCGAGTGGCCGTGTCAAACCGCTTCTCCTCTCAAGACGATTCCGCCGAGAATAATCCTTTTTCTCCCTCAAGAGCTCTCTAGGATCCGTTTCGAGGCGACGTGTTCACCAGGCGTTCCCGCACAAGGCGGGTGAGCCGGAAAGATCAGGCTTTTCCACACCTTTCGGCGATAGCCCGATTCCCGGCAACGCCCGGCAATATCTTTGGCGGTCACACCCTGGCGATAATAAAACCAGAAAATCGTCCGGTCGCGCTCTTTTGGTCGGGTCCCTCATAGCAACTCTCTAGGCATTCTTTTACTTGCCGGAGGCAGTACTCCCCGGCTCGATCGCGTCGGGCCCCATCTCATTTGCCGCTGGCGACGCTCCGATTCCATTTGTTCTACCGGCTGGCCAGTTTTTCCCTCAGCCCCGCTTTGGGGAATAGCGTGACTTTAAGAGCTTGTGCGCTGGATTGACAGCAACGGACTTTACATAGCCCATGATGGCTTCGGGATGCTGCTGTGCAAATTCTAGCAGGACCTACACCAGATTCGCGCAGAGCTTCAGTAGGTTTCTTGAACGAGGTCTTCAATCAACGATTGCGGAGCCACCACCCAAAGCCGAGCAGTGCGTAAAACCGACAGCTATGGCTTGTGAGATTGGGACACAAACTCGTCCCACGCGCCGCTGTCATCTGATTCAGGCACTCCTACCGGACTGTTCCAAGGGCGAGAGTGACTTGAAGCTCAATTGCCCTCCGCCTAAACGTGCCGACGATTCTACACGCATCCCTGAATAGGGGAATAGTCCTCTCCGCGCGACCTCCGAAAGGAAAAACTCGAGGGTTCTCGTATACCTACCAAAGCCTGAAACGACTGCACTGCATACAGGCAATTCAGTCGTTCGCGCGACGCGTTGCCACGCTGATTTGTGAGGCGGCGAATCGGGACGCGAGACGACCGGCTTTTTCGCCGAGAAGCAAATGAAAAGCTGGGATCACGGTTTTTCTGGGACACGCTCGAGGGAATTGCGGGGGTCCCGAAACAGTCAGAGGGAGGAGATTCCATGAACGTGCAAAACATCGTTCGGATCGGGTGGGTCTGTGTTCTATTTTGCCTTGCGGCAACCAACACCCAGGGTCAAGGGGTATCAAAGATGTCAGCACCGCGACAACCTCTTACCTCGAACACACCGGCACCTTCGCCTGCTCCTGGGGAGACACCGGCACCTACGCCCCCTTCGAATCTGACGTTTGCGGGTGGCAGCAACACTCAGATCGACCTTGTCTGGGCTGCTTCAACCGAAGACGGGGGCACAATAACTAAATACAGCATATATAGGACAAAGGCGACAGCAACGGGTTATGAGTGCGACATCTCTCAGGGCATCGACAGTACGTCTTCCACAAACTATACGGTCCCGGACTTAAATCCCGGCACAATCTATCGCTTCTGCGTTGTAGCGACCGACGCTAATGACACTGACAGCGCCCCCTCCAAAATTCTTACCGTAAACACGGCCACCGCGAGTGCTACAGGACTTCGTTGTTGGCTGATTCCGGTGAGATGGCAATGTATGGACTTCGGCCTGACCACTCAGGATAGCCACGCGCAAATAAATTCGAATATAAACGCATTCTATCAGACGACTGGTTCATTCTCGTTTCTCAACCAAATCAAGTCGATTTACAACGGGGCGTCCGGTTCCGCGACAATTTCGGCCGATATAGCAACTCTCAATTTCGGAGACGGAATGCAGGTAAATGTTCTGACAAACGCTCAAGCAGGATCGTCCGGCACGAATGTCGGTAGCTCGAGCGCGGTCCCAACCCTTGCTGCCAACGGCGCCGGGCAAGCGACCCAAAATATCATCTATGGCGGAACGTTCGTTGTTGCCGAGAGTTACCCGTTGTTTGCGGCTGGGGCCACTAAATGGGGCTCGCCAGGGGGCTTCGGCACGATGATCGACTTCACGGCGAAGGAAGGCGCAGACATACAGAATTTCAAATCCGGGACCAATGTGAATGTTACTTCCCCGCCATTTCACGGCAGTGGCCAAATCGAAGGCTACGTGCAGTACAACTCCATCAATTTAGCCCCGAACTCCCAGAATTTTGTGGGATCACTTTTTGCCGGAGGCAGCTATGGCTATAGCTATATGTCTCACGGGTACGCGAGAGACTACGGATTCGGAAATCAGGTGAGCAACGGTATCGGTGTAATTTCATTCGGAGTTTTGATAAATAGCTCCGCCAAGATCGTAGTTTCTCGTGCTTTTGGCCCCTCACAAACCTATATCGATAGCACAACAATGGCCCGAACGACCGTAAACAATTTCAAAGCCTGGTCGTTTGGAATTACGTACCAATCTGCTCCGCCAGCAAAGTAAACTTAAGAAACTCCCGAGTGTGCAAATTTGATTCCACTCAATGGTTTTTTGGAGGACACATGGACTGTGCCAGACGGTAGAGAAAACGTTCCAGGCCGTACTTCGTCAGAACCAAGCCAAAGTCCTGGCGTCTTTCTTGAGCGAGGTTAAACGATCGTTGGCGGAGGGAGGCCGCAAGAAAATGTTGAAGCTCGGAGCCACGAACGATTACGCAGCGCGCGTCCATGAGGATGTCGCCGATATCATTAGACGAGTGTGACGATCAGTGAAAAATGTAGTCATCGGTCAATGCAAGCTCTGCCTGGCTGAGAATGGTCGACTTCTCGAAAGCCATCTGTTGGCCGCAGGTTTCTACCGGCGCATTTTATCAACGCAAAGCAACCCTCACCCGTTGCTTATTTCGGCGAAAGGAATGCGCTCTAGTTCGGATCAGGTTCGCGATAACGTTCTGTGCAAAAACTGCGAGCGATTGTTCGCTAAGAATGGCGAGGACTATGCGCTGCGAGTCGCGGCGGATCGAAGAGGTTTTAAGTTACTGGATGAGCTTACGCGTTGCGGCTTGACACGCGGCAAGCTAAAAGACTCTCGATGGTCGGATATCCGTAGTTCGCCGAAGGTGAAGCGCGATCATCTGGCTTACTTCGCACTCAGCGTGTTTTGGCGAGCATCCATCCACCGATGGCCTGATCCAGAGGACCCGACGCGGACGATAAAGGTCGAGTTGGGGCCATCGAATACGGAATCGTTGCGGCGCTTTCTGTTAGGTGAAGCTGCACTCCCGCCCACGGCCAATCTTACGTTCTACGTGCTGACCGACAGATTAAGCCAGGCCACGATCTATCTCCCTGGCCGAACAAGCAAGGTTGGCTTCCGGTGGGGTTATGGCTTTGTTGCCTGCGGATTTATGTTCAATCTGTTTTTAGGTAAAAGCGTTGATCCAGCGGCAAGTCGAGTGTGCCTCATACACTCGCCTGAACGCTTCATTTGGATTCGCGACGGCGAGCAGAAGACACTAGAGGCTGTCAGTCACATCAGCCGCCAACGTGCAGCGAAATCGTTCCCGAGATGACCCGAACTGCTAAAATGCACCATCCGTGCAGCGTCTTCGACTGATCTACGAACAGTTAGAGGAAGCCAAAGCGTACCTGCTTCGTGGCTCGCTGTTTAATCTACGCTTAGCGTTGATCCTCGCCGATAACACCGCAGAGCTTCTTCTATACAACGCCTTAAAGAGAACGTTCGACCGCGACGATTGGCTGCGGCCTTTACGCGTGAACTATCAACTCGCTGGCTGGCCCCCTGATTCTGCAATCGCCGTGAAGTATTCAGAGGAGCAACGCGCAAAAGCAGAAAAAGAGTTCGAACCGATGGTTCAGTTGGCTCAGCACCGGCTACAGCTTATCTCGGGATCAGACGCGACGGTTCTTCGAATCGCTCACCGCCTGCGGCGCGATGCATTTCACAGAGGCCAAATACGAGAAGACATCCTCCGCCCGATAGTGCGGCTGCTATTTGCGACAGTCGTCGGTATCGCACAATCGGTGGAGTTCGGGGACCTCGTCCAGAAGTTTCCACCAGAAGATGGTGATGAGTCATTCCTTCAACGGTTTGGCCTGGAGGTCCGAACTTTCTGGTGCGATGACGGGTACAAGCGGAAATTAGGAGCCGTGTTGCTGAAGGATGTCGAGTTCAAGTTCGATGAATTTCGGACGGTGCTTACAAACCACTTGGCAGGGCGTGTCGAAGCTGCGATCAATCAGGTCGATTACTTCTTCAAAGAGGATGAGCAGAACGAGGCACTATTGCGCCGCCAATTCGCGGTCGGGATACCGGTTGAAGTCAGGGTCGCGATCCGCGACCGCAAAAGGCACGTCCACGAATTGGACCAGCAGTTCGACATTTGGCGCAAGACGGCAGTACCGCTAGTTACGCGAGAATGGCTGCTTCGATTCAGGGATGGTGTTCCGCGCAAACTGAACTCGCGCCAACCTTCACAAGTGCTCGCGACGTATTGGGGTCTCGACAAGAAGTTTTCTCCAATCGAGTCGTTCATCGATGATTATGTGGCGGCCCTTGATAACGCAATCCAAATGGAAATCGATATTCGGCGTGGAAAATAACTGTCGGGACTCGCGTTGTCCGGGGTCAATTCTGTATTTGTGGCGCCAACAAATCGAGCATCCTTCGGCGGACATCTTCTATCAGCGCAGGGGTCCTCTCGAAAAACTCTTTAGTGGCTTTTTGACGATCTTCCGGTCGGACCGGCCCGAGCGAGAACCAGAGTTCCTGAAAATGCTTGTTTATGGCTACGATTTGATCGGCAATAGGGCCGTCGATGAAGAGTCTGTTTTGCGAGAACCAGTCCAAAAACTCATTGGCAGCTTTCGCCGCTGCAACTGTCTGATCCTCAATCGAAGGTTCGCCCGCAAAATGGCCTGCGCGAAATCTTGCTACGAAGGCTTCGTTTGCCCTGACGAGTCGTTTGAAAAGCTCTTCCAGTATCTCCGCCCGTTTCTCATGCAGCTTCGCGTAGCGAGTCTCATGCTCAAAAGCTACGCGCTTCAAGTCGTTTCGCAGGCGCTCGATTTCAACAGTGTTCCTGTTTTCGAGTTTTGCCTTAAATCCCTCAAGGTCGCGCGATAGCAATTGCGACCAAAATGTCTTTGTGATGAAAATGATGGCGGCGCAAATTATTGCTGTGCTGCCGAGAGTCTTGGCGACATCAGTCCAGTCAATCATGTCTCAACGCTTTCCGGGCAGAAGGCCACGTTCTTCCCATTCCTTGAATCGAGCCATTGATCTACCGTCAGCAAGGTCTTCAGCAACGAACTTCTCCAACGCCTTCCTTGTCATAGTGAATGCTTTCAGCCAGCCGTCCGGCCCGCGAGGACCCTGATAATCGATCCACGCAGGATCAACATAATCGTGTTTGGGCTTTCCAGAGAGAATCCACAGGGAATAGTTGTAACAAGTCCAGCCAATCGGGTCTACGCATTGAAGGGCCGCGCTCTCTTTTGACGGACGAAAGGAATAATCGCTGTAGTCACCGCACCTGCCAGTAACCTTAGCAACCAACTCGCAATACAGCATCGCGGCTTCGACATCTTGCTGTGCTTTATCCTTCGATCCTCCCATCGACGCGAAGACATATTTGAACGGGGGAATGGTTGCGCTCCTATTTCTCCATCGATCTGCGGCAGCAATGACCATGCCTAGGCACCACGTATAGTGATGCTTGCCAGTGAGTCGCTTCATTTCATTAGGAACAACCTCGTTGTAGTCTTCCTTGTTGACGGCGCACGAGAAGGACACTAATCCATATTTCTTGCTGATTTGCCTCACCCGCCGCAATACACCCTCCTGCTTCTCTTTGGCCCAATCTGCAAACTCGGATTTCGGATTACGGTGGACGAACTCTGAAGTGTGAAAGAAACTGAATCCTTCTTTCTCTTTAAACGTGGTCCACTCGTTTTCGAGCCTCGGGATTTGGGCATTCGGAACAATCAAGGCCGTCGCAATCGCAACGGGCTGATCCGGGCTGGTTCCACTGTCGTCTGCGTAGAATGTGAACATAACAGTGTGTATCGTCTGTGTTACAGTGCGCGTTTCGTGCTCCGAAGAGCGATTGCTATAGCTTACCTTTCATTTCTCTGCGTCGGCGCGATTTGGCTGACGACAGGCTTCGAGATGACTGAAGCACAAATTACGACGATCATCGGTGTCGCTTCTTTGGCGGTCGCTATTACCTCGCTATGGGTCGCGGCGGCTTCGCTCAAGGCCGCAGAGACCGCCAGCCGTAGCGCAGATGATACCTTGCGACAAGCGAGGGAAGTTGCCGATCGCGATCTCGCGGATTGGCGGCAGTCGAAATGGCATGATCTCTACGTCCGGGCGCGCGACATGCGCACCGCACTAGAGTATTTCCAAACCAAGTACAAAGGAAAGCTGCTCGATCCCCGAAAAGATCATGAAATGAACAAGGACTACAACGATTTCATGGTCTTGAATAGGCAATGCATGACGCTGGCCGTCGTTTTTCCGAAGAACGATGTCATTGAGAACCTCGCGGGGGCTGCGGCAGCATTTCGTGACTGGAAAGAAGCTCTTTCACCTGACCGCTTGAAGCTCATCGAAGACTCGATTGAAGAGATTCGCACGCTAGCCCTGCTTCGTCCTGAAGTGTTGCTACCGCCAGAGATGCAAGAACAGATTAAAAAGATGATGACAGGAAAATTCGACAGAGTCGCCGCACCGAAGCCTGACGGGCAATAATTCACGAAAGCCCGTAGAGAGAATCCTCGCCCGCCCTCTCCGCCTGAACTGCGATGATCTGACGAAGCTCGTTTACGGACAGTCCCATGATCGACGCGATGTAGTCCTCATCCACCCGAAGTCGGCCTTCCTTTGGCGGGAAACACTCGTCGCACCATGAAAACGAATCGTTCTCTGGTCCAAATGCTGGAAACACCGCATTGGGCCAAACCAGCATTTCTCCGTTTCGTTTGCGGATGCCCTCAAGAAACTGCTCGCAGCCTTGCCTGCAGGCCATGTCGAAGCGGTGGAGCTTGCCTGCGGTCTTGTAACAACCGTGGCGGTTGACCAGGGCGTGATGGCGAACGGTCCAATCGATCCAGGGTCTTTCCGGTTTAATGCCAGCGACCGGGCGCAGAATCGATTCGGTGTATTCATCAACCGTGAAAATCGCGAAGCCTCTATCGAAGAGCGCGGTGATCGGCTCTTTAACGCCGGCACAATATGCCTGCCACAAGTCGGAATCCTCGGGCGAGATCACATCCCAATCGCAAAACACCTGTTCCCACAATTCTTCGATGTCAGACTTGTCGTCTAACTGAGTCAAGACGACCTTTGAAAACATCTCAGACCGGTGCGCTGTTTCCACCGACAAAAATTGGCGATAGCTCGTCACCAACTCCGCGCGCAGAAACCGGTGCTCGGGTATGAGCCTCACCGTTTGCATATCTGCGAGTTCCACGTCGAAGGCCCCGGCGATAGCCTGTAGAGTCTCGGGGCCTTTCGTCTTATCCTTCTCGGCTCGCTGAATCGTGCGGACCTCCAACTGAGTCGCTTCCGCAAGGTGTTCCTGAGTCCAGCCGCGCGCCCGCCTTAGTTCTACGATTTTTTTGCCATAACGAATTTCTTGTCGCATTTTGCGCTTCCTTTCACCGGCACTCTAGCCGGAGCCGGCGATTGTTACCACGACAGAGACCCGACAGATAAACGGAAACCAACCCTTGAAATGGCTATAGTTTGTGCAGCTTACGCAACGCAGCGAATCAGTTCACCGCGGAATGGGATGCACAAATTGTCTAAATTCGGTACGTAGCGGGCCCTCGCAACTTACACTTCTTCTGCCTAAAGCACTTCCGCTGATCCCGCAACCATCCGAATTTCAGCCCCAACTTGTCAGAAGTTCCGAAGCTAACCAGCTTTAAGGCGAACCGTTTCGTTTCCCGCAGCCGGCATTGTGCCGTGGATATTTCGATGAGCGATTCTATGATTAACATCGGCTTGGACAAAGGGCTAGGATTACCCGGATGGGACCGGACACCAAGGACGCTGTTGATTGCGGCGCGGAGACGGAAGCGAAGGAGCTGATTGCTTTGTGCCGTGCGGGAAGGCTATACGAGGTCGAGAAGTGGATCAACGAAGGCAGGCCACTAGACATTTCCGCTGCAACAAAACGCGGTCGCCAGAGAAATTTGCTCGAAATTGCGGTGGAGACAGGATTCCACAGCATGGTCGAACTGCTGGCGAAACACGTCAGCGACGAGTCCTCAAAGAACGCAGCTCTGGCCCAAGCTGTATCGTCACATAGACTGGATCTTGTTGAATTGCTCGTGCAGCATGGGGCCGATATTAATTCCATTAACTTGTCGGATGTTCTCCTCGATTGGGAGCCGAAAATGATCCGGTTCTTTCTCGACCGTGGTGCCGACCCTATTAGAGGGCGGCCGTTTGCTGTGGCATTTGGTGCCAGAATCCGGACTGCACTTCGGCCCTTTCTCGAATGCAAAGAGTCTTACCCAGAACTCGCGCCACAGCTGCAGCAGCAACTCGATTGCGCCTTGCGCCACTTTTGTGGTGAAGGGGACCTGAAGTGGGTCAGTTTGCTCATATGGGCCGGAGGCGACCCACGGTCGCGTGGGCCAAGCCTGGAGAAAGACTATACAGAAGATTCAGAGTGCTACACATCCGGCATGGAGGAGGCCTGCCGCTCAGAAAACGCCGAAGTACTGAAAAAGCTGAAACCCGATCCTACACGCGACAACCTTGCCCTGCTCCTCCGCGAAGCGGCCATGTGGGGCCGCAAGACAATTCTGGAGTATTTGCTTGGATTCGGCGTCAACCCCAATGACAAACCGAATGGCGCGTCATCGGCGCTAGATAGCGCATTGTGGAATTTGAACTTTAGCCGTTTCAAGCCGTACGGCAGCGGAGGTCTGAAATCGAGATACGATGTTTCAAACGCCTTCGAGTGCCTAGGTACGTTGGTTGAGCATGGCGCGATCTGGACCCCTGACGATACTTACCATGTAAGCTCTCTACGCCGCACGCTCCTTGAGTGTGAGCCGAGCGTGACAATTGAGCTGCTCCAGCTTTTTCGGAAGCAACACGCCTGTCCTGCCGAACTAGTTCACAAACTGCTGGGCACACCTCGAATGAAAGAACATCTGAAAGCGGTCGCGGGTGGGCTCTTACGGCTCGGAATTGATTTGCAAAAGAAGATAAAGCCCAGGCCGGCAAATAATCCTCTTAGCCTGTAACACGCCAAAAGATCGCATCCTGGAGGAAGCACCATGGAGCAATACGATCGAGAAGAACTTTATGAAAAGGTCTGGGAGAAGCCGATGCTGAAGGTGGCCGAGGAATATGGCGTTTCCTCTGTCGCACTTGGCAAGACCTGTCGGAAGCTTTGTGTGCCGGTGCCGGGTCGGGGGCATTGGGCGAAGCTTGCGCACGGACATCAAGGTGTCAGGAAAATGCCGCTCCCGAAGCTAGATAAAGTGCCCGTGATTTTCCGGTCTTCAATTGCAGCGAAGAAGCCGCCAAGTTCCGACGAAGTAGACCCTGAAGTCGCAGCCGTAGACCAGCTGTTCTCTTCCGGCGCTTTGAACGCGCAGCCTGTCGATCCCACCGCGCGAACTCATCCCCTGATTCGACACACTGCCAGCCTGCTACGGAGTCGGAGCAGAAAAGATGAACACAGCATTCTGTTGCCAAGAGACGTGGGTGGATTGGACGTGAAGGTGAGCGAAGGCGCGCTCGAACGTGCATTGCAAGTGATGGCGCAGGTAGTCGCGGTTTTGGAGCGACAGGGCCACAGCGTAGGTGTATCGGACACAGGTGGAACGATTGCCGTGATCAATGGTGACCGTGTGTCCTTCGGCATCGAAGAGCCGATCCGGAAGGTAGTGGTACAGAAGCCCCGCGTGCCAAACCCAACGGATCGCTGGGATTATGATGAAATGATCTCGTACGAACCGGGAGGCAAGCTAGCGCTTTGCATCCATTCGGACACACCCTGGGGAGAACGGGAAGAACGAAAGCGTTGGAGCGACGCAAAAGTCCAACGCGTGGAATCCCGCATCGCAGATTTCGTGGCCGGGCTCATGCGAACCGCTGTCGCTCAGAGGAGGCGAGAGGAAAAGCGCAAACGAGATGAGGCTGAAAAGGATAGGCGCGCGAGAGAGCGGGCGCAGCTACAGAAGGACGTTCAGCAAGAGGAAGAAAAGCTCAAGGAATTCGATGATTGGATGGACGCGTGGGAGCGCGCAGAACGGATGCGCAGGTTCATAGCGGCCTACGCGGAAAAAAGCAGCTCATGGTCTGTCGAAAAACAGAAGAAATACAAGGCGTGGATTGAATGGGCAACACAGCAAGCAGATCGAGCGGATCCCTTTGTTTCAGAGAAACCGCCTTCGGTGCTAGACCGCAAGAACGAGCTTAGCCGCTGGTAGCTGACGTGAAAACCTCTGACAAAATAGCCCGTCGCCGACAGCGAGTTTACTCGCGCAAGTGGCTTTGCCATCCTGAAGGTACCCGGCCCGCGGGTCCCGGCACAGGTTGATTCGCCGGATGCGAGTGAGGGCTGCGCAGCTCGCATGAACCTACCATCCGAGTTAATCGAGGGGGCGATTTCGGTCCAACTTCGGTCCAATTTAAGAGGTTGGTTGCACCGCGTGTTTCCGCGTAAGCGACACCAGATGCGGCACTTATGTGATTTTGCCTGCTTTCTTGCAAAGCACGTTCTCTGCGAACTAACCGCGCGGTCGCTGAGTGCTGGTTTTTTCAATGACGTTAGCGAGCCAAATCGATCTAGGCTCTCACATAATCGCGAATCACGTTGGGGTCAGGGTCGATTCCCAGACCAGAGCTTTGGGGCAACGAGATGCGACCTCCAGTCGGGAACAACGCGCCACCGTAGACTTGGGCTTCGAGATCGAAGTAGCGCCACTCGATCATTGCGTCCGTTGTCCCCATTGCGGCCGTCACATGGATCGCCGCCAACAGGCCGGGCCCGTCGTAGAAAACGTGAGGCATGAGGGTGACATTGCGCACGGCTGCGATCGGAAAAACTTTACACAACTCGCTGATCCCTTCCATTTTCGCGACGCTCGGTTGGACAAAGTCTACCGCACTCGCGGCCATGAGGCGTTCGAACTCCATTAGAGTTGACACGTTTTCTCCCGCGGCGATCGGGATGCCGCACGTTTTCCGCAACTGGGCGAGCGCATCGTAATTTTCTGGTGGCCAGATGGGCTCCTCCAGCCATTTCAAATGGAATTCCTTGAGTTCTTCTGCTCTCGCTCGAGCTTCGCTCAATGTCCAGGCACAATTCACATCGAGCGTTAGGTGGACGTCGGGCCGGCCTCTTCGCGGGCGGCACGAATCGCCGGGAGCTCTACTTCGTGAAGCTTCAGACTGCGAAATCCAGCGTCGAGCGCACACCGAACATTGGCGCGAACCAGCGAGGGATCGGAATAACGAATCAAACTGGCGTAGCAATCCAGATCGGCAGCACCGCCGCCTAGAAGCCGGTAAACCGGTGCATTCGCAGCCTTGCCAGCAATATCCCAAAGGGCGATATCCACCGCGGAGATGCCATAAAACAAAGGTCCGGTCCGCCCGAAGATGTGCAGCTTTTCTTGCACTTCGAGCATGAGAGGGGCAATTTTCATTGCGTCCTTGCCGATGCAGATCGGTGCGATCAGCTCTTCGACTGCCAATTTAGCCGACCGCACCTCGCGAAAACCAAAAGCCTCGCCCCAACCTTCCAATCCTTGGTCGGTCGTCACCTTGACGAGAAGTGAATCGGCGACGGGCAGGCCTTTGTCACCCCACGCTGAGGCTGCAGCTCGCGTATTTGGTTTGAAGGGAATACGCAGCGGAAATGTCTCAATTTTCGCAATGATCATCGTAGACTCCGAATGTCGCCCTGTGCGTCGTTGCGGAAATCGCCCAGATGCCCGGCTAAGAGTGGTTGTTCCGCGGATCGTCTTTTGCGCTGATATATTCAAGACCCAGCGGCCCAATCGCGGTCACTTGCGTGACGTACTCACTGGATTTCGCCCAGTGGAAATGGGACGTATTGCCGGGTAGAACGATGACGCCACCGGGCGGATACGCCTGCAGTTTGTCGGGGTTGAACTGATCGCCGAGGCCGATGTAAAAAACGCCGGATATAACTGTGTAAACTCGATCCTCCGGGTGCCGGTGTGGCATCAGCTTCACGCCGTGAGGTACTCTGACCCTGATCGTGTAGGGGCCCGCCTGCGAAGGCTCACCAACAACGACTGCCAGTAGGACCGAAGGGGGGAACGCCGCGAAGGGCTTCCAGTCGATCTCTTCCGGCAGGACCGATCTGAAAACGTCCTGGCCCGGCTGGTGGGGTCGAATGATGCCTCGTTGTACTTCCATGACGCTTGCTTGTTTGTTGTCTGACATACCAAACCTCTTCGTTAGCAGTGTGGATTCCATACACAATTCTGATGCAACCATGAACATCGAGACTATCGGACGAAAGTATCGATCGATGCTTTGGTATCAGTCGCGGAGACAGCGCAAGCGAACTGAGTTTTTGTCGCCGGAACCGTTTGCACGGTGTATTCACTCAACGGTATTGCAACTACGGCCAAGAGAACCGGAAATGTCAGAGCCCACAGTCCGATGTGAACTTCGAGCAACGCGCCCGTCGCACAACCAGCAATAAAGCCCGCGAAAGCTGGAAGCGTCATCCGAATCCGACGCCGAGCCAGAGCTATTTCCTCAGGCAAGGCATTACCGCGCGCCAGAGTTGTAAGGTCGATTGTCAACTGGACAGTATCCGTGGTGAGTACCGCCGTCGTAGGGAAGCCTGTCAGATCAAGTTTGACAAGCGCGTTTTGAGTGGCCATCGCTGCAACCCCGAGCATCCCGACAGAAGCCGCTACTGCGCTTCCGGGATTGGTGAAGGGACCAAGCACAGCGGAAAGCGCCAGAAATCCAGTCAGCAGTACAGCCTGGAGAATCAGCAATGCTCGCAAAGTCCGATGCTTCCGTTTGTCTTTGGATACCCAAATAACTATCCCCAATACAATGATGAAAACCGGAACCGCGATCAGCGGTCCGATCCGACTAAAGCCACCCGTTATGTAATGGGCAGCAAGGACGACTATGTTTCCCGTAATGTGCGCGATAAACAATCCTCCGAGTGCAAGGAATCCAATAATGTCGACCGCACCCGCCGTCATGCTCAAAACGGCCACAAACAGCCAGTCGAATGCATGCTGCGGAGGCTGCTCAAGCGCAAACTGATCTTTTGTCGCCATGCCGCGATTAAGCCAGAAGCGCGGGTGCGGAACAATTGGACGATGGTAGCGCCAATACTTTAGTGGCGCTCGACGTGGCGAGTGGCGCTCATACGTCCATGTTCATCAACGCCTCGGATACAACCACGAAACCTGTCGGGAGCGCATTGCACCACTATTTCCAGGCAGCTTTCTAGTGATGATCAGGAGATCAGGAGCAGTCACCGTCCGGCAGATTAACGGTTTAGGTTTGCTCGCTCGAACGCGCTCGTGCTCGAGAACCTCTGAGCGTGGGAGACATGCTGGGTCTTCACTTGCAGATCGACAGCACAGTCTAATGACCTAATGACGCTGGCGCATGGGTCGTGCATCCTGGTTGCAAGGAAAGAACGAAACCTCGACGAGAGCCTTAGCTCGACGCTGCCGCACAAAGATATTGCGTGTCGTTCCCGTCGTCCGCAGAGAATTCCCGTAGCGCAGAGGTCCTTCTGCCGACAACGCCAGCGCCGTAATGAATTTAAATTGCCTTTGGCCGTTGAGGCTCGCATCCATCAAACAAGACACGCATGATACTTAGGTCTCGACGACACCATCGTCCAATTGTTTCCCCTCTTCAGTTCTGGCTTTCTTGCAGTCGTGCGAAACGCGGACTCATCGCATGGCGAACGGCTAGTTGTTATCAGGGAGAAGAAACCACGATTGCACTAATCAGACAAAGAGGATGCAGGGTGTTTGCCACATTCCGATTGTCGATTGTATCAAAATGCGGCGGAAAAACAAAAAGATCTCGAGGGAGGATATGAACCATGGCACATCGAGTGGCAGATGAATTGATTAGCAGACTTGTTGAAGCGGGTGTAGAAAGAATTTACGGCATCGTGGGGGATAGTCTGAATCCGGTGACGGATGCTTTGCGAATAAATGGCAAAGTTGAGTGGATTCACGTGCGCCACGAAGAAACTGCCGCGTTCGCGGCGGGGGCCGAGGCCCAGCTCAGCGGGAAACTCGCGGCCTGCGGCGGCAGCTGTGGCCCCGGTAACCTTCACCTGATCAACGGACTCTTCGATGCTCATCGCAGCAATGCTCCGGTACTCGCGATCGCCTCGCATATTCCAAGCAGTGAGATCGGCACCGGATATCTCCAGGAAACTCATCCGGAAATTCTTTTCAAAGAATGCAGCCACTACTGTGAGCTGATTTCGAATCCGAAGCAGTTTGAGCGTGTTCTTCACATCGCTATGCAGAGTGCCGTCGGAAAAGGAGGAGTAGCCGTCGTCGTATTGCCCGGCGACGTGGCAGGGATGGAGATTGCGAAGGATGGCTCTTCACGTTCCGTGGTCCGGCAAAGGCCCTCCATCCGCCCCTGCGAAAAGGACTTGGCGCAACTGGCGGAGTTGATTAATTCCTCGAAAAAAGTAGCTCTCTTCTGCGGAATTGGATGTGCCGGTGCTCACGATGAGCTAATGGCTCTGGCTGAAAAGTTGAAATCTCCGGTCGGCCATTCGTACCGCGGGAAACCGTTCGTCGAGTTCGACAACCCGTTTGATGTCGGAATGAGTGGATTGCTTGGATTCGGCGCGGCGTACGAGGCCATGCACGAATGCGATCTGCTGCTGCTCTTGGGCACTGATTTTCCCTATAGCAAATTCCTGCCAACGAAACCCAAGATTGTCCAGGTTGACATCAGAGTTGAGAACTTAGGCCGACGAAGCAAACTGGATCTCGGATTATGGGGCGATATGGGCGAAACTATCCGCGCGCTACTACCGATGATAGAAGCTAAGTCGGATCGCTCGTTTTTGGACGCGATGCTCGGCAAACATAAAAAGGCGCTTCGACGACTGAATGCCTACGTAAATAACGTTGGGAAACGGAGGCCCATGCACCCTGAGCCTGTCGCGGCCGCGCTGAGTGAGATTGCGGCAGAAGACGCAATCTTTACCGCTGATACCGGCATGTGTAACGTCTGGTCTTCCCGGTACATTCGAGCGACGAAGGACCGGCGCCTGATCGGCTCCTTCACCCACGGGTCCATGGCAAACGCACTCCCTCAGGCCATTGGCGCCCAACTTTGTTATCCCGGAAGACAGGTAATCGCAATGGCGGGAGATGGTGGCCTCGCCATGCTCATGGGTGAGTTGTTGACGCTGACACAGTACGACCTCCCGATCAAGATCGTCGTGTTCAACAACAGCGCTCTCGGAATGGTGAAACTGGAGATGGAAGTCGACGGAATACCCGACTATCAGACGGATTTGAAGAACCCGGACTTTGCAAAGCTGGCCGAGGCGATCGGGATGATGGGGGTAAGAATCGAAAACCCAGCCGATCTGTCCTCTGGACTAAAGCAAGCGCTTCAGCATTCGGGTCCGGCGCTCATTGATGTGGTCACCGATCCAAATGCGCTTTCTCTGCCGTCCCATATCGAGGCGGACCAAGTCGTTGGCTTCGCAATTGCCATGGGGAAACTGGTCCTCGCCGGTGGTATCGACGAGGTGGTAGACACGATCGAAACCAATATTCGGAATATCTGACGCCCGGCTTTGCTAACCATGACATCTCTTTCGCCGAGGTGGGATATCCCAACGGATACGCCACCTCGAAGCGCCTTGATGTGGGATTTGACGCGGGAATAGAACTTTGGTGGGATGAAGCTGGCCAGCCGAGCAAGGCACCGTACGTCGGCGCCGAGCTGGAGTTGAGCAGCATGGGCTGGCCTTGTTTCCATCTTCACGCGGCTCTTGGCTTGGGGGGACCTTAGCTCCTCACGCTGCTGAAGAGTGTGCAGCGTGTGAGCAGGCGACACTACGCCTTCGAACGTACTGGGTTGTCAACACTGTCCTTACTGTCCCGACTTTCGGACAATTCGCAAGCACCGCGAGCCACATCCTTGTAAGGCCAATGAACGAGTTGAGAAGATTCGAATTGGCCCCCCAACTTGCAAATGAGGATCACAAGAAGAAAGCGACCGAGACGGAGGTCTCATCGGGAGGGTGGAACAAATGATTAACTCGCCCGGGAGACATTAAGCCCTGGGGCACGTTCGAGGCGAAGCTTCGCTGCCATTCTCACCAGGTCGGCGAGAGAGTCGGCCTTCATTTTTCGCATCACCTGGCCTCGGTGGGCCTTCACCGTGATCTCGCTGATGCCGAGTTCGCCACCGACCTGTTTATTCAACAGGCCAGACACCACCAACGCCATGACCTCCCGTTCGCGATGGGTGAGAGACTTGTAACAGTCTCGAAGAGCCAGGATCTCCGCCTCACGATCAAGAGCAACACGGCTGCGTTCGATCGCGTGCCGGATAGCGCTTAACAGCACTTCATCGTTGAAACGGTTTCGTCAAGAATTCAACAGCTCCGGCCTTCATGGCTTGGACCGTCATGGGCACATCACCATAGCCCGTGATGAAGATGATCGGCATCTCAGCCCGTTCGACGGCGACGCGCTTCTGAAGGTCGAGACCGTTGAGGCCTGGAAGTGAAACGTCAAGTACCAGGCAGCTCGGAACAAGAGCTCGTGGACGGGTGAGGAATTCTTGCGCGGACTCGAATGTCTCCGGCTGCCAGCCTTCGCAGCGGATTAGCAACTCCACAGATTCGCGCACAGAGACGTCATCGTCCACAACGAACACGATTGGTCTGGTATCCGACATGGGGGATGCCCCAATTCCTTGTCAAGTGCGCGCGTCACAATCATTGTATATCCCCCAAGACGCCTAAACGAGTCGCGAATCGCTCATCTACCCCTCAGTGCAGACTGGAGCGCCTCAAACAAAGCGATATCACCGAATGGTTTAAACAGGCACTCCTCGGCGCCCTGTTCGAGCATTCTCGCGCGGATAGTCTCGTCTCTGTTAGCAGTGATGAAGATGATCGGAATCTCTTGCCGGCGAACCTTCAATTCGTGCTGGAGGTCGGGTCCGGTCATCCCTGGCATGGCGATGTCGAGGACAAGGCATTTGGTCTGGTCGACGCAATCGGACGCAAGGAACTCTTCCGCGGACGAGAACGCTCGCGCTGCATATCCGAACTCCAATAGCAAGTCGGGTAGGGACTCGCGCATAGATTCGTCGTCATCGACCACTGTCACAAGCAAACGTTTGACTAACACGGGTACAAGAATGCGCCACTCAAACGAAGCCGTCCATTGTACTTTGGTATTGCTTTGCTGCCGACATCTGCAGAAGAGTGCCCCGCGCCATCGTGTTCATCTTCTCAAAGTCGCGTACAGATTCGTCGTCAACCTGCCGCTGACACGACTGACTGCCGATAGGTCCTCATTCCGCGTCCGTCACGTCAGGCGAACGAGCGTCGCGATGGCGGTCGGCACACGTCGCACCTTCAGGACTTCGCGGAATAACAAATGAAAACGCATGCTCCAGGGCCATCGTTCAGTGATGCCCAGAGACGGCCGTGATGATTTTCGATGATGGAGCGACAGACCGATAATCCGATTCCCATGCCGTTATTCTTCGTCGTGTAGAACGCTTTAAAGAGTCTGTCCACAGCCTGAGGATCGAAACCGACTCCGGCATCCTGCACCGTTAATCGCACACGATCGCCTTCGTCTCGTTGGGTTCTGATCAGCAAGCGCCTCGGACGATCGTTGATTCCGCTCATTGCGTCGGATGCGTTCCGGAACAGGTTCAGGATGACCTGCTGAAGCTGGACGCGATCGCCTGCGACAAACGGGAGGTCGTCGGCTAGTTCAAGCCGCAAAACCACTCTGTTTCTCTGGAGCTCATTCGACGACAGGGCCACCACCTCTCGTGCAGTCTCATTCAAGTCCATCGCTTCCGTCCTGGCGTCCTTCTTGCTATAAAGCGCGCGCAACCGTGTGATCACTTCAGACATACGGTTGCCATCGCGAATGGTGCGCCGGGCGGTTTCGCGCGCGCCGTCGACATTTAGAGGATCGGCGGAAAGCATCCGCAGACAGGTGCTGGCGTTGGTGATGATGCCTGCCAGAGGCTGGTTGACTTCGTGCGCGATCGATGCGGTAAGTTCCCCCATCGTCATCACGCGGGTCATATGCGCGAGTTCCGCCTGCGTGTTGCGCAGCTCTTCCTGCGCTTGCTTCCAATCGTGCATGTCCACAACTGTGCCGTACCACTTTAGAATGCGCCCTTGTTGGTCCAGTAACGGGAGCGCGCTGGTCACACACCATCGGTACGTGCCATCGGCAGCGTGGAAAGTGCGAACCTCGACTCGGTACGGAGCTCCAGTTGTGACGGAGGACCTCCACACTCGAGCCGTGTGATCAACGTCGTCCGGATGAAGAAGTTTCGTCCAACTGCCACCCATGACTTCTTCGGCGGAGAAGCCAGTGTAGTCGAGCACGCGAGCATTGCAGTAATCGATCGCCCCTTCCGGTGTGGCGCTCCAAAGCATCTCTGGAATGGTTTCTGTCAACAGGCGCAGGTTGAGTTCGCTCTCCCGCACTTTTTCTTCCGCTAGTTTGGAGTCGGTAATGTCCCGAATGAAGGCACTAAAGACCCAATCCTGGCCGAGTCTCATGGGCGATACTTCCAACTCAACCGGGAACTCAACACCGTTGCGCCGGACAGCCGTGACTTCGATACGTCGTCGCAAGATGGGGCCATCACCGGTAGCCAGGAAGTGACGTATGCCGCGCTCGTGATCCACCCGTAGTCGCTCCGGGATAATCAGATCCGACATGTGCTGGCCGATCGCCTCCGTCATTACTCCACCCGAACACGATTTCAGCTTGCTTATTCCAATCGGTAATCGCCCCTTGGGCATCCATCGTAATAACCGCATCTAACGCCGTGTCGATGATCAGCCGATTTGTTTCCACGGCCGTCCACAAATTCTCTTGGGACCGTTTCAGATCTTCAATGTCGGTGGATGTGCCGACAAACTTAAGGATTTGCCCTTCTGCGTCACGTAACGGTACGGCTCGATTGAGATGCCAGCGATATGCCCCGTCGAGCGCCCGGCGAAACCGCGCTTCGATCGTAAAGCCTTGCCCTGATCGTATCCCGTCCCAAAAGCTCTTCGACGCTCTTTCCCGATCTTCAGGGTGGATCACAGTCATCCAAGCCTCGGGACTTGACCGGACATGATCGAGTGCCTGACCTGCGTATTCCAGCCAGTTCCTGTTCACGAAATCCGGGGTCCCATCTGGCCCGAGTGTCCAAGCCGCTACAGGAATATGTTTTAGGAGGCCAACCTGGAGCTGGAGTTCTTCGTTGGCTGTGGCAAGTTCTCGGGTTCGCTGCGCGACCCTTTGATCGAGTTCGTTGGCGAGGTGCTTCTGTTCACTAAGAAGCCGTGCTTCGTGAAGCCCGATGGATGCCTGCTTCGCCGCGACGGTCAGAAGAAGTCTCTCGGTATCTCGCGGGAACTCCGCCCGCTGAGATCCTGCCACGATTACGCCGATGTCATCCTGCAATCCCAGTCGCAAAGGCATGATCGACATGTCCTCATCCCCAATGGAGTTCCGTGCGAGCGCAGGCCATTTGTGTGGGTCATCGCCTACCCATTGGTTGAGGGCCTCGCAGATTTCTTGTGGTCGGGGTATCAGTTTTCGCGATCGAGCGACGCGAACCGTCTCGAGGGGCGCGTCGCCGACGGGGTCTTTCAACCGTACATACACCAGATCCAGATGGAGCATGCCCAGAAGCGCGTCGAGCAAGGTATAAACAATCTGGGATGCGTCGGCACCAGTCCACATGGCAGGAAGAGCGAGGACGCTGACCAGATCGTTGTTACAGCGCTGAAGGCGCTTGATCTCCTCGGCGGAATGTTCGAGTGGCACTTCCACGTTAGGCCGCCGTCGAGGTTGACGTACTTCGTCTGGCCCGGCTTTCGCGAACTTCACGCCGGAACCCTTCCGGTGGCACAAAGAACAGATTTGACTCAAGGATGCCGCCGATGATGACCAACGGATGTGTCCGCATGATGTCAATCACCGTGTCACCTCCAAATTTCCCAAGATGGTAGGTGCAGATGACCGCATCGTCGTGGCGACGCCACACATCATTGACACGCAATTCGAACTCAACGAGCTCGTCGACATACGAACGATCCTCAACCGCCCAGTCCATGCGGCAGCAAATGCGACTGAGCGGAAATCCTCCTTTGGAACTGCCCCTGGCCAACTGCTCGAAAGCCTCTAGCATCCGGTCCTGATCGAAACCGCCGCCCCGAATGTAAGCTTCCGTGTTGGTCAGGAGCTTGTCCATCGGTATTTTACTGTAGGCCGATGCCATCCTCGCGACCGGATACAGACACGTCGTAACCGTTGAGGATAATGCCGATCGTAGGAAGTCAGGTACCTCATAGGATGTTCCTTTCCGCGAAAGAACAACTGAAATGGAATCGCCAGTAGTGTCATGCGAAAACCCAGCGAGCGTTGGTTCAAATGAGGGAACCGGAATCACCCGCGGTTGCCAAATTCAACCCCCGGATCGTCTTTGGTCTCTTCGTTAGCACCACATCCGTGTCCCTAGGGGAAACGGGCAGCCTTCGCGCTGACAGCATTGCTTGCTTCCTCGATTAATTGCACTATCTCATCGGGGTGAGTTGCTACGGAAGCGTGACTCGTTTGCAACGTAACCGTCTTCCTCGCGTTGATTCGCTCCGCCATCCACTTTTCGGTCTCCGGAGGAATCAAGCGGTCCTTGGCCGAGATCTGATACCAACTGGGCTTCACTTTCCATGCCGGTGGTCCCGAGTTCTCTTCGAAGCAACGCGCCGCTGTTGGCTTCTGCGTAAGAGCCCAAACTAGCGATTCGGTTCGGTCTTCGAGATCGTGACAGAAAGTCTCGTGAAACTTCTCGACTTCGATCCATAAAAACCCATATTTGTCCTCACGGATATTAGCCGCCCCTTCAGGTGGTGCTCGCCGCGCCCAAAGGCTCTTGAGGCTCTCTCCTTCGTCGAGAGCGGGTCCTGCCAAATAGACGAGGCCGACGACATTTGGCGTGAGGCCGGCGCCCGTGATGACGGCGCAACCATAAGCGTGGCCGACTAATAGCGTGGGAGCCTTCTGCGCAGAGGTCATTTTGATGGTTCGGTCGATATCGTCGGACAACGATGTCAGAGGGTTCTGCACTGCGAAGACCCGGTAGCCTTTTTCATGCAGGGAAGGAATGACATGCCGCCAGTGTGAAGCGTCGCCCCATGCGCCGTGCACCAAGAGAATGTTCGGTTTGTCCGGCGTCATCCTACTCCTCCGTGAACACGTCACTGTGGCAGACGCCACAGGCGTACACCTTGATCCGCACTTCTCCTGCAGACGGCTCGGGAATCTCGCGCTCGACGATCTGGAAATCTGCTCCGGGTTCGGAAACTTGCGCCGCAATCATCATTCCGATTACGATTGCAGTTGCCATAGAATTCTCCTTTTACTGTTTTGCCGACGGCGCTGCTGGCAGCGACGGATAGATGTTAGGGTGCGCCCATAATATGGACGTGAGCCCACGGAGTGCCTGCCCACATGATGTAAGCGCCCGTTGGCTTGTGAGTCGTAGGCAGGCCCGTGGTTTTCGGATCAAAGGGCCAAAGAATCATCCAATGTGGTCCGATTCTGATGGGTGGGTCAGTTTTGTCGAATGGGTCGGAGTCGCTTCGTTGCGTCGCTCCCGCGAGCATGTATTCGATGCCCGGGACGTTGGTAGTCGGCTTTTCTTTGTGTTCCGCGAAATCATGATTCCATTGCATTGCGACTTTGTCCTCGCACATCGGGGGTGATCCGACGCCGTTGGGATCTCCCGGCAGACACGTGAAATCATTGGTTCCCGGCCGGAGGATTTTCATCTGTCCTTGGGCGTCCATCTCAGCAACCGTGGCGTTCTTCGTCACATTGCGAGGGCCCGCGGAGAGGGCACGCTCAATTTTGGTTTGTGTCGACTCTCTCGAATTGGATGATGCCGAGTCAGGGACGTTCATTTGCCCGAAGGCGCTGAGGCAGATCGTGGCGAGCACTAGAGAAACAACCGAAGCAGATAGCGGCGATCGTAGACTTTGAAACATAAAGGCCTCCATGTCGGAATGCATCCGCGGCGACAACCAAATCACACCAGAAGAGCAGGGGCGAAACAATTAGACGATGGTATTGCCGATACCTTCGTATCGGTCGATGCGACGCACGGCTTTAGATGGTGCTGTGCGACAGTCGGACGATTCGGTAGGCGAGCCGAGGCCGCGACCGCAACCGCTCGCCAATCTCGACTCGTGGATCGACGCGGCCTATTCATCAACTGCGACTCGTCAAGCCCACGCTCTACCAAAAGCGATGCCTACACCGGACCGAACAATTCCGTCATTGCGCTCCGCCATGTATTTCTGATCCGCGTAAGTCGCGTAGCAAAACAATTCTTTTTTCGGTCACTGGGTCGCCCTCTTTTAACTCTCTTCTGCTCGGTAGAAACCCTGGCCGAGACGATACTTTGTATTTCCTGTTGAAGGCCGCACGGTTGAGCGCCGTTAGTCGATAGAAATCGAATAAAAGCGCTCAACACGCGTCTTTAGTGTCGCCGTGCTCCAAAAACACTTCCGACTTCGGCGATATTCAATTTGGAAGCCGGTCGGCAACTTTCGCCACCCCAGCTTGTGCGCAGACTTCGTCCTTATCTCCGCCGGGAGCCCCTCCCACGCCTAGAGCGCCCACGATCGCGTTTTTCGACTTGAACGCCACTGCGCCCGGAAGGGCCATAACATTGGTCATCGTTGCGAGCCGCGGCGCATAGGGACTGGTCCTCACCAGATCAAAAAACTTGCCGGACGTATCAAAGTCGAATATGGGCCCCAGCGTGACCACTGTGTATGCCTTGTCGAAACTCGATTCTGCCGTATGGATAGTGGCTCCATCACCGCGAAGCGCTACCTGCGGCTTTCCATCCATGTCCACGACTGTTGCGGTCACCAAATATCCGTGTTGAGCACACACACGAACAGCCTCGTTCGCGGCCTCAAGCGCAAGAGTGAGTGGCAAAACGTAGTGATAGGAAGTTGTTTGCGACAGTTGTGAGGACGGGACCCCGGTCAGCGGGGCCGCCTGCACTTGGGCCCAGACTCTACTCGGAGTTGCCAGCCCGGCCAGCAAGGAGACGAATAGGAGATGCAAGAACGGATGCTGCATGAAAATACTCTTCCAACTACGAGTGGTATGAATCTTGTCGGTACGCAAAGCCTTTTCGAAAGTCATGTGAGTTCTCCTTAAAGAAGTTATGCGCTGCATTTCTCTGATCGATTCTGCGACGCACAATTGCCATTGAGCCAGAAGCGAGCAGACGAGTCTATTGGACGATGGTGTCGAACGATATCTTCGTATCGGGCGGCGCGATAGGCACTTTCACATTGCTTTCTTCCATGAATGCTTCGGACATCGCGCGAATCCTAGCGCAGCCGATCGCCTCTTGCTTTGGCAAACCCTCTAAATGATCGTTGGGAGATCCTGAAGGAGGCGCGGGTTCGGAAACTTCGTTGAGACCCGTTCCATCGCATAAGGACGTTCTCGCCTCGAAAGATTTGTCGCGACCTCCAGGTGCTGACATCGGCAGCCGATACGAAGGTCCAATTGCGCTCTCGCATAGAGCGGTGCATCTTTATTTCTATGGAGCCAAGTCTGACAAGTCAGAGAAGAAAGTTGCTTAGCCAACCAGCTTGTAAAAGGAGCAGCTGCCTCCGTCCTAGGAATGCGCGATATGACCGGTAGACAAATTGCTGATAACCGACTCCGGCGAACACACAACTAGTGGCTCTGGACTTTCTATGTGGTTGCCGGCACCGCAATCGCAGCCGACCGATCACGCTGTCGGGTTGGACATATGAGGGATGTCTCAACTGCGGAAAGAAGTTTGCATACGATCGTGCCGCGATTGGTCGCATGCCCGCAGAACAAAAACAGGATTTTGGTCATTGCAGAGAGTCCTTCGATGAAGACTACGAAAGTACTTCGCTGGTCGAGCGATGAGCGGAAGATCAGCGGAAGTGAGATGGGAAGATTTCATTCTTCTGATCAGACTGCCCAAGAGCTAAAAGCAGAACTCGATTCGAAAACAAGAGGCAGGTTCGATCAATTCACATGCGACACAAAGAAGGACTTTGCATGCGGAAATAGATGCTTCGCAGCGAATGTCAGAAAAGGCTGGAACTAACGACAGGAGGAATTGCATGAATCTACCCAACGCTCCGATTGCAGACGAAGGCTTCTTCGCCGCGCACTTCTTCACCGTGAGGGACCAGGAAAAATCGAAGGACTTTTATGTCCGAATTCTTGGCGGGAAAGTGATCAAGCCGGAAAATCCCTGCTACATCAAGTTGGCTAATACCTGGATAATTCTCAATTCTGGCGGTGGCCCGACTCCCGACAAACCAGTAGTTCTCCTCGAACCACCATCGGATCTCAACAGAGTGAATAGCTTTCTTGACTTGCGTGTCGCCGACATCTGGGCCTGCTATAAACAATGGCGCGACAAAGGAGCGTTCTTTCTTACCGAGCCGCTAAACAATCGCGGCTGGGAATGGCGGTGCTACATGCGTGATCCCGACGGCTACCTTATCGAGGTCGGCCAATATACTCAGGTGGCCCTCGACTATTTCAAAAGTGACCCCCGTTAAGTTGCCCTACAACTTCACTCTTAATGGCGGACACCAGTGTTCGCGGGGGCAGATTGTGAACGAGACCCCAAAAAAGTTCATGAGCCCGGTTGTGGTCCACAAATTGTTACTTCCCCAACGCCCAGTTTGCAGAGTGGTTGACGAGACCGTTTCGATGATTCAATCGTCCCCTCGGCCATAAACACGATTCGAGGTCCATTGAGTAGCAGAGAAAACCGCGCTCACTGTCAGAGCTGAAAACTCTGTTCTCTTAGAAATCGTCGTGTGTACGAACCGGGCGCGAATGCATCGAAGAGCCGATCCGGAAGGTAGTGGTACAGAAGCCCCGCGTGCCAAACCCAACGGATCGCTGGGATTATGATGAAATGATCTCGTACGAACCGGGAGGCAAGCTAGCGCTTTGCATCCATTCGGACACACCCTGGGGAGAACGGGAAGAACGAAAGCGTTGGAGCGACGCAAAAGTCCAACGTGTCGAATCTCGCATCGCAGATTTCGTGGCCGGGCTTATGCGGACCGCTGTCGCTCAGAGGCGACGAGACGAAAAGCGCAAACGAGATGAGACTGAAAAAGAAAGGCGCGCGCGAGAGCGGGCGTAGCTACAGATGGACGTTCAGCAAGAGGAAGAAAAGGTCAAGGAATTTGATGATTGGATGGACGCGTGGGAGCGCGCAGAACGGATGCGCAGGTTCATAGCGGCCTACGCGGAAAAAAGCAGCTCATGGTCTGTCGAAAAACAGAAGAAATACAAGGCCTGGATTGAATGGGCAACACAGCAAGCAGATCGAGCGGATGCCT
The DNA here is from genome assembly GCA_963842425.1 of uncultured Acidobacteriota bacterium. Lineage (GTDB taxonomy): Bacteria > Acidobacteriota > Terriglobia > Acidiferrales > UBA7541 > Palsa-295. The sequence goes on along the minus strand of CAWJGQ010000003.1, from coordinate 452 downwards.
TCGTTTCAGAGGAACCGTGTTCGGTCCTAGACCGCAAGAACGAGCTTAGCCGCTGGTAGCTTACGTGAAAACCTCTGACGAAATAGCCCGTGTTTTTGCTTCTGTTCGGACGGCCAGCCGTTCGAATTTCGTTCAGCGAAGATACTAAGGCGTGCGAGAGTTCATTGTATGCCGAGTATGCGGGGGACTTACTACTCGCCTGGCTGGAATCGCCTTCCAATACTCCTCGATAAAGCCGAAAGAATCGATAGGATGATCGAAGCCGTACCGCATGGCTGAGATTTCGAGGAAGCGCGTACCACGGCATTGTCGGTGAAAAGACGTGAGGACTGCTTTCGGTCCAACTTCAGTCCATTTCAAGAGGTTGATTGCACCGCGTGAGTCCGCGTAAGCGACACCAGATGCGGCACTTAGGTGATTTCGCCTGCTTTCTTGCAAAGCAGGTGCTCTCC
>CAWJGQ010000002.1:0-437505 GCA_963842425.1 uncultured Acidobacteriota bacterium | reverse complement strand
GCCGGGGCCCCGCCCCTCGGGGAAGTTAGAGGCAGACCCGTTCCGCCCGCGGCAGAGCTGCGGCGAGAGCCGCTGGCCACGTGGTCGGCCCCTCCGGCCGTGGGCACCTCCACCAAGCTAGCGAGCGCCCCCGCGGTTCTGATCACCTCGTTGCAGTTGCAGGCCGTGAATCGACCAGCTCCGCCAAACCACCCATGCCCCAGGAGCCTCCGGGCGTGGATCAGAGAGCGACCGAAGGGTCAAGTACCGCGAGCGGTCTCGGAGGAACGCTTCGGCCCGGATAATCACCCGCCGACGGTCGCCGCATCCATGAAGGTCACCTCGCTTAAACGATGACCAGGTCGGCATCGTCAAAGGCGATAGCTCGAGCCACGGTCATGCACAGCGCCCCCACGGTGGATACGTCCTGAGCGCCTCGAACCCACACGACACCGTGATCAGCGTCGCACCTTAGAGAAAGCACCGAGTCGGGCCTCGACGGAAGCACTGCCGGCGGAGGACTTCGACTCTGGACATAGGACTCTCCTGGCATCGGGCACTGTCGATCGGCCAGGCCCAAGGGATCCGGATGGAGCGCAGGTGCCTTGTACCATGGCGTTGGCCCGTTCAAGCCGACCCGCCCATCAAAAATGCCGCGGAACCGGGCAGAGAGCGGGCGAGCTACTGGTGTCGGTCATGGGTACTTGCCGGGTTGGGAAGCGGTTAGTGACGTGACCGCAGCGAGCTGCGGTTGTGCCTCCACACGTCGACGACGTGATCGGCGAAGGCCTTCTCGACCACTTCGAGCATCAGGGCCCCGAATAGGACCTCGTCGGCCTGGGCGGGAGTCGGACGGCCAAGAAGCCGCCAACAAGGTCATCGACGGCAATGTGTTGGTGGGCTTCGTCGGCTTTGACGTGTACGTCGTAGAACCTGCGACCCTCGCCGCCAATTCCGAGCGTTTCCAGCCAGGCACTGTAGCGGGCCATGGGGCCGACGGAGTTCATCTCAAAGCTGGCCAAGTGGCCGACCAGGCGCCCCTCAGAGTCGGCGATGGAGCCCGAACATGGAGATCAGGTTTGTCGTGGCCAACGTGACCGCAGGGAGCCGGTCGATGTATGCGCCATAGGTCGGATCGAGGGGGATGGAGCACGACCGCGTCAGCGAACAGCGACGCATGCATGTCGGCGGCCACACCTCCGCCGTACTCGTCCGCCTGGATCATTACCATGGCAGCCTTGGACTGGCCTGTGAGCCGGGGTATCGCCCATGTATGCGGATCGGCCTCTTTGAGCTGATAGCCGGAACGGTGTACCGCTAGCTCCTCGGCATGGAACCTGGTGCCGTGCTCGAACAGCCACCCCGACAGGGAGAGCCCGTCGCCACGGGTCATGTCCCACAACACTTGGGCGACATCGCAGGCATCGACGGCTGCGGTGCGGCAGGCGAGGAGCGGAGCTGCCCCTCGAAGATTCCCTCCAAACGGCTGCGCAGTTGCAGCAGGGAAGGCTCCCACTCCCAGCCGTCGTCCACACCGGACCAGCCCTGGTAGTGCAGCTGGTGGGCGCAGTACAACGCCAAATGCAGGTCTTCAGGGTCCGGGCCGGCCTGCAGACCGGCCAGAGGATACGCAATCCGGTGTGGCCGGTGCTGAAGGGCAGCCAGGAGCCGGTCACTGATCGGTCCACGAGCGCCGGGCAAGGTCAGGGCTCCCCGGGGCTCTGGATCGTCGCTTTGGGTTGCCTCCAGGACCGATCTTGCCAGCATCAGGGTGTCACGTGGCCGATGGCGTCCTTCGTCTTGAGATCACCCCCGACACCAGCCCAGCCGACGCGTTGCCGGGCGGAGTATCAGGGGCGTGGGGATGCGGCCGGGTCGGCACGACCGTCTTGGCCTTCTCCAACTCGTCACCGAGTTCATTCAGACGTTCCTGGCTGAGCCCGTCAGCGACCTTGGGGAAAGAGGACATGTATTACATTATCTCCGGCGAACGCCGCTTTCACGCATCGCAAGCCGCCGGCCTGCACGAATTGCCGTGCATCGAGAAAATCGCGGACGACGCGGAAACTCTCGAGCTGGCGCTGATCGAAAATCTTCAGCGCAAGGACCTCACTCCATTTGAAGAGGCCGACGGCCTGCAGCGCCTCGCCGATCAATTCGATTACACGCACGACGACATCGCCAAGAAAATCGGCCGCGCGCGTTCCTCCGTCACCGAAACCATGTCTCTTCGGGTGATTCCGGACGACGTCCGCCGCGCCTGCGTGGAAAAGGGAGTGGCATCGAAATCGTTGTTGCTTCAGGTGTCGCGCCAGCCCACCGAGAAAAAGATGCGCGAAATGGTTCAGCGCATCGCGCAGGGCGGCTTGACGCGCGATGAGGCCCGCCGGGCGCGCAAGGACGAAACCGAATCTGCGCCCCGGCCCCAGCCCTTCAATTTCGATTTCCAATCCGAGGACGGCTCGTTCCGCGTCCGGCTCCAGTTCCGCAAGAGCCACGTCAGCGACGAAGAACTCGCCGCCGCGCTGCGCACGGTCCTGCGCCGCATCGAGTCCGGCTCGCTCTCATCCTCCGCCGCGTAATACCACAGCGGTCGCCGCCGGTTTTGTAGGGGCACGGCATGCCGTGCCCGGCGATCGTGCTTGGCAAGCTGCTTCCATCCGCCTAGCGGGTTTCGTAGGGGCGCAGCATGCTGCGCCCGGCAAATGTGCTTGGCAACGCGGCGCCCATCCATCTCCCATCGCCGGCGAGGGATTGTCCTTCTGTCGTATCTCGGCACTACGAAAGCTTCGCCGACATCTCGATGAAATCCGCAGCCACCACATCAAATCCAGCCAGTGTCTCCGCCGACGCCGGCGTAGGCTTCCGGTCCGGTCCATTCTCAAGCGGTCTCGGCACGTAACCCGTTTTCAGCCCGAGCGCCTTCGCCGCGTTCAAATCCAGCGGATGCGCCGCCACCATCATCACCTCGCCCGGCTTGCAGCTCAGCAGATCCACCGCGCCCAAATAAACTTCGCGGTCCGGCTTGAAATGGTGGAAGAGATCCGAACCGAACACGGTGTCCCATGGCAGCCCCGCGAATTTCGCCATCTCGACAAGCAGCGAAACATTTCCATTCGATAGCGTCGCGATCACGAAATTCTTTTTCAGCCGCGTCAGCCCCTCGACCGCATCCGGCCATCCGCTCAACCGGTGCCACACCGTGTTCCAATGTTCCTTCTCCTCTTCGGTCAGTCCCGTGATGTTGTATTGCTTCAGCAAATCGTCCAGGATCATTCGGTGCAGGTCGTCGAGTTTCATCCATGGCAGCGTGCCCTTGCGCACCTTGTCCATGGACGGCCCGTATCCCGCGCGCCATTGGTCGGCGAATTTGCCCCAGTCAATTTGCAGATTTTTCGCCGCTCCCCATTGCGTGGCCTCGCGAATAATCGAGCCGCGCCAATCCACCACGGTTCCGAAAGTATCGAACACCAGCGCCTTCACTCCCAGCGGACTTGCGCCAGCCGCATGTGACTGCGCGGCCCTCGCTCTCGAATTCGTCATACCCGCACTACTCATCGCCGCCAATCCTCCCAGCGCCACCGGCATTCCCAAAAAATCGCGTCTGCGCATAATTGGTTTCTCCCCAAGCGCCGGAGGCGCGATTGTAATTAGCCCGGCACAAAGCGCAGCGCAGTGCCGGGATCACGAAAACAGAACCACGGAGTCCCGGAGGGACGATTGAACGCTGCGTCTGTCGGTCGGGGCTAGCGCCACCCGATTCGCCAAATGTGACGGTCCGCACCGCGAGAAGGTTACAGCCACTGAGTATCGAAGTGCTAGTGATCCGCTGAGGCTTCGCCGTGCTCGTGGTAGGTACCGAATTTCTGCGCTATGGGTTTCAGCGTGGGATAAAACTGCGCAAAGCTATGTTCAACGGCCGCGTTGTCCTCGTGGCACTGCCAGCACGCCGCCTTGGGAGCCGCTGCGGAGGTCGTGTCGTCGTTGCCGAACGCGAAGTAGGCCCATTTATCGGGGAATCGCGCCGAGTCCTTCACCTCGACGGCCATACCCACGCGGTCCGTCTGAAAATGTCCCGTCTTGTTGATGGAGCCCTTCGTCTGCGCGGACCGATCCTCAACCACGAAAATGGACTTCTCCGGCCATTTCCCGGTCGCGACGAACTCTCGATATGCCCACGGCGCCACGAACACATTCGTGAAAAGCTCCGGCCCCATCGCGCTCGCGCTGTAATTCATCCCCAGCCCGGACGACAAATAAATCCATTCGCGGTAACCCTCCGGGCGCGCGAGTTTGTCCCCGGAATACTGCGGTTTCGCGGAATCGTCGTCGGTCGCCGCGGAGCGCGTCTCGATTGCCCCAATCGTGGCCAGGATGACCGCCGCTGTCGCGCACGCCAGCGCAAGTTTCATGGTTCCTCCAGGTCGGTCGAGCGGAACTCCCCGTTTCCCTTGGACGCAAGAGTCGCAGTTTCGGCGCGTGGCCCGCGACACCTTTTGGTGTACCGGCCCGACGGCCTACATGCTCTTCGGTGAATTGTAAATCGTCTCGATCCACGCGTCAGCGCTGACAAACGTCCCGGAATATTTCTGCCACGGCGCCAGGATCTTATCGCTCTTCATCTGCGCGAGCGTTTCATGGTTCGCCATGGCCTTCTGCACCACGGCGAGCGTGTCTTTCATCATCTTCGTATATTCGCGGAGGTCATCCATGCTCGCGATCTCGCCGTGTCCCGGAATCACCTTCGCGTCCGCCGGCACGGTGGATATCACCTTCTCGCACGCCGCGATCATCCCCTGCACGCTTCCGCCGGCATCCACATCCACAAACGGAAATCCGTAGCGAACGAACTCGTCGCCCATGTGCACCACGTTGTTTTTCGAAAAATAAATCACCGCGTCGCCGTCCGTGTGTGCCGCGGGAAAATGCATCACGCGAATTTCTTCGCCGTTCAGGTACACGCTGATGTGATCGTCAAACGTGATGATCGGCAGTGCCGCTTTCGGCTGCGCCGGCTGCTTGATGCTGATGGCTCCGCCCGGACCGTTGCCGATGGCGCTCCCGTTCTCCAGCCGCTTACGCAAATTCTCGTTCGAGATGATCGTCGCGCCGCGGGCAGCCCAGGCCGCGTTTCCATCCGAATGGTCGCTGTGGTAGTGCGTGTCAACCACGAATCGCACCGGCTTGTCCGTGATCCCGATGCCTTTCAGCGCCGCCTGAAGTTTATCCGCCAGCGGCGAATACTCCGTATCCACCATCAGAATCCCGTCGTCGCCCAGCGACGCCGCGATGTTGCCGCCTGCGCCCTGCAGCATGTAGATATTCCCGGAAACCTTCGTGACCTTGATCTCGACCTTCGAGAAATCCGGCGGCCCTTGCGCGAGCGCCGTGCCAGGCATGAACAGCAGAAGTGCAGCGAACCATAGTTTTCGCATCATGGATGTCGTTACCCCCGTGAAGTGCCGGAATCTTACCACCGAAATCCGCCTACCTGCCCTCTGCTTCGTGTCCGTTCCTCCAGTTCGCCTTCTCTGTGATCTCGTTCCGATCTCTGTGCTCTCTGTGGTAATTCCTGGCTTCTGCATTTGATTTTGAAGTCTCGGCTCTCAACTGGGCGGTGGACTGGTATCCTACCCTCGCCATGGAATTGACGTCGCAGCAACTCGGGATTCTCAATCGCCTCCAGAATAGCGGCTTCGAAATCGTCGCGTTTCCGATGTACGAGAGTTACGTCGGCGTTCGAAGAGGGAACTGCGGCGCGCTGCTCACTCCGTCCGGCCCGAGCGCCTTCACGCTCTACGGCGAACCGTCCTACCTGGTCGCCGGCGGCCTCAGCGCCCGCACCATCCAATCCGACGGCAATTGGTTCGTCCGCAAAAAGGACAAACTCGAAGTCACCCCCGACCGCACCGCCGAGCTGGACACCTTCGCCGCCGAACTCGTCAACGCTCTTCTACCAGTCGCCTGACGCGACGGTTTGGCTGTTGCCTCGTCTTCGTAGGGGCACGGCATGCCGTGCCCGGCGAAAATGCTTGGCTCGATGTCACCATTCGGCCCGCGTCGGCATCGCCTCGGACCATGTGGAGTCCGGCGGCTTGCCGCCGCTGTCTTTAGTGCCGGAGCTTGCTCCGGCGCGGTGTGCGAGGCGTGCCTCGCCCAATTCGATGCCGATTGCGCGCGATCGCAGCACGTCCCGGCAAGCCGCCGCACTCCACATACTCGGTGCCATCGCCCGGTTTTCGTAGCGCCGGCATCCTGCCGGCGAATTTCTGCGAGACAGCTCGATTCCTCCATTCACCCCGCATTGACGGTACTCGCCGCATCCACCAGCGCCGCCGTCAATTCCGTGGGCATATCCAGCATCACATCGTGACCGCACGCCATGCTGGCCGTCTTCCATCCCTTTGCCTTCGCTCGCTCGTAGAATTGCCCGAACGGCGATCCCTCGAATCGTGGCGCCACGATGTAAGTCACATTTTTCACGGCGTCAATTCCGCCCGTCAGCCGGAGCGGCTGGTCAAATGTCGCCAGCGGCTGCATCGTGCACTGCCGGTCCATCCACGGCGCATCCTTGGCGTTGACGTGAAAACTCGCAGCCGGAATCGGTGGCACCTTCCATCCGTCGCCGTGAGTCTTCGCAGCATCGTGCTGGGCGTGCCGCTGTTCCGGAGGCAGCGTGTCGTGCAGGCTCTGCCCGTCTTCGGGCACAAACGCATCCAGGTAGACCAGCGCGCCGATTCGCTCCGGCACGCGGTCCGCCGCTCCCCTTACCACTATTCCGCCGTACGAGTGGCCGCACAGCACCACATTCGACAGCTCTTCCCAGCGAATCAGATTCACCACGTCGAGAATATGCGTTTCGAGATTGATCTGCGGCGACAGCAGATGCGACCGCTCGCCGACACCCGTCAGCGTCGGCGTGAACACCTCGTGCCCTTGCGCCTGAAGCGCCTTGCGCACTCGTTTCCAGCACCAGCTGCCGTGCCACGCCCCATGAACCAGAACAAATGTGCTCATCGCTCACTCCCGTCGCTGGCATCAATTCGCCGCCCATCATGCCACGCGGGACTGTCTGGCACGACTCCGATCGCTTGATGGCTCGCCGCCACTCGCTGCCTTCTTGCCCTGAGGTCTCGCCGGTGGCGAGACCGAATGGGTATCGATTCGGCACGGACTGTGCCGTTTGCGTACTCGTTCAACTATTCTTCAAAGTAGAGCGCGCGTCTCCATGTGCGCCACGAGAATCCCGTGAAAGATTTAGTCATCGTTGTCGGAGTGATCCTGCTCCTGCTTGCGGCGATCGCTGGCTGGCAGGTTGGGTCCGTCTATCTCTCGAATATTGAGCTGACCAGCGACCTCAAGGACCTTTCGTCGCTCACCGGGATGCGAATCGGACTGGTTGATCCCCGGTCAGACGCCGAATTTCGCGATCTCGTGATTGCCAAGGCCGCGCAGGACGGGATTCAGCTTGAGCCCGAGCAGATCAACGTGGAGCGCACCGGCGTGGGAATCCAGGGGTCCATCCACCTCTCGACGGAATACGACGTCAGCAAGGATGTCCTCGGCTTTACCTGGAAAAAACATTTCACCGCAGAGAGCCCGCGCCGCTAGCTTTCCGCCCCAGACTCAAAGTCCACAGGGATCCGCGCTTGCACTCCCGCTCCCGTGTACTAAGATGGTCACGTGAAGAACGCGAACCAGAATCTGATCGAACGCGCGGCTGGGATCAGGCTCCCGGCATCGCGCGGACGTGTGCCCGAGCCTTCGGCCTCCTTCTCCTCGCCACATCGCTCGGTGCAGGGAGTACAAGCAAGCCACGATTCGACTCTGGCCATCGAATTCGGAACCCCTAGCCCTGGCGGTGCCCGCTTTTCTTTGCGCCAGCTCCGTCCATTTCGTTCGGTTTGCAGCGTAATTGCTCGACACACGGTGCCGAGTAATTTTCCTCCTAACTCATTGAAAACACACGGTGGGTGCACTAAAAGGGTGACACACAAAACGAGGGGGCGCCATGAGCGAAATTAAGGCCTCCCAAGCCGAGAATCGTGAGCCCTACGACGTCATTTGTATAGGCGCAGGGCCCACCGGCCTCGCCTGCGCCATCGAAGCCACCCGTGCGGGCATGCGCGCCCTGGTCATAGACAAGGGCGCCCTGTGCAACTCGCTCTACCATTACCCTGTCAACATGCTCTTTTTCACGACGCCCGAGCGCATGGAAATCGGCGACCTCCCCATGACCACCACCGGGGGTAAGCCGACCCGCGTCGAAGCCCTGAAATACTATCGCCGCGCCGTCGAGCATTACGGCCTCGAAACCCGGCTCTACGAGCGCGTGGAAAAGATTCAAGGCAAGGACGATGCGTTCGTCGTGGATACGCTTGCCGAGTCCGGCGCCCATCACCGCTATCACGGCAGGAAAATCATCATCGCCACTGGTTATTACGACCGCCCGAATCGTCTCGGAATTCCCGGCGAGGATTTGCCGCACGTCTCGCACTATTTCACCGACGCCCACCCTTACTGGAATCAGGATGTCGTCGTAATCGGAGGAAAAAACTCGGCCGCCGAAGCGGCGCTCGATCTTTTCCGCGGCGGCGCGCGCGTCACCCTCGTTCATCGCCAGCCCGAAATGGGCAAGACCCTCAAATATTGGGTTAAGCCGGACATCGAAAACCGTATCCGCGCCGGGGAGGTTCACGCGTTGTTCTCGACTGCTGTTACGCGAATCGAGCCGGGAAAGGTCTGGGTGAAGAATTCCGGCCCCGAGAAAAGCATCCCCGCCGCCCAGGTCTTCGCGATGACCGGCTACCACCCGGATTTCGATTTTCTCGAGCAGCAGGGAATTCGTCTCGATCCCGAAACCCGTCGTCCCGAAGCGAATCCGGACAGCCTCGAGACCAATGTACCCGGCATTTATGTCGCTGGTGTCGTCGTCGGTGGCCTGAAAACATCCGACATCTTCATTGAGAACGGCCGTTTTCACGGTCGCCAGATAATTTCCGCCATGACCGGCAAGGGGAAACTCCCCGAAACCGCTCCAGTCGCGCCACCCGGTGAATGACCCATGCGTCTGGCTTGGGCGTGTCGGCGCGTGGTAGGGGCGCTGCTTGCTGCGCCCCGTATCCCTGAAAGCGGAAATGCCAGAAGCGCAAGGCGGAAAAATTTGCTAAAGTGAGTCACATATGGCCTCGATCGTAAGGGAAGTTGGCGAAGTTTTCGTGACGCTCGCGAAGGGCTTCAGCGTCACGTTCCGTACCATGTTTAAGAAGACCACGACGGAGAGCTATCCGGACGTTCCGGCCAGCGTCCAGCCCCGTTATCGCGGCATCCATGTTCTGCAACGTGACGAAAACGGTTTTGAGAAATGCGTGGGCTGCTTTTTGTGCGCGGCGGCCTGCCCTGCAAATTGCATCTATATCGAAGCCGCCGAGAATACCGATACGCAGCGCATTTCAGCGGGCGAGCGCTACGCCAGCGTTTACAACATTGATTACTCGCGCTGCATCTTCTGCGGCTATTGCGTGGAAGCCTGCCCCACCGATGCCATCACCCATGGCCACAGCATTGATCTCGCCCCCTACGACATCAACGCAATGATCTACCGCAAGGAACAACTCCTCGAACCCTGGCCGCCCCGTACTCCCACTTCCTGATCGCTTGAATTTCGCCCGCGAGTTTGTTTTCAAACGAATTGTTCGCGCGACGCCATTGACGCGAAAAATGCGCGTCAGGATTTGCTTGTTTTCTCCGCCTCATAGCGCCCCTACGCCACAACTGTCTCGGAAAAACCGCAAGCTCAGTCCCGAGAACGCTGCGCACGATGCTAACGCATCGAGCTAGAGCTCCGGTCCGTCATCGCACCAGGAACCTTCAGCAGCGCTATCAGAAATGGCGCCCGCTCGAGTGCTCCGAACCAATGTCACCAACGCGAGCAATCCTCGCGCACCTTTCGCAGTTGTTCACTCCCCCCGAACACCGCGCCAACCACCACGATTGTATCGTGCGATTTGCTCCGAGAATCGCCGCCACCGTCGCGCGGCCTGCCTTCGCAACGCGATAAGCCTCCGATGTTCGATTTCATGGACAGTAAGCCTCGCGCGATGTTCCATCGAATGAATATCTTATGTTGGTGTGCGCGGATGGAGCGCATCGGCAAAGGTATGGAAACTAAGTTGGCGAGGGCGACTCGTTGATCGTTGCGAAGGAACCGAGAAGATCGATGGCAATTGGTGAGCCGATACACGCTGAGTCGCAAGCGCTCGACTGGGACGACGTGATAGGGGCTGCCGTGTTTCGATCCGAGAAGGATGGCATTCGGAAAACTACGAGCTCGCGCACCAATGTGAACTTCGGAGTGCCGCCAACAACATTCGGCCCCAAACTTTTGCGTTCGCGACGAATGTCCACCGGACGGACTCTAGAAGTCACCGCTAATCGCGAACCCGCGCCTGCGAACTGCCAATGGCAACGCTTCGAAGCTTGCGATCTTGCGCAGCGGCACAAAATGGCGGTTGCTGCTAAGAATATTGTGGCACGAACTTTTGGGCTTGCCGCGATCGTCCACCGCGCGAGATCTAGAAACCACTGATCAGCGCGGAAGTCAGGGTTTAGTCCGGCGGGCAGGAAACGTCTCGAACATTGCGAAGTCGCGCAGCGGCGTAAAGCGTCGGTGGATGCTGAGAATACCGGCGCGCGAACTTCTGTATTCGCTGCGAATGTCCTCGAGTCAGGCCCTGGCAACCCGTGACCGTCACCAAAATGGCGAACCGGGCGCGCGAGTAGCCGATGCCAACGATCCGGAGAGCACAACATCGCGCGGACGTGCGAGCCGCCGTTTGCTCCCAAGAACATTGGCGGGCGAGCTCCTCAGCGAGACACAAAGTCCGGCGGAGCGGGCCGTAGAAGCCTTCGATCATCGGCGAACACATGACACTGGCGTGCCGCCAGCGAGTTCAAGTGTTCCCCGGATTGAGAGCTTGAACCGGAGGGCAAGCCCGGGCTCGCTTGTTGGAAACTTCATGTGCGAACTCCTGGGCCCGATGCAAATCCCGATGGAGCGGCATCGAAGCGCCAGCGATTATCGAGAACGGGCGAACCCAGCTCCACGGGCAGGCTGCGCAAGCGCGCCAAGGGTTGCGGGCTCGCGCGTTTCTGCGAACGCAAATGTTGCGCCGGCGGCGACGCAGCGCAATGTCATCCGGCGCGACGCGCGCACAAGTGTTGCGCAGCATACGCGCCGTGTGCGCGCACGGCGCACCGCGCTCGGCGAGTCGGTGCGTTGCGCTTCAGCGCAAGCGCTCGCGGCAATTCGAGAATCATCTGGCCCGCTGAGGGTTGCCACGCTTGCGGGCGAACGGTCGAACATTCCGCCACGCCGCTGGGCTTCGGATTCACGCGTACTTTCCCGCACGGCCGCTCGACAAGGTCTTCCCCCGCGTTTTGATTCGCCGCCGATGCCCGGGCGAGCAACGTCGAGCGCGGAGAGAGCGCCTCAGTCGAAAGCGACCGCTGATCACCTCTTAAGACGCTGTCATCGCAGCGATGCACGAGGGAAGCGGCATCGAGATTCGCGGCGCGACCATTTCCGCGTTTGCGGCCGCCCGTGGCTGCAACGTTCTCCCGCGGCGCGTTGCATTCCGGAAGGAACGCGATGGCGAGCTGCTCGAATCGAGGCGGGCTGGCAACCGTCTCGAGCGGAGGCGCAATCGGTGCGGTGTCCTGCCCCCGCCTCCATTCAAGAATCGAGCGGGCGAGCCGCGCATCAACTTCGGACTCGATCCACTCGTCGAGGATTTCCTGAAACTCCTTGCGCAAATTCGACGCAAGGTTCAAGCGCGACAGCTCTACGGATTCCAGCGACATCTGCGAACATTTCGCCAAGTAATCGAGCGGCGGGCGGGTGGCGCTCATTAGATTGCCTCCAGTGCTTTTGACCCCCAAGAGCAGGAGGACCGAAAATGCGGGCGCATAGTAGCACGGAATTTACGTAGCGCAATGGTATCCGCGTAGGAATACCGGAATAGTGAGCAGGCGATCTGACGGATTTCGGTTCTTCCGCGGCACGAAAAGTCGTCCGCGGCGGTGGGAGGGAACGATGCACCGGAATATTTTCCCGGCCATCTCCCCGGGAAGTTACGAACGAGCGGAGCGGGCGCAGAGTGCGTTGCTCGCAAAGCGTCGCAGATACAACCGACTCTACATGCGCAGTTGGCGCGCGGACCCCAGCCATCAAGCGTATGAACGTGCGAACCGCGAGCGGTGGCATTACGAACGCAAATTGCGCAACGCGATGCGCATTCACCACCCGGGCTTCGATGATCACGGACACCCGGTTTGCGGCTTTTGCCGCAGGGGACCTGTTGTGGCGCGCGTGCCGCGGTTGGAAATCCGAGACCTGGCGCCGCGCGGATATGTAGAAATTCGCGTTCCGTACTGCGGTGAGTGCTGAAGCGCGAAGAACTATGGCGGTCAGATTTTGCAGCGGTTGACCGGCGATCATCGGCCAAGTAATGAGAGGCAAAGACTATAACGCGGGACTGCGGGGCGTTCTGTTCGAGGCGAGGCACCATCGCCGAATGGGCGCGGCCGTGTGGCTCTATGGCTGGCTCGTGCTGCGGCAGACGCATCAGCAGGGCGATCTCGGCTGGGTCCTCGGCGGCGCGCCGATCAGCTATCGCGAAATAGAAGAAGAGACTGGATTTAATTGCCGAACGTTCGAGCGATGGATGCACACGCTGAGGCGGCACGGGTATATCCAAACGGAAGCGGTGCCCGCGGGCGTAGTCGTGCGTATCACGAAGGCGAAGAAATTTCCACAGGGTGGCCGCAATTCTGCGTACGGGATACGCAAAGTTGCGGAGGGTGTCACGCAAAGCCGCGTACCAAGTGCAGTCAATCCCAATTGGAATCAAGGGGCTGCGGTCGGGATAGGTAGTTCATCTGTAGCTGGATCACAAGAAAGAACAATGCCGGCGAATTCGCGCATGAATTTCCACAGAGAAAATCAAAACCCGCAAACCGGAAAACCGGAAGATCAAATTCCGAATTCAAACCCCTCCGGTTTAAGAGAACTACAAAATCGAAATGCGAGCGCTGAGAACGATTTCACGGCCGGGCCACATCTGCAGCAACAAACCAAATTCATTCTTGAAGCGCGTCTGCGGCAGCAACTGATCCGCGCGGAACGCGATGAGGCAGTGCGGCGCGAACTCGCTGTGGGCAGCGGCCCGGAGGTGCGGCGTTCATGAGAGTGCCCTCGAAATTCAACTTGCGCAGGGAAGTGGGGCACGGAGGAATGATTCCGCGCGGGTGGCGCATGGCGTGGTACGAGCCGCGCCGCCGGATCGGCGTGTATTTTCCGGCGCCGCTGCATTGGGTTCTGCGCGCGGTGCGTGAAGTCGTCTATCGGCTGCGCATCGCTGTGCGAGCTCCGGAGATCGAGTGTGTGCAGGTCTTCGAAATGCAGCGGATGCATCGCGATCGCGACCGCATGGCGGACGAATACGCGCGCGGATATCTGATCGGCTGGCGCGAGTGCTTTCATGCGTGCCTCGCGGCTGTCGAGGAGGAGCTCGCGCGTTCCGACGACGTGTGGGAGATCGGCGCGCTGCTCACTGATGCTCCCAAGCTGCCTAAGGATAATTGACGATCCGATCAGGATCGTCATCCCGAGCGACCAACGGGAGTCGAGGGATCTTTCGGATTCTTGCGACACGTCAGTTAACGAGAGGCTTTCTTTGAGTTGAGCCATTTGGGAATCCGTGGAGCACGTCCCGGCGAGCCGGGACGGCAGACAGCGGCGGCAAGCCGCCGCACTCCACATGAGCGTTGCCGTCGGCGAATCGCTGCTGCCGGTCGCTGTGTGGCCGTGCCGCACCGGGTCCGCCGCGGCGGACCCCTACAAAATCTTTCCTTCGTCGCTGCACACGGATCGTACCTATGAAAGCCACGGAAGTATTCGACGAATGCCACGGCCGCTACCGCGGGCTGCGCGAATGGCTCGCAGATTCGACCGGCTCGGTGCGCTCGCTCGACTTCGAGAAGCCGTCGGCGGGCTATTTGTGGCGGCCGGACCGCGCGCGTGCCTGCGACTACGTCGCGGATTTCGAGCGCATCGGGCGCCACGCGCTGCGTCGCGCGGAATGGAAGGGAAGGTTGAAGCTCTTCAACGTGTACTTCGTGCGCGGTGCGGAATACCGCCGCGCGGTTCGCCTGGTGGGCGTGGCCGAGGGCACGTTCGACTACTGGTATCGCGAGGTGAAGCGCGCGATCGGAGCGGAATTTTCGCGCACGGGCCTGTATCCGCCGTCGCGATATTTCAATATGAGGTGATTAAGTGCGGCGGTCTTTGCGCGTGCCAAGCAGGTAATCGCGAATCAGCGGAATGCCGAGCGTGAACGGCGTGAGGAGGACGTTCTTCATCAGTCTGGAGCGCTGCTCGAGCCGGTCGTGAGCCGCGTCCGCTTCGTTTTTCCTGGCCGACACAACCGCGTTGATATATTTCAGGAAATCAACGCCGCATTTTTCGCACTGGCCGCCGTGCCGCTGCTCGTGCTTGCACGAAGGGCACTCGTAGCGCAGCGTGGCGTGGCATCGCGGACAGAATCGCGCGATGTCGCGTGCTTCGGCGCTGCATTTCGGGCATTGCATGTGTCCATTTTACCGGGACGCGAGGGCGCGCGACGCGCAGATACAGTGCGGTGCGCCCACAGGGTTAACACCGGCCGCGCGGGCAGGCGAACGCGGAGAATCGAAAGGCACAGCCAATGAGCACACCGTTACCGCGAGCACAGCTGATGTGGAGTGCGGGAGCTTGCTCCCGCTGTATTCGGGCGAGGCTGGCCTCGCACGATCCGAGGCGTTGGCGAATGCGGGGAGCCCGCCCGGGCAAGCCCGTGCGGCAAACAGCGGCGGCAAGCCGCCGCACTCCACACGATGCGGATTGCCATCGCATCGCCAAGGTTGTTTGCCCGGCGCAGTCCGCCGCGGCGGACTACACCCCTACGAAGAAAATCCTGGCGCGTGAGCGAAGGTGTTACCAGCGCGGGCGGCGAATATTCGGCGAGTAGCCGGGCATCTTCGGCGTGTTGCCGGGGCGGCTGTTGCGCGAGGGATCTCCTGCGCGCGCGGGACCGGACTGCGCCTTGGCCTGGCGCGTCGGCGCGAGCAATCGCACCACGTGCCCGAGGCGTTCCTGGCGATACGGCTTCGCGATGCACACAACCGCGCCCAGCGAATGCGCGTTCGAGTAATCGCTCGGATACGCGGAGCTGGTCATCAACATCACGGGCACGGTCTGCAGCCGCGGCGTAGCCTTCACGTACGCGCACAATTCGTAGCCCGGCAAATCCTCGCCTTCGATTTCCGCGATCAGCAGCGCAGGCGTGAACATTTCCAGCGCGTGATGCGCTTCGGCCGCGGTCGCGAGTGCGACCACGTCGTAGCCCTCCGCTCCAAGATACGATTTCAGCGAGTCGCGCAGCGCCTGATCCTTATCAACCACGATGACGAGCGGCTTTTTTTCGCCGAGCTGCTGCGAATAGGCTGGCTCCGATGCCGGCGCAATCTGGTCCAGCCTGCGCCCGCCGGAGTCCACCAGGTCCTCTCCGGCGCCGGACCGCAGCACGACGGCCACGGAGTGGCGGCCGTCCGGCAATTGCGAGACGCGCGCCACGCGGCCTGCCTGTTCCGCCTGCACCGCGACGGGCGATTTGCTGTACGGAAACGTGACCGCGACCACCATGCCTGCCTCGAAGCCGTCGCCCTTGGTAACGAAAAGCACGCCGCCGCGGGAAACGTCCAGCGTCGTCGAAATTTCGTCCGGGCCGCCTTCGGTGACGTCCACGCTGCGCACGCGCACGGGAGCAGAAATCAGCGCGCGACGCCGGCAGCGTCGTTCACCGCGCGAAGAGGAGGGGTCGCAAGGGCCAGTGCCAGCGCCTTCACCAGCAGTCGAATTCTGCGCGCCTGGCGCTCTGTCCGGCGTGCCGCCAAGATTTAGCGTCATGTCCGCGGGCATCTTGTCCGGCGGAAAATTGCCGCCCTGATTTTGTTCGGGGATCGAAAATTCAAACGTATCGCTCATTCTGAATGGCCTCGTCAGTCTTGGCGTCCGTATCCGAAGGGAAACAATACCAAAGCTCGCGCCGTTGGCACAGTAGAGGCAAAGTCACATTCGTGCAGTACCGGGGTCGCCAGCTTTGGCGGTACTTCCGTACCATCGAATCCCTGGTACCGGGCCATACGGCGATATTGATGTCTGTGCCAACACGCTGCGGTACGAGCATGTTACGGGAGCGCTCACGTATGTAGCTATCAAAAATGGTTGACATTCCTGACCGCTCACGTACAATAATTCCATGGCGCGAAAACGCAAGAATCCCTATGCTGTCGCCTTGGGACGACGTGGCGGCAAGGTGGGCGGCAAGGCGCGGGCAGCCCGCATGACTCCGGAAGAGCGCAGCGAGAGCGCGAGGAATGCCGTGATGACCCGTTGGGCGAAGACCAAAGAGAAAATCAGTCCCAAGTCTAGCTAAATGCTATCCTCGTAGCAACCGCTGAGTCAGGAGATTCACCATGCCCGAGAAAAAAGCTACGGTACAGCTACCCAACGGAACGGCTGATGGGTTTGACGTTCCGATCACGGAATCCACTGAGAAATGGTCGGAAATCCATCTCGAGGATGGTTCGGTTCTTCGTATCAAACCGAATGTCATTTCAGCGATTCGAATTACGGGTCAATATGACCAAGACGGAAACCCGATGTATGCGCTGAAGTCCTCTCAGGTCATGGCGGTGGTGAGCGCGCCGGAACACCTTCGTAAGGGTGCGAAGGTTCCCAAAATTCAATAGCGAGGAGAAAATCGATGGCTCTCCCACGGACCCAGTGCATTACCTCAGATGAAACTGCACTTCCGGTTATGCAGGGCGCGTATTTCTTGTGCTGTGCGGCATGGGGCGGAAAAGTGCCGGAAAAGGTGCACGGATACCGCGAGTATCGTTGCACGGCTGATTCCCCACACGTGATATTCCCTGAGATAACGCCTTTGGTTTTCGCGTACGTTTCAAAGTCGGCATTTGTTGTGGATTCGTCTGCGGAAGATTGGTTGAAGTTCCAGGACCTCGCGGATCAGTGGCGAAATGAGCGGGGATCAAGGTCGTCAATAACCGAGACTGTGATGTTGCCCGCTTACCAGAAAATTATCGGAATGGGTGTAACAGCTGTTCCTCCGATTTTGGCGCAGCTTCGGGCGGAGGGCGAGGAGCCCGACCAGTGGTTTTGGGCGCTTCAAGCCATTACTGAGGCGAACCCCGTCAACGTTGAGGATCAAGGAAACTTTCAAAAGATGGCCAAAGCATGGCTGCAGTGGGCCGAACAAGAAGCATATGCCTGGTAGCTGGTCGCAGAAGGATCATCCTGATCTGACCGCTGACTCCTGTCGGATTACGAGCCAAAGGAGCGGGCGGTATAACTGCCTCGCTTGGGCGGCCGGGGACGACCTTAAGAACTGGTGGCCTGATCCGATGGGGATTGGATACTGGCCCGCCGGCGTCCCGCGCACCGTGTCCATCGGCGTTTTTGTGGAGGCGTACCAGACCCTCGGATACAAATTATGCCACGATGGAAAACTTGAGCTAGGATTAGAGAAGATAGCGATCTACGGCGCCGGCATGGCGGGATCAGAAGTCCCCACGCACGCTTCCCTGCAGCTCGAATCCGGGGAATGGACCAGCAAAATGGGATCGCTGGAGGATATAAGCCATAAGACCGTCGATGCCGTGAGCGGGCCGGTCTATGGGAAGGTGATTTGTTTTATGTCTCGCCCCCGCCCCGTTGGCGTTTGACGTTTGAACTATTCCCTTCCTGTCTCTTCCTGCAACGCTAGGTTCCCAGGGGCTGATCCCGAACGAAACACGCTACTTATCCCACACCGAGCGCATGCCGTAGGGAACTGCCCACGATATCCCCTCGATCTCGCGGATTTTGCCGTTCTCGATTTTGAATAATTGCGGCTGGATGTAGCTGACCGGCCGCAGAAACACGCGCGGCACCGCGACAGTGCCAACTCCGCTGACCGCGACCGACTTCACGTTGCCACGGCTATCGAGTGTGGCGACGTTGAGCACCAGCCCCTGATCCTCGTCCACGACCAGCAAGCGCCGGTCGCGCGGCTTCGTGAGCGCGGTGAAGAATCCGCGATCAATTTCGCCCGCGCAGCTTTCGCTGAAGAATCGAAACGCAGGCTGCGCCGGATCGGCGACTGGTCCAGCGGGATTCCCGGTGACGTCCACGCCATTCTCGCGCCGCGAGCATTTGTCGGCGAACGCCACCGCGGATCCCTTGCCTTGCGCGACGCCGTCGAAATAGCTCGCCGTTGCGGCGACTAATTGATCGCGAGAGGTGCGCGAATTCGCGGCCACCGGCTCGAGCAGCGTCACATCCGGCGACACGAACGCCTTCGGATTCAGCTCGGCGACCATCCGCGGCGTCATGATGCCCGCGGTGTTCACGGCGAGTCCGCCCATGGGGCGCAGCTCCTCGCGCGACACGATTACTTCCACTTCGGTGATGCGGCGGTCCTGCACTTTGATCCGCATCGCCATCACGCCGAAAAGCGTGCCGTTATATTCGCTGTAGTTTCCGTAGAATCCGACCGTGCCATTTGCGGGATCGGCCAGATAGACGCGGTACGTTCCGCGCCGCGAGAACGTCTTCCACATGCCCTCGCCCGGCTTCACCAGCTGGCCGTTTTCCGTGTACTTGATATCCGGAGCCATGGCGAAGCCGTACGGATTGTGCATTCCCAGCGCGCCGAAGAACTGCTCGACGAATCCGTAGAGGCACTCGCGATCGCACGGGCTGGAGCCAGCCGGCATCACCGGCTGCGGCGCGATCACGCATGACTTGCATTCATCGGGCGCTGCCGCAAAGCTGCGCGGCGACGCGATGCCCAATGCGACGATTGCCACCAACACCACGAGTGAAGCGATGCGGATGCTTGGCAGGGTGCCGCCCATCCGGCAACGAATTCGTAGGGGCGCAGCATGCTGCGCCCGGCGAACGTGCTTGGCGATCATTCGCCATCCGGCGACAAATCCACCGCCCGCCACTTCGTGCTCCTGGTCGCGCACCGCAATGCCCAACCGGGCGTCCGCCGCGGCGGACTGCGTTCTGATGACCGAACGGCGAAACGGTCCCCCATTCGCAGCTTTCACGATATTTTCAAATTTTCGCATGATGGTCTCCCGTGCCTATGGCTTCACGTAAGGCGACGTAATGTTGAATGGGACTTCGTACATGGTCATTTCGATCAGCCGGATCGTTCCGTTTTCCACGCGATACGCCTCGTTCGACATGTTCGTCCGCGGCGTCATGAAATACGGCGGCACTTTCCACACGCGCCCGTCGGTCAGGCGCATTTCCGTGATCGTGCCGTCGAAATCGAGGAACGCCGACGCCAGAATCGCGCCGCGCTCCACGTCCACCACCAGGTAGCGCCGGTCGCGGCATCCCGTGGTGAAGCCGAGAAAGCCCAGCTCGTACTGCTTCTTACAGGGCATCATGGTGAAGTCGCTGATGTCCGTATCGGAGTGGCCGTAATTCTGCGGCCGCGGCTGGTTCGTGGTGTAGACGCCGTCTTCGGTGCGCTCGCAATCGTCGGTGAACGCGTAGACGCCGCGCCCATCATTTTTCGAAATCGCTTCGTAATACATATATGCGGCCTGCTCCAGCGCTTCGCGCGTCTGCCGCAGCTCCGGCGGAATCGGTTTCAGCCAGAGATCCTTCGGCTTGCCGGCCTTTTCGTACGCGGCCGCTCCGTGGGGATCGTGCGCCACAAATTGCTCGGCCTCGGTGATCACGTGATTCACGACCTTGAGCCGCACGATCAGAATCGCCGCCACGTCGTTTTCGTAAACCACGCAAATGCAGCCCACGTCGCCGAGCTCGGGATCGGCGAAGAAGTGCCGGTAGTTGCCGATCGCGCTCATCGTGCCCCACAGCGCGTCGCCGATCTGCAGCGGGACGTTGTCCTGCGTGTACCTCACGGTCGGCGAAAGCGGCGCGTGCGTGGGATCGTGCGCCACCATCGCTTCCAGGTACCGCAGCGTGATTGCTTCAAGGCACGCGCGGTCGCACGAAGCCGCGCTGCTTGCAGCCGGCGATGAAGACGAAGTCTGCGCGTGAAGCGGCCGTACGCACACGGCCGCCGCCATCGCCGCCGCAAACGCGACCAACGCAACCCGCGTGAAGATTTGAACGATTCTCGAACACACCAGTTTTCTCAATTTCGTACTCCTTGATTTGAATGGCCTGCGCTTCCTGCCGGACGTTCCCCCACCCGGGCCCGCTTTGGCCGCCAAAGTTGTATCACGATTCGCGCGACGCCGCGCGCGAGGTTTTGTCGTCGCCCGCGCTGCCCACCCGAGGAGGTATCGTAGGGGCGCAGCATGCTGCGCCCGGCAAACATTCTTGGCAATACGCCGCCAATTACCCTCGATCGTCCGCGGAGAATGTTTGTAGCGCCGGCATCCTGCCGGCGGTTTTGAATTTTGCCAGTGCTGCACAAATTCGCCGGCAAGATGCCGGCGCTACGAACCGCTCTTCCGTGGTCTGCGCTTCTCCGATGTGCAACAATCATCTCGGAGAAGGGAACCGATGCCCGCGGAGAAATCGTATCGCTTGTCTGTGTTGGACGTTTCCCCGGTGGCGTCCGGCTCGACGAGCTCGGACGCGCTGCGCAACACGCTCGACCTCGCGCAGCTGGCCGACCGGCTCGGCTTCACGCGTTACTGGCTGGCCGAGCATCACAACACCCCGCTGATCGCCAGCTCCGCGCCGGAAATCATGATTGGCCACGTAGCCTCGGCCACGAAAAATATCCGCGTCGGCTCGGGCGGCATGATGCTGCCGAATCACACGCCGCTGAAAGTGGCGGAAACTTTTCGCGTCCTCGAAGCGCTGCATCCCGGCCGCGTGGATCTCGGCATCGGACGCGCGCCCGGTACCGACCCGCTCACCGCGCTCGCGCTGCGCCGTTCGCGCGAATTGCTCGGCGCCGACGATTTTCCCGCCCGTCTCGACGACCTGCTCACTTTCCTCGACCACGGCTTTCCCCCGGGGCATGCGCTCGAGCGCATCCGCGCGATGCCGGACGACGTCCCCATGCCGGACGTGTGGCTGCTCGGCTCGAGCGATTTTTCCGCGGAACTTTCCGCGCGAATGGGATTGCGGTTCGCGTTCGCACACCACATCGCGCCCTGGCCGGCCGTCGGCGCGCTGCGTCTTTACCGCGAACATTTTCAGCCGTCGGAATATTTAAAGCAGCCGGAAGCGCTGATCGGCGTCTCGGTGGTTTGCGCGGAAACGGAAGCGCGCGCCGAAGAACTCGCCCGTCCGCTCGCGCTCACGCTGCTGCGTTTCCGCTCCGGCAAAATGGGCCGCTTCCCGAGCATCGAGGAAGCCACGAATTACCAGTTCTCGCCCGAGGAACGCCAGATCGTCGAGATGAATCGCGACCGCTCGTTAGTCGGCACGCCCGCGAAGGTGCATGCGCAGCTAACCGCGCTCGCCGACCAATGCCGCGTGGACGAAATCATGATCACCACCATGACCCACGAACACGCCGACCGCCGCCGCTCCTACGAGCTGCTAGCGGAATCCTTCGGCCTAGTCCCAGTTTCGTAGGGGTCCGCCGCGGCGGACCCACCAAACGAACTTGGCACCGCGCCGCCAATTCGGCACCGGTTCGTAGGGGCGTAGCACTGCTACGCCCGGTGCGGCATCGCAACCGTGAGCAACGAGCGTGAACTCGCGGAAAGCACGGCCCATGTGGAGTGCGGCGGCTTGCCGCCGCTGTTTGCCGCACGGGCTTGCCCGGGCGTGCTCCGCGCATTTGTCAACGCCTCGGATCGGGCGAAGCAAGCTTCGCCCGAATACGGCGGGAGCAAGCTCCCGCACTCCATATGAGTAGCGGCATTCGCGTCCTTTCTTTGCGCGGTTTCGGCCCCAATCGGCTCTCGGTTGGCCCGGTTGTTTTCGATTTTAATCCGTGGTATTATCTCCATGCGTTTGTTGCTCTTGTGTCGCTTTTGACGCGTCTCACAAGGCTGCCGGGCGAGGGGTCCGTCGGCCTTATTTTTTGGCGGGCCGGGCAAGCGGGGGCACCAGATAGCCTTCTAGGCGACTAACCGTCGTCTTATGAATTAATTAGGAGCAGTAAAGTGGCTACAGAACAGGGCACAGTCAAGTGGTTCAATGCAGCAAAGGGTTATGGCTTCATCCAGCGCCAGTCCGGTGAGGACGTTTTCGTGCACTTCTCGGCGATCCAGTCCGAGGGTTACAAGAGCCTCAACGAAGGACAGGCCGTCGAATTCGAAGTAAAGCAGGGTCCCAAGGGTTTGCAGGCCGAGCGCGTCACCGCCCTCTAAAACCTGTCCGGACGTCACCGTTTTGTCGAAATCCTAGGAGGCAATGTGCAAACTCTCGGCGAGGGTCAGGCTATTCGTCACGACCAGTACGGTCTTGGCGTTGTAACGGAATCAAACGGCGAGCGCACTACGATTGATTTCGATAATCACGGCGTGAAGAAGTTCGTCACCTCCATCTGGAGCGCGGAGCTGATCGGCGAACCACCGGCGGAGCGTCCCACCAAGCGCCGCGGCCGCCGCAAGTCCGTCAAGAAAGCGTAACAGGTACGCCCGACAAGAAATCCCGCACTCAAAATTAACGAGGTATCGCAGCAAGACGGCTCCCATCGCATCGAGCGCGGGGAGCCGTTTTCATTGGCCGAGCCTGCGACATTCGTCGCTGGTTTCGATTCGCCCCGGCGAAGAATATTCGTTGGTTTGGTAGGGGCGCAGTCCGCCGCGGCGGACGCCCGGCGAACATGCTTGGCGATACGTCGCCATTCGGGCTAGCGCGTCCGTCGCCTCCGCTTATGTGGAGTGCGGCGGCTTGCCGCCGCTGTATGCCGTCCCGGCTTGCCGGGACGTGCTCCACGCATTTGCAACGGCTTATGAATCAGGCGATGCGAGCTCGACCGGCTCGAGTCTAGGTGTTGAAATCATCGCGCATTCCAATTGCGGCGTCTCCTTTGCAGGCGAGGCAAGCCTCGCCCGCAATACAGCGGCGGCAAGCCGCCGCACTCCACATGGGCTGTGCTTTTTGTAACGCGTCGTTCTTGGCCAATGCCGGGTATGCCGCACGGGGCATTCGCCTACGGCTGTACCAGATTGCTCCGGATTGCAAAGCGTATCAATTCACTGAAGCTCGTGAAACTCATCTTGTGCATGATGTGATTCCGGTGGCTTTCGACCGTTCGCGTGGAAACTCCCAGGACACCGGCTACCTCTTTGTTGCTTTTTCCTTCCGCGAGCAGCTGCACAACCTGCGTCTCGCGCTCCGTCAGCGGAGATTTCTCCTGTCCGTCGTCACCCACTTCCTGCGGGCCGTCCAGGAAAGTTTGCGCCATCGCGCTGGCCAGTTTATTCGTGAAGAAGGGTTGATGGCGCCGCACTCGATCAATCGCCTCGAGCAGCTCGGCATCGGCGTCGGTTTTCAACATGTAACCAAGAGCGCCGCTGCGCAGCACCTCTCGCGCGAGCTCCTCGGAAAAATGCATGCTCAAAACCAGCACCTCGGTCTCAGGCGAACACTCCTTCACCGCAGCCGTAACTTCCAGGCCGTTCATTTCCGGCATAGTCAAATCCATCAGGACGAGATTCGGCTTGCACTTTTTCACCAGCTCCAGCGCGGTGACTCCGTCGGCAGCCTCGCCAGACACTTCGATGTCGTGCTGCGTCTCCAGGAGCGCGCGCAATCCGCACCGCACAACCGGATGATCGTCCACCACTATGACGCGATAGCGAATCGCGTGCTTGGAAGGCAGGTCCGGCAACATCGGCGGCCCCAGCGGAGGGAGCTCCGTCCCGTCGTGATTTCCCGCGGCAACTTTGGCGCGATCTCTCATGTCGGTCATCCAATCGGACGAGTCCCGGTGGCGCTCACGATAAACAGGTGCTGCACCACGCCCAGGACGCCATCGCATAAAAGTCGCGGTAATTTACGCTTTGATTAATTCCACGTCAAGAATCTTATCCGCTGCTTGTAATTGCGAGCGCCGCGCAGTTCATCCGTAGCGAGAAATACGTACGATCATAAGTAATCGCCGCAGCTTATGTCTCAGTACTGTTCCGTCTTGAACCACGTGTATTGCATCGCGCGCGGTGCTGGAAGTACTGGAACGCAATATTCCCGCTAATCTTTCGCGCCGTTTTTCCCGATAAAGAAACTGGGTAACGTTAACGGAAGGAGGAACGGCAATGCCTGCAACCGCAATGCGAATTCTGGTGGCTGGGGCGCTTTCGAGAGGCGCACTCGAAACGCTCCGTCGTTTCGGCGATCGTGGATGGGGATCGCGTCAGGTGGTCACGCTGCAGCAAGCGCGCGATCAAGTGGAAACGTACGATTTCGATGTGGTGCTCGCCACGGAGTCTCTGTGCGATGGTCGCGGCTACGACCTTGCTGAACCCGTCACGAGGCATTCGCGAACTCTGCTCGTCGGAGTGGCGCTTTCGGAAAGCTGCCTCTGGCTGCCGGTCGTCGAGCGCGGAGTCGGCGTGCTCGGCAGGCGCGCGCTCAATGCGCAAATGCTCGAATCGGAGATGGAAAAATTAATGAGAGCCAGCGCCCTCGACAACGTCCGCGATATTTCCAGCAAAGCGACTTTCGCAGGCGCGCGCCCGGGGCCGCTCGGCGCGGCGACTTTTCAGCACGCGAGTTCCACGCAACGCTCCACAACTCTGCGCCGCCGCTATCGGGACCGCGACGTCGAATCCGCGTGAAAGCCAGGAGCGCCACTGTGAAGACCTATGCGGTCGTGGAACCGGCCTCGGCTGGCCGCGACACAATCCGCAAGCGCGCCGTGCGCACCACGGGCAGGGCGCAGCGCGAATGCGTCACCCTGAGCGATCCGACCGATTGCCTGCTCGAAGCCTACGATTGCGTTTCCACCCGCGCGTACGAACATTTTCTCGCGCGCGGGCCGCGCCCAGGCGGTGAACTCGCGGATTGGCTCGCCGCCGAACGCGAATTGCTGCTCGGATTCTCGGTTAACGTGGAAAACGCCGCGCAATTCGTTTACGCGCTGGCGAGCATTCCCGGCGCCACCGCCGCGCGCCTGGAAGTCGGCATTGAAGCGCGCTGGCTGGTGATCCTCGCGCAGGTTTCTCGCCCCGCGCAAATCGCGCGGGATGAAGTGACACCAAGCTTGACGCGCAGTTTCGATCTTGGCCTCGCGAACGGCCCCGGCAAATCGCCGAGCTCGCGAGCAAGCGGCGCCAGGGGAACGCGCGCGGCTACTCCGCGAAGTATTGACACGCGGACGATACAGCCGATGGTGCCGGACTCGCTGGTGGACGATCGCGGCCCGTCGAAATCCGTTTGCATCCTCGAATTGCCCGCCGCCGTGGATGCCGCCCGCTCGATCGCAGTCCTCTCGGATGGCCTCCTGGCCATCCGCATGCCCAAGATCACTTTCCGCCAGTAAGCCAAGCAGCGCAGCACGAACCGCGGCGCCTCCAGGTTTTCTCCGTAAGGGTCCGCCGCGGCGGACCCGGCAAACGACCTCGGCGCCGTCGAGCCATTTGCATGGGTTTCGTCGTTCGGCCGTAGGGGCGTCCGCCGCGGCGGACTGCGCCCGGCACAAATCCTTGGCGGTGCTTCGCGATTCGGTCGCACGCTGCCCGCGAGCGCACGGTTTGTAGCGCCGGCATCTTGCCGGCGAATTTGACCATTGCAGATGCGCAAGAAAAACGCCAGCAGGATGCCGGCGCTACGATCTCGGCAAATACGCCGTGCTCTTGGCTACGCACAGTATCGCCGCACCGGGCGTAGTCCGCCGCGGCGGACTACGCCCCTACGAAACCGACGCCTTCGATGGCGATTTCCTCGACGCGTGCCACCAAAGCGCAGCGCCCGCGATCACCGAAGCGACGCTCGCCGCCTGCGCGTTCGTCAACCCGAGGAACGATCGAGGATTGATGCGAATGAACTCCACCAGAAATCGCGCGACGCCCGTAAGAATCAGATACACCGCGAACACGCTTCCAGGCCGCAGCGAATCCGTCGCGCGCCGCGCCTTCAACTGTTGCGTCCCCAGCCGCCACAGAAACCACGCGATTGCGCACGCGGCAATCAATTCGTAAATCGGCGTGGGATGGACGCGGTCGTCCGTCGGCACCAACCCGTGCGGAAAACTCATGCCCCACGGCAGGGAAGTGGGCGTGCCGTAATCGCCGTCACCCGATAGCAGGCACCCGATGCGGCCGACCCCGTATCCGATTGCCGCGGCCGCCGAGCCTGCGTCGAAAACCTCGAGCAGCGGAAATTTCTTCCGTCGCGCCAGCCACACGAACGCCGCGAATCCCGCGATCAGCCCTCCGAACCACGCCAGGCCGTAGCGGCTGAAAAGCTGCCCGAGCGGATCGGCGAAAAGTTCGCGCGGCGTCTCCAGCACGTGATAAATCTTCGCGCCCACGATTCCGACCAGCGCCGGCACCGCGACGAACATTTCCGCCGTGGTCGTGTCCTTGGCGGCCAGTCCGCGCCGCGCCATGTCCGCGCGCAGCACGTAGTACGCGACGACCATCGCCGCCGCGATCATCAGCCCGAATGTCGGCACCAGGATCGGCCCGAACCGTAGAAATGGCACCATCGCGCGCCAGTATAGCCGATTCGAAACGCCGCCGCCCTTCGCGCACAAAGCCTCGGATGGCAAAAGCCATCTCGCTCGGCGCACATTCGCAGCACGTCCCGGCAAGCCGGGACGGCATACAGCGGCGGCAAGCCGCCGCACTCCACAGTGGGCTTGATCGTGGCTTCCTAAGAGGGGTACACTCCCGCCAAATTTATGGCCGCCTGGCCACACAGTCCGTCGCATCGGGTAAGCGAACGCGGAACTTACATCGTTACGGCGGCAACATACGGCAAGCAGCCGTTGTTCGCTTCGAGGTCGCGCCTGAACTTCTTGTGCGAGACTCTTCTGCAACTATTCTCGGAGAACGGCTGGAAATTTCAGGCTTGGTCTGTCTTTCCGAATCACTATCATTTCGTCGCCGACTCTGACTCGCCAGCCAATCTCTCGAGCACCATCCGGCGACTTCATTCGCTCACCGCTCACGCTGTTAACGAGCGAGACCAGCAACCCGGCCGCAAGGTTTGGTTTCAATTTTGGGACACGCTGCTGACAAACCAGAGATCCTATTTGGCACGCTTGCGATACGTTCACGAAAACGCCGTACATCACGGAATTGTTCGGCGCGCTGCGAATTATCCCTGGTGCTCGGCCACCTGGTTCGAGCTTAAAGCCAGCCCCGCGTTTCGCAAGAATGTGCTCAGCCACCCGTTCGATCGGATCACCGTGCCCGATTCATTCCAAGTCGCAATCAAGCTCTAACGTCGCGTCGAGTACAGCTCATGTGGAGTGCGGCGGCTTGCCGCCGCTGTATGCCGTCCCGGCTTGCCGGGACGTGCTCCGACCGCGAGCTTCGACCGCCGCGAAGCCAGCATCGCGAAGTCGTTCGACGCATCCAAATTCGGCGCGAGTGTACTCCCCACAGGAAACCACGATCAGGCCCACTGTGGAGTGCGGCGGCTTGCCGCCGCTGTATGCCGTCCCGGCTCGCCGGGACGTGCTCCGACCGCGAGCTTCGACCGCCGCGAAGCCAGCATCGCGAAGTCGTTCGACGCATCCAAATTCGGCGCGAGTGTACTCCCCACAGGAAACCACGATCAGGCCCACTGTGGAGTGCGGCGGCTTGCCGCCGCTGTATGCCGTCCCGGCTTGCCGGGACGTGCTGCAAGCAGTCGCAATCGCCCCGGATTGCGCGAAACTAGCATCGCCCGGCGAGCGCAGCTGCGGTGCTTCCGACAGCCTGCAACCAGGCGGTGCGCAGCAGCGTCTAATGGTGTAGGATCACTGAAACGCAACCGTTACCTCGACCGGCTTTGCGAGGTGCAAAAATGACGCTCTCAAATCCATACCGTTCGGCCGCCACACAAATCGCAATCGGACTTTTGGCCGCAGCCGTATTGCTGTTCGCGCCCTCCGCGGCGTTCGCACAGCACGGCGGTGGTGGCGGCGGACACATGGGCGGAGGCGGTGGTGGCGGTCATTTTGGAGGCGGCAGTTTCGGCGGCGGCTCGCACGCACCAGCATCGCATTCGGCCCCAAGGCCTAGCGCGCGATCCGCGCCCGTCACTCAGTCGCGTCCACCCATTGTCGCATCCGCGCGAACTGGCTCGACTGCCACAGGCGGAGCAACAAACGCCGTAGCCGCACACCCGTCGCTTTTCGGCGCGCCGCCGACTTCAGGCCCCGCAGCTGGACTTGCGCTTCACAACGAAAGCGCCGCGCCGCGCACAACCGTCATCGGCTTCCCGCCGTCTGAATCGCACTCATGGACATCCGCGCCAACGCATTCCGGTCCGCTGAGTTTTTCCGGCCAGGGCCACGATATCTGGCAGGACTCGCCTTCGCGCGGCAGCAATAACGTAGTCACCAACGCTCCCGCGACTACGAATCGTTCGCTGTTCAGCGCGTCAGCCGCGCCGAGGACAATTATTCGCCCGATGCCGCCGGGCATCGGTTTTCGGCCGCGGCCCACGCCAATCATTTACTTTCCCGCGTACGGCTTCTACGGCCCGTTCGGATATTTCGGCGGCGGCTTTGGCTTCGGCTGCGATCCATCCTTCGGCTGGGGATTTAATTCCGGCTTCGGCTGCAATGGATTCGGATACGGCTTCGGATATGGCGGCGGCTTTGGTTATGGCGGCTACTACGGTTCGGGCTACGGCTATGGCCCCGATCCCGGCTACGACGACAGTTCGAACACGGTAAACGCGTCGCCCGATCAAGGCTACGGCCCGTACAGCTCGCAGAATCTCGCGAGTGAAGGCTTGAACGAGCTATCGAATGGCGACTCGTCCTCCAATGACGCTGGCGCGTCAACATCCGTTACCGCCGCACCGTCCGCGACACCAGCGCCCGCCGCTCCTGCTGCTACCACGATCTGGCTGAAGGACGGCACCAGCTACGAAGTGATGAGCTACTGGCTCGACGCCGGCAAGCTGCACTACATCACAAATTACGGCGGCGAGACCTCGATTGACATGAGCCAGCTCGACCTGCAGCGCACCGTGGACGAGAACGCGCAGCACGGCGTAAATTTCACGCTGCGCCCCGCACCGTCGCCAAACGCAGCGCCCGCGCCGACAACCGCGCCGAACGCAACGCCCTCACCCGCGCCCGACGCCACCCCAACTCCGCAGCAATAATTAGCCGGCTGCTTACGGTCCACTCGCCGAGATCATACGCACGAGAAGGTTTGCCTTCGTAGGGGTCCGCCGCGGCGGACCCGGCAAACGAACTTGGCGATCTGCCGCCATTCATCCCCGGCGTCTCGCCCGGCACAGCTCATGTGGAGTGCGGCGGCTTGCCGCCGCTGTAGGCCGTCCCGGCTTGCCGGGACGTGCTGCGATTGCGGAGCGTGTGAGACGGTTGAGGCGGGTCGCGGCGTTGAAGTTATTAAGGCTCGAATTGCAGGGTTTTCTCCGCAGGCGAGGCAAGCCTCGCCTGCAATACAGCGGCGGCAAGCCGCCGCACTCCACAGGGGGCTGATATTCGGCACGATGCTTCCGATGTGCACCTCTCGCCTTGGACGATTTTTCTTTACACGAATAAACACTTGACACGAACGCTGCACGCGCGTAGAAATTTTATCGTTATCCTCGCTGTGTGCCCGCGCAGCTCCCGTCCGGAATAATTCCTTCGACGCCAATCTGAATACGCGATCGCCATTTCGTCGAATCCCGCGCACTTCTAGCCACTCGCCACTAGTCACTAGCCACTTCCTCAGGAGCCTCCATGCCGAACTACAACGCACAGGTACCGCCCTACTCGATTTTTCCCGGCGACGTCGCTCTCGCCTTCAACAGCGAAGCGCCCGCCGCCGGCCAGGCCAGCCAGCAATTCGCTCTGCCTAGCTACGCCGGCTTCCCCGAAAACGGCCGCACCATCCGCTGGCAGACCATCTACGGCACGGCGCCCTCGGCCGTCAGCATGGTCCTGCAAACCGCGATGACCGACGCCGACGCGCAATACACCACGATTGACACCTCTGCCGCCACCGGCGGGGAAGCGCGCACCGTCACCGGCGTCCGCGGCAATTTCATCCGCGCCAAGGTAATCTCCATCACCGGCGGTGCCGGAATCATCGTGCAAATCCTCGGCTAGGCAGATCGGGCGTATCCTAAGACTGTGAGCAAAACGTACGCGGCTATCTCGGGCGTAAAGCCAGGACGGGAAAGCGAGTCCGATCCGATTCCGCAAAGAGTCGTGCCCTTCGGCCTCAACGTCGTTGGCGTGCTGACGGGACACCCCGTGGGACTTCTCGTTGTCGCGGCCGTATGCTTTACTGCCTGGAGATTGCCGGAGGCGCGATGGTTCACGCTGTTTTCGGTGTCGCTGGGAATCCTTGTCGGTCTCGTTCTGTGGTTCCGAAATCGCCGAAAAACGTTTGCCTCGCCACCGTCCCTCCGCCGGAATTCCTTCTAGCGCCCGCCGCGCAGGAGCCTCTCCACCGACAGTCGCACGCCGACGCGCGAGCTCGAAGGTGCGAAGCAAACTTTCGTGTACGAAAAGCAGTAGCCCGCCACCGTCGTCTCGCCCCTCGCGCCTCACTCCTCGCCATCTGCGGTATGATGGCTGCGGGTACGCCGGGCAATGGGCCTCACAGGACGCTTCGTTTTCGGGGCAGCAACGGTCGCGACGATCTTTGCGCTCGCAGCCGCGCATGCCAGCCGCGCGCAGAACTCACCTTCGACCGCGCCAGCCGGGCAAGCGGCGCCGCAATCAGCGTCGCAGACTCCGTCATCTTCCGCGACATCTCCCGGAAATTCGCCCACAACTCCGGCGACCGAAATCCCCGACGCGAACAAGCCGCCGGAAACGACGCACGGCCAGCACACCGTCACCGTCACATTCGATTATGATTTCCGCCTGACTCCCGCGTGTTCGAAGAAGGTCGTGGTCAACTGCGTCCAGCAGTTTGTCGCCTACGACATTTCCGCCGGCGCGAAAAAGGCCACGTTTCTCTTTCCGATTCCGCTTCCCGCGAACCCCGTCAATCTCGTCCACAGCATCACCGCCACCAGCCCGAAGCTTGATTTCGAATCCGGCAAGCATCTGATTTCCGTCACCGCGCAGGGCCCGGACGGCAAGCAGTCGCGCAAAAGCGTCTGCACCACCTGGATCGTGATCCCGTAGCGCTCGTTCCCTGATGGCACAACTCGCCGCGGTTTTTCCTCGTAGGGGCACGATATATCGTGCCCGGCGAACATCCTTGGCGATCTGTCGCCATTCATCCTCTGCGTCTCTCCCGGCACCTGTGGAGTGCGGCGGCTTGCCGCCGCTGTAGTGCAGGCGAGGCTTGCCTCGCCTGCGAAGAAAACGATGCGATTGGATTCGAAGCTGCGTTCAGCCCTTCGGATTGAATCCAAGAATATTCAGGACTGTCTCGCGTTGCGCACAATTGCAGCACGTCCCGGCAAGCCGGGACGGCAAACAGTGGCGGCAAGCCGCCGCACTCCACAGGGTGCTGAATCTCACGTTGCGGAAACCGATGATTTCTCGGCCGTGGATTTTCCCTCGTACCTGACACCTCATACCTGAAACCCATCTCCATGCCCATCTGCATCGCTCTCGTGCCGTCCCGCGAATCCGCCCGCATTTGGAATCGCTGCACGCGCAGCGCCCCGCGCACCGACGTTTTCTGCGTCCATCATCGCGAGGCGCTCGACGGCGCGGTGATGGGATTCCTCGACACGGAAAAATACCGCCATGCCCAAACAAAACACCGGCGCAAAGCACGCCGCGCCGCAGTCCGCAGGCAAAACAAAACGCCCCGCGTCCGGCGGCACGCGCAAATCCCCCAAAAACCATTCTTCCCGCGAAAAATCCGCGACCCGCGACGAGCCCTCGCCGATTTTTTCCAAGCCGAAGCTGCGCCCTGACGGCCCGCCCGGCCCGCGCATCCCGATCGGCGAAGCGCTCCGCCAGAGCGGCCTCGACGAATACGCCATCGCCAACACCTACGTCCACGTGGTAGGGAAGCTCACCGCCGAGAACCCGGACAGCGGCGGCGTTGAAAAGCTTCTCGTGGACGTGCTGAAGGAATGTTCGCGCCAGATCGAGGCGTCGCAACCGCCCGCGCGCGCGAACGCCGACGCGCCCGTAATCGTCCAGCTGGTCCACGCCGTCTCCCGCCCCACCCGCGCGCTGCCACCCGCCGCCGCAGATACGTCAGAGTCTGTCGCCCGCGACAGTTTTTCTTCGTAGGGGTCCGCCGCGGCGGACTACGCCCGGCAAACATCCTTGGCGATCCTTCGCCATCTACCGCGCGTCCGGCTCACCTCCGACCATGTGGAGTGCGGCGGCTCGCCGCCGCTGTCTTTAGCGCCGGAGCTTGCTCCGGTGCGGTGGGCGAGGCATGCCTCGCCCAATTCGAGAGCGAATGCGCACAATTGCAGCACGTCCCGGCAAGCCGGGACGGCAAACAGCGGCGGCAAGCCGCCGCACTCCACAGGATGTTGACATTAGGCGCAACGCCTTCCCGTGGCTCACACCTCTCGCTAGGCACGATTCCGTCGCGATTCCATTTTCCCTTTTCCATTTTCCGCATCACCAAGGAGCCATCATGACCTCACCGACCACGGGTACCACCGCGACGCCCGCGCCCGCCACCGGCGTCAGCAGAAAAACCATCGGCTACATCGTCCAACTCGGCGGCATCGCCGCGTTCACGCTCGGAGCAGTCTTCAGCCTTCACCACATCCCGATCGGCGCGTCGTTCCTCGGCGGCGCCGCTGCGTTTTACGTCGGCCAGAAAATCCGCGCGCTGACGTAATCGCGTCACTCGAAACTCGAAATACGAAATGCGGATCGCGCGTTTCGACATTCGACTATCGCGTTTCGAATTTCGCGTTTCGAGTCTCGAATGTCGGCATCCTCCCATGGTCACGATCACAACCGGCGTCGAACGCTTCCTGCACGACGTCCAATCCGAGGACGCTCGCCCGGCCGAATCCGCCCCCGCAGCAGAATCCGCTCCTGCAGTTGAATCAGCCCCTGCCTCCGAACCCGCCAAAATCAATATTGATCTCGGCTACACGCCGTTCCCGAAGCAGCAGGAATTCCATAAGTCCCCCGCAAAATATCGCCTCTTCGGCGGCGCGGCGGGTCCGGGCAAATCGAAAGCGCTGCTGATGGAGGCGGTCATCCAGGCGCACGAGCATCCCAACGCCAACACGCTCCTGCTGCGCCGCACGTTCCCCGAACTCGAGCAGACGCTGCTGCATTATTTTCGCCGCGACGTTCCGCGCGATCTCTACACGAATTTCCAGGAATCAAAGCACCTGGTCACGTGGAAGAACGGCTCGACCACGCGCTTCGGCTACTGCCAGAACGAGCACGACGTTTACCAGTATCAGGGCGCGGAATTTCTTTTCATCGGCATTGACGAGCTGACGCTTTTCACCCTGCGCCAGTGGCAATTCCTCACCAGCCGCAACCGGTGCCCCGTTCCCGGCGCGTTTCCGTGCATGGCTGCGGCGACGAATCCCGGCAACATCGGCCACGCCTGGGTAAAGTCGCTGTGGATTGATAAGCAGCCCGCTCCCGGCATGGAAAATCCCGCCGAGTACGATCCGGCCGATTACGATTTCATTCCCGCGCGCGTCACCGACAATCCGATCTACGCGGGCGACGAGCATTACCTAAAGACTTTGCGTTCGCTGCCGTCGCATCTGCGGCGCGCGTTTCTCGACGGCGACTGGGACGTCTTCGCCGGCCAATATTTCGACCGCTTCGATTACTCGCGCCACGTAATCCGCGCGGAGCACACAAATCTGCAGCCGTGGTCCCCGCGCTGGATCTCGGTGGATTGGGGCTTCGAGCACCCATCAGCAGCGTATTGGCATGCGTCGGCTCCCGGAGGTGGTTTTGTAGGGGCGCAGCATGCTGCGCCCGGCGCAGATGCTTGCCGCGATGATGCCCGTCCACCTCGATCGTCCACAAACGATACCTTCGTAGGGGCCGCCGCGGCGGACTCGGTGCGGCATCGAGCGTATCCGGCCATGAGCACATCGTCGCGGACGGTACAGCCCATGTGGAGTGCGGCGGCTTGCCGCCGCTGTATAGCGCCGGAGCTTGCTCCGGTGCGGTGGGCGAGGCGAGCCTCGCCCAGTCCGAGGCTCCTGCAAATACAAGCAGCACGTCCCGGCAAGCCGGGAAGAGAGATCCCTCGGGCGCGATGCGCCCTCGGGATGACAATGCTGGTCGCATTGTCACCTACCGCGAATACGTAACCCGCCGCACGCCGCCGCGCGAACTCGCCCGCGAAATCATCGCCCGCAGCGTCGCCTCAGATTCCTCGCGCGAAAAAATGGACGCGATCTACCTCTCGCCCGACGCCTTCGCGCGCCGCACCGACGAAGCCTCCATCGCCGAGCAGATGGGCGACGTCTTCGCCGCCGCCGGCTTCCCGCGCCCCATCCCCGCGGACGACGACCGCGTTGGCGGATGGATGCTCATGTACCAGATGCTCGACGCCGGCGAATGGATCCTCACGGACAATTGCATCGAGCTGCTGCGCACGCTGCCGAATCTGGTGCGCGATTCGGCGCGCGTCGAGGACGTCGAAAAAATGGACGGCGACGATCCTGCCGACGCCGCGCGCTACGGCCTGAAATCGCGCTACGGCGCGCATCTCAGCAGGGGATCGAGCGACCGCCGCATGCCGCTCGCCGACCGCCTCGCCGCGCGCGTCGTCTCCGCCGACCCCACCATCCGCGCCATGCAGGCCCGCAAAGCCCAAATCGAAGAAACCCGTGGCACCGGCCCGGTAAAGTTCCCGCACCGCCGCCGCTATCGCGACCATCCGTGATTAGTGATTGGTGATTCGTGAGTAGTGATTCGGCCTTCGCCACCGCGCATATCGGGAGATGGTTCCGTAGGGGCGCAGCACTGCTACGCCCGGCAAACATGCTCGGCGACGCGCAGCCTACCTATTTATTTCGCGATGATTGATGGTAACGGCGACGATTCCTGCGGCTCGTCGGTGCAGTGCACCCAAATCGAAGCTGTGTCGGGAAACTCCCGGAGCACCGCGGCGATAGCGTTTCTCATTTCGAAACGCGCCATTCCGGCTCCGATGCCGACGTTTGCACCCTGATATCCGAAAGTGATTCCTCTGCCTGGCTCAAAGTAAGGGCGCGAAATCGCATGCATTTCGTATTGATCCGTGCGCGGCCAGCCTACAAGCGGTTCGCGGTGGCAAATCACGGCATCGCGCGTGAAGCTAATCCGCTCCCGGCGCATTAGCGCTCGCCGCCACAGCAGCGGTCCTTGCACTGCGAAAACTAGTAGGCAAGCTAAGGTAAAAGCAATCCACAGAAACCAATCGAATGTTCCTCCGCGACCGCGGTCGGGAGTGGTCCGAACGACGCCGGCGCGATGAGGGAAAGTGGCATACAACTCCGCCACGAGAACCGCGAAACCCAGCAGGTAAAGCAATGCAGCGCCGCGACCCATCGGCGCAGCAAGCTCGACGGTGACTTGCCCGGGCTCCGTGCGGATTTCGAACCTCGCCATCTTGCCTTGATACTACTCCATTTGTTTTGCCTCGGGGAGCGTACCCATGTGGTCAAGTCTGTGGCGTCGAATTACGTCCACGCGCTACACGCGAGCGCTGCAATGCGAACTCACGCAACAGCGCGCCGAAATTGACCGCCTCCGCGCAGAAAATCGCGCGTTGCTGAATTCAATTCTCGGAATCGCGGGCATTCCGCCCATAGCCGTGCCGATCTTCACTGCGCTGTCCCCCGCAGCCGGTCATTCCGGGTCCCCGACGCCTTACAGCGGCGGCGACGAATCTCTCTCGACGCCCACCTCCTCCTCTCCCCACGCGGCCGCCCCGAGCGATTCCTCGTCCCGACAGTCCGGGACCCGGAATGACTCCCACCTTTCTCCGTCGCCGCCAAGCGCGCGCCTCGCCGCGCCTATCCGCCGACGTTCGTGGCACCAGATCAATCGCATGCTCGAACTGCAATCCGCGATGACGAAAGACCGCGAGCCGTAGGGGTCTGCCGCGGCGGACGCCGGGCGTTCATGCTTGGCGATATGCCGCCACTCATGCTCTGCGCTTCGCCCGGCACCTGTGGAGTGCGGCGGCTTGCCGCCGCTGTAGGCCGTCCCGGCTTGCCGGGACGTGCTCCCCGCATTCCCACAGGCCGACGAATCGCGCAATGTAACCTCGACCGCGACGAGCCTCGACGCTGAACTCACCGCGCACTCCAATGACGATTTATCCTCCGCAGGCGAGGCAAGCCTCACCTGCAATACAGCGGCGGCAAGCCGCCGCACTCCACATACGCGACGCCTTCCGTTAGGTTGCGCTCATAGCCATTCGCCACCGCTGGATTCTGCGTATCCACAAAACCTGCTTGGGAGACACCATGCCATTCATCAACGGGCGTTATCACGTCAATCCAGCCATGGGCCAGGCGCTCGAAGCCGCGCGCGAGGCCGAAGCCGCTCTTCTCGCGCTGCAACGCCAGGCGCGCAAGAATTCCGCCGACGCGTCCGCTGGCGCGCCCGCGGACGACAGCGCCGATCCCGAAGACCCGTCGTCCGCGGAGGCCGACGACGACGCGGAAACAGGCCCCGGCCCAATCCATCACGTCGAGATCGAGGCCACCGAACTGGTGCCGTCGAATTCCGGCCGCGCCACCCGCGGCTTCGTCGCCCGCGTCCATCGCGCACCCGCCGTGCCGATTAATTTCCCCGTAGGGGCGCAGCATGCTGCGCCCGGCGCAGATGCTTGGCAAAGCGCTGGCCATTCGGCGCCTCCTCCTGAAACGCACATTTTCTCCGATCACGGCGACCTCGTGAATTTCCTCCGCGACGCCCTCGCGAAAGATTCCGCCCAGCGCTGACTCGCGCGCCCGTGCTTTGTCTTCATAGGGGCGTAGCAGGAAGGGCTCCCAGGTCGATGGTTAGTCGAGCCTGGGAGATCAGGCATGCCCGGCGAAAATCCTTGGCTAAATCTAGCCATCCGCCACACGCCCGGCCCACCTCGGACGATGTGGAGTGCGGCGGCTTGCCGCCGCTGTTTGCCGTCCCGGCTTGCCGGGACGTGCTGCAATTGTGCGCACGCGCTCTCGATTTGGGCGAGGCACGCCTCGCCCACCGCACCGGAGCAAGCTCCGATGCTGAAGACAGCGGCGGCAAGCCGCCGCACTCCACATATCGGGGACGATTCATTCGCGGCGAATGGCGAATGCTCGCCAAGTTCGTTTGCCGGGTCCGCCGCGGCGGACCCCTACGACTTCTTTCGTTCGCCGCCTCATCCCTCGCCCCTCGCCCCTCGCCCTCACCCCTCGCCCCTCGCCCCTCGCGCCGCCCAATGGTCTAGAATGCTTCCCAGAGGCATCGCGGACTTGGGCACATGGAACGCGCCGAGCGGGTACTCGCGTCACCGGCACCGCAGCAGGGGCCGGCGTGCGCCGTCGGCGTCCGCTCCGGCGTATGTGCGCTACGCGGTGATGGCGCTCGCGGCTGTGCTGGTGATCACACTCGCGTGGCGCGGCGTGCGCTGGACGATGCATCCGCCTCAGCGCCACGCAACAATCGCGCCGATGCCGGACACGAGCGTGCCTGCCGACGGGCAGTCCGCCACCGCGTCTCCCTGGGAACGCGACTTCATGTACGCGCTGGCATCGGCGCTGACCGACGCCGAGGCGGGAAACATCTCGGCCGCGGAAATCAGCGTGGATCGCGCGGAGAATTTCGTCACCATCGCGCGGCTGCAATCGCGCACCGCCGAACCTGAGACGTTCGTCCTCGCGCTCGCGCAGCTCGATAAAATCCTGCAGCAGCGCCCGGACGACGCGCGCCTGCTTGAACACGTTACGCTCGCGCGCATTTCGCTCGCCGAGATGGCGTCCGCGCAGAATACGGTTGGCGCATCTCCTGCGAGCGCGCGCATTGCCCACGTCTCGATCAGTGGGCCCCGCGAAATTGCCGCGGGCGAGACGCTCGATCGAAAGACCTTCGGCGGGA
Source organism: uncultured Acidobacteriota bacterium (assembly GCA_963842425.1). Taxonomy (GTDB): domain Bacteria; phylum Acidobacteriota; class Terriglobia; order Acidiferrales; family UBA7541; genus Palsa-295. The sequence goes on along the minus strand of CAWJGQ010000002.1, from coordinate 399,349 downwards.
GCTACCTCGACGCAACGCTGATGCCGGACACCGCGGAAATTCTGCTGCCGCCATTCACGCGCGCCTTCACGGACAACATTCGCGTCGAGGATTTAACCATCGAAGGCGCCGCGCAGACGCTCGACGGAATTCGCTGGCGCAACATGACCTTCATCGGCACGCGCCTGCGATATGAGGGCGGGGAACTCGACCTGCAGAATGTTCACTTCGTTCGCTGCCGCTTCGGATTCCCGTCCGACGATCGCGGCGCGCGCCTGGCTGACGCCATCGCCCTCGGCCACACAACTTTTTCGCTCGCGGCGCCTCAGCAACAACAGCCCTAGCTCATTGCCTTTATTTGGGAACTCCCCACGGCCGACCTCTTCCTCGGCGCAAACCAAAGAAGATCCCAGCCACGGCCCAGAGCGCCAGGCGCCCGGCCAAATCAGCGGTGGGCCAATTCATTCCGAGATGCCTCAACGCTTGCCATGTGAGCAGGTGATCCCAAATCGCAGAAAGAAAGAAGACGGGAAGGCCCCAGGCGAGAATGCCGAACCACATCCACCCTCGCCTCGGTGAAGCGCGCGGAGCACGGCTGTTACTTTGGAGCTCCATCTCGGAAAAGATATCACACAGCAAGGTCTATCAACGCCCGCGAATGGCGATTCGATCCGAATCACCAATCACTAACCACCAGTCACGATTCACGGTTTTTCGCCGTTGCTTCTAGTGATTGTGATGAAACAATTTCGCGCTGATGCTGGGCCAGAATTCGTTGTAGGCGTTGCTGCCCATGCGCGCGCCGAATCCTTCGGCTGTGCGGATCGCGGCATCTCCGTTGGTGGCCTGGCTATCGGCGCGCCATGTGTTCGATAGCCAGTTGGCGCCGGGAATGGCCATATAGCGGGCATAGGCGGGATGATAATTTCCGTCGCGGCCGCGCGCGACAAACGTCAGCTTGACCACTTGCTTCACGCGCGCTCCGAAGGTTTCGTCCGGCACGCGGAAATAGCGCGGGTCTTCTCCCCAGAACGAGCCGAGCGTCGCCTCCATCGTGTTGCTGACCGCCGCGCCAGCGACCAGAATGCCGACGCGCTTGCCGAAACCGTCCCAGTGCGGGCCGTACTCGTGCGGATCATTCTCCGCCGTCTCGACGCCGGCATACACCATGTCGCCCAGCATGCGCTGCGGCTCGACTGTGTACCTCAGTACCCAGCCGATGCGCTGCGTAGCCGTGATCGGCTCATAGATCGCAGCCTGGAGCTGGTTGCCCGGCCCGGGCACCTGAGCGGGCGGATTCGACTGGCCCGACGACTGTCCCGGCAAATTGGTCTGACCGGGCTGAACGTTCCGCGGTGGCTGCGATGTCGAGGCGGTTTCTGTACCGCCAGCGCCTGCTCCGGCAGCACCTTGCGCGCGCGAGATCGTTGCCGACGCAAGACACGTTGCCAGAGCCAATGCGAGTGCGACTGCGCTTCCGCAATATCGAGTCGAAGATGACGTAACCAAGGCGAACGCTCCTGTCGGGATAATTTCTTTGGCGTAAAGAAGAGCGAAAGGTTAGCAGTTATATCCTCGCAGTGGAAACACTTCTTTCGCCGCGAACGCGAGCGATGCCGCCCATCCGCGGAAGGTTTCGTAGGGGCGCAGTCCGCCGCGGCGGACCCGGCGCAGATCCTTGGCGCGGCGCCGCCCATTCGGCGCCGATCGTTCGCCGGCGACGCGTCTGTGGAGTGCGGCGGCTTGCCGCCGCTGTCTTGCAGTCGAGGCTTGCCTCGACTGCGAAGGCCACTCCGCAATTCGGCAAACGATAATTTCAACGCCACAGAGTTACGTGCCGGAAGCCACGCATTCCTGAACGATTTCTCGCACGGATCGTGCCGGGAGCACGCCCCGGCGAGCCGGGACGGCCTACAGCGGCGGCAAGCCGCCGCACTCCACAGGTGGCGCGCCGCAATAGCGCTCCTCGCATACGACCGCCAACGCCGCACGGGGCACGGTCTGCCGCGGCGGATACCCCTACAAAAGCTGAACGACCCCCCATATTTCCAATTCCGCAACTTCACTGCGAGAAACGAATGCCCACACAGACACCGACACCGCAAGCCGACCCCTCCATCGTGCCGACCGAAGGCCCGGCCCCGGCCGCATCCTCCGCTTCGCCCTTCGGCCTGAACAACGAGCAGCTGCCCGACCGCCTGCAGGAAGCCCTGCGCCGGCTCGTATTCCAATTCTCGACCGAGTCCGAGCTTTCGCGCCGCCAGGAAATCCGTCGCATCAAGCAGGCGCACCAATTCTGGCGCGGCCTGCAATACATGTGGTGGAGCGAGCGCGATCAGAACTGGCATCTGCCGTTCGAGCAGAAGCTGGTGAACAACAGCTCGGTCGAGGACATGCCGCGCTACGAATTCGTCACCAATATTTACCAGGCGTTTGGGCTGTCGCTCGTCTCCGTGCTATCGCAGGACGTGCCGCGTGTGCGATTTTTTCCGTCGTCCGCGCAGGCCGAAGAGGACGTTGCCGCCGCGAAGGCCGCGACGGAAGTCGCAGGCCTCGTCGAGCGCAACAATCGCATCGGTAATCTGATCGTCGAGGAAGCTTTTAATCTGTGGACCGACGGCAAAGTCGGCGCATACGTGCGCTTCGTCGTGGATGGCCAGCGCTTCGGATTTCACCCCGAGACGGAAATTGGCATGCGCGAGGTGCGTCTCGGCAGCGACGTTTACGTCTGCCCCGACTGCGGACATGAGTCTCCTGCCGCAAATGGCAACGACCCACACGCGTCCGCCTCCCATTTGCCTGTCATTCCGAGGAGCGAAGCGACGAGGAATCTCTCTTCCAGCGCTGCAAGAGAGATCCCTCGCTCCGTTCGGGATGACAGCGCGCCAAATGAGACCGGCGCCCCTCAATCCTCACCCCTCGCCCCTCACCCCTGTCAACAATGCGGAGCATTGTTGACGCTCGAAGACTTCGTCGCCGCCGAAACGATCACCGTCCCCGCCGCGCAAACGCGCTTGCGCGTCCCCAACGGCCAGGAAGTGATCACCATCGTCGGCGGCCTCGAATTGAAAACTCCGCCTTGGGCCAACGACACGCACGAATATCCGTACCTCCAGTGGAATATGGAGGTGCATCAGGCGCGGCTGCGCGCGGCCTATCCGCATGCCGCCGACAAAATCGGTTCGCCCGTCGCGAGCGGCATGCAGGAATACGAGCGCCTGGCGCGCCTCGCGCAATCGCAGGGCGGTCCGCTAACCGAAGGCGGCGACTTCAATCCGAATCTCATCACGTTTCAGCGCACGTGGCTGCGCCCGTGGGCGTTTTTCGCGCTGGACGACAAATCGCTGCGCGATGAGCTGCTGCAGCTATTTCCCGACGGCGCGTACGTCGCTTTCGCCGGCGACACCTACTGCGAATCGCGCAACGAAAATATGGACGATCACTGGCGCGTCCTCCACGCGCTGCCCGGCGACGGCTCGAGCGGGCGTCCCGCGCTCGGCGATTCGCTGATCAGCGTGCAGGAGCGTTTCAACACGCTCTCGAACTTGCAGATTGAGACCTACGAATACGGCATTCCGCCGATTTACGCCGATAGCGAAGTGCTCGATTTCGATTCGCTGCAAAATCAGACCGCCGAGCCCGGCTCGCACTATCCCGCGCGCGCGAAGCCCGGCCAGTCGCTCGCGGCGGGATTTTTTCAGCCGGAGCCTGCGCAAGTTCCTCCCGATCTCGCGCAGCACGCGGCCAATCTGATGGGCCCGATCGCGCAATTTCTGACCGGCGCGTTCCCGGCGCTTTTCGGCGGCGCGATGACGAACAACGACACCGCCGCCGGATATTCCATGGCCCGCGATCAGGCCATGGGGCGCATTGGCCTCGTCTGGCGGCGCATGAAATTCTTTCACGCGGACATCATGCTGCTCGCCGTGGATTGTTTCCGCAGGAATCGCCCGAACGACGTGGAAGTCACACTGCTCGGCGCCGGCGCGGCATTCGAATCGAAATGGATTCGCCTCGCCGACCTGAAAGGCAATCTCTTCAGCTATCCCGAAACCGACGAGCAGTACCCGACGCTATGGTCGCAGCAGCGCGCCGTGCTGATGCAGCTGATGAGCAATCCCGATCCGCAGATTCAGTCCGTGCTGGCGCATCCGGAAAACATGGCGCTGATCAAGCGCATGATCGGCCTCGAAGAGTTCGTGATCCCGGACGAGGAGTCGCGCACCAAGCAGTACCGCGAAATCGCGCAAATGGTCGGCGAAGCCCCGGTCGTCGTGCGGCAAGGAGAAGGTGTCGTAAAACCGCAATCGGCGACAAGGGAGGGTTTCATAGGGGCGCAGCATGCTGCGCCCGGCAGAGATACTTGGCAAGCCGCTGCCCATCAGTCGCCGCCGCCCGCCGGCAACCCATCCAGCGGTGCCGCTCTCGAATTAACCCTCCCCAGCATCATGCCCGACGAATTCGCGGACAATCACGCCACGGAGCTCGAAATCTGCATGCGCTGGTTCTCGTCAGACGCAGGCCAGGTGGCGAAAATCGAAGCGCCGCTAGGCTACGCAAACGTCCGCGCCCACGCCATGTTCCACCGCGAATTCCTGCTGAAGCAGCAGCGCCAGGCCGCGCAATCCCAGCAGGGAACCGCCCCAGGTTCTTCGTAGGGGCGCAGCATGCTGCGCCCGGCAAACGAACTTGGCGCGACGCTGCCTATCAATCTCGGTCGCCCTTCGACCGTCACCGTCCTTCATGTTCCCGGCGCTTCGGACTACAATTGCGCAATTCCTATGCGTGCCGAATCTTTTCTCCCCCGCCGCCGTTCGGTTCGCATACCGACATTTGATTATTCCTGTTCGGCGTCGTACTTCCTTACGATCTGCACCCAAAACAAAAAGCACGTTTTCGGCCGCGTGATCGGGCGTGCCGTGGTGCTAAGTCCACTCGGGCAAATCGTTGAAGACTGCTGGCGGGAAATCCCGTTGCACTTCGCGCGGGTTGAACTGGCGCCGCACATCGTCATGCCGAATCACATCCATGGGATCGTTCGTTTGCGCCCACGCGAGGATGATGGCTCGATCATCGCCAAGCATCTTCGCCGGGCGCAGCATGCTGCGCCCCTACGATCTGGTGTTGTCGCGTGGCCCCAAAATGCCCGCCGGTCCGCCGCCGTCGCTGTGGACTCAATTCCCGCAATCGTGCGGTCGTTTAAGTCTGTTGCGGCCAAGAGAATCCGGGAGGCACTCGGAAAGCCGAAATTGCAGATTTGGCAGCGCGGCTACTACGAACACATCATTCGCGACGAGGAAGATTTTCAAAATACGTGCGAGTACATCCGCCTGAACCCAGCCCGCTGGGCAATCAAGGAGAAGAATTCGTAGGGGCGTCCGCCGCGGCGGACTGCGCCCGGCAAACGAACTTGGCACAATCCTGCCCACCCATCTCGATCGCGGTTCGGACTCATTCGTGCCCATCAGACGAACTCGGGCTGTCGTGCCAGATTTTCTACGGGAATCGCTTCGGCGGGGGCGGCGGCAGGAATTGTACGCTGAGCGTCAGATGCGACGACGTCGGCTTGCCGCCGGATTGGCCGGGCGCGAATTGCCACAATCCGAGCGCGCGTTCCGCCTCGCGTTGCAGCGCGCGCGGACCGGACAGCACCTTCGTCCCGGCGACGTTACCTTTTTCGTTGATGGTGACGTCCATCGTCACCACGCCATCCACCTCCATGTCCTTTGCCCATGGCGGCAACGTAGGCTGGGGCTGCGACAGAACTGTTGCGGGAATAATATCGGCAGATCGCGCTGCGTTTAGATTCTCGCTTCTTGCTCGCGCAGCGTCGGCGATGGCAGCAGCTTCGGCGCGGGCGGTTGCCTTGTCGCGCATCGCGGCCGTTCGGACTTCAGCCGGAGCGCGCACCGCAGCAGTCTTCGGAGCAGGCGCGGCAACCGGCTGCGGCGCGTTCGTTGACGCTGTCATAGCGGGAGGTGTCGCCACGGCAGACGCAGAAGATGTGTTCGCCGGATTCGCGGCCGGCTGCGCCGGTGCGGACGCCACAGGCGGTTCGCTCGGCTGACTAATCACGGCGCGCATCGAATGCCAGAGGAATCCAATCGCCACCACGATCAATGCCGCAATGCCGATCGTTACGTACGTGGCGTTCTTTCCGGTCGTGAGCTTATCCAGAGCCGTCGCCTTCGCCCATATCGGCGGCGTCTCGGTCGCTGCTTCGAATTCTTTGTCTCTCTCCGTGCCACCGGCGGGCGCAACTTTTGCCGCGCCCTTCGCTGCGAAGTCGCGTTGAATCTTGTCCGCCTGTTTTTCCTTGAACGCGGCGAATTTGGCGAGTCGCGCGTCGCGCTCCATCAACGCCGCCAGATGCTTCTGGTCCTGCTCCGGCTCCGCGCCCTCGAGCGGGGCAGCGGCGTGCTGCGCCGCACCGGACATTTGCTTCAGCGCTGCGTCAATCTGTTCGCCCGTCGGTTCGGCTACATCCGACGCGGTCGTTGCCGCCGGCTCAAAATCCGGGATGGGCACGGTTGGCGCGACGGCCGAATTCGGGACCATCTCATGCGCGGGCACCAACTCTTCGCGCAGAGAGCCGCCGGATTCCTTCCCGGGCTTGACCATGTTCGGCAGATGGATTTTCGAAGTGCTCTCGCTCATCATCGCCAGGTTGTCTTCGGCGGGCGCTTCAGGCTTCGCGCTTGCGTCGGGCTTTGCAGCGCCAACCCAGGGATCCGGCGCGCTTGCTGCGGACCGCACAGCGGCGGCATTCCAGAAATCGGGATCGGCGGTTGTGAATTCGAGATCGGTGTGGCCCGACTCGCCTTCGGCAGGCGCCTCCACGACTTTGCACAGGATTTCTCGTCCGTTCTGCTCGTTGTGAATGAAAACCGTTTGTCCCAAGGTCAGCTTGGTCCGCAGATTCAGCACCGCGCCATTTTCGAATACGAGGGTCGTCGTCGCGTTCTCTTTGAAAAGCTCGCGGTGACCGGACGCGTCGGCGGTCTTCGCCCCTTGGAGTATGAGCGGAACCTCCAGGGCCTGCGCTTGGGCGATCCGCGCGGCATCAGGCATGGTTAGTTTTCCGGTTCGCTGAAATAGCTGGCATTTCCATCTCGTCCCCCGACGAGAACCCGCCCGTAGCGGGTTTTGGGGCGAACACCCCCACCAATATCGTGTGGCCCAGAAGCGCTCCTGACAATAGACCGCCAGGACAAAGTTTCATGAGAGTAACTCCGCAGCCAACAGGAACAGCGTGGGTTAGCGGGGCCAGAGGGGCTGGGTCAGCAGCCCCGGAAGCCACCGCCCGGATGTGGGCAGCCCGCCGCACCGCCGACTTCCGCGGAATCGGCAGGCGTGAGATTATGTGTCAGGACGTCCTGTTCCGATGCGATTCGAACGCGATTTGCGGCCCCCCCTGCCTCCCGAGCTGAGGCATCAGTTGGCAAGTATCGAGCCGAGCGATGTCGAACATTCCAACTACTTTCCCTGCGCAGTCACGCTCCGGGATGGCTCGCGGCTCGAATGCGTTTACCTGATCGAACAGTATCGTTACATCAAGCTCTGGGGCGTATATCCCGGGGCCGATCCAGCAAAGAGCGAAATCAGGCCAGACGAAATTCATGCGATAGCGGAGAGCGCCTCGCGCTTGCCGGCGCGATTCGCCAACCAGCTCTACGCCGCAGGTGAGTCTGGGATGGGCTACCACGCGTTTACCGTTGTGTTCTCGGACGGCTCCAGACAAGCCTATGTTACGGGGGGCGCCGTGGATTTCATTGACTATCCCGAGGGCAAGGCCGCACCAGATGTTGAGAGGGTTCTGCCTCACTCTGGGCGGAGCGATTCTCCGCGCAACGGCAAAAAATACCTTTGGTGCCTCTACTCGGACCAGGATACGGAGCGCGCGCTTCATCTGGGGCTCCTGCGCCAGATCCTGGGCAAGTGACCGGTCACGAAATATTCGGGAGCTGCTGCGTCATGCAATGAATCGTGCCCAGGCCGAGGACCAGATCGCGGCAATAAATCGGGACGATTTCGCGAGTGGGGAAGAGCGATGCGAGCTTTTCCAGCGCGACGCGGTCGGCGGGATCGTTGAACGTGGGCACCAGCACGATTTTGTTGGCGATATAGAAATTCGCATAGCTCGCGGGCAGGCGCTGGCCATCGAACCATACCGGCTCCGGCATCGGCAGCGTCTCGACGCGCAGCGGGCTGCCATCCTGGTCCTTCATGCTCTTCAGCAGGGCCAGATTTTCCGCCAACGGCTCATAATTCGAGTCCGCAGAATCGTCCTCGAACACGGTCACCACGGTTGACGCATCCACGAACCGCGCGAGATCGTCCACGTGCCCGTGCGTATCATCGCCCGCGATTCCTCTGCGCAGCCACAGCACGTTCGTGACGCCGAGATACCGGCGAAAGATTTCGGCGTAATCCTCGCGCGTGAACCCGCGGTTGCGCTCCTGCACGTCGCTCAGCAGACATTCCTCGGTCGTCAGCAGCGTCCCGCGCCCGTTCACGTCAATCGAGCCGCCCTCCAGCACCACGCGCCGCCCCTTGTGTTCCGGCAAGACCAGCCGCTTCACCGCCGTGTTGGTTTGCGCTCGTACGGGTCCGCCGCGGCGGACCCGGCTCGGATGCTTGGCGTGATGCTGCCCATCCATCGCCGCTGCCAGCCGTCCGACAACTTTCGCGTCCTTCTTGTAATCGTCATACTTCGCCCAGCCATTGAACGCGAAATTCAGCAGGGTTCGCCTTTCTTCAGCGTTGTCATCCCGAGTCCGCCGCGGCGGACGAGGGATCTCTCTTGCAGCTTCGGAAGAGAGATTCCTTGTCGCTTCGCTCCTCGGAATGACAACCGGCTCCGGGGACTCAACCACCGCAATCGGCCCGGAATCGCGCATCCATCCGCGATCGGTGGGCACATGAAAGAACGTGATCGCGTCGAGCGTCGCGCCGGATTTCCGCAGCAGCGCCTTCACGCGAGATTCCGCAGCGCGATTTTCAACCAGCAGGTTTACGCGCTCCACGCGCGTCAGATGCCTCACGATTTCCGCGAACGCCCACGGAATCGGCGCGAATTTCCCCGGCCAGTCGGTAAGCTCGTGCGGCCATCCGAGCCAGGTCGCCTCGTGCGGCTCCCATTCGGCCGGCATGCGAAAATTCAATTCAGTCGGCAAGGTCAGCTGAAATCCCTTCGCAATCGCGAATCCACGCCGTGGTTTTCGTAGGGGTCCGCCGCGGCGGACCCGGCGATCGAACTTGGCGTGATCGTGCCATTCATCGGGCGTCCGCACCGCCTCAGGTTCGTAGCGCGGGCATCCTGCCGGCGTTTTTGTGCTGCCTCGGCGCCAGCGAAATTCGCCAGCCGGACGCTGGCGCTACAAACCACCTCTCGTCGCGCATCCTTGGCAACGCGCCGCCAACTATCTTCGATCGTCCGTCGGCGTTGCGTATGTGGAGTGCGGCGGCTTGCCGCCGCTGTCTTTAGCGTCGGAGCTTGCTCCGGCGCGGTGGGAGAGGCTCGCCTCGCCCAGTTCGAGAATTCGTGGGCACAGTTGCAGCACGTCCCGGCAAGCCGGGACGGCATACAGCGGCGGCAAGCCGCCGCACTCCACACGAAGTCAATGTCACGTTTCCGCGCGATGACGAATTCCTCGGCTCCTGATGATCGCTCGCAATGACGATCCTGGTCGGATCGTCACTTTCCCAGCCAACGGCTGAGGATCGGCTGGTACGCATCCACGCGACGGTCGCGCAGGAAAGGCCAATTGCGCCGCGTCTCTTCGCTTTTCGCGGGATCGCATTCGACGACGAGAATTTCCTCTTTGTCCTGCGCGGCCTCGGCCACCATCTGCCCGAACGGGTCGGCGACGAACGAATTTCCCCAGAATTCGAGGCCGGTGTCGCTCGTCGTATGCGTAGCCGTCGAGCCAGCAGGAACCGGCGTTCCTTCGAAGCCCACTCGATTCACCACCGCGACGAACACGCCATTCGCAATCGCGTGCGCGCGCTGGATCGTCTTCCATGCGTCGAGCTGCGCCGCGCCGAATTCCGCTTTCTCCGCCGGATGCCAGCCGATGCTCGTGGGATAAAAAATCACCTGCGCGCCGCCCAGCGCCACCGCGCGCGAGCCTTCCGGGTACCACTGATCCCAGCAGATCTGCACGCCGATGCGTCCGTACTGCGTGTCGAACGTCGGAAAGCCGAGGTCGCCCGGCGTAAAATAAAATTTCTCGTAATAGAGCGGATCGTCCGGGATGTGCATCTTGCGATATTTGCCGAGGAACGATCCGTCGGCGTCAATCACCGCGCAAGTGTTGTGGTAAAGCCCCGCCGCACGGCGCTCGAAAAGGGAAGCGACGATCGCGACTTTATTTTCCCGCGCCACGGCCGTCAGCACGTCGGTCGTCGGCCCGGGAAATGGCTCCGCAAGATTGAACAGGTCGGGATTTTCGGTGCGGCAGAAATATTCGCCGCGAAAAAGCTCGTCCATGCAGACGATTTGCGCGCCGCGCTTCGCCGCCTCGCGTATTTTCTCGACCGCCCGCGCGAGATTCTCCGTCGCATCCTTCGTAGACTTCATTTGTATGAGGCCGAGCGTGAACTTATCGTGCATCGCCGATAATCGTATCACGCGCGAATCGCTGCGGTAACGTCTTCGTAGGGGCGCAGCATGCTGCGCCCGGCGATCGAGCTTGGCATAGCGTGGCCCATTCATCTCGCGTGTGCGTCGCGCCAGGCTCGTAGCGCCGGCATCCTGCCGGCGATTTTCCTCGCGCACACCGAAATTCAAAAACACCAGCAAGATGCTGGCGCTACAAACCGCCTCTCGTCGCACCTGCTTGGCTTGTAGTTGCCCATTCATCGAGCGTTCGCATCGCCTCGAACCATGTGGAGTGCGGCGGCTTGCCGCCGCTGTCTCCAGCGTCGGAGCTTGCTCCGGCGCGGTGGGCGAGGCGTGCCTCGCCCAATTCGTTGAGCGCTGCGCAAAATTGCAGCACGTCCCGGCAAGCCGGGACGGCCTACAGCGGCGGCAAGCCGCCGCACTCCACAGGGTGATGATTATTGGCGCGGCGCAGGAATTTTCGATCCGGATTACTGGTGCGGCGATCGCGAGCGAGCCGAAGGCACCCTGCAAACAAAAAAGGCGCCCTGGCGGACGCCCATGAACCCTAACACCTGAAACCTGCCGCCTGCGTTACAGCGAGCGTTCGATGTTGTTGCCGCCAACGCGCGCGGCGCCGTACACGCTCTTCAGCGTGGGAGGCGGCGCGACCAGCCGAACCACGTGCTGCAAACGCTCCGGCTGAAATGGCTTGGCCATGCAAACGACCGCACCCAGCTGATGGCTCGCCGAATAATCGGCGGGCTGCGCTGAGCGCGTCAGCAGAATCACAGGCACGCGCTGCAGGCGTTCGTTGCGCTTGATGATCAGGCAGAGATCGTGGCCGGACATGTCCGTCGCCTCGACTTCCGCGATGAAGACGGCCGGTGTGGTGGTGCGCAGCACTTCCAAAGCTTCCTGCGCGGTCGGCACGATGATGACGGTGTATCCATCCTGCGTCAGCATGTTGCGCATGATTTCAGCGGTTCGCGTGTCCGGTTCCACCGCCAGCACGATGGACTGGCCCTTCTCCATCGCCGGCATTCCCGCGCCAGTCGAGCCCGCGTCCACCGCGTTACCCGAGGCGCCCTTGCGGTCCGATTTCGCTTCCGACTTCGCGGCGTGAAATTGCACGGCCACGCTGAACTTTCCACCCGGCAGCTCGGACACGCGCACGATATCTGCCACTTGCGGTGTGTTCAGCGCCTGCGCGGCGGTGGAAAATGGAAACGTGACGCTGAGCTGCTGGCCCTTCCAATATCCCGGATTCTTGGCGGTGAAGAGCAGGCCGTCCCGCGAGACGTCAATGCTCATGCAGATTTCCTCGGACGGTTCCGGGGAATTCATCACCTTGACGTGAACTTGCGCGGAAATTTTTGCGCGGCGTCTGCGGCGTCGCTCGATCGCGATGGCCTGGGCCTTTGCGGAGGCTGCGTCTGCTTTTGCTTTTTCTTCAACTCCGGAAATCGTCGAGCTCATGCATCACCTCAGTATCTGTTGCGGGCCATATCCGTTCTCCAGGACAGCCGCGTGGCTTCCCCCGCTGTCACTAATTTACCGAGAGCGGCCAACGCGTGAAATAGTACCTTCGTTACAATTTCCCAATCTTCGGGCGATCGGTGACGCTGGATAAGTCCCGCATTCACAGCGCCTTCCGGGCATGCTTTCGTGCATGTAGTGCATTTCCTGCACTACACGCCGCCGTTTTCGGCCTACGTATTTCTTCGTAAGGGCATCGCCACGAATCGCAACGCTCCGCATCGCGCATACAACCTCGCATCCTTCATTAGCAATCCATCGCACCAGGAGGTTCTCATCATGGCACCTGCATCCACCGCAACGCGCGAAGCGCCCGCATCACCGAACGACCGCGCGCACGCGCCAGCGCCTCGACCCACGCAAGGCGCCACGCACAACTCGGGGCGCCCCATCCCCGCCCGCCCCTCGCGCACGGCAACCGACGACGAAATCCTCGGCCTCAATCCTGCGTCCGCTGCCCCGAATGACTCCGTAGGGGCACGATATATCGTGCCCGGCGAACATCCTTGGCGCGATGCCGCCCATCCATCGAGTACGACCGCCGCCGCCGAGACCGACGACCCATGGCGCGAAGACCACGCTTCGCCTTCATCGTCATCCTCGCAAGATCGCCCGCAAGATTCTGACGCGACGCCGCAATCCGCCGAACCCGAGGCCCTCCGCGCGACGCTCGACGCCAACCCCGAACTCCGCCGCGCATGGGACGACGCGCAAGCCTACCGCGAATCCTTCGCATCGCCTGACGACGCCCGCAACGCGACCGCGCTCCTCGCCGACCTCGACCGCATGGACGCGCTCTTCTTCTCGCGCCGCCCGGAAGACCACGCCGAACTCGCCCGCGCCGTCGCCAGCCTCGATCCCGCAGCCTTCGCCTCGCTCGCGCAAGCGATGAGCGGCCTGGCAACGGAGACGCGGAGTCGCGGAGACAATCGAGCAGGGAACCGCGAACTCCCGTCCGCGCCTCCCAGTTCGCCTGTCATTCCGAGGAGCGAAGCGACGAGGAATCTCTCTTCCGACGCCGCAAGAGAGATTCCTCGCCCGCAGGATCGGACTCGGGATGACAACGCGTCGGCGCCAGGCGCCCCAACCCCCGCACAAACCGAATTCTTCCACGCGACAAACGCCGCGGCCGTCGAAGGCGTCCTCGACGCCATCGAATCGCAGGTCGAGCGGCTGCTTCCGGAGGGCGTCTCGAAATCCGCCCGCAATCGCGTGGTGGGCGAAATCTACCGCGAGCTCGATACCACGCTGCGCTCGAATCGCCAGCTCGCGCAGCAGATGCGCGACGCGTTCCGCTCCGGCGCGCTCGACGCGGACCATCAGCGCGCGCTCGTCTCGCTCGTCACCGGACGCGCGCGCCAGGCGCTGCCCGGCGTCGCGAAACGCGTCCTCAGCGAATGGACTTCGACCGTCGTCGCCGCGAACCAGGATCGCCGGACGCGCCAGCGCGCCGCCGAGCGCCGCGTGGACATCGCCGGCTCCGGCGGCACGGGCAGCGACGGCCCGCGCTCGATGACGCCGCGCGAAATTGACTACAAGCGCATGTCCGACGCCGACATTTTGAATTTGTAATCAGCGTCTCGCTGGCGGCATCATTCACCCGCTCCCGCCGCAAACCAGAACAGCAGCGTCGCAACCCCACACGCGAGCGCGTGCCATCGCAACGTGCTCCGCTTCCACACAGCCGCGATTCCAAACGCGCTTGCAGCGGCAGAAAGCATGAATCCAAAGAGAAAGATCCTCATCAGCCGCGGGTCGTAGTAAGCAAAACCGCCGATGAAATTCGCGTACAGGATGGACGAGCCCGCCAATACGACGGAAGCCGTGGCGAAAGCAAAACCAACGAAGGACAGAATGGGGAATAGCGTTCGAGGCTTGGGGCGTCTGAACCAACGCACCCAGCCCCAAATCAGCAGGGCCGGAACGCCTGCATATTCGACAATTACAAAAGTCGCCGAAGCGATAGATTCCGCAAGGCCATGCATGGTCCGCCGCCGATGGTATTATGCCTCACCGCTCCCGAGGATTCATTCGCATTTGCCCGCCATCGGTTTTTCTTCGTAGGGGCACGGCAGAAAGGGCTCCCAGGTCGACCGTTAGTCGAGCCTGGGAGATCGGTCGTGCCCGGCAAACGCGCTTGGCGCCATCCTGCCATTTATCTCGCATCTGCTTCACCTCGGCCCATGTGGAGTGCGGCGGCTTGCCGCCGCTATCTGCCGTCCCGGCTTGCCGGGACGTGCTCCACGCATTCGCACGGGCTAATGAATCAGGCGACGCGAGCTCGACCGCGTCGAGCCCCGGTGTTGAAGTCATTGCGCATTCCTGTTGCAGCGTCACCTCCGCAGGCGAGGCAAGCCTCGCCTGCAATACAGCGGCGGCAAGCCGCCGCACTCCACAGTTCTCCGCGCGCGATCGCGCACCTGGCCCGCGCCACCCAAACGCCGCACTGGGCATGGCATGCCATGTCCCTACGAAACCGGTGCAGGCCGCGCAGCCCAACGAATTCTTCTCGCATTCGTCCGTAAAGGACACCCGCCTTCGTTCGCCACGGCGAACTTCGCCGCGGCAAGCCACTCACTAATCACTAGTCACCAATCACCAATCACGAATTTCCTACCTAGGGGGAACAAATCCAATGGCACAGATGCAGAACGCCCAATCCGTCGCACTCCAGCTTGAAAAAGTTCGCGACAAACTTCCGCTGCTTTACGAGCGGGACGACATACTGCTGACCATGATCCAGCAGCGCGGCGACATCGAACGCGTCAGCTCGCGCAACATGCGGCTTCCGCTGCAAATCCGCCCGGGAGGCAAGGCCGGCCTCGCGAATATGGACGGCGGCGACCTCGGCCGCGGTTCCGGAACCACCTACGACGTCGCGCAAGTGACGCCCGTATTTTTCCGGGACGCGGTTGAAATCACCAAGCTCGTCGAATACGCCAGCAATGCGCCCGACAAAGCCGTCGAGAACGCCGCCAAGCGCGAAGTGAAAAACGCGATGGTGCAATTCCGCTCGTTTCTCGACAAGGTGATGCAGACCAACGGCAACGGCGTGCTCGGCACGATCGGCTCGATCGTCACCAGCGGTCTGCCGACCGGAGTTGCCGCGCAATTCAACATGGCGAAGCCGCCCGGCGCGCAGCTTTTCTACTACAACCAGACCGTGCAGGTGTACGACCCGACGCTCACCACCAACCGCGGCTCGGCCAACGTCCTTCTCGTGGATCCGTTCAACTCGCTGATCCAGGTGGACGCGCTGCCCAGCGGCACTTCCGCGAACGATCTGGTCGTGCACGATGGCCTCACCGGCGCGCAACCCACTTCGCTTTTCGGCGTCCTGTATCACCAGACGAACGCGACCACGGGCACGTGGCTCAACCTCAACCGCGCGACGTATCCAGTCGAGCTCGCCACTCCGAGCGTCAACGGCAACAATTCCGCGCTGACTCCGGGAGCGGTACGTCTCGCGATCAACAAAGTACGTAAATCCCTCGGCTCGAATCAGGTGAGCAAGCTGATTGCTTACACCTCGCTCGAGCAGGAGCACCAGTGGGAGCAGCTCGGCGTCACCATTTCTCAAATCATCAAGGAGGGAGCGGGCGGCCGCGCGAGCGATCTCGACTTGCTCTTCACCGGCGAGAAATCCATGGCGGGCGTGCCGATCAAATCGAGCATCAACGCGAATCAGTCGCGCGTGGATTTCCTCGACCTCTCGCACTGGGGACGCGCCGTCATGCAAGACATTGATTTCTACGATGTCGGCGGCCAAACCGTGTTCCCGATTTACGGCGCAAGCGGAGGCCTCGCTTCGGCGTACATCTTCTACTTCGTCACCGGGTTTCAGGTGTGGAACGAGTCGCCTCGCAGCGGCGCGTACATCAGCAACCTGGCCATCCCGACCGGGTACTGATCATCCGACCAGGATGATCATCCCTAGCGACTAACAGGAATCGAGGGGTGATTTGGCCTTTGTAGCGCCGGCATCCTGCCGGCGGTTTTGACTTGTGGCTGCAGCATCCAAAAACGCCAGCAGGATGCTGGCGGTACGAACCACCTCCGGTTTTTCCGCGTAGGGGCGTGGTCCGCCGCGGCGGACGAGGGATCTCTCTTCGTGTGAATGCATCGCTGAACGGTAACGCGAAGAGAGATTCCTCGTCGCTCCCCGCGGCGAACTCCTCGGAATGACAAGCGAATCAGAACGCGTTGGGGGGTTTACGTCCCGCCAGGCATCCGCGCAGGGCGTCCGCCGCGGCGGACTGCGCCCCTACAAGACCATCTATTGCGACGAGCTGCCTGGCGCCGCGATCCTCTGCACTGTATGCAAGGAAGAAGAATGCGCGATGAGGCGCGGCGCTACATCGAATTCCAACGAGTTTGTATGCATTGACGTCGCTGGCACTTGCCGCGCGCGCACTCTCGCTTGACCGGAACGCAGCAGAAGACCATCATGCCAACCATCGAAATCGCTACCCCGGGGAAGTGAGGCCAAGTGCGCAGATTGAGTGTCTTTAATTTCATGTCATTGGATGGTTATTTTTCAAGCATGGACGGTGGCGGCAGTTGGCTCCGAAATCCCGCACCGGACGCGGAATGGGATGCCCTTCTCGCGCGCAACGCAACCAGCGAAGGCCAGATGTTGCTCGGCAGGATTACCTACGAGGCCCTCTCCCGCCATTGGACCTCGCCGCGAGCGACCACCGTTGACTCAACCGTGGCCGCGGCGATGAATGCCATCCCGAAGGTCGTGTTCTCGAGGACGCTCGACAAGGTCTCGTGGAACAACGCAAGGCTGGTGAAGTCCGACATGGTCGCAGAAGTACGAAAGCTCAAGCAAGAACCCGGCTTCGACATGGTAATTTTGGGAAGCGGAAGCATCATCAGGCAGTTGACGCACGAAGGTCTCATTGACGAATACCAGCTCGTGGTGGTCCCCGTCGTTCTCGGAGAAGGCCGCTCGATGTTTCAAGGCTTGCAAAAGACCCTGCGGTTGAAACTGATCAACCAGCGCTGCTTCGCCAACGGAAATATCATATTGACCTACGAGCCCTCGCGTAACGGTTCCGGCGACCCCTCATCATATTGATTTCCTCGTAACCTCGGGCTACCATTCGCGCTTCGCTGAAATTTGCAGGCGCGGAGGCTCGTCGGAATGAAATTTTCCTTTGCGGCAGCGGCGCTGCTGTTCGCTGCGACTCTTTCAGCTCCCGTCGCATCGGCGCAGGCCACTGCCTTCCAGTGCATGGCAACTTCCGTTGGTCCCGGCGGATCGAACGTCGTCATTTACGTCAGCCAGATGATTAACGGCGACACCAGCCAGCGCGCCACGCTCACCGCCGCATGGGGCGAGTACGTGAAGGGCGCCTATAAGCTCGAAACTTTGACATCCACGATTTGCAATCCCTTCGGCACGGACCCTGCTACGCAGCAGCGCGTCCTCAACGCGGAACAAAACGCCTGGCAAAAAAGGGGAATGAACGTCGTGCAGGTGAATTGGATTCCGGGGAAAAAGCCGGACTCCGGCTCGAATGCAAATACCAACCCCTACGCGACCGCGGCTCCGGATAATTCCGCAGACGCGGGCAAGGGCGCGCCGGCCGCCGGTGACGCTAAGGACGCCCCTCCGCCCGCGGATCCGGGTCCGCAGCCGCGCACGTCCTATTGCTACTCGGACGAAAAAAAGCCGACCGTATATTTCAGCGACGCCTTCGACACAGTTGATCTGCCGGATCCTAAAGCGTGGACCAACGCGTTCGCAAAGTTCCTCGTGACGAAGTACGCGTACAAGGGAACCGTGACGTGCAAAGACGGCGACACAGTCTTCAACGTGCAGGGCACGATCCGCGACCAGAAAGACACTCTGACAGGGAAGCAGACGGTAGATACCGAGTGGACGTACGAGCCGCCCACCCCCGGCGATCCCGTCCCCGCGGATACGCCCGCGCCCGCTCCGGCCAAGAAGGCAACGACGCACACCGCGTCGCATTAGGTTCGGTTTTTCCCAGTATGGGCACGGCATGCTGTGCCCGGCGAACATCCTTGGCGATGTATGAATAATCTGTCGCCACTTTCAATGTGGCACAGCGCATGTGGAGTGCGGCGGCTTGCCGCCGCCGTATGCCGTCCCGGCTTGCCGGGACGTGCTGCAATTGTGCGCACTGCCTCACGAATTGGGCGAGGCAAGCCTCGCCCACCGCGCCGGAGCAAGCTCCGCCGCTGGAGACGGCGGCGGCAAGCCGCCGCACTCCACATGGATCGAGACGAGCTATACGCTGAAGGAATGGCTCGGAATTGCCAACTACTCTCGCCGAGCACGTTATATCGTGCCCCTAAATAACCCTTTTTGCATCCTCCGCCTTGACGCCAACGCGCCTCACGCGACATGATCTTCGCCGCGGAGGGGATCGTGCGCAGACTAATCGTATTCGACAATATTTCGCTGGACGGCTACTTCGTGGACGCGAACGGTGACATGAGTTGGGCGCACCGCACCACGCCTGACGCCGATTGGGATGCATTCATGGTTGCAAACTCGACCGCGCGCGCCGTTCTCGTCTTCGGCCGGATCACCTACGACCTGATGGTCAGCTTCTGGCCCACGCCGATGGCCGCAAAGAATTTTCCCGCCGCAGCCGAAGGCATGAATTCCGCGCAGAAAATCGTGTTTTCGCGAACGATGGACAAAGCGTCGTGGAACAACACCCGCCTGGTGAAGACCGACCCTGTGGCGGAAATGCGAAAACTGAAAAACGAGCCGGGGAACGACCTGTGCATTTTGGGCAGCGGCAACATCGTCGCGCAATTAGCGCCGCAGGGCTTGATTGACGAATATCAGCTCGCTGTTGTCCCCATCGTCTTGGGCAAAGGCCGCACGATGTTCGATGGCGTGAAGAAGAACCTGAGCTTTAAGCGAACAAAGTGCCGGGCCTTCGGCAACGGCAATGTGCTGCTGTGCTACGAGCCGATCGCCTAACGTATAGGCCGGGCGCGCGAGCAGACCACGAACTACCTGGCGCCCGTTTCCTGACTGAATAGGCAAACCCACTCGCCACTGCGCTGCGACCAGATGGACGACACGTAAGCCTGCGCCGTGAACTCCTTGCCGTGGGAAACTCCCCTTTCGTGGATCTTGTACGAGATGAGCCCGGCTTTCTTCGACAGCCGCACGAACTGCATATTTTCCATCGAGTAATCCGAGAGCGTGAAACCGGCCACATTCGCCAGCACCTGCGCCTTGGTCGCGGGACCCTGAGCGTCCACGAAAATCGCTTTATCCGAAGTGATGCGCCCAAATTTCTCCAGGTCGCCCGTCTTCAGGGCATCCAGCCCCTCGCGTTCTTTAGCGACGATCTCGTCCTGCATCGCGTCGTTCTTGATTCTCGGGCCGTGGGTACCGGTTGATTGCGCCTCCGCCCCGGAAATATTTGGCCGTCCAAACGCGAGAATGCCGCAAAGGGCGATCGCGACGACCATGCTGAAGGCTGACGATGTCTTCATAAGATTCCCCCCCGAATGCGTGGGCTGACTCTACCAACTCTCGCCTCTCCCGGCATTCGGAAAATGTCTGAGTCGGCCGCAAATAAAAAGGGCGGCCGAAAGGCCGCCCTGGAAACTGAACGCGTCTGAGAAGCAAATCAATTATCCGTCCGATTGGTCCCGCAGTCAATCATGTCGCGCGAAAAGCCGAGCGGAGAGTGGGAGACTTGAACTCCTAGGGCTGCATGGCAGCCTTCCGCGCTTCTCAGACGCGTCCAGTACCCCCACTGGGAGCACTCTCCGAGACCCGTCCGAACGCGCCTTTATCTCCGACCTTGCGGCATGAACACAAGGGTACAAATGTACCTAGCCGGCCGCCAACGAAACGAAAATCCAAAAACAAAAAGGGCGGCCTTTCGGCCGCCCCTGAACTTCCTTGCGGACTGCGCTTCGCAACGCCGCCGCTGTTATTTCTTTTCTCCGCCTTTTTCTCCGCCTTTTCCGCCGCCGCCCTTTTCTCCGCCCTTGTTTCCACCATTCGGGTGCGTGTCGGTCTTGGCGTTGTGCTTGTCGTTGTAAATCTGATGGCTTTCGCGGTTCTGCTCGTGCTCGATCTGGTTGTGCTCGGCGCCAGTCAGATGACCGCCATTCTCCGCGCGATCGGTTTTTGCCTGATCGTGAATATTAGTTTCGTTGTGCTCGATGTGATTGGTTTCACCCTGCGTCAGCTGCCCGGACTTGACTCCCTGATTGATCCGGTTCTGCTGCCGATCCTGGCGCGCGTTCACGCCCATGCCTTCGGGGTGAGCGGGCGACCCGTGGTTCACCGACGCGTAATTGCTGCGGTCAACCCGAGCGGCCGCGAAATGGTTCTGCTGCTCCGTCGTGCTGCCGATATGCTGTTCGTGCATGTAACCGCGTTCCTGAGCAGTTGGCTCGGCGCGCACGCCGCCTTCGCCGTTGAAGCTGTAGCGGTTCACCGTGGTTTCGTGAATCACGGTGCGATTCTCGTAGACGTTGTGGAATCCAGGACCCGTGTGCCACACCGCCGTGTTATACGCGAACGCTCCGCCTCTCCATTCGCCGCCAACAAACCCGACGCCGCCGTAGCCGAAGCCGTAATTAATTCCGCCGTAGTATCCGACGTGCGGTCCCCAATAGCCGCCGTGCCAGCCATAGATTCCGCCTGCGAATCCCCAGTAGCCGGGCGTCCAGAGGAACCCGACTCGCGGAGGCGCAACCCATATGCCGGGAGTCCAGTAGTAGCCTCCGGTGCCGTAGGCCCAGAAGCCGGGAGTCCAGAGAAATCCCTCAGTGGGGCAGGGTGGCTGCACGTACACCGGAATCGGTGGCGGAGCAGTCGTGATCGAAATGCCGACGGCAACCTGCGCGTTCGACGCCGCAGGCACCGCGACAGCTAATGCGAAAAGTAACGCGAGAAATACAAGATGACGGGCTTTCAACAGCGTTCGCATGAATTTATTCCTCCATTTTATGGCCCTTCTGCCGTACCCAAAGTGGCAGTTCGGGACGCTGGCTGGTTATGATAATTATTATACAAATCCAGTCGTCGGCGGACACAAAATCCCCGCCGCCATATCCAATAGGTTAAACCCGGCGCCCCCGAAAAAGTTGCGCCCATAAAACGCAAGGAATGTGTAAGTTCGGCAGGCGCACTTGCTTGGCTCGGCCGCGCCATTCGGCGCGGATCTCGTAGGGGCGTAGCATATGGGGCCCCCAGGTCCACGCAATGACAGGGCTCCCGAGGCCTCGGTAAGAGGCGCTCGGGAGATCATCGAGCCTGGGGGATCAGGCGTGCCCGGCGCAAATGCTTGGCACGGTCGCGCCATTCACTTCAAGCTTCGCAAAGCCACAGCCTATGTGGAGTGCGGCGGCTTGCCGCCGCTGTCTGCCGCACGGGCTTGCCCGGGCGTGCTCTTCGCATTTGCGAACGCCTCGGATCGGGCGAGGCAAGCCTCGCCCGAATACAGCGGGAGCAAGCTCCCGCACTCCACATGAGCCTAGGCTACGCGACTGCTCGGTGCATGGTTTATAACGCATCAAGAATGTTCACCGGGCACCACTCGGTGGGCCTCTACGAGTCGGACCCAATTTCCGACTGATGCTTCACGCCGTGCTCGTCGATCCTCAGTACCCATCTCGATCCGTTACAGCGCAGCCACTCAGGCGATCTCTCGACCGTGCCCGAGGCGATCAGCGCGTCAGGATTTCCGTGTTCGTCCGTATCTTCGTCAAACGCCGTTAGGATCATCCCTTCCCGGAGACGCAATGTTTCGCCGGTTGCTTCGAAGCATGTGTCTGCATGAGAGAGGCAGAGAACGCCGCCGAACAGCCCGTTGAAATCAGCTCGAACCCGGGGTGATTCGTCAGCGCTTTTCACGGTAGCCTCAATGTAAATTAGCGCGGCGCGCCGAGCATAAACGCCCAATCGGCGGCGTAGGCGGGATCGCCATTGGCGTCGCGCGGCGTCGAACGCTCGGACACCATGCTGCCGTGATAGAGATCCACGCCCGCCGGCGATTTCACCGCGGGATTCGGCTCGAGCGTCAGCACGCGAATGTGATCGGGCGGAATCTTCAGCGCGACAAACGCCAGCTTCATTGCGCCGGCATTAGTCTCTTTCGCGTGATACGCGGCGTACCAACGATTCATCGGCGTCGCGCTATGCGACGTGATCCATGGCGCCCACTCCTTCGTTCCGTTGGTGCGATCCCACGCGCCCGAAAGATTGATCACGCGATACACAGATTTTTTCTTCGCGATGTATGCCGCCACGCCGCCGCCCTGCGAATGTCCGGCGACCGCGATGCGCGACCAGAGGGGCGCGCCGTTGTGCAGATACTGGCCCCAGCCCTCGGCGTGGTGATTCGCGTCAAGATAAACGAGCAACTTGGTCAGCCGGTTGACGACTGACTCGGCTGGCAGGTCGTCAATGTCCTTGCTCGTGCCGTCGCCAAAGATGCGCGTGCCGCGAAAGCGGTCCGCACACGCAGGATCGGGATTCGGCCCGCAAATCTGCGGATCCGAGACGCCGTTGTCGTACGTGAGCCCGATCACGCGATAGCCCGCCTTCGCTGCGGCCTGAATAAATAGCCAGCCGCTCATCGGAGTGCCGCCCGTGCCCGAAAACCAAACGAGCAGCGGCGCGTTGCGCGCGACGTCGCGTTTATAGACGACGAGGTTCTTCGCCGTGAAACGCGTCACCGCCGGATCGGCCTCGGTCGGCGAGACGCCGTACGCCACGCCCACCGCAAACGGAGGGATTTCCATTTCGGGCGCAACCGCGGTGACCGGCGGCGGTGCCTGTTGCGCGGGCGACGGCGCGGGAGCGTTCGTCGCAGGCATAGATGCTGGCTGCTGCTGCGCCGCTAGATTTGGCGCGCGAGCAAACGATGCGATGCTAAGCAGCGCGACGCACAGCGCACCGCTGAAAAGCCGATATCGAATGTGTGGTTCGTTCATGGCGGCAAGAGCATACCGCGAGAGCTGCGTCAGGAGAAGGGAAGAGCTGCCATCCCTAGCGCCAATTAATTTTGGCCGCGGGCAGCGTCAATTCTCGACTTCTATTTCAACGGGGCATCCGGAATCGCGCAACTCCCTGATTAGCTCGACGAACTCGCTGGCCATTTCCGTGACGCCATCACCGATCAGGGCGTAGTGCTTGATTTTGATCAGGTAGGGAACTTCAATTTCGTTTGTGTCGCCTTTGGCGATGCTGTCCCGCAGGGCATTAAAATTTCGTCCGTGCCAACTCGGAGCTCCCACGGCCTTGAAGAAAGAGTCGTAGAGGTCATCAGGGACACGCCAGCTCGTGCCGTCTAGAAGCATTTCTCGCATCGGCGTGAATTCCGACAGCCTCGCCGCGAACGCGGGCGCTAACTCGGCTTCGTGAAAATCGGACGGCTGGCCATCCGAAGTTCGTGCGGCGTCGGCTGCTTTTTCTTCGGCTTTTTGGTTTCGCGCTTCTTTGCGTCTTTATTCCCCATGAATGAATTGTGCCACGGACGCGGAAACTTGGCTAGACCCGCCCGCGCCTTCCCTGAAAGTTTTTCCTTCGTAGGGGTCCGCCGCGGCGGACCCCACACCGATGCTTGGCAGTGCCGCGCCATTGTCCGGGACGCACCCGCCGAGAGTGTATGTAACGCCGGCATCCTGCCGGCGATTTTCGTCGCGCACACCGAAATTCCAAAACGCCAGCGAGACGCTGGCGCTACGAACCGCCTCCTGTCCTTCGTCGTGGGGGCGTAGTCCGCCGCGGCGGACTACGCCCGGCGCAAATGCTTGGCAGTGCCGCGCCATTAGCCGCCGGTTTCGTAGGGGCGTCCGCCGGGGCGGACTGCGCCCACTGAGGAATCGCCAAAGGCAGCTTGGTGGTAAACTGATTGCTATTGACCATGCTGAAGCTCGTAGGCTAGTCTCTGCGTCTAAAGTGCAAGGAGGTACCCTATGTCTGCCGTGCAAGAATCGCCTCGCATGAAGGCGTTGAAGTCGGCGCCGCTAAATTCCTGGATTGCCTTGTCAAGCGATGAGTCTTCCGTCGTAGCAGTAGGTGCCAGCTACGCGGAACTCTCAAGAAAAATCGAAGAATCCGGTGTAGCTGATTCAGTTGTACTTAAGACCCCCAACCAGTGGACTTCTTTTTCGGTTTAGCCCTTGATTTACCCTTGCAAAGACCAGCCAGACCAAAAGGGTGAAAGTGACTGGGCTGCCGTCCTGCGTGTGCGAATAGCCAATCCGTTAAGACACTCTCCGCCTTCTCAGCCATTTGAAGCTTGGATAGATACCGGGGCATCGCGCTGCATTTTTCATTCTCAAATCGGACACTCACTCGGTTTCAACGTTGAGAAGGGAGAAGTCGAACAGACGGTGGGCGTTTCGGGGCAACTAACTAGGTTGTATTTGCACAAGGTATCAATCTACGTGATGGGTGCAATCGTCCCAGTAACCGCAGCTTTTTGTGATGATCTTCCACTAGCTGGCCTCTTGGGCAGGCGCGGGTTCCTGGAAAACTTCAGGTTTACGTTCGACCATTCTTCCAATCCTCCGCAATTCGAATTAACCCGAATAGTTCGGGCCTAGTCCTCACAGCGTCGTTATCGGCCAGCGCGCATATTGACGCCCTCCCGTTGCCGGGCGTAACATCACCGATAGTCGCGCGATCGGCAGGGAACTGGACGCGCGGGAGGTGCATATGAACGCTGCGATGAAAATATCGGTCACGATGGCGGGCCTGCTGTTGGCGCTGGCTTTCAGCGCATCGGCCGTGCGCGCGCAGAACGATCTCGCGGACGTGGATCCCAGCATCGCCCCCCAGCCGGCGCCGGCGATCGTCGCTCCCGAAGCTGTGCTGAAAATGGTGCAGGAGAAGGATCCCACCATCGCGCTGGTGGATACGCAGCCCGTGGACGGCTACGCCGAAGGACACATTCCCGGCGCCATCAATTATCCCTGGGTGATGCGCGTGAAAGTTTCCCCGATCAGCCTGCCGCGTAATAAGACGCTGGTCATGTACGGTTCCTGCCCGCACGACACCGAAGACCTGATTCGCCAGCTCGCGGAATTTGGCTACACGAATATCAAAGTGATGGACGGCGGCTGGTACAAATGGGTCGCCCTGAAATATCCCGCGGCAGGGAAGGACGGAGCGCCGGCCGTTCAGGTGCCCGCGGAGCAAATCTCCGCCGCGCCCATCAAAGACGCGAAACCGGCGGCGCGCTAGACTTCGATTTGTGATTCTTCCGGCTTCCCAGCGGATGGCAAGGTAGCTGAATGAGCGCTCTGGAACAATCCTCCCGCATTACGCCGTTCCTCTGGTTCGATTCGAACGCCGAAGAAGCTGTGGACTTCTACATCAGCGTGTTCAAGAACTCACGCCGCCTCACGGAGCTGCGCGCAAGTGCGGATGGCCCGGCGCCGAAGGGCAGCGTCGTCACCATCGCGTTCGAGCTCGACGGCCTGAAGTTTACGGCGCTCAATGGCGGCCCGCACTACAAGTTCACCAACGCAGTCTCGTTTGTCGTGCGATGCGATTCGCAGGAGGAAGTGGATTACTACTGGTCGAAGCTCACCGCCGGCGGAGCCGAAATCCAGTGCGGATGGCTGCACGACAAGTTCGGCCTGGCCTGGCAGATCGTCCCCGCGTGCCTGCCCGACCTCGTGAAACATCCGAAAGCGATGCAGGCCATGATGGGGATGAAAAAACTCGATATCGCCGAACTCGAGCGCGCTGCGAAATCCTAGCTGGTTGACGGGATTCGAACAATCAGAAGCGCGAAGTAGCGCTCCTTTCAGCTCAAGAAATCCTGGCAGCCGAAACCTTCAGTTGCACATCTTGCACCACGGCGCGTGTTTCGCGTCCCACAATCGCATCCCTTCGTAGCCGTCGAACATGTCCTCAAAGGTAAGGCACAGTCCGCTGGCGTGATATTCCGAGAAATGAAACTTGAATGATTGGACCGGCTTGCCGTTGCAGCTGGCCACGACAAGATGACTTTGGGTTAGATCCAGGTCGTCAATCTTGAGGCTCTCTTTGTGCGGCCAGGGGACCGATTCTCGCGAATCAACCCTCACCGAAAGCGCGCCCGAGTCGCACAGCTCGCCTGAAACGCTCGATGGCGGCCGCGCCGGCACTGGCGAAACACAAATCCAACCTTGCTCGGATTCAGACGACAACGCCGGGAAGGCCAGAACCACAACGAATAACGCGATTGCAGTGAACTTCAAATTCCACCCGAACCGGCGCGACAATCGTTGAGGGCCGGGGTCATTTTTGAGAATCCGCGTCGGGGCTTTCGATACCATCGGGTGGTGAAGTGAGCACTTCGCGCGCGGCGGCTGCGTCTTCTTCGCGCACCAGAATCTTGAATCCTGCGCCGGACCACGCCAGGTGTTCGCGCATTCCGCCGGCCGTGTCGCCCTGGATCATCGCAGGAATTCCGGAGGCTTCGAGCGAGCCCCGGGCCAGTTCCGCCTCAAGGCGGTCACCATACGCTCGGACGACGACCAGGTTCGCGTGCTCCATGGTTACCTGGTCAGATTCTACTGCTGAATTCCGAGCTTCGCGCGGACGATTCTCGCCGGCTCGCAAAACCCGCAGGTTCGGCCGGCGGAATCGCCGGCGCGGGAAG
Source organism: uncultured Acidobacteriota bacterium (assembly GCA_963842425.1). Taxonomy (GTDB): domain Bacteria; phylum Acidobacteriota; class Terriglobia; order Acidiferrales; family UBA7541; genus Palsa-295. Next base: position 372,607 of record CAWJGQ010000002.1, on the reverse strand, counting down.
GTGATCAGCTAGCCGCGCGTTACTGCGTCCAGCTGGAGTCGGCCGGCGGGGTGCTTGCGCGCCATGAACACCAGACCGACCATGCCGATCAACATGAGGCCAAGCGTGCCCGGCTCCGGCGCTGTGGCCACCGTACCAATCAGCACATTGCCGTCCAAGCCCGTTACCGCCAACGTCGTGCCGTCCAGCGTCAGCGCTTCGCCGCTTCCCGGGGGATCGCACCCTTTATCGGTAAACAGGCACCAGAGGAAATTGTTATCCGCATCCAAAAACTGCAAAGTCGAAGGGTCAGTGGCATCAAAATTAAAATAGATTCCGGTGGCGGTAGCCGTGACCGCATCACCGGTTATGACGATGTCGCCGATCGAGCCCACCTCCCCCTCCTTGTCTGATCCACCACCTCCCGTTGGTGATGAAATTGATCGAGTTACTCCAAACGAGAACGAGTCTATGGCAATGGTGCCCAGCGTCCCGGTTTCGCCGCCCGTGACAATCGTGCCGGTGACGGTGTCGGAGCCTCCACTGAAATTGACGTCGTACGTCTGATCCGCCCTCGAGAGCCTCGGGGCGGCAAGAGCAACGAGCACCAACGCGAAAATGACCAGGTATTTTTTCATAGAATTAGATCCTCCCAGCGGCGCGCACGAAAACAGCGGGCTAATCGGCGCATGCTAGTCCTCAGTGCACAAGGGCGTCAATGGAAAAAGGGAGTACTAGCGGTACTGTTTTGGGTTGAAACCAAAGGCTCGGCAGGGAATTCGCGCAGCGCCGCGGCAATTGCCACGACTAGCGCCTACTGTAGAACCTCGATCTTCGCATAGCTGATTCTCACCTGCTCGTAGGCCTCGTGCGTTCCGCCGTCGGTGTCGCCGGCGCGGACCGAGACGATCATCGCATCGGTCAATTTGTACTGTGCGGTGGGCGTACCTCCGGGCGAGGTCACCACAATATCAATTTCCGGAAAATGTTGATGGCTGGTGAAGGCGCCCAGCAGCGCGAGCGACGACCGGTCCCTCTCTTTGACGATGACGACCGGCTTGTGGACGGCCTTCTCGCCGCCGGAGTTTCCAGCTGCGGTTGACTCGTCGGCCATGGCCGCCATTTCTGCGGCCGACGGCATCGTCGCAGCGTGCAGCAAAATCCAGGCGTTGTATTTCGGGTCCGTTGATTCGCCGGCGACTTGCCCGTGCGACGTAAGCATGCGCATGTACCCGCCGCTTTGCGCGCGCGCCGCAGTGCCGAGCAGAAAGCACGCGCTCGCGATCAAAATGCGCGCCGCGATTCGATATTTCACGATTTCTGATTTTGCCATCACGCCCCTCCAAGTGATCCGCTTCCCTTGATTGTCTTACGAATCCTCAGGCTTGCAACCCTCCCGTGATCCAGGTGCTACGCGAAACGCACGAGGCTCCCGCCTCGGTCCAGCAACGAATGACTCGCGCCGGCGGCGAAAACCGCTATGGCGAGCCGAACTTCCGCGTGGTGTGGGGCGGCTCGCGGCTCACATGGATCGGCGGACGCTGGACGGACCGCGACGCGCACGGGAACGTGATCCGCGAGGCGGTCGAGCTGCGGCAGGTGCCAAAATACTTGCCGCTCGAGCGCTGGCATATCGAGCGATGGACGCCGCCGGAATTTTACGGCTCGCCGGAAATGTGGAACGAGCAGACCGCGGAAACCGAGGACGGCGTGCGCGTCCCGGCGCTGGGGCCGTACCCCGCGCGCGGGGAATACGAGCACTGCTTTACGCTCGAAAGCCCTGCGGGGGAGTTCGTCGCGCTGACGCCCGCGGCTTCGGACTGGATCGTGCGCGCGATTGAATGGTCGCGCCGCCAGCCGCGCCAGGCGAAGCGCCTCGCGCTCGCCGCCCGCGAATCCGCTCGCGCCCGCGAGTTCGATCGCGCCGCCGACGACATCCTCGACGAAAGCTTTTCCTTGTAGGGGCGCAGCAGGAAGGGCTCCCAGGTCGACGGTTAGTCGAGCCTGGGAGATCAGGCGTGCCCGGTGCGGCATTCCACGCATTCGCCACGCGCTGGTTCGGCACAAAGTTCGGCATTCCGGTGTCAATAACACCAGACGATCACGCCTACGAGAGGTGACCGATGCCGTACAAGCCAAGGGCGCTGGCGGTCATGGCCGCGCCGAACGTCATTCCGATGGCGGATATCATGTTAGTGCTGCTCATCATCTTCATGGTGATCACGCCCCTGCTGCATCCAGGCCAGCCCGTGAATATGGCCAACGCGCAGAATGCCGAACGAATGCTGAACGCGGATCGCGACGACGCCATCATCGTGGCCGTGACGCGCGACGGGCACCTGTTCCTCGGCAACAGGGAAATTCAACCGAACCAGATCTCCGACGAAATCAGGGACCGGCTTTCCAACCGCCCCGACAGGACCGTATACGTTCGCTCCGATGCCCGCGCCAAGTACGGCGATGTTGTCAAAGCGGTGGATCAGATTCGCGCGAGTGGCGTGGAAAACATTGGCATGCTGACGGAAAAGATTCCAAATAGGCCCCCGTTGCCTCCGCCGCAAGATGGGTTGAACTAGCGCCGATGCGGATGGCGCAAACCGGGAAGGAGATTCGTCATGGGCATGGCAGCAGGTGGACGTAAAGACGGACCCGTCGCGGAGCCCAACATCGTTCCGCTGATTGACGTGCTGTTGGTGCTGATCATCATCTTTATGGTGATCGCGCCGAAGGTGCCTGCAGGATTGGCGACCCTTATTCCCCAGGCTCACCCGCCGCAGACCACGCCCGACAACCCAAGCACGGTTGTTGTGCAGGTAATCGCTGGCGGAAAACTCATGATCAACCGGGATCCGAGCGACTGGAATGCGCTCGGGCCACGCCTCTCGGACATTTTCAAGGAGCGCGCCGAAAAGGTGGCCTTTGTGAAAGGCGCAGATGACGTGCCATTTGCGGATATGGCTCGAGCAATTGACATGATGCGCGGCGCGGGGATCGTGCACGTGGGGCTGATCACGCCTGAAACAACTTCCGATGAATAGCTGCTACGAAGTGAAGTCAACGGTGCCGTGCAGCACCTTCAGCAAAATGATGCCGCCGAAAATGGCGAGGACGATGCTGAGCAGCGTGCCGATCAGGAAATATTCCGCGAAGCGGCCCGACTTCATCTCCTGGTAGCGAACGATGGATTTTGCGGTGAGAACCAGGCCGATCGTCGCCGGCGAGCGCATGATCACCGCCGTGAGAATCAGCGTCCGCTCCAGCCAGCCGATATACATGCCCGCATTCTGCAAATGCTCCGAGGTTTCATCCGCGATGCGCGGCAAATCACGGACCAGCGGCTTCATCATATAGCGTAGGACGTAGCCTCCGGAAAACACGGTCGCCACATAAACCACGACCACGGCGAGTGCCGTGGTGGAATAAGGCTGCAACGCTTGCGCGGCATTCCATATTTTCTGCAGCGGCGCGTGGACGTACACCATCACCGCGATCACAATGGTGATCACGTGCAGAGCCTGATCCACGAGGAAGGGAAGGATGCCGTCGGGGATGCGTCCCGATTTCGTGAGGCGCAATTTGCACCAGTCAATGAACAGGTGCACCGCGGTGAGCGCGAAAAGAATCGCGTGAAAGCGCAGGCGTAAGAGATTCGACGGCGCGACCAGGGCCATGACGACCGCGATCGCCAGATAATGCAGCAGCCCGTGATACAGATAGCCGCTCGCGTGGCCCTTTATTTTTCGCGCGATCAGGGAGTTCGACTGAAGCAGAAAATCGGCCACCAGATGGCCGAGCCAGAAGATCAGCAGTGTTTGTATCAAATTGTACAAGTTGGCTCGATTGTACGAAAACGTACAATCAGCTCCATTCGTCCTGCAGAATTGCTTTCATCGTGCCCGCCACTTCCGCGAGCTGCCAGTAGCTGCCCCGCTTCAGGTTTCGCGACGCCGTGGATATATCCAGATGCAAGCTGCGCGCCGTGCGATCCACGCGCCGCTTCGTGAAATACACATCCATGGTGCGCCACTGCGCGTCAGTCACGTCCAGGAGCAGCGTGTCGTTCAGTCCATACACCAGATTCGCGATCCGATCAAAGGATTTTCGCGCGGAGCGGAAGGCCGTAAGCGTGCGATACCGATACAGCGAGTTTTGCTTCACGTCCTCGATTGCCTGCCGCGCGAAGATAAAGGCGCCGCCGCCCAGCCGGTTGACGGGCGTGCGAATCGGCCCGCGAATGTCGCCGATGCCCACACCGATCCGCAAACTGAAAGGCCTCAACCGGCGCCGCAGATCGAGCACCAATTCCGGGATGGCGTCCACTCGCGCGAGAACGACCTGAAACTCATCTCCCGCGGTCACCGAGTAAGGCAGGCGAATCCATTTATTGCGCAGATGCGCCATCGTAGCGCGGGTCAGCTTTGCGCCCAGCAGCGCGCGTAAGCGCGGCTCGCGGCGGGAATGAATCACGTCCGCGATCAGAACACTTGCAGTCGTTTTCATCGTTTGTACCTCTGCGTACAACTGGAGCAAATTGTACGAATATGTACAATCGCTGTAAAGCCCAAAAATAAGCCACATTTCTCGATATCAAACCCCGAAAGGAAACCTCCCTTGCCCTCCGATCTGGAATCCGCAGCACACCGCGCACAAAGCGACGTCCCGCGCCCGCTTTCGCATTTCGGCAGCGCCCGCCGCGAAACCATCATTGACACGCAGCCCAGGGGCGATACCGCCGCCACCGTGGCGATCGCGTCCATCTCCGATCAGGATTGGTACATTTCGCGCACGCACGGGGTGTACCACATTCCCGCGTGCCCCAAGCCATCTTTGGAATCGCCTCGCGCGTACGCGCTGCTGCTGATCACTTCGCGCGGAGACGTGATTGACATCGGCGACGGCCGCCGGCTCCCGTTCGCAATTTCCGCGCGCGAGATCGCCGAGGATCTTCTCCAGGACCTGCATGACCACGGCATTTTCGTCTGCGCCGGCGCGCGGCCCACGCCCGATGAACTCGCCGCCGCCACCGCGCGCCGAGACGCCTACTATCACCGCCTGATTGCCGAAGGCGACACCCTCTGGGCGCGCGGCCATTCCTTTCGCGAGATTTCCGATTTGCATCGCCGCGCCGCCATGACCATCGGAGTCGAGCGCGAGTGGGCCTACGTTCCCATGCGATTGAGCGATTGCCCCGCGTGCGGCGAGAAGGTCAAGGCCGGCGTCGCCGTCTGCAAGCACTGCCGCGCGATCCTCGACCCGGCAAAGGCCGCGCAGCACGGCCTCGGCGGCTCAGCTCCGCGCGAGACCGATAAACCCTCGCCGCGCTGAACGTCGGGGTATCCGCAAATATACGGACAATTCTCAGCGTGCCCGCAAGCCGCCGCGGACATACAATCCCTCGCGGGATGGCATCTACACGCACGAAAGGGAAGGAAACGCGACGATGAAAACTGCGACCACAACCAGGTCTTTCGTAGGGACACGCGCCATCGGCGCGGCGATGCTCGTCGCGCTGCTCGCGCTCGCTGCGCTGGCGCTGGCGCCGGCTGCAGGCGCGCAGGGCTCGCGCAAGGACGACATCGTATTCGGCACCACCGGACATCCGGTTGCCGGCGCCACCGTGCGGGTCTGCCAGGCAGCGGCTACGGGCGCGCCGTGCACGCCGCTCGCAACCATCTATACCGACGCGACGATGACCGTTTCCTCGGCGAATCCCTTCCAGACCGACGGCCTCGGCAACTATCACTTCTACGCGCCAGCGGGCCGCTACCTGATTCAGCTCACCGGCCCGGGCATCACCGGCACGGTCACGCAGCCCGACGTGATTCTTCCGCCCGACGTTTCGTCCTCCGGCTCCGGGAACAATATTTCCGCGTTTGGCCTGAACCTCGGCGGAAATCTCAGCGTCGCTGGAAACGCCACGATCAGCGGAACGCTCACGTCCGCCGGATTCAATCCCGGCGTCCTGACTCCTGCTTCGCTGCAAGTCAGCGGCAACGGTTGCTTCGGCGGACCTCGTCCCTATATTGACGTGACCTGCCCGCCCTACGGCGCGAAAGGCGATGGCGCGACGAACGACACGGTCGCGATTGCCGCGGCGATCAACGCGGCATGTTCCACGACCGTGGGCCTTCCCGTGGTACCGGAGGTCGTCTTCCCGCCCGGGAACTACTTGATTTCCCAAACTCAGGGCAGCAGCAATTCCACGCCTGACCTGCCGTACTGCTTGGGGCTGAAGCTGCGCGGCCTGGGGAGCGGCCAGATATCGCAGTTCGGCTCTCCCACGCAGGCGAACATTACAGTTGTCCAAGGCGCGAATCCCAGTCCGGCGCCCGTTTTTCTTCTCAATACAGGCAACGGCACCTCAATCGCGCTCGAGAACTTGGGAATTCTCGGCTACAACCAAGTCGTGTGGGACAACGCCTCGGTGGGGCTGACCATAACCAACACATGTCTCCTCGTTGAAACGACCGGCCAGGCGGACAACACGCCGCTCAAGCTGACGGACATGTTCAATTTTTGGATGAACAAAGGCTGCATCGAGACGCTGGCGCCCGGAGGTTCCACGATCAACGGCACGCTGCCCGTGGCGATATTTTCGGGCGAGACCAACGGGATGGCACCCACGAGCGTCTACATCGCTCGAATGCAGGATGTCATCCTGGCGGGCGGACCAATCGAATACATTCAACGGGCGTCCAACGGGTCCTGTTCGATGGACTGGAAATTCATAGGGATTCTTCGCGAGGCCTCGACCTCGGACTTCATTGACATCACGTCCACCGGCCCGTCCGTATGCGCTGGCGACATCACCATTGACCATTTCCAGGATGCCGACACGGGTAATCCTACCGCCGCCATCATCAACGACAGCGCCCCCGGCAGCCTGTCGGGAGTGACGATCAATCATGCGCTGGCAGGGCAGAACTCCGGGAACGGAGCCGGACGCGCGATCGTGATGAGCGGCACGTCTTCGCTCGACCACGTGTTCATTACCGGCTGCGAAATATTCTGCGCCACAGGCGTGGTAAATGGCGGCGGGGCAGTCATCGGCCCGGACGTCGTTCAAAATACCGAGGGCTTTGACTACACCGCAAATGCGTCCGACCAAGCGCGACTCCTGAACAACGTTCAGGAAAGCGACCGAGGCCCAAACCAGCGGTTTATCGCCAGCGGCTCCCCGTTCGGTACCATGGCGGGCGACGCCGTACTGGGAATTCTATTTGGAACCGGCCTGGGCTATGGCTGGACCGCGAATGTTCACCAGATCGCGCAAGAGACGCTCGATATCGGTTTCTCGACAATGCTCCCGCCAACGGGCGTGACCGCGACACCGGCCAGCGGCGGCACTCTCGCCAACGGAACCTACTACTACTTCGTTTCGCCCAGCGTCGGCGGAGGCTCGTGCGTGAACACCGCCACGGGCGCGCCTTCCTTGATTTCTGCGGGCGCGACTACCACGACCGGGAATAATCAGGTGGCAGTTTCGTGGACTCTTCCGCCGGCGGCCCCGACTACCCTTACGGGATTTTGCGTGTTCCGCTCCACGAGCAGGACAACCTTCGGAATACAAACCGGGATCTATGTTGCCGGAGCGACGACGACCACCGTCACGGACACAGGCTCGAATTTCGGCACCGTCGGCAGCGGCTTCGAGTACAACCAGATGCAGGCGTTTCACCGGTTCACGCCCACGTCGCTCGGTGTGAATACCACGAATCCGCAATTCAATCTCGACGTGAACGGTACGGCCGCCGTGAATTCGCTGAACGGCGTGCAGATGGCCGAGCGGTTCGCGGGATCCGACGCCGCTGCGAAAATCAACGCCTGCCTCACCGCCGCCAGCACATCGAGCGGCGTCTGCGACGCGCACGGCCTGACCGGCGCGCTCACGGGCGCTTCGCACATCCAGATTCCCGCCGGAACCATCCTGCGCTGGGGACAGGCGCAGCTGACCATCAACGACACGACCAACAACGACGCAGTCGAATTGCTCGGTGACGGCAGCGCGCTGATCGGCGATCAGGAAAGCGGCGCGGGAACCGTGCCGCGCGCCGATTCCAGCGGCTTCATCGCTTGCCAGCCCGCGGGATGCACCGCGGTGAAAAACCCGAATGCGGCCACGCGCAATGTGGACTGGGTACACATCACCGGCATGTATCTGAGGGCCACGGGCGCAAGCTCGACGGTCCTGAATCTCACCAGCGTCGGGCACGCCGATATCGAAAACAATCGTTTCGTGATGGGCACCGGCGGCGCGTCGTACGGGATTTTCGGCGACACATCCACCGGCGGCTTCGATTCCACGAACACGCTCATCAAGCACAACGAATTCGATCCGCAATTTCAGAACGACCGCTGCCTGCATCTCGCGGGCATCTTCAACGTGGTCGAGATGGAGCAGAACACCTGCATTCTGCCCGCGGCGAATACCGGCACGGTCTGCTTCGAGCTGGCCAAGGATTCCAGCGGCAACTATCCCAACAACGACGAATTCTACGGCAACGATTGCGAAGGCTCGACCACTTCCTTCGGCCAGATCGGCTACAACATCATCAACGCGGACAGCGTCACCATCGGCCCCAACAATCGCTGCGAAAATGTTTACAACTGCTTCCAGTTTCCCGTGGACGGCAGCGCCGTCGGCATTCACATCCTCGATCCCTACATTTCCGTTTCCGCGAATTCGGTGGTCAAGGCCAACGAGCCTTCCACCGCGCAAGTCGCGATTGATAACAACGGCCCGAACTGGCTGCCCTCGATGCATTACGGCATGAACGATCTCGCGGGGCGAAATCTGCTAGGCAATGCCGCGTTCGAGGGGTGGGCCAGCTCGACCGCGCTCTATTATTGGGGCGGCGTCACCGGCACCAGCATCAATCAGGCCGGCAGCGGCATCTACGCGCAAAATACCAGCGCGGGAACTCCGGCTGATGCGACCACGCAAGGCACCTACAACGTGAAAATCGGCGACAACGCCACCGCCGGCCTCGGCGTGAACTCCGCCTGCGTGCAGGTGGACGCGACGATGAATTACACGCTCGCGTTTCGCGTCGCAGCTTCCTCGACCAGCATCAACTTCCGCCCCGGCTTCCGTTTCTACTCCGATCCGAATTGTACCGAAGCCGATAAAATCACCAACGTCGCCACGAACGCGCGCGTCCTCACGCCCGCGAATTACTCCGGAACGTCCGCGCTGATCGGCACAGGCCCGAATTGGCAGAGCAGCAACGCGTCGCTGACCTACAACAACGGGATCACTTGCAATTGCAACGTCACCGGCGCCGATTGGCAGGTCGCCACCGCAAGCACCTGGACGCCCACGCGCAATTTCGCGGTCACCTTCCGCGTGCCCAACGCGTACTCGAGCCCGACGACCGTCGCGCAATCCATGCGCGTCTTCATCCTCGAAAATACCGCCGCGAATCCGAACCAGATTTTCGTGGACGACGCAGTGCTCAGCCAGGGTCCGGTCAGCAACAGCGTTCCGCTCACCGCCGCCGTTTCCGACAGCGGAAATCCGGCCGTTTACGGCAATCTCAGTGTCGCCGGCGGTCTCACCGTCGGCCCAAGCGCGCTGCCCGCGGCGCTGACGACCGGCACGCCCGTGACAGGGAACTGCGCGGCGTTCGCTTCCACCACCACGAACGTGCAGGATTCCGGCTCGCCGTGCCCAACACTATTCACCAAATTCGCGATGGGATTTCTTTCGGCGGGCCAGGCGCCCAGCGCGACGAACGCCGTGAACGTTTCGGTAATCTATCTCCCGAACATCCAGTTCTCGCATCTCACCGTGGACGTCTCGACTACGGACTCGAGCACCAGCGACTTCTACAGCTGGGCGATCACGGACGCTGCCGGCAATGTGAAATGCTCGATCACCGCGGTGAACGTCACCGCAGGTGGCGCAAGCGACCAGGCGTGCACGCAGGGAACCGTGACGCTCGCGGCCGGCGCGTACGTCTTCGCGTTCACCGGCAATGCCACCACGGGCAAAATCGCCTATAGCGGCACCGCGCCCCTCGCGCTATCGAGCGCTGTCTCCAGCTCCACAAGCTCCAGCGGCGCGATCACATTCCCGATCACAGTCCCAAGCGCAGGAGTGACGTACAGCGGCTACGGCCTCCCCGCCATTATTCTTCATTAGTAGCTGTTACTGGTCGGCTTCGGCTTGAAACATCTCGATCCACAACCTCAACGTGAGGTCTTCCCTGGTTGGATTGCTCAAGTTCGGGCGCAGCTCTGTCCGATATCGTTGTTCGAGCAGGCTTGGATGCAATTTCAGTTCCTGAAAGAGATAGACGGCATCCTCGCGGTCCTTTCCGCTGTTGCGTTCCAACTTGGACAACATGAGGTCGTAGGGATCCGGCGCGTAGAGTCGAAGATTCCTGAAGTGCTTCGGAAACATTTCTGTCAATCGAGACTCATAATCTTCAGGCAATTCAGTCACCGTGACACGTTGCAGGTAAACCTTATGCTTGTGGGCGAGCCGCGAAGTCGGGCCAGCAAGGTCCTGCAGATTCGAAACGTTCGGTACCGCCGTGTAGTAATCAATGTCTCCTGTGATTCGTGACGCCAAGCCGTAAAAGAATCGAACAACAAAACCGCCTAGACAATGCAAGGCGACGGGTTCGGCGACAACGTTGCCGAGATCAGTCAGAAAATCGCGCCAGGGACTAGGCAGTTCAGCCATGGTAGCCAAGATGTTCGGGACGCAAATCCGTCACGAGATTCCAGTGGCGAGCTTCCTCGGGCCGATTTAGCATCAGCCATCGCCGTTCCACGTCGTTGCGGGCCGGCCTCATAAAATCATCCTCGCGAACCAACCGGCTTCGTTCGAGCGTTACTTCGAGTTCCGACAACGCGCGGGTGCGGGCATAGTCCTGACCTTTCGCTGAAACTCGGCGCGCGAGGCTCACGACGAAGCCCAGCCGATTTTGGAGATCGAGCGTCTTCGCCTGCGTGACAAGCCAGGTAAAATCCATGTCCCAGTATTCAAGAAGCAGCCACGGCAGTGCCTCTACCAAACGAGGATCGAGATCATTCTGAGCCAATCCTGTGAGCAGGACTTCGCCCGGATTTTTCCTCGCAGCCCGCGGTCGTAGATAGGCGTACCCGGGATATCCAAGTGATGCCAAGTCGTAAGCCAGTTGCCGCGCACTGGTGCGCTCAGGTCGGGTCGCCGCCGGCGGTAAAAGGGCGGGGGAGAAGCGGCAAGCGGACGTCAGCTTCCGAGCAAGCGCAGTCGTTACGGGTCGCTTGCCTTGTTCGAGCATTCCGACATAGGGCTGGGACACACCGAGACGACGAGCGACGTCGTTCTGGCTCCACCCTCTACGGACCCTCTCGGCTTTTAGCTCTTCCGCCTTCATGACGGCAGGATATAACAAGTCTTGTTATAAATCAACACCGAGTCACCCCGGATGCAAGGAATCCACCGATGATTCACATCCCCGAATCCGCGCACCTATGGGCGCTTTTCGCGGCAGGCCACAGCCTGCACGTGCTGAAGCGCGCGAGCCTCTCGGCCGGCTCGAAGATTTCGGGCACAAAGTCGCGCGTGCAATGGCTGCGCACCAACGCGCTGAATCTCGCGATACGCCTGTTCGTGAACGCAGCGGGATTTTCCTACTGGGTCGCGCATCCGGACGCGGCCACGCAGATGATTCACACACTCGGCATCCCGTTCAATCTCACGATCGAGCCGGGCCACGCCACCGCCGCGATGTTCGGCCTCTCGGGCGACAGCATGGTGGACTGGGCCGCCGCGAAGGTGCCGTTTCTGCAGAAGGAAATACCGGTAAGCAGCAGTGACTAGTGACGAGTGGCTGGCGAACGTGAGGGCGATGTTGAAGGATCGCCTTCAGGCGGGGACGGTCATCGGGCGTACTTCCTGATCCACGTGCCGCTGCTCCTTGTCGCGCGCGACATCGAGATCAAACTGAGCTTGCAGGTTCACCCAGAACTCAGGCGTAGTGCTGAAGAAACGAGCGAGCCTCAACGCCATCGCCATTGAGACTGACCGCTCCTCTTTGACGATCTCGTAGACGCCCGGCGCAGGGACCCGGAGTGCGAGCGCCAGTTTGTGCGGGTTGAGCTTCAGCGGAATCATGAACTCTTCCCGCAGGATTTCACCGGGATGGACGGGCTTCAGCTTCGGCATTTCTAGCTCTCCCTAATCATGGTAGTCGGTTATCTCCACGGAGAACGCGTCGCCTTCTTTCCAGACGAAACAGACGCGCCACTGATCGTTGATGCGAATGCTATGTTCCTGTTTGCGATTGCCACGTAGCTTTTCTAGTCGGTTGCCCGGCACGGCAGCGAGATCTTCCAAACGCTTGGCTGCGTGAATCATGGCTAGTTTTCGCAGCGCTTGCCGCTCGAAGGCCTGGAATTGCTTGACGCGCTCGCGGTTGAACAGGCGCCGTGTGTCATCCGACCTGAACGACTTGATCACACGTCCAGGATATAACGCGCCGGATTAAATGTAAATGCGTAACTCTCTGCCCGTCACGGATTTTCGGCGTACACGTGCTTCACCACGTTCGGAATCGCGCTGAGATTCGGCCAGGCGGGGAACTTCTTCTTGAATTCGGCGAGCAGCTCGGCGCCGGCGTCGTCCGCGGACTTGCCCTGCTTCTTCAATTCGAGCGCGCGATGCTGCAGCTCCGTGAAGAACTGAAAATCCTGCTCGATCAGCGAGCCATCGCCCAGCGCGCCGTGGTCCGGCACGATGTAGTTGAACTTCATCAGCCGCAGCTGCGACAAAATATCCACCCAGCCTTTCATGCTGGAGTTGTCGTCCGGCAGGTTCGGCACCATTTTGTTTTGCACGATGTCGCCCGAGATCAGCGTTCGGTCCGGCTGGACGTCAACCATCTCGTCGCCCTTCGTATGCGCCTGCCCCATCCAGAAAAGCCGCGCCTTCACGCCGCCCAGATCGAGCGTCATTTCCTTTTCAAAGGTGATATCCGGCGCGCGAAACGTCACGCCCGTCAGCAGCTCCTTCATTTGCGGTGACCTGCTGCTGAACATCGCCACGAACGCCGCGCCCTTGTCCTCCAGCTCCTGCTGCTGCGCGATTGGCCGCACCAGTATCGTGCCCAGAGGAAACGCGCCCTCGCCTGCGGCGTGCTCCGCGTGGTAATGCGTGGTCGTCAGGTAGAGCACCGGACCCTTCGCGAGCTTTTGCGCCTCGTGCAGCGCGATCGCGCCGTTGCGCGGCCCGAGTCCCGTGTCCACGACGAGCGTCGCGCGGCTACCCACCACGATCCCGATGTTGGGGAATCCGATGATGGCCCACACGTGATCGGAAACATGCGTCACCTGATTTTCCGGCAGCATGAGTGATGGCGGCGCCTGCGGCGGGTGTGCTACAGCAGTTGAAGCGGCCGCAACAATCGCAGCGACGCCCAGAATCGCTAAAAGGCCAATTTGAGAGCTTCGTTTTCGTGGTCGCATGGAGAACCTTATGTACTACAACCCCGTTTGCCGCTCAAGTGTTGAGAAGGCATCAGCTGAACGCACGGGCGGCAAAAGCTCATGACTATCTTGGATTCAGCCCCGTCTTCATATGCAACAGAAAAAACTCGGCGATCACGGACGCCGCACCTAACAAAATAAAGAGGATTCCGCCTCCGGCCGTAATGCACCGATGATATCGGCGTGGTTGTTCCCGATACTTCTCCACATTCGATACGAGTCTTAGCCGACCCAGATATTTTCCGTTGATTCCTACCCTCACTATCGCGGCTCCGATAAAGATCGTGAACGCACCGAAGCAGATCACGACAATATCGCTCGCTTCCATGCCGTGGATATTTGCCATTTGTGCGGCTCTCGATGTTCCTCGTAATTCAGACTGTAGCCCAATGATCGCGTGAAGTCACCCGGAGGCACACATGCCCGTCGTACCCACCACCGCATACTCGCAGGCGGAAGACGCGCTAAACCTGGCGCGCGCGCTGGTCAACGACACGGCGGGCACGGTATTCACCGACACGCTGCTGATGCCACTGCTGAACTCGGCCTATCGCGGACTCCAGCGCGAGCTCGCGGAAAATGGCGTCAGCGTACTCGCCGAGCAGCAGGATCTGGCGCTCGCGACCGATCCCGCCAGCGGCATCACGCAAACCGAAATCAGCGACGTCTCCAGCCCGCAGCTTCCCACCGACTGCCTCGCGCCGCACATGCTTTGGGAGCGCGCCACGTGCAACACCACCGACGTCTTCGTGCCCATGGAGAAATTCACCAGCGGCGGCGGAATGCTGAATCTGCAGCCAAGCACCTATTTGCGGTTGTGGGAATGGCGCGAGGACAAAGTGAACCTGATCGGCGCGACGCAGGGGATTACGGTTCGCATCCGCTACGAGAAAGTGTTGCCGCTACTCACGCTGGGCACCGATCCGGTGCAGATTCGCTCGGCGACCGATCCGCTGGGATTCGCGACGGCGGCGCTGGCGGCGCGTTCGCGCGGCGCGCGCGCCCTGGCGCAGGACTTGCTCGGCACCGCGCAGATGGCGACGGAAAATCTGATCGAGCGCTACGTCCGCCCGGAACAAACCAAAGGCCGCCGCCGCATGCCCTACAGCTATCACCGCCGCATCGTGTATCTATAGGGATTTTCGCCGCTGCCGTTCTCTTCGTAGGGGCGCCGTCCGCCGTGGCGGACTACGCCCGGCACAGATTTTTGGCACCGTCGCGCCATTCGCGCCCGCCATCAGCAGGGCACAGCCCATGTGGAGTGCGGCGGCTTGCCGCCGCTGTATGCCGTCCCGGCTTGCCGGGACGTGCTGCAACATTGCGCCAATTGAGACGTCTGACGGTTTGCCGGGAAGCACGGTGCGCATGTGGGTAGGTCTCGGATCGGGCGAGGCAAGCCTCGCCCGAAGACAGCGGCGGCAAGCCGCCGCACTCCACATAAGCTTAGCCGCCGGTCGGTTCGCGTAGCGCCGGCATCTTGCCGGCGGGTTTGATATCCGCGTGCAAGGCAATGCAAAAACGCCAGCGAGACGCTGGCGCTACGAAACCACCGCCATATCTACTTCGTCTTTCGCGCGGCATCCGTAATTTGTTCAGGGAGAATATCCAGAAAGTGGTTCCAGCCTTTCTCGTGCCCCCTTGCCAGCTCATGGTCCGGAAGGTCGGAATGGACCAGCGTCATTAGCGTGTCTTCTCCCTGTTTCTTGAAGGTAAGAGTGACCACCGACTCTTGTCCCAAGGTGTTTGGCGACATCCAGGTATGCTGAATTCGGCCCGGTCGCTCGATTTCCGTGAATCGGCCGTAATGGGGCGTCCCTTTCTTGCCCTTCATATAAAAGAACCCGTCCACTTTCGGATTCAAAAGCAGCTTGAGAGCTGAATTCCAGAGATTGCCGGGGATCTCTGGATTCAGCCACGCATCGAAAACCTCAGCCGGAGGAGCAGGAATTGTTCGTTCGAACTTGAATTCAATGGTCTTCGTTGATTCCGTCATCTCTTCCCCTTTTTCTGTTTTTTCCGTTTCTTGTCCTTAAAATACTGATCAAACTGATCGAGGTGTATGTTCCAGAACCGCTCGTACTCATGCATCCATCCCGCGACTCGCCGAAGTGGTTCGCCTCGAAGCGAAATCAGGACCTCGCGACCCTGTTTCCTGCGTTCAATGAGTCCCGCTCTTTCGAGCGACTTAAGATGCTTCGTCACCGAGTTTAAGGCGGTGTCGAAGGGCTTGGCGATATCCAGAAATCGAGCAGGTCCGTTTGCCAGCTGCCCGATAATTGCGCGTCGCGTGGGGTGAGAAATGGCGTTCAGAACGCTGCTGAGTTGATCCATGCCGACATTACACCATACGGTGTAATGTGCGTCAATCCTATAATCGGAGACACCGCATGGTTTGCGTAGCGCCGGCATCTTGCCGGCGAAGTTGATTTTCAGGCGGAAGGCAAAGGGACGACGCCGGCGAGACGCCGGCGTTGCGAAACCGCTGCAGCCTCAGTTCTAATGCAGCGGGCTCACCTTCACTTGCTTGATGACGTCGAGCGTGATCTGCAGGCCGCGGCCCGCGTTGATGGAGTTGCCGTTCGAATCCACGGCTTGAGCGGGAACGACCATGTTCGTTGTGCCGATCGGCGTCGCGGTGGTATTGACGTTGCCACTACCGCCGCACGCGAGAAGCGCTCCTGTGAACGCGATCATGCCGAACGCCACAAGCGCGCGCCTCGCGTTCGTTCCGAGTGAAGGCAGCGCATTCGTCGTGGTCAGGCCGAGCGCAACGAGCAGCAGCGCGAGCGTCAGAAACACTGCCAGCAGGGCAGGGAATCGCGACGCGCTCACCGGCGTATCGGTCACGAAGCGCAAAATCCCATTTGGTTCGCGCGCGCCCGGCACGGAGGAAGCTGCATTCGGGTTATTGCACGGATTCGGCACTTCCGGCGTCACACTGAATTTCGTTGAAGTCGCAATCAAGATGCTGAACGGGACGCTCCCTCCAATCACCGGCGTGATCGGACACGGCATATAAGCGCAGGTGGTGAAAGCGGGCAAATTCCTCGGGCACGACATCGTCACCATCTCGCCGTTTTGGCCGAACACGGCGTCGGCGTTCAGCTGCGCCATGAATGTGGCCGTATTGCCCTGCGAGACGGTCACTTCCGGCGACTGACCGTCCACAATCGCCAGGTTGAAATCGTCGCCCACACCTGAGAGCGTGAAGCCCGCGACATCGCCCTGCGTGTCGGTCACAGTGATCGCGCCCTGTTGCAAGCCCGGGCCCAGCGGCGTGAATGCGACGTTTACCGTGCAATTCGCCCCCGCCGCGAGCGTGGATGAACAGCTGGTGCTGGTGACCGTGAAATTCACCGGCGGTGGCGGCGGGGTCGTGCTGTTGGGGAGCGGCGGCGAAATCACCAGGCCGGTAATCTGCGTGCCGGTGTTGTTCACAATGGTGAACGAGTTCGAAGCCGTGGTCCCGGCCGTTGGCTCGTTGCAGAATCCAAGCAAATTCACTCTCGCGCAGGACAGGGTGTTCGAGGACGGCACGGGAAGAGGGAACGCAAGGCCCGTGGTAGTTTGGCCCGCGAGATAAATCGTGGTGATATCGCCGGTGGAATCCGTCGCGGTCAGCGTGGCGGCGCGTAGTCCGGCGGTAGTCGGCGTGAACTCCACGCTCACTGTGCAGGTTCCGAGCGGAGGAAGCACGCCCGTGCAGGTCGTTGCCGCAATCGTAAAATCGCCGGCCGCAAATTGGGAAGAAAGCCCCGAGGTCGGCTGCGGACTGACGTTCAGTCCCGTCAACGCGGCGCCGGCGAACACCGTAAACGTCTCGGCAGTGCTCGTGCCGCCGACGGGTATGTTGCAGTACGTATAGGCGTTGCCCTGTATGCACGCGGGCGGGCTCGGAGGCGGAAACATCGCCAGGACGCTGCCCGTGCCCGAAAGATTGATCGGGAGAACATCGCCTGCGGCGTCAGTCACGGTCAGCGCAGCTGTGCGCAAACCCGCCAGCGTCGGCGAGAACTGCACGTAAACGATGCACTGTGCCCCCGATGCGAGGCTCCCGGTGCACGTGTTGGTGGTAATAGTGAAATCACCCGCCGCGAAACTGGAAGGCATCCCGGGGATCGCCGCGATCGAGGCGGAAAGACCGCTCACCGCGCCGGTAGCCATGATCTGAAATCCGGACTGCGGCCCTGGAAAACCTGGAACCTGATTGCAGAAGGTGAATCCGGCCCCAATGGGGCAGCCCTGTTCATTCGGATCTGCGGTGAAAAGCACTAAGCTGCCTTGTCCTGCCGCCGAAACCGAAGTCACACGACTCAGGCGCACCGCCGCGAACGCCGTGAATACCGTCACCATTACCGCGCAAAATACCAGCAGTCGCCGCACCAAGTTCCCCCTCATTGCAAAAGGATTCGACGCTTTGGATTCACAAGCAGGCGTTCGGGTTGCGTCCCAAGCCGGCAATCATACCAATACGGAGTGGCCAGTAGCCAGCGGGGAGTAACGGAGGAGCAGCGCCGCGCGCGTGCCGGATCCGGCGATCATGGTTGGCATCATGCCGCCCATCCGGCAAAGATTTTTCTCTGTAGGGGCGTAGTCCGCCGCGGCGGACTACGCCCGGTGCGCCGTCGCAACTGTGAGCCACAAGTGTGAACTTGCGGAAAGCACAGCTCATGTGGAGTGCGGAGGCTAGCCGCCGCTGTATGCCGTCCCGGCTTGCCGGGACGTGCTGCAAGATCCAACCAATCGAGGCAAACGGCGGTTGCCGGCGCGTGCTGTACGCATGTGGGCAAGTCTCGGATTGGGCGAAGCGAGCTTCGCCCAAAAACAGCGGCGGCAAGCCGCCGCACTCCACATCGGCGGAGCCGCCGCTCGGTTTTCGTAGCGCCGGCGTCCCGCCGGCGAATTTGACTTGCGAATTTGCCGAAGAAAAGCGCCAGCGAGACGCTGGCGCTACAAAACCATCGCGGGGGATTACTTGGATTGGTCCCTTGCTGTGATCTCACCGAGCCATGCGCGCGCATCCGCTTCATTGCGAAAACTCTTCACTTCGCACGTCTTTGCCAACAAGCCCTCGAGCACGCGCATCCCTTCGATATCAGCATCCGACGAAACAATAATCGCGGCCGGGCCAACCGGACCCTCCGCGCTCAAGTCGTTCAGCATTTCGGCGAGCTGCTGGAAGTCGGCAGGATCGGCGGGAATGCCCGCGCCGCGCGACTCCACAATTCGTGGGTAAGCGAGACCGCCTTCGCGTTTCATGTGCTGCACGTGTTCCCGCACGTCGTCAACCTTGACCGGCCCGATGGCAAGAACGCTGACCTCGCGGAGCTTGTGATCCACGCCCGTGATTAACGGCATACGCACTACCCCCAAACCACCCCCGTTGCGGGATGCTACGCCTTTTTCGACTGCAGAGGCGAGCAGAGAATTTCTCAGCGCGCATTTTTTCGTGGGAGGAACTACTCCTATTTTTTCCCGCGCATCTTCTTTGTACGAGCAAGTGCTCCTGAATGTTTCGATTTCATCTTCCCTGGAGGAACCATGGCACTCACATTTACGCTCGTTGACACGTGGGACGACGGCAAGCGCATCCACGTGGCAGGCACCGCCGCCGCGTCGGGAAACTATTCGACCAGCGGCGACACGCTCGACCTCTCGCAATTTCCCATCGTCGCCGCGACGCAGGCGCCCGTGCAGGGCACCGCGTGGATGGACGGACTCGCCGGCTACGATTACGTTTTCTATCCCGGCACGGCGATGAATAACGGTAAGGTGAAAATCTTCCAGCAGGGCGCGAGCGCCGGAGCGTTCCCGGAGCTGGCCGCGGGCGCGTATCCTTCGGCCATTAGCTCCGACACGATCACGTTCTACGGAATTTTCAAGAAGCTGCTGTAATCGGCGCGCTGATCGCCCGGAGACGGTTTCGTAGGGGCACGATATATCGTGCCCGGCGAACGACCTTGGCGAGATCGCGCCATTCGAGCGCGGTTCGTAGCGCCGGCATCCTGCCGGCGCTACAAACCTCCTCTCGCTTTACATTCGTAGGGGTCCGCCGCGGCGGACCACGCTCGGCAAACATGCTTGGCTTGACGCAACCATTGATCTCGCGTTTGGCCCGCCTCGAACCATGTGGAGTGCGGCGGCTTGCCGCCGCTGTATTCGGGCGAGGCTTGCCTCGCCCGATCCGAGACTTGCCCACGTGCGTGAAGCGCGCCCAGGCAACTGTCCGCATTCGCGATTCGCTCACTGTTGCAGCACGTCCCGGCAAGCCGGGACGGCAAACAGCGGCGGCAAGCCGCCGCACTCCACATAACGCCTGCAGATCTCCGCATCACGCTCATTGTTGAACGGAAGCTATGCCGCACCGGGTCCGCCGCGGCGGACTACGCCCCTACTATTCCACGGCGCGTCACGCGTCGATCGCCGATCAATGTGAACTCAAAGCGGCGGTGAGATCTGCCGCCATCTCGGGGCTCGTCAAGAACGGGATCATCACGTTGTCGTGCTGGACGAAGTAACAGGGTCTCCCAGCACAATGCGCGGGGTCTGCGGAACGCGCTTTTGGACTTCCGCTGAAGGAGTAGAGGTAGTCGCCGTTTTCGCGGCGCTCGGTCACTTTGACGTGGAAGACTTGCCCCTTTGGCAGAAACACCGCAGCGATGTTGCCGCGATCGGTCTCAAACACAACACCTCCTACGATGCCTTGAAAGAAGCCCGTCATTGTCGACTCACCCGTGCATTTCACCGTGAAACCTTTTTCGGTCAAGGTTCGCGCCAGGTCCACGGCGTAGGAATAGGCGGGATGGGATGGCGGCAGCATCGCCTTGGCACCCGCTTCACTGCATCCGGAAGTGAACGGATTCGGCGGAGCGGTCTGGGCAGCCAATCCGCGCGCGGCGAGGACAAACAACAGAAGCAGGCCGGCTAGCTTCACGATCCACCTCCTTCAGCTTGAGGCGAAGCCTTCGCCAATCTTACTCCATATCCGAACTCGACAATCATCAACCGCGGGTCACTCACTCCCATGTCTATCGAATCGTTCTCACCATTGCCGCTCAATGTCTTCAGCACCTGGGTCACGCTGCTCGACCCCTCCGACGTGCCGATTGGGATGTCGCCCAATCTTGGCGACGTGGATTTCTTCCCGGGAGGGGTGTGCACGCGCGCCGGACTCGTCTCGCAATTTCCGGTCATCGGCGGCGCGCCGAAAGTGAACGGCCTGAAGAGCTACATCACCACGAATCTCGCGCAGCGCCTGCTGGTCTTCGATTCTCTCGGCAATTTGTACAAGGAACTTGTGCCGGGAACTCTTTCGATCGCCGTCCCGGGCGCCGCGGCGCCAAACCTTTATCTCGCTTCGACCACGATCTTCGGCCGCGAGTACATGGCATTCAGCGACGGCGTCACCGGCCAGGACTTGCCGCGCCAGTTCGACGACCTGAACCTCGATCGCGTCAGCCAGATCGGTCCTGCGGAAGGCCCCGCGCTGGCCGATTCCACCTCGGGCAGCATTTCTCCCGGCGTGCACCAGTGCGTCGTCGTATTCGTCACCCGGCAGGGATTCTGGACCGAGCCTTCGCCGCCGGTTTCGTGGACCGCCGCGGGCGGCTTGATGGTGAGCGTCACAAATATTCCCACGGGTCCCTCGAACGTGGTGCAGCGCCTGCTCGCTTTCACCGGCTCGGGCGGCGCGAATTTCTATCACGTGCCCGCCACCATGCTGATCAACGACAACACAACCACTTCGCTCGTCGTGGATTTCAGCGACACCATTCTGCTTTCCGGCGTCAGCATGGATTATCTCTTCAGCCAGATCGAACTCCCCGAGCAGCTCGGCGTGGTGGATTATTCCGAGCGGCTTTTCTGGTGGGGCGAGCGCGCTCAGATGGACAACTGGCGCAACCTGACGTTCGATGGCGGATGGGACGCATCGGGCAACGGGCGCCCGCTGGGCTGGCAGCTGGATCCTTCGTTTGGCGCGGGCGGCAGCCGCCAGGCCGTGGATTCGGTGTGGGGCGACGCGTACCAGATCACCGCGGACGGAGTCACCGCCGCGCGCGGCTACATTTTCCAGAACGCGCTCGTGGACGCCAGCGGCAATCCGCTGTTCGTGAAGAATACGGACTACTCCGTGCGCGCGCGCGTCCAGCGATCTACGAATCTCAACGCCGGCACGCTGCGCATCAACGCCTACAGCCCCACAGCCGGGCTGCTCGGCACAGGGCTTGCCATCAGCGCCTCGCAGGCGAACACCGTATATCAGGAATTCATCGCGGAC
This sequence comes from uncultured Acidobacteriota bacterium, assembly GCA_963842425.1. Classification (GTDB taxonomy): domain Bacteria; phylum Acidobacteriota; class Terriglobia; order Acidiferrales; family UBA7541; genus Palsa-295. Next base: position 350,871 of record CAWJGQ010000002.1, on the reverse strand, counting down.
CTTTTCACGCCGCAGACGTCGTTGCCGCCCGACCTGACCCTGCGCGTTTACGCCGATGGCATACCCGGGCCATCCGGCGAGGTTTTCTTGGTGGACAACATCGAAATATTTGAAACGAACTCCGCGCGCAATCCATCGCTGGTACGCGCGTCCGGCACCGAGGAGCCGGAGGCTTACGACGGCCTCAGCGGCATCATGAGCATCGCGGAAAACAACGGGCAGGGAATTCGTGCCGCGTTCACGCTGCGCAACAATTTGTACTTCGTGAAAGAGCGCAGCATGTACGTGACCGCGAACGACGGCGTCAACGAGCCCGCGCTCTGGCAGGTCGAGGAAGTTTCGAACAAGGTCGGCACACCCTCAGCGCACGGAGTCGCGCTGGGCGAGGAATGGGCCATCATCGCCGGCCGCTCCGGCGTATATCTTTTCGACGGCAGCGAGCCGGTCAAAATCTCCCAGGAAATTCAGTTCACATGGGACGCGATCAATTGGGCGTGCGGCCAGCTCATCTGGGTGCAGGTGGATACGCAGCGCAAGCGCGTGTATATCGGCGTGCCCATGGGCGCAGCGACGCAGCCGAATCAGGTGCTCATGCTCGATTACACCGAAGGCTTCGGCGATCCGCTGATGGCCATGCTGACCGCGCCGGAGCGCTCGCGCAAATGGGCGCCGTGGACGGTTGGCGCGAATTCGTGCGCGTTGGTCGAAAGGCCCAGCGGAGTCGCGCAGCTGATGTTCGGCTCTAATAATCTGACCGGAAAAATCTATGCCCCCACTCCGGGCGCTTATTCCGACGACGGCGCGGCGATCAATTCGTTTTACTCGACGGCCTTTCTCGCCGCCACCGGGCCCGCGCTGAGCGGCCGGAATCTTTTCGGCTACCTCACCGCGTACGTGCAGGGCGCGGGATCGCTCGCGCTCGCGGCGCTCTCGCCAGGAGACGTCGTCTCAACCTCGCTCGGTTCCTGGACGCTCGCTTCACCCTCCGGGCGCGACATGGAGCAATTCACCAACGTGCTCGCCGAGCGGGTCTCGTATCAACTCGGCACCAACGCCGTCGGCTCGTGGTTCTCGATCACCAAGCTCGCTCCCTGGGCCAAGCCCGATCCGTTCGCGATCGTGCGGGGAGGGAATTGACGCTTCGGCAAGGATTGTGATTCCGAGCCCGCCGTTGCGCAGGAGTCGAGGGATCTTCCGCAACGGGCAACGGTTTCTCCTCGTAGGGGCACAGCATGCTGTGCCCGGCGAACGTGCTTGGCGTCGTGTCGCCACTGACCCGGCACCTGGGCCGCCTCGGCCCATGTGGAGTGCGGCGGCTTGCCGCCGCTGTATGCCGTCCCGGCTCGCCGGGACGTGCTGCAACTCCGAGCCAATCGCAATCACCGACGCCCGCCTAGGCGCGATTTACTTGCTGGACGACTCCTCGGATCGGGCGAGGCAAGCCTCGCCCGAAAACAGCGGCGGCAAGCCGCCGCACTCCACATAAGCTTTGCCCTAAATCGCATTTCGCGCGCGGCTCTCTCTGCCTCTGTGCCTCTGCGCTTTCGTGACTGACCCATGCTGAACATTCAACAAATCGAAGCGCTGCGCAAAGCGAATCCACAGCTGTACGAGACGCTGAAGCGCCTGGCGGGCGCGTCGCTCGGCCCGAATCAGGGGTGGAGCCTCGACAACCAGATCACCGACGGCACGAATTTCGCGCGCGTGGTCACTGGCGCGCTCACGGACGGGCAGATTGACCCCACAAAATCCGGCGTGCTGATGCGTGGCTCCGTCCCGCCGACGTGGTCCGGGACGTTCACCTACGCCTCGACCACCACCGCGCTCACGTGGACGTGGACCGGCCTCACAATTTTCCGCGCGGACGGCACTACCACCGCGATTCCCAACGGCTCGCTTGCCGTCACCGGCCTAACCGTCGCCACGACCTACTATTTTTATCCCTACTGGGACGACACCGCGAACGCTCTCGCGTGGGTTGGCGGTGGAACAGGCTCGCCAGCAAACGCGCAAACGGCGAAAACAAATCTTTCGGCGCAGCAGCAATCGCTGCAAGGACTCATCCCGCTTTCGCAGGGCGCGATCGTCGCCGCCACCACCAGCAGCGGCACCGGCGGGGGATCGGGTGGCGGCAGCGGTAGCTGCCTGCGCGCCGGCACGATGGTGCTCACGAAAGAGCGCGGCACGGTCGAGATCGAATCGTGCGTGGTTGGCGAACACCTGCGATGTCCGGCGGGCGCGGGCGGCGAATCGTGGACGCGCATCACGCGGCTCGAAGTCCGCGACGCGGACACGTTCATCCGCCTGCACTTCTCGAACGAGGAGTCGCTCGAGGTGACGCCGCACCACATCTTCACGCTCGCCGACGGTTCGCCCATGCGCGCCGAGCGCCTCTGCCTCAGCGACGTATTCGTCGGCCGCTTCGGCCGCATCACACTGAAGCGCATCGAAGCGATCTCGGCGTCCGCGCAAGAAGCATTCGTAGGGGCGCAGCATGCTGCGCCCGGCGAAAATGCTTGGCGAAAAGTAACCATCAGCTGCGAGCCAACGCACCAATTCTTCGCCGGCCACCACGCCGCGACAGTGCTCACGCACAATTACACGTTCAGCTCTTGAGAAGTCGAATCAGGTCAGCCGCGCAGGGAAGCGTTCTTGATCTGATTTCGAACAAGATTGCGAAGCGCTGCGACATCGGCCTCGCTCGCAAACGCGCGCTTCGGCACGATCTGCGCCATGGATTTGCGCACGTACAGCAGGAAAAACTCCGACGTCTCTTTCGCCCTCACAAAGCTGGCCCATTGGAGCTCCGCCCGGGCGGTCGGTGACTTAATTTCCACGCCCCGTTCGGAGAAGGAAAACCGACTCACGGCCCTAATGTTTGGGCTGTTCTTCCACAAGTTTCTCGCACTGAGGTACGGCGATCCATAGAGGAGCACTACCAGGAATAGCGGCGGGAAAAAGACCGTCCAGAACATTGGCAAGGTACCAAGGTTCGGGGGCAGCGGCCGGTGCTCGATAGAAAACGCAAGAAATAACACTCCGAGGGCGAGCGAAAATACAGAAATGACCGAGAAAATGATGAGCAACGGTGCGAATGCGATTCGAGTGACCGCCACGCTCGCACGAAACAATTCGCGCTGGCTCAGTTGAACGGCGACCTCGATCACTGGCTCGGCCATACTCTCATTCATATTGGCGAGGAGAATACCACGAAGAAATAGTCGGGATTGCACAGGCCGCCATTTTTCCCGCCCGCCGATGTATCATGTCGCGCATGCCCAGCATTCAAACGTTTTTCCGCGACAAATCCGTGCTCATCACCGGCGCATCGTCAGGCATCGGCGAGGAATTGGCGGTGCAACTCGCGCAGGCCGGGTCCAAGCTGACGCTGACCGCGCGCCGCGTTGACCGCCTCGAAACTCTCGCGCAGAAAATCGCGGACAACGGGAAGCCGCGCCCGGTCATCGTCGAATGCGACGTCACGCGCGATGGCGACCTCGAACGCTCCGTCGCGGACGCCATCAGCGCCTTCGGCAAACTCGACGTGGTTTTCGCCAACGCGGGATTCGGCGTAGTCGCGCCGATAAAAAAGCTCACGCTCGACGATTACCGCCGCCAGTTCGAGACCAACGTCTTCGGCGTACTGCGTACGATCTACGCCGCGCTACCGGAGCTTGAGAAGACGCGCGGAAATCTCGCCATCGTCGGCAGCGTTGCGGGATGGATCTCGACGCCCGGCGCGTCGCCCTATTCCATGAGCAAATTCGCGCTCCGCGCGCTCGCGGAATCCATCACCCAGGAGCTGAAGGCCACCGGCATCACGGTGACGCTCCTCAGCCCGGGATTTGTGGACAGCGAAATCCGCGTAAAAGACAATTACGAGAAGTTGCACGCCACTGCGAAGGATCCGATTCCTCCCCGGATGGTCGTTCCCACGCCGGTAGCCGTGCGCGAGATTTTGCGCGCCGTCGCCCGCGGCAAGCGCGAGCGCATTATCACGGGGCACGGCAAAGTGCTCGTCGCCGTCCAGCGATACGTCCCGTGGATGCTCCGCGCCCTCACCGCGCGAATGGCCACCATTCGCACGAAGGACGACACCCGCAAGTGGGGGTAGGATTTTCGTAGCGCCGGCTTGCGACAAGTGATTCGGCGCGCCGCCGAATTGCCTTCGTAGGGGTCCGCCGCGGCGGACCCGGCAAAATTGCTTGGCTATGGCCTGCCATCAGCCTCCAGTGATCCCAGCCTCAAACCATGTGGAGTGCGGCGGCTTGCCGCCGCTGTTTTCGGGCGAGGCTTGCCTCGCCCGATCCGAGGAGTCGTTCAGCAAGTAAATCGCGCCCAGGCTGGCTTCGGTGTTCGCGATTGATTCAGGATTGCAGCACGTCCCGGCAAGCCGGGCCGGCAGACAGCGGCGGCAAGCCGCCGCACTCCACATACGCGGTACCATCCGGCCGCGTTTCGAAGTCTGCCAACATTTTGCAGAAGATTAGTGCTTTGCGGGCGTGGGTGCAGGTGCAGGCGCGGGTGCGGGTGCAGGCGGGGGCGCGGGCGGATGTTTTGCCACCTCGGCCGCTGCGGCTTGCTTCATCTCGGTAACTGTCGCCGCCGGAATATACAACGCGACGACTTTCAGCGCATGCAGGTCTCGCGTGCTCGCGACCGGCGACCGATATTCCAGGCCGTATCTGACGATGTCGTGCGCTTCATTCTCCCAGTCCGCTGTCCACTGGAAAACGTGCGTACTGGGATGCTTGGTGCCGTCCTCGAAGTCAGTCCAGCCGCGAACGTTCGACGAAGCAAGGCCCGGATTCAGGAAATCGTCCTTGAGCGGCTTCCAATCGTTCACCTGTAGCTCTTTCGAGATATACGCAAGGACGTCCGCAGCCGGATACGCGGCATCGCAGGTGTAGGTAACCTGCTGACGCCCGTCGGAATAAGTTACGAAGAGTGGATTGTTGCCGCCCGACACGACTACGAGAGAATCCGAGTGTTGATCGTCGCTCGCCGCCTGGCCGTAGCACGCGCTCGATAACATGCAAACGGACGCCAGCAGCAACATTGCGAGGTTGGCTCGGCTCTTCACGAACAGATGATAGGCCGAGAACATCGAGCGGTCCACCTCACCTGTGCTCAATGTCTCAATCGGAAGCCGCCAGTCGACAAACGCCCGCGCTACCTCATCAGTGCGCTGTTGAATTGTCTTCGTAGGGGCACGCATATGGGGCCCCCAGGTCGACGGTTAGTCGAGCCTGGGGCATCAGGCGTGCCCGGCAATCGTGCTTGGCGTGAATCAACCATTCACATAGCGTTCGTCGCACTCGCGGGTTTACAATCGCGCTAATTTCATGCGCGAAGAACCTTTCCTCCCTCGGCGTCGTTCAGTCCGGCTGCCGCAGTTTGACTACTCGCAATCCGCCAGATATTTCCTGACGATCTGTTCACAAGATCGGAGACCCACCTTCAGCAAAGTCTTCGAAACGCGCGTAGAGCTGAGTCCTTTGGGTCGCATCGCGGACCTTTGCTGGACCGAGATACCGTCCCATTTCTCGCAAGTTGAATTGGGTCCGCATGTGGTTATGCCCGATCACGTGCACGGAATTGTCATCATTCGTGCGTCGAAGGCGGAGAACCCTATCAACGCCGGAAAATCCGGAATGCCGGCGGATGGCATTGATCCCGCCAAGGAAGAGCGCCGGGCACGATATATCGTGCCCCTACGAAAAGAAGACAACGTCCGCGAATTTGGCGCCGCGGTTGCCGGTTCCATTGCGACCATCGTCGCCACTTTCAAGCCAGCCGTGTCCCGTAAAGCTAGCTGGCGAATGGACAGCCCGAAGTCGACCTTATGGCAGCGCGGATATTATGAGCACATAATTCGCGACGAACAGGACTTTGCGAATGCATGCGCGTATATCCGGAGCAATCCCGCGCGTCGCTCTTTCGAGCGCGAATTTCAGTGGAAACACGTCACGTAGGTTGAATGCCGCGGTTCCGTTGTTCGTACGGGTCCGCAGCGTCGGACCATGCCCCTACAAATGCACCTCGGAATTCGCGCGCGTGCGCTACTTCAGCGCGCCGGCGAATAGCGCGGTGAGCTTCTCGAACGCGCGCTCGGCTTGCGGCTTGTTGTATACGCGACTGCCCTCGTCGGGCACGGTCCAGCCGTGGAGCGCGTCGTACATTTCGCTTTCGTATTTCCCGCCCCACTTCGTGAGCGCCGCATTGAATTTATCAATCGCTTCCTGCGGCATGGAATGATCGTCCTTCGCGTGACCGAAATAGAGGCGCGCCTTCACGCGCGGCAGGCTCAGGTGCGGGCTCGCGGGACCATCCACAAATAGCCGCCCGCCATGAAATGACGCAATCGCGCCGACTCGATCCGGCCGCGCCGCGGCCGTGCGCAACGCCATCGCTCCCGTGAAGCAATAACCGACCGCGCCCATCATCGCCGCGCTCACCGAAGGCAGCGTCGCGAGATAATTGATGTACGTCGCCGCGTCCGTCTCCATCGCCTCCGGAGGCATCGGATTGGTCAGCTCGGCGAAGCGCTTCATAGTGCGCTCGTCGCCGCCGAAGTTCGGCGCGAAATCGAACACCGGCGTGCGCGCCGTGCGATAAAACGGATTGACCAGCAGCACGGTGTAGCCCGCCTCGGCCAGCCGCTTCGCCATCGCGCGATGCGACGGGCGAATCCCGACGATGTCGGGGTAGTGAATCGCGCCCGGGCGCTTCTTGCCGTCTCCAGCTTCGTACAGCACCGCGTCGCAAACGCCGTCCGCCATCTTTATCTCGATTTCTTTTTCGTTCATTTCGTCTCCTCAGGAATACTCATCACCGGGAAATCTTACTACGAGCCCGGGAGAATGGATGCGTGGCAATTTTGCCGCGACGAGCCTCGCGTTCGCATCGCCTCGGACCATGTGGAGTGCGGCGGCTTGCCGCCGCTGTATTCGGGCGGGGCTTGCCTCGCCCGATCCGGGGAGTAACCAAGCGCGTAAATCTAGCCCGGGCAGGCGTCGGTATTCGCGATTGATTCAGGATTGCAGCACGTCCGCCGCGGCGGACGGCAGACACCGGAGCCGCCGCACTCCACATACGCGGTACCATCCGATCGCATTTCGTCGCGCCGGTATCCTGCCGGCGAATTTGATTTGCGTGAGTCGCGTGCGAACAACGCTTCCGCGGCGCTAGTGTGATTTCTTCGTGAACGGCACGAGCATCGGGACGCGCCGCTTGTATTCCCTGTACGCGTCGCCGAAAAACGCGATCAGATCGTGCTCCTCCAACTGAATGCCCACAAGAATGTAGCCCGTCGTGAGGACGGAGAACAGCAGGTGGCCCTGCGTCATTTGCGGCGTCGCCCAGAAGGCCAGCAGGAATCCCAGATAAATCGGGTGGCGAACAAGTTTGTAGAGCGACGGCGTCTTGAATCCCACCGGCGCGGCCTGCTGGCCGCGCGCGTAGAGCGATACCTGCCGCAGCCCGAAAAGTTCCGCGTGGCTGACCAAGAAAGTCGAGCCGAGCACCATCAGCCAGCCAATCGCGAAGAGCGCTAGCAGAATCCATCGCCCGGCAGGCGCCTGCACGTCCGATATGACGCCCGTCATCGGCCGCCATTGCCAGTACATCAGGATCAGGCACGCGCTCGACAGCAGCACGTAGGTGCTTCGCTCGATCGGCTTCGGAATCATTTTTGTCCACGCGCGCTTAAAACCCTGGCGCGCCATCACGCTGTGCTGGATGCCGAAAAGTCCGAGCAGCAGCGCGTCAATCACCAGCGCCGCCACGGAAAATTCTCCGCCGCCGGAATCAATGGACTTGGGAACCAGAATGTTGCCGACAAAACCGATCGCGTAAACGAACGTAAGAAAGAAAATCAGGTACACGACCAGCCCGTAAAGAAATGCGAGTATCTTCGCCATTTGAGAGCCTCCTTGCCGCCCTATGATCGGAAGTCGGCCCGTAAATAACATCGCGCCGGGTTGTTGTCAACGCCTCGGCCTCGACGCCGCGTGCGAGCGGCGCCGCTTCGTGGGTCACGGCTTCAGCCGTGACATAACGCACAGGCGCGGAGCGCATTCCTCGTTGCCGACAGGCCGTTGCGGAGGTTGTCAGACCGCGGCAACATCGGCCGCGATTCGAGTTTCCAATTTCGACTTTCGGATTTCACATGACCGGCAAATGCTATTACATCACCACGCTCGCGGACTGGCTGCACCACGCCGCCCGCTTCGCGAATTCGCACTGGGTCGCGCTAGATTCGCGCGCACCCGGTCCATCTGCCTCCAACAAGAACGGTTTCGTAGGGGCGCAGCATGCTGCGCCCGGCGATCTTTCTTGGCGTGACGCTGGCCATCCGGCGACGCTGGATTTTGTAGCGCCGGCGTCCCCGCCGGCGGTTTCGTGCGACGCCACCGTGGACGAAAATCGCCGGCAAGATGCCGGCGCTACGAACACCCTCGAATCGGACTCGAATGCTGGAGTTCCGCAGGATTGCCAAGCATCTTCGCCGAGTCCGCCCGAATCCACGCAAATTCTCGTCCTCATCGAGGCGGACGAAGGCGTGCACCTTGCGCTCGAGGGCGAGCTAGCGTTCGAGGCGCTGCCGCATCCGCTCGCGCAAAAGCCGATCTCGGACGCCGCGCAAGCCGCGCTCGCGCCGCACGGCGTCGCCCCCGGCGCCACCACATTCGACGCCGCCGAAGCCGTCGCACGGATTCACCCGCTCCTCCGCCACCGAGTTTTCTAAGCCGCCACTAGCGCCTCGAGTCATGTGGAGTGCGGCGGCGTGCCGCCGTTTTTTGCCGCACGGGCTTGCCCGGGCGTGCTCCCCGCATTCGCCAACGCCTCGGATCGGGCGAGGCAAGCCTCGCCCGAATACGGCGGGAGCAAGCTCCCGCACTCCACACGGTCCGGGGCGAAGAACACGCGAGATGAATGGGCAACGCGACGCCAAGCATGATTGCCGGCTCCGCCACGGCGGACTACGCCCCTACAACACCTTCTCGGAGCCATATGCTCGACTCACGAATCACCAATCGCCAGGCACTAATCACCACTCACCGATGTTAATCCGCGAATACACGCCGGCCGATCTCGACGCATTGCGCCGCATGCACACGCGCCAGGGCTTCGACTACGCCTTCCCCGACCTCACCGATCCGATTTTCGTTTCGAAGCTCGTGGTCGAAGATGACGACGGCCGCGCGGTCATGGCCTCGCTCGCGCGCCTCACGTGCGAGATGTATCTGCTCGTTGATCGCGGGGACACTTCAATCCTGTCATCCCGAGGCCCGTCTTTGGCCGAGGGATCTCTCTTCGACGCTGGCGTCGGCAATCCGGACACGCAAAGAGAGATTCCTCGGAATGACAAACCGGTCACCCGCGGCAGGGCAGGGAACGCACGCGCGCGCTGGGCCCAATTTCTCGCGCTGCACGCGGCCGGCGAACGCGATTTGCTCGCGCGCGGCCTCGACGACGCGCACGCATGGCTCCCGCCGCCGATCGCGCGCCGCTTCGGACGCCGCCTCGAATCGCTCGGCTGGGTCCGCGACACCTCGTGGACACCGTACTGCCGTAGGCTGAAATCAGGTGGGTAATCGTGAAAAGTACGTACGATCAACGCAATAGATCAAACGCGTGGCGGCAGACTTCGGTCGCCCAAACTATGAACGTCGCGTTTATCCCTATCGCCAGAATAAAGATGGCTCCACTGATGAACGCCAGAACTTTCTGGCGCGTCGATGTGGCGCGATCGGAAAACAAGAAGCCGAATGCGACTATTGCAGCAACCATGAAAGCAGCAGCGACTTTGCGATTTTCGCAGTATGTGTGAACTGAGACAAGCGGCAGGAAGCACGACAACACAAGGATCACGATCGCCCCAAACAGAAGCAGAAGTGGCATGTTGACGCGCACGGAGAGACTCTACATCACAACATCTCACTCTAACCACTAAACACTCGCCACTCGTCACTAGCCGCTTTTCGATTTTCGAGTTTCCATTTTCGAGTTTCCATTTCGAGTTTCCATTTTCGTATTTCGGAGGTTTCACCCATGGGCCGTTCCGCGCAGCACACACGCAATCTCACCGACCAGCAACTCGCGCAGCAGAATCAGCTGATTTCGCAATCGAACCAGCAGGGGCAGCAGGACCGCGCGGCGATGATGCCGACGATCACGAGCCTTCTGAATTCGCAGGGCTACACGCCGCAGCAGCAGTCCGCGATCACGCAGCAAAGCATGGGCGCGGCCAACACCGCGTTCGACGCGCTCCGCGAGCGCGCCGCGAATCGCATGGCCGCCACGAACAACAGCGCCGGCTACGGCGACCTGACCGCGCAGCTCGGCCGCGAACAGGCGCAGACCGACGCGAGCCAGGCGCAGCAGAATCAGATCCAGTTTGCCAACCAGCAATTGAAGGAGCAAATGGCCGGCCTCAACGCGCTCGGGCAAACCTACGGCATTGACACCAACCTGCTCGGCAAAGCGATGGGCGTTCCCTCCGAGCTGCTCGGCGTGCGCCAGCGTGCGTCCTCAAGCTCGGGTAGCGGCCTCGGCAGCCTCTTCGGCCTCGGCTCCAGCATCGCGTCGCTTTTCGGATAGGGGGGCGCAAATGCCTTTCGTCAACGGCGGGTTTTACATGAATCCGGCGCAAGGTCGCGCTCTGGAGCACGCCCGGACCGCCGAGAATGGTTCGAACGATGCGGGCCAAGAGCAGAGCTCCCACTAGGTGACGATTAACGGGCGCCATGGCTTGATCGTAGAGACGCAAGGACAAAGCCAACCGAAACGAGGTACAGTGCAGTTTACCGGAGACGCTACGTATTACGACCTACCCGGAGCCAGGACCGCGAGCGGCCAGAGGTTTGACAGAAACAAAATGGCAGCGGCTATGACCGCTGAAAAAGCCAAGCTTGGTCAGACCGTGACAGTGGAATACACTTACCGAGACGCGCACGGGAAGACCGTAACCAGGACGATTTCCGTCGTCGTTAACGAAAGGGGGCCGTTTGCGCGAGCGGCCGACGGGAAGGCAACTATCCCCCTACAGCCCGCGCCCGGACGAATCATCGACTTGACACCTGCCGCATTCGAGAAGCTCGTGGGGACAACCAAGCCTGGACACGTTCCTGTGACTGTGACGGTGCAAAAATGAAAAAGCGCGCGAGATCAGCACTGCTTCTAATGGCTACTTTAACCGCGTTGCTCCTGCCCGTCGGCGCCGAACCATCTCACGGGCAACTTTCGTCCATCTCTTTGCCTGCGCTCCCCATGGCGACGGGGGAGCGAATCGTCGGCTTTGACATCGACCTAACGTCCGCGCGAATCGCGCAGATGCCCGACACGCCAATCGGTTGGAATATTGCCGTGGACAACGATCCCTCATGGAATACCAAGATTGAGGGGTCCACAATCGTGGCGGCGGCAGCCCTGGACATCGATTTTTTCAGGGACTTTGTCGTAGTTGAGAAGGAGGGGAAGGCGCCAAACCCCTTCGATGTGAAAGGGGAGATTGTAGTGTCGAAGGACTTTTCGCACGTGCGAAAAATACAGGTCGGCATGAAAGACTTCGCGATGACTCCTCGTCCTTAGAACCAATTGAATCACCCCTGGTCGTCTGCCGCCATCACTCCATCCCCATGCGTGAATTCATAGACTCGAACTGGTGGACGTTCGCGCTCACCTTCGCCGTGCAGTTTGCGCTATTCGTGCGATGGCTCTACCGCCGCGTCCGCAACGACGAGCTGATGCGCGCCTTTATTCAGGACATGGCCGCGAACCATCTGCCGCACATCTACGATCTGCTCGACAAGCAGTGCGACCGGCAGGGAATTGAGCGCAATCCGCCGCCGCCGATCCGCTGGCTCGAGCTCGCCGAGCAGGAGCGCCTCCTCCGCCTCCGCCGCCCGCGCTGACGTAGGGTTTTCGTAGCGCCGGCGTCCCGCCGGCGATTTTCCGCGCGTACACCGTGATTCAAAAACGCCAGCGAGACGCTGGCGCTACAAACCCCTGCGGGACAAGAACGGTTTCGTAGGGGCACGATACATCGTGCCCGGCGCATATGCTTGGCATCCCGCCGCCCATCCATCTCGCGTGTTGCTGGACTCGGCTCATGCCATACGCTTGCCCGCAAAGACTACAATCGGGGAGCCCTCGGCGATGAACGCCGAATCCGGCTCGCGTCGCAGCGCCTCGGCAAACGCGCTGCCGTAAATCTCCGCGGCGTCGCCTTCAAATCCGGCGCGCGCGCTCTGCCAGACGCGCCACTGCGGATGTGTCACGTGATATTCGATCGTGCCGCCGTCGCGCTGCCCCGCATAGCCCCAATAGTGCTCAGTGATGAATTGTTCGAGGCTGCCCTCGAGAGGGAAAGCTGGCTCGCCCTCACCGGCCGCGTGCAGCTTTGCCCAGGCGTCGCGAACGCGCCATTCGTATTCGGCTGATTTCGCCGCGCCTTCCGCGCTCACGCGATGCCGCATCGGATAGCGGCTGTAATTCTCGCCGTACGCGGTCCGCGCGAGCCACGCCACCGCGCGCTTCGGCACGATCTCTCGAATGAAGACGACTCCGCGCCGGTCACCATCGTCCGCTCGCCGCCGCACGTAGAACCGCAGATTGACCTCGTCGAAATTCGAGTGGAAGGGAAGCGGGAGGAATCCGTAAAGCTTCGTGCGCAGAAATCGAAATCCCACCAGGCTGACGTACGTCTTGCCGTCAAACGAATCAAGCTCCGTCCCCCGCGGCGCGAACTCGCGCAGCAGCGCGGGATCCACCTCGTAATTCAACATCACCAGGTCGCGCCACTCCGCCGATAGAAAAACCTGCTCAGAGGCTTCTGCCCCCTTCGTTTCGCGGCTCGTTAGCATCGTAAACCGTGTGACTCCGTCATCCCGTGTGCGTCGCCTCGAACCATGTGGAGTGCGGCGGCTTGCCGCCGCTGTCTAGCGTCGGAGCTTGCTCCGGCGCGGTGGGCGAGGCGTGCCTCGCCCAATTCCTGTGACAGTGGGCATAATTGCAGCACGTCCCGGCGAGCCGGGACGGCAAACAGCGGCGGCAAGCCGCCGCACTCCATACACGCCTTGCCCGCCGCGCGGTTTTCGTAGCGCCGGCATCTTGCCGGCGTTCTTGAATCACGGCGCGCGCGACGGAATTCGCCGGCAGGATGCCGGCGCTACAAACCCCGGCATCGGGAGACTTTCCCCCTATAGGGAAGCGCTTCCGCTCCCGTGATTCATTCTCGCCCGTCTCGCTGCCTCGACAGATCGTGAACCGCAATGTACACTCTCGCCGTTTCCTCGGTATCAATCCGCGGGAGGAATTCATGGCGAGACGCCAATTTTTCCGTTCGCTCCTCGGCATTCCACTGCTCGCGCTTCCGGGCGCGGCCGACGAGCCCAAGAAGAAGCTCCACATCATGATGAAGAGCGCCTGGGGCACCGACGACGGAACGCGCGCCTCTTTCGTATTCAATCACGCCCTGGCGCTCGCCGACGCCGGTCACGAAGTGCAGATTTTTCTCCTCGGCGAGGCCACGGTCCTGACGCGTAAGGCGGTAGTGGATTCGGTCGTTCCGATCGGCTGGCCTCCGCTCAAGGAAACGTTCGATAAGCTTGTCGCCAGCAAGATTCCGGTCTTCGCATGCGGCGCTTGCAGCCGTGGCCGCGGCGTCACGGAAGCCGACGTCACTCAATGGGGCTTCAAGTTCGGCAATCCGACGATCTTCGTCGGCCTCGTCGAGTGGGCCGACCGCATCATCGCTGAATAGCGCGTTCGCCGCACACCCCGCCCGCTGGGCGAACGACCGCGGCATCTCGGTTTTTCTTCGTAGGGGCACCGTCCGCCGCGGCGGATGCCCGGCGCGGTTGCTTGGCATTACGCCGCCCATCCACCTCGCGTGCGCACCGCCGTGTTTCGTAGCGCCGGCATCCTGCCGGCGAATTTCTTCCACGGTGGCGCCGCACAAAATCGCCGGCAGGATGCCGGCGCTATAAACATCCTGTTGTTTTTCTTCGTAGGGGCACGATATATCGTGCCCGGGAAATGTGCTTGGCTACACCGCGCCATCTATCTCGCGCGCGCCCAGCCTCCTGTGGAGTGCGGCGGCTTGCCGCCGCTGTCTAGCGCCGGAGCTTGCTCCGGCGCGGTGGGTGAGGCGTGGCTCACCCATATCGAGAGCGATCGCGCACAATTGCAGCGCGTCCCGGCAAGCCGGGACAGCAAACAGCGGCGGCAAGCCGCCGCACTCCATAAACGCCTTGCCCGCCGCCCGGTTTTCGTGGCGCCGGCATTTTGCCGGCGATTCTGGCCGCGCGCACCGTAATTCAAAATCGCCAGCGAGACGCTGGCGCTACAAACCTGCGCGCGCCGCGATACTCCGAGCCTTGTGGGTCGCACCTTCAGGTGCGACAAAGAAGACGGGCGCCCAGCGCCTTCCTATGCGCTGCTCCTCTCGCAGCAAGCCGTTGAGTTTGCCGCGGTCATTCCCTCGCCGGCAAATATTTCGCCAGGAACTCGTCCGCCACGTGCCGCGTGATCTGTGCACCGATGCCGCCCCACATCAAATCGTACCCGTGCTCGCCGTACGGTATGCCCAGCAACTGGTTCGGCACACCCGCGGCGTTGAGCTTCTCGACGATTTCCGTGTGCCCGGCGAATGGCACCAGATGATCGTGCAGACCCGCCGCGATCAGCGTCGGCGGCAAGCCGGAACGCACGTGAGACACCGCGGACGTGTAGCTATACCGGTCGGGAAATTGCTCCGGCGATCCGCCGAGATAGCCGGTGTTGAGAGAGCGCGAACCGAGAGGCCCGACGCCCGTGTTGAGATTCCACGCCATCACGAAATCTTCCGGCGGATATAGCGCGAAGACCGCTTTCGGCTCCGGCGGGGCGCCTCCGCAACTCGACACGATTGACCCGTCGGCGAGGCCGTACGCCACCTGCATCGCCAGCGAGCCGCCCGCCGATTGCCCGGTGATCAACATTCGATCCGGTGCGATGTGATATTCGCTCGCGTGGGCGGCGACCCACGCCATCGCGCAGGCCACGTCCGGCGCGGCCAGATTCCACGACAGAGGCGGATCGAGGCGGTAGTCAACGTCGAATACCGTGTAGCCGCGCGCCGTGAGCCAGCGGTCCCATTGAATTCCCATGCTGCGCGTGCCCATCGAGAAGCCGCCGCCGTGAATCATCACCACCGGCGCGGAAAGCGGCGCGGCCGGGTTCATGCTCATGGACATGCTCATCGCCATGGCTTGCGGCGCAGCGCTCTGGTTTCCTGACGACGAACTCGCCTGCGAACCCGCCGGGAGATAAACATCGAGGTAGAGGTTCTTGCCATCCACTGTGGCGAAAAGCTGAGTCTGATCCGGCGCAGGTTTCGGCCCCGGCGCAGCCACCCGCAGATGATCCATCAAGGAAATTGGCGCTCCGTACTGACGCGCCATGCGATGCAGCGCCCAAATCGGAATCGCCGCGCCGATCGTCGCGAGAATCGCGAGCCATAAAACGACTGTCGTCGCGGTGCGTCCGCCAAGCCGCCGCGCCCACAGCGCCAACAGAATGCCCAACCACCCGGCGATAAACACATGCACGGTGAAAAATGACTCGAAGACCGTGCCAATCACCGCGATCAGCCGAATGGGAGGGAACAGCGCCCCGACCACAATCACAGCCACAAGCAGCGTAACCACCCACGCCAGAAAAGTAACCAGCCGCCGCCCCAAGCTTCGCTCAGATCCGCCCGCGCTCACACTCGCTGCGTTCATCTGCACGCTCCCCGCGTCGCCGCCGTCAGCACGCGTCCGGCGCCGCCATTCCCGCCGCGCATAATAGCACCGAGATCGTTCCGCCACATGCGACGGTTTCGTCGGCGTCCGCCGCGGCGGACCCGCCGCACATGCCTGGCTCCGCGCTCCCAATCACCGCCGGTTTCGTAGGGGTCCGCCGCGGCGGACCCGGAAGAGTTGCTTGGCACTGCTGCCGCCATACACTTCGCATCCGTCGCGCTCCGCAGTTTCCTCGTAGGGGCACGATATATCGTGCCCGGCGAACATGCTTGGCGAGATCCATCCATCCCGCAAGTGTCCGCGCCCGCCCCGGACCATGTGGAGTGCGGCGGCTTGCCGCCGCTGTATTCGGGCGAGGCTTGCCTCGCCCGATCCGAGCAGTAACCATGTGCATCAATCGAGCCCAAGCGAGCGGCAGCGGTTACGATTGGCTCGACATTGCAGCACCTCCGCCGCGGCGGACGCCCGGCGCACATGCTTGGCGAGTTCCATCCATTCCGCAAGCGTTCGCGCCCGCCGCCCGGTTTTCGTAGCGCCGGCATCTTGCCGGCGAATTTCCGCGCGGCGGCCCGGTACCAAAATCGCCAGCGAGACGCTGGCGCTACAACGTCTCCGCCTTCCGCGCCGCCTCAATTCCATGCCACCTCCCGCCGATCTCATCGCGATCGCACGCGCCGCTGCCTCCGCGCACGAGCTCGATCCCGCGCTCGTCTGCGCCGTCGTCGAGCAGGAATCGGCATGCGACGCGCACGCGATCCGCTACGAGCCCGGCTTCCGCACGCGCTACGTCGCGCCGCTCGGCCTGCCGCCCACCGAGGAGGTGGCGCGCTCAATTTCCTGGGGGCTGATGCAGGTGATGGGACAGGTCGCGCGCGAGCACGGCTTCAGCGGAAAATTTCTGAGCGCCCTCTGCGATCCCGCCGCGGGCCTCGACATCGGCTGTGCGGTGCTTGCAGCGAAGTTCTCCTCCGCCTCAGATAATGTGACGCGCGCACTCGAACTATGGAACGGCGGCGCGAACGCCGACTACGCGCCGCAAGTCCTCGCGCGAATGGCGCGCTACCAATGACCGTTCATCTCAGAAGGGAACTGCCGTGGGCGTGGACGCTCACCGACTTTCGCCGCTTCTGGACCTCGCCAGCCCGCCACCGCTGGGCTCGCGCACTCGGTCTCGCGCCTGCGCGAAGTCTCACCAACTTCGGCGACCTCGTGTGACGCTGACGGAAGGAACTACTTAAGGAAAGTAAACGAGTCGAGCGGCTCTTTCAGCCGGGCGAGCACCTCGGCTCGGTCCTGCTTGGTGAATTCTTCGGACGTCGCGGTAACATGCACGTCGTCGTCCGACGTGGATTCCTCGATATCCAGCTGGTAGCACACGCCGCCGTGAAACACTCGATAGACGTTCCCATCCTGATGTCCGTTCATCCACTGATCGCGGGTGTAAAAAAGCCTGCCTCTCACCGAGCCGATCGTCGCGTTTGCCGTTTTGTGCACCTGCCAATCCTTCGAAGGTTCGAGACAAGCTTGCGAAGTCGTCCCCGCCGACAAACGGGCCACGAAGAAAGCGGCCGCATCAAACTCCGGCTTGTTCTTGAGTTCGCCCTTCGGGTACGCAAAACACGCGACGGTGACGGCACCGGCGCCCTCGTCGTCGCAAATCTCGTCCTGGCTGATGCACGAGTCCGCGGGGATCCACCCGGATCCGTGGCCGTTTGGCGCTCGCTGCAGCTCGCAATGAACCAGCTT
The DNA here is from genome assembly GCA_963842425.1 of uncultured Acidobacteriota bacterium. GTDB lineage: Bacteria > Acidobacteriota > Terriglobia > Acidiferrales > UBA7541 > Palsa-295. Next base: position 333,334 of record CAWJGQ010000002.1, on the reverse strand, counting down.
CGAGGAATTCTTGAACTGGAAGGCGCCGTCATCGCTGGTGAAAGTCTGCAGCGGCACTTGAGCGGCCACGAACGCCGCCAGCCCACAAATTGCAACGAGCAGCGCTTTCATTGAAATCATGCCGCCATCTTAGCAGCGCCACTCGCTTGCTTCGAGGACGTCAGATGCCGGCGTACCACGAATAGCCATACTCGGGAGACACGGAGCCGAGCCCCTTGCCGAATTTTTTCATGCTGTCCGTGATCGTCAGGTGGGTGATGAATTTTACGTTCTTGTAGCCGATCTGGCGGGGAACCCGCAGCCGAAGCGGACCGCCGTGGCCCACGGGAAGCTCGTCGCCGTTCATCCCATAGGTCAGAAAAGTCTGCGGGTGCAATGCTTCGGCCATGTCGATGCTGTCCCACGTGTCGGGTTCGAACGAGAAATAGACGACGTATCTCGCCTGCGGGAGGACTCCCACGACATCCAGAACGTGCGACAAAGGCACGCCGACCCATTCGGCGATATACGACCATCCCTCTTCACACTGCAGCATGGTGATCTGGCTGCGAGATGGGTAGCTCTTAAGCTGATCGAGCGAAAACGCGCCGGGCCGGGCGACCATGCCGGTGACGGTAAGCCTCCAGTCAGCGAACCCTCCGGCCTGAAGGCGCTTGAACTCCTTGGTCAGAGGCTCGATTTCGTTGGCGAATGGCGGCTTCGAAATCTGGCTCGTGGAGAATTCACGCGCTAAGGAATGCTTCGTCAGCAGCCGCTGCGAAGCATAGGTCAGCGTTTCGCCGAGGCCGTAGATTCCGCCGTCGTCGGGCGGGATCAATCCGTAACTCTGCGCAATGCGAGCAGCCACTCCCAATCCCGCTACGCCGGCCGTGGCCGCGAGTCCGGCTTTGATCATCTTGCGCCGCGAGATTTTGTTCATGTGCGCTCCTTACGTGTGACGACCCGGCCCGTGATCATCGCCCGCATGCGGCTCCTGAATCCGGCGATACAAATCATCACAATGTGGACCAGCAGAAAGAGCAGGAGCGCCAGGGAGACGAAGAGGTGAAGCGTGCGCGCGGATTGCTGGCCGCCTAACACGTTGACGGTCGCCGGAAACGCGGAAACGAAAGCGGGAGACATGGCCAGGCCCGTCCAGATTACAAATGGAAACAAAACGAAAATCACGACGAGATAAGTCAGCCGCTGCAGCACGTTATACGACCACGCTTCCGCCTCGCTCGGCCGCGCGAAACGCAAATGCCCCGCGATGATCGTCGAGAACCCGCGCCGCGACAGATCGCCCTTCTGCGGCACCAAATCTTTCCGGAAATGCCCTGAAAGCACGCCGGAGATTACAAACACCATGCCTGTCAATATCGCGATCCATGCAGCTTGGAAATGGAGATAGCGGCTCCAGCCGTTCTGGTCCGGCAGCACGTAGCTGTAGCCGGTCGGCACCAACCTCCTCGAGGCAGGGATCGGAATTTTGAGCCACGGTTGGGTCAAATCGTTGCCGGTTTCGCCCCAATAGAAGCGAGGGTGAGAGATCACAAGTTCACCGCCGCTGACGAGCAGCGCAAGAAAGCTCAGGGTGAAAATCCAGTGAGTGATGCGCACAAGGGCAGAGTGTCGTGGGGTGATAATCGTCGCTGGCACGGCCGACGCAGAACCTGAGACCTGAGCGCCCAGCGGCACTCCCGCGGATCCCGAAGTGGCCATGCCCTGCCTCCTGCTATAGCTCTGACTCGCTTTCCAAGGAAAGGATAGGCGCCATCCTACCACGCCACGGTGACGTTGGTTCCTCGTCGTAGGGGCGCAGTCCGCCGCGGCGGACTAGGCCCGGCTCAGATGCTTGGCGCCAAACTGCCCATTCGCATCGCATGCGATTTGCCTCAAAGTTTCTTGTAGGGGCACAGTCCGCCGCGGCACATGCCCGGCGCACATACTTGGCGTGATGTATCCATTCGCCAGATGTCGACGCCCGCCGCAGTCTCCCTGTAGGGGCACGATACATCGTGCCCGGCGAAGATGCCTGGCACCGCGTTTCCAATTGTCGCCGGTTTCGTAGGGGCGCAGTCCGCCGCGGCGGACGCCCGGCAAACGACCTTGGCGCGATTCATCCATTCCGCAGGCATTCGCCGCGCCCGGGCTCATGTGGAGTGCGGCGGCTCGCCGCCGCTGTTTTCGGGCGAGGCTTGCCTCGCCCGATCCGAGCAGCAACCGACTGCCTCAACTGAGCCCGAGCAACCGTCAGCTGTTGCGACTGGCTCAGAATTGCAGCACAGTCCGCCGCGGCGGACTACGCCCGGCGCACATGTTCGGCGACCGTCCAGCCATCTGCCTCGCATCAACGACCAGCAACGGTGCGTAGCGCCGGCATCCTGCCGGCGAATTTGAATTTCGGTGTGCGCAGCCGAAATCGCCAGCGAGACGCTGGCGCTACCAACACTGCGCGACGGTGCGCTCGAAATGCTTTCGTAGGGGCGCAGTCCGCCGCGGCGGACGCCCGGCAAACGACCTTGGCGCGATTGATCCATTCCCCAAGGGTCCGCGTCCGGCCCATATGCTCGGCGCCTCGCTGTCCATCGTTATCGAGCGGTCGCGCGCCGCGGTTTCTTCGTGGGGTCCGCCGCGGCGGACCCGGCGTAGATGCTGGGCGCCTCGCCGGCTGTCGTTTTCGGACGACCGCCCGCCGCGCATCACTGTGGGTCGCACTTTTAGGTACGCCGAAAAAGATCAGCGCGAAGCGCGGCCCTAGCCCTGTGGGTCACGGCTTCAGCCGTGACATAAGACCATCGCGCGCAGCGCCTTCCTTTGCGCTGCTTCACCCGCAGCATGTATTCCCGCCGTTAGTCTCGAGGTCTCTGCACGCCACGCCGCCGCTCTTCACGAATCACCGCTCACGAATCACAATTCACTAATCACTCGCCGCCTTCCAACGGACCTTCCATGACCCGCCGCACAATCGAAATCGCCGCCTTCTGCGTCGCGCTGCTTCTCGGAGCGATGTCCGTCCACGCCTGGCTCGCCTCGCGCGACGAGCAACAGCGCCTCGCCTCCACGCTCGCCGCGCAAAAGCAGCTGCTCGACGCCGCCAACGCGCGCGAGCGCACCCGCCAGTCCGCGCTCGACGACACGCTCGCGCAAATCGAAAACCTCAAGCGCGAGACGCAGACTCCCGCGCAAATTCTCCGTGACCTCCCGAAATATTTGTCGCTGCCGCAAGCCATCACCTTCGCGCAAACCGCAGCCAGCCCGAGCGCAAGCCCCGGCGCGACGCCCACCAACCGGCAGGGAAGTGACGAGTCCGCGAAGGGCGCTGCCCCGCCCGAATCCGCCGCGGGGGAGGAGCCGAGGAATCTCACCAGCGCAGCTGGTCGTTCCCCGACAGCTCCCGGGGAACCTACGTTGCTGCCGCAGGCCGTCGCGCCGGCCGCCGGGTCACAACGACTTCCCGCGGTCCCCGCCCCATCCTCTCAAACGTGCGACCAAGCAGGGAACTGCGCCGCGCAAATTCCCTCCGCCGACCTGAAGCCTCTCTATGACTACGTCCAGGACTGCCGCGCCTGCCAGGCTCAGCTGGCCTCCGCCAAACAAAACGCGGCCGACGACGCCACCAAGATTGCGGCGCTGACCCGCGAGCGCGACGCGGCCGTCACCGCCTCGAAGGGAGGCACCTTCTGGCGACGCGTACGCCGCAACGCCGAGTGGTTCGCCGTCGGAGCCGCCCTCGGCGCCGCCGCTGGCTACAAAGCCTCGAAACGCTGAGCATTACCCCAGATCAAAATCCCGTGTCGGGCACAGATGCCTCCAACCGCTCGTCGTCCCTCGCGAACCTCGATAGTTCTCACGCGGGCGCCTCGTTGCCACAGCACATGATCACCTGGTGCCTGACGTTGCCGCGCTGTAACGTCCGCCCGTCGCTCACCGCAGCCGAAGGCACCGGCGCCGACGCGTTGCCCAGGGAAATATCGTGCGGCGGGGCGGTCTACTCTCGCTCGCACCTTGCGCCTTGCTCCTTGCGCCTTGCTACTTGCGTCTCGCGTCTCGCGCCTCGCGTCTCCGGACCTCACGCCTGTACCTTGCCACCCTCAAACGTTACCGCCATGTGCCTCCCCCTGCTGCAGGCTTAGTCGGCGTCGCCCTTTCGCGAACCTGGATGGTTCTCACCCGGGCGTTTCATTGCAATCGCACGTCATCGCCAAGTGCCTGACCCTGCGGCAGCCTTCGTCGGCGTCGCCCTTTTCGCGAACCTCGACGGTTCTCACCCGGACGTTTCGTCGAAATCGCACGTCATCGCCAAGCGCCTGACCCTGCGGCAGCCTTCGTCGGCGTCGCCCTTTCGCGAACCTGGATGGTTCTCACCCGGACGTTTCGTCGCAATCGCACGTCATCGCCAAGCGCCTGCCCCTGTAGGGAGCGGGGTTCTAGCCGCCGTAAAACGCCACGCAATCTCGCCGCCGAGCCAGCCCTCACGGCTCTCTTCGGCATCGCTCCTAATCGTCTCCATCCGCCAAGCACCCCGCCATTGACTTCCGCGAATGAATATTATGTTTCCTCTGGTTTTGGGCGGGCGTGTGAATCGAGAGAAGCGACGGCGCGTTCGGCGCGAGTCGCGCGCCGAGTCGCAGGGCTAGGTGCGCGCTTAGCGTCTATCCTCATTTCGGTGGCAACGAGTGCTCATTCGGTTGGAGTTGGGCCAGGTTTCGACGACGTCCAGGCGCTTGTGCGAGCTTAGTCTTGAACCGCGCGGTGGCGACATTGAGAGCGACGGCCGGAGTACATGCTGCGAGAGAACCAGCGCATCGGAACGATTCTTTCGCTCCCGGCGAGGCGGGAGCCGAGCGCGGGCGCGTGCTGCAAGATAAGCAGCGCTGAGCAACGTGCTTCGCACGGGCTGGTTTTGTCGGGGCCGAAGCCCCGACCCACAAGGACGTGCTGCGGCGTGGAGCTGTTTTCGACAGCACGGGACTCGAGCGACAACGCGCGACGGCAATTGAGGCTCGTTTCAGAAACAGCCAAGGTTGTTTGGCGGCGAGGCAGGGACAGGCGACGGCCGGAGCGCATGCTGCGAGAAAATCAGCGCATAGAGAGGGCTCTTCGGATCCCCACGAGGAGAGAGCCGAACGCGAAGACATGCTGCTAGTAAAGCAGCGCAAAGGAACGTGCTTCGCACGCGGGATGATTTTGTCGGGGCTGAAGCCCCGACCCACACGGATGTGCGGCGACGTGGCGGTGTGGCGTGTGGCGACATCGAAAGCGGCGGCCACAGGGTACATGCTGCAAGTGAAGCAGCGCAGAGGAACGCGCTTCGCACGGGGTGGTTTTGTCGGGGCTGAAGCCCCGATTCAAGAGGATGTGCGACTGTATGCTGCTTTTGTGCTGGTTCAGCCGGAAATCGAGAGAGGGGGCGCTTTCCGTTAGTGAGTAATTCGCCCTTTCGGGCGAGGTGATTGTAGCCCCACGTGACTTTTCGTCTCGACTCCCGGATTGCCCGTGATACTTCCGCGCTGGGCAACGGCAAACAGAGAGGGGCAAGGAGCGCTCACAGAGAGCCGCACGACTATTGCGGGCGACCCGTCTTATAGAGAATGGCGTTGCGGCGCGAGACAGGGGTGTAGGGGTCGTATACTGGAGTGCCTTTACATCAATCGCTGCTTGCCAGTGGAATTATTTCTTCAGCTTGCCTTTTTCATTCCGAGCTGCAAGGCCATATCGTATTGCCGCTTCTAGCGTATCCATGTTTATATCCTTTAAGGCCTTAAACCGAATGCAATATCCGGTCACGCTCGCCGTGCCTAGTTTTTTTCCATACGTTTTGGCTAAGTACTTCTTATCTTTGAGACCAAGAACATAGACAGAGATTCCGGTTTTGTTTCCGCTCACACCAATTTGAAAAAACTCCCTGCTTTTTCCATTGGCATATTTTATTGTGTGAGATCCATATCCAATCGTAGGGTTCGAAACCGTATGATTTTTGCTGTCTTTACCATCGAAGAACCATAATTTGCATTCTCGTGACGCTTGAAGTGTGAGCCGATGCAACTCTCGCATGTCACTGCGTTTTGGCCCCGGTTGGCTGGCAATATACCTCTCGATTTGTTCTTGTACGTTCATATGTTTTGCTCCCCAGTTGCGCGCACGGGATTATACGACCAAGTGCCTACTCGGAATGGCGAACTTCCCTTCCGGTGTTGGTGGTGCTTCCGCCGTTTCTTCATGTGTTCGCTGCGTTATCTTAACGGACGAACGCTTTCTCCATTTCCAGCCGCGGCAAGAGCCTTTCAGATTGCGGCAGCAGTGGGCTGTTGAGCTTGGTATGCTCGACGGGCGCAATTCAGTGGTTTGAGGCGGATGCGGGTCAATTCATGGTGGAGTCGGATGGCGGTTCGGCCGTTTCATCCGGCTGAATGGATTCCAATTCAATTTTGTGCGGCCCACGCGACGACGATCCCTGCGGAATGGATATCGGCGCCGAGACAGCAGCGGGCCTGCGGCCAAACTTGAAGCGTGCCGGTTGGGACCTAGACCATAAGACATCGTGGGAACTCCAACATATATGTGGGTGGGATTCAGCGTCGTGGTGTTCGCGGCGATCGCTGTGGATCTGGGTATTCTGCACCGCAAGGCGCACCGGATCGCACTAAAGGAGGCGCTTGCGGAAAGCGCGGGCTGGATCGGCCTCGCGCTCGCGTTTAATGCCTGGATTTACATTTCCATGGGCCATCAGGCAGGGCTCGAATTCCTGACCAGCTACCTGGTCGAGAAGTCGTTGAGCATTGACAACATATTTCTCTTCCTGCTGATCTTCCAGGGGATGGACGTACCCGCCGCTGCGCAGCACAAGGTCCTCTACTACGGAATCGTCGGCGCACTGATGATGAGGGCAATATTTATATTCGGAGGCGTTGCTTTGCTGAACCGCTTCCATTCTGTTCTGTTTGTGTTTGCCGCGATCCTGATTTTTACGGCAGTCCGTATGCTATGGCCAGGCAGACACAAGATGCAGCCACAACGGAACTGGCTGGTGAGGATCGTGCGCCGCTTTGTGCCAATGACGCAGGAATACAAGGGAGCGAATTTCGTCGTGCGGCGGGCCAACAAATGGAGTGCGACACCACTCCTTCTGGCGCTGGTAGCGGTCGAGGCAACGGACATTTTGTTCGCCGTTGATTCCGTGCCGGCGGTGTTGGCAATTACGCGAGATACTTTTGTTGCGTTTTCGTCGAACGTGTTTGCGATTCTGGGGTTGCGCGCGCTCTATTTTGCGCTGGCGGATCTGCTGCCGCGATTCAGATTTCTTCAGCCGGGACTCGCAGCGATTCTGCTGTTTACAGGCGCGAAGATGCTGGCAAGTGATCGAATTCGGGTTCCTGCGGGCGCATCTCTCGGGGTCATCATCGGGATAATGGCGTTGATGGTTGTGGCGTCGTTGCTGTGGCCGCGGAAGAATCGCCGCCGAACGTAACGCTGGGAGGGCAGTTCCCTTCCCGTCGTATCAGACCGACAAGTTAGAAGCCCTGTGCGGCTATCGCGGCGCGATACCGTGAATTTCCGCGATGTACCCTCCCGGGAATTCCACGACTGCGGAGGTTCGGGTATCCGATGTATAAGGCACCGCTAAAATCTTCACGCCAGCGGCTTTTGCCTTCTCGAGTGTCGCGCCGAGGTCTTGAACTTCGTAGCCCATCACTTCATGGCCGAACGGATACGGTAAGTGGCCGTCCGTCACCAGTACCTGCATGTTGCCGAACGGCGAAGTGATGCGTATGCGGCGGTACGTTTCTCCCGGGCGTCCGATCTCGCCTGCGTCGGCTTGCTTGTCGTCCGCGACTACCCTGCCACGGGAGAAGCGCACAAAGTCACGGACGAAGTTATCGGCCTGGTCGCGAGACATATAGACCCGATTGTCTGGAATCGTTTCGAGCGGCGGGTACTTGGGCGGCGTGAAGTGCCAATACAGCTGCATCTTCAAGCCGCCGGGCCACTGAATGACGGCATCAATCCCGATCGGATCTTTGAAGGGTTCGACGATTACTTCTGCGCCGGCCGCACGAGCAAACTTGATCGCCTGATCCATGTCGGAAACCAGGTAGCCGGTGCGTTCCTGCCCGAATGGATATGGAATTGGCGTTTCGAACGCGAAGACGGAGAGCGTCCCGGCCGAAGTCCACAAATATTGAAATTCAGTGCTGCTCGGTACCGGCAGGACATTCGTGACGGATCGTTTGGACGGCTGACCGCCGAACGTGGCGACGAAGCTGCTGATGAATGCGTCCAAATCGCCGGGAGCGACGTACACATGCGTTGAATCATATTGCGGACCTACTGCGACCCCCACATCGCGCACGGGAGCCGATTGACCACCGGCGAGCGACGTTGCACAGGAAAGAAACAAGAGGGCCGCGAGGATTGTCGCGGCGGCGAACGAGACTGAAATCTTTCTATCGCGCATTTGATTAATTCTTCTTTTGCAGGCCTGGGTCATTGGCGGCATCGAAATAATTCGTACCGGTCGGGCCAAATCCTGAAATTTCGACGATGACGGAACTGGCGCCGGTGCGCGCAAAATGATCGTGGCCAGCCGGTTCCGAGTAAACGCTTCCGGGCGGCAGGGTCTTCAGCGATTTTGGATCGAAATGATCGCCGTAACCAAAGTGCCATTCGCCAGAGACCACTGTCGCCACGCGATTATCGGGATGCGCGTGCGCCTGGATTGTAGTGTTCGGCGGCACAAACAGCAGAATCGAATAGTAGCCCGCCTTCTTGGGATCGCCAAAAAGCACTTTGGTGTGAACGCCGGCAACGCCGGAGCTTCCGATCTGATTGTTATCGAGCGAATTCGTGCTGGCGGCGATTTCGGTTGGCGTCATTCGCATCTCAGGCAGGGATTGAGCCGCTACCGGACCGCTAAAAACCAGACACCCGGTTACGATCACGTACATCTTCAATATTCGAGGAACAGTCATGGAGCAGACCTTTCGTTGCAGATAGTTCGCCAAGCTGGCTCAGATGTTAGAGAAAATTCACGAGGGCGTCGGTGGTCTCCTTCGGCCGTTCCTCGAGAACCCAGTGTCCAGTGCCCTTCAGGACGACAACGGTCACGTTCGTGGCCACCAGCTTCAATTGCTGCCCCAGCAGCGTTCCGTTTGCCTTCCCGCCCCCGATCACGAGGACCGGAAAGGCGAGCTTGTTCTCGGAGAGTTGCGCGAAATCTTTGGCCGCCTGCTGAAATGAAACGAAGTACGCCCAGCCTGCGCGCATGCGTCCCGGACGAGCGTAGGCTGCGGTATAGGCAACTCGGTCAGCCTCGGGAATCGAATGCGTCTTGTCGGCGGCGAAATCATCCCAGAAATAGTCGAAGTAGATTCGCTCACGCCCGCGCACAAGGGCTTCGGGGGTCGGACCATTGAATCGAAAGTGCCAGATGCCGGGATTGTTGTAAACGTCTTCCCAGCCGGGCACGCCCGGGAGAAAGGCATCCATCAGCACCAGCTTTTCCATTTCCGACGGGAACTGCGCCGCGTAAGCATAGGCGACCATCAGTCCGATGTCGTGGCCGACGACGCTCGCCTTCTGAATGCCGAGTGACTTGGCGAGCGCGTGGATGCGGATGGCGGCGGTCTTCATGTCCAAACCGTCCGCCGGGATACTCGAATCGCCGATTCCGGGAAGGTCGGGCGCAATCACCGTAAATTTCCCGGTAAGCTGGGGAATAATCGGCCGCCACATGCGCGATGTTTGCGTATAGCCATGGAGAAGGATCAACGCCGGGCCGTGGCCGGCGGTCAGGTAATGTAGCTTCACTCCGTCAACTTCAGCATCGCGCGCCACGATTGTGCCCGGACCAGCTGTTGCCTGAGCACTTCCCTGCTGCGGGCTGAGCACGAATATCGCAGCCAAAAAAGCGCAAACACAAAAGCGCCGCCTGTTGTTCACGGATACCTCCTGTACGACAAACGATTCTTCTGAAGTTTCTTGCACACACCAAACCGTCGCGGCGATTTGACAGCGATGAGGCTGAGACCCGGGCTCTGCCGCGAAGGCGAAAGCCCGGGCTACCAGTTGGCTACGCCGAGGCTGTGATCGCCGCGCCCTTGAAGAATGCGAGCAAGTCGGCGTTGACTATGTCCGCATGAGTCGCAGGCATTCCATGCGGGAGATCGGAATAGACCTTCAGCGTCGCATGCTTGAGCAGCTTCGCGGCGGCTGGACCCGCGGCGGCGATGGGCACGATCTGATCGTCTTCGCTGTGAATTACCAGGACTGGGATGTCTATCTTTTTGAGATCCTCGGTGGTATCGGTCTCTGAGAAAACCCGGATGCAGTCATAGTGAGCTTTCACGCTTCCCACCATCCCCTGCAACCACCAGTGCTGGCGAATGCCCTCGGAAATCTTCGCGCCCGGGCGATTGTATCCGTAGAACGGCAGGGTGATGTCTATGTAGAACTGCGGCCGGTTGGCTGCAAGCGCCGCCCGGAGCCCGTCGAAGACTTCAATGGGGCTGCCGAGGGGATTCTTTTCCGTCTTCAACATCAGCGGGGTGATGGCGCTGATGAGCGCGGCTTTGGCGACACGCTTGGTGCCGTGGCGGCCCAGGTAGCGCGCGACTTCCCCACCACCGGTCGAGTGCCCGACCATGATGGCGTCCTTCAGATCGAGCTTTTCAAATAGCACGGCTAGATCGTCCGCGTAGGTGTCCATATCATTGCCGCCCCAGGTCTGGTCGGAGCGCCCATGACCGCGCCGGTCGTGCGCGATGACGCGGTAGCCAAGCTGCCCGAAGTACAACATCTGACCGTCCCAATCATCCGCGGTTAGTGGCCAACCGTGCGAGAAAACGATGGGCTGACCTGTGCCCCAATCTTTGTAGAAAATCTGCGTTCCGTCTTTCGTTGTAAGTGTCGGCATCGGTGGATCTCCTTGCCATCGGACTCGTTTGAACGAAACTCTCCGATGTGGCCTGTGGATTAGGCGGGGGGATTATACCTGAGGAGCGCGTTTTTCGAGGTTACGGTCAGGTTGGGCCTTGGATTATGTTTTCGGCGGCCCCGCGCGGAGATCAATTAGAAGAAGAATTTAAGGGCAAACTGAATTACGCGGGGATCTTCCCGCGTTCTAAGGATCTCACCGAAAGTGGAATCGCTGAAGTTGCCGTCGGGATTGGCGAACTGCGTGTGATTCCACGCGTTGTAAAACTCGGCGCGGAATTCCGAGGACCAGCCCTCCCCCAGCTGCGTGTGTTTCACGAGCGCGATATCCGTGTTGCTCAGCGCAGGACCGCAGCAAAGCGAGTGCGGCATGTTGCCGAAAGTGCCGGGAGCGGGATCGTTGATATTGTCGGAGGTGAACCAGAGATTGCCGTTCGTCTTCGGATTTACGAATTGAACTTTCCCGGTCACCTCAGGGGTGTTGGCGTCCTCGAAGAAGAAGCTACTCTCGAGCTCCAGATCATCCTGCGTCTGGACGCGGATCGGAAAGCCGCTCTGATAACTGATGATGGCGGACGCGGCCCAGCCGTCCAGCAGCTTGCCGGTGATGCCGGAATATTTCGGAACCGGCAGCTCCCAGTAGGGACTGAAAACGAAGCGATGCGTCGCGTCGAGAAGCGAAAGCCCACGGGTGGCGTTCAGGTTCAGCGGGTTCAATTCGTTTTCAAACGATGCGCCCTGGTCAATTGCTTTGCTGTAGGTGTACGAAGCCTGAAAGAGCAAACCCTTGGAGAGGCTGCGCTCGACGGAAATTTGCAAACCGTTGTAGTTCGAATTGGCGATGGTGTCTTCGGAGAAAATGTTGCTGAAGACCGGCACGCCGTCGGGGGGACAGCCATTCCCGGTGGTTGGCTGACAAATCGGCGAGGAAAAGGGACGCAGGCCAACCAGGGTGATGGCGGGCGACTCGGGCCCTCCCGCTACTGATTGAACGGAACCATAGGGCAGGTGCAGATTGAATCCGGTTGGCAGCGAGCCCGCGGGAAGATTGTAGGCCGAGTCTGAATCGAACGGACCGCAGGAATACTCGGAATTCAATCCGGCGTTGGCGGCTGGGTTCGGCGAGCCATTGGGCAAAAGCGGCGCGTAGAAAGTCGAGACGGCTTCGAGGTCGAGGCAGGTTTGCGCGTTGCCAGGGTCCAGATCGCGGATCGCGAGGAGATGATGGTCCTGCGTGCCGACATAGGCGATTCGAAGCAGCGTGTCCTTCGTCAGCTGGCGCTCGATCGTGAGGTTGTATTGCTCGGCGTACTGCGGTTTCAGGTGCGGCTCAAACTCGCCCGCGAGCAGGATGGGGCGGAATTGCGACCAGTCCACGCAGCCAGGGGGGCCCCCGGGAGTGTCGGAGGCGCAAGGAGTTTTCGGCGTTTGCTGGATGATCCCGCCGTAAGGATTCGGAAAAGGTGCCCCGCCCGACTGGGGTTCGAAGGGCAGATTGAACAGGGTGTTCGATAACGTGGTGCTGCCGCCGAAGGGAGGCTCGGCGCTGAATTGCTCCATGACGAGCTGCTCGATTGGATTGTAGAAGATGCCGTAGCCAGCGCGCACGCTCGACTTGCCCGGGCCGCCAGTAAGCTTCGCGAGCCAACCGTCGGTCCATGCGGGGCTCCAGGCCAGGCCGATGCGCGGAGCGAATCCTTTGTAGTAAGTGGCCGTGAGACCACGCTGGACGCCTTTGTCACCGGGGAAAACGAGGCCGTAGGGGAAGATCGAATCGCTGCCGCTTCCTGGACCGCAGGGACCTTGCGGCAGGCCCGTCGCTTCGGAGCTTTCGAGCGACATCCAGCACTGATACTGCATGGTCGCCTGACCCGGGCGGAAAGTCTGGAGGCGGTTGCCGGTGTCGTAGTAGGGCGTGTTCAGTTCCCACCGCAGCCCGTAATTGAGGGTGAGATTCGATTTGATCTTCCAACTATCCTGGGCGAAAAGATAGAGCGCGCTATTTCGGTCATGCTGGCCCTGCGCCGCGCCCTGTGTGTAACTGCTCGACGTGCCGATAAAATAGTCAGGGTAGGCGCTGGAGAAACCGACGTCGTTCGTTGTGGCGTTGTCGCAATTCAAGCCGGTGTCGGAGACCACCGGAAATGGCGGATTCGGGTTTGTGGGTGAGCAGAGATTCGCGTCGCTCAGAAACGATTGGAATCCGTTGATATTGAAATAGAGAAACTGATCGAAGCGCTGGCGGCGGACATCCACACCGAACTTCAGGGTGTGCTTGGCGTAGGCTCTGGTGTAATTGTCCGTCCATTGGAAGGTGTTTCCGGTTTGCGGAAGCTCGCCTTCGTTGTTGTTGCCGATGGAAAATCCGCCGTCAACCAGAATGCTGGGAACGCCCTGGCGCCCGGGAATGTTGGAGGTAATGCCGGCGGACGGATTGTCCGGATCGGTGAAGCAAAGCGAGGGATCCTCGAATTGGCCACAGGCGTCGTGAACGCTGCGGAGAATATTGAGCGGATGATTCAGATTTCCCTGCCCCTCGCGGAAATAGTTGAAGCGGAATTCGTTCACGGCAGTGGCGCCGAGGGTCCACGTATGGCCTATGTTCCATTGCTGGGTGCGCGTCTTGAAGAGCGCGCCAAAATTGGGCAGGTTGGCGCCGGCAGCTTGAAATGTCGAGAACGGATCGGTCGTCGTGTCGTCCTCAAAATAGTAGTACGCCGAGAGCTGCTGGGAACTGGTGATTTTCTGGTCCAGGCGAATCGTGAACTGATCCTGCCGTTCAGACTGCTCACCGATCTGGGCGATGTTGCAGTTATTGTTGCCGTTGGCGTCAGTGGCACCGCTGCAATTGTCCGCAAACGGAGCGACCCATTGGTTGTAAATCGCCTCCGCGGTCGGGTCAAAACAGGCTCTCGGAATATTGTTATTCGGGAAGATGCTGGAAAACAGAGTGCCGGCGGTAATTGCGGTGCCGCCAATGCCGGTCACAGCCTGTTGGCACGTGGTGCCGGGGGTATTCGGGTTGCTCGTGCGGCCCGCGAGTAAGGTTGCGAAAGCGGGATCAACCAGCGTGCCAACGAAAGTCGGGCCCGTGGCACTGAAGTCTCCATCTGATTCGGCCGCGGTGGGAAACTGGACCGTTCCGGCGTCAATTCCCTTCCGGAGACGGTTCCCTTCGTACGAGCCAAAGATATAGGTACGATCTTTCTTGATCGGGCCGCCGAGCGTCGCGCCAAACTGATTCTGCTTGTAATCGAGAACATACGGATCGAAATAGCCGCGCGTATTCAGGACGTCGTTGCGGAAGAATTCGTAAAAGTCGCCGTGAAGATCGTTGGTGCCGGACTTGGTGACGACATTGACCACGGAGCCGGAGTTGCGGCCGTACTCGGCATCGAATGTATTGGTGAGAACGCGGAACTCCTGAATGGCGTCCGGCGAGGGCTGTATCGCCGGGCCGTTCGCGAAGATATCGTTGCCGTCGCCGCCGTTGACCGTGTAGTTGTTCGAGCGGCCGCGTCCTCCATTGACCGACACGACGCCGGCGTTGTCGCTGCCGTAGAACAGATCCGCGCCGACCTGCGACTGCACGCCGGGCTGCAGCTGGAGGAGCTGGTACGTATCGCGCGTGCTGAGCGGGAGCTCGCGCACGGCCGTTTCCGACATTACGGCGCCGATCTGCGTGCTGGTGGTCTCCACCTGCGTTGCGTTGGCCTGCACGGTGACGGTGTCCGATGCGCCGCCGAGCTCGAGCGCGACATCCACGACGGCGACGTGGCCGATGGTGACGAGGACACCCCGCGCGGAATAGTTCTTAAAGCCAGTGGCTCGAACGGCGATGTCATACGTGCCGACTGCGAGCGCGGGGATTTCATAGGTACCGTCGGACGCGGTGGTCGCGGAACGCACCACGTTGGTGCCGGCGAGCGTGGCGGTTAGATTGGCTTCGGGAACAAGGGCGCCGGAGGGATCACGCACTTCGCCGCGAATCGCGCCAGTAGTTTGCGCGCCTGCGACGGCGGACCAAAGCGCGACGGCACACACGAGCACCAACACGCGCTTCCATCGCGACGTCAAGCTGAATAACAGTCCAGGGACTTCTTTTGGAAGTTCGTCCACGACCCCAGAGACTCCGCTTCCACCACGACTTTCGAAGTGCGCCCCGCTCCACCGGCTTCGAGGACCGAGCGTCCCGCGAAGCAAAACTCATGCAACTAAGGCGCACATAATACGTGGTTGAGCGGAGAAGGAAAGCGGTATTTTGGATTTCTGCGAAAAAAAAGAGGCCAAACAACAAGACACCCGGGAGGAGGGCCCGGGTGTCCGTCTGAGTTACTCCCGCCAGGGAGAAAATCTACTGCACCAATCTCGAAATCTAATGCCGGTTGGCCACGCTCATATTGTGGACGCCGGAAATCAGGTACATGCCGGTGCTCGCAGTCTGCGGAATCCACCAGCTGCGGCGGATGAAGTTGTTTTCGCTGTGCTGCATGCGGCGCGCGGCGAAATCCAGGATGGCTGGGCCGACTTGAATGGCGGCGTAAATCCCAGGAGAGTGCGCGAACGGACGCATGAAAGGATCCGCCTCGGTCGCGCCGGTCGCGACGGCCTGGCGGGTCGAATAAGCGTCAAATGCTGCCGCGCTATGCTGCGCGATCGAGAGGAGTATCCAGTCTCGTTTGGGATAAGTCTCGGCCGAGATGACTCGGACAGGCTTGGCCGGAGCGGCGTCCGGTAAACGGATTGACGCAAGCGCTTGGGAGTTTTTCACGGACGTTTCGAGAGAGACCATGGTCAGCGTACCGGAAGCGGCGCCTGTAGAATCGCCTCTGGCGGACGAGCTGGTCGAAGGCTGTGGCTGTTCGGGCATCTCGCCCGCTGGTGCCGAAGCTGATTTGACTACGGGAGCCGCGGACCGGACGTCCACGTCAGGTATCGCGTGGATGGCTGGAGCGAACTGAAACATCAATGCTGCGATGGCAAAAACCATGGAAGGGGCTGTCTCCTTTTGCCGTTCACTGGGTGGAAATGCACGGGCAGTACCATCCCGGCTACACGGTGTAAGCGCTTTATTTCCAATTTGGGAGGCCATTTCGGGCCGCGTGGCGAGGGAAACTGGCCGACCAAGTACTACGTGGGTGGAAGTGCTTTTCCACTATTTGCCCCGAAACTAGAAAATCGGGCGAAACCCGTGGAGAGTGGATTCTAAGAATATTCTAATCAATGGCTTACGGATGGCTCGGTCGCCAGGGTTATTTGGAGACCGCGAGACCTCGGAGGCTGGTGCGGGCGGCGGAGATGGTGCGGTCAATATCGTCGTCTGTGTGCGCCGCGGAGACGAATAGCGCCTCGAACTGCGATGGCGGAAGGAGAATCCCCTGCGCCAGCATCTCGCGGAAGAAGGATGCAAACCGGACTGTGTCCGACTTCTTGGCGCCGGAATAATCGCGGACTGGGGCGCCGTTGAAGAAGATGGTGACCAGCGATCCCGACACGTTGATTTCTCCGGGAATGCCGGTTTCGGCAAGCGCAGAGCGGAGGCCTTCGGCGAGGCGAGCAGCCTTCTCATCTAGGGCGGCGTAAAACCCACGCCCCTCGAGTAGGGACAAGGTGGCCAGGCCAGCGCGCATCGCCAGCGGATTCCCCGAGAGCGTTCCTGCCTGATACACGGGGCCGAGCGGCGCGATTAGGTCCATGATTTCGCGGCGGCCGCCGTAGGCCGCGACCGGCAGTCCCCCGCCGATAATTTTTCCGAGGACGGTAATGTCCGGACGAACTCCGAAGACCGTTTGCGCGCCGCCGTAGGTGAGGCGGAAGCCAGTAATCACTTCGTCAAATATGAGGAGGGTGCCCGCGTTCGCTGTGATCCGGCGAAGCGACGCCAAGAACTCAGGCGTGGGAGCGACGACGCCCATGTTCGCGGCGACGGGTTCGACGATGATGGCGGCGATCTTGTCCTTGTGCTGCGCGAAGATGCTCTCGACCGCGGCGACATCGTTGTAGGGCGCGTTGAGCGTGAGGCGCGCGAGTGCATCGGGGACGCCAGGGCTGGACGAAATGCCAAGCGTGGCAAGGCCGGAGCCAGCTTCCACGAGAAAACTATCGGCGTGGCCGTGGTAGCCACCCTCGAATTTGAGGACCAGGTCGCGCTTGGTGAAGGCGCGGGCGGCGCGGAGGACGGACATGGTTGCCTCCGTGCCGGAACTGACGAAACGAATACGCTCGATGGACGGGACTGCGCGGGCGATGCGCTCGCCCAGCTCGATTTCGAGGGGCGACGTCATTCCGTAGCTCGTGCCGCGAGCGGCCTGATCGGCGACGGCGGCCACAACATCCGGGTGCGCGTGGCCGAGAATCAGCGCGCCCCAGGAACAGATGTAGTCAATATATTCGCGGCCGTCGGCGTCCCAGAGGCGCGAGCCCGCGGCGCGATCAACGATCAGCGGCGTGGCACCAACGGCGCGAAACGCGCGAACGGGGCTGTTCACGCCGCCGACGAGAATTTGCTGGGCGCGCGCGAAGAGGTCGGAGGATTTGGTCACGGTGGGATCATATTACGAGGAAGGCGATTGGAACCACAGATGAACACAGATAAACGCGGATGAAAAGCAACCGCTTCAACAGCTCTTCAGCCAGCGGGCTACGTCTTTGGCGTGGTAGGTGAGGACGACGGAGGCGCCGGCGCGCTGGATGCTGGTCATGATCTCGAGGACGATGCGCTGTTCGTCAATCCAGCCGTTGCGGGCGGCAGCTTTGACCATCGAATATTCGGCGCTGACGTTGTAGGCTCCGACGGGCACATCGAAGCGCTCGCGAACTTGCGCGATCACGTCGAGATATGGCAGCGCGGGCTTAACCATGATGATGTCCGCGCCTTCTTCGAGGTCGAGCGCGACTTCGCGAAGCGCCTCGCGGGCGTTCGCCGGATCCATCTGATAGCTGCGACGGTCGCCAAACTGCGGCGTGGACTGCGCCGCTTCGCGGAATGGGCCGTAAAACGCGGAGCAGTATTTCGCGGCGTAAGCCAAGATTGCGACATCCGAAAATTTGTTTTCGTCGAGCTTGCGACGGATGGCGCCCACGCGGCCATCCATCATGTCGGATGGCGCAACGATATCCGCTCCGGCGCGCGCGTGCGAGAGCGCGGCGTCGGCAAGAAGCGCGACGCTGGGATCGTTAAGGATTTGGCCGTCCTCGATGACGCCACAATGGCCGTGGCTCGTGTACTCGCACAGGCATACATCGGTAATGACGATCAGCTCGAGCTTGGCTTTGCGAATCGCTTCGACGGAGCGTTGAACGGCGCCAGTCGGTGAAGCGGCTTCCGTCCCCGTCTCGTCTTTTTTCTCAGGAAGCCCGAAAAGAATCACGGCGGGAATGCCGAGGCCGGCGACTTCGCGGCACTCTTCGACGATCTGATCGGGCGATTGTTGAAATATTCCCGGCATCGAACTGACGTCGTTGCGGACTTTATTTCCCGGGCACGCGAACATCGGATAGACCAGGCCGCTCGTGGAAAGTCGCGTTTCGCGAACAAGCCCACGCAGAGCCTCGGTACGGCGCAGGCGGCGCGGGCGATGGATTGGAAATGTCACAGGTGCCTCGAATGGGCCGGGTGGTCGTGATAGTACTTCGCGATGGCGTCGGCCAGGCCTGCGTCGGATGCTTCTTCGGCTTCAATGTGCACGCGCACTCCCGATTCGCGCATCGCTTTGGCGGTGGTCGGCCCAATGGCGGCGAACTGAACCTTCTCAGCGAGTTTTGCGAGCTCACCGGCGCCAAGAAAAGCATCCAAATTATGGAAAGCCGAAGGGCTCGCGAAAATCGTCACGTCAATTTCGGCGGCACGAATGCGATCGAGCGCAGCCTGATCAGGCGCTTCGGGCGCCACGGTGCGATAGGCGACAACATCGGTGACCAGCGCGCCGCCTTCGCGCAGCGCCACAGCGAGATGGTCGCCGGAGCGATCGCTGCGAGGCAGGAACACCTTGCCGCCCGCGAGACGTTCTCGCATCTCGTGCGCCAGAGAATGGGCAGTGTGATTCTTGGCCACGTAGTCCACATGAAATCCTTGCAGCTTGGCAGCTTCCTCCGTCGCCGGGCCCACGGCTGCGACTTGACGAATCGTCGGAGGAAGGCCGAGCTGCTCCAGCCGCAGCGCGACAAATCGTACCGCATTCTGGCTGGTGAATAGAACCCAATCAAACGAGCCGAGTGCCCCAAGCGCATGGTCGAGAGGCTGCGAATCTTCCGGAGACTCGAAGCCGACCGAAGGCAGCAAAATGATTTCGGCGCCTATGTGCTCGAGCATGCGGATTAATTCTCCCGCCTGTTCAGGAGCGCGCGTGACGACGATTCGCCTGCCTGCCAGCGGCTTTTCGTGAGCTTCAATCATGCTTGGCCCACCGACTTGCCAGCGAACCGTAGAATCCTGTCGGCGCCCGCTTCGATGAGAATTTGCCCCAGCCGCTTCCCTGCCCCGGCAGGATCGGACCCGGGCGCACGATGTTCGCGCCGCACGAATTCCGTTCCGTCCACTGAGAAAACGCCAGCTTCGATATACAACTCGCCGGTGACCAGCCGCGCCCACGCACCGAGGGGAACCTGGCAGCCTCCCTGCAGCTCGTGCAGGAGGGCGCGCTCGGCAGTGACACATGCGCGCGAGTCGGGGTCGTCAAGAGCGGCTACAAGCGCCGAAGTCTCCGCGTCGTCCGCGCGCGTCTCGATTCCAAGGGCGCCCTGGCCGACGGCAGGCAGCATTACGTCCGCATTCATCACTTGCGTGACCCGGTCGGTCGCGCCGAGACGATTTACTCCGGCGACAGCCAACACAATGGCATCGAATTCACCGGCGTCGAGTTTTTTCAGACGCGTGTCCACGTTGCCGCGCAGATCAAGCGCTTCGATATCCGGGCGATTTAGTCGAAGTTGCGCCTGACGGCGCAGGCTGCTGGTGCCGACGCGGGCGCCCGGAGGAAGTCCCTTCAAGCTGCGACCGCTGCGCGAGATCAAGCAATCGCGCGGATCTTCGCGCCGCGTAATCGCCGGGAATGCGAGACCCGCAGGAATTTCCGTGGGAACGTCCTTCATGCTGTGGACGGCGAGATCCACGGAGTTCGCAAGCAACGCGTCCTCGAGTTCCTTGATGAAGATTCCCTTGCCGCCCGATTCGGCGCCAATCTGTTCGTTGATTTGCGCAACCGACGCGGACTGCATCCGATCGCCAGACGTGCGGATGCGGATGATTTCCGACTCGATCCCGTGAAGCTTCCCGAGGCGTTCCGCGATGTGATTGGCCTGCCAGAGCGCGAGCGCGCTGCCGCGCGTGCCGATTCGCAGCCGCGTCACTCCCCGCCCCCGCCTTTTCCGCCTTTGTCAGCATCGCGATCCAAACCGAAAAGATGGCGGAGGGCTTCGATGGCGCCGAGCCTGCCGCGCATTTCACGGGCGTTGCGAAGGCGTTCGGCGGGCTCGTCGAGGACACGTTCGATCAATTCCTCGGTGATGCTCGAAAGGCGCTGGCGTTCCTCCGGAGAAAGAACCTTCATTTCGCCGAGTCGCTCGCGCAGGAGCACTTCGCGGTGTTTGCGGAACCGGCCGCGTAGATCTTCAACGATGGAGCCGGCCTCCAGCGCCGTGCGCCAAGCTTCGAATTTTGCGACGTGCTCGGTGATCAGCGCTTCGGCGCGGGGAATTTCTGCTTCGCGGGCGCGCTTGTTCTGCTCGACGATTTCGCCGAGATCGTCAATATTGTAGAGATAGAGATTGTAGAGGCCGGAGGACTCCGCGGCGACGTTGCGCGGCACGCCGAGATCCACGACGAAGACGGGACGGCCGCTGCGAGCGGCCAGCGCGCGTTCGAGCATGTCTCGCGAAAGCACGTGCCCGGCATTGCCGACCGAAGTGACGATAATATCGGGGGCGGAAAGAACCCTTTCGAGCGAGTCCCAGGCGACAGCTTCGCCGCCCATCCGCTGCGCGAGATCGGTCGCGCGATCATGCGAGCGGTTGACGACGCGCAGGCTGCCGATATCGCGATTGCGAAGATGCTCCACAACCTGTTCGGCAACCGCTCCAGCACCGAGAATCAACGCGGCGCGCCCCTTGAGATTGCCGAACACACGCTCGGCGAGCTTGATGCCTGCGAGCGAAACAGACATCGGCCGTGCGCCAACTTCTGTCTCCGCCCGAACGCGCTTGCCAACTTCGAGCGCGCCCTGAAAGGCGCGGTTGAGAACAGGACCGGTGGAACCGTGGTCGAGCGCTTGACCGTAAGCCGTGCGAAGCTGCCCGAGAATTTCGGCTTCGCCCAATAACATCGAGTCGAGGCCCGCTGCGACGCGATAGAGATGGCGGACGGCGTCAGTTCCCTCCCAGCGATAGAGGCGGCCATCCAACTCGGTACGCGAGATCCGATGGAAGGTTGTGAGGAAATCTTCCATTTCATCGGTGACTGCGGAGGCGGAGGTTGCCGGCACGCCATACAGTTCGCTGCGGTTGCACGTGGAAAGAACGACGGCTTCATCGAGAATTCCGCGGCGGCGCAGTTCGCCGGCAGCGTCCAGCGCCTGCTCAGCTGTGAACGCGACGCGCTCGCGGAGCTCGACCGGAGCCGTGCGATGGTTGCAACCAATCAGCGCGACGCGTATGCCGCCCGGAGCGCGTCCGGCGGCAGGGCTTTTCGAGTTGGACGCGGTAGCCATCAGAAGAAACGGTGAAACGACGTGAAGTACCGATTCACCAAAGTGTAGCTGAAAAGCACGATCGCGAAATTCAGCGCGCAGACGAGCGCGGCGCGGGAGCCTCGCCATCCCGCGGTGCGCGAGAGCAGCAGGTACGCAGCGTAAACGCCGACAATAAGGAGCGTGACGACAACTTTCGGATCGCCCCACGAGTACATGCCTGTGAGGCGGTGCTCCCAGACCAGTCCGCTCGCGACGCCGAACGCCAGCGCCGCCAGTCCCAAAAAGACGCTACCGCGCGACATTCGATCCAGAACGTTCAGAGCTGGAAACCTCCAGAACGCCGCGCCGGGGCGGTGCGAATGCAGCACCCGGTCTTGCACGAGATACACCACGCTCAGGACAAATGAGAGAGCGAAAGCGGCGTAGGCCCAGATGTTAAGCGTGATGTGAAACGCGAAAAGCGCACCCTTGGCGGGCGGCGGGGCTGGTATTTGGTGGGGGGCGAGCCAGTCGAGGACCGCCATCCAGATCACTAGAAGCAAGGTCACGAATGCGCCGACCGAGCGCTCGCGATTGAACAGTTCCAGACCCAGGTAGGTGATGCCCAGAAGCCACGCGAAAAGCGACATCGAACCGTAGAGGTCGTCGTAGGGGACGGCGTGCGTTCCCATCGAGCGGTCGAGAAGGGCAAAATAATGGAGCGCAATGCCGCCCGCGAGCAGCAAAGTGGCCAGACGCCCCAGCCACACGTTCGGGGCATACAGCAGCCGCGCGTAGCAGAGAAAGCTCGCGGCGTAGAGTGCGAGGCTGAGATAGCCCATTTGATTTGGCATGAAATGCGCCCGGACCGGTCGAAGGATTATACCGCCAAACGGGGCGCAGGCTACTGTCCCTGCGGACAATGCGGCGCGCAACGAGCTTCTGCTATGATGATCAAGAATCGCTCACTTAGATGACGCCGACCTCGGAAAACACGAAGGAACTGTTCCTGCGCGCGTGCCGGTTCGAGCCGACCGAGCGTGTGCCGGTCTGGATCATGCGCCAGGCGGGGCGCTATCTCCCGGAATATCAGGCCGTCCGGGCGAAGCATACGTTTCTCGAAATCTGCAAATCACCGGAACTTGCGGCGGAGGTGTCTATCCAACCGCACCGCGTGCTGGGCGTAGACGCGATCATCGTGTTTTCGGACATATTGATCGTGGCCGAGGCCATGGGGATGCCGCTTGACGTGCCGGACTCCGGGCCGATGCTGTCGAATCCAGTGCGGGACGCGGCGGCGGTGGGACGCCTCCGCGAATTCGATCCTGAGCGCGAGACAAAGTTTGTGGGCGACGCCATCCGCGCGATCTGCAAGGCGGCGGGGCCGACGGTGCCGGTGATCGGGTTTGCAGCCGCGCCGTGGACGCTGGCCTGCTATATGATTGAAGGGCGAACGCGCGGCGATATCTCGCGCGCCAGGCAGATGTTGCGCGAGGAGCCGAAAGTCGTACGCGAACTACTGGAAAAAATCGCTCGTGCAACCGCGAGATACTTAAGAGCGCAAATCGCGGCCGGCGCTGCGGTCGTGCAGCTATTCGACACCTGGGCCGGCGAACTTTCGACCGAGGAATACGACACGTTCGAGCTTCCCGCGACGCAGATGATTTTGCAGGAACTGGCCGGAGAGCGCGCGCCGAAGATCCTGTTTGCGAAAGGATCGGCCCGGCACCTGGAAAGCATGGCGAATTCCGGCGCCAATGTGCTGAGCGTGGATTGGCATACCGATCTTGCGGAGGCGCGAAAGAAGCTTGGAACACGGGTGGCTCTGCAAGGAAACGTTGACCCGTCCATTCTGCTAGGGCCGGCTGAAGAAATTCGGCGAGCTGCGCGGGCGGCGATCGAAAAGACCGGCGGCGCCGGGCATATACTCAACCTCGGGCACGGAATTTTGCCTACCACGCCCGTCGAGAACGCGCGGGCGTTCGTGCAGGCAGGAAAAGCGGCGATGGCGGCGGCTCGTCCATGAGCGACGTGAAAACAAAATACGACAATCGGATTGAGATCGGCGCCGTTTCCGAGCACCTGCTGGAGAAATACAACCGGCCGGGCCCCCGATATACCAGCTACCCAACTGCGCCAGTCTGGAAGGACGATTTCGGTCCGAGCGATCTCGAGGAGTCCTACACACGGGCGGAAACACTCGCGACTCCGCTATCGCTATATATGCATCTTCCCTTCTGCGAAAGCTTGTGCCTTTTTTGCGCGTGCAATGTTTCGATTCAAAAGGACAAGAGCGTGGCTGTACCGTACCTCTCCGCGCTGAAGCACGAAATCGAACACGTGGCGGGGATGGTCTCGAAGAAGCGCCCGGTAATTCAGTTCCACTGGGGCGGTGGCACGCCGACGTATTTGACGCCCGCGCAGATGGAGGATCTTTTCGGCCACGCGCATGAGCGGTTTGCGTTCGCACCGGACGCCGAAATCGGAATCGAAGTGGATCCGCGCGTGACGAGCCGAGCTCACCTGGAGTCTCTGCGCCGTCTCGGCTTCAATCGCCTCAGCATGGGCATTCAGGATTTTCAGCCCAGAGTGCAGGAGACGATTCGCCGCGTCCAACCGTACGAGATGACGCGTGAGCTGATCGTAGCCTCGCGCGAGCTGGGCTTTGAAAGCCTTAGCGTGGACCTGATCTACGGATTGCCGTACCAGACTGCGGCGACCTTTCAAGCGACGATTGAACAGGTGCTGACGCTAACCCCGGACCGCGTGGCCATGTTCAGCTATGCGCACGTGCCATGGCTCCGGAAACAACAGGGCGCATTCGCCACGCATCTGCCCGAAGGCCGCGAGAAATTTCAGATCTTTCGCGCCGGACTCGAGGGATTTCTGGGAGCGGGATACATTTACATCGGGATGGACCATTTTGCGCTGCCGACGGACGAACTCGCCACGTCGCAGCAGGACCGCACGCTGCATCGCAATTTCATGGGTTACACGACGAAGGCTGGCGCCGATCTTTACGGCATGGGTGTAAGCGCGATCAGCTCCGTGGGCGACGCGTATGCGCAAAATCGCCGCGAAGTTCCGGCGTATCAGGACGCCGTAGCCGACCGCGGCATCGCCACGATGCGCGGCTATCGGCTGTCGGCGGACGACCGGCTTCGCCGCGCCGTGATCGGACGGCTGCTATGCCACACAGTGATTCCCAAGCGCGAGGTCGAGCGCGAGTTTTCGATTTCATTCGACGAATACTTCGCTGCGGAGATTGCACGGCTCGCGGAACCATCCGCGGACGGACTGGTGACTCTCGATCGCGATGAGATCCGCGTAACACCGCTCGGGCGCATCTTCATCCGCAACGTCGCCATGGTTTTCGACCGCTATATTGAGGAACAGAAGATGGACCAGAAACCCCTTTTTTCAAAGACACTGTGAACGTCGCGCTCATCCAATGAACCCACAGGTTGTCGTAATCGGCGGAGGAATTTCAGGGCTCGCGTGCGCGTACCGGCTTTGGCAGCTGGGCGTGCCGGTGACTCTGCTCGAAGCGGACGACCGCGTGGGCGGCCTGATCGAGACGGTGGAGCAGGAAGGATTCCTCTTCGAAACGGGGCCGCAGAGCTTTCAGGGTACGGATTCCGTGCTCGATCTGGTCCGCGAGCTGGGTCTCGAAGTTGATCTCTGCCAGGCGGACCCGCGGGCGCCCAGATACGTGGTGCGGCGCGGGCGGCTCGAAAAGCTTCCGATGTCGCCGCAGGCCGTGCTGCGAAGTTCCCTGCTGGGAGTGGGGGCGCGGTGGAGAATCGCTTCAGAAGCGCTGAGGAGCACAAAGCCGCCCACCGAAGAAGAATCGGTGGCGCAATTCGTGCGGCGCAAATTTGGCCACGAAATACTCGAATACCTCGTATCACCGTTTGTTTCCGGCGTGTATGCCGGCGATCCGGAAAAACTGAGCCTGCGCGCTGCGTTTCCGTCGCTCGAGGAATGGGAACGAACGTACGGCAGCGTCCTGCGCGGTGCGATGAAGTCCCGGCCAGCGAAGGGCGCGGGGCAAGGACACCCGCCGCTCTGCTCGTTCAATCACGGCATGACGATGCTGACGCGAACCATGGCGGCGAAGCTGGGCGGGAGCGTTCGGCTGGGCGCGCCCGTGGACGCAGTTACCGTGAATAGCCAGGGTGGGTCGGCACGATATGAGATTCGTTTTACGCAAAACAGCCGCCCGGAGACAATCAAAGCGCAGTCCGTGGTGATAGCAACCCCCGCCTATACGGCTTCCCACATGGTATCCGCGATTTCGTCGCAGCTTGCGCGGGCACTCTCAGGAATTGCATACGCCGGGATGGCCGTGGTCGGTTCGGCATACCACTCCAAACAAGTAGGAACCGTAATGGACGGATTCGGGGTCCTGATACCACGGAGCGAGAAATATCGCACGCTCGGCATCGTATGGAATTCGTCGCTATTTCCGGATCGGGGCGGCGAAGGGCGCACCATCGTGACGAGTATGATTGGCGGCGCAACGGATCCGGAGATTATCGAGAAAGGCGATCAAGAAATTCTCGCCATCGTGCAGGATGAGGCGGCACGGCTTCTGGCGATCACAGGACAGCCCATTGTCTCGCGCGTCTGGAAGCACCCGAAGGCTCTCCCGCAATATAACCTGGGCCACGGCTATGCCGTGAAGGCAGTCCGCGAAAGCGAACGCGCCGTTGCAGGCCTCTATTTCGTCGGCAACTACCTCGAGGGCCCGTCCATCGGCAAATGCATTGATGGAGGCTCGCAAGCCGCCGAGTCCGCGCGAGCCTTTCTCCGCGATGCCGTGGCGAAATCGGCGTAGATTTCATTAGCGACTCGGTACTTGCGCTCACCGCCCGCACCGCTATAATGCTCTGGCTTGCCCGATGCCAAACGCACAGAAGTCGAGACGCGAACTCCTGGAACAATTCGTCGCCCAGAAACCAACCGACGCGTTTGCGCGATACGGACTGGCGCTCGAATGCGTGAAGCTGGGTGACGATTCCGCCGCCGCTGGCCACTTTCACAAGCTCCTCGAGTCCAACCCCGATTATTCCGCGGGTTACTTCCAATTCGGCCAACTCCTTTCGCGGCTGGGGCGGATCGATGAAGCGCGAAAACTGCTTTCCGACGGTATTGTGGTCGCACAAAAGGCAGGAGATATGCACGCGCGGGACGAGATGCAAGCAGCCTTGACGCTGCTGCGCTAATTCCGCATCGCGGCGGGGCCGCAAATAGATGCAGAGACCGAATCGCATTCCCCTGTTTCCGCTGGACGTAGTGCTCATGCCGGGCTCGGAACTACCCCTCCACATATTTGAACCGCGCTACAAAGTGATGATCGCGCGATGCCTGAATGAACAGCTCGAATTTGGCATGATTTTGGCAGCGAATCAGGCCGTCGCCGGCGTCGGTTGCACAGCCGAGATCGTCAAAAAGCTCAGAGACTATCCCGACGGGCGAATGGACATTCTCACCAAGGGGCGAGCGGTCTTTCACCTCCGGGACTTGCTCGATGAAAAGGACTATTACGAGGGCGCCGTCGAGTACGTCGCGGATACCGTTCCGGCGCGCGACATTGAGCAGGAGGCTCAACTCGTTAAAGCATTCGAGAAATGCCACGCCCTCCTTTTCTCCCGGCCGTGGATGGATTCCGGTGAACATGAGCCTGAAACGCTGGCCTACCGTATGGCGTCGCTATTGCCAATGGAGCTCGAAAAGCGGCAAGCGCTCCTCGAGATGCGTTCGCAGCACGACCGCCGCGAGTTTGTCCTTCGATGGATGCAGAAATTTCTCCCCTTATTGGCGGCACAGCAGCGCGCCCGCGGGCGCGCGGGTGGCAACGGCTACACCCTGAACTGATTTCGCTGTTCCGCTGCGGGGCAACTCCATTGCCGATGCTCCAATCCAAATTATGCGTGCGCGTTGCGTTCCACTATAATGGCGTGGTCGCAACGAATCGGATCGGGCTTCGCGCCCTCCTGAGGGATTGGTGATCGAATGAGTCCACAACCGAAGAATTTGGGTGAGCTTCGCCGCAGTCCCTGGTCGGAAGATAAGATTGCGTCGCGAACGGTGCGGCAGGAGCTTCGCGAGAATCTGCTGCAGAAGCTCGAAAAGGACGAACCGATCTTCCCCGGCGTCCACGGGTACGACGATACGGTTATTCCGCAGATCACCAACGCGGTACTCTCGCGGCATCACTTCATATTGCTCGGATTGCGCGGGCAGGCAAAGTCGCGGATTCTTCGCGGCCTGATGACCCTTCTCGACGCCCAAATTCCGGTCGTGGCCGGCTGCGAGATTAACGACAATCCATACCGTCCGATTTGCCGCGCCTGCCGGGAACGAATCGCGGCAGAGGGCGACGCCACGCCGATTTCATGGCTTGGCCGCGAACAGCGCTACGTTGAAAAACTCGCGACGCCCGACGTGACCATCGCGGACATGATCGGCGATGTTGATCCGATCAAAGCCGCGCGCGCGGGAAAGAACCTCTCCGACGAGCTGACGATTCATTACGGCCTGTTGCCGCGCGCCAATCGCGGAATATTCGCAATCAACGAGCTGCCCGATCTCGCCGGAAAAATTCAGGTCGGCCTGTTCAACATCATGCAGGAAGGCGACATTCAGATTAAGGGCTATCCCATTCGGATGGCGCTGGACGTGCTGCTCGTCTTCACGGCCAATCCGGAAGATTACACCGCGCGCGGAAAGATCATCACTCCGCTGAAGGACCGCGTCGGCTCCGAGATTCGCACGCACTACCCGGCCACGGTTGCCGAGGGCATGGCTATCACCGCGCAGGAATCGTGGACGAATCGCGAGGGCAAGCGGCGAGTCCAGGTTCCGGAATACATCCGCGAGGTCGTGGAGGAAGTCGCATTTCAGGCGCGCGAAGATAAGCGCGTGGACAAGCGATCGGGCGTAAGCCAGCGCCTGCCGATCAGCACGCTCGAAAACGTGCTGAGCAGCGCCGAGCAGCGCGCCGTGCGCAGTCACGATTCCGCCGTGGTCGCGCGCGTCGCCGATGTGTACGCCGCCATCCCTTCAATGACGGGAAAATTCGAGCTCGAATACGAGGGAGAGATGCGCGGCGCTGACAATATTGCGCGAGAATTGATTCGCGCGGCGGTCGGGAAAACCTTCACGAAGTATTTCAAGGACGTGAACTTTCAGGCGGTCGTGCAGTGGTTCGAGATCGGCGGCGAGCTGAAGGTTCCGGCGAATGCCGCGAGCGGCGAGCTATTGAGCCAGCTCAAGAAGATTCAGGGGCTGTTCGAGCATCTGGAGGCGCTGGGAGTTCGCTCGAAGGACGACGCCGCCATTCAGTCGAGCGCGGCGGAGTTCATCCTTGAAGGGCTTTGGGCGCACAAGCGCGTGAACCGCAGCGAGGAGCGCGGATTTTTCGCGGAGACCCGCAAGACGCCTGAGCCGCGCGAGCCGCGAGAGCCTTCCGGCCGCATGCCGCGCCGTCAGTTCAATTGATATGAAATACACGAAGTATTCAAAATACGCGCCCGGCGCCGCAGACGATCTGGATCTGCAGGAGCTGATGAACCGCCTATCTGACTTTTTCCTGCAGAGCGGGTTCGAAGGCCAATACGGGTTCCACGAGCTCGATATGGAGCGGTCGCGCGAGCAGCATTTGGAGGCGCTGCGGCAGGCGATCTTGCGCGCATTGCAAGAGGGTGATCTGGTCCCGCCGGAATTGATGCAGAAGCTGATGGAGAATCCCGATTTGTCGCAGAACCAGGAGCTGCGCGACCTGATTGACCAGATTATCGAGCGCATGGAAGAAGAAGGCCTGATCACTCAGCAGCAGTCGGCGCGCGTCACGCCTCCGCCTTCCGAAACGCCGGGCGGGCAGATTGGACAGGATCAGCCGAACGTCGAGGCCCGCTTTGAAATCACCGACAAGGCGCTCGATTTTCTGGGCTTCAAGACGCTAAAAGACCTGCTGGCCTCGCTCGGCAAGAGCAGTTTTGGCCGGCACGACACGCGCGACCTGGCGACCGGCGTGGAGTCGGGCGGTAGCTCGAAGCCCTACGAATTCGGCGACACGCTGAATATGGACATCAGCGGCACGCTCTTTAGCGCCGTGCAGCGCAACGGCTTGACACTTCCGATTGAGCTGGATTACCCGGACTTAATGGTCCATCAGTGCGAGTACCACAGTTCCTGCGCGACGGTATTGATGCTCGATTGCAGCCACAGCATGATTCTCTACGGCGAGGACCGGTTCACGCCGGCCAAACGCGTGGCCTTGGCGCTCTCGCATCTGATTCGGACGCAGTATCCGGGTGATTCGCTGCATTGCGTGCTATTCCACGACAGCGCCGAGGAGATTCCCATCGGCAAATTGGCGCGCGTGCAGGTGGGGCCGTATTACACGAACACGCGGGAAGGCTTGCGATTGGCGCAGCGAATTCTCGCTCGCCAGAAGAAGGACATGCGTCAGATCGTCATGATCACGGATGGGAAACCCTCGGCGCTGACGCTCGAGGACGGGCGGATTTACAAGAACGCGTTTGGCCTGGATCCGCTGGTCGTGACGCAGACGATGGAAGAAGTCGCCAAATGCAAGCGCGCCGGAATCCTGATCAACACGTTTATGCTGGCGAGCGATTACAGCCTGGTGCATTTCGTGCAGAAGGTTACGGAACTCTGCCGCGGCAAAGCCTATTTTACGACGCCGTACACACTGGGGCAGTATCTGCTGATGGACTACGTCGGACGGAAGACCCGCAACATCCACTAACCTAAAGTTACTCCTCGACAGATGGGTCAATAAGCGGTTTCTTGTATTTCGGCGGCTTGTCGCGCTTGTTGGGAATGGTGCGTTCAGGCGGCGGCAGACCGGCGCCGAGGCGAGCGCGGCGCCGCGCTTCCGTTGAAACCTTCCACTTCGATTTCTTCTTGCGCGCCATATTCGTGACTGACGATTGTAAGCCGAAAATGCGCTGTTAAGGGTGAGCTTCAGTTCTTCGGCGAGACGGCCGCAAACTTCTTGCGAGCGAGGTCCAGCAGCTTTGCGTCGGTGCAAACTTCGTAGTAAGCGCGGGTGCCCTGCGCGCCGACCTTCCCTCCGGGCAGCAGCTGACGGACGAATCCCTTGCGCACCACAATCGGCTCGATGGATTCTCCAAGCGGGACTTCCCCGAAATAGAGCTGCACTCGTTCCTTGCCCCAGGGCATCGGAAAATTTCCGCCCATGAGCGAAAGTGAAATCTCGGCGCTGAGTTTCTGAAACCCCTCTTCGTTCAGCACGATCCCATTCAGGTTGTACCGGACGAGCAGCTCTTCACTTTCATCATCGGCTGCGTCATCCATCAACGTCTGAAGGAGAAACACGTTGAACGGCGAGGCATTCG
This sequence comes from uncultured Acidobacteriota bacterium, assembly GCA_963842425.1. Lineage (GTDB taxonomy): Bacteria > Acidobacteriota > Terriglobia > Acidiferrales > UBA7541 > Palsa-295. The sequence continues at coordinate 302,364 of CAWJGQ010000002.1, read as the reverse complement.
TCTGAAACAGGCGTTTCGCCATTTTCGCGCAGCTCGAAAGGCGGTCGGAAAGATTGAGCGCGCGCGAAATCATGATCTTTGAGTCTGCGTCCTCCCACAGCGATGGTGCAGAGTCCTGAAACGCGACGCCGACGCCCAGCTCCAGCGGCGGCAGATCGGTGGACTTGGCGCGAATGTTGTACGCGGCCATCACGGCCAAGATCTCGCGAGCCAGGACGCAGGCACGAGCGACTGCCCGCCGCGTCGCGCGAGTTGACTCGGTCTCGTAAATCGCCAGGATGATGGCGTCGCCCTCGATGAACACTTTTGCGGCTCCGTAGCGTTCGAGCATCCGCTTCACGGGCTCGTGCAGGTTCATGCTGAAATGGGACGCGGGATTCATTCCGCGCGAAAGCAGGTCCTTTGTCATGCTCGTTGAGCCGCGGACGTCCGCCTTGATCACGACGTGGTTGATAACCGGATCGTCGGCGGGCCGATTTTCCTCCGGGTGGAGGAATTCGTAGAGGCTTTTGTTCGCTCGTGAAAGCTCCCGGGCGCGCTCGGAATGGACCAGATTGATGCGCTCCATCCAAGCCGTGACCTGCTGGTAGTTGCGGCGGTCGCGGCGCAAGCGCATCAAGTCTTCGGCAAACTGAAGGCCCACGCTCAACGTTTCTTCCGTCGTGCGGCGGCGGATGGCGCGGGAAGCCTCCTCCAGTTTCTTCATCGAAACTTTGCGAGCCGGAAACTTTTCCAGTATTTGCGCCACGCGCTTGGTTTCTTCGCGTTGCACCAGCGCTTTCTTCAATTGCTGCAAATGGACCGGAGGGCAATAGTCCGCGGAAATCTTGCGCATTTCGTAGCTGGCCAGCACGTGAAACAGGAGGTCGCGCTCCTCCAGCCGGTGAACCCATTCCTCCAGCAGCTTCGCGCGCGTTTCCGACGCCGATTCGCCATCAGCAGGCGCAACATCGCCGGGCGATCCATGGGAATCAAAGAGGCGGCGTGCGTTTGCTGGCTGGTTCAGATAATCGCCCAAACGGTGATGCAGTTCCTCGGTCAGGAATTCCAGGCGCTGTTTCGCGGCCACAATCTGTGGATCGAGTTCTTCGAGGTTCTTTTCGAGTGAGGTGGACTTCAGCCGAAGGTCGTTCAACTCCCCCTGCGCCTCGGCGCCTGCCGCAGCCCTGCGCTTAAAAAGCGACGGAAACGAGCGGTCGCCGTCCCCCGCGCGAGACGATGTCTCCTCCAGCTCGGCTTCCACACGCGCGTGTTCCGATCGGAGCAAACGAGCCTGTTCGAGCAGGCGTTCATGAATGTTTCGGGCCTTCGAAAGCTCCTCAGCGCTGTCTCCGGCGAGGACGTAGTCGCGGACAAAATCGAGCAGCAGCGCGTCAAACGTCTCGAAGCGGTCAGGATCGTTTACGAAATTGCCGAGCAGGACGTAATGTTCGAGGAAAAACTGATCGTCGTTCCCGCCTTCAACAAAGAGAAATCGGTTTTGCAGCAGCGGATAGGCTTCGGGAAAATCGTCGCCGAAAAGAGCACGCCGTGTCTTCAGGATCGTGCCTTCCTCGACCTCGCGCCAGATCCGGCAAAGCGTTTCGCCCACCTGACGGATCACGTTCTTGCGGTCCGCCTGAAGGTCGGCGATCTTGGAACGCATCACGTGGGCCTGTTCGCTGTGCTCGAATAGCTCGCCGCGCCCGCGGATCCAATCCTTGCATTCGACCAGGATGCTCGAAAACTGATTGCCCGTTTCCTGGCTGATGAATTTCAGCAGCGCCAGATGGTGGAGGACGTCCGTCTCAACCGATTGCTGGAATTTCGCGCGCGTCACCGATTCCTGCAGGATGTCCGACAGAATCTTGCGAAACGCCGCATGTTCCGGTGAACCCGATTGCTTGCGTTCCTTGTCCTTGCCGTAGAGTAGGTTGATGTTCACCGCCTGGCGGACGAGGTCTCCCAAATACTTGCGCGTAAATTCCACAAAGCGAGGGCTGAGGAAGACGTCATAATGGATGTTGTCAATGCCGAGCGTTAGATTGGTGAGGCGGATTTCAGCGGTATAAGGCTCGAGCTTCATCCGCGCGGGATGTACTGAGCTGGGCGCGATGTGTGTTTCCGGCATCGGGAACTGGATAAGAGCGAGCTTTCACTGTAGCTGAGGCTTGAATGTAGGCGCAATGGAACGGCGCGTAAGTGTTACTGTACCGAGTCGGGACTGGAGCGCCGGGAGTTGGCCTCGAGGTGGCACGGGATGGAAGCCGAAAACTCCTCAAGGGACACATTCGACGATACTTGGTCTGCCTCCAACAGCGATGAAGGGGCGGGCCAGCAGACCCTGTCCCTTCCGTCGTCCGAGAGCAACGCCGACCAGGGTCCGTGTCTTTATCTGGGGCCGAGCGGGCAGAGGTGCAGCCGGCGAGCGCTTGCTGGTGGATATTGCGCCAGCCACCGTTCCGGCGGAATCAGCCTTCCCAAGGTCGCGCTTACGAAACGAACGCTTGCGGCGATCGCGGCGGCCTCGTGGTTTCTGTGGCCATACCTCGGCGAGGTCGTGCGCGAAATCATTCGCTGGATGCATTCGCACTGACGAAGCAGCTGTTTGCAACGAAGATGAAGCCGAATTCGGCGATTACGGGTAACATATCGAGCCATGTCAAAGCTACTTCAAGGCAAAACCGCCATCGTTCTCGGCGTATGGAATAAATGGAGCATCGCGTACGCCATCGCGCAGGCGTTCGCGCGCGAAGGCGCCAAACTGCTGCTCACGTATCAAAACGAGCGTGCCAAGCCCGCGGTCGAAGAATTGGGGCGCGAGCTGGGCGCCGCCGGATTTTTCCCCTGCGAGGTCCAGGAGCAGACGGATATTGACCGCATGGCGGAGTCGCTGCAAGCCGCGGGACATCGGCTCGATATCGTAGTTCACAGCCTGGCAGCCGCAAAGCATGAAGAGCTCAACCAGCCTTTCCTGCAAACTTCGCGCGAGGGTTTTCAGCTCGCGCTCGACGTGAGCGCCTATTCACTCGTTGCGATTTCCAAAGCTCTCTCGCCGCTAATGACCAACGGTGGTGCAATCATTACGCTCACTTATCTGGGGTCCACGCGCGTGGTAACGAATTACAACATCATGGGTGTCGCCAAGGCCGCGCTCGAAGCCGAAGTGAAGTATCTGGCGAGCGAGTTGGGGCCGAGCAAAATCCGCGTCAATGCCATCTCCGCCGGCGCAATTAAGACGATTTCCGCGCGCGGCGTGAAGGACCTCTCGAAGATGCTAGAGATCTCCGCCCAGCGGGCCCCGCTGCGGCGCAATACCGACACTGCGGAAGTCGCGGACGCCGCCGTGTTTCTCGGGAGCGACCTGGGACGAGGCGTCACAGGAAATATCCTGTACGTGGACGCCGGATTCCAGATTATGGGTTTGTAAGGGCCGCCGAAGGGTCGTCAATCGAGATTCGGCGGGTTTCTTCGGCGACGTGCTCCAACCGAATGCGGACGATGGGCCAGTCGGTTCGCAGGGTAAGCTTGTCGGGCCATTCCACGATCACCACCGCTCGCTCTGCGAACACATCCTCCAGCCCAAGCGTCTCAAGATCGTGGAAATCTGCGATTCGGTAAAGGTCCACGTGGTAGACGGGGGCGATGCCGCCGTACTTGTGGACCAGAGTAAATGTGGGGCTGGTCACTTCGTCTTCGCGGGCCGCGCCCAGACCGCTGGCGATGCCCTTCGTTAACGTGGTCTTCCCTGCTCCCAGGTCTCCTGAAAGCAACACGAGAGCTGGTGCCTTCAATCGCTTGCCGATTTCGCGTCCTCGCTGGATGGTCTCTTCGGACGAGTGCGTGACGATCTCGGAGCTACCCACGGCCGCACTCGGAATAAAACTGTTTGTAGGCCCGAGGAATTAAGCGGATCAGGTCGGAAGCCATCAGCGGCGCTTTCCCGCCTTCCGCGTACGCCACATCGCCCGCGAGGCCGTGCAAATAGACGCCGAATGCGAGCAGCCGGTGCCAATCCGTCGTGCCGTACTGCGCCGTCAGTCCCGCGAGCATGCCCGTCAGGACGTCGCCGGTGCCGCCCGTGCCCATCCCGGGATTTCCCGTCGAATTGATAAACGCGCTTCCATCGGGAGCGGCGACCACGGTACCACTGCCCTTCAGGATCACGATGGCGTTCCAGTCGGCGGCAGCTTGGACTGCGATTTCCACGCGACGCGCTTGCACATCTTTGACGGCGCAGCCAAGCAAGCGCGCCATTTCGCCCGGATGCGGCGTGATGCAAAGCATTCCATCCGAATGTTTCAATTCAGAAGCCCGACCGGCGAACGCATTCAGTCCATCCGCATCGAGGATGACCGGCACGGAGCGATTGCCGAGCACGCTTCGAACGAACTGCTGCGTCTCGGCATTCGTCGAGAGTCCCGGGCCGATGGCGAGCGCGCGCTTCACCTTCAGCACAGTAGCGAAGAGACCACCTTCAAGACAGCGCGCGGAAACGGTGCCCGCGGTGGTCGCGGCCAGCGGCTCGGTCATGATTTCCGGTGTGTGCGCGGCGACGATCGGAAGCACAGGTTCAGGCGTCGCGACGGTGACCAATCCCGCTCCTGCTCGCAGCGCCGCCCAGGACGAAAGAACTGCCGCGCCGCTCTTGCCTACTGAGCCCGCGACGACCAGCGCGTGACCGTAATCGCCCTTATTGCCCGCAGCCTTGCGCGGTACCGCGAACGCGCCGAACTCAGTCGCCTCGCTCCAGCGAAGCCCTCCCTTCCCCGTTTCCTCGATCAACGCCGCCGGCGACCCAATCTCACGAACCATAAGCTGTCCAACATGTTGACCGCCCGCTCCCGAGACCATTCCAGGTTTGGGGGCCGTGAACGTGATCGTGTAGTCAGCGATGACGACTGTTCCTTGAACGTCGCCCGTATCCGCATGCAAACCCGATGGAATGTCCACGGAAACGACGGTGCAACCCGCCTCGCGCGCGTTTACGCCGGCGATCACGTCGCGCAAGCGGCCCTCGACCGCACCGCGCGCTCCCGTCCCGAGCAGAGCGTCCACAATAATCGTGTCCGACGACAGCGGCATCCAATCGCCCGCGCCTTTACCTCGATCTACAAACAGTTTGCCTACTTTTTCCCAGCGCTTGACGTTGGTAGCGGCGTCGCCTTTCACATCGCGAGGAGCGCCAAGAAAATACACTTTCGGTTTCGCGCCCATTTTGAAGAGGTGGCGCGCCACGACGAAGCCGTCGCCACCGTTATTGCCCTTGCCGCAAAAGACTACGATCCGACGTCGCGCTAAATTCGAAAAGTGAGACTGAATGAACTCCGCGACGCTGCGCCCTGCGTTTTCCATGAGCGTCAGGCTCGGGACGCGATAACGCGCCGTGGTAAGGCGATCCACTTCCTTCATCTCGGCTGCGGTAAGAATTTTCATGGCTTAAGAGTTCCGGCACTGCCGGACTTTACACATGAGGCCAGTATAATGCCATTGCAAGCGCAGTCGCATGACGGCACCGGGCGCGACAGCGGCAACAGCACTACCCGAGGCGCGCGACGACGACCGTCATATCGTCCGCCTGCTCCGGCGTGCCGGACCACTGTTCGGCGGCGGCGATGAGATTCTCCGCAATACGCGGAGCACGCGCATCGCGCAGGCGAACCACCTCGGTGCGCAGACGTTCCATTCCGAATTCCTCGCCGTACACGCTTTCAGGCTCAGTCAGCCCGTCGCTGAAGGCTACCAGCAGAGTCCCCGGCCCCACCGGCAGCGTACATTCCGTGTACGGAGAATCTTCAAACATTCCGACGACGGTTCCACCCTGATCGAGCGCTTGGACCGATCCGCCTTGAATAAAGATCGGAGCCAGGTGGCCGGCGTTGGTGTAGGTGAGCGTCTTCGCGTCCGAGTCGTATACCGCGTAGAAAAGCGTGGCGTAGCGATCATCGGTGGTGTTTCGAAATAGATGATTGTTCAGCCGAGAGACGATCTCGGCGGACCCTGCATAGCCTTCCAGCGATGCTGTGCTGCGCAGAGCCGCCTGCAGGCTCGCCATCAGCAATGCCGCGAATATTCCCTTGCCACTGATGTCGGCGAGGGCGATGCCGACCCGGGGTCCCTCCAGCTGGATAAAGTCGTAGTAATCGCCGCTCACCACGCGAGCGGGACGGCAGATACCCGCAAGCTCTAGTCCAGGCAGCGACGGAATCGTACGCGGAAAGAGCTGGGTCTGGACTTCACGCGCGATTTCGACTTCGTTCTCCAATCGCTGTCGCTCGCGCTGTCCTTCGATCAGCTCCGAAATCGAACTCGTCATTTCATTGAACGAGTCGCCGAGGGCTCCCAATTGATCGCGATTCGGAACGCGCACTCGATGGCTGAAATCGCCGCGCCGTACGTGCAACGTGGCATCGTAGAGATCACCGACCGAACGTGTGATTGTGCGAGTGAGGATAGTCCCCGTCGCCAGCGCGCCAACCTCCAGCACCAGAAATATCACGCCCGCCGCAGCCAGAGCCACCAGGAGATACGGCCCCAGCGCTCCCATGGAATGGAAAAGGCCTTGATTCACGATAACTGGACGCAGCAAGAAAGTCGTCAGCACCGGTGCCATCGGCGCGTCTTTGCCTTGCGGGTCAATGTGGAAAACGTCAAAAGTGGAACCACCCTCGAGGTGTGGATCGAGCCAGTTCCAGGTCGCGGGCAAACTGCGCTTGGAACTCGCGATCTGTTCGCCCGTGACGTACGGCTTGTTGTCTATCTCCAGCGAAAATCCCCGCGTTAAGCCCTGCTCCGCAGGCCTCATCAGAACCATCTGAATCGGCCCCAACTCCTGCGGGAAGTCGTCGAGGATCTGCGAAGTCATCGGTGCGATCACCAACACCGTGAAAGAACCGGAGGGAACAGTGCGTCGCTGCGCGGCCACAAACGAGAGTTGCTCCTGATATGCGACCAGGCGCGCGAACCGCTTCCCATCGGTGGTCGCCAGAAGCGGCTGTCCACGGTTCATCGAGACCGTTAAACCCGGCCATTCCGCCTGCTCGTCCGCAATCAGACCGGCGATAATCGGCCGGGCGAGTACATCTGCGCCGACGGGAGTGCTCATGTGAGAAGCCTCCCGTTCGATCGCTCCGGCGATTGTATCCGCGTCGGTGTCAATCACATTGGTGCGCTCCTGAACGGCGTCGTTCAGCAAATGCGCGCCCAGTTGCAGGTAGAAAAGATAGGTCGCGATGCCGATCATGGTTACGAGCAGGAGAACGGGAACCACTGCCATAAACAGGTAAGCAACAATCAAGCGATTGCGCAGGCTCCAAAGCACACGCCGGCGAAGCCACGGGATGAGGCGCATCACAAAATAGACGAGCGCCGCAAAACACAGAAAACCGAGGAGAGTCGAGAAGCGAGACGTGGCACCGAGGGCGACCGCGATTCGCCCTGTGACGTAAAGAATCAGGAATACGAAGGCAATGCGGTCAATCGGCGAGGTTCGCCGGATGAAGAGCAACAAGCGTCTCGGAGAGAGGTGCGTCATCGGAACCGGCTTCGATCCAGAAGGCGCTCAACAGATTGCGTGGAACCGTTGAAGGCCAAGTCGGCAATTTATCACGGATTAGAGAGCTGTGCGGTCGCCCTTCTGCACATGGCTATGATGACGGCTGTACGTGAAGTAAATCACCAAACCGATGATGAGCCACCCGATCAATCGGGCCCAGTTGATCCACCCGAGCTTGTACATCATGTAGCCATTGAAGAGGATGCCTAGAATGGGGACCATAGGAACCCAGGGCGTTCGAAATGGCCGCGCCTGCCCGGGATTCGTTCGCCGCAAGACCAAGACTGCGATGCAGACGATTACGAACGCCAACAGCGTGCCAATGTTGACCATTTTTCCGATGTCATCAATCGGAACAAGGCTTCCAACGATAGCCGCGAGTAGGCCGACAAGCATGGTGTTCTTGTAAGGTGTACGGAACTTCGGATGGATCGCGGCAAAAAACTTTCGTGGGAGCAGCCCGTCGCACGCCATCGAGTAGAGCACGCGTGTCTGGCCAAGCAGCATCACGAGCATGACGCTGGTAAGGCCCGCGAGGGCTCCTGCGGTAATCAGGTACGACGCCGTGGTGAGACCGCGATCCATGAATGCAACAGCTAGCGGAGCCTCCACATTAATTTCCCGCCACGGAACCATGCCCGTGAGGACTGCCGCGACCAAAATGTACAGGACCGTGCAAACCAGCAGGGACACGATGATTCCGATAGGAAGGTCGCGCTGCGGGTTCTTAGCCTCCTGAGCCGTGGTTGAAACCGCGTCGAATCCAATGTACGCGAAAAAAATGTAGGCCGCTCCTGCCCCTACTCCCGAAAACCCCATGGGCGCAAATGATGCCCAATCGTGACCCCAGTTCGACGGGTGCACGTACCGAATGCCCAGAATGATGATGAACAATACGACGGCGACTTTCACAATCACGATCGCCGAATTAAAGGTCGCACTTTCCTTAATTCCCACAATCAAAATCGCGGTGATCACCAGCGCGATCAGGAACGCGGGGAGATTGAATCCAATCTCCCTGCCGAACATATGGGGAGCGCCGACGAGCTCGTGTGCGCGTCTAATAAGTTCCGGGGACTGGCCGCTAATGATATCGCCGACCTTGCCCAGGAACGCTTGCGTGCCAGTGACGAGGCCAGGGTCGGAATCGTGGGCCATCTGCCGGGCGACGATATTTTCAGCGGTGCGAATCGCGGTCCAATGGTCGTAGGCCAACCAAAGCGGCATCTTCAGCCCGAAGATGTTGAGGAACTCAATGAAGTGGTTCGACCAGCCGGAAGATACTGTGCTTGCCCCCATCGCATATTCGAGCGTGAGGTCCCAGCCGATAATCCAGGCGAACAATTCTCCAAGCGCGGCATACGCATAGGTATAGGCGCTGCCCGCTAGGGGAATCAGCGCAGCGAATTCGGCGTAACACAGTCCGGCGAAAGCACATCCGAGGCCTGAAATCACAAACGAAAGCATCAAGCCGGGTCCGGCGTAATGAGCGCCGAGGCCTGAGAGCACGAAGATTCCTGCGCCGATAATCGCGCCGACTCCCAGCGCCGTGAGCGAAACGGGCCCCAGCGTGCGCTTCAGCGTGTGGGCGCCTGCATCGCCGGCCTCGTTCAGGAGCCAATCCATCGGCTTCTTTGCAAACAGCGGATTTCCCATTCCCAGGAATCCTCCCAGTGTGGCTGCTGCCAAACCGTGCCGAACCCGAAGCTAAGACCTCGATGGCTGCTTCCCTGCCAGCTTCCACAGGCCATAAACCGGCAATCCCAGCAGAACGATGATCAGGCCGGGCCAAGTGTACTGGGGTTTATACCGCAACAATTGGATTTCGAGAAATCCTGCCATCAGGATATAAAGCGCGGGCAGCACCGGATAGCCGAACGCTCTATACGGGCGTGGCATCTCCGGGCGCTTCCAGCGGAGAATAAACAGTCCGCCAAGGGTCAAAATATAAAAGAGCAGCTGCGCGAAAATCAGGAAATCGAGCAATTGTCCGTAGGTTCCGGAAAGGCAGAGCGCCGACGCCCAAATGCATTGCGCCGCCAGAGCAACCGCCGGAACGTGGTTGCGGTTCACCGTCCCCACGGATCGGAAGAAGAGTCCATCCTTGGCCATCGCGTAATAGATCCGCGCGCCGGCCAGAATCAAACCGTTGTTACAGCCGAAAGTGGAAACCAGAATCGCAACCGCCATCACAATTGCACCGGACGGTCCGAAAATAACGGAAGCTACCGCGGTAGCAACGCGACCCTCCGCAGCGAATTCTATTCCTCGCGCAATGGCCGTCGCACCGTGCGGATCACCCGAAAGCGGCAGAACGCGCAGATAGGCCACGTTCGCCAGCGTATAGAGCAAAATTACGATCGCAGTTCCCAACGCGAGCGAAACGGGAAGATTGCGCCCCGGATTCTTCACCTCGGCGGCAGTGAATGTCACGCTGTTCCATGCGTCCATTGCAAAAAGCGAACCCACCATCGCCACGCCTACCAACGTGAGCGTCCCGATCATCCACGTCGAATTGTCGGGCGGGTACGGATGCATCGTGGACCATCCGGCGTTGCGCCAGAATCCGGTAAAATTAGCGGTGAGGGCGAGCGCGGTCGAAAACAAAACTCCCAGGAGAACCAGTCCGGCGAGCGAGATCGTCTTCGCGACCGTGAAAATATTCTGCACGATTTTTCCAAGCCGCAGGCCGCGCGTATTTATCCAGGTGAGCAGGACGATGGAAAGGATCGCGAGGAGATTCTGGCGGTTCAGGCCCACGTTGTACGGGCCAAGCTGCCCGAACCAAAGATTCCACGGACCGAACGTGCCGATTTTCCAGATCCATGCCGACGCCGAAAACCACGGCGCAAGCACACCTGAGAATTTCGCGAACGCGATAGCCACAGCGGCGATAGTCGCGGTCTGAATCACGAGGAGCATCGCCCAGCCGTAGAGAAATCCAAATACCTCCCCGCAGGATTCGCGGAGGTAAACGTACTGTCCGCCCGCGTGGGGCATTGCAGCGGCGAGCTCGCCGAAACTAAGCGCGCCGATCAGCGTGATTAAACCGGAGGCGAGCCACACCACAAGCAGCAGACCCGGGCTTTGCACTTGATGCGCGATGTCCGCCGAAACGATGAAAATCCCGGAGCCGATCATTGATCCGACGACGATCATCGTCGAATCGAACAGGCCGAGACCCTTGACGAGTTCGCCGGAGGGGCGTCCGGCTGTGAATCCGATGGGTTCGTGGGTGTCTGCCATTTGGCTGCTGTCAGGTACCGTGCTTAATCGCGCCGCGATCTCGCACGCTCCGCGATGGCTAGGTATTCTCTCGCGCGTAGCGCTGGGTCGGGCGCCGCAAGAAGATCACGGATAACTGCGACCGAATCCGCACCGGCGCGAAACACGTCTGCGGCAGACTCTAGAGTGATGCCGCCTATGGCAACAAGCGGCTTCGCCGTTATTTGGCGCGCCGCCCGGAGGAATTCGATACCGACCACTGGATCGGGATTCTCCTTCGTGCCTGTCGGAAAGATTGGCCCCACAGCAATATAGTCCACCGAAGCGAGGTCGGCCTCGCGCAATTGCTCCAGATTGTGTGTCGAAACGCCCACCCATCGGGAGATCCCGCAGATTCGGCGGGCCTCGTCAGGCGGAAGATCTTCCTGGCCCACGTGGACGCCGCCCGAATCGGTCATCGCGGCGATGTCCGGCCGATCGTTGACGATGAATCGGACGCCGCGTGGCGCGAGAAGCGCCCGAAGTTCCTTCGCCTGAGAGTGAATTTGGGCCGCGGAGCCGCGCTTGTCGCGAAGTTGCATCAATCGCACGCCCGCATCAGCCAATGTCGAAGCGAGATTTGTTAGCGGCTCGGGTGCAAGGTCGGGATCGAGGATCGCGTAGAGCGCTGGGAACAATCGCTTCCTCCGCAGGATGCGGTCAAGGATGTGCTTGTTTCGGCGACAGAATACTACTTCTCTTTCGCTGCCGTGAGGTGATCCAGAAAATGAGTGTCGAACTTCCCGGCGATGAAGTCGGGCTCGGCGAGAATGCGCTTGTGCAGAGGGATGGTGGTCTTGATTCCTTCGACGACGAATCCGTCGAGCGCGCCGTGCATGCGCGCGATCGCTTCCGCGCGATCGCGGCCGTGAGCGACCAGCTTGGCCACCAGCGAATCGTAGTAGGGCGGCACCACGGCGTCGGCGTACACCGCGGTGTCCACGCGAATTCCCGGTCCGCCCGGAACGCGGAACGCCGTAATGCGCCCCGGCGAAGGCACAAATGTTTCCGGATCCTCCGCGTTGATGCGGCACTCGATTGCGTGTCCACGAAAATCAAATGAGCCGACGGCTTCTTCCAGGCGCTGGCCCGCCGCGATTCGAATCTGCGCCTTCACCAGGTCCACCTGTGTAACCATTTCCGTCACCGGATGTTCCACCTGAATGCGCGCGTTCATCTCGATGAAGTACATTTTCCCGTCGGCATCGCGGAGAAACTCCACTGTGCCAGCGTTGGAGTAGCCGACCTTCCGCAGCGCCTCGACGACCTGCTTTCCTATACGCTCGCGCGTCGCTGCATCGAGGGCGGTCGAGGGAGATTCCTCCATCACCTTTTGATGGCGGCGCTGCAGCGAACACTCGCGCTCTCCCAGGTGGATTACGCTGCCGTGCTTGTCCCCGAGCACCTGAAACTCGATGTGCCGCGGGCGCTCGATCAATTTTTCCATGTACACGCTTGGGCTGCCGAAGGCCTGTTGCGCCTCGGTCCGCGCAGTCTGAAACGCCGGGATCAATTCTTTCTTGGTGCGCACCATGCGCATTCCGCGCCCGCCGCCGCCCTCGACGGCCTTGATCATGATCGGAAGGCCAATTTCGGCCGCAACCCTCTTCGCTGCGGCTTCGTCTGGCACAGCGCCGTCGCTTCCCGGAATGATGGGCAAGCCCGCGGCGCCCATTTCCGCGCGCGCACGGTCCTTTTCTCCCATCATGCGAATCATGGCCGGAGAAGGGCCGATGAACGTGATGTGCGAGGCTTCGCAGACTTCGGCGAAATTCGCGTTCTCCGAAAGGAACCCGTAGCCGGGGTGAATGGCGTCCACATTCGCGATCTCAGCGGCGCTGATTACCTGCGGGATGTTCAGATAGCTTTCGCTGCTGCGCGGCGGCCCAATGCATATCGCCTCGTCCGCAAAGCGGACGTGCAAGGCATGGCTGTCAGCCTCCGAGTAGACGGCGACGGTTCGAATATCCAGTTCCTTGCAGGCGGACATAACGCGGAGTGCGATTTCGCCGCGATTGGCTACGAGAATTTTTCGAAACATCGTGTTTGGGACTCGATCCGCATGCTGCAGGAAGAGCCAGGGATTAATTTGCTCGAAAAGGACCCTGCCAAAACCTATTTCTTGCCGCGCGCCCGGATACCGAAAAGCGGCTCGCCGTACTCCACGGGCTTACCATTTTCAACAAATATTTGCGCCACTTCGCCGGCCACGTCCGATTCAATCTCATTCATTAATTTCATGGCTTCGATGATACAGAGTACCTGGCCCGGCTCCACTCTTGCGCCCACGGTGACGAACGCGTCCGCATTCGGACTTGGCGAGGCGTAATAGGTGCCGACAATCGGCGATTTAATCACATGGACATCGGGTGCGGGCGCGGCGATTCCGTGGCTCGGCGACCGCGGAGCCTCGGGTGCCGTTCCTTGACTGACGGGCGGTGGTTCCCAAGCGGCTGCCGCGCGGGACCCGGCTGCGGGTGCTGCTGACGGCTTCTTCAGCCGGATATGCACTCCACCGCGCGCATATTCGAACTCTTGCAAGCCGTGCTTGTCCATGAACGCGAGGAGCCGCTCGACCTCGGCAAGGTCCACGCCACCCACTTCCGTTCCAGTCTTCGGTTTCGTCTTCGATTTTTTCGCCATTTATAGCTCGCGAAAGTCTCGCGTCGCGGACGTCAGATCAACGGCCCCTTTGGCGGTCACCACAACGTCGTCCTCGATGCGGATGCCGCCGAGGCCTTCGAGGTACACGCCCGGTTCGACCGTCAGGACCATCCCTTCCTGAAGAATCGTCTCCTCGCCCTTCCCCAGCCGCGGTATTTCGTGAACCTCGAGACCGAGACCATGGCCTAGGCTGTGGGTGAAATAGCGATCCAGCTTGACTCGCTTGAGCACATTCCGCGCAGCCCGATCTACGTCGCCAGCCGTGACTCCTGGGCGGATGGCTTGCTTGCCAGCTGCCTGCGCCTCCAAGACAGCGAAATAGAGGCTCCGAACCCTACGGGATGCCTTTCCGAGGTGAACCGTGCGGGTCATATCGCTGCAGTAGCCGCGGAGTATAGCACCCTGGTCCAGGACGACCAATTCGTTTTTCCTGAGTGGTTTGGAGGTCGGACGAGCATGCGCCCAGGCGGAGCGGGCTCCAGAGGCAACGATGGTTTCAAAGGACGGCCCCGAGCCGCCCCGGCGCTTGATCTCGTGTTCAATCTCCGCTGCGATCGCAAGCTCTGTCACGCCAGGCCGAATCCCGCGGAGCACCCGCCGAAAGACATCGCTGATGATGTCGGCGGCACCCTGAATTGCCTCCAACTCGCCCGGTTCTTTCACCGCCCTCAGCTTCTCAGTGACAGCCATGTCGCTCGCCCAGCGCACCCGGCTCCCGGACGCTGCATCGAGACCTTGCTTCTGGGCGACCGTTACCTGAGCCGCCGAATAACCTATCCGTGAGCGCCCTTTGCGTGCGCGCAGCGCCTCCGCCGCCGCGCGAAGCAGTCCATGCTTGCAGATCTGCACGCGCGCGCCAGAGACCTCCTCCTGCGCCTGAAACGTGTACCTGCTGTCCGTGAAGAGCGTTGCCGAGGACGAATCCACCAGGAGTATTCCCGCGCTCCCACTAAATCCGCATAGATATCGAATGTTGGGAAGGTGGGTCGCCAGGATTGCGTCCACACCGAGGCCGGAAAAGGAAAGCCGGAGCCGGCCCAATCTTGCTGCGGGCCCGCTCCGGCTCAAGTTTCGCTTTCCCGACTCGATCGCCACGTCCGCCAGACTACAGGTTAGGTCGGCAGAATGCGAGGCGTCAGGAAGAACAAAAGCTCCTGTGAGGTTGACTTGACGGTTGTGTGCTTGAACAGGTTGCCCAGGACCGGCACGCTGCCAACGAACGGAACCTGCTGAATGTCCGTTGTCTGCTGCGTGACGATGATACCGCCGATGACCACGGTCGCGCCGTCGTTCACGGTGACCTTGGTTTCGGCTTCCTGCGTATCAATGGCCGGGATACCTTGCACACGGGGAATCGAGCCGTCTATCTGATCGTTTTCCACGTTGACGTCCATGTAGATCGTGCCGTCCGCGGTAATCTGCGGCGTCACGTCGAGTTCGAGGACGGCGTCCACGAACTGGACCGATACCGTGTTGTTGACGATCGTCTGGACCGGAATCTTGGTTCCCTGCTTGACGGTCGCCTTTTCGTTATTCTGCGTGATCACCTTCGGCTTCGAGAGCAGTTTACCGACGCCTCGCTCTTCCGCCGCCGTAATGATTAGGTCCAGCGCAAAATTCTTTGAAGTAAAGGCGTACGAAATGCCGCTGGTCGGCACGCTCGCAGGCAGGTTCGAGTTGAGCGGTATTGAATTACCGCTGGATGTGCCGCCGCCACTGCTCACGACGACTGGCGGCGTGGGCAAGCCGGGTCCGCGGACAATCGGGCTGGTCCCGACGCCGGTGACGCCCCCGAAAACGTTACTCCCGCCACTCGGAAGTGGATTGGCTCCTGCAAATCCGAACTGGGTACCAATTTCGCGCGAGAACGAACGGTTCGCTGCAACGACGCGGGCTTCGATCTCCACCTGCTGCGATTTGCGGTCAAGCTGCCGGATCAAGTTGTCCATGACCGGAAGCGTCGTCGGGATATCGCGAATGATCAGAGTGTTGGACCGGTCGTCCGCGATGATGTCTCCGCGAGACGAGAGGAATTTCTTGAGTGTGGTGGCCATGCCGGTTGCCTTCGCATAGCTCAGGACACGCGTTGTGGTGATGACTTCCGCCGATTCGGCTACGGCCTTTGCGAGGTCGCGATTTTCATCGGCTTCCTTGCGCAGCGTTTCCTTGGTTGCCAGGCGGAGCACATTTCCATCGAGCTGCTTGTCGAGATCGTTGTTCTTCAGCACGATGTCGAGGGCCTGATCCCACGGCACATCGTCGAGAACGATCGTCAGGTTACCCTTCACGCCCGGATCCACCACGACGTTGAGGCCGCTGATTTCGTGGATCAGCCGGAAGAAGTCGCGCAAGTCCACGTCCTTCAGATTGACCGAAATTGGTTCACCCGAGTACTTTCCTGCGGGTGCTACAGATGATGTCCCCGGGGCCTGAGCCATCGGTGCAGGTGCCGCCAAGGGTTGCGCGGACATCGGCGCGGGCGCTGCAACTGGTGCCGCCGTCGGAGCTGGAGCAGCTTCCGTGTTCGAAGCGGTTTCAATCGCCGCGCGAGTCGGAGCCAGTGTTTCCTGCTGAGGATGCGCGATCGCTGGGATTGCCAGAGCAGACGAAGGTTGCGTCAGAGCCGCCGGCAACACCGCAGCCGGCGCCGGAATTACGGCGGGCTTCGTGGATGCAGCTTCTTCCGGAGCAACGCTGGAATCGGACTTTGGAGCTATCGTCGCCGCAGAATCGGCGGACGGCGCTACGATCGAGGTCTTGCCTACGAATGAGACAGTGACCGTGCTTCCGTCGCCCTTGATGCTGTAACGAGCGGGCTCGCGAAGATCAATCACAACTCGCGAAACTTCTGGCGTGAATTGCGCCAGGCGGATTTCCCGGACGGGATCGAGGTTGCTGGCGATCTGCTTCTCCGTCGTCGTCAAATGCGAAGCGTCGAAGTCCAGAACCAGACGATCCGGGTTCTGGAGATGGATCGAGTGATAGGTCAACGGACCGGAGCCGGAAATGCTGACTTCCGTCGCGGTGCCGTTCTGCGTCAGATGAACTTGACGAATAGACTGATGCGTCGTGGCGGCTACGTCCGAGGTCTCGGCAGACGCGGGCACCAGAGTTGCCTTTGCAGGTGTCGCAACGGAGTTGACCGCAGAGGCGCCGACGGCCGTACGCGAGACGAGCAGCGTAAGGTCCTCAGTTCCCTGGCGCTCGAGCTTAGGCTCCACGCCCTGTGCGAGCAGAATCTCCAATCGGACGACCGGCTTCGCTCCCGCGGAGTACGTAATCATGCGGTAGCTCTTGACCAGGTCCGAGGCGACCACGCGCGCGCCCGTCGGATCTCCGGCGGACACACCACTCAGGTCGAGCACATAGAGGCTCGCGCTGGGACGATAGGTCGTGTATTCGAACGGAGCATTGGCGTCCGCTTGCAAGCGGACAGCACCGTCCTTGACCTCCGCCTTCACGTGCACCACCGGCAAGTCACTTGCCCGGAGTGCTCCGCTTGTCCAAATTAGACCGGACGCCAGCAACGCGCCAAGTCCCACCGCCCTCCATAGGATCCTCATTGCTGCTCTCCTGCACTCGCGTAGATTCGCTTCGTCACCATGCGCTCGACCGGTTTACCGAAGGCGTCCTTCGAATTCTCTTTGAAAGTTACCCCGTCCAGCCCAATCTTCTCCACATCCCCGTCATACAGGCGGTCGCCCTCCCGGATGAAATAAACGCTCATCTCCGGATTGGAAACCACCGCTATCATTGCGTTCCCCGAACGCACGGCGCCGTCCACGCGCACCGTGGCAATCACCAGCCCAGCCTTGCCCGGAGGCAGGTGCGGGCCGGAATCCTTTTTGTCGTTAATCAGCGGCGCAAAGGGATCGCGCTTGCCGACCGCTTCGATCTTGTCCTTGTCGCCTGCAGGCGCCGCCGAAGCGTCCGCACCACCCGCTGCGGGTGTTGCAGCGGCGGCGGGCTTGGCGTGTTGGGCCGCCGGCTTCGCCGACTTCTTGGTGGACTTCGCCGGCTTTGGGCTCTGCGCCTTCATGGCCATGGCGTTCGCGGGCGCGTCCTGCGCCAGCGAGCCAATCGCCAACGGGAGAGACAGGGCCAGCACTGCGATCAACTTTGCCGACTTGTTTGCCATTTTCATCGTCATCGCCCTACTTTTTCGCCGGCGTTCCAGCCGGACCTGCGTTTGTATTCTGCTGCGCCGAATTCGTGAAGAAGGTAGTGATCGTGAACGTCCCAGTCACAGTGGTTCCGGCCGACATATGAAATTTTACGAGCGACGAGGTGTTAAGGGACGTCAGCTTGAGGTCGCCCACATTGATGATTCTCGATAGGCGTCCCAGCCGCGCGAAGAAGTCGAGCACCGAGTAATACGGACCGTCGGCCTCAATCGCGAACGGCATTTCAAAGTAAAAAGGCTTCTGCGCGACCGCGCCCGCCGTCAGAGACCGAATCGCCACTCCGGAAGTTATCGCGGACCGTTGGACCATCAGAATGAACTGATCGGTCTCCTTGTCCTCGGGAACAATCGTTTGCAGCGTCGCGAGCTGCTTTTGCAGGGCGTCCATTTCCGTTTGCAGTTCCGCGCGCCGCTGCTTGTAAACCCGCAGGTTCTGGACGTCGGATTCCAGCGGCTTTACTTCAGCCTGGGCCGCTTCGAGCTGCGTGCGAACAGAAGTCAGCGGCAAACCGGGGACGTAGAAGCCCGCCAGTACCAGCACAATCGTCAAACCCACATACAGCAGCGCCTGTAGGGGCCAGGGCCAGTCTCGGAACGCGGTCGCCATGGCTTAGCTCCTTCCCTTGGCCGCGGGTTGCGGGGGTTGCGGCGCTCCGACGGCCTCGGCCTTTGCCGGACCGCCTGTTTGAGGGGCAACCGCTACGGTCATCGTGAATCCATAAGTCTCGACGCCAGGCAGTAGGTCGTTTTCCTTGGCGGTCTTGATTTCAACCTGATCGAAATATCCGGATTTCTTCAATTCCGTGATGAAATTTGCGACGGCGTTGATTGAACCCGCCACACCCTGAATTTCGAGCGAATCGCCCTTCTTATCCAGGGACGTTAGCCAGAGCGCGTCAACTCGAACCACGGTGTTCGCAACCATTTGAAGCATCTCCTGAGCGCCGCTGCGGTTCCGCTGCAGCGTCTCGATCACGTCAATGCGTTGCTGAAGGACGCTTTTCTCGCTCTCGAACCGGTCCACGTCCAGCTTGATCTGCTGAAGGCTGGCTTTTTCCGCCTTCAGAGAGGCGATGCGCTGGTTCGTTACATCCAGCTGTTTTTTCTGGCTGTAATAGACCAGCCCAAGGATGACGAATGCCAGACCGACCGCCACGCATGCGAACAATATCTGCACGGTAGCTTCGAGCGGCACGGCTTGCTTGGCGGCCTTGGGACGAGTTTGGCCGAGTAAGTTAATCCGGATCATGGCGTGTCAAAGCTCCTCAGCGCCAGGCCGACAGCGATTGCCAGGCGCGGCGCCAACTCGCGAATCTGGGTCTCATCGTGACGCCCTGGATTGATTGCAATCTTCCGAAATGGATAGAGCTCTTCGACCGGCATGGCGAATTCTTCCTTCAAGAGGTCGAGCAGGCCGGGAACCCGCGCGGTTCCTCCGGCGACCACGATTCGGCGAATATTCTCGCCGCTGGCCGTCGCGCGGAAGAAATCGAAGGTCTTCTGAATTTCCAGGATCAGGATGTCGGAAACGGAACGCAGAATCGCTGTGCGCTGCTCTTCGCTCACTCCCGCCAGAGTGCCGCCCATCTTCAGTTTCTCGGCGTCTTCGAAGCTCAGGTCGAGTTCCTTCTGCAGTGCGTCCGTGTACTGGTTGCCGCCGACCGATACGTCGCGCGTAAATAGCGGCGTCCATCCGCGGATGATGTTGATGTTCATCACGCTCGCGCCGATGTTTAGGAGCGCCACCACCTGCGAGGGGTCGGGCTCGTAGTTCACTTCAAAGCTGTTCTGCAGGGCGAAGGCGTCAATATCCACGACCACGGGCGTCTTGCCGGCCTGCGCGAGGACGTTCGTGTGATTCAGGATCTTGTCTTTCTTGACTGCCACCAGGAGAACATCCATCTGGTTTTCGGTTGCTTCCAGAAGCTGGTGGCTCAGGTTGACGTCCGCAATGTCGAATGGGATGTGCTGGCTTGCTTCGGCTTGAATGCGGTCGTAGAGCTCTTCTTCGGTCATCAGCGGCATGCTCACGCGCTTTACGATCACCGAATGGCCTGAGACGGAAGTGGCCACGTCCTTCACTTTGATCTTCTGTCCATCGAAGATTGAAATGATCTTCTCGGCCACAGACGGAGCGTCCATGATGGCGCCGTCCACGACGGTATCCTGGGACAAAGGCTCCAGGCCGTAGCTCACCAGTTCGTAACCGTCTTTGACCTTCTTCAATTCGACGGCCTTAACCGAACTCGAGCCGATGTCCAGGCCAATTAACGATTTTGATTTACCCAGATTAAACATCGTGTGGCCCCTCGCTTCTTGCTCCACCCCGCTTCGCAGGGCGGATTCCACATAACTTTCCTGTTACGCGCGGTGCTTGAGAAAACCCCAATGCCCTTCGGTTCTGGTTCGCCCCAACCCCCTGGGGATATTTCCGGTGAGCGTAGGCCGGTAGTACTGATAGGCCCGGTACGCTCCCCTTGACTCGTTTATTGCATCCACCACTCTTAGTGTCAACCGACATGTTGGGCGCGTGTGCTTTTGGTAAAACATGGCCGGAGGTACAGGAAGGCCTAAAATGTGGGGAAAACCTGAGGAAATGGCGGTTTGAGGCGGGTCGGAGAGCTACGCTTTCTTTTTGCCCTGGACAATCTTTAATTGAGACCACATGGAATCAATGCGCTGTTTTGTGGTTGCATCCATTTTGATCTCGTCCGGCCAGCGTCCCGTAAAACCCTCTTCGGGCCATTTGCGCGTCGCGTCTATTCCCATTTTCGAGCCGAAGTCCTGCCGGCGAGCAGCGTGATCGAGCGTGTCCACTGGTCCGAGCACGAATGAAATGTCGCGCTCTGGATCAATCGCGCACAGCGCCTTCCAGACAACCTCACGCGAATCCTGCACGTTCACATCGTGGTCCACAATAACCACGACCTTTGTGAACATCGCTTGGCCGAGCGACCAAATCGCATTCATCGTCTTTCGCGCGTGCCCAGGGTAGCTCTTGCGAATGGACACGATCATCAGGTTCTGAAAAATTCCCTCGGCCGGCATCGCCACATCCACGATCTCCGGGTGTTGCATCTTCATGACCGGCAGGAAGACCCGCTCGATCATATGTCCGATGAAATAGTCCTCCTGCGGCGGAGGGCCCACGATCGTCGTGAGATATAGAGGGTCCTTCCGGTGCGTGACGCAATCTACGTGAAATACCGGGAACTGCCCTTCGAGCGAATAAAACCCGGTGTGGTCGCCGAAGGGGCCTTCCGTTCGCATCTCCCCGAGTTCAACGTGCCCCTCGAGCACGATCTCAGCATTCGCCGGGACCTCCAGATCAACTGTCTTGCACGCCACAAGCTCGACTGGATCGTTCCGCAGGAATCCCGAGAAAAGGAACTCGTCCATATCCGGCGGCACGGGCAGGATTCCGGAAAGGCACGTGGCCGGATCTGCGCCGATCGCAACGGCAACCTCCAGTTTTCCACCCTTATTCTTCGCGCGCGCGCTGCGGAAATGCTCGGCGCCGTGCTTCTGAGTCTGCCAGTGCATGCCCGTGGTGCGCTGATCGAAAACCTGCATGCGATAGCAGCCCACGTTTCGCTTGCCCGTTTCCGGATTCTTGGTGATGACCATCGGCCACGTGATGTAGCGGCCGCCGTCCTGAGGCCAGCATTGCAGGATGGGAAAATCGAAGAGCGAAAATCCCTCGGTACGCACGACTTCCTGGCATTCGCCGGTTCGCACAGATTTGGGGAAGAGATTGCCAAGCTCCGCCAGCTTCGGCAGCATCTTCATTTTGTCGAGCAGCCCCTGCGGCGATTGCATGTCGAGGATCGAGGAGATGCGGCCGGCGATATCGTCCAGTGAATTTACCTCCAGCGCCAGATTCATGCGGCGCTCCGAGCCAACCAGATTCGTGACCGCCGGGATCCGCGAGCCTCGCGGCCGCTCGAAGACAAGTGCCGGGCCGCCGGCCTTCATCGCGCGGTCGGAGATTTCCGTGATCTCGAGGACGGGGTCCACCTCGGCAGAAATTCGGTGAAGCTCGCCTTCCTTCTCCAGCTTCTTCAGGAAATCCCGCAGGTCTCGATACGCCACTTCCCCTCCCCGGCATTCGTGAGCCGCCCACTTTAGCACGGAGCCTTGCGCGCCACGAATCGCTGAATCACTCCCAACGAAACACTTTTGCTGATAGCGCCGTGCAGATAAGAAACGCCACCGTGAGCGCCGCTATGTCTCCCACGTGCGCGGACCATGCGTCGCCCTTCCAGATTCCTTCGAGTAGCGATACCGCGTAGGTCATCGGGAGGATCAGAGCGAGCGCGTGCAGCATAGGCGTCAGCGATGCAACCGGCACCGCAATCCCCGAAATGGCGACCATCGGGTACAGGATGGCGGCGCCGATCGGCTGGGCGAAGCGGGCGGTAGGCACGATGCTGGCGATGAGAAAGCCGATGGACAGGATGCTCACAGTGCTGATTAGCAGCGCGATCGTAAATGAGAGCACCGGAACATGAACGCCGACCGGGTAGTAGCGCTTCCCTGCCAAAACCAGCAGGAACAGCGTGGCAGCGGTGAGCATCAGTTTGACGATGACGTGAGCCGTGAGGATCGTCTGCGGCCGCAGTGGCGTGGCGCGCAGACGCCTGAGGATGCCGCCCTCGCGGTAGATCGAAATAATGGTGATCAACGAGAGCACGGAACTCACCGAGATCAGCAGCGACGCGAGTACCGGCAAGCCGACGCGAATAAAGCCAGTGGCAGCGAACGAAGAGGGAGAGACGCCGCGGCCGGCGATGCGACCCACCACCAGGAAAACCACAACCGGGAAACCGATCGTCCCGAACGCGCCAAGCGGTTCGCGCAGGAAGATTTTGATTTCAATCCACGTCAGATTCCACAGTCCACGCAGCATTATGTTCTCGCCTAGTCGCGAATCGAATGGCCAGTCAGCTTGAGAAAAACATCCTCAAGGTTAGGCAGCATCGTGCGGAAATCCGTTACCCGGATTCGATTCTCGGAGAGGCACCGAATCACCTCAGCGACCAGGTCGTCGCCCGCACCGCGAATCGTAAATCGCGAATCGCTGCAGCTCACCGACTCCACTCGGGGGATCAGGCGAAATTGTTCTCCAGCGGCCGGGTCGTCCGTCGCGAGTATCACAGTTCGCTCCGGACAATGCCGAGCGATGAGTCTTTCCGGCGTGTCCACGTCAATGATCCGCCCGTGCTCGATAATCGCCACACGATCGCACAGCCGTTCTGCTTCTTCCATGAGGTGAGTAGTCAGGAAAACAGTCTTTCCGCGTTCGCGGATTCCGCGCACCAATTCCCAAATCGCCCGACGCGACTGCGGGTCCAATCCAGTCGTCAGCTCGTCGAGAAAAACCACCTCCGGATCGTTGATCAGCGCAAGCGCGATGAATAGTCGTTGCTTCTGGCCGCCAGAGAGAGTCATGAACCATGCTTTGCGCTTCTCCGCTAGGCCGAGCAGTTCGAGTAACCGCTCGCCATCTGACGCCTTCCTCTTATATAGCGAAGCCCACAGGTGTACCGCCTCCCACACTTTTATCCGCTTCTGCAGCTGCGCCTTCTGAAGCTGCACCCCAATTCGTTCTTGCAGTTTGTACACGTCGCGGAAGGGATCAAGACCCAGAACTGAGATCGCGCCACGGTCAGGCGTACGCAAGCCTTCGATGCACTCCATCGTGGTGGTCTTCCCTGCTCCGTTCGGCCCGATCAAGCCGAAGATCTCACCGTCCTTGACCTCGAACGACACCTCGTCAACAGCGACCGTCGAGCCGTAGGTCTTGCGGACGCCCGAAACTCGAATAACTGAATCCATGATGGTTTACAAAATCGAAGATTTACCGGACCGGAACCAGAGTTTATACCACGGCATCAACTTAGTCCCGGCGAGTCCGATTGTCGGCACTGGAACTCACGGACGCCGCATCCGCTCATCGCGCGGGATAGTTTAAAATTATGCGCTTGCGCAGGTAACCGGAACCGCGGAATCCGCGTCTTTAGTAAAGAGGGGAAAACAGATAGTCCAGCCGGAGCGCCTCCTGCTTGGTTGACAATTCTTCCCGCACAATCGGAGATCCATGTCGCTGAAAGAATCCTATCAAAAGCACCGGAAGGCGTACCTTGTCGGCGCCGGTTGCGTAATCCTGATTTTGGGCTACTGGTTCTATGCACGGGCCAAAGCGAACGATCCTAAGTACACGACAGTCGTGGTGCGCCGGGGCGATATCACGGCCGCCGTTCAGGCGACTGGCACCATCAATGCGTTGACCACAGTATCGGTCGGCTCCTACGTTTCGGGCACAGTCCAGTACATTTTCGCGGACTTCAACACGCGAGTAAAAAGCGGGCAGGTGCTGGCCCAGCTCGATCCCGCCATCTATGAAGCGCAAGTAGTGCAGGCGCGCGGCAATCTTGAGAACGCGCAGGACAATCTGGCGACTCTTGCGGCCAACGTCCAGGTGGCTCAGGCTAATCTGGCGAAGACGCAGGCAAACGTGACGTACGAGCAAGCCACAGCAAAGCGTTCCGCCGATCTTTTCAAGGCAGGCATTGTCTCGACTGATTCGAACGATTTGACGCAATCAACTCTCGGCCAGACACAAGCAGACGTGCTCTCCGCCCAGGCAGCGGTTAGACAAGCTCAGGCTACCCTCGCGCAGGCCCACGCTCAGGTGACCGCGATGCAGGGTGCCTTGAGCGCGGCCGAAACCAGTTTGAAATACACGACGATCATTTCGCCTATAGATGGCACGGTGGTTGCGCGAAACATTGACGTCGGCCAATCCGTGGCCGCGACTTTGCAGGCGCCCAACGTATTCACCGTTGCGCAGGATCTGACGCGCATGCAGGTCTATGCCGCGACGGACGAATCGGACACCGGAAATATCAAGGTCGGCGCACCGGTTACGTTCGCTGTGGACGCGTTTCCCACGGAAATCTTCCATGGCCGTGTCAGTACCGTGCGTCTGAATCCGACAACCGTGCAAAACGTGGTCACCTACAACACGGTAATTGATTTCAGCAACCCGGACGAGAAACTCCTGCCGGGCGAAACCGCTTACGTGACGATTCCCACGGGCCACACAACCAACACGGTCCAAGTCCCCAACCCGGCGCTCACGTTCAAGCCCCAGATGGTTCCCAGAGACTTGCAGGCACTTTATAAGCAGTACAACATCTCGCGCGAGGCCTCAACAACGCACTTGGGAGGCTGGCAAGTTGTCTGGAAGCTCGGACCGAAGAAGAACCCGACTCCGGTCGCAGTGCAGATCGGAATCACCGACTACAACAACTCGCAACTCATTTCTGGCGATCTCCACGAAGGAGATGTACTGGTCATCGCGGCCACGCAAGCAGCCGGATCATCCACGGGTGGGCAGCGGCCACCGGGATTCGGCGGCGGACCGGGAGGCCCGCGATGATTCGCCCACGCGGGGTAGCAGCATGAATCTCAGAGAAATTATCCGCGTCGCCCTGCGGGCGCTCGCGCGCAACAAGCTGCGCACGATTCTCACGATGCTCGGAATCATCATCGGCGTCGGCGCGGTAATCGGCACCGTCGCGATCGGCCAGGGAGCCAGCGCCCAGGTACAGCAACAGATTCAAGCGCTCGGCGACAACATGATCATGGTCTTCGCGGGTAGCGTGAACACGGGCGGCGTGCGCATGGGCAACGGCGCGAACAAGACCCTGACCGCGGATGATGCCCAGGCGATTCTTCAACACGTTCCAAACGTCGTGATGATCTCGCCGATCGTCGGCGCTTCCGTGCAGGTCGTCAACGGCAACCAGAATTGGCTTACCCGCGCCTCTGGCGTGTCCCAGGACTACACCCAGATTCGGAACTGGCCCGTCGTTTCCGGAAGCATGTTTTCAGAGCGCGACGTGGACATGGCCGCGAACGTCTGCGTGCTCGGAAACACGGTGGCACAGCAGCTCTTTGGCGACTCAGACCCCGTGGGGCAAATGGTCCGCGTGCAGAATCTTCCCTTTCGGGTCGTAGGCGTGTTGCTTGCCAAGGGGCAGAACTCCAATGGCCAGGATCAGGACGATACGATGGTCATGCCCTTCACGACCGTGCAGAAAAAAATTTCAGGGATTAGTTGGGTGCAAATGGTTATGGTTTCGACCAGCTCTCAGGAGGCGATGACGTCGGCGCAGGCGGCGATTTCTGCTTTGCTGCGCCAACGGCATCACTTGCGGCCGGGCGAAGACGACGACTTCATCATTCGCAGCCCCAATGAAATGGCGCAGGCCGCGGAAGCGACTTCTCTGGCGATGACCGTGTTGCTGGGGATCATTGCCTCGATATCGCTGCTCGTCGGCGGGATTGGAATCATGAACATCATGTTGGTCTCCGTTACGGAACGCACCCGGGAGATCGGCATACGGATGGCCGTGGGCGCAACCGAACAGGATGTCCAGTGGCAGTTTCTAAGCGAAGCGCTGGTCCTGAGCTCATTGGGTGGATTCGCCGGAATTGCGTTGGGTATTGTCGCCTCGACGCTCATTACGCGCTTCGTTCACTGGTCAACTTTTGTTTCTCCGCTGTCGGTGGTGGTCGCCGCATTCTTTTCGGCCGGGGTTGGAATATTTTTCGGATATTATCCCGCGCGCAAAGCCGCGCGCATGGATCCCATCGAGGCTCTTCGCTATGAGTAAAGCGCTTCATTATTCGGTTTTCGCAGTAGCTCTGCTGGCAGGAATTGCGCTCGCGCCGAACGCCCGCGCTCAGAACGGGAACGCGCCCTTCCACCACGGGCGGCCGGGCGCGAATCCGACTTCAACTTCGGCTCCTGTTCGAGCCATGGCTCCTCCTCCGGCGAGAACCGGCGCCGCCGAGGACAAGAAAACAGCCGCGGGCGAATCCTTCTTCATCGTCGGATCGGTTGACCAGCAGAAGTCGCAATTCCTGCTCAAGCGCCCCACCGAGGTTACTTTGCTCGTTACCGTGAACGCGAACACAAAGTACTTCGATGACTCGGGCCAGCCTCTGAAGGCCACTGATTTCCGCACAGGCGATACGGTATGGCTCACTTCATCCGGCAACCCCGACAATCCCACGGCCCTCCGCATCCGCAAAGGCGAAATGACCGTCGCGGATCTCCATCGCTATTACCTCGACTACGCCGAAATCAAGTAAGCCGCGAACATCGGCAAGCGTTTCGGATTCTTGCGCGCCGCGCAACTCCGGTGGTATTCTGCGTTTGGATTTGGTACTGAGCGGGCGTCGTACAATGGCAGTATAGAAGCTTCCCAAGCTTCGGACGTGGGTTCGATTCCCATCGCCCGCTCCATAAACTTCGATGACTCGATCGCCCTTACGGGTCGGGTCGCCTAAAGCACCCCACAAAACGCCTCGTTTTGGACGCTAGTTGGACGCTCGAAATTCGATTGGACGCTGAGCGAGTCCCCCTTCCCCGCTCGGTATTTCCAACCCGTTCTCTGGAAATATGAAGATTTTGCGCCTTCTTGCGCTCATCCTTCTCTGCCTCTGCGCGGGGGCTGGTACCAGGACTCACAACTACTCTTTTGCACTTGCAGTCACGCGGTGATTGGTTATGCTGTCACCGCAAATCGGCCCACGTCTACCAAATTAAAATCTTGGTTAGGAGAAGGGCAAAATGCGAAAGTCCTCGTGGATTATCCTTGTCGTACTCGTGGTGATACTTGGCGCGCCCTCCGCACACGCGGATTCGTACACTGCGGACTTTACGTGCAGCCTCACATGCATGTTCACTCCAGTCGCCGACAATCCGGTCGTCTTCTCCGTGCCTACGCACTTCACGTTCACTATCGACGACGGAGATCCATCCACTTCATTCACTGTCACCTTACCACCCGCCGTTCTCCCGACCGACGTGATCCAGTGGGGCGATTCATATTACGCCACAGATTTCGACGGCGAATACATGGGGTTGGACTATGATTTAGGATACTTGGCCAACGGGGAACTGAGAATCCAAGACGTCACAAATTCCGAAGAGCTTGCGAACATCGTGTGGCACGGAGAAGTACCGTCCATGGAATTCTTTGGTAACGGCCTCGACACGGGGTTAATCACATTCACCCCCGTCGAGACTACACTCGCGCCCGAGCCGGATTCCGCCAGCCTCATGCTGCTCGGGATTGGGTTAGTGTTTGTGGCGTGGAAACAACGCGTAGCAATCGTGACTCACGGGGCTTTTTCCATTTTCCGTTCATTTTCCGCTTGAGGACTTGGGCTACGCAGCTAAGCGCCGCCGTTCCACGCGTTAAGTTCTTTTTACTTAGCTTCCCAAGCTTCGGACGTGGGTTCGATTCCCATCGCCCGCTCCATACTTCATCAGAATTCCCTTTGATTCGTTGAAACGCGCCGCGTTCACACGGCACGCCCGGCCGCAGCCCCCGAGGCCCATGCCCATTGGAAGTTGTGACCACCGAGATGGCCGGTGACATCCACCACTTCGCCGATGAAAAATAATCCCGGCACTTTCCGGCTCTCCATCGTCTTGCTCGACAGCTCACTTGTATCCACGCCGCCAGCCGTCACCTCGGCCTTTTCGTAGCCTTCGGTATCCGCGGGCGTGACGATCCAGTTGTGCACCTCGCGCTCAAGCTCCTCCAGGGAATGATTCGTCCAGTCGGACGGCTCGTGCAAGTCAAGCCAACGCACGGCGAATCGCTTCGGCAGGATTCGTTGAAACACGAGCCGGGCAGTTGCCATATTTCTCACCGTGGCGCCGCGAATTCCCGCCGTCACATCACGTTCGGGTGCCAGGTCAATTTGGATCGGCTCGCCCGTATTCCAGTAGGAGGAGATCTGCAGGATCGCCGGCCCGCTCAAACCACGGTGCGTGATCAGCATCTTCTCCCTAAACGATTGATCGCCTGTAGCGACGACCACCCCCGCTGACACGCCGGCTAAATCGCAATATTCCTTTCGCTCTTTCGATCCCAGCACAAATGGTGCAAGCGCCGGTCGCGTCTCCTGAATCTTTAGCCCGAATTGCCGCGCAAGGTCGTAGCCCATTGCGGTGGCGCCCATTTTGGAGATCGAGAGTCCGCCGGTCGCGACCACCAGCACCGGCGCATGAAATTCGGCCACTTCGGTATGAATGACAAACTCCGCATCGCGCCGCACTTCGCGAACGCTGCTATTGAGAAACGTTGTCACACCGGCATTCCGGCATTCGAGTTCGAGCATCTCCGTTATATCGCTCGCCGAGCGGTCGCAGAAAAGTTGTCCTAGGGTCTTCTCGTGATAGGGGATGCCATGCTTTTCGACCAGGGCAATGAAATCCGCAGGCGTATATCGGGCCAGCGCAGACTTCGCGAAGTGCGGGTTTGACGAGACGAAATTATCCGGCTGGGAATAGATGTTCGTGAAATTGCATCGGCCGCCGCCCGAGATAAGAATTTTCTTGCCGGCGCGTTCAGCGCGCTCGATGATCGCGACGCGGCGTCCCCGCTTCCCTGCTTCGGCCGCGCACAGCAGGCCTGCGGCCCCGGCGCCGAGAATCAACACATCAAACTTACGAATCGCCATGGGATTCCACGTCGGCCCGCTGTAAACAGCGCCGACATTGGGGCTTATGGAGGGCTACCGAAGGTGCGGTGACAGGAGTGCTTTCGCGCCGATCCAAGATTTTCCCGCGGTGTAATCGAGTTTATCTGCCGGCGCGAAACGCTAATCCTTGGTCCTGTCCATGATGTTCTGCAGTTTCCAGGGATTCAGAAACGCCTCGACAACCACTTCGTTGGTCTTCTTATCAACAACGAACTTGCACGCGGGTAGCAGTTTTCCGGTGCTTTTGCTCGCGGTGTCGTTGATGTTCAGCTCGACGTACGAGAGGTTGTAGTCCAACGAGCGTGCGCTCCACCACACCTCGCCAATGCGGATCGGCCGGTTCGTCAGCAGACGGATCTGGTATCCGTCATCCGTCTTGATCTTTCGGGCGAAGTCAACGTCGTAACCCAGCGTACCCGTAATGGCAATTCGCCCGCGGGAGTGCATTTTTTCGACTGCGTTGTATAGCCCCTCCGAACCCTTTTGCTTGAACGCGTCAATCAGTGCCTGCCTGTCTTCCGGCGGCGAATACTGGTCAATGTTGATGGTCACGTTGAATGTCTTGCCAAACTGCGTGCCCTGGCCCAGGGCTTGCGCTTGATACGTTTCGCGTACCGGTTTGTCGTCCTGCGCTGCGCCATACGAACCTGCCAAGGCCACGAAACAGGCCAGTGCCACGGCGCCCAATAGATACCTGGTTTTCAAAGCTTTCCGCATCTCGCAATCTCCTCTCCAATGTTTTCCGAACGCCCTGGGGAAATTCGGCATTGGCCGAGCGTAACCAAATGGCCTGCTGGACACAACTGTCAAAATACAAAAGTACCCGGAGCATCCCACGGCGAGATGCGAGCATGTCCTCGGAGCGACAATCAGCGTTCAACAAACGCCTTAAGCCTCGAGAGAGACCGGTCCCATTGCTCGGAGACGAGATCGAGATATTTTTTGAGCTCTTCGATCGGCTTTGGATCGAGTTCGAACAGACTCTCGCGGCCCTCGCGAACGCTGCGCACGATTTCCACCTCTTCGAGCACCCGCAGGTGCTTGGTGATCGCCTGTCGAGTGAGCCTCGTACCCTCGGTCAGCTGAGCAATCGAGTGCAGCCTCCCGCCAGAGAGCTTCGCGACCAGCGACAGGCGCGTCTTGTCGCCCAGCGCCGCAAAAACGGGCGCTGGGGCCTGGCGTTTGGCGGACATCCTGTTACGGCTTCTTCGCGACATAGGCTTCGATATTCTTCATTTGCTCTGTCCAGCCGCCGTCGTTCCTCCGGAAATTCTCAAGGCGGCGATCGCTTGGGAGTTTGTCGAAGCCTGACTCGGTGAGTATCAGCAGAGTGCCGATTGCAATCTTCTCCAGCCTGAATTCGACGAGCGTCGTCGGTTCCTTTGAGTAGTCCGGCGAATAATTCGCCTTGTCGAGGGATTTGGGATGGGCCCACGTGAAGGAAAACAGGCGCTCCGTCTCCATCTTCTCCACGACGGCCTCCCATTTGACGTGCTCGTAACCGGGGTGGGTGATATAGCCACTCGTGATCTGGCCCACCACGAAAGGGCCGCTCAACTTCACCCGAAACCACTCGCCGAACTCACGGTAATCGGTCAGCGCCCGCCACACTCGCGAGACCGGCGCCTTGAGCTCAATCCGCTTCTCGATTCGATCGCTCATCGTTAGGCAACCTCCGGGTTGCATATTAACTCGCTGCGATAGAAGATGCAACTGTCACATTGCTGCTTTTGCGGTAGGCCTTTCAGGACTGCGCGCGCGAGGATTTTCCAGCTGCTCCGCTGCGTCACGCTATCGCGAGCGGGATCGCCTTCTTCCACTTCCCTTGCGCCTTCAGGATCAGCTCGACGACTTCGCGGATCGCGCCTTTGCCGCCGTCAACTGTGGTGACGTAATGCGCCGCGCGCTTCACTTCGACCACCGCGTCGCCCACGGCAACGGCCAGCCCGGCGCGCTCAAGCAGCGGCAGATCGGGAAGATCGTCGCCCACGTACGCGACCTCTTCATCAGTCACACCCGCGCGCACCAGGATCGCCTTGTACGATTCCAGCTTCTTCGGCTGCCCCTGGATTACAAATTCCATCGAGGCTTCTCGGGCGCGGCGCGCGGTCGCCGTTGAGTCGCGTCCCGTGATCAGGCCGGTGCGAATTCCCATAATGCTCGCCAGTTTGATCCCGGCGCCGTCGTGCGCGTTGAACACCTTCATCTCCGCCACGCTGCCATCAGGAAACGATTGCAGGCACACGACGCCCGGCGTCATCGTCCCGTCCACGTCCATCAGCAGCACCCGAATTTTCTTCGCGCGCTTCAACGCTATCGCGGGAAATTTGATTTCACGGATCGGCATACCCCAGCCCTCAGTTCACAAACCACGACGCCTGACAAACTCGTCGCGGCACTAGGTTAAAACAATTGCAGCGTCCAGAGGTCGTGCAGGTGCACCACGCCCTCGAGCCTGCCTGCATTATCCACCACCATCACCGACGTGATCTTTTTCTCTTCCATCAAGCGCAAGGCCGCCGCGGCAAGCTCCGTTCGCGGCAGAGTCACCGGCTTTTTCGTCATGCAGTCTATCGCGGCGAGATCGAGCACGTTCTGCTTGCGCCTCTGCATCACGCGCCGCAAATCGCCATCCGTGATGATGCCTAGCAGCCGCCCGTCCGGTTTGGTCACGGCGGTCAAACCCAGGCCCTTGCGGCTCATTTCGTAAATCACGTCGGGCATCTTCGTCGTCGGCAGCACGCGCGGCAGATCGTCGCCCTTGTGCATCAGCGTTTCTATCCGTCGCAGTTTTTTCCCGAGCCGCCCGCCCGGATGCAGCGCCGCGAAATCGTGCTCTTGAAAGTCGCGCCGCTCGGCGAGCACCACGGCCAGCGCGTCACCCATTGCCAGTGCCGCAGCTGTCGAAGAAGTAGGCGCAAGATTCAGCGAGCAAGCCTCTTCCTTCACGCTGATGTCCAGCACCACGTCGCTGGCCGCGCCCAGCGGCGAGTTCGCCTGAGCCGTTAGCGTGATCAGCGGAATTCCCAACCGCTTCGCCGGCTCGATCAGGTCCACCAACTCCTGAGTTTCCCCGCTCGCTGAAATTGCGACTAGCACGTCTCCTGCGGCGAGCATGCCCAGATCGCCATGCAGCGCGTCGGCCGCGTGCAAAAAAAGTGACGGCGTACCCATACTCGAAAATGTCGCCGCGACTTTTCGCCCGATCAGGCCAGATTTCCCGAGACCGGTCACAACGGCCCGCCCCTTGCAGCCGTAGAGTATATCCACAGCCTTTTCGAAGCGCGCGTCGAGGCGTTCAATCAGGCCCATGATCGCCTCGGACTCGACCTGAAACACGCGTGTCGCACTTTCGATCGCCATCTTCACTCGCTCTTCTCGACTCATCGTGGGTTATCCAATTCTCGGGCCAGGGCCGCGATCCGCAGGATTCGTTCCAGCATCGGCTGAAGCTTTTCCAGGGCGAGCGCGTTCGTCCCGTCCGAAAGCGCCTTCGCCGGATTGTCGTGCACCTCCAAAAACAGTCCGTCCGCCCCAATCGCCGTCCCAGCTCGCGCCAGCGGCTCGATAAACTCCGGCTGCCCCCCGCTCGATTTCCCATCCCCGCCCGGCAACTGCACCGAATGTGTTACGTCGAAAACCACCGGGTATCCCAGTTTGCGCATAATCGGAAACGACCGCATGTCCACAACGAGATTTTGGTAACCGAATGAGCTTCCGCGCTCGGTCAGGATAATTTTCTCGTTCCCCGTGCCGGCGACTTTTTCCGCCGCGTTCGCGATATCCCAGGGCGAAAGGAACTGGCCCTTCTTGATATTCGCCACGCGACCAGATTTTCCGACCGCAACGAGCAGGTCGGTCTGCCGCGAGAGGAACGCGGGAATTTGCAGCACGTCGCAAACTTCGGCGGCGGGCGCGACGTGCGAAACTTCGTGGACATCCGTCAGAATCGCCAGCCCGGTCTTCTTCTTAATGTTGCTCAGGATGCGCAGGCCTTCCTTGAGGCCGGGTCCCCGATAGGACGACACCGACGACCGATTGGCCTTGTCATATGACGCTTTAAAGATTAGCGGCACCTTCAGCGTGCCGGCGATCTTCGCCAGGCTTTCGGCCATGCACGTGGCGTGCGCCTCGCTCTCGATCACGCACGGGCCTGCGATCAGGAAGAGCGGCGCCTTTGCGCCCAGCGATATGTCGCCGATCGAGAAGCTCACAGGCGTTTTGGCCGATCCACATCCCATGGATTTGATTTACGTCCTCCCGATTAGCTCTCAGCCTAGGCGGCTTCGCTTCCCTTTTCAACTTTCAATTGTGCCGCATGTTCGCGCCTGTTACGCGGAAATCGAGCTAAGGCTCGGCTTTGCAAGCGGTTGGCGGAAAGCAGTACGTACCATCGCGACGACGCAGTACCGTACCAAGGTTCGTCATCGCGTCTGTTGCAAGAAACTGCGACGCCTGCACGACAGTCCTCGACGCTTTTTCTTTCTTTTGGTATCGTCCGTGAGATATGGAGAATCCAATTTCAAATTTGCCTCAAGAGGTGCTCGAGAGTGCTGACGTCAGTGCCGTCACCCAATTAATTCTCCGCGAACGCGAGAGCCGCGATCTGGGCCGCTGGGAACGCATGAAGGACTGCTTCTGGCCCGATTCGCTCGTGCGCGTCAGCTGGTTTCGCGGCAACGGCGCCGATTTTGTTGCCGGATCCATAGACATGGCGCGACGAGGAGTGCCGGCAAAGCATCGGCTTGGTCCAGTCCTCGTCACTCTTTCCGGAAATCGTGCGGTCGCAAGCCTGTCGGGGATCATTGACCTGCCGGTAAAGATCAAGGGAGTAGAGGCCACACTTTCGACGCACTCGCGTTTTCTCTATCGAGCCGAGAAGCGCGAAAGCCGCTGGCGAATAATTGGCTTCGATGCCATCTATATGCGCGACGAGCTCACGCCGACGATTCCCGGACAGGTGATAACGATTGACCCTAAGGAGGTTGAGTCCCTTCGGCCGTCATATAGGTTGCTCTTGTACTACCTTAGAACCCAAGGTTATGAGGTAGACTCCGGGCTCGCGGGAGAGGACCGGCCCGACCTGGTTGAGGCGCTCAACCGTGAACTGTACGGATGGGCTGGGGTGACTGAAGCATCCTTGAGGTAAGGTTAGCCATTGGCTGCACCTCTGAGCACCGCATTGTGTGTCAAAATAGACCCACTAAGGCGGAAACCTAGCCGACCCCAGGGTTTGCAACACTAGTACCAGCAAGCCATCGCATTATCTGACCCAGCACATTCTGTCACCAACCGCGAAATAACCGCCGATTTAGAGTGAACCTTCTACCGTATTGGTGCATCATATGGTTATGAGCCAAAAGCGAAATGGTGTGGGACGTCTAGTACCCACCCGGCCGACCGGTGTCGAGTACCGGGTAAAGTATGGAATCCACCTCGTGACCGAGGTCAAGCAGCATGGCCGTGGAGTGCGTCCGGCCCACTGGGCGCGTTGCTCCGTCAAGTCTGCCACCGACCATCGGATTCCGAACGGAGCGTATTTCCTCCATGCGGACGAGGGCGGAGTGTTTCAGGTGAAGTCCACCGGCAAAGTGTGGCATTACCTCGCAGCTGCGTAGTTCTGTCTAACGCAACTCGTTTGGCGTAATTCGCCGCGCACTCGCAATATCTTTTCTGCCGAATCTTCTTCTGTCAGCACCGCTACGCCCGTTCTCCGTCCTGAGGCCTCCTTTTCGTAACGACACCCGAGCAAAATCTGCCCAAAGGGTCTATCATGTCGCCCGGCCGTCCCCTCGGGGCGCGGCTTGGACTTCCCCACTGACAGAAGGAGGCCACATGCGGGTCATAGACGAAAAGACGATCACCGACGCGGCGCTGGGGCAAATGGCGGGCACGCCGAATCCTCGCTTCAGGCAGATCATGGCGTCGCTCGTGAAGCATCTGCACGATTTCTCCCGCGAAGTTGACCTCACACCCGAAGAATGGCTGGAGGGAATCAAGTTCCTAACCGCCGTCGGCCAGAAGTGCACCGAGCATCGCCAGGAATTCATTCTCCTTTCGGACACGTTAGGACTGAGCGCGCTGACGAATGCCCTTCACGACAAGCGCGGAACAGAGTCCGCCACGAAATCGAGCCTTCTCGGCCCGTTCTATCGGCACGATGCGCCCATGATGAAGCTCGGAGATTCCATCATCACGAAAAGCAAGGGGACGGAGATCGTTTTCTACGGCCAGGTGGTAGACGCCACCGGAAAAGGCATTCCGAACGCGCTCGTCCAGATCTGGGAACCGGACGAAACCGGCAACTACGACCTACAACTCCACGATCCTTCGGAAATGGATCTGCGCGGATGTTTTCACTGCGATTCCGAAGGGCGCTACTACTTCCGCGGTCTATGCCCCACAGGCTACATGATCCCGATGGACGGCCCGGTCGGCGACATGATCCGCGCACAGAAGCGCCACGGCTATCGCCCCGCGCATATTCATTTTGTGATCGGCGCGCCGGGCTACCGCGAATTGGTCACCGCGCTCTATATCGCCGGCGACGCCCACATCGAATCGGACACGGTTTTCGGCGTAAACGAATCGCTCGTCGTCTCGGTGAACAAGAAAGACGACAAGTCGCCCCTACCGCATCTTTCGAGCCTGCGGTACGACTTCAAGCTCGCTACATCGAAGGACAAGATGTCCGGCCGCGTCGGCGCGGACCCAGCTCAAATCATCGGCAAGACCGCGCACTAATTCTCGCAGCGGTTTCGCGTGGCACAGACACTCTTGTCTGTGCTCCTACGACCACCGCGCATCGAAGCAGGCCCCGCACGATCGGAAGAATCAGTGTGCCCTGCTTAATTCGCCGCGGCGCGTCCGGCGAGTTCCTTCCGCACGATTGCTGCTCCCGCGGCAAGCGACTTCAACTTTCCGAATGCCGATTCCGCCGGCAGGTACTTCATGCCGCAATCGGGCGCGGCGACTAGGCGCTCCGGGCTCACGAACGGCAGCGCCCGCCGAATTCGCGCCGCAACTGTCTCCGGCGTTTCCACTTCGTTCTTCGAAAGATCAATCACACCGAGAATGATCGTTTTGGTCGGTAGCTTCGCCAGCACGGCTGTGTCGAGCGACGCCTGCGCGGTCTCAATCGAAATCTGCTGCACGGGCGAATCCGCGAGTTCCTCGAGGAACGAATATTTCGCCGGGCGCCCGGGAACCATCGCCGCGTACCCGAAGCAGATGTGCAATGCCGTAGTTCCCTCCACGCCATCGAGCGCGCGCTTCAGTCCCAGCAATCCGAACCGCCGCGCCTTTTCCGCGTGCGCTTCCATCCACGGCTCATCCAGCTGCACGATGTCGGCGCCCGCGGCGAACAAATCCTTCATCTCCGCATTTACCGCCGCCGCGTAATCGAGAACCATTTCTTCTTCGCTCTTGTAATAGTCGTTCTGCGCCTGCTGCGACATGGTGAATGGGCCCGGCAGCGTAATCTTGATCTTGCGATCGGTGTTCGCGCGCAGGAATTTCAAATCGCGCACTTCCACGGGACGCAGCCGCTGAATTTTTCCCGTCACGCGCGGCACCGACGCTTCATTTCCCGTTCGGCTGACGATTTTCCCCGGATTGTCGAGGTCCACGCCGCTAAGCGCCGTCGCAAACCGGTTCGAATAGCTCTCGCGCCGCATTTCGCCGTCGGTGAGGATGTCCAGCCCGGCCAGTTCCTGCGCGCGAATGGCCAGAATCGTAGCGTCGTCCTGCGCCTGCTCAAGAAATTCCGGCGCCACGCGCCACAATTCCGCCGCACGCGTGCGCGGCGGCATCCGGTGGCCGAGCTTCTGCCGGTCAATCAACCATTCCGGCTGCGGATACGAGCCAACGAGCGACGTGGGTATCAGAGTCATGGGCAACTAAGATGTGGTTTCGAGTGCCCCTGTGTCAAGCCGAAGACCTCGCGATTCGTGGATGCTGACTCGTGACCGGTGAAAACACTGTCCACAGACCCCTCAAAAAGTGTGTCACTTCTTTAGTCCTCGTTTCGTTTGTTTTCATAGAGTTACGCGAGAAATTACTTTGCATGGTGTGTCACTTAATCGGCGATTTGTGAGCGGTGCCGCCACGTCAAATCCCGTGGCGGAAGCCACAATAAGCGGAAGCGTGTTTCGTAGGCTTCAAAGCACACGATTTCACCGGCACTTATCTCACTAGCGCCACTTGCCGTGGCTTGGGAGCCGTGGCCTGGGAGCCCTGTTCTGTATTCAGTTGTCAAAGAGCTGTTCGCGCCCTCGCCAGGAGGGCAGACGCGCATGATCGCGCGGATGCGGGGCTGAATTCTGCCCCGACTGACGCTAATTCATTTTTCGATTCCTGTCTATTGTGGGAACTACGCACGGGAAGAACTCAGTAGGAACACGGAATCGCAACGCGCGCGACCCGTCCGGCCCCACGGTAAGAACGTGGGCCATTGAGGCACACGAAAAAGGCCCTACGAAATGATGGCTTTAGCCATGGTGGTTGGGGATCTGTTGCAGCACCGGGATACGCTGACGAGTGGATGGCGAAACGCTTAGCGGCACAGGACTGATGCGAGGACGCTCGATATCTCCTCGACCGAAGCGGCTTGGCCGGCTTGAGCACGCCAAGCCACGAATCCATCCGGACGCACGAACACCGCGCCCGTGGGCGCGAGTCCGTATGCGGCGCCGAACGCGCCTTCCGGATCGCTCAGTCCACCTGCTCCGACCCGGTGAACGTCCACCGCGACTCCCAATTGTTTCGCCGCAGCGTTTGCGCGCTCGCACCAGGCGTTCCCTTCCGGTCCAGCGAGCAGTGTGAAGTTGCAGTCGAAAAGATCGAGCGTGGAAATTCGGCGGCCATCGCGCTGAAGATAGATGTGCGGCGCGCGGGTGCCGGGGCGGCCTTTTGATTTTCGCGGGTCTTCGTTCATCGGCGCTGCCGCGCCGGTGCGTTGCTCACCGCGATTCCCTTCTTTCACAATCGCACGAGAATCGTAAACGTACCCGAATTCTATATTCAGATCGTTCTGAATGGCCTGCATGTTATCGGACTTGAGATACGGCGCCGAGCGTGTGACGTAACGCGAGTACGCCTGCTCGACAGTGAATGCAGCCGCGGGCCGCCGCTCAAGATCGTAGGAGGCAAGCAATTCAGGTCCAGCGAGGCCCTTGAGGACGAGCGCCAGCTTCCAGGCGATGTTGTGGGCGTCCTGCACGCCGGTATTACCACCGAAGCCGCCGCTCGGCGGCATCACATGCGCAGCGTCCCCGACAAGAAACACGCGGCCCTTCTGGAAATGCTCGGCCGTGTCGGCAGTGGCGTCCCAGTGCATGACGTTCTCAATTGTTACCGGCGCATTCGAATCTCCCAGCCCGGCGCGCAACAATTGGTAGGCGCGTTCGTCGGTCAGGCCGTCGGAAACATCGGTGACCGGATTCTTGGGATCACCCAGCCAGTGGACGGCCAGGAATCCCGAGGTAAACGGTTTTTCGATGCGGAAAAATCCGCTCAGCGTGGAATTCAAAACGTAGATCACGCTCAGGCTGCGGCCGCGCAGTAGCGGCGCAACATCGCCGCGAAAATAAATCGTGATGCTCTTCGAGAAAACCCCGTGGCCGAGCATGCGGATTCCCATCAGATCGCGGATTCTGCTGTGGCTGCCATCCGCCGCGATCATGTATTTCGCGCGCACCGTCGAGATCTCGCCAGTATCGCGGTGACGAATCTTGGCCGTGACGCTGTCGCGATCCTCTGTGAATGAAATCATTTCGGTAGCGAAGCGCAGCTCGGCCCCCAGTTCCGTGGCGCGCAATTTCAGCAACGGTTCCAAGAGACTCTGGGTAATGAATATGCGGAGGCTGGGACTAACGTCGCGGACACCCTCGTTGAGATTAGCGATGAAATAAGCGATTTCTTTGCCCGCCAGAGTTTCGACGGCCATGATCGCGCCGTCCTGCACGAATTGTTCGTCGGATTTCTGCAGCACGATCTGCTCGACGCCAACGGTGCGGAGAACTTCCATCGTTCGCTGGGTAATCATGGCAGCGCGCGGATGAATCGCCGTTCCGCGATGATATTCGACCGCGAGCGAACGAATGCCGTGGTGGCCCAAGAGCATGGCCGTGGACATTCCGACCAGGCTCCCGCCGACGATCAGGACCGGAACTTCTATGTCTGGCATAACCCATTCCCCCGAAGCACGCGCTACGACAAGGTTGGGGGAAGCCTATGCGGGTTGGCACCGCTTTTCAATGTGGAACTAATTCAAAAGGCGAGGGCACGTTCATGGCAGAGACGTGAAGAAAAGCGAATAAGAGAAATCACGAAGAAGCGGCGGAGGCGCGTGAATCCGGCTCGGTGTCCGGCGGACGATGGGTGCGGACTTCGGCGGCAACTGCGTTGGCGGATTGTCCAAGGCGCAGATGACGGTGTTCAAGGCTCGCACGCACGAACGCCGCGAACAGCGGGTGCGGAGCGAGCGGCTTGGATTTGAACTCTGGATGAAACTGGCAGCCCACGAACCACGGGTGATCAGGAACTTCCACGATCTCGACGTAGGTGCCATCCGGCGTGCGGCCCGTGATGCGGAATCCGGCAGCGGTCAGCGTCGGCTCGTACTCGCAATTGAATTCGTACCGATGGCGATGGCGTTCGGAAATTTCAGTAGTGCCGTATGCCTTCGCGGCAAATGAGCCGGGCTCGAGCTTGCAGGGCCACGCGCCGAGGCGCATCGTGCCGCCCATTTCGTCCACGCCGAGCAGCTCGCGAAGCTTGTAAATCACGCGATTGGGCGTCGAGGGATCGAATTCCGTGGAATCGGCGTGATCGAGCTTCGAAACCTGGCGCGCGTATTCGATGGTCGCGCACTGCATCCCCAGACAGATGCCGAAGAACGGAACCTTTTTTTCGCGCGCGTACGTGATCGCGTGGACCATGCCCTGAATTCCGCGCTTGCCGAATCCGCCCGGCACCAGAATCCCATCCACGTGACGGAGCATGCGCTCGGCCGTCGCCGCCGAATCAATGTCTTCGGCTTCAATCCATTCGATCACCACGCGCTGCCGGCTCGGCAGACCGCCGTGAACGAGCGCTTCGCGGAGACTTTTGTACGCATCCTCGAGCTGGACGTACTTCCCCACCACGCCGATGCGCACTTCGCCCTGCGGCTGTTCGAGATTTTCTAGCATCGCCAGCCACTTGCTCAGGTCGCGCGGCGGCGCTTCCAGTTTCAGCAGGCGCAAAACCTGTTCGTCGAGGCCTTCGGACGCCAGCGTCATGGGAACTTCATAGATATTGCCAACATCCGGCGCGGAAATGACGCAGCTCTCGGCCACGTTGCAAAACAGCGCGATCTTGGCCTTCAAGTCAGCGCCCAACGGCCGATCGCTGCGGCAAATCAAAATATCGGGCTGAATTCCGATGCTCAGCAGTTCCTTGACGCTGTGCTGCGTCGGCTTGGTCTTGAGTTCACCTGCCGTGGCGATGAAGGGCACAAGCGTCAGGTGAGCGAAGACAACATTTTCGGCGCCGAGTTCGAGGCGCATCTGCCGAATCGCTTCCATGAACGGCAGCGATTCGATGTCGCCGACGGTGCCGCCAATTTCGACGATCACGACATCAACTTCGTTCGCCACTTTGCGGAACGCAGCCTTAATCGCGTCGGTTACGTGCGGAATAACCTGCACGGTTTTGCCCAGGTAATCGCCGCGACGCTCCTTGGCGATGATGGATTCGTAGATGCGGCCGGTTGTCCAGTTATGGTCCTTGGTGAGGTGGGCCGAAGCGAAACGCTCGTAATGGCCGAGGTCCAAATCGGTTTCCGCACCATCGTCCGTGACAAACACTTCGCCGTGCTGAAAAGGCGACATTGTCCCGGGATCAACGTTCAGGTAGGGATCGCACTTCTGGAGGGTAACGCGGAGGCCACGACTTTCAAGCAGACAGCCCATCGAAGCCGCTGCCACGCCTTTCCCGAGAGAAGAAACCACGCCGCCCGTAACGAAGATGTATTTCGTGCCGATGGGCAAGGCGCTCGAATCCCTCCAATGGAGTCGGCGTACAACTGATTATGCGGGTAAGGCGCACGTCTGTCAAATCAGGATTTCGAAACGGCGAAATTATTTTTCCGGGATGCCGCGGCGCATCTACCTTGCCCGGGGTGGCTCTGCCGTAGTACATATGGCGACACCGCCGTTCGCTTTTCGACGACCGAAGGAGTTCGAGCTGGATATGCGCGATCCTGCTCCGCCGGGAGCTGACTCCGACACGGCCAGGCCGAGAGGCGTCGGCATGGCGCCGATTGACGCGGCGCTCGCCCCTAAGATTCCTCCCGCGACGCAGCCGATCGAATACTACAAGCGCCACAGCTTGGCGGCGCAGAATTGGGGCGCGCTCACGCCGTCGGGTGCGCCCCTCCGGCAGCTAAGCGCGGAGGAAGCGCAGGCGACCGTGCTGCGCGGCCTGCTCGATACGCCGCTGGCACGGGGCCACCGGAATCCATTTGATTGGGCGGTTTCGCTGGCGATCCATTTGGCGGTGATTGCGGCAGTGGTGGTTATTCCGCTGACGTTCACGCAGGCGCTGGATTCCACCGATCTGCGCGCGACGTATTTATCTTTGCCATCGCCGCCGGCCCCAGCGCCGCCGCCGAGCGCGCCGGACTTGCCCGTGAGGCGCTCGTTCCGCCGCGTACTCACTCCGGCGTTCACCATGCCCACGGTCATTCCAAAAAGGATCGCGCAGATCAAGGACGAAGACGCTCCCGAGATCGGCGGGGCGGGAGTCGCAGGCGGAATTCCGGGCGGCGAAGACGGAGGAGTGCTGGGCGGCGTCCTTGGTGGCATGCCTGGCGGTCCGGCTGCGCCTCCGCCCGCGCCGCCAGCGCCGAAGAAGACCATTCGCCGGGTGGGCGGCGACGTCAAGCCGCCGCGACAACTGGTTCGCGTCAGTCCGGTCTATCCGGCCATCGCCCAAATCGCCAAAGTCGAGGGTACCGTCGAAGTTGATGCCGTGATTGACGAGGAGGGAAAGGTGGTGCAGGCGCGAGCAGTATCCGGTCCACCGCTGTTGCTGGCGCCGGCGTTGCAAGCGGTACTGAAATGGCGGTACGAACCGACCTATCTGGACGGCATGCCTGTTTCCATACAAATGGAGGTGGAAGTCGGCTTTCGCTTGGGCCGCTGATTCAGCGTTTCGGATTATTTTTCGGGCGCGATCGCGAGCAACTTTTCGACACGCGCGACATCCGCGGGAACATCCACGCTGACCGCGTCGTAATCCGTTTCGACGACGCGAATGTGGAAACCATTCTCGAGCCAGCGCAGCTGTTCGAGCTGTTCGAGGCGTTCCAGCTCGCCAGGCGGCAGCGTCGGAAACTCGAGCAGCGCGTCGCGGCGGAAGCTATAGAGACCGAGATGTTTCCAGTGGCGCGCGGCGACGGTCTCGGCCGTGTCGCGCACCCAGGGGATCGGCGCGCGAGAAAAATAGAGGCCGTTGCCGTCGAAATCGCGGACAACCTTCACGACATTGGGGTCCATTATGTCCCCAGCCTCCGAAATCGCGGTACACGGAGTAGCCAGCTGGATCGCTTCATCTTCCAGCATGGCGGATACGAGAGCATCCACCGTGCCCGGATCAATCAGGGGCTCATCGCCCTGCACGTTGACGTAAATCTGAGCCTCCACGTGGATCGCAACCTCGGCTACGCGGTCTGTCCCCGTGCGATGGTCGGACCGCGTCATAATCGCTTCCCCGCCGAAGGCTTCGACGGCGCTCTTGATTCGCGGGTCTTCCGTGGCAACCACGACTCGCGACACAAG
Source organism: uncultured Acidobacteriota bacterium (assembly GCA_963842425.1). Classification (GTDB taxonomy): domain Bacteria; phylum Acidobacteriota; class Terriglobia; order Acidiferrales; family UBA7541; genus Palsa-295. Next base: position 259,325 of record CAWJGQ010000002.1, on the reverse strand, counting down.
CTTGGCGCGGCGAACCCGCTCCACAACGTGCTGGATCATCGGCTTACCCGCAATTGGAGCAAGGGGCTTGCCGGGAAAGCGGACGGACGCGTGCCGCGCCGGAATCACCGCCAGAACCGTCGTGGGATCGGAATTTGCCATAAACTCCCCGCGCGAGCCGCCGATGACGCCATAGTAGCATGGAGCGCCGGACGCCTTCGGCGCAGCGATCGCGGTACCGGACTCAGACTGGTACTTGCATTGGAAGTGTAAGGTGGTAATATCCAATTTTAGCGCGCCCGGGGGACCCATGAATCACCGGACCGGTCAGCCAGCTCGTAACTGGGGGTTGGTAAGTGCCTGCGCGTTCCTTGCAATCCTCCTCAGCGGTTTACTGGCGTCTCCTGCTCGCTCTCAAGAAGCTCCTGCTGGCCCGGCAGTGCCTCCTCCAGAGGACTCTTTCAAAATTCAGAAGGGCCAGCCCATACGGACTGAAACGCAGATCACGCTCGTGGGAGCGTCGGTGACCGATCCGCTTGGGCGTCTGGTTACGGGGCTTCAGCAGGAAAACTTTCGAATCTTCGAGGACGGCGTCGAGCAGGAAATCGTGCGCTTCTCGAGCGAAGACGTGCCTGTCTCCATCGGCGTCATCTTCGACATGAGCGGGAGCATGGCGGACAAAATTGACAAGTCCCGCCAGGCGGCCGTGCAGTTCTTCCGCACCGCGAATCCGCAGGACGAGTTTTTCCTGGTCAATTTCAACGATCGGGCGCAGCTCATCAGCCCTTTTACCGGCAGCGTGGACGACCTGCAGGACCGTTTGATGTACACCGGCGCTCACGGATTGACCGCGCTCTTCGACGGCGTTTATCTCGGCCTGAGCCAAATGCGAGGAGCACACAACACAAAGAAAGCTTTGCTCATCCTATCCGATGGAGGCGATAATCACAGTCGGTACAGTGAAACGGAAGTTCGAAAGTTTGTAAGAGAAGCGGACGTTCAGATTTATGCCATCGGATTGTTCGATCCCGATGGCGGGCCAACGCCGGAAGAACGGGAAGGCCCCGGTCTTCTGGGCGACATGACGTTGATGACGGGCGGACGGATTTTTGTCGTCAAGAACGTGAACCAACTGCCTGACATCGCCACCAAAATAAGTATGGAGCTGCGCAATCAGTATGTTCTCGGATACAGGCCAAGCCAACGAGCGCACGACGGCAAATGGCGCAAGATCAAAGTCCGGCTCAACCCGCCCAAGGGTCTGCCGCCGCTTGAAGTTGCCGCAAAGAGCGGGTATTTCGCACCGGGCCATTAGCGCCATTCCCTCCGTCATCCTACAAATTCTGTTCGTGGGCGTCTTTTTCATTTGGCCATGCGTCCGCGCGCAGAATCCGCCGCCGATTATCGCGCCGTCCAGTCCCCCGCCCCCGCCCGGCTATGTGCCTCCCGGTCAGCAGGCCACATCCGACGATCACAAGCTCAAAGCGGCTGTGGAGCTGGTTGTGCTGCACGTCACCGTTTCCAATGACAAAGGCGAGTTTGTGTCTGACCTGCCGGAGGGCGATTTCAAGGTCTTCGAGCAGAATATCGAGCAGACGCTTTCATTCTTTTCGCGTGATGACATCCCCGTGACGATGGGTCTGGTGATTGACAATAGCGGAAGCATGCGCGAGAAGCGCGATCAGGTGAACGCGGCGGCGATGACGTTTGTGCGCACCAGCAACCCGCAGGACGAGGCGTTCGTCGTCAATTTTAATGACGAGTATTACCTCGATACCGACGGCGATTTCACCAGCGATCAGGGGAACCTTCACGACGCGCTCGCGCGGATTGATACGCGCGGCAGTACTGCTCTCTACGACGCCGTAATCGGATCGCTCGCCCATCTGAAAAAAGGACATAAGGACAAGCGAGTGCTGCTGCTCGTCACCGACGGCGAAGACACCGCCAGCGAGAAGACCTTCGAGGACACGATTAAGACGGCCGAAGAATCGAATGCCACGATCTATGCGATTGGCGTCTATAGCGAGGACGATATCGAGCACGACAAGAAAATGGTGCGGCGCTCGAAGAAAGTACTCTCGCAATTAGCCGAAGCGACCGGCGGAGAAGCCTACTTTCCCGATAACCTCAATCAGGTGACGCCGATTTGCGAGCAGGTGGCGAAGGAAATCCGCAACCAGTACACGCTCGGCTACTATCCCGCGAATACGACCCGCGACGGATCGTTCCGGCCGGTGCAGGTAAAGGTGATTCCGCCGAACGGCCGCGGCAAGCTCTTCGTCCGCACTCGGTCCGGGTATTTCGCGCCGAAAGCGACCGCTGCCGGCGACTGAGCCACTCCCTGTTGCGTTCCATACTGAAGGCTGTTATCCGGAGTCCGCCGCGGCGGACGATGGATTTCTCTTTCAGCGCTGGAAGAGAGATTCCTCGTCGCTTCGCTCCTCGGAATGACAACAAAGCGAAATCCGCCCCACCAAAAATTTGCCGATAGTCCTGAAGCCTTGTTGCGCACCTCTGAATTCCCTCCAATTGCTGGTGCAACCGCCCGAGAAACGCCGATTTGTTTGCAAACGCAGTGAGGCGTATAATTTTTTGTTTAGGCACATGCCAACGGAACGCATAGAGAAGCTGAGACTCGCCAATGAGCTCCCGCCTCCCGCGGCGCCCACAGCGCCCGCGGCGGACGCTGAGGAAATCCGCGTCCGTGGGGCGCGCGTCCACAACCTTAAGAATATTGACTTCACAATCCCGCACAACGCGATCACGGTGGTCACAGGCGTCTCCGGCTCAGGCAAATCGAGCCTGGCATTCGACACGCTGTACGCCGAGGGACAGCGGCGCTATATCGAATCGCTTTCAGCCTACGCCCGGCAATTTCTTGAGCGCATCGAAAAGCCCGATGTGGACGAAATCACCGGAATCGCTCCGGCGATTTCCATCCGGCAGAAGAATTCCACTCGAAATCCGCGCTCTACCGTAGCGACCGCCACGGAGATTTACGATTACCTGCGCCTGCTTTATGCGCGAGCTGGACACACGTTCTGCCTGAACTGCGGCGAAGAGGTGCGCAAGGACACGCTGGATGAAATCGCGGCGCGCGTAATGTCTCTTCCCGCGGGGCGGCGCTTCTACGTGCTGTACGAATTGTCGTTCGCGCCGGAGCCGACGCCTGGCGCGGTGCAGAAGGATTCCGTGCTTCGGCCGCGCAAAGCGGCGCGCCCAACCCAAGAGATTATTCGCCAGGCCCTCGTCAGCCTGCGCAAGCGCGGATTCAATCGGCTCTATCAGGCTGGGCGCGTGTTCGAATTCTCGACGCCGGAAGATCTGCTCGACGTGGATTTCGCGAAGCCAGCCTACGTCCTCGTGGACCGGCTCGCGCTTTCGCCCGAAATCCGCTCGCGCCTCGTGGACTCGATCGAAATCTGCTATCGGGAGGGCCGCGGCGAGGCCGTCCTTCAATTTGTCCCTGACGAAACGGACGCCGCCGCGACTCAAGTTCCGGAGAGATTGATTTTCAACGAACGATTCGACTGCAAGAAATGCGGCGCGATTTATCAGGAGCCCGAACCGCGGCTGTTCTCATTCAACAACCCCTATGGCGCCTGCCCGCGCTGCCAGGGATTCGGCAATACGATTGATTTCGATCTCGACCGCGTGGTGCCGGATAAAGGGAAATCGTTAGCGGAAGGCGCCATCGAGCCATGGACGAAGCCGCGATACAAGCAGCTGGCCATGGACATGCGCCGTTTCGCGCGCGCGAAAGGCATTCCCTTCGACGTGCCGTTCCGCGAGCTCACGGCCGCGCAGCGCAACGCGATTCTCGACGGCGATAAGAAGGAAGATTTTCCCGGAGTGAAGGGATTCTTCGGCTGGCTGGAGCGCAAGAAATACAAGCTCCACGTGCGCGTATTTCTGAGCCGCTACCGGGGATACGCGACCTGCCCGGATTGCCGCGGCACGCGCCTGCGGGCCGAGGCGCGCGCGGTGAAAATCGCCGGGCGTTCGATCACCGAAGTCTGCCAGATGACGGTGAAGGAGGCGCGTCCACATCTTGCGGGCCTGCGACTCAGTCCCGCCGAAACCGAGATCGCCGAAAAAGTTCTGGAGGAAATTCAGCAGCGCTTGCGATTTCTCGACGAAGTGGGCCTCGACTATCTCACGCTGGACCGGCTGACTTCGACGCTCTCGGGCGGCGAATCGCAGCGCATTCAGCTGGCCACATCGCTGGGATCGCACCTCGTCGGTGCGCTCTACGTACTCGATGAACCTTCGATTGGATTGCACCCGCGCGATACGGGCCGGCTGATTGAAATATTGAAGGGTCTGCGCGACCTTGGGAACACGCTGCTGGTCGTCGAGCACGATCCCGACACAATTCTCGCTGCCGATCTGATTCTCGATCTCGGACCGGGCGCGGGCGAGCACGGCGGCCAACTCATGTTCTCGGGAACGCGAGAAGAGCTGCTCGCCGACCCGCAATCGCTCACCGGGCGATATCTGCGCGGAGATTTGCGGATTGCTGTGCCGGCCCGCCGGCGCAAGCCCTCGGGGAAGTTCCTGAAAATCATTGGCGCGCACAGCCACAATCTGAAGGGTGTGGACGTCACGATCCCTCTGGGAATGCTCGTGGCCGTTACCGGCGTTTCGGGTTCGGGTAAATCAACGCTCGTATACGACGTGATCTACAAAGCGCTCGCGGCCAAGCGCACAGGCGCAAACTGGCGCGAATACTGCGATCGAATCGAGGGAGACGCGCCGATCCTCGAAGTCGAGATGGTTGACCAGTCGCCCATCGGACGAACGCCGCGCTCGAATCCTGCTACGTACATGAAAGCATTTGATTCCATCCGCGATCTGTTCGCGTCCACTCCCGAAGCGAAGAAGAGGGGCCTGGGCGCCGGACATTTCTCGTTCAACATACCCGGAGGCCGATGCGAGGCCTGCCAGGGCGATGGAACGGTCACGGTGGAAATGCGTTTCCTGGCCGACGTGGAGCTCATCTGCGAGGAGTGCCGCGGCACGCGATACAAGAGCAGCGTGCTCGAAGTGCGCCACCGCGATAAGAACATTCACGATGTGCTCCAGCTGACCGTGCGGGAGGCCCTGGCGTTCTTTGCGCCGTATCCCAAGGTCACCGCGCGGCTGCGCCTGCTCGATGAAGTGGGCCTCGGCTATCTGCGCCTCGGCCAATCGGGCACCACCCTTTCCGGCGGCGAGGCGCAACGCCTGAAACTGGCCGCGCATCTTACGCGACAGGACAACAGCGGCATCCTGTATATCTTCGACGAGCCGACAACGGGCTTGCACTTTGATGATATCCAGAAGCTGCTGACTTCGTTCCGGAAGTTGATCGAAGGCGGAGCCTCCGTGCTGATCATCGAACACAACCTCGACGTGATTAAGTCCGCGGACTGGATGATTGATCTGGGCCCCGAAGGCGGCGACGCCGGTGGCAAAATTGTGGCCGCCGGAACTCCCGAGCAGGTCGCGCGAAATCCACAATCTCACACGGGTAAATATCTCGCGCGCGTGCTGAATCCCCGCAACGGCGCGAACGGCGAGAATCACGTTTCATCAGCAAAGGCAAAGATTCCGGGAGAAAATCGCTCCTCCGCATGAGATCGCATTGGAGTCCGCTGCCCGGCCTTGCGCTGTGCGTCCTGCTCGGCGGATTCCAGGGAGTGTCCGCGCAAGCCCCCGCCACAGGCCGAAGGCACGTGCCTGATCCCGCCGCGCAAGCCCTGAATGATCTTCTGAATGCCGCGCAGGCCGCAATTGACAAGCAGGACTACGCCGGCGCCGCGCGCAATTACCAGGATTACCTGGCGAAGAAGCCGGACGACGCAATCGTGCACTACGACCTCGGATACGTTTACTCCGCTCTGAATCAACCCGCCGACGCAAAAACCGAATACGAGCATGCCATCGCCCTCGATCCGAAGATGGCTGCCGCATATTTGAATCTGGGATTAACGACACTCAATAGCGATCCGGCGGCCGCAATCGGCATTCTTGAGAAAGCTGCCGACCTGTCTCCGCAAGACGCCCGAACGAAGTGGCTGCTCGGCACGGCTCTCGAAAGATCGGGGAAACTCCCGGAAGCCATCGAACAGTACCAGGCCGCTCGTACGCTCGACGACGCGGATTTCAAGATTCGGCTTTCCCTCGCCCACGCGCTCCTGAGCGCCGGGCGGGCGAGCGATGCGGAGGCCGAGTACCGGGCGGCGCTGGGTCTGCACGCTTCGGACCGCGAGCTTGCAGATGCCCACGTGGGCCTTGCTGAATTATTGATCGCAGCGAAGAAGTTTCCGGAAGCGGCATCCGAACTGGATGTCTATCTCGCGGCGCATCCGAATGACGCGAAGGCGCGCCTGGAACGCGCCACCCTGCTCTTCGATCTCGACAGAGATGATGATGCGCTCGCGGAACTCGACCGCGCGGCGAGGGCCGGGCCGGAAGACCCGGGCACCCTGAAGCTCCGTTCGGACATCTATTGGAAGCAGAAGCGCTTTGCGGATGCGGTCGCGGCTCTCCAGAAAGCCGCGGTACTCGCGCCGAATGACGCCGATATTTCCGCGCGCCTGGGAGAAGCGTATCTTCGGAACAAGGACTATCCGAACGCTATGCACTGGCTGGCTGCGGCATACAAGATGAATCCGCAAGCGAACGACGTGCTCGCCTATCTGGTTGACGCCGAATACGGCAGCAAGAACTATGCCCAGGCACTCGCGGCCCTCGACGCGCTTTCCAAGCGCGAGGAGCTTCCGCTCGCGAGCTGGTATGTCCGCGCCGTTTGTTACGATAACCTCGGGCAGATGGCCCAGGCGATAGACGCGTACCAAAAATTCCTGCATTCGAACACGGACCAGAATAGCGACATGTATTTCGTATCCACGGAACGAGTGCGCGTGCTGACCCGCGAGCTGCAGAACAAAAAGAGGTAACGTTGCCCGGGATGATCCGTATTTCGGCGCTCGTTGTCATTACCGCGCTGTGCGCGAGCGCCGCTGTCGCGCAGGCCAAGACCGCGGACCTCCGCGCGCATTTTTTGCGGGAGCCGAATCCGGTCAATAAGGCCAAGTTGATGCCCCAACTTGGCGACGCTGAATTCGCGGAGATTGACGCGGACGTCACGCAGGAAAAGTTTTCGGAGGCGCTCGACGTTCTCGAACATTATCGCGACGAAGTTAAATCGTGCGACAAGGGGCTCAGCGCCACGGGCGTGGATGCCGAAAAACATCCCGCCGGATTCAAGCAGCTGCAGTTTTCGCTGCGTGATTCATTAAGGCGCCTGGATATCGTAATCGTGAGCATGACGGGCGACGAGCAGGCTCCTTTTCTTGCGATTCGCACGGATCTCGGCGAAATCAACCTTCGCCTGATCCAGCATCTTTTTCCGCATGAGTCGCCACCGACCCCTGCGATTGCAAAATAGAAACTCGGCAGAGACACTAATTAGGAGCTTCGATGCAGCAGCGTATCGCAGCCGTCGTCACCGCAGCGCTGATCTCGGCGATCTTGGCTGGACCAATCCTGGCCCGCGTGCCGAACCGCCCCGCACAACTGAAGGACTACCTCAGCGAAGAGGAAGCCGATAAAATACGCGACGCCCGCTTCCCTCCCGAGAAAATCAAGCTGTACGTCGCCTTCGCGGAAGACCGGCTCACGAAGTTCGAGTATGAACTCGGCCGCAACGCGCAGGAGCGGCGCCGGAGCGATATCCTCAATGGACTCCTGAACGGATATGCAGGCTGCGTGGACGATGCAGCCGACCAGATTGCTCTCGCGCAGGAAAAACACCTGGATATACGCGAAGCATTGAAATTGATGCAGACCAAGGACAAGGCATTCCTCGAGACTCTTCAGAAGTACGATAAGCCCGGACCAGATCTGGAGACCTACCGCGACACACTGGAGGACGCAATCGAGGGCACCAAGGGCGCGCTGTCCGATATAGACGATGCCCTGAAGGAATCGCAAGCTCCGCCGGTTCGGAGAAAGCAGTGACGCGATCGCTCGCAGGCGATCGAAACCGGCAGAGAGCAGTGCCCGGCGGAGAGCAGCTTTTCCAGCGCATCTACACACGCCTGGGATGCCAAGGCCGTCCGCCGCATTTCGTGGTCGAATATCACCCCTACGCGGACTTGACCCACACGATTCGTCTGCGTGAGGACACTGCTCACGTCCGCCTCTCCGATGTCCTCGGCTACGCTTCGCGCACCGTCGTCGAGGCGGCAGCCGCGATTCTGCTCGGGCGTTTGTACCGGCGACGTCCACCTGCCGAGCTGATCGAAACCTACCGCCAGTTTTCTTACGCGCGATCCACGCGTCGTCGCCTGCTGTTGATGCGCCAGCGCCGGGCACGCAAGATGGAGCACCGCCCTGCCGGCGCGCACCATGACCTGGAGCCGTTGTTCGAGCGGTTGAACAATGCTTATTTTCAGAAGTCCTTATCTCGGCCGCGTTTAGGATGGAGCACGCGTATTTGGCGTGCTCAATTGGGATGTTTCGATCCGGCACTGAACCAGATCGTGCTGAACCGCCAGCTGGATCGCGAGGACGTCCCCGATTACGTCGTGGCGTACGTCCTCTATCACGAAATGCTGCACGTGAAGCATCCCATCCGATTTGTCCGCTGCAGGCGAGAATCGCACTCCGCCCAGTTTCGCAGTGAAGAAAAAGCGTTTACGGATTACGCACGCGCCACACGCTTTTTGGCCCGGTTTCCAGCTCCCAGAAGACGCTAACCTCCTTACCAACAGCCAGTTACGCCAACAGACGCCTCCGGCCGCAGTTCTGCGCGGCATAGTAAGCAGCAATTCCGCCGATCAGGAGTATGTCACCCGCTCCCCATACTAGTGATGGGTCACTATGAAACTACCTTCATCCGGAAACATTCAATCAGGCATGCGCCGCATCGAGCGGCGCGAGTGGCTGCTCTGGTCCTCTGCCATCCTTGTCACGCTGCTGCTTACTCTCGGCATCCTCTCCTTCAGCTTTCCCATGCTGCGCGAGTACGCCGGCGACTTCGACGAGCTGCACTTAAGCTTAGCCATTCGCGGCCTCGTCGGCCTGGTGTTGCTCTTCGACGTCTACACGATCTATCAGCAAGTCCAGATATATCGGATTCGCCATCAGCTGGTGGAACGCGAAGAGCTTTTCCGCCTGATCAGCGAGAACGCCGCCGACATGATCGCCGTCGTGGATCCGACCGGGCGCAGGCTCTACAACAGCCCGGCCTACGCGCGAATTCTCGGCTACAGCAACGAGGAGCTGGAAAGCACGTCCTTTTTCGAGCAGGTTCATCCCGATGACCGCCAATTGGCGGAGCAGGCCGCGAAAGAAGCGACGTCCGGCAGCGAAGGCCGCACAGTTCAATACCGGATGCGCCACAAGGACGGCACATGGCACGTGATTGAATCCGGCGCCAGCGCGATCTTGAACGCCCAGAAGCAGGTGGAAAAAATCGTCATCGTCAATCGCGACGTCAGCGAGCGCAGACAGCTCGAGGAAAAATTTCGTCAGGCGCAGAAAATGGAAGCCGTGGGCCGTCTCTCTGGCGGGGTCGCTCATGATTTCAATAATCTGCTCGGCGTGATCATCGGCTACGCGGAGTTCTTGCAGGAAAGCCTCGACCCTGCAAACACGCTTCGCAGCAGCGTGGATGAAATCCTGAAGGCGGGCAAGCGGGCCGCTTCGCTCACCCGTCAGCTGCTGGCGTTCAGCCGCCAGCAGGTTCTCGATCCCAAGGTTCTCGATCTGAATGGCGTCGTTTCCGACATGGAAAAGATGCTGCGCAGGTTGATCGGAGAAGACGTCGAGCTTTCGACTGTCCTGGGCCCCGATCTCGGCCGGCTGAAGGCCGATCAGGGTCAGCTCGAGCAGGTCGTCATGAATTTGGTCGTAAACGCGCGCGACGCCATGCCGCAGGGCGGCAAGCTGGTGATTGATACCCAGAATATGGTCATGGACGAAGCCTTCATTCGCCGTTATCCCTACCCGGTGCAGGCGGGGCCCTACGTTTGCCTCACGGTCACGGACAGCGGAATCGGAATGGACGCCGAAACAAAAGCTCGCGCCTTCGAGCCGTTTTTCACGACAAAAGAAAAAGGCAAAGGAACCGGCTTGGGCCTCTCGACCGTGTACGGCGTCGTGAAGCAAAGCGGTGGCTACATTGACATCTATAGCTCACCCGGCCAGGGCACCACGTTCAAGATTTATCTGCCGCGCGTGGACGAAGCCATCAAAGTGGAAGCGCCTGTCGGAGCGGCTACATCGTTCACCGGCAACGAAACGATTCTCCTGGCGGAAGACGAGACATCGCTGCGGACTCTCACGCGCAACACTCTCGAACTGTGCGGTTACAAAGTGCTCGAGGCCAAGGACGGCATCGAAGCACTGCAAGTCAGCGACGCCTACAAGGGTTCCATTGATCTGCTACTTACGGACATGGTAATGCCTGTAATGGGCGGGCGTGCCCTCGCGCAGGAACTGGTGCGGCGCCGCCCCGAAGTGCGATTGGCTTACATGTCCGGATATACGGGACAGGCCGTCGGGTCGCAGGGACCCGTGGACCCCGGCAGCGTGTTTTTGCTGAAGCCTTTTACGCGCGAACTTCTGACGCGAAAGATTCGAGAGGCACTGGATCGTCACGTGGTGGTTGAAACCACCTAAGAGCAGTGCGGAGCAGCCAACTACTTCAGGCCCAGAGACACCGGAGCTCAAAACAAAATGCCGAAAATTCTAATTGTGGATGACGACGAAGCTGTACGCGGGCTGCTCCGTATGCGGCTTTCGGCAGCTTATCAGATCGTGGAGACAGGCGATCCCGAGCAGGCTCTGGGCCTCGCGCTCGAACACAAGCCCGACGCCATTCTGCTGGACTTGATGATGCCGGGATTCTCCGGCTTCGAGCTTTGCCAGAGCTTCCATACGCTGAGCTATACATCGCGAATCCCCATTTTCGTCATCACCGGCGAGGCCGGCACGAAATACAAGGAGCATTGCGAAAGTCTCGGCGCCAAGGGATATTTTCACAAACCAGTGGACTTTGCTGCTCTGAAGGATGCGCTGGCCGCTGAACTCAAAGATAAGCAACCGGAACGCCGCGCTCACAAGCGCGTTCAGATGCGCGTCAACATGAAGCTGCGAGGCGCCGACGCGGGCGGAAAAGAATTTGACGAATCCACCACCACAGAGAACGTGAGCGCTGGCGGATTTCTTTGCAACTGCGCGGCCAGCCTGTTGAAAGGTGCGGTCGTGAACGTCTTTTTGACTTCAGGTGGAGTGGAACGGCACGCCGGCCGCGCGCATGTGGTGCGCAAGGAATCTACCGGCTCTGCGTGGAACCGCTACGGCTTCCAGTTCGACGAAACCACTTCCGATTGGGTGTTGCAAGGCAAGTAGTTCGGCCGGGCCGCCAGCCGTGCAGTTATTCGCTGGAGAGCTTGTCAATTCTGCTCTGGACCCTCTTCGCGTCCGGCGCCTTCGGGAACACTTCCAGATATTCCTTGTAGTATTTCAGCGCGCTGGCTTTGTCATGCTTCTTTTCGTACGCCTCCGCCAGCAACAGACGCGGCTTCGCGAAGTTCGATCGCAGACGAATCGCATCCTTGTACCTCGAAATCGCAGCATCAATATCGCCTTTGTGCATGTAGAACGCACCTACCTCGATGTCATCTTCGGCGGAAACCGGATCGTAGGTTCCGGTCGCGGGCATAGGTGGAGGCAGGGGCTGCGGTTTCGACGACGATTCCCCGGCCGGCGGCCCTGCCGGAGGAGGACTGGGCTTCTGATCGCCCTGCTGGGCGGGCGTTGACAGTGCCAGCAGGAAGACCACGAGCACGAGTTGGCCGAGTAGCGTGCGCATAGGGTTTCTCGTTCAGCTTAGATTGCGTTTGCTATCATGAAAGTTGTCTCGTCCCGGCGATGCTTCGGAGGCGAGCCAAGCCCAAGCTAATTGTAACGCGCGGCAAATGGAACTCCGCGAAAAAGTCGATCAACTTCCTCCGCAGCCCGGTGTGTACCTGTTTCAGGATGCCGGCGGCAAAATCCTCTACGTCGGCAAGGCGCGCTCGCTGCGTAGCCGCGTCAAATCCTATTTCCTGGAGTCGCGCTGGCAGGACGCCAAGACCGGTTCGCTCGTACGGGAGATCGCGGACCTTGAATATATTGTCGTGGACAATGAGAAAGAGGCGCTGGCGCTTGAGAACAATCTCATCAAGCGCCACATGCCGAAATTCAACGTACTGCTGCGCGACGACAAGACCTATCCCTACATCCGCTACACCGGATTCGAGAAATATCCGCGCGTATATGTGACGCGCCGTCTGAATAAAGACGGCTCGACCTATTTCGGGCCATACTTCCCTGCCAGCCTGGCTTACCGGCTCGTCCATCTGATCCACAAACATTTTCTGGTGCCGTCCTGCACCGTGGACCTGGACCGCAACCATCCCCGGCCCTGCCTGCAATATTACATTCACCGCTGCCTCGGTCCCTGCGCCGATCTTGTCACCGACGAACGCTACGCCGAGGCGGCCCGCGACGTGCGCCTGTTTCTCGAAGGCCGCCGCAACGATCTTTCGCGCAGCCTGAAGGAGCGCATGGAACGCGCCTCCGAGGAACAACGTTACGAAGAAGCCGGCGGATATCGCGACCTGCTGCGCACCCTCGCCGAAATGGAAGAGCGCCAGAAAATCGCAGCGGCGGAAGGCGACGACACGGATGTCCTCGCCTGGTATGCCGAGCCTCCACAGGTGGCCGTGAACCTGTTTCACCTTCGCGGCGGGCGAGTCGTGGATCGGCGCGATTTCTATTGGGAAGATCTCGAGGAGTTCGATCCCGCGGAGTTCCTGCCGTCGCTGCTTAAGCAGCTGTATCTCGAAGCGAGTTATCTGCCCCGCTTCATCCATACGCCGATTGATTTCGAGGATCGCGCGCTGCTGGAGGACGTGCTGACCGAATCGGCCGGGCACCGCGTCGAAATCCTCAACCCGCAGCGCGGGCAGAAACATGCGTTCCTCGAGCTGGTCGAGAAGAACGCCAAGCATTCGTTCGTGCAGCGTTTCCGCGTCCTGAAACCAAGCTCCAAAGCCATCGCCGAAGCGCTGCAGTTCGCCCTTGGACTTCCCGAGCCGCCCAAGCGCATCGAGAGCTTCGATATTTCGCACATTCAGGGATCGGATACCGTTGCTTCCATGGTCGTGTGGGAAGACGGGAAAATGAAGAAATCCGACTACCGGAAATTCATCATTCGCGGCTCTGACATGTCCCCCGGACCGGATAAGTCTGCCGGCCTGCTGCGCGACGATTTCGCCAGCATGCGCGAGGCGGTGGAGCGGCGGTATCGCCGCGTGCAGAGCGAGCAAAAGCCTCTGCCGAGCCTGATTCTGATTGACGGAGGAATCGGCCAATTGCACGCCGCGGCGCAGGCGCTCGATGACTTGCAGATCATCAACCAGCCGATGGCGAGCATCGCCAAGAAGGAAGAAATCTTATACGTGCTCGGACGCGAGAACGAACCCATCGCACTCGATCATCATTCGCCCGTCCTGCATCTGATCCAGCAGATTCGCGATGAAACTCATCGCTTTGCAGTCACCTTTCACAGGCAGCGGCGATCGAGCCGCCGCATCCGCACCTCGCTCACGGAAATTCCCGGCGTCGGCGATCGGATCGCGCAAAAGCTTCTGCGGCGATTTGGCAGCGTGACGCGCTTGCGCCAATTGAGCGTCGAGGAACTCACCGCCGAACTCCCGCGCAATCAGGCACAGCGCGTTTTCGACGCGTTGCGTGAAGCCTCGGCCTAATTGTTTCGGGATTTCTGCGGAAATTGAAGTTTCGCCATTCCTGCCGCGATTGCGGAGTACTCTTGAGGTAGCGGCGTCCGCCAAAAGCCAAACCGGTGGAATGGGCCGCGCCATCGAGGTTGTGCCATGAAGCACAAGTATTGGTGGATTTTCTGCGCGCTGCAGCTGATCGGACTTCTCGCTGCCTTTGAAGGTCTCCATCTACTCGGGGACCCTATTTGGTTGGGCCTGTCGTTGCTGCTGCTGCTCCCGGGAACTTTGGTCTCATTCCCGTTTTCCACGTTCGGGCATATGGGGACACATTGGCCGCTTTGGACCGTGTACGCAATCGCGGTGCCGGTAAACGTGTTCCTCTTCGCGCTGCTGTCGTCCCTGGTCACCAGAATCCGGAGGTCAAAATGAAGTGGCAAACATCGGAGCCGAAACAAACTCGCGCTGCTAGGGCGACTGATACCCATCACAGCGCGATCCGTTATTTCCGAGGATTCTGTGTCAGGCTCGCTTCAGCAAGCGAGTAATCGCGACCAAAATCACGGCGCCTACAAACGCCACGATGATCCCACCGATCATGCCGCCGCCGGGCCAGATTCCCAACATCCCGAAGATCCAACCTCCTAGCACGCCGCCGAGGATTCCGAGAATGATATCCACCAGAACCCCGTAGCCGCCGCCTTTCATCACCTGGCCCGCGAGCCAACCCGCGATCAACCCCACAACAATCCATGCGATAAATCCCATTTGTCTCCTCCTTGATTCCCCGTGAAGCTGAGAATTCCTCTTGGAGCCCCCAACCGACCGCGACTGTACACCCGCGCTCCTCATTTCACAATGTTGCCGTCCAGCGCGCAGGATGTGCAATTTTGCTCACAGCATGCTCATTGGAAATTCGTGAATTGCCGCGCGGCAAACACAACGGTCGGACCGCGCCATTTCGTGGCGGCTTGCCCGTACTGGGAAGGCTATGCTACTCTGCAATTTGGAGGTGCTGCATGAGCGATAACAATGTGGGCTCGAAAGTAAGTTTCTTCCTCGTCGGATTGGGAATTGGGGCGCTGGTCGGAATTCTTTTCGCGCCGAAATCCGGTGAAGAAACGCGCGAATATTTGTCCTCGAAGGCCGAAGAAGGCCGCGATTTCGCGCAGAAAAAGGCTCGCGAACTGCGCGAGCGCGCCGAAGATCTGATCGAGCGCAGCAAGGAAATCATGGCCCGGCAGAAGGACGCCATTAGCACTGCAGTGGACGCCGGCAAAGAGACCTACAAGCGCGAAGCCAAAATCTCGTAACGCACTGGGAGCCTCTCCATGTCGGGATGGCTTGAAGCTATTCATCGTCGTCGCTACGCTCGCCATCGTGATTCAAATGGCGATTCTCGTGGCGATGTTCTTCCAGCTTCGCACCGCTATCGGAACGTTCACGCGCATCGCGCTGCAGCTGCAGGCGAAAATGGACCCGATCCTCACCCGCACGAACCGCATTCTCGAAGACTCCGAGGAGCGCATCGCCAGCATCATGGGCGACGGCGCCGAAATCGCGCGGGTGGCCCGCAGCCAGGCGCAGAAGGTTGATCGCGTTTTCACCGACATGGTCGAGCGCCTGCGCATCCAGGTGGGCCGCGCCGATCACATCCTCACCGGCGCTCTCGAAGTGATCGAAGAAACCGGCACCGCTTTCCGCTCGAAAGTCTGGAAGCCGGTGCATCAAGCTTCGGCGGTGCTGAAAGGCATCAAGGCTGGACTTGAATTCATCCGCAGCGGCCGCCGGCCTGAGCCGGATTCTGCGACGCAGGACGAAGAACTCTTCATCTGATTCGCAGACTGCAGACTAATTCTATCTTCGATTTTATTCTTGCGGATTTTCGCGATTGAATCGAATCGCGGACTTTACCAGCTTCCGCAGTCCAGCGCGTTTCAAGTCTTCCACACTCCGCAATTTCACGTGACGCAAACTCTTGCCGGTTCCCTCGAGAAGTTTTTCGGGATCGTCGAGCGACGTCCCGGAATAGAGACCGAACGTCACATGGCTTTTGCCGATCATGAAATAGCCGAACGGTCCGCTTGAGTCGAACATCGGCAGGCCCCACGAATTCACGCCTTCCTTCACTTGCGGCGCAACCGCCTTGATGAGCGCGCGCAATCCCATGGCTACCGGCTGAAGTTTGGGATTTTTCGTGCGGATGTAGGCATCCACGTGACTCGCGGAATTGCGCTTGGGGTCCATGCGCATCTTCATCGCTTGGCCTCAGGCTGACGCAATCCATCCGCCGCCGAGAACCTGCTCGCCCGAATAAAACACGGCGGCCTGTCCCGGCGTGATGGCGCGCTGGGGTTCGCGGAAGCAAATGCGCGCGGTGGTATCGGTGAGCGGCGTGATTTCCGCTTCCGCGGGTTTATGGTGATTGCGAATTCGCACGTGCGCCTGCACCGGAGCGTCGGGTGTCGCGAATGAAATCCAGTTAACGCTGCGAACCTCGCACACTGAGTTCCGAAGGTCGCGATCTTCGCCGACCACCAGGCGATTATTCGCGCGGTCGAGGGCAACCACGTACATCGGATGCCCCTCGGACAGACCGAGGCCGCGGCGCTGTCCGACCGTGTAGTTGTGCAACCCATTGTGCCGGCCGAGGATGTCGCCTGAAGTTCCGACGATTTCGCCGGGCTCGCCCAGCTTCAATTCGCCGGTCGTACTATTCGGATCGGTTCCCTGCTCCCGCAGATAGCTTTCGATGAAACGCACGTAGCTGCCGGAGGGCACGAAACAAATTTCCTGGCTCTCGGGTTTTTCGGCAACAGGAACCGCGAGACGGCGGGCGATGTCGCGCACTTCCTGCTTGGTCATCTCGCCGAGCGGAAATTCGGCGCGGGCAAGCTGCTCCTGCGTCAAGCCGAAGAGAAAATAGGTTTGATCCTTGGTCTCGTCGACCGCGCGGAGAAGCTCGTAGCGTCCTGTTTCCTGATTGTGGCGGACGCGGGCGTAGTGGCCCGTCGCGATTCGGTCGGCGCCAATCTGGCGCGCGGTGGTGAGGAGCTGTTCGAACTTCACATCATTGTTGCAGCGCGTGCAAGGAATCGGCGTGCGTCCCGCAAGATAGTCCTCGACGAATGGGCGAATTACGGTCCGCTCGAAGGCGCGCTCGAAATTAATCACGTAGAACGGAATGCCGAGATGCTCGGCGACGCGGCGCGCGTCGTACACATCGTCTAGCGAGCAGCAGCGGTGCTGCTTGGGGCCATCTCCCTGCAGTTCCGGCAGGCGGCGCTGATCCCACAGCTGCATGGTGAGTCCGACGATCGGCTGGTTGCGCTCGCGAAGAATCGCGGCGACCGTCGAGCTATCCACGCCGCCGGACATGGCCACAGCGACCGTGTTCGCGGTTGCCGCGAACGGATGCGGGAGCGATGCGACTGCTTCGCGCGTGGATTCGAGTTGGTCGAGTGTTGGCATTGGGCAGATTTCGCTCATCAGTTCACTCATCGGGCGTGGAGTGCGGTTGCGGATTCCTGCTCGCGTGGGGAAAGCGAGCGGATCCGCTCGACCACGGCTGGAATTATTTCGATCGCGAGATCAATTTCAGCTGCGGTTGTAGGACGTCCGAGGCTGAATCGAAGGCTCGAGCGGGCGTCGTCGTGCGAAAGTCCCGCAGCGAGCAAGACGTGCGAAGGTTCGGTCGAACCCGAAGAGCATGCCGCGCCGGTGGAGCATGCAATTCCCTGCAGATCGAGAGAAATCAGAAGCGCTTCGCCGCCTGCGCCGGGAAATGACAGATTCGACGTGTTGGGGACGCGGCGAGCGCGGCCGACGCTGCCTCCATTGACCAGCACGTTCGGAATTCGCTCGACGATTGAGCTTTCCAGCCGGTCGCGCAGTCCGCCGATGCGCGCGCTATCTTCCGGCAGCAATTTCCGCGCGAGCTCTGCCGCTTTGCCGAGGCCGACGATTCCCGGAACGTTCTCGGTGCCTGCGCGACGATCGCGCTCGGCATGGCCACCGTAAGACCGCGGCGCGATTTGCCTGCCCGAGCGAACGTAAAGCGCGCCGACGCCCTTAGGACCACAGAATTTGTGCGCGGAGATGGAGAGCAGATCAACGCCGAGTTTGTTGACGTCGAGCGGGACTTTTCCGGCTGACTGAACCGCGTCGCAGTGGAAATAGACTCCCGCTTCGGCGGCAATGCGCGCGATTTCTGCGATGGGCTGGATCGTGCCCAGCTCGTTGTTCGCGTGCATCACGGTGATGAGAACGGTTTCGGGGCGCAGCGCACGCCGAATTTCTTCTGGATCAACCATTCCCTGAGAATCGCCGCTCATGCCTACGGGAACGATGGTCACGTCAACGCCCTGCCGCACGAGTTCCTCGCAGCTGTGCAGGATCGCGTGGTGTTCGATCGCGGTCGTGATCACGTGCTTGCGCGGCTTGTTCGAGGCCGCGACAATCCCGAAGATTGCGAGATTGTCGGCTTCGGTGCCGCCGCTGGTGAAAACGATTTCGTTCATCTTTGCGCCGATCAGCGCGGCAACTGATTCGCGAGCCGCGTCAACCGCGGCGCGGGCGCGTTGGCCAGCCGAGTGAACCGAGCCGGCGTTGCCGAAATTCTCTCCGAGGAACGGCAGCATGGCTTCGAGGACCGCGGGGTCCACGGGCGTGGTCGCGTTGTAATCAAGATAGACGCGCATGGCCGTTCCTTTCGGAAGTTGGCTCGCCGAGGCCCTCGAAAAAGTGTGACACTTTGTGGATACCCCGATCCTTTGTTTTCAATGAGTTAGGCCGAGAATTACTTTGCACGGTGTGACACTTAATTTGCGCGCAAAGTGCCGCGTCCACCGGAGTAAACCATCTCCGGCGCCACCGTGCGCTGCTCGTAATGCGATCAATCGCCATATGCGACAAGGCCGGACTGCGGGCCGCAATTAGGCTAGCAGGATGTCAAGAGAATGCAAGGGCGAGCTTGTGTGGACTTTGATGGATGCGGCGCCAGGGATTCGCGTAGAGCATCCGGCGCGGAGGACCGCCCCATACCGACCAGCGCCTTTCGGGCGCCACGAATTCGCGCTAACCACCCAACGCCTTAGCTCAGCGTTGCAGCACGTCCCGGCAAGCCGGGACGGCAGACAGCGGCGGCAAGCCGCCGCACTCCACATGGGCTGAGGTAGATGGCCAACGAGTAGCCGAGCATGGGTGCCGGGCGTAGCGGTGCTACGCCCCTGCAAAACCCTCGCCTGTGCAATCCGAAGTTAATGGCCAACGCTGCGCCAAGCACGTGCGCCTGGCGTGCCTGATCCCCCAGGCTCGACTAACCGTCGGCCTGGGGGCCCCGTATGCTGCGCCCGTACGAAATTCACCTCCGCACAATCCGAACCGAATGGCACGGCACTGCCAAGCACGTGCGCCGGGCGCGCCTGATCCTCCAGGCTCGACTAACCGTCGGCCTGGGACCCCGTATGCTGCGCCCCTACGAAATTCACCTCTGCACAATCCGAACCAAACGGCACGGCAGTGCCAAGTACGTGCGCCGGGCACGCCTGATGCCCCAGGCCCGACTAACCGTCGACCTAGGGGCCCCGTATGCTGCGCCCCTACGAGGAAACATCGGAGGAGGCGCTCAGGAGCGGAGGTCGAAGACTTTTTCGGCGTTGGATTGGTAGAGCTTCTTTTTGTCGGCGGGGCTGATCGGGAGATTGTCGGTGACTTTCACTTCTTCGGGGACGAATTGGTAGGGGTAGTCCATCGCGTAGAGCACGCGGTCCACGCCTAGCACTTTCTGGCAATACAAGATAGGTGGCTCCCAGGCCATGCCGCTTGTAGTGACCCAGACATTTTCCCGGAGGTAATCGCTTGGCTTCTTCTTCAGCGCTTTGACACTTGGATAGCGGGCAGAGGCGACGTTGGCGCGATGGAAAAAATCGAGCCGGAAGAACCAGTATGGGAGGCCTTCTCCGAGATGGCCGACGACCATTCGCAGCTTCGGGAAGCGATCGAAAACGCCGCTGAAAATAATTCGCAGCAGATGCAGGCTGGTTTCGACAGCGAAGCCGTAAATCGCGCCCTCGAGACCCCACTCGGCGAACGGAGCGTACATTCGCGCGGATGGCGTGCTTGGGTGCAGGTAGATCGGAACATTCAGAGATTCCGCAGCCGCGAAAATATCCCAGAATTTCGGGTCGTCGAGATATTCGCCGTGCGTATTGGAATTAATGATCACGCCCTTCAACCCGAGCTTTCGGACGCTGCGTTCGAGTTCTTTCGCCGCCGCTGCGGGATTCTGCGGAGCGATTGCCGCAAGGCCGGCGAAGCGATCAGGATGCTTGCGAATTGCTTCCGCCAATTGATCGTTGAAAGATATCGCGAGCGCGGCGCCCTCCGCCGGATTGAAGAGCTGGACGCCGGGATTCGTGAGCGAAAGAATCTGCCGGGCGATGCCGGTCGAATCCATGTCGCGGATTCTCTGCTCGCCGAGATCCGACATGCGGGCGACGATGCCCTGCGCGCGCGGGCTCGGCCCGAGAAAATATCCCCATTGGCCCACGAAGCCGGGATCGAGGTTGCCGCCCTGATCGAGCATCTTCTTCCATCGTTGGAGCAATTCCAGCGGGGCGAATGCTTCTTCGGTGGCGATGCGAAAGTACGCGGGCTTTTTGGCGGCGGCCCGTCTTCTCCTGGTTTGACTCACGGCAAAGCCTCGCTCTTATGTGAGAGCGTCGGAGCGCGATACTTCGACTGCGCAACCGGACGTCCCGCAGGAGCGGGACGAAGAAAACCATCCGGTCGCTCCGCTCAGAATGACAGCTCGGTATATTTGGGCTGACAGCCAAATGGATGATGACGGAGAAATCACTCGGCGATGCCCATGGCTTTGGCGTAGGCTTCGCGAACTTCTCGGGGCTGGCCGAACTGAAATACGTAGTCGCTCAGCTGGCCGCCGCCGAGGGGATGTCTGGCCAGTTCTTCGAGCGTGAGACCTTCAATAAGATTCTTGCGCTCGGCGATCGGAAGATTGATGCAACGGTTGACTTCGGGATCGCGGATGGTCGCTTTGGGATCTTCGCCACGGGAGATGGCTTCGATATCCTTCAGAAAGCGCTGGCGCATCATGATGATGCCCGTATCGCTCGTTCCGAGGTGCTCGTGGGTGCGATCCGGAATGGTTCCCTGCCCTACCCAGGCGACAAAATCCTGGTTCATCACGTGACTTGAAATCAGGCGTCCTGTTTCCGCGTCGCGTACCGGACCGCGCCACGCCGGAATTTGTTCCTGCACGAAAGGCTCGCGGCCCTTGGGAACACGGCTGAAGCACCAGGTCACGCTGAGGGTGTTCTCGTCGTCAATCGGCACGCGCCATTCGAAATGGTCGCCGGTGAAAAGCGCATTAGGCCACAGGCATACGCGACCGACTTTCCACATCGGATCCTCTTCGCTCATGCCTTCGCGGATGCGGCGGTAGACAATGCCGTAATCGAATTCTTCAAACGCGAGCTTCAGGTGGCGGGGCGAATACGGGCCGCCCTTGTCCTTCAACCGCACGCTCCAGTTCATGTGCATCCATTCGAAATGAAGCGGATCCACGGAATTTTCCTGGCACTGGAGCCAGTTGCACGGAACATCGGCGAAGACAATCTGAACAAACCCGTTCTTCCAGGTAAACGGCTCCCAGTTCGGCACCAGCGGCGCGGGCTGCGGGCCAAGGTACGCCCAAATCAAACCGCCCCGAGTTTCAACCGGGTACGCGGTAATGCGGATTTTTTCGCGGAATTTTGCTTCCGGTTGCGCGACGTCTTCGTAGGGCTGCTCGAGGCAGCTGCCGTCGCGATCAAATAGCCAGCCGTGATAATTGCAGCGCAGACCGCATTGCTCGACGAATCCGTAGGACATGTCCGCGCAACGATGCGGGCAATGGCGGCCAATCAGGCCGAAGGTGCCGCTCATGTCCTTGTACAGCGTCAGGTCTTCGCCCATCAGACGCACGGGCTTGATGGATTGGGATTCGAACTCGCTGACGGCGGCGATGGGCATCCAGTAACGGCGCAGGAGATCGCCCATGGGCGTGCCGGCTCCCACACGGGTGAGGAGCTGATTCTTGGAGTGATCGAGCATCGGACTCGCGGGGATTCTAACTCAATCGCCGTCGCGCGCCAAACTGCAAGTCCTTCGGCACGAGGATGGACATTCGGATCAATGAAAGCCGTGACGCGGGCTCGAGCCAGGAGTGGGCGAGGCAAGCCGCCGCACTCCATAAACTGCGCGCGCTGGCCGCGGAAGAGTCTGGGGCGAAGCGGAATGAAACATTTAGGGCGCGAACAGCGTATCTTGATGTCAGAGAGGTGCGCAATGGACCAACCGAGGCCACCGAGACATCATTCGTTCGTAGGGCCGATCATCTTGATCGTGCTGGGCGCCATGTTGTTGATGTGGAGGCTCTATCCTGAGTTCAGCCCATGGCTGGTCCTATTTCGCTATTGGCCGGTTATTTTGATCCTGATCGGCCTGGGACAGATTTGGGATAGCTATTACATCCGTCACCACAGCCCGGATGCGCCGCGGCCACGGATGTCGGGCGTCGGAATCGCGTGGATTGTGCTTTTGGTGTTTTTTGTCCTGGCGATGTGGCACGGTAGAGGGAGATGGAACGACGACGGCTGGCACGATCCGTGGGGCTGGCATGGACACGCGTTTGCCGCGGCGTCACGTGATACGCAGGCTGTGGAGCTGCAGGGTGCGACGTCGGTGGACATGGACCTCAACATCCCTGCCGGCCAGCTGACACTGGCGGGAGGATCCAGTCGCTTGCTGGACGCGGATTTTCGATATACGGAAAACCAAGGAAAACCGACGGTGAGCTATTCCGTGTCTGCGGGCCGCGGGGAGCTGCGCGTGGCGCAGGATCCAAACCAGTGGCACACGCAGTTTGGAAATACGGATAACGAGTGGAATATGCGCGTAGCCAATGACGTGCCGCTCGATCTGCATCTGGAAATGGGAGCGGGGCAAACCGACCTGCGGCTCAATAACGTGAACGTGAAGAATCTCGACGTTCACATGGGTGCGGGCCAGCTGGACCTTGATCTGACAGGCGAACGAAAAACCAGCGTGGACGGGACGATTGAAGGCGGCGTGGGACAGGCAACGATTCGCCTGCCGAAAGATGTGGGAGTGCACGTGGATGCGACCGGCGGGATCGGCTCTGTGGACGCGCGAGGATTGCAGCGGGATGGCAGTTCATACGTGAACGAGTTGTACGGGAAGACGCCAACGAACATTGAGCTGACCATCCATGGCGGGGTGGGATCCATTAGCCTCATCGAGGACAAGTAATTTTGGTCGCGGGATGAGGGCCTAAAAGCCGGAAAAGACTTACCACAGAGGGCACTGAGAAGGCACAAAGTTCATAGAGAAACCGCGAGCACAATCAACGACAACCTGCCGCAGGCTAGACCATGCGTTACTCAATCGCGCCAGACGCGACGGATGGCTTTGACAGACGCACAAGCGTCCGTTAGCGTCGAAGTGAGAGGCGCGGCTTCCTTTCCGCGCGCCCTGACTTATATAGGAGCCAACCTTGGCGCGGCCCATCATTACGCTGACGACGGATTTCGGCACGAACGACCACCTGGTCGGAGTCATGAAGGGCGTGATCCTCAGCATCAATCCCGAAGTCAACATTATTGATATCACGCATAGCGTCCTGCCGCACGATCTGCTCGACGGAGCCCTGACGATCGGGCAGGCATACAAATATTTTCCGCCGAAGACGGTTCACCTGGTGGTCGTGGACCCCGGCGTGGGGACCGCTCGCCGGCCGTTGCTAGTCGCCGGGGACACGCACTACTTTGTAGCGCCCGATAACGGCGTGCTTTCGTCGGTGTACGACCAGTCGGAGGCGCTGTACGTCTGGAACATCATCTCGGAGCACTATTTCCGCCAGCCGGTGAGCAAGACTTTCCACGGCCGCGATATTTTCGCGCCGGTGGCGGCGTGGCTGACGAAGTCGTGGCAGTCGTCGGCATTCGGCGAGCCAATCACGGATTTTGCGCGGTTCGCGATGCCCAAGCCAAAAACCGCGGGGAACACGATCAAGGGCGTGGTGCTGCGCGTGGATCAATTCGGCAACCTGATTACGAATTTGCGCGCTGAAGACGTACCGGCGTTTGCGGCGGAAGACGGGAAATTCACTATTCGCGCGGGGAATGCGACGGTGACGAAACTTGTCCCGACATTCGCGAGCGGGGCGAACGGCGAGGCCATTGGATTCATCGGATCGAGCGGATATCTGGAGATTTCGATCAACAAAGCGAACGCGTCGCGAACGCTGGCGCTGGGGCGCGGGGCGGAAGTTACTGTTGAGGTGAGCTAAAACCCGGGTAAGACTTACCACAGAGACGCAGAGGGCGCCGAGAAAACGAAACACAGAGTCTGAACCTCACCGCAGGCAAGTCAGTTCCCCACCGTAATTCGATTTTCTAGCGAGCTAACGACGTCACGATAAGGTACGAGCGCATGCGTGGGTCCATCCAGTCGCGGAGGGCGTCGCCCAGGAGGTTGAACGCGAGGACGGCGACCATGATCGCGAGCGCGGGGAAAATCACCATGTGCGGCGCGTCGAAGAGATGGCTGCGGGCGTCGTTGATCATGGCGCCCCAACTCGCCATGGGTGCGAGAACGCCGACGCCGAGAAAACTGAGCGTAGATTCGGCAAGGATCGCGCCAGCCATGCCGATGGTCGCCTGGACGAGCACGGGCTGAAGAATATTGGGCAGCAAATGCCGCAGGAGAATGCGCGCAGGCGAGGCTCCGAGCGAGCGCGCCGCAAGAACGTATTCCATTTCCTTGGCCTGCAGAATCTGCGCGCGGGCGAGGCGGGCGTAGCCGGCCCATCCGGTCACGATCAACGCGACAATTACTTTGCCGATGCCCGCACCGAGAAACGCCGCGAAGGCGATGGCGAGGAGAATTCCGGGAAATGACAAGAACGCGTTGATGAGTACAATATTCACTAGATTGTCGAACCAGCCTCCGCAGTAGCCTGCGAGCGCGCCGATTGCAAGACCGACCAGCCCCGCGCCGACGACGACGCAAATTCCAACCAAGAGCGAGACGCGGGCGCCGTAGAGAGTGCGCGAAAGAATATCGCGGCCGAGTTCGTCGGTGCCCATCGGGTGTCCGGCAGTTGGGCCCGCGAGACGCGCGGGCAGATTCTGCACGGCGGGATTGGCGGGCGCGATCCACGGCGCAGCGATTGCGAGAATTACGAGCGCGAGCGCGAGCGCAAAGCCTACGCGCCCGGTGACGCTTCGGCGAAGGAATTCGCGCAGGCCGCTCATTGGAGACGCACCCGCGGATCAACGAGCGCGTACACGGCATCAGTGAGCAGATTCACGAAAACATACGAGACGGCGATCAAGATAATGCAGCCCTGCAGCAGCGGATAGTCGCGCGCGCCGATGGCCTGGACCGTCAGTCGGCCGATTCCCGGCCAGGAGAAAATTGTCTCCGTGACGATTGTGCCGGCGAGCAAGGTGCCGAATTGCAAGCCGAGGATCGTCAGGATCGGGATGAGCGCGTTGCGAAAAGCGTGGCGGAAAAGAACCGCGGATGGTGAAAGGCCCTTGGCGCGCGCGGTGCGGACATAGTCGCTCGAAAGCTCTTCGATCACAGAAATGCGGACCATTCGCGTGAGGATGGCGGCGAGCGCCGCGCCGAGGGTGATTGCGGGCAAAATCAAATGCAACGGGTCGCCGCGCCCTGAAACCGGCAGCCATCCGAGAATCACCGAAAAAACGAGAATCAAGACGGGGCCGAGCGCGAAACTCGGGACTGAAAGGCCAAGAAGAGTGAAAAGACCTACAGCGCGGTCGGTCGAGGTCGCGCGCTTCTCGGCGGCAAGTAACCCGGCGGGAATTCCGATGGCGAGGCAGACCAGCAGCGCGACGATGGCAAGCTCGAGCGTCGCGGGATAATGGGAGAGCACCACGCGCGTGACCGGTTCCTGGAAGCGAAATGATTCGCCGAGATCGCCGCGAACGACGCCCGCGAGATAGCGCCGGTATTGCGTCGGGACGGGAACGTCCAATCCGAGCGAATGGCGCATTTGCTGCAAATCCTCCGCGCGCGCGCCTTCGCCGAGCATCTGCTGCACAGGATCACCCGGAACGATGTGCGCGAGCATGAAGACCATTGTGACGATGAGCCAGAGCGCGGGAATGGCGAACAGGAGCCGCAGCGAAATGTAGCGGATCATTTTCGGCGGCGTCCCTTGACGGCGCCAGCCGGAGCGAGATTTTCGGCGGCTTCGGGCGCTGCGATCTTTGCGGGTGTGGCTGATTCCGGCGCTGGGGGGGCGGTTTCAATCGGAAGCTTAAGCGCCTTGATCTTCACGCGCGAAACGCGACGGCGGTCCATCTCCATCACGGTGAACCGGTATCCATCGGATTCGAAGCTCTCGCCTCCGCGCGGGATGAACCCGAGCCTGCTGAGGACGAAGCCGCCCACGGTCTCGTAAGAAGAGTCGTCGGCGAGCGTGATGTTGTATTGCGCGGCCAGGTCGCGAACTTTGATTCCGGCGTCGAAAATCATGGCGCCGTCCGGAAGCTGCAGCGGCCGCTCGACCACGTCGAACTCGTCGTGAATCTCGCCGACCATTTGCTCGAGGATGTCTTCGAGGGTGACGAGGCCGAGGATGCTGCCGAATTCGTCCACCACCATCGCGAGGCCCGTGCGGCGCGTGCGGAATTCGAGGAGGAGTTCGCTCGCGGGCTTCGTCTCCGGGACGATCAGCACGTCGCGGATTACGCTGCGCAGGTGAAACTCCTGGCCGGACGCAGGCTCGGCAGTACGGCTGGCGCGGTCAATGAGAATCCAGATAACGTCTTTGATATGCACGAAGCCGAGGATGTGGTCGAGCGAGCCTTCATATACCGGGAGGCGAGAGCGCTGCGTGGTGGCGAACATGCGCATGGTGTCTTCGAGGCTCGCCGAAACGGGCAGCGCGTGCATGTCGGGACGCGGCACCATCAGCTCGTGGACCTGGACCTGGCTCAGCTCCAACGCGTTCTGAATGAAGCGGGCGTCGCTCGCGGGCAGAACTCCGCGGTCGCGGGCCTGCTGAATCATCACCTGCAATTCCTCGGCGGAGCGGACCAGAGTGTGGCTGTGCGGTGCGACGACGCCGAGCGCGCGGACGAGCCTTTCGGCAATCCCGTCAAGGAGGTCAATGGCCCAGCTAAAAGTATTGAGGAACCAGTGAAAAGGCCGTGCGATCAGCAGAGCAACGCGCTCGGCACGCGCAAGGCTCAGGCTCTTAGGAACAAGTTCGCCGAAGATGACTTGGAGGACGGTGAGGAGACCGAAAACCACGACCAAGGCCACGCCGTGCGTGAACACGGCAGCCCACGGGCGCGCCACCTGCTCGACAAACGGACGGACAATTGCCGCCAGGGTGATCTCGCCGAGATAGCCCAGCGAAAGGCTCGCGATGGTGATGCCCACCTGGACACCGGACACGACCCGGTTCAGATCGCTAAGGAGCTGTTCGACGATCTTCGCGCGCGGATCGCCCTTCTCGACAAGCTGACGAACGCGCGAAAGCCTGACAGCGACCAGCGAAAACTCCGCAGCCGCGAAAAAGGCGTTCATGCCGATCAGGAAAACGATGCCGAAGACGTGCAGCGCGCTCATCGCCCGAGGACCCTCACAGCACAGGATTCGCCGTGCAAGGCGATTCTAACAAGAGAGGCTCGGCAACGGGAGAAATCCGGGGAAGGCGTTGCAGGAGCTACTAGCGCTGGGAGATTTTGCCGGAGGCCACGCGATCGTTGTAATCCGACGACCTGTCGCGCGGTATTGTGAGCGACGTCCAGCGGTCGGATGAAAGATGCTTGGCTATAAAAACGATCTGGCCGATGTGGTAGGCATAGTGCGCAACCTGGCGGCTGATAGCCTGCACCACGGAGTGGCGTTCGTTGCGGATGCGGATGGTGCGGCCCAGATCAGCGTCGGTCAGAGGCGCCAGCGCTTCGAAAACAATCTTCCAGGACGACTCCCAAGCCGCCATCATTTCGGCGCGTGTTTGGGGCGACGCGCGGAACTCGTCGTCGCGATTGCGATCGGGCTTTTCGCCGTCCGAGGTAAGAAAATCCGTCCAGCGGGAGCGCATATTGCCGGTCAGGTGCTTCACGATTATGGCGATTGAGTTCGACTCGGCATCCAGTGTCACCG
Organism: uncultured Acidobacteriota bacterium; assembly: GCA_963842425.1. Lineage (GTDB taxonomy): Bacteria > Acidobacteriota > Terriglobia > Acidiferrales > UBA7541 > Palsa-295. Next base: position 231,330 of record CAWJGQ010000002.1, on the reverse strand, counting down.
TCAGACCTTCGTCCGAGACCTGCGCTATGGCTTGTTCGCCGAGTTTCTTGTAGTAATGCAGAAGAGTGATGGAATCCGCGAGGTAGGACGTGGTGAATTCGAGCGCCATGGCCCGATTGTGCATCTCCTTAGTTTCGCGCACAAGAGGCCAGAGTATCGGTCGAGCGCGAAACGCTTTTCTGATGGAAATTCGAGCGGGTGCCTCTATGATGGCTTTTCACGGGCGCGACGGAGGAGCGGGAGCAGTGGAAAAGTTTTTGAGATCTACCGACGTGATTGACTGGACGCACCCTTCCGTTAGTGCGAAGGGTAAGGAGCTGTCCGAGGGTGCTCGCGATGCGCGGGAAACCGCGCGACGCTGCTTTGAATGGGTGCGGGACAACATCCAGCATAGTTCCGATTTCAAGCGCAATCCGGTTACCTGTAATGCATCGGACGTGCTGCGCGAGGGAACGGGTTATTGCTACGCGAAGAGCCATCTGCTCGCGGCATTGCTTCGCGCGAACGATATTCCGGCTGGATTCTGTTACCAGAGGCTCAGCATTGACGAAACCGGAGCGCCGTATTCTCTCCACGGACTGAACGCGGTGTACTTGCCGGAATTCGGCTGGTATCGGATTGATCCTCGGGGTAACAAACAAGGTGTGGACGCACAGTTTGCGCCGCCTATCGAACGGCTGGCGTTTCGGATTGTTTTTCCCGAGGAGCAGCTTTTCCCGCAAATTCTTGCTGATCCTTTGCCTGTGGTCGTCAATGCGCTCCGGGCGCACGCGACGTGGGATGCGATGTATCGCAACCTGCCGGATTGGGAGCTGGCTTCCCTTCCCGACGTGTGACTACTGCGCGATGGAGTCTCTAAATCTCGCCAAGCATGTTTGCCGGGCACGATATATCGTGCCCCTACAAAATCATCGCCAAGAGCCGCGTGGCCTAGCTAGCACATAAGGCCATTGTTGAGGTTCTCCGACGTGCGCTAGAATGCTCGCGCGCGTTGGCGGAGACGGCGTCGGCGCCTGCATAGAGGCAGAGGCGAAATGAGCTCAGCGTCAAACAAAGCGGCTGAACCGCAGCGAAAAGGCGACTTCGAGAAGTCGCTCGTTCGCCTGGAAGAAGTGGTGAAGCGACTGGAGAGCACGGACCTTTCGCTTGACGAGGCAATGAAGCTTTTCGAGGAGGGCGTGAAGCTTTCGCGCGAATGCCAGAAACAGCTTGAAGAAGCAGAGGGCCGCGTGGAAATTCTTCTGAAAAAGGCGGACGGTGAGGTCTCCGCGGAGCCCTTCGAGCCCGAAGATGAATCCTCCTAGCGGCTGCACGTTGCGCACGTCGTTGCGCCGTTTCAATCCCGCGAAGATCCAAGCATGAAACTCCCCGCTTTTTACCAGGCTGATCTTGACGCCGTCGAGGCCGCTCTTGAGCAGCTGCTCCCGCCGGAAGACACGGTTCCTGCATCCATTCACCGCGCGATGCGATACAGCGTGTTCGCCGGCGGCAAACGGATTCGGCCAGTCCTGTGCGTGGAAACGGCGCGACTGTTCACGGAAAATCCGGAAGGCGCGATTCAAGTTGGGTGCGCGCTGGAGTTTATTCATACCTATTCGCTGATCCACGATGATCTGCCGGCGCTCGACAACGACGATCTGCGGCGCGGCAAGCCGACAAACCACAAGGTATTTGGCGAGGCCATCGCCATTCTGGCAGGCGATGCGCTGCTGACGCTCGCATTCCAGACTCTCGCGTCGGCACCCGTGGAGCCGCAGCGCCGCCTGAAGATTCTTGGCGAGGTCGCACGAGCGGCGGGGACCGATCGCGGCATGATCGGCGGTCAGGTCGCGGATATCGAGGCGGAGCGCAAGCCAGTGGATGGCGCGGGACTGGAATACATTCATCGCTCGAAGACAGCGGCGCTGATTCGCGCGTCGGTGGTCGCGGGGGCGCTCGCGGGCGGCGCGGAGCAGCCGGACATTACCCGGCTGATCGGCTTTGGCGAAAATATCGGATGGGCGTTTCAGGTGGTGGATGACCTCCTTGATGTGGAGGAGTCGTCGGCTGCGCTCGGGAAAACTGCGGGGAAAGATCAGGCACAGCAGAAGGCCACCTATCCCGCGCTCTACGGGATCGAGAAATCGCGCGCCATTGCGGCTGATCTGGCTACGAAGGCGCTCGGGGAGCTCGACCTCTACGGCGAGCGGGGCGCGCGGCTGCGCCAGGTCGGTGAATTTCTGGTCGCGCGCCGGTCGTGATTTGGCGATGAAGATGTCAGAACGTCCATCCAGCAGCGTCACAAACAAGAGAAAAACGAAACCAGGGAAAGAGCGGCTCGATTTGCTGCTCGTCGCGCAGGGGCTTGCGCCGTCGCGAGAGCGCGCGCAGGCCTTGGTGCTGGCCGGGCAGATCCGCGTGAACGGTGCGAAGGTTGACAAAGCAGGTACGCAAGTTGCCAGCGATGCGCGCATCGAAATGGCCGGCGAGCCGTTGCGTTACGCGAGCCGAGGAGGGCTGAAGCTCGAAGGCGCTCTCGAGGATTTTGGCGTGAGTCCGCAAGACCGGGTGTGCATGGACGTGGGAAGTTCCACCGGAGGCTTCACGGATTGCCTGCTGCAAAATGGCGCGAGCAAAGTCTTCGCGGTGGACGTGACGATTGACCAGCTCGATTGGAAGCTGAGGCAAGACCCACGTGTCGCGACGGTCGAACGGAACGCGCGATATCTCAGGGCCGAGGACATCGGCGAGCCGGTTGATTTTGTGACTGTGGATGTATCGTTCATATCGGTGAGCAAGATTCTGGGCGCCATTGTGCCCGTGGCATCGCGCGGAGCCGATTTTCTGATTTTGATTAAGCCGCAATTCGAGCTCGACAAGCGCGAGGTGGGCAAGGGCGGCATCGTTCGCGACGCCGCGCTTCACCAGAAGGCCATCGAGCGCGTGGTGACGGCAGCGACGGAGTCAGGGCTTGAGATCAAAGGCGTGCGGCCGAGCCGGCTGACCGGCACAGAGGGAAATCAGGAGTTTTTTCTGCACGCCCGCCGCCACGAGTAGAATAGAATGCAGCGTCCAAACCGATGATTCGAACTGCCGGCATCATTTCCAAGCCGAATCGCGAGCTGCTGTCCGCGGTTATCCCACCGCTGGTCAAATGGCTGCACGGGCACAAGATCGAAGTGTTCGTGGACCAGGAGACGCAGGAATGCGTTGACGCTGGCGCGCACTGCGTCGCGCGCGACGCGCTGGCCGCTCAGGTTGATCTGATGATCGTGCTCGGCGGCGACGGCACGCTTCTGTCGGCGGCGCGAGCGCTGGGAAACCACAAGGTGCCGATTCTGGCCGTCAATCTTGGCGGGCTTGGATTCCTCACCAGCGTGACGCTCGACGAACTTTATCCGCTTCTCGAGCAGGTCGTCGCTGGAAAGCATCGCATCAGCGAACGCATGATGCTCGATGCCGTGATTCATCGCGGCGGACAGCCCGCCGAGCAGCAAGGCGCGCTAAACGACGCAGTCGCGAACAAAGCCGCGCTCGCCCGCATGCTCGATTTCGACGTGCATGTGGACGGCAATCACGTGGGGCGCTATCGCGCGGATGGTTTGGTTATCGCGACGCCGACCGGATCCACTGCGTATTCGCTTGCAGCCGGCGGCCCGATCATAGATCCGGATCTCGATGCATTTGTGATCACGCCGATCTGCCCGCACATGCTGACGAACCGGCCGCTGGTGGTTCCTGACACTGCGCGCATTGACCTGGATTTCACGGCGGCGGATGAGCCCGTGTACATCACGCTCGATGGACAGATTGGCTTTCAACTGAAGCCGCAGGACCGCGTGACAATCACGAAATCGAAGAACCGCGTGGCGCTGGTGCGGCCTCCGTCGAAGACTTATTTCGAAGTCCTGCGCAGCAAACTTAAGTGGGGCGAGCGGTAGACGTAGGATTAACCGGCGAAACAACAAAAAACAAGAGAGATCCTTCGGCCGCGATGCGGCCTCAGGATGACGACCTTTGTCAGGTCGTCACTTTCAGCACGACCAGCGTGCGGTCATCGGACGGATGCTGGCCGCCGGAAAAAGAGTCCGCTTCCTCGAGGATTCGGTCGGAGAGGCCGTCAGGCGATAGTCCGGGATTTTCGTTGACCAGCTTCGCCACGCGCGCGGCGCCGAAAAACTCCCCTGCGCGATTCTGCGCATCACCGACGCCGTCCGAATAGAAAACGATGATGTCGCCACGGTCGAGGATCAACGTTCGCTCGTCGTAGGTGACTTCCTCGAAAATCCCGAGCGGAAACCCCGTCAGAGGTATCTTCTCGCAGCGTCCGCCGTGGTAGAGCAGCGGCTGCTCTTGTCCTGCATTGGCGATGCGCAGGCGGCGGCGCTGGCGATTCCAGGTGGCGAAGCAAAGCGTCATAAAGCGGCCTTCGATCAGGCGCTCGCCCAGGAAACCATTGAGAGCGCGAAGCATGTTCGCCGGGCGCGGTTTCTGAGAGCCGAGGCTGCGCAGAGTGCCGACGGCGACGGCACCGTAAAGCGCGGCCGCACTTCCCTTCCCACTGACGTCGCCCAAAGCAATTCCCAGATCGCTGGGACCGTAGCGCAGGAAGTCATATAAATCGCCGCTCAGCTCGCGCGAGGAGACGACACGCGCGGCGATGTCGAGGCCAAACTCAGGACCGGGCAGCCGGGGCAGGAGCGCGCCCTGAATGCGGCGGGCGGCATTTAGGTCCCGTTCCATGCGGCTTTCGTCGCGCGCGACCTGTTCATAGAGGCGAGCGTTTTCAATCGAGACCGCGAGATTCGCCGCCAGGATCGAAAGCACCTGCACGTGGTCCGGAGTGAAATAATTCAACTGCGGGCTTTCGAGGTCCATCACGCCGACGACGCGCGCTTTGTAAATCATGGGCACTGCCAGTTCCGAGCGCGTTTCCGCATTCACCATGCGATAGCGCGGATCGAGCGCGACATCGGGAACGACGACGGGACGCCGGAGCTTCGCCGCCGCACCGACAATTCCTTCGTGCGCGGGGACTACGGATTTCTCCTGAACGCGCTGGCCGAATTTCACGGTGACGCGATGACGAAACACGGCGGCGGTCTCGTCGTAAAGGAGAATGCTGAAAATCTGGTAGTCAATCAGGCGCTTGGTAAGTTCCGCAGCGCGACGCAGGACCTCTTCAACTTGAAGCGTGGCGCTGGCCTCGCGCGCAACTTCGTTGAGGAGCAGCAATGTTTCCGCTTGTTTTTGGGCGCTCTCGAAAAGGCGAGCATTCTCGACGGCGGTGCCGATGCGGCTGGCGACCAGCGTGAGGATGGTTTGCTGGCTCGGCGTGAAATAGTCCGGCTGGCGGCTTTCGATATCCATCACGCCGATCACGCGTCCGCGGACGATCAGCGGCACGGCCAGCTCCGAGCGGACTTCTTCAACCGCCGGAAGGTAGCGGGGATCTTTGAGAACGTCGCCGACCCGAATGGCCTGCCCAGTGGTCGCAGCGGCGCCGATAATTCCGTCGCCCATGGGAATGCGCCAGTGCTCGATCACTTCGGGGCGATGGCCGATGGCGAACCGAACGTAAAGATCGTTGGTGCTTTCCTCGGGCAGAAGCACGGCGAAAATCTCGAAATCCATCAGCCGCTTGATCTGCTGCGCCGCGCTGGCCAGTACCTGGTCGAGATTCAGCGACGAATTAATTTCGTGGCTGATTTCGGAGAGGACGGCGAGCGTCTCCGCAGGGATTTCCGGCGCCAAATTGAGATCGGTCGAGTCCATTTGTAGTTGGCGTGCGCGCCCTCAATTCCGACACGGTGCGGAACGTCCCGGATGCGAGAGCGGAACCCCGATTCCGCGCGCACTGGGCGAGAATCAACCCATTATAACAGGCGGGCCATTGGACTTCGGAGCCATACTGCGGGGCCCGGGTTAAAATTCATCGGGGAGTGGGATGCAGGATGCAGACGTCCTTCAGATTGCGGTAGCGCTCGGCGTAGTCGAGACCGTAGCCGACGACGAACTCGTTGGGGATGGTAAAGCCGATGTAATCGCCTTCGACGGGCTTCAGCCGGCGCGAGGGCTTGTCGAGCAGCGCGGCCAGGCTGAGCGTTTTCGGACGGCGCTGGCGAAGAACGCGCAAAAGGTAGTTGGCGGTGAGGCCGGTGTCGAGAATGTCCTCGACGAGGATCACGTTCAGCCCTGCTACGTTGTTGTCCAAATCCTTGAGCATGCGCACTTGCCCGGAGGACTCCTTCGTCTTGCCGTAGCTCGCAACGGCGATGAAATCAATGGAGGTTTCCAGATCAATTTCGCGGGCGAGATCGGCGAGAAAAAAGCACGCGCCTTTGAGCACGCCAATAAGGTGAACGCGCTGCCCTTTGAAATCCTTGGTGATCTGACGAGCCACTGCGCGGACCCGCCTTTCGATATCGGCATGTCGAATGCGGATCTTCAATCCTTCTTTTCGTGCGAATGGCATCGGTTCCCGCCCCCGCGGTGAAGGAAGTTACGCTATCCCAACGCAATCAAGCCGCTCGACCGTACATAACTTCTAAGACAGGCCGATGACCCGGCCAGTCTCGAGGTCTATGTCAATTTCGTAGTACCCTGGGCGCGTGGAAAGCCCGGGCATGGTGCTCATCGTTCCCAGCAGCGGATAGAGGAATCCGGCGCCAACGCTGGCCCGAATGTCACGAACTGGAACGATGAAACCCGTGGGCGCGCCTTTCAAGTTCGGGTCGTGGCTCAGGCTCAAGTGCGTCTTGGCCATGCAGATGGGCAGTTTGTTGAAGCCGAGGCGATTGTAGAGAGCGATCTTCTTCTCGGCTTCCGGGGAGTATTCCACGCCGGCTCCTCCGTAAATTTCGCGGACGATCGTTTCGATTTTTTCCTTGATGCCCATCTCCAGCGGATAGAGGAACTTGAATTTTCCAGGCTGCTCGCATGCGGAAATTACGGCCTTTCCAAGCTCCACAGCCCCGAGGCCGCCTTCCGCCCAATGGTTGGACAATACGGCGTCGTGCGCGCCGGCCTGCACGGCGAGCTTGCGAACGAGGTCAATCTCAGCGGGAGTGTCCGTCTTGAAGCGATTCACCGCGACCACCACGGGAATGCCGAAAAGCCGCGCGTTCTGAATCATTTTGGTGAGATTGGAGCAGCCCTTCTCGAGCAGCGGCAGATTCTCTTCGGTGTAATCGTGATGCAATGGCTGGCCTGCGGTGACTTTGGGGCCGCCGCCATGCATCTTCAGCGCGCGAATCGTTGCCACCAAGACCACGCAATTTGGCGCGAGGCCGCTGTAACGGCACTTGATGTTGCAGAATTTTTCCATGCCGATGTCCGCACCGAAACCGGCTTCGGTGAGCACGTAGCCATCCGCCCCGACGAGCTTGAGCGCAATTTGATCCGCGACGATCGAAGAATTACCGTGCGCGATATTCGCAAATGGTCCGGCGTGCACGAAGGCCGGAGTGCCTTCGAGGGTCTGCATGAGATTGGGTAGGATGGCGTCCTTCATCAGTACAGTTAACGCGCCGCCGGTGCCGAGATCATCGGCGGTGATCGCTTCGCCAGCTCTACTGGTGCCAATCACCATTGCGCCAAGGCGCTCGCGCATGTCCGCGAGGCTGGTCGTGAGCGCGAGAATCGCCATGATTTCGCTCGCGACCGCGATGTCATAACCGGTCACCCGCGTCATGCCCTTCTCTTCCGGGCCCTGTCCGATGGTGATCTGGCGAAGCATGCGGTCGTTGGTGTCCGTTACGCGACGCCAGGTGATGCTCTCAGGGTCAATGTCCAGGCGAGAAAAGCGGCTGCGTTCTTCGGGCGTGAGCGTGTTGGGATCCGTCTTCGCAATGCCAAGCTTTTTGAGCCGGCGCAACATCACGGGCGAGAAACGGCGGCTGCCGTCCTTGGCTGGCGGACACAGGCGCTCGAACAGGGCTTCATCTTTCTGCTGAGCTTCGTGCATCACGCGAGTATCTATTGCAGCGGCCAACAAATTATTCGCGGCCGTGATGGCATGAATGTCGCCGGTGAGATGGAGATTGAACTCTTCCATCGGAATGATCTGGCTGTAACCGCCGCCCGCGGCCCCGCCCTTAATTCCGAATGTGGGGCCCTGGCTTGGCTGGCGAACGCAAGTGAACACTTTCTTACCGAGATGCGCGCCGAGCGCCTGGCTCAGACCGACGGTCGTGGTCGTCTTGCCCTCGCCGAGCGGAGTCGGCGTGATCGCGGTGACGACAATATATTTTCCGTTGGGGCTGTCTTTCAACCGATCGCGAATTGAAAGATGTACCTTCGCCTTGCTCTTCCCGTACAGCTCGAGTTCGTCCGGAAGGATGCCCGCTTCGGCGGCGATTTTCTCAATCGAGATCGGCTTGGCAGCCTGAGCGATATCAATATCGCTGGGCACTTTCGCGAGCATATTCTGCAGTTTGTGAGCCATCAGTGTTCCCCCCGGCGGCAACAGAGCTAAATTAAGGAGTCTAGGGATTCGCGGCAGTTGAAGGGCAGCGCGAAAACACGGTATTCGTGAAGTCCGTGACTCGGACGCTTACCGTATACGGAGGCTCGCGGAGTTGTCAAGCAACAACGAGGCGGCAAATTTGACCGCAGCGCACCAGAAATGCAACTGTTTCGCAATGTGAAAAGGAATCTGTAAGCTGTGAACTCCCGAAGGTGAGCATCCGTGAGTGAACAAGAAAAACCAGAGCCCTGGTTGAGGGGCACGTTGACCGACGTGCCGGCCGTTCACCGAGGCGTACTCCATGCTCTTGAGTTGGCGAAGGAAGACGTCACCCGCCGGTGCGGAGGGCTGACCGAGGAGCAGCTGAACTCACGCCCCGGAGGAATCGAGCCGGTGGCGTTCCATATCCGTCATATCGCACGCAGTCTGGACCGGCTTCTCACTTATGCCGAGGGGCGGCAACTCGACAAGATACAACTCGCCGCGCTCAAAACTGAACTCGATCCGGGCGCGACGCGCGGCGAGCTTTTTGCTGAATTCACGGAGGCTCTCGAAAAGAGCGCCGTGAGAATTCGCGCCCTGATTCCGGTTGGTCTTGACGAGCCGAGGAAGGTTGGGAAACGAAAATTGCCGACGACCGTCGGCGGATTGCTGGTTCACTTGGCCGACCACACGCAGCGCCACGCGGGACAGGCGATCACGACCGCAAAAAATTGTGACCGCGCAGGGCGGTTAGCAGCGGGACTTGGCCGGCTCCGGAACCACGGCGGCAGCTTCAGAGTCCGCAAACTGCGCAGCCTCGGTCGAGCCTTCCAGCGCCATTGTTGACGCCGTGCCGCCGGTGACAATTTCCTGAACCGCGTCGAAGTATCCGGTCCCGACAAACTGCTGGTGCCTCACTGCCTCGTAGCCGTGCGCATCCTCGCTCTTGAATTCCTCGTCCTGCAGGCGGCAGTAGGCGGTCATGCCGGAATTTTTGTAGCCGCGCGCCAGCTCAAACATCGAGTGGTTCAAGGCGTGGAAGCCGGCCAGCGTGATGAATTGGAACTTGTAGCCCAACCGCGCCAAGTCTCGCTGGAAACTTGCGATTGTGGCGTCGTCGAGATTCTTCCGCCAGTTAAACGACGGCGAACAATTGTAAGCGAGCATCTTGCCCGGAAATTTGGCGTGCACGCCGTCGGCGAATTCGCGGGCCTCGTTCAGATCCGGAGTCGAAGTTTCGCACCAGATCAGGTCGGCGTAGGGCGCGTAAGAAATCGCGCGGGCGATGGCTGCCCTGGTTCCGCAACGGATGCGGAAGAACCCTTCGGAGGTGCGTTCACCGGTGATGAATTCGTGATCGCGCGGGTCAACGTCGTTGGTCAGAAGTGCGGCGGCCTCGGAATCGGTGCGCGCGATCAAAACAGTCGGAACTCCCATGACGTCCGCCGCGAGCCGTGCCGCAACCAGCTTTTGAATTGCCTCCACGGTGGGCACCAGAACTTTTCCGCCCAGGTGGCCGCACTTTTTCGCCGAGGACAACTGATCCTCAAAATGGACGCCGGCGGCTCCGGCTTCGATCATGGCCTTCATCAATTCGAAAGCATTCAAGTTTCCGCCAAATCCCGCTTCCGCGTCGGCGATGAGCGGAGCGAGCCAATAAGTCTCGTTCCGGCCGTCGGAATGATGGATCTGGTCAGCGCGGAGGAGAGACTGGTTCAAGCGCCGCACAAGGTTCGGAACGCTATCGGCTGGATACAAACTCTGGTCGGGATACATCTGCGCCGCGTCGTTGGCGTCCGCGGCAACCTGCCAACCGCTGACGTAAACTGCTTTCAACCCAGCCGCCACCTGTTGCACGGCCTGATTTCCCGTCATAGCTCCCAGGGCGGCAGTATAGGTCTCTGAATGGAGCAGGCTCCAAAGACGCTCGGCGCCGAGTCGCGCGAGAGAGTGTTCGACGTGTACCGAGCCGCGCAATTGCTCGACGTCACTCTGACTGTAAGGGCGCTTGATCCCCGCCCAGCGCGAATTCGCCTTCCACTCTGCGTCCAGATTGAGCCCTCTGCCGTTGTTGCTAGCCACTTTGGGATCTCCTCGCGAACCTTGTATTTAGTGTTTGCAGACCGATTTGTCGAGCTAACCGGATGCTCACGCGCACTTCACAACTCATCAAAATTCAAAAATGGGGTAAAGCAAAGATTGGGGACCTTGGCTCTCGGGCCGCTGCCAAAATCAATAGTCGGGCAGCCGACTCGGCGTAAGGTATTCGGTCAGGATGTAGTGAGGTTCACACGCCTTTATTAAAGATTCGACCCATTCTAGGATGGAATTGCCGCTACGTCCAACCGATTGTCATTATCACTCCGATAAGAATGTGTTATCGTGGGCCAACTGAAGGAACCGCAATGCCCTGTGCCGGAGGGACTTATGGAAATTGACCAGATCGAGACCTTTCTGGCCATCGTGACGTACGGGGGATTTCACAAGGCGGCTGAGGCCCTGCACGTCAGCCAGCCGGCTGTGAGCGGGCGCGTCCGGGCACTCGAAACGTCGCTCGGAGTGGAGCTCTTTACCCGCGACCGGGCCCGGCCATTGCTTTCGCCCGCGGGCAAGGCTTTGCGGCCCCACGCCGAGCTGCTCCTGCGCACCGTCGCGGCGGCACGGCAGGCCATTCACGAACTGCAGCCGCACACCGCCGGGGTCCTGCGAATTGCCGCATCACTCTCGGTCTGCACCTACCTGATGCCGGATGTGATGCAGGAATACAAAGCCGCGAATCCGAAGGTGATGGTCCACCTCCGATCCGGAAACTCGGTGCAGGTACTGAAGATGGTGCTGGAAGGCGAGGCCGACATCGGCGTGGCCCGATCGCTCAACCATCCCGAGGTGGAAACGATGACGCTGCGCGACGACCCGCTGCTCCTGGTGGGACACCGCGCCCACCGGGCGGCGACCAAACAGCAAGTGCGGCTCGAGGACGTCGAATCCTGGCCGCTGATTTTCTACGATCGCGGCTCGAGCGATTGGACCCTCACGCAGAGCCTGTTCCGGCGCGCGGGATTGTTGCCCAATGTCGTCCTAGAGGTCGAAACAATCGAAGCGGCGAAACGAATGGTCGAGCGCAAGCTGGGATTCAGTTTTCTTCCACAAATCGCGCTGACACAGGAACTTCGCCAAGGCAAGCTGGTATCCATCGAAATCACCGACGCCGAACCGTTGCGGCGCAATCTCGACGTGATTCATACGCGCCTGCGTCCACTGTCGAAGGAGGCGCTCGACCTGCTGGCCTTACTGCGGTCCGCCGCCGACACGGCACTGGAGCCGGCGATCCAGCCCACGAGACGTCATCGCGGTTCCGTAAGCTAGGCCCCGCGGTATCGAGCGTCTATAATCGCGACTTTGCATCAAACCCAATCCTGGCCGACGACTCGATTCCGAAGCGTCCGCGAGATGAAAACATTCAGGAGGTTTCACCCGTGTACTACCAGCCCGGCACAACCAGTCATGGCCTTCCGCGAGATCCCTTCAAATCCTGCGTGATTCCGCGGCCCATCGGATGGATCTCGACGATCAGCCGGGAGGGTGTGCACAATTTGGCTCCGTTCAGCCAATTTCAAAATTTGACGTTTGATCCGCCGTACGTGATGTTCGCGTCCAATCAAACGACGAAAGGGCGCAAGAAGGACACCGTCGTCAACACGGAGCAGACGGGCGAGTTTGTCTGGAACATGGCGACCTACGATCTGCGAGAGGCAGTCAACAAATCAGCGGAGGAAGTGGCTCCGGATGTGGACGAATTTGAACTGGCCGGCGTGACGAAGGCCCCTTCGCAGATTGTGAAGGCTTGCCGCGTCGCGGAATCTCCGGTCCATTTCGAGTGCGCGTACCACCAGACAATCCGGCTGCCCGGCAACGGAACGATGGGCTCGGTTGATATCGTATTCGGACGAGTGATCGGAATTCACATCAAGGACGACGTGATCGGTCCGGACGGGCGCATTGACGTGCTGAAAATTCGTCCGATTGCGCGGCTGGGATATCACGATTACACCAGCGTGGAATCCGTATTTCAGATGCTAATTCCCGGCAACGACAAGCGGAGGCTGGAAGGGATGGAGGGTTCGGCGCGGTTTTGACGGACGTCGCGGCCGTAACTACGAAGCCTTCTCCTGCACGGATGCCACATAGTCCGAATATGGCCCCTTGAAATCTTCCACCCGGTTATTCGCGAAATGCCAGATGCGCGTGGCGACTTCGTCAATTACGTCGTGATCGTGCGTCACCAGGAGCACGGTTCCCAGATACTTTTGCAGCGAAATGTTCAGCGCGTTGATGGATTCGAGGTCCAGGTGGTTGGTAGGCTCGTCCAGAACCAGCACATTCGGCTTCTGCAACATCAGTCGGCAGAATATCAACCGCGCTGACTCCCCTCCGGAGAGCGCGCCAGTCTGCTTCAAGGCGTCCTCACCGCTGAAAAGCATCTGGCCGAGCAATCCGCGAAGCTCTTCCTGCGCCGCTTGAGGCTTGAACTGGTGCAGCCATTCGATTACGGTCATGCCCTTCACGATCGAATCGGAGTGATCCTGCGCGAAGTAGCCGACGGCCACGTTGTGACCCCATATGACCGTGCCGCCATCCACCGGAAATTCCCGGTCGGAATCCTCGACGAATCCGGTCGCGTTGCGTATCAGCGACTTCAGCAGCGTCGTCTTGCCCGAGCCGTTGCGGCCCATCAGCGCGATCTTTTCGCCCCGATCCACGTTCGCGGTAAACGGCTGTATGACCTTCACCCCGTCGTAAGACTTCGTGATGCTCTTGATTTCGAGCGGATGGCGCCCCGAATGTTGATCCATCTGAAAGCGGATGAACGGCCGGGCGATATTCGATCGCGCAAGCTCGGCGGACTGAAGGCGTTCGACTTCCTTCTTGCGGGATGTCGCTTGCGCAGATCGTGTGCCGGCCGAAAAGCGGGCGATGAATTCGTTCAACTGCGCGATTTTGCGCTCGCGCTGGGCATTTTCCGATTCGATGCGGGAGCGAATCGAGGTCTTAGCGAGGACCATGTCGTCGTACCCGCCGTTGTACATGATCACCGTTTGGTAGTCGATATCGGCGGTGTGCGTGCAAACGCTATTCAGAAAATGGCGGTCGTGAGAAATCACGATCAGCACGCCCTCGTATTCGATCAGATAGTCCTGGAGCCAATGAACTGAGTCGAGGTCCAGGTGGTTCGTCGGCTCGTCCAGCAGCAGCGCGGGCGGGCTGCCGAAGAGCGCCTGGGCCAGCAGCACGCGCACTTTCTGGCCGCCCTGCAGCTCGCGCATCTTGCGCTCGTGCAACGGTTCTTCCAGGCCGAGGCCGTCGAGAAGGACCGCTGCGTCGGATTCCGCCGTATAACCGTTCTCTTCTCCCACGATTCCTTCGAGCTCCGCCAGGCGCATGCCGTCTTTGTCCGTGAGCGCGTCGTGCGGCTTCGCATAGAGCGCGTCGCGCTCTTCCAAGGTCTTCCATAGGCGCGCGTTGCCCATGATCACCGTATCAATCACGCGAAATTCGTCGAAGGCAAACTGATCCTGGCGCAGGATGCCGAACTTCTTCGGCCGCGTGACGTCGCCTTTTGTCGGCTCGATGTCACCGGTCAGGATCCTCATCATCGTGGTCTTGCCCGCACCGTTCGGGCCGCTGATGGCATAGCGCCGGCCGGCAAAGAACGTGCAGCTCACTTCCTCGAACAAGATTCGGGGACCGAAGCGCATCGTGATGTTGTTAAGTGAGATCAAGGCTATTAATTATATCGTGGAATAAGCGCCGGTGCTGAGCGACGAAAGCCGGACGCTGATTAATTTACACGTGCCCCCAGAGGTTAAGACGCAAGATTGGCCAGCAAATCTGATACCGAAAACGTGCGATTGGACTTCACGTACACCGCAAAAAGGGAGCGCGGATCGCTCCCGTGCGAAAGGCTGTACTCGCTTCCCCGAAATAGTTTGCCGAAAAATGCCTGCAGTTCAGGTTTGACCGCTTCGCGGGTCGAATCGCGATTCGGAGCCATCAGGCGATCGTTGACGAACACTTCCATTTCCTGCCCATTGAATCGGAGCTTGCCATTCAGTCCCGCTTCGGCTTCCAGGCGCTGAAAAGCTGTCAGCGCCGAGCGCGCCGCCTGTTTCAAACGATCCTGATTCGAACCTTCCAGCGGATACTTGCGATTGTAGCGAACCCCGAGCCGGTTGTCGGTATTGTCCACGCTGTAATTCGCCTGCTGCCCGATCAACATCACGCCGGGCCCCTCGTGCACGTGCCGGTAATCGGCAACATCCAGCAGCAACTCGTCGAAAACCTTCGCTTTGATCCAGTTGTGAAACACGGGAATCAGCGGCTCGAGATCAAATTCCTCGGGATCCCTCGCAAGGAGTTTGACATTGACGTGCTGGAGATTGATTGGGGAGGACATTCGGGAACTTAGACGCCGACCGCCGTCCCCATTTTATTGTAGCAACTGTGCGCGGCATCAATGAAGAGCTGCGCCTCGTCAATCAGGTAGCGGCTCGAATCATTCGTGTGCGGCTGGTTCGCTTTCTCGTGCGCGTCGAAGAGGTAATTCGCGAACTTACCTCCCGCAAATGGATCCCAGAATTTCTGCGTGTCGTAGAAACGCGTCCGAAACTCGCCAATGATGTCGTCCGGATCGTCCGAGATGCCCTGATGATTGATCTTCACCAGCGCTTTGGCCGCGTGCACCATGGATTGATACGCGGTCCTTCCCGCCGTCTCGACCTGGCCGTTCTCCAGCGCAATTTGCGCCTCGAACACTTCCCTCTCGGCGGCGGCGAGATCGAATTCCACCGAGGACACCACTTCTCCGGCGCACTCGCCCGTCCCGATATCTCCCAGAGTGTATTCGCGCGGATCGCCCCAATCGCTGAAGAACGAACGGTCGGCCGGGTCCGCGGGCGGCTTCGCGAGGTCCTCCAGCGCTTTTTTCAACTCGACTTTGCCGATGCGCTTGACGAAATCCTTGAACGTCTCCCCGGTAGCGCGATCGGCGACGTAGCGCTCCGTAAGACGGGTGACCACTTGCGGAATGTTTTTCGATGGGATCGCCACCACCGGCAAACCATAGGAGCCCGCGTTATGCTCCCACTCTCCGCCGAGGACCACCTGAAAATGCGGCACCGCGAATCCGCCCACTTTCCTGCTGACGCCGTAAAATCCCAAATCGGCCACATGATGTTGGCCGCAACTATTGAAGCATCCGCTGATCTTGATGTGCAGATGCTGCACGGATTCGTCCAATTGAAAACTTTTCTCGGCGAGTCGCTTGTGCAGCTCGCCCGCCAGTCCACGCGACGACGAAATTCCCAGTTTGCAGGTGTCGGTTCCGGGGCATGTGACAATGTCCACGATCGCGCCGGCGCCCGGATCGCCCAGGCCGACGGCTTCCAGCGCCTTGTAGATCTCGGGCAAATCGCTCTGGCTCACCCAACGAATCACGAAGTTTTGCTCGACAGTCGTGCGAACCGTTTCCTTCGTGAAGCGGCGCACGATGTCCGCGAGCGAACGCAATTGGTTGGCGGTAATGTCGCCCAGCGGCAGCGCGACGGTGACGACGACGTATCCCGGCTGCTTTTGCGGGCGAATGTTGGTCTTCAGCCAGCGCTTGAAACCATCGGCAGCCGCTGCTGGCAATTCGCCGCCCGGCTTCAGCGGCGCTTCCTGGAACTGCTCGGCGTCCTTCACGTACCCGGTCCAGCGGGGATCGTGGGGCAGCGTCTTGCGCTCTTCGAGCACCAGTTCCTTGAATTTCTCGATTCCCAAATCCTGGACCAGGAACTTGATACGAGCGCGGTTTCGATTCTTCTTCTCGCCGAGCCGGGCAAAAACTCTCGCGATCGCCTGCGTGAGCGGCAGAATTTCTTCCACGGGAACGAACGAGTCAAACAACTTGGCCATGTACGGAACGGCGCCCAGTCCGCCGCCGACAAACATCTGAAAGCCGCGCTTTTCCACTCCGTTATCGTTCCGCGTACTGGCGATGAATCCCACGTCGTGCATGCTGGTCAGACCGCAGGCATGTTGCGCGCAGCCGCTGAACGCAGGCTTGAATTTCCGGCCGAAATTCTGGCAATCGGGATGACCCAGCAGAAATTTCGCCAGCGCGCGCGAATACGGCGTAACGTCGAACACTTCGTCCTGGCAAACTCCGGCGAAGGGGCAAGCTGTCACGTTGCGGACGGAATTGCCGCAAGCCTCGCGCGTGGTGATATTCGTGGCGGCGAGGCGTCGCATCAGGCTCGGAGTATCGTCAATGTGAATGTAATGGAGCTGAAAATCCTGGCGGGTGGTTACGTGCGCGATGTCGTCGGAGTATTCCTCGGCCAGATCGGCCATCGTCTCAAGCTGCTCCGCATTCAGGCCGCCGCCGGGAATCTTGATGCGCTGCATCCCGGGCGCATCCCAGATTGTGTTCGGGCCTTTGGTCAGATCGCCGGAGGGATATGACATCTCCTGAAATTTTGCGCCGTCATATCTTTGGCCGTTGTCGTACCGCTGCCCGTAGGTGCCCCGGCGAAGCCTCGTTTCGGCGAAGAGGCGCTCGTCAATCTTGCCCTGCTTGCGCAGCGCGATTTCGGTCTCGTAGATATCCACTTCCCGGGCCAGTTCAGCCGGCATTTTGCCCGAGAGCTCTTCCTTCCAAAGTGCGTTTGAGGATTTCATGGACGCTTGTGCCTATCAGAATAACAAATCCATCGTCGAACTGCACCCCGGCGAACGCGCGTCTGCGCTGACAGATTGGATGTCGCGAATGGAGGCCGGGATTCGAGTTTGACGCAACGTCTCGCTTATACTACGGCGCTGGGAGGACCGTCATGAAGGAACTGGCGGAAAATCTGTTGCTCATCGTTAGCGCGCTCTTTCCGATTGTTGACCCTCTCGGGGGAAGCCCGATTTTCCTCGCACTCACCAGAGACTATGCGTCGGATTCCCGCAGAGAGCTTTCGCGGCGAATCGCGATCAATAGTTTCTTCTTGCTGGTCGGGTCCTACATGATCGGGACGTACATCCTCGCATTCTTCGGGATTTCATTGCCCGTGGTACAAGTCGGTGGAGGCTTGATCGTGATCTCGACGGGATGGGCGATGCTGAAGCAGAAGCCGGACGAAGACCACGCGGTAACGCGCAGAAACGTGCAGCGGCAGGACCCGTTCGGCCGCGCGTTCTATCCGCTCACCATGCCGCTGACCGTGGGACCGGGATCAATTTCCGTCGCGATTACGCTGGGCGCAAACGCGCACGAGCGCGGAATTAACATCCAGGCAATCGTGGTCGCGCTCGTGGGATCGGCGCTAATCGCGTTGAGTGTTTTCCTTTGTTACGGCTTCGCGGACCGGTTGGCCAGAATGTTGGGAACCACGGCAATGACCGTGATCATGCAACTGGCGTCGTTCCTGCTCGTGTGCATTGGTGTACAGATCGTATGGAACGGCGCCAGCGCGCTGTTGGCTACGGTACATCTGGCCGCGCACTGAACTACGCTTTCAAGCTCGTTACTTGATTCCCTTCATCCACGCAAGTATCGGACCGGAAACCGTCGTATCCGGGGTATCAATCGAAAATACGATGGACATGTGGCTCTCGCCCTTCGCCAGCAGCAGCGTTGGGCAATGCTCCGGACCGTCCTTGCAGAGCTCGTCGTGCAACATCCGGTTAAATGGCATAACCCCGCCATCCACGGAAGGGTCCGCGCCGATGTCCAGGCTGCCGTTCGCGAGCATGATTTTAACGGGCGTCTTCTTCAGTTCAGGAAGGCTCGACCGCGCCAGCTGGACCGCCGGGTCCACCGGAGGACCGAATCCGGGACCGCCGCCAGGCCTTGGACCGCCGCCCGGGGGCGCAGCAGGCGCTGGCTCGGGACCGCCGGGCTGACCCGCCGCGCGGCCTGGGAGCACGCCAGCTGTGCTGAACGCGCCTCCTGCTACGCCGCAGGTCTTGCCGGCATCCGCAAGAATGGACATTGGATTGGACCCGCCGATCGGTGGCGGCGCCAGCGGCGCGACATTGAATGACGCCGCGGACATAAATATCACTCCCTTCACGCCCACTCCCTTTGGCCCGTAGAGTTCTGGATGTCCGATGTAAGTTCCTAGCGGAATATTCCCGGCGGAATGCGCCCAGATGAACATACGATCCGGATTGCCGTGATACTTGGAAATGTTCGCCTGTAGCCACTGAATCATGGCCGAGATGTCCTTGGCTCCGGCGTCCCAGCCCGGACCGCCGTGGCGCTCCATATTGACGCCCACCATGCCGTTCTTCGTCGCCCATCTGCCGATGTTGTCGTAGAAGGCGTTCGCTTCCTTGTCCTGAAGCTCGATTTTGTTGCCCACTCCGCCGGGAACATAAATCAGCACAGGACGCGAGGCCGGGCCTTTATCAGCCGAGAAAATATCCACCACATCCCGCGGATTCGGGCCGAACGAAGCGTCTCGCACGATTGTGACCCCGGGATACAAGGGCGTCACGTCGCTGTTAATGTCGTTCGCGGGCATCATGGGACGATAGAGTTTCGCCGTGCAGGGTGGGTCCACAATATGGCCCATCTTAACCAACTCCGATTCGATGTTCGCAGGTACCTGGGCTTGCGCCAAACCAGCCGTGAGCGAAGTCGCCGAGAACGCCCCGAGCACGAACAGAAATGTCCGGATACTATTTCGTCGCAGGTTCATTTATCTTTTCTCCTCGATGCAGCCGGATGATACCACTTCGCGAGTTCCCTTCCGAATTCGTCAACAGCGAGGGTGTGCGCGGAGTTCTTGGTGTGGGGTGAGGTGGAAGCGAACGACGGGACAACAAGTGCGGGATAACTTTCCCTAGAAGATTATCTTGAAAAGGTGATCCACCAGCTGGTCAACCGAAAAGAGAGTCAGCGCAAACGGCAGAAGTGGGGTCACCGTCACAGCGGCCAGAACTCCTATCTCCATCAGTCCGAATGGCACGATGCGCATTTGACGCACAGCATCGTAGGTGTTTTCCATGTCCGCCAGGGACTGAATATCGCCGCTGCCCAGTAGTTGCTCACCCGCTGGGTGATCCCCGAGTATCCACTTTCTTCGGAATTCGGCCAAATACCGGTTAGCTAACGAGCCGTAATCATTTCGGCCCGCTTCTTTGGCACGATAAAGCATAGGCGAAAACATCATAAGGGGAGCGAGCAGAACCAGTACCCAGAAAACTGCCACGCTTGCTGCAGTTGCCTTGAACGCGAGAAAGGACATCCCCTGCAGAACAACTCGATCCCCGAACAGGCCCGCGAGGAGCACCCCCTCAGCAAGTAGGAAGAGGAGAAACGAATACGAGACTCTGCCCAAAAAACCCAGCCCGCCAGCCCGGTCCGGATTTGCCGCGTCCAGCCGCAAATCCAGTCGCGAGATACGCCACAAGAGGTGAAACCAGATGAAAAGCCGCAGGTACCATCGCACCAGGATGAATTGGAAAATCGGAATACTCAAGTAAACGTACCAGTAGCCGGCGAGAGTGAGATTCAAATCTGCACCCTGCGGATTTGCGTACCAGGTCGCTCCCGCCAGCGCGATCTGGCTCCGCCACAGCCAATGTCCGGCCGTGTATACGAAAATCAGCAAAACAACTTCCGGAATAAGCGAATCACGGATGCGGAGGGCTGAGTCGAGAGTAGAGCGGAACGCCGGCAAGTCCTCCCTAACAACGATCTCTCGTTCGACAAACCTCCGCAGCGACGGCCAGATATTGTTGTGAACTACAACCTCGGCGGCAATCAGTAACGGCAGCGCGATCAGGAATCTAGAGTGGGCATCAATGTCGTAAAGGAAAGGAATTCCAAGGGTGCCGCGGAGAGCATTTCCCGCAAACGCCGACAATACCAGCAGGGGCAGCCAAGCGATGCACACCATAACCAGCATTCGGCGAGGCAACAGCTCCATCGTCTCCCCGCATAAATGAGCCTTCCGAAACAGCCGGAACAAAAGGCCTCCAGAAACAAGGGAGAAGCGAGGTAACTCAATGCGATCCGCAGGTTCACTCATCTACTGAACCACACCTCGTCGCCTCAAATTCGAACTCGTCATCTCGGCGGATTGACGACGATATAGGTCGTCGTCGTTCCTGCGAACCGAGGCTGATACCAAGTACTGCCTCACTGCGGGTAGGCCAACCCGTTGACGACGACCGTGGAACAGGATGGGGGCACGGAGTAAACGACTGATCCAATAACGGCCGCGGTCACTATTGAGGAATGACCAACGGCGGCCCACTCACTCGCTTCACGGCCAGGTCAACAGTCACTTCGACGCGATCGGCAATCTTGACGAGCGGAATGCCTTTGTTCATTCCGTAGTCCTTACGATCGAAGGCCATCGTGCCTTTAATCGTGCCTTCGCCTGTTCCGATGCCGGTGACCGTCAGCTGCAGCGTCTCGGGTTTAGACACTCCCCGTATCGTAAAATCGCCCTGTACGTCAAAAGTTGTAGGGCCGGTCCGCACAACCTTGTTTGATACGAACGTGATCAACGGATCTTCCTGAACGTTAAAAAAATCTTTGCTCTTCAGCTTTCCGTCTTTCATGCCGCTTCCGCTATCCACACTGGCTGCCTGGATCTTGATGTTCAGGACGCCTGTGGAGTAATCGGTAGAGGCATAGGTCAGAGTGGCGTCCCACTGGTCGAATTTTCCTTCAAGAGCCACCGACGCCTTCACGAAGAACTTGATCGAGCTGTCCTCCGGCGTCACCTTGAACACAGGAATCCCGGAAGAAGCTTGTGCTCGGCTTACCGACGGAAACAAAGCTGCTGCCAAAAGACAAAGCAAAGTTAGTCTCATCTGCCACCTTTCATAATCCCCAACAAATTTGGTCGCGCGTTACTCAAGACCGCGCGCCTTGAAGGACTCGTCAATTTTCACGTCCACTTGCTTGCGAACCTGGTCAACGCTAAAGCTCGCGGGCCGTTGGCTCGGCGGATACGGGACGAAGGTTTCCAGGAACGCCGCGGCTTTCATCTGTGCTTCCCCGAGCAGGTACGCGTTTTTGACCAGCCAGTCCCAATACTGATCGGAGGTGATGTCGGCCCGTTCATACGGATCCATCCGTAGGTTGTAGAGCTTCGGCAAACGCAATGGCGTGAACGGGTTGGCCCAGATCAACGCGTTGCCCTGCGCTCGCTGCTCTGCAAACACAGCCTTGAAGTTGCCCCAGCGAATCGCAACCAGATCGCCATCGTCATTGAAGTAAAAGAATTCGTCACGACTGCTCTTGAGTTTCTCGTCCAGCAAGAACTGCAACTGGTTGTATCCGTCGAGGTGAACCTTGAATGTGGTGTCGCCTTTCGTTGGCGCCCAACCCTTCAGCAGGCGGTCCTTGATTGTGGTATCTCCGGCGGCGGCCAGCAGAGTCGGGAACCAATCGAGACCGGAGAACATGTCGTTCGACACCCGGCCCGCCTTGATTTTGCCGGGCCAACGGATCAACGCAGGCACGCGAAAAGCGCCTTCCCAGTTCGAATCTTTCTCGCTTCGAAAGGGAGTCATGGCCGCATCGGGCCACGAGAACATGTTGGGCCCGTTATCCGTCGTGTAAATGACGATCGTGCTATCCGCGATCGTCAGCTTGTCCAGCAGCTTGAGTAACTCGCCCACATCTTCATCATGCTCGAGCATGCCATCGGCATATTCATTGCCCGGCATTCCGCTGCGGCCGCGCATTGACTCGCGCACGTGCGTGAAGATGTGCATGCGAGTGAAATTCATCCAGACGAAGAACGGCGTGTCGCCCTTGGCCTGCTTGGTGATATAGGCCGCGCAGGCCTGCCCGGTCTCGTCGTCTATGGTTTCCATCCTCTTGCGGTTCAGCGGGCCGGTATCCTCGATCTTGCCGCCCGCAAATGTGTGCAGAACGCCGCGAGGTGACATCGCTTTGATGAATGTCTTGTCGTCCTTAGGCCAGTAGGGGCGCTCAGGCTCCTCTTCGGCGTTCAGGTGATAGAGATTGCCGAAGAATTCGTCGAAGCCATGCGCGGTCGGTAAGTATTCGTCCTTGTCGCCAAGATGGTTCTTGCCGAACTGAGCGGTGGCGTAACCTTGTGACTTCAGTGCCTGGGCAATGGTGATGTCGCCCTTCTGAAGGCCCACTGGAGCTCCCGGGGCCCCCACTTTGGAAAGCCCGGTACGCAGCGCTGACTGTCCCGTGATAAACGTAGACCGGCCCGCGGTGCAGCTGTTCTCCGCGTAATAATCGGTGAAGAGCATTCCCTCCTTGGCGAGGCGATCAATATTGGGCGTGTGGTAGCCGACCACGCCATGGGTGTAGCAGCTGAGGTTCGACTGCCCGATATCATCCCCAAAGATTACGAGGATGTTGGGTTTCTTGGCTTCTTTGCTCACTTAAATCTCCTCGATTTATAGATTTAAAGGCTCGATTCCGCTCTTACCATCGCGTCGAGCGCTTTTTGCAATCTCTCGTCGTGGAGAATCCGACATTCCCGGCTTCAGTGTATTTCCGGTTTGTCCAGCGGCTTGTGCTGCAAATCAAAGGCCAGCAACACAGGTCGCACAATCCGCTGAAAACTACAGATTTGCGCGAGACCGGGGCTCCTCAAGCACGAAAACCGGCTCCAGCATGTCGGAGTTGCTCCGAAATGCCGTAGCAAGCTAATCAGGCCTGGTTAGGCGTGTAGCCCGATCGCGCGCGCATCCTTCTGACCTACTGAAATGTGCGGGGCACAGAGAAGCATTATTCGGCGTGCGTGCGCGAACGGGTGGAGCAACTCGGAGTGGATATCGCCCGGGCCTGGAGCAAGAACCCGATCGTCCTACGTCACGGGAAACGGCAGCACCACTCAGAAGCGGAGGGTCTAAATAGAGACTTTCGTAACAGTTTAAATTGGTAGGGGCGGTGGGGATCGAACCCACGACCTTCGGCTTAAAAGGCCGCTGCTCTACCACTGAGCTACGCCCCTGACGTAAACGCACGAAACCGCATCCTGTTGAATGTTGAGCGCGATCGCACGGACGGCACCGCGCCAGCTTCGAGCGGTCTTTGATTCTAGCGTGTGCGCGCCAATCGGGCAACCGGCGCAAGGGCCGCGCAGAAGTTACCTCATAAATATTCTCCGGCAGGGCACGGCTTTAGCCGTGCCGAAGAGTGACTCATAGCTCAGGGGTTTTAACCCCTGAGGTCACCGCCGTGCGCGCAGAGGAATTTATGAGATGGCTTCTAGGGTCCTGATTTCGAATCCCGCGTCGCAACATTTGCCCTGTGCCGGCGTAACTCCTGCGCGCTCCGTTCCCTACCGGCATGCGTAGTTTCCACAATAGACAGCAATCCCAAAATGAATTAGCGTGAGTCGGGCCAGTTTTTGGCCTTGCTCTCGGCCGATTCTGTGGGGCGTCGCCGCACATCGGCCCACTTGCCTCGCCGTAGCACGCAGTGCGAAGGCGGGCCGGCTCTCTCGACGAGAGCCCGATGCTCTTTGACATATGAGTGGTTTTTCGTGGCACAGACACTCTTGTCTGTGCTCCTACGGGCACATCCTAGCCTCGATTTCTAAACGACACACCGGCGATTAGAAACGTGTCCAACCCACTGAAAACACACGGTGCGGACCAGTTCTATTCGACACTGATCGGGCCCCCAATCGCAATTCGTAAATGGCTCGTTTTTCGATTTTCGAGTTTCGATTTTCGATTTTCGATTTTCGAGTTTCCAATTTCGCTTTTCCCCAGACTGCGCGAAATTAAGTGACACACCATGCAAAGTAATTTCCCGCGTAACTCCATGAAAACAAAGGAAAGCAGTACCAAAGAAGTGACACACTTTTTCATCGCTGCTTCCGAGCTTAGGAAACCATCGAGGGGCCGACAAATCGCAGAATCCGCATCAGTCGGCGGATGTGACTTCGCCGGGTTTCAGCGCGCCGCGCGAACGCTTTCGCTTCCAGACGTAATCCTTGCGCAGCTTTTCCTGATGCTTCTTCACCTGGCCTTCAAGTTCGGCGAATGCCACTTTCGCGCCCGCGCGGGCGTCCGAGCCGCGGCCAGTCGCCTGCAGCGAACCGGTGGGCAGAGTGAGGTTCAGCGAAAACGCGAACTCGATCCGATGCGGCGTCTTTTCCACCGTGCAGTGAAGTTGAACCAGGTCGGGATCGTACCGTTTCAGCAAGCGATTCAGCTTCTCGATGTGATGTGCGCACTCCTTGTCAATTGATTCGCGAACTTCGGCTTCGATTTGACTGTAGGTAATTTTCATTCGGGCACCTTCCGGCGAATTGAGCGGCAACCTGAGGCGGCCTTCGCATAGCGGCACTTCCAGAGTATCGCCGGGGACCGTGCGGCGCAACTGTCACCCTCGAAACCGCATCAATTGACACGCCCTCGAAGCGCGTCATACGCTCGATGTGCGGCTGCAAAAAAATCGCCCATGCCCTCGAAGGACAATTCGGCCGGCGCAAAGCTAGGGCGCGTTCTCGTCGGCCCAGCCGGATGGTCCTACTCCGATTGGAGCGGCACCGTCTATCCACATCGGCGGCCGCGCGGATTCCATGAGGCGACCTATCTCGCCGAATTCTTCGACACAATTGAAATCAATACTTCATTTTACAATCCACTTCGGCCGGAGCTGGCGGCGCAGTGGATCGAGCGCGTTGCCGCCAATCCGCGATTTCTATTCACCGCCAAGCTGTGGCAAAAGTTTACCCACGAAGAAGGCGCGACCGCGGCAGACGAAAAACTGGTTCGCACGGGCTTCGATGTGCTTCACGCCGGCGGACGCCTGGGAGCGGTCCTGCTTCAGTTCCCTTTTTCATTTCACAACACGACTGAAAATCTCGCGCGCTTGAAGAAAATCGTCGGACAATTCAGCGACTACCCTCTGGTCGTCGAGGTCCGGCATTCGTCGTGGTCGCAGCCGGAGTTTTATTCCTTTCTGCATGAACGCCACGTCGGAATCTGCAACATTGACCAGCCGGTGATCGGCCGCTCGATCAAACCGGGCGAGCGAGCCACCTCCGCGCTGGGGTACTTCCGCTTTCACGGGCGCCGCGAAGATACATGGTTCAGCGACGACCCCGAGATGCCCAGCCACGAGCGCTACAATTACCTTTATTCTGAGCAGGAGCTTTTACCTTGGGCTGCGCGAATCGAACACGTGGCCGAGCATACGAAGACCACTTTCGTGGTGACGAACAATCATTTCGAGGGCAAGGGCGTCGTCAACGCGCTGCAGTTGATTCACATGCTCACACACAACAAGGTCAAGATCCCCGAGCCGCTCCGCCATCGTTATCCTGAACTGGAAGCCATCGCGGACGCGCCATCGAGCGAGCCAACCTTGTTTCCTCTTCCGCCCAAGTAAAGCTGTCGCCAGCGGCGAAATCGAAATCGTCGCAGGCGAGTCAATGGTGGCGCGGGTTGCGCACACACGTACACGCGCGCGGCAACTGCGTCTCTTGAAATTTAAGGCAGCTACTTCTTGAAGAGGTTTTCGAAGGCCGTGCGCGCGTCGTTGGGACGGGCAGCGGCAGGAGCCGCGGGAGCGTTCGTGGCGTAGGTCACGGGCGAAGTGTCCTTCTCGACGGTCATGCGGTACTCGAAGAAGGTGCAATCGTTCTTCGCGTCCTTCTTTGCGATTCGATCCGGGATCGGCTGCGTGCACTCGAACTGGCGTCCCGTATCGAAGTGGACGCACTGTTTGCACGAATGCAGCTCGAAATTACAGCGGGGGCACGCGCCATTCTGATCGAAACCGGGCGCAAGCACCGCGCCGCAACTTGAACACCGCGCCCTCATCACCGTTCCAACCATCCGCGGCGTGCGCGGTCCGAGCATGTCCTGCTTCGGACGCGGCTCGCTGGGTCGTTCGGTGCGCTCTGTGCGCGCACGTTTCTTTTCTTCGGCTTCGCGGTCGCTATAACCCCGCTGCCTATACTTCCGCTCCATGAAAATCCTCCTGGGGGTTGTCCTATGATACCCCGGAAAGCCCTGCGTCAAACGGCATCTTCGCGTGGGGTGCAAAAAGGCACTGCAGCCACGGCGTATTGCAGATGGCCGGTCGCATTGGATCCGGCGCCTGTCGGCTTACGATCCGCGCGAGAACCTTCGATTCGCCCATGATTTCGAAAAACCCTCGTACGGGAGGTCGGGCTGCAAGAATGTTTGCGCCCGCCCAAATCCAGCGAGCACCGCCTCGGCCGCCAGATAGCCGCTGCGAACCGCGCCTTCCATCGTCGAGGGCCACCCGGTGAGAGTCCAATCGCCCGCGAGATACAGATTCTCGACGCTGGTTTTCTGCGCGGGTCGGTAACGGTCCACTCCGAGCTCGGGCGAAAATGTCGCCATCACTTCCTTGATCACCGTGGCCTTCGTGAGTTGAGCATCGCGCGAAGCCGGAAGGATGTCCGCCAGCTCGCGGCGGCAAAGGTCAATGATCTCCTGCCGGGAACGCGGAACCAAATCATAGGACGCACTGATCACCAATTGCAGGTACTGGCCGCCCATCGCGGCTTGCCCGTACAACAGCGTCTTGTTGAACACCCACTGGGTCGTGTGGTCGAGCAGCGCGAGAAACGGCTCCGTCATCACCTGGCGATCGAACCAGAAATGAACGCCGGTGATCGGAGAACTTCGGATGTGACGCAAGCCCTCCAGCATTCCACCCGGCTCGCCCATCTCTCTCGGCAGCAGGCCGAGAACAACGTTGTGCGGCACGGCGACGATGCATGCATCCGCCAAGACTTCCGAACCATCTTCAAGCACGGCACCCGCGAACCGGCCGTCCCGAATGCGAATTTCCCGGACTCCCGAGCGCAAGCGCACCGGACGACCGCGGCCCTCGATGGCCTGGCGGCAGCCTTCGTAAAGATCGCCGAGCGGCACGGAAGGAATGCCCACTCGATATCCGCCGCGGCTGCCAAGGAATGCCTTCCAGAAAACTTCGATTCCGTAGCGCGCATCCGTTCGCGCCAACTCTTCGTCGAGCGCGCTGACCAGCACGACGCGCCAGAAGCGTTCGATCGCGCCCGGCGTTTGCTTCATTCGCTGCAACCAAGCGAGCATCGAAACCGATTCGATTCCCGCCGGCTGGCCGGCCGAGCGCGCGATCGCAAGCAACGCCCTCGCTATTGACCGCTTGTCGGCAAATGTAAGCGCGCCGAAAAAAAGAAACGACGGAGCCATGTGCAGCGGAGGCGGAAGCTTCGATGCCTGCATCGTCGAGCGGCGCCCATCGCGGTCCACAAAATAGAGCCGGTCATAGAAGCGGATCTTCCCGCTTGCGCCGGCGCGCCTATAGAAATCGGCAAGGTTGGTGCAGCAGCCGAGCGTCACGTGCTGGCAATTGTCCACTTCGGTGCCGTCCGGCAGAGTGTAGGAAGCAGCACGACCGCCCAGATGCGGGCGCTTTTCACAAAGCTGGACTTCGATTCCCGCTTCAGCCAGCGCGACGGCGGAGGCCAGGCCCGCCAGACCGCCGCCGATCACCAGAACGTTTTGCGAGGGCATCCCGCTTCCACCAGCCCGTCATCCCAGCCGTCAGGAGATATTGGATTTTTTCGGCGCTCGACAGGGAGACGCGCGAGGAGAAAACATCAAACCCGCGCTCTTCGATCCGCGCGAGCAAGCTGCTGTACGTCCGAATCAACGCCCACAAAGTTGCTCTACTTTCGGGGTCCACCTGCGCGACGAGCGGAGCACCTTCCTCATAAAAACGCCACGCACGATCCGCTGAAAACGCGAGCAGATCGCGAAGCGGCGGAGTCAACGGACCGCCTAAATCCACTTCGCGAACGCCGAATCGCGCGAGATCTTCGAGCGGCAAGTAGACGCGGCCCATTTGATGATCCGCCTGCACGTCGCGAATAATATTCGTGAGCTGAAACGCGAGGCCCAGGCGCTCGGCAAGATCCGGCGCCCGCGGGTCGCGGAATCCGAAGACGTGAAGGCATGTAAGTCCGACCGTGCCCGCCACGCGGTAACAATATTCCGAGAGACGGTCGAATGTAGCATAGGACGCCACCGTCAGGTCCATTTCCGCGCCGAGAATTAGATCGTGAAAGTAGCGCGTGGGAATCGAGAAGCGACTGATCGTATCGGCCAGCGCGGGAAGTATCGCGTGCCCCTCGGTGCGGCCGGCGGCAGCTTCGTCAAGCAGCGCGCGCCAACGCGCCAGGCCGAGTCGCTTCGATTCGACATCGCCGGGCTCGTCCGAGACGTTGTCCACCAGGCGCATGAAGGCGTAGAGAGCGCATAGAGCGTTGCGCCTTTCCTTGCGCAGGCCGAAGAACGCGAGATAAAAGCTGCTGCGTGAGGCGCGCGCGATGCGATTGCATTCCGCGTAGGAGGCGGCTACGGATTGCGGTTCGCGCGGCATCGCGAGAACGGATTCGCTCACGGCTGGTGCATCCTGCGTTGGCAAGACCACAGTGGCCGATGGGCGATCGCTTTCTGAATTAGACTTGCGCGCGAAGGCTCGCGAACCGAGAGCGCGGCCGAGCAATCGGACCTTGGTCAATTTCGAAAGCGATGGCCGGTGCGAAAGCGTGTTGTACCCCGACGCTTCAATGGCATCGAGAATTGCGATCCCGCCACGGCTAAATAGCTCGATATCCGTTCGCAGCCCGCTGTCCACGCGCTGAGTCAGGGGCATTCCGGCGTCGAATAGCTCGCGCGTTCGCGCGATCAAGGACTTCATCAGGGACACATAGCGCGAATCAAAGTGCCGCGAGACGATGTCCTCTTCGGTCAAACCGTGCTTGGAAAGCTCCTCAAGCGGAATATAGATGCGACCCTTTTCGAGGTCGCGGGAGACATCCTGCCAGAAATTCGCCAGCTGCAGCGCGGTGCAAGTGAAATCCGAAAGCCGCTGCCGTTCGTCGTCGCGATAGTCGCACAGATGCAGGACCAGGCGCCCCACCGGATTCGCCGAATAGTTGCAATAACGGAGAACTTCGTCCCATGTCCCGTAACGCTGGATCTTCTGGTCCTGACGGAAGGCGCGCAGCAGGTCCAGGTAAAGACGCAGCGGAGTATGCTTGATACGAACCGTTTCACGCAGCGCGATGAGGACGGGGTGACACGGTTCCTCGCCGTGGCGCCAGCAGTGGCGCAGGTCCTCCTCCCAGGCGGTCAGCATTTCGAGAGCACGGGCGCGATCCGGAATTTCGTCTCCGAGATCGTCCGACCAGCGGCAGTAGGCGTAGACGTTGTAGAAATGCTGGTGCAGTTCGCGCGGAAGGAGCCAGGACACCACGCCAAAATTCTCATAGTGGTGCGTGGCGAGCCAGCGCGTGTAACGCTGCGCTTCGTCCGCGCTGCAGCCTTCGGGCGGCAGGTTGCGGGCAATCTCGAGTTCTGGAGTGGGCAGCATCAAACCGGTTGGCGTAAAGATCGCGGCAAAGGAATCGGGCGACGCTCAGGGAATAATGGCCGTCTTCAGCTCGCCGTTGCGATTCTTCATGTGCTCAAACACGCCGGGAAGCTCTGAGAGCGGCACTTCTCCCGTAATGAAATCGCTGGCGCGAATTTCACCGCGCACGATGGTATCGAGAGCCTCGCGAATAAATCGCGGCGTATGGTGGAACGTGGACTTGATGCTGATCTCGGAGTAGTGCAGCGCCCCGGGATCAATCTTTACTTCCGTGTTCCGCGGGCACCCGCCGAAGAGATTGACGGTCCCACCCTTGCGCACCATCTGTAGCGCCCACTGCCACGTGGCCGCCTGTCCAACCGCTTCAATCACCGCGTCTGCTCCGCGTCCGCCCTCGGTCAACTGGCGCACGAGGGCAACCGGATCGTCTATCTTGGAGACATCGTACGCGGCGACGGCGCCCAGGCGCTCGGCGGCGCGCATCTGACTATCACGTTTGCCGACGGCGATCACGCGCACGTGACGTCCGGAAAGAATTCGAATGAATTTCAGCCCAATCGGCCCGCAGCCAATGACGACCACAGTGTCGCCATCATGAATCCCCGTCTCGTGAACGCCGCGGAGCACGCAAGCGAGAGGTTCGACGATGGCCGCGTCGAGGAAAGAAACGCTGTCCGGAATTTCCAGCATGTTTTCGCGGACGATTCTTCCCGGAATGCGAATGTATTCGGCGTACGCACCGTTATTGAACAGCAGATCTTCGCAGAGATTGGGCTGACCCTTGCGGCAGAAGAAACATTGATTGCACGGAGCGGAGTTGGACGGCACCACACGCATGCCCTTGCGTACGCCACCATTGACGGCGCTGCCCTTCTCTTCCACGGTTCCCGAAAGCTCGTGGCCGAAGAGCGCGGGCGGCTGAATCATGCGCTCGTGAAAGCCCTGCTTCCAGACTTTCAAATCCGTGCCGCAAGTGAGCGCGACTTCCACGCGAACCAGCACGTCGTCCGCAGCGAGGCGGGGGATATCCACGCGTTCGATCTTCACGTCCTCGGAACCGTAGAGGACCGCGGCGGTCATGTGTCCGTTTTTTTCTGATCTGGTCATTCGTGCGCGATCATTACTTTCAAGGTATCGTGTTTCGGATGCGCCGCCAATTCCAGCGCGTCCGCGATGCGCTCGAGCGGAAAGCGGTGCGAGATCATCTCGCGCAACGGCAGCCGCCGGCCAAAAACCAGCGCTGCCGATTCCGCCTGCTCGCCGACCGAAGCGCTGTAGCTTCCAAGAATCTCCTTCTCTTCGACTCCCACGGCCGCGGCAGGAAATTCGAGCTGCAGCACCGGGTCGTTGTGAGCGAACAGTAGCACGCGTCCGCCCGGCCGCGCGAGAGCCAGCGCCTCCGGGACCAATGCCGCGTTGGGCACAGCCAAGAGCACGGCATCCGCACCGCGCCTGCCGGTTCGTCGGCGCATTTCAGCATCCAGCTTTCCATCGGCAGGATCAAACGATTCCGCGGCGCCAAATCGCACGCTTGCCGCGCGACGCCCGGCCATCGGGTCGCTGGTGTAAACGGTCGCGCCCTCATTCCTGGCGAGAATCATCAGGAGCATGCCGATCGGGCCCTGCCCGATTACGAGAATGGTTTCGTCGGAAGTAACGCGCGCCTTGCGAACGGCTTTTAGGCAGGTGTTCACCGGCTCGACAAAAGTGGCCTCTTCGAATGTAACGCCATCGGGGACCGCAATCATCCCGCGCTCGACGATCCATGGCATCGCGCGGACGTATTCAGCAAAGCCACCACCGTTGGGATCGAAACCGGCGGTCAGGCCGACTTTCTTGTAGCCCGCGCATTGCGAGAAGAGTTTTTTCTCGCAATAGAAACACTCGCCACAAGGAATGTGATGAAAGCTGACGACACGGTCGCCGGTCTTAAATTTCGTGACGCCCGCACCTGTCTTGACCACCGTGCCGGCAAGCTCGTGGCCAAGAATTTGAGGCGGGGCAATGAAGCCATGATGAATCTTCTTGATGTCCGTGCCACAGATCCCGCACGCCGCCACGCGGAAAAGGACCTCACCAGCGCCGATTTCAGGAATCGGGACCTGTTCGACGACTACGCGACCCTTGCCGCGATAAACACCCGCGCGCATCTGGCCGCCATTACCTTGCCGGGACTCGCTTGAACCGACTTGTGCGATGGTGTGGCTCATACGGCCAGCGCCTCGGCCTTTTCAATTTCGGGCAACGGACCAGATGCGATGCCTTGAACGTAGCTCTCGAGAAAATGCGCCAGCGCAGCCGCCGCACGCTCGCTTTCATTCGCGAGCCGGAGCAATCCGGCTATCCGACCGGGCTTCCGCACCACTTGGCCGATCACTTTCGGAATGCTCACGGCGCCGCGCTCGTCGAAAACGCCGTTGAAATCCAGCGGGAGGGTCGAATCGGCGCCATCGCTGATCGCTCGTATCGCCACTGACCGGATTCCCCGCTGACCAGCGGCAGCGAGGACATACAGACTCTCCATGTCAACCGCGTCGCCGGAGGCACTCAGGGCGCTTTTCTCTTCCGCCGTCGAGATGACCTTGTCCGAAACCAAGAATCTCTCGACGATCGTGGCACCGGAGGCCTCTGCACGCGCCACCAGTTCGGAGTCACACTGGAGAAGCCGCACGCGATTCAGGTCACCGACTGTCCTTGCGGCCAAAACTTCGCCGGGAACATAGGACGGCTTCAGGCTACCGGAAAGACCAGAGGCGATGCAGACGTCGGGAGCCGAATCGAAGGCATGGACGAGGGCGCGCTGCGCCGCGAAGCGGCCTGCACCGGTGAGAACTACGAGCACGTCACACGGACCCACTTGCGCGGAATACGTTTGATCCGACGCAGGCGTGGAAACGCGCTTGAAACGCCGCAACTTTCGCCAAGGGGCGAATTCATTTGCGAGCGCAAATGTAATGAGGACTTTCATATTTCAACCAAAGGCCCGAATGATCTTCCTGTGACTCGGGGGCTCGACCCCCGCTTATTATTCACGCTGCACCGCGACAAGCGCCGCGGAATCCAAAAACTATATGTAGGTACCGCTATAGAGTATCAAAAAGCTACGCAGCTTGCGCGTGCACAACTGGTTTTGTTCCTGTCCGGCCGCGGAGATAGCCGTGCTCGCCGTACCAGCGCACGGCGCGTTCAAGCGCCGGCTCGACAGCGCCGGGCCGATAACCCAGTTCCCTTTCGGCTTTGTCGCTTTCGACGAACATACGGTGGCGCGACATTCTTACGCCTTCGACCGGGATTCGAGGTTCGCGGCCCGTCAGGCGCGAGAAGAACTCGTCCGCGTAACCCGCAGCCAGCGCCACGGCGTGCGGCAAACGCACGCGCGGCGCGGGGCGGCCGGTGATGGACGCGAGCGCGTCCAAAATCTGCTTCAGCGTCATATTGCGCGCGCCGAGAATGTAGCGTTCGCCGATGCGTCCCTTTTCTGCGGCAAGCAGATGGCCAGCCGCAGCGTCCTCGACAGCCAGGAGGTTCAAACCCGTGTCCACGTAGGCTGGCATCTTTCCGTTCACGAAGTCCAGGATGATGCGGCCCGTGGGCGTCGGCTTCCAATCGCCGGGCCCGACCGGTGCGGTAGGATTCACGATGACGACTGGCACTCCCGCCGCGGCTGCTTTGATTGCCTCCAGTTCCGCCATGAACTTCGAACGTTTGTAGTGCCCGATCATTTGGCTAAGGGTCGCCTGCGTTCCTTCGTTGGGAAGCGCCGCAGGATCGTCTGATACTGCGATTGTGGCCACGGTGCTGGTGTATACGAAACGCTCCACACCGGCCTGGGCCGCGACCTCCAGGAGACAGCGCGTGCCTTCTACATTTGTCTCGTAGATTTCGTTCGGGTCTTTCGTCCAGAGGCGATAGTCGGCCGCAACGTGGAACACGCGGCGGACGCCTTTCATCGCGCGATCGAGCGAAGTCATGTCCCGTAGATCGCCCACGAATCGTTCGGCGTCCAAACCATCAAGAGCCTGCAGATTGCTGGTGCTGCGGACGAGGACGCGGACAGAATGGCCTGCGGTGACAAGTTGGCGGGCAACGTGGCTCCCGAGGAAGCCGGTGGCGCCCGTGACGAGCGTGGTCATGGGGTGCGGAAAGCCTCTTTGGCTTGTTCCATCAATGCCCGTTGCGTAATTGCATCTCGTCGGCGGCGACTTGCACGCCGACGTACTTCGGCCGACCCTGGCGCAAATTATCGTAGCGCGCCAGCGCGTAGAGCGGAAAAGAGTTTCGGTACAAATGATATTTCAAATAGAAGACTTGCGGGAACCCGGTGCCCGTGAATTCCGGCTCGTCCCAGGTGCCGTCGTCATTCTGATGGGCCACGAGCCACGCAACCGCGCGCTCGACCGCGGGATCGTGCGCGCCCGCCACTGCGAGCAAACCGATCAGGCCCCAGGCGGTCTGCGAGGCCGTGCTCTTCCCTTTCGCCTTCAGCGAGGGATCGTAGTAGGAGAGGATGGATTCCCCGAAGCCTCCATCGGAATTTTGCACGGCACGCAGCCATTCGGCGGCACGTTTGCATTCCGGAGCGGAACCGAGCCCGAAGGTTTCAAGAGCGCGCAAGACACCGCTGGTGCCATAAACGTAGTTGACTCCCCATCGTCCGAACCAGGAACCGTCCGTTTCCTGCTCGTGACGCACGTAAGCGGCCGCGCGTTCGACAGCTGGATGCGTCGCGGGCCAACCCATCTGCCCGAGACACTCTATGGCGCGCGCCGTCACATCCGCGGTGGAAGGATCAAGCATCGCGTTGTGATCCGCGAACGGAATATGGTTCAGGAAATCGAGATTATTCTCGTGATCGAAGGCGCCCCACCCGCCATCTTCATTCTGCATGCTGACGAGCCATGCAAGCCCACGACGAATCGAAGCCCGCAAGCGCACTGGTTCCGGATCTTCCACGCGACCCAGCGCCATCAGAACGAACGCCGTGTCGTCCACATCGGGATAAAAATCGTTGCGAAATTCGAATGCCCACCCGCCAGGCTCCGCATCACGGTTCTTTACCTGCCAATCGCCGGGCCCGAGAATTTGATTGTCAACCAGCCAGCGCGAGGCAGCCAGCAACGCCGGATGCGCCGGATCGAGGCCCGCCTCTTCGAGAGAAACCATGGCAATAGCCGTGTCCCACAAAGGCGAAATGCAGGGCTGGACGCGCAACGTATCCGCTTCCTCAATTTCGTAACGCGCAAGGAAGTTTATTTCGCGCGCCAGAAGCGGATCGGTGGTGTCGCCGTTCTCCGCGGCGAGCGCGAAAATCGAATTCATCATCGCGGGATAAATCGTGCCAAGGCCCTCGCTGCGCTCCAGACGCTCGAGCATCCAATTGCGCGCAAGCGATAGCGACAGCTTGCGGAAAGGCAGCCAGGACAATCTTTCATAGACCTTCACGCCGCGTCCCAGCGCGAGGAAGACATTCTTCCAGGAGATGACACGTCGGTCCCAAGCGAGCGAGGGTGGCCTGGCGCCGGGTTTGCGGAAAAGTTCTTCGACGGTGACACCTTGCGGCAGGCTCCAGGCGGGTTTGTGCGCGTAAACGATTGCGAGCGGAATCACTATGCCGCGCGTCCACGAGGACATTTCGTACAAATTGATCGGAAACCAGTCCGGCAGGAGCATTAGTTCCGGCGGGATCGCTGGTACGAAATTCCAATCAATCGCGCCGACCATCGCGAGGTAGAAGCGCGTGTAGGAATTTGTCGCTTCAAGGCCGCCGAGCTCGTGGATCTTGGCGCGAGCCCGCTCGAGATGCGGCGAATTCGCCGCATCACCCGCCAACCGCAGCCCAACCCATGCCTTTACAGTCGCGTTTAACTCGGCAGGGCCGCCGTAGAAAATATTCCAACCGCCATCGGGGAGTTGCCGGTCACGTATATATTTCGCCAGCTTGGGGGTTTTGGGCGAATCTAATTCGCCAAGAATGTGAAGGTAGAGAATGTAATCGGATTCGAGAGTGGTATCAGCCTCAAGCTCGCCCCACCAGTAACCCTCCTGGCTTTGTGCCGAAAGCATCCATTTAACGCTTCGGCTGACGGCCTGCTCGACGGGGGTTTCGGTATTTCGGCGGGGAGCTGTGGCTGCGCCTTGCGTTGCGCCAGCGTTTGGATGTTCCACTCGCAGCCTTGCTTCCGGTCCCATCCACACCTCAGACAGATCTTGTCACTACACGAGCCCAGAGGAACTCCGCGAACTCCCCCGCCGGGTGGATCGGAAAAATGCCCAATCTCCCGGTATTGCAGGTAGTTACGGGCTAACTGGACGTTATTATCTTTCGTATTCGGGCTAGGGTCAACTGAAAACGCGCCGCCAGTTGCCCCAAGACCCTCGGTAGGATGGCGAAAGGCTCCCTTTTGCTGCCTGCGGATCCTCGTCGAGGTGATTTAAGGGTGAATCCCCCGAAGCGCTCGCGGCACTCTGACGGCGAATGGAAGACGAAGGGGCTGCCTGAGCAGCGGAACGGTCAGCCTTGTTTGCCTTCTTCGAGCCGGCGGACCCGCTCGGCGAGTTCCGGGAGGCGAGAGAGCGAGGCGTATTGTTCTTTGAATTTTTCCAGTGGGCGGGCGGGAGTTCCCCACACGACCTGCCCGCCGCGAATGATCTTCCCCGTCGGGATTCCAGCCTGGGCGCCCAATGTCGCCCGGTCCTCCACGTGCACATGGTCGCCGATCCCGACCTGCCCTGCGACTAGAACGTGCTTTCCGATGGTGCTGCTGCCGGAAACGCCGGTCTGCGCAGCCAGAACGGAATGCTCGCCAATCTGAACGTTGTGGCCGATTTGCACGAGATTATCAATCTTCACGCCGCTTCCGATCTGCGTTGCTTCGAGCGAGCCTCGATCAACGGTTGTATTCGCGCCGATCTCCACGTCGTCGCCAATCTCGACGGTCCCGATCTGGGGAAACTTCCAGTGGCGCCCCTCGCCGAACACGTAACCAAATCCATCGCTGCCGATGACCGCGCCCGAATGGAGCTCGACTCGGCTTCCGAGGCGCGAGCCCGCATACAAAGTGACGCGCGGGTGCAGCCGGCAATTCTCGCCCACGCGCGCCCCTCCGCCCAGAAAGCAGAACGCCTCAATCACGGTCCCGGCGCCGATTTCTGCGCCATCTTCGATCACTACGTACGGGCCGACGGAAACACGCGCGCCAACGATTGCACTGGGAGCGACAATCGCCGTCGGATGGATGCCGGCGGCCCGCGCGGGCTCCGGTAACAGCCAATGCGCCGCCTTCACGAAAGCAAATTTCGGCTCGCTGACTTCCAGGGTCGTCTTGCCGCCAAGCCGAGTGCCGCTCTTCACGATCACACACACCGCAGCAGAATTCGCAGCCCGCGCTTGATGGCGAGGCGAATCCAGATAGATTAGATCGCTCGCCTGGGCACGTTCGGGGGCAGCTACGCCCGAGATCTGCGCGCGCGAGTCCCCTTCGATTTTGGCCCCGAGATATTCCGCAAGCTCACCAGCGGTACGAGTCATGTTTCCCTCTCTTGTCTTGAAGCGAAAAACGAAAGTCCAAGTGTCGTCGCGGGCGCGTCAACGACGGTCCTCAGTCCGGATAGAGCGGCTTCTCGCCGGGCGGGCGAGTCTTCCACCGCTTGTGAACCCATAGCCATTGGTCCGGATGCGCGCGCACGAAATCTTCGATCACGCGCGTGAAGCGCTGCGTGTTCTCAACAATGTCGGCTTCCTCGTTGGCCGTCCGTGCGAGTTCCACGGCGGGCTCGAACCGCAGGCGATATTTCCTGCGGCTCTCGTCCCATGAGAGAAAGCCGGGCACGACTGCGGCGTCTGTTCGCATTGCGATTCGCGCGAGTCCCGACGTCGTCGAAGCCGGCACGCCGAAGAAATCCACGAACACGCTCTCTTCGATATCCGTATTGTGATCGGCGAGGACGCCGACCGTCCCGCCATCGCCAAGTACTTTCAGGATCGCGCGAGCCGAGCGGTTCTTCTCGATCGGCTGGTTCCCGGAGCGGCAGCGGTAGCCGTTGATAAGCGCGTCCACACGTTTGTTCGCAATGGGGCGCACCAGAAAATGCAAAGGGTGGCCGTATAGAGCCTGCGCGAAGGGGGCAAGCTCCCAGGCACTCATATGGCCCGTCAGGAACAGGACGCCCTTGCCGCGGCGCCGTGCGGCATCGAAATTCTCAAAACCGTCAATGGCAACGATGCGTTCGATTCTCTCCCGCGTGTACTTCGGAAACTGCGAGAACTCGCCCGCCATCCAGCCTACCTGGCGGACCATCCCGCGGATCACTTGCCGACGCCGCGCATCCGTCCAATCGGGAAAGGCGAGCCGGAGATTGAACATCGCCGCGCGGCCTAACGGTTTTCGCACCGCATACGCGGTGGCGGCAAAACTGGCGCCCACAAATCGAGCGGCCGGCCTCGGCAGGAGTCCCAGCAATTTCAATCCAGTCCACGCCGCGGCATACTCGAGCGATTCCCGCATCGCCGCCATTATACGGTTAGCAAGTTCAAATTGAATCCGCCGATGCTAGACTCGTCCCCGGTTTGAGCGAAATTCGCACAAGCAACAACCTTTCGCAGCGCTGGACACTGCCGTTGTCCGCTGCGGCGATCGGCGTCTGCCTTTTCGGCAATCTGGGCGCCATCGGCCTCGTGGGCCCCGATGAGCCGCGGTACGTCTGGATCGCGCGCGCCATGGCCGAGAACGGCGACCGGATCACGCCGCGACTGTACGGCCAACCGTGGTTCGAGAAGCCGATTCTCTACTACTGGGCCGCAGCGATCGGCTTCCTGCTGCATCTTTCCGCGGAGTGGGCGGCCAGGCTCCCTTCGGCCTCCGCCGCACTGGCGGCTGCGCTGGCAATCGCGTGGCTCGCGAAAAAGCACTGCGGCGGCGATGCGAATTCCCCCTCCAGTCCGGTGTTACTCGCGCCATTGATTTTCGCGACAAGCGTCGCGGCGATCGGGTTTTCGCGCGCGGCCACTCCGGACATGCTATTCAGCGCCGCGATCGCACTGGCGATGGCGAGCGCCGCGACTGTATTTCGCCAGTCAGGTGCTTTGCGGGCGCCAGAAAGCGTGCCGCGCGGTGAGCACGGAGACGCGTGGCCACTCGTACTCTTCGGCGCGTTTCTGGGTCTAGCTGTTCTGGCAAAGGGTCCCGCGGCGATCATCCTTGCAGGCGGCGCGATTGGACTTTGGGCGCTTGCGACAAAACAGTGGCGCGCCGCGATTCGTGTGGCTCATCCATTTGCTATAGCCGCGTTCTTCGTCGTCGCGCTTCCCTGGTATGTCCTCTGCGCGATTCGCAACCCTGACTTCCTGCGAGTATTTCTTTGGCAGCACAATTTCGAGCGGTACCTCACCCCGATCTTCGAACATCGGCAGCCGTTCTGGTTTTTCGGGCCTGTTGCGCTGCTCGCGCTTCTGCCGTGGACCGCTTTGCTCTGGCCGGTGACGGAAGAGGGACTTCGACTCTGGCGCGAGAAATCCTGGACGAACTCGCCGGGCTTTTTCTTTACGTGCTGGGCGGTCGTCCCCGTTGTGTTCTTCAGTTTGTCGCAGTCCAAGCTTCCCGGATACATTCTGCCGGCGATTCCTCCGCTGGCGCTGGTCTGCGCGATCGCGCTCGCTCGCACGATTTCCGAAGACGGGTTGCGAATCCGAATGGTGCTGATGGCGTTTGGGGCGACGTGGCTGGCTATATGTGTCGCCGCTGTCTTTTCAAGTCCGCGCGGGATGGGGCCTCACGGGTTGGAATACGTCAACTTTGGACGGCTCGCGATGAGTCCGGGATTGTTCGGCGGATTGATGGCACTGGCGGTCTCGGCCGTATTGATTGTTGCCGCTCTTCGTGCCCGCCCCGCGACGGCGATTCTGCTTTGCGCCTTGTTGGTGGCCGCCGCGGTCGAAATCGCAAGCCTGAAAATCCTGCCGCCGCTCGATCCACTCTACTCGGCGAGACCCCACGCGGAATTTATGCGCAACGACCAGCACCCGGACCGAATCTTCACCTATCACCTGAGCCGTGGTTGGACTTGGGGCCTGGCTTTCTATTTCCGTCGCGAGCTTCCGGAGTGGTCGGCGAACGATCCGACGCCGGCTCTCGTGCTCACGACTTCCAAGGGCCTGGAGCAGATCAGGAAGCTCGGCAGGTTCAGCGGAGATTTGGAGGAAACGCAGCCGGGTCTGGTGTACGTCCCGATCGGACCGATTCCCGGCGCGCGCTAGTGAGC
The DNA here is from genome assembly GCA_963842425.1 of uncultured Acidobacteriota bacterium. GTDB lineage: Bacteria > Acidobacteriota > Terriglobia > Acidiferrales > UBA7541 > Palsa-295. Next base: position 191,257 of record CAWJGQ010000002.1, on the reverse strand, counting down.
CGAAGCCGGCGGGATATTCTGAAGGAAAAAATTGACGATCTGGCTTTCGTAGCCTTTGCGGTCATCGTCGGACATGTCGCGGTAGCTCAGCCGATCTCGAAGCGTCTGTTTGGGATCCGGCGCCTTCACGAAAAGCCGCAGTGTTTCATCTGCCAGCGCGGGGCGATCATCGGCTTGAACGAACAGTTTCGGAATTCCCCGCAAATTGCCGAGACTCGCGGAAACTGGAGTTTCGTTCCTGTAAGGATAATTGATCGCTCGAAATCCGAAGTCGGTAACGCGCAGCACTCCGGGCAAGGAGTTGAGTCCCGATTTCTTAGCCTCAATCTGCAACATGGCGCGTGGATCATCATAAGCGTCGTCCACTACCAACGCCTTAATGCGGGGGTCGGTTTCCGCGACTTTCAGCGCTGCATAGCCGCCCATATCCACTCCCCACAGCCCAAAATTCTGGGGATCCACATCGTCGCGTGTGGAGAGCGCCTTTACCGCCGCGCGCAATTCGCCCGTTTCCCGGTAGCCCAGAGAGGTGAAGCCCGTGCTCGTGCCGTGCCCGGAAAAATCGAACAGGAAAACGTTGAATTGATGATCCTGCAACGCCGTGACGAGCGTCAGCACGTCGGCCCGCTGCGATTGATATCCGTGGCATACCACAATCGTGGGCGCGCCACGCAAACCGGGAAATAGCCAGCCATCGCGCTGCGCTCCGCCCTCGACGGGAAACGCAAAGGTGGCTGGATGTCCCATCATCACGCTCAGGTCGAACGAGGCGGCATTGCGCGCGGGACGAAGAATCTGGTAAAGGAGAAACCCGGAAATTGTCGAAATCGAGATGAGGACGAACAGCAGCAACGCCAGGAGTGCAGAGAAAGCCTTGGCGAGACGCGTTGTGGGATAGCGGAGCTCGGAAAGGACGGCCATCTAAGCGCGGGCGCTCCAGCCGACGCGCCTCATCGAACGGATGTTAGCACATTTCGCTTCGGACCTTGGCCCCGGCGAACGCACTGTGTTCAAAATTGGAGCGGTTGGGTTCGGGCAGGATGCGAAGTTATAATGCTATGGGGGAATTGCGATTGGCTTCGATGCAGATAGTTGACCTAAGGCAGCTCCATTCGCGGTCGCTCGAAACGCTCTTTCGGGAAGAGGCTGATCGCTGGCGAGATGAGCTGCAATGGGACTACCGCCCATCCATTGACCTGGTCCGGAAGTTCATTGATTCCCGCGCGCTGGGCGGATACGCGGCGGTCGAGGATGGAAAGCCTGCCGGTTACGGCTTCTACGTCCTCGAGGACCACAAGGGACTCATCGGCGGACTTTTTGTTTCCGCACAACACTCGCAAGGCCCCATCACGCAGCGCCTGTTGACCGAAATGCTGGGCGCGCTGCGTGCCACGCCGCGCCTGGAGCGCATCGAGGCGCAGCTAATGCCGTTTGGCACGGAGCTCGATCCCGCTTTCTTATCGCAGCATTTCCGGTTGCACGCTCGCCAATTCATGGTGCTGTCGCTCGACAAGGCCAAACTCACGAACAAGCCGTCCTCGACAGGGCTGCGCATCGAGCCCTGGACCGATCGAGCATTCGAATCCGCTGCGCGGCTGATCCAGCTTGCCTATGCGAATCACGTGGATGGACAGATCAACGACCAGTATTGCAGCGAAGCCGGCAGCCTGAGGTTCCTACGCAATATCGTGCTCTTGCCCGGCTGCGGCCAGTTTCTGCCGGAGGCTTCATTCCTGGTGCGGCCTGCCACGGGAGACCGGCCCGTCGCCATGATCCTCACCTCAACGGTTGCGGACGGCGTGGGCCACACCACGCAAATTTGCGTCATGCCCGGGTATCAGGGAAGCGGCATCGGCCGCCAATTGATGGAGCACTCGATCCAGGCGCTCCGCCGGCAGAAATTCAAGTCGCTGTCGCTGACGGTCACGACAATAAATCAGCGGGCTGTCGAGCTATACGAGCATCTCGGATTTCGCACGGTGAAAACGTTCGCAGCCGGCGTGTGGCAAGCGTAGGCTAACGTGCTGAGCTCTGCGCCTGTACTAATTCCGGGGTAGCAATAATCGTTACACGATTGGGGAAGTCGAAGAGCACGAGCACTTCGGAGGGTGCGTTTTTCCTGGCCGCATTCAGTTTGTAATCGCAAAACACACTCTCTTTGAAAGGTGCCGCCGGCGGTCTATCAAACGTCCACAGGCGGACACTCTCAACGCTTGACCGATAGAGCAGGTTCGGACCGCCAACGGCAATAGCATCCGAGACTTTGCCGTCAGAGTCGAGTGTTACTTGCACTTCGACCTCACCATCAATGTGGGCCGTTTTCGCGATAACTGGGTAACCGGGGGCTTGCATATGCTTCGGCAGGCTCGCCAGCGGTTGTTCTGGGGGCGAGATCGCGGCCAATGCAAACAGTACGGGCAATGCCCAGACTTGCCTCATGATTCACCTCTGTTCTATTTTTTCGCGCGGTCTTTCAGCAGGCCCTTCAGCTCATCCATGAATTCCTTCACGTCCTTGAAATCGAGATAGACGGACGCAAAGCGGACGTAGGCGACCTTGTCGAGTTTCTTGAGATGGCTCATCAGGAGCCCGCCGATCTCTGTGGTCGAGCGCTCGCGGTCCGCGGCTTCGCTGACGAACGCCTCGGCTTCATCCACGATGTTTTCGAGCTTGCCGACCGGCACCGGCCGCTTCTCGCAGGCCTTCAGCAATCCCTGCAAAATCTTCTGGCGCTCGAATTTTTCCCTGCGACCGTCCTTCTTGATGACCATGTAGGGAATTTCGTCAATTCGTTCGTACGTGGTGAAGCGTCGGCTGCATTTCAGGCACTCCCGGCGGCGGCGAATCAGATCTCCGGTGCGCGCCTCGCGCGAATCAATCACTTTGTCATCCAGGTGCGCGCAAAAAGGACACTTCACAGTTCCTTCTCCTTCCAGCCGGCCCGTACTTCCCCGCCGTGCTCAGCCTCGGCCAGCAGCTCAGCCTCTCCGGCTTGCTCCTCGGCGCGCGCCAGTCGCCGCAATTCTCCCATTGACCATCCCTCCCGGAACAGCAATGGCAATCCCACCAGGCAACATCCTACGAAAGTGATCAGCCAGAGCACTATTGTGGCGGTCGCGGCAGACTCCTTTTCTACTCCAAAGATCAGCGTGAACACAAGAAACGTGGCCACCTGCGAGCCTCCCACGCCGCCCGGAAGCTGCGCCGCCGAGCCAACCAATGTGAACGCGAGCACCAGAGTGGCCCCCGCTAAACCAAGGCTGGCGAGTTCGCCTCCGAACGCATGCGCGACCCACAAGTATACGAAGACAACCAGCAGCCAATGCGCCGCCGTATATCCGGCGAGCGCCCCGAGATCGCTCCACGTGCGGACGCCGCGCAGTCCGTCGCTGAAACCTTCCAATAGCACGGCAATCTTCTCTCGCCAGCCGGTGCGCCACTTCGGGTGTTTCAATTTTTCCGCCAGCCACCCCGACCCGTGATATCGAAAATAGATCAGAAACGCGATCACACCCACAAGACCCGCCAGCAACAACGCGCCCGCCGAACGTGCCACCCTCAACAACAAGTCGTTCCCGGCGCCGGCCATTCCCCGGCGTTCGAACGAGAGCAACGCTATCACCGCAAGCGTTGCCGTCGCCGCCATATCGAAGACGCGCTCCAAAACGTAGACGCCGAACATGCCCGGCATGGAAAGCGCACTCTTCCGCGCAATCAGCGCAGGGCGAACGGGCTCCGCCGCCCGACCCAGAAGAACGTTGCAAGTGAATCCCACAAGTGTCGCGCTGTAGACGTCCCAGAAACGCGTTGCACCTAACCATCGGCAAAATCGCATCCATCGCAACGCCCGAAGCGCGTAGCAAGCGTAAATCGCAACCAGCGAAAGCACCAGAAGCCAGATGCGCGCTTCTCGAATCGAAGCAACCACCATTCCCCACCGAAATCCCTGGAGCGTAATTGAATCGCGGAACCTATAGAGGAAATAGCCGAAGGCCAAGACGGCGAGCAGGAGTACCAAGTACCGAAGCGATTTGCGCAGCATTCGATTGGAACCGTAGCAGCAAGGTTTCAACAGTGTCAAGAAGGACGGCGACGCAGTGTCAGCCGCAGCAAGCGGCGGAATCTTCGCCGGTGACCGACTGAAGTTTTGCGTGGCGACGTCTGCGCCGTGTGGGGAACCCTACCAAATGCGACAGCGCTTGGCCTCGGGCCTCACTAGCGGCGATTTTTCAGTGCACGCAAATGACTTTTGGAAGTCAGCCATGTTTGCCACGGGACCGTTCACTCGAAATTTCGGCAACGGGTGCGGATCGGATTGCGTTATCAATCGCGCGTACGCCGGCCTCAGATTATCTTCCCAGCTCTGTCCGTAGGCGATGAAGAACCGCTGGTCAGGCGTAAATCCATCCACGGATGGCGGAGCGGGTTTGCCTTCGAGCGATTTGTGATATGCCGCATAGGCTATGACCAGACCGCCCAGGTCCGCGATGCTTTCGCCTTCGACGAGCTTGCCCTGTTCGTGGAGGCCGGGTTCGACCTCGAATTCATCGAATTGTTTGACGATGCAGTCGCCGCGCTCGTTGAAATTTTTCAGGTCCGCGTCGGTCCACCAATTCTTCAGGTTGCCCTGCGCGTCGAACTTCGCGCCTTCATCGTCGAAACCGTGCGTCATCTCATGGCCGATAGTGGCTGCCGTCGCTCCGTAATTCACGGCGTCGTCGCCATTCGGATCGTAAAGTGGCGGCTGAAGTATTCCGGCGGGAAACACGATCTCATTCAGCTGAGGGTTGTAGTAGGCGTTTACTGTCGGCGGAGTCATGCCCCATTCCGCGCGGTCCACTGGTTTCCCGATCTTGGAAAGCTGGCGCGCAAACTCGAATTGCGTGCCGCGCAACATGTTTTCCACGTAGGATCCGCGATCAACATGAAACGCAGAATAATCGCGCCACTTGTCCGGGTACCCGACCTTGATCGTGACCGCGTTGAGCTTTTCCAGCGCCTTCTGCCGCGTCGCCGGCGCCATCCAATCCAGCGTCGAAAGATCGTCGCGAAGGGCGGCGATCACGTTCTGTACCATCTGTGTTGCTGCGGCCTTGGCTGCCGGCGGAAACTCCTCCGCCACATAAAATTGTCCCAGCGCTTCGCCGAGCTCTGCGTCCGTGTACTCCACACAACGCTGCCATCGGGGTAACTGTTCCTTTTCGCCCGTGAGCGTGCGCCCGTAGAAATCGAAGTTCTCCTTCTGAAAATCCTTCGAAAGTGCTCGTGCCGAGGCGTGAATCAGGTGCCAGCGAAGATACGTTTTCCAATCATCAAGCGAAACCGCTGCCAGCGCCGCATCCATGGCCTTGAAGAACTCGGGCTCGCTCACGTTGAGGCTCGCGACCGACGGTGCACCGGCCGTGCGGAAATAATCAGCCCAGCGGAAATGCGGCGTGCCGGCGCTGAGCTCGGCGATGGTCTGCTTGTGGTAAATCTTTTCAGGAACGCGGAGGTCAACCATGGTTAGAGAGGCGCTCGCGAGGCGCGTTTCGATCTCAAGCACGGTCCTCGCTTCGGCGCCGGCCTTCGCCGGATCGTCGCCAAGAAGCTGAAACATCTTGACCATGTGACCCACGTAGGCGGCACGCAGCTGCTTGGATTGATCGTCGTCGCGCGTGTAGTAGTCGCGGTCGGGTAGTCCCAGGCCACCCTGATTGATTTCGGCGATTACCTGCGTGCTGTCCTTGAAATCCTGGTCCGAATTGAAGCTGAAAAGCGCGTTCACTCCAAGGGTGTGTAGGCGGGCGAGCTCGGCTTGGAAGCCGGGCAGATCCGAAATAGCCGCAATCCGCGCGAACTCCGCGTCCAAGGGCTTCGCACCCACGGCTTCAATCGCAGATTCATCCATGCAACTGCCGTAATAATCGCCAATCTTCTGCCAGGGCGAGCCGGGCTGGGCGGACTTGTCCGCCGCAGCCTTTTCGAGAATGCTGCGCAGGATTACCGTGTTCCTGTGATCCACCTCCTCGCTGATGCCCCAGGACGGGTAGTCGGCCGGAATGGGATTGCGCTTCATCCAGCCGCCAGTCGCGAATTGGAAGAAATCGTCGCACGGAGAGACGGAACGATCGAGATCGCCAGTATTGATTGCGCCCTTCGCGGGGTTGCCCTGGCCGGCTGTCGCCATATCCGCGCAACCCGGCACAACCGGCGATCGCAATTCAACTGCGTTGCCGACGGACGAGTTGAAGGTGCGCGATTGCGCGGCGAGCGAGCCAGCCAGCAGGATCGAGCCAGCGAGGCACAACAAGAATCTGGAGCTTTGCGTCATCAATGGGTCCCCTGGTTGCAGTGTTTGTGGATTGGACTCGCGCGAGCCAGTAAATGTTAGCAGTCATAGACGCAACATCAAAACGACATTCGACATGGCGCCCGCGGCAAGCTCTCGGCAGTCTTCGCGACGGAGTGCTATCCTCGCGCCATGGCCGCACGGGACGAACCGGACACGGATCAACGCGAGAGAGCGGGTTTATGCGCCGATTGCACTCACTCCCGACGAGTTGAAGGGAAGCACGGCGAACTATTCTTTCTGTGCGGCTTGTCAACCACGGACCCGGCATTTCCGAAATACCCGTCTTTGCCAGTCCTGAGATGCTCCGGCCATACGCCGTTGGGCTGAATCGAAAAGCGCAGGTTAACGCCCCATCGCGAGCGACGTTCTTTCGTTCGCGTCTGGACGTGCCCGCAGCATCAAGTTCCATGCTTCGATGAATTCCGGCATGGTCTCGCGCTGGCGCGCGGGACTCTTCAGTGTTTCCGCGACGTGCGCGAGCATTAGTTTGTAAGCGAGCGTGCGATCGGAGCCGGGCGCGAGCAAATTATCGGGACTCAACCCAACCTGAGCGATCTTGCCATCCCGCTGAATTTCCAGCCAAAGATCGCCGCCCTTGTCGAAATACGGTTTGCCATGGTCGCTGAGATCTTTCAGAGCATGGCCCACAGATTCGCGGCTGGCGAGAATGTGGTCCTCCACGGCGTCCGCGACAATCGAATCAAACTGTTCACGGAACGAGTCCCACTCTTTCGCGCTGCCTACGATCCGAACACGTTCCTCCAATTCAGCGGCTTCGAGATCCGTGACTTGCGGATCGTCGGGATCCCCGTCCTTTGCGGCGTCAATTTCGTGACCAAGCTCCACTTCGCGAATCGTGGCATGGTCCTCAAACTCATGCTCGGGGTTGAAGCGCCCCGTCAGCACGTAGGAGCCTACTGCGAACGGCAGCTCATGCCAGGCGAAGAACGCCATGGGGACCAGTAGCTTCTTGGAGCGGTAGAGCTGCTCGGTTCCATTGCGGCACTCAGAGCTGCGTTTGATAGGCCCAGGCAACTGCGCGAAATGGAGCACGTGATATTGGATGTCCGGCCGATCGTGCGCGTAACGCGCAAGAGACCGTGCCACGGCCTTAGGAGTGGTCATTCCGAAGTCGTTCACAACCTCCCGATGAGTTGCGTGGGGGAAGTAGGTGTTGATCAGATTCCGGGTGAAGTCGGCGCAATTGCGCGTGACTCCGTTGAAGTGATTTACGTTAGGCGCGTCGTTGAATCGTTCGATTAGTGCGCGGTCCTGCTCGACCGTCGTGGAAACTACGAGGATGTACAGAGTCCGCTCCGTCGCGGCACCGACCATTTCCCGCCATTCCGCCTTTCCGCTCGTCTGGCAGGAGTGGCCGGCGCAGTAATCGCTCAGAATCTTCTCGCGATAGTTTTCCTCAAGCGCTGTCTTGATCTTCCAGGTCGCAAACAAGGGCCGACTCGCAGGATCGGCCACGCCATAGACGAAAACGCTCAACGGCACGATGTTCCATTCGAAGGGCTCATCCTCTCCGAGGGTCGTGTAATTACTCATGACCGAACCCTGCTCGTGCGGCCCGCAGAGACGCAGCTTCACGGGAGAAGCGGGGCAGATGCGCGACAAATAGACCGCGCTGTGCCCGGATCCTGTGATTCGCGCGACGCTGGTATCGAGCGATTCGTTCAGAACAATGCCCACATCTCCCCGGGCGCGGCCGGAACAAAATAGCCACGCACAGAACACGAGGCCCACTAAAAGCGACCGTTTCACAGTGCTTCCCTCTCCATCTAAAATACTAACCTATGAACCCGACGTGCATTCGCCGGATCCCACATACTGGACGTACAGATAACTGATACCTATTAGATGCGGCTTTCTTTGGCAGCGTAACCCGGTGATTCTTGTATTTACGCAGTCAAAACGCCTAAGATGCCGGGCGGCACGGAACTTTTCGGCCTCCAATTGCGTTGCATACTGTGAGGCCGATATGTCATGCGGATTGCGAGGCTAGGAACGATTGGAGCCGGACGCCCAACTGGTGCAGCTTTGTCTCCGGGGCGACGGGCCTTCCTGGGAGGAACTTGTGCAGCGGCACACTCGGCGAGTTTTTAACCTGTGCTATCGCTTTACGGGCAATCCCGCGTCCGCCGAGGACTTGAGCCAGGAGGTTTTTCTGCGTATTTTCCGCACGCTCGGGAGCTATCAATCGTCGCAAGGCGCTTTCCCGACATGGCTGACCAGCGTGACGCGCAACCTGCTCGTGGACCACTATCGCCGCACCCGCCGCGACCGGATGACGGATTCGATTGATGACGCCATGCCCCAGCTTGAGGAGAAGCATTCGCCCGCGCGCGCGCCCGATAAACTGGCGCAAGCCTCCGAGCTGAGCGCGCAATTGCAGCGTGGGCTCGCGCGTCTATCTCCGGAATTGCGCGAAGCAGTGATCCTGCGGGATTTGCAGGGACTCGATTACGGAGAGATTCGCACCGTGCTGCAAATTCCCGAAGGCACGGTCAAATCGAGAATCAACCGGGGGCGCATCGAGCTGGCGCGCATCCTCGAAGAAATGGGAGTGCGCCCGTCATAGACACGGGACCGAAACCAATGAACTGGAACTGCACACTTACGGAAGAACGGCTGAGCGATTTCCTCGAAGGCGCGCTTTTGCCCGAGGAAGCCGCGGCATTCTCCGCGCACGCCACCGGGTGCGCGAACTGCACGAAGCTTGTCGCGCATGTAAGTGGATTGGTCAGCAGGATGCAGCAGGTCCCGCAGGTGGCGGAGCCGGCGCAACTCCGGCGGAAGATTCTGGATGCGACGCTCGGCACGCGAAAGCAGAAGCCGGCCGCGCAAGGTTGGCTCGGATGGCTGCCGCTGATCTGGCAACCGCGCTTCGCGATGGGAATTGTGACCGTGGCGGCTTCGTTCGTTATCGTGTTTCATGCTGCGAGCGCATCGGCGTCCAGGACCAGCCTGAATCCCGTGAATCTGGTTCGCGACGCAAATCGCCAGGTGCACCTTACCTACGCGCGAGGCGCCAAATTCGTGAACGATCTGCGCGTCGTTTACGAAATTCAGTCGCGACTCTCGTCACAACCGGAAAGCATGTCCGAGCCAATATCCGTGCCCACGACGAAGCCGTCCGGCGAGCCACAACCCGGGCAGGCGCCGCCGCAGCCGTCGAACGATCAGCATGAGAAATCGCAAACCATTCCACATTCGAGCCGCCGCGCCGCTCACAGCGGCCCGGAATTGGCCATGATTTTACCGACCGGCTTTCCTACAAATTCGTTGAACGACGTGTTGAGGAGCTCACTATGAAATGCGCACAACATCCCGATGTGGACGCCACCGGTTATTGCCGGCAATGCGGCAAGCCGCTTTGCCCTGAGTGTACGCGCGACGTCCGCGGCGCTCTCTATTGCGAAAATTGCCTGGCGAACATCGTCGCTTCCCCTCCCGCATCGCAACCAGAGGCGCACACCGGCTCCGGTTCGCACCCGGGCACCGCTCTGGCGCTCGGCTTCATTCCGGGACTCGGCGCGGTTTACAACGGCGAATATGTGAAGGCCCTGATTCACGTGGCAGTCTTCGCAGGAATCATTGCCGCGCTGTCCTCCGACTTGCCGGGCGAGCTCGACGCTTTCCTCGGAATCGCGCTGGGCTGCTTCTACTGTTACATGCCGATTGAAGCCTATCGCGTGGCGAAAGCACGTCAGCAGGGCCGACCGCAGCCGCCGGACCTGGTGCAGTCTGAAGGACATAAGCCGGTCGGCGCGGTTATTCTGATCGGCCTTGGGGTGTTGTTCCTGCTGGCAAATTTCCACTTGCTGGCGCGCGACTGGTTCTCCAAGGCGTGGCCCGTCGGCCTTATTTTGTTGGGCGCCTGGATTCTGATGGACCGAATGAGAAGGACTTCATAGGGAGGAGCACCATGCCGGACGATACCAACCTGAAATGTACGTGCGCCCGCTGCCGCGCACGTGGTCTCATGGGTCCCCTGATGCTGATCGCAATCGGCACGATTTTCCTGCTCGGGCGATTTACCAGCGTCGGCTTCATTAAACTCTGGCCTCTCCTCCTGATAATCGCCGGAATTGTAATATGGCTCCAAGCTGCTGCTTCGCGCGCGGGCCATACGGGAGCGTGAGGCACAAGTGACCGACGTCCCGCACACACGAAGATCCATTTTCCCGGGCCTGCTCCTGATTGTGCTCGGATTGATTTTCTTGCTGCACCAGTTCGACCCCGCATTCGGCATCGGTCATTTGATACGAATCTACTGGCCTTTTGTGATCATCATCTGGGGCATCGCCAAGTTGATTGATCATTTTGCGGCGCAAAGCGCAGGGCAGGTCCGTGCGCCCCTGCTTTCCGGCGGAGAGGCCGCGTTGCTGATTTTGCTGGCAGTCGTGCTGATTGCATTTGGCCTTCGCGACTGGGTTCGCGATCGCGTCCCGGGCCTGCATTTCGACGATATCGCGCCCTTTCATCAGTCCTATTCACAGAGTCGCGAGCTTGCTTCCCGAACGATTCCCGCGGGTTCGCACGTGACGATCGAGACGGGCCGCGGAAACATTACGGTCCATGGCAGTGACGGAAACGATCTGCGTGTCAGCGTCGGCGAATCCGCTGCCGGATCGGACGAATCCGAAGCCGATAACCGTATGAAAGATGTGGAGGTCGTGATCGAGCAGACCGGCAACGGCTACCTCGTTCACCCGGTGCACCAGAGCGACTTCCACGGTGATGTGAGCGTTGATCTTGACGTGCGCGTGCCAAAAACGGCCAGCGTGACGCTGCATACTCCCAAGGGCGACATCAACGCCTCGGCGAACGCAGGCGCCGTGGACGCGCGCACGGAAAATGGTGACATCGAAATTCACGACGCTGGTTCGGATGTAGCCGCCGAGATGGCGAAGGGCGACGCTCAAATCACCGGCGTCGCCGGGAATGTGGCGCTAAGGGGAAGGGGGAACGACGTGGAAATTGGAGACGTCGCCGGTAACGCCACTCTCGACGGCCCGTTCGTGGGATCAACCATCGTTCGAAAAGTGAAAGGCACAACTCGAATCACGTCGCCCTGGGCTGAACTGACGATCGTGCAGTTAACCGGGCAACTGGAAATGGACTCCGGAGACATCAAAATGTCCGACGTTGCCGGACTCGCCACGGTTCAGACGCATAACAAGGACATTGACGCGGAAAATGTGGCGGGGCAGCTCGACATTGTCAACTCACACGGCGATATCAAAATCGTGTATGCGAACCCGCCGCGCGAGGCCCTTAATGTCACCAACGATTCCGGCGAAGTGGACGTCACCTTACCGGCGAAATCGAGTTTCCAGGTTGCAGCGTTCTCCCGATCCGGCGAAGTGGAAAGCGAGTTCGAGGATCCGTCCCTGAAAACGACGGGCGAAGAAAAAGACGGGCGGCTCGACGGTCAATATGGGAACAAACCCGGAACGCCTGCCCCGAAAATCACGATAACCACGAGCTACGGCACCATCTCGCTGCGCAAGTCTTCCTGAGAGTCTGCGGTTTGGTGAAAGCGTGGGCCTTCAGGCCCACGGAAAGCAGCAAAAGCTAGTCCGGCTTTAGCCGCGGTTCGATGATTGGTCCACTCACCTTTTTTCTGAACCCCGCAGTTTGTCGAGCGTGGAATAGAACTCAGGAAAAGAAACCGCGACGCACTCGGCATCGCGAATTGTCGTATCGCCCTCCGCTCCAAGCGCCGCGACCGATAGCGCCATGGCGATGCGATGATCGCCATGCGGATCCACTTTTGCGCCGCGCAACTTTCCAGCGGAGCGTCCCTCCACGCGCAATCCATCCGGAAACTCTTCCACGCGCGCGCCCATTTGCCGCAATCCCTCCGCGAGGGCTGCAATGCGGTCGCTCTCCTTCACGCGCAGTTCCTGTGCGTCATGAATCTCGATTCCCTTTTCGGTGTATGGGCCGAGCGCGGCGAGCATGGGCAGCTCGTCAATCATTTCCGCCACCTGCGAGCCGGAAATCGTGCCGCCCTCGATCGGCGCATACCGGACGGAAACATCGCCGACCAATTCGCCGTTGCGCATCTGCACCGTAGCCACTCGGACGGATGCTCCGATGGAATTGAAGAAATCGAGCACGCGCGCGCGCGTCGGATTCAGGCCCACGTTGTGGAGCATCAGCGACGACTTGGGCAGCACCAGCGTTGCGCCAATCAGAAACACCGCCGTGGAAAGATCGCTCGGCACCACCAGCTGGCGCGCGGTCAGCTTCGGCCGCGGATGAATTCGAATCGCGCCGCGGCCGCCGTCAATCACCGCGCCGAACTCGCGCAGAGCGACTTCCGTGTGATCCCGCGTCTGGATGGATTCTCGCGCGGTCGTAATTCCCTCGGCATAGAGTCCAGCCAGCAGGACGGCTGATTTCACCTGCGCACTGGGCGTCGGCGGCGTGTAGTCAATCGCGCGCAATTCGCCGCCGCGAATCTCGAGCGGTGCGCGGTCGCCATCCTGGCTGCGAATTTCAGCGCCCATTTGGCGCAGAGGTTCGATCACGCGCCGCATCGGGCGCTTCCGCAGCGAATCATCGCCGGTGATTTTCGAAGCGAAGCGCTGTCCCGCAAGCACCCCGGCCAGCATGCGCATGGTCGAGCCGGAATTCTCGGCGTCAAGCGCCCGCCGCGGCTCTCGGAGCCCATCAAGTCCTTTCCCGGAAATCCGGACCCGGCCTTCGCTCGACTCAATCCCGATTCCGAGGCCCCGGAGGCACTCCAGGGTGCTGCGGCAGTCCGCAGCCGAAGCGTAGTTCTGGATCTCGCTGGTACCCTCTGCCAGAGCCGCCAGGATCGCATAGCGGTGCGATATAGACTTGTCTCCGGGCAGCTCGATAACGCCGTCCACCGTCCCGCCGGGCGAAATGACCCTTTTCCCCATGGCCCAAGTCTAACATGCTCATGGTGCGCCACTTGCCGCCCCTCCACAATTCGCGAGAGACCATTTTCTTGACGAAAACCGCGATTCCTGTTAAAAAGGCTAGCTCTTTGGATGTATACATCTCGCAAGTACGGGCTCCCGTTCAGGGAGCTTTCCTCCGGGGGGACGGGCGCCGTTGCAAACTGGGACGGTGGACTTGCGGACACGGGCCGATGCCCATCTGTGTTTGGCGGTAAATAACACTGCCCCCAGAAGATCGCCTGAAAAATCTCTTATGAAATTAAACGATGGAGGATCACTGATGCGCACCAGATTCGCAACTGCCCAGGGGACGGGTGAAGGCAGGCTCGTATCCCGACTGGCAAAATTCTTCGCGGCCGCCTCCGCGCTCTTGGTCACACTGATGAGCGCCGGCAGAGCCATGGCGGATCAAAACCCGAGCGGCGAGGCTAGTCTAAAGCTCCCCGACCTCTCGCAGGTCAAGTTCCTTTGGGGAATTGACGGCCACCAGTTGCTGGTCTGGGGGATTTTGTTCTGCGTTTTTGGGCTGGCATTCGGCATGACGATCTATGTCCGGCTGAAGAATTTGCCCGTGCATCGCTCGATGCGCGAAATCTCAGAACTGATCTACGAGACGTGCAAAACGTACCTCGTCAATCAGGGCAAGTTCCTCTTTCTGCTGTGGATCTTCATCGCCGCCGTAATCGTGCTGTATTTCGGCGTATTGCGTCACTACGAGACAACCAAGGTAGTGATGATTTTGTTCTTCAGCGTCGTGGGAATTCTCGGAAGTTACGGCGTCGCCTGGTTCGGCATTCGCGTCAACACATTCGCAAACTCGCGAACCGCATTTGCGGGACTTCGCGGCAAGCCCTACCCGATCTATCAGATTCCGCTGCGCGCCGGCATGAGCATCGGAATGATGCTCATCAGCGTTGAATTGCTGATGATGCTCATCATTCTGCTCTTCGTTCCGGGCGACTACGCCGGGCCGTGCTTCATCGGTTTCGCGATTGGCGAATCGCTGGGCGCTGCCGCGCTGCGCATCGCCGGCGGTATCTTCACGAAAATCGCCGATATCGGCGCCGATCTGATGAAGATCGTGTTCAAGATCAAAGAGGACGACGCGCGCAATCCGGGCGTGATCGCGGACTGCACCGGCGACAACGCGGGCGATTCCGTCGGCCCGAGCGCCGATGGCTTTGAAACCTACGGCGTCACCGGCGTGGCGTTGATCACCTTCATCCTGCTCGGAGTGGCAAACCCCGTCGTGCAGGTACAGCTGCTGGTATGGATCTTCGTAATGCGTATCGCCATGCTGGTCGCCAGCGCGGCGGCATACTTTCTTAACACGGCTATCGCCAGCGCGCGATTCAAGAACGTTGACAAGATGAACTTCGAATCGCCGCTCACGTCCCTGGTATGGATCACGTCGCTGGTTTCCATCGGCATGACATTCCTGATTTCCTACTTTATGGTTCCGGATCTCTCGGGCGACACCACGCAGTGGTGGAAGCTTGCGACGATCATCTCCTGCGGGACGCTCGCAGGCGCGATCATTCCGGAGCTCGTCAAGGCTTTCACCTCCACGGAATCGCGGCACGTCCGCGAAGTGGTTGCCTCGGCCCAGGAAGGCGGCGCGTCGCTCGGAATTCTTTCTGGTTTCGTCGCAGGCAATTTCTCGGCTTACTATCTCGGATTGACGATGGTCGTCCTGATGGCCATCGGATACCTGGTCAGTCTCGGTGGCCTCGGCGCCATGATGATCGCCGCTCCCGTGTTTGCATTCGGGCTAGTGGCGTTTGGCTTCCTGGGAATGGGCCCGGTTACGATTGCGGTTGATTCGTACGGTCCCGTCACCGATAACGCGCAGTCCGTCTACGAGCTGTCCCTGATCGAACAGATTCCCAACATCAAGCAGGAGCTCAAGACCGATTTCAACATTGACGTCAATTTCCAGCGCGCCAAGGACATGCTGGAAGAAAACGACGGCGCTGGAAACACGTTCAAGGCCACAGCCAAGCCCGTGCTCATCGGCACGGCGGTCGTCGGCGCAACCACGATGATTTTCTCCATCATCATGGCACTGACGAACGGCCTGACGGAGAATGTCGCCAAGCTCTCGCTGCTGCATGCCCCGTTTGTTCTCGGCTTGATCTCCGGAGGCGCCATGATCTTCTGGTTCGTCGGCGCATCCACGCAGGCCGTAACCACCGGAGCCTACCGCGCGGTCGAATTCATTAAGGCAAATATCAAGCTGGAAGGCATCGAGAAGGCTTCCGTTGAAGACAGCAAGAAGGTGGTCGCCATCTGCACGAAATACGCGCAGAAGGGCATGTTAAACATCTTCATCGCCGTTTTCTTCGCGGCCCTGTCCTTCGCGTTCGTCGAACCCTTCTTCTTCATCGGCTACCTGATTTCCATCGCGATTTTCGGCCTCTACGAAGCCATCTTCATGGCCAATGCCGGCGGCGCATGGGACAACGCGAAGAAGATCGTGGAAGTCGAGCTGAAGCAGAAAAACACTCCGCTGCATGACGCTATGGTTGTTGGGGACACGGTCGGCGATCCGTTCAAGGACACGTCTTCCGTGGCGCTCAATCCGGTGATCAAATTCACCACGCTCTTCGGCTTGCTGGCCGTGGAGCTGGCGGTTGATCTCGCGTCGAAGAATCCGGTGCTGACGCACATCCTTGCGGCCGTGTTCTTCCTGATTTCGTTCTTCTTCGTTTACCGGTCGTTCTACGGGATGCGGATCAAAGCAGGCGCCGAATAGTTTACGGTCGCGCGGCGGCACGAATGTCGTCGCACCGCCGCGCGATCTCCCTAATTTGCCGGCTGCAATTCCTTGATCGAAAAAGTGTGTCACATCTTAGGGGTACCCATCCTTTGTTTTCAGTGAGTTACGCGGGAAATTACCTGGCATGGTGTGTCACTTAATTTGAGCCAGGGCCGCAATAAAGCAGCCCGATGCGGTGATTGTTCCCCGCCGCGGCTGGCCGCTCCAACGGGTAGGCCGAAGAGTTTGCGATTAGAAATGGTCGCCGTCGTTTGTTTTCTGCGAGTTGGACGACATTCTAATAACGGGATATTTGAAAGTTGGCGATTAGAAATTCCTGCATCTGTGACCAGGAATTTCCCTCTGTAATTTGTCGAACCATCGTTTCGCTTTTCAAAGAGCGTCCAGCCCTCGTCGAGAGGGCGGTGGCACAGAGCCGAGCGCCAGCGGGGCGAAAAACGGCCCCGACCCACGCTAATTCATTTCGCGATTGCTGTCTATTGTGGGAACTACGTATGCCGAGGATGTCCGCCGAGGGGTGGTGTCCCAATTGGGGGATTGCTAGAAGCTGTTGCGCAACCCCACTTCGGTCCAATGGAATCAATAAATTAGCCGGGTTGTGCCATACGCTCCAGCTAAAGCGCCGGAGGCGCGGTTGTCATTAGCCCGGCACGGAGCGCAGCGGAGTGCCGGGAACCCAGAAAGGAGATTCGGAAGTCCCGGAGGGACGGTTGAATCAGCTTTCCCCGGGAGAAAATCCGTTCTTCTGCAGGAACGACCGCCACTCCTCCGCAAAGTCACGCCTTCGGTGATGTTCCCGCTGATTTCGGATGTACGCTTTAGTTTTGTCGAGCAGCGACGTGCTGACGCTAACAGCCGAATAACCCGCCTGCCATTCAAACCGCCCGCCCCCAAAATTTCGATTGCACCACTTCGACGAGCCCGCCTTGATGAGCTGCATGGCCTTGGCCAACGCCATCGTCGGCGGAAGGGCAATCAGGACATGCGCGTGATCGTCGAAGCCTCCGATCGCAATCGGTATGATTGCCGTTTTGCCGCGCAATTCCCGCCATGAACGACCAGAGGCGCAATTGCATCTCAGCGGGAATTATTTTGGCGCGATTCTTTGTGCTGAAGACGCAATGCACGCGGTTCGCGACATAGGAATCCGGCATGGCCGCGACGATAGCATGTCAATCGTCCCTCCGGGACTACTGAATTTTCATTCCGGGTTCCCGGCACTCCGCTACGCTCCGTGCCGGGCTAATGACAATCGCGCCTCCGGCGCTTTAGCTGGAGCATGTGGCACAACCCAGCTAATTTATTGATTCCATTGGGCCGAAACTGGGTTGTGCAACAGCTTCTAGTAATTATTGTCTACCTGATTCCATTCGTTGCGCTTGCTCGGCCCTCTAACCAAATTGCGGGCGCCTCCGAAAGAACAGAAATGCATCCAGTGATGCACTCCGAAAACGTCGTCATACGTCAAACTTCCGTGAATAATGATCAGTAATTCTCCTGCTTCGACTCGTTTCTGAATGTCGCTCGTATACAACACCGGCTGGGGGATTCCTTTGCCTTTTTTCAGTACCTCAGCACTAAGCGGGTGCCGCGCTGAAGAGCGCGGCGCTATATTTAAATCTCCCGGTGGACGGGCGACGACGGGTCAAGCATCGGCGCCGGGCACAGCCCGCCAGAAAACGGCGCGGCGAGCATGCTGGCCCCTACAAAGGCAACTGCTAGGATTTGATAATGTTGAGGAACTGCCGCGGATCATTCGCGAAGCCCGGGAACACGGCACTCAGATCGCGCCCGCCGAGATGCTTCGTCATTACTTCGCCGAGGACGCTCCGATAGTCCGTTGTCACCGCGAGATCCCGTCCTTCGTAAAGCTGGCCATCGCTCATTCCCGGCCAGCGCGTGTAAACCTTTCCGCCCTTGATGTCGCCGCCCATCAGCAACATGCAATTCGCATGGCCGTGATCGGTGCCACGGTTTCCATTCTCATGCGCCGTCCGGCCGAATTCAGACATGCTCACGAACACAACGTCGCCCATCCGGTCGCCCATGTCCTGATGAAACGCCGCGATTCCCTGCCCCAGGTCTCGCAGCAAATTCGACAGCTGCCCCTGTACGCCGCCTTCGTTGACGTGGTGATCCCAGCCTCCGCTATCGAGAAACGCGACCTCAAGCCCGAGATCGGCCTTAAATAGCTCGGCGATCTCCATGAGGCTTTTCCCAAAGCGGCTGGTGGGATAATCCGCGCCATTTTCGGGCGCGTAAGTATCGGGATTTATTTTCTTGAGCTGGTCAATCGCTTCAAAGGTTTCCGCGCCGACGCCGCGCATCGCCTGATCCACCGTCTGCGCGTACATCGCCTCGAAGCCGCCTTCGACCGTCTGTTGCGGGCCGTACATTTTGAATTGCTTCAGATCCGGAATGGCGACGGCCGGAGCGCTGCCCGAAAGCGTCCGCGGCAGGTAGGGTCCGAACGCCACCGCGCGGAACGGCGATGCCTGATTTTCGGGCATGGACTGCAGCGCGCGATTGAGCCACCCATCGTCGGTGGACTTCACGCCCGGCGTGCCGGACTCCATGAAATCCTGCGCATCGAAATGCGAGCGCGAGGGATCGGGCGAGCCCACGGCCTGCACAATAGCAAGCTGGCCATTCTGAAAGAGCGGCTGCAAAGGTTGCAGGCTCGGATGCAGGCCAAAGAATCCGTCGAGATCAATCGCCGCATCCGTGCCTCCGCGGCGTGGCTCGGGAATCGCAATCGTCGGACGCAGCCGGTAATAGTTCGGCTCGCCGAATGGGACCACGACGTTCAAGCCGTCCATCGCGCCGCGCTGGAAGAGCACGACCATTTTCTTTTTGCTCGGATTTGCCGTCGCCGCTATCGCGCGCTGTAGAAACGACGGCAACGATGCCATCCCCAGCATCGCGATGCCGCCATTCTTCAGGAAATATCGCCGGGAAATTGTCATTTTCATTCTCCCTATCGGCGCTGAAATTCGGGCGTGCCGAGGACAAGCCCGGAGAGCAATCCCTCGTTCACTTGTTTCACTGGATCATCCAGCTTCGCCTGCAAAATCTGCGGATCGTTCAGCCGGCTCTCGAGCGTCTGGCGCGTCGCAGCGTCAACCTGCCCGCCGAGAAATAAATCAACAGCACGAGCCAGGGCCATCTCGGGGTCCTTGGATGCATCGTCGCCGAACATGGTGGTCAAGTCCACGTTGGTTCCCGCGAGCTTCCCGTTCGAGAATGCCAGTGCGAAATTCAGGCGGTTCAGAAGCGCTCCGGTATTGACCCACGTCTCGGCCTTGTCGGAATAACCGGTGGGCGGCTGGCAGAGAAAGAGCGGCTCTCCCATTCGCCCGACCCATTGCGCCAGTGGCAATGAAATCGTGATGTCCGCGTTCAGCGCCCGCGCCGTGCTGGAGACCAATTCGAATGGCGTCTTCACCTTCGCGCGATATGTTTTCTTGGACCAGAACTCCGGCGAATAAATCATCGCCTTCATCACACTGCGAATATCGCCGCCGCTCGATTCATATTCCTTCGTCATGCGGTCAACAAGCGCGGGCGGAGGCGTGTCCGAAACGAAATGTCGCGCGAGTTCGGTGGAAATAAATCTCGCCGTGTGCGGGTCGCTCGCGAGCATCTTCAGCGCTTCCTCGCCATCCTTCTCGCCGCCGTAGTTGAACGTGTGGCCCATCACCACTTTCTTGCCCTCAGCGTGAAATTCAGGCTTGAAGACAAAATCCGGATCGCGGCGCGGCTCGCGCACGGTCCAGCCGGTGAGGCACCGAGCCATTTGAATCACGTCATCCTGCGTGTAGCCCGTGTCCACGCCGACGGTGTGCAGCTCCATCACTTCGCGGCCGTAGTTTTCGTTCAGTCCGCGGTCCTGCTGCTGTGGACGCGCGGCGCCCTGCGCTCCGGGCGAGGGTCTGTTCGGGTCGGGAAATGTTCCCGGGCTTGGCGGAAATCCTCCGCCGAATGCGCCCTGATAGCGCGCGCGGCGCATGGCCACTTCCTGCTGATGTTCTTTGAACGCGACCGGATCAACGCTCTGCCAGTTGTCGAGGAAGAAGAGCATGGCCGGACTTTTCGCCGTGGCCGTCAGCAGATCCTCAAACTTGCCCATGGTGTGCGGGCGAATCGTGTCCCGCACGTATGCCGTCAGCATCCACCGGTCCGCGCCCTTGTTCGCGAATACGTTGAAATGATTGAACCAGAAATCTTCCATCACCGCTTCCAGCTGGCGGTTGCTGTAAACCGCGCGATCGAGCTTGGCCATGGACAGCTCGGCAATGATTCGGCCCGGACCCTGAATTTTCGCGAGCTGCTCTTGCGCTCTGTCGGTGTTGTCGTTGCCCGAATCGGTCAACTGCGCCATCGCGACGCGGCGCTTGTCCTGAATTTGCTGCTTATATTCTTCCTTCGTTTCGCCGGCCTGCTTGGCGGCCTGGTTGGGTGGCGGAAATTCCTCGAGCAGCTTGCTGGAGGACTTGTTCAGGGTCGGATATGTCTCCAGGCGCTTGTCGAGCGCGGAGTCGTCAATCGATTCAGGATGCAGCTGCTGGTCAATCCATTTTTCCAGGCCCATCTGCCGGACACGCTCCACGTCTCCGGGACGCGGGCCATACGCGAGGCGATTGAGCGCGTGCATGATCGCCTGATCCTCGGTCAGCTCGGTGATGGGAAGACGGCCTTTGAACTTGCTGTTGAGGGACGTCGAGTCGGGAGAGAAATTTGCGGTTTTGTCGTGCTTATCGGCGTCGGCATTTGGCGCCGCAATCGTGAATAGTGCCGTCAGCAACGCGGCTATCGTGACTGCCAAGAACGCCGCGCCTGACACATCGAGATGCCGGCCCGACCTGCGAACCGCACACCCGGGTTTTCTTGTCCGCGCCATGGCCTTCACCCTAGTCTAACCCCGGCGCGGGGCGAAAGTTGCGCTCGGGTACTAGGAGTTACCCAGCGAAGGGGTTTAGGGAACCACGAGGGTAAGCTTGCTGGGCCGGGCGGCAGCCTCGCGCGCTTCCCGCGCCTCGGCATTGTAGGCAGCACCCAGCAGCACAATCATCGCGGCCAGAAACATCCACAGAAGTAAGCCGATTGCCGAGGCCAATCCCCGGTACAGGACATCGTAGGGCATCCTGCGAACGTACCAGCCGAACGACATATCCACGGCCCACCATAACGCTGTGGCTACCGCGGCGCCGGGAAGCAGGTCTCGGAAACCGGGGTGGCCGGGGCGCCCGATCCGGTAAAGCAGGACGAGAACAGCCATCGCCAGGACAAAAACGCCCACGCCGTAGCCGACCAATTCGATGTAATGAGTGAAATGGGGAGAGGCCGTGTGCTGGATCAACCATGCGCGCAACTGTTTGCCAAATACCGTGAGAACCACGACGGCCAGCATGGGCACGATCGTAAGGCACAGAAGGCCCAGGGCCCGTGCCTGCCGTCGCCAATAATTCAGCTGGATCAGATCACCCTCAATCACGCGGAAGCCTTCCATTAATCCGACCATCGTCTGCGTGCCAGCCAATAGAGTTCCGCCGAGCCCCAGCAGGATCCACCTGCCTGGATGAACAGTCCGGCGCACAAAATAGGCGGCGACGACTCGCGCGCTGCCGGGCGGGAGAATTTGCATCAGGCGGTTGGGGATCTCCCGAATGGCCTCGGGAAACAGTGTGGTGCCGCCCAGAAGACCGAGGGCGAGGAGCAGCAGCGGGAAAAAAGCCAGGAACATGTTGAAGGCGACGGCCTGGCTGAGAGTCACGCAATCCGGGAAAATCCGTCCGAACGCGCGCACCAGATTCCGCAGTATCCGGTCGATCACCATTGGGCGGGATTATACGGGAACCTCGGGATTTCACGCCCTTGTTTTGCGTCATCACCTCGTCCTTCCCCATGGTGCGCCCTTGCCCGAGCATCAAACCGCAGGTTAAACTGCTCACGAAATGTCCACGCCGCCCAAGATGACAACAAGCCGCAGCGAAGAAATTGTCCGCAAGCACAAGGAATTTATCTGGCCCGCGGTCACGAATTATTACCGCGAACCGCTCGTGGCCGACCACGCGTCCATGCAATACCTTTGGGATATCGAGGGAAACAAATACCTGGATTTTTTCGGCGGGATACTCACGATTGGCGTCGGGCACTGCAATCCCAAGGTGACTTCGAAAATAAAGACTCAGATAGACAAGCTGCAGCACACCTCGACGCTGTATCCCAACGAAGCCATCGTAGCGCTGGCCGAAAAGCTGGCCCAGATTACTCCGGGAAAACTTCAGAAAAGTTTCTTTACTAGCTCCGGCACCGAGGCGAACGAAGCCGCGATCTTGCTCGCGCGCATGGCCGGGCCGAGCTACGACGTCGTCGCCCTGCGCCACGCGTACGCGGGTTCGTCGGCGCTGGCGAAGGGCGTCACGGGTCAAGCCCCGTGGCGCAAAGCCGGCGTCGTGAGCGTCGGTGTCTCGCACGCCGTGAATCCCTATTGCTATCGGTGCCCGCTGCATTTGAAATATCCCGAATGCGGCGTGGCGTGCGCGAACGATGTTGAGAATCTAATCCAGACCGGCACGAGCGGCTCGATTGCCGCATTCATCGCCGAGCCGATTCAGGGCGTCGGAGGATTCATCACTCCCCCGCCGGAATATTTCAAGATTGTTTATCGCATCGTGAAGAACTACGGCGGTTTTTTTATTTCGGACGAAGTCCAGACCGGTTTTGGGCGCACGGGAAGGAAATGGTTCGGCATCGAGCAGTGGGAAGTCACGCCCGATATCATCACCTGCGCGAAGAGCATGGCGAACGGAGTCCCCGTCGGCGCGACGATCACAACATCCGAACTCGCCGACAAGTTTCAGGGCCTCACGATTTCGACGTTCGGCGGCAACCCCGTCACCTCCGTCGCCGCGCGCGCCGTAATCGAAGTGATTGAGGAAGAAAATCTCCTGGAGAATACGCACGTGGTCGGCGGGTACCTTCGGAAGAAACTCGAAGAGATGAACGAAAAATACCCGCTGATCGGTGATGTTCGCGGAATGGGGATGATGCAAGGGCTCGAACTCGTGCGCGACCGCCAGACCAAAGAACCCGCGCCTGCGGAAACCACGGAATTGATGGAGCGCGCGCGGGCAAACGGTTTGCTCGTCGGCAAAGGCGGCCTTTATGGCAACGTGATTCGGTTGGCGCCGCCGATGAATATCTCCAAAGCCGACGTGGACGAAGGTGTTCGCCTGCTCGACAAGTCATTCGGCGAAGTTTCCGCCAGGTAACTCGCTCGCGCAACCGCCTTCAAGAGGAGAGTCATACGGCCGGACTATTCGATCGCGAAATCTACCTGGATATTGAAACGCTGCGGCTGTCGCACGAAGTGCAGGGCGGCTGGTCGAACATCCCCGGATTCGGCGTTGCCGTCGCCGTTACCTGGGACAAAGAGAATAATTTTCGGCGCTGGTTTGAACAGGACGCAAAGAAACTCGTGGCGGAGCTCGAAACTTTTACGCACGTCGTTACGTTCAACGGCAACCGGTTCGATCTCGAAGTGCTTCGCGCCTATGCGCCGGTGGATGGATTACGCAAGCGCTCGTTCGATGTGCACGAGGAGCTACACAGACTTCTCGGGCATCGAATCAAGCTTGACCAGCTCGCCAAAGACACCCTTGGCACCGCGAAGAGCGGTGACGGAATCGAAGCCGTGGGATGGTGGCGCGCGGGAGAGAAGGATCGCGTCGCCGCTTATTGCGAGCAGGACGTCGCGATACTGCGCGATGTGGTCGAGCACGGGCGCGCAAAGGGGTACGTAATCGTGAAATCGCGCCAGGTTGCCGTGAAGTGGGATTAGGTCGCAGCCGGCCCACGAAATTCTTTCCGCTGATGTATTCTCTTAGTTGATGAGATTCCCACGAGGAAGCCCTCACCGCCATGATGCGGTTCATCGCACGATCGTGCTGATCGCCTCCCTCTCGATCGCACTGTTTGCGCTTGCCGCACGGCCCTCGACAGCAGGACAGGCTGAAACTCCGGCAGATTCCACGCGCGTGCATTGGAAGTCGCTGGAAATGGCCCAGCTGAGGCTCGACGACAAGGCCCCGCTGAAATGGAACGTCTATCAGCCGGACAAGAAGGACAACAAAAAGGACAAGAAAAAAGATTCCGATTTGGTCCTGGTGCTCCTCGGCCACCGATACCTGATGCTCGACACCAGATCGCGACTCGTTTACCTGGTTCCGCTTTCAGAGCTTCAGCCGCAGGGAGCCGATTTCGAAAGCGGCGACCTGGCCCAGCAGTCTCGCGTGATCCCCAGCACAGACTGGACTGAACGCGACGTCGGCCCGGCCGAGTTAATCCGGCTCACCCTCGGCGACTACGGAAGCGTCCTCGAAGTTTCGCTGCCGCACATGCCCGACCTTCGGCCGTTCTACTGAGAAGAAACCGATGTAGCCACGGATGAACACTGATGAACACAGATAATCAATCCAAGATTCAAGAAAAACAAGGCGGTGAGGAGCCTTACCCTGAGCAGGAACTCACCGAGAAAATCCTTCGGGCTGCCTTCGCTGTTCACAACGCTCTTGGAGCTGGGTTTCTGGAGCGAGTTTACGCGAATGCCCTGGCGGTCGAGCTTCGCGCGCAGGGTATCGCGCTGCAAAACGAACTGCCTATAAAGATTCATTACCGGAATGCGATTGTCGGCGACTATATCGCCGACTTGGTCGTGGATGGCCGAGTTCTGGTTGAGTTGAAAGCATGCGCCTCTCTTGACCCCGTCCATACGGCTCAGATACTCAACTATCTTCGCGCCTCCAAAATACGGGTGGGTTTGCTGCTGAATTTCGGGCGGCCGAAACTGGAATACCGGCGTTTCGTCTCTTAATTTTCTCCCGAATAGAGTCTCATCTGTGTTGATCAGTGTTTATCTGTGGCTAACTTCGCCCGTGTTCGCAATCCGCGCCAAATCATCCACGCAACTGTGCCAATCATGCCGAGCCATCCCAGCACCCGTACAGCGTGAGCAATCTGAGTGTCGTGATCGAGCACCCCGAGCTTGCCGAATAGGTAGGCCCAATCGTGGATGACGTCGTCGCCATCGCCCACGGCGAGCAATGGCAGCTCCTGAGCGCGAGCGTCGGCCATGTACGTCGCAACGGGAAGGAATTGCTCAAAGAAGAAAAACACGCAAAACGCCGTGCCCAAAATCTGGCGATGAAAGATAAAGAACGTGGCGAGCATCAGAGGAACACTCAACTGCAAAATTGTTCCCCCGGCCACAGCGAGAAACTCGCCGAAAAAACGGAAAAGCAGATGGCCGCCCTCATGGATGGGAACGAAAACGAGGTCCATCATCAAAAGTACGCCGGACCCGCGCGCCGCTTGATACAAGAACAGCAGGTAGAACGCGGCAGCGATGATGAGAATCGGCCGGCTGACCGGCTGCCAATCGTCTTCGAGCGGTTCCAGGAACGGCAAACGCTCCGTCCATGATTCCGGCAGGCGCATGGCGAAGAACCTCAGTGGTGGAAAACGTCAACAACCCAGGGAATGCCGACGAATCCCTCCTCGACCTTGACCTCGACGACATCGCCCCGGTTGAAGTTGTCGAAGTCCACGCGGTCCACAGGGACGCGCTCGATGCGGTGGCCTTCGCGCCATGAGGTCACGACCAGGCGCCGGCTCGGCAGCGCTCCTCCCATCGAGAATTTGCCGACCACGCGCGCTTCCTGGATCTGCGGCGGGTCGCGGTCGAGCGCACCATTGCCCAGCATCAACGCCGCGAAAATCCATGGAAGCGGAATCAGCCCGTAGTAAACGCGCTTGAGCGCCTCCACTTCGAGATGACGCAACGCGCGCCGCTCGACCAAAATCGCCAGGCCCAGTGTCACGAAAAAAAGCACGCCGATGAAAATCAGGATGCCGTCGAGCTCCAGCGGCGGATAGCGATTGCTCGCAGCCACGAACGCGAGCGCGCCGAGGACGAAGAACGCCGTGCGGTTCAGCAGTTTCTTGCGGAGCGCGAATTCCGCCTCGGACGTATTGAGCCCGCAAAAATCGCAGACGTCCGCGGCGCGTTCCGTCCCGCAATTGAGGCAGTGCGTCATTTCGCGGTGCGGACGCTGGCTGGAGGATTCGCGAGGCAGACCATATTCTCGTCGCGGCCATTCGCGAGTAGCTGGCAATCAATTTCCTGCGCGCTTCGGACAGCCTGATCGTAAGTCGATCCCTCGGCGGTCGCGCAGTGCGTCGCGCCCTTGAACGCCATGCAAACTTCGTATCGTTCGCGCGTCTGCTGCATCGTCGAGTAGGCGAGTATGCCGACCAGCGCGACCGCTCCCAGCCCCGCGATCCATCGAACTTTATTTGATTTCTGCGCCATTCTATTTCAGCCGACCTTCCGGACGGGATGCTCGCGCGCGGGCATATCCCGTTGGTTCGCCCGGCGCACAATCTCCTCCCGCATATGCTTTTTCAGATGCGGCGCGAGCCCTTCGAGTTTGGATATTAGCTTCAAATCGCCCAGGGTTAGCTGCGGCAAGAAGGCGAGCACAGCAGCCGCGGGCGTGTGCGCGTTGCGCACCAGTGCAACGCGCACATTGTACTGGCAAGACCACTTTGCGTGATGGGCAATCGCGGCGACGACCCGTTCGGGCACGCCCGGCTTCGCCAGCACCCTCAGCACCTGCGCTTCGGTGAGAAATGAATTCGCCAGAGCCAGCTTGATTGCCTGCGCGTGACCCTCCGCAAGTATTGCGCCGGCCACGCGGGAAGGGCCGCGGCGCGCGAGCGTGAGCTTCTCTCCAAGCGGAAGATGCGGCACGCGCGTCAGGATAACTTCTTCAGCCACGCGCCGAATATCTGCAGGTGCAGACGGCAACAAACTCAATCGCACCAGATCGAAAAGAAAAAGCTGCCGCACAGAAGCGAGAGCAAATCTCTTCGGAGTTCGAGGATGGCGCGCGAGGCGCAGCCGCACACTTTCGCTCGACGTCCACTTCCCCTCCCCGGCGACGGCGGAGAGAATTGTCGCGGGCAGATCGAGGCGCTCGAGCAACGCGACCACGTGCGGTTCTTCCAGGTTGGGATTCTTCAGCAGCGCGAGCAAAACTTGCTCGCCGGCTTCGTGCACCAGAGATTTCAATTCGTCTCCGGCAGCCGATCGGGCGCGCTCGATCCGTGCATCGAGTTCAGGCGGCATTGCCCTTTGCGCTCCCGAGCCGCACGGCCATGCGGACCGCAGCCTCAGCGGGAGTGATTTCCACCGGCACGTTGATCCCTCGCGGGATCGCCTTCTTCAGTGCTGCGTCAATCGCTGCGTCGAAATATTTCGAGCGGCCATTTGTCCCGCCCACTTTCGCGACCGGGATGTCCCGATCGCGCCAGCCAAGCTCTTTCGCGACGCAGACCACTAGCCCAGTCAGCGAGACAGCGGCTTCTCCGAGAATTCCGCGAGCAACGGCGTCGCCCTCTTCTGCCGCTTTCGCGACCAGCGCAAATGTCTTGGGAAACACGGAATCGGCATTCTTGGTGATCTGTTCGCCAAGCTGATCCCAATTGCGGCACTGATTGAATTCGAAAAGTTTTCCTGAAAGCGCGGTCTCCGGACCGCGATGCTCTTCCGCCAGCGCCACGGCCTGCACGCCGCGCCGCCCGATATCGAACGCGCTGCCTTCGTCGCTATACCAAGGTCCGCGGCCGCCCGCGCGCGCCGTTCGACCGTTCGTGTCGCGGCCGAACGCAGCTGACCCGGTGCCTGCCAGAAGAATAATCCCCTCGGCCGATCCGAATGCGGCTTCCAGCGCGATTTCGAGGTCCGTCGTCACCCGGACGCGCGCGTTTGGATAACCGTGCTCGAAGAAAGTTGTTACGCGGCGCGCGACGCCCGTCCGCCCGGCGCCTCCCAGTCCGGCGCAAATCCCGCGAATGTGCCCGGAATGAATCTTCCCGTGCTTCAGAACCGAGTCGGCAGCATCGCTCAGCGAAAACCATGACCGCGTATATCCACTGCGCAACGGATTGGAAGGTCCCGCGGACGCGCGGGCGACCACGTGCCCTTCGGCGTCGGCGAGGACGCAGTCGGTCTTCGTTCCGCCGCCATCGAATCCCAGAAAGTAAGACGCATCAGCAGCGGAGATTTTCTTTGGCATGGATCTCTTTCAGTTTGCTTGACAGTCTCGGAAGCGGGCGGTTAGCATCGCGCGACCTGCCCGGCACGGCTCGATGCGAATCAGCCCATTCGACTTCGCGATCATCGTCGTATATCTCGTCGGCATCACCCTTTTCGGCGCCCATTTTCGCCGAGGCCAGCAAACCCTGCGCGATTATTTTCTGGGCGGCCGCACAGCGCCCTGGTGGGCAATCGCCTGCTCGATCGTCGCCACGGAAACATCGACGCTGACGATCATCGGCACGCCCGCCATCGCCTACGCGGGCAATCTCGGTTTTCTGCAACTCGTAATCGGGTATATGGTCGCGCGGGTGATCCTGTGCGTGGTACTCATCCCTCAGTATTTCCAGGGTCAATTTTACACGGCTTACCAGCTTCTCGAAAAGCGATTTGGCGGGCGGATGAAGTCGGCGGCGGCGATCGTTTTCATGGGAACTCGCGCGCTGGCCGAGGGCGTGCGCATTTCGGCGATTGGCAAGGTCGTCAGCGTGGCATTCGGGACAGGCGAGCCATGGTCCATTGGCATCGTGGCGGCGCTTACGCTGGTGTACACGTTCGAGGGCGGAATGCGCGCCGTGATCTGGACCGACGTCGCGCAGTTCGCGCTGTATTTGACGGGTTCGCTAGCCGCGTTTTTTCTCCTGCTGCACAAAATTCCCGGCGGCTGGCCCGAGGTGACGCAAGCGGCAGCGGCGGCCGGCGGAAAGCTGCGCGTTTTCGATTTCGCGTTCAGTCTGACCAAAAGCTACACGTTCTGGTCGGGCCTGCTCGGCGGAACATTTCTCACTATGGCGAGCCACGGGACAGATCAGACCATGGTCCAGCGGCTTCTCTCAGCGCGGAACGAACGCGACAGCAAGAAGGCGCTGCTCGCGAGCGGAGTGGTTGTCTTCGTGCAATTTGCGCTGTTCCTCGTGCTCGGCGTGATGCTTTTTGTTTTCGCGCAACATGCCTCTCTGCCGGTTCACGGCGATACGGACCGAATTTTCCCGGAGTTCGTCGTGCGCGACATGCCCGTCGGCATGGTGGGGCTGGTGCTGGCATCCATCTTCGCAATGGCCATGTCGAATGCCAGCGGCTCGCTGAACTCGCTGGCGTCGTCAAGCGTGATTGACCTTGGCGCGCGCGGAACCGAGACATCCCCGGCCCAACAGCTCGCCCGCTCGCGGCGGATGACGCTGGTCTGGGGCGTGGTTCTCGGGCTGCTGGGATTGGTGCGTTGGGGCGGCGTCCTCGAGGCAGGGCTTACGATCGCTTCGATCACTTATGGCGGCATGCTGGGAGTTTTTTTGCTGGGAACATGGAATCGCCGCGCGAATGAGAATGGCGCGCTCGTCGGATTTTGTACGGGGATAGCGGCGATGATTGCCGTCAGATTCTGGACGCCGCTCGCGTTCACCTGGTACGTGCTCGCCGGGACGATCGTGACGTACGCCGTTGGCTCGCTGGCGAGCTACGCAAGCGGCGCCACCGCCGAGACCAAAGTTATTCCAGAACAAGCGGAGCGTTAGAGCCTGCGAAATGCTCCAACCAGCTCGCCCGCGGGAAAAAGTTCAGGGTGCAGCAGGTGCGCGAGAAGGGCGACGCCGTCCGCGAGTCGCGGTCCCGGCCGAGAGAAATAAGCATTCGCGTCAACTGCGAAGACTCGGCCGTCACGCACCGCCGGCAATTGTTTCCAGCTTTCGGGAAACCGCGCTACATTGCATTCCTCGGCCGCGCGCGCGGAGTTATATCCACACGGCATCACGATAATCACATCCACTTGCGACTCCACGATCTGCTCGGCCGTTACGCGGAACGAAGGCTCTCGCAGGCGGCCAAACACGTCCTCCCCGCCCGCGTGAGAAACCATCTCCGGAATCCAGTGCCCGCC
The DNA here is from genome assembly GCA_963842425.1 of uncultured Acidobacteriota bacterium. Taxonomy (GTDB): domain Bacteria; phylum Acidobacteriota; class Terriglobia; order Acidiferrales; family UBA7541; genus Palsa-295. The sequence continues at coordinate 161,164 of CAWJGQ010000002.1, read as the reverse complement.
GACGTAGTAAGGGTCCAGCCACTCAAGACACAAAACTCGCGGACGGGAGCCAGCGCCAGCTGCCGTGACGGAGACTGCAGCAACCCGCCGCGCAAGCGCCGCCGCGACCAATTCGGCTTCGCGTTGCCGGCCAGTCGCTTCGCCGACTTTGCGAATGTCGCCCCATACCTCGTCGAGAGAACGCGGAGTCAGCGACAGAACTTCCGGCTGGCGCGGAAATCGCGTCAGCGCCGTCGCCAAATCGTCCGGAGAGGCCGCGCAGACGTGGCACAAATCCTGCGTCAAGATCAGATCCGGCGCGAGCGAACCGAGGAGTTCGGCGTCCACCGCGTAGATGCTCTCGCCGCGCGCGATAATTTCGCTGACCTGGCGGTCAATCTCCGCGGGCGACGCCTTGGGATCAATGCGGGTTCGGAGCAGCGAAGGTTTCGTCGCCGCGTCCGCGGGAAAATCGCACTCATGGCTCACGCCGACGATCGAATCGCCGAGGCCGATGGCGTACGCGATTTCGGTCGCGGACGGCAACAGCGAGCAAATGCGCATCCGAACCTCCGGCCGAGAATTAATCTCAGGCCCTCACTTAAGCCGCCCCGGCCTTCACCGCTTCCGGCAACAGGTCGGCGAACACAAACCCATCGCGCTCGACGACTTCGCCCATGGTCAGCGGAATCGTCCGTCGAAACATCGGCCCGGCGCTGGCGAACGTATGAAACTCGCCGTTTTCGCCGCACGGATCAATGCCGCCAGGCAGCTCGCCAAGCAGAGCTTGATCGAAGCGGCGCCCCGCGAAGGACCGGTCCAGCTTGCGCGGATCCACGCACGTGAGATACGCGGAGAGGCCGCCTGCGAGCATATCCTCCGCCAGACGGCGCGTGTCCCTTCCCCACAAAGGAAAAACGGGAATCATTCCGCAAGCGGCCAGCTTATTTTCACGATAGGCGCGGATGTCCTCGAGGAAAAGGTCGCCGAAAATAATGTGACGGACTCCCTCCGAGCGGGCCTGCGCCATCGCTGCGCTCATCGCCTGCTCGTAGGTCTCATTCGAACAAGGAAACGGAATAGGAACCTTCACGAGCGGCAATCCCGTCTCGGCGGCTTGCATCTCGAGCAAACTCTCGCGCACGGCATGCATGGCCACACGTTCGTAAGTGCGATTTACCGTCGTGAGCAGTGCGACCACATCGAACTCTCCGCTCTGACGAACGGTGTGCAGTGCCCAAGCGCTATCTTTACCGCTGCTCCAGGCGAGCCACGCCTTCGGAAGCGTTTGCGCCGGGCTGGAGATGTTCTGCATCGTGCGCGCATCAATGATACAGGAGATATTTTTCGCGCATTGCGCGGAATTTGTCGAGATCGGCAGACCAGCCGGACACGATCTCTGCTGGTGGGTCGCCTCGCTTCAAGCGATCAATGGTGGATTGCGAACCGAGCAACTCGATGATCTTCTCCAGCTGGAATTTCTGCGGGTACATGCGATACAGCACATCTGCAATTTCGATTCCCATGCGCAGGGACTGAAGTTGGTCACGTTTCGTGACGCTGATCGTCACACCCTGGCATTGCTCGCCGCGGTAAGGCCCGTCACGCGGAGTGAATTGCGCAGGCGCGAAGCTCACTCCGGGGATTTTGCGCCGGCCAAGCGCCACAGCCAATTCGCCCGCGCGAATCCAGGGCGCGCCGAGTATTTCAAACGGCGTATCCGTGCCGCGTCCAACGGAGACGCCGCCCGCCTGCAGAATCTCGACGCCGGGATAAGGGAACTCCGCGTCCAACGTGGGTAGGTTCGGCGACGGCGCAATCCATTTGAGCCCCGTTTGATCGTAGGTTTCGCTCCGGCGCCAATTCTTCATGGTGACGACGTGCAAGTCCGCGCCGATTTTGTTCTTGGTATTGAACATGCGCGCGAGTTCGCCAAGCGTCATGCCGTAGCGCACAGGCATCGGGAAATATCCAGTGAATGACGTCCGGTCTGCGTCCAGCATCGGCCCCTCGATCACTTCCCCACCCAGCGGGTCGGGCCGGTCGAAAACGAAAAACGGAATGTGGTGCTTCGCCGCGGCTTCCATGCAATACGCCATGGTCGTGACGTAGGTGTAGAAGCGCACGCCCGCGTCCTGCATGTCGAAGATCAGAAGATCAATGCCCTTGAGCATCGCGTCGGTCGGCCGGCGGGTCTCACCGTAGAGGCTGTAGATCGGGACGCCTGTGCCCGGAAGCGTAGCATCCGCAACGTCAGAATCGGCCTTCCCAGAGATGCCATGCTCGGGGCTGAAAATCGCAACGAGTTTGAAACTCTCACGCCCAACGAAATATTCGACTGTCGGCCGTCCCTCGAAATCCACGCCCGTCTGGTTCGTGATCAGGCCAATGTGTTTGCCCGCGAACGGCTCGGAATTCATGGCCTCGTAAACGTCAATGGCAGTGAGCGTGTGGCTCACGCCGGCGACTTGCCCGGAACGCACCGGCGCGCAGAATAATCCCGCGGCCGCGACGACCACGAAAACGGCATGAGAACGATAACGAAACATCACTCAGACGCTCGATTGTGCGGCATGGAACCGCGTGCTATATACAGCTACGGGATGCAGGCGTCAACAAAGAAGGCCCACGATGGAAATGATGCGTAAATGGGGGCCTTCAACGGCAGCGCTGGTCCTCCTGGCAATATTCTCGCTCATGACACCTCCCGCCCGCTCGCAAAAAAAATCCCCGGCAAAATCAGCGCCAGCCGCCTCGCCAGCTGCCTCGAACGCCTGGGTCGAGCAAACGCTGAAGAAAATGACGCTGCGCGAGAAGCTCGGCCAAATGCTCATGGTGACATTCTTCGGCGTGTTCGATTCGGCCGAAAGCCCCGAATACCGCGAAGTCCTTCACGAGGTCGAGGAAAATCACGTCGGCGGGCTGATCATCGTAACCGACCGCGGGCCGCTTGGAATCGAGCGCAGCCAGGTCTACCCCACCGTCGTGGAAACAAACGAACTTCAGCGCCGCGCGAAGATTCCCCTGCTGGTCGGCGCGGATTTCGAGGCCGGCACCGGAATGCGTCTGGATGAAGGCACATCGTTTCCCTCCGCCATGGCCATTGCCGCCACGGGCGATCCGAAACTGGCCTACGCTGCCGGCAAATACACAGCGCTCGAAGCGCGGGCAGCGGGTGTGCAGTGGATCTTCGCTCCGGATGCGGACGTCAACAACAACCCGGACAATCCCATCATCAATATCCGGTCGTTCGGCGAAGACCCCGCAAGCGTCGCGCAGTACGTGAAAGAGTTCGTGCGGGGCGTCGAAGACAACGGCGCGCTCGCGACCGCAAAGCATTTTCCCGGCCACGGCAACGTCGGCGTGGATTCGCACATTTCGTTGGCCACGGTTCCGGGAGATCGCAAAGAGCTGGAGAGCACCGAACTCGTTCCCTTCCGCGCGGCGATCGCCGCCGGTGTAAGTTCCATCATGCCCGGCCACCTGGCTGTGCCCGCATTCGAGCCGGACCCCGAAATTCCCGCGACACTTTCGCGAAATATTCTCACCGGCCTGCTGCGCGGCGACATGAAATTCCGCGGCCTGATCATCACCGATGCGCTCGATATGGGCGGCGTCACGTCGAACTATCCTCCCGGCGAGGCTGCCGTGCGAGCCGTCGAAGCCGGCACGGACGTGCTCCTCATGTCGCCCTCACCGGACGCAGCTATCGCTGGCCTCGAAGATGCCGTGCAGTCCGGCCGCATCTCCGAGAAACGAATTGACGAATCCGTGCGGCGCATTCTCGCAGCCAAAGCTCGGCTCGGCCTGAACAAGAATCGCACCGTTGACGTCGCGCGGCTCAACGAGAAATTCGCACGCCCGGAATACGAAATGGAGGCGCAGACCATCGCCGATCGCGGCGTCACCCTGCTGCGCGATACACCGTGGCTCCTACCTTTGGACGCCACGAAGCCGCTACGAGTTTTGCTCGTCGCGCTTTCCTCCGATGCCGATCCGAATCCGGGCGAAACGATCGAGCCTGAAATTCGGCCGCGCGTTGACTCGCTGAAAGTGCTGCGCGCGGACACGCAGTATTCGCTGGTGAGCGCGCTGAAGCTTCCGCCGCCGGATACCTACGACGTGGCAATTGCAGCCCTTTTTGTGCGCGTTGCCGATCGCAAGGGCGACGTCGGTTTTCCCGAAGAACAGCGCGCCTTCGTAAACCAATTGCTCGACGCCGGCAAGCCGACTGTCGTCGCTTCTTTCGGCAGCCCGTATCTGATCGAACGTTTTCCGAATGCCAAAACCTGGCTCGCCGAATTCTCAACCAACGACGTGTCCCAGCGCGCCGCCGCGCGCGCAATTTTTGGACAGGTCGCCATTGGCGGTAGGATTCCGGTGACCGTCCCCGGAACCGCGCAGCGCGGAGACGGCATGAGCGTGGCGGCGCATCCGATGACTTTGCAACCTGCGCCCGCAGCGATGACGGAGCGTCTGAAGCCCGCTTACGCTTTACTCGACCGCGCGGTCACAGACGGCGCCTTTCCCGGAGGCGTCCTTGCAGTCGGCTTGAATGGCCAGCTCGCGGTGCATCCGTTCGGCAAGCTCGAGAACGACGGTGAAGCCTACGAAGCAGACGAAGATTCGATGTACGACGTCGCCTCGCTCACGAAGCCCATCGTCACCACGACGGCAGTGATGATGCTCGTGCAGCAAGGCCGCCTCGAATTGAATCGCCCGGTAGAGAATTATCTGCCCGGTTTCGCGGCAGCCGCGAAATCCGATCCGAATCCGGCATGGCGGGCTCGCGTCACCCTGCGCATGCTGCTTCTGCACGATTCGGGGCTTCCCGATCATCGCGATTTTTACAAGGATGCGAAGGGTCACGACGCGGTTCTCGCGCGCGTCCTCGCCGAGCCGCTGGTCCGCGAGCCGGGAACAAAGGTGGAATACTCCGACCTGGGATTCATCCTGCTCGGCGAAATCGTCGAGCAGCTTACCGGTGAATCGCTCGACACTTTTGCAAAGCGCGAAATCTTTCAGACGCTCGGGATGGACCGCTCCATGTTCAATCCGCCGCGCAAGCTGCGCGAGGACATCGCGCCCACGGAAATGGACTCGACCTACCGGAAGCGGCTCGTCTGGGGCGAAGTACATGACGAAAACGCGTGGGCGATGGGTGGCATTGCGGGACACGCGGGTCTCTTTTCGACGGCCGACGACATCGCCGCATTCGCGCAGATGATTCTCAACGGCGGCATCTACGGCCACGAGCGCATCATTGCCTACTCCACGATCCGGCAGTTCACGGCGCACCAGACGATTGGCGGCTCGGCGCGCACACTTGGCTGGGACGTGCCCGAGGAACCGTCCTCCTCTGGGCCGTTATTTTTCGCCCACAAGCTTCGGCCACACGGGCTTCACCGGCACGTCCCTGTGGATTGACCCGGAGCGTAAACTCTTCGTTGTCCTCCTGACCAATCGCGTGAATCCCACGCGCGCCAACGAGAAGATCCGCCAAGTGCGTCCCGCATTGCACGACGCGATCTTCGAAGGCCTGGGGCTGGCATCCGGCCAGGCCGCCGCCCGATAACTCCCTCGGCACAATCCTCACTCGGAATCCTCCCAGGAACCGCCGCTGCGGCTTCGCTGCCGCTATAATTATTCAGGGTTGGGGCGCTCCTTGAAATCTTTGAGGACAGAGCAGCGGAACCCGCGTTCGCGCGGGCTTGACCGGAAATCGACTCTCGATATTCTGCGCGCGCTCAACCGGGAAGACGCAACCGTAGCGCGGGCCGTGCGCCGGGAATTGCCGCGCATCGCGCGAGCGGTGAACGCCATCGTGAAATCGCTGCAGCGCGGCGGAACACTTTTCTACGTTGGCGCGGGAACAAGCGGCCGGCTCGCTGTCCTGGATGCGGCGGAATGTCCGCCGACATTCGGTACCCCGCCGCAGAATGGTTCGGGCGATCATCGCCGGTGGCGAACGTGCTCTGCGCCACGCGGTCGAAGGCGCGGAAGACTCCGCGGCCAACGGTGCTCGCGATTTGCGGCGCGCGGGCGTCTCGCGCCGCGATGTAGTTGTGGGAATTGCCGCGAGCGGGACGACCGCCTACGTGCTCGGCGCGCTTGAATTTGCGCGGCGACGAGGCGCGGTAACGGTTGGCGTAACTTCGAATCCGCGCTCGCCGGTTGCGCGAGAGGCGCGCATCTCCATCGCGCCCGACACGGGACCGGAAGCGATTGCCGGCTCCACGCGGATGAAGGCTGGGACGGCGCAGAAGATGGTCCTGAATATGCTTTCTACTGCTGCGATGGTGCGGCTCGGCAGAGTCTACGAGAACTGGATGGTTCACGTGGCGCTGACAAATCAGAAGTTGCGGCGGCGCGGCGCTCGGATTCTGGAGGAGGCGGCTGGCGTGAGCCTGTCTGCCGCGGAACACGCTCTGCGTCAAGCTGGCCACAATCTGCCGGCAGCTCTGGTCATGCTCAAGACGGGAGCTGCTGCGCGTGACGCGCGAGATCAGCTTGCAGCGGCGGGGGGCAACGTGCGGCAGGCGCTCGACGCAGCAAAGAAGCATCAAACCAAGCTCAGGGGCCGGTAACGGGACATGGACCGATTCAAAATTCAAGGCGGGCGCAAACTCGAAGGCGAAGTCAGAATCAGCGGCGCGAAGAACGCCGCGCTGCCGGCCATGGCGGCAACGCTGCTCACGGCCGAGCCCGTTCACCTCAAGAATATTCCCCACGTCCGCGACATCATCACCATGGCGAAGCTGCTCGCGCACATGCGCTGCAAGGTGGAGAGCCCCGATATTCCACCGAGCGAATTCATCATTCGCGCGGAAAGCGTTTCGCACGCGGAAGCGCCCTATGAACTCGTGAAGACGATGCGCGCCTCGGTGCTGACGCTCGGCCCGCTCGTCGCGCGATTCGGCTACGCGCGCGTCTCCCTTCCCGGGGGATGTTCGATCGGCGCGCGCCCGATTGACCTGCACATCCAGGCGCTGGAAAAGCTTGGCGCCACGATTTCGGTGGATCATGGCTATGTAGAAGCGCGAGCCACGCGCCTGCACGGCGCGGTGTTTCGCTTCCCGAAGATTACGGTCACCGGAACGGAAAATATTCTGACGGCTGCGGTGCTGGCGGACGGAGAAACCGTTCTCGAAAATTGCGCGCTCGAACCCGAGATTCCCGATCTCGCCGCCCTGCTTGTCAAGATGGGAGCGAAGATCGAAGGGGCCGGCACTCCCACCATTCGCATTCAGGGAGTCGAACGATTGCACGCCGCCACGCACACCATCATTCCCGACCGGATCGAAGCCGGGACGTTCCTCGTCGCAGGAGCGATCACCGGAGGCGAACTGCTGCTCACCCACTGCGAGCCGAAGCACCTTGGCGCCATCATCGAGAAGCTCAAGGAATGCGGAGTGGAGATCAAGTGCGAGGGAAAGAGCGGGTTGCGGGTTCGCGCCGCGAATAAACTCGTCGCCGCTGACGTCAGCACCGAAGAGTACCCCGGCTTCGCCACCGACATGCAGGCGCAGTTCATGGCCCTCGCCACGCAAGCGAACGGTGTCTCGCACATCAGCGAAACCATCTTCGAGAACCGCTACCTGCACGCAAGCGAGATGGTCCGCATGGGCGCGAACATCGCGATTGACGGAAACACGGCCGCGGTAACCGGCCCGACGCAGTTGAGCGGCGCTCCTGTCACAGCGTCGGATCTGCGCGCCAGTGCCGGTCTCGTCCTCGCAGCGCTCGTCGCTAACAACACCACATGGATTGACCGCGTTTACCACATTGACCGCGGCTACGAGCAGATCGAACTAAAACTCCGCGCCCTCGGCGCCAGCATCGAACGCGTTAGCGGCAAAGACGAGTAACGGCGAGCGGCCGTAGATTTCCTTTTCGCAAGAAAAAAGGGGGACGATTGCTCGCCCCCCTTGAAATGATCTTTCACTGAGCGCCGCAGCCAGGCAAGCGACGCCGAAACGAAACGTTATCCCGCTGCTTCCGTCTTCGGCAGTTTGTCGCGCTGATCCCGCAGCACAGCCTTGCGGCTCAGTCGGACTTTGTTGCCCTCGATCGCCAGCACTTTCACGAGCACCTGATCGCCTTCCTTCAGCTCGTCACGGACGGCGCGGATGCGCGCCTCCGCAATTTCGCTGATGTGGAGCAGGCCGTCCGTTCCGGGGAATATTTCGACGAACGCCCCGAACTCCGCGATGCGCACCACGGTGCCGAGATACGTTTTGCCGATCTCGGCGGTGGCAGTGATGTCGCGAATCATTTTCAGCGCGGATTCAGCCGCCGTGCCGCTGCTCGCGAACACATGAACCTTGCCATCATCCATCACGTCAATTTTCACGCCCGTGGCTTCGACGATCCCGCGGATTTTCTTTCCGCCCGGCCCAATCAAGTCGCGAATCTTGTCCGTGGGAATGGTGAGCATGTGCAGGTGCGGCGCAAAAGTGGAAATCTCCGCGCGGCCGGTTGAGATCGTCTTTTCCATGATGTCGAGAATCTCAAGCCGTGCTTTCCGCGCCTGAGCCAACGCCTCTCGCATCATCGCGACGCTAACGCCCGCAACCTTGATGTCCATTTGCAACGCCGTAATTCCCTGCCGCGTTCCGGCGACCTTGAAATCCATGTCCCCGTAATGATCTTCGGCACCGGCGATGTCTGTCAGGATCGCGTACTTTTCATCCTCGACGACGAGTCCCATCGCGATCCCGGCGCAGGGAGCCTTCAGCGGCACGCCCGCGTCCATCATCGCGAGCGAACCGCCGCAAACCGTCGCCATGGACGACGATCCGTTCGATTCGAGAATGTCCGAAACCACGCGCATCGCGTAGGGGAAATCGGCTTCCGAAGGCAGCAGGTTTCCGAGCGCTCTTTCCGCCAGAGCTCCGTGCCCGATTTCGCGCCGGCCCGCTCCGCGCAGGAATTTCACTTCGCCCACCGAAAACGGCGGGAAATTGTAGTGAAGCATGAACCGCTTGAATACGTCCTGCTCGAAGAGCAGATCGAGCCGCTGCTTGTCTTCCTTCGTGCCCAGCGTCGTGGTGGCGAGCGCCTGCGTCTCACCGCGGGTGAAGAGAGCCGAACCGTGCGCACGGGGCAGCACGCCCACTTCGCATGTGATCTGGCGAACCTGATCGAACGCTCGGCCGTCCGGACGCCGGCGCCTAACCAGCATGTCGTCCCGGAAGATGCGCTCCCGAAGCCGTTCAAACGCGCGATAGGCCAGCTTGCGCTTTTCCAGATCCTTTTCGTCGATACTCCCCATGATATCGGCCTTGACTGCGTCCACCAGGCCGTAGCTTTCGAGCTTGGGGTGCTTCTGCGTGTCCACCGCATCGCGCAATCGCTCACCGTACTTGGACGTGATGTCCTTGTAGAGCGCTTCGTCGAACGCGGGAGGCTTTACGGTAACTTTCGTTGGATTCACGCGGCTGCCCAGATCGCGAATCGCCGACACGATCTTGCGAATTTCCGCGTGGCCGAATTCCAGGGCGTCGGCGACGGTATCCTCGGATACCTCGAGCGCGCCCGATTCGACCATCACGATCGCATCCGCCGAACCCGCGATGATCAGGTTCATCTGGCTGACTTTTTGTTCCGCAATCGTGGGATTCACCACGAGCCTGCCTTCGAGCATACCTACGCGCACGCAGGCAATCGGGTTGTTGAACGGAATTTTCGAGATATAGAGCGCCGCCGAAGCCGCGGTCACCGCGACGACGTCCGGATCATTGTCGCTATCTGCCGACAGCACCATGGCGATGATTTGCGTTTCGGTCGCCCAGCCCTCGGGAAAGAGCGGCCGCAGTGGACGATCCGTCAGCCGCGAAGTCAGGATTTCGCGCTCGGAGGGTCGCCCTTCACGCTTGAAGAATCCGCCCGGAATTTTTCCGGCTGCGTAGGTGTATTCGCGGTAATCCACCGTGAGGGGCAGAAAATCTTTTTCGGTCGCCTTGTTATCCATGCAGGCAGTGGCCAGGACGACTGAATCGCCATATCGCGCCACAATTGCGCCGTGGGCCTGTCGGGCCATCTTGCCGGTTTCGAGCGTCAGCTTGCGTCCGCCGAGATCCAAACTCACTTGTTCAAACATCCAGCACATCCTTCTGTCCCGGTTCACCGGGAACGGTCATCAGATACGAGAGACATACTCTCGGGAATTGCCTCGAAGAGAGAGAAGCGCATACAACGGGGCGCCAGAAGGCACAGGAATTAGATCGCAAATGACCTCGCGCACCGCGACGCTTGCGGCCTATCCACAGGCCGACAGTTCAAGTTTGTGCGGGGGAGATTCACGCGGCCGGAGGGGCCGCTTGGAGGTTCCGCGCTACTTGCGCAAGCTAAGTCGTGCCACAATCTCGCGATACCGATCCGGGTCGCGGCGATTCAGATAGTCCAGCAGCCGGCGACGCTTGTTGACCATCATGATCAACCCGCGGCGCGAAGCATGATCTTTTGCGTGGGACTGGAGATGTGTCGTGAGGTAGTTGATACGCTCGCTCAGTAGCGCTATTTGCACTTCGGGCGATCCGGTGTCCTTCGTATGAACTCTGTACTGCTCGATTACACCGGCTTTGGCTTCCATCAACTGATCCTCCCTCTGAAACGTCGTGCCCCTGCTCTATGTTCTTCGCCTCTTCAACACGAAAATGCTAGCACAGTGCATGGAGCCCGCAAAGGGAATTTACGACGTCCTCACGGCCCCCGAGTTCGCTGCGTTAGAGCGGCGGCGAGTCGTCTCCCAGCATCGCCTTGCGCACGATCTTGATCGGAGGGAATCCCTGGCGCATGAAATCGTCGTGAAACTTCTGCAGCGTGAATGCCGCGCCCTGCTTCGCTTGCACGTCGGCGCGAAGCTTCAGTATTTCGAGCTTCCCCAGCGTGTAGTACAGATACGTGGGATTGGAGGTGCCTCGCTTCGTCTCAATCATCCCGATCTGATGCGTTTGATAGCCTTCTTTTTCGAAAAAATCCACCGCTTGATCAAATGTCATGTTCCCGCGATGCATCTCGATGCCCACCACGAACCGCGCGTTCCGAAGCAGGGCGTCCTGCAGCTGGCCGAGGCGGATCAGCTTCGATTCGCGCTCGTCTTTGGCGCCCGTGCCGGGCTGGCCGTAGCCTTCATCGAGCATCATCTGCTCGCAGTAGTGCGCCCAGCCTTCCTCGTCCGAGGCCGCACCGAGAAGTTTGCGAATTTTCGTTGGTGCCTGCGGAACCCAAAGAAATTGAATGTAGTGGCCGGGATACGCTTCATGGACCGCCGTGCTGATGATCGTCCCGACGTTGAAATCTTGCATCCGCCCCTCGATTTCCTCGGGCGTATCGTGGGGGCCGGGCAGCGTCACGTTGAAAAACGCCTCTTTGGCCACTTTTTCATACGGACCGGGAGTATCCATGGACGCCGTCGTGATCGCCCTCATGAAAGGCGGACTCTCTTCCACGATCGGCCGCACATCCGAAGGGATTGTGATGATGTGTTTTTGCTTGATGAAGGCAATCAAGCCGTCGAACGTGTCGCCAAAGGCCTTCAACAATTGGTCCGGCTTGGGATGGTCCGCTTCCAGCTCGGCGAGCACCTGCGCGGTGGTCTTTGTCGGGTCTAGTTCGTGGGCAATGCGCTTGAACTCGTCCTGGTTCCTTTTCATGTCGGCCCGATCGATTTCGAGCAAACGGTCGAGCGGAATATCCACCATCTCGTCGTAATGCAACTTCTTCGAAAATGTATCCGCCCCGATTCGGTAATCGCCGTGCGACCGGGGAAGCAGGTCCGATTTCAACCATTCGCCGTAGCTCTGCAGCGCCGCGATTACAGCGGCGTTGGACTTCGCAAACTCCTCCTTCGCCGCCGCGTCCTTCGCATCCACAAACGCCGCGGGTACATCCGTTTGGAAGAAACTGACGATGCCTGGAATCTGTTCGATGGCGATTTCCGTATAAATCCTGCGGCGGATTTTTCAGATTCGCACGGGCCGCGGCGAATACGGCCGGCATCTGTTTCTCGCGCGCAGTCAGAGAGCGAAGTCGGTCGTCCGCTGGAGCAAACTTGCGACTCATGATATTGAATGCGCTCTGGGTGATGCCGCTCGAATAGTTGTCAGGATTCTTCTCCCACGGCCGAATCGTCTCGAGAGTCAGCAGGCTAGAACGGATATTTGACAGCAGGAGTTCGTGGTCCGCGGCATTCGTTTCATCCAGGTCCTTGGGATCAAACGCTTCGACGCGCTTTTCCCACGCGTGCAGCGACGCGATTTCTCGCTGGACCTCCGCGCGGGAGTAATCCTCAAGATTTGCGTCATATTGATGAAAGCCCGCGCTGGTTCCTGCTGTCGGATTGAACTTGAAGAAGTCGTCAAAATACTTGTCAACCAGATCATTCCACGCGGCGAGAGAGTTGTCCGCGCTCGCAGTCGCTTCGCTCCCGGAATTCGCCGTTGCATACCGCGCAGGTTGAACGATCGCCAATGCGACGATCAAACCCAGGACGGCCACAATCAACCTTGACATCAATTTGCGCATTTCCCTTTCGTCCAGTGTCTATTTCCCGTTGCGTACCAGCGACAGAAACTCGTCCCGGGTCTGCTTGTTCTCGCGGAATACGCCGAGCATCGCGCTGGTGACCGCTTCCGAGTGCTGCTTTTCCACGCCGCGCATCACCATGCACAAATGCCGCGCTTCGATAATCACGCCCACGCCCTGCGGGCTAAGCTGCTCTTCGATCGTCTGCGCGATCTGGCTCGTCAAGCGCTCCTGTATCTGCAATCGCCGCGCGTACATGTTTACCAGGCGCGCGATCTTGCTCAGTCCCACCACTTTCTTGTTCGGGATGTAGGCCACGTGGCACTTGCCGAAGAATGGAAGCAAGTGATGCTCGCAGAGACTGTAAACCTCGATATCTTTTACGACCACCATCTCGTCGTAGCACACGCTGAACATCGCCCCGTTCAGCAGTTTTTCCGCGCTCTGGCCGTAGCCGCTGGTCAGGTAGCGCAGCGCCTTTTCAAAGCGCTCGGGAGTCCGTTCCAACCCCTCGCGATTGGGGTCCTCGCCCAGCTGCACCAGCATTTGGCGAACCAGATCCGCGATGGCGCCTGAACCCGTCGCCGCTGGAACCACGATATCCGTTGTCTCGCTCATGGTTGTCTTGTTCCTCATGGCGCGCGTTGCTCCCGCTCGCCATTTTCTCCGTCGAATTCAAAGCTATTCTTGCTCGTTTCCTCGAGCCGCACGCGCTCCACGCGCGCCGCCGGAAATGTCTTCAGGCGGCGATAGATCTCCCGGCAGATATTTTCAGCCGTCGGCACTTCCTTGCTGAATTCAGGCACTTCCTCGTTGAGATACTTGTGATCGAACGCCTCGACCACCTCGCGCTCGACAAACGGATCGAGCTCGCCGAGATTCGCAACCATTCCGGTTTCTGGATCCACAGCGCCGCTAACTGTCACTTCGAGCGAGTAGTTGTGCCCGTGACCGTAGGGATTGCTGCACTTCCCATAGACGCGCTGATTTTCGCTCTCGCTGAAATTCGGACGATGCAGCCGGTGCGACGCCGCAAACTGATAACGCCGCGTCAGCGACAGCTTTAACGCCCGGCTCACCCGCCGCTCCCATTTGATCCCGCCGTGCAGTCCGCGAAAAGATCGGCCGATTCGTATAACCGCACACGATCGAGCTTACCCTTCGTGATCTTCGGTTCCAGCAGCCGCCAGATTACCGCCGCGATGTTTTCGCACGTGGGAATCTGCCCCGCAAGCTCGGGCACTTCGTAGTTCAGATGACGATGATCCATACGCTCGCCCACTTCGCGCTGCAGAATGTCCTTCAGCTCCTTCAAATCCAGCACCATTCCCGTAGCAGGGTCGGGGTCGCCCGCCACCGTCACTTCCAGCACGTAATTGTGCCCATGCCCATGCGGATTATTGCACTTGCCGAAGACGCGGCGATTCTCCTCCGCCGAGAAATTCGGATTGTGATAGAAGTGCGCCGCTGAAAACTCGATTTTGCGCGTCACTCGAATCATGGCGTTCTCGCCGTGTAAGCCCTGCCCTTCCAGACGACCGTTCCCCTCGTGCTTTTCCACCAGGACTCCACCAGCGCCGCCGTGTAAAGCACAGACCCCAGCGAATAATATTGGATGTAAGACGTCGGGTAGAGATTCCTGAACAGCGCCGCGGCATACGCAAGGTGTCGTCCCAGCAGAACGCCCACACATACTCCCGCAGCGGCCGCCAATAGCGAAGTCCTGACGCCGGCAAAATGCAGCAGCGCCGCAATCAAGAGTCCCGCTTCCGCCGCAGGAAACACCTCGATGAATTCGAAAAAGAGCGACTTGCCTGTTCCCGCCCATCAGCGGATAGAGATTCTTCGTCCAGCCTTCCCACATCGCCCCGAACGACCGGTACATCCGCGTGCGCACCACGCCCATCGGAGCCGTGAAATAAATCCCGTAGCCATTCCGCTTCACCAGCCGCGCCAGCGCCACATCCTCCAATATCTCCTGCGCGACGGCCGCGTGCCCGCCTACCGCTTCATACGCGTCTCTCAGCACCAGCAGAAACTGCCCGTTCGCCGCCGCTTCCGGCCGCTTCGGATCGTTCACCTGCGCGAAGGAAAACCTCGCCGCCAGCCTGCAATAGACGAACGGAATCAGCGCCCGCTCCCACCAGGTTTCCATTTCCTGTTCCGGAGAATACGAGACGAGCACCGCGTCGTGATCCACCGCATCGCTCAGCGCCCGCCGCGTGGACCCGAAATAATGGTACGTGTCCGCGTCCGTGAAGAGCAGCCAGTCGCCCTGCGCGGCAGCCGCGCCCACCGACGCCGCATGGTTCTTACCAATCCAGCCGGTCGGCAGCGGGCCTGCCTCAATCACCCTCAGCTTCGGAATCCGCGTGGACAACTCCGCGAGAATCGCGCCGGTGCGGTCAGTGGATTGATCATTGACCACAATGACTTCCCCGACCTCAAACTGCATAGCCACTGATTCGACCGCGCGGGCGATCGAGGCTTCTTCGTTTCTGGCGGGGATGATGGCGGAGACCAAGGTTTTTACAATCCCATCCACGGGGGCTGCTAAACTGTTCGTTATCTCGTCGGCGATGCTTCTATTATAGGGCGCTTGGATGGCGGATTGAAACGGAAACTGAAAACTGGCCTCGTTTTGGCTTTCATCGCGGCGCTACTCGTGCTGTTCGCGCGTCCGGACTATCGGCAGGGCGAACCAAGCCTGCGCGGATCCACGCCAAAGGATTTTCCGCTCACGCTCGATGGCAAACCCGCGCATCTATCCGACTTGCGCGGCAAAGTCGTCCTGCTCAACTTCTGGGCCTCCTGGTGCCAGCCTTGCATTGATGAAGCCCCGTCCCTCAACGCGCTGCAGCGGCGCATCGCTCCGCTCGGCGGCACCGTTCTGGGAGTTAATGTCGGCGTGGACGACGAAGAGGACGCGTACGAGAAGTTCCTGACCACATACAATATCGATTTCCCCACCTACCGCGACACCACCAAACTGCTCGCGGCCTCCTACGGCACCACCGCGTATCCCGAAACCTATGTCATCGATCGCAAGGGGCGCCTCGATCGCAAAATCATCGGCCCGCAGGATTGGACCAGCCCCGAAATGATGACCTACCTCGATTCCCTTCTGAACGAGCGCTGACCGCCAGGCGTAGGGGCGCTGCTTGCTGCGCCCATCGCAGTTCCGTACGAGGACGCTATCACTCGTACCGCAGCGCCTCCACCGGATCGAGTTTCGCCGCGCGCATAGCAGGCACAAACCCGCTCAAAACTCCCACCACGACCAGCACCACCACGGAAGCCACCAGAATCTCCCAGGACACACTCATATGAATATCCACTCTGCCGGACGTGTCTTCGTACGCGGGCCCGAGAAACGGCAGCGTCCCAATGGCCGCGCCGATCCCCACCGAAATCAGCACGCCGATCGCGCCCCCGGCCATGGTAATCGCCAGCGCCTCAGTCAATAACTGCACGCGGATATGTCTGCGCCGCGCGCCCAGCGCCCGTCGCAGCCCGATCTCGCGGATGCGCTCGTTCACCGTCACCAGCATGATATTCATCACGCCAACGCCTCCGATCCCCAGCGTCAGCAAACCGACGAACAGCAGCAGAAACTCCAGCCCGTAGGAAATCCCCATGATGATCGGCCGAAATTCCGCCATGCTGTCAAACAGGATTGCGCGCTTGTCCGTCGGAGAAAAATGCTGCCTTTGCGCGAGGATCGAAAGCACCTGTGCCTTCGTTTGCGCGTCGAATTGACCCGACACCGGTTCAACCACCAGTACCCTCGCGGACTTGGTGTCCCACAGATCACCCGCGGTTGAATACGGAATCCACGCCGAGCGGTCATCATCAGTGAAATAGCTGCTCTGCTCGAATTTACGGTCCATCACGCCTACCACGGTAAACCGCTCGCCTTGAATCGTGACCGGCTCGCCGACCGCGGGCAACCCGGCAAATAGTTTCTTCTTCAGCAGCGCCCCTAGGAACACCACACGCCGCCGGTTGACTTCGTCGTCCGAATCCAGCCACCGCCCCGCGGATGCCACTTCGTTCCGCATTTCGCCGTATTGTTCGCAGACGCCGCGCACCGCCGTGCTTGTCGAGCGCTCCTCGTGCGCGAGATTTGTGAATTTCACTGTTTCGGGACATACCTCCTTCACCAGCGTCGCCGTGGCCCGCAGTTCATCCACGTCCGGCTGCTCGAATTTCACTTTCTGCCCCGCGCGCTCGCCGCCGGCCTGCTCGCCCGTCGTTCCCGGCCAGCAGATGATCACGTCGTGCCCGAATGAATCGAACGTGTACATCAGCACCCGGCGGAACCCCGAGCCGTAGGCCAGCAGCATCGTCACCGCCACAATGCCCCACACGATTCCGGTCATCGTCAGGCAGCTCCGCAAGGGCTGCCTGCGCAGCGAACTCCACGCCTGCCGTACGATTTCCTCGAACACGCGCGCTAGCCTCCCGCCTCGTACCGCAGCGCTTCAATCGGATCAACGGCCGCCGCACGGTTCGCTGGATACAGTGCAGACGTCACCGCAATCGCCGACAGCAATACCAGCGCCAGCACCCCCGACTGCCACGTCGGCAGCAGCCCCGCAAACACATCCGGCATCGGCAGCAAATCCACCAGGGCGCAGAATCCGTACGCGATTCCCATTCCTATCCCGCCGCTCAGGAACGCAATGATCATCGTTTCCGCGAAAAACTGGCTCAGGATGGACTGCCGCGTCGCGCCCAGCGCTTTCCGCACTCCGATTTCGCGCGTCCGCTCTCGCACCGCCACCAGCATCACATTCATCACTCCCAGCCCGCCCAGAAACAGCGTCACGATTCCGATCGCGCCGGTGAAATATTCGATTCCGTCCATGATCAGCGCGTTTGCTTGCGCGTTCTTGATCGTGTCCCACACGAAAATCGCGTCTTCATCCTTCGGATCGAACGAGTGCATCACCGCGAGTGCGGCCAGCGCTTCACGTTTGCAGTCCTTGTGCAGCGCCAGCGATTTCGGCACCACCAGCAGATGTTCGATCGTGTGCGGTGGCGCGGGCGGCTGATTTGGGAAATCGCGCACCGCGGCGCTATAGGGAACGAAAACCTTTCGAATGTCCGGCCCGTCATACGACGAATTCTGGTCCTTCGGTTTCATCACGCCGATCACGGTGTAAGGAATGTCGCTCAGCCACACCGTTTCCCCGACCGCCTCCCGGCCGCCGAACAGCTGCTTCTTCGTGTCGCTGCCGAGGAATGCCACCCGGTTGACGTTCGCCACGTCCGCGTCGTCGTAGAACCTCCCTTCCCCCACGTCGAGGCTGCGCACTTCGGCAAAGGGCGGCAGCGATCCCGAGACCTCCAGGTTGCCGCTGTTGTAACGGCTCCGCAGTTGCACTTGATTGCCTATTTCCGGCAGTGCGTATCGGCACGCTGGCGCCTGGTCGTCAATCTCCTGATAGTCGTCTTCGCCGATGTGGACGTCGCGGCCGGCGCGCATCCCTCCGGCTTGAAGCGTGGTGCGCCCGGCAAAGAAGATCATGATGTCCTTGCCAAAGCTTTCGTTATTGCGCTTTAGCCCCACACGCAATCCTTCCGTCGCCGCCACCATCAGCGTGATCGAAATAATTCCCCAGGTAATCCCAAACATCGTGAGAAACGTGCGCAGCTTGTGTGCCCAGAGCGTGTGGATCGTGTCTTTAAAGAGGTCGCTGAGATTCATGGTCGCGGTTGCTTTTGAAATGTCATCCCGAGCGAAGCGAGGGATCTCTCTTACAGCTCATCCCAACGGCTCTACTGCAAAATCACCTTCTGCCCTTCATTCAATCCCGAAAGCACCTCAGCCTTGACGCCATTCGTAATTCCCAATTTCACGGCGAGCTTCTTGCGGCCATCCTCGCCTTTGGGGTCGGCAACTTCCACGGACGCATTTTTGTCCTTGTCGAAGATCACCGCGCCTTCCGGAACCAGCAGGACGTTCTTTTTTTCTTCCAGAATAATCTCGGCATTCGCGCTCATGTTGGCCCGGAGTTCGCCGCCCGGGTTCTGTATGGAGACACGCACCTCAAACGTCGTCACGTTGTCTTTTTCCTGGCCGAGCGGGGCGATTTTGGTTACTTTGCCTTCAAATTTCCTGTCCTTGAACGACTCGACCACGATTCGCGCGTCCTGGCCCAAATAGACTTTGCCGACGTCCGCCTCGTCCACCTTGCCCAGCACGTACACTTCGCTCGTATCTCCCAGCGTCATCACCAGCGTGGCCTGCGATCCCAGAACCAGAATCGAGCTGACCGCATCGCCAACCTCGACGTCTTTCGAAAGCACGACCCCATTCATCGGGCTCGTGATCGTTGAGTACTGGAGATTTTCGTCGGCATTGTCGAGCGCCGCTTTCGCCTGCGCCACCTGCGCTTTGGACTGCGCCACCTGCGCCTTGCTCATCTGCGCGCTGCGCACGGCGGAACTCTGATGATTCAACCCCAGCTGATAATTCTTTTCCGCATCCTGCATTTGATTGAGCGCGATCAACCCTTGCTTGTATAGATCGTGTGCGCGGTCCACATCGTTTTTCAGGTACGGCACATCGGGACCCTCGGCATCCACCATATTTTTTTCGTAGGAGGCCTCGGCAGCCAGCTGCGCCGCCTGCGCAGCTTCCAAATTAGCGCGCGACTCGGCGACACTGGCTTGCAACTGCTCTTTATCCAGATCGGCGAGCACCTGCCCGTTCTTCACTTTGTCGCCCGCATCAAGGTAGATTTTTTCGACGATCCCGCTGGCCTTCGATTTCACTTCCACTTTTGTCAGCGGCTCGATCTTGCCGGTGGCAACGACCGATCGCGCGATGTCGCCGCGCTCCGCCGTTGCGAGCTTGTCGGGTTCGATTGTGTGGGTGGGACGCAGCGCCGCCGTCGCGATCACGATCACCGCAACCAGCGCCAGCGTGACGCTTCCCAGGATGATCCAGCGCTTTCGCTTCTTCCGGCCGTTCTTGCCGTTACCGCCATTCGATTCCACGGACGCCCCCATCTGCCTCTGTTCGACGTTCCAAAATGTGATACGTAAGCCCCACCGGAAATGTTCCCCGCAACGTTCCCGCTGTTTTGTCTTCGTAGGGGCATGGCATGCCATGCCCGGCAAACTAGCTTGGCGTCCCTGCCCCCGCTGGCCGCCGTCTGGGTGGAAAAATCCGCATCGGCTTCTGACCCTGATACATCAAACTACGTGTTCGTATCGCCTTTCCTGAGTCTCAGAACCGAGATCCGAACAAGCAGTCGCTGGCTGTGCGCGTCGCGTGGTAATCAATGCAGTTGCGCAGAATCAAGGAGACCCATGTCTAACCTATCCAAGAAAGTGGCACTAGTCACCGGCGGCTCGCGTGGTATCGGCGCCGCGATTGCCAAGCGTTTGGCCGCGGATGGAGCGAGTGTGGCCATCACATACTCGAAAGACGCAGAGGCGGCTTCGTCCGTTGTCAAAGCGATCGAACAAGGCGGCGGCAAGGCCATCGCAATTCAAGCAAACGCGACCGACGCTGGAGCAGCTAAGAGTGCTGTCGAGAAGACCGTCAGCACATTCGGCGGGCTCGACGTGCTCGTGAACAATGCCGGCACGGCCATTCCGAAGGCGTTCGAGGAGACGACGCTGGAAGAGATGGACCGCGTGATCAACATCAACTTCCGGGGCATCATGATCGCGACGCAGGAGGCGCTGAAGCACATGAAAAGCGGCGGTCGAATCATCACAATCGGCTCGTGCGTAGGCGAGCGTGCCCAGACTCCCGGCTTGGTGGCCTACTCGGCCACGAAGGGAGCCGTCAAGATGTTCGCTCAGGGATTGTCCCGGGAAGTGGGAAGCCGGGGCATCACGGTCAACAACGTTCAGCCCGGTCCGATAGACACCGATCTAAATCCAGCCTCCGGCGAATGGGCGGTCACCCAGAAAGCCGCCACAGCGCTCAACCGCTACGGACGCGTTGACGAGGTTGCCGCGTTGGTCGCGTTCATAGCTGGTCCCGAATCGTCTTATATCACCGGTGCGAACCTCACCGTTGACGGTGGCACCAACGCCTAAGCAAAAAACTCTCTGTTGGAGAGGCGCTTTGACAATCAGGCGATAATAGAAGGCTATGGAACGCGATCCAGTCTGCGGGATGACGGTTGATCCCGCGCGCGCCGCGGTCGAGGCCGACCACGCCGGGACAACTTACTACTTCTGCTGCGCCGGCTGCGCCGCCAAATTCCGCGCCGAACCGGAGAAATATCTCGTCGCGCGGCAAATAGCGCAGTCCCCTCGGCAAGCCGATCTCATTCAGTTCGACGACATCAAGCCCGCTTCCGACCCTGCCTCAAATTCCGTCGAGTACACCTGCCCGATGCACCCCGAAATCGTCCGTCCCGGACCCGGCTCATGCCCGATCTGCGGCATGGCTCTGGAACCGCGCACGGCCACAGCCGAAGACGAAGAAAATCCCGAGCTAGTCTCGATGACTCGCCGGTTTTGGACGAGCGTTGCGCTCGCAATTCCTGTCCTCGCGCTCGGCATGTCCGACCTGATTCCCGGCCAGCCGGTGCAGCGCGTCTTGTCCATGCACGCGATCGGCTGGACTCAGTTCGTTTTGGCCACGCCGGTCGTCCTCTGGGCTGGGTGGCCATTCTTCGAGCGCGGATGGGCTTCGTTCGTCAATCGCAGCTTGAACATGTTTTCGCTGATCGCTCTCGGCACGGGCACGGCGTATATCTACAGCACGATCGCGATTCTCTGGCCCGGTCTCTTCCCTACTTCCTTCCGCATGGCGGACGGCAGCGTCCCCGTTTATTTCGAGGCCGCCGCGATGATCACGGCGCTGGTCCTGCTCGGGCAGGTGCTCGAGCTTCAAGCGCGCAGCCGGACGTCCGCCGCGATTCGCTCTCTCCTGAAACTGTCGCCGAAGACCGCGCGTCTGGTTCGCGCCGACGGCACCGAAATTGACGTCCCCGTCGAACACATCGCGCCGGGAGATGTTCTGCGCGTGCGCCCCGGCGAAAAAGTTCCCGTGGATGGCTCGGTGACCGATGGATCGAGCTCGGTTGACGAATCGCTGGTCACCGGCGAGCCGATTCCCGTGGAAAAAATCGTCGGGGCTCGCGTAACTGGCGGAACGATCAACGGCACGGGAACATTCGTGATGCGCGCCGAACGCGTGGGCAGCGAAACTCTTCTCGCCCAGATCGTCCGCATGGTCGGCGAGGCGCAGCGCAGTCGCGCGCCGATCCAACAGCTCGCCGATCGCGTTTCATCCTATTTCGTCCCGGCCGTCGTACTCGCAGCCGTTCTCACTTTCATCGTTTGGTCACTCTTCGGACCAGCGCCGAAAATGGCGCATGGCCTGCTCAACGCTGTCGCCATGCTCATCATCGCCTGCCCGTGCGCCCTCGGGCTGGCCACTCCCATGGCGATTATGGTCGGCACCGGACGCGGCGCGCTCGCGGGCGTACTGATCAAGAACGCGGAAGCCCTTGAAATCCTCGAGAAGGTGGACACGCTCGTCGTGGACAAAACGGGCACGCTCACCGAAGGCCACCCGCGCGTCACCTCCATCGTCGCCGCAGCCGGCCATGACGAAGCGCAGGTTCTTCGCGTTGCCGCAACGCTCGAGCGCGCCAGTGAACATCCCCTCGCCGCTGCGATACTCGCCGCAGCCAAAGAACGTGCCATCGCGCCCGGAGATATCGCCGACTTTCAGTCCCGCACGGGTAAGGGCGTAACCGGCACCGCCGCTGGACAAAAGGCTGCGCTGGGAAATCGGGCGCTGTTCGCCGAACTCGGAATTCCGCCGGAAACTCTCGACGAGCGCGCGAAGTCAATGGAAGCCGAGGGACAGACCGTGATGTTCGTCGCGGTGGACGGAACGCTCGCCGGAATCATCGGCGTCGCCGATCCAGTGAAGTCCACCGCGCGCGAAGCCATCGAACGCCTGCACCGGGAAAAGATCCGCATCGTCATGTTGACCGGAGACAGCCGCGCGACCGCCGAATCCGTCGCTCGCGCCCTGGGCATTGACGAAGTAATCGCCGGAGTGCTGCCCGATCAGAAGGGCGCCACAATCAAACGGCTGCAAACCGAAGGTCACGTTGTCGCCATGGCAGGTGATGGAGTGAATGACGCCCCAGCCCTCGCGCAAGCTGATGTCGGCATCGCCATGGGAACGGGAACGGACGTCGCCATCGAGAGCGCGGGAATCACGCTGCTCGCCGGCGACTTGCGCGGCATCGCCCGGGCCCGCACTCTGAGCCGCGCGACGATGCGCAACGTCCGCCAGAATCTCGCTTTCGCGTTTCTCTATAATTCGCTGGGTATCCCGATTGCCGCAGGCGTGCTCTATCCGTTTTTCGGACTGTTGCTCAGTCCAATTCTCGCGAGCGCCGCGATGACCTTCAGTTCCGTTTCCGTGATCGCCAATGCCCTGCGTCTCCGCAGTCTCAAACTGTAGAAGTCCGCCGCTCCGCGCGTGAATCCCGCGCGATGCCGATGCTATACTGTGGCCATGACATACATGACCGTGACATACGAATTGCAGAACCCGCTCAAGGCCGAACAGTTCCGGGCGCTCGGCCAGTTCGCGAACACCTACGGGCTGCAGAAGTTCCGCTTCGACGAAAAGACCAATCATCTGCACTTCGATTACGACGCTTCGCGCCTGCGCGAGACCGTGGTCGAGCACGTGCTGCGCGAAGCGAGAATCCCGGTGCTTCGACGGGTTACGCCAGCCTAGTTCGGCGTTCACACCGGATGTAGATACGAGAGGAGCCTTCCGTTGCCGCTGTACGAATACAAGTGCGTGAAGTGCGGCCATCGCTTCGAGAAGATCGAAAGCGTCAATGCGTCGGAGACGAAGAAGTGTCCGAAGTGCGGCTCGCGCGCGCCGCGCATGGCTTCCGCGCCCGCGATTCAGTTCAAGGGTTCCGGATGGTACGTGAACGATTACGGCGGAAAGAGTTCCGCTGCCGCGGCGGCGAGTGAAAGTTCCGGCGATTCCGCGCAGGCAAAAACCGGAGAGAAATCTTCGGAGAAGCCGTCGGAGAAATCCTCCGAAAAATCTTCGGAATCGAAGTCCGAGTCAAAATCCGAATCGAAGCCCGCGGCCTCTGAAAATTCCAACAAGGGCGCGTCGAATCGCAAGAAGAAGTGAACGCTAGAGCTTGAGGCCCTTCAGGTAGGCGCGGAAATCCTTTCCGAGTTTCGGATCTTTCAATCCGAAATTGACAGTGGCCTGCAGGAACCCCTGCTTATCTCCCGCGTCGTGCACTTTTCCGTCGTATATGCACGCGAGCATTTTATTGTCTTCGGCCAGTCTGCAAAGCCCGTCGGTCAGTTGAATTTCGCCGCCCGTGCCCGGCTTCGTCTTCGCAAGGTGGGCGAAAATTTCCGGCGGCAGGACGTAGCGTCCGGTGACGCCCAGATTCGACGGCGCCTTTTCGGCGCTGGGCTTTTCCACCAGATTTTTCACGCGCCAAAGTTTTTCGCCCCAGCGTGATTCTTTTTCAGGCTTCGCGTCCACGATTCCGTACAGGTGGACGCGCTCGGGAGGCACGCGCTCCACATGAATCGCGCCCGATCCCGTCGCCTCGTATATTTCAATAAGCTCGCGCGTCGCGGGAAAGGCGCTTTCCATAATCACGTCGCTCAAGAGCACCGCAAACGGCTCGTCTCCGACAAGGTCCGCGGCGCACAGTACGGCGTGCCCGAGTCCGAGCGCTTCGCTCTGGCGCGTGTAGCTGAATTGCACCCCGCTGCAAATGTCGTGTACCAATTCCGCAAGTTGCGCCTTTCCCCGCTGGGTGAGAAAGTTCTCGAGCTCGGGTGACAAATCGAAATGGTCTTCGATGGCACTCTTGTTCCGGCCAGTGACGAAGATCACGTGTTCGATACCCGACGCGATGCACTCCTCGACCGCATACTGGATCAGTGGCTTATCCACCACCGTCAGCATCTCCTTCGGGATGGCCTTCGTCGCCGGAAGAAACCGCGTCCCCAGCCCTGCTACGGGCAGGACGGCCTTGCGCACTTTCATGGTTTTGGTCGTCATATTTTTTCGGGATGGCCGGCCAGCACGGGGCGAGCCTTCTTGCCTATGCTAACATAGCGATTTTGAGCGACTGTCAAGATTGAGGCGTGAGTGTGAGCGTAAACGAACATCCGAACGAGCGTTTGATCCTTGGCATTGAATCCTCCTGCGACGAGACGGCGGCGGCGATCGTGGCCGATGGCCGGAGAATCCTTTCGAGCGTGGTTGCGTCGCAGACCGAGATTCACCGCAAGTATGGCGGCGTGGTGCCGGAGCTTGCCTCGCGCGAGCACCTCCGGCAGATCGTTCCCGTGGTCCGCGAAGCCGTCGAGCAGGCTCATGTCTCGCTGCAGGATGTGGACGCCGTAGCCGTGACGCACGGGCCCGGGCTGGTTGGCGCGCTGCTCGTGGGCGTGACCTACGGCAAGGTGCTGGCGCTGGCGCTCGGAAAACCGCTGATTGGCGTGAATCACCTGGAAGGCCACGTCCACGCCGTGTTTCTGGAGGCGCATGTTGCCGGACGCGAGCCGAAGCTGCCCGCGGTCTGCCTGATCGTTTCCGGTGGGCACACGATTCTCTACCACGTGAAGCGCGAGCTTGTGAACGGCAGTGAACAATTTTCGTACGCGCGCATCGGCGGCACGCGGGACGATGCCGCAGGCGAAGCGTACGACAAAGTCGCGCGGATGCTCGCGCTCGGCTATCCGGGCGGTCCGATCATTGACCGGCTCGCCGCGCACGGGAACGCGCATGCGGTTCGCTTCAACGAGCCGAAAATGAGCGGGAACGTTTTTGATTTCAGCTTCAGCGGAATCAAGACCGCGGTGCTCTATCACCTGCGCCGCAATCCGCAGCTCGAGCCGGAAATCGAAGCACGGAAGCAGGCGCTCGCGCGCGGCGATCGCAGCGCGGACACATTGCGCGCGCTTTCGAGCTCCGCGACTCTCGATCTGATCGCGAGCTTCCAGCGCGCCGTGGTGGACAATCTCCTGTCGCGCACGCTTGCGGCTGCTGAAAAGACTTCCGCGCGCACCATTCTCGTTTCCGGCGGCGTGGCGGCAAATAGCGAGCTTCGCCGTAGCTTTGAAGCGGAAGGCGCTCGCCGCGAAATCGAAGTCTATTTCCCGAGCCGCGCGCTTTCGACTGACAATGCCGCGATGATCGCCGCTGCGGGATACGCGCGATTCGTCGCCGGCGAACGCGCCGATTCGACGCTGAACGCCGAAGCAAACCTGCCTCTGGCATAGCGTTTTCCGCCGTCCGAGGACCCCTCGTTTGTGTGTCGAGTAATTGGGTACCCTTTTCTTTGTTTTCAATAGGTTACGGGCGAAATTACTCGGCATGGTGTGTCGAGTAATTCGAGAGGCAGAGGAGGCACAGGAAGCACTGGAGGCAAAGGAGGCAAAGGAAGCAAAGGAGGCAAAGGAAGCAAAGGAAGCAAAGGAGGCAGAGGAAAGAACAACGGCGCGAACGAACCCGTGCTGAATATGGCGCGCCGCGCCGAGAGACGCCCCGGCGGAGTGCCGGGACTTGCTTCCGCGTTGCCACATTCCTTTCATTCCGAAACCACGCTAACATGCCCCCGCGAAAAGCAAGTGGAATCAAGCCTGTGGACTTTTGGGGCTGTGGGGTCGTAGCGGGAACTGCGGAATCGGAGCTTCAGCGGCTAAAGCCGACCCAATTTTGTCGAGCTTATGTCGTGGCTAAAGCCACGACCCACAAAGATTCTCGCGTTCTCATTTGGGGCGCGCAGCTGAATGTGATCGAGGGGATCGAGCGTTCGGAA
Source organism: uncultured Acidobacteriota bacterium (assembly GCA_963842425.1). Taxonomy (GTDB): domain Bacteria; phylum Acidobacteriota; class Terriglobia; order Acidiferrales; family UBA7541; genus Palsa-295. Next base: position 134,834 of record CAWJGQ010000002.1, on the reverse strand, counting down.
TCCGGGAGGTGACTGAGTGAGAGGTCGAACATGACGGAAACGGGAAGCATGAGCGGAAAGACGTGCGTCGTGACGGGCGCGAACAGCGGGATCGGGAAAGAGACGGCGCTCGGTCTCGCGCAGATGGGCGCGCACGTGGTGATGGTTTGCCGAAACGCCGACAAGGGGAAAGCGGCGCTGGAAGATGTGCGCCGCGAGTCGGGAAGTTCACAGGTTGATCTGCTGATTGCGGATATGTCGTCTCAGGCGTCTGTCCGCGCGGTGGCGAAACAGATTCACGACAAATATCCGCGGCTCGACGTGCTGATCAACAACGCGGGCGGCGGCGCCGGAGCGGGACGACTTTCGGCCGACGGCATCGAGCTAACGCTGGCGACAAATCATCTGGGTGCGGCGCTGCTGACTTTTCTGGTGCTCGATCTGCTGAAAGCGAGTGCGCCCTCGCGGATCGTCAATGTTTCGTCGGAGGCGCATGGAAGCGCTAAAAAGCTTGAGATGAGCCGCGTGCAAGCCGTAGAGCCAGGGATCATGGGCGGGTTGGCGATGTACGGCCGGTCGAAACTGCTGATGAACGCGTTCACGTTCGCGCTGGCGCAGAGGCTGGAGGGAACGGGCGTAACGTGCAACTGCCTGCATCCGGGGGTGGTGGACACGAATATCTTCAACGGTTCGCGCGGCGCTTTCAAATTGGTTGTGGCGCTGATGAAGCCCTTCATGCTCGATTCGAAGCGGGGAGCGGCGGTTTCTCTGTGGGCGGCCACGTCTCCCGATCTGGTGAACGTCACGGGAAAATACTTTGTGAAGTCCAAGGAGAAGGAATCCAGTGCGCTGTCGCGCGACCCGAAAGTGCAGGAGGAGATTTGGCAATGGACCGAGAAAATGGTCGGCTGCCCTTTGGCGTGATGAGAACTAGCGTGCCGAGGATGACAGCATTCCGAAGCTCCACGCTAGATCAATCAATATGGCAGCCGAGATTGTTACCCACGTGGCCCACACGACTCGCTGCCCGTAGTTGAACGAGAGTCCGGTTCCCGTCCGGCTCGGGACGACGAAGGCCGGATCGTCGGGGTTCACGTAGTAAAATCCCCATTTCCAACATTTGTCCGGCATGGGATCGCCACTTTCCCGTGCAAGATTCCTTTTGAGCCACCAGCGAATTCCAATGGTCAACGCAATCACAACTAGCCACCCGGGTTCCGCGAACCGAAAGTAGTCGTCCATCCCTTGAGTCAGGCCTAGCGGCATAATCGCCAGTGCGCATCCCTGCGTGATGATGAAAGTGAAGATCAACGCCTGCAGGGCGCCGAGCACGGCGCGATACCTGCGACTCGCTCGCGGATCGGGATTCCAATCGCTGCTGCGGGCGTAGAATCGCAGTGCGAACTGAGTACCAGCCGGTATCATTCCGATAAGGATCGCCGAAAGAATACCTATCACTGAACTCAACGTTTCATCCGGAGGGAGTTGCCGCCAATGGAATGTCAGGACGACAACTGCGGCACCGGGTACCGCGAGCGGTAAGAGCATCCCCAGCCATTCCAGGGTTGCAACCCACCAATCCACCTTCTGTTCTTCGATGAATAGCTCAGCGGCGCGCACCGACGGCCCTGCGGCAGGTGTAGCCTGCTGGCGCGTTTGCCGCGACGCCAACGAAAACATCTTCCAACAACCAATCATCGTGGCGTACTGAATGACCACGAACAAAAGAAAATTCCTCGCAAGATCCCATCGCAACGAGCAGAGAAAATAGACGACTGCCATGAACGCCGCCCACAGCCAAATCCGCCGCCGAAAGCGATGGAGAATCGCTTGCCCTTCCTCCGAATCCACAAACCCGGGCTCCACGCGCACGTTAAAAAAGGTTCCTCCTCGCCATTGCCGGGATCCGGATATCCAGTGGAGCATTGCAGGCACAAACACGATGTTGAATCCAAGAAGGAACCAAGTCTGAATATTCCCGAACCGATTGCCGACGGAGTGAACCATGGAATGAACGTTCATCGCTTTTCCAATCCGTCCGCCATAATTTTCAGTTCTCCCGCAATCTGTCGCCCGGTTAGGCCGCGCGCGCGGACCCCCGCTATCAGCTCCCGCATTCTTTGGCGGAAATTGTCGGCTACTTCCGGACTGGCGCGGCGTGGCGTGGTCCGATCGGCAACTCGCGCCCCGTGGCCGTGCGTGATTTCTAGAAATCCTTCCTCAGCAAGCACACGGTAGGCTTCCGCAATGGTATTGAAGTGAACGCCGAGGTCCAGAGCAAGCCGGCGCACAGGCGGGAGCGAATCGCCCGGTACGACCGCGCCTTCGACGGCAAGAGTGCGCAATTGATCGGCCACCTGCCGATAGGCGGGAACATCGCTCTTCATGTCCAGCCGGATTTGAGCGGATCGGCGCATCGCACTCTTGCGTACAGTGTATACATACACTATACACCAAACGGAGCGGGCAAGACAACGACAAAATCGGAAGGGTACCGACTACAGCAGCGGAGGGTCGTAGATGTAGGCGAGGCCGTCGGCGGTGACGGCGTAGGCTTTGGAACCGTCGAGCGACCAGCGAATGTTGACGACGCCCTCGGCGGCGTACTCGTCGAATACTTCGAGCCGATTCAAATCAACGAGGAACAAGCGGCCCTTTGCGGAATTCTTGAGCCACGAGCTGAAGCAGAGGCAGAGCGGCAGCTGCGGATGACACGCGCAGAGCTCGGCGCCGAAGGGTAAAGCTTGCGGCTCAGCTACCCCGGTTGCGGGAGAGGTCAAAGCTGACGCCTCAGGGGTTAAAACCCCTGACGGAGATGCAGGTGTCATGTCGGAGCTAAAGCTCCGACCCCCTAAATTGCCGAGTCGTTCAGCAGACAGCGTCGGCACGCGATACGCTTGTCCAGCCGAGCAATAGATCAGCCCGCGGCTGTCCGGCGTCCAGGCGATGTCAGTGATATGCCCTTGCGCCGGAATCACCTGGTGCCGCTTCAGCGCAGGCACGTCGAGCACTACAATCGAGTCATCCGCCCACTCGCCCTCGATTTCAACGACGCTAGCGATCGCGCTTTCGTCCGGACTAAATGCGGTGCGGCCAAAACCGGAGAACATGCCTTCGTCGCTCGGCTCGGCGTCCGCCGTTTGAGGCTCACGCGTTCGAGGCTCCAGCCAATTTTCGTTCGAGCTGGGCGCACCAAGCTCAGCAATCGGGTCCGCAGCGAACGGCAGGGCGCTGGGCGATTGTTTCGATGCCGGCCACAATCGCAACCGCGCTTCCCCGACCCCGCGCGAGGCCGCCGCGAAGTAATTTCCGGTGTCCGACCACGCGACGCACGAAGGAAAACTCTTGAAATCGCCAAAGCCGCCGAGAAAAACTTTGCCGTGTAGATCGAAGACATGAAGCTCGGGCAGCCATCCGCCCCATGCCGCGACCAGATGCCGCGCCGTCGGCGACCAGGCAAACGCGGCGGGCAGGCCCGGCGGACAAACGTCCGGCTCACCCGGCACGACGAGGGCGAGCGTGGGAACGCCGCGCTCGATATCGTAGAGCGCGATTCGCTCCGTTCCCTGCCGCACCATCGGCGAAAGCGCGCAGACCTCACCGGCCGGTGAAATCACGAGTTGTGACGATCTCCCCGCGAACACTTTCTTGATAAGCCAGTTTGAATTGCGCGCGAGGTCGCGCAATCCGCGCGTCACCAGTGCGGCCGACCGCACCGCCAGAGCCTGCGCGGGTGCGCGAACAATCTGCTTCGCCGGGGATTTTTCCTGTGTTTCCATCAGCGGGAGAGCGGAGCGGGCGAGTCGAGGCGCTGCTTCGCGAGCGCGATCTGTTCGTCCACCTTCGCGATCATATCTTTCAGCACGTCGTGGCCGCCCTTTTCGGCTTCGTCCACGCGCGCCTTGAGCTGGTGCAGGTCGGAGCGCAAAAGTCCCTGCAGCTCCGCTTCGATTTCGGCGAGCCTGCCGCGCGCCTGGCTGACGCGGCGGATCACGCGAATCAACTCCGCGCCCGGGCCTTCGCCTTCTACCGCTTCGGGACTGTGCTCGTAAGCCGTAAGAATTTTTTCGAGGCGCGCGTGGTCCCCGCGCTCGTATGCCTGATTGGCCTCTGCCATTAATTGCTGGCGCCTGGCGCGATCGTCGCGGTCCGATGTGAGATCGGGATGGACGCGCCGGGCAACCTCGCGGTAGAGGCTTTTCATTTCCGGCGAGGCATGGAAAGACTTCGGTTCGTGCGAGGATTTCTCGCCTGCGACGGATTTCGTTTCGCTGGCGCGGGCGCGAGCCTCGGCCGCCGCTTGCCGTGCGCGTTCGTTGCCGGGCTGCTCGGCGACGAGCCGCTCGGCAATTTGCGCCTTCCATTCGTCGAGTTCGGCGTAGCGCGAGCCGACAAAATGCAGGTAGCGGCGCTCGAATGCGGCAAGTTCCGCGCGCAGATTGGCGGAGCGCAGCTCGCGATCGGCCAGGTCGGCTTCGAGCGCGGCCTGCTCTTCGAGCTTGAGCGCAAGCTCCTGGTCTTCCGGTTTGGCCGGACGAGTGTCCGCCATCTTCAAAGCCACAGTCTTCGCCTCGGTGTGTTACCTGCAACGAGCGACATCTGGAGAGGCCCCACGGCGCCGGAAACACACTTAAATTGTACGATGCAGGCGCAACCAGCCCGACCGGTTGGCAAGCGCAGTTTCCAGAATTGGAAATAGCCGCGATCGTGCGGGACTTCCAAGCCGCTGCGCGCCAATTTGTCTCTGCGAAACGGCGGGAAGTCATCGGCTATTCATGCTGACCAGCGCGGCGGTGTTCTACAATTCTGTTGATACCACAATTTAGCAAGGAGGAGATCCATGCAGGAAACGGTGGAGCAGTACAAGAAGCGGATGGCCAGCATCGTGGACGGACGGGACCCGCTGAAGTTGCAAGCGGCGGCGCCGGCGAGGCTCGCGAAGCTACTGAGGGGAGTGAGCCCGGCAAAGGCACGGAAGCGTCCGGCACCGGACAAATGGTCCATCGCGGAGATCGTGGCGCACATTGCGGATACGGAGCTGGTCGGCGGGTATCGGATCCGCGCCATCCTGGGGCAGCCGGGGACGCAGATTATCGGCTTCGATCAGGACGCGTGGGTGACGGCGCTGCACTACGACAAGCGCAACCTGAAGAATTCGTTCGCGCAGTATCGCGCGCTGCGTGAAGCCAATCTCGAGCTGCTGAGGTCGCTAACACCGGAACAGTGGAGACACGCCGGGCTGCACAACGAACGCGGCGAAGAAAGCGTCGAGACGATCGCAGGAATGTTCGCAGGCCACGACATCAACCACATCGAACAGATCGAACGAATCCTCGCGAAAAAGAAGAAGTAGCTACGCCGAACGGCCAAATGGTCGTCGGATCGTTTACCCTTCGGCGGGCAAAATCGCCCGCCTCAGGGTGACGATCACCTGCCCTGAGGCCGCTAGCCGCGGCCGAAGGGTGATCGGATTGTCACCAAATTCTGCAGCGAATCGCTTCGGGTCGGACCATCTTCGAATCCGGGGCGCAGCTCCATGCTTTCGCAAATACCGGCATATTTGATAGCGCGCCGTCCACCCGAAAAGCATTCAGGGGATGCGGGTCGGTCTTGGCGAGAAGACGCGCCCTTTCGGGGCGATAGTTCGCCGCCCAATGGGCGCCAAAGCCGAGAAAGAAACGCTGGTCGGCGGTGAAGCCGTCAACGTCGGGAGGCGCAGGTTTTCCGGCAAGCGATTTCTGGAAGGCGGCGTAGGCGATCACCAACCCGCCGAGGTCCGCGATGCTTTCGCCTTCTTCGAGCTTGCCGTTGCCGTGCAAGCCCGGCTCAACCTCAAACGCGTCGAATTGCTTGGCGATGCAATCGCCGCGCGCCTGGAAATTCTTCAGGTCTTCCGGAGTCCACCAGCTATTCAGATTGCCGTCGGCATCGAACTGCGCGCCCTGATCGTCGAAACCATGCGTCATTTCATGACCGATCACGGAGCCGATGCTGCCGTAGTTGAACGCGTCGTCCGCTTTGGGATCGAAGAACGGCGGCTGGAGAATTCCCGCGGGAAAAACAATTTCGTTGTGCAGAGGCGTGTAGTAAGCGTTGACGGTCGGCGGCGTCATTCTCCATTCAGAGCGATCCACCGGCTTGCCGATCTTCGCCAGGTCGCGCGCCTGTTCGAACGCGTCACCCCGCGTGACGTTCTCGACGTACGGGCCGCGATCCACATGGAAGGCGGAGTAGTCCCTCCACTTGTCGGGATAGCCGATCTTGAGGCTCATCGCGTCGAGCTTGTGGATGGCCTGCACCCTAGTCGCGGGGCTCATCCAGTCAAGCGTCGAGAGATCCTCGCGCAGCGCGGCCATCAGATTGTGAACCAACTCTACCGCGCGGGCCTTGGCTTCCGGCGGGAAGTAGCGCTCGGCGTAAATTTGGCCGAGGGCTTCGCCGAGTTCCCCGTCGGTGGCCTGGACGCAGCGGCGCCAGCGCGGGAGGTTCTCCTTCGCGCCGGTGAGCTGCTTGCCGTAAAAATCGAAATTCTCGTCAACAAACTTCGCGGAAAGGGTCGGAGCGGCGTTGTGAATCAGATGCCAGCGGAGATAGGTCTTCCAATCCGCGATTGAGACAGACGCGAGGGCGGCGTCCACCGCCTTCATGGCGTCGGGCTGGGTGACGTCCACCTGGGAAATGCCTGGCGTGCCGATCTGCTTGAAATAATCGGGCCACGAAAAATGCGGAGTGAGGTCGCCAGCTTCCACGAGCGACATCATGTTGTAATTCAACTGCGGATTGCGCAAATCTTCACGCTTCCTGGCAGCCTTGGCGAACGTGGTCTCGAAATCGAGTACCGCTTTGGCCTCCGCGGCGGAAGTCGGGGCGTCGTCGCCGAGCAGCTTGAACATGTTGGTGACGTGCTGGAGATATCCGGCGCGAAGCTGCTTGGAGCGGTCGTCGTCATCGAGGTAATACTGGCGGTCGGGCATGCCGAGACCACCCTGCCCGGCCGCGAAAATCACCTGCTTGCTGTCCTTGAAATCCTGCAGGGAGCCGAAGCCAAATGCCACGTCCACGCCCGAAAGTTGCAGTCGCGCGATTTCCGCTTGCAGGCTGGGTATGTCCTTGATCGCCGCGATGCGCGCGAATTCCGGATCGAGTGGCTTAGCACCTGTCGCCTCGATCAGAGTTTCGTCCATGCAGCTCGCGTAGAAATCGCCGATCTTCTGGCGGTTCGAGCCGGGAGCGGCGGACTTGTCCCTGGCGGACTCCTCCAGGATCTGGTGCAAGTGATCTTCATTTGCGGCGTCGAGTTCGCTGAAGACGGTCCATGCGGAACGGTCGGCGGGGATTGGATTGTTCTTCAGCCAGCCGCCGGAGGTGAACTTGTAAAAGTCATCGCAAGGGGCGACGGAACGGTCGAGATTGGCCAGATCGTAACCGTGAACCTGTTTACCTGCGTCTCCGGGCGCGACGGAACCGGATCCGCCCCCGTTCGCAGCATCCGCCACGATACTGGAGCATCCACCGGCGATCGCCGGTTCGCCGACCGTGGAACGCGCCGAACTTGGAGACTGCGCGGCAAGCACGATCGGGAACGCCATCAGCAGAATGGCCGCAAACGCGAACTTCGAATGTCGAATCATCGGAGATATCCTCGGCCAAAGGGATCACTGCGCACACATGTGTTTCAGACGTGTGAATTTGCGATTGGAAAGCTGCCCCAGGGCGAGAAAACTTTGCCCGCCACCCACCGCACCGACATTCTGCGTGCCGAGAGCGTGCCTGTCAATCGCTTGGAAGGCCGTGCGAGGCCATACTCCGGGGAGTAGACTACGATCGAGGGTTCGGAGGATCCCTGTGGCGGAGCCAATCGAAGAGTATCGAAAGCGTCTGGACGCGCGACTAAAGACGATTGCCGCTCGGGAGCACCAGCACATCCTTCTTGGATATTTGAAATTGGCGGCGATCGTCTCCTTTGTCGCCCTCCTTTGGATTTACTTCGCGAGCCACATCATCAACGGTTACTGGCTTTTCGCGCCAACCGGCGCTTACGCCGTGCTGGCTTTTGTGCACGAGCGAGTTATCCGCGCTCGCACCCACGCGGAGACCGGGGCAAATCTTTACCGCAGGGGAATCGCGCGGGTGGAGGATCGCTGGAGCGGCACGGGCGCGAGCGGGGATCGATTCCGCGACTCCGATCACGTTTACACAGACGATCAGGATGTGTTCGGCCGCGGCTGTTTGTTCGAGCTGCTGTCAACCGCCCGCATGCCCATGGGCGAAAACCGTTTGGCAGAATGGTTGCGCTCGCCGTCTCCCGTAGCCACTGCAATCGAACGCCAGGGTTTGGTCTCGGAACTTCGCCCCAAACTGGAACTGCGAGAGGATCTGGCGCTGACTGGGGAGGATTTGCTGGCGCGGCTGAATCCGGAATCGCTCACCACATGGTGCGAGAGCGCGCCGCTTCTCGGAGGGCCCGCTATCCGTGCGATTGCAGCCGGCTTTGCCGTTGCCGCCGCCACATGCTTCGTTTATTTCGTCCACACCGGAAATTTATGGCCGTTCCTCGCGATCGTGGTGGTGGAAGCGATTCTGTTTCGCGGAATGCGGCTCCGCGCGAGGAAGGTCTTCTCAGGAGTGAATTGCAACTCCGAGGGCGTTGTGCTGTTCTCGCAGATCCTCGAGCGCCTCGAACGCGAGCCGTTCGCGGCGCCCCGGCTGCAACAACTGGTGGCGGAGCTGAAACGCGGCAAGGAGCCTGCGTCGCGCAGCGTTCGACGATTCGCCCGGATCGTCAATTGGATTGACGCCTATGACAGTCTCATCGTACGAATAATTGACGTGCCGTTGCTTTACTCGGTCCAGACCGGCCTGGCAGCGGAAGCGTGGCGGAAAAGATGCGGCCCTCGTATGCGCACCTGGATTGACATAGCCGGCGAAGTCGAAGCCCTACTTTCGCTCGCGACGTATTTGTTCGAACACCCGGCCGACCCTTTCCCCGAATTCGCCGATGCAGGCGACTCGCCCACCGTTTTTTCCGGAGAGGAACTTGGCCATCCGCTAATCGAAGCCTCCAAGTGCGTTCGGAATAACGTGGAGCTCGACGCGATTACCCGGGTGTTGCTGATAAGTGGCTCGAACATGTCGGGGAAAAGCACGCTGCTTCGAACGGTGGGCGTGAACACGATACTGGCCATGGCCGGAGCACCCATTCGCGGAAAACGCTTGCGGCTCACGCCTCTCGCGCTGGGGACCCGCCTCAGGAGCATTGATTCATTGCAGGAGGGGCGTTCGACCTTTTATACGGAGCTGCTCCGAATCCGAAAAGTCTTCGAAATGACCAACGGAACCGCACCGGTGCTATTTCTTTTCGACGAATTGCTCGACGGAGCGAATTCGCACGACCGCCGAATTGGTGCTGAGAGCTTGATCGGGGCGTTGATCGAGCGCGGAGCCATCGGCATCGTGACGACGCACGACCTTGCGCTTACCGAGATGTCCAAATCGCTCGGCACCATCGTGCGTAACTCCCACTTTGAGGACTACGTCGAGAACGGGAAAATGCGATTTGATTACAGGCTACGGGAAGGCGTAGTCACAAAGAGCAACGCACTCGAACTGATGCGGCTCGTCGGCTTAAAAGTGTAAGCCCGAGTCGCTGGCTAATTATCAATCTGGGCACGCTGGAGCTTGTCGGAATAATCCACATATACCGTCTTCCACTCGGAGTAGAAATCGAGCGCGGCAAGTCCAGCCTCGCGATGGCCGTTGCCCGTGTTCTTCGTGCCACCGAACGGAAGATGCGTCTCGGCGCCGATCGTGGGCGCATTCACATAGACGATTCCGGTTTCGAGATCGCGTTGCGCGCGGAAGGCCTGGTTCACGTTGCGCGTATAGATCGCCGCGGACAGCCCGTATTTCACGTCGTTGGCGATTGAAATCGCGTCGTCAAACGAATCGAACGGAATCACGGAGACGACCGGACCGAAGATTTCTTCCTGGCAGATGCGCATCTTCGGATCGCAATCGGCGAAGACCGTCGGCTCATGGAACCAACCGCGCGCATGTGCTCCGGTTTCGAGGCGGTGGCCTCCGGCGGAAAGCTTCGCGCCTTCGTTGCTCCCGATGCCGACATATTTCATCACGGTCTGGAGCTGCTGTTCGTTGATGCAGGGACCCATGTGGGTCACCGGATCGAGTCCGTCGCCAACCTTAAGCGCCTTGACGCGCGCGACAAACTTCTCGACGAATTCGCGGTACACGCCCTTCTGCACCGCAACGCGGCTCGCGGCCGTGCAGCGCTGCCCGGTGGTGCCAAAACCGCCCCAGACCGCTCCTTCGATGGCGAGATCGAGGTTGGCATCGTCCATCACGATGATGATGTTCTTGCCGCCCATTTCGAGGTGGCACTTCTTAAACGTCGGAGCGCACGCCTGGCTCACGATGCGGCCGACTTCGGTGGAACCGGTAAAGCTGACGAGTCCGACATCGGGGTGATTGAGGATTGGTCCACCCGCATCCGGGCCGTAGCCGAAGACCACGTTCAGCACTCCCGGGGGAAGGCCCGCTTCCGCGAGAACCTGCGTGAGATTGTATGTGGAAAGGGGCGTATCTTCGGCGGGCTTCAGCACGATCGTATTTCCGCAGATCAGCGCGGGCATCGCTTTCCATGATGGGATCGCCATCGGAAAATTCCACGGCGTGATCATGCCCGCGACGCCGATGGGCGCACGCACCGCCATCGCGAATTTGTTGGGCAGCTCCGACGGAGTGGTATGGCCGAACTGGCGCCGGCCCTCCCCCGCCATCAGGTAGGTCATGTCAATGGCTTCCTGCACATCGCCGCGCGTTTCAGCCAGAACCTTGCCCATCTCGCGAGTCATATCGCGGGCGTAGTCCTCTTTCCGGGCGACCAGGATTTCGGCGGCGTGAAAAAGTATCTCGGCGCGCTTGGGCGCGGGAGTCAGCCGCCAGTTGTTGTACGCAGCCTTCGCCGCCTCGACAGCCAGATTGACGTCTTCGGGTCCGGATGCCGGAAACACTCCGACGAGTTCATCCGTGTTCGCCGGACTGCGGTCCTCGAGAACCTTGCCGCTCCGGGCTTCGACCCATTCACCATTGATGAAGTTTTTGAAAATCTTCGGGGCAGATGCAGTGGCCATCGTAGGTCCTCCCAGCGGTCCTAGTAAGGGTGCGCTCTTATGGCTATGGCGTTAGTGATTCGATGACGCAGAAAGAGCGAAGTTTCAGGGTAACAATCGTGGGGCTGTGGCGTCAATTCGACGGTTCTAGTTCTGGCGGACTGGCTGGTTTGCGGCGGTTGTGCCGGGGACGGTCGCAGGCGTCGTATTCTGACTGGAAGGCGGTGCGGCAGGCGTCGTGGAGCAACAGCTTGGCGGCGGGGTGGGCTTGGGCGCCGAGACTCCGGCGATATCCGAGCCCAACCCAAGCTTCTGCAGGGTCGGGGCGTCCAGCTTGCCGTTTGCTTCGATACCATTGGCCGACTGAAACTTCTGCACGGCGGCGACGGTGTTCGAATCCCACTTGCCGTTCGGGCTCCCCTGATAGTAGCCGCCCCGCACGAGCGCGGACTGGATTTCGGAGATTCGGTCGGCAGTTGGCGCCTTTTGGGTGGGCTCACGCTTGGAATGATGCTTTTTCTTGTGACTGACAGGCTTCGACGGAGTGGATGACGTACCGTTCTGCGAGGTGCTGGCCTGCGGCGAAGGCTGCGGGGCTGCGCCCACTGATGGCGCGCATGCCAACGCGAGAGACGCGATGATCGAAACCCATCTCATCTGATTGGTCCCTCTTATTTGAGGCCTGCCGGCCGGATTTTGCTGCCCCCATCCAGCTGCACTACTTCAATTATCCGGATTTGGCCGAGCTACTCAAGCCGCAGAGCTTCGCGGGGGACCTATGAGGCAATGGCGAAAAGCCGGCGGCGGGGATCGCTAGCGCAGATCCCCGGGCGGCACGCCCAAACTCTGCGCTTCGTCCTGTGCGCCGCTGATTACGCTTTGGAGGTCGTTCGCGCGGTTATCGAGGCGATCGAGAAGATCGGTGGTCATGTTGCCACCCTCTCCCGGCGTCGGTTGGAGCAGTGTCATTCCTTGAGCCGAAGTTTCTTCATGCATCCCGGCGACGACTCCCTGTACTTCTGCCAGCTCGCTCGACGCGTCGCGAGCCAATTGCACCGCGGCGGCCCGTTGCTCCTGGACAGTCGGCTGGTCCGCAGTCTCCGCGAGGCCACGCCCTGCTACTAAAATGCCGGGCGGCAGGTCGTTCTGCCGAGCCAGATCGCCGAGCGCGTCAATTTGCTGCGCAATTTCCTGCCGGCGAGCCTCCAGCTGGGCGATCAGATTGTCTGTGGTAATCCCCTCGACCGGTGCGTTGAGGACCAGCCCGGTCGGCAATCCGGCGCTCGTGGCACGGAATTGGCGCAGCTCATCTTCGTGGCTATCAATCGCGGAGAGTTCGGCTTGGAGCGTCGTGACCTGCTGTGCGTACCACCGAGGGTCTTCTTCCGGGGCGAGCGGCGCGCGAACGACAGCTCGGTGAGAAACTGGCGCAAGGGGCGGCACCGTGACGATCGTCAGAGTCGAGGCCGAGACCGTCGTGGCCTGAGGGGCGCGAATGACTGCGAAATCAGGATTGAGCCGCTCGACATCATCATTCGTCCAGACTTTCTTCTGGCTATCCGGCTTCGGCGAAGGAGCCGGCTTGGCGGGGTCGCCCGCTGCGAACGTCGCCGACGGAATTGCCAGACCAACGCACAACAGCGCCCCGACGGTTGTCAAAAACGAGAAACGCACCGAAATTCGCATGACTAATCCTCCCTATCGCACTCCTACCCTGCGGGGGAGCCGCAGTATGACACGCGCTGCAGATTCCTCGCAATACCGAGGTTCCTGGAGCGATGTTCAATCGGCAAGATGTGGATCGCCTCCTGTGCCGGCAATCCAACTGATCAGAGACCGCCGAGATAGCGGGCAGTAAATTAAGTACAGCGACTGCAATTTTACGTACACGGCGGGAACGCGATCTAGTGCGGCACGTTGGTTGCGGTGTTCCCGGGGTGCGAGCCTATGCAGCGGGTGCGGAGGCCAGTACTGTGCTGGAAGGTATCGGCAAGATTCTTGTACACGCCCCTGTGCAGAATTCGCCTAGCGGGCGTGAATTTTCCACGGCGCCATGCGGCTGAACAACCCATCTCGCACGACGAGCGTGTGGAACAAAATCGCTCCAAAGTGGGCGATAAACGCCAGAAACAGAAGGTAAGCGAGAACGGTGTGCGTCTTCCGCAGAAACGCGTAGAACATCACGCTATGCGGAAGAATCGGAAAAAGATGCAGAGACCCACACAGCACGATCGGAAAGCGCGCCGCCGACAACATCCCCCACCCGATCAGCGGCAGCACGAACAACAGCGTATACAACAATATTTCGGACCAGTGTGCGACCAAGCGCTCTTGGGACGACATAGTGGCGGGAAACGGAGGCAGGGTGCTGAATTGGCGATTGACGAAACGAATCACGACCAAAATCAGGATGGCGATCCCCAACGGGCGATGGATGGAAACGAGGCGATGGTAGTCGCCGAGCGATGCGACCATCGCGACGCCAATCCCCAGCATGGTCAGGACCATCGCGGCCATCAGCCAGTGCAGAATCCGCATGAGGACGGTGAATTGCCGCTGCTCGCTCGCCATGCCTGTGCTCACTTTCCCACTTCTGCAGGTGAAATCGCGCTGGGTGTCTTCGCCTCGCCGGCGCGCCGCGTAAACGACTGCGAATAAATCGCCGATCGCGCGCTCAGCAAAGGATCGTCTGACGGCGCCATGCCGCTTGGCAAAACCAAAGGATCGAAATTAACGTCTCGCGCGGGACTGGTTTCCTCGCTCTCGATATGATCGAGTGTCAGCGTTCCCACATCCACCTGCTCTCGCCCGTCAGGCCATGCCATCGTGGCGTCGTTGGTCGGATCCCCCGGTTGGCCGATAGTAATGATCAAGTGCCATTGCAACGGATGCTGGAGGATGCTCGCAATCAGCGAGTCAAACATGAAGTTCTTGTCTGTCTGAGCCGTTGGCGCCGTGTTCGCGGCTACAAACGGCTGCGCCGGCGCGAGCGACCAGCGCACCGGAATCGAAGTGCCCGCCGCATCGATGAATCGGAAAGCATTGAGGCCGTTAAACGCCGTGTTGTCGAAGCCAGACGACGGCGCGTGGCTCTGGATAATACCTATCGCCCGCACCGTTGCAGGATGGCTCGCGCCGAATGCCGCCATTTTCTCCGGATCGGGTTTCCCAGTCTTGGGGTCGGGCTGAGACGCAACGAGGTTGTCGTAGAAGTCCTGCGGAGTCTGGAATGGAAAGACGGGTAAGTTGACCATCGCCGTGCGCCACTCTTCGCCGTCCGGGAGCCGGAACAGCAGTCCCAGGCCGCGCACCATGTTCGGACCGTCGGCAATATTTGGATCGCCGCCGCCAAACGAGAACCGCCCGAGCACGGGCACACGCCCCGCCCTAAATACTTCGGCCTTTGAGAGCCGCGCTCCCCGGCCGTTGCTCTCGAAATAGCCGCTCACCCCGACGCCCTTGGCGTGATTGCGGCGAAAGCCGGGAAAGACTCCCTGGGCCCGCTCAAATGCATCCACGAACCGCGCGGGCGTCAGCGCGTTTGGACTGAACCACCCGCCCAAATAAAGAAATCCTGCCGCAACGCACAGAAGGACAACTCCGATGCCTCCCACTCTTACCAGCGCTCTTCCTCCGTTCAGAGGCGCTGGTTGTTTTTCCACCGACGCTGTGGAGTCACTCGGCAACGGATCGCTCCAATACCACCGCAAAGCAACCTGTCTTCGGACCGGGCAATAACGTACACCCGCGTCCCAATAACGTGCAACATCTACCCAGGTTCCAAGGGCCCGGTATGTTTTTGCGTTGTTGTGTGAGACTAGCTCTGATTCAGGCACTCCCTGAATAGCGCGCCAACCAAATTAGTCGCTTCCAGGACGAGATCTTCAAGAAATCCGATTTACTTAGGATTTAATGCACCGGGCCCACCGAGTGTGCTAGCGTTTCGAGCTTTCAAAGGTGTACCAGCGAAGTACGCGACGCAATAATTCGCGTGCTGTTGGGGGACAGATTACGCCATAAGAAAAAACGCAAAGGAGAGCAACGATGGGTCCCGCATTGAGACGAATTGCCTTCATGTTGGTCGCAGGAGCAGTGCTAGCCGGCGCTGTCGCTTTGAAGTCCCCTGTATCTGGATACGCCGCCGATGACGCCACGCCGGTCTACGTTACAAAGATGCCGTCCGGGTTCCGCGAATGGAAGTTCATCTCCGTGGCCCACGAGGAAGACAACCTCCACAGTTTCGCGGCGATGTTGGGCAATGATGTAGCGTTCAAGGCCTTTCGCGACAAGACGCTTCCGTATCCGGACGGCTCAATTATTGCCGCTCTGCACTACGGTCACGTCGCGTCGGAGGAAAATGACAAAGTCTTTGGCGATCCACAGTCTTTCGTTCCAGGGCCCCCTAGTAACACTCAGTTTATGATCAAGGATTCAAAGAAGTATGCCGCGACCGGAGGCTGGGGGTACGGTCACTTCAATGCGAACGGAACTCTTGGCACCGAAGCACAACTCAAGACTTGTTTCCCCTGCCACGCGAAGGCTACTCGCGACTTCGTCTTCACTCAATACGCACCCTGATACGCGCATCAGAATCGAACGGCACTCGATGGAGGCGTAGCGCGGTTCATCTCTGAGCCGCGGGCGCCTCCTGGTTGATCATAAACGTAGACATCTGCTCGAAGAACGCGCGAAGAAACTGCTCGACATCGGCAGGCAGAGCCGCATCAGCGAACGCCTTGTCCATCAGCTGCATCCAGCGATCGCGCGCAGCTTGATCGATCCGAAACGGCATATGTCGGCCACGCAAACGTGGATGACCGCGCTCTTCGATGTATCGCTGCGGACCTCCGAACCGATAGATCAGGAAATCTCGCAGGCGCTGCTCGGCGGCTGCTAGTTCGCCCGCTGGATACATGCGACCCAGAATATCGTCCTGCGGAACCTGACGATAAAAAGCGGCGACGAGGCGCGTAAAACCCTCTTCGCCGATGATTCCGTAAATGCTGGCTTCGTCCATGGTCATTTCATGCCGGATTGGCAGCGGTGATCATACAGCAGCGCGGATGGGGGACACATATCGAGCGGGCTGCGAAAATAAATTAGGAAATGAACTCGGGAAATCACTCCACCCGATCGGGAGTTGTTACCGCGACGCCGGGATGGAGCCGGCCAGGTACAAAGTCAGCACACGATCCGCATCGGAACGGCGCGCGATTCTGAATAGCACGTCCGCGCCCGGCTGCAACTTCGCCATCTGCGCGCGATAATCGGCGAGCGACTTGATCGCCACGTGGTTGACCTCGATGACCACGTCGCCGCGCGCGAAGCCAACGTCTTCGGCAAACGTAGCGGGCTCGACTTCGGTCACCACGGCGCCTTCGAGCGTACCCATGCCGAGTTTGTGGGCCAGATCCGGCGTCAACTCCTCGACGTGCAGGCCGAATTGCGCCGGCTCCTCCGACTGATCGGGCTGAGCGTCATCGTCCTGAGCCGATTGCGGGAAAATCTTCGTGCGGTCGGCGACGGTGATCGAGACGTCCTTTGCCTGTTTGTTGCGCACGTAGCGAACCTGGACGGAATTGCCGATGGGAGTCGTCGCGATCGGGTTCACCAGGTCGGCGCCGGTATGAACCGGTTGGCCATTCACATTGGTGATCACGTCTCCAGCCTGCAGGCCAACTTTGTCGGCCGGGCTGCCCGGTTCAACTGCTTCCAGCACGATTCCATATGGCGCGCCAAGCTCGCGCATCAAAACCGGATTGTTGCTGTTTTCTTCCTGGAATGTGACGCCGATGGAACCGCGCACCACTTTCCCAGATGTTACGAGCTGATTGTAAACGGTGATGGCCGTATTGGAAGGCAGCGCGAAGCCGACTCCCTCAAATCCGCGGCTGCCGGTATAGATCGCGGTATTGATGCCGATCACTTCCCCGGTCAGGCTCACCAGCGGGCCTCCGGAATTGCCGGGATTGATCGCGGCATCGGTCTGAATGAAACGCTGGAACTGATGGCCGACGTTGGAACGGTCCTTGGCGCTGATGATCCCCGCGGTGACGGTTGAGTTCAATCCGAACGGGCTGCCGAAGGCCAGCACCCAATCTCCAACCTGCACTCCATCGGAATTCCCAAGCTTGGCGACGGGCAGATCGTGATCGGCTTCAATCTTGATGACCGCGAGGTCGGTGTCCTTATCAACTCCCACCACGCGCGCGCTGTAGTGATTGGAATCGCCATCGAGGGCGACCTGGATCTTGGTGGCCTGGTCAATCACGTGGTCGTTCGTGAGGATGAAACCCTTCTTATCCACGATGACGCCCGAACCCAGGCTGCGCTCCGCATCCGGCGCATTGTCGGGCGAATCGAAAAACCGATCGAAGAAGTCTCCGAAGGGATCGCCCTGGCCGCGAGGATTCTTGCCTCCGCCTTTGGGCTTTTCAATCACCTGCGTCGTCGAAATGTTGACGACGGCGGGACCGAGACTTTTCGAGATGCTCGAAAAAGCGCCCGAAAGACTGACCGGATCGGGAATCGCCAGCAACGAAGCGCCGTTGGCTGCCTGCGCGCGGGTGGCCATGGCGCGGCCCGAAATTATCGTGCCGATGATGATGCCGATGCAGAGCGTGAAGGCGACAAGGAGCGACGCGAGGAATTTCCGATTTCTTGCCCAGAGCCAAAGCTCTCGAAATTCGATCCCCATCCTCGTACTCCTTCGCGGTCGCCGGAGGCAGCTGAAATTCCAGTATAGCATTCATTCGGACGCCGCAAGAACGCTCCGGTTGGGCCTTGCCGTGACAACCACCCACGCCCGGCTACACGCTGAATTTGCCAACCGGCAGCCTCGGGGGTAAAGTCTGTGCGCTCCAGAGACGCTCCCCCCGGGGCGGGCCATCCTCCAGGTTTTCGAAGGGCGCAACCGATGAAAGTTGAGTTTGGGGTAATTGACCATATAGACCGGCAGGACGAGCCGATCGCCAAGACCTACGACAGCCGCCTGAAACTGCTCGAGCTGTACGACAAGGCCGGATTCACGACGTTTCACATCACGGAGCACCACAGCACGCCCCTGGGTCTCGCGCCTTCGCCGATGGTCTTTCTGGCGGCTGCGTCGAGGATCACTCAGCGAATCCGCTTCGCTCCGCTGGTCCTGATCGCCACGCTATACAACCCGCTGCGGCTGGCTGCGGAAATCTGCATGCTCGACCATCTCACCAAAGGCCGCTTCGAAATCGGCACCGGCCGCGGAGTCTCCGGCGTGGAGCTGGGATTTTTCAACGTCCGCGAGCAGGATGCCGCGGCGATGTACGCAGAGGCGATGGAAGTGGTGATGGCGGCGCTGACGAAGGACATGGTGGATTTCCACGGCAAGTTTTTCGACTTCACCAATGTACCGATCGAACTGAAGCCGTACCAACTGCCGCATCCTCCACTGTGGTACGCGACGAACAGCGCCGAAAGCGCAGCCAAAGCCGCTCGCCAGAGCACGAATATCGTTACCCTGGTCGGGTCCGCCGAAGCAGCAAAAATTATCGCCAGCTATAAGGAGGCGTGGAACGCATCCAACGGCGGCAGCGGCAAGAAAATGCCGCGGGCGGGCATTACGCGATTTGTCTATGTAGGAGAATCCGATCGGCAGGCGCAGGAACGGGGCGCGTTCGGATCGCGGAAATTTTACGAGAGCCTGGTTTATCTATGGCGTAAATTCAACGCCAGCGCGATGAGCCTGGAAGAAGTAATCCGCTCGGCTGAAGCTACCTTGATTACCGGGACGCCTGCCACCGTGCGAGCCAGGATCGAACAGGAGCTTGAGGAATCCGGCGCCAACTACTACGTACCGCGCTTTGCCTACGGAAATCTGACCCACGAAGAAAGCGTCCGCTCGCTCGAATTGTTCACGAACGAGGTGATGCCTCACTTTCAGAAATAAGTATTGGCACTTCGCGGGTTCCGATGCGATGGAGGCGGCGAGGGGCTGCGTCGGACGAAGAGAGCCTGTCTAATTGTCCTCTAGTATGCTCGGCAGCGGAGCCGCCAGCGGATCGTCGTCGAGTGGACGAGGGCCGGTCAATACCTGAAGTTCTTCCTCATCGGATGACCCGGGTTCGAGCTTTTTCTGCGCGCGGCGCTCGGCCTTCGCGCGAGCCTTTTCCATCCGCTTCATTTCCTTTTGCCGTTTCTGGAATGTGGTTGTCACAGGATCTCCTTAAAATCGAAATCGGACGAGGGCCCCACCGCCGTCCACAGACGCTTCGCGTCACACCCTGCCAGTCCTACCAGCGCGGTTCGCGCGGCTGCCGCGGAGATTCGCGGTAGTCTTCGTTTGAAAATCGTCCCCGCCCGCCGCCACCGCCGCCGCGTTCCCCACCGCGGCCTCCGCCCGAACCTCCGCGATCTCCACCAGGACCGCCGCCTCGCGGCCCGCGAGGTCCGCTGGATGCTTCCTTGGGCCGCGCTTCGTTCACCTTTAAATTGCGCCCGCCGACGTCCTTGCCGTCGAGCCCCTGCATCGCCGCAGCGGCCTCCGCGTCATTCGGCATTTCGACAAATGCGAAGCCACGGGACCGGCCCGTTTCGCGGTCCATGGCGATGTGAACCCGAGCGACCTGGCCAAATGGCTCGAACAGCGCCTTCAGATCGGCCTCGGTGGTTTGAAACGTCATGTTGCCCACGAACAGATTTTTCATGGTCGTCCTCTCCTGGACAGCGTCCAGGCTGGCGCTATGTATCACGGCACATGGCGATGTGCCGCTCGCCGAAATCTTCGCTGCAGAACCGGAACAAGTTGAGCGGGGGACGGCTGACGCTGCGCTCCCACAGACTCACACGCGAGGCTGGCACTTCGAAAGCGCACATATACTCTAGCACGATTGGACAGAAAATCAGACAGAGGTATGCCCACTTCGGGGGGCACGCATGGTTATTGCGAGGGATGGGGCACGGGCGCCCCAGCCGAGCGCCCGCACACCGATTGAAGGGGTCTACTTAGAGCGAACGCAGGAAATTCAGCAGATCCTGCTTTTGGGAATCGCTCAGGCTGTTGAAGTTATTTATAACGGCGTTCGCCTCCGAGCCTTCGCTGGCGTGCTGCTGAATTGCCTGCAACAATCCACCGTTTGCCGGAGTAGCGCGGCCGTCATGAAGGAAGAAAACGCGCTGGCCCAATCCCCATAGAGGAGCCGTGCGGAAATCGCTGGGGCCAGCCGCTCCCTGCGACACGAGATCCGCCAGCCCCGTTCCCATGTTGTGCACCAGTAGATCGGAATATAGATTCGCCGTCTGGTTGCTCAGCCCGGGTGTGAAGGCGGAAGCGGCCGTCTGAAGCGAAGGCGTATGGCACATGTCGCAATGGACCTGGCTGAAGAGGTTGCTGCCATTCTGAATGGACCGCGGCGATGGATTTCCGGGAATTCCCTGCGTGGACGGCTGCGGCGGAGCCAGGAACCGCATGAAGGCGGCAAACATCACCGTGTCGCTGGGAATATTTGGACCAGCCAGGGTGAAGTTCGTTGAATCTTCCGGTGTGGAGTTGTAGAGGCAGGATGCCGGAGGATTCGCTCGTTTGTTGGTAAAGAGTTCGTTCGTCACTCCCATCTCGACGTTGTAAGCCTCACCAGCGAATATTTCCAGCGACTTGTTCTGCGCCTTCCAGCCAAAGCGCGTGATTGAGCCATCATTGCCGCTCGTGTTCGGATATCCCGAAATTCCGAGCTGCGCCTTGAGGGCGGCGTTGGCGTTCATGTTGTTCAGAATCGTCGCGTCGGCAATGTTTTCGATCAAACCCGCGCCGAAGACTGGCGTGGGAATGCGGAAAATCAAATTGCCAAGTTGTTGCGCCTGCTCGTAGTTCGGCTGCGCCAGTGCGCAACCCGGTGCATCCGGACGGCCCGCGATGCTGAAAATGTCATGCACGCCGCCGTCGGGAGTCTGCGTCAGACTGCCGTTTACGACCTGGTAGGGGAACCGCGCCTCGCGAACCGGCCCGTCCGATGTGATGAAGTACGGCAGCGTGTTTGACGCGCCGTCGGCCGTAGCAACTGCCACCTGCGGATTGGGTCCGATATTAGGGAAAGCGTTTGTGCTGGGGCTGGTCCCGCCTGCGGAGGGTTGCGCATGGCAGCTTACGCAACTATTGGAATTATAGCCCGGACCGAGACCCGTTCCCGGCTCGCCGGAAATTGTGCCGCTGACCGAGTCCACCTGGTTAAAGCGCGCGAGGCCGTTTCGGAAAAATTGAAGCTGAAACGCGTTCAGCGTCGCGAGCGGCTTCCCCGCCCCAACCGATCCGGCGCGTGGGCCGGGATCCTGCGCGCCCGAGCTACTTACCGGTGGCGTCGTCGTGCCGCCGCCCGAGCCGCGACCTGGACCATTGATTTGACTGCCGTTCCGATCGAAACGCGATGCGCCACCCTGCGCGCGCGCCACCGGAACTGCACTGAATGAAATCAATGCCGTGAGCATTGCTGCAATCCCGAATCTTCCGTGTCCGTTCATCACGATGATTCTCCTTGTCCGCGCACGAGACATAGGCAAGACACACCCTCCCCGTGCAAACTTCTGCGGCCTAAAGGCTGGGCGGGCAACCTGAATAATCGTTCGAGAGATGCTGAATTCCATTCGCAGCCGAATTACGAAAATTCAGCTTTCGAATGCGCTGGGAAGATACGTGAGTGCCGCTTTCGGGTCAATGTGCTCGGGGTACAGTTTTCGTACAGGCGAACGGACAGCTGGTACTACAGGTTTTTTTGCAGCGATTCAATCGCTGGCCTGAACTGCATGAACGGGTGCTAATCGCGGCATAAACTCTAGTTATTGGACAGCGATGCCCCATTTGCGTTTTCTATAGAGGACGAAGGGAGAAAATCATGACGCAATCGGCCGGCGAGACTTCCCGACAAGCCGCAGCCCATCGCGTTGGCGGCACGTTGCAGGAATTGTTACAATGGCTGTGGGGAATGGAGTAACCGGCCCAATGGCTCCTAGCACACTCTACGAAAAAATCTGGAACGCGCATGTTGTCCACGAAGAGCCCGGACAACCGTCGGTCATTTACATTGACCGTCACCTCATCCACGAAAGCACCACTCCGCAGGCGTTTTCGGGACTGAAGGCCGCGGGCCGCAAAGTGCGCCGTCCGGAGCTGACCTTCGCCGTGATGGACCACACCGTCTCGACCAGAACCCGCCTGCTGCCGCCGGAGGATATTGACGCTGCCGCGCAGCTCGCCGAGCTGGCGAAGAACTGCAGGGAACACGGGATCAGCCTCTTCGACATGAACAGCGGCAATCAGGGCATCGTGCACGTGATCGGCCCGGAACTGGGGATCACGCTGCCCGGATGCACGATCGTTTGCGGCGATAGCCATACAGCCACGCACGGCGCGTTCGGCGCGCTCGCATTCGGCATCGGCACAACTGAAGTCGAACACGTCTTTGCCACGCAATGCCTCTCGCAATTTAAATCCAAGACGATGCAGATTGACGTGCAGGGCAAGCGCCCGCGCGGCGTCACCGCGAAGGACATCATCCTCGCAATCATCGGCAAGATCGGAATCGGCGGCGGCACCGGACACGTGATCGAGTACACCGGCGAAGCGATACGCGAACTTTCCATGGAAGGGCGCATGACCGTGTGCAACATGTCCATCGAAGCCGGCGCCCGCGCGGGAATGGTCGCGCCGGATGAGACCACGTTCGCCTACATCAAGGGGCGGCCGTTCGCGCCGCACGGCAAAGACCTTGACGCCGCGGTAAAAGACTGGAAATCGCTCGTCACCGATCCCGGCGCGAAATACGACTCGGGCGTTACGCTGCAAGCCGCCGATATCGCGCCCATGGTTACTTGGGGCACAAATCCGGGCATGGTGACGCAAGTTACCAGCCGCGTTCCCGATCCCTCAACGTTTAACGATCCCGTTGACCGCAAGGCTGCCGAAGGCGCGCTCGTTTACATGGGCCTCCAGCCCGGCACGCCCATGGAAGATATTCGACTCGACCGCGTGTTCATCGGCTCTTGCACGAATTCGCGTATTGAAGATATTCGCGCCGCTGCAAAGGTTGTCGCCGGCCGGCATATTGCGAAATCGCTGAAGCAGGCGCTGGTCGTGCCCGGCTCGCGCGTGGTGAAGGCCGAAGCGGAAAAAGAAGGGCTCGACCAAATATTCCGCGACGCCGGTTTTGAATGGCGCGATTCCGGCTGCAGCATGTGCATCGCCATGAACGACGATGTGCTGCCGAGCGGCGAACGCGCTGCCAGCACTTCAAATCGCAATTTCGAAGGTCGCCAGGGCAAAGGCAGCCGCACGCATCTGGTCAGCCCGGCGATGGCCGCGGCCGCGGCGATCGAAGGCCACTTCGTGGACATCCGCGATTGGAGCGGCGTGGAAGGAACTGAATAGTCGTGCTCGCATTCACAAAATTGACGGGCCTGGTTATGCCGATGGACCGCGTGAACGTGGACACGGACCAGATCGTGCCGAAGCAGTTCATCAAGCTGCTGACTCGCGAGGGGTTCGGGCGCGGATTGTTTTACGACTGGCGCTACCTGCCAGGCGAAAAGCCAAATCCGGAGTTCGTGCTGAACTTTCCGCGCTACAAAGACGCGAGCGTGATGCTCGCGCGCGCGAATTTCGGCTGCGGTTCGAGCCGCGAACACGCGCCCTGGGCCATTCTCGGTTCCGGCTTTCGCGCCATACTCGCGCCCAGCTACGCCGACATCTTTTACAACAACTGTTTCAAGAACGGCATCCTGCCCGTCACGCTTTCAAGCGATCAGATTGACGAGCTTTTCAAACGCACCGCCGCACGCGAAGGCTACAGCGTTACTGTTGATCTCGAGCAGCTGGTCGTCACCGACGACACTGGCCTGCGATACTCCTTCACCGTTGATCCCTTCCGCCGCGACTGCCTGCTCAAGGGTCTTGACGATATCGGCCTGACTCTCATGCACGAAGCCGGCATCACCGCGTTTGAAAAGAAGAATCTGCACGTACCCGCGATGCACACTCCCCTCGACATCAAGCACCACCAGTAGGCCGTTAGCCATCGGACAAGCCTCTCTTCGCGCGTATTGATTCAGCCGCGCCGGGGGCAGAAGATCGTTCTTGAGCTATTCCGATGCCTAGATTCCTCATCCACCATGCTGTGGAGGGCTCGCGCGTCTTCGAGCTGCTCGGCGACCGCCCGATTGTGGTCGGACGCGCCAAATCCAGCAATCTGGTGCTCGACAACGCCAGCATCTCGCGCCAGCACGCTGTCGTTCGCGCCACGCCCGACGGCCGCTGGCAAATCATAGATCGCGGCGCCATCAACGGTGTGAAGGTCAACGGCGCGCTGGTGAAAGAAGCGTTCCTGCGCGCCAATGACGAGATCGTCCTCGGTGAATATCGGCTTCGCTATTTCGAAGATTCCGCTGCGCGCAACATGGTCACCTACGGCACGCCGGAACTTCCTCCTAATTTTGCCAAGGTGATGGCGGAGTCCGCGTACTCCGGTTCGTTTCTTCCCGTGCAGTCGGTGGGAACCGCGATGGCTTCGCAGGCCGAGCGCTCCGCAAGCGCGCAGGATCGCGTGAAAGCCCTCGAACAGGAGAATCGCCTGCTGACGCTGCTCTATCGCGTGAACCGAGCGCTCAGCGAAGTCACCGCCGTGGAAGACGTCACGCGGCGCATCCTCGACCTCGTCCTCGAAATGGAAGGCGCCGAGCGCGGTTTCACCATGCTCCTCGACCGCGACTCCATCGGCCGCGGGGATTTCAGCAAAGGCGGCTACGGCTTTGAGCCGGCGCTGATCCGCTATCGCGCGGGATCAAAAGCTTCGCCAGGACAGGGCGCGCCGCAGCTGACGATTTCGCAAAGCATCATCCGCCAGGTGATGCACGGCGGCTTGCCGCTGCTCGTTTCCGACCCGCAGGCCGACCCGCGTCTGGCCGCGAGCCAAAGCATTGCCATTTCTGGAATTCAATCCGCGATGTGCGCGCCGCTGGGAACCCGCGAACTTCGCCTCGGATTGCTCTACGTGGACAATCTCTCGCGCCGGGGAATGTTTACCGTCGAAGACCTCAACGTCTTCACCGTGATCGCCACGCAGGCAGGACTCGCAATTGACCGCGCTCGCCCGAAAGAAGAACCAGCCGAGCAGCCGCAACCGTCTCCGGCCCTGAAGTAGCACTCAAGCTACGCGTTCTGGAATTTCTCAGCCAGCTTCTTCGGCGCTGCATTCAGCCATGCCTCGCGCATGGCCTTACGCAACGTAGTCTTCTTCGCGCTTTTCAGATGCACGCACGTCGCTCCGCGCTTTCCCCAACTGCCCTTCGCGGGCACGAAGACTTTCGGCTCGGCCTTGGCGAACTCCGCCTGCTGGTCCGGAAACAGCTTCACCATTCCCCAGCCTTTGTCGAAATAGCCGAGTGTGGCGAATACCTTCCCTTCTACCCGAAAATCCGGATGGTGCATGTGCGCGCGCTCCACGGCTTCGGGAAAACTCAGCGCCATCTTTCGAAAATCTCTCGCCGTCATCGGGGCTGGTCCGGAATCGCCACGTCTCTGAGGTGCGTGGCGAGAAACCAACGATTGCCGAACGGATCTGTCACTCCTCCGCTGCGATCGCCATAGGACTGATCGGCTGGAGGCTGAATGGATTTTGCCCCGGCCGCGAGCGCGCGTTCGTACGCAGCGTCCGCATCCGGCACGTACAGATGAAACGTGCAAGGCATCGGTTGATACGGCCCGTGCGCTTCGCCCATGCCAATAATTGAATCTCCGATCCGCACCCGCGCGTGGTGCACCACACCGTCCGGCGATTGCACGCGATCAATTTCTTCGGCGCCGAATGCCTTCTGCAGGAACTCGATTACCACCGGCGCTCGAAGCGGATTCAACTGCGGCGTCACGCTGCGGAATTCTTCGAATATGGGATTGCCGGGAGTGGGCGTGAAGATGTGCCAGCTGTTACCCGAATCATCCCTTACCGATGCACCGCGGGCGCCATAATCCGTGTCGGCTAGAGGGCTCACCGGCGTAGCCCCGGCCTGGATCGCGCGATTGTAAACCGCGTCAACGTCACTCACTCGAAGGACCAACCCCGCCGGGGTGGCGGGAAATTGCGCGTTCGCTTCGGCCAGCTCGAGAATCGAGTCTCCAATTTGTACCTCGGCATGCATGATCACATCTCCGCCGGGTCTCGCGATTCGAAAACGCTCCTCAGCTCCGTACGCTGCCTTCATGAAATCAATCAGCTGCGCCGCCCCCGGCACAATCAGATACGGAGTGACGCTGTGAAATCCCTCGCGGATATATTTCCGGGTTTCGGGCGCTGCCTCGCTTTCCTTCCGCGACGTCTCGTCAATGCGACGCTGCATTTCCTCCGTCGTCAGCGTTTCCTTGTGCGTCGAAATCGCCCACGTGTAGCCGAACGGGTCCGCAAACTGCCCGGAGCGCTCTCCGTAGAATTGATCCGCAATCGGCCTGATGATTTTCGCCCCCGCCGCGACCGCCCGCCGCCCGACGGCGTCCACGTCTGGCACATCCAGGTGAATTTGAACAGGCGATCCTCCGAAAGCTTCCGGACTCTTGAAGCCGATCTCCGGGAACTCATCGGCGAACATGATTCGCGCACCGCCGATGTCAATCTCGGCGTGCCCGATCCGGCCGTCCGGCTGGACCAGCCGCGTAATCTCCGTCGCGCCGAACGCGCGCTTGTAGAATTCGATCGCCGCCGACGCGCCCCTCACGCTCAGGTATGGTGTGGCAGTTGTACGGACCTCGGGTGCTGCTTTTGCGCTTGTAGCCATCGTTGCTCTCCTTTCCAAATCCGTTCTCAATCGGGCCTTGAAATCCGCGCGCGGAAGATCGCGCAAGTCAGAAGCGATGTCGGCGAACGCCGCCCACTTCTTGTCGCTCCGCCGAGAGTCCGCGCCGCGTCCGGCCAGGACCGCCTCCACCATCACGTCGAGTTGTTCGCTCGGATTCTGTTTAGCCATTTCGTCCACCTGACTTGCGGGACGGCTTCTCGCTCGCCTTCTTTTTCGCTTTCGTCTTCAATTGCGCTCGCAACGTCGTGAGCGCTCGAAATTGCAGCTGCTTGATCGAGCCGTTCGTGCGCTGAAGGTCTCGCGCGATTTCGCGGATGCTCTTCTCCTCCGAGAATCGCATTTGAATCACGCGCCGCTGATCCTCCGGCAGTTCGGCCACCAGACGGAACATCCTCGCGCGCCGCTCGATATCCTCCGGGTCCGCGCCTCCGGAAATGTCGGGCGGGTCGTCCCGGAGCGGTGTCCCCTGCTCTCGAGCCGCGAGTTTCCACCGGTCCGCGATGGCGTTCGACGCAATCCGATAAAGCCACGCCACAAATGGCACGCCGCGCCATTCGAACTGCCCTAGTTTCGCGAGCGCCTGATGAAACACCTCGGCCGTCAAGTCCTCGGCGTCCGCGCGGACGTGCACCCGCCGCGCCACGAACGCGTACACGCGCTCGAAGTTGTCGTCGTAAAGCTCCGCGAAGCGGGCGGGATCCTTCTGCGCCGCCTCGATCAGGAGACGTTCATCCGGTCTCTGCTTCACAGCCTTCAACCGATTCTCCGCAGCACGCGTTCTCTACTAGGTAAACTGCTGGCAGGGGGAAAGGTTACGCGGGAATTTCGTCCGGCTGGACCTCGGACGACCCTTTCCACTCGGCCACCAGGATTCCGCCGAAGATGAGCGCGGCGCCCAGCAGCATTCGAGCTCCTATGCGTTCGCCGCCGAACGTCACCGACGCGACCGCCGCGAACACCGGCTCCAGCGTAAGCAGGATTGCTGCGCGAGACGCGGAAGTATGCTTCTGCGCCCAGGTTTGCAGCGAAAAGCAGATCACGGTCGCCCCAATCGCCGTCGCCGCTACCGCGAATATCGCGTACCGCGTCCAAACCAGCTTAGGCTGTTCCCAGCCCGCCGCCGCGGCGATCGGCACCAGGACGGTCGCGAGGACGGCAGTCGTTGCCACCTGCAGAAAACTCAACGATGCAACCGAGTACGTCTTCACATTCCTGCTGATGAAAATCATGTGGAACGCGAACATCACCGCGCATCCGAAAACAATCGGGTCGCCGCGGTTGAGTTTGCCCAAACCCTCCGGCGGCACGGAAAGAAAGTAGAGACCTGCGAGCGCCGCCAGCGCGCCGGCCCAAATCCAGATCGAAATGCGCCGCCTGCCAAATATCGCCTGCACGATCGGCACAAACACCACGTACATTCCCGTAACGAACGCCGCCTTGGATGGAGTCGTCCAGCGCAGCCCGGTTATCTGGAACATGTACCCGGCAAACATGAAGATGCCGATTTGCGCGCCCGCCCATACCTCGCGCAACGTCAGCGACAGCACGGCGCGCCAATAGATCATCGCCATCAGCGCCGCCGCGATTCCGAATCTCACGGCGATGTATGCGATCACGGACATATCCGCGAGCGCGTCCTTGATCACCACGAACGTGGCGCCCCAAATCAGCGCGCAAATGACCAGCGCGAGATCTGCACGCAGGCGCTGGCTTAGCATGTCGGGATTCTCGAAATCACGGGTCAGAGTCTAAGCGGAGGCCGTCGCCGCGGCAAGCCGCGCTAGTCTAGGTTGCGCGCAAATACTGCGCCGGAGAGTGCGAAATATTGAAACGGAAAGACAAATTCACGGAAGGAACAACCTCAGCGTTCGACGCCCGCCAGAGATACCACCGTCAGGAATAAGCGCCTCAGACCCAGCTCGCGGCCGGTGGGATCGTACCACTCGTCCAGAGTATGCGAGCCGCCGCCGCGCCCGCCACCGCCGAGCGCCACTGCCGGAATTCCCATCGAAAGCGGAATATTCGCGTCTGTCGAGCTGCGTTCCAGGCGCGAGCGATTCCCCAGAAAGCGGTCCACATTGCGAATCGTCGCGACCAGCGGAGAATCGTCCGGCAACTTACCTGCCGGGCGCGTGCCGAGCAGGCGGAAATTCAATTGGAGCGCGTCCTTCGCGGACTGCGTGGCCGAAATCTCTTCCTTCACGCCCCCCTGCATCGCGTCGCGCAACGCCGCTTCCAGCCGGCCTAGTTCGCCTTCGTCCTCCGAGCGCAGATCAACTTTCACGGCGGACTTCGACGGAATCGAGTTGACCGAAGTGCCGCCTTCGATCGTGCCGAAGTTGTACGAACTTCGCGGATCGGTGGGAACAGAGATCGCGGAAAACTTCACGATTCCGCGCGCGATGGCCGTGATCGGATTCGGCGCGCCAAAGTCGGACCAGCTATGTCCGCCCGGCCCCGTAATCGTCGCCTCGAACCGACGCGACGCAATTCCTTGCGTCGTAATATGATCGGTGGACGGCCCATCCACGGCGATCACCGCCGCAAGCCGCGAGCCGTAGCTATCCATCAGCGCGCGTATCCCGCGCAAGTTCCCTTCGCCCTCTTCGCCGACGTCCCCGACCAGGACAATCGTCTTTGTCGTGCGCATGCGCGATTCGGCGAACGCCCGCGCCAGTCCTGCCAGTGACGCGATCCCCACGCCGTTGTCCGCGATTCCGGGCGCGAGCAAGCGGTTGCCGTCGTGTTTCACACGCACGTCCGTGCCGGCGGGAAATACCGTGTCGAGATGTGCTGCCAGAAGAACGACGCTTTTGGTGTCCGAGCCGGGCCGCTCCGCGATCACGTTGCCGGTCTTGTCCGTACGGACCTGAAAACCGCTCGCCGCGAAAAGCTCTTTCAGCGCTTCTCCGCGGCGGGTTTCGTCAAATTCAGGAGCGGGAATTTCCGTCAGGCGAATCTGCTGGTCGGTCATCCACGCGGCGCTCTTGTCAATCCACTGAAGCCCGCGCGCGCACGCCGGATCGCCCGCAAGTTTCGTAAGCGAATCGTCGGTCGCGCGGGCGGAGAGCGTAGCCATCCATAGAAAGATACAGCAGATGAGAGCGCGTTTCACGCGATTCGTGCCGCGAGCGAGATCCGCAATGTCGCTTGATTCATCGGTCACCGAACCCGTCAGAGGTTCTGTAGGGGCACGGCATGCTTGCCGCGCCGATTTCAGGCGGGCCGTGCCTGGCCCGGATGCTTGGCGACGCTCCCGCAACGAGCAATGTTTTCGTAGCGGCCGCCTTCAGGCGGGCCGTGCCTGGCCCGGATGCTTGGCTACGCTCCCGCAACGAGTAATGTTTTCGTAGCGGCCGCCTTCAGGCAGGCCGTGCCTGTCCCAGATGCTTGGCGACGCTCCCGCAACGAGCAATGTTTTCGTAGCGGCCGCCTTCAGGCGGGCGCCTTAGGGGGTCGGAGCTTCAGCTCCGACATGAAAAGTCCGCGCGCAGCGCGCTCCGCTGCGCTGCCTCATCCGCAGCAAGTATTCCCGCCGAGGCCCCAATTCTCGCCGCGCTCACCGTATCTACCGCCAGTCGTCGAGAATATAGACACCGGCGCGATTGTAACCGGAAGTCGCGTCGCCCGTCTCCATCGCAACGCCCTGCATCTCGGTGCGGAATCCGCGCGCGATCATCGCCTGAAACGCCTCGCGTCGCGCGAGATTCACGCCGGCGGTAATCTTCGGCGCCTTCGCCGCGCGCGCATACGCTTCCACTCCGTCAAGCAAGCGCTCGAAAGTCTCGCTCGCGCGCCGCCCCGGCCGCACGGCGGCGAATTTCACGTAACACACTCCGCTTCCCGCCTCTGTGCCCGGTCCCGAATGGCAAACCGCAAACGCCGCGAGCTTCCCGCCGTCCCACACCAGAATTGTGTCTCCCAAATTCTGCTCGGCGATTGCGAGAATCTCGATTTCGACGTCCAAGCCTGCGAAAATTGCATCCGTTACTTCCAGGCAATCCGCCAGCACGTGCGCCCACTCTTCGTGCGCCACGTCGGAGAAGCGTACGGTTTCCGTCAATGCCGAAGCATGCTTCTCGCCGATTTGCTTCGCCATCACGGCAACCAGATCTCGCGGCCAGAATCCGAACTTCTGATACAGCGCCATATGCTTCGGGCTGTGCGCAAACGTGAAGAGACCCATGTGGCGCGTGCCCCAGCGCCGAAATATTTCCATCGTCGGCGGGAGAAGTAGCTGCGCGACTCCGCGGTTCCAATATTCCGGCTCGACCGTCAGCGGGCCGAAAAAACCGAAGCTTCCCCAATTCGCCGCAAAGTTAGAACCAATCAGCTTTCCGGCGTGTTCTGCGGCAATTACCGAAGTCGGATCTGTCTTCCATCGCGTGCGCGCGAAGTCTCTGTCGGTCAGGCTCCGAGAGTTTTCCAGGGGCAGACCTAGAAATGTCGCGAAGGCGACGACGATAATCCGGGCGGCTTCGTCAAGATCGCTCTCAACCAGCGGCCGAATCACGATGTCGGGTTGGCTCTGTGCCGTGGCCACGGGGTTATTAAATCCCTGAATTTGAACTCTGGCAAGCGCTGTAACTTCGAGCTACGAATGCTGCGAGCGCCGCCGCGACGCAGACGCCGCCAGCGAATCCGTTGGATCGGGAAACTCGAGCGACACCAAGTAGAGCCCTTCCGGCGGCACGGTCGGCCCGGAGCGGGTCCGGTCCCCCAACTCGAACAGCTTCGGAATGTCGTCCGGTGCGAGCCTTCCCTTCCCGACTTCGATCAGCGTCCCCACGATCTTGCGCACCATATAGCGCAGAAACGATTGCCCGCGCACCACGTACGCGATCTCCTCGCGTTCCGGCTCGCTCACAATTTCCGAGGAGTAAATCACCCGCGTCATGTTGCGGTCGCGGTCGTCCTCCTCCGATCCCGACGACGCGGCAAACGAACTGAAATCATGCTCGCCTTCGAATTTCCTCGCGGCCTCGGCCATCGCCGCCTCGTCGAGCGCCCACGGATAATGCAGTGCGCGGCGATATTCAAACGGCGGCAGCACGCGCCCGCGATAAATCCGGTAACGATACGTTTTTCCCTGCGCCTGCCAGCGCGCGTGAAATTCAGGTCCCATTTCCTCGGCCGCGACCACTCGAATCGCCGGAGGCAGCAGCGCGTTCAGCGCGCGCTGAAATTCCGTAGCCGAAAGCGCGGACTGCGTCTTGAAATGCGCCACCTGCCCGAGCGCGTGCACACCCGCATCGGTGCGGCTCGCGCCCTGAATGAACACTTTCTCCTGCGTGATTTTGCACGCTGCATCCGCGAGCGCGCCCTGGATCGTGCGGATTCCCGGCTGCGACTGCCAGCCGTGAAATTCCGCCCCGTCGTAAGCAATGGTGAGCTTGATGTTGCGCATGTGCGATGACGCTATCTCGTGGATTATCGCACGGCGCCGAGCCACACGCGATTCGCGCGTCACCCTCTACGGCAGGGGTGCTGCTTGCTGCGCCCAGCTTTTGAATTGGCGAGAAACCTATTCGGAAATCAGTGGCAGGAAATCCTCAGCGGAAAAAAAAAGGGGCCCCAGCTTGGGATCCGGGGCCCCAAAGGTCGCGTTCCGGTGATCCGGCCTAGGCGAGACCGGATCATGGGGTCATCCATCCTAGCTTCCCTCTCAGAGGCAGGTGGGAACGACCCGTGTCACCCTGCGAATGGGCCCCTTCCTCCCCATTCTCAGCGTGATGCGGATCGTGTTGGAACGCGACCCACGCCATCTCCCATTGCATTTCGCTGCCCATTCTTCGCGTGATTCAGCCACATTTCCCTTACGCGTTTTCAACCACTTAACTCGGCACCGCTCGCGCTCCCTCGCCCAAGAGCTTCAAATCGGGAAACGCCGTCCCGCATTGGAATTTCCGCCGGCCGATCTCCGAATTCAACGCGCCCTTCCAGCGTTAGAGCCGTCCAATCAAGTGGCGTTGTGCCGCACCAGCGTCTGCCGCATAATGGTTCATGGAGCGGCAGTAGCGCCCGCAAAATGAAAAAGCTCTACATTCTCGCTATCGTCGCCATCGCCGGACTCGGCTTACTTGCCACCGCGCTCGCGACTACGCACGCGCTCAAGGTTACGGCCGCGAACCGCATTACTTCATCGCCCGGTTCCTCGGCCGCGAACCCCGCGCAGCAGGAAAGCTCCGGCAATAGTGCGGCGAATGACGACGATGATGACATCCCTAAAGTTATCCGCTTCGCCAGCAAACCCGAGCCGATGCCGCCGTTCCTGGTGAACGACGTCGAGGGCCGCGTCATGTCCACCGCCGAGTGGCGCGGCAAAGTCGTGATCGTCAATTTCTGGGCCACCTGGTGTCCGCCCTGCCGCGAGGAAATCCCCGAAATGATTGAACTCGCCAATCGCTACAAGGATCGCCTGCAAATCATCGGCATTTCCGAAGATGACGACGCGACTCCCGAAGAAGTGCGCGATTTCGCCCGCGAGCAGAAAATCAACTATCCAATCGCCATGGGCAGCAACGGCATTTCCCGCGAGTATGGCGGCGTGCCTGCGCTACCCACATCGTTCATCGTGAATACCGACGGCCGCGTAGTCGTCAAACACGTTGGCTTGTACCCTTCCGAAGTGTACGACCGTGAAATCCGAGCCCTGCTCGGCGAACACGTGGACACGCCCATCGAAACTTTCGACGACCACGGCGAGATTTTCCTCAAGAACGCCGCGAACGCCACCGAACTTCCCGGCGTCAGCTTCAAGGGCCTCAACCCGCAGCAGAAGCGCCTCGCTTTGAAACGCATGAACTCGGAAAACTGCATGTGCGGCTGTAAGATGACGATCGCCCAATGCCGCATCAACGAGTCCAGCTGCTCCACGAGCGAGAAATTGGCCGCGCAAATCGTTCGCCAAGTCGGCTCCCCACGCCCCGCCGCCTCCGCCAGCCGCTAGCCATTGAGAAATTTCGGCGTCAGCCAAGACCGGCCTTGGGTTTCGTAGGGGCACAGTCCGCCGCGGCGGACTACGCCCGGCAAGCATTCTTGGCAAACCCGCACCATCTTATTGGAATGTAAGGATGAGAAGAACTTGGCGCCAACGAGGAATTTCACCCAACTCGCGGCGTCATCCGTAATCCGACAACGCCGCAAGCCGGGCCAAGCTCTACCGCGTGCTGGTTAATTGTCGTACTTCAAGCAGATCTCAAGCTGGTGGATGGACGCGTCAATGGCTTGGACCGCATCCGCGCGATGTCCGCCGAAATCGTGCTGGGCCTCGGTCAGGTCAGCTCGTGCCGCGCGCAGCGCATCAATAGCATCGTGAATGTGGTGGTGATGCTCGGCCGCAGCCGCGGCGGCTGGTGCGGGCTGGGGCTTGGGCGCCGGCGGAGCCGCTGGCGCCACCACTGGAAACGACAGCGCGAGAACGAGTGCCACGATCGCGAATACATAGACGAGCTTATTCTTCATCGAACGTTCCTCCTGGTTTGGTTTTACATGATCTGTTGCACAAATTTTTCCGGCGTGTCGGCTGGGCGTCGGCTCGCCGGATTAATCCGATGTTATCGCTTCACCGCACGCTGCGCGCGCCGCGATTTCGCGCGTGTCGTCAAAGGAGCAAGCACTAGCCGCTCTAAATCTCATGTCCATCTCCGAGCCATTTCGTGCGCGCGATGCGATATCAATGCGGCCATTTGGATCGCCGTGCACCAACAAGTTGCGGGCGAGCTGCAAGAACCCGTGCCGCCACGCCAGTTTCGAGCAGCCTCGCAAACTGATCCGCAACCACCGGGCGGCTGAAGTAATACCCTTGCGCTTCGTCGCACTGGAGACCCTGAAGAAAAGCGAGTTCCTCCGCCGTTTCCACCCCTTCCGCGACGACACGTAGCTTCAGATTTCGACCCATGCCTATCACCGCAGTCACAATAGTGGTCTCGTCGGGAGCGGTCGTAATCTGCCGGACAAATGACTGATCTATCTTGAGGGCATCAATCGGAAATTTCCGAAGA
Organism: uncultured Acidobacteriota bacterium; assembly: GCA_963842425.1. Lineage (GTDB taxonomy): Bacteria > Acidobacteriota > Terriglobia > Acidiferrales > UBA7541 > Palsa-295. Next base: position 99,919 of record CAWJGQ010000002.1, on the reverse strand, counting down.
TAGCTGAGGCTCGAGTAGCCCGTCCCGAAGTCGTCCACTGCAATCTGCACGCCTCTCCCTCGAAGCGCCCTAAGAATGGATTCCGCGGACTCGGCGTGCTTCATCAGAACGCTCTCGGTCAGCTCCAGCTCAAGAAACCTCGAATCCAAACCCGTTTCCTGGAGGGCGACGAATATACCCTCCAAGAAGTTGTCGTTGCGAAACTCCATCGCGGATATGTTCACCGCGATCGAGGCCAGCGGCAGTCCCGCTTTCATCCACGCCCGGGCCTGCTTGCATGCCTCGCGCAGGACCCAATTGCCGATCGGAAGAATCATGCCGCAGTCTTCCGCAACGGGGATGAATTGACCTGGAGGAACCGATCCTCGCACCGGATGCATCCATCGCAAAAGCGCTTCCGCGCCGGTAATTTCTCCCGTCCTCAGATTAACCTTCGGCTGGTAGTTCAGCGTGAACTCCTCCCTTTCCAGAGCTCGCCGCAAACTTTCTTCGATGGATTGCCGCTCCACGGCTCGTACGTTCATGGCTGGCTTGAAAAACTGATAACTCTGCCGCCCGTTTTCCTTGGCCTGATACATTGCCGTGTCCGCATTTTTTATCAGCGTCTCCGCATCGAGTCCGTCATCCGGATAAACGCTCAGGCCTATGCTCGTGGTGACATGAAGATCGTGTTGGTCAATGGAATGAGGCTCCGCTACCGCCCGGAGCATTCTTCTCGCCGTGATAGCGACGTCCGCTGAATGTTCCACTTCGGAGAGCAGCACCACGAATTCATCGCCTCCCTGCCGGCTGACCGTGTCCGAGCCGCGCACGCAATCCACCAGGCGTTGCGCGATGGATTGCAAAAGTTTGTCGCCGATCGGATGCCCCAGAGAATCGTTGATGTGCTTGAACCCGTCCAAGTCCAGGAACAGCACCGCGACTTTTTTCCCGTGCCGTGATGCCCACGCGATCGCCTGGTTAACACGGTCGTTTACCAGCATTCGATTGGGCAATCCGGTCAGAAAATCGTGTTCGGCCGAATGCGTCACCTGCAGAGCCATTGCCCGCGCCGCGCTCACATCGCGGAAGACGATCACCGCTCCCGTAACCTTCCCTTCGCGGTCGTGGATCGGAGCGACGGAATCTTCGACCGGAATTTCAAATCCGTCCCGCCGGATTAGCACACAATTCGCCGGCGAGTGCGTGATTTGATTTTGGCCGGCGATCATCTCCATCAGATTCGGGATGGTTTCGCGACTCGCGCCGTCCAGAATTCGGAGGACTTCCGGCATCGGCCGCGCGGTAGCTTCTTCCCGCCTCCATCCCGTCATCTTTTCCGCGACGAGATTGAGAAAGGAAATATTCCCCGACATATCCGTGCAAATCACTGCGTCGCCGATGCAATTGAGCGTCACTTGCGCGCGCTCTTTTTCCCCGAACAGCACTTCCTCCATGATTTGGCGTTCGATGGCGTAGCGCAGGGCCCGAAAAAGACCGCGCGTCTCGATCTGGCCTTTGATCAGATAGTCCTGCGCTCCTTTTTGCAAGGCTTGCGCGGCCAGTGACTCATCGTCCAAACCTGTCAGCACCACCAGAGGAACGCGTGGCGCGGCCGCGTGCGCCCGCCGAACTGCCTCCAGTCCGCTCGCGTCGGGCAAGCCCAGATCGAGCAAGATCGCGTCGAATGCGTCTGCCGAGAGGCGCTTCTCCGCCTCGCTCATGCACTCCACGTGGATCAAATCGGTCTTATTTGTCTCCTGCTCGTTGACCATCTCCCGGAGTAGGCGAGCGTCTCCCGGATTGTCTTCCACGAGCAGGAGTGCTTTGATTGATTTCTTACTCATCGGCTTCACGCCCGGTGAGGCAGTTTGGCCTCAGTCAGCCAGAAATTATTGATGCTCTTTACCAGGCTCTCAAACGCGTCCAACTGAACCGGCTTGCTGAGGTAGCAGTTCGCGCGGAGCTGATAGCTTTTCACGATGTCCGCTTCGGCCTCGGAAGTTGTCAGGATCACTGTCGGAATCGTTTTCAGGTTCGCGTCTTCCTTGATGTGAGCCAGCACCTCGCGGCCATCCATCTTGGGGAGGTTCAAATCGAGCAGGATGAAATCCGGGCGGGGGGCTTTGACGTGAATACCTTCGCGCTTGAGAAAAGCCATCGCTTCCACGCCGTCCGTCGCTACGTTCAAATGGATGGACATATTCGCGTCCCGGAAAGCTTCCTGCGTCAGCCGGACATCCCCGGGACTATCTTCGACCAACAATACCTCTATTGCCTTACCGTTCATTCCGGTCACGTTCATGATTCCCTCTCATTCCTGGCGATAGAAGGCCATCCGCCCTGTGTCCGGCGGACATGTCTTCGGCCCGTGGAATTATTTCGACCGCTCTCTCCCTCACTCGGTTTGCTTCTTATGCGGCAACTTGACCTTGGTCAGCCAAAAATCGTTGATGCTTTTCACCAGGGTCTCAAATTGATCCAACTGCACGGGCTTGCTCAGGTAACAGTTCGCCTGGAGCTGATAGCTTTTCGCGATATCCGCTTCGGCTTCCGACGTCGTCAAAATAATTGTGGGGATCGTTTTCAGGCTTTCGTCCTGCTTGATGTGAGCCAGCACCTCGCGGCCATCCATTTTCGGTAGGTTCAAATCCAATAAAATAAGATCCGGCCGGGGGGCAGCAGAGTGAGCGCCTTGATGCCGGAGAAATGCCATCGCCTCGACGCCGTCGGTAGCTACATGCAAACGAACAGATCTGTTTGCATCCCGGAACGCTTCCTGCGTCAGCCGAACGTCCCCCGCGCTGTCTTCAACCAGTAGGACTTCTATCGGCATACCTTCCTCTTCGGCGGTCGTCGTGTCCGCTCACCAGCGCGACCCGCGTCAAATCGTCGCTTCGCCGGCCGCTCCTCGTCCAATTCGCGAGACAAACCTGCATTGCCCGGCCCTGCTTTGACCCGGAGCCATTTCCGGATCAATTTGTGCCGGCTCCGCCTGTTCCGTGCCTTGGCAGCTTGGCGTCCCTCAGCCAGAAGTCGTTGATGCTCTTTAGCAGGTTGTCAAAGTGATCCAGCTGCACGGGTTTGTTGAGGTAGCAGTTTGCCTGAAGCTTGTAGCTTTTCACGATGTCCACTTCATCATCTGACGTCGTCAGGATAATTGTGGGAATCGTTTTCAGGCTTTCGTCCTGTTTGATGTGAGCCAGCACCTCGCGGCCATCCATTTTCGGCAGGTTCAAATCCAACAGGATAAGATCCGGTCGAGGAGCGTTGGAATGTGCGCCCTGATGTCGCAGAAATACCATGGCTTCAGCGCCGTCATTGGCCACGTGCAAATGGACGGTCGGATTGGCGTTGAGAAACGCTTCCTGCGTCAGCCGCACGTCACCGGGACTGTCCTCGACTAATAGAACTTCGATGGGCAAACCGCCGCGTCCGATTATTTTATTCATGATTTCCTCTCCGTTCCGTCCAGCGTAAATCGAAATGTGGAACCCTGCCCCGGTTGTGACTCGACCGAGATCGTGCCGCCATGCCGCTCGACAATCTTCTTGCAGATCGCCAGCCCGATTCCGGTGCCTTCGAACTCTTCTCGTTTATGAAGCCGCTGAAACATGCCGAAAATCTTTTCAAAGTACTGCGGATCAATTCCCAGTCCGCTGTCCTTCACCGAAAAAACCCACTTCTTTTGCATATTTCGCGCGGCCGAGATGTGTATATGCGGAACTCCGGCGCCTTGGTACTTGATTGCGTTCCCCACCAAATTCTGAAACAGCTGGGTCAGTTGCATGTCGTCCGCCAGCACGGCAGGCATCGGATCGTGCGTCACCATCGCCCCGCTTTCTCGAATGGTTTCGCGCAGATTGATGAGCGCCTGTTGCAACGCATCCTCGCTGGGCGTTTCAATCAGTTCGTTTCCTTTGGTTCCGACGCGCGAATAAGCCAGCAGATCCTGGATCAACCGCTGCATGCGGCCCGCCCCGTCCACCGCGAAGGCGATAAACTCATCGGCGTCGGAATCCAGCTTTCCCTTGTACCGTCTCGAAAGAAGCTGCGTGTAACTGGCCACCATCCGCAGCGGCTCCTGCAAATCGTGCGATGCAATGTAAGCAAACTGCCCCAATTCCTCGTTCGAGCGCTTCAATTCCTCGACCTTATTCAGTAAATGAGTCTCGGCGGTCTTGCGCACGCTGATATCTCGAATCGCCGCCGTCACCAGAATTCCCTCGGCGCTTTCCAGCGGGCTCAGCATCAGCTCGATTGGAAATTCGCTTCCGTCCTTCCGCCGCCCGTTGAGCTCGATTCCCGTGCCAATCTCCTGCGCCAGCGCGTCCTCCGGAGACCGAAGGCCATCCGAGATCAGCCTTTCCGCGAAACCCTCCGGGATGATGTTCTTCATCTTCTGGCCCACGAGTTCATCGCGGTGGTATCCGAACTGTTTCTCGGCCTGCACATTCAGCAGGACGATTCCCCCCTCCGGTTCACCACCACCATCGCATCCGGAGCAGCTTCCAGCAGCCCGCGGTACCTGCCTTCCATCTGCGCGAGATGTTTTTCCGCATCCTTGCGGACGCTGATGTCCCGGATCGCCGCCGTCACCAGAATTCCTTCGGCGCTTTCCAGCGGGCTCAGCATGATTTCAATCGGAAACTCGCTACCATCCTTCCGGCATCCGATCAGCTCAATCCCTGTGCCGATTTGCTGCGCCAGCGCGTCAGCCGCCGATCGCGTGCCGTCCGCGATCAGCCTTTCCGCAAAGCCCTTCGGAATGATGTTCGTAACCTTCTGCCCCAGCAGTTCATCGCGCCGGTATCCGAATTCGTTTTCCGCGCGGACATTAAGCAAAACGATTTCTCCGCTCTGGTTCACCACGACCATCGCATCAGGCGCTGCTTCCAATAGTCCGCGGTACCTGCCCTCCATCTGCCCCATCTGTTTTTCTGCCGCTTTGCGCACGCTGATGTCCCGGATCGCCGCGGTCACCAGAATTCCCTCGGCGCTTTCCAGCGGGCTCAGCATGATCTCGATCGGAAACTCGCTTCCATCCCTTCGCCGCCCGGAAAGTTCGATTCCAGTGCCGATCTGCTGCGCTAGCGCATCTGCTGCGGTCCGAAGGCCGTCTGCAACCAACCGTTCCGCGAAGCCTTCCGGAATGATGTTCTTGACCTTCTGTCCCAATAGTTCGTCGCGCCGGTACCCGAACTGCTTCTCCGCCTGAACGTTGAGCAGCACGATCTCCCCGCCCTGGTTCACCACCACCATTGCGTCCGGCGCCGCTTCCAATAGCCCGCGGTACCTTCCCTCCATCTGCGCCAGATGTTTTTCCGCGGCCTTGCGCACGCTGATATTCCGGATCGCTGCCGTGACTAGAATTCCTTCGGCGCTCTCCAGCGGACTCAGCATGATTTCGATTGGAAACTCGCTTCCGTCCTTTCGCAGCCCCGAAAGCTCGATTCCAGTGCCGATCTGCTGCGCCAGCGCTTCCGCAGTGCTTCGCGTGCCGTCCGCGATCAAACGCTCCGCAAAACCCTTCGGAATAATGTTCGTGACCTTCTGCCCAACGAGCTCATCGCGGTGATATCCAAACTGTTTCTCCGCCTGCACGTTCAGCAGCACGATTTCCCCGCCCTCGTTCACCACCACCATCGCATCCGGCGCAGCTTCCAATAGCCCGCGATACTTTGCTCCCGAATCCTTGTTCTGGCTGAGGTTGCGCGCGTGCTCCTCCGCGATGCGTTGATCGCGGTCGCCCTTCTTGTGGACAAGATTCGTGGCCATCAGACCCGCACCCGCGCCACAGCCGCCACCGGCGCCGCCGAGCCCGACGCGTGCATCAGCGGCGGGCGCGCCGAAAGAGTTCCCGTCAGCCGTTCGCGCAGCCGCAGCAGCGCCGACGTGTGAATCTGCGACACCCGCGACTCCCCGATCCGCATCATCGCCCCGACCTGCTTCATCGTCATTTCCTGAAAGTGATAGAGCGCGAGTACCTCGCGTTCCCTGCCCGGCAGTTCGCCGATCGCCTTTTCGAGCAGGCGCTTCGTCTCCGCGCGAACCGCACGATGGTACGGATCCTCTTCCGTCGCTTCGGCGCGCGGCTTCGATATCTCGCGTTCGCCGGGTTCATCCACGTCCGCCTGCAGGCTGCCGATGTCGAGGCCGCGCAGATCGCCCTGCAGCCGCTGCAGGCTTACGAGACTCACCTGCATTTCCTCCGCGATTTCCGTCTCGCTCGGATCGCGTCCCAGCCGCGCCTTGCACTGATTGATCGCCTGCTCCATGCGCCGCGCCTGCCTTCGCAGCGCTCGCGGACTCCAGTCCACCAGCCGCAGGCTGTCGAGAATCGCGCCGCGTATTCGGAATTCGGCGTAATGCTTCAGCTGTACGTTCTTGCTCGGATCGTATTTCCGCACCGCGTCCATCAAGCCCAGAATGCCCGCGTGGACGAGGTCCTCCAGCAGCACATGCTGCGGCAGCCGGCCGTGAATGCGCCGCGCGACATATTGCACTTGCGGAAGATGTTCGAGCAGAAGCCGCTCGCGCTCCACCGCATCCACTTGCTTCGCCAACGCTGCTGTTCCGGCTGACATGTTTGGCCCCCTTGTTTCTTCGTCCACGGATTCAAGCCGCGTTTCCGCCGCGCGCGCTTTGCGCCTGCAACCGGTATCCCACGCCGCGCACGGTGTGAATCAGCTTGTGCTCGCACGGCGCGTCCACCTTCTTGCGCAGGTAGTTGATGTACACGTCCACCACGTTCGTCATCGTGTCGCAGGGAATATTCCAGACGTGCTGGATGATTTCGGTCCGCGTGACGCGCTGGCCGGAGTTCCGCATCAGGTATTCCAGCAGCGCGAATTCCTTCGGCGTCAGCTTGATCTGCCGTCCCGCGCGCTGCACCGAACGCTCCACGCGGCTCAGCTCCAGATCCTCGACCCGCAGCACCGCTTCCGCGTAGTGCCCGCCGCGGCGCAGCACCGCGCGCACCCGCGCCGAAAGCTCCGCGAATTCGAACGGCTTGAGCACAAGATCGTCCGCGCCGAGATCGAGCACTTGCGCGCGATGTTCGACGCTGCCGCGGCTTGCCAGAACCAGAATGGGAAGTTGTTCCTGCGCGGCGCGCACGCTCCGCAGAAGTTCCAGGCCATCGTGATGCCCGAGGTGAAGGTCGAGGATTGCGGCGTCGTAGTGACGTACGCGGGCGAGCGACTTTACTTCGTCCGGATCCGTCGCCAGATCCACGGCGTAATTCTCTGCGCGGAATTCCTTATCCAGAAAACCACTGAGCGACAAGTCGCTTTCGGCGACAAGAATACGCATGACTGCTCCAGTGGAAGGGGGAAACTACGGAAGGGGAATTCAATCTAGCGAAGCGTCATGCGCGTGTCAAAAAAACTTTTGATGAGAGAATTCACAATTTCCAGAAATGAGAGGCCGCGCGGAAAATGTTTCACGATGGTACGTTCGCGGCCAAATTCTGTGCCGCAATGAAACACTCGCCCGCCGCCCGCGACAGCTCAGCTCACGGCCGCGTCATCTTTTCCGGACGAATCAGCTCGTCAAATTCCTTTTCGGTCAGGTAGCCGAGCTTCAGTGCGGCGTCGCGCAGGCTGATTCTTTCGTGGTGGGCTTTCTTGGCGATCTCCGCGGCTTTGTCGTAGCCGATTTTCGGATTCAGCGCGGTAACAAGCATCAACGAATTCTTCACGTACTGCTCGATGCGCTGGCGATCGAGTTCCATTCCCTGCACGCAGTGGTCGGTGAACGAGCGGCATGCATCGGTGAGCAGCCGCACCGAGTTCAGAAAATTGTGGATGATCACCGGCTTGAAAACGTTCAGCTCGAAATTTCCCTGCGAGCCGGCGAATCCGATGGCAGCGTCGTTGCCCATCACCTGCGCGGCGACCATGGTCATCGCCTCGGACTGCGTGGGATTCACTTTGCCCGGCATGATGGAGGAGCCCGGCTCGTTTTCCGGCAGAATCAGTTCGCTGAGTCCGGCACGCGGGCCGGAGCCGAGCCAGCGCACATCGTTGGCAATCTTCATCAGCGACGCGGCCAGAGTTTTCAGCGCGCCGCTGGCGAACACGATTTCGTCGTGCGCGGAAAGCGCCGCAAATTTATTCGGATGCGATTTGAAAGGCAGCCCGGTCAGCTCCGCGATTTTCTTCGCGGCGCGCTCGGCAAATTCCGGCGGTGAATTCAATCCCGTGCCCACGGCTGTTCCGCCGATGGCCAGATCGTAGAGGCCGGGCAGCACCGCCTTCAGCCGCTCGATATCGCGATCGAGCAGGCTCGACCATCCGGACATCTCCTGTGCAACGGTCAGCGGCGTCGCGTCCATCAAATGCGTGCGGCCGATTTTGACCACATCGCCAAACTCGCGCGCTTTCGCGTTGAGCGCGTCGCGCAGCCGCTCGACGGCGGGAATCAGCGCCTCGGCCACGCGCGACGCGGCGGCAATGTGCATCGCCGTGGGAAACGTATCGTTCGACGACTGCGACATATTGACGTCGTCATTCGGATGGATGGGCTTCTTGCTGCCCATCGCGCCGCCCGAAAGTTCTATGGCGCGATTCGAGATCACCTCGTTCGCGTTCATGTTGGTTTGCGTGCCGCTGCCGGTCTGCCAGATGCGCAGCGGAAAATGCGCGTCGAGCGTTCCGGCGATCACTTCGTCCGCCGCCTGCACGATCAGCTTCGTTTTTTCGGCGGAGAGCTTTCCGAGGTCCTGGTTGACCAGCGCCGCGGCCTTTTTCAGGATTCCGAACGCGCGAATCAGCTCGGGCGGCATTTTGTCCGTGCCGATATCGAAGTGGATCAGCGACCGCGCGGTCTGCGCGCCGTAGTAGCGGTCGTTGGGCACCTCGATCTTGCCCATGCTGTCGGATTCAATCCGTGCGCCCGCTTTCGATGCAGGCGACGCTTTGCCGTCCACGCCGTGCCTCCGTATTTCGTCTATATCCAAAGCATACTGCGGAATTGGCCTCGCGCGCATCTTCGTGTTCGAGTGATTAGTGCTACGGTTGCGGAAGAGGCGGATGTCCGGCGAACATGTCCGGCTGCTTTTTGGCTTCGTTGTAGGGCTTGTAGAGAGTGGATGGCTCATCGGGCTGCGCCGCCAGCACGCCGCGCACGGTGCCATGATCGGGCGCTTGCGCCCAGCTCGTTTCGTACCGGTTGCGGAACACAGGCACGAGGTTGGAATGCGCGATCCTCCAGCGGCCATCTTCCTTCACGTAATCCACGTAAAAAGTTCCCCAGATCCATGCGGCTGAAGAAATGCTGCCGGCAGCGCCGGGCGATAGCCAGTGGCTTCGCGCGGATAATCCGTCGCTCGCGATCTCGATGACCGGATTGGCGGCCATGTGAAGGATGAAAAATCCCGGGATGGTTTTCGTCACGTCGAAAGATTTGTAAAGCGCGCGAACGCTTTCGAGGCCGCGGTACACGCCGCTATCGGAGAACTCTATGGACACGTCGGGGAGATTGTGGGCGAAGCATTCGTCCACGATGCGGTCGAAGCGCTGCTTGAAAAGGAGGTGAATATATTTCGATTGCAGCTGCTGGATTTCGAGCGTGTCTTCCAGATGGCGCACGCGAGCGACCAGATCTTGCACGGTGCGCATCAGTTCATCGTTGTTGTTCGGGTTCATACGCGGGTCTCCTCGACGATCGTTTCACTCTGACGCGCAATTGTAATCATTTTAGCGCGCAGAAAGCTCGGATTCGTGAAGCGACGCATATCCTCAGTTGCGCCGCTCATCCGGGGCGGCGGAGAGACCCCTCGGCTCCTCGCCGCGGCGAGTCGCTCGGGATTGCGATCCTGGTCGGATCGCAAATAGGCGATTAGAAACGACCGCCGACCTGTGTTTTCAGCCATTTGAGACACCTTCTAATTCCGGGATATTGGGAAGTTGGCGATTAGACTTCGATCCGCCGGTGCTGCGATTTGCTTTTCGAACCGGGAGCGGGGATGGCGAGTCGGCTGGAATGACGCGACCATCCGAGAGGGTGTGATGCACGACGTGCGCGGTGGTCGGGACCCATTTGCCGGAATCGTTGATCTGAGCGTAGGTACGAACAGCGTGGACGACCGCCTCGGCGGTGACTCTGGCATGTTCGGCTCCCTCGATAATGGGTTCGAGGGCCACGCGAACATTGGCGCGGCGGCGTTCGAAAAGTTTGGTGGCGCGGGCATGGCGGTAAATCGAGGAGTAGTCCGCGAAACCGTAGTCGTCGGCGATGTCCTTGGCACTGCGCCAGCGGAGGAATTCCAGCTCGATGGCTTTGCGTTCGGGGTGACGACAGACGATGCACTTGCGAGTGTGGCGGCCGAGCGGAGCCTTTAGCTCCGGCATCGGTCCTTGGCCCTGTTCAAAGAGGCGCCACGCTCTTTCTTCCAAGAGAGATCGGCTCATATGTTTCTACCTTTCCGGGACTCATCTCCCAGGCTCGACTAGCCGTCGACACTGGGAGCCCTTTCTGGGCCCCAGCTCACGCTAGCAGGAAGGAAGCTGGAGGTTGTCAAGTGGCGCCTGTGGACTTTTCGATGAGCCGCCTAAGTTTGCCGCAACGGACTACGGCGCGCCGAGGGGGCAAGAGACAAGGGAAAATTCCCACCCTTTGCTGCGCAAAGGCTGGGACCCGGAAAATCAAAAGCCAACGCTTGGAATACCCGTTATGGAACTACGCGGCGCTTACAACGATGCGCGCTTCATTTCGCCAGCGGGGCTTGGGGCGAATGATAATCTCGACGTCGCAGTCGAGCGCGGTGAGGAAATGCATGAGCCGCTCCACCGAAAAGCCGTCCAAGCGGTAATTGGCGAGCGCGGAAATCTTGGGCTGATTGATTTTCAGGTGACGCGCTGCCGCCGCCTGGGATAGTTCCTGGCCGGCAATAGTCTGATTGATCGCGACTGCGAGCCGGACCTTCGTTTGCTTTTCGTCGGCGTTCGGCAGACGCAGATCGGTGAATACGTTGCCTGAACTTGGCGTGATTCCCGACCTAGTTTTTCGCCCGGCCATATCGCAAGGTGGAAGTATCCTGGTATTGGGATAACTTCGTTAAGGCGATCGTGACGCAAACTCGATGCACTTTCTAGCGTGGAAACTACGCAGACGACTCGCAAAAGACGCACCCTTCTGGGAAACGAAGAGTGCGGCACCCTCAAACTTTCTGCGTGGCTAGAAGCAGCGCGGGTGTGATCTGCTCGATGGCGAACGAAGTGGACAGAATGCAAAACGAGCTAAGGCTGGGCCACCCGCCGGTTCTGACGGTTGGACGGGCAGGCGTTTCTTCCGCTGCTTCTCAAGGCTGCTGCCATCGGACTCTCGTTAGCTCTAAGCAGCCCGTCACAGCTAGATCCAAAGAGGCCCCAAGCACGTTAGTGCCGTGCGCGCGACGTGCCGTGCGCGCGACGTGCCGGCGAGTATATGTATGACAAAACAAGTGGAAGCTTGCTGTAGTTCGCCAGCAACACTCTGCTACTGGTTCATAGTCTCGCTGATTGCCTGGGGGGCGCTGAGCCTCATTGGATTCTACTGGCGTCCTCTCCATCCACCGTCAGCGGCTGCGTGCCTTTTCGCCATGGCTATCGGATGTTTTGCCAACTGGAGTAGGAATCGCTCTTTTCATTGCGCTATCACTGGCCCACTATTTCTGATCACTGGAGTCGTGTTTCTGTTCTCGGGCGCGAGCGTGATTCACGACAACACCCGCTGGGTCTGGAGATTCATTCTCATTGGAATTGTGATCGCGTTTCTGTTGGAATGGCGGTATGCGAAGCGGCCTGCGTCAAAGCCTCGAGGATAAGGAGCTTTGGAAGACGGGTATGCGACTGGTTTCCAAGAAAGTAGGCCCAGAGGACGTGGCGAGCGACCCAAGCGATCTGTTTGACCGAACCGCGCATATTACCGCCAATCGAGCTCCCGGCTGCGCCAACTCCTGATTAGTCGGACACCCTGACAAGCGGCTGCCGTTACCCACATGTCCATTTGGCGTATTAAACCGCGGGAGCGTCTAGTTGGCGTCCTGTTCTAGACTGTTCCGGGAATTTCGAGGAATCGGAGCGAGCGATGGCGAAGAAGGGATATTGGATTGTTTTGCATGTGTCGGCGGCGGACGGGGCCGTGATGGCGGAATATGCGAAGCTCGCGAGGCCGGTGATTGAGGCGGCCGGGGGACGGCTGATCATCCGAGGCAATCCGACGGCAGCGCACGAGGCGGGCGTGAACGAGCCGGCGATTGTGGTCGAGTTTGAGAGCGTCGAGAAAGTGATTGCGACGTATGAGAGCGCGGGATACCAAGCAGCGTTGAAGGTGATTGACGGCAAGGTGAAGCGGGATGTTCGGATTGTGGAAGGCGTCTAACTAATAGTCCGATCCACACCGCCGCGCGAGGTTTCCTTCGCCCCACAGGTTACGCCCTGTGCGCTCGCGGTCAGCCGATACCCGGGGTCCTGAATCAAAAGTCCACAGGCGCACACATCCCAGAAACGCGTTACTCAGGCATTTGAAACCACGAAATCTCAGGGGCGCTCCGAAATCTCGGACGGAGAGCGCACCGTCCGTCCTTCCCTCGCCCAACCCAGGTCCGCAAGTGAAAGCAATAAAGCGGTTAGGAGGCCCGTGGGGAGGCTCCTGTTCGGAATTCGCCGTGCCATACCGTTGACGACGGCCTTGGAAACCACATCCGGAAGAGGCCATATTCACAGCGGTTCCCAGGAGAAAAAATGGAGACCAAAGCGATTAGCGAGCAGGAAGCCTACGAAATCGGCGTCGAGGCCTATACGTACCTCTACCCGCTCGTTTTGATGGACGCGACGCGCCGGCAGGCCGTGAATGTGGAGGCCGGAAAGACCCTCGGTCGCGGACCGATGAACGCATTTACGCACGTCCCGATATTCCCACCGGCCGAGTTCCGCGATGTCGTGCGGCCAAACTTTGACACCCTCTACTCCATCGCGTGGCTCGACTTGACCAAGGAGCCTGTCGTTGTGTCCGTCCCCGACACACAGGACCGATACTACCTGTTGCCAATGCTCGATATGTGGACGGACGTGTTTGCAAGCCCCGGCAAACGCACCACCGGAACCGGCGCGAACCGTTTCGCGATCGTGCCCCCAGGTTGGCAGGGAAAGCTCCCCGAAGGTCTTCTGCGCATTGACGCGCCTACTCCGTACGTCTGGATCATTGGGCGCACCCAAACCAACGGCCCCAAGGACTACGACGCTGTCCACAAAGTGCAGGCCGGCTACACGGTTACCCCTGTGTCCCAACTTGGCAAGCCAGTGCAGCCGGTCAAGGCCGCGATTGATCCGACTGTGGACATGAAGACGCCCCCGATGACACAAGTGGATACCATGCCTGCAGGCAATTACTTTTCGTATGCCGCGGAATTGATGAAACTCCACCCGCCACATATCACCGACCAGTCAATCGTCGCGCGAATGCAAAGGATCGGAATCGAGCCGGGAAAATCTTTTGACATCACCAAGGTCAGTCCCGCTGTGAAGAGTGCGCTGGAACGGGCCGCGCCCGACGGCCTCAAAGCAATGCGGGCGAAGATCCCAACGCTCGCCCGCGTTGTGAACGCGTGGCAGATGAATACGGACACGATGGGTGTGTACGGAAACTTCTATCTCAAGCGGGCCATTGTCGGGCTGGTGGGTCTCGGCGCAAATCAGCCGGAGGATGCGGTCTATCCGCTGAACCTTGGCGACGCGGACGGCAAGCCTCTGATCGGCGTGAACAATTACGTGCTCCACTTCGACAAATCCAATATTCCGCCCGCGGGCGCCTTCTGGTCCGTTACTTTGTACGACGAGCATGGATTCCCTTCGCCCAACGCTCTGAATCGGAATGCAATCGGCGACCGCGATGAACTGAAATACAACGCGGATGGCTCAGTTGATCTGTATTTCCAGCACAACTCGCCCGGTAAAGAAAAGGAATCGAACTGGTTGCCCGCACCGGCGGGAGACTTCAACCTCTGCATGCGGTTGTATGCGCCGAAGGCCGAGGTAGTTGACGGCCGATGGGTACCGCCTGCGGTCAGGAAAGTCTCGGCCGGAACAGCATCGGCAGCGTCTTGAGTTCTCCCCTTGCCGCGCCGTAGTTCGCTCCGGCGAGCGAAGGCGGGAAAACAAAAAGTCCACAGGCGCACATTCACCGTCACCCTTGACATCCTGCTAGCTTCTGATCAGGGCCCGCATCAGCTCTCGCGGCCCCGAAGGAGCTACGCATGATAATCAGACAGGACAGGGCTCCCAGTGTCCACGGCAAGTGGAGCCTGGGAGATCGAGCGCACCGACCCTACGGGCCGCCGCAGCTACTCACCGACCGCGGTGTCTCGCTCAGTTCTCTTGTTTATTGCGTTCGCGTCGTGTAGGGTCACGGTGTCCCTTCACAACTTCCGCCGCGCTACCTCTCGGCGACGGTTCCTGTGCCAACCGACAACCTTTCGGTCTAGGAGTTGCCTCGTGACCGACCTGTCATTTATGTACAAGTGTGGAAAGTGCAGTAGAAATTTCGCCACGCCGGACCGCCTGAAAAATCACGAAATTCCTTGTCGTGGCAGGTATTTAGCGGACGACCTCGATCCGCTGCTTAGCCAACTGGCGTCAAAGGATCTCGGCGACCTCTCCCCTAAACTCGGGCCACCGGCTTCAGAATGGGTTCCCGAACGTGCCAGCGATGAGTAGTGGTGTCACCGCAAGCGGAAATCGTTCGATAGCGAGGTAATAAACTTGGGATTACATATTGCGAATCGCGAAGTGAATGGCATGGCTGTCCTGGCGTTGGGCGGGCGCATCGTCCTCGGCGACGAAAGTAGCGCGCTGCGCAAGAACGTGAACGGCCTGCTCGCCAGCGGCAACAAAAAGATCATTCTGAACGTGGATAAGGTCGGATATATAGACAGCGCGGGGCTCGGTATGCTCGTCGCGATGTATCGTGACGCAAAATCGCAGGGGGCGTCGCTGGCGCTCTGCCACCTGGGATCGCACTTCGAGGGCGTCATGCAGATCACCAAGCTGCTGACGGTTTTCGATACTTACAAGACCGAAGCGGATGCTGTGCTTGGCCTTGCAAGTTAACGCTTTTGAGGCCAATGCGGAGAATCCCGGCGGGGATACGTTGCTGCCGCCATTTCTCGCAAGGAGGCAAAATGCCCTCGGTCAGCGATTTTCATTCGATAAATGAACTTTTGAAACCCCTCGTAGATCGTGTTTACCACAACAATGAGGCTTGTGCGCCCGGCCGTGAGATTGCTGCCATTGATCGCCGAGAGGATGGCAGCATCTACAGACTCTGCACCGACTGCAAGATGCTAAATACCCAGGGGAACTAACCTGGCTTGCCGTCTGATTCCTGCTCGGCAATTTCCTGAAACGCGCCGACGCCGTGACGCGGGAATGCGCGAGCAGTCGCCTAGTATCCTCCAGCGTTGCGGGCCCTTACCTGCGTGAGAGTCATGGTGCGGGATCGCTTCGTTTTCAGCATGGTTCATAGTGGCACCAATAACCTAGCTTAGTGCCCACCTTCAGGAAGCCCTGTTCCAAGTCTCACGCGCCATCAGGTCTTGCCAACCGGCTGGAGCGTGCCTGACGCGATCGCCGGACAAGTGGGGAGGTGAAGCGGGGTGTTCGGATTGTGGAGGGGGTAGAGGCAAGCAGAGCGAAGACGAATGAACCGGCGAGACGCCGGCGGTACGAGACAAAGGTTCGAGCGCCGGACGCGAGGCGCATGGGCTGCATCGCGCCAAGGAAGTTTGCCGGGCACGATATATCGTGCCCCTACGACGGCCAATACGATGGCACAGGCGCGTGCGACATTGCGCGCTAGCGCGGCGGCGAGTAAATTGTTCGTCCGCGGGAAAATCGAGATCGAGATTCGCGGAGTGGGAGAGATCAATGGCGAAGAAGGGATACTGGGTCGTCAGCTACCAATCGGTTTCGGATGAATCGGTAATACCGAAGTATGCTGCGGCTGCGAAGCCGGCGGTTGAAGCGGGCGGGGGACGTCCGCTGGTCGCGGGCAAGCCTGCGAAGGCGCATGAGGCGGGAAAGGCGGATCAGAGGACAGTCGTGATCGAGTTCGAGAGCGTGGAAAAAGCGATTGCGACGTATGAGAGCGCCGGGTACCAGAAGGCGTTGAAGGTGCTCGGCAGCGCGGCGAAGCGCGATTTTCGGATTGTGGAAGGGGTGTGAGAATCTGCACAGCGCAGAACGACGGCGCGTGTCGGCGGCAGGCGCGCGTGTGCAGAAAGGAACAGCATTCGTCCGGAGACTGGACCATGATCCGGGGATGCGCAAGAAGACCGCCAAGAGGGAGTCGAACAAAACCATCCTCGCGCGTGTGACGAAGGAAATGTCGGGGCCGCGCATGGCGACGTCCACCCGGAATGAAGTTGCAGTTCTCGCCGCGGCGGGAAAAAAACGCCGCAAACGGCAGCGGCCCGTAGCCGCTTAGTCCGCCGCGACAAAGCGCCCTCCGCGTGGTAGCCTGCACGCGTTCGAGGCGATGCGACGGTGTCGCTGGCCGGAGTCGGCTTTCGAAGCAAGGCATTAGGCGACGAACCTGCGCGGAATACCGATACCGCGCGAACGAGAAGGAACATGCCTATCGAGGATTGGATTAAAACACTCGAAGACGGCAGAAGAGTGAAGTTCACCAACCAGACGCTGCCCGGCGCCGGATCATTTATTACCGCGCAGATCGAAAAAAACGAAGTGGTGTATTCGATCGTGGTGGACAAGGTGACGGATCCGCTGAGCCGTCACGAAGTCGAAAACCGCTTCGATGCTGAACTCTCGAAGAAGTAACGCAGCCAGAAGCGGAGTCGTCAGGTTTTCTTCGCGTCCTTCCCTGCAAACATGGCGGATTTTTCGAGCGCTTCCTGAGACTGTCGGAAAGCCGCGGCAGCGTGCTCCATTGCCTGGCGAGCGTGCTCGTGTCCGGACTGGTGATCTTCCTTGCCGTGATTCGTCGCGGCCATGCGATGGGCGTGCGCGGCCATTTCGTGCAGCTCAGCGGCTCTCTGATGCGAATTGTAGGGCATGAATTCCTCCGAAGTGCGCATTCGACGGTAGCGCTTTGCGTGGCGCCTGTCCACGGCGCGCCTCCGAGCCGCGTGTGTTGAGTGATTCAACGACGGTTGAATATTTAACGACCGGCGGCCATGTCTGAACTGCTTCGCGCCTGGTTCTCAAGGGGTTAGCCGGACGTTGACTTGGCAACTGGCGTGCAATACATTCAGCGGAGTTCGATAGCGTTCAGGGGACTGACATGCCAACAAAGAAAAGCAAGAAGAGCGGGAAGAAACTGCGGGCTGGGAAAACGCTCCCGGCGCTGAAGTCGCTTAAGCTGAGCGCTAACCACAACGAAGTCGTGCTGGGCTAGTATCGCCAGCCGCGAGCGCACGCGAAGCGAAACGCCAAGGGCTACTCGCGCAGGGTCGCCCGCCGTCCGCCCAGCGTAGCGATTCGAGAAACCGCTGCCCGCGGCGAGACCTGAGTGCACCCGTCCCCACGCAACCGCCACCGCAATTCCCTGGAACCGGCAGCAATTCGACAAAGGGATCTCGAGAACGCAGCGACTCTACACTTGAAGGCGTCGCGACTCGTCGAACGCGGAAAGTATCGCGCGGCAACTGACGTCTTTCTCCGCGCGCTTCGATTGGCCGAAAAGGTTCAACCCTCTGATCCCCTGCTTCTCACCGCAGTGCTCAATGATTTCGGCGTCCTGCGCAAATATACGGGCCGATTCGCCGACGCGAATCGAATGTATCAGCGGGCTTTGAAGCTGGTTCGGGGGGCAGGTCACGGAAAGAATCAGAAGGATTTCATTGCGACGCTCTACCATAACCTCGGCGGAATCGCTTACGCGCGCCGACGATACGTGGAAGGACTGCGTTACGCGCGACGTGGCGTCCGGTTGCGGAAAAAGATTCGACCGCGCGACCCGGTTTCACTCGCCGCGGATGAGGCCGCTCTTTCGGCGATCCTGTCCGAGTTAGGCCGCAATTCCGAAACGGTGAAGCTCTACCTGCGGGCGCTTCGCGTGTTTCGCAGCCACCTCGGCCATAGACACTGCGAGGTTGGATTTGTCCTGACAAGCCTGGGGGCCGTCTACTGGAGAATGGGTCGACAGGTTGCGGCGGAGCACGCGCTTCGTCGTGGCGTGTTGATTCTCGAAAAAGCGCTGGGAAGAAAACATCCCCGTACCGCGAGCGCGCTGCGCAATTTGGCCATCGTTTGCTCGGACTGACAACGCAAGAACGAAACGAAGACTCGAAAACGAGACGAGCGACCTTGACCTCGATTGCACGCGCGGATATGCTGAGGCGAAATTTGGGGGAACGCGTAATGAAATTCAGGGCTCTGGCAGTTTGCTTTGGCGGGATTGTGCTGTCGCTGGCGGCGAGCGCGCCGGCGCGGGCGCATCATTCGTTCGGCGTGGAATACGACGCGAACAAGCCGATCTCGCTGACGGGCACGATCACGAGCATCGAGTGGACGAATCCGCACTGCTTCATTTACATAGACGTGAAAGATAAGGACGGCAAGGTCACGAACTGGAAGATGGAAGGTTTTCCGCCGAGCGTGCTTTACCGATCGGGATGGCGGCGCGACGTCACAGTGAAGATCGGCGACGAGATCACGATGACCGGGTGGCAATCGCGCGTCGGCGGGCCGTGGGGGCACTCGCGCGAAGTTACGCTGAAGGATGGGCGCAAGTTCTATTTCGGTCCGCCGCCGGGAACTGGTGACGGCGGGAGTGCGCCGGGCGCGAATCCGACGCCGTCGGGACAGTCGCCGCCCGATGCGCCGATCGCGCCGCCTGCGCCGAAGAATTGACGGAGCCGCCAAAATGAAAAGCTCTGTTGCGCTCACGGGTCGAGAAACTACTAGCGGCAACGACGCTCGCACGTCCCGGACTCCGGTCGCTCAATCGTCCCTACGGGACTACGGGTCGTTTCTATTCTCTTCCCGGCACTGCGCTGCGCTTCGTGCCGGGCTAATTACGGACGCCGCTCCGCGGCTCAAGGATGCTGCTCAACCGTCGCGCGGCTCCCAGCGAGGTTGCCACACCGGGGCTAAAGCCCCTGACAAGGGCAGACTACTTTTCGCGGGGTTGAAACCCCGCGCTTCCGCCGAAGAATTGAGTTGGGAGCTTCAGGGGCTAAAGCCCGGGGCTTCTTTGGATACGCTTACGTCGCGGCTGAAGCCGCGACCTACAAAGCACTCGAAAGCGAGAACGATGCACATCGGAAAACTGACGAAGGGAATCGTGATCGCGGCGTTTCTGGCGACGCTGATTGTTATTTCGAGTGCGGCATCGGCACAGCAGAAGAAAGACGACCCGAGCGCCAAGATTCCGCGGGACTCGCAGGGACATCCGGACATGACCGGCGTATGGCAGGGCGGCAGCAACCGCATCGGAACGTGGGAAGAAGCGAACGTGGACGGAGGATTCGTCCCCGGGAACGTGCCGATCACGCCGTTTGCGATCAAGGACAAGCAGCCGCCCCCTCCTTATCAGGCGTGGGCGCAGAAAAAAGTGGACGAATCGTACGCGCGTCGCGGGGTGGACGAGCCGATGGTGCGGTGCCTGCCACCGGGCGTGCCGCGAACTACGCTGATGGGATTATTTCCGATGCAGATCGTGCAGACGCCGAAAATGGTGGTGATGTTATTCGAGGTGTTCCACGAATTCCGGCTGATTCCGATTGATGCGAAGCATCCGGACGATCTCGATCCGAGCTACATGGGAGATTCCGTCGGACACTGGGACGGCGATACGCTGGTCGTGGACGTGACCGGATTCAACGACAAGACGTGGCTCTCGGGCGTGGGAACGATTCACAGCGAAAAACTGCACGTGGTGGAGAAATTCACGCGTGTGGACATGAATACGATTCTCTACGAGGACACGGTCACGGACCCTGAGGTGTTTACCGGGCCGTGGACGCGGCGCGGCACGATCATGCTGCGCCCGGGAACGCGGCTGCAGGAATATGAGTGCGTCGAAAACAACGATGACCTGGTGCGGTACAACGAAATGCTGAAGGACGAGTCGGTTTTTCGCCGCAAACCGTAGTTCCCTGCCCCGTACTGGCCTTCGGCACAGGTGACTTGTGCTTTTAGGCAAGCCGCGTTTTACTTTTCGAGGTGAATAGGACGACTATGTTGCCTGAGGTTTTTCCGGTGCGGCTCTGGCACCCGGCAAGGCCTCGTGTTTGCGGCCGGCGAATGCCCCAGCCTGGCGCCGCTTCAAATCTTTGCACCAAAATGCAGATTTGCGGGAGGCATCGTGTTACAAGCTGACACGCGCGCGGACAGACGAGCAAACATGATGATCGAGGCGTGGAAAAACTGGGAAGGCCAGATGGCCGACGGGAAATTCCGCCTGCGCCAGTATCTGGGCGGGTCCGAGCGCGGCCCCGTGTTCCTGACCGAATACGACGGGCAGAAAGCTGCGATCAAGCTGATTGCCGCGGACGCGCAGAATGCTGAAGCGCAACTTGTGCGGTGGGCAGCGGCTGCGAGTCTGGCGCATCCGCATTTGCTACGCATATTTCAAACGGGGCGATGCGAAGTGGGCGGCGCGCGAATGGTCTATGCGGTGACGGAATTCGCGGATGAGGATTTGTCGCAAATTATTCCGCAGCGGGCGCTGAGTCCAGCGGAAACCCGCGAAATGCTGCGGCCGGTGCTCGAGGCGCTCGCCTGTATTCACGGCAAGGGGATGGTTCACGGACGTGTGAAGCCGGCGAACATCATGGCTGTCGGCGAGGAACTTAAAATTTCAAGCGACGGGATCACCGCGGCGAGGGAGACGCGCGGGGAGCGCGGCCAGCCGACCGCGTACGACGCTCCCGAAGTGGGGACGCGAGGAGCGTCCGTGGCGGGCGATGTGTGGTCGCTGGGCGTGACGCTGGTGGAAGTGCTGACGCAGCAGTTGCCGACATGGGAATGGAAGGGGCAAGAGGAGCCGGAGCTGCCTAAAGCGATTCCGGCGCCGTTCGGCGATATCGCGCGGCAATGTTTGCGGCGAGATCCGCAACAGCGATGCACGCTGACACAGATTGGAGCGCGACTCGATCCGGACGCGCCCGTGTTGGGAAAAGAGCAGCGCGTCGAACCGCGCGCTGTTGCGCAGCCGGTTGCGCGCGGTCCGAAGGTGACGGAAGCGGCGAGACCCGTTATGGCTGCAAAACCTGCGGCTGCGGCCAAGCCGATGAGCGCGGCGCCGCGGCGAGGCTTCGCGATTCCAACGATCGCCATCGGAGTGGTCGCGCTCGTGCTGGTGTTCGCGGGGCAGAAACTGATTCATCGAAGCCCGGAGGCTTCGACGGAGCCGATGGCGTCCGTGGTCGAGCAGCCGGAGGCGCGGCCGAAAGCACAACAGATCAAGGCGCCGCAGCCGGCAGAGTCAGTTGGCGCGACGCGATCGGAGGCCAGCGGCGTGCAGCCAGTCATCGTGGCTCCTACTCCGAAACCAGTGGCCAAGGGCGCGGCGGGCGAAATCGCGCGGGGCGCGGTGGCGCATCAGGCGCTGCCGAATGTGCCGCAGAACGCACTGAACACGATTCAAGGCGCGGTGCGGGTCGGCGTGCGGGTGCAGGTGGATGCGGCGGGCAAAGTGGTCGGCGCGGATTTGGATTCAGCGGGACCGAGCAAATACTTCGCGGGGCTCGCGATGAAGGCGGCGCGCGATTGGCAATTTACGCCGCCGAAAGTGGATGGCCAGAACGCGTCGAGCGAGTGGATCCTGCGATTTGAATTCGCGCAGGACGGGACGAAGGCGACGGCGATTCAAAAGGTGCCGCTCGGCAATTTGTGAGCTTCCGGCGTTTTAGCCAAGTGTTGCAGCACGTCCCGGCAAGCCGGGACGGCGAACAGCGGCGGCCCTTCGACTTCGCTCAGGACAAGCAAGCCGCCGCACTCCACATGGGCTGAGGCGGATGGGCAACGCGGAGGCAAGCATGTTTGCCGGGCATCCGCCGCGGCGGACTGTACCCCCACTAACCGGCGGCTCTCGAGCTGGCACGAATTCGCGTTAACCACTCTGCGTTCTGGGTAAGTGTTGCAGCACGTCCCGGCAAGCCGGGACAGCAAACAGCAGCGGCCCTTCGACTTCGCTCAGGACAAGCAAGCCGCCGCACTCCACATGGGCTGAGGCGGATGGCCAAAGCTGCGCCAAGCATGTGCGCCGGGCATCCGCCGCGGCGGACTGCGCCCCTACGAAGAAAAACCGGAGGCGGATGGGCGGCATCGCGCCAAGGATTTGCGCCGGGAACGGCGTGCTGTGCCCCTACGAAACTGGGGCGATGGTTCGGCGGGTTGACTGCTTTTCGCGAATTACGGCGCCGAGGATGGCTGCGGGAATCATCAGGATCAATCCCGCGATCCACCACCAGCGCGGCGCCGGGTGCGCCTCCGGGAATGGCGCGGCGATCATGACATAGAGGGTGAGCGCGACCTCGACTGCTCCCATGATCGCGGCATGCAAAATTTTGGCGCGGCCGGCGACCCAAGCAGTGGCGTACCCGGCGACGGCGATGGAGAACAGGGTGTAGGCCAACATCACCAGGCGGGCCGCGAAGTTCGCGCTGAGGGCGGCCGCGTCAGGAAGCGCGGTCGGAAAAATGCGCATCATCAAAGGACCGGCGACCGCTTCGATCCCGAATGAGACGATCGTCAACACGACGATTCCTGTCAGCACGGCCAGAATGCTGCGAATCACGGGCCACATTTCATCGTCCTCCAGGAACTGAAGCAAGCGTCGCGCAGTTTATCGAAATGTCAGCCGCATCGGAATGCGTTTATTCGCCAGCGGCTGCGCGCTCGATTTCGGCGTTGATCTCGCCGCCGATCAGGAACGCGAGGCCGGCGACGTACAGCCAGACCAACAGAATCATCACGGCGCCGAGCGATCCGTAGGTGGCGCTGTAGGTATTGAAAAAATGCAGGTAGATGCGCAGGCCCACCGACGATGCCAGCCACAGCAACATGCCGAAAAGCGAACCGGGAGTGACCCAGTGCCGGCGATGCTTCGCGAGATTCGGCCCGGCGTAATAGACCAGCGAGAACGAGATCATGACGAATAGCGCGGCCGCGGGCCAGCGGAAGTCCTTCCAAGCGACCGCAAGGAATGAGCTCCAGGAAAATTCGGCCGCAAGCCAGTCCACAACCTGATTGCCGACGAACACAAGAAGCAGCGCCGAAAGAAGCAGAATCGCGATAACCAGCGTGAGGCCCAGAGCAATCGCGCGCACTTTGAACCAGGAGCGGGCTTCGCGGACTCGAAAAACCGCGTTGAGGGTGGAGATCATCGAGCTCATGCCGCCGGACGCGAACCAGAGGCCCGCGACGATGCCGAAGGTGACTTTTCCTCCACCGCTGTTTTTCGCCAGCTCGTCCACGATTCCATCGAAGAGCTGCGATGCCGCGGAGGGAAGAAAGTCCGCGAAGTAGGAGAACAGGCTGCTCAGAAGTTGGGAGCCGTGCGATTCGAACAGGCCGAACAGGGCCAACATGAATACCATCAACGGGAATAGCGCGAGCACGAAATCGAAGGCGAGGCCGGAAGCGCGGGCGAAAAGCTCGTCTTGCGCGATGGCGCGAAGGACTCGGAAAATCAGGCGAGGCGGAGTGAGGCCGCCGAGTTTCCAGAGCGACTCGAGGCGCGGGGTTGGGGCGGACGATGTGGAGGTCACGTTGATCGCGCTCAATATGACAGCGTTGCCAGATGGGTCGCAAGCCGCCGAGCATTTTTGTCAGGTCCGGCGCGGCGGGCTATTCCCATGCTAAGAAAAACCAGCGGCGGTTCGCGGCATCGCCAAATGGGCGGCGCCGCGCCAGGCATGTTCGCCGGGCGTGGCGTGGCATGCCATGCCCCTACGAAAGAGTACTGCCTAGGAGCCACGAAGCCAGATAGCCTGGATTGCCGGGTGAGCGCGGAGTTGTTGCCGTGGCTGCAATTCGAAGGGCGGAATCGCGAGTTGACGGCAAGCGGGACAGTACGTTGGCGAGAGACTCGGCCCAGGGCGCGTCTGCGCCAGGCATGGCGGCAGCGATTTCGCGGGCGTCGCCTGCGGCGCGAAGGCGATGCCTCAAATTTGTGCTCGAGCGGCGACCGTCGTGCGCGCCTTCGTAGAGCGTGGCGAGATTCTGTTCCCTGCCGCAAGATTGCGACACAGAAAAATCCGCGTAGGTTGTGAGGCCCGCGACGCGGCCGGGATGCTGTGCGAGGTGCGCGCGAAGCGAACCGTACCAGAGCTGCGCGGAATCTGCATTGGCCGCGAACGCGACGGCACCCTGGCGGACGAGCGCGTCGGCGAAAAGTTTGCAGTCTGGGTAGCGCTCGTCAAAGACGACGGCTGAGATCGGCGGAACGATGGGCGCAACGGTGGTCGCACTCGGGCTCGAGCCCCAGATCGCGCCGGGAATGGCGGCAGGGACGATCGCCGCGGCGCCCGCGCCCTTGAGAAAATCGCGTCTATTCATGAGTCGCTCCGTTCGTTGACGTTGGCGGTGGTGGTAGCGGCGGAGTCTGAGCGCGAGCGGAGGCAGGGCGCGTGAGATATGCGGCGATCAGGTCCAGCTCGCTATCAGGGACTTCGATTCGGGTGTGCGGCGGCATGCCGTTGATTCCTACGCGCGTGATCTTTTCTATGTATGCGGTGGTTAGGTCGGTGCGCTGGTCCAGAAGTGCGCGGTCCTTGCCAAGACGGCGACCGAGCATGATCGTGCCGGTGCCTCCAGCGAGGTGGCAATAGCCGCAGCGGGCGTGGAAGAGTTTGTTGCCTTCCTCGAGCTTCTGCGGGGAATCTTCCGTCGCCTTCGTCTGAGGAAATCCCGGGCGCGCCATGCCGATGGCGATCGCGGCTGACACCGTGATGGCGAAGATCATGAAAGGCGCGAGTGAACGGAAACGCGGCTTCGTCCTCACGCGCGGCTCCCGCGAAACGCCTTGGGCCAGATACCCTGCTTGCCGGGGGCGAGGATTCCGTTGGGATCGAGGGCGTCCTTGACAGCTTCGTTGAGGCGAAGAAGCGCGTGATTGTTGTAGTCGAAGCTGAGCGCGACATCGTCCATGAAGGAAATGTGAGTGCGGTATTCGCTGTAACCTTCTTTCGCTGCATCGGCGACGAGGACGGTGAAGAGGTTGCGGACTTTGGTGGTCAGAGCTGTGTCGTCGCGGTCGTAGATCATCATGTTGACGTTGGTGGTGTAGCGCTCGAACAGGGTGAAGGAGCCGTAGTAGTCCACGCCGATTTCTTCGTAACGTTTCTTGGTGCTGTGGAATTGCTTCAGCACGTGTTCGCTACTGGCCGGCAGAACGGGTGAAAATCCGAGATGACCGCCGCGACCGCCGCGCCAGTTGATGATCTGAAGGGGATTGGTGGTGGGAACGCCGGCACCTGAATTTTCGATGGGATCGCCGCGATGCCACTTCACGACTTCGAATTCCTGCTTGGTGTGTTTCGCGAAGGCGGCTTTGATCAGTTTGGCGTTGGCTTCGTTGACTTCGTCGTAGCCGAACAGCCGGAGGTTGACTCCCCACCAGCCGAGATTCCATTTGTTGAGAATGGAGCGCAGAACGTCGTCGGGCAGGGCGCCATCGCCGTCGTACCACTGGCTGCGCGGCGAACGCGTGGCGACGACGCGGAGCGAATTCCCGATGCTCGGGTTTTGCTGGAGGACACCGTTGAGGCGCAGCGGCTGAAGCGCGTCTATGGCCCAGCCGATGTCGTCCGGCTCCGGGAGCTGCATGTTGAGACCCAGCGTGGCTTCCGGCTCCGGCATGAGCCACATGCCCATTTTCGTGACTACGCCGTAATTCGATTGGACGAATACCTGGTCCCATGAGGGGCCGAAGCCGTATTTGAACAGGTGCCAGTTGGGACTGTTGGTCATGGCGCCGGTTCCGGTGCGGATCATTTCACCATTGGGCAGGACGATTTCCATTCCGCAGATGTTTTTCGTGTTTTCACCGTAAGGCGTGTAGCCGTAACCGCGCTCGAGAGCGTTGCCTACGACGCTGCCCCAGGCGTTTGCCGGAACGGACATCCAGAGGGGGATTTTGTTTTCCTGGATATACGCGAAGAGATCGAAGAAACCGACGCCCGGTTCGATAAGGCAATAGCCGTAGCGCTCGTTGACTTCGGTGATGCGTTTCATGCGGCCGAGGTCGAGGACAACCGTGCCGGGCATGACTGGCGCGGCGGCGCCGTAGCCGAGATTTTTCCCGCGGGAGATGGGCCAGAGAGGAACCTTGTATTCGTTGGCGAGGCGAACGATGGCTTGGACTTCTTCGGCGGATTGCGGGCCAACGGCGGCGCTGGGCGTGTGTTTATCGGCGTCGCCGGGGGCGTAGATGTCCATATAGGTGTAGCGGTCTTCTTCCGTGGCGAGGACCCACTGGCGGCCGACGACGCCCGCGAAAGCGTCCAGCGCTTTCTGGAATTGTTTTTCGGTTACGTTTGGTGGAAGCACCAAAGGCATTTCTGACTGCTCCTCTCGAGCCCGTCCGCCGTGAACCGGGGCGATGCGGGACCCTTCATATCACAAAGGGGAGGGAGTGCTCCACAGGGGAGATGGGCGGAGTCAGGCGATGCTGTGCCGCTCGAAGAAAAAAGTGGGATGGTTTCGTCGCGGTGGCGTTCGAGCTGCCACGACTTCGCGTTAATCGGTCAACGTTCTCGCTAAGCCTTGCAGCACGTCCCGGCAAGCCGGGACGGCAAACAGCGGCGGCAAGCCGCCGCACTCCACATGCGTCCCGATAGGGCGAATGCTCGGTGAATGGCAAGAACTTGCCAAGTATGTTTGCCGGGCACGGCATGCCGTGCCCCTACGAAACCGTCTCGCTCGGTTGATCACGTCAAATTGTAAGCACCTCGCCAAGCACTTGCGCCGGGCGTAGCGGTGCTACGCCCCTACGAAACCGACGGCGAATCAAGAACGAGTAGCCAGGCATTTGATGCGAGACCCCATCTTGCGGCCAGCTGTACGGGTATTGCACTCCTGGACAGGGGGTTTGCGACGGACGTCCGCGATATGCTGGCGGAGGGTAGACTTTAGGTGTAGGAGTTCGCGAAAGGAAGGCCTTTCGCTTTTCTTGCGGATGCAGGCGACGCGCGCCGGGGGGTCGGTCGCGTTGCCGAGCTGCTCGGGAGCTTCTTCAGGTTTTTCGAGGGCAAAAGGGATTCAAGATGGCGCCACTGTTCCAACGTCTGTTTGTGGGCGATGAGGAAGAAGAACGCCCGAAGGCTGCCAAAGAAGCCCCGCCAGAAGCGTCACCGGAACGAACCGAACCGCAGAAATCTTCAGGCGAGACGGCGCAGGATACGACCATTCTGACACAAAACACTTTGCGGGAGTCGCCGGAGGGGTTGATTCCGGCGAGCAAATTGCCTCCGGCGGGGGATGCGCTGGCGGAACTTTTTGCCGAGACATCCTCACCCGAAAAGGCAGCCGTCGTAGAGGCTGCGCAAGCGAAGAAAATCTCGGAGATGAAAGCCGAGGAATCGGCGACGAGTACCGCGCCGAAACGGCGGGGCATATTTGCGCGATTGCTGACGTTCAAGCGCGCACCGGCAACCACGCCGGAACGACAGCTCCCTACCGAGCAGGATTCCACGAACGACGTGCATTCGGCGACCGTGGCTGAACCACCGCTTGAATCAGGGGCTCAGGCGAAGATTGAAGTGGCGGCCCAATCAGGTTGCGAGGGCCTGCCGCAAGAGACTGTCGAGCGAGCCTCGGCGGTGGATTTCGCCAGTGTGATGGGAACACCTGAGACTCCGATCCCGGCGGAGGCGTTGCCGTCGGCGGCGGAGGATTTCGAGAGATTATTTCCGTCCGAGGAAGCTTTTCCGGAGGCGGCGGCTGATGTTGAAACAGAGGCGCCCGAAGAAATTCCGGAGGCGGCGCACGAGGAAGAATCCATAGAGGCTTTCAGCGAGGTGCCCGTCGAGGCGCTGGTTGAAGTGACTAGCAACGCCTCCGACGAATCTATCCCCGCCGAGAGTGTTCCGGCTGCTGCGGCTACTTACGAATCCCTGGGAGTTGACGACCGCGCGGCGTTTGTCGCGGAGACGCGGCACGAGACTCACGCTGATAAAACGTCGGTCGAGACTCCCGTTCATGAACGGCAAGGAACCGGAAGGCTGGGCTCGCGGGAAACGGAGTGGCCATACGAGAGTTCGTACACCGCGCCTGCGGAGCCACCGAGTCGAGTGCAGACGAACGAGAAGCGCCCTGAGATTCCGGAAGATGATTCGCGAACGGCGCTTGCGGAACAGCCAGAAGAGAACCTTGCGACGAACGTGACGCCGCCGGAAGCTCCGCATAGGCCTTACAAGGATTGGGCGTTTGACGAAAAGCTCGCGAGCCATCGCGAATGGGTGGAATCGCACGGGTTGACGGGCCAGCGCGCTGATCTTTCAACAGCCGAGTTGGAAGCGTCCGATCTGATCAGCGTTAACCTGCGGCTTGCCGATCTTCACGACGCGAATTTGCGGGCCTCGGATTTGCTGCTTGCGGACCTGCGTGACGCGTGCCTGGTGCGCGCGGACCTCGAAGAAGCGTGCCTGGTGGGCGCGAATCTGGAAGGCGCGAACCTGGAGGGCGCGTCGCTGGAAACAGCGATGGGTTTGGTGCCGCGCCAGTTCGCGGGAGCGAACCTGCGAGACGCGCTGCTGGCGCCGCAACTGATGGAATTCGAGGCGGTCGCGGCATTCGAGCGAGCGTCGCAAAACGCCTTTCACTATTTTTGTGGGATGACGGCGGCGTGCGTGGTTTCGTGGCTGGTGATCTGGAAAACGCGCGATGCGCAGCTCCTTACAGATTCCGCAATCATTCCCTTCCTGCACTCGCACGCCGCTGCTGCTGCGTTGCCGACGGCGGAGTCGTATCTGATCGTGCCGGTGGCGATTTTCATTCTTTATGTGCTTTTCCATTTTCATCTGCAGAGGTTATGGGACGCAGTGATGGAACTGCCCGCCATATTCCCCGACGGACACACGCTCGGCGACCACGGACCCGGATTGATTTCGGGATTGCTGCGCACCCATTTCCGATGGATGAATCCCGACCCATCGTCCACGCGGCTGGTGGAAAAGGGAGTGTCGCTTCTGGCGGCGTACTGGATTGCGCCGGCCACGCTGCTGCTTTTCTGGGCGCGCTATCTGACTCGGCAGGAGATTCACGGAACGATCCTGCACACGCTGCTGGTGGTGATTGCGACGGGAATCGCCGCCTACGCCACTACCAAAGTGGGGCGACCGCAGGAACGGTGGGCGTTCGAGAAAAAGTGGACGCAACGGCTGATCCTGAAGATCAAAGCGATCAATCCAATTACGGTGGCGAGTGTCCTTGGCGTCGTGTTGCTGCTGCTTTCGGCCGGGACGATTGCAGGAGTTCCGCACGACCGCACGCGGGCGCCGCAATACGGTGCGACGAATATTCGAAGGTGGGCGCCGAACGTGTTCTGGTGGCTGGCGTACGATCCGTATGCCGATCTGACGGAAGCGTCCCTTTCGCAGAGGCCGGCGAACTGGAATGGCTCGCATGAAGAGGTCGCGTCCGTGGATGGGCTGCGCACGAACAACGCGAAATTCCGTTACGCGCAGGCGTACGGAGCGTTCTTCGCGAATTCCCATCTGTGGCAATCGGATTTTCAGGGTGCATTTTTGTCCGAGGCGGACCTGCGCAGCGCGGACTTGGGCCATAGCAACATGCGATTCGCGGTGATGGACCATACACAGCTGAATCACGCGAATCTTGACCGTTCGAATCTGGACGGGGCCGATCTTCGCCGGTCGGATTTGCGATACGCGAACTTGTCGTACTGCTCGCTGGTGGATGCGATCCTGGTGGATGCGCGGCTCGACGGCGCGAGTTTCTACACGGCTCGGCTGTCTGGCGCCACGATGACACGGGCGAATCTGGAGAAAGCGGATTTGCGCGAATCGTATCTGGACGGCGCGCACATGGACCATGCGGACCTGCGGAACGCTTATCTGTGGTCAGCGAAGCTGCAAGGCGCGGATCTTGGCGGCGCACAGATGGAAGGCGCGATACTTATTGACGCGGACCTGCACGGCGCGAATCTGGGCGGGGCGCAGTTGACGGGAACGGTGCTGAACGGCGCGAACCTTACAGGGACCAGCCTTGAAGGCACTGACCTGCGGGGCACGCTGGGATTGAGCGCGAATCAGGTGTGCTCGGCGAAGTCGCGGCGCGGCGTATTCCTTGACCCGGACATGCAAACACAGGTTGAGGCGCAGTGCGGGAAGTGAGGCGGAGGGAGAGGAAGTTGAGGAAGTAAGAGATCTTGGCGTTTGCCCTGAGACAAATGGCAAGAACGTGCCAAGGATGATTGCCGGGCGCAGCATGCTGCGCCCCTACGGAACCGATATTTGGCCGCGGGGTGAGTTAGAAGCTGGACCAGGGGCTAGCGGCTTTGAGACGGTCGTTGACGTTCTCGATGTTCTTCACGCCTTGAACCGCGAGCCAGTCTTCGAGCGCCTTTACTCCCTGCTTCGCGTAGATCGGAATGGCATCCTTCCACGTGGCGCGGCCGCAGAGAACTCCTGAAAACTTGACGCCTGATTCGGC
Organism: uncultured Acidobacteriota bacterium; assembly: GCA_963842425.1. GTDB lineage: Bacteria > Acidobacteriota > Terriglobia > Acidiferrales > UBA7541 > Palsa-295. The sequence goes on along the minus strand of CAWJGQ010000002.1, from coordinate 69,314 downwards.
CGCAAGCTCCAGAGTCTCGCTGAAAACATCGTTGCTCACACCAGCCGATAAATAGATGAACGGCAATTTCGCCGAAGTCGCGGCCTTGAGGAAAAGCTGCTTGGCCTCGTCGCGCGTGTACGCGGACTCACCTTTGCAGGCTTTGGCACCGGCGACGTAGGCCATATTTACCGGGACCTCGACCTTGAGAACGTCCACTCCGTATCGAGGCTTGGAGAATTCCGCCATGCCGAGCGCGACGATATCGGGCTTCTTGCGCGCGTAGGCGATCGCCTTCTCGTCCGCTCCTTCTTCGTATCCAACGAGCTCAAGGAAAAACGGCACGTCCGCGGCGGTGCATTCGCCGCCGATGCGTTCGGTCCAGGCGTGCTTGATCTCATTGATGTGCGGCGGATCGAACGGAGTGTAATAGAGCAGAATCTTGATGCAATCTGCGCCCGCGGCCACGAGACGGCGGACGGACCAGATATCGAGAAGATCGGGAAGGCGGCCGGGACGAGTGTTGTCGTAGCCGCTGTTTTCATAGGCGAGCAGCAGGCCGGCGTTCTTCGATCGCGCGGCCGCGGCTGGGAGTCCGTATTCGGGATCGAGCAGGATGGCGCTCGCATGCGGAGTAAGAATTTTCGTGACGGCGGTCTTGAACTCCTCGAGCATCAGGGTGGAGACGGCGCCCTTGTCCACGCCCTTTTCCTTGGCGATGGCGCTCTTGAGCGAACCGCGCTGGTCCATGGCCGCGGCGGCGATCACGTCGCGCGAGTTGGATACGGCTTTCATGCCCTTCAGTTTTCCCGGCGTGAGTTTCATCGTGTGCGGCCCTCCTGGTTGGAATCAGGAATCGGCATTCTAACATGCGAGGTGGAGCAAGTTTAGAGTTAAGAGTTGAGAGAAATGTCGCTATTTGGCCGTGCGGATAAGTTGAACTCCCAGCTAACCACAGAGAACACAGAGAAGGCACAGAGTTCACAGAGAAACCAAGAAAATGCCTCCGGAAAATCTACAGAACGAGGACGTGGTGCTGATTGGCGCAGGAGCGGCCGCCGGCGGCGCCAGTGATCGAGGCGAGAGCGGTGAGATCGTCGAGGAGACTGGGACCGATCGAGGCGAGCATGGGAAGGGCGCAGAGGGTGCGTTCCTGCAAACCGCCGCTGGGGTAGAGCGAATCGATCAGGATGCGTTCCTTACGGTCGAGAATTCCCGAGCGGAAATTTTCAGCGCGGGCCACTTTTCCTCTTAGTTGCTCGATCTGATGGAGCATCTTGCGCTCTGAGGCATGCAAGGCTTCCAAAAGCGTGGAGTCGAGGCGGCCGAGCGGCTCCTCGTAAGCTTTGATCATGGCGCGGATGCCCGCTTCGCTCTCGTCGAAACGACTGGAAAGCTCGGCAGGGAGAGACTTCTGTTCCATTTTCGCGCGCAGGTGCTGCGGCCCGGCGAGAAGATCGCGGACGTCGAGGCCGTAGTGAGCGAGAAAGCGCGCGATCGGCGGCTCAATGATGGTGACACTGACGCGTGGAAGAATCGCGGGCATACGGCCGAGGATTTTGCGATAGACGACTTGCGACTGGGCCATGTAGGCCACTTCCGCGGGGCCTCCGAAATACGCGGCCGTAGGAAGAAGCGTATCCTGCACGACTGCACGCAGAAGGGCGCTCGGACTAAACGATTCCGGCGAGGACTCAACCGCGGCGGCGAGCTGATCGCGCGTGAACTCGGCATCGCCGGCGAAGAATTTTCCGTTGCGGCTGCGAAGCGGCTCGCGGCGTCCGGCAACTTTGTAAAAGAGCATCGTGGATTCGTGCGTGACCTTGACCTGATCGTGGAAGCCGGCGGCAGCGAGTTCCTTGGAACGGGCGAGGAGTGCCTCGCGGAGCGAATCGGCATCGTCCAGCGCGCGCAAATAAACCGGCGCGGCGAGGCGATGGAAACGCACGTCGAGCGGATCAATAAAGATAATTCCCCGCCCCGCGAAGAGGCGTGCCATCAGCTTTCCGAATGCCGAGCCGTAGGTTTCACCGCGCGTATAGGATTCGCGGAGCGCGCGAGCGACATCCTCGGCGTAGGCACCCTCGAGAGTTTGCGCGGCGGTTGCTACCAGCGGCTCGATCTCGTCTCCGAGAATCACTTCGCCGACGTGGCGGCCCGCGTCGGCGTCCTTCGCGGGCAGGTCGTAGCGTGCGAGTCCATTGCGAGTGTTCCAGAAGGAATGATTGACCTCGGCGAGGTCGTGATCTTCCGTGGCAAGCCAAAAAATCGGAACGGCATCAATGCCGCGGCTGGTGGTTTCCTCCGCGCAGCGGACGGCCGAGAGGGCTTTGTAAAAAGTGTACGCGGGACCAGTAAAAAGACCGACCTGCTGGCCGGTGACAATCGCGACGGCGCCTGCGGCGAGGCGGTCGAGATTGCGCTCTGTGGCCGGATCGAGATTGCCGCCGGGAGACAAGCGTTGGTTTTGGCCACGCAGGATTTCGACTACCGTGTGACGCACGCTGGAATCGAGACGAACTTCGTGCGTGGCGGCGTCGATACCTGCGACGGTCGGAGGATGCGCGTAGAAGCCCGAGACCCGCGCGAAATCGTCAAGAAAGGAGGAGAAAAGCTTGGTTGTGTGCGGGATTTCGCGAACGGGGATACAGTGAGACTCCATGGAGGCAGTCATGATACACGCGCCTCCGGACAGCGGCAACAGAGGCGGGGAATGAATTTTGCGAGTTTGGAATCAGATTTCAGCACTTGTCGCATTGGATGATTCGGGGCGACGAAGGATTCCGCGAACTGACGACGGCCAGGAAAATACCTCACCGCGGAGGCGCGGGGATCGCAGCGTAAACCAAAACTCTTACCACAGAGCACACAGAGAAAATCGTCGAGGACACCGAGAAAACTCTAACGCGAAGCATCGCTTAGGAATGGTCGGCGGCTGCGGCTGTGGATTTGCGGCGATGGAGGTCCTGGAGTGCGGCAACGTCCGGCGCGTGGCCTGCCATGGCGCGAATGCCGCGGGCGGCGGCGCTGGCCGCGGAAAGCGTGGTGATGCAGGGAACGTTATAGCGTACGGCCGCGCGGCGAATGGATTTCTCGTCGTAGAAGGATTCGCGGCCAAGCGGCGTATTAATGACGAGATTCACTTTTCCCGTTTTGATCAGGTCCACGATATTCGGGCGGCCCTCGTTCACCTTGTAAACTGCTTCGATTTCGATGCCGGCGCGAGTGAGGGCGGCAGCGGTGCCGCGCGTGGCAATAATTTTCAGTCCGACAGCGGCCAAATCCTTGACGACGGCGGCGACGTGGCGCTTGTCGTGGTCGTTCACACTGATGAAAACGACGCCGGATTGCGGTAGGCGCTGGCCAGCGGCGAGTTGCGCCTTGGCGAACGCGAGGCCAAACGTCGAAGAGATGCCCATCACTTCGCCGGTGGAGCGCATTTCGGGACCGAGGATCGTATCCACGCCGCGGAATTTGTTGAACGGAAAGACGGGTGATTTCACGGCGTAGAAATCGTGGACGGCGAGTTCCTTCACGCCGTTCATGTCCACGACCGGGAGATTCAGATCCTTGAGTTTGCGGCCGGTCATCAGACGCGCGGCTACTTTCGCGAGCGGGACGCCGGTGGCCTTGCTGACGTACGGAATTGTGCGCGAGGCGCGCGGATTCACTTCGAGGACGTACACGGTGTCGTGCTGGATGGCGTACTGCACGTTCATCAGGCCGACGACGTGAAGCGCGCGTGCCAGGCGAACGGTATAGTCGCGAATGTGCGCGAGGACTTCGGGCTTGAGCGTGACCGAAGGCAAAACGCAGGATGAATCCCCAGAGTGAATGCCGGCTTCCTCAATGTGCTCCATGATGCCGCCGATGACGACATCTTCGCCGTCGGCGAGAGCGTCCACGTCAACTTCGGTGGCATCTTCGAGAAACTGGTCAATCAGGATCGGGCGCTTGGGATCGGTGAGCGAGCCAATCTGCGACGCCTGCGTGACGTATTCCTCGACGGTTTTCAAGTCGTAGGCGATCACCATGGCGCGCCCGCCGAGAACGTAACTGGGCCGAACGAGAACCGGCAGGCCGATTTCGGCTGCGGTGGCGACGGCCTCCTGCGGCGCGAGCGCCGTGCCCCCGCGCGGCTGCGGAATATTCAGCTCGGCGAGCAACGCGCCAAAGCGGCGGCGGTCCTCTGCTAGGTCAATTGATTCGGGGTCCGTGCCGATTATCTTCGCGTGGTTGCGCTTCAGCTCGAGCGCGAGATTCAAAGGAGTTTGTCCACCGAACTGGACGATCACACCCTGAGGCTTTTCGCGTTCGAGGACGGCGAGCACATCTTCCAGAGTAAGCGGTTCGAAATAGAGGCGGTCGGAGGTGTCGTAATCCGTCGAGACTGTTTCGGGATTGCAGTTAATCATCACCGTCTCGTACCCGTCTTCCTTGAGCGCGAGAGCCGCATGGCAGCAGCAATAATCGAATTCGATTCCCTGCCCAATGCGGCTAGGGCCGCTGCCGAGGATGACGACTTTGGGGCGGTCCACCGCGCCGGATTCGTCTTCTTCTTCGTACGTCGAATAAAGATACGGCGTGAAGGATTCGAATTCGGCGGCGCAAGTGTCCACGCGCTTGTAAACCGGGATAACGCCAAGCTCGTGGCGGCGGGCGCGCACGGACGCGGACTTCACGTTCCACAATTTTGCCAGCTCTTCGTCGCTGGCGCCGGAGCGCTTCGATTCGAGAAGCAGCTCGCGCGAAATACCGCGCAGCGAACTTGCGGCCACGCGGCGGTCGAGCGCGACCATGTCTTCCATCTGGCGGATGAACCAGGGATCAATCTTGGTGAGCGAGCACACTTCGTCGCGCGACATGCCGCGCTCGAGAGCCTCGAAGAGCCAGTGGATGCGGTCAGGGCCGGGAACATGGAGCTTCTCGCGCAGCAGCGCAGTGGTGACCTCGGCAGGGGCGCGCCAGGCAGTGCTGGGTTCGAGCGAGCGGATGGCCTTGCACAGCGACTCCTGAAACGTGCGGCCGATGGCCATCACTTCGCCGACGGATTTCATTTGCGTGGTGAGGGTGGTTTCGCTGCCAGGAAATTTCTCGAACTGGAACTTGGGAATTTTCGCGACGACGTAATCAATGCTCGGCTCGAAACACGATGGAGTCTTGCGGGTGATGTCGTTGGGAATTTCGTCGAGCGTCATACCGACGGCGAGCTTTGCGGCGATTTTGGCGATCGGAAACCCGGTGGCTTTGCTGGCGAGCGCGGAGCTGCGCGAGACGCGCGGATTCATTTCGATGACGACCATGCGCCCGGTTTCGGGATCAATGCCGAACTGAATATTCGAGCCGCCGGTTTCGACACCGACTTCGCGAATGATCGCCGCGGCCGCGTCACGCATGCGCTGATATTCCTTGTCCGTAAGGGTTTGCGCGGGAGCGACGGTGATCGAGTCGCCGGTGTGGATGCCCATGGGGTCCACATTCTCGATCGAGCAGATGACGACGAAGTTGTCGCGATGATCACGCATCACCTCGAGCTCGAATTCCTTCCAGCCGATCACAGATTCCTCGATCAACGCCTGGTGGACGGGGCTGGCGTCGAGGGCGCGAGCGATGGAGTCTGCGAATTCTTCACGGTTGTAGGCGATCGAACCGCCCGTTCCGCCGAGCGTGAACGACGGGCGAATGACCACCGGATAGCCAAGCTCGTCGGCGAGCTTGATCGCTTCGGGAATTTCGTTGACGACGGCGGACGCGGGAACTTCGAGGCCGATGCGGCGGCAGGCGTCCTTAAAGAGAAGGCGATCCTCCGCGATTTTTATGGCGCGCAGCGAAGCGCCGATAAGCTTGACGCCGTACTTTTCGAGGATGCCGGCTTCGGCTAATTCGACGGCGAGATTGAGGCCGGTCTGTCCGCCCACGGTCGGAAGCAAAGCGTCAGGGCGTTCCGCGGCGATGATGGCTTCGAGATATTCCTTGACGAGCGGCTCGATATAGGTGCGGTCCGCGATTTCGGGGTCGGTCATGATCGTCGCGGGATTGGAATTGACGAGGATGACTTCGTAGCCTTCGGAGCGCAGGGCTTTGCAGGCTTGCGTGCCGGAATAGTCGAACTCGCACGCCTGGCCTATGACGATCGGGCCGGAGCCGATGATCAGGATTTTCTTGATGTCGGTGCGTTTGGGCATGGGCTAAGTGAACGACCTCATCGCGCGCTTTCCTTCATCAGCGAAATGAAATCGTCGAAGAGGTAGCGGGCGTCGTGCGGGCCGGGCGAAGCCTCGGGATGATACTGCACGCTGAAAAGCGGGAGCGAGCGGTGACGCATGCCTTCGTTCGTGTAATCGTTGAGGTTCACGTGAGTGACCTCAACATCGCTCGAAGGGAGCGATTCCGGGTCCACGCAGAAGCCATGATTCTGGGCCGTGATTTCCACTTTTTGCGTGCGCAGATTCTTCACCGGATGATTCGAGCCATGATGGCCAAACTTCAATTTGAACGTCTTGCCGCCGAGAGCCAGGCCGCAGAGTTGATGGCCGAGGCAGATGCCGAAAATCGGTACACGGCCGAGGAGTTTCTTGATATTTCCGACGGCGTAGGTGATCGGCTCAGGATCGCCGGGGCCATTCGACAGAAAAACACCGTTCGGCTTGAGCGCGAGGATGTCCTCCGCGGAAGTTTTCGCCGGGACGACGGTGACGTCGCAGCCGTAATCCACGAGCAGGCGAAGAATATTCTGCTTGATGCCGAAATCGTAGGCGACGACACGATGGCGACGTTCCTCGGTGGGTAAATCCGCTTTTTTCTCTCGCGCAGCTGTGCCGGATGCGGGCGCATGTGCAGGCGGCGCGGTGAGCTCGATCGAGCCCTTCGTCCATTCGTATTTTTTCGCGGTGGTGACGCGGCCGGCAAGTTCGAGACCGGCCATCGTGGGCAGCGCTTTAGCTTCAGCGATCAACTGTTCGGAGGGAGTGTCGTCCGTTGAGAGGATGCCGCGCAACGCTCCGACTTCCCGCAAATGGCGGACGAGCGCGCGTGTGTCAATGTCTCCAATAACCGGGACGCGGTGACGTTCGAGATATGCCTGCGCGGTTTCGCTCGAGCGCCAATTCGAAGCAAGCTCGGAAAATTCGCGAACGATCAGACCCTCGATGTACGGCTTTCCGGATTCTTCATCGTCGAGGTTGGTCCCAACGTTGCCAATGTGGGGATACGTGAGGCAGACGATCTGCCCGGAATAGCTGGGATCGGTGAATACTTCCTGATAGCCGGTAAGGCTGGTATTAAAAACGACTTCGCCGCCACGGCGGATGCGAGCGCCCGCCGCACGACCGTTAAATACTCTTCCGTCCTCGAGCGCGAGAGTCGCGCGTGTTGCGGGGGACTCGTTCAGTGTGTCCTCCAGAAGATGTCATCTCGATGCCGCGCTCACGGTTGAAGAGGAAGTGAGCGATCCAAAGTGGTCCACCGGCCAATACGCGAAAACCGCTTTGCCATAAATATACGGCCGCGGAACCGAACCGAAAACGCGTGAGTCGTTCGAACTATCGCGATGATCGCCCATCACGAAGTACTCACCCGGCGGAATTCGTCGCGCGGGATAGTTCGAACCATCGAGATAACCGGCGGGAACATACTGGTCCGGCAATTCCCTGCCGTTCACGTAAACGTTGCCGGCGCGAATCTCGATCGTCTCTCCCGGCAAAGCAACGACACGCTTAATGAACGACTTCGAGCGGTCCAGAGGATACCAGAAGACGACGACGTCTCCACGTTCGATCGGTTCGAAGCGATAGATAAACTTGTTGATGAAGATGCGCTCCTGATCGGAGAGCAGCGGATTCATGCTGGTGCCTTCGACCTTTACCGGCTGGTAAAGGAAAATCATGATAACGATGGCGAGACCCAGCGCGACGGCCAGATCGCGCGTCCAACTGCGCAGCTCACGCCTCAATGGAGGAAGAGGCGTTTTTTCAGGCGGAGCCGGCGAGCCGATTTGGGGATCATCCTGCATACTGTGCAATTTCATTTATACCATGGCGAGAAAGCAGAGGCAAAGGAGGCAAAAAGCTGGTCAGTGGATCACTTTCCGCCCGAGCACGCGAACGGTCCTTTCCAGGCCCCGTTTGCATGGGTTCGCAATCCAGTGTAGTTTATGGTTGCCCGTGAAGGATGAAAAAGAAAGCTACGGTCAAGAGGATGGGTGCATGAAGCGTCGCGATTTTCTGATATCAGCTACGGTTGCATCGGCAGGACTCGCGTTCTCGAAGGCGGAATACTTGTTTGCGGGCGACGCTCCCGCGGGCGCCTGGCGCACGTTTGACGTGACGACTCATGTGGAAGTGCTGAAGCCTTCGGGGATGACGCGGATATGGGTGCCTGCTGCGCTGATCAGCTCAACGCCCTTCCAGAGGACGCTCTCCAATACATTCGAAGCTCCGGGAGGTAAGGCGAAACTTGTCAAAATCAAAGCCGAGTCACTTGGAATCGTTTCCGCGGAGTTTCCCGCAGGAGTGCAGCCGAGCCTCACGGTAACGAGCCGGGTCTCGACTCAGAATATTGCGGTTGATCTTTCGGCGCCGTCCAAGGGCGTCAAATCGAATCACGCCGAATTGGAGTATTTTCTCCAGCCAACGAATTTTCTGCCGACCGACGGCATCGTGAAGGAGACGGCAGACGAGGCCACGGCTGGCGCGAAAACCGATGTCGAGAAGGCGCGCGCGATTTATGAGTGGATCGTCGTGAACACCTTTCGGAATCCGAAGACGCGCGGCTGCGGTCTGGGCGACATTCGCTTCATGCTGGAGACCAAGGATTTGGGCGGGAAATGCGCCGACCTGAATGCGCTCTACGTTGGACTTGCGCGCGCGGCAGGCCTGCCGGCGCGAGACGCGTACGGCATTCGCGTCGCCAAGTCAGATTTGGGATACAAGAGCCTCGGAGCGTCGTCCGAGAAAATCACGAAATCACAGCACTGCCGCGCCGAAGTGTATCTGCACGACTACGGCTGGGTTCCAGTTGACCCTGCGGATGTGCGCAAAGTCATCCTGGAGGAACCGCCCGGGAACCGGCCGATTGACGACGACATGGTGAAGAAAGCTCGCGCGCGGCTATTCGGTTCCTGGGAGATGAATTGGATGGCTTTCAACTTCGGACACGATGTCGCGCTGCCTGGATCGAACGGCAAGCCAGTGCCATTCCTGATGTACCCGCAGGCAGAGACAGCCGACGGCAGGCTCGACAGCCTCGACGCGGACACTTTTAAGTACGACATCACCTCAAAGGAAATCACTTCGGCCGGCGGATAACCGCGGCTCATTCACCGAGCACAAAGCCGAGAATCGCCATGGAGGCGAGAACGGCGGTTTCGGTGCGCAGAATGTTTTCGCCGAGCGACGCTTCGATGAAGCCTGCGGCGCGGGCGGAAGCGATTTCTGCGTCCGTCCAGCCGCCCTCTGGGCCAATAGCTAGCGCGACGGTGGTCGCGTTCCCACCTGATGTGACACCCGACGAACTCTGCAAGGCTTCCCTGAATGAGGGCGCATCCAGCCTCTCAGAGAGCAAAATCTTGGTTACGGCTGCAGACTTCGCGAAGGCTTTGTCCGGAGAAACGGAAGCGCTCATCACCGGCGGGCGGAGTCGGCGGGACTGCTGCGCGGATTCGAGGACGATTTTCTCCCAGCGGGCCATCCGTTTCGGCGCTGCGGCCACGAGCGGCTTGTCACTGCGCGCGGCGGCGAGAGGCGTGATTGAAGTGGCGCCGAGTTCCGTGGCTTTTTCGATGCACCATTCAAAGCGGTCAAATTTGACGAGCGAGAGGAGAAGTTCAATCTTCAGCGCCGGCTCGCGCGCGGGGATCGGCTCGACGAGAGCGAATTCGATGCGATTGTCGCCGCGTTTTGAAATTGCCACGCGTTCGATCCTCGCGAGCCAGACGCGTTGGCCGTCGCTGAGTTCGTAGAGCTGGCCCGGTTCGGCGCGAAGGACGCGGCCGAGGTGTTCGGCAGCGTCGCCGCGAAGGGCGGCGGAATTGGATTCAAAACCATCCACGAAGAAGCGGCGGCGCACAGTAGGAATTGTAACGCGAGGAGAAGAAAATCACAGGAAGCAAAGGATGCATATGAGGCGAAGGAGGCAAAGGATGCAGAGGAGGCAAAGGAAATTGAGGATAAGACCCGAGCGAGTGGCGGGTGTTCGAGGCGGATGGACAACCGGTCGCCCAGCATTTTTGCCGGGCACGGCATGCCGTGCCCCTACGAAAACCTCCGCCTAATGGGCGACCGCTCGCCAAGCATCGACACCGGGCGCAGTCCGCCGCGGCGGACGCCCCTACGAAACCTTCCGCAATTTCTGCTTCCGGGAACTATCCGAAGATGTCTTTCACTTTATCGAAGAAGCTGGAGGAGCGGTCGGCGGGCTTGTTTTCGACTTTCAGGGTTTGGCCGAGCTGCTCGAGGGTGCGGCGCTGGTCGCGGGAGAGCTTTGCGGGAACCACGACGCGAATGTTGACGTAGAGATCGCCACGGCCTCCGTGCGGATTCGCGAGGCCCTTCCCTTTTTGGCGGAAGATCTGGCCGGACTGCGTGCTTTCGGGAATTTCGAAATCGGCCTCGCCCTGCAGCGTGGGAATTTTGATTTTCGCGCCGAGCGCGGCCTGGGGAAAGCTCACCGGAATCGTGCAGTAAAGATCCGCGCCGCGACGCTCGAAGAAGGGGTGCTCCTTCACTTCGAGGAAAATATAGAGATCGCCGGCCGGGCCGCCGTTTGTGCCTGGCTCGCCCTGTCCGGTCATGCGAAGGCGCGTGCCGGAATCCACTCCCGCTGGAACGCCCACTTCGAGCGTGCGCTCGCGCTCGATGCGCGCCTGGCCGCGGCACGTCTCGCAAGCCTCGCGGATGACCTGTCCGGCGCCCTGGCACGCAGGGCAAGTGCGCGTGATCGAAAAGAATCCCTGCTGATAGGCCATCTGACCGCGGCCGCCACAAGTCTTGCAAGCGGTCATACCGGTGCCGGGCTTCGCGCCAGTTCCCTTGCAGGATTCGCAATTTTCGCGGCGGACGAGTCGAATCTTGGTGTTTACACCTGCGGCGGCGTCCTCAAAACTAAGCGACATGTCGTAGCGCAGATCGGCGCCACGCTGGCCGCGCGAGCCGCGCGCCCGGCGTCCGCCTCCGCCAGCGGCCTGATCGAAGCCGAAGAGATCGCCGAGTATGTCGTGAAATTCCTCAAAAATTACTGAGTTGAAGCCGCCGCCCTCGAATCCGCGGCCGCCGAGTCCCGCATGTCCGAAGCGGTCGTACACGGGACGCTTCTGGGGATCGGAAAGTACGGTATAGGCCTCCGACGCCATCCGGAAATTGATCTCGGCTTCTTCCTTATTTTCGGGATTGCGATCGGGATGCCACTTGAGCGCGGCCTTGCGATAGGCGGACTTAATCTGATCGGCCGAAGCGTCGCGCTCGACGCCGAGAACCTCGTAAAAGTCAGCCTGGGTATCTGACGCCATTGTTCCGTTGTTCCCCTTCAGAAAATTAAAATCGCCAGCGCTTAGTGTTCACGTTTGGAGGCGTGCGCGGACTTTGGCTCCGGCGCGCTGGCTACGCGAACCATCGCAGGACGCAGCACGCGATCGTGAAACAAGTAGCCGGGCTGCATTTCGCTGATAACAATCCCGTCGGCGTGCTCGGACGTCTCGACGCTCTCAATGGCATGGTGAAAATGCGGATTGAACTCCTGGCCGACAGATTCAATCCGCGAAAGTCCCTGTTTGGCAAGCGCCTCCCACAATTGGCGGCGAATGAGTTCGAAGCCTTTGCGATATTCGGCCGTAACCCCGTCGTTCTGGCCGGTGAGTGCGCGGTCGAACGTGTCGAGGACGGGCAGAATGTGCTCAACGAGTGACTCGACGCCGCGGTGGCGATCCTGCTGGCGCTCTTTTTCAACGCGCTTGCGATAGTTTTCGAAGTCGGCCTGACGGCGAACGAGCGTATCCATCAACTCGCGCTTTTCGGCGAGGAGCTTCGTAAGCTCGTCAGGAGCGGACTCGGAGCCCGAGTCAGCACTTCGCTCGGCAGCGCGCTCTTGCGCGGAATCGTCCTCACGAGAAAAAGGAATCGGGTTACGGTCTTTGTTCTTGTGTTCGCTCAAGGCGTCTTCGATTCGTCAGAGTTTTCGGAGAAAAATTGGGCCATGAAAGCAACGGCGGTGATCACGCGCTCATAGTGCATGCGCATGGGAGCGAGAATCCCGAGAGCACCCTGCGCCTGGTCCCTATTGGAATACGATGCGGAGACAAGAGCCAGATGCTTTCCGGCGGTGGACATCTTGTCGAGGCCGAGTTCGACGTGCACCGGCTCCGGCGCTTCGATGCAGCCGCTCAGAAGCGCGATCAGCTGGTCCTTTGCTTCGATTGCTTCGAGGAGCTCCCGCAACTGCTCCTGATTCGTGAATTCGACGGCCGAGGCCATTTGCGCCGCGCCTTCGACATAAATCCTGCGCTCGGTGCTTTCGCCGAGAACGGCAGGATCGCAAAGCATCAGCGCGTCACCGGCAATGCGGCCGTACTGCTCGCGATCGCGTTCAACTTGCGCTCGAAGATCAGCGCGCATGGCCGCGAGCGTCCAGCCGACATAATGGCGGTTGAGATGGGCGGCTATGCTGTCGAGGTCTGCTTGGGTAAACGCGCGCTCGGGATGGATCACCTTGTCACGCGTGAGCCCACCGGTGGTCACAAGCACGACGAGCACGCGGTGATCGGGCACGAGCAGAAAACGCACGTGTTCGACCACGCTACTCGCCAGAGGCGGCGATATAAAAATTCCCAGGCCGCGCGAGACCGCAGCGAGGACATGGCTCGCCCGCTCCATCACCGCTTCGGGCGTCTGCGCCGCCGCGAGTTCGCGGCGAATCCACTGGCGATCCTCCGGGCTGGCGGTCGCCTGAGCGGTCACCTGCTCAACAAAGAAGCGATAAGCCGCAGCGGTGGGGACACGGCCGGCCGACGTGTGCGGCTGGTAGAGATAGCCCTCGCCCTCAAGATCGGCCATCACGTTGCGAACAGTCGCGGAGCTCAGCGGCTCAACGTGGCGGTGCGCGACGCTGCGCGAAGAAACGGGCTCGCCCGTTTCGATGTAGTGGCGCACAACGTCGGTCAAAATCTGCTGGTGCCGCTTCTGTTGCAGGACTGTAGGGCTCATGTATTCCTGTAAGTGGTTCCCAAAATAAAATTCTAAACGGCGCGGAGGGCGGCGTCAACTTCGGTGCGAGCGAATGGGGCGCGGGGAAGGAACATCATCGCGGGCACAGCCCGGCGACCGCAGCCCGAAAACAGCACCGGGCATCCGCCTCGACGGATGCCCGGTTGAAAATGAACGTGAGAATGAAAAAAACTAATCAGGTACCGCGGTCGCTTCCGGCATCTGCAACTTGGCTTTTGCCAGTGCACGAACGATATTTGTTTCCACCGTTTGTTCGGTCGTGTTACGCACCGTTGCCAGCTCGCTCACGAGAAGATACTTCGCGCGTTCGAGCATCTTTTTTTCGCGGAAGGAAAGCGGCTTGGTCCTGCTAAGGGCCACAAGCCCCTTCAGCACGGCGGCAACTTCCATCAACGAACCTGTGCGCATACGGTCCGAATTTTCTTTGAAGCGGTGTTTCCAATCGTGATGAGATGCTGAGCGGCCTTTTTCGAGGTAGGAAAGAACTGCGCCGGCTTGGGTTGAGCGGATAATGGGTCGCAAACCCACGCTTTCGATATTTGCCTGAGGCACCATCACCTTCAAGCCACTCGAAAGAATCCGCAACATGTAAAAGCGTTCCGATCTTCCGTTCACATTACCAAAACTAATCTGTTCGATAAGCCCCACACCATGGTTCGGATACACGACTTTTTCGCCTAGCTTAAAGTCCATGAGTCTGAGTTCCTCCCCCGAACTGCGTCTTTAAATCTTAGGCTTATGAGAACGAGGACGTCAAGCTAATCTCATCAAATCGTACAGGATAAAAGTAGCGGAATACGGTGTTTTCGGGCCAGTTTGGCAGCGCGATTGCCCTATAATGGGGCACGTGCTGACCCTCGCTCTGGATACGTCCTCTCCTGCCGGAAGCCTAGCCGTGTTGCGCGATGACAGAGTGGTCGGAACCATTTCGACGTGGACCGACGAAATCTACTCTTCGCGTATGTTTCGCCACCTCGAATTTCTCTTGAATGACCTTTCCCTGGGACTCGAAGAGTTTGATCTGTTCGCGGTGGCGGCGGGCCCGGGTTCGTTCACGGGGCTGCGAGTGGGACTGGCGGCGGTTAAAGGCTGGGCGGAAGTTTATCGCAAGCCAATCGCCGCCGTGAGCGGACTGGAAGCCATTGCCGCACAATCACATTCGCGCTCGTACTGGGTGGTACCAGTGCTGGACGCTCACCGCGGACAGGTGTATTTCGGAATGTACCGCCAAACGGGTAGGCTCAGCGAAAACCGATTAACACTCGAGGGCGAAGAGTGCGTGATGACGCCGGAAGAATTTATCGAATCGCTGCATGGGCGCGGTGCAACGGCAGATTGCACGATTGTGACGCCGGCACCTGCGCTGGTTTCCGCCGCGGCGTCTCGTTATGAGACGGCTCATGAGGGGAGCACACGGATTTGCGTGAACGAAGTGTCAGCTATCCTTGCGCCCTACGTCGGACGGCTCGGGCATCTGCGCGCGCAACACGGCGAGGTCGTTGATTCCCTCACCCTCGACGCGAACTACGTCCGGCGGACGGACGCCGAACTCCACTGGAAGGCGCCGAAGGAATCTTGAGCGTTCGTCCGATCGAGACGCCGGACCTGCCATTTGTCATGGCGATTCAGTCCGCGTGTCCCGAAATCGCGCAGTGGACCGTCCGCGATTACGCGCGTGTCGTGCAAGGCGATATGGCCGGATGGGCCGCAGAAGAGAAAAGCGAGGTCGCCGGATTTATCGTGGCGCGCCGCGTCGCGAGCGATCTCGAGATTCTGAACTTCGCTGTGCGGCCGGACTGGCGGAACCGCGGAGTCGGCGCGGCGCTGCTTCGTCAAGCGCTCGACTGGGGAGCCACATTCCACGGCGAGAAAGCGTTTCTCGAGGTTCGCGCTTCTAATCTCGCCGCGCTGCGATTTTATGAGCATCATGGATTCGAAATGACCGGGCGCCGACCGCGCTACTATCTTGCGCCTGTCGAGGATGCGCTGGTCCTGACCGCGCGGCTCACATCGTCGTGACCTCGCGGAGCAGCCGCTCGCGAAGTTTGCTGTTAGGATAGCCGCGTGAAAGCCTTTGACATCGTGATCATCGGCGGCGGCGTGATCGGCGCGTCCATCGCGTTCGAGCTAGCCGACGACAAGCTTCGCGTGGCTGTGCTCGATCGCCAGCAGCCGGGCCGGGAAGCGTCCTGGGCGGCGGCGGGGATGCTCTCACCCGCTCCAGATTCATCGCGAGATCTTCCGCTGGTGCCTCTCGGACGCGAAAGCCTGAGACTGTATCCGGAATTTGTCGCGGCAATCGAGGAAACGTCCGGGGAGTCAGCCGGATATGCGCGCGAAGGCACGCTGGAGATTTTTTCGGAGCCATCCGGCGAAGCGGATCGCGACCGCAGGGTCGCCGAATGCCAACGATTGGGACTCGCTGCTGAAGCGGTCGCGATCGAAGCCGCGCGACAACGAGAGCCCGCGATCGGCCCGGCCGCGCGCGCGGCTGCGTGGCTTCCTGACGAGGGCACGGTCGAACCGCGATCGTTGATGAGCGCGATGGTGGTGGCTGCGAAGCGCAGGGGCGCGGAGTTTTGCGCCGATTGCGGCGTCACGGGATTGATTCGCGAGAATGATCGCTGCACGGGAGTGATCGCAGGGGGCGAGGAAATCTCCGCGGGACACGTAATTGTGGCGGCGGGATGTTTTTCCGGCGAGATCGCGCCGGAGAACGAATGGTTCGTGCGATACGCACCCACGCGGCCGATCCGCGGGCAAATGATGGCGCTGCGTCCGGACGGCCCGGGCTTGCGGCGCGTGCTGCGATCCGAAAAGGGCTACTTAGTGCCGCGCCGTGACGGCCGGATCGTCGCAGGCAGCACTTCGGAAGAGGTTGGATTCGAGCGGCGCGTGACGCCGGCGGGAATGCGCAAAATCTTCGACGTCGCGATCGAGCTTTTTCCGGGACTTGCCGGAGCGGAAGTGCTCGAAACGTGGTCCGGGCTGCGGCCAGGCACGCCGGATGACCTGCCCATTCTCGGACCGACCGATATTAGCGGCCTGCTGATCGCCACCGGCCACTACCGCAATGGAATCCTGCTCGCACCGGTAACGGCCAAACTCATTCGGGAATGGATCACCGGCGCGCACGGAGGATTTGATGCCACAGCATATTCGCCGATGCGATTCGCGAACTCGAAACCAAAAGCACAAAGCGCACGTTAGCGCTGCTCTGTCCCGCCAATCAGATGAGTAATCTGCAAGTTAGAATGGGATTTTGTTTCGAGCTGGTTCGCGATTTGGCGGACCGGCAAGCGTGGAAGCTTGTCCGGGAGTCGTGAACTGGACCTTATCCGCCTCGAGAAAGATCGAACGGTCAATCACGGCTTCGATGGTTGACCCGCGGGGGAGTTCCGCGTCCGGACCGCGA
This sequence comes from uncultured Acidobacteriota bacterium, assembly GCA_963842425.1. Classification (GTDB taxonomy): domain Bacteria; phylum Acidobacteriota; class Terriglobia; order Acidiferrales; family UBA7541; genus Palsa-295. The sequence continues at coordinate 52,706 of CAWJGQ010000002.1, read as the reverse complement.
GAGAGCAGCACCGCGCCAAGCCCGGCGACGGCTCCAATTCCAGCGCCGATCCCGGCTCCTCGTGCGCCACCCGCGATTCCTCCGATGCCTGCGCCTGCGGCAGTAGTTTTGATCACCGTGCCCGCGTCAGAAGCCTTGTCCGAATCGCCTATCACTTTTCCTTCATTGTTCACGGTCTCGCCGCCGCCCGATCCGGCGCTGTTCGGCATTGCGTTGAGATTCACCATGTACGAATTCGGCAGAATGATCGTGGTCAACTTGATTCCCAGCTCGGCGCGCCCCTTCACGCGGCCGGCTCGCTTTGCGTCCGTGACTTCCCCGCTCATGTAGGAGCCGGCAGGAATTACCACGTGCCCGTCAATCATCACGGGAAAAAGCGTCTCAAAGTAGACCGGGTCGCCAGGGCGTGCGCTTCGCGTGGAAATCGCGTTGTGCAGGACGAGAGGAATGTGCGTGCCGCCGGGAACCTCGATCATTTCGGGCTTCGTGGTGGGGCTCGCCGGCGCGGGCGCAGCGGGCGCTGGAGCTGCGGCTGGTGCAGGGGCAGGCGTTGCGACCGGCGCGGGAGCGTTCTGCGCGGCCGGCATCGGTCCTGCATCTTGAGACCAAACGGGGGCGACCAATCCCAAAACGAGGACGGGAACCGCCGCGCAAAACACGAAAAGTTTACGGCTATTCATCGCATTCCCCCGCAACATCTCGAATCGGACTCAAATCAAGAGATGCGTTTCGTGCAAGCCGAGATGCTTGCAGGGTAAACCCACACCCGCGGCTTTGCCACTTCATTTTGCAGCGCGGGGACGCGCTCGCCGCGAGAGGTACTGGAGTGTACGACTGAGCACCGGCGCCGGCTCCCCAGTTCGGCCAGTTTCAGCGACCCCTATACTAGAGAAGGAGATTTAGGCCGAAATACACAATGCGATATCGCATGCGGACATCTCTGCGCAATAAGACGCTCTTCATCGTCCTGGCAGCATTAATTGGACTGGTGGGCGGCCTCTTTGTGCTCTCGCGCGCCGTCCTCCTAAGCGGATTTGCCCGTCTGGAAGCCGATTTCGCGACGGAGAACCTTGGACGAGCAACGAGCGCCCTGCTGAATGAGACCGACACGCTTCAACATACGACCGACCAGTTTGCAGACAACGATCACACGTACGCGGCCCTCCGCGGACCGAATCCCGAGGGGGTCCAATCCGAATTCCCGCCGCGGATCTTCGAGCAACTGCGAGTGAACTTCATCGTCGTCCTGGACCCCTCGGGACGTAAGGTCTACTCGAAAGGCTTCAATCTGTCCGCGATGAAATCGACCGTGGTTCCGGGTGATCTCGACCGGCACCTGCTGGCTGGCTCTCCTTTGATGGGAAAGCCCGGGGAATTGAGCGACGTCGCAGGCATCGTGATGCTCGAGTCGGGACCGGTTCTGATTGATTCCAGCGCGATTCTGAACAGCAACTCCGATGGGCCGTCAGCAGGACGGTTGATCATGGGACGGTCTCTGGACTCGGACGAAATCGTGCGCCTGGCAGAAATGACGCACATGCCGGTTGAAATCAAGCGCATTGATTCTGGCGATATGCCCCCCGATTTTCGGCTCGCGGCCAGCACGATCACCGCAGAAAATCCCAATTTGATCAGACCCGACGCACATGGCTCGCTTGCGGCATACCAGGAATTCGACGACGTGTACGGCAAGCCCGCGGCGATCCTGCGTATCCTGCTTCCCCGGAAAATCTACGAACAGGGCCAGACCAGCCTGGTGCAGTTCCTTCTGCTTTTGCTGGCTGCCGGTATGGTATTCGGCGCAGTTACGATGTACCTGCTCGAACGATTCGTTATCTCGCGCGTCGGACGGCTCAGCGACGACATCACGCAGATCGGCGCGAGCGGAGATCTTGGGCAGCGCCTCCATGTTTCCGGCCACGATGAGCTGTCCAATTTGGGCGACACCATCAACGGGATGCTTGAGGATCTGGAAATCGGCCAGGTCGAGCGCCACGCGGAGCGCGTCCGGCTCGCGGTGATGGTCGAGAAGATGCCCGCGGTGCTGTGGACAGCGGACAAGGAACTGCAAATCACTTCCGCCATGGGCGCGGGCTTGGACGCTCTCGGACTGCGGGCGCTCGAACCGATCGGCTTGCCAATCCTCGATTTTTTCTTCACCAAAGACAACGATGCCCCGCCGATTGCGGCGCACCGAAAAGCGCTGGAGGGGCAATCCGTCGCTTACGAGGTGACGTGGAAGGAGCGGCGGTTCGAATCGCACGTGCAACCACTGTTAGACAGCGAAGGCGCGATCCAGGGCGTGATTGGCGTCGCGCTGGACATCACGGAGCGCGAACGCCTGACGGATCAACTGCGCCAGTCGCAAAAGATGCAAGCCGTCGGCGAACTCGCCGGAGGCGTGGCTCACGATTTCAACAATTTGCTGATGGTCGTCAAAGGTCACGCCCAACTGCTACTCGATCGCCTGCCGGAACCCTCCCCGCTGCGGCTGAGCGTCGAGCAAGTGGAAAAGGCAGCCGACCGGGCCGCGGCGCTCACGCGGCAATTGCTCGCCTTCAGCCGCAAGCAGGTTTTGCAACCGCGCGTGCTGGATATGAACGACACGGTCGCGGGAATGATCAAGATGTTCTCACGGGTGATCGGCGAAAACATTGAAATGGCTTTTCTGCCCGGCGGAAAACTCGGCCGCGTGAAGGCGGACCCCGGGCAGATCGAGCAGGTGCTGCTGAATCTGGTGGTCAATGCGCGCGACGCGATGCCCACCGGCGGGCGGTTGACGATTGAAACGTCGAACGTCGAACTCGACAGCGGTTATTCTGCGGCACATACGAGCGTTGATCCCGGACTCTACGTTATGCTCACCGTCACCGACACGGGCTGCGGCATGGATGCAACGACTCAAGCGCGCATCTTCGAACCATTTTTCACGACCAAAGGGCCGGGCAAAGGCACGGGGCTTGGTCTGGCGACCGTGTACGGCGTGGTCAAGCAGAGCGGCGGATACATATACGTCTATAGCGAAGTCAATCGCGGAACCACTTTCAAGATTTATCTTCCGCAGGTCACCGCGGATCTCGAAACGCCTACACTCGATAAAGAGAAACGCCGCAGCGCGCGCGGGACGGAAACGATCCTGTTCGTCGAAGACGAGCAAAGCGTCCGCGAACTCGTGCGCGATTACCTGGTGGGCGCGGGATATTGCATGCTGGAAGCCTCCGATGGAGTACAGGCGCTGAAGGTGGCCGCGGCGCATCCGGGTCCTGTCCACATGCTGATTACGGACGTGGTCATGCCCCATCTGAGCGGGCCCGAACTTGCGACCAAGCTATCAGCCGAGCGGCCGAATTTGAAGATCCTGTTTATATCGGGATACACGGACGATACCGTCTTTCGCCACGGGGTGCTGGAGGGCGGCGTCGCGTTCCTGCAGAAGCCGTTTAACCTCAAGGCGCTTGCGCTGAAGATTCGCGAAGTGTTGACTGGGCAGCCCGCCGCAGTTCCACGCACGGACCTGATTGCCAAGAGCTAGGTTTAGAATTTTCCGCAGGAACCACGAAGGCATTCGCAGCAGCACATCGAGAAGCGCTAAATCAAGAAAACACTTTGGCCCGTCAGATCGAAGCGCTTGCGGCACTTCATGTTCCGGCAGGCGGCGAGATTGTCCACGCGGACCATGTAAGAACGCGCCTTCGCAAACTGGCGTTTGTCCTCTTCGTTCGCCCCGGCTGGGCATTGCGCCTTTTTCGTCCGTACCATCCAGCGCACGGGGAACGTAGTATCCTGGCGGCAATGCGGGCACACCAGCGCCTGCTGCTTCGTTTCTTCCTTCTCGTCGTAAAATCGCCGCTCGTCCATTCGTCCTCGTCCTACCAAATTCTACGCGAGATATCCTACGGTTGCATCTCGTCCAGCGTTACGAAACGTAGCCCTGCGTCGTTCCACCGCGGCAGCCAGTATTCAAGCGCCGCTGCGGTGTGGTGACGATCAGAATTCATCATGCGGTGATCGCCGTCATGCAGCAGGACAATATCCCCTCCCCGGGCGCGGCGCAAGCGATCAATCACCGGCTCGGCCGGCTGCGGCTTCCAGTCACGCGCCCATGCGGACCACATCGCCACGCCAGCGCCACCGCGCCGCCGCACGATTCCATTCAGCATCGGACTGCGGAATCCGAATGGAGGACGCATCCAGCGGGGCTTCCGCGCTGTGGCCGATTCGATGGCATCGTCGCACCGGTCGAGTTCGTCGGTAATGCGCTGGCTGGAAAGTAGGGCGAGTGAGGGATGCGAATCCGTGTGATTCCCCGAGGTATGGCCCCGAGCGGCAATGTCTTTTGCCAGGGACGGCGCTTCGCGAACCCATTTGCCGATCAGAAAAAATGTGGCTTTGACTCGATGACGGTCGAACAGATCGAGCAGCGCCGGAGTGACCGCGGGATTCGGGCCATCGTCAAACGTGAGCGCGATCGAGGATGCGTCTCCCGTGCGCCGAATGGTCGGTCCGAAAAGCTGCGACGATGGAGCCACAGAGCCCCACGTGTATGTTCCGCTGGCGGCGAATGCGCCGCCGGCGATGCCAAGCGTCGGAATTGCGTGCACCATATCAGAAATTTTCGCATTGGCGCGTGGAAAAGGCCACCCAATGGGATTGAGCAGGTTCATTTGATACGATGGCCGTGGAAAAATGCCAAAAACGGACACTCCCCCGGCAACGCCATTTAAATTCCCGATCTGGATTCGATCCGCGGTGCTTGTCTGGCTCGCGATCTGGATTCCGGCGTACTGGCGAACGTGGGGCGCGGCGAATTTTCTGCACCTTTGCGACGTTGCGGTAATCATCGCGTGCGCCGGAGTACTGACCAACAGTGCTCTTCTGATTTCGAGCCAGGCGGTTTCATCGCTTCTCGTGGATGCGGCATGGGCGCTGGATGCAGGCTGGCGGCTTTTTCGCGGGCGAGCGCTCATGGGCGGGGCGGATTATCTTTTTGACGCGCACTATCCCCTGTGGGTGCGGCTGCTTTCACTTTTCCACGTCGCGATCCCGGTCCTGCTTCTTTGGGCGCTGCACCGGACAGGCTACGACCGGCGCGGATGGGCGCTGCAATGCGCGATCGCGCTTCCACTCTTCATCGCCGCGCGATTCACAAACCCGGCGGAAAATGTCAACTACGCGTTTATTGATCCTTTCATCCATCGCCAGTGGGGACCGGCGCCGACTCACGTGCTGATCAGCTGGCTTTTTATGGCGTTTGTGGTTTATCTGCCGACGCATCTGGCGCTGAGGAAGATTTTCCCAGCGCCGCAAGCGCGCGTGTCATGAGGGTTCAGTCTGTCTGGCGGAGCGAGCGGAGGTCAATTCCAAGCTGCTGGCACTTTTTGTAGAGGTGACTGCGTTCGAGGCCCAGCGCTTTTGCGGTGTTGGTCATGTGATGGCGGTTGTGCTTGAGCTCGGCGAGAAGCGTGTCGCGCTCGAATGATTCGACGCGCTCGGCAAGGGTTCCCACGCCAGCCCCGCCCGAATCCGAGCTCGCGCCGAGCGCCGCGCCCTGCGGCAGCGCTCGCGCAATCGTCGCGGCTTCGACGACGTCGGCGGCGGCGTACAGCAGGACGCGTTCGATCGCGTTGCGCAACTCACGCACATTCCCGGGCCACGCGTAGGCTTCCAGAGCCCCGAGTGCCTCCGGCGAAAAGCTTTTCGGCTTCCAATGATTCTGCTCTGCCAGCTGCTTTGAAAAATGTTCGGCTAACACGCGAATATCGTCGCGGCGCTCGCGCAGAGGCGGCAGCACGATGGGAAGGACGAACACGCGATGGTACAGGTCTTCGCGAAACGTTCCCTGCCGGACTTGTTCTTCGAGGTTGCGGTGCGTGGCGACGACCACGCGCACATTCACTGCGAAAGGGCCACCGCCTCCGACGCGCTCGATTTCGCCCTCCTCGAGCACGCGCAGCAGCTTGGCCTGCATGGACATCGGCATGTCGCCGATCTCGTCGAGAAAAAGCGTTCCGCGATTCGCCTGCTCGAATTTTCCGATATGTCGTGTTGCGGCTCCTGTGAACGAGCCCTTCTCGTGGCCGAACAGCTCCGATTCCATGAGTTCGGCGGGGACCGCCGCGCAATTCAGCGAGATAAATGGCGACCCGTGCCGCGGGCTTTTTTCGTGCAGCGTACGAGCGATCAGTTCCTTGCCCGTGCCTGTCTCGCCGCGAATGCAAACGCGTGCCTCGCTCGCTGCCACCTGCTCGACCTGCGCCATCACGTCGCGCATCGCAGGGCTAGCCCACACGATCTGGTGGCGGCCGAGCCGGTGCTTCAGATCGCGGTTTTCCCGTTCGAGCCGCGCCAGACGAACCGCGTTTTCTACCGTGAGCAACAGCTTCTCGGTTGAGATCGGCTTCTCGAGAAAATCCACCGCGCCCAATCGCGTGGCGCGGACGGCCATCTCGATCGTCGCCTGACCGGACATCATCACCGTGGGCGACGCGACGCCGATATTCTTGAGGTCCTCGAGAAGCGCGATCCCGTCGCGTCCGGGCATCACCACGTCGGAGAGGATCAGGTCGTAGCGCTCGACCTTGGCGAGTTCGAGGGCGCGCGCCGCGCTGTCGCAAACGGTCGCCTCGTGACCCGCCAAACGAAACGCGCGCGCAAGCGACGCGAGCGTATTCGCATCATCGTCAATAATGAGGATGTGGGCTTTCAGCGACACGCCGGTTTACGCTCCCTCGCTCGAGGGCGTCTCAGATTGTTTGGCTTCGGGCTGCTCAGGCTGGGAAGCTTCTGCCGCCGTCGGCGCCGGTGCTGTCGCGCTATGCGGATGCGCAGGAGCGGGACGCAGCGGTGGCTTGACTGGGAGACGAATGTGAAACGACGTGCCGACGCCCGTTTCGCTTTCAACGGAAATGTGTCCGCCGTGGTCGCTCACCACGGATTGCACGATCGCCAGACCCAGGCCGGTACCGTGCTGCTTCGTGGTGTAGTACGGCGTGAAAAGGCGCTCGCATTCCTCAGGAGTCAAGCCGCCGCCGGTGTCGGAGATCTCCAGATCCACGCTGCCGTCCTGATGCGTCGTGCTCAACATCAGGACGCCGCCGGCAGGCATTGCGTCCATCGCGTTGAGCACCAGATTTTCAATCGCGCGACGCAGCAGCGCGGCATCGGCCTGAATCACGGGCAGGTCTTCTTCCAAATGAAGCTCGGGCGAGATTGGCGGGCGTCCTACGGCGCCGAATTGCGCGTCGAAGAGTTTTAAAACGCCGCGCACTACGTCGTTCAAGTTGACTGGACCCAGCTCCGGTTGCGGCATTTTCGCGAAGTCGCTGAATCGGCCGACGATTTTCTTCAGGTGCTCGATCTCGGAGAGCAGGATTCCCGTGGATTCCCTGAAAACTTCCTCGAATTGTTCCGGGCTCTGATCTTTCGCGCGCTGAAGATTCTCGACCGTGGTCTGCAGCGGAAAGAGCGGATTCTTCAGCTCGTGCGCCAGCCGTCTCGCCAGCTCGCGCCACGCTGCCACGCGCTCCGCTTGCACCAGTTGTTCGCGCTGCTCGGTCAATTGCGTGGTCATGCGGTTGAACGCAGTGGCGAGCTGGCCGATTTCGTGGCGGCCGCGTACGTCCACTCGCGCGCCCCAATTCCCTTCCGAGACTTCGCGCGCGCCTTCGGCGAGTTTTCGTACCGGGCGCGTGACGCGCGCCGCGCCCCACCAGCTCAACAACAATCCGAAGCACAGGCCCATGGCCACTACCGCGAGCGCGAGGTCCCGAATATGTTGTTCGAGCTTGACGACCTCCTGTTGAGAACTTCCGACCAATAGAACGCCGAGCAATTCTTTCTGGCGCCCCTGCAGCGGAAGAGCGTGGAACGCTTCGGCGCTCGCCGGATCGGACGTCCACGACACTTTGAAGGTTCGCTCCCGCGGTTGCTGCCTTTCCTCCTCGATGAAGGACGCAAGACGGTCGCCGTCAACCACCGGACCCGACGCATCCACCAGATTCGTGGATTGAAAGTTAGGGTCCAGGTCCATGTAAAGGAGTGCCCGCATCCCGGCCGGAAGCACGAGCGAATTCAAGAAATCCTTTCCGAGCCGCTCGCCGCCGACAATGAAAAGATCGCGATCGCCCACGCGCACTGTCGAAACCGCCATTAGTCCAAGCGCGGGACCATCCTGCGTGTCCACTTTCATAAGGAACGAGCCGAGCGACGGCCGGTCCTGCGACTGCGTCAGCCAGTCCATTTTGTAGCCGAACCGCGCGGGCCATTCGTTCGAGGAAATGATCGCGCCGTCGGTGGCGACGAAATCGAGGAAGTCGAGCTGATGAGATTGCGAGACGCCACGCGCGTCGTTAACGTATACGGAAACGTCCGATTTCGGGCGGCTCAGGTCAATCGCCATGCGCACGGTGCCTTCCGCGTCAGCGATTCCCTGCACCCTGTGGACCACGTCCTGCCCGCGTCGCTGGAATTCGCCTTCGAACTGCGCCACCAGCGCCTCGCTGTGCTGGCGATTCAAATCGTCAAACGCACGCCGCGCCACAACGGTGACGCCCGCAGCAATCACGCCGACCGAGAGCAGCAGGGCGATCGTGAATACCCAGAAAAGCTTGGAGCGAAATGTCACTGTGATTCCTGTTCCAGCCAGACATCGGCAAACGGCCAGCCCTCACCGGCTTCGGGCGCCGTCCAATCCCGGACGCGCGCGCCCAAACCATAGACCCGCGGGAGCCACAAGAGTGGCACGACGCGATAGCCGCTCACAATCGCGCGTTCGCGATCGTAAATCTGCTCGGACGACGCCGCGACGGGCAGCGGAGTTGGATCCAGCCCCGCCATCGCGGGAAGCGCAGCTTGAAAACTCACGAGCGCGTCACGCGGATGAGACGATGTCATTCGCAGCCGCACCAACCGCGCGTCGTAATTCGCGGGCGATGCCGAGGCGTTCGCGATCGGCTCGGCGGAAAGCACGATTCCCGCGTCCCGCGCGTTCACCGCGATTCGTTCCGCGATTGCTTGAACGAGCGAATCGCCCGAATCATATCCCAACACAATCTTCGATGAGCCGGTGATTTGCGACCACAAGTCTTTTGCGCTAGCGGCATCCGTGGCCGTCGAGAAGAGAAACGCCGTGCCATTGGACCATTGCGGGAGCAATCCGCCGGCCGGCTCGCCTTCCTTCTGCAGGATGAAATTGACGATTGCGGTGCGATCAATCGAACGCGCCAGCGCTTCGCGTGCATGTCCGTCTTCGGCAATCGGGCGTCCCGCGACGAAAACCAGCGCCACAAGCTCCTCCGGCTTCGAGGTGCTCACGCGCACGCCACGTTCGGACGCTCGCCGCGCTTCTTCGGGCGGGATTTCCGCGAAGTCCGCTTTGCCGAGTTCGAGATCGAGGATACGATCCTTGGCCGAGCGACCCATCTCGATGTCAATCGAGTCTACGAACGCGCGCCCACCGCGAATGTTGTCATTGGCGGCGAGGGTCACGTGCTTGCCCGATTCCCACTCGGCGATGTGAAACGCGCCCGAGCCGGCGACGCCTGCGAACGATCCATCCGCATTGCGCTGATCGTAAAGCAGCGAGTCAATTTCGTTCGTTGCGGAGGCCTCTTCCGGGTCCGCAGGCGCTCCAGCAGGATCGAGCGAATGCAGCACCGCGCCGATCTCCACGCGCAGAGTTCCACCATATCTCGGCCGCCGCGACGATTCGACGCGGCCGGTGTGAATTAGCGCGGCGCTAATTACCGCAAGAAACAGACACAATCGAAGCTTCATACATTCCTGACTCGAGACTCCGTGAAACCACGCGTGCCGATTTGCCATCGCCAACGGGCCAGAGCGCAAGAATCGGCCCGGGAAGATCCATCGGCTGGCCGATGGCGATCGCTTTACGATCTCGGACTTCGTAAAGCTGAATCTGATCCTTTTGGGTCCAGTCGCCCGCGCCGGTCACCAGCACTTGCCACGCGGAGCCGCATCCGCTTTCGATGGGCACGATGTCGCTCCCCCAGCCGTCAAAGGCCGAGGCCGGTTCAGCGGCGCCCACGAAAAGCTGGGTTAGCCCGTCGAGGCCCGCGACGATCCGTTGGGAGGAACTCAGCCCGGTCGTCTCCGGTGAAGGAGAAGCCGAGGAAAAGAAGGGTGGATACTTCGCCTGCAGGCTGTTTGAAAATGTGATGCTGCCCGAAAAATAATTCCGCGATGGGTTGGCGGTCCAGCTGACAGTCCCCATCGGCCACTGCTGGCCAGCATTCTCACGGCACTCCACGGAAAAGCTGGGGTTCCACGCAGCGTCGCAACGAACACCGCCGGTAAACGCGCTCACATTCATCGCGTCTGCGACCACGAGGTGTCCGCGCAGATCGCGCGACGTGTAACGCTTGGAAATTGGCCGCGCTTCGCGAAGTACCTGCGCGCCGTCGTCGAATTCATAGGCCACGAGGCGTTCGTGTTCGAGGAAATACCAGAGCACGCGACGCGAGTCCGCGGGTACTTGCGCAAAATCGAGCAGGGGCGTGGCCTGTTGCCAGATTATTTTTCGCTGAATTCCGGGTTCGGGGCCGGGCTGAGGCGGCAGCTCTTCCGACCCTCCAACCGGTACAACAGCAACCTGCTGTGCGTCACCTCGGTGAATTTCCGCCACGAGCACGAAGCCCGCGACGGTCTGCGAAATCGTGACCTGCACTTGCGCGTCCGCCGGAGGTGGTACGGAGCGGTCACCTCGCAGCGTGATGTCGTCTTCGAGCGTCTGACGAACGCCGGCCAGTTCCACTGGCGCTGACGCGGAGACGTCCTTCACATCGAGCGAAAATGAGTGCGAAGAGCCCAGCGCGGCGGCAATTTTTTGGGCCAGGGTATACACCGCTTCACTCCACGCGTGGGGGAGCGGGCCCGGCGCTTGCGCGAAAGACGTGCTCGCGGCGCAGGCGAAAAACGAGACGGCAAGGATATAGGGCAAGATCGAGAGAAATATTCGGCGAGGCGGCCGCATCGGCTTGTACCAATTGAGCAACGCGTTCTTCGTGGTTCATCATAGCACTGCCTCGTTAATGGCCCAGATGTTGCGCCGGCGGGGGCTCCGTTTGGTACACATCGGACGAAGCCCCAGCAAGGGTTTTTGCCGGCGTACCTCCCGAGCGGGTCTAGCTTCTCCCCTGTCCCCAGCCCGAACCGGGAAGATTCCAGACCGGCCGGGGAGCTCTATGGTTTCGCGAGCGGGTGCATCAAATTGCCGGAATCCGTTGCCATCGCGGACTTCAGCACGTCGTTGGTGAAGAAAAATTTCCCGTCGTTCGGCACCATCATGATCTGCACCCGATCCGACAGGCGCTGCGCTACGGTGAGCTGCACAAGCAATGGATTGACCTTGAGCGCGGCGGCCTGCAGTTGCATCTCTTCTCCCTCGGCCTGGGAGGTCAGGCGAATGCGATTGGCCTCCGAATCCGCCTGCATCTTTTCGCGTTCCTGTTCAGCCGCTGCCGTGACGCGAATGCGGTTCGCTTCCGAATCGGCGAGCAGCTTCTGGCGATCCTGGTCGGCCTGCGCGGTCACGCGAATGTGGTTTGCCTCGGAATCCGCCATCAGGCCCTGACGCTGTTCTTCGGCTTTGCTGTCAATCACCTTGGCCTGCGCGGCAGCCTCGGCGTCCTCGATCGTCGTTTGCTTCCGCGCCTCGGCCTCCAAACGTGACTGCTCGATCTGCTTCTGTTTGAGCGGCAACGTGTATTGCATGGCGTCCGACTGCGCCTTGGCCATGATCACCTGCGCTTGCGCGTCGCCTTCAGCGCGCTGGATCTCGCGGGCTTTTGCGGCTTCCGCCTGCGATTGGGCGATGGCGACTTTCTTCTGCTCGATTTCGGCGTCCACCGAGGTGCGATCGTCCTCCTGCTCCTTCAATAGAAGATCTTCGAGGCCCTTGGCGTACTCTTCCGGTAGCTCCACTTTCTTCAGCAGCACTTCCTTCACGACGATCGCGTCGCCACCGAGTCGCGCTGTAATCAGTTGTGCGGAGCGCGAGCGAAACTCTTCGCGCTTGGTCGAGAAAAGATCGCGCACCACGTAGTTCGGCGCGACTTCATGAAATGCGGCGACGACGGTCGGCTCGACGATCTCGGAGTCCACGGGCTGCGGCACGTTCGCCTGAATGAATGCGAGGCGCGAGGGATCAATGCGGTAGCGCACCGTCACTTCCAAGCCCACCGAAAGCCCCTCGCGCGCCTGTACTTCGAGGAGCTCCATTTTGTCGTTGCGGACAGCGAGGGCGGTGGTCGAGAAGACGCGGTCGCGGATATCGAACAACTGGACGCGGTCAACCAGCGGGACGATGAGATGGGTGCCGGCATAGAGCGTCCCCGGACGCACGCCGGAAAGCTGGCTAATGCGCACGCCAGCCTCGCCATCTGGAATAACCAGAATGCTTAAGCCCAGAAGACCCGAAATCGCGCCGATGATGGCGAGCTTCGCGGCTGCGTCCCATCGTATTTGGCGTCGGGTTCGCAAAGTCACGACGGGCGGAGTCGGTGCCGGGATTTCGCCCGTCAGCGAAATGTCCGGCGGTTGCTGGCGCCGGCGAAGAAGGCGATCGAGTTCGTATGCGAGAAAGATGTCGTAAAGCACCATGCCTGCGACGCACGCGAATAGGCTGAAACAAGCTGCGATCAATATGAATCTCAGGAACAACATGACATTCCTCCTTTACCCTGAGGACGGCCCGGTGGGGCGTCCGAAGGGCTTACCCGGGCGTAAGCTGGGTGCCCGTCTTCTTGCGACCAGCGCACCTTCGGTACGCTGGGGCATTCCCTGCTCTACGATTGCTGCCTGTCCCGCGGGTGGTCTCGCCGCACAGGCATCAAACTGGTCAGGCCGTACAAACCGACCCATTCGAGCCCGAGCGCCAATCCCAGCGCCGCGATGATTGCTCCTGCTACCTCTGCGAATCCGATAAAGCTTTCCATGGCCGTCTTCTTTCTAGCTGGGTCTGCATAGCCGAACAATGCAGCTGCGTGACCAAGGAGCGTTCAATTGGCGGGAAAGAACTTAGCGTTCAGCGCAGCACATGAATTCGTGGCGGCTAAAACACGGCGTGGAAAATGGCACGCGATCAGACGCATCGCGAAAAAGGGCCGCTATACGGTAGAATGCCCGCCGAACCGCGATTAACTTCATGACATCCCCAAACAGCTCATTCGCTCGACGCGCCCGATTTGCGATCCCGATGCTGGCGCTCGCATGCGTAGTCGGGGGACCGAGCCTGGGCCAGCAGAAAAAGCGTCCGGTCACGCGAAAGGCCGCCGGTGCCGCGCCTGCGAAAACGGACGCAGCGGCGCGACCGGCTCTGCCGGCCGCGACCCTCGAGCAAGCTATCCGGGAGAATAATCTGGGCCTCGCGCTGATGGACCGGCATGACTTTTCGGGCGCGTTGGGCCGGTTTCAGACAGCGTGCGTGATGAATCCGGACTCCGATACTGGCTGCCTGAACATGGGAATCGCCCTGCTGAATATGAGCCGGTACGATGACGCCAGGACGGTGCTCGCCAAGTCCGTCGAACGAGATCCCCAGAGTGCCCGCGCCTGGTACAACGTCGGCTTGCTCGAAAAAGCCTTAGGGCACGCCGACGCCGCACGCGAGGATTTTCAGAAGGTCGCGGCGATTGACCCCGACGACGCGGGCACCCAATACTTTCTTGGGTATCTCGCCTCGCAAGCGCAGAAATATGACGAGGCGGTCGCCGCGTTCAAGCGGGCGATCGAGCTCGATCCACTGCATGCCTCAGCTGAGTACGGCCTGTCCCAAGCCGAGCAGCATCTGGGTGACGCCGATGGCGCGAAGGCGAACCTGGAACGGTTCCAGCGCATTACGGCGGAAAAGCTAGCGAGCCCGGTCCGCTTCCTTTATGGCGAGCAAGGGAAGTATTCGCTGGGACAGGAGATGGCAGCGCCCGCCGCGCCCGTGCCGGCGGCGATTCCCGTCCTCTACGCCAACGTGACTCCGCTTTCGGGCTTGCCACAGGCGCGGCCCGTGGTTGCGACCCCTTCGCGGCCGGGAGCCAAGCGCCGAAGCTCCAGCGGAGAGTCTTCGCCGACCACTTTGGCAGACTTTCTGGGCAGCGGCGCGTGCGTCTTTGATTATGACGGCGACGGCAGGCCGGACATTTTTCTCGTCAACGCGGATGGTAAGGGCAATGCCGCGCTTTATCGAAATACTGGCGGGGGTACATTCATCAACGTGACGCGCGCGGCGAAGCTCGAATTTCACGGCGACGGGATTGGCTGCGCCGTGGGCGACTATGACAATGATGGCCACCCGGACCTCGCGGTCACTTCGGGCGGCGGCATCACGTTGTTTCACAATGAGGGAAACGGGACTTTCAAGGACGTCACCGACGCCGCCGGGCTTCTTCCGGCAATTCCTCAGGCGGACCCGCCGATCACCCGGCCTGCAAATCCAGACGGCGACCAGTCCGCTACACAGGCTACGGACCAGTCGGGTACCCAGCCGCCGGCACCGACAAGAGACCAAACCAGCTCCCAGCCAGCCGCGCTCGCAATGGGCGTGACGTTCGTTGACTACGACGGGGACGGCGACCTCGATATCTACGTCACGCGATTCAACAACTTCCCGCTCGACGACAAGACCGAGCCTTTTGCTTTTCCAGCGGACGCACCCGCGCCCGGAAACATCCTGTGGCGGAACAATGGAAACGGGACGTTCGTGGATCGGACGAAAGATTTGGGACTCGGCGGAAGCGCGCCATCGGTCGGCGCAATCGGAAGCGACTTGAGCAACGATCACGCGATTGACCTCGTCGTTACGGGCTGGCAGAAGTACCCCACCGCATTCATGAACACGCGCGAAGGCGCGTTTCGCGCCACGGTCCCATGGGCCATCAGTATGCCGGGGCCGGCAGCGGGCGTGGTAGCAACCGACTTCGATCACGACGGATGGATGGACCTGGCATTCACGCACTGGGCGTCGCCGACTGTGACCATCTGGCGAAATGTGCAGGGAAAATCGTTTGAACGCGTCCCACTTGTGACGCCGGGCTGGATGCGTGCCTGGGGGATCGCCGCACTCGATTATGACAATGACGGCTGGGTGGACCTGGTGGCTGTGGGCGAGACGTTCGCGGGCGAAGGGCGAATCGCGCTCTTCCGCAACGAGGGACCGGACGGCTTTCGCGACGTCACGAAAGAGACCGGCCTCGACAAGATCGCGCTGCAGGATCCGCGCGGGATTGTTGCATTCGACTACGACGGCAGCGGATCGGCGGACCTGCTGATCACGCAGAACGATCTGCCGCCGGTGCTGCTGAAGAACATCGGTGGAAACAAGAATTTGTGGCTGAAGCTGGCGCTGAGCGGCGACCCGGATAACAAAGCTGGAATTGGGACGAGGCTTGATATCTTCTCCGGCGCGCAGCGGCAAACGTGGGAGGTCGCAGGCGCGTCCGGCTATCTCGGACAGGGTCCGCCGGAAATTCTGACCGGGCTGGGCAGCGAGCGGCAAGCTGACGTCATCAGGCTGCTATGGCCGACGGGAATACTCCAGAACGAGATAACGGTACCGGGCGATGTGCGCACTCCGATCGCGGAGACGGAGCCTGGGGATTCGTCGCATTGATAGCTGAGGAGACACGAATAGCGGGAGCCATTTTCCCAATGCAAAGACCGATTACGTGGTGTTAAGGAGATTCGTATGCGCAGAATCGGTGCGGCCGTGGCGGGTTTTCTCGCAGTTGCGAGTGTCGCGTACGGTCAGGTCCTCGCGCCAGAGGTCCAAAAGTTTGTAGAGATCAGTGCACCCGTAGTCGCACTCACGCACGTGCGTGTGATAGACGGCACGAGCGCGCCCGCGCGTGAAAACCAGACCGTCGTAATTTCCAACGGAAAGATTGCCGTCTTTGGCGACGCAGCCACGGTGATTCCGCCGAATGCCCAGGTTCTCGATCTTCAAGGCTATACCGTGATCCCCGGCTTGGTCGGCATGCACGAACACCTGTTCTACCCCACGAGCGACAACGGCATCTACGGCGAGATGGCCTTTAGTTTCCCGCGGCTCTATTTGGCGGCGGGGGTCACTACGATTCGCACGGCTGGCTCGATCGAAACTTACAGCGATCTGGAAATCAAGAAGGCCGCTGATTCCGGCTCATCCCCAGGGCCCCATATGCACATCACCGGACCCTATCTCGAAGGCAAAGGAACCTGGGCGTTGCAGATGCACCAGCTGACGGGCCCCGATGATGCCGTAAGGACCGTGAACTACTGGCTCGACGAAGGAGTCGACAATTTCAAAGCGTACAACTTCCTAACCGCGGACGAGCTTGCCGCCGCGATCGGGGCGGCGCACAAGCGCGGTGCGAAGGTGACAGGTCACCTTTGCTCCATCGGGTTCCGGCAAGCGGCATCGCTCGGCATCGACAATTTGGAACACGGACTCCTGGTAGACACGGAGTTCCTGCCGGGCAAGAAGCCAGACGAATGCCCCGACGCCCGTCCGCGGGACGGAGCGTTTATGGCCGGGCTCGACGTGAACTCCGGGCCTGTGCACGAAATGATTCTCGATTTGGTCGCGCGGCATGTGGCTATCACGTCTACGCTGCCCGTCTTTGAAATGGATGTTCCGGGCCGGCCGCCCATACAATCGCGAGTTCTCGACGCGTTGTCTCCTGACGCCCGCACGCAGTTCCTGAGGCGCAAAGTCAATCGAGGAGATGTCGCCCGCATGCACACGCTATATGATTCCGACACGTCGCCGTGGGCGGCGGAACTCAAGAAGGAGATGGAGTTCGAGTATGCATTCGTAAAGGCGGGAGGCGTCTTGATGGCCGGGGAGGATCCGACGGGCATCGGCGGTGACTTAGCCGGTTTCGGCGATCAGCGCGAGATCGAGCTGCTGGTGGAAGCGGGTTTCACGCCCAGCGAGGCCATCCACATCGCTACGGAGAACGGAGCCAAGTACCTGGGAGAAGCGGATCACATAGGAACGATCGCAGCCGGGAAAAACGCCGACCTCGTGGTCGTCAAAGGCGATCCATCTCGGAAGATCGAGGACATTGAAAATGTTGAAGTGGTTTTCAAGGACGGTATCGGGTACGACTCGGCCAAATTGATAGAGTCGGTTCGGGGGCAGGTTGGGTTGAACTAGCGAATCGAATCAGATTTTCCGGCGCGATCCACACTCGCCGCGACCTGCGCGCGAAGATGGGCGAGAAATGCGCCCTGCAGCCGTGTCGAGGATTTGCCTCGCAGCGTGATGGCCCCGATGGTGCGGGACGCGCGCTCGTCTGCGAGCGGGACGAATCGACAGCCGAGACGCTTCTCAATGGCCATCTCCGGCACGACCGACACACCGAAACCGGCGCCGACCATGCTCAGGATGCTGCTGAACTGCCCGCTCTCAAATACGATCTGCGGGTTCATATGGGCTCGCTTGCAGGCCGCCACCGCCGTTTCGCGGAAGCAGTGACCATCGCGCAACAATAGAAACGGTTCCTCACTCAAATCGCCCAACGACAGCTGCGCACCGCGCGCCAGCGGATGGCGATTCGGTAAGACGGCGTAAAGCTTTTCCCTCAGCAGCGGCAGCGTCTCGAATTCGTGACCGCGGAGGGGCAGCGGCAGCGCGACCAGCGCTACGTCCATACTGCCGGCCCTCAATTTTTCGAGCAGAAGTGGCGTGATCTCTTCCACCACGGTCACACGCGCATCCGGATGCAGGCGCGAGAACGCAGTTAGCAGCGGCGGAAGAAAATACGGAGCAATGGTGGGAATCACACCGACGCAAATCGTTCCGCCGATGGAGGCCTTTCGCTCGAGAACGTCGCCGCGAGCTGCTTCGAGCTCTCGAAGGACGCCGCGAGCATGCGGCAGGAATGCGCGGCCGATCTCCGTGAGGCGCACCGAGCGCCCCAGCCGGTCGAAGAGGCGCGCGCGGAGCTCGTCCTCAAGCTTGCGAATCTGCTGGGAAAGCGAGGGCTGCGAGACATGAATCTGCCGCGCGGCACGGCTGAAGCCGCCGGCGTCCACAATTGCGCAGAAGTAGCGGAGCTGGTCTAGTTCCACCGGAGGGTTTCCATAGGCTGCACCTATCTATTGTATGCGAACTATATATTGGATGCATAGGTCGTGGGTGGGCTACTGTGCTGCGTGAAAGGAGTTCCAATGCCAGAGGAAAAAGCTAAATTGACCACGTCGGCCGGACGCCCCGTGGGAGACAACCAAAACTCGCTGACCGTGGGCCCGCGCGGACCGATCGTATTCGAGGATTACCAACTTTTCGAGAAGATGGCTCAATTCAATCGCGAGAGGATTCCGGAGCGTGTGGTCCACGCGAAGGGTTCCGGCGCGCACGGCCATTTCATCTGCACGAATCCCGATATGGCGAACTTCACCACGGCGAAGCTTTTCTCCGCGGTCGGAAAGCGAACGCCGACTTTCATTCGATTCTCGACGGTCGGCGGCGAAAAGGGTTCCGCCGATACCGAACGCGATCCGCGCGGATTCGCGCTGAAGTTCTACACCGAAGAAGGAAACTGGGACATGACCGGTAACAACACGCCCGTCTTCTTCATTCGCGATCCGCTGAAGTTCGGAGATTTCATTCACACGCAGAAGCGCGATCCGGAAACAAATCTTAAATCGCCCACGATGATGTGGGACTTCTGGTCGCTTTCGCCGGAATCGCTGCATCAGGTGACGATCCTATTCTCGGATCGCGGCACTCCGGATGGCTACCGGCACATGGACGGATTCAGCAGCCACACTTTCAGCCTGATTAACAGCAAGAACGAGCTGTACTACGTGAAGTACCACTTCAAGACCAAGCAAGGGATTAAGAACTTCACTGCCGAGAGTGCCCAAGACATGAAGGGCAAAGATCCCGACTACGCGCAGCGCGATCTTTTCAACGCCATCGCCAAGGGTGACTTCCCCAAATGGCGCGTGTCCATTCAGGTGATGACCGAACGGGAAGCGGAGACCTATCACATCAATCCGTTTGACCTGACCAAGGTGTGGCCGCACAAGGATTACCCGCTGATCGAAGTCGGCGAGCTCGTGCTCGACCGCAATCCGGAGAACTATTTCGCGGAAGTCGAACAGGCCGCTTTCGAGCCCAAGAACATCGTGCCCGGCATGGGATATTCCCCGGACAAGATGCTGCAGGCGCGCCTGATTTCGTATCCAGACGCGCATCGCTATCGGCTGGGCGTCAACTACGACGCTCTCCCGGTGAACAAGCCGCAGTGCCCGTATCACACGTACGCGCGGGATGGCGCCATGCGCTTCGACGGCAACGAAGGCAAGGCACCAAACTACGAGCCAAACAGCTTCGGCGGTCCGAAGGAAGATCCAGCCTATCGGGAGCGGCCGAAGACGATCAGTGGCTCGGTTGACCGTCATAATCACCGGCTCGATAGCGACTATTACACGCAGCCCGGCAATCTGTTCCGTCTGATGACGCCAGACGCGCGTGAGCGGCTGGTCAGCAATATCGTTGGCAGCCTCGGGGCGGCTCCCCGCCGCATTCAGGAGCTGCAAGTCCAGCACTTCTACAAAGCCGATCCCGCGTACGGAACAGGCGTGGCGAAGGGACTCGGTCTCAAAATTGACGAAGTCATCGGCCGCGCCAAGGAAGTGACCGCCGCGGATTAGAGTTCGTCCCATCTCGGGAAACTGGGGCGGGCTCATGGGAGCTCGCGCCAGTTTTTCCGTTATTTCCCCCTCAAGAGCTTGCTCCTGGGCGCTCGCCTGCGTACGTGCAACTGACTTTCCCTGAAGACTGGAGTTTCGTGAGGCGGGGGTCGCTTGATTGCCGCGTAGGAAGCGTGCTAATTTCGGCGCGTAGCGACTCACGTTCATTCTGCCAACCATGTCTGTGCCCAACTTCATCGAGTCGAGTCCGGCCAGCCCTGTGCGCACACAAGATTCCCCGGCGCCGGTGCGCGAACCCGTCTTTTGGCGGGTCGAGGGAAGCCTTCTGAATTTGACTGCGGTGCGGCCGGTCGCGTTCTTCACGTGGAATGCACAGAGCTTTCTAGGCCGGTGGGCGCGCCGGGGAACGATGGGCGTCCTTGCGGTTGCGCGACCGTTTCTTTACGCTTCGGATCGGGTGTTTGCCACCCGCGTATTGCATGCCGTCCTGCGGCACACGAGCCGGGACCGGCTCGACCTGCTCGGCGAGGAATTTTTCGAGTATTTCCTGAAGCCGCGCCTCAAGCCGCGCGGGGTCGAGGCTCTCGGGCGCGTCGTCGCATCCGGCGCGGAAGTCGTGTTGGTCAGCCAGGGCCTCGATCACATCATGCGGCCGCTTGCACAGCATCTCGGGGTCCGTCTAATTCTCTCGAATCGCCTCGATTTTCGCGACGGCATCGCCACGGGCCGTTTGCTGAATCCGGTAATTCGTCCACGCGGCCCGCTAGCCAAGCTTCGTACGGATCGCCCAGACGGGACCATAGCCAGATCGAAATTGCTTCGCGACTTGGGATTCGCGAAAAATCCCAAAGTGCTTAATGAAACCATTCGATCGGCGCAACGGCCCTCGCCTCGGATTGAAGTCCCCGTGGTTCACTTTGACTCGCAGAACAATCGCGCGCCTTTTTCCGTACGCGCGGCCCTGCGCGGAAAGCAGATACTGCTCATCGGCGGGACTGGTTTTATCGGCAAAGTGTGGCTTGCGAATCTGCTGACCGAGCTTCCGGAAATTGGGCGCGTCCATCTGCTGATCCGCGGCCATCGCACGGCAACCGCCCTCCAGCGCTTTGAGCGCATGGTTTCCGAATCGCCGGTTTTCGATGGGCTGGCCGAGCGGTACCGCGAACAGTTCGCGGATTTTCTGCGCGACCGGGTTGACGTGGTGGCGGGAGACGCCAGCAAGCCGGGGCTCGGCCTCGCGCCGGAAGCACGGCAACGTCTGGGGCGGTCGCTCGACCTGATCGTGAACAGCGCAGGGCTTACGGATTTCAACCCCGATCTTCGCGATGCTTTAGCGATGAACGTCCACGCGACGGATCACCTGCTGCATTTTCTGCACGACTGCGATCACGCGGCGCTGCTGCATCTTTCGACCTGCTACGCAATTGGACGACGCGACGGGCGCATCCTCGAAGATTTCGTCAGCAACTACTGTCCTGCTGGCGTGGCCGGCTTCGACGCGCGAAAGGAGTGCGCATCACTCGAGGTGTTGATCCGCGAAACGGAAGCGCGCGCCGAATCCGCCGAAGTAACGGCGGAGCTTCGCCGGGCCGCGCTCGACAAGAGACAGGCGTCCAAGAATTTGCAGGGCGTCGCGCTCGAAAATCAAATTCGCAAGAACCGCACCCGGTGGCTGCGGCAAGCCCTGATGGACGCCGGCACAAAGCGCGCGAACGAACTCGGTTGGCCGAATACCTACACGTTCACGAAGAGTCTTTCGGAATCGCTGATTGGCGACTACGTGGATGCGACGCCTGGCGCGGCGATCGCGATCGTGAGGCCGTCCATCGTCGAATCGTCCATTGAGAAGCCCTTCGTGGGCTGGAACGAGGGCGTGAATACGTCCGCGTCACTCTCCTATCTGCTGGGCACATTTTTCCGCCAGCTCCCGACGAACGAAAGCAAATGCCTGGATCTGATCCCCGTGGACATTGTTTCCCGGGGCATGACCTTGATCGGCGCGGCGCTGGTCGGGCGGCGGCACGAGCGCGTCTATCACCTCGCAACATCGGTGGCGAATCCTTGCGACATGCGGCGATCCATCGAGCTGACTGGCCTGGGCCACAGAAAGTTTTACCGATCGCAGGACGGATTCCAGCAGCGCGTGCGCCTAAAGTTCGACGCTATTCCCGTCTCGAAGGCGCGGTACGAGAGGCTTTCCGCACCCGCTCAGAAAATGATCGTGCAGGCGATTAACCGGAGCGTCGAGCCGCTGGGGTTCGCGAAAGCGCCGCTGGCGCGCCAGGAACGCGACCTCGAGAAGGTCATCAAGCTGGTGGCGCTATTCGAGCCGTTCATCCTGGATAACGATCACGTGTTCGAGGCTGCGAATATCGAGCGGCTGAGCTCCGCTTTGCCCGCCGACGAGCGCGCCGAATTCGGCTACGACGCCCGCTCGCTTGATTGGTGGGACTACTGGATCAACGTGCACATTCCTGCGCTACGCAAGTGGTGCTATCCTCTGATCGAGGGCCGTCCACAGGAAGCTCGCCCGCTGCGTAGCGTGCCTCTTGCGCCCCGTACCGAAGCGAGCGCCGCCGGAGCCGCGGGAACGACTCCAGCAACGACGTCCTGACACCCGAAAATCGTGGCCATCCTCCTGACAGGGAGCACCGGATATATCGGTGCCCACGTTGCCTCGAACCTGCTCGCGGATCATTCCGAGCCGCTGAGCCTGCTGGTGCGCGCACACGATCTTGAAGAAGCGCGGGGCCGCCTCTGGCGCTCACTGCAACTCCACATGGATTTTCAGCAGTTCGAGAGCCTACCTGAATGGGCGCATCCGTATTTTCCTCGGCGACCTCACCGACGCGCGCTTCGGTTTGTCGGAGGACGAGTACAAGCAACTCGTGCGGACAACGGATTCGATAATCCACTGTGCCGCCTCGCTGAATCGCAAGTCCGAGAAAAGCTGCCTCAACGTGAATCTGCGCGGAACGCTCGAAGTGATTCAGCTGGCGATGCGCGCGCGCGACGAGCACGGCCTGCGCCGCTTCAGCCACGTCAGCACGGTAGCCGTCGCAGGTCACCGCGCGAACGAAGTGGTCGAGGAAGATTCAGCGATTGATTGGAACCGCTCGGATTACGATCCCTACGCGCGCACGAAGAAATTCTGCGAGCACATGATTCGCCAGCTGCTCCCCGATGTGCCGAGGACGATCTTCCGTCCAAGCATCGTGCTGGGCGACAGTCGTCGCCCGGAGACAAACCAATTCGAGATGGTTCGCGCTTTCGTGTTTCTCGCCAGCCTGCCTGCCCTTCCCTTTCGCTCGACGGACAAAGTGGACATCGTGCCCGTGGATTACGTCGCCGATGCGATCTCGACGCTGCACCAGAAAGAAATGCCGGCTCACGAGATCTATCATCTCTCGTCCGGCACGGGTTCCGAGACGTTCGCGGAATTAACGGGCGCGCTCGCCAAAGCCCAGGGGAAGCGCCCGCCTATCTACGTGCCGAGCCTCGAAGGAACATCGTCGAAGATGGTCAACGCGTTGGCGGGCGGCGCTGGAAAAGTGGGCGGGCTGGCAAAGCTGATGAAGGTGTTTCTGCCCTATCTGGTGTGGAACACGGTCTTCGATAACCAGCGCGTGGTCGCGGAGATGGGCCGGCGCCCGGCGCCATTTTCGCAATACTGTTATCCGCTGCTTCAATTCACGCGCGAGAATCACTTCATGTACAAATATCGCGATTGGCCTTCCGACGGCGCCGCCAAATCGCAGGCGGTTGCGGCGTCGCCGGCATCGAGCGCGCCCCAGGACATCCGCCGATGATGGACATGGACGTCGCGATCGAGGCCTGGGTCGCCAGCCTGATCGAGCTGAACAAACTGAAGTACGTGCTCGGCACGGGCGAACGCTGGAAGCCGGGCGAGAAACTGAAGCTGCTTTTCGCAGGGTACAACGGCACGCGCAACACCGGCTCCGACATCCGCGTGGAAGAAATTGTGCGCCAGATGCAGCGGATCCTGGGCGCTGAGAATGTCGCCGGGACGGTGATGACCCAGAATTTCGACCTCACGCGCGGATATTTCTCCGGCTCGCAGCAGGTGCATCTCCCGGACGTTTTCCCGCCGTTCCTGCATTACGAAGTCCCGAAGCATGATGGCGTTGTGGCTTGCGAAGGCTCGATGTTCAAGAGCAAATTCGCCAACGCGCTTACGGCCATGATCGTGGGCTCGCTGGGCATTGCATCGGCGCACAACAAACTGAGCGTCGCTTACGGCGGCGAAGCAGGCGCGATGGATCCGCTGCTGCAAGAGATGGTGAAGCGCTATTGCCACGACTCCCTGGTGATCACGCGCAACGCCGAATCACAGGAAATCCTAGGAAAACTGGGCATCGCCACCGAACTCGGGACCGACACTGCGTGGACTTTCCAGCCGCTCGGCCCGGAATACGGCCGAAAAGCCCTGCGGGATGTCGGTTGGGACGGCTCGACGCCCGTACTGGCAATTTGCCCGATCAACCCATTCTGGTGGCCCGTGAAGCCATCGCTCGGAAAGTGGCTCGCGCATTCCGTCGGTGGCGCTTACGCGAAGAGTTACTACCGTACGATCTATTTTCACCGCTCGGGCCGCGGCGTAGATGCAGCGTACGCGAAGTATCTTTCGGCGATGGCCACCGGAGTCGAGCGATACCGGAAAACGCGCTCGGTATTTCCGGTTCTGGTCGCTATGGAGATGCTCGACCGCGATGCGTGCGAGCGCGTAGCGCTGGAAATTGGCGGCGCGCCGATATTCGCGTCCGACGACCGCAATATGTATGAGCTCGTCAGCATCCTGCGCGCTTGCGACCGGATGCTTTCATCGCGATTTCACGCGATCGTAACCTCAATGCCGGCGGGCGTGCTTTCCGCGGGAGTCACGATGGACGAGCGGATTCGCAATCTGATGCACCAGCGCGGCCACGAGCACTTGATCATGGAAGTGGACGAGCCGGAGCTGGCGGACAAGATCGTTGTGGCGCTCACCGCACTCGACGCCGAAGCTGAGGAAATTCGTGAAGCGATGGGCCGCACGGTCGCCCGTAATTTGCGATTGATGGCCCGCATGGGAGTCTATTTCGAAGAGCGCGTAGCGCGGCAGTATCCGGATTTTCCGATTCGGACGGGCGTGCGCGGGTGGGAAGAATACCTGCCCCCGCTCGGCCCCGTGCTGTGCCAATTGCTCGAGGAACACAACGGAGTGATGGCCGCATGACGTTTCTGGAAACCATTTTCGCGCGGCTCGAGCGCGCAGCGGATGAACCGGTGCTGGGGGAAGTGCGCGACGGGCAAATAGTGTCGGTGACCGGCGCGGACTTGCTGGTCATGATCGCCGAGGCACGCGGATTCGCGGTGGCACGCGGGTTGAAGCCAGGCGACCGTTGTGCGCTGCTGGCTCCGAACAGCATTCGCTGGGTCGCGCTCGATCTGGCGATGATGGCCGAAGGTGTGATCGTAGTGCCGCTCGACCCGCGACAGGTGGCGAAGGATTGGATGGCGGTGATCAACGACTCCACGCCCTCGCTCGTCTGCAGCTCCGACGCGGCGCTAGGAGCCGACATTCAGGCCGGCGGGCCGGCGATCGTGCTCCTCGATGAGATTTTTGGCGTGGCGCAGGGATCGCCGATAACTTCGTTGCCGCGGCATCACGGCGATCACGACGCGGCGACCATCGTCTACACGTCGGGTACCTCCGGCGAGCCAAAAGGCGTCGTGCTGAACGCCGGCAACATCACGTTCATGATCGGCTGCACGAACGCGCGCCTGAATCAGTTAATGGGCCCGCAGGTCGAGCAGGAGAGCGTTTTTCAATACGCTCCGTTCTGCTTCGCCGCAGCGCGAATCCTGCTGCTCACTTCCCTGTCGCGCCACACGATGCTGACGCTTTCCACGGATTTGACGAAGCTGGCCGACGAACTGAAGCTCGCCGCCCCGCATTATTTCGTGAACGTGCCGATGTTTTTGGAGCGCGTAAGACGGCGCGTCGAAGAATCGATTCAGAAGCGCGGCGGCTTCGCAGCGAAGCTATTCGAAATGGCGCGTGCCGGATATTATCGCCAGCGCGATGGCGAGACGCGCCTGGGCGGCCTGCTGTGCCTGGCCTTGGCGCGGAAGATGATGTTTCCCGCTATTCGCGCGAATATCGGCCCGAATCTGAAGGCCCTGATTTGCGGATCGGCGCCGCTTGCGGCCGACACGCAGCTTTTTTTCATGATGATCGGCATTCCCGTGCTGCAGGTCTACGGGCTGACGGAAACAACCGCGATCTGCACGATGGACGAGCCCGGAAAGGTCGAGCCGGGATACGTCGGGCGCGCCGTGCCGGGGATTGAAATGATCGTAGCCGGTGGCACGAGTGAGATTCTGGTCCGCGGGCCTAATGTTTTTCCCGGCTACTGGCAGCGTCCGGCGGAAACCGCCAAAGCTCTTGAAGGCGGCTGGTTTCACACCGGCGACCAGGGCGAAGCGGACGCGAGCGGCAATTGGCGGATCACCGGGCGGCTGAAGAATCTGATCATTCTGAATTCCGGGCACAACGTCGCGCCCGAGCCGCTCGAACAGGCACTCGCGGCGAGCCTGCCGGAGGCGCAGCAGGTTGTGCTGCTCGGCAATCAGCGAAGTTTTCTCGCCGCCTTGGTCACCACATCGGGCGCGAACGGCTCCTCTAACGGCGCGAGCATCGCGAAAATTCAGTCCGCCCTGGACAGCCTGAACGCCGGACTGCCGCACTACAAGCAGATTCGCGCATTTCAAGTGCTGCCTGAACCATTCAGCATGGAAAATGGATTGCTGACGACGATGGGCAAACTCAAGCGCGACGCGATCGCGGCGCGATTCGCGGCCGAAATCGAAAAGCTCTACCAGAAGAAGCCGGCATGAAGAGTTTTTCAGGAAAGACGCTTTCGTGGAAGGCCGCGGACGGCACTATCGAGCTGGTGCTCGATCGCGCGCCTTGCAATGAAATCGGCTCGGCGACGCTCGGCGAGCTCGAGCAGTTCGTCGCCGGCTCTGGAGTCGCTCGAAAAGGATTCGCATGCGCTGATTATTTCAAGCGCGCGCAAAGAAGGGTTCTGCGCAGGCGCCGATCTGCGCGAGCTCTACCAGCGTTCGCAGGCATTGCCAACGGCAAAGCGGCTGGCGGCCGTGCGCGAATTCCTGGAGCGAATTCATCGCGTGATGAACGCGATTGACGCGGCGCCGCTGACCACGCATCGCGGCCGTCCACGGCGTCACCTTTGGCGGAGGGTTTGAACTCGCGCTGACGTGCGACCTGATCGTCGCGGACAAGATGGCGCGATTCTGTTTTCCGGAGCTGCGGCTGGGACTGATTCCCGGCTTCGGCGGCATCCCGCGCCTTAAGCGCGACCTCGGCAACGCCGTCGTGCGCGACCTGCTCCTCACCGGACGCAGCATCAATGCCACCAAGGCGCAATCGGTCGGCCTTGTGAGCCAGGTGACGGCGGAGGGCGATGCTCTGCGAGTAGCGCGCGCCACCGCCGCGCAACTGAACAAATTCGATCGCGATACTGCGGCCGCCGCCAAGCGCTTCATCAAGCCCGTGCCGCACGAGGATCTCCGCCGCGAAATAGACATCTTCTGCGATCTTTTCACGCGGCCCGCAGTGGAAGCGGGGCTGCGCAAGTTTGTCGAAAGCACTGACGCGCTGCCCTATTTGCCATAAGTTCAGCACGGGGCGAATCCGGCAGGCAGAGGCTAGAATCAAAATGTGGCAAGATACGAAGCTATGACTACAATCGAGAAAACAACTGATGAAGTCCTGCAGCTGGCCTCGACACATTTCAAAGTGCCGCGCGAGCAGCTTCGCGCCGATGACGATTTCTTCAAGACGCTGGGCATCAATAGCCTGCAGGCGCTCGACCTCCTGACGCGCCTCGAGCAGCATTTCCACATCGAGCTGCCGGATTACGAACTTCAGGGCGTCAGCGACTTCCGGACACTCGCCGAACGTATACAATCCCGCCTTTGATGCTCGATCTTAGCCAATTCAATTGCTTGGGCGAAGCGCTCAGGGCGGCGCTCGACCGCTGGCCCGGACGAAGTCTGTCTGATCGAAGCTGATCGCGACCGGGAAAAGGCGAGGTTCACGTATCGGCAGTTCGGAGAAGCGGCACTGCCGCTCGCGCGCGCGCTCCAAGACGCGCGGCTTCCAGAACGGCACGCGCGCGGCGATCATCATGACGAATCAGTCGAAGTGGCTGATTTCCGCCTATGCGATCTTCTTCGGCGGCGGCGTCCTGGTTCCGCTCGATTACAAGCTCACGCCTGTGGAGCAAATTCAGCTGCTAGCGCACTCGAAGGCGGAATTTCTCGTTGTCGAATACCACGCGTGGAAAGCGATCACTCAGGCGCAGAATTTCGCGACCCTCGCCACGCGTGCGGTGGTCGTCACCGAAGCGCCAACCGGCGCTGATCTCGCAGGAGCGAAGCGCTGGGAAGAGTTCCGTAGCACAGGCGAGCCGGTATTCATCGCGCGCGAACGCAAGGACCCGGCGTGCGTCGTTTATTCGTCCGGCACCGGCAGGGCGGCCGAAGGGATGCGTCCTCACGCATGAGAACTATCTCGAGCAGTGCATGGCCGTAACGCCGATTTTCCCTTTCTCGCCTGGCGCCCGCTACCTAAGCATTATTCCCACGAATCACGCGATCGATTTCATGGGCGGCTTCATCATGCCCTTCACCGGAGGCGGTGCGGTGGTTCATTTGCGCACGCTGCGCCCGGAATTTATCCGCGACGCGTTCACGCGCTACAAGATCACGTACATGGCTGTCGTGCCGCTCATATTGACAAACCTGCAGCGCGGCTTGCGCGAGCGATTTGCAGCGTTATCCCCGATGAAGCGCCGCGTGCTGAATGCGCTGATCTCGATCAATCGTGCATTTACGCGCGGGCGCCCGCGTCTCGGGCTTAGCCGCATGCTTCTCAAGGACGTTCATCAGGCCTTCGGAGGAAGTCTCCGCGCGCTGCTAGTGGGCGGAGCGTTCACCGAGCCTGCAACCATCGCGTTTTTTCACGATCTGGGCATTCCGATTTACAACGGTTATGGCTGCACGGAAGCGTGCACTGCAATCACCCTGAATGACCAGAGGCCGTTTCGCCCGGACACTGTCGGCCGACCAGTTCGCGGAATGGAAATTCGCACGCAAGGTCAAGACGCGGACGGCGTGGGCGAAGTGGTCGTGCGGAGCAAGACGGTGATGTCCGGCTACCTCGACGATCCGGAAATGACGGCGGAAACGATCGTGGACGGCTGGCTTCTGACGGGAGACCTGGGCCGCATTGACCCGAGCGGCCAGCTGCAACTTTTCGGCCGTAAGAAAAACATGATCGTTACCGAGGAAGGGAAAAACATCTATCCGGAAGACATTGAGTCAGCGTTTGAGGGAATAGCAGCGAAGGAATATTGTGTGTTCGCGGCGAATTTTCTGTGGCCTGCGCGCTCCATGCTCGGAGAGCAGTTGGTGATCGTATTGCATCGCGAATCAAGCCAGCCCGTAGCGGAGCAGGCTGCCGCAACGCTCGCGGAGCGCAACCGCCGGCTGCTGAATTATAAACGCGTCAGCGGATATCTCATCTGGGACGCCGATTTCCCGCGAACCGCGTCTCTGAAGATCAAGCGCGCTGAATTGGCCGAGCAGATTCGGAAGGCCGTCAGCCGCGAAGCGGCAGTGCCGCTGTGACCTGCGAGCGCAATATCTTCAAAGAGGTTTTCTAGACGTGGACTCGCGCTTCTTTGCCATCGTCAATCCGGCAGCCGGAGGCGGACGCTGCGGCAGGCTCGCAGCCGCGGCGCTCGAGCGTGTTCGCCAGACAGGCGTCGAACTCGAAATCGTTGAGACGACCCGTGCGGGCGAGGCCACGACGTTGGCCCGCGGGGCCTACGCGCAAGGCTTTCGAAATTTTCTCGCCGTCGGCGGCGACGGGACATCGTACGAAATCGTGAACGGACTTTTTCCCGAAGCGCAGACTCAAGGCCGTGCGGCGCTCGGATTCCTCCCACTCGGCACGGGCAACTCGTTCCTGCGCGACTTCACGTCGCGCGGCGTCGAGCACACGATCGAGGCCCTTAGGCAAAAGCGCCGGCGAGCTTGTGATGTAATTCGTCTGCGCCACGCGTCCGGCGAAATCTATTTCATCAATATGCTGAACCTGGGTTTCGCAGCCGACGCAGGCGAAGTGGCCAATCGCAGATTCAAGCGCTGGGGCACTTCCAGTTATATTTTCGGCGTGCTCGCGACGCTCGCGCGGCTGGAACATATCGCGTTCCCACATCGTCTGCCGGGCGCGGACGATTGGGACCGGCGCCCTTGCTTGTTCTTGGCATTTGGCAACAGTAAATTCACCGGCGGAAAAATGATGATGGCGCCTCATGCCGATCCAACGGACGGAAAAATCGAGTACGTGCGCTGGTCCCCTCTCGGCCGCCTCCGCCTGCTTTGGAATTTTCCAAGCCTCTTTGCCGGCACGCACATTAACCACCCGCTTGCCTCGCGCGCCGCAGTCGAGCGGATTGATCTCGACCTCGGCGGTCCCGTGAACGTAATCGTTGATGGCGAGGTTTTGCGCCTGGACTGCCGCTCGGTAGAAGTCTTGCCGGCCGCGTTGGACGTCATCGCATGAGGAAAGCATGGCTCACCGTTCGCTCGCTCGTTTTATGGGCAGTGAGTGGTGCTCATTTCGCGCTCGTCGGTGGCGTGGCTCTTGCGATTGGTCTGTGCGTGGACCGGCGCAAATACGACTGGCTCAATCGGTTGTTCTTTCGCAACATTCTGCGCCTCGCGGGCGTGCGATTCGAAGTGCGCCGCGCGCCAGGTTTCGTTCCGCAGCGGACGAGCATTTTCATCTGCAACCACGTAAACATTTTTGATCCGTTCGTGATTTACTCGGCGATTCCTCAGTTCGTTCGCGGCTTCGAGTTGGAGTCGCATTTCAAGGTTCCGCTTTATGGCTGGATGATGGGTTGGTTTGGCAACGTCGCCGTGCCGGACGCTCCCACGCGCGAGAGCCTTGAAATCATGACCCAACGCGCGAAGACGGCCCTCGATTCCGGCATCAGCTTGATTGCTTTCGCTGAAGGATCGCGTACGCGCGATGGCCACGTTCACGAATTCAAGAAGGGGATCTTTAATCTCGCGCAGAAGTTCGGAGTACCGATCGTGCCCATGAGCATTGTCGGCTCGTACCAATTCTTTCAGACCGGCAACTGGATGCTCTATCCGGGCAAAATTACTGTCTATTTGCACGACACGATTGATACTTCAAGAATTCCGCGCGGAGAACTAGACGCGCTGCGCCGACGAGTGCAGGAAATCGTCGCGGCGCCGGTGGAAGAATCGCTGAAGGCGCCCGCGAAATCCTAGAACGACTGCGTCGCGCTGGCCTCGGGTAGCGACCTGCCCGCGCGCAATTCCTGCCACGTGTATACGACACGGTGAACGACCGTGATCGTCGAAATCACAGCGATCACCCACAGCGCGGGCGCCATGCGATTAAACGCGCCGCCCAAAATCAGCAGCACCAGCCGCTCCGGCCTCTCCATGAATCCAACTTTGCACAACGGAATCAACGATTCCGCGCGGGCGCGCGAATAGCTGACCATAAACGAGCTCGCCATCGCCACGGCCGCCAGCACCATGTAGAAGACCTGGCCGATAAGCGTGTAATAGACGACCAGCCCCATATAGAGCGCGAGGTCTGAATAGCGATCGAGAGTCGAATCCAGGAATGCGCCGAAGGCCGTTACGCGACCGACACGCCGGGCCACCTGCCCATCCGCCATGTCGAGGAAAGCCGCCAGAAAAAGCGCTGCGGCAGCCGCGCGGAACTGCCCCATTGCAAATAGCGCCGCGGCGCAGGAGTTCACCCCCAGGGCGAAGAAAGTAAACATGTTGGGTGTGATGCCAGTTGCGGCGAGTCCGGTGACGACGTGCTGGAGCAGCCAACCCGCTCCTTCGCCGATCCAGTAGGTTATCGGGCGTTTCAGATCGGTGCGGTCATTTTGCATCTGCCGGAGATAATACACCGAAACGGGACGAGCAGACATTCGACAGAGTGCCCGGGGTGGGGGTCGAACCCACACGACGCGTGAGCGTCAGGGGATTTTAAGTCCCCCGCGTATGCCATTCCGCCACCCGGGCAATGAAGTCGCAAAGCTATCTTATCAAAGGCCTTACTGCAACATGACACCTTCACCCGGTTGCTGTGCTGAAGCCCCGGTGTCGGTTGTGGTGTCGGTTGGACTCTCTGGGTGGGCGTCCAGTCGCTCTACGGCGGCGAGCGTGTGTTTCGGAGCCAAGTGAGAATACCGCACCGTCATCGCGATTGTTTTGTGGCCTAGAAGCTCCTGCACCGTGCGTATGTCCACTCCCGCCATGACGAGGCGACTGGCGAACGTGTGTCTCAAGCAGTGCCAGCTAAAACTCGCGATCTTGGCCTCCGCGAGAGCCGGCTCGAACCAACGACGCGGCCCTGGGGCTCCGCCGCAAACAAAGCCCGTGGAGCCGGCGCGCTCACGCAGACTTTCGAGCGCGTTCAGCGAGGACTGATTCAACGGAACATGACGCGTCGTTCCGTTCTTGCTGCGCTGGATAGTGAGAACGCGCCGTGATACTGAAACGTCGGCCCAAGTCAGGCCATATTGTTCGCTCAGGCGAAGTCCGGTATTGAGCGCCAGGACGAACTCGGCCAGCTGTTCCGGGAACTTGGCTCCGAGAACTTTTCTGAGGGCCTTCTCCTCGTCGTCGGACAGAAACCGGATACGCGCATTATCTTCGAGCCTGTGTTGAACAAGCCGGGCGGGGTTTTCTTTAACCTTGCCAGCGCGGATCGCCAGTCGGTATGTTAGCGACAGGAGCGCCCGATAACGGTTAGCTGTTGCTGCAGACCATTTCTTTTCTTGATGGAGGCGCCGCTCAATGTCCGGGGCCGTGATCGCCTCTGCGGGATAGTCTCGGAACCAGGTGAGTAACGTCTCCATCCGAGAGGCGTCATTCCGGTAACTCAGCTTGTTGGCCCTCGAGTACGCCAGCGCGTCACGCGCGATCTCCGCGAACGTGACCGTCGCTCGCCGCAGTTTCTCTGGCAGCTTCTTCCCGATGAGCGCCTCCATCTTGCGCTTTCTAACGAGATCAATCGCCACACCCTTGATGCCGGCTTTCTCGCGGCGATAACGACCCTGGGCGTCGACGTAGCGAATCCACCACTCACCAGGCTTCCGCTCGTACACTCCGCGGATCCGCGCGCACTCGCGTCTATCACGGGTTCTCGACCGCGGTTGTGTTGCTGTGCCTTCGTCCTTCATTGTTTGCCCTCCTTTGCCGGAAGACGCCCACGGAGGGTGCGTTTAATATCGAACCGATGGCGTATCTCGGACCCTGGTTTCCTTGCCCCAGCGTGCCGGCCGCTTCACCGGGCTTCTCCTCCCAGGGGCCGGTATCTTAAACGCTCAGGTCGTAATTCTCAATCTCCAACGCGTGCGCTAGAATGCGCACGTGAGCGCACCGAAACGTCTTCGTGGACTCTAAGGCATTGACGTGAGCGCCCACCTGAAGAAAATGGGGATTCCCACACTCACCTCCGTGCCGAGGTCCAGCGAACTCAAAATCAAAGAGCTCTCTCCGGCGCATATGACGGCGGCCAGAGACTTCATGCGGCTGGTTGATCAACGAAGCGTCGATCCGAGTTTTCGTCACGCGCGAAATGTAGTGTTGGACTTTGGGGCTGGCGCACTTCGCGATTTGAATCTCGAGGATGCATTGACGACGTTCGTCTATTTAGCTCTCATGGATCGGGGCGTTTCGACGAAGACTCTCCAAGCACTCCTGGCCATCGACACCGGCAAGACTTGGAAAGTTCTAAAAGGGTTCCCCAAACGGCTCAAGAAGATGGCTGGAGAGATAGAGGCCGTCAATGCCGGTATCTTCTTCTGCCCTCTGAACTTGATCACGTCAAGAACCGTTACAGGCCGCGCCCTTCGCGCCCAATTGCCACTCCTGCCCGTCACACTCAGGGCCCACGCCGTTTTCGTGCAATCAGTAATCTCAAAGCTACCACTCATAATTTCAAATTACTTTGGGCCAGGAATGCCACAGAGGGGACATTCGGCTTGGATTTTGCGTGTTTCCAACCTTGTAAAAATATTGACTGGGCGCTTCCATGACGCGGAAGTGTCAGATCTTCTTAACGCGGCTGATCTTACCCTCAACCCCAATCGAAAAGAGCCCAGATTTCATCCCCAAACGCTGGCTGATTTGCGCTCGCGCGGCAAGCGTCATTTCCGCCGAACATAGCATTTGCCAACCCAAAAAAGATTCTCGCTCGCGATGGCGTCCATTCAAACGTCTGTGCCAATCTTCGCGTCGGGAGGATCAAATGGAAAAGCTATTGTGCTCTAAGAAGGAAGCAAGCGAGGCCGTGGGCGTAAGTATACGAACGATCGAGAACATGATTCGTCGAAAGCAACTCGCATCGCGGCGCGTGGGCCGGCGCCGGATGATTCCCTGCTCCGCGCTTGTCCAACTCGCACGACGCGACACGCCGGTAATTACCAGAAAGAACGGTCCTTTCCTTGACTGATTGGCGAGGCACGGTGAAGTCGGCAGGTGAGATATGGCGGATTCTGATGCACTTGGCGAGGACAACTCTCTGCAATTCACTGGATCGCACGCCGGGGGGCGACGAGCATGAGCTTCGAAGCAATGTCGTGGGCGCTCAAGCAGGACGATGTGTTCGGCAACGAAAAGTGGGTTCTTTTTATGATGGCCTACAGGGATAACCACGAGGAACCGCACGGCTGCTTTCCATCCATGCGTAGGTTGGCTCGCGACTGCGGCATCGATAAGATGACAGTCTACCGAGCGGTACAGGCACTTGTCCAGAAGGGCAAGATTACCGAGCAGAAGCGTCGAGGGAAGACGGGGGCGCCGACAAGCTCTTACTATTACTTTCCACAGGTGTATGCGCCACGCATACAGGGTGTGCGAGCCACGCATACTGGGGGCGTCCGCACCACACATACTGAACCTAAGAACCTAACCGTCATTCAAAAGAAACCCCGCGCTCAAAGTCGGAGCGCGCGTAATCGCTTCGATGAGGAAAACGAAAAACGGAGGCGAATCGAGGCGCAACAGAAGAGGCTATCGGAAGAAGAGGCGGTGCGGCGCGAGCTAAAGGTTGGGAGCGGTCCCAGGTGAATCTGGTACGAGGATATGAGCGAATTCCGACGAAGGCTCCGGCGAATCACGCCGAGGGATCGTTAGCGGGCGCGGTGCGACTTTGCGTGGCCTCCCGCATAGCTTGAGGCGCGGGGATTCTTAGATAGGGGAGTTCAAAGTCATGGCTCAAGAAAAGGGAAACACGAGGCAAGTCCCAGTGAAAGGCACCGACGGACGTAGGCCCAGGCAGCTCACGCACAGGCAAAAGAAACTTCTCAAGGCGCTACCCGGCGCGGCCTCAGTCGCCGACGCTGCTCGTCAAGCCGGTTATTCGCCCAAGAGAGCGGACCAGTCCGGCTATCAAGCTCTCAAACAGATCGCAGGCAATGAATCGATCCACGAGCTACTCCAGCGGCACGGTTTAGACGACGACATTGTGATTGAGGAATATCTAGTTCCCCTGATGAACGCAACGGAGACGAGGTTCTTCGTCTGTGACGGCAAAGTAGTCTCGAAGCGGGTGGTTCCGGCCTGGAGCCAGCGTGCCAAGGGTCTCGACATTTTCGGCATGATTCGCGGGTGGTACAAAACGGATCAGGAAGAGGAGGCACCGCGAATTCGGGCGGTCGTGATGAACATGGCGCACCGGCCGCCGTGGGCGCAGCCTCCGCCTCTGCAGCCGCCGACACTTGACATTTCGGCACCCGAACACTGGAAGTGAGCGGTAAGTCTGGTAATGCCGCCGGGCGATCTAAAAGCCCCAAAAGGGCCGAGGTGAACAGCCATGAATCGTAAATCAAGAGCAGCGGAACGACGTAAAGCGGCGAAGGAGTAAACACCTTTCGTTCGGTCGCAGATGATGTGAATTGAACCACAGCTGCTTCCGTAGCGCGAAAAGGGGCGGAGGGCAGAAAGCTTTTCAATGCGTTTTCGTGGAGACACATCAATGGAGGACATATGAATCGTGAAGAGCGCTTCATCAAGTTCTACAACGCAGTACATGCGGAAATTGAAGGGTATTTCTCCAAACTTGACTTATGGAATAAGATCGTGCATCGAGAGGACGACGGTCTAGCGTTCAGCCTCGACCCCTCGGGACAAGTTCACATAACCGGCTACCGTCTATCCGACGGCGGGGCCGTCATTACGCGAGGTGCTGCTGATGTTGTCGTGTGCGCTGGCTCCGTGGCATATTTCGCAAACCCAATTGAAATAGACTCAGAGAACTGGGGTGGTAAAAACCCGATTCCTTTGAGCTATCCATGGGAGCAAAACCTTTGCGATAACTTAGCCCACCTTCTACAGTTTATAGAGGACGAACCATCCAGCAATGTGGACTGGCCTCAGAATGCTGCGTATTGGCGACAGCGGGCGCACGACGGGACGGTACATGAGAAGTCAACGAGTTGGTTAAGAAAGCTGGCCGCTGTCACCGGAAAAGCTATTCCCGGGGTTCGCATCGAGCAAGTGAATAAAGACTGCTCAAAGAGGAGGAAAAAACGGTCTTTACCGCAAACTGGGATTCGTCGCACTGGCCTTAGATCTTGAGTACCGGCGAAAACCGCATGGGGGTGCCCTCTACAGGCATCGCAGGCAAAAGAAATTCTCAAGTGTAAAGGTGTGTTTGACGTGTCGCGACCGACTTACGCCAAGCCTTTTGCCGGGGCAAATACCCGTATGAGTTTTCGCCCTCGGTAGCTCTCTCAATTTACTGGCCCTCTTACAAGTGGTCAGAACCTGCTGTAATTGCCTCAGCTAGCCAGCCGTTTTGTGCCTAAACCCTCGGGAATAGCAAATCTTCCAATGCAGGACGGAATTGAGCAGTCACGACCAAGTTTGTACGAATCAAATTACCTGAACCCGCCCGCTGTTCCTCATGGCGCAGAACCCTCATGCCGAAGGCAATAGCTACCTGTTCATACTGGCGGTCGACCGAGACGTCTTTGAGAATGGGCCTGCCATTCTCCACGGGTTCGGTCCTGAGCAACTGACGCAACACGGCCTTCCCTTCATCAGACAGCTGGCCTAGCAATTCCTTAACGGTCTTTACCAGGTCTTCTCCGTACGGCTTGCGGCTGAGAAAAGCAAGCTCCTCGGCTAGCGCCGCTCTTTCAGATTCTGCGTTTTCGTGTTCACGAAGTGAAGTATTCCGCTCTTTACGCCACACGCGGTACGACGCCAAGAAAAAGCATAGGACTGCGAGACAGCCCCAAAGGACTTTTACATAACGAGCGTTGGCCCACAGGGCTATCGCAGCGAACGGCACGCTCGCCGGGCCGCACATACCCGTAATCCAATCGCCGAAAAAAGCCGCTACGTATGCACGAAGGGCCAAATCCCGTGGATTCATATCTGGATTTCTCCCTGAAGCTGCGGCGACCTAACGCACACATCCTAACGATTACTTGACACGGTTTCAAGAAATAAGATATAAGAACACCGATGGATGAGAAGACCTACTCTACAGGCGAGGTTGCGGAAAAAGTTGGGATATCACGACAAACCCTTTTCACGTGGATCGAAAAGGGTCAAGTGGTCGCGCCAAAGCCCATAGCCGTAGGAAAAACTTCCATCCGCCTTTGGACTAAGACCGATATTGAACGGGTCCAAAAGTTCAAGGGAACTCTGAAGCGAGGTCCCAAGCCGAAGAAGTAAGTAGTCGCGACGCGCCCGGTGTTCAGACCGAACGCGTCGCTGACCAAATCAACCTGGTTGGAGGCTGACATGGCTGGCGCAAATTCTACACCGCTCCGCGTGGCGGTATACGCGCGGGTTTCTACTCTCGGGAAAGGCCAGGACACCGAAGTCCAACTCCGCGAACTTCGCCAGTTCGCCCAGGCACGCGGCTGGCAGATTGCCGGTGAGTACGTGGACGAAGGAATCAGCGGCGCGAAAGAGAAGCGGCCGCAACTTGACTTGCTGATGGCCGACGCGCACCGGCGCCGGTTCGATGCCGTGATCGTGTGGCGCTTTGACCGCTTCGCCCGTTCCGTTTCTCATCTGCTCCGGGCGCTGGAGACGTTCAACGCTCTGGGCGTCGCATTCGTCAGTTTGAGCGAATCCCTGGACACGTCCACGCCGGCTGGGAAGATGGTATTCACGGTCTTGGGCGCCGTGGCCGAACTCGAACGCAGTTTGATTGCCGAGCGCGTCCGGGCCGGGTTGCGCAACGCACGCGCGAAAGGGAAGTGCCTCGGCCGTCCGCGGAAGATCGTGGATGCCGCAAGGATCTGCCGGCTACGCGCGCAGGGCGTCTCGTGGCGAAAGATAGCGCGCCAGATGGAGTGCAGTGCTCGGACAGCGCGTAGGGCGGGGCAAAAGACATAAAGAGGTTTTCGCCCAGGCCGCGGAGCTTGCGATGGGTGCCACGGCGGCGCGAGAACAAAAACCGTTCTAGTACCCACTTGTCCGGTTTGGGCGTTAATCAGGAGTTGAGAGTGGCTGCATGAGGACTGGACGCTCCCTCTGTTGCTTCGCGTGTATAATCGCGGCGCTCATGCCTCTGGTTCCCGGAAAAACACTCCGTCTCTGCCACATCATCCCCCGCGAAGTCGCCGTGATCGGCGCGGTTCAGAACAAGGTGAAAGCAGCATGAGCGGCCCGACTTCGATTCACATTACGCGCTGGGGTGAATCGGGACCACGAGTTGTGCTCGTCCACGGCGGTGCGCAGGGCACGGACGTCGGAGGCGAAACCAACTTCTCGAATCAGAGGGTCCTTGCCGAGCGCGGCTGGCAGCTGATCGTGCCGGACCGGCCCGGGCACGGGAAAAGTTCCGACCCAGGTCGTCCCGACGATGCCGAAGCGGACGGCATGTGGGTCGCCGATTTGCTCGGCGACGGCGCGCACTTACTCGGACATTCGTTCGGCGGCTGCGTCGCGCTTTCCGCTGCGGCAAGGCGGCCCGAAGCGGTGAAATCTCTTACTCTGATCGAACCCGCGATGTTTCAGTTCGCAGCGGGGAATCCAGCAGTGCGACGCCAGCTGCTCGCGATGATGTGGGCGATGATCTTCTCTATCTCAAACGCCGGTCGAGCCCGACGGATGCTCAAGCTGCTCGGAATCCCCCCGGAAGTGCGCGGCACTCGCGATAAGGCGCAGCTGGCGCGAATGGGTAGGTCGCTTCGTCGCGTCCGGGTCCCGAACAAGGAGGTACTCACCCGCGAACTCGAAGTAGTCAAGAAGGTGGGCATTCCGCTGCTTGTCATCACCGGTGGGTGGAATCCCGCGTTCGAGGTCAGTTCCGACGCGGTTGCCGCTGCGGCTGGTGGCCGACGCGCAGTGATCCAGGCGGGGCACCATTTCCCGCAGATCGTGTCGGACGAACTAAACCAGGTATTCGCTGCCTTCATGCAGGAGCGCGAGGCAGCCGGGTGAGCGCTGCGAGGGCACCGATTCGCGGGAGCGGCCAGCCAGGACTTCGTTCTTTCTTAGTACTCCACTTGTCCGGTTAGGGCTGCCGGTTCAGACGGTCGATGCAACGCCCTCTAATCAGCGCTTCCGATCGTACTTTTCAGAAAAGACTGATCTTCTGGGCGGCGCTCAATTAGACCTAATCAGGACGGGGTTTTCCTTGAATCGAGACCCGCGAACGGAATTGGCCTCTTAAACTCCGCCAATTGGGTTTCGAACTAGTGTTGCATCGACTCATTGAGACCACCGCGTTAATCAGGACTTGGGAATCCAACCGACGTCCCAGGACCCCGTTTCTGGATAGTTTCCGTATTGCGGACAATCCGCCAAGAATTCACGCTGGCACATGCCAGAGGCGACTGTGTAAAGCATCACGACCGACGGTAGTTATTAGTAGTCGGCTTCCGCATACGCATATATTTATTGACGTTTACTCCTGTACTTAACTATGGTTAATATCATTCAGCGCTGCCCGTGAATACGATTGGACTACCAGAAGACCTAAACTTCTCCGGCCCACCCTGACTTCCGGAGCGTGAGATTCGAGACACGAACCATGGCGCGAATCGCGAACTGCGGACTGGCCCTTGTAGTTTTTTACATGGTGTTATTTCCAGCGGAGACTTTGGCCCAGGGAGAGACCACGAGCGCAATCGTTGGCCAGGTGACTGATGCAACCAACGCAGCCATTGCAGGCGCTACGGTCACCATCACAAATCGCGAGACCGCCCTACAGCGCAGCGCGAAGACAGACGATGAGGGCCGGTTCAATTTCCCGCAACTAAAACCCGGGATCTATTCGGTCAGAGTAGAAGCAGAAGGTTTTGACCCGCAGCGGAATGACAATGTGGTTTCAGGTCTGGGGGAAAAGCAGACGGTCAATTTCACGCTGAAAGTGGCTCGATCAAATCAAACGGTCGAAGTAAGCAGTGCAGCTCCTTTGATCAACCCGGAAAATCCAAACTCATCCACGAACCTGAATGCGCCGGCGCTGGAGAACCT
Organism: uncultured Acidobacteriota bacterium; assembly: GCA_963842425.1. Taxonomy (GTDB): domain Bacteria; phylum Acidobacteriota; class Terriglobia; order Acidiferrales; family UBA7541; genus Palsa-295. The sequence continues at coordinate 12,446 of CAWJGQ010000002.1, read as the reverse complement.
CCCCAATCCAGGCGGTGATTTAACCTATCCTCTTCAATTTGCAGCAGGCGCGCTCATCAACACAGCAGGCAGTGGCAATGATTTCGTCGGCGGAACAAACGGGTACGGTAACGTTGAATTCAACGGGCTGCCCGCTCTCTCAAACGGTTATATCGTTGACGGCCTGGAAACGAACGACCCGCTGACCAATCTGAACAGCGGACTCTCGACCAACCTGGTCCTCGGTTTGAACTCAATATCAGAAGTCACCGTGAATACACTTTCCTATGCGGTGGACCAGGGGCGGTACGGTGCGTCGCAAGTCAACTACGTTACAAAGTCAGGCTCGAATCAGTTTCACGGGAATCTCTACGAGATCTGGAACGGCTCGATATTGAACGCAGCGGACTATTTCACAGACGCGACGCCGGGGAATCATAAGCCCCGGTCAACAGTAAACCACTTCGGCGGAAGTGTGGGAGGCCCGATAGTCCGCAACAAGCTGTTCTTCTTTTTCGACAGCGAGTGGGTTCGGATCGCGCTACCGATTGTCACTGCCACAACGGTTCCAACTTCGGCATTTGAGGATTACGTTCTGCAGCAGCTTCCATTGGGCGGAATCGATTCCGTCACGGGGTCGGTCTATCAACCGTCTCCGCAGTCGGTGCCGTTCTATCAGAAGATGTTCTCGCTCTACGGCAATACGAACGGAACGCCCCTCACGGTGCTAGGTTGTCCTTTCGATGTGGGCGGAGGCCCGCCCGCAATTGCGAACGATGGGAACGGTTGCGCGAATCGCCAGAGCGTCTCGCATTCGAGCGATGATCACGAACAAGTCCAAACGGCTCGAATTGATTACGACATCAGCGAGAAAAACACGACCTGGTTTCGCTTTCAGGCGGACACCGGGCTTCAGGCAGCCTACACCGATCCCATCAACCCGCTGTTTAACGCCCTTTCCCCTCAACCTCTGTACTCCTTTGCGGCAGGATACACGCACGTCTTTTCGCAAAATCTCGTGAATTATTTCAATCCGGCGTTCTCGTGGTATGAAAGCTTGTTCGGTCCGAGCGACTTTCAGAAAACGCTCGCTGCATTCCCAATCGTTTTGCAAGGCAGCGGCGCGAATGCACCATTTACCACGGTCGGTGGATTGGACAACACATGGATCCAGGGAAGGCGCGCTTCCCGTTTTTTCATCAACGACAACCTGGCCTGGAGCCACGGCGCGCACGAACTCCGCTTTGGAACCAATACCCGAATCCTGCGGTTGAATGATTACGACTTCGGGGAGGGATCGGTCCCCACAGTGACGTACACCGACCTGCCGCAATACATTTACGGAGTCGCGTCCACGGCGACAGAAACCTTTCCCACATTTCCGAACGAGCCGTATAACTTCCTGAATCTCGACCTGTATGCGCAGGACACATGGAAGGTGAACAAGACACTGACATGGACCTTCGGGATCAGAGACACGCTGAATTCCAATCCCTTAAATCCGCATCAGCATATCGCTCGTCTGAGCGGGGACTTCGCTTCCATCTCGCACGACGTGAATCAGCCTTTGAACGCCGCCATTCGAACCGGCCTTGGTAACGTGTTTTCTTCGACGCCCCTTGCGACCCTGCAACCGAGAACAGCGATCGCGTGGCAGTTTGAGTCCAAGTCGGTGCTGCGTGCCGGCTTCGGGGTTTTCAGCGACATTTTGCCCGGGAGCGTCGCCGATACTGTTGGTTTCAATCCGCCCTACGTCAAATCCTTCGAGGGCGGACTTCTTGGGACTGTCGGCGGCACGGGCATCGCGCCGGGGGTTCCTGGCAGTGCAATCGACGCAGCTGTTGCCGCCAATAGGATCTTCAGCCTGGGATTTCCGCAAGGCGAGCTTTCCTGCGCGTCCGCACAAGCAAATCCAGCAACTTGCCTTTCTCCCGTTGCCATCACGGCGGTACCGAATGGAGAGCTCCATGCACCGTACTTTATGGAGTGGAGTCTTGGCCTGGAACATCAATTCGGTGCCACCGTAAGTGTCCACGCGCAATACGTAGGCACCCGCGCGGTGGACCAGCCGTATTTAACGCAAGTGAACGGCTATCAGACGGTCTGCGACGGCTGCTTTGCGCCGTTTCCGTACGCGCGCTCGACAGATCCACGATTCGGAGCCGTGACGCAATTTTCCACCGGAGCCAACAGTCACTACGACGGACTGCAGTTGACAGCGATGAAGCGCATGGGGCACGGCCTGATGGGACAAATCAACTACACCTGGAGCCGCTGCATGGACACCGTCTCGAACGGCGGATTTCTGCAGTTCTCGGCGGGAGGAATCCTGTCCCCGCTCCCCGGAAACCTAGCTCGCGACTACGGTCCCTGCGACTACGACATTCGGAACAATCTCAACGCTCAATATGTCTATGAATTTCCTGCCAAGGTTCAGAATCGCCTTCTCGGCTACGCGCTCAACGGCTGGCAGGTTTCGGGAACCGTATTTTGGCATAGCGGGATTCCGTTCTCCGTCCTGAGCACGCCGTATTCATCAGATGGAAACGGCATCGTGAACGGCAGTGGACCGCAATTCGCAAGCGTTGTTCCCGGCGTTCCGCTCTACGAACACAATCCCATTCCAGGGGTCACCCAACCGGGCACGGTTCAGTGGCTCAACCCCGATGCGTTTGTGTCAACCGTTGATCCGAGCACGGGCGCATGCCTGGGAGGCGACAGCCCCACGAAATGTCAATTTGGAAATCTCGGTCGCAACGCGCTGCGCGGTCCCAATTTTGCGTGGAGTGACTTCTACATTACGAAATCGTTTTCCTTGACCGAGGGTGTGAAGCTGCGGTTCGACACACAGTTCTTCAATGTTTTCAATCATCCGAATTTTGCACTTCCTAGCATGGTGCTGGCTGGCATTCCGGGAAAACCTGCTACACAGACAGGGTTCGGAGCGCTTACGTACGCGACCTCTCCGCCGACTGGCCTGCTCGGCGTTGGTTTGGGTGGTGACAGCACGCCACGCATGATCGCGTTCCAACTGCACCTAGAGTTCTGAGATTGTGATCACGAGGCGTTTGGGTGCCCATAGGCTCCAATCGCCGAGTTCTATGTTTTATCGTACGCTAAATCCCGAACTGCTCAAGGTTCCGGCCGTATCACGGTGCATCCGGAAACTATTCGGGGCCACAAGTCCGGTTCTGGGAAGTTCCGGCGTGCTAACTCCTGATTAGTCGTGCCGGTTCAGACGGTCGATGCAACACCCTCTAAGCAGTAGTTCCGTTAGTATGCTTCAGAGAAGACCGATCTATTAGGCTGCACTCAAATTAGACCTAACCAGGACAGGGTTTTCTTTCAATCGACGCCCGCGGTCACTTTTGCCCTTTAAACTCCGCCAGATAGCTTTCGAGCTGGGTGTTGCGTCGACCCATTGACACCACCCGGATTATCGGACATCTCTAACAATGTCGGCTCTGTCAAACTGTTTTTGCCCACACATCCACAGCCACTCCGAAGAGTGCGTTTGTTCGCGGCATTCGTTGACCCAGCGTCGATGACCACGGCTCGCCTGTAATCCATCGGTCGGCTTCAGTCCGACCCAAACATCTCTTCGATCAAAACTTCGACCATGATTACCACTTCAAACTCCCTCTTGCGAGGGAGCGGGATGCCCATTCAAGTGGACGGCGTTCTAGTTCACGCCCTGTCCGGTAGCGAGCTGTCCCGCGTTCGAACCGAACTTCACCCACTGCGCATACTCCCAACCGTTCCGCCACATCCAGTACAGGCGAACTGCAAGTCGTCGGGCCATGGCCACCTTGGCGATGTTCCTCTGCCGACGCATCGCCAGATGGACGTACCGACGTCTCCAATCCGAATCACATCGCGCTGCAACCTGTGCTGCTTCTCCCAGCAGGAAACGCAGTAACGAGCTGCCTTGCTTGGTGATGTGTCCCAGCCGTTGACGGCCGGCACTGGAGTCTTCCGAAGGAATCAGTCCGACATAGCTGCTGATCTGCTTGCCGCACTTGAACCGTTCTGGGGTTCCGATGATCAGCACGAAGGCCAGCGCCGTCAGAGGTCCTACGCCAGGGTGGGTCATCAGCCGCAGAGCTTCAGGCCATTTCTTCGCTTCCTGCTCGACGGCTGCGGTCAATGCCTCGATAGCCGGATTCATTCGGTCCAGCAGCTCGAGCAGATCCTGCCGACGCCGCGATGCCCAGGTAGCCAACGGAAGCTTTTCCAGCTGTGTTCGGCCTTGCTCGCTCCACAGCTTCTTCTTCCGCCGATTACCCTCGTTCATCGCTAGAGCCTGCAGCTGGTTCATGATCCGCGTCCGCATTTGCACCAATCGATGCCGATGCCACAGCAGTTGCCGTAGATCACGATTTTCAGGACTCGGTACCCAGATGCGAGGAAAGTTATTTTCTAGTAGCAACTTCAACAGAAGCCCGGCATCGTTGCGGTCGGTTTTCTGCTTGCGGACTCGTTTGGTTTTGATCTCCGCCGCGTCGCCGATCCAGACCTCGATACCCAGCCCTGCTAGTAACCGCTCGAACCAACGTGAATATCCGGTGGCCTCCATTCCCACGCGCACGCTGACTCCTCGCTGCTTCAGTTCCCGGTAGAACTTCTCGGCTTCTCCATCGCTGTGGTTCAACCGCTGCTCACCGCTCTCACCAGTCTCGGTGTCCACAAACGCGATGTACTGATCGCTCGGGTGATAATCCACGCCTATAATCATCATGTTCGGCTCCTTCCTCCCGAGCCTTTGGTCTTCGACAAACCAAAGTCTACCCGGGTCCAAGGAGCCGACATTGTTATGAAATCAAGTGGGTTTTAGAACCCCACGCTCACGCTCGATGGCGATTTACCCCCGCCATCTGCTGCGCCATATGAAGCAATAGCTTCCGGTCCGGTTCCTTTATGCGACCGAGCAAAGTACGGAAACGATCCAAAGCGCGGGCGTCTTTCCCGGTGTCTCCCCACGTCCCCTCAACCGCATCCTTCCGCTTGGGGAGCTTTGGCACCGCAGGAGGTTCGTCGCCGTCATAGAAAAGCTGGTACATCGGAACGTCCATTGCGTGCGCGAATTTCTCAAGCGTCTCGATGGCGGGAACGGTGTGCCCGTTCTCGACGCGCGAGATATAGCAGCGCAGTAGACCCGTGCGCTTTTCAATTTCGCCCTGCGAAAGATTCTTTTCCTCTCGTAGGATTTTCAACCTGTCGCCGATGACCATTTGATTTCTCCTAACCTTTGATTAGGGAAGCCCGTCTGGCATTACTACGCGTGATCGCGCAACTACCCGCTTCGCTCTTGATCGAACGCGGCCTTAGCTTCGGTCCGAAACTTTCGGCCTGTCGGTGTGGCTGCGAACGGATTCGGGCCGAGGACCTTTTTCGCAACTTCATCGAAGCTCAATGTCGGGTAGTCGAACGCGAAATCACTGAACTGAGCCGCCATCTCTTGCTGTTCCACCGATAGCTCGGGACGAGGATTCTTCGGACGGCGAGTAGGCGCTCGCATGGTCGGGAATTGTACCACCGCAGCGCGAACTCGGACGGGCCCAGTACCCACTTGTCCGGTTTGGGCGTTAATCAGGAGTTGGAAATCTCTCGCCGGATAGGTCCCACGTCATTCCGGAGATCCTCCGACATGTCGTGGCGCATGCGATGCGCTTTTGCGTCCTCTTGTCGCTGTTGAACACTGCAAGTTGTTGCTGGGTTGGGAGTTTCGTCAGCGCACCCATTTCTCGTGATTGGTTACCTAACTGCCTACTCGCCCAGCTGCGCTTGCCCGCGAGTGGCCGCCTGGTCTGTTCGTTTCGGAGGGTCGGCGCCCGCCGCCACGAACAGTGATGCTCAGGGTCGCGCGGAGAATCGTCGCGTGGGCGTGAAGCCCCTCGCAGACAAGGGACTCAACAAAGGATTGTAGAGCGCAGTTTCACCCACAACGTTCTGAGTCATCTGGAGCTTGCGACTTGGTAGGCGGTTCGCGAATGGATCGCCCACCGAAAACTACGGGCGTATCTGTTTTCCCGCAAAGCAGGTTCAGGTTCGCAGCGGCGGACCGAGTTGACGGTAGAGATTTGGCGAACGACCAAAAAAGCGCAGGAGGCATAAGATGGATTCACGAGCTACGCATCTCAATTCATTTCCTCGGAAGGGCGGGCGGATTCAACGGGCGATAAAGGCGATTCCGCAAATTCGAAAACTGTCTACTGGTGGCGTGCTGCTCATCGCCCTGCTAACCATGAGCAGTCCGGCCTTCTCCCAGAAGAGCGAGACTATCGAGGCTACTGCCAGGGGTACGGGCAGCCAGATGGGTCAGAATATTGGGATCAGACTGACAATCTATGACTTCTCGACCCAGGAGGATCGGGAGGTATTGGCGCAGGCATTTGCACATGGCCAAAACCAGGGTCTCGTCAACGCATTGTCCAAAATGAGGGCCGTAGGTCACATAGCGATCAATGGGACGCTTGGCTATGACGTCAGCTTCATCCGATTGATTTCTACTCCCACCGGGCGAAAGATTCGATTCGTCACGAACCGCCAGATCAATTTTGCTGAGGCCTGGACAGATTCCCAATCACAAGCCTTCAACTTGAGTGGAGGCGAATTGGACTTGAACGAAACGGACAAGAGTAAGAGCGCGGGTGTCTTGTTTCCTTTGGCGCAGCTCGTAGTAGACAAGGAAGGTCAGTTGCAGATCGAACTTAATCAGAACTCCTGGCAGCTAGTGGACATTGTCGACTGGAAAGGAACGCCGGGGGTTAACTAGCGCGGACTGAATTGAGGGAATGCTTCCGTCCAGCCTGTGTCTGGTAGCGGCGAGGTTTCTTCGGCTGCCCACTGGTTGGGATTGTGTAAGTCTTAATCGAGTCGCAAGCCCTGGGAAAGATCGACGTGGAGTCATTCTCATGATCTGGAAAAATATGAAGAAAATATTTTCGGTAATTGTCAGCTTTGTTTTTGTCACCTCTTCATCGCAGATGCTATATGGCTACCAGGATCAATCCTCGACTCCTGCGGCTAACAGTGGAAATCCGACGGAACCTGCTCCGATGAGCGCGGCCCAACTGGAATCGTTGGTCGCGCCGATTGCGCTGTATCCGGATTCGTTGGTAGCCCAGATTCTTAGTGCTGCTACGTTCCCGGACCAGGTCGCGATTGCCGATTACTGGCTCCAGCAGAACAAGAGTCTCACGGGAAGCGCTTTGATGCAGGCGGTTGACAAGCAATCTTGGGATCCCAGTGTGAAAGCGCTCACGCAATTTCCCTCCGTGCTCGACAACATGTCGAAGAATCTTAGTTGGACATCTTCGCTGGGCGAAGCATTTCACGGCCAGCAGGCTGAAGTAATGACTGCCATCCAGACTCTGCGCGCCAAAGCCAAGGCGGCCGGAAACCTCAAGACGACGCCACAGGTCACCGTGGTTCAACAGTCGCCGCAAGTGATCGTCATCCAACCGGCCAATCCACAGGTCGTATACGTTCCGGTGTACGACCCAGCAGTTGTCTATGGGTACCCATACGTAGTCCCGGCGTATACATACGTTCCCACTCCTGGCGCAGTCGTTGCCGCCGGCATCATCGGGTTCGGTGCCGGAATCGCGGTCGGGGCCATGATGAGTGGCGGATGCTGCGGCTGGGGATACAGCAGTTGGAATTGTGGCTGGCACGGCACCGCGGTGGTGTATCACGGCGGCGCTTACTACGGAAACTCTGCGTGGCACGGCGGGTATTACAACGGCGGCTACCATGACAGCTACGGCTACGACAATTCCTACAGCCACAACAATTACAACAACAACGGATACAACCACTCGAACTACAACAGCAATTACAAGAACAACGGCAACACTTACAACAAAAACGTGAGCGGAAACACGGTGAACGTCAATAAACAAAATGCACAAAACTATAACTCCAGCCACTCTTCGGCCTCGGATTCCTGGGCTCAGCATTCCGCCGGAGACAGCGGGAGATCGAACGCATTCAGCGGCATGAGCGGACATTCTGGCGGGTTTGGTGATTCTGGCGGCGGTGGCTGGTCCTCAAGAGCCGAGAGTAGTCGCGGTTGGGGAAGCATGGGCGGCAGCGGATTCAGCGGCGGCCGGTTCGGCGGCGGCGGCTCCGGCGGCGGTGGATTCCGCGGCGGCGGCGGTCGGCGCTAAGGTTCGGGAAGCTCGCCCAGCTGAAAGAAACGAACGGCAGGTTTGGGAGGTTTTGCTATGTTTTGCTCAGTGCTGAAGAACAACTTTCGGGCGCCGAGCCTCTGGATGGTGGTAACGCTCTTGGCGATCATCGTCTCGCTGGCCTCTTGCAACAATTCACAAAATTCGGCACAGAACGCCCCAGTGCCTCAAAAGACATTCGCGTCTCCAGCTGAAGCTGGCGCTTCGTTCATCGACGCCGCAAAGTCTGGCGATCAGGCTGCCTTGGTCGCGATCTTCGGTCCCCAAGGCAAAGACGTCTTGCTCTCCGGAGACCCGATAAAAAACAAGGATACGCTGGAGGATTTCGTCGCCGCCTATAACCAAATGCATCGCTGGCGCGAAATCAAATCGGGCGGACAGATGCTCTACGTGGGGGCGGACAATTTTCCTTTTCCGATACCTTTGGGGCAGAATCCCTCGGGCCAATGGTATTTCGACACCGCCGCAGGGAAGGACGAGGTTCTTGCGCGTCGCATCGGCCGGGACGAGTTAACCGCGATCTTCGCGTGTGGCGCCATCGCCGATGCGCAACGGCAATACTTTAGCCAGGCGCATGATGGTGACAATGTGAAGCAGTATGCGCAGAAGTTCGTCGCTGACGACGGGAAGCAAAATGGATTGTATTGGCACGTGCCTGAAGGTCGGACCCCGAGCCCGCTCGGCCAACTCGGCGATTTCGCCAAGACTGCGGGCTATACCAACTCCGGCGACAAGCCACAGCCGTTTGACGGCTACTTCTTTCGCATACTCACGAAACAGGGTGACAAGACCAAGGGCGGTGCGCAGGACTACCTGGTGAACGGAAAAATGACTCGCGGCTTCTCCATTCTGGCCTATCCAGCGGAATACAGAAATTCGGGGATCGTTACGTTTATCGTCGGTAAGGACGGCGTCGTTTATCAAAAAGACTTGGGCGAAAAGACCGACGATGCAGCCGCCGCCCTAACGGAATACAATCCCGGGGACGGTTGGGCACCAGCGATTTAGGATGGTATGACCATACGGTTGCGGTCGCAATCGAAACGGCGCTCGAATCATTGCTGCCGCCATCGTGACCGCGGGACTGGCAATTCTGGCGATTCCCGGGGCGTATGATCCCTCTGCGATGAGAGGTTCGGCGGAGATGGAGCCGCGTAACTCCTGATTAGTTCTGATATGGAATGACCTGTCAACAACGAGCAATTGTTTTCTTCTTTTTTCTTTCTCTTAGAAGGCAGCGCGGGTCGTGGTCGAGGTAGTTTTCGCGACGGTTGATCACTCTGATATTCGCGGGTCGAAACCGCATAATCGTGATCCGTCGGGAGCTGCCTCGGACTATAAGCGCGGATTCGGTCCGAAGACCTACCGCATAGAACTTTCGAGGATTCTCCTTTCCGTGTACCCCTCGACCACTACCCACGCTGCCTCCTTCGAGCTTCTTCAGAACAAATTCACTCTAAGCCGCACGCTGCAGAGGTTCTTTGTGCGTTGTTTCTGCTTTGATCCCGATGGCCCAGATAAAACCCAGCAACTCGCGTCCTACCGCCGCCATCACAACTCCCTTGTTCTTGCCCTTGCCCAGCAACTTTCGATAACGCTCATGCAACCGATGTTGTGCTTTCCAAGAGATCTCTTTGACCCCTTCACTGACATGCGCTTGCCGCTTCCGCAACTTTGCTCCCACGGCCGGTCGGTGCCGGTAGGCCCACGCAGCTTCCACAACCACCCGCCGTAAATGCGCATTCCCTGTCTTAGTGATATTCCCGCGTCGGCTGCGCTCTCCACTGGAGTCTTCGCTGGGTACGATTCCTCCGTAAGCCATTAACTGTTTTGCTCTGGCAAACCGAGACAGTTCCCCCACTTCGGCTACGACTGTCACCGCCGAGACCTGTGCGATCCCTCGTAGTGCCTGCAATGCCTCGATCACTGCACGCATCTGGGGCGGCACACTCTTCACCGCTTCTGTAATCGCACTCTCCAGCCGCGCGATGCGTGCTGCACCATGCTCCACCTCATGAAGGTAATCCAGCAACGTGGCTTCCTGGGCCATTTGCTCGAAATGTACTTCTCGCTTCACCCACTCCAGGTACTTCATCGTCCAGGCCTTTACTCCCGTCGCCGGCCGCCGGCCATGCCGCAATAGAAATTTACTCAACCGATGCCGTGCTCGAAGTTCATCCTGCTTGGCCGCTTCCCGAGCCCGCACCAAATCCCGCAATGCCTCGTGAGCCGCATCCGGCACCCATACCGCCGTCAACTCTCCTGCCCGATAATTCCTCGCTAGTTTCAAGGCATCCCGCCGATCCGTTTTCACACGATCCCCGGCTTTCACCGGCACCAAGGTGGGCGCCACCACCTCGCACTTGGCCCCCATCCGAGTCAATTGCCAGTACAGCACGTAGCCTGTCGGACCCGCCTCATAACAAAACTGCAGCTCTTCCACCGCCCCGAGTTTCTTCACCAGTTTCCGAATCGATTCTTCGCGATTCGGTATTACCCCCAGCGATCTAATCTCCCCGCCCTGCTCCGCTACAGCCACCGAAATCGTCTCGGCATGGACATCCAACCCAACAAACTTTATTCTCTTCATCGACCGGCTCCTTTCGCTTGTGGCTCTGTACTGCCTGTCTTCCGATTCGCAGCATAACCCACGTCTGCGAATCGAGCCGGTCATTCCATTATGACTATAAAGGGAGGAGTCAAGAAAAAACACTTCTCCACTGGCCGGAAGTTTTCTTGCTTCTCAGCCCCCTTGGATGAGCAGGATCTGTTCTGACCGCCCGCGCCAGGTGCTCGGTTGCTGGACCCTTTGGTCCAACGATGTGGAGTTCTTCTCTCAGCGATTTTCATCGCCTATTCGCAACGAAGCCGATCTGTTCCGAAACCAGCAAAGCAGAACGTTGGTCGTTTAGTGTCAACCATGGTTCTATCCGGGACTCGTGGCCCATAGCTTTTTCTGGTTATCCGAGAGGGCCTAGGGTCGGGTGTGAGACTCGGTGCCCGAAGCACGCAGCGCCTAACTGATCAGCTGAGACTCGCTCTCGAACCAGAGTGTCTCGAGAACCTGCCGGCCACCGCCCGAGAAGATCCCCGGGATGGAGCGGACTCGCTCAGAGACACTCAAGCTGTCTGTGGTTTCAGATGTTGGGCGTCGAAGCACACTCCTCTCTTCCACACGATCAGAACGATGGTGGCAATCTTCCTGGCCAGGGTCAGCCGTGCCATTTCCGGCCGCATGCCCTTGGCCACCAATTCCGCGTAGAACTCCGCGAAGGGACCGGGCTTGGTCGCGGCGACGATCGCTGCTCCCTTGAAGAGATTTTTCAGATCATGATTGTAGTTTCTGTTCAGCCCGCGAATCTCGACGTGCTTCTTCCGTTCCAGCTGCCCGTCCACGGCCCGATGATCGGCGCTGCTGCTCGTTTCGATGCCCACACCGCCATAGGTCCATAGTTGCCGCTTGGTGCGGAACCGATGCGGGGTCTGTAGAATGCCCAGCAGCACAGCGGCCCGGATCGGACCGATCGAGGGGATCTGGCAAAGCAGTTTCCACGCCTTGTGTTTTTTGCTCTCCGCCAACAACTCCCGCCGCACCTCCTGACGCAGACATCGCAGTGCATCCAGCTGCTGGTAGTAAAACTCCGCCCGCCGGCGCACCCCCGGTTCATTGATTTTCGCCAGCCACGCGGCACGATGGCGCGGTGCATAGACCTGCTTGCCACTACAGGGGATGGCCCAACTCCGATAGAGGGCCTTCACCCGGGTCATCACCCGGCTGAGATCTTGGGTGATGGTGAGATAACTGCGCACCAGTTCCTTCAGGCTTCGCAGGCCGTGTTCACCGTGATAGACGGAGCTGAGATGATTCAGCCGCAGCAACTCGGCCAACCGGCGGGCGTCGATCTTGTCACTCTGGTTGCCTTCCCTCATGGAGGCATTCTTTCGCGGATCGCACACCACCAATTTCGTGACGTGTGGTTTCAGCAGGTCGTACAACCAGGCGGCCCAGGTTCCTTCCTCAAACGTAACCTGCACGTCTCCGCGCAGCCCGTCGATAAACTGCAGAATCATGCTGGCCTTGGTCTCGATCACGCATTCCATCACGATCTTCCCGGCAGTATTCCTGACCGCGATCGAAATACTTTCCTTGTGCACGTCCATGCCGATATATTGGGCGTTGGTCATAAAGGGCGTTCCTTTCTGGAAAGGTTTGAGGCGAACACTCCAAACCTACTCCAAATGGGGCGCCCTTTTATATTGCGTCGGATAACCGGA
>CAWJGQ010000001.1:0-80323 GCA_963842425.1 uncultured Acidobacteriota bacterium | reverse complement strand
GGGCGTGTAGCTCAGTTGGGAGAGCGCCTCGTTCGCAACGAGGAGGCCGCCGGTTCGAGCCCGGCCACGTCCACCACTTGCATCCCTGATAACATTCGTTCCCATCTGGCGACTCAGAGCAGCGCTCGTCGGCCGGCTAGCGGATTTCAGCTACTGGCGCGGACATCGTGGTTTGGTATCTCCGAATTGTTCCCTGCGGGTTTCACTGTTGAAATACGGCGGAGTGTTGCGCACAGATACTCTGGAAAACTTGCTCGTCTTTCTCCCCATGAAAGCTGTTGAGCGGGTATGCGCAAAGGACATCAACTTCGTGGGTGTCAACCAACTGCTCGGTGATTTGCTCGAGCCGAACCGCAGCGTCCGCATTACCCTGCGCCCACAAGAACGGCGAAATTTCTCCGCAGGCGGCAACCCGGGAATGCTCATGCTTGCCTGCTTTGGCAGCGGCCCGAATGAGGCCGCCGACGACCTCGAGAAATTGATCCGAGTCCGGCATGCCATTCACCATGAAGGTCGAGAGACTCTTGGCAGCATCCACCGGAATGTATGTCCCCTCTAGAATGGCGCTGTTTGCATCCACGCCGCGTGTCTTGAGCATCTGGACAAGACCGCGATGGTGAGATTCGGTGGCAATGGCGATGGCCACATCACCGGCTTCGAGAGCAGTTGCTATAAAATCAGTGAGGCCGCTCAGAAAAACCGATTCCTCGGAATAGAACAAGACCTCGTGACGGTGAGGAGCTTTCGTTCCCGAGGAACCAGGGAACCTGTAGCCCTTTATCATGCTGCTGACAAAACGTTGGCCGCGCAGAACGGCGTCAATGGCGGGCAACAGGTCCTCCTGGGCGCGTGCCTTACAAACGTAGCCCTGAGCGCCCGTGCTCAAAGCGACCTGCACGACGTCCAAGGAATTGTCCGCGCTCAGGAAGACTATCCTGGAATTCGGAGAGAGTTGTCGGATCCGGCGTGCGGCTTCGATTCCATTTAGTTTCGGGAGCCCGCTATCCAGCAAGATTAAGTCCGGTTCCAGTTCTTCGGCTTTCTGAACGGCTTCTGAACCATCCGACACTTCGCGGATTATTCGCAATTCTGGCCACGCCTCAAGCAGCAAACAGACTTGGTGTCGCCAATTCTCATTGTCGTCTGCCAACAAAATCCTGATTGCCGACACGAGCCCCCCTTGTTTCTACCTGCGGACGGCACCAACATACGAGTATATATCACCTAATCTCGCTGGCGTCTCCGCCCGATGTGCAACAGCCCCAGAACCAACTTGCACGATGCAGGCCAAACGGGGCGAACGGGGGAAAATAACGCACCTGGTTGAAAAACGGACACTTCCGATGAGTTGGTCGCAGACAGAATCGCGAAGCAGAGATTGATTTTCGGTGGATTCCGCGCGAGGGTGGTGGATTTCAACCACCGGTTCTTCGATTCACGCCTGATTCGCGCGCTAGACGGACAAATGGGTGCGAGAACGAACGTGACCGGCAATCCGGCTTATCAGGACTTCGCTCGAATGCGTGGAGCAGCCACAACACGCGGGTGAGCGAGGAGTCGCTTGACGTCGGCGAGCGTTGCAGCCCTAACTTGAGCGAGAGTCTTGGTGCGGGATAGTTTCGTTTTCTGCACGACTCATGCTGTCACTAATGACCCCCTGTAGTCTGGTCTTTCTGCATCCGCTGTTCCAGGTTGCACGAGCAGCTTATGAACCCAGAGGCAAGAGTCGCGAACGAGAAAGGTGGCTCCAAAGGGATCGCTAGCGAGTATTTGAACAGATGGACTATATTGGACGAGAAGCGGTTCGATGGGCGGCGTGACCGGCCGTCCGAATATCCGCATCCACGGAGAAACAAATGCGAGGAAAGATTCGCGGGACCAGCGCATTAGCGAGCTTACTTTTGATATTCGTGGCCGGCGCAGCCGGGCGGACAAGTGCTCAGGACGCCAAAACACCCTATCCGAACATGGCTCCGCTCGACCAATACCTGATGGAGCGAAATGCCGAGATTGAGCTGGCCAAAAGCGCCGCGCCGGAATCCATCTCGAGGGATGCCGAGGTCATGGTCCTCGGGCAGCACGGTTACGAGAGCGCCGTCAAAGGCACGAACGGTTTCGTGTGCGTGGTGGAACGATCGTGGACCGCCGGAATCGACGATCCGAACTTTTGGAATCCGAAGCTGCGCGGGGCAATCTGTTTCAACCCGGCCGCCGCGCGAAGCTATCTTCCAATCACGATCAAGAAGACCGAGTTGGTGTTGGCCGGACGATCAAGGGTTCAGATGGCTGAGGCGATCAAGGTAGCTTTCGACAAGAAGGAATTGCCAGAACTGGAAACCGGCGCGATGTGCTACATGATGTCGAAGGATTCGTACCTGGATGACCATGCAGGGCACTGGCATCCCCACCTGATGTTTTTCATTCCGCAGACCGAGGCGGCAACATGGGGCGCGGATCTGCCCGGCTCCCCGATTTTGGCAGACAAGGACGCCTTGGACCGCATGACCGTTTATATGGTTCCGCTCGGCAAGTGGTCAGACGGCACGGCAGATGCCATGCACGAACACTGAGGGCGGTCCCGGCGAATCCTGGCCAGTTGAAGAGTTCCCTCGGCCGGGCGACCCCTTCTTCCTACTTCGCCAGTTTCCTGGCGGCGTCGGCACTTTGCTTGCAGCGGTCCTGCAGGCCGCTGGGAATCTGGGCGCAGCGTTTGAAAGCGTCGGCGGCGTCGGCGTAACGATTCAGGCCTTGCAGGCCCAAGCCGAGAACGAACAGGTCTGTTGGATCGGGAGTGGCGGCGAGCTGCGTGGCTTGCTGAAGCTCTTTTACGGAGTCCTCGGAATCCTGTCGGCGGAAATAGACGAGTCCCAGGCCACTATGGGCCTCGGAGAGCAGTGCGGTCTTTGATTTCGCAAAGTCGTCGTCGGGCATCTTCGCGGGTTTCGGCAGCGTGGGAATGATTTCCATCGCGTGCTTTTCGTAATGCTCGGCTTTGTCGAGGTCCCTAGCGGCGTCCGGGTTCGCCGGGTCAATGTTGTGGGGAATAACCCAGCCCACGATCACCAGCACGGTCGCATCGTCCGGATTGAGGGCCAGAGCTTTGTCCGCATCGGCATTGAAATTCGTCCAGTCCTGTTTCGCGGCGTAGGTTTGCGTGAGTGCCGAGAAAACGGATTCGTCATATAGGCTGGCTGGATACTTTTGAACGAAAGCCTCGCCGAGGCGAATTTTCGTATCGGGATCCTGGGGACTGGAGTCATAGAACGCTTTGTACGCGGCTTCTTCGGCTGGGTCTACAGGCGGTACGGCGGTTTTGTTCAACGTACGCACCTTCAACTGCTGGTTCTGCTCCTGTAGTTGCTCCTGATCGGTGACCTTGTTTGGATCGGTTCCCTGAGCTTGGGAAAGGGGCACAATCGCGAGGCTGAAGGCAAAGGCAACCAACAGCGCGCGCAATGCCGGCCGCGTGAACGAGAATGTCATTTCAGATATCCCTCCTCTGCAAGTCCTGCGTGGTTGATCTTCGCATGAGACGGCTGAATCGGGAATGCGGTTGCTCGCTTTGCGAGGGGGGTTGGTTCGACCTCAAGACGCCTTGGTGCGCGAAGAAACTGGTTTGCATCGAGGGGGTGTCGCCGGTTCGAGCCCGGCCACGATCACCACTCTTCGTGCGGCCGCGAAGAGAGATCGTAAGTCCCTGAGCCCGCGAGGCCGAAAACATCGCGCGGCTGCAACGTCGGGGATTGCGAAGTCCTGAATTGTGGTGCAACATGCGTGAACAAGCGAGCCCGAAACATCGTTGCTGAAAAGGCTTCAAGAAAGGTGTGACACTGTGATCATTCACGCTTCCATTCCGGCCGACGACCCCGAGCGGGTCGCACGTGTCATCGCGGAACTTTGGCGTGGGGAGAGTTTTCCATTTCTCGCCGGAACCTTTATCGTCATGGCGGGCGACGACCGCGGCAGTACGATTGAAGTGACAAAGTGAGGGAACGAGATTGTTCCGGCGGAGACTATGATGGCGTTTCAGGTCAACAGCTCTCCCTCGGCACACACGGAAGTACACCTGAATGTCTTAACGCCGCTGAGCGTGGAAGAAGCGCTGGCGATCGCGAAACGCGAGGGCTGGACGGCGCGTGTTTGCGATCGTGGCGGCGCGTTCAAGGTATTGGAGTTCTGGCTTGAAAACAAATTCATGCTGGAGCTGATGACGGAAGCGGAGACGAAGCGCTACAGAAGCGTTATGATACCTGCGAAAATACGCGCGATGATGGCGGCACGCCCGGCTGGATGAAGGTTCTTACCTCGACTTCTGAAAAAATGACGTACCCGGCGGTTCGACGCCGGCCACTTCCCCAAATTACATCGTGATTTCAAGCTCGGGATCTACAGCGTGGCTGGGTTCCTTGCTTTCGGTTTTCGCTTTGGCTGATTTATTGGAGGCCATCAGCGATGAAATGTCGGTTGGCTCTTCGAGCAGGTCTGCCAGAAGCAGACGCATATTGCCGGGATTCGTGGAAAAGGAAAGGCCCGTCTGGATGTCCACGACGCCGGCGCGGATCAACTTTTCGATCTCGTCATCGAAGCACTGCATCCCCTCGGTGGAACCGTCGCGCATTGCGTCGAGCAGAGTTTTCCCCTCGCCCTCGCCCTTCTGAACGTACTCGCGCGTGCGGAGTGTGGCCTTCAGAATTTCGAACGCCGCAACGCGTCCCTTGCCGTCTTGCCTGGGAATCAGGCGCTGCGAAATGATGTAGCGAAAGCTCTTGGAGAGGCGCATGCGGACGGCATTCTGATCGCTGAGCGAGAATGCACCCACGATACGTTCGACGGTCTTCGAGGCGTCAATCGTGTGCAGGGTTGAATACACCAGGTGTCCGGTCTCCGCCGCCTCGAGCGCCACTTCGATCGTTTCCCGGTCACGCATTTCGCCTACAAGGATCAGCTTCGGCGCCTGGCGCAGGGCGGCGCGGAGTGCGAGAGCGAAGCTCGGGGCGTCGCTATGCAGCTCGCGTTGATGGACGGTGGACCTCTTGTGGGAATGGAGGAACTCGATAGGGTCCTCGATGGTGATGATGTGGCACGCCTTTTCGTTGTTGATCTTGTTGACGAGGGCGGCGAGCGTTGAGGACTTGCCGCTGCCGGTCGGCCCGGTGACCAGCACGATGCCCGGTTGCAGCTCGGCCGCCTCGGCGAGCTGCGTAGGCAGGCTCAGGGTGTTGAAATCGGGAACGTCGCTGGCGATCACGCGCATGACGATCGCGCAGCTGCCGCGCTGGGTAAAGATGTTGACGCGGAAGCGCGATATCTTCGGCAAGCTGTAGGAAATATCGCAGGAGCCTTCCAATCTCAGCTTTTCCACGGCGTGCGAGTTGTGGCCGATGAGGTCTCCCGCGATCCGCGCAGTGTCCTCGGCGGTTAGCATGCCGACCCCGGCAATCTTCAGTTGTGCGAGTTGGCCGCTGATTTCCACCTGCGGCGCGCGGCCGGGGGAGAATATCAAATCGCTGATTTTTCCCGACGCGCGGAGCATGGAGGCGATGATGGTTGCTGTCGGCACAGGAGCTGCTGCTGAAGGCGTCGCGGCCGGCGCGGTGGGTGTTGGCGGCTGCGGTGGCTGGGTGGAACTCATGGGACTTTCTCCTAGTGACTGGCCTGGTGATTGGGCTGGGAACTGGCCTCGGGCTGGTCCGGCTGGGGAGGACCGAGATACGCTTACCAAGTCCCAGTATGAAGGAAGGCACGCGCGCGGCCCGGCGAACGTGGTACGAGTGTCCTCAAACGATTAGCGCCGGTGGTGGTGCTAACCCAGGACGAGCCTTGGGGCGAAGCTGGGACGAATTGGTTCGCGTTCGGCACCGCCAAACTCAAAAAGAAATTGTGCAACAGGACGAAATAGGCTTACCATCGGGTCACGGTGGTGGCGATGGCAACACGTCCCGAGATTTCCGCCGGCATGCAATTGGCCGGCGACTGGAAAGCCTACCCAAGTTTCTCCCGCCCGGCAGCTGCGTTCAATATTTGCGGCAGGGCCCTTTGCGCCCTCGCGATCGCTCTTTTGGTTGTTGGCGCTTCCCAAGCGCAGAAGTCGCCCGGTGGACGGCCGTCTTCGCCGAATGCAGGGACGATACAGGCTATTCCGAATGGAAACCCTGTATATGGCGATCCTGACGCGGCGCCGCCTTTGGACACTATCCTGCCCGACGGTCTGCATTCCGATGATACCGGCCGAATAATTGACGCCGAATCATGCAATAGCTGGACGGAATCCGGAATCCACAGTCCCACGGTAAGCGCGACGAGGCTCGCCGTTCCGGGCAAAGCGACCAGCGAGTACCAAAAGGGATGCGGGGCATTTAAGAGCAAGAAGCTTCCGAACGCCGAAGAACATTTGCGAAAGGCGATCGAAGTCTATCCGGTATATCCCGCGGCATGGGTTGTACTGGGGCAGGTTCTCGCGTCGGAGCAGAAGAACGACGACGCCAAGGTAGCCTGTGCCAAGGCTGAAGCTTTTGATCCTGGATACGTGGCGGCATATCTCTGCCTGGCGGAGTTCGCCGCGATTGATGGCGACTGGACGACCCTTGCGAAGTTATCCGATCAAGCCCTGGCGATTGATCCGATCGGGAATCCCTACTCGCTTTATTACGCAGCGGACGCGGGGCTGCATTTCAATCAGCTGACCCAGGCCGAAATGCACGCGCAGGCGGCAGTGAAGCTGGATGAGTGGCATCACCTACCGGAGTTGCACATATTGCTGGCTCAAATTTACCTAGCTGCCGGAAATGTCGCAGGGGAAGCCGCGCAATTGCGTGAATACTTGAAGCTGGCGGGGAATTCCGCCGAGGCTTCGAAGGCGAGGGGCTTACTCGCGAAGTTGGAAGCGCAACCCGCCGCACAGCAGGCCGCAAAAGATCCCGTCACGGCTGGCCAGCCCGCGAAGTAAACCTCCGCTCCGCCGTAAGGCTCCGACAGAAAAGTTGAATTATCGTGGGTCGCGGAATACCAGCAACTATGGACGGCCGTTCGCGGCGCCCGTCTCGCGCTCGGCCACGATCTTCCGCGCATTCGCGTAGAGCGCTCTAGCTTGCGGGATGGAGGCTATGGCCTTCTCGAGCTGGGGATCATTTTCAAGCGCGACCTGATATCCGTCGTTCAGTCCGAATACGGTGGTGAACACCTCGCGCTTGATCTCCCATTTGAGCCAAGGAAGGTTCTGCTGGATGTCGGCTTCGGTGAACTGGATATGCTGATCGTTGAGATATTTTCTGAAGTCCGCGATCACTGCGTCGTCCACGACAAAATTCTTGGTAACGTCGGGCTTTTCACCGAGGTAGTAGCGGACGAAATCACCCACGCCTTGCGGCAGCGGATAGAACGCTCCGCGCCTTTCGAGCAATGTTTCGAAATCATCCGGCTTCGGAGCGGGGGCGGCGACGTCCGGCGTGATGCCGCCCTGGCCATACACCTGTCGTCCTGTGTCGGTCAGCTTGACTTCGGGCGCCTGCGGCGGTTGCGGATTGTAATGGTAATCATAGAGAGTCTGATTCTTGTAGTCGCGCTGGATCAGACGTCCGCTCGGGGTGTAATAGCGAGCGGTGGTCAGAAGAAGAGCGGTGCCCTCGCTCAGCGGAAACTGTGTCTGCACGAGACCTTTTCCGAAGCTGGTCTCGCCGACGATCAGCCCGCGATCGTGGTCCTGAATCGCGCCGGAAACGATTTCTGAAGCCGATGCGCTCTGCCCGTTGACGAGAACGATAAGCGGGACCTCGACGCCCTCATTCCCGCGCAGCGCGTAATACGGGCGCTCCGGTGACGATCGTCCGCGGTGAGATACGACCAGCTCGTTCTTGTCCAGGAACATGTCGCACATGCCCACGGCCTGGTTGAGGAGGCCGCCGCCATTGTTCCGCAGATCAATGATCAGGCCGTCGAGCTTCGAAACGTCGAGCTGCTTGAGCGCGTCCGTGAGGTCGCTGTCGGTCGTTTCGTTAAACGTGGAGACACGCACGTATCCGATCCCGGGCTTCACCATTTCTGAGAATTCAACACCGGGACGGGGAATTTCGTCGCGCACGACGGTGACTTCGATCGGCTTGTCCCAGCCCTCGCGTCCGAGCGAAATGTGAACCGGGGTTCCCTTGGCGCCCTTGAGCAGGTCGGCCACTTCGGTAGTCGTCAGTCCCGTGCAGGACTTTCCGTCAACTTTGAGGATAGTGTCGCCCGGGCGAATGCCAGCCTTATACGCGGGCGAATTCATGAAAGGCGCCTGTACCACGGTCTGATTCTCGCGCGGCGCAACGACCATGCCGACGCCGTAATATTTGCCTTCCTGTTCCTCGCGGAAGAGGGCGTACTGCTTCGGATCGAAGAAATTTGAGTGAGGATCGAGGACGTGCAGCATGCCGGGGATCGCGCCGTCGTAGATGGCCTTATCCGTATCCACCGGGTCGGCGTAGTTCCGCTCGACCACCGCGAGGACGCGAGTGAAAGTCTTCACCGAATCTTGCGCATCATCTGACGTCGAGGCCGTCGCGCTGGCTGCGGGGCCGAAAAAGCCGCCGAGCACGGCGGATACCGCGAGGACCAGTACCAGTAACAAAATTCCGCGCACTGGTGATCCGGAAGATTCCGAGGATTTCGCGCGGTCGTTCGAAATCTGATGAGAAATTGGCATCGTCCCTCTCTATCGCCCCGAAGAACCAGTATACCACACTGCTTTCGGTCGTTTGACACACCCAGAAGCGTCTTCTATGATGCCAAAACGGCCGGAGAGATGGCCGCAGAGTCCTGAATGCTCAGCATCCCGCATCTTATTGTAATCTTTATCGTTGCGCTGGTGGTCTTCGGCCCGGAGAAGATTCCTGAGCTGGCGCGCAACCTGGGAAAGATCATGGCGGAATTCCGGCGCGTCACCGGCGATCTGCGTACAACTTTCGAGGGCCACCTGCGGGATCTGGAGCGCGAAGCCGATACGCGCCGGATTGCTGCCCCAGCGGCAGCCCCTGCTGCGACGACGCCCGCCGCGACGCCTGCCGCAGCACCCGGCATCGACGCGCAACCCGCGCCGGCCGCGCCGGGAACGGTCACGTCGAATCCACCGAATGCCGCGGCAATCGCTGACCCGGCCGGCGATCGCTCCGCGCCGGCTGTCACCGGCGTTGTCCCTGAACCACCGGATCCGATGCACGATCCGTACCTCATGCACCTGGATTTCCCCGCAGCCGATTCTTCGAACGAGTCCCAACCATCCGAACCGGAACAAAAAACTGAACGAGTGACTGATGGCGACCGCCGCACCTCCTGAGCGCACACAGCGGTCGCGCGCCGAGGAAGAATCCGGCGCGGCGATGTCGTTCTTCGACCATCTGGTGGAGCTGCGCAAGCGAATTATTAGCGCGCTATCCGCGGTGGGCGTCGGCATGATCATCGGCCTGCTCGTTTCCAAGCGATTCATCAACTTCATCGTGCAGCCGATGCTGGTTGCGCTCCGCGCGAATCATCTAGAGGACAAGCTTTATTACACAAGCCCTGCAGGCTATGTGGGGCTGTACATCAATCTGGGCATCTATCTCGGAGTCGTGCTGGCCATGCCCTGGGTGCTGTATCAAATCTGGCTGTTCGTCGCGCCGGGACTTTACAAGCACGAGCGCCGCGCCACGGCCAGTTTCATCGTCTCGGCGATGCTGCTTTTTCTTTGCGGAATTTGCGTGGGCTACTTTGGGCTGCTGCCGCTGGTGCTCACGCGCGTGATCGGTTTCGCGGGTGACGGGCCGATCAGCCCGCTGATCAGCGTTAATGAATATTTCAGCCTGATTCTAGTGGTGCTGTTGGGCCTCGGCGTGATCTTTGAGCTTCCTGTGGTTGTTTTCATACTGTCTCTTTTCGGCATCGTCACGCCGAAATTCCTGCTGACGAATTTTCGGTACGCGATGCTTGGCATCACCATTCTGGCCGCCATCGTGACTCCCACGCCGGACGCCACGACGATGCTGATTTTCATGGCGCCGATGCTCGTGCTCTACTTCATCAGCGTGCTAGTGTCGTACGTGGTCCTGCGTCGCAAGCGCAAGCAAGCGCTGGCCGACGCGGAGGCAAAATAATGACCGCAGCAAGGCGCAGCCGAAAATCATTCTGGATTGCCGTAGCTGCAGTCGCGGCTTTGTTTGCCGGGGCTTGCGGCCATGACGCCGCGCGGCCGAGCGAGCCCGTGAGCGCTTCGTCTTCCACCGCGACTCCAGCTCCGGCACAGATCGTGATACCACCCTCGGACGCTGCTCCTCCCGCGGCACAGACGGGCGGATTCGACGGCGCCAAGGCGTACGACCAGGTTGCAAAGCTGGTCGCATTTGGCCCACACCCGCCCGCTTCAGACGGAATCCGCGCCGTGCAGCAATACATTCACTCCCAGCTGCAGACTTTCGGGTGCGCCGTTGAGGACGACGACTTCAACGCGCAGACAGACATGGGCACGCTGGCGATGAAGAACATCGTGGCGAAAATCCCGGGTACGGGGCAGGGAATCATCCTGCTGCTGACGCATTACGATACGAAGCGCGTGGACAATTTTGTGGGCGCCGAGGACGGTGGTTCGTCGAGCGGCCTGATGCTCGAAATGGCGCGGGTACTTTGCGGTCGTCCCAAGCAAGCGAACGCGGTCTGGATTGCGTTTCTGGATGGGGAAGAGACGCAGGCCCAGTTTAATTGGAAAACCGCCGACAGCGTTTACGGGAGCCGGGAACTCGCCGCGCGGATGGCAATAAACGGCGACCTGAAGCGCGTTCGCGCGGCCATTTTGGCAGACATGGTCGGGCAGTATGGACTTCACATTCTCCGTGATACGAGTGCGCCGAAATGGCTCAACGACACGATCTGGGATACAGCGGGCCGCCTGGGGTATCAGACGGTTTTCGTCTCGCAAGCAAACGCCACCGAGGACGACAATCTTCCGTTCATTGACAGGCACGTGCCCGTGATAGACCTGATTGATCTGGACGATTACATCAATGCCGGCTACTGGCACACGACCCAGGACACGCTCGACAAGATCAGCCCACGCAGCCTCGCCATCGTCGGCCATGTGATACTCGAATCCATTGACCAACTTCAAAAACGGTGACGGAGCCGCGTCTAGGCTCTCCGCGGACCTCGCAGAATTCTCGCCGGAAGAAAGATGATGGCGCGCACGAGGTCCAGAGCACCATCTACAGCGATGCCTACCAGACGGAAGGGCAGCAAGACCAACCAAACGAAGGGGTAGAGTATCAACGCGAGCAGCGCCAGCGGCCAACACAGAAATAGCAAGAAGCACCAGAGAATGAAAGTGATCATGCCCGTCAGCTGACCTCCCATTCATAGGTACGCATGCAGGTGCCGATGAGTTTCACGGGCGAGCCGGATTGGAAGAAGTCGCGTTTGCGAACTATGCTACATTTTTAGAGCGATCATGCCGACAACCAAAGTTAAGAGTTCAGGCGGTTCCTACGCGGTGGTTTGCGCGCCGGGGGCGCTCGCTCGCGCCAGGGCTCTGACGTCGCACTGGGGCGATTCGACCAGCACCTTCGTCCTTTCGTCGCCTACGGTTTGGCGCCATTGCGGCCGGGCGGTTGCGGCGAAGATTCCGGGCCGCGCTGGGCGCCGTCCGATTTTGTTCGATGACCGCGAAGCCAGCAAGAATCTGGAAACCGTTGAAGCTATCGCGCGCCAACTCGTTCGGGCCGGCGCTGATCGCCACGCCACGATCGTTGCGGTCGGAGGCGGCGTGGTCGGAGACGTCGCGGGATTTGCTGCGGCCACGTATCTGCGCGGCGTTCGACTGGTTCACATTCCCACCACGCTGGTCGCGCAGGTGGATAGCGCAGTCGGCGGGAAGACAGGCGTTAATTTGCCGGAGGGCAAGAATCTCGTTGGCGCGTTTTATCCGCCGAAACTGGTGATTGCCGATCCCGCGCTGCTCGCGACTCTGCCGCACCGCGAATACCGCTCGGGACTTTATGAGGTGATCAAGTATGGCGCGATCGCCGACCGCGAGATGTTCGCGTTCCTCGAGCGCCGCATGCCCTCGCTGCTGCGCCGCGATCCGGCGGCGCTCGGGTGGGTTATTTCGCGTTCGATCGCGATCAAGGCGCGCGTGGTCAGCGCGGACGAACGCGAGGGCGGCCTGCGGCAGATTCTGAATTTCGGACATACGCTCGGCCATGCTTTCGAGGCCGCGACGAATTACCGGGTGTTTCTCCACGGCGAAGCGATCGCGTGGGGCATGATCGCGGCTTCCATGATGGCTCTGTCGATGAATCGCCTGCCTCTGATGGACGCATTTCGCATCGTCCGGCTGGTCGCGTCGGTCGGACCTCTGCCAAAGGTGCCCGCGATTCCGAGCGCGAAGCTGCGTTCGATTCTGGCGGGCGACAAGAAATCGCGCGGCGGGCGCGTGCTATGGGTATTCCCGCGAAAGATCGGCAAAACCGAGTGGGGAGTCGAAGTCGCGTGGCCGTTGGTGGAGAAGGCCGTTCGCAGCCTTCCGGAAATCATGAATGAAGCGCAGAACGGCGCGGAACGTACGGGAGCGAAACGCAAGAAGTTCTGAACCTCGATTCTCCATGACGGTGACTGCGCAAAAACCGGCTCCGCTTCCCGGCACGCGCCCGAGCGGCGCGACGGACGAACGCGCCGCATCCGCACGCGTCCGCGAGATGTTCACGCGCATCGCCCCGCGGTACGATTTCCTGAACCATTTGCTTTCGTTCTCGCTCGATCGCGTCTGGCGGCGCCGAACCGCGCAGGTTTTCATGCATATTCTCGAGCGCCCGGACGCTCGCGTACTTGATCTCTGCTGCGGGACCGGTGACCTGACTTTCGCGCTCGATCGCGCCCGGTCGGCCGCGCTTGGTGGTGCGCGGGCGCGGTCGCCGATTATCGGGAGCGATTTCGTCGAGCCGATGCTCGAGCGCGCGCGGGATAAGGCCGCTCGCGGGGAACGCGACGCGCTATTTGTCGCGGCCGACGCGCTGCATCTGCCGTTCGCGGATGGGAGTTTTGATCTTGTCACCACGGCGTTCGGGTTCCGCAACCTGGCGAATTACGAGGACGGACTGCGCGAGTTCGCGCGGGTGCTGCGGAGGAACGGGGAACTGGGCATCCTGGAATTTACCGAACCGGGCGCGGGCCCGATGGCGGGCATTTTCCGTTTCTATTTCCGTCAGATTCTGCCGCGCATCGGCGGCGCGATTTCCGGCGACAAGGAAGCGTACGCGTATCTCCCCGGTTCGGTGTCGAAGTTTCCGTCGCCGCCTGAGCTCGCCGCGCTGATGCTTCGGACCGGCTTCAGCGACGTCCGCATCGTCTCCTGGAATTTCGGCAGCGTGATCCTACATTATGCCCGGCGCTCGTAGCACTGCGCACGGCGGGCGTGGGCTCGCCAGCTTAAGTCGCTAACTCTGGTTTCCGAACTCCGCCTCGTCTCAGGTATGATGATCGCGCTATGTCATCAGCCGCCGCACCGCAAGCCGTGATTGATCTCCGCAGCGACACAGTGACGCGACCGACACCGGCGATGCGCCGAGCGATGGCCGAAGCTGAAGTCGGCGACGATGTGTACGCCGAGGATCCCACCGTCAATCGCCTGCAGGCGCGCGCCGCGGAAATCTTCGGCCGGGAGGCTGCGCTATTTTTTCCATCCGGATCGATGGCGAACCTCACTGCGATCAAGACGTGGACTCGCCCCGGAATGGAAGTGATCTGCGAGGCGATGGCTCATATTTATCTATATGAGATGGCGGCGGTGGCCGCCATCGCCGGCTGCATGCCCAATACCGCGCCCGCGCCAAACGGCACGCTCACCTGGGACATGATCGAGCCGCTGATACGTCCGCACATCTACTACCGGGCGCAGACGGCGCTGATCGAACTGGAAAATACGCACAACATGCACGGGGGCACGGTCTATCCGCCCGCTATCTCCGACGATATCTGCGAGCGCGCGCATGCGGTGGGAATTCCCGTTCACCTTGATGGCGCGCGCATTTTTAACGCATCGGTTGCGCTGGGCCGAAGCGTCGCGGATATCACCCGTAAATTCGATTCCGTGATGTTTTGCCTGTCGAAAGGGCTGGGCGCTCCGGTAGGATCCATGCTGGTCGGCTCGCGAGATTTTATTGATAAGGCGCGCATCACGCGCAAGCTGCTCGGCGGCGGAATGCGTCAGGCGGGCATTCTCGCGGCTGCCGGCCTGATCGCGCTCGAAGAGACCCCGAAACTTCTCCATCGCGACCATGAGAACGCGCGTCACCTGGCCGAAGGTCTTTCAAAGATTCCCGGCGTTACGATTGATCCGAAGAAGGTTGTCACGAACATTTTGATTTTCGATGTCGCCGCGTCCGGCTGCACCGCTGGCGATGTTTGTGCCGAGCTCGTGAAGCGCAGCGTCTTGTGTGGCGCGACCGGGAAGTCCACGATCCGCATCGTTACGCACTATGACGTGGACCGCGCCGCGATTGATCGCGCGCTCGCCGCGATTGCCGCCGTGATCGGCGCGCGCCCGTCGTAACAACGTTTCTGTCATTTCCACGAATTGCTTTCAAGCTGCGATTCGCTTTCTTCTGCTCGATGCGACTTGCTAAAATATCTGTGTGCTAGAAAGGGACGCTCACTCTTGAGAATCCGGCCCGTGGTGGTGTTGCTGTGCATCGCGCTCGGAATTTTCGGCTGCAGCAAGAAGGAGTCCGACGATTCCGCGGAGCCGCCTGAACCTACAGCCGTGGTTGACCCATCAACCGCCGGTTCCATCTCCGGCACGGTGAGGCTAGAAGGCGCGCCGCCGACATTCAAAGCGATAGACATGTCCGCCGAGGCGGCGTGCGTGCAGGCGAATCCGTCGCCCGTGGTGCCGCCAATCGTAGTGACTGGCGCGCACGGGGCTCTCGCGAATGTGGTCGTGTATGTGAAATCGGGACTTGGCAGCTACCGATTCGACGTTCCTTCCACTCCCGTCGCTCTCGATCAGAAGGGTTGCATGTACGAGCCGCGGATTTTGGCAGTGATGAAGCGCCAGACGTTTGAAGTGCACAACGAAGACCCAACGATTCACAACGTTCACGCGATGCCGCGCGAGAATCGCCCATGGAACAAATCGGAGCCCGTCGGCGATCCGCCGATCGAGGCGAACTTCCCCAAGCCTGAGCTGGCGATCCGGATCGCCTGCAACATCCATCCGTGGATGCGCGCGTACATGTTCGTGTTCGCGAATCCTTATTTCGCGATCACGCCGAAGACCGGGGAGTTCGAGCTGAAAGGCATTCCGCCGGGCACTTACGTGATCGAAGCGTGGCAGGAGCGCTTCGGCACGCAGGATCAGACCGTCACGCTTGGCCCAAAGGAAAACAAATCGATCTCCTTTACTTTCGTTTCCGAAAAGTCTAAATAAGTTAGCAGGCCCCCACGTCGAGTCGCACCGGAGCCCGACGATGAAACGAAAATATTGGAGCTACTTCGGAATCATCCAGATCCTCGGCCTGTTGGGGTACTTCGAAGCGATGTATCTTTTTCAAGACGGTCTGTTTTGGCTCGTGTCGTTATGTCTTCTTTTGCCCGGGAGCCTGGTATTCCTCCCCGGAATGTTATATGCAGCCTTCCAACCTAACCCTCCTCACGTCGTGGAAACGCCAGTCTTACCGCTGTACATTGCGACTTTTGCTTTGAATATTCTCTTTTTCTACGTGCTGCTCCGTGTGCTGGCCCGGCGCAGAAACACAAACCTGACCGCGCGGCCCGGCGTCTCTAAAGCGCCTGTTTAGCAGACGCCAGTAGGGGGCATTTTTCCTTTGAGTTTGGTTTTCGGGATAAATCTATGATACGGGTGATCAATGTAAATGACGTTCCGATGGTCGAGCGACCGAATATTCGCGAGGGTACTTTGCGGTCGCGCCGGCTGCTGACCGGAGAGCCGGGCACGCCGGGGAATTTTTCTCTGCAGCTTTCGTCCACGCCGACGTATTACTCGCCCAGGCATCGCCACAATTTTGACCAGGTGAGGTACCAGCTTGCGGGCGATTTCGATTTCGGAACTGACGGAGCAATGAAGCCGGGTTCTGTTGCGTATTTCCCGGAAGGCACGTACTACGGGCCGCAGTCATGTGCGACGGGCAGCGAAACGCTGGTTCTGCAATTCGGCGGCGCGAGCCGAAGCGGCTACATTTCAGCCGAGGAGCACGAGCGCGCAGCCGCGGAACTTGCCAAGGTCGGCACGTTTGCAAAGGGCGTGTACACGCAGGTCAAGCTCGATGGCGGGAAAATCAACAAGGACGCCTACGAGGCTGTGTGGGAAAAGGTGAACGGGCGTCCACTCGAGTATCCGGGGCAGCGCTATTTGCGTCCTGTGTTCATGGACCCCGAGAATTTCGATTGGCTGCCGGTTTCGGATCAGCCCGGCGCTTGCTGGAAGCATCTCGGCGAATTCTCCGAGCGACGCACGCGATTGTCGCTTTACAAGATTGCGCCGGGCGCGACGTTTCGACTGGCCGATAATTCGATTTATTTTGTGGCGTCAGGATCGGGCGCGGTCGGCGTGACTAGTTTCGGCCCGCATGCGACGATTTACGTCGCCCTCGGCGAGCCGGGAAGCGTGAAGGCGAGCGAGTCCGTCGAGATGCTTCATCTGGGATTACCGCATTTCTCCTGACGTCTGGCGGCCGTGGCGCGCTAAATGGATTTGAGGCGCTGTTTCTCGCGTGTAGAATCAGTCTGTCTTGACGGAAGAATGGCTCGGGGAGGGAATACATGGCGCTTCGGAACAAGCGATTCATCTCGACAGCGATTGCGGCTTTTGCTGCAGCGCTTATGGCGTTCGGAGGAACTGTTCCGCGAGCTGGAGCGCAATCATCGCAATCATCCACCACCCAGAGGGATCTGGTTGACCTGCAAAAGAAATTTCAGGATTTGACCGTGGCCGGCGATTCCGCAGGCGTCTCGGCGCTGATGTCGGACGAAGCCATCTTCATCCACGGCAATGGCGCGGCGCAGTCGAAAGCGGAATTCCTGACCGCGATGGCCACCGGCCAACTGGCATTTTCCTCGTACGAGCTGAAGGACCCCAAAGTGGTCATATTCGACGGCGGAGCGATTGTGTCGGGGCTGGTTGACATCGCATTCAAGGCGCCGCCGGGCTCGACGGTGCCGCCTCGCGTCCTGCATATGCGCGGATCGTCTGTGTGGGTGCAAAGGTCCTCGGGATGGAAGCTTATACTCGATCAGGACACGACTCTCGCTACTCCGCCCGTGCCAGCACCGGCTGCTGCTCCGGCGGCTGCGCCCGCAGCGCATTAGACATGCGAGTCTTGCAGCGCGAGTAACTCAGATCCACTTCGTGGCCGAAGCTGAGAACTCTTTGCGTTTTTCCGGCTCGAAACTTACAATGTGAAGTCCTTCGTACTCGTGATGTCGCCAAATCAAACTCAAACGTCTCGCGGTGTGTACCGCTTCGCGGTGGCAACGTCGTGTTGCACGATTTTGCTGCTGATGGCCGGCGCGCTGGTGACCAGCAACGACGCCGCCGATTCTGTGCCCGATTGGCCGCTGGCCTACCATCGGTTGATTCCACAGTTGGTCGGCGGGATTCGATTTGAGTACGCACACCGCGTTATGGCGGCGCTGGTTCTGATTCTGACGCTGATACTGGCTTTTTGGCTGGCGTTTTCGGAGCGCCGCCCGCTGGCACGGCGTCTCGGATGGACGGCGGTGGCCTTGGTATTTGCGCAGGCGGCGCTCGGTGGCTTTCGCGTCTTAAAAGGTTATCCGTCAATTTCCGCAACTGCGCACGCCACGCTCGCGCAGATATTTTTCATCACGGTGGTGGGCCTGTCGCTCTACCTGAGCCCGTGGTGGCAGAGCAATCTTGAGCTGCTTGAGGATCACACTTCACCGCGATTGCGCGCCCTGGCCATGTGGATGACGGCGTCGATTCTGGTGCAGCTGATTCTGGGCGCGGCCTTCCGGCACGGAGCGTTCGGAATCGTGCCGCATCTGGTTGGCGCGGGAGTCGTCACGGTTTTCGTAATCTGGGCAGGCGTAACCGCCAAGCACCGATTCCGGCAGGTGCGCGATTTGCGCCGCGCCACGATTCTCCTGCACGCGTTCTTCGGCACTCAGATTTTGCTGGGCGGAGCCGCGTGGTGGGCCGTTACTGCATCAGCGGACGCAGTTCAGCCGACATTTGTGTACGTGATTCTCACCGTCGCGCATGTTCTCGGCGGCGCGCTCACCCTGGCCGCTGCTGTGATTTTCACGCTCACCTGTATCCGGCTGATCCCTTCGAACGCTTCGGCTAGTGCGGATTCGAGAGACCTAGAACATATGCCTGAAAGGGCAGGGGCCTAGAGCGATGAACGAGGTCCGCGCCAACACGCTTTCGGGATTCGAACGGCCGTGGGCATACGTCACGCTGACGAAGCCAGATGTTACTTTTCTGGTGGTGATCACGACGGTCGCTGGGTTTTATCTTGGCTCGCGCGGGCCGCTCGATTGGCCGCTGCTGCTCCACACGCTGGGCGGGACGCTGCTGGTGGCCGGCGGGACGGCCGCGCTGAATCAATACATCGAGCGCGAGATGGATTCGCTGATGCGGCGAACGGCTGCGCGGCCTCTTCCGTCGGGTCTGCTGCAGCCGCGCGAAGTGCTGATCTTTGGCATCAGTACGATTGTCGTCGGCGCTTTGTGGCTCTTGCTCGCGGTGAACTGGCTTGCGGCGCTCGTGGCCGTCTCGACGAGCGTTTTGTATCTCGGGCTTTACACGCCGCTTAAGACACGCACCACTTTCTCGACCGCCGTGGGTGCGATTCCGGGAGCGCTGCCTCCGCTGATCGGATGGGCCGCGGCGCGCGGTTCGCTTTCGCTCGGCGCCTGGGTGCTGTTCGCGATCCTGTTTTTCTGGCAGTTTCCGCATTTCATGGCGATTGCGTGGATCTACCGCGAGGACTACGCGCGAGCTGGCATACGGATGCTTCCGGTGGTGGACAAGAAAGGCGACGCGACGTTTCGACAGATCATTATGACGTCGGCGATTCTGGTGTGGGTCAGCGCGCTTCCGTCGGTGGTGGGCATGGCCGGCATCGGCTACTTTTTCGGAGCGCTCGTCCTGGGAATGATTTTGCTTCAGGTTGGGTTGTGGGCCAACCGTTCGAGAACGAACTTGCGCGCCAAATGGCTGATGCACGCCACGGTGGCGCACATTCCAATTTTGCTCCTGTGGCTGGTGTTGGATCGTTTGATCACGCGATGATGGCCGGAATTCCTCTCGGGTCTCTTCCCAAGCTCAATGCCTCGCTGAACGCTGCGGCCACGGTTTTTCTGGTGCTCGGGTTCGTCTGCATCCGCAACGGAAAGATCCGCTACCACCGGTTTTGCATGATCGTGGCTTTCCTCTGCTCGACGGTTTTTCTGTGTTGCTACGTTTACTTCCACCTGCACGCGGGAGTGATTCGGTTCGGCGGAGAGGGTTGGATTCGGGCGGTTTATCTCGCCATCCTGATTCCGCACACGATTCTGGCGATTGTCATCGTGCCGCTGATTCTGATCACGCTGTCGCGCGCCCTGCGCGAAAAATACGCCAGCCATCGAGCGATCGCCCGCTGGACGCTGCCTCTGTGGCTCTTCGTCTCCGTCACCGGAGTGATCGTTTACTGGCTTCTGTACATCGCCTACACGCCGATCTGGCCTGCTGGGTTCGGTTCGTAACCGCCAATCGCAGCTAAATCGGCAGAAGAGATCCCTCGGTTGGCCCGAACCAAAATCGCCGACTCTGCAATGACGATCGCGGATTGAAGATTGGCAGGGATCCCTCGGTTGGCTAAAACCAAATTCGTCAACCTCGGGATGACGATCCTGGTCGGATCGTCATTTATACGAAACGACGGCCTGACCATTCTGAATCTGGATGTCGTTGATGTCGGCAGGTAGCTTGAGCTTTTCGCGATTTTCGGGTGACGCCATCATCTTCGCGACCGCAGCATCGAGTGTTGATTGCGGCAGCGGCAGGGAACCGAGCTTCCCGGAGACCGGTATGAACTTCAAGTAGCCGTTCTGCGAGCCCAGATGGCCATCGAGCTCGAGCGACAAGTCCTTGCCATGGAAGTCGAACACGACGTACGCCTTCACCAGGTCGCCGTCCATATCCACTTTGACGTCTTTCACCGCTGATTGTGCCTGCTCGATCGTTTGGAAGTCGCTATTGGAAACCGCACCCAGCGGGCCCGCGTTCGGATCGGCTGGCGCGGCTTGCGATGTTGCGGCCGGCGCCGGCACGGGCTGCGCAGGAGCGCCTGTCTGGAGATTCTGCTGAAGATAGGAATTTAGCTCCGTGGAGTCCAGTTGAACCTGCGCGGGCTGGCCGGCGGCCTTGGCCTGGTCGGCTGCGGCGAACTTTTGCTCGACTCGCGACGCGGCGCTGGGATCGTTGGCCACGTTCGGTGGCGGCGATTTGCGCAGCACCAGCGCCAGCGTCAACACCAGGCCGGCGACCGCGCCCCAACTCAAGATCCGGTACAAGGTCTTAAACAGCGCAGGGTTCGACATGGGACCTCCCCTTCAGCCTCCAGTCTAGCAATAGGCACCGGCGGCAGGGGATCGTGGGAGGCGTGGGGTCGCCTATCGTCCACTGGTCCCACGGTCAGGTCCGTGATTGCGGGCAGCTGGGATCGGTCCATTTCATCCCTCGCGGAGCAGACGCGGTTACTCCCAGCTATTAACGCCAAGGAACAAGGCATACGTACCCAAGTTGACACTCTTTGCAGGGGTACCCAAACTTGAAGCAGGCCAAGGGAATTTCGGCCCGCTGCAATTCCTAATTTCACCCTTAGGTACAGGCAGAGGATGCTACCAGTCTTTCTTAGTCCGGGAAATCGCGCACGGATGAGATGTGCAGCCGTGCTGCTGGCGCTTTTATTTGCGCCTGCGGTGTTTGCACAGGCTCAGACGCAGGAAGCGACTCTGGGTCAGACTGATCCGAATAGTCCCGATGTGATCTTACCGGCGGTGACTGCGGTGCCGATCATCTCCGCGGGCATGGCCGACAACACGTTCTTCCAAGGCGGGACGCCGAATCTTCATCCGCTGGTCTCGCCGGTGATCCTGATTCCTTTTGGCCAGAACTGGCTGATCGAATCGCGCGATACGTTTGAAATCAATCTCGCCCCGGTCCCCGGCCAGGACGGCTACAAAGGATACCTTCAAAAGGAAGTGGACTATCTGCAGCTCGATTACATCGCCAACCCTTACTTGACGATTACGGTCGGAAGGTACCTGACGCCTTTCGGCGTCTATAACGAGCGGCTGTATCCGGTTTGGATCCGCGACCTGCAAAGCGATCCGTTGATTCTGCCGATCTCGACCGGCCCTAGCGGGGCAGGTACCGGCGCAATGTTGCGAGGCGGTATCAAGGCGACGCCCAAGATCGAAATCAATTACGCGACGTATTTTTCGACGCTGAGCAAAGACACTCCTTTCGATTCGGACCGCAATATTGGGGCGCGCGCGGGAATATTTCTGCCCGGGCCGCGGCTGGAGGTCGGCGGCTCGTTTCAGCACTTGCTGCAGGACGATCACTCGAATGCGTTTGGATTTCATTTTGCCTGGCAGCCGCCGCCTTTGCCGCTCGACATTCGCGCGGAATATGCGCGATCGGACAACGGCAGCGGGTATTGGGTGGAAGCGGCCTACCGGTTGACCCAGATTCCCGTGTGGCACGACGAGATGCGGCGCGTGCAACTGGTCACAAGGGTGCAGCAGTTCTACGTCGGCAAAGTACTGAATGACGACCTGCCGACCGTGAACACGAATATGTTCGAGTTTGGGATGAACTACTACTTCCGCGATGATTTTCGATTTGTGACCAGCTATGGGAGGCAGTTTGCGCCGGACGGCGGAAACATGAACGTGTGGACGCTTGGCGTTACCTACCGGTTCGTGCTTCCGGTGGGCCACGGAGACGTCCAATGATCGGGCGACGCATTTTACTTTCGGGAGTACTGACTTCGATCGCGGTAGCAATGCTGCTGGCGGGATCGTCAGCGGGCCAACAAGGCAGCAAGTCTGCATCCGGCTCGACGACCAGTTCGACTAAACCGGCCCCTGCGAGCGCGCCGGACGACCAATCCTGGCGCGTGGAAGGCGAGAAGAGATTTCAGGCGAACTGTGGACGTTGCCACCAATCGCCACACAAGTTTCCGCCGCGAATGGTGATGACGATCGAGCGGCACATGCGGGTAAGGGCGACGCTGACGGACGAAGATATGCGGCTGATTGTTCGTTATTTGACGCAGTAGAGGCAGTGAGATGGCGAGCGAAGGGAATGCCTTGAACACGAACGCATTGCGTCAGGGTTTGTTCGCAGCTGCGGCACTGACTCTGGCGTTCGGACCGCAAACCCCTCAGGTGCAAACGCCACGCGTAATTGAAATCCTGGCCGACCACGATAGCCGATACAAGATGGCGGGACAGAAAGAGCCGATGATCACGGTTCACGCGGGCGAGCAGGTCACCCTGCGAATTACTGCCATCAAAGCTAAGAACCACAATCGCGACGGCTCGATCCACGGCTTTTCGTTGCTGAGGGCCAAGGACAGGTCGCGCGTGCCGGACTGGGATTTCGTGCTCAAGCCCGGCGTGCAGGAATTCATGCTCAACGCTCCGTCCGAACCCGGGGAATATGTGGTGGTTTGCACAGTTATTTGCAGCGCCGATCACGAAGGGATGCACATGCGATTTGTCGTCGTGCCGTAATCGCAGGGGCCGGGGCAGATCGCCGGCAGAGAGAATAAATATTCCAGGGGGAGAAAGCTATGACAGTCAGGAAATTGGTTTTCGCAATAATCGTGATCGTTCTCGCGCTCGGCGCTGGCTTTGTCGCGGACGCTGACAAGGAACAGGTATTCAAAGGAGAGGTTGGCGACTCACAGTGCGCGCTCAACGTTCATTCGCTGAGCCGTTCGCATGAAGAAATGCTGAAGAAGAAGGACATCGGGACCACGTCGGCGGATTGCGCGCGCTACTGCGTGAAGAATCTGGGCGGGGTCTTCGTGCTGCAGGTAAAAGACAAAGTCTACAAGCTCGATAATCAGGATCTTGCGAACAAGAACGCGGGGATGAAGGTAAAGGTAACCGGGGTGCTCAACGTGGCCACGAATACGATCGCGGTGCACTCGATAGAGCCACTTCCGTAGGGTGATTTCGGTGATGGGGTGACGCGGTTGATGGGCGGCGCGGTCTCAAGAATCTGCGCCGGGCGCAGCATGCTGCGCCCCTACGAAAGCCCTCGATTGCGGCGCGTGAGTCGAGAGGGCAGATTATTTCTCGAGCGTGCGAATTACGGCGTCGGTAAATTCCCGGGTGGTTGCAGAGCCGCCTACATCCCGTGTGAGCGATTTTCCCTCGCGGTAAACCTTGTGAAGAGCGTGTTCGACGCGGCTGGCGGCTTTCACTTCGTCGAGATAGACCAGCATCAGAATCGCGCTCATTAGCAGTGCTGTGGGGTTGGCGATTCCCTGGCCGGCGATATCGGGCGCTGTGCCATGAACGGCCTCGAAAATCGCCACGTTTTCCCCAATGTTCGCGCTCGGCACTACACCGAGACCGCCGACGAGTCCCGCAGCCAGGTCGCTCATGATGTCACCGTAGAGGTTCGTGAGAAGCAGCATGTCGTATTGCGTGGGTTTGAGGACCATCTGCATGCAGGCGTTGTCAATGATGAGCTCTTTGTATTCGATGTCCGGGTATTCGGCCGCCACTTTGCGGATGGAAGTTAGAAATAGGCCATCCGACATTTTCATGATGTTCGCTTTGTGGATTCCGTGAATCTTCTTGCGATCCCACCTTCGGGCGTATTCGAACGCAAACCGCGCGATCCGCGTAGAGGCTCTTTCGGTGATGATTTTCAAACTCTCGACCACACCGGGGACGACTTCGTGCTCCAGGCCGGCGTAGAGGTCTTCCGTGTTTTCGCGGATGAGGACCATATCCACGTCTTGAAATCTCGATTGAACGCCCGCCAGATTTTTCACCGGGCGCACGTTGGCATAGAGGTCCAGGGCTTTTCGCAGGCCAACGTTGATGCTCGGCGGACCGGATACGACCCCTGTTGCGAGCGGTCCCTTCAGCGCGACGCCCGTTTTGCGGATGGCTTCGACTACTCCGGAGTGCATGAAGTCCACCCCGCGCCGCTCGAGCTCGCCACGCGCCGCCGTGGCCTCCCATTCGATCGAGACTCCGGTAGCTTCGATGATCCGCTGGACCGCTTCGGAGACTTCTGGGCCGATCCCGTCGCCGGGAATCAATGTGACCGTATGTTTCATGTGAGGGAAATAGTTTATTGGTTTTCGCGGCGGTTGTCGCGGCCTCTCGATTCGGTCGCGTTCCATTTCATTACTGGTTCGGGTCATCGTGACCTTCGAAAGGAAGAGGTCCGTCGGGCTTACCAAAGAGAGGATTGAGGGTTTCTTAGTGTAGAATCTTGCCAAATTCATGCCACTTGGGAACAACACGCGACTGGGCCCCTACCAGATTCTCGCGCCAATTGGCGCCGGCGGGATGGGAGAAGTGTATCGCGCGACGGATTCGAAGCTGGGGCGCGATGTTGCACTTAAAGTTTTGCCTGACGCGTTCGCGCGCGACTCCGATCGAATGGCGCGTTTCCAACGCGAAGCAAAACTGCTGGCGTCGCTCAATCACACTAATATCGCCACGATTCACGGCCTCGAGGATTCGGGCAGCACCCATGCGCTGGTGATGGAGCTAGTCGAAGGTCCGACGCTGGCCGATCGCATCCGGCTAGGACCGATTCCGATGGATGAGACGCTGCAAATCGCGAAGCAAATTTGTGACGCACTCGAATATGCGCACGAGCACGGAGTCGTGCATCGGGATTTGAAGCCGGCAAACGTGAAGGTAACGAGCGAAGACGCAGTAAAGGTGCTCGACTTCGGCCTGGCGAAGGCGATTGAAGGAGATGCGGCGTCTGCAGACCTTGCCAATTCGCCGACGATGAGCCGGATGGCGACGCTGGCCGGCGTTCTCCTGGGAACGGCGGCGTATATGTCGCCGGAGCAGGCGAAGGGCAAGCCGGTGGATCGGCGCGCGGATATCTGGGCGTTCGGCTGCGTGCTCTACGAAATGCTGACGGGGAAGATGGCGTTTCGCGGCGAGACGGTGACGGACACACTGGCGGCGGTGATCAAGGAAGAGCCGGACTGGTCTCGGCTGCCTGCCGGAACGCCGGTACGGGTTCGTGTGCTTTTGCAGCGTTGCCTGCAGAAGGATCCGAAGCAACGATTGCGCGACATCGGCGACGCGCGCATCGCGATTGAGGAAGTTCTCTCGGGCGCGCAGGACCCGGCGTCGGCCGCCACGGCAGCGGGACCGGGAAGACGATGGCTGTTATGGGTCGTTGGGGCCGTTGCGGGAATGTTCGTGGTGGCGACGGTTCTGTTCGCGTTTCTGTATTTTCGTCAGAGCCAGCGGCCCGCGCTGTCTCAAGCTGTACGCTTCGAGGTTCCGCTCCCGGAGAAGACCTCCTTCACGGGCGGCGCGCCCACCGTTTCGCCGGACGGTCGCAAGCTGGCATTTATCGCTACCGGTGCGGATGGCCAAAGCCGCCTGTGGGTGCGGTCACTCGATACGGTCGAGGTCAGACCCTTGCAGGGGACGGAAGGCGCGAACGGCTGGCCCTTTTGGTCGCCAGACAGCAGCGCCCTCGCCTTTGTAGCGGCGGGCAAGCTGATGAAAGTAGACATTTCGGGTGGGGCTCCCCAAGCACTGTGCGACGCCCCCTCTATCGTCTTTAGCGGCGTATGGAAGTCCGATCACCAGATCATTTTCTCGGTTATCGGACAACTCTTGCAAGTGCCTGACTTTGGTGGGACGCCCTCGCCGATTGGCCCATCCGTCACCGGTGCGTTTCCGTCCCTGCTGCCGGACGGACGGCACTTCCTCTATTCAGTGGGCCCCCCGGGTGTGCCAACCGCTGGAATCTTCGTCGGCAATCTGGAGTCGAAGCCAGGAGAGGGAATTCCGAACAACAAGCTGTCAAAAGAGTCGTCCCAAGCAGTGTATGTACCGTCCTCGGACCCCGCGCTTGGTTACGTGCTGTTCCTCCGCGCAGCTGCGGGATCGACGTCATCGGGCACTTTGATGGCGATCCCTTTTGACCCACGACTTCTGAAAATGGTGGGCGAGCCGATTCCTGTTGCCGAGCAGGTCCAGAGCTTTTCGGCCTCGCCGACCGGCGTCTTAGTCTATTGGTTCGGGGCCTCAAGCGTGAGCGGACCGAGCAGGGGCAACATCCAAGGCCTATTGACCTGGTTCGACAGAACAGGCAAAGCTCTCGGAACAATCGGGGATCCCGGCCTCTTTCGAACCCTGGCGATCTCGCCCGATGGCAAACGAGTTGCATTTGAGCGGGCTGACCCCCAAAACTTCTCGAACCGAAACATTTGGATTTACGAAGTCGCGCGAGGCGTGACCACGCGGTTCACATTTGGTTCGGGCTGGGACGCCAACCCTGTCTGGTCACCGGATGGCAGCCGCATTGCGTTTGGCGGACTGAGAACGGGGAAATTCGACATATACCAAAAGGCCTCAAATCTCGCCGGCGAGGACGAGCTGGTGTTTACGTCGGGAGCCCAGAAGCTTCCCAGTAGCTGGTCACCCGACGGACGATTCCTGCTCTTTTACAACCCCGTTGGCGCGACCCATGTGTGGGTGCTTCCACTCGACGGAACAGCCGCCAATCGAAAGCCATTCCCCTTTGAACAATCGGAGTTCTTTCAGGCAGTGGGTCGGTTTTCTCCGGACGGCCGTTGGATCGCGTATCAGTCCAATGAATCGGGCAAGGATGAAATCTATGTGCGGCCGTTCGACGCTTCTTCGGCTGAGGGATCTTCGTCCACGACGAGCACACCAGTCGCGGGCGAATGGATGGTATCGAAGGACGGCGGGCAAGTACCTCTTTGGAGAGCTGATGGCAAGGAACTCTTCTATCTATCGCCGAACGGAATGGCGATGGCCGTTGACGTTAATTCGACAGGCGTCTTCCAGGCGGGAATTCCGAAGCCCCTCTTCAAGGTGACTGCCGGGCTGCTCTATTGGGATGTCACCTCTGACGGAAAGCGGTTTCTGATGCCTGCGCCCTCGGGGTCAAATGCCAGCGCGCCGTTCACAGTTGTGCTGAACTGGCAGGCGGGATTGAAGAAGTGAATCCAGCGCCTTGTGGAGGGCATCAAACCTGCGAGGCGAGAGTCTGTAACTCGTGAGCTTGCGAGCGTTTGCCGGCTGAGTTGCTCGACAAGGAAGCACCGAATGCGTTCTTGGGTGTTCGCGCCGGGAGCTAATCTGTTATAATGGGTTTGGAATTATGGTGCGCGGGCTAGAGGTACCGCGCGCAATCCTGGGAGGTCAAAATGGCAGTCCAATTGACACCGGTAGCGATCACGAAGGTCAAAGAGATTTTGTCGTCGCAGACGCCCATGCCGACGGGGCTGCGCGTGGCCGTGGTTGGCGGCGGCTGCTCCGGCTTCAGCTACAAGATGGCCTTTGAGAATCAGGTGAACGAGGCCAGCGATAACGTGTATGAATTTGACGGCCTGAAGGTTCTCGTGGACCAGATGAGCGAGATGTATCTCGATGGTATCTCCATTGATTACATCGAGACGCTCGAAGGCGCGGGCTTCAAGTTCAACAATCCGAACGTGAAGAGCACGTGCGGCTGCGGCAGTTCGTTCACTGTCTAAGCGCGTTCAATTCGACACTTTCATCTTTACGGCTCCCGGGGTACGAAACCTTCGGGAGCCTTCTTTTTTGCTGCGGCGAAAGTGCGTGTCACGGTGCGCGCTGCCGATTGAAAACTGCTTTCGCGAACCGTATGCTAGCTGGTCCCTATGAAGATCGCGCTCGCGCAATTCAATCCGACCGTTGGTGATTTCGAGGGGAATCGAACGCGAATCCTCGAAATGGCCCGGGAGGCGCAATCCGCCGGCGCGGATCTCGCAGTCTTCTCCGAACTGTGCATTTGCGGCTATCCCCCGCAGGATCTGATCGAGCGGCCATCGTTCGCCGAGCGCAATCAGA
Source organism: uncultured Acidobacteriota bacterium (assembly GCA_963842425.1). GTDB lineage: Bacteria > Acidobacteriota > Terriglobia > Acidiferrales > UBA7541 > Palsa-295. The sequence continues at coordinate 52,219 of CAWJGQ010000001.1, read as the reverse complement.
CGGAACTCAGGCGCCTCGCGAAGGATGTTCCGATTCCTTCGCTCGTCGGATTCGTCGGCAAGGCGCAGGACAATACTGGAAAGCCCGTGGCGAATTCCGCCGCGTTGATCGCGGGCGGAAAAATTCTGTTCGAGCAGAGCAAGATGTTGCTGCCCACTTACGATGTCTTCGACGAGACACGCTATTTTCAGCCCGCGTCAATTCAGCAGACTTTCAAATTCGGACCGGACACGCTCGGCGTGACGATCTGCGAGGACAGCTGGAACGATAAGAGCTTTTGGCCCGAACGCCTCTACGACCGCGATCCGGTGGCGGAACTGGTGAGCAAGGGAAGCACGCTGGTCCTGAACATTTCGTCGTCGCCATACAGACTGGGAATACGCGGCCTGCGCCACGACATGCTGGGAGCGGTGGCGAGGGATCGGGGCGTGCCCGTTGTTTATGTGAATCAGGTAGGCGGCAACGACAGCCTCATCTTCGATGGATCGAGCGTGGCGTTCACTCCGGATGGCCGGGTGGCTGCGCGTGCCAAGTCATTCGACGAGGACCTGATTTATTTCGACAGCGACACGGGCAAGGGCGACATTCGCCCGGCGATGGACGACGAATACGAGGCGGTTTACCGAGCGCTGGTAATCGGGACGCGCGATTACGTCCGCAAGTGCGGTTTTCGCAAGGTTGTGATCGGACTGAGCGGCGGAATTGATTCTGCGCTGGTCGCAACGATCGCCGCGGATGCGGTGGGCGCGGAAAACGTGCTCGCAGTGGCCATGCCGGGGCCGTATTCGTCCGATGCCAGCTTGCGCGACGCGCAGCGGGTGGCCGGGAACCTCGGCGTCAAGCTTACCGTGCTGCCTATCACGGAAACGTTCGCGAGCTACAGGGGGGCGCTGTCTGGAACATTTGCCGGGCGGGCTGAGGACGTAACCGAGGAGAATATACAGGCGCGCATTCGGGGAAATTTCCTGATGGCGCTGTCGAACAAGTTCGGGTCGATGGTCCTGAGCACGGGGAACAAGTCCGAGACCGCGGTGGGATATTGCACGATGTATGGCGACATGGCCGGCGGCCTGGCGGTGATTTCCGACGTCCCCAAAACGATGGTTTACGACCTGGCCAGACTGGCTAACCGCACGAAGGAGAGAATCCCGCAAGAAGTGCTACTGAGGGTGCCGACCGCCGAGCTTCGGCCGAAGCAGACCGACCAGGACACGCTTCCTCCGTACGAGGATCTGGATCGGATTCTGAAGGCCTACGTAGAGGATTTACAGGATCCCGTCCAGATTGCTGAGGAGTGCCTGTTGCCGATCGAGCTGGTACGCGCGGTCGCATTGCAGGTTGACCGGAGCGAGTACAAGCGGAAGCAGGCGCCTCCGGGATTGAAAGTAACTTCGAAGGCCTTCAGCGTAGGGCGACGATTTCCGCTGGCGCAGAAGTATTCGGTTTAGCCTCGGTTCGGCTTACACTCCCAGGACGTTCACGAGTTCTCGCACTGAAGCTGCGGATTTATCGAGGGCGGCTTTATCCTCGGGCGAGAGCTTGACCTCGATGATCTGCTCGACACCATTGGCGCCCAGCTTCACGGGCACACCTACGAAGAGACCCTTGATTCCGTATTCGCCCTCGAGATAGACCGCGCAGGGAAGAATCTTCTTCTTGTCCTTGAGGATTGCTTCAACCATCTGCACGGCTGCGGCGGACGGGGCGTAGTATGCCGAGCCCGTCTTCAGTAGATTGACGATTTCGGCGCCGCCCTTTCGCGTGCGCGCGATAATCGCATCAAGTTTTTCTTTAGATACCAGCTCGGGGAGGGGAATTCCAGCGACGGTGGAATAACGCGCGAGGGGAACCATGTCGTCACCGTGGCCTCCGAGAACGAACGAATGCACATTCTCAACCGACACATTCAGTTCGGCCGCTACGAACGCGCTCATACGCGCCGAGTCGAGAACCCCGGCCATTCCAAGGACGCGATTCTTCGGGAAGCCGCTGATTTTGAATGCCGCCTGCGCCATGGCGTCGAGCGGATTGGTGACGACAATCAGGATTGCGTTCGGGGATAGCTTAACCACAGCTTCAACCACCGCTTTAATTACGTCGTAGTTGGCCTTGAGCAAATCGTCGCGGCTCATGCCCGGCTTTCGAGGAAAGCCAGCGGTGATCACGATGACGTCGCTGTTGGCGGTCTCTTTGTAGTCGCCTCCCGCGGTGGAGATGCCGGCCGCGTGCGCGTCGGATCCCAGGATTGGCGCGGATTCCGCCATGTCGAGGGCTTTGCCCGCGGGCACTCCGTCGAGGATGTCGGTCAGCACCACGTCGGCGAGCCCAGCGTCATGTATTCGTTGAGCTGTCGTCGAGCCGACAAAGCCACCACCTACAACTGTCACCTTCTTACGCATTCAGTAGTCCCCTTAGTTCGCGGATGAAACCACGGGCGCGGCAAGCAGCGCCCCCACGATTACGCCGTGTGCAGCGGGTCAGCGGCTGACTGGCACCTGCATGTTTTCGATGATCGCGGAGGCGAATTCCGCGGTGCCGAGTTTCTTGGCGCCGAGCATGAGCCTCTCCAGATCGTAGGTGACGCGCTTCTGCTGCACCGTAAGCGCGATGCCGCTTTCGATTAGCTCGGCCACCTCCGTCCAGCCCATGAAATCGAACATCATCGAGCCGGAGAAGATTACAGAGCTCGGATTGATGACGTCCTTATCGGCATATTTTGGCGCGGTGCCGTGCGTGGCTTCGAAGCAGCCGTACCCGTCTCCGATGTTGGCGCCCGGCGCCATGCCCAGGCCGCCGATCTGCGCTGCGCAGGCGTCGGAAATATAGTCGCCGTTCAGATTAGGAGTGGCGAAGACCTGGTATTCGTCGGCGCGCGTTAGCACCTGCTGGAAAACGGAGTCGGCGATACGGTCGTTGATCAGGATCTTCTTCTTCCATTGACCGCCGCCATGCGTGGCTGAAATGGAATCGAGAACACCTTTCACTTCGGCATACAGCTGCTTCTTGAAATCGTCGGTCGCCTGATCGATGCCAGGTTCGATCATCGCTGCGTTCTTCTCGATGCTCAGGCTTGCATCGCGATCCTTGTTGCCGAGAATCCAGCTCTCGCGTTCGGTGACAACCTGCTGGCGGAATTCTTCGGTGGCAAGCTCGTAGCCCCAGTCGCGAAATGCGCCTTCGGTGAACTTCATGATGTTGCCCTTGTGAACGAGCGTAACGACGGTGCGCCCCTTTTCAATGGCGTGCTGGATGGCGCGCCGCACCAGGCGCCTGGTCCCGGTCGGCGAGATCGGCTTGATGCCCACGCCGGAATCCAGGCGCACGGACTTCTTGGTGCCCTTCAGCATCTCGTTGTTCAAGAAGTCTATGAGCTTTTTTACTTCGGGTGTGCCGGATTTCCACTCGATTCCGGCGTACACGTCTTCGGTATTCTCGCGAAAGATGACGATGTTCATGCGCTCGGGATTGCGTACGGGCGATGGCACGCCTTCGATATAACGCACGGGACGCACGCAGGCATAGAGGTCGAGTAATTGGCGCAGGGTAACATTCAGTGAGCGAATGCCACCGCCGACCGGCGTCGTCAGCGGACCTTTGATTGCGACGCGGAAGTCGCGGATGGCGTCAACGGAATCCTGCGGCAGCCAGTCCTTGAATTGATTGAACGATTTCTCGCCAGCGAAGATCTCGAGCCACGCGATTTTCTTTTTCCCGCCGTACGCTTTTTCGACTGCCGCGTCGAACACCCGCCTCGACGCCTTCCATATGTCGCGTCCCGTGCCGTCACCTTCAATAAAGGGAATCACCGGCTGGTCCGGAACCAGGAACTTGCCGTTGCTGTACTCGATTACTTTGCCGTTCGACGGGACCGGAACCCCGTTGTAGGAACTCTTCATGGATTGCCAACCCCCTGACCAGCCAATCCTTCGATAGAACGAAATACCTTATCACAGTACCCGCCGCGGTTGCAGGGTCGAACCGCAGCCACGCGAAAAAAATTCACGAATCTCGGGAATAAACCCCGCCCATCGGCGGTCTAGATAAATGCAGGAGAACACGGCCGCTTTAAGGCCGATCCTCCATAACGAAAGCGAGGCATTCCATGGGGAACGTTATCAAGGAGAACTTGAATCCCGACGGCATTGACCGGCGTGGCTTCCTGAAGTGCATGGCGTGGGCTGGCACAGGGACGCTCTGCGTTATGCAGGGCGGAGTGCTGAAATCGTTCGCGTTCAGCCATGGCAATAAACTCGACACTGCTGCGATGAAGGGCGATTTCGCGTTCGCGCAAATCAGTGACTCCCACATAGGCTTCAACAAGGCCGCCAACCCGGACGTAACGGCCACGCTTCGAGAGGCGATCGCGAAGCTTAACGCGCTGCCGCAAAGCCCGGAATTTGTGTTGCACACCGGGGACCTGACGCAGCTTTCGAAGGCCGACGAGTTCGACACGCTCGACCAATCGCTCAAGTCCCTGCACACCGACCGGATCTACTACGTTCCTGGCGAGCACGACGTGCTCAACGATAACGGCGCGCAATTTCGCGAATGCTACGGGAAAGATACCAAGGGCGACGGATGGTACAGCTTCGATCACAAGGGCGTCCATTTCATGGGACTCGTCAACGTGATGAACTTGAAGGCCGGCGGGCTCGGCAGTCTGGGTAGCGATCAGCTCGCTTGGCTCAAGGATGATGTGCGGCACTTGAAACACAGCACGCCGATCGTGGTATTCGCTCACATACCGCTGTGGACTGTGTATCCCGAATGGGGATGGGGCACCGACGATAGTCAACAGGCGTTGGGATACCTCAAGAAATTCGGATCTGTATCCGTGCTGAACGGACATATCCATCAGGTGATGCAGAAGGTCGAAGGCAACGTAACGTTTCACGCAGCGATGTCCACCGCGTTTCCTCAGCCTGCTCCCGGCCAGGCGCCGTCGCCCGGCCCGATGAAGGTTCCGGACGACAAGCTGCGAAGTGTGCTGGGGATTACGAACATAAATTTCGTACGCGGGAATCACACTTTGGCCGTCGTGGATTCATCGCTCGCGGGCAGCTAAGCCGAACATATTTCATACAAAGAGGAGAAAGCCAGTGAAGAACTACATGCGAAAAGCAATGCTGTGCATGGGACTGTTCGGAGTCGTTGGAATGGCGGCCGCAATTCACGGAGATTCCATCGTCCGTGCCGCGGACGGAAAGAAAGCCGTCCCTAATATTGCGATCGACAACTTTAGCTTTACGCCGCGGGAAATTACCGTAGCCCCCGGCACCACTGTCACCTGGGTCAATCACGACGACGTGCCTCACACTGTGGTCAGTCCCGACCAGAAGTTCAGGTCCAAAGCGCTCGATACGGACGATCAGTTCTCGTTCACGTTTGAGGACGCCGGAACGTACAGCTACTTCTGCTCGGTCCACCCGATGATGACCGGCAAGATTGTGGTCAAGTAGCCCGCGATGAAAATGCTTGGCAACTGTGCAGGCAGTTGAGAGTCTAATGGCGATATGCAGGAAGGAACCAGCGGGGCATCGAGCGGGCCGGACTTCGAACAAGTTGTACTGCCGCACCTCGACGCGGCATACAACCTGGCGTGCTGGCTGGTTCGCAATCCGCACGACGCCGAGGATGTTGTTCAGGAGGCGTGTCTCCGCGCAGTGCGTTTCTTCGGCGGATATCAGGAAGGGAACGCGCGGGCGTGGCTCCTCCGCATCGTCCGCAACACGGCGTACTCCTTTCTTGAGAAGAAGCACCCAGGCGATCTGGCCGAAGAATTCGACGAGACCATTCACGTTGGCGATCCGCTGGAGCACGATGCAGAAACCGCGCTGCTGCAATCGGTTGAAAGCCGGTTACTTCAAGAAGCACTTGAAGAGCTTCCGGTGAGATTCCGCGAGACGTTGATTCTCCGTGAATTGGAGGGTCTCTCGTACAAGGAGATCGCCGAAGTGATGGACGTTCCGATCGGCACAGTAATGTCCAGCTTGGCGCGCGGCCGGAAGCAGTTGCGCGAGCGCTTGTTGCATGGGGCGGGGAAGGAGGTGCCGCGTGGCCTGCGAGAATAACGAACTCCTCCTGCACGCATATTCCGATGGCGAGCTCGATCTCGTGCGAAGCCTTGAGATTGAGGAGCATGTGAAGACCTGCGCGTCTTGCGCGCGACAACTGCGCGAGCAGCAGACATTGGGAAAGGGGATCCGCTCTGCAAATCTGTACCACCGCGCACCGGAGAGCCTGCGGGCGCGGATTATTGCGTCATCGAACGCGGCGCATCCCGGTGAAAGCGTCAGGGGCTCGATCGCAACGTTGCCGGTGCGCGCCGAGCGGCGACGCCCTGTGCTTGAGTGGCTCGCGGTAGCTGCGGCGATTTTGATCGCGGTCGTGCTGGGGATTCGAATGATTCCTGGCGTACTAAACGCTCGCCAAGGCGATTTGGTAGCCGAAGAACTTGTCGCGAGTCATATTCGATCTCTCCAGCCGGGCCATCTGATGGACGTGATCTCGACGGACCAGCACACTGTCAAGCCATGGTTTGACGGCAAGCTCGACTTCGCGCCGCCAGTCCGCGATCTGGCTGATCAAGGCTATCCCCTGATCGGTGGTCGTCTCGATTATGTCGGCGACAGGAATGTGGCCGCCCTCGTCTACCAACTGCGGAAGCATTACATCAATGTTTTCGTGTGGCCTGACGTCGGCCAGCAGGCGAAGGCGCCCGAGGCGGCTTCAAGGCAGGGCTATAACGTCGTTTGTCAGTCCAAAGGCGGCATGCAATTGTGTGGGGTCTCGGACGTTAGCGCTGACGACTTGCGTCAGTTCATGGAAATACTCTCGCACTGAAGTCTTTCAATTCTTCAGAAATATTCTGATACGTCACTTGAAGTACGCACGCCGCACCTCGGTCGCCCGAAAATTTGAACCGTGCCTCGAGGTGTCGGCCAGCCGACGCGCTCGATCGCTCCTGAGGTTGGCCACTTACCACTGCGCGCGTTTCTTGAAGCCTTCAGCGATCGCCGGATAAGGATCGGCGATCTCTCACGTGGTCCACCTCGGCGGCGCAGTACGTCCGGCGAACCTTGCGATCGCCGCAATCGAAACTCCCAGGAGAAAACCGCCGACATGGGCCCACCAAGCCACGCCGCCCATGCTCCGCATTCCGAGCGAGTTGACACCGCTGAGGAAATTTATCAGGAACCAGATTCCGATAAAAATCCAAGCCGGAATACGCGCCGTGAAAAAAATGATGAGCAAAGGTATCAGCGTCAGAATGCGCGAGCGAGGGAAAAACACGATGTGCGCGCCGAGAACTCCCGCAATCGCGCCGCTCGCTCCGAGCGACGGAACTCGGGAACCCCACGAAAACAGTACCTGGGTTGCGCCTGACCCGAGCCCACACACCAAATAAAACAACAAATAGCCGAAATGCCCGAACTGGTCCTCAACGTTGCCGCCGAAAATCCACAGAAACCACATGTTGCCGATGATATGGAGATAGCCGCCGTGCAGGAACATGCAAGTGAACAGCGGCAGGAAGGCCTCGAGCAGAGTGTAGCGATGCCCCTCGAACGCCAGCTGAATGTGCGAAGGCGTAAGAGCGTAAGTCTTGATGAAAGCCTCGGCCGCCGCGGGCGGAAGCGTTATTTGATGCACGAAAACGGCGACGTTGGCCGCTATCAGCAACAGCGTCAGGGTCGGGAACGCGCGTTGCGGGTTGAGATCCTTGAGCGGGATCATGAGTTCGGTTCCGCACAACCATTTGCCGCCCGCGATGCCGCTGCCAAGGCTTCGCGTGAGTACACGCGCTCGGATCGTTTGCCGTTCTTGCGCAGGTCCGCGATCGTCTCCAGAGACGCAATGCCGCCGCGCGCCCCGGGTGCCGTGCAATTAAGTGCCGCTGCGGCGCAGCTGAATTCAAGTATCTCTTCCACATTCCAATCGCGCGCAAGTCCGTACAAGAAGGCTCCGTGGAAGATATCACCGGCGCCGGTTGTATCAATCGCCTGCACCTGGAAGCCGGGGCAGAGAAGGAATTGCTCACCGTCCCAGGCGAGGACGCCGAGTCGCCCAAGCGTCGCGCCCGTCAAGCGACACTTGAACTGGCGAGAAATACTGGGAAGCGACTTCAGCAAATTCTCTTCGCCGGACAATCGTTCAGGAAAGTCTTTCGATGCGATGATGAAATCCACATATTCAAGTAATGCTTCAACACGCGGATAACGATTATCGAAGTCCCCGACTACTAGGATATGTTCCTCGCGCGCCCAGCGCGCTGCTTGCGCAGCCGCCTCCGTATCGTGCCCATCTACCAGAAGTGCGCGGGATCCGGAAATCCATTCCCGGCGCAAGTCCTCAGGGCGGAGCGCAATTTCCGGGTCTCGTTTCCACAGAACGGTGCGCTCACCCGAGATTTCATCAACCAGAATAAAGGAAGACTGGCTCATGCATCCGCTCGCCGTGATCCAATGGGATTCGATTCCTTCACGCTGCATTTCCTCCACCTGGAGTTTTCCGGCAGCGTCGTCCCCTATTTTTCCCACGTAACGCGCAGAAAGGCCCCAACGCCGGCACGCAACGATCGCGCTGGCCACCTGGCCGCCCGGTTTTACTTCAGCCGAAAGCAATTCGACCTTGGAATCGAGGGCGGGGAAGTGCGGCAATCGGATAATCGTGTCCGTGGCGTTGATTCCAACGCCCACCACATCCACGTGTGGCGACGCGCTCGCTTCATTCATGGCGCGAACACTGTAGCCGACCTGAGAGAAATTTGAAACGACTGCGCCGAATATCTGAAAGGGCTTCGTTTATCAATTGCGCCGCGTGTCTCGCTGTGGTAGAAAAATTAGTCCCGCTGTGCGTGGCGCGCGCGGCCTGCTCGAGCTCCGATGGAATCGGAACGTCAGTCCGCCCGCCGGTCGACACGCCGACACTTCAGATGCCACTTCATGAATCCGAGGCCATCGTCCTGCAGCGCTACAATCTGGGCGAGGCCGACCGGTTGGTAAGTTTTCTGTCGCGCACCATGGGGCGCGTTCGCGGAGTGGCGGCGGGCTCACGAAAGACGAAGAGCCGGTTCGGTTCAACGCTCGAAAAGCTGTCGCACATTCGGATATGGTTCTTCGAGCGCGAGGCGCGCGATCTGGTTAGGATTAGCCAGTGCGAGATGATCGAGTCGTTTCTCGATGTCTTTCACGACTATCCATCAAGTGTTGCTTTAGCTCTTTTTTCAGAGATCACCGAATCGGTGCTGCCGGAACGCGAAGCCTCCGATGCGAATTTCCGGCTGCTGTTGCTAGCCGCGCAGACGGTGAAGCGTACTGGCAAGACGGAAGTGCCGCTGGCGTATTTCACTCTCTGGACTGTGAAGCTGGGAGGCTGGTTGCCGACTCTCGACCGTTGCGCCCTCTGTGGCAAACCTGTGACTGAAGAAGCCGGGGCGTATTTCTCGCCCAGCGCTTCGGCGATCGCGTGCGGCAAATGCAGGAAGCCCGGCATGCGTGCGTTTTCGGCGCCGACTCTCTTGCTGGCGAGGCGAATGCTCGGCGAGCGGTTGGACCGTTTGACTCAGGACGCCACGCCAGCCCCCGCGGAAGCGCGAGCAGCGAGGGAATTGACGAACTCCATGCTTGATGTGATAGAGCATCAAATCGATCGCAAACTTAAATCTCGAGAACTTCTGGAGTCACCAGTCTGATGCCTCAAAAGCCGAGTCCGAAACGAAAGCATGAGACCTCGCGGCCGAAAGGCCTCACGTTTCAAGATCTTCTACTGAAACTTGAACATTACTGGACGATGCGCGATTGCATTTTGCAGCAGCCCTATGACATCGAAGTCGGCGCGGGCACGATGCACCCCGAAACGTTTCTGCGCGTTCTCGGGCCGGAGCCCTATCGAGTTGTCTACGCACAGCCAAGCCGCCGGCCGGCGGATGGCCGCTACGGCGAAAACCCGAATCGGCTCTACAAGCACACGCAACTTCAAGTGATACTCAAACCTTCGCCCGCGGACATTCAGGACCTATATCTTGCGAGTCTAGCTGCGGTTGGAATTAATTTGAAGGAGCACGACATTCGCTTCGAGGAAGACAACTGGGAGTCGCCGACGCTCGGCGCGTGGGGCATTGGCTGGCAAGTGCTGCTCGACGGGCTCGAGATCACACAGTTCACTTATTTTCAGCAGTGCGGCGGCGTGGACCTGGATCCAATTTCCGTCGAGCTGACGTATGGACTCGACCGTATCGCGGCATATCTACAGGGTGTGGACAATGTTTTCGATGTCCGCTGGTCGAATTCCATGACGTACCGCCAGGTGCGGCTCGCCGAGGAGCAACAATTTTCGGCTTACAGCTTCGATCATGCAGATACGGCGTCAACCCGCAAGCAATTCGATTTGAATGAGGCGGAAGCAGCGCGCCTGCTGGCGGCATACGACAGCCTGAAGGGCAACGCCAAGGAGCGGTTCCCGGTGCTGCAAGCCTACGATCTCTGTTTGAAGTGCTCGCACTTTTTCAACGTGCTCGATGCGCGAGGCGCGATATCCGTGACTGAACGAGCGGGAATGATCGCGCGCGTGCGAAAGCTCGCGACACATGTGGCGAGGGCGTGGCTCGACCAGCGCGCGGCGATTCAAAAGCCCGCCGAGGTGAGCGCATGAAATCCCACGGCGATTTACTATTCGAAATTGGCTCCGAAGAAATTCCGGCCGGGATGATTTTGAAAGCCTCGCAAGAACTTAAAGGAATACTTGTCAAGCATCTTTCGGCAAACGCTCTTGTCGACGAGCCGACAGCTCAAGCATCCATTGAGACATTTGGTGCGCCGCGAAGACTCGTTGCTATCGCGAGAAATATTCAACTAAAACAGGAAGATGTTACTCGCGAGGTCAACGGACCTCCGAAGGCAGTTGCGTATGACGCCGCAGGGCTACCCACGCGTGCCGCTTTAAGTTTTGCGGAGAAGCAAGGCATTCCCGTCTCGAAGCTCTCAATTGTGAGCACACCAAAGGGAGAATACGTGGCGGCCAAGCAGCTTGTTCGCGGGAGGACCGCGGCTGAGATCCTCAAGGATGTTTTGCCTGAGGCCATCCGCGAAATCTCGTGGCCGCGCTCCATGATCTGGATGGGCGCGCAGAGCCCACGTTTTATTCGACCGATTCGCTGGATCGTCGCGCTGCTCGACGGCAAGGTTGTGCCGTTTTCCTACGCTGATGTGCGCGCGGGGAACCGTACCGACGGCCATCGTTTTTTGGGCAAGAGGAGCATTCCGGTATCGGGGCCGCGCGACTACGAGGCAAAGCTCAAGAAAAACTTCGTAACATGCAAGCCCGATGTGCGCCGAAAGAAAATCGAGACCGAGCTTCGGACGTTGACGACGCCCAAAGGTCTGCGCACGCACGAGGACGCGGCCTTGCTGGAGCTGGTAACCTACCTGAACGAGTGCCCCAGCGTTATTTTGGGCAAATTCGATCCGGCTTTCCTTGCGCTTCCCGACGAGATACTGATCACCGTGATGCGCGGCCATCAAAAATACTTCGCTGTTGAAGGCCGCAGCGGCGATCTCGCGCCGCACTTCCTCGCGGTCATCAATTTGCCCCGCGACCCCAAGGGACTGATCCGCGCGGGACACGAACGCGTATTGCGCGCGCGATTCGCTGACGCGCAATTCTTCTGGGAGACTGACCAGAAAACGCGGCTCGGTGACTATCTGCCGAAGCTAGCGGCCGTCACATACGAGCGCCGACTGGGAAGCTATGGCGACAAAGTCGAGCGCATGCGTTCGCTCGCGAGGTGGCTATCGGAACAGTGGTTTTCCGGCGGGATAGCGCAGGCGGATGTCGCGGGATCCGACCGCGCGGCTGAACTTGCGAAATGCGACCTGGTGACGGAAATGGTCGGGGAGTTTGCTGAGCTGCAGGGAATCGTTGGCGGGCTTTATGCTCGTGCGCAAGGCGAGCCGGATGAAATCGCGTGGGCAGTTTACGATCAATACAAGCCGCTCGGCCTCGATGATCCCTTGCCACGGAATTTAACGGGGTGCGCGGTTGCTCTTGCCGACAAGCTCGACTCGCTCGTTGCATGTTTCGCAGTGGGCGCGATTCCTACAGGTTCAAGCGATCCTTTCGCTTTGCGACGCGCAGCACTGGGAATCGTGAAAACAATCCTCGAGAAAAACTTGCCGTTGTCTCTATCGGCTGCAATCTCGGCAGCGGCGAAAGCTCTGAAGGAGCATACGCCGCGCATCGAGGCCTCGGATGCGGTTCAAAAACAAGTTCTCGATTTCCTGCTCGAACGCGCGCGCTATATTCTCCGCGAGCGGCGCGGGTACAGTTACGACGAAATCAACGCGGCATTCGCAGCAGGCGCGGACGACCTGGGTGATGCGGTTGAGCGCGTGGCCGCGGTGAAGGCGATCCGGGACACCAAGAACTTTGCTCCCCTGGCGGCAAGCTTCAAACGGACCCGTAATATTTTGGAGAAGTCGGCAGGGAAGGGCGACAGAGGTCAGGGTGCGGTCAAGCAGGAATTGCTGAGAGATGCGGCCGAACTTCAACTTCATACCGTGGTGCAGAAAATTGGCGAGGAAGCGACGCGGTTAAAGAAAGAGAAGAAGTATCGGAAGGCGCTCGAGAAAATTTCAGAGATCCGGCCCGCCGTGGATCTCTTCTTCGATAAAGTTCTAGTTATGGTTGACGATGACGATATTCGCAGGAATCGAATCGCGTTGCTCGGAACATTGTTAAAGGAATTTTCGACCATTGCGGACTTTTCCGAATTGGGTAGTGAGGAATCGAAATAGGTTCAGTCAACGGTTACATGAGCTATCGGCGCGCCGACAAAACTAGCCGGCGACTATGCTAAGAGAAAACTGAGGAGAAACATGAAATACGTTTATTTTTTTGGGGCGGGAAAAGCAGACGGCACCGGCGACATGAGGGACTTGCTCGGCGGTAAGGGTGCTGGGCTGGCGGAAATGACGCGAATCGGGCTGCCAGTGCCGGCCGGATTCACGATCACCACAGAGACCTGCGACTACTACTTGAAGCATTCCCACAAATATCCAAAACAGCTGCGCGCGGAAGTGGCCAAGAACGTGGCGCGCCTTGAAAAACTCACCAAGAAGAAACTGGGCGACGCGAATGACCCGCTGCTAGTGAGTGTGCGATCCGGCTCGGCGCGTTCGATGCCCGGCATGATGGAGACGATTCTTAACCTTGGCTTGAACGAGAAGTCCGTACAGGGTCTTGCGAAAGCCACTGGCAACGAGCGGTTTGCGTGGGACGCATACCGAAGGCTCGTGCAGATGTATTCGAGCGTAGTGATAGGTCTGCCAAAGGAAGAGCTCGAAATCCGGCTGCGAAATATGAAGGACAAGCTGGGCGTAAAAGACGATACCCAGGTCACGGCGAAGGGCTGGCGCGATCTCGTCGGCGAATATAAGGCTTACTTCAAGCAAAAGACGGGCAAAGACTTCCCGGAGGACCCGGTCGAACAGCTTTGGGGCGCGATTGGCGCTGTGTTCGAGTCGTGGATGGGCGAGAAAGCCGTCACATACAGGCGGGTCGAGAAGATCACGGGCCTCCTTGGCACCGGCGTGAACGTAGTGCAGATGGTGTTCGGCAACACGGGCGACGATTCAGGTACCGGCGTCTGTTTCACGCGCGATCCTTCGACGGGAGAAAAGGTCTTTTTCGGGGATTTTCTGCTGAACGCGCAAGGCGAGGACGTAGTGGCGGGGATCCGCACGCCCGTGCCGCTTCGCGAGCTTTCGAAATTCATGCCAAAGGTTTATCAACAATTGGAACGCGTCCGCGAAAAACTCGAGAAGCATTATCGCGACATGCAGGACATGGAGTTCACGGTCGAGCGCGGCAAGCTCTACATGTTGCAGACTCGCACCGGCAAGCGTTCGCCGAACGCGGCGTTTCGCATTGCCGTGGATATGACGAATGAGAAGCTGATTAAAGTTGAAGAAGCACTTGAAAGAATTAAATCAGAAGATATCGAACGGCTTTTCTATCCCGTGCTCGACCCGAAGCTCGCACGCGCGGAGCTGGCGAGCCGGAAGCTTGCAGAAGGCATCAACGCCGTTCCGGGAGCGGCGGTAGGTAAGGCTGTGTTCACCGCGGAGGAGGCTGAGGCCTGGGCCGCCCGAGGTGAAAAGGTGATTTTGGTGCGCCGCGAGACCAGCCCAGAGGATGTAGGCGGCATGTATGTCGCTCAGGGAATCCTTACGGCAACAGGCGGGAAGACCAGCCACGCAGCTGTGGTCGCGCGCGGATGGGGGAAGTGTTGCATTGTTGGCGCGGAAAAAATTGATATTGATGCGCGCGCCAAGAAGATGACCGTCGGTGGGCGCACCGTGAGCGAAGGCGAATGGATCACCCTCGACGGCGGCGATGGCTCCGTCTACAGCGGCCAAATTGATTTGATCCGCCCCGAACCTCCGAAGGCATACGAAACGCTGCTGAAATGGGCCGATAAGGTGCGAACACTGGGAGTACGCACGAACGCGGACACGCCGCGCGATGCCCGCCTGGCGCGCGAAATGGGCGCCGAAGGCATCGGGCTTTGCCGCACCGAGCACATGTTCTTCAAGGATTTCGAGCAGCCGGAGAAGAGCATCGAGCGGCAGGACGCAATTCAGGAAATGATCCTGGCAGACACGGCTGAGTCACGACGAAAGGCTCTCGCCAAGCTGCTGCCATTCCAGCGTCGGGACTTCATCGGGATCTTTGAGGCGATGAACGGTCTGCCGGTGACGATTCGCATGATTGACCCGCCGCTGCATGAATTCGTCCCGCATGAGCGGGCCAAGCAGGAGGAACTGGCGAAGAAGATCGGTATTCCCGTCGAGACAGTGATTCGCCGCGTGGAACAATTGCACGAAGCAAACCCGATGCTGGGCCATCGTGGATGCAGGCTCGCAATTACCTACCCGGAAATTCAGGAGATGCAGGTTCGGGCCATCATCGAAGCGGCGATCGATTGCCAGAAGCGCGGCATTAAAGTGTTACCTGAGATCATGATTCCTCTCACTCTCGACAAGAAGGAATTTCAGATTCTCGAAGTACTCACGCGACGCGTGGCGAGTGACATTATTTCGCAGGCTAAAGTGAAGCTTGAGTATTTGGTTGGAACCATGATCGAACTGCCCCGAGCGGCGCTGCTTGCCGGCGAGATCGCGGAAATTGCCGAATTTTTCTCGTTTGGGACGAACGACCTTACGCAGACGACGATGGGGCTTTCGCGCGACGACGCCGGGCGTTTCCTGCCGGAATACGTGGACCAATCGAAGGCCGCGATATTCAAAGAAGACCCGTTCCAAACTTTGGACGGCGCGGGCGTCGGGATGCTGATCAAGTGGGCGATTGAGCGCGGGCGCAAGACTCGGCCCAAACTCAAGATCGGTATTTGCGGCGAGCACGGGGGCGATGCGGAAAGCGTGAAGTTCTGCCACGGCGTGGGGATGAATTACGTGAGCGCGTCGCCCTTCCGCGTGCCAATCGCGCGACTGGCGGCTGCCCAGGCGGTGATCGAAGCGAAGCGCAAGAAGAAGTAGCCAAATTAGGACCGATCAAGTTGAAGCAAGCCGGTTCCGCTTTTAAAGCATCGCCTTTACTTCTCCGCGTGCGGCGGGAACTGCGCCGCGTCGGTGATCCCCGCAGAGCGATTGGCGCACAGGCTTATATGAAGTCCGCGATGCCGTACCACGGTTTGACCGCCGAATTGCTACGCTCGACGTGCAAAACGATCTTTGCCGACCTGACGTTGCCGACGCGCGACGAGTGGCGCGATCGTGTGCTGGAGCTATGGCGCGACGCTAAATTTCGCGAAGAGCGCTACGTGGCGATAGCGTTGACCGGCCATAAGCTCGCGAAGCCGTTTCAAACCCCAGCGGCCATGCCACTCTATGAAGAAATCATCGTCACGGGCGCTTGGTGGGACTACGTGGACGACGTGGCCTCGCATCGTGTGGGGCCCATCTTGCGCGACTGTCCGGCGCCGATGAAAAGGAAGATGCTCGCGTGGAGCAAGTCGGCGAACATGTGGAAGCGCCGAACCTCTATCATCTGCCAGCTGGGATTCAAACAGGATACCGATCTCGACCTCCTCTACGCGTGCATCGAACCGTCGCTCGACTCCAAGGAGTTCTTTCTGCGCAAGGCCATTGGATGGGCTTTGCGCCAGTACGCGTGGACCGATCCCGCCGAAGTAAAGCGTTACACTCGCCGGAATCGCAGTCGGCTTAGCGGACTGAGCTACCGCGAGGCCCTTAAGAACGTCTAAGTCGGCGCGCAGGAGATAGCGCCAACGAGGTTCCGATGAGGATGTTTTTGTTTGTCATCCTGTTGTGCCTCCTGGCGACCGTGGCAAGTGCCCAGAGTCCGTCTGCCGCAGCCACAATTTCCGATGCCGACGAAATCCGTGCCGGCAAAGTCCTCGCAGCGAAATTCGAAGCCGTGAAGGGTTTGGCGCCGACGCCGCAAATCACGAAGATCGAAGCCTATCTTCAGGAAGTGGGCGACCGGGTGGCGGCTCATGCGCAACGGCAGCTTCCATACCGATTTCATTTCGATCCGGACCCGACTTTCAAGAGCGCGGTCGCGCTTCCTGGTGGGCAAGTCTTTGTGGGGGGCGGCATCCTCAGCTACATGAACACCGAAGATCAGTTGGCGGCGGTGCTCGGGCATGAGATCGAGCACATAGCTCTCAACCAATGTCGCGACCGACTGCTTCAGGAAATGGCCAAGAAGCATATCGCTGCTGGCGAATTCGAAAAGCTCGATCTCGATCCGTTTATGCCGGGTTACGGACGTGACGGCGAGTTCGCAGCCGATCGCGAGGGAGTAAAGCTCGCGACGGAAGCTGGCTATTCGGCCAAAGGAGCGGTGCGGTTGCTGCAGATGTTCTTAATGCAAGCGCAGCAAATGCCACACCCGCCTTCGGAAGCCACGTCGAATCTAGAAGCTCGGATCGCACAAATACAACCTTTGGTCGAGTCGCAGAAACATGCGCCGGCCGAAAAACCGCTCGCCATGCCGGAGTGATTGGAGAGAAAAGCAGGCGAGGGTTACGTGGGCATCCTTAGAAAGAAATAAACACCGAGAAAGCCGAAAATAGCATCCGGTCCCCATGCGGCGAGCAGGGGAGGCAACTGCCCTGCGGAGCCCATCGCTTCCAGCAGCGCCGCGGAAGACCAGTAGATCACCCCAATCCCCACTGCGACAGCGAGCCCGCCGACCGCGCCGCGAGTCCCGACCAGGAATGCGAAAGGCGCGCCGAGAAACACGATAATTGCCGCGATCATCGGGAACGCGAATTTTTTGTGCCACTGGACGGAGAGGCGCGCCGTGTCAAATCCGGCCTGTCGGAGGCTGGCAATGTAGTCGCCCAGCTGCCTCCAATTCATCTGGAATGATTGCCGGACCTCGCGCCGGAAGTAACCGGGCGGTTCGGTCAACTCCGCAATCGTGGTGGCCTTGAACGGCTCGTATTTCACCACTTGTCCGTCGCTTCCGAAATCCCGCACCCACCCGCCGGTCAGAATCCAAGCGTTTTCGCTCGGCTCCCATGTAGCGCGGGTGGCAAAAATCCGGCGGCGCATTTGAAATGTGGTCGGATCGAGCTCGAAAACTTGCAGGCTGCCGAAGAGTTGCCGATCGGGGTCGAACAGTTCGTAGTTATATATTTTGGAGTTCTCGCCGAAAATCCACTGCCGCGCTGGCTCGAAGTACGTTTGCGCGGGCCGTCCTTTGATTTCGTTCCGCAACGCGTCCTGGCGCTGATTCGCGTACGGCAGAAATGTGTCGTCGAGCAGGAATAGCCCGCAGGAAACCAGCAGTCCCGCAAGCAGAAGCGGAAGCACGAGCCGGTAGAGGCTGATGCCGCTGGCTTTCAGCGCGATCACTTCGTTGTTCTTGGCGAGAATGGCCAAGCTGACGAGAGTTGCGACGAGCGTCGCGAGCGGCGCGAGTTGATACACCATGAGCGGCAC
This sequence comes from uncultured Acidobacteriota bacterium, assembly GCA_963842425.1. Classification (GTDB taxonomy): domain Bacteria; phylum Acidobacteriota; class Terriglobia; order Acidiferrales; family UBA7541; genus Palsa-295. The sequence continues at coordinate 34,226 of CAWJGQ010000001.1, read as the reverse complement.
GAGGTACCGGAAGTAGCTCAGGACCGTCAGTGCCGGTACATGATTGCGCGCGATATCGCCGAGCAGATCGAAGAGCGTGAAGGCGTCGAAGATTAATACGAAAGCTGCGAGCAGCACAAAAAAGTAATAGAAAAATTGCTGGAGCAGATAGACGTCAATGAGCATTGGGAAAGCCATAGCCCGGCTGGCCGCAAGAGCCTGGCGAAGCCCGACGGCAGGCAGCGGCGCGGCCGCAGAACCGTTGGATGCCGGAGCCTGCGCGGATTTTCGCGCCCGCCTCCAGACGGACTCGACCCAGGCCAGAATCCGGTTCGGCCGGCGAATATTTTCGACGCGCACCAGCATGATCAAGCCGATCACGATCGCAACGATGTTGCCCGCCCACACGCCCATGAACGGCGAGACTCGTCCTTGCGCGGCAAGGTGATCGCCCGAGACGAAAAGAAAATAGTAGCCCCCTACCAATACCAGCGTGAGGATCAATCCGCCCGCGCGCCCGCCTCGCCGGGGGCGCACTCCCATTGGAACGCCGAGAAGAGCGAATACGAGGCACGCGGCGGGAAACGCGATGCGCCTCTGGAATTCGACACGAGACGCCCGCCACCCCGGGCCATTGTCAGCCAGCAGCGCGCCGCCGGATTCCTCCGCCACAGAAATCGCGGTACTTCTCAGCGGTGAAGTCGCGCCGGAGACGTCTACAGGAATGTCGGTTTCGCCGAAGGTCGTGACGCTGTACTGATCCGGAGTATGCTGATCGTACTCGTGTGTGCTGCCGGTTCCGAGGTGAATATCTATCTGATGCTGCGCGGCGTTGGGGACAATCTGCGCCTCTTCCGCGATCGTCACCGAGGACTGCTGAGAGTGGTCACCTGATTGCGGGATAAGTCCTGACGTCGCTCCGGGCGAGGATGCCAGGAAAACTCCCTGCCAGTGCGTCGCTGCGGCTTCCACATCTTGCACGTATAATATGAACTTCGGAAATCGTTCGTCGAATACGCGGGGTTGGACGGCGAAAGGCGCCTGAGAAGAAAGAAGTTGCTGCTGGAGGCGACCTGCGGTTCGCAGCGCCAACGGGCTGAGCCAGAAAGTGGTCGCCAAAGTTCCGCCAGCCGCGAAAAGCGCGACGATGCCAATCGGCAGGAGCAGGCGCCGCAGACTAATGCCGGAAGCGTGCAGCGCCACGATCTCGCTGTCAGCCGAGAGACGCCCGAGACCGATGAGCACTCCGACGAGGACGCCTATCGGAAACGTAAAGCCGAGGCCCGGTGGAATCGTACAAAGAAACAGCAGCGCCACGGTCCAGATGCTGCCCGAGTGCCGTACGACGAGATCCATCAGGCGCACGAGCTGGGGAACGAAGAAAACGAAAGTGAATACAGCGAGGCCCAGGAGACCGTGGGAGACGACTTCGCGTGCAATATATTTATCGAGAAGGCGCATAACAGCGCGGGCCGTATTCTAGCACCCGGAGAAGCGGATTGAGCCGAGTAAACCTCGTTATCCTCTGGCACATGCACCAACCTCAGTATCGCGACCCGGCCACCGGGCAATACGTGCTGCCCTGGACCCGGCTGCATGCGCTGAAGGATTACTGGGGCATGGTGAAAATCCTGGATGAATTCCCGCGGGTGCACGCCACGTACAATATTGTTCCGCTGCTCGCGGAGCAGATTGAGGAGTACGCGAGCGGTCGGTTCAAGGAGCCGTGGTTCGATATTGCTTTTGCGCCGGCCGGGTTGCTATCGGCGCAACAGAAGCGCGAGGCGATCGAACGCGCGTTTCAGGTAAACGAAAATCTCGTACGTCGCTGGCCCAGATTCGCCGAACTTGAGTCGCAAATGCGCTCGGGCGGCGCGGAGGCCTGCGTGGCTCACTGGAGCCTGCGAGATTGGCGTGACCTTCAGCTGCTTTCGCAGCTTGCGTGGATGGACGAGGAATATCTGGCCAATGATCCGGCCGTTCGCGCGCTTTCCAAAAAAGGCGAAAATTTCACCGAGGAAGACAAGGCGGTTCTCGCGGAAAGGCAGCATGAGCTGCTCGCAGCAGTCTTACCGCAATATCGGCTGGCGGCGGCCCGCGGTCAGATCGAGATTTCGACGACGCCGTATTACCATCCGATCCTGCCGCTGCTCTGCGACACGGACATCGCACGAGTGGCTAGCCCGCACACTCCGCTGCCGCAACCTGCGTTTCGATATCCGGAGGACGCCCGAGAACAACTGGTGCGAGCGCGGCAGTTTCATGAGCGCACTTTCGGAAAACCTCCCGCGGGGCTGTGGCCATCAGAGGGTTCGGTTTCTGATCAGGCGCTGGAGATCGCGGCCGACCTCGGATTTCGGTGGTTTGCGACGGACGAAGGCGTGCTGGGGCGCACTAAAAATATCGGATTCTGGCGCGATGCCTCCGGGTACCCAGAAAATGCCCCGGAGTTGTACACGCCGTGGAAGTTCAAGCGAGGCGAACGTGAAATGGTGGGGTTTTTCCGCGATCACTATCTGTCCGATCTGGTTGGATTCGTATACAGCCGCATGGGAGCGGAAGCGGCAGCGGACGACCTGCACCGCCGCATCCGCGCGATCGGCGACCGCGAGCCGGAAGGGCGGACCGCGACGGTGAGCCTCATCCTCGATGGCGAAAATGCCTGGGAATACTATCCGGGAAACGGCAGGGAATTCCTGCGTCGCTTTTACGAACGTCTATCGTACGACGGAGAGATCCATGCGCTCACGATGAGCGAGGCGATCGAAGCTGTCCCTGATCCTCCGCGCATGGACGGAATCTTCCCCGCCTCGTGGATTAGCGCGAATTTCGACGTTTGGATCGGGCACTCGGAAGACGTTCGCGCGTGGGATCTGCTTCGCGATGCGCGAAAAGCATTCGAGCGCGCCAAGGATCGCGGCGGGTTGCGGAGTCCGACCACACCCGGCGAGTGGAGGCAGCAGGGTAAACGGGCCTATGAAGCGGTGCTCGCGTCGGAAGGAAGCGATTGGTGTTGGTGGTACGGCCCGGAACACGGTTCGTCCAACGACGCGGATTTCGACCGCCTGTACCGTAAGCATCTTACGGATATTTACAATGCGCTCGGCGAGCCTGCGCCGGACGCGCTGGCACATCCGATCAAGCACGCGCCGGAAGGCGCGCGGCGCGAAGCGCCCACGGCGTATCTGGATGTGCAGGTTGACGGGCGCGAGAGCAGCTATTTCGAGTGGCTTGGCGCGGGCCTGTACGCAACCGATCGCCGCGGCGCAACCATGCACGGACGCCAATACGTGCTGGGCGATTTTCACTACGGATTTGGGCCGGAGCATCTCTGGCTGCGAGTGGACCCAATCGCCGAGGCCGTTGAAAAAATGCCGGAGTTCCAAATGCGAGTAACGGTCTGGGATTCGCGAGAGACGCGCATCACGCTTCGCGTGGAGGAAGGCAAGCTCATGGGATGTGTTGTGGAGCACGACGGCCTGTGCCTACTGCGCCCCCAGGCGGTCGTATCGGCAGCGTATGGAAAAATCTTGGAGCTGGGCATGGCGCGCGAGCTTTTCGATCTGCGCGACAGGCGCGAACTCCTGGTGAGCGTCGCGATGTGGAGGGGCGGATTGCCTATTGACGTGCTCCCGGTTGAAGGCATGCTCGAGGTTGCCCTGGGCGAAGAGAATTGGGCTTGGGAACGGGAGCCCCTCACCGCGTAGCCGTAGTTATACGGATAGACATTTGAAGCCTGCCGCGGGATAGTTCTTTCGTCCTTTTGTAAGGGATGATCCGAAATCAAAACTACTAATTGCAGTTGGCTCGGCCGTATTTGAGCCGCCCAACCTGGCGACGAGAAACCGTTCTCGTTGCCGGAAGAGGGCCTAATGAGAAGCAAGCATTATGTCGCGTGCCTTCCGGCACTAGCCGGAACCGCGTGTATTTTTCTTGCGGCAAGATTGACGCCGCCCCGCCCTTCGCACCCGCCTGTTACGGCTTCGATTCTCCCCCAAGAATTGATAGAAATCGCCCCCGCCCGGAGTGTCTCTAAACACGAGGCCGCGCCGCGGACAAATCGCGTTGATTTCGGAGGCCCTGCGGACGGCCGCGGTAGGCCTCCGGACCGCGGATTGGCGAAGTTCTCGATTCCGGTCACGTTCGAACCGAATGTCGGCCAGGCAGGCGATGGCGTGCAATTTCTCGGCCGAGGCAAGGGACTTACGGTCGCTTTGATGCGGGACGAAATAGCCGTCCAGGTTGCGAACCCCGCAGGAGGCGAGAGCGGCATTCTAGCATTGCGCGTAGTGGGCAACACGGGGTTCCAGTGGAAGGGCGAAGCGAAGGTTCGCACAGAAAGTAATTACTTTGTCGGCAACGAGAAGACAGCGTGGCACACCTCTGTGCCTCATTTCGCGCGCGCGGAAACTGCAAGCGCCGCCCCCACGATCGGCATGGCAGTTTATGGCAGCGACGATGGAGTCGAATACGATCTGCGCGTCGCGCCGGGACAAGACGTTTCAAGGCTGCGACTAAAGCTAACTGGTGCCAGGAATCTGCGCGTCAATGCCGCTGGCGATTTGCTGATGAACGTGTCCGGCGACGAAGTTAGAATGAAGAAACCCCGGGTCTACGAGGAGCCCCATACCGGCTGGCACTCCTCGGGCTCGCGCCATAGAGGTTCTCTTGGATCGCGGAGGGCGAAGAAGTATTCACCGCATCAGACGCAGCGAACGCGACGCGTACGATTGGGCGAGTCGGAGCGTAAACGGCGGAGAACTTCCAATCCCTGTGCGCCGAAATTGCCACGCGGCCAGCAGACGGCAAGCGCGCAGGATGCCATCCCATGCACCGGACAGCCAGGCACCCACGCAAAGGCTTCGGTAAGCGTTCGAAGGCGAACGGTCGAAGGTGATTACGTCATCGAAGCGGATGGCTCGATCGGGTTTCGAATCGGTCCGCACGATCCAAGTGCGGCGCTCATTGTGGATCCGTCTCTTTCGGTTGCCTACGGAACTTTTCTCGGTGGGTCGGGCACTGAAACTGCGGCGAGCATCGCTCTCGATGCGTCGGGCAAGATCTATGTCGGCGGCACCACGACCTCGACGTCATTCCCGGGCGTGACTTCGAAGCGACTCGGACCAGCGGACGGCCCGGCTCAATTCTTCATCGCGAAGGTCGATCCGACATTAACCGGCGCAAGTTCGCTGATCTATCTCACGTTTTTCGGCGGCAGCGGAACGCAGGCCGGAGGCCTGATCGCGGTGGATGCCACTGGAGATGTCGCTATCACCGGGACCACGACGGCGACGGATTTCCCCGTGACGGATACGACCGTGCCGACCAGCGCGCTTGCGACCGGCGTCGGTAACGATACGGTTGTGAGCGAAATCGGTCCGGCCGGCAATACGCTGGTATTTTCGACGCTCTTCGGCGGAAGTGGAACGGAATCGCAGACCGGGCCGGGTGGAATAGCCCTCGATGGCAAAGGTGACGTCTATATCGCCTCGGACGTGCACACCACGCCGATTGACTCGGCCTCCGCGGATTTGCCTGTTTCCACGGGTGCGTATCAAACCATCTGGGATGGGGAACAGGGCGACGCATTTCTGGCGATCTTTCAGCCCCCGGCGACAGCCGGCGGAGCAGCGGTCCTGAAATACTGCACGTACCTGGGCACAAACTCGATCGTTGAGCCGGGAGTGGGAGGCATCGCGGTGGATACGTCCGGAAGCGCCTACATATCCGGGTTCACCTCAAGTGGTGTAACCCCCTTTCCGGCGAAGAATGCCATTCAAACTGCGTACGGCGGCGGTTCGTCCGACGCATTTCTGATCAAAATCGCTCCCGCCGGAAGTGGCGCAACGGATTTGGTCTACGCCACACTGCTCGGCGGGTCCGGTGCGGACGAGGCCCTTGCCGTCGCACTTGATGCAGCAAATCCGCCGAATGCCTATGTCGCCGGTACCACGCAGTCTCCGAATTTCCCTGCGAATGGTGCGGTGGGCGCCTACCAGGCCGGTCTCAACCCGAACGCTATGGCGAATGCATTCCTATCGGTTGTTTCGCAGAACGCGATTACCGGCCAGTCCGCGCTCGCCTATTCCACATACTTGGGCGGGTCGCAAAGGGACGCCGCAAACGCCCTGGCCGTAGCGGCTCCGAATGCGATCTATTTGGCTGGTGCGACGACCTCGCCCGACTTGCCGTGGCACAACAATCTCCAAGCCTTCAACGGCTCAGGCGACGCATTCGTAGCCAAATTCGATCCAACCTCACCGGGCGCTGCTTCGTTGATTTATGTGACGCCGCTCGGCGGGACGTCGCCCGTGGGCGGGACAGGGACGGCATCGGGCAATTCCGTCGCCGCGGATAACTCCGGGCACGTGTATGTAGCGGGAATTTCGACGTCGGGAGATTTTCCCACGGCAATCACCACCGAAAGCAATTTAAACGGCTTTCAGTCGTCTTGCGTCAGTTGCTCGATGACGCCGCCCTTGGCTGACGCGTTCATGGCCGAGATCGTCGAAAGCCCCACACCGATGCCGAGCGTCTTTTTCAACGTCGGGCACGCAATTTTTTCTTCCGGTGCTGTCGGGACTCCCAGCGCACCCGAGCCGATCGCGTTGTTTAATGGCGGAGATGCGAGCCTCACGATCTCCAATATCGCAATTGGCGGCCCTAGCGCCGCAGACTTTTCCCTCATTGGCGGAGGCGCATGCCTTACTCAGGCGATCGCCCCGGGACCGACCGTGAAATGCTCGTTTGAAGTCGGGTTTACGCCTTCGACTGAGGGACCGGAAAACGCCGTCGTTACGGTGTTTGATAACGCACCAGGTAGCCCGCAAATCCTCGAACTGGTGGCGGCGGGACAGGCTTCGCTCGCCACGATTTCTCCACTCACCGCCAATTTCGGCAGCCAACCCGAAAATTCCACGAGCGCCGCCCAGACGATCACACTCTCAAACACGGGTAGTCAGAATCTGGCAATCGCGAATGTCTCTGAGAGCGGTCCGGACGCTGCGGAATTTTCCTCGCTTCTCGTCGGCTTCCCAGGGAATTCACCTTGCGAGGCTGGAATCGTGGTCGTGCCGGGGGGCCAATGCAGTGTCAGGTTCACATTCGAACCCAATGCCCAAAGAACTTTCAATGCCGAATTGGATTTTTACGACAACTCGGGCGGAGTGTCGAATGCCGAGCAGATTGTCCCGCTGACGGGAATCGGGACTGCGTCGGCACCCGTGGCGAGCTTCGCCGTGCCGGCACTAGCGTTCGGAAACGAGGTTGTCGGCGCCAAAAGCGGCCCGCAAAGCGTCGCATTGACTAATCTGGGCAGCGCCACACTCAACGTCGTGAGTATCAACCTCACGGGGGCCAACGCGGCCGACTTCGCAATTGCCACCAGCGGTACAACGTGCCCTGTCTCGGGAGGCACCTTGATCGTGCAGGCGGCATGTGCCGTGGCGGTCCAGCTGGCGCCGCAGACCGCTGGCACCAAGAACGCGAGCCTCAGCTTCACCGACAACGCACCGGGCAGTCCCCAGCAGGTGACGCTTTCCGGGACGGCGACGGCGGCTCCATCTCTGCAAGTGTCCCCAACGAGCCTGACTTTCCCTGCGCAAAGTGAGGCCACCACCAGCGCTGCGCAGAATGTCACTATTTTGAACTCCGGTGCCGCGCCTGCGGAGATTTCCGGAATCGCGGTCTCAGGTCCGAACGCCGGCGATTTTTCCGTTCCTGCATCCTGCACGCCGAATCCAGTGCCCGCAGCACAAAGCTGCCAGATCGGCGTGACGTTCACACCGGCTGCCATCACTCCGGGAATCAGGTCAGCTACCCTCAACGTCCCAACGGCGACTCCTCCCACGGTTGCGCTGACGGGATCTGCCACTCAAGCCGGAATCTCAGTTCCCACGAGCGTCAATTTTGGCACGCAGTTGGCGGGAGGTGCGGGAGGCGCGCCTCAGCCGGTTACGGTGACGAACAGTAGTTCCGGCCCGTTCGCCGGGGTGCTGATGATCACCTCGCTGTCGCGCACAGGGGCGAACGGCGGGGACTTTGTAATCGCGAGCGGCGGTGATGGCTGCACCGGGCAATCCACCCCTCCGGGCGGTACCTGCACGGTCCAAGTCGCGTTCAAGCCGTTGCAATTGGCCACGTGCGGCGCGAACGGCGGTGCCAGAGGCGCGACGCTGGCTTTGGCAGACAACGCTCCGGGCAGCCCCCAGAGCATTCCGCTCAGCGGCACGGCGTCAGATTTCTGCATCGCCTCTTCGCCCAACCAGGCCGTTGTCGAGCCGATTACGGCTGGTCAATCCGCCACGTATCTCGTCGAAATCAACTCGTCGGCAGCGTTTACAGGCTCGGCGGCATTGACGTGTTCTGCTCCCGCTGCGCTCTTGGGGACCTGCACCGTCACCACGACGCCTGTCACCAACCCGCCGGTCGTTCAGATCACTCCGACCGCGCCCGGCCAGTTCCAGGTCGTCGTAACCTCGACGGCAGCAGGTATCGTGGCTATGGCGATCCCGACGCAGCGAGGAAGGCCGATGCCACCGGGCAGGTATCAAATACTTTGCCTCGTGATTCCGTTTTGGACGTTCGCGATGATCTGGGCCCTCGGGCGTTTTCGGTCCGCGCCCGCGCGCGTCGCGCAGGCGGGTGTGTTGCTCCTCGCACTAATCATCGCGATCGCCGCCTGCGGCGGGGGAAGCGCCACTCCGGCTCCAGCCGATCCTCCACCTGGCACCCCGCCCGGCACTTACATCATTACTGTCACCGCGACGGTAACTCCGGCGGGCCAACCAAGCGTTTCGCGTACTTTTCCTCTGAGCTTGACCGTGCAGTAGGGATGGTACGAGGTTCAAAAAACTTTGATGGCTAGATCGCGAGGCTGGGGCCCGGTTGGGATTAGCGTAATCAATCCCGAGGTCTTGGCGCGCACGATGGCGAGTTCGTCCGAAGCGGCGTCCACGACCACCAAGATGTCGTCGCCGGGAGTCAGTTGGCAGTTGCGCGGCGACTGACCAACGGAAATGGGGTGGGCCACCTGGCGGATATTGATTGCCACGGGCACGATATGTCCCGCCGCCGGGTCCGAGACATAAAGAGTGGCTCCGTCCGCGGTCATCGCCGCGGCTGCGGGCGACATTCCGAGAAGGAGGAAATCGCCCAGCTCGTTTGTCTGCGTATTCACGATGAGCAGACCGTGGGCGTCGCTGGACGGGATGTAGAGTTCGCCGCCGTCGGGTTTGAGGACGAGCGAGTCGGGCGTGCCGCCGAGCGCCAGATTTGCGAGCAGCACATTCCTCGTCAAGTCCACCACGGAAATTTGGTTCCGCGACCCTGACGTGACAAACGCTTTTGAGCTATCTGGGAGGATGACGATCTGTTCAGGATCAGGCGCCACCGGAATCGTGGCGAGCGGCGCAAGCGTTGCGGCGTCGAGCACGGACACGGTCGAATCGTCTCGATTGGAAACCACGAGGAGCTTTCCGTTGGGGGATACGCGGGCGATCCATGGACGCCGTCCGGCGCGCCCACGCGCCACCACCGCGCGCGTCGCACAGTCAATGGCCACAATCGCGTTTGATCCGGAGGCAGCCACATAAGCCCGCGATCCATCGGGCGAGAAATCGAGAGCGTACGGCGCAGTGCCCACGGGAATGCGCGCGGCAATTCTACTCGTGGTCGCGTCGAGCACCCAGGCGTAGCCACCCACAGAGCTTAATCCCCAGATTTCCTTGCGCGTTGGATGGGCGCGAATGCCGGTAGGGCCGCCGCCGACGGAAATTGTCGCCGCGGGGGAAAGCTTTACGAGATCTATAGCCGTGACGGTTCCATCGCCCGTGTTGCCAACGTATGCGAAAAGGCGAAGCCCCGGGCGCAGGAACGAGGGCCGAAGCTCAAGCGCCACCTCTCGAGCAGCCAGGCCCACCAGGAGAATCAATAGGATGACGAGCCGGTAATTGACTCGAATTTTCAATTCAGTGTGCGGCCGAGGACCGCGGCGATGTCGCGGGACTCGCGCATGAGCTGGCTGAATTCCTCGGGCAGAATGGATTGCGGCCCGTCCGATAGCGCCCGCGCGGGATCGTGATGAACCTCGACCAGGATGCCGTCTGCGCCAACTGCGACAGCGGCGCGCGAAAGCGGCAGCACTTTATTCCTGCGGCCCGTTCCATGCGAGGGGTCCACAACGATGGGCAGATGGCTCAACCGCTGAACTGCCGGGACCACGCTTAAGTCGAGCGTGTTGCGGGTGTGATCCGTGAAGGTGCGCACGCCGCGCTCGCACAGGATCACGTTGTAATTTCCCTCGGACATGATGTACTCGGCGGCCATCAGCAATTCGTCCAGCGTCGCCGACATCCCTCGCTTCAGCAAAACGGGCTTGCGCGCGTGTCCGGCGCGTTTCAGAAGCGAAAAATTCTGCATGTTGCGGGCGCCGATCTGAATCACGTCGGCGTATTTCTCAACCAGATCGAGCGATTCGTTGTCAATCGCCTCGGTAATCACGCCTAGCCCGAATTTGTCGCGCACTTCCGCGAGAATTTTCAGGCCCTCCTCGCCCATCCCCTGAAAACTATAGGGCGACGTGCGCGGCTTGTAGGCTCCGCCGCGGAATAGACGCGCGCCGGACGCGCGAATTCGCTCGGCAATCGTGAAGGCCTGCTCCCGCGACTCAATGGCACAGGGTCCTGCTACCATCCCGATTGCCTTGCCGCCGAAGCTCACTTCGCCGGAGGGCGTGGGGATGCGCACCACGGTGTTTTCCGGCTTCAGCTCGCGGCCCACGAGCTTGTAGGGCTTGCTGACCGCGATGCATTCCACCACGCCCGGCATAGAATCGAGAGAACCCGTTTCAATGGCGCCGCTGTTGCCCGTTATGCCAATGGCCGTGCGGCCCGCGCCGGGCATTGGGTGCGCACGGTATCCGAGCGACTCAATGCGCTCGCAGACAGCGCGAACCTGCTCCTTGGTCGCATTCGATTGCATCACCACAAGCACGGCTAGCTCTCCTGAGTGAAGGCGAAACGCAAAGTTTAGCTTATTACCCACCGGGGAGGCAAAGACGCTCTATGGCCAGCAGATACCGCGAAGAGAGAATTTGGAGGCGCGGGGCGGGATCGAACCGCCGATAAAGGTTTTGCAGACCTTTGCCTTACCACTTGGCGACCGCGCCCCCGGCACAAATCGCGCAGGGGAAACTGCACCTCAAAATGATAGCACTCCCGCTCCCGCGTTTTCCACCTGCGTTCGACCCGCGCACTCAACTTATCGGTGGTCTTTTCGCGCCCTTTGCGCACGCGGCCACTTTCCGATAAAATGAATGTCTTACCACACGGACAACCTGAGGGAATGGCGGAAGAAAATTACAGGACTGACCTGACGTTCGACGCTGCTGACGAATATCGTCCCGAACCAATTCCCGCGCCCGAAATTCCCGCCTGGAAAGATGGCAGCATTCGCATCGGAATCCACACATCCATTGCCGGAGATATATCCGGCGCGCTGGATCTAGCCCATGGCCTCGGCGCAAACGCGCTGCAGATATTTTCCTCCAGCCCTCGGATGTGGGGGCACGGAAGCTCGAGAATCGCCGATACCGATGCCGCCCGCTTTCGCCAGCGGCGCGCGGAATTGCAGCTCGGTCCGCTGGTTATTCACGGCAATTACCTGATTAACCTAGCCTCGCCGAACCCCGTTCTGCGTACTCGGTCCATACAGGCATTCCACCAGGAAATCGTCCGGGCACTGGCGCTTGGCGCGGACTATCTGGTGATACACCCTGGCAGCGGGCTGGGGGCCGGCGTCGAATCGTCCATCGCCGCGGTTGCTTATGGGATCAGGCAGGCCTCACGGGGATTGAAGTTCGGCGATCTGCGAATTCTGTTGGAAAATACAGCAGGCCAGGGAAGCTCGCTCGGCTCGCGGTTTGAGGAATTAAAGGCCATCCTGGACGCGTGCCCGGATTTGCCGCTCGGCGTCTGCATTGACACGGCGCATACCTTCGCTGCGGGATGGAGTATCCATACCGAGGACGGTCTGCAGATCGCGCTACGCGACATTGAAAGCACCGTCGGCCTCGACCGTGTGTTCGTGCTGCACGTCAACGATTCAAAGACGCCGCTGGGTTCGCGCGTGGACCGTCACCAGAACATCGGGAAAGGCCTCATCGGATTGAAGGCGTTCGGCAGAATCCTGAATCACCCGCAGCTTGCGAAGTGCGCGTTCATTCTCGAAACGCCTATTGATAAGCCGGGCGACGACAAGCGTAATGTCGCAGCGCTGTGGAAGCTCACGGGGCGCGTGGTGCCCGCCACAGGACCCGGCATGAAACCGCGGCCGCACAAAAGGGTCAAAGCACGCGTGCGCAAAGCCGTTGTGCGCATAAAAAAGAGACCACGGGGGAAGTGAATTTGGCCGATTACGATTCACAGCGGATCGAAGCAAAGTGGCAGAAGATTTGGGACGAGCAGGGCGCGTTCAACGCGCAGGATGGCGATGCTTCCCGCCCAAAATATTACCTGCTCGAAATGCTCCCCTATCCTTCCGGCACGCTCCACATGGGTCACATGCGCAATTACACCATTGGCGACGCCGTGGCGCGCTACAAGTGGATGTGCGGGTACAACGTGCTTCATCCCATGGGCTGGGACGCCTTCGGATTGCCCGCGGAAAACGCCGCTATCAAGAACGGAACTCATCCGCGCGATTGGACGAACCTGAACATTCAGGAGTTCCGGCGCGTGCTGAAGCGATTCGGGTTCAGCTATGACTGGCGGCGCGAAATATCCACCTGCGAGCCGGAATATTACCGGTGGAACCAATGGTTTTTCCTTCGCATGCTGGAGAAGGGAATCGCCTACCGGAAAAAGAGCAAGGTCAATTGGTGCCCCGAATGTCTCACCGTCTTGGCCAATGAACAAGTGATTGATGGCTACTGCTGGCGACACGAGACCACGCTAGTCGAGCAGAAGGAGCTCGAGCAGTGGTTTCTGCGCATCACGAAGTATTCCGATGAGCTTCTTGAGGACATGGCGCAGCTCGCGTCCGGATGGCCCGAGCGCGTGCTCACCATGCAGCGAAACTGGATCGGAAAATCGCGAGGCACGCGGGTGCGCTTCGACGTAGCAGGACTGCCGGAAACGAGCCTCGAGGTTTTCACCACGCGTGTGGACACGATTTACGGTGCTTCGGCGATTGTGTTGGCCGCGGGGCATCCGCTCCTGGGGAAATTGCTCGAGGGGGTGCCGGGTCGGTCCGCGATGGAAGCGCAGCTCAAGGCCATGCGCCAGAAAAGCATGCGCGCCGCCGACATTGCTACCGCCGAGAAGGAAGGTTTTTTTACCGGCCGCTTCGCACTGAATCCGTTTTCCGGCGAGCAGGTGCCGATCTGGGTGGCAAATTTTGTGCTTGCCGAGTACGGCACCGGTGCGGTGATGTGCGTCCCGGCGCACGACCAGCGCGATTACGAGTTCGCCGATAAATACGGTTTGCCCGTAAAGATAGTGATCCAGCCAATGCAGGGAGTACCGTTGCGTCCCGATCGTATGAGCGAGGCTTACACCGAGCACGGGCGCCTCGCCGATTCAGGCCCGTATTCCGGACTTACCACAGGCCAGGCAATCGAAAAGATGACTGCCGACGCCTCCGCGAAAAAGTTTGGCGCTGGCGAGACGACCTATCGCTTGAAGGACTGGGGTGTCTCCAGGCAGCGCTACTGGGGCACACCGATCCCTGTCATTTATTGCGAAAAAGACGGCATGGTGCCCGTCCCGGATGACCAATTGCCCGTGCGCTTGCCGGGGCAATTGGCGATAGCGACGGCGGGGCAATCTCCTCTCGCGAGCGTTCCCGAATTCGTGAACACAACATGCCCGGAATGTGGAGGTCCGGCGCGGCGCGAAACGGACACGATGGATACGTTCGTTGATTCTTCTTGGTATTTCTACCGTTACACCGATCCGCACAACGACAAACTTCCGTTCGCTCCGAGCAAGGCAGGCTACTGGTTCCCGATTGACCAGTATGTCGGCGGAATCACGCACGCGATTCTGCACCTGATGTATTCGCGATTTTTCTGCAAAGTCATGCGCGATCTAGGACTTGTGAAGCATGACGAGCCAATCTCGCGCCTGTTCACGCAGGGGATGGTGCAAAAGGGCGGCGTGGCCATGTCGAAATCTCGCGGCAACGTCGTCGGCGCGATTGACATGGCCGATAAATACGGTTGCGACACGGGGCGCATGTACACGCTCTTCGCGGCTCCGCCTGAAAAGGATCTTGAATGGAGCGAGCAGGGAATTGAAGGCTCGTCGCGCTTCCTGAACCGAATCTATCGGTTGGTGGAGAAGCACGCGGGACGCCTGCGTGAGACTTCGATCGACTGGAATTCATCCACCGATATGGCTCAGGCGACTGGCAAGGAGAAAATCCTCGTCCGTCGCACGCATCAGACGCTCAAGCGCGTGACCAACGATTTCGAGGTGCGCTGGCATTTCAACACTTCGATCGCGCTGATCATGGAGTTAGTGAACGAACTCCACGCCCAGGAGCCGCTCGACCAGGGCGTTTCGCCGACGGTCCTGAAACGAGTGCTAGCGTTGACCGTGCTGATGCTTTCGCCGATGGCTCCGCACATCGCCGAAGAGATGTGGGAGATGGTCGGGAATTCGGGCACAATTTCCCGGCAGAAATGGCCTACATACCGCGAGGACCTCACGCGGGAAGATCAGATCGAGATCATCATTCAAATCAACGGGCGATTGCGCGGAAAGATGCTGGTGGATGAAAACCTGAGCGAGGACGAGACTAGAGAACGCGCGCTGGGCGACCCTCACATCGCCCCGCTTCTGGTCGGCAAAGAAATCGTGAGAATTGTGGTTGTGCCGAAAAAGCTTGTGAATGTCGTGCTGCGTTAACGACATCCATGTTCGCCGTCGGCGATATAATTGACTTGTCTCTGTTCGAGTAGGCGAAAGAGCGTACGAAACATCGAGCGATGAAAACGCAGACGGAGAGATAATGGCGCCAAATCTCGGAGCAGCGGCAGCGAAAGAGCACGGAGGCATGGTGAGCACGAAACACGGAATCGTAGTGCTGGATTTCGGCGGACAATACACGCAACTCATCGCCCGTCGCATCCGCGAGCAACAAGTGTTCTCCGCGATCCTTCCGTGCACGGCCAGTCTCGCCGAAATTCGCGCGCAGGAACCCGTTGGTATTGTGCTGTCCGGCGGCCCCAGCTCTGTGTACGACAAGGACGCCCCGGTCTGCGACCCGAAGATGCTGGAGCTGGGAGTTCCCGTCCTAGGCATCTGCTACGGCATGCAGTGGCTCGCGCACGCCCTCGGCGGAAAAGTCGAACGTGCCGACCATCGCGAATACGGCCGCGCACAGCTCGATATCGAGCGCGATTCCAAGCTATTCGCCGGTGTTCCCGCGCAATTGAGCGTTTGGAATAGCCATGGAGATCACGTCGTCGGACTGCCCACGGGATTCCACGTAACTGCGCGGACGGACAACGCGGTCGCGGCGGTCGAGAATCCCGCGTCCGGGTTTTACGGTGTCGAATTTCACCCCGAAGTGAACCATACGGAGCGCGGAACGGATATTTTGCGCAATTTCGTCTTCGCGGTCTGCGGAGCCAAGCAGAATTGGGATCGTGCAGGATTCATCGCCGAAACCGTTGAGTCCATTCGCAAGCAGACCGAAGGCGCGCGGGCAATTTGCGCGCTCAGCGGCGGTGTGGATTCCACGGTCGCAGCAGCACTGGTTCATCGCGCCATGGGCAACCGGCTGACGAACGTATTCGTGGACACGGGCCTGCTGCGGCGCAATGAATTTCGCGACACGCTCGAGATGCTTCGAGAACGCCTGGGATTAAACGTTATCGGCGTGGACGCCTCCGAGAGATTCCTCGGGAAATTGGCGGGAGTCTCCGATCCGGAGCAAAAGCGCAAAATTATCGGCAGCGAATTCATCGCCGTGTTCGCGGAAGAGCAGCGCAAGCTGCTTTCCGGCGCCGAAGCCGGCCTTCCCGTAAAATTCCTCGTGCAAGGGACGCTCTATCCCGACGTGATCGAATCGGTATCGGTAAAGGGACCATCGGCAGTGATCAAATCGCATCACAATGTCGGCGGACTCCCGAAAGACATGCCCTTCGCCCTCATCGAGCCGCTACGCGATCTATTCAAGGACGAAGTCCGGAAGATCGGCCGGGAGATGGGATTGCCGGAAGAGGTTTTGGTCAAGCAGCCTTTTCCCGGGCCGGGTCTCGCCGTTCGCCTTCTCGGCGCGATCACGCGCGAAAAACTCGAGACCTTGCGCGGAGCAGACGCAGTTGTCGTCGAGGAGATCCGCCGTGCCGGGCTCTATGAAAAAACCTGGCAGGCGTTCGCGGTTCTTCTTCCGGTTCAAAGCGTCGGAGTGATGGGCGACGGGCGCACCTACGCGGATACGATCGCGGTGCGAGTTGTGGACTCGCTCGATGCTATGACGGCGGATTGGACTCGCCTGCCGATGGAGGTGCTTGAAAAAATCTCCGTTCGAATCGTCAACGAGGTTCCCGGCGTCAATCGCGTGGTTTACGACATCAGTTCGAAGCCGCCGAGCACCATCGAGTGGGAGTAGGGAATCTCAAGGCGCGGGCACACATCCGTTGCGGCCAATCGTTGCATACAGCAGCAAGATTTGACGTGGATAACAATGGATGTTGAAACGACTGGCTAGCGGTTGGCCATCTTCTGGGCCATGTACAGAAGCAAGCGGCGGTCGCCTTCTTCTATCTTGCCCAGCAGCCGGCGGAAACGCCCAAGGTAACGCGCATCCTTGCCGGTGCTGCCCCAAGCGATGTCATCCGCGCTCTTCCGCTTCGGAAGATTCGGTAGCACGGGCGGTTCTTCGCCGTCGTAGAAAAGCTGATAGAGCGGCACTTCCATCGCCCTCGCCAGCTTCTCGAGTGTTTCAATTGCCGGCACTGTGTGGCCGTTTTCGACGCGCGAAATGTAGCACCTGAGCAAACCGGTGCGCTTTTCAACATCGCCCTGGGAAAGTTTTTTGGTCTCTCGTAGCAGTCGGATTCTGTCGCCGATTATCATGGCGGGTATTGTCACATGGACCAGTTGGACCCGCAAGAAAAAATTGGAACACGCGCGGATTTTTCGGCGTAACCTAAAGCGAATGGCGGACGTCCCAAAGACTATGGTAGCCAGCGCCCCGGCGCTTACGCTTCCTCTCGACCGAAAGGGAAAGAAGGAAGAAGACAGGGAACTAGTACGCCTGTCTCAAAATGGTACGGAGGCCGCGTTCGAGGAATTGGTCCGACGGCATCAGCAACGTGTGTTTGCGCTCGTCGGTGGCATTCTGCGCCGGCCGGAAGATGTTGAGGACGTCGCGCAGCAGGTTTTTCTGAAGGCGTATCTTGGCATTAAGCGATTCGATCAGCGAGCGGCTTTTTCGACTTGGCTTTACAAGATCGCGGTCAACGAGTGCTGGGATTACTTGAGAAAGAAGAAGGTTCGGCCGCTGGTGTATGAAGCGGACTTGTCCGAGGAGCAGGTTTCGCGGCTGGACGGCATCGTGTCCGCGGATCGCCCTCCGGAAAGTTCGAGCGCACGTGCCGAATCGCGGCAGATTCTGGAACGGATGCTCGCGGCATTGCCGGAGCAGGATCGGCAATTGTTGGTTCTGAAAGAAATGGAAGGTTTTTCTGTGCAAGAGTTGGCCGAGATTCTCAATCTCAACGTGAACACGGTGAAGGTGCGACTGTTCCGCGCACGCGGCCGAATCATGGACGTTTATCGGCGCCGGATGAATCCTGCCAGCAAGTCGGCCGATTCGCATTCAGCGCAAAGGAAAGGGTAAAAGCCATGGCAACGGACACTGAGTTCGGAAATACAGCCTGTGCGAACTACGAAGCAATGTTGGAGGATTATCTCGATGGCGCGCTGACTTCCGCCGACGCCAGGACCGCCGAGCAGCATTGGCAGAGCTGCGCGGCGTGCCGCGGCGCGCTCAAGCAAGCTGCTTCGAGCGTGCGACTGCTTCGCTTGGCAGGGCCGTCCGATGGTCCGGGACCGGCGTTCGCGCGCACGGTGATGGCGCGAATTCGTGCCACTGATCAAGATCGTTCCGCGGAACGCGCCGGATTTTGGCAGCCGCTGGTTCGCCTCGGATGGCGATTCGCGGCGACGGCAACGATCGTTCTCGGCGCGCTCGTGTCATACGACGCGGGATGGGGGCGCCGCGCGCAACCCAATGTCACCACCGCACGTCTTATGTCTGTGAGCGATATTTTTGGTCCAGACCCGGCGAAGGCGCCGGCAAACAGGGACGAGGTTTTGATGATGGTAGCGGAAAGCAATCATGCAAAGTAAGAACGCTCGATTCGAAGCTGCCGTGCTTGTGTTCGTCGTGTTTGTTCTCGGCATCCTGCTGGGTGGCGTCGGCAGCCATGTTTGGGACGAACGCGTAGAGGGACAGGTGCAGGCCCAGAGTGCCGCGCAGTTGAACCTCAAGCCGACTCGGGACGAGAGAGTAAACGAACTGACGCAGAGGCTGCAGCTGACTCCGGACCAGCAGAAGCAGGTTGGCGCGGTGTTTGATGACACACTTTCGAAGTGGAAGGCGCTCTACGCACCTCTCGATGCTGAGCATGAACAGATTCGCCAGCAGGGCCGCGCCAATATCCGCGCGATTCTTACGCCCGATCAACAGCTCAAGTTCGAAGATTTCCTGAGGCAGCTGGACGAGCAGCGGAGAAAAGAAGCCGCCAGCCACTAGGATCGCTCTCAAGCTCCTTCGCCATTTCGGTCCAGCTTAGCCGCAGCCCGCGCAACGCCATGAGCGATTCCTCCACCACATCGAACGCCGCCCCGAACTCCCCAGGCACGGCCTCAACGGGAAACGTTCCCACGATCCGGCTCGACGGCGTCCACAAAACCTACGATCTTGGTGAAATTCAGGTCCACGCCCTGCGCGGGGTCTCGATGGAAATCCATCCGGGTGAATTCGTCGCCGTGATGGGTTCTTCCGGATCGGGTAAGTCCACGCTGATGAATATCATCGGGTGCCTGGACAAACCCACCCGGGGACATTACTTCCTCGACGGAAAAGATGTTTCGGGTCTCACGAAAACCGAACTCGCCAAAATCCGCAGTCGCAAGATCGGATTCGTATTTCAGCAATTCAATCTGTTGTCGAGGACGTCGGCGCTCGAAAATGTGGAGTTGCCGACCATCTATGCCGGCGTTGCCATTGAGGAGCGCCAGCGCCGGGCGGAAGAAGCACTCAAACGCGTGGGCCTGTCCGATCGCGCGGGACATTTTCCATCGCAGTTATCGGGCGGACAGCAGCAGCGCGTCGCAATCGCCCGGGCGCTGGTCAACAATCCTTCGCTTATTGCTCGCCGACGAGCCGACCGGAAACCTCGATAGCCGCACCAGCATCGAGATCATGGATATTTTGCAGAAATTGAACGATTCGCACGGACTCACCGTCGTGATTGTCACGCACGAGCCCGATATCGCGCAGTACGCCAAAAGATCGCTCGAATTTCGCGACGGGAAGATGATCAAAGATCTGGCGATCCAGCGCCGCTCGATTGCCGCGGATATTCTGCCGACTTTACCCGTGCTCGAAGATGACGACGATGAGTTGGAAACGATTGCCGGGCCGCAATCGGAAACTGGCGCTAACGGAAGTTCGACCCCGAAGTAAGGACGGATTCCTCTGTCGAGATTCTTCCAGCAGTCCGCTGAAGCGAAATTCTACGGCACGGCAGCCGACCAATCCGGCAATGTTTTGACGGCTATCTAGAAGGGAATATCTTCGTCGGAGATTTCCGGACCACTCGACGGTTCCTCGGCGGCCGGACCTGCGACATCGAAATCGGCATCTGCGGATCGGCCGTGACCTGCTCCGCCGCCTGATCCACCACCGGAGCTTGCTCCTGCAGCGGCGCCTTCCGCGCGCGAAGTGAGCATGCGCATCACGTTCCGACGATCTCCGTGGTCTGGCGCTTCTGGCCGTCGCGCTTGTCTTCCCACTGACGCGTTTGGATGCGCCCCTCGACGTACACCAGCATCCCTTTCTTCAGATACTGCTGCGCGATCTCCGCCAGCTTTCCCCACAGCACGATGCGGTGCCATTCGGTGCGCTTCTGGCGTTCGCCCGCGCGATCCTTGAAAGTTTCGTCGGTAGCAAGCGTGAAGTTCGCCACGGCTTGTCCGCCGGACGTGAACCGCGTTTCTGGATCGCGCCCGAGGCGCCCCACCAGGATGGCTTTGTTGACTGACATGCGCTGGAGTATATCAGAAAGCTCGGAGTCAACAGAAACCGATGAGGCGCCTCGACCGGGCTTCCGTCCGCATGCCCTGAAGGCGCAATTTTGATATCATGCGCGAAGTTCCATCCAGTTCGTCGGAGGTCCGGTCATGAGCGAAACGCAGAATTTTCAGAATCACGCAAAGTTCTTCCCACCCTTCCATTTTGTAGTAGCGCCGATTTTACTCCTGAACGTCGGATGGTCCATATACCGACTTATTGAAGGTCTGTCAGCGGCGTCCGTGATGGCGCTGCTTGTTGCTATCGCGCTATTGGTGCTCGCATTCAGCGCCCGTATCATGGCTCTCACGGTTCAGGATCGCGTGATCCGTCTCGAAATGCGGCTTCGAATGCAGCAAGTGTTGCCGGTGGACCTGCGCACGAGAATTGGGGATTTTCAGGTGGGCCAGCTGGTGGCGCTGCGGTTTGCGGGAGATGCCGAACTGCCCGACCTCTCCCGAAAAGTCCTCCAGGACAAGATCACCGACCGCAAAGCTATCAAACAATTAATTCGCGACTGGCAGCCGGACCACGTGCGCGCCTAGCCAAGCCCTCAGCGCGAGATGTACCCTGCGGACCAGCACGCGTTGCGCGCGAAGCTCGCCGGGTCCGCCAGCGTTCACCGCGTCGAGCGTGAGGTTGGCGCCACGCCAAGTTCGCGCAGTTTCGCCTGAGCGCGTTTCCCCTCATCCGACGTGGGCGATCGCATAACGAGTTCCCTCAGATCGCGAATTCCGCTCGCCTTCAGACCCAGTTCAAGCTCGGCCATGCCTTTCTTCAGCAGGGACGCGTCTGCCTTGAAACTCTTCGGATAGTTCACCAGCACTTTGTTGTAGGACGCGATGGCTCCCTTGAAATCGTTCTGCGCGTACGCGATCTCGCCGATATAGAACGTCGCGTTCGACGCCAGATCATTCGAAGGGAAATTCTTGATGTAGTCCGAGAACTCCTGCCGCGCCAGATCGTACTTTCCGCCGGTAAGATCGCGTAGACCATTTTGATAAAGCGTGTCTGCGGAAATCGGCGCGAGTCCCGCCGCGGGCGCAGGTGCCGCGCCGTTGTCCGGGCTTTCCCCGGGGCTATTCGTCGCCGGAGCGCCCGTCGTCGAGCCGCCGGAAACCCTTGCGTCAATGCTCTGCAGTAGGTTCTGGACGTCCGTCAATTGCTGCGAAAGTTTTGCCACGCGCGCCTGCACGTCCTGCATGTTGTCGGAGAGTCCTTGCGTCTGCTGCGTCATCGTGTCAATGCGCGCGCCAGTGTTCGCCTGGACTTCCTGCACGGATTTCTGCAACGTGCCCATTTCGCCGCTGAGCCTGCTCACGGAGTCGAGTGACTGCTGCAATAGCGTCCGGATCGCGGCGTTGTTGCCGTCCACCGTGCTGCGCAGGTCCTGTTGCGCCTGCAAAATCTGTGTCACCTGCTGCTGGAGCAGGATCATTTCCTTCGATTCAGCGCCCGCAGGCTGGGGAGCGAAAAGTGCCCCGCCGAGTGCGCCGAGAAATACCGCTGCGACTGCCAGCGCGAGCCATCGTGTACGCAAGGGGATGCCTCCTTGAAGCAATTTGACCGAGTTCGATCAGCGGCGGTAATGCCGTCGCGAGTGCGCCGGCCTGCGTCAGCGATGAAATCAACTCCCTCGCTGACGCAGGCGCGATCCGATTCTTAGTGTGCCATCACGAAGTGCGCGCGGCGGTTCTGCTGCCAGCAAGATTCGTCATGTTCGGAGCAGAATGGACGCTCTTTGCCCCAGCTCGTGGTTTCCATTCGATCGGCTGAGATGCCGAGCGAAATCAGGTAGTTCTTCGCAGCCTCAGCGCGCCGCTGGCCGAGTCCCAGATTGTATTCGGTCGAGCCGCGCTCATCGCAATGGCCCTCGATCGAGACCTTAACCTGAGGATACGAGCGCAGAAACTCCGCGTCCTTGGTGAGCGCGGCGCGGGCATCGTCGCGCAGATCGGATTTATCGAGCTCAAAATAAGCGTCTTTAACGTTCTGGTCGAAGAGTTCGCCGACACCCGGCTGCACTCTTGGCGCCATAGCCGTCGGAGCCGCCGAGCCATTCACGCTCACGCTGGCGCTGGCGGCAGCGCTCCCGCCCGGGCCCGTGGCAGTAATCGTGAACGTCGTCGTCTCGGTAGGATTCACCGGAGTCGAACCTTGGGGCGCAACTTTCCCGACGCCGGGCCCGATCTCCAGGTCCGTCGCGTTCGTGGACGACCAGGAGAGCGTCACCGTCTGGCCTGAACTCACCGTGGATGGCGAAGCGTTCAATGTCACTGTCGGTTGCAACGCCGGAGCCGGAGGCGGCGCAGGCGGAGTTGCCGCCACCTTTTTATTGCAGCCGCCGGCAACGGCGGCAAGAATTGCGAGGCCGAAGAGCAATGTGAACTTGCGAAAAGCACCTATGTGCATGGACTGCCTCCTTCGGCGCCGCCGCGACGGCCTTGCGGGTTCGCCGTGAATTAATTTACTCCATTATTTCGAAGACCAGCTGGGCGATTCGTTCTGCCCTTCGAATGTCAGCTGATGCGGCTGGCTGCCGTCCGCCAGCATGGACCATATTTGCCGCGTCCCAGTGCGCGTGGATTCGAAAACGATATGCCTGCCATCGGGAGCCCAGCTGGGGCGCTCGTTGCGTCCCGCGTCGCGCGTCAATTCCACCAGTTGCCGGCTCACAATGTCCATAGCGTAGATATCGTAGTTGCCGCTCGGACGTCGCCAGCTAAATGCCAGCAATTGTCCATTCGGTGACCATGCCGGGTCTATCACGTACCCCATGTCTGGCAGATTCAACTTCTCGACGTCGGACCCGTCGGAATTCGCGAGATAGAGCACCGGCGATCCCGCGCGGTCACTCACGAAAGCCATCTGCTTACCCGTCTTCGGATTCCACGCCGGCGATGTGCTTACTCCAGCTGCAAAAGTGATTCGGTGCAGATGCGCGCCAGTCGTATCCGAGACATAAATCTCCGGGTCGCCGTTCAGGCTCGACATAAACGCAATCTCCGAGCCGTCGGGCGACCATGCCGGCGAGCCATTCGTTCCGCGATATCGCGGGAACGCGATCAAGCGATCGGACGCCGTCGAGTAAATGCAGATTTGCGCTGAAGTGACTCCGCGGTAAGGCGCAAAGCATGTAAACGCGATTCGCGTCGCGTCGGGTGACCATCGCGGCGTGAGTGAGATGGACTTCAGGTGCGTGAGCTGCTGCTGGTTCGCACCGTCGTAGTCCATCACCCATATCTCTTTATTGCCGTTGCGCTCGCTGGCATAGGCAATCTTGGTTTGCGCGATGCCCGGCTGCCCGCCGCTCAGCACTCCGATAATGTCGTCAGCAAATTGGTGCGCCATCCGCCTCGCATCGGCATCCGTCGCCGCGCCGCGATAGATTTTCTGCAGTGCCAGCGGAGCTGTCGGATTGTGAACGTCCGCAAGATATCCCGCGAACGCCATGCCCGATGCGTCCGTTGAAAGATTACCGTACGCCACCATGTATGCACTCGCCGGCGCCGCCGCCCAGTCGTCAGCTTTCAGTTCGCTCGGCTGCCCGGGATCTTGAGTCGGGTAAAAGCTCGGGCTGACCATCTCCACGATCCCGGAATAATCGAGGTCGGCCCACACAACATCGTGAAATGTTTTGGGCAGCGGCTGCGCGAACGTTGAACGCGCCACCGTGTCCGGGAGCGCGAGTCGCGCCTTGGTAACTCCCAGCCCCGTGCCGGTCTTGAACCAATCCTGCGCCGCCGAAGACCGCGCCAACGAGAAGCACGCGAGAGCCAGCACTAGAATAATTCGCAATGATGTCAGTCGCGTAAACGTCTGCATGGCCAATGGACCCCTCTTATGCTGCGCTACCGGTGAAAATCGAACCAGAACTCCACATTCACACTCGATCCCGAATATTCCGCCGGCAGCCGCGCAAGCGGGCTGGAGTCCTGCACTGCCCGGGTCGCGGAGCTGTCTACGGAACTATTGTTGCTCCGTTGCGTCATCTGAATATTTGTCACCGAGCCGTCGCGCAGAATCGTGAACGTGACGACAACGCGTGGCGCCGTAGTGACGCTGGGGTCCACCGTGCTTGCGAGCCAATTGCCGCTGATCCGCCGCTGCACTGCCTCGACGTACCACGAGAATCGCGCTCCGAAATCGCCGCCCGCCGTGCCCGTAAATCCGAGTCCAGCCTGCGTCGTGCCCGCGCCCAGCGCAAACGAAGTCGTCGGCACCGTAGGAGTCCCGCCTCCGCCATAGGGAACCGCGTTCGGAGGCGGCGGCGTGGGATTTTCAAGCACCTTCGATGGCCGCGTAACGTATTTCGGCGGTTTGTTCTTTTCGAATTTTGGTATCGGGACAGCATCCGGCTCCGGCTTCGGCACCGGCGCCGGCTCAGACTTGAAAAGCCCCTTCGATTCATCCACCACTCGATTGGGCGACACCACATCAGGGCGGGGAAGCGGAATCGCCGGCACGTTGCCCACGAGTCCTACGGTAATCGAGCCGCCCGGTCCTCCCCAATCTGCCTCCCGGCCATAAAAATATGCATAGAGCACCGCCAGCACGCAGAACGTCACGTGAACGATTAGCGATATTTGAACGAAGGGCTTGAGCACGTCGCTCGATCGAGTTGCGGCGAAGGTCGTCATTTCACTGAACTGTCGGTCGATCGCTGAGCGGCTGCGTCACCACGCTCACATTTTGAATTCCCGCCTGGCGGAGCGCGTCAACCACCGTCGCCCAGCTTCCAAACGGAACGCTTTCATCGCAGCGCACGTAAACGGCCTGATGCTTCGGATCTTTGGATTGCGCCAAAACCTGCTGGCCGATGTCGTGAATGTTCACCGGCTTGTCGTTCAGATACACGCGCTGTCCGCGGTCAATGGTCACGACCATCCGCACTTCGGTCAGCTCCTTCACCGTCTTCGTTTTCGGCACGTCCACTTCGATGCCGGACTGCAGGATCGGCGCCGTGATCATGAAAATAATCAGCAGCACCAGCACCACGTCAATAAACGGCACCATATTGATTTCAGAAAGCGATGTACCGGTCTGGCGTTCGATGGACGGCATGGCGGTTGTCTACGAGTTATACAGCGTCTCTACTTTCGACACGAACTCTGCCGAAAAATCGTTCATCCGCGACGCAACGCCGCGAATGCCATAAAGGTAGTGGTTGTAGGCAATCAACGCCGGAATCGCGGCGAATAATCCCGCAGCCGTCGTGACCAGCGCCTCAGCAATTCCCGGCGCAACTGCGCGGAGGCTTGCTGCCCCTGCGTCGCCCAGTCCGGCAAACGCGTCCATCACTCCCCACACCGTGCCGAATAGTCCAATGAAGGGCGATACGGAAGCAATCGTGGCCAGTGACGACATTCCCTTTTCCAGTCGGCGCACTTCCTCTCCCGCCGCCACCTGCATCTCGACTCCGACCGCGCTCGCGTTCCTCAACTTGCCAGCTACAGCTACACCGCCGCGAGGATTTGCGCCGCCGATCTGCGATTCAAGTTCGCGATATCCCGCCGCATATACGGAAATCAGCGGAGTTCCGCCCACGCCGGCGCGCAGCGTGTTCGGATCGGAAAGCCCGCGGCCCGCGCGAAACATCTGCAGAAACTTCGACGTCTTGCTGTCGAGCCCGCCAAGCTGGGAATATTTTTGGAGAATCAACGCCCAGGAAAAAATGGAAAGTAAAAGAAGAACTCCGAGGATAACTCTTGCCACCCCGCTCGTCTGTTCTAGAAGAGTGAGTGGGCTCGCGAAAAGCAGCAGCGCCGGGCCAGAAATTGTTTCCCCCTTGAAAGAAATTAGGTTTGCCGGGCAAAAACACCGTAGCACACGCAATCTGCAGATTCAAACTTATCAGACGCCACGCGAAAGATTTAGGCTGCCTGAAACGACACACCAAAAAACGCCAGGCTGTGGAGAATTTCATAGTCAGTTCGCCCGCATCTGTGTTATTTATTCCACGTGTCCTGCGAAACGAGTTTCGCCTCATTCCAATTTCATATCTCTCTGCATAAATTCTTCCGGCTTTTGAATTACACGGCCAGCTACTTTTAGCCGCACTTCGTCACGCGAACGCTCACCCATTACGGGTGTTTCCCATTTCGGTTCTGTCCCAAGGAGATTTCATGAGCGCGCCTGAGACACGGTCGGCAAGTCCCATCACGTCCTTCGTCAAGCACCACTATCGCCATTTCAATGCCGCCGTCGTCATTGACGCCTCGGAAGCCTACGTGAAGCATCTTTCCAGCGGCGGCAAGATGTTCGTCACGCTCGCGGGCGCCATGAGCACCGCCGAACTCGGCCTCTCGCTTGCCGAAATGATTCGCCAGGGCAAAGTCCACGGAATTTGCTGCACCGGCGCCAACCTGGAAGAGGACGTGTACAACCTCGTCGCGCACGATCATTACAAGCGCGTCCCTCACTACCGTCATCTTTCGCCTGCGGAGGAGGTGGATCTCCTTAATCACCACCTGAATCGCGTCACCGACACGTGCATCCCCGAAGAGGAAGCCATGCGTCGCATCGAGCGCGCGATCATGGACGACTGGTACGCCGCGGACAAATCCTCGCAGCGCTTTTTCCCCCACGAATTCCTTTTTAAAGTCCTTCTGTCGGGAAAGCTGAAGCAGTTTTACCAGATTGATCCCAAAGACAGCTGGATGATGGCCGCAGCTGAAAAGAACTTGCCGATGTTTGTTCCCGGCTGGGAAGATTCCACGCTCGGAAACATGTTCGCGGCGCAGGTCATCGGCGGCAACGTAAAAAGCGCCACCACCATCCGCGGCGGCATCGAATACATGATCGAGCTGGCCCGTTGGTACACTGAGACAGCCACGAAAACTCCGATTGGCTTTTACCAGATTGGCGGCGGCATCGCCGGAGATTTCCCCATCTGCGTCGTCCCCATGCTTCACCAGGATTTGAAGCGTCCCAACGTTCCGCTCTGGGCGTATTTCTGCCAGATTAGCGACTCGACTACTAGCTACGGCTCCTATTCCGGCGCGGTCCCCAACGAGAAAATCACCTGGGGCAAGCTCAGCGTGGATACTCCGCGCTTCGTCATCGAATCGGACGCCACCATCGTCGCCCCGCTCATGTTCGCCTATATCCTCGGCTGGTAATCCGCCCTGTCTTCTGCGATTTCGCCAGTAACGCCGCGGGCACAACCGGAACTTCGCGCTTTCTCTCGTGTTCTAATAATTATATTGAGCGCGCCACAATCATGCGGCGCGCTGCGCGGAGTCGTTATGCGAGCAAGACTAGGAATTCGACTCGTCATCTTGATGGCGATCATTCTGTGTCTCGTCGGTCTCCGGATGGCGATGCGCCTGCGGTCCTCTCAAACTCATGCCGCTGTGATGCCCACGACGTCGGGCACGATCAACGTGGATGGGCGCGTCCGCACCTATGTTTTGCACGTTCCGCCTAATTACGACGCCGGGAAATCTGTACCTCTAGTGCTAGTTCTTCATGGCGCGACGCAAAGCCCGGAGAACATCGAAGGCATGTCCGGAATGAGTTTGATGGCCGACCAGCAGGGATTCATCGCCGCATATCCGAGCGGCACGGGCCGCCTGAGCAACGTCCCGACGTGGAACTCCGGCAACTGCTGCGGTTACGCGCAGGAAAATAATGTGAACGACGTGGCTTTCATCGCCGCTCTAATTGACACCCTCGAGCACACCTATTCGATTGATCGCAAGCGCATCTTCGTCACCGGAATATCCAACGGCGCCATGATGTCTTTCCGCCTCGGCTGCGAATTGTCGGGCATGATCGCCGCGATCGCTCCGGTCGAAGGCGCACAGAATCTTCCTTGTCACCCGTCCAGCCCGGTTTCCGTGTTGGTATTTCATGGGACGGCCGACCGTCTGGTGCCATTTGACGGGGGAAGCACGCCGTTTCAAATCGGACCTCGGCGCGAGGACACGCCTGTGTCAGATACAGTCGCGTTCTGGGTCACGCGGGACGGGTGTTCGCGCACACCCGCGACCGAAGAAACGCCCAGCCTGCACACATCGGTTTATTCCGGTTGTGCCGACGGCGCTGGCGTCGCGCTATACGCGATTCAGGGCGGCCATCACATCTGGCCCGGAGTCGCCCTCAGCGGAAACGACATCCAGGCGACCGCCATCATGTGGAATTTCTTCACGCAGCACCCGAAACCGTAGCGCCGCTCATTCGCGCCGATATCCTCGGCTGGTGACCGCTTCGTTTCTTTGGGCGTTTGCTACGAAGCAAGCTAGTTGAACAACTGAAAATTTACCTTGATGTTTTGCCAGACAGCCACTGGCTTCCCGTCGGGTCCTTTGGCCGGATCGAGCTTCCAAGTCGCCACCGTTTCGACGGCTCTTTCGTTCAGCCCGCAGGGAAGCCCCTTCGACACGATAATTTCCGCGGGTCGCCCTGTCGCGTCGATCAAGACTCGAAGGCTGATCATTCCCTCTATTTTCGCCGCCATGGCCGAGTCGGGATAATCCGCACGCGTGCATTCGAGGCATCGGGGCGGAGTATAGTCGCTGACGGAGTCCATGGACGGAACGCGCGCCCCATTATCCGCAATATGAAAGCCGGGCCGCACCCAAGCGGGGCCGTTCTCGCCCGACGGCTTCTCGTTAACAGACGCCGGTTTCGATTCCAGCGCTTGCAACTCGGGCGTCAGCGGCACGGTAACCCGCTCGTCGAAGATAGCCTTGTTGTCCTCAGTCCGCGTGGCCTTGATTCTGATGACGACGCGGTCCTGCAATAGATCCATATTTCCCTCGACAACAAAGGTTGGCATCGGCTTACCCGCGGAGCAGTTCACTGCCGCGTCGGCCGCGGCCTGCGAAGGCAACCGACTGGCGCTGGATGTGTCGAACTCACCGTTCGGCTCCGCAACCACGAAATCCCGCGCATTCTTGGCCAACGACTTGGAAAACTGCCGGGCGAGTTCCGTTCCCATCTCGCTTGAGCCGCCATGCGTCTCGACAAAATCCACAACAACGACGCTCGGCTTCACCACCAGCCCCCGGGACAACGTCAGGATCGCATCGGCCGCTCGCGATGCAACGGCGTCGAAATCAGGCGCTTGGGCGAGCGCTTGCTCCGGACCAACAACAACGAGCGCCGCAAATAGAAGCAGAACTATAGCGTTTGCACGGCTGCGTCCTTTACGTGTTCGACTAGATCGCATCAACGTAGTTCCATGGCGAAAGACTGACGTCACCGCGAGTCTAAGCGCCACAGCTCATTCGACGCAAGCGCCTGTGCTAAACTCGTCGTTTGACAATGAGCAAGACTTTCGACATAGGAATTGAAACGCTGGCGGCGCCCTCCGGGGCGTCCGCGCCCGAACTGCCCACGTCTTCCGAGTTGAATGCGTTTCCTTCCGCAAACGGCAAATCCTTCTTCATCGAAACTTTCGGCTGCCAGATGAACGTCCACGACGCCGAGAAAGTCGCCGGCGTGTTCCTCGCGCGCGGGTATCACGCCGCGCAAAGCATCGCGGAAGCGGACGTCATGCTGTACAACACCTGCTCGATCCGCGAAAAGGCCGCTCAGAAGGTTTTTTCTCGCCTCGGCGCGTGGCGGGGAATCGCGGACGGCAAAATCATCGGCGTGATCGGATGCCTCGCCCAGCAGGAAGGCGAAGACATTTTCGAGCGCGCTCCGTGGGTAAGTCTGGTGTGCGGCTCGGCGAGTTACCGGAAGCTTCCGCAGATGGTCGCGGAGCTGGAAGCTGGCGGCCGCCGCGTAATGGGACTCGATCTCGACACCGAAGAAACCTTCGAAACCGAAATCACTCGCCGCGACAATCCGCTTCGCGCCTACGTCACCATCATCGAAGGCTGCGACTATGCCTGTTCCTATTGTGTCGTGCCGCATACGCGCGGGCCGGAACGCAGTCGCCCCAGCGAAGCTGTGCTCTCCGAGGCGCGTCGGCTCGCCGAATCCGGCTACACCGAGATTCAGTTGCTCGGCCAGACCGTAAATTCCTATCGCGATCCGTCTCCCCGCCAGCTGAGTTTCGTCGAGTTGCTGCGCGAAGTCGCCGCAGTCGAGGGAATTCGCCGCGTCCGGTTCACCACCTCGCACCCCAACGATTTTCATCGCGAGATTGTCGAAGCCATTGACTCGACGCCAGTGCTCTGCGATCACATCCACCTGCCTGTGCAGTCCGGTTCAACCCGCATTCTCGGCGCGATGCGCCGCACCTACACGCGGGACGAGTATCTCGAAAAGATTTCCTGGATTCGCGCCGCGCACCGCCCCATCAGCATCACCACCGATATCATCGTTGGCTTTCCCGGCGAAACCGAGCAGGACTTCGAGGAGTCCGTCACCCTGCTCGATGCGGTTGGCTACGACGGCGTCTACGCTTTCACCTACTCGCCGCGCCCGAATACGTCAGCTGCCACCATGCCCGACGCGATTCCCGAAGAAGAAAAGTCTCGCCGCCTCACCCTCCTGCAGGATCGCCAGCGCCAGATTCAGATCGAGCGCAACAACAAACTCGTCGGCACGACCTTCGAGCTGATGGTAGATACGCATCACGCCGCGCGCGGCCAGTGGGCTGGACGCTCCACGAGCAACCTCATCGTTAATTTCACTTCGCCGCGTCAAAATCTTCTGGGAGAATACGTTCAGGCGCGAGTCACGCGCGCCGCGCCGTTCAGTCTCGTCGGCGAACAAGTCGTCTAACACAGCGGAGGCCACCATGGAACTCGAAGTGAAAATTCGGGGCCTGATGATGGACCCCGCAACCAACACTCCCGTAGTGGTCCTCCAGGAAACCCATGGCACCGGCGTCCTTCCAATTTGGGTTGGGGTCCCTGAAGCGCAGGCTATCGCGCGCGAAATCGAGAAAATCGAAGCGCCCCGCCCGCAGACCCACGATCTCCTGAAAAACGTCCTGATCGGCCTCGACGTTCACGTCCAGAAAGTGGTCGTCTCGGATTTGAAAGAGGACACCTTCTACGCATTAATCTGGATGGAGCGCGACGGACAGACCATGTCCATGGATTCCCGGCCGAGCGACGCGCTGGCTCTCGCCTTGCGCCTCGATTGCCCGATTTTCGTCGAAGATCAGGTGCTGAAGAACTCATCCAAGTCCGGCGTGGTCACCGAAAAAAGCTCCAACGAAGAGTTGCGCAAATGGCTCGAAGGCCTGAACGACGACGACCTCGGCCGCTATAAGATGTAAGGCCGCACGTGATTTGCCTTCCTACTCAACGGCGGGCTCTCTGTGTTTTCACCGCCATCTTTCTCGCAGCGGTTTCGCTTCAGGCCCAAACCTCGACGCCCACGTCAGCGCCGGCCATTCCCATGCGCGAGGAAAGCCATCACCACCTCATTTTCCAAAACTCCTACGTAAACGTCTTCTTCGTCGAAATTCCGCCGCACGAAACGACGCTGCCACATCATCACGACCTGCCATACGTCTCGGTCCCTCCGGGAGGTGCTGACGCTTCGCCCGACGACAAGAAACGCCCCGAGGTCCGATATTCGGCGGGGAATTTTTCCCATGCGGTCACAAACTCGAGCGACGTTACGCTGCGCAACATCGCTATCGAGCTGGTACGCCCGCAAGGAGCGATCCGAAACTACTGTACCGTCGTCGCGGAGAATCAACCGCACCGTCCGTGCCTCATCGGCAGAGAGCGTAGCGATCAACCGAATTCCCGGAGGGTTGAATTCGGATCAGACGAGATGATTGTCGAATCGTGGTACTTCGACCAGGGGGAAACGGCAGAACCATTCGACGACACACGCGACATGTTGATCGCCGGACTGAACGGCGTGTCCGTCTCTGGCGCCTCCAGCCTTGATTCCGCGAACGCGCTGCGCGGTGGCGTCCTCTGGGTGCCGGCCGGATCAAAACCGGTCTTCAAAACCGCGCCCGATCGCGACGGCCACTTCGTCACGATCACATTCAAGGACAGCGCCCAAGCTCCGCACTAATACATCCTCAGAGTATGCGGATGTCAAAACTTGATGACTTGCAGGAAGTGATACTTCTTCAGGAAGACGCCTGCAATACCTGATAGCGAATCCTGCGCGCCATGCTGCATAATTCCCGGTCGCAGGCTTTTCACCATCGAGGCCAGAACTCCAAACATCGCGCCGTACACGGTAATCACCACCACGCCCTTCAGCCCCTGGTAAAGGTGCGCGCCGCCGAAAACTACCGACTGCAATAGGATTCCAGCGACCACGCTCCCGGTCCATGCCGTGAACTGCCGCTGCAGGTAGCCGCGAAAAATCACCTCTTCGCAGAATCCCGCAGTGCACGACAATAGGACGAACACGATTGCTTCCTTGGCCGTCTCCGGCAGCAGAAACTTCGCCGCCTCCATTCCGCTGAAGTCCAATTCGCGGGACAACACCAGCAGCATACCGACCACGACGATCCAGAAGAGCAGGGCGATTCCCACGTCCCGCCAAAAATCCCCCCACCGTCGCCATTTTCCGCCAATGATCTCGCTGATCGTCACCTTGTACCGCCTCAGTCCAAGCAGCCAGACGTATCCAAGCAAGAAAAATTCGTAGATCATCGTGGAAATGTAGAGAACCATCCGCCCCGGCAGGTGAGCTCCTTTTGCCAGCTGCGGCCGGCCTTGCAATATTGCCAGACCTAACAAAATCACCACGAAGAGAACTGTGTGCCATATCCCGGCAACCGGCGTCACGCGGTCCACCGGAACTACCTCCGGCGATGCTGGAATTTGTTCTTCGCCGTTTGCCATATGCCCTTTCGCTTCCGTTTTCTAGCGCTGGAGTGTACCAAGTCCGCCCACATCGTGAAAGCTTGCCAAAAGTATCAGGCGGCTTCAGCCGCTAATTCAAATTTCCCTTGCGTAACTAACTCCAGAATAGGTAGAGTGGGCGCTAGTCGTAGTGGCGAAGGGGCCACCGGGCTCCATATATGGGCCTGGGGTTGCCATCCGGGGAGTGAGGGCCAACGGTTTGACCTGCGTCCTGTCTATTGCCAATCAAAAGGGCGGCGTTGGAAAGACCACTACATCCATCAACTTGGCCGCCGCGCTCGCCGTTAAGAAGAAAAGAACCCTCCTGATTGACCTCGACCCGCAATCCAACGCCACGATCGCTTTTTTCTCTTCGGACGAAATCCAAAGCACCATGTACGACATTTTCGCCGAGCATCCCATCGAAATGGCGAAAATTATTCGCCCGACCAAGGATCCGAATCTCCACGTAGCGCCGGCCCGTCTTGCGCTGGCAAGGCTCGAGCAGCAGCTCGCCGGAGCGTTCGACGCGCCCTTTAAACTAAAAGACGCGCTCGCGCCGATTCTGAAAAATTACGACTATATCGTGCTCGATACTCCGCCGGCACTGGGCATTCTCACCGTGAACGCGCTCGTGGCTTCCACGCATTTGCTAGTGCCGATTCAGGCCGCCTATTTCGCCATCGAGGGCACCGACGACTTACTTGAAACCTACGGACGAATTCGCGCCCGGCCCAATCCCGCGCTGAAAGTTCTCGGCGTGGTGATCACACTTTTCGACAAGCGCACGAACATTTCGCGCGATACGCACGAACAAATCCGCGCCACGTTCGGGAACGCGCTGTTCAAGACGCGCATCAGCAAGAACGTCCGCCTGGAGGAAAGCCCGGCGTACAAGGAAACCATTTTCACGTACGCGCCGAAATCTTCCGGCGCCGAAGAATACAAAAAGCTCGCACAGGAGGTATTACAACGTGTCGAAGAGGATCGGGTTGCCCGTCACTCTCAAGATGCGGCATGACGCGCATTACGTCGAAACGCTGACCAGTTTTAGTGGCGCGTCCATCGGGCGCATGATCCCGATTGATAAGATTCGCCCCAATCCCGATCAGCCGCGCAAGAACATCGGCGACGTCCGCGAATTGTCCGATTCAATCCGTGAAAAGGGCGTTCTCGAGCCGCTGCTGGTCCGCTACATGCCGCGCG